>NZ_CM160043.1:4035000-4976691 GCF_056711585.1 Paenibacillus sp. SJS-P3 | reverse complement strand
AGACGGTCACTCCTATCCCTGTCGTAACGATTGGTTCGATATAGGTCAAAAAAATGGATCTATCGGGGCGAGTCCTCATCCACAGATGCAAGGACTTGTTGATGAAGGTTATGCATAAGGGGATAATGTTGTTCACAATGTTATCCACAGGTTGTTGATAAGTAACTATCGGCACTGCATCCGTCCACAACAAAAACAAATCTATCATAGCAAAAGAAAGGCGCTATTTCAACGAGTTGGAGAATATTATCCACAATCCCAAGTCCTTGTGTATAAAGGTTATCTACAGCACTAGATATTGTTAACAGCCTGTGCGCAAATTCGACAGTATCCGTCAGCAGTCCTGTTGATTATTCACATGTTACTAAATTTCGCCGACAGCTCGACATTCTTCGTTATCCACAAACGATTATGTCCGGAAGGCCTTTCCACAGCGGAAAAAGTCGAAAAGCGTCGAGAAATGATGCGGAAATCAAAATGCTATATAGATGAAGCGATCTGAAGATAGTTATACACAGGCCTCAGAGGAAGGACGATCATGTTCAGGTTGACTTTCGCATGTCTGCGTGGTTAAATGGAAAAAGGCGTTTTTAACTCGGGATGACGTAAGGGCAACTTCGGATAGACAGTCGTCCCCGGGTTCTGCCTCGGTCCGCTGCGGCAGATGCCCGAGTGAGGACGAAGATATACCGATCGGGGAGGTGCAATAGATTATGAGACCGACTTTCAGACCGAACGTAAGCAAGCGCAAAAAGGTACACGGATTCCGCAAGCGCATGAGCTCGAAAAACGGCCGCAAAGTGCTGGCAGCCCGTCGCAAGAAGGGCCGCAGCGTTCTGAGCGCATAATACAAAAGGGCATTCCCCTTATTTCCGGGGATTTCGCCTGCCACGCCGACCGCCCTCTGGGGCAATGGCTGGAGAGAGGAGACCACGCAAGTGGTCTTTTTTTCTGCCCGGATGTCCGTTGCTTGATGCGGGGGCCGATCCGGCGGATAGATCCGAATGCTGTTCTTCTTGCGGAGGGTGCGTCCGGCATGCCTGCGCACGCCCTAAGTTGGATATACTGAAACTAACAACGCACGGAGTCGGTGAGAAATGCAGAGAAAACTACGGCTCAGAAAACGCGAGGATTTCTCCCGCACCTATCGGGGAGGCAAGTCGTTCGCCAATGGGCAGCTGGTCGTATACTGGTCCAGGCAGCCGAAGGCGGAACCGTTCCGCCTCGGCATCTCCGCCAGCAAGAAGATCGGCAATGCCGTCGTGCGCAACCGCATGCGCCGGGTGTTGAAAGAAATTGTCCGCGCTCATACGGATGAAATCAAGGAGAAGACCGATCTGATTCTGATCGTCCGGGCGGGAGCCGTCGACAAATCGTCGAAGGAGCTTGAGCGCAGCGTGCTGCATGTTTTGCGCAAGGCGGGTCTGCTGAAACCTCGATGACGGCGAGGGTGCTCGGCAAGTGCCGGACAAGCAGCCGTTGGTCTCGAATTCTGTGAAACGCGAGAATAAAGAACGCCCGCTACCACGGTTTATCTATTCTTCTCCGCGCAAACGTCCTTCACCATAATTTGATGATGAAGCCGTTTTGCTTGGCAGAATAGAACGCCCGCTACCAACGCTTATCTATTCTTCTCCGCGCAAACGTCCTTCACCATAATTTGATGATGAAGCCGTTTTGCTTGGACCCTATTATATGGTATAGTTTAGGTTGAATTGCGACAGGCTCTCAGAGAGGAGATTTACATGTTGTTTTCCCGTTTGGCTTCAAAACGCAAGTGGCTTGTCATGCTCAGCCTGGTGCTGATGGTGGCCGTCCTCTCGGGATGCATGCCGAATAACAGCCACACCACCACGACCGAGGATTTGCTGAAGGGCAACTGGTGGGAAAGATATGTCGTTTATTATTTCTCGTATTTGCTCGACCATTTCGCGACCTGGTTCAACGGTCAATACGGCCTCGCCATTCTCGTGATGGTTATCATCGTCCGTACGCTGATCCTGCCGCTTACCATTAAGCAATACCGCAGTTCCAAGGCGATGCAGGCCTTGCAGCCGGAGCTTGCCAACATCAAAAAGAAACACAAGGATAACCCGCAGAAGCAGCAAGAAGAGACAATGAAGCTCTTCCAAGAAAATAAGGTCAATCCGATGGCGGGCTGTCTGCCGCTGATCGTCCAAATGCCTATTTTCATTGCTCTGTACAATTCCATTTACTATAACGCCGACATCCGAGTCCATGAATTCCTGTGGCTCAAGCTCGGCGAGCCCGACCATCTGCATATCCTGCCGTTCATTGCGGCTCTGACGACTTACGTCCAGACCAAAATGATGCAGAAGACGCAGCCGAACAACCCGCAGATGGCGATGATGAATTCCATCATGATGATCTTCCCGATCCTCATTCTGGTCATGGCTTGGAGCTTCCCTTCGGCGCTTCCGCTGTACTGGATCTACACGAACATCTACACGATCATCCAGAACTACTTCCTTTACGTGCGTAATGCCGACAAGAAGGCAGAAGTCGCAACTGCTGCCGCGCCGCCGGCCAAAACGGTTAAAACGGCCAAAGGAAAAAACAAATAGTACGCTGTTCAGGCATACCACAAATCCATTTTCAGGCAGCAATGGCTTCTATAGTCATTGCTTTTTTGCCATAATTACGGGCACCCTTGCTCAAAAATCAGATCTGGGGGCTCTCGGAAGGAATCGAAAAGCATGATACAGGATACAATTGCCGCGATCTCGACCGCGCTGGGAGAAGGCGGCATTGCCGTCATTCGCGTCAGCGGACCTGCAGCGGTGGATAGCGTTTCGAATATATTGAAGTCACGAACTTCTCTGGCGGATGCCCCGACCCATACGGTGACGTACGGCCATATCGCGGATCCCGCGAGCGGCGAAATCATCGAGGAAGTTCTGGTGACCGTCATGAAGGGACCCCGTTCCTTCACGGCGGAGGATGTCGTCGAGATTGGGGCGCATGGCGGGCTTGTGGCGGTGCGCAAAGTTCTCGAGCTCGTCCTGGAGCAGCCGGGAGTCCGAGTCGCGGAGCCTGGCGAATTCACCAAGCGGGCATTCCTCAACGGCAGGATCGACTTGGCGCAAGCGGAAGCGGTCATCGACCTGATCCGCTCGAAGTCCGATCGTTCTTATACCGTTGCCTTGAAGCAGGCCGAAGGAACCTTGTCTCGGAAGATCAAGGCGCTGCGGCATACGTTGATCGAACTGCTCGCGCATATCGAGGTCAACATTGATTATCCGGAGCATGACGTGACGGAAATGACTTCTTCTTATATAAAGGACAGCTGCGGTTCCGCCATGGAAGAAATCCGCCGGCTGCTGAAGACGGCTGCCGAAGGGAAGATTCTCCGTGAAGGCATTACGACGGCCATCGTCGGCCGTCCCAATGTGGGCAAGTCCTCTCTTCTGAACGCGCTTGTTCAGGAAAGCAAAGCGATCGTGACGGATATACCCGGCACGACGCGGGATGTTATTGAGGAATACATTACATTATCCGGTATTCCTTTGCGGCTGCTCGATACGGCGGGCATCCGCGAGACGACTGATGTCGTGGAGCGGATCGGCGTGGAGCGGTCCCGCTCTGCTGCTGCGGACGCCGATCTGCTGCTGCTTGTATTGAACCATAATGAGGCGCTTCATGATGATGAGCGGGAGCTGCTCGCAAAGCTGACCGGGCGCCAGGTCGTTGTCATCGTGAATAAAAGCGATCTGCCGGCTCAGCTGAAGCTGGACGAAGTGGCGGCCGCATTGCCGGATAGCCGGATCGTCATGATGTCGGTGCTTCAGGAAGAAGGACTGGAGGCGCTCGAAGGAGCGATCCGAGAGTTGTTCTTTGAAGGCCAGCTTGAGAGCGCGGATCTGACTTATGTGAGCAATGTCCGGCATATCTCGCTGCTCAACAAAGCAAGCCAAGCGCTGAGCGAAGCTGTTGCGGCGACCGAGGACGGCATTCCGATCGACATGGTTCAGCTCGATGTGCGCTCCGCTTGGGAGCTGCTCGGCGAGATCATCGGAGATACGGCGGGAGAGTCGTTGATCGATCAGATCTTCTCCCAGTTCTGTCTGGGGAAATAATACGGGAACAATCCACATGTGGATAACCGACTCGACAATGCGACAGGCGACAGCAGATGACAGCGGAAGAGGTCGGTTTCGGCGAAAAACAGTCGAAACTTGGTAAATGAAAACCACTTTTCATAAAAGAGGGAGAGGCGAACGGTAAATAGCGCCTTTCCGGCTCGGGAGGAAAAAAACATGACTTACCCTGCAGGACAATATGATGTTCTTGTAATCGGAGCTGGGCATGCGGGTTGCGAAGCGGCTTTGGCTGCAGCAAGAATGGGCTGCGAGACGCTGCTGCTCACCATCAATCTGGATATGGTCGCATTCATGCCGTGCAACCCGTCCATCGGCGGACCGGCTAAAGGCCATGTCGTGCGCGAGATCGATGCGCTCGGAGGCGAAATGGGCCGCAATATCGACAAGACCTATATTCAAATGAGGATGCTGAACACGGGGAAAGGTCCGGCCGTGCACGCGCTGCGCGCTCAAGCGGACAAGTTCTCGTACCAGCATATGATGAAGAAGACGATCGAGGAAACGCCGCATCTGACGCTTCGCCAGGGGATGGCGGAGGAGCTGATCGTCGAGGATGGAGCCTGCGTCGGCGTTGTGACGAAGACCGGAGCCGAGTACCGCGCCAAATCGGTCGTCGTTACGACCGGGACGTATTTGCGCGGCAAGGTCATCATGGGCGAGCTGATCTACGAAAGCGGTCCGAACAATCAGCAGCCGTCGATCAAGCTGTCCCAATCGCTCAAAGAGAACGGCTTCGAGCTCGTTCGCTTCAAGACGGGCACGCCGCCGCGCGTCCACAAGGACAGCATCGACTTCTCCAAGATGGAGATCCAGCCGGGGGATGCGATTCCTCAGTTCTTTTCCTTTGAAACCGAATATGCGGACAACGAGCAGCTGCCTTGCTGGCTGACCTACACTTCCGAGGATACCCATAAGATCATCAACGACAACCTGCACAGAGCGCCGATGTTCTCCGGAGTCATTGAGGGCACGGGACCGCGCTACTGTCCTTCCATCGAGGATAAGATCGTTCGCTTCGCGGACAAGCCGAAGCATCAGATTTTCCTCGAGCCTGAAGGCAAGGATACATCCGAGTATTACGTGCAAGGGCTGTCCACGAGCATGCCGGAGGATGTGCAGCTGAGCATTCTGCGTTCGATTCCAGGCCTGGAAAACGTCGAGATGATGCGGACCGGCTATGCCATCGAATACGATGCCGTCGTGCCGACCCAGCTGTGGCCTTCCCTGGAGACGAAAGTGCTGCCAGGTCTGTTTACCGCCGGCCAAATCAACGGCACCTCAGGCTACGAGGAAGCGGCTGGCCAAGGCATCATGGCCGGCATCAATGCGGCCCGCAAGGTGCAGGGCAAGGATCCGGTCGTCATTGACCGTTCCCAAGGCTATATCGGCGTTCTGATCGACGATCTCGTGACGAAGGGAACAAACGAGCCTTACCGCCTGCTTACATCGCGCGCGGAGTACCGCCTGCTGCTTCGGCATGACAATGCCGACCTGCGTCTGACCCCGACCGGTTATGAAATCGGATTGATTACGGAAGAGCGGCATGCCAAGTTCCAGGTGAAGAAAGGACGTGTCGAGGAGGAGCTGGCCCGCTTGAAGACGGTGAAGATCCGTCCCGAAGAAGCCCGGGAGCTGCTGGAGCAGGCTGGATCGGCTCCGCTGCAGGCGACGACCGACGCTCTAACCCTGCTCAGGCGTCCGGAACTGTCCTATGCCATCATCGAACCGCTGGCTGCGGCTCCATACGAGCTGACAGCGGATATGAAGGAACAGGTCGAAATCCAGATCAAATATGCGGGATATATCGATAAGCAGCTGCTTCAGGTCGAACGCCTCGGCAAAATGGAGAAGAAGAAGATTCCGGAAGGAATCGACTACAGCATCGTCCATGGACTTGCCATGGAAGCGAAGCAGAAGCTCTCGTCCATTCGTCCACTCAACATCGGACAAGCGAGCCGCATTTCCGGCGTTACCCCGGCGGATATTTCCATTCTGCTCGTTCATCTGGAGCATTATAATCGAGTGACGGCAGCGGGGAAAGCCTGATGGATGCAGTTCAGAAGTCATTTCACGAGCTTCTCGCCGCCCAAGGAATCGAGCTTGCGCCGCATCAGCTGAACCAATTCGAGCGTTACTTCGAGCTGCTGGTGGAATGGAACGAGCGGATGAATCTGACCGGAATCACGGAGAGGGATGCGGTATTCGAAAAGCATTTCTACGACTCCCTCTCGCTTGCCTTCTATATGGATCTGTCCAAGGCGAAGAATCTGGCCGATATAGGATCGGGGGCGGGATTTCCAAGTATTCCCTTGAAAATCGCTTATCCTCATCTTCAAATCACGATTGTCGACAGCTTGAACAAGCGGATTTCTTTCCTGCAGCATGTATGCGACGCGTTGGAATTGGAGGACGTGCAGTGCGTGCATGGCAGAGCCGAGGATATCGGCCGCCTTCAAGCGCACCGGGATCAATATGATGTTGTGACGGCGAGAGCGGTAGCGAGGCTCGCGGGCCTAGGCGAGCTGTGTCTGCCGTTCGCAGCCAAGGACGGCGTATTCGCAGCTATGAAGGGCGCCAATCCGCAAGAGGAGCTTGATGAGGCGGCGTACGCCTTGAAAGAACTCCGTGCCAAGGCAGAGCGGGTCGAAACGTTGAAGCTGCCGTTTGAGCAATCCGAACGCGCCATCGTATTTATCCGCAAGACGGATCGGACGCCGGCGGCTTATCCGCGCAAAGCCGGAATTCCTTTGAAGCAGCCTCTTGTGCGTGGAATTTCACTGCTGAAGAAGCCTCGCTGATTGTTTCACGTGGAACAATGAAGATCGAGAAGAGGTTGCCGATTCCGTCCGTCCCTCAACAAGGGGGCGGGAAGGCATGAAAACTTCTTGGAAATCCAAAATCAAGCAGGAAAACCTTCTTCCAAAAGCGAATTGGTGGAGAAAGATAGCACTGCTGATGCCGCTTGCTAAGCGGCATCCGCACAAGGATATCCCCGTTGCTGGAGAGACCTGCTAAAGCTGTCCGCCTATATCGGCCGTTCTCCGCAAGAGACACACTCCGATCTGCCCGTGCTGCATGATCATGCCGACCGGCCTCCTCAGCTTGGAGCTGAGCGAAGCTGCCTGGTGCCGCAACCATGACTTGGGGGCCAAGCACGACCCGCCGCGGCTGCAACACGGAAGAAACATCGAGGTCATGGGCACATTGAATTTCGGGTGGTTGAAGAATGATGAAGGAACAATTTTCACGGCTGTTCGGGTTGAATGACCAGAAGGCCGCTCTTGATGAAGTCAAGCAGATTCCGATTGGAAGCATCGATACGAGTCCCTATCAGCCCAGAACCGTCTTTGACGATGACAGGATCGAGGAACTCAGCCAGACGATCCGAACCCATGGCGTCATCCAGCCGATCGTCGTCCGGGTTCGCGGCGACCGCTACGAGATCATAGCAGGCGAGCGTCGGTGGCGCGCCGTCAGCAAGCTGGGTCTGGATACGGTGCCGGCCATTATTCGCGACTTCAACGATTCTCAAGCGGCCTCGATTGCCTTGATTGAGAACTTGCAGCGCGAAGGACTTTCCGCCATCGAGGAAGCGGTCGCTTACCAGAAGCTGATCGACCTGCACAGCCTTACCCAGGAAAGCCTCGCGCAGCGGCTCGGCAAGAGCCAATCGACAATTGCCAACAAGATCCGATTAATCGGTCTCAGCGAGCCGGTCAAAAGCGCCCTGGTCGAACGGAAAATCACGGAACGCCACGCCCGTTCCTTGCTGGCCCTCGACACCGAGGAGCTGCAGCAGAAAGTGCTGGAAGACGTGCTCTCTAAAGAGCTCAACGTCAAGCAGACCGAGGCAAGAGTCGCCTTCTACAAGGAAGCATCCAAAACAAAAAAAGCGAAGCGGATCAGCTTCACGAAAGATGTCCGGCTTGCCCTCAACACGATCCGGCAATCCATCGAAATGGTTTCAGGTTCGGGCTTGCAGATCAAAACCGATGAAAAAGACCATGACGACCACTATGAGATTGTCATCCGGATTCCAAAACGATAATGTCGTATTCCGGCGCTGATTCCGTTATACTTATTACAGCAATCATTAATGATTAAACATAAGGGCATTCATACCGAATGATCAGCATGAGCGAACAGCATGATATAGCCCGCAGACTTATCCACGGAAAGCGGCAGCAGCCGCTTTTTTTCGTCCTGCCGGAAGGAATGACATTCAACTGGCTTCCTGCGCTTTACGCAGCGTGCATGCAGAGGATGACGGTCACTAGCCGACAAGGGAATGAATCCTTCTCCAGCCTGAATGAAGGCGTGCTGATAAGGTTTGTGTCTTGGCCGCAGGGAAGTTCACGTTTGACTAGAATGGAACATTGAGGTGACAAGGTTGTCCAAAATCATCGCCATTACGAACCAGAAGGGCGGCGTCGGCAAAACGACGACATCCGTGAATCTGGGCGCTTGCCTGGCTTCCCTCGGCAAAAAGGTGCTGCTTGTCGATATCGATCCGCAGGGCAATACGACCAGCGGCGTAGGAATCAACAAAGCCGACGTGGAAAACAGTATTTATGACGTTCTTATCAATGAGGTCGATCCGCATGAAGCGGTGACGCCGACCGCGGTCCCCAATCTCTCCATTATTCCTGCGACGATTCAGCTTGCCGGGGCGGAGATCGAGCTGGTCCCGACTATATCCCGGGAAGTACGGCTGAAGAAGTCATTGTCGCAGTTGAAAAATGAATACGATTACGTCCTGATCGACTGCCCGCCGTCGCTCGGCATTTTGACCATCAATTCGCTGACGGCAGCCGATTCCGTCATCATTCCTATACAATGTGAATATTACGCGCTTGAAGGACTAAGCCAGCTTCTCAATACAGTCCGTCTGGTCCAAAAGCATCTCAATACTTCGCTCGCAATCGAAGGCGTGCTGCTGACGATGTTCGATGCCCGCACGAACCTCGGGATCCAAGTCATCGAGGAAGTGAAAAAGTACTTCCAGCAGAAAGTGTACCAGACGATTATTCCGCGCAATGTGCGTCTCAGCGAGGCCCCTTCGCACGGACAAGCCATCATCACCTACGATCCGAAGTCCAAAGGAGCCGAAGTTTATCTTGAATTGGCGAAGGAAGTGATCCAGTATGAGCAAGCGGCTAGGTAGAGGACTGGATGCCCTCATTCCGTCTCTTTCGGTAAACGACGATGACAAGGTCATCGAAATCGATCTGAAGCAGCTGCGAGCCAACCCTTATCAGCCGCGGACGACGTTCCAGGATGAATCGATTCGCGAGCTTGCGGAATCCATCCGCCAGCACGGCGTTATTCAGCCGATCATCGTCAGAACGGTGCTGAAAGGCTATGAGATCATTGCAGGAGAGCGGCGTTGCCGAGCTTCCCAATTATGCGGCAACACGACCATTCCGGCTGTGGTGCGGAATTTCACGGATCAGCAGGTCATGGAGATCGCCTTGATCGAGAATCTGCAGCGGGAAGATCTCAATGCAATCGAACTCGCTGTCGCTTATCAGGCCATCATGGACAAGTTCGACCTGACGCAGGAAGAACTCTCTCTCAAGGTCGGCAAGTCCCGCTCCCATATCGCCAATTTCCTGCGTATTCTCAGTCTGCCTGCGGATATCAAGGACAGTGTTTCACGTGGAACAATTTCCATGGGACATGCCAGAGCTCTCGTGGGCGTCAAGGAAGACAAGGTCCGTAAAGAGCTGGCCAAACAGATCATCAGCAATGAATGGAGCGTCCGCGAGCTGGAGAAGGCGATTCAGGATCTGGAGCATAAAAAGCCTGAGAAAGCCGTCGCCAAGCTGAAAAAGCGTGATCCTTACGTGGAATCTCTGGAGGAGACGCTGCGCGAACGGTTCAAAACAACCGTGAAGATCAAGGCGTCGAAGGACAAGGGGAAGATAGAGCTGTCCTACTACAATAAGCAGGATCTGGAAAGATTGCTCGACCTTCTCCAATCCTAACGAGTACGCTCCGAATAATGGGGTCAGGTGAATGAAAAAGGCTGCATGATACGGCATACCCAAGTTGTATTCTCTGGTTCCAGAGATTAAACTTAGGTATGCTGTTGTTTTTTGGACCTCTTTTCCATATTGAAGTCTACCTGAATTCGGAGGATAGCCATGACATCGAATAAGCCGGTTATTTATTTGGATCATGCGGCCACATCCTGGCCGAAGCCGCCGGCTGTGGCCGAGGCGATGATGGAAATCCTGCTGCATGGAACGGCGAATCCAGGCAGGGGCAGCCACCAGATGGCCGTTCAATCCGGGCGGGTTCTATTCGGAGCGCGCAAGAGGCTGGCAAAACTGTTCCGGATCGCGAATCCCAATGATATCTCCTTTGCAGCCAATACGACGGCAGCCTTGAATCTTGCGATCAAAGGCATGCTGAAGCCGGGAGATCATGTCATTGCGACGGCAGTCGAGCATAATTCCATACGCAGGCCGTTGGAGTATTTGAAGGCAAGCATGGGAATCGGGGTTACTTACATAGAGGCTACGCCGGAAGGGGAAGTCAAGCCGGAGCAAGTGGAGCAGGCTCTCACTTCGCGTACCGTCCTCGTGGCCGCTGCCCACAGCTCCAATCTGCTCGGGAGCATTCTGCCGGTCGGAGAGATCGGCTCCATAACCCGCAAAAGAGGGATTCCACTGCTGGTCGACGCTGCTCAGTCTGCCGGCGTGCTGGACATCGATGTCGAGGCGATGGGAATCGACCTCCTTGCGTTTCCGGGCCATAAAGCGCTGCTCGGTCCGCAGGGAACCGGCGGCCTGTATATCCACCCCAGGCTTGATCCCGTCCCGCTGCTGCACGGAGGGACCGGAAGCCAGTCCGAATCGGCTGAGCAGCCGACGGTGAGGCCGGATCGTTATGAAGCGGGCACTCCGAATACGCCGGGAATCGCCGGACTTGCTGCGGGCGTCCAATATGTCATGGATCAGACGACGGCCGCAATCCATGCAAGAGAAACGGAACTGGTCTCCTACCTGATGGAGGAGCTTGCATCCGTTCCGGGACTGAGGCTGCTGGGGCCGGCTGCAGGCAAGCCGAGGACAGGCATCGTCTCTCTTACGATGGCTGGAGTCGAGGCATCGGAGCTGTCGTTCATCCTGGACCAGCATTACGGCATCGCCGTAAGGTCCGGCTATCATTGCACGCCGCTGGCGCATTACAGCGCGGGAACGGCCGAGACGGGAGCCGTCAGGGCAAGCGTCGGTTATTCTACAACCAAAGAGGACGCTGAATCGTTCCTAACAGCGATACGGGAAATCAGGTCACATTACCCCATGCAGGGACAGGGTTAGGAGAGCTAATGGAAAGATGAATGAATGGATGGATGCATGGATGGAGGCGCCTTATTACGGAGTTGCTATCGGACTGCTTGCTGTTGTCGTCGTGCTGCTTTTCATCTGGATCGCGGTTGTGGGCAAAAGGCTGTCGAAGCTGAGACGGCAGTATGTTCAAGTCATGGGCCAAACGGGCGTCACGAGTCTGGAAGATGTCATCGTCGGCCTCCGACTGTCTCTCGACGAGCAGCAGGACCGGCTGCAGGGCTACGGCCAGCAGCTGGCGGAGTTCGGACATCTGCTCAAAGACATGAAGGGGAAAATCGGCGTATTCCGCTACAATGCGTTCTCCAACCAGGGAAGCGACATGAGCTTCTCGGTGGCTATTGTCAACGAGGACAGCAGCGGTGTCGTGCTTACCGGCCTGCATGGCCGGGACGAGACGTATATGTACGCCAAGCCCCTGCAGCAGGGCAGCTCGGCCTATGCGCTTACGGAAGAGGAGCAAAAGGCGATCAGTCTTGCGTTGCAGCGTGAATAGAATAGGCTCTGACGCTGCCGATCGTATGATGAAGGACGTCTGACATCATGTCGGCCATCCTCATGACGAGATTCAGGCGCGTATTCTGCAGGACGAAATATTCCATGAATCCGCCTACGTTGACGATTCCGGTCATATGGATATCGCCTACAGGAGGCAGATCCTTGTTCACGCCGGCGCCGGGACGGACAGGGCCGGGTCCGAGCTGGATGCACCCTACGCTGGACAGCTGGCCTAGACAGGCATCGATGCCGATGATGAAGGGCTTGGACACCTTGCGGTTGATTTCAAGCATCGTCTCCTCGAGATTCATCGCGTGAACGGGCTCGTCCAACGTGCCGAACAGCTCGAAATGAGGGCTGCTGTTCTTGGCCAGCTGGGTGCCGATGAGCGGTCCGAGGGCATCTCCCGTGGAACGGTCCGTCCCGATGCATACGACGACGATGCGGCGGTCAAGCGGAACAGGCTGGAGATGCAGATGAAGACGGCTGGCAAGCTGCTCGGCAGCATCGGACTCGGTATGGGGCACTTTCAGCAGCAGCTCTTTCATCACAGGTCGTTTCATAGAATCCCCTCCGCAAAAATGAATTGTTACTAGCTAGTATATGGTAGAGAGAACGGATTTATACTTGTACCATCCATCCGATATGCGCAAGCTCCGCGAGCGGGGCTTGCCTCCGGAGAGGATAGGTAAGGAGCCTAGCAAATTCATGCTGATCGCCTTCGATTCCACGCAGCAGGCGCTGCGGACCGAAATGCTGCTGGAGTACGCAGACATCGAGATCGATATTCGCCCGACGCCCAAACAGATTACCGCCGGCTGCGCGCTGTCCATCGACTTTCCCGATGAGGAGCTGGTGCAGGTGCGGAAGATCATCGCCGAGGAGTCCGTCGACATCCGGGGCATCTTCCGCCAGACGGAGGACGGCTACGACGAGGTGCAGGAATAGGCGGCCTACCGGCGGCTCAGCGATCTCAGCGGACCAAGCAGCTGCTTGGTCCTGGCAGCCTCATCAACGAACCGTCCCGAGCCTTGGAAGGGCGGGTTGCCGTTCGCTGGCGGCTCACTGGCCAGCGCAAGGCGGCCAGGCGTGGATGGATGCGCTGCAATCGATCGACAGAATCATTGCGAGGCGCCCTTCCTGGGGCGCCTTATCCCTTTGCACAGACATGCCCGGCAAAGGCGGTTGCTGCCGCTCTGCCGGGTGAAAGGAGAGGTATAGATGAACCCCTATTTGACGAACGCAGCGGTGGAAAATGCAGCAAGTCCCGACAATGAAGGAACCCTCGCTTCTGCGGCCGATCAAGCGGCAGAAAAGACGAATGAGTTCCTCTCGGCGATGAAGGAGCAGTTTTCCTCAACGTTCTGGGTCGATTCGGGAATTATCCTGATCAAGATCGCCTTGATCCTGCTGATCGGCCGGCTTATCATCCTGATCGTCAACAAGTCGATCGATCGGATTCTGGAGCGGGAATCCAAAGTGCCGCTGCAGACGCGTCGCGTCGTCACGGTTGGCCGGCTGATGAAGAATGTCGCTTCCTATGTGGTGTATTTCATTACGGCGATGCTTGTGCTGCCCTTGGTCGGCATCCAGATCGGCCCGCTGCTGGCCGGCGCAGGCGTGCTTGGCCTGGCCATCGGCTTCGGCGCCCAGAGTCTGGTGAAGGACGTCATCACCGGATTCTTCATCATCCTGGAGGATCAGTTCGCCGTTGGAGACATCATTCAGACGGGAACCTATAAAGGCACCGTGGAGCTGATCGGCCTCCGTACGACGAGACTGAAGAGCTGGACCGGCGAAGTCCATATCATTCCGAATGGAACGATCGCGCAGGTGACGAACTATTCGCGGAACAACTCGCTCGCGGTCATCGATGTAGACATGCCCAATGCGGACAGGCTGGATGAGACGGCCGCATTGGTCAAGGACATGCTTGCCGGCATGGAGAACGCCAACCTCGTCAAGCCTCCGGAGCTGCTCGGCATATCCTCCATGACGACTGCGGAGTACAAGCTGCGCATCGTGGCGGAATGCATGCCGAACACGGAGGCTTCCGTGACCAGGCAGATCAATATGGACTTGCAGCGCTTGCTGCGGGAGCGTGAAGACGAGCAGCAAGATGCGCTGGCTTGATCTCACAGCCCATGGTAAGATGAAGGGAACTTACCGCTGGGGCGGCCGCCCGGCTGTGATCAAGCGCTGAAGGGGGAATGAAGCGATGGAACGCAAGCAATTCGAGCTTGGCGATGTCGTGCTGATGAAGAAGCCGCATCCATGTGGAACGAATGAAATGGAGATCATTCGGATGGGAATGGATATCCGCATCAAGTGCACCGGATGCAAGCACAGCGTCCTGATCCCCCGGGCGAAGTTCGAGAAGAACATGAAAAAGGTGCTTCGTTCCGCTGCGCCGGAGGACAGGCAAGGGGAGAGCGGATCGGCTTCCTGAACGCTGACGAACGGGAGCGGGGAGCAGAAATGCTCGGTCGTGACGGCATCTTGGGCTCGGCCGTACGAATTGTCAGACTTTTCATCTGCTCTTGCGTACGATAGACCTGCTATGGTATGATAATTTTTGCTTGCGGAGAGGTACCCAAGTGGCCCAAGGGGGCTGACTCGAAATCAGTTAGGCGTCGCAAGGCGTGCGTGGGTTCGAATCCCACCCTCTCCGCCATAACATTTGCATCTGACGCGGCTCTTTGCAAGAGCCGCTTTTTTGCGTCTATTTTTACTTGCCGGACTTTACCTGCAGATACGGAAAAGAGGACCCTTGCGGGTCCTCTTCCGACGGCGCTTAATGGAGTTCGCAATTCAAGCTGCACTTCCCTCATCGAAATCCGGAATGCCGCCCGGCAATGGATGTCTAGCGACTTCCCTGCCTGCTGCGGCGATGTCCCTGCAGACAAATGTCTTTGGCACAACCCCTCGCTTCTATGCGTTCATGTACGTGCTTTCCCTGCAGTGTCCTTACGCTTTTTACGGCCAACGGAACCACACCCTCATCTTGTCGCGCCGTCAAGGATAGTATGGGCGGAGGCCGGCTGCCTTATTCACCCGATCAGAAATAAAATCAGACCTTCGGCATTTTCACCCAGACTCGGTTGTGGTTCGAGGTTTTCGGGAAATGCTGCCCCTTCTTGAGCGAGATCTTCTTGGGGTGAGAGATCCCCATGTGGAAGGAGTCCTCGCCGGCCTCCATGTACCATCCGTCGTTCGGAGCCTTGAAGCCTTGTTCAAACTTGGTGCGTTCGCCCATTACGATTCACCTCGTCCGCGGATTTTCCGACCGCCCATGTCCGTTGCGGACATGACGCGCCGGACTTATAGTTTCGGCTTCCCGGGAGCGAATCATCAGCGGCAATTATTCGCATGGATAGGCGAATAGAAGGGCTTGACCCGGTCGTTTCCTTGACCGTGGCAATGGTTTTCAAGCAGAAACCGCTTTTATGGAGCGTACAGGCGGAAGATGCTCAAATGCCGTTCAAAATCTGGAAGCAGCCTCCGCTCAGCTTGCATCGTACAAGCTGTTCTGATATAGTAGGTGGGTATGCGAGTTAGAGTTAAGTCTCTCGCTCCTTGCTCTTATGCTTAGGCAGAAAGGGCCGCTTAGTCCAAGAGGAGGTGAATCAAAGTGCGCAAATACGAAGTGATGTACATCATTCGTCCAGAGACGGAGCAAGAAACCGTTCAAGCTCTCGTCGAAAAGTTCAATGGCATCATCAACAATGGCGGAGAAGTTACCAAGTCCGATATTCTCGGCAAGCGCCGTCTTGCGTATGAGATCAACAAGATTCGTGACGGCATCTACGTTCTCGTCCACTTCAACGGAACCAACGAAGTGATCAACGAGCTGGATCGCGTCATCAAAATCACGGATGATGTTATCCGTTACCTGATCGTCAAAGACGTAGCGTAAGCCAAGATTGTTTGAACTTGGGAGGCGGGTACGATGTTGAACCGTGTCATTCTGATTGGCAGATTGACCAAAGATCCAGAACTTCGCTATACCCCATCCGGCGTGGCGGTAACGCAATTCACGCTGGCGGTAGACCGGCCCTTCAACAGCCAGTCCGGGGAACGCGAGGCCGATTTCATTCCGATTGTCACGTGGAGGCAGCTTGCCGAGACGTGCGCCAACTATCTGCGCAAAGGCCGTCTGACGGCGGTTGAAGGCCGGATGCAGGTGAGGAACTACGAGAACAATGAAGGCAAGCGCGTCTATGTGACGGAAATTATTGCCGACAATGTCCGTTTCCTTGAATCCGGTAACCGCGATGGCGGTTCGCGTGAAGAAGGCTCGCACAATGCAGGAGGAAGCGGCGGCTACAGCGGTGGAAGCGGCAATGGCGGCGGAAGCGGCAGCAGCGGTGGCGGATACGGCGGCGGCCAGTCGAGCGGCGGCAACCAAGGCGGGGGTTCCTACGGGGGCAATCGCGGCGGTGGTGGAGGTTCTCAGGGAAACCGGGATCCATTCTCGGATGACGGACGCCCCATCGACATCTCCGAAGATGATTTGCCATTCTAACTAGAAAGGACGGATAAACCATGGGATTCAAGCAAAGAGAAGACGGCGGCGAGCGTCCAGAACGCAAATTCCGCAAAGGCGGCCGTAACAAGCGCCGTAAAGTCTGCTACTTCACCGTGAACAAAATCAAGCACATTGATTACAAGGACACGGATCTGCTCCGGAAATTCATCAGCGAGCGCGGCAAAATTCTGCCACGCCGTGTTACGGGTACGAGCGCGAAATACCAGCGCGCCCTGACGACCGCTATCAAGCGTTCGCGTCAAGTTGCACTGATGCCATATACGACGGACAACTAAGCCGTTGCGACAACAGCTCTTCCGGGTTTCCGGAGGGGCTGTTTTTAGTTTGTCTGGATAGCCGCTTCGGCATGCAAAAAAAAGCCCCGCGCATAAGAGCGCAGGGCTGCAAGCTGATCAGTTTTCTTGATCATGAAGCTCAGGAGTATCTTCGAATTCATCGGCCGAATCGCGGATGATCATCTCGACCTTGCGGATCCGGTTCTTGCTCGCTTCGCGGATGATGAAGGTCATGTTGTCGAACTCGTATCGGAATCCGGGCTTCGGCGACGGGATGCGGGCGTAGAGCCAGCCTCCGATCGTATCGGTGTCTTCGTCGTTGAAGTCATGTCTGACCATATGTCCAAGCTCATCGAGGGAGACTTTGCCGTCCAGCAGGTAGCAGTTCTCCTCCAGCTTCTCGATCTCGCGGCGCTCGTCTTCATCGAACTCGTCGCGGATCTCGCCGACGATCTCCTCCAGAATGTCCTCGATCGTGATCAGGCCGGACGTGCCGCCGTACTCATCCACAAGAATGGCGATATGCACGCGGTCGCGCTGCATGCGCTGCAGAAGCTGCTTGACCGGGATGCTCTCCGGCACCGACAGGACGGGGTGAATGAGATCTTTCATCTTGAATTCCTTGTCTTCCTGATAAGTCAGGAAGAGCTGCTTTGTATTGATCATGCCGACGATGTTGTCCTTGCTCTCGGTAGCGACAGGGAAGCGGGTATATTGTTCACGCTGGATGACAGCCAGGTTCTCTTCGCGGGTATGGTTCGTGAACAGGCAGACCATATCGGTGCGGGGCACCATGATCTCTCTGGCGACCATTTCATCGAAAGCGAAGATCCGGCTGACATAGCCGTATTCAGTCGTGTTGATCTTGCCGCTCTGGAGGCTTTCGCTCAGAATGATCTGAATTTCCTCTTCCGAGTGGGCGTCCTCATGCTCCTTGGCGGGATGCAGGCCGAACAGGCGGATCAGGCCGTTGGCGGAGCCGTTCAGCACCCAGATGAACGGGTAGAGCACTTTATGGAACAGGATGATCGGCTTGGCAACGAGAAAGCTGATGAATTCGGCTTTTTGGATCGCCCAGGATTTGGGGGCCAGCTCGCCGACGACCACATGAAGATAGGTCACGATGACAAAAGCGATCAAGAAGGACAGTAAGCTACTCAGCCTCTCATTCAATTCGAAGTGAGTGAATAGCGGATGCAGCAGCTTTTCAATGGTCGGTTCGCCGAGCCAGCCAAGACCGAGGGCGGTAATGGTGATACCGAGCTGACAGGCGGACAGGTAACCGTCCAAGTTGCTGGTAACGCGCTGCACGGCTAAGGCGCCTTTGCGGCCTTCAAGCACCAGCTGATTGACGCGGCTGGGGCGGATTCGGATAATGGCGAATTCCGTTGCTACAAAGAAGGCGGTCAAAAGGATAAGCAAAGCCACCAAAGCCAAATTTAAGCCTATACTGTCCATTCGTGTACATCGACATCCTTTTCATCTTAGAATAAGTTCTTATGAACCAGTATAACGAACTTGAGGAGCTCTCTTCAACTGTTTGAAAAGGCCTTGCCGGACGGTATAAGCTCATGAGCGGTCTTTGTCGTGCAGGAATAAGCTCTTTTCATGCCCGCGCTTGCCTTTACAGGCTTATTTGCGGGCTTTATGATAGGTTCATATGATCGGATAACGAATCCGAAGGGAGGAAAGCGGCAGTGGAATCATTTCTGCTTAAGCGCAGCGAAATGGCGGAGCTACTCATGTCCTTGGACGGGAAGGGTGACCACACCCCGATTCAGATCGTCCAGCAGGCTTGGAAAAAAGGCCATCGCAAGCAAGTAAGCTCGGGCAGGGCACTGCCGGCGTTCCTGTCCACGGATTGGCCGGCCGTTCTGGAGAAGCTGATGAAGGGTCAGGGGCTCAAGGGAATGTCGCTCCAGGAAGTTGCGGCTCTCGGTCAGCTGATTCCTTACGCGGGCCTTTCCATCACCGCCATGCAGAACTGGGTCAAGCGGGACTTCAAGCGGTTCTTTGAATCGCCCAAAGCCGGCAAGAAGTACTCGCTTGAACAGGCGGCGCTTCTATTCATTATCGATGATCTGAAGGCCAGTCTGGATTTTGAGTCCATCCGCAAGCTTCTGGGCCGGCTGTTCGGCTGTGGAGGAGAGAAAAGCCTTCTCAGCCCCGTGGACTTTTACCAAGCTTATTCTGCTCTATTTGAAGAATTGGATGCTGACGGAGATCAAATTCTTGACGCGGCTCCCTCGGAGACCGTGTCCGGCAACGGCATGGAGAGCAGCCTGGAGACCAAGGCCAGGGAAGGAGCAAGCCGCTATATAAGCGGCTTGTCCGGCTTGGATGAAGCGGAGGCCGAAGCGCTCGGCAATCTGCTGCTGATCGCCGTATTCTCCGTCCAGGCCGCCTATTTCCATTCCCTGTCGAGAAGGTACAGCAACGCCACGCTGTTCCTGAATTGACCTGGCTAGAACTCGCCGCTGATCATCTCGGCCCAGTCCCCGAGTACGGGAAGCCGGGCCTGCTTGCCCTGCAAGGAAACGATCATGAGGCCGATCCAGACCAGCAGGGCGAGCGGAGCAAGCAATCCTCCCAGCAGCCAGCCGATGATGGGTATGAGGGCGAAAACCATGCTCAGGCATAGGTAAGCCGCGGAGAATAGGATGGATTGCACGGCATGGAAGCGGACATACCGGCTCTTCTTTTCCAATAGAAGGAGCAGGAAGGCTCCGACGAAGCTGCCGAGATAACCGAGGAAAGCGGCCAACCGAGGATCGAGGCCGGTGGAAGACGGATCGGGTCTTCTTGGAGAAGGGTGCATGTCCAGGCTCCTTTTCCATAAAATACAGTCATTAGGCCATGTTTATGTGCATTGGCGCGCGGGTATGCGATGGATACAGGGGTATTTGCGGGCAAGTTTTAAGCAATTTGTAACTATTCTTTAAGGTTACTCGTCTACAGTTAAGCTAAAATGAATAAGCCGTGCACCCTCAGCAGAAAGGAATTCACCCATGAAACCCAAAAAATCTCGCGCCCGCAAGGCGTGGACATGGACGGCTTCCGTCCTGGCCGTCGTTCTCGTTCTGGGAACCGTAGGCTATTTCAACCGGACTACTCTCGCCTTATGGGGCTTTGATATGTTTCTTTCCAAAAAAGTGGAGAGGCAGCTTGCGGACTCGTACCAGCCGACCGTCGACAGCAAGCGGCCTGAAGCCAATCCCGTGAAATATCAAAAAGCCGACCCGTACTCTGTCCTCCTCCTTGGAGTGGATGCGCGCGGCGCCGAGCAAGGACGCTCGGATACGATGATGTTTACGGTCGTGCGTCCTTCCGATGGAGCGATCCTGATGGTCTCCATGCCGCGCGACACCTACACGGAGATCGTCGGCAAGGACAAGAAGGACAAAATCACGCATGCCTATGCATTCGGCGGAGCCAAAATGGCCGTCGACACGGTGGAGAACCTGCTCGGCAACCAGGTCGATTATTATGCCGCGGTCAACTTCGAGGGCTTCCGCAACCTGATCGACGCGATGGGCGGCATTCCGCTGCCGGTCGAGAAGGATCTCGTCAACAAGGAAGCCGATCATGAGAAGTTCGTCGTCAAGGCCGGGCAGAGCAAGTACAACGGCACCGACGCGCTCAACTTCGTCCGCTACCGCGAAGATGCCGGCGGGGACATCAGCCGCACCGAGCGCCAGCAGGCGTTCGTTGAATCGATCATGGACGAGGCTTCAAGCGTATCCTCATGGACGCGCATTCCGGAATTCGTCGGCATCATGGGCAAAAACTTCGCGACCGACATTCCGCCATCCGAGATGATCGACAAAGCCAAGGCGATGCTGCAAAGCGGCAACCGCGCCATTTATACCCACACGCTCAAGGGCGAAGGGCATAAGCTTAACGAGAATGGGGCCTGGTACTACTTTGCCGACGAGAAAGACGTTGAAGCGAGCAAGAAGCTGATCGCCGACTGGATGAACAAATCCTTGACGATGGAGCAGCTGACGGGCGCCGCATCGAAGGACAGCGAAACGCTGGACGCCGCCTCGGGGTCGACCAACGATGCCAAGAGCGGATCCGGCAAAGGACCGGAGGTCACGACGGCTTCTTCCGATGAGAACCAGTGACCTTCTCCAAGATAGGAGAAGCTGAGAAATGAATATTGCTTTTTTTCTTCTGCCCAAGGCAGAGACGATTACACTGACGCTTGAAGCGACGCTTCGGCAGACGCTGGAGAAGATGGAGTACCATCGTTATACGGCGGTGCCGATTTTGGACAAGAACGGCGCGTACGCGGCCACGGTGACGGAGGGCGACCTTCTCTGGTTCATGAAGAACGAGAATCTCAGCTTCGAGCAGACCAGCCGCGCCACCTTGTCGGAGGTTCCGATGCGAGTGAGGAACAAGCCGGTCCGGATCGATGCCAACATGGAGGATCTCATCTCGCTTGCCAAGGTTCAGAACTTCGTGCCGGTCGTCGACGACATGCAGCGCTATATCGGCATCGTTCGGCGCAGCGACATCATCGACTATTGCGCCAAATCCATCTTCCAGGAGAAATCCTGAAGCAAGCTTCCTGCATGCCCTGCCGCGTTTGCGGCAGGGCATTTTTTGCCGCGGATCCAAGCTGCCGCAGCAGCCGGTCGGGCCGGAATTCGCCGGCAGCCAATTACCGGACGGCGGCTGAAACGGCGGGGCGTCCCGCAGGAGAAGAGAGGCAGGCAATCCCGGCGGTTCGGGCGTAGCTTGCAGCGGGTGGATTTGTGTTATAATGAGAGGTACAGCTTCCTGCGTTTTTTGCCGGGAGGCGCTTAGATAGACCTTTATTAATCCAAGAGGTGAACGGGTTTGAAATTCGGTGGGAAATCCATCCTGTGGAGCGCTATTGCTCTCTTGCTGCTGCTCTCTATGGGAGTGCCGCTGCTGAACTGGTTGACCGTCGCCTTGATCATGGTGCCGTTCGTGGTTCTATACGCCACTTTGTCCAGAGGAATGTTCGCCGCTCATATCGTGCCGGTATTGCTGATCGCCTTTTTCGTGCCGGGAAGCGGACCAGCCTCTGTCATTATCGGACTCTTCTTTCTCGTACCCGCGATCGTCATGGGCCACCATTACCGGCAAGGCAAGCCCGTCCGCAGAACCATGACAGCGGTGCTGCTCACGATACTCGGGCTGGCGCTGGTCGAGCTGCTCGTGTTCGAGTCGGTATTCGGCGTCTCTCTGATCCGCGAAATGCAGGACCGGATCCAGGATATGCTCGGCAACGTGGCGAGCCAAGGCATGATGTCGGATATTTGGACGCCGGAGAATACCGATATGGTCGTGAAGATGACCGTACAGGCGATTCCTCAGGCGCTGCTCTTGATGGCGTTCGCGGCAACGGCTGTCGCGCAGTATTTGTCCCGGAGGGCGCTAGCCGGCTTCGGCATGGCTGTCCCGGGAATGCCGCCCGCCCATGAATGGCGCTTGCCCCGGGTGCTCGTCACGTATTATCTGATTGCGCTGGTCGTGCAGATGTTCATCCCGGCCGGGGACAGCTCGTTCCTGTCGGTAGCTCTGATGAACCTGGTTCCGCTGCTTCGCATGGCCTTTACGGTCCAGGCGATGGGCTTTTTCTTCTTCCTGGCCCATCAGAAGGGCTGGGCGAAGCCCGTTCCGGTCATCATCAGCATCATCCTGCTCATCTTCCCTCCGCTCAGCCTGATCGGAGTGCTGGATGCGGCCTTCCCGATCCGCAAGTCGTTCCAGAAACATTGAACAGGGGCGTGTACTATGCCGAAGTTGCTTCTTAAGCGCTGGCACGGGACCCATATGGTGCTGGCTCTCGTCCTCATGATCGCGTTGTCGGCGACCTTGTTCTGGTTCGAGTGGCCGCTTGGCGCGGCCGCGTTCGTCCTCACGATCCTCTGCGGCGTCTATATCTTCCTGGCGGAGAAAGCTTTCCGCAAGGATCTCAAGAAATATTTGGGCACCTTGTCCTACCGTGTCAAAAAAGTCGGCAGCGAGGTCATCAACGAGCTGCCTTTCGGTATCATTCTATTCAATGACGATCGTATCGTAGAGTGGCATAATCCTTTTGTCGCGGACATGATGGACCGGGATTCGGTTGTCGGCATTCCGCTGCTCGACCTGTTCCCCGCGCTCGCCCAGGCGAAGGATAGGCCGGGCAAGATGGAGGTCTCCGTCGGCGCCGATATTTACGAGCTGCTGTTCAAGCCGGGCGAGAAGCTTCTGTACATCCGTGAAATCACGGAGATGTGGCAGCTGTCCAAGGCTTATGAAGAAGAGAAGCTCGCGCTCGGAATCGTGTTCATCGACAACCTCGACGAGGTGTCGCAGTCGATGGACGATCAGCAGCGGACGACGCTGCTGTCCCGTGTCACGACGGAAATCACAGAATGGTCGCAGCAGGAGAACCTCTATATCAAGCGGCTCAACTCCGACCGGTTCCTGCTCATCACCGACCAGAAGGCGCTGCGGCAGCTGGAGCTGTCCAAGTTCATCATCCTGGACGAAGTTCGGGAGATGACCGGAGATCTCAAGATTCCGATGACGCTCAGCATCGGCTTCGCGGCGGGGGCTTCGAGCATATCGGAGCTTGGCCAATGGGCTCAGATCAGCCTGGACATGGCGCTTGGACGCGGAGGCGACCAGGCGGCCGTGAAGGTGGGAGAGCGGCAGAGCTTCTACGGCGGCAAATCCAACGCGGTCGAGAAGCGGACACGCGTGCGCGCAAGGGTCATCGCCCATGCGCTGCGCGATATGATCCGCGAGAGCGAGAAGGTCGTCATCGTCGGCCATAAGATGCCGGATATGGATGCCATCGGCGCTGCGATCGGCGTCGCCAAGGCAGCCCAGCATCTCGGCAAGGAAGCGTTCATCGTCCTGGAGGGCATCAACCCGTCCATCCAGAAGATGATGGAGCTGCTCAAGGAAGACGAGCGTCTGTACCGCCGCTTCATCTCGCCGGAGCAGAGCCTCGGGCTCGTCGATGCCCGCACGCTGGTCGTCGTGGTGGATACGCATAAGGCGTCGATGCTCAAGGTGCCGCGCATCCTCAGCCAGACCGGCCGGATCGTCGTCGTCGACCATCACCGCCGCGGGGAGGAGTTCATCCCGAACGCGGTGCTGATCTACATGGAGCCCTATGCTTCATCGGCCTGCGAGCTGGTGACGGAGCTGCTTCAGTATATCCACGACCGGCTCGTGCTCGACATCCGCGAAGCGACGTCTCTGCTCGCCGGCATCACGGTCGACACGAAAAGCTTCGCGCTGCGCACGGGCGCCCGCACGTTCGAGGCGGCATCGTTCCTGCGCCGCAACGGCGCCGATACGTCGATGGTGCAGCGGATGCTGAAGGAAGATTTGGAAGAATATTTGAAGAAAGCCGATATCATCAAGCATGCCGAAATCGTGCATGAACACATCGCCCTTGCCGTAACGGAGCCGGGCCAGCGCTACTCCCAGCTGCTGATCGCGCAGTCGGCCGATACGCTGCTGAACATGACGGGCGTCTATGCGTCCTTCGTCATTGCGGAGCGCCAGGACGGACTCGTCGGCATCAGCGCGAGATCGCTCGGCCAGATGAACGTCCAGGTCGTCATGGAACGGATGGGCGGCGGCGGACATCTCACGAATGCCGCCTGCCAGATGGACGGTTCCGTGCGCGAGGTGGAAGCCAAGCTCAGGGCGGTGCTGAGCCAAATGAATGAGGAAGAGGAGTTGTTCGAATGAAAGTCATATTCCTGCAGGACGTAAAAGGCCAAGGCAAGCGCGGCGAAATCAAGGAAGTGTCGGAAGGCTACGTACGCAATTTCCTGCTCCCGAAAGGGCTCGTAAAGCCGGCTGAAGCAGGCAACATCAAGAACTTGGAGATGCAGAAGGCGTCGGAGGACAAGCGCAAGGCCCAGGAGAAGGCGGATGCCGAGGCGCTGGCCGCGAAGCTGGAAACGCTGACGATCGTCGTGCGGACCAAAGCCGGAGAAGGCGGCCGTCTGTTCGGAGCCATCACGACGAAGCAGATCGCCGAAGCGCTGGAGAAGCAGGAAGGCATCAAGATCGACAAGCGCAAGATCGAGCTCCAGGAGCCGATCCGCGCGCTCGGGTTCAGCAATCTGGAAGTCAAGCTGCACCCTCAGGTGAAGGGCAAGCTGAAGGTGCAGGCGGCGGAAGAATGAGAACGGAGGGACTACGGGGATGAGCCAGGACGGATTGATGTTTGACCGGGTTCCCCCTCAGAATACGGAAGCTGAGCAGGCGGTGCTTGGCGCCGTCCTGCTGCAGGCGGAAGCTCTGATTACGGCGATGGAGAAGATCCGTCCCGAAGACTTCTACTTGAACCAGCATCAGATCGTGTTCGAAGCGATGATCGAGCTGGGCGAGAACAATCAGCCGATCGACCTCGTCACGCTGACGGCGTATCTCAGCGATCGCCAGCAGCTGGACGAGGTCGGGGGCGTCAGCTATTTGGCCAAGCTGGCCACGGTCGTTCCGACCGCCGCCAACGTGGAGTACTACGCCCAGATCGTCGAAGAGAAATCGATGCTGCGGCGTCTGATCCGCACGGCGACGACGATCGTATCCGACGGTTACGGAGCTTCCGACGATATCGGACTCATGCTGAGCGAGGCGGAGTCGCGCATCATGGAGATCGCCAACCGGCGCTCCAGCAGCGGCTTCGTCTCCATCCGCGACGTTCTGATGGAAGTATTTGAACGCGTAGAGTTTCTGTATACGAACAAAGGCGGTTCCACCGGAATTCCATCGGGTTTTGTCGACCTCGACAAGATGACGAGCGGCTTCCAGCGCAACGACCTTATTATCGTAGCGGCGCGTCCTTCCGTCGGCAAGACGGCATTCGCGCTCAATATCGCCCAGAACGTAGGGGTCCGCTCGCGTGAGACGGTCGCCATCTTCAGCCTGGAGATGAGCGCGGCCCAGCTCGTCCAGCGTATGGTATGCGCCGAATCCAACGTCGACGCCGGTCGCATGCGGACAGGCTTCCTCGAAGGCGACGACTGGGAGAAGCTCACGATGGCGATCGGCGCGCTGTCCGAAGCGGAGATTTATATCGACGACACGCCGGGCATCACCGTCAGCGATATCCGGGCCAAATGCCGCCGCCTCAAGAAGGAGCGCAACCTCGGGATGATTCTGATCGACTACCTGCAGCTGATCCAGGGCCGCGGCAAGTCCGGCGAGAACCGCCAGCAGGAAGTTTCCGAGATCTCGCGTACGCTCAAGCAGATCGCGAGGGAGCTTGAGGTTCCCGTCATCGCCCTGTCCCAGCTTAGCCGGGGCGTCGAGCAGCGGCAGGACAAGCGTCCGATGATGAGCGACTTGCGGGAATCCGGATCGATCGAGCAGGATGCCGATATCGTCGCGTTCCTGTACCGGGACGATTACTATGACAAGGAAACCGAGAAGAAGAACATCATCGAGATCATCATCGCCAAGCAGCGTAACGGCCCGGTCGGTACGGTGGAGCTCGCTTTCTTGAAGAATTTCAATAAATTTGTGAGCTTGGATCGAACCCACGAGCCCGCTTCCTAGGCTTTTGGGTTCGATCAGACGAACGCACGAGCCTGCGCCTTAGGCCCTATGTGCGAGCTTTCGAGCTTACATCATGATAGAGAAAATACGACTTTCCGGATAACCGGCGTTGCTTGAACAGGACGCATGGTGGTCCGGAATTTTTTCATATCAGGCAAGAAGCAATGGAGATAATATCCCCTATCAAGGATTTTAATGGATCTCCAATACGAAAATGGCTCTGCCAGCTCTTTGCATTCGTCATGCTCTTCGGAATCGTTCAGGGGTCGATCCGAACCTTGCATCTCTCTGATATACAAGGCTTTAAGGAAGAAGTAAAAGCGGAAAAACCCTCTAAATCCGAACATTAAATGAAACATCAATGGCATCGTTCGCCTTATTTGTTGACATCCCATGGCAGGGCTGGTACACTGAGTTTGCTGCTTTTTTCGCCGCCCAGCTGCTTGCACGTAGTAACGTGCGAAAGCACCTGTATGAGAGCACAATCCGCGGCGAAGCATAAGACAGCAAATTCAGGCAGTAAAGCGGAGGTATGATCATGTCTACAGTTGTTGTTGTCGGCACGCAGTGGGGAGACGAAGGGAAAGGCAAAATTACCGATTATCTGGCGGACGGAGCGGAAGTGGTCGCCCGTTACCAAGGCGGAAACAATGCCGGCCACACGATTCTGATCGACAACAAGAAGTATAAGCTGACGATGATTCCATCCGGCATCTTCAATCATAATAAAACCTGCGTCATCGGCAACGGGATGGTCATCAATCCAGCCGCGCTGCTTGACGAAATCGACTATATCCATGAGAACGGGTTTTCGACGGACAACCTGAAAATAAGCGACCGCGCCCATGTCATCATGCCGTACCATCTCGTGCTGGACGGTCTTGAGGAAGAGCGCAAAGGCGACAATAAAATCGGCACGACACGCAAGGGCATCGGCCCCTGCTATATGGACAAGGCGGCCCGCGCCGGCATCCGCATCGCCGATCTGATGGACGCGGAGGAGTTCGAGAGCAAGCTGCGCCGGATGGTAGAGGAGAAGAACCAGGTGATCCAGCAAATGTACGGCGGCGAGCCGCTCGACGCGGACGCCATCCTGCCGGAATACCTCGCTCATGCGGAGCGTCTGCGCCCTTACGTGACGGACACGTCGGTCGTTCTGAACGATGCTATCGATACGGGCAAGCGCGTGCTGTTCGAAGGCGCTCAAGGCGTCATGCTCGATATCGACCAAGGAACCTACCCGTACGTCACGTCGTCCAATCCGACCGCTGGCGGCGTCTGCATCGGCTCCGGCGTCGGCCCTTCCAAAATCCAGCAGGTCATCGGCGTAGCCAAAGCCTACACGACCCGCGTCGGCGACGGTCCGTTCCCGACGGAGCTGCATGACGCCATCGGCGATCAGATCCGCGAGACCGGCCATGAATACGGCACGGTAACGGGCCGCCCTCGCCGTGTCGGCTGGTTCGATACGGTCGTCGTGCGCCATGCCCGCCGCGTCAGCGGCATCACGGGCCTGTCCCTCAACTCGCTCGACGTCATGACGGGCCTGGAAACGGTGAAAATCTGCACGGGGTACAAGTTCCGCGGCGAGATCATCGAGCACTATCCGGCCAGCCTGAAGATGCTGGCGGAATGCGAAGCCGTCTACGAGGAGCTGCCGGGCTGGTCCGAGGACATCAGCGGCGCCAAGACGCTGGCGGACCTGCCGGAGAACACCCGCCGCTACGTGGAGCGGGTGTCCGAGCTGACCGGCATCCCGATCGCGATCTTCTCCGTCGGCCGCAACCGCGAGCAGACGAATCCGGTTCGCCCGATCTACGAATAGGAAGACGAGCACGCAGCTGTCCGGCTATGCCGGGGCTGCGTGTTTTTTTGTTTTCCGCCCGACGAGCCTCCGACATTTGCACAACCGGATCGGTTCTCTGGCAGTCTAGTGAATGTCCTCTCCCGATTATGCCCATACTGGTAGAACATAGCCGTTCTGTCGAGGGAGGAATCATAAATGAACTATAAAAAGATTGCGGTCTGGCTGGGCAAGACGGCGGCGACCGCGCTGCTGGCCAGCTTTTTGACGTTGTGGACGACGGGATACATCGTGACGAGCTATGTAGAGACGCTGCTCAAGCAATTCCATGTCCCCATCCAGGTGCAGCCTCTGTCCATGTCGGGCGTCTGGGGCATGCTCTGGGGAGCGGACAAGCCCGCAGGGGCGTCAACTCCTGTGACAGCGCCGCTGGATTCAACGCCTGCGGCCAACTCCGGCGAAGACCAGGGGGCCGTACCGTCCGGAACATCGAATGAAGGCGGCGGAGATATGCCGGACAGCGGACATGCCGACCCGGATTCGTCCGGTATCGGCACTGGAGCGGATGGCGGCGGGAACGGGTCGGCAGCAGGCAGCGGAAGCGCGGAGAATGCCGGCGGTTCCGGCGGCTGGATACCGGCTGCCGGAGCCGATAACGGCAGCATGGGAGGCGCAGACGGAGTCGGATCGGCTCCGGCGGCGGGCGGAAGCGATGCGGCTAACGACGGCTCCGGCCCGTCCTGGGAGGCGGGCAGCGGGTCGCCCGCCGCCAATGGAGAGTCCGGGATGCCTCCTGCGGGCAGCGGAGCGTCCGGCGGAAGCGGAGTGCCGCGAAGCTCCGCGGCGGGAGGAGACGGCGGATCGGGCAGCTTGGGCAGTGGAGGATCCGCACCGGATTTTTCTGCTGGGGCTCCCCCTGCTGCGGCCTCCCCTGCTCCCTCGCCGGACCGTTCTTCCGCAGCATCTCCTCAAGCGCAGCCATCGGCCGACCCTGGTTCCAATGACGCAGGAGGCGCGTCGGGCCAGCCGCAAAATATATGAATCGAACCCTAGCGGTGGTTCAAAGTGTTACTCGACCCCACTAATGTTGATCCAAATGGCGAAATTGTGTCCGAGGTAGAAAACGGCGTCCTGCCGCCTGTTGTCGAAAGATGCCGACCATTCTGAAAAAATCCTAATCTCGCACCGTCCAGGCATCGGTTGTCCGTCAAAATGAACCTATGGTAAAGTTAAAGGCGAATTCTCCAATCGGAGCATTCGTCTTTTTTTGACTTCATTCGATTCTATCATCGGAGCAAAGAGGTTCGGATTGCTCTGCGTTTCCGCCCTCCATGGGCGGCGAGCCGTATTGTTGACTGATCAAGCCGATTGCCTTGCTGATTCCTAGCTCGTTCAGCCCAGCGGCATATGGCCTGGGACCTGGCGAGATTCATAGGACCAAGAGAGCAAATGCAATCGAGCATGCGAAGAAGGAGACACGGTAGTGATTGCTTACAACCAACAAGAACCGCTTAAGGATATGAGGCCCGCACCAGGGCCGACGCGAAAAAAATGGGGCTGGATCGCAGCAGCGGCGCTTCTGCTTGCCGTTCTGGCAGGAGGCTCCTATTGGGGTTACTCCCATTACGTCAGTACCCATACGAACGAATATTACCAGGTTCTTCTGGATGGCAAGCCGGTAGGCACGGTAGACAAGCCGTCCACGGTGGCCGCGATGGTCAAGAAGGAGGAGCGGGAAACCGCGGAAGCGTACCCTAACCTGACCATGACGCTGCATACGGGAACGATTACTTACGAGAAGGTCCGGGAGTACAAGGGGAAGCCCGAGAGCGAAGCGACCCTGGACAAGCTGGCGGCGGGCTTCTCGGCGACGGCGACGGGAGCGGCGGTCAAGGTGGACGGCCAAGTCATCGGAATCGTGAAGAACGAGGAGACGGCCAGGACCGTGCTGGATCAGCTGCAAAGCAAATACGCGCCTCCACAGCGGATGAAGAGCGCCCTCAAGGTCATGGCTCTGTCGGCTTCGACGAAGGCGGCCGCGCCTGCCAACGGAATCAGCGGCGTCAAGTTCGCTGAAACGGTAACGGTGGATGAGGCGACCGAGCTTGATCCGTCGGAGATTCTCGGCCAGGACCAGCTGCAGCGAATTCTGACGAGCGGAACATCGACGGTCACGAAGTACACGGTGCTCAAGGGCGACTGCGTCGGCTGCATCGCGTCCAAGTTCGGCATTTCCAAGGAAGTCGTCTATCAGAACAACCCGACGATCGAAGACGATATGATCAAGGCCGGCGACATCTTGGACCTGACGGTCAAGAAGCCGGCGATCAACGTGGTCACGACGGAAAGCCAGTCGGAGATCATCACGACGGAGCCGCAGGTGATCATCCAGAAAAAAGCGACGATGAAAGCCGGCGAGTCGAAGGTCATCCAGCAGGGACAGCCGGGCTCCAAGCGGCTCACCTATTCTGTCGTCAAGCAGAACGGCTACAAGATGAGCGAGGATCTCGTCAGCATCGACGTCATCCGCAAATCCGTTCCGAAAATCGTCGTGCGCGGCACGAAGGTCGTCGTCGGGGAAGGAAGCGGAGACTTCATCTGGCCGGTATCGAACCATCGCATCACGAGCACGTACGGAACCCGTTGGGGCAAGCTGCACAAGGGCATCGACCTCGTCGGCGGCAGCACGATCAAGGCGGCGGACGAGGGGTACGTCGAATTCGCGGGCCAGAAGAGCGGATACGGCAATGTCATCATCATCAATCACCGCAACGGCTACAAGACGCTGTACGGGCATATGAGCAAGCTGTCGGTCCGCTCAGGCCAGGTCGTCGACCGCGGCCAGGCCATCGGAGTCATGGGCAATACGGGCCATTCTTTCGGCACACATCTGCATTTCGAGATTTACAAAAACGGAGCGCTGCAGAACCCGCTCAAATTCTTATAACAAGCTCCAGCATCCGGATGCCCGCAAGGGTTGTCCGGGTGTTTTTCGTTGCGGAGCCAGACGGCGATGCAAGGCGTGTCCATACTCTTTTATGGTAAACTAGACGGTAACGGAATCAACAGTCCAAGAGGCAGGCGGTGACGGGAATGCACGGCAAAATACTGGTGGTGGACGACGAGCGTCCCATCGCGGATATATTGAAATTCAACCTGGAGAAGGAAGGCTACGAGGTCATCTGCGCCTTCGACGGCGGCGAAGCGGTGCGCATGGCGTTCGAGGACCAGCCGGATCTGATCCTGCTGGATCTGATGCTGCCGGTGAAGGACGGCATGGATGTATGCCGCGAGGTGCGTACGCGACTGCAGACGCCGATCATCATGCTGACCGCGAAGGATACGGAGATCGACAAGGTGCTCGGGCTGGAGCTTGGCGCGGACGATTATGTGACCAAGCCGTTCGGGACGCGCGAGCTGCTCGCGCGGGTGAAGGCCCATCTGCGGCGCACGCAGAAAATCCAGGAGGCGTCCTCCGGGAGCAGCGCCGGAAGCAAGGAAGATGGAGGGGAAGAGCAGCAAGGATTGAAGCTGTTCAACCTGTTCATCGATACGGATATGTATGTCGTCTACAAGGACGGCCAGCCGCTCGATCTGACGCACCGGGAGTATGAGCTGGTCTATTACCTTGCGCGCCACAGCGGCAAGGTCATGACCCGCGAGCATCTGCTGCAGGCGGTATGGGGCTTCGAGTACTTCGGCGACGTCCGCACCGTGGATGTGACGATCCGCCGGCTCCGGGAGAAGATCGAGGATGATCCGAGCCGTCCGGAATACATTCTGACCCGCCGCGGACTCGGCTACCTCATGCGCAATCCGAAGCACGGCGGCTTCGGCGGCTGATGAAGGGGCGCCGCTGGTTCAGCACGATCCAGGTCAAGCTGATCGCGATCTACATGCTGCTCATCCTGATCTCCATGCAGGTGATCGCGGTGTATTTCGTCAGCTCGGTGAAGACGTCGCTGACCGAGACGTTCACGAACAGCCTGAACGACCAGGCGCGCGCTCTGGCCGTGCTGGCGGCGGACAAGCTGACGGAAGAGAGCCTGGCCGCGCCCGCCGACAGCGGCAAGGAGGCCTCGTCCCTGTCGGAGTACGTCAACAGCCTGTTCAGCCGCAGCGGCTCGGAGCTGCAGGTGCTCGACGCCAGCGGCCGCGTGCTCGCGGCCTCGGATGCCTACAGCGGCTACATAGGGAAGAAAAACACTTCCCTGATGGTCAGCCAGGCGCTGCAGGGCATTCCCGACAACGAGCAGGACATCCTCGACGAGGACAACGTGCGCAAGAAAATCATCACGCAGCCGATCAAATCATCCGACAACCGGATCGTCGGGGCGGTCTACATCGTGGCTCAGATGACCGAGGTCAACGCTACGGTCGACCGGGTCAACCGGATCTTCGTGTCCGGCACGCTGATCGCGCTCGGCCTTACGGGCGTGCTCGGCGTCGTGCTGGCGCATACGATTACAAGCCCGATCAAGGGACTGACCCGCCAGGCGGAAGCCGTGGCGGAGGGACGCTTCGACCAGCAGGTGCCGGTGCTCGCCGACGACGAGATCGGCCGCCTCAGCGAAGCGTTCAACGAGATGACGCATCGGCTGCGGGAAGCTCTCTCCGTCAACGAAGAGGAGAACGAGAAGCTGCAGTCCGTCCTCTCGAACATGAGCGACGGCGTCATCGCGGCGGACGAGTACGGCACGGTCATGGTTTCCAACCAGCGGGCGATCGAGCTGCTCGGCGTCGATACTTGCGAAGGCTGCAGCCTCTCCGAGCTGCTGGAGCTGCCGCAGGAGCGGCTTGAAGCGCTGCGCAGGTCACGCGGACTGGCCGCGGTGCTCGTGAAGGAGTCGCCGGACGGCGAGGAGCGCTGGGTGCTGCGCGTGACGCTGAGCCCGATCCACCGGCGCGGCCGCGGCATCACGGGGACGATCGCGCTGCTCCAGGATATTACCGAGCAGGAGAAGCTGGACCAGTCGCGGCGGGAATTCGTCGCGAACGTATCCCATGAGCTGCGGACGCCGCTGACGACGATCCGCAGCTATGCGGAGGCGCTTGATGACGGCGCCCTTGCGGAGCCGGAGCTTGCCGGCCGCTTTGTCGGCGTCATCCGCAACGAGACCGAGCGGATGATCCGGCTCGTCTCCGATCTGCTCCATCTGTCGCGGCTGGATTCCCAGCAGTCGACGCTGCGGCGCCGGGAGACGGAAATCGCCGACATGCTGGATGAGGTCGCGGACCGATTCTCCGTGCAGATGCGCAAGAAAGGAATACGCGCCGTCGTCCGCGTCGAGCCGGACGTGCACACCGCCGTGCTGGACCGCGACCAGATCGACCAGGTGCTGGACAATCTGATGTCGAATGCGATCAAATACACGCTGGAAGGCGGCCGGATCGAGCTGGCGGCGCGCGAGCATGAGGGCGATATGCTCGCCGTCAGCGTCAAGGATTCCGGAATCGGCATTCCGAAGCGGGATCTGAGCCGGATTTTCGACCGTTTCTACCGGGTCGACAAAGCCCGCTCGAGGGAAATGGGCGGCACGGGACTCGGGCTGTCCATTGCCCGGGAAATTATCAAGGCGCACGGCGGATCGATGACTCTCGAGTCGGAGCTTGATGTCGGCACGACGGTGACGTTCTTCGTGCCGAGACTGCAGGAGAAGGGGGAGCCGGCCTGATGGAAAGAGCCAAAACATGGATGCTCGCCTTGCTTGTCGTGCTCAGCCTCGTCCAGAGCTACATGCTCTCCTACAGCGTGCCGGGAACTGCCGTGCGGACGCCGCAGAACTACGTCAATACGGAGCAGATGGGACCGGAAAGCAAAACCGAGGACGTGCTGTTCCCCGAGCAGATGATCCTGCATTTCGGCAACGGCAACCACACGGTGCTCAATCCGGGCGATCTCCCTTTCTACAGCCTGATCATGAGCAAATTGAAGGGCCGCCAGTTCGGCGGCTTCCAGCGGACGAGCGCCGAGATCGTGAATTGGCTGGAAATCCGCGACCGCAACCTCGGCATCGAGCTGAGGCTCGGCAGCGGGCTGCCGGTGCAGCTGCTCTCGCGCATGCTTCAGCTGGAAAGCAGCGACGGCACCTTCCAGTCGGACACGATCGACCGGATCTGGATCTTCCGCAGCGCCGGCAGCGAGGAAGTAAGGACGTTCTTCTTCAGCACGGACGGCAGCGCAGCGTATGAGGCGACTCAGGCCGACTTGACCGTGCGGGACGTGGAGGATGATGTCGGCCTCGGCGAATATTGGACTCCCTACAAGCCTAATGTCTACGGCGTCTACCTGCCGCAGCAGCCGGTGGAAGCGGCCGAGGCGGAGACGGACTACCAGACGTACTCGCCGGATCTGCTGCAGCGCAATCTGTTCTTCGATCCCGGCATGACGCGCAGCCGCAAAGACCGGACGGGCTCGCAGGTGTATACGGACGGCAAGCGGACGCTGCAGGTCGAGCAGGACGGGCAATGGATCAGCTATACCGATCCGGCCGCGCCGCTCAGCGGAACCGGGACGGGCGCAAGCCGGACGACTCCGGCCGGCAGCATCTCAAGCTCGGTGCTGTTCGTCAACCAGCATGGCGGCTGGGACGGCCTGCATCAGCTCGAAGGAATGACCGAGCCGCGAAGGCCGGACCGCATGCCTCAGCCAGGCGGGGGCGCGGCGGCGAGCGGCGCGAGCAACGGCGCAGATCAGCATTTTCTGCTGTTCCGCCAGTACTTCCGTTTCGGGGAGAACCGGATTCTGCCGATCGTTCCATCGCCGGAATTCCGCTTCGGCTATATTGAACTGACGGTCCAGCAAGGGAATGTCACCGCCTATGAGCGCTCGCTGATTACGCTCAGCGGCTCGCCGACACGCAAGGCGGTGCGCTGGCTGCCCGGAGGAAGCTCGCTGGAGGCCGCGATCTCGGGCTATGAGCGCCGTTCGGAGATCCGTTCCTTGTACCCGGCGGTGAAGGCGTATCGGGCCGATGAAGGCAGCATCCGGTTCACCCCGGTGTGGGCCGTCCGTCTCAAGGACGGCACGGAGCAGACGCTGACCGGGCCGCTGGCCGAGAGCTACGACGGATCGGATCTTTCCAGAACCGATCTCTCGGCTGTTGCGCCGACGCCGACCCCTAGCCCGACGCCGACTCCGGACCACTCCGAAGGGTTTCAGGGTCCGCTGGCAAGCGGCAGCACCGCTGACGGCGGCACGACAGGGAATCCAGCTGCCGGCAGCGGGAAAGGGGGGAGCAGCTGATGGATTGGGGAAGGGCGAAAAGCGTTCTGATCCTGGCATTTCTGCTGCTCAACATGCTGCTCGGCTATCAGCTCTGGATGGATGTGCGCGAGCGGCTGCAGCCGAACAACACGGTGGCTGGATTGTCGTCTGACACGCTCGCCGCGATGAAGGGCAAAGGCATCGAGCTGACAGGCGGCATTCCGAAGGAAACGCCGGAGTTGCAAAACCTGACTTATCGTTATGTAGACGTGGATGCGGACGAGCAGAATGGAGTCGCCTCTGCGGCAGAAGCGCCGGGCGGCAAGATCACGGAGCTTCAGACACCCGTGGACAGCCGCGTCGTGTTCGACCCTAAGGAGCTGAGCAAGGCTTTGGGAGGCGTCATTCCCGAAATCGGCAAATACGACCTGGACACGGCGGTATATGACGACCGCAAGTTCGTGCTGTACCGGATGGCGGAAGGCAGGCCGATGTTCAACGTCCGGCTGGAGCTCTATTACAGCAATCAGCGGATTACCGGCTATCGGCAGCAGCGGATCGAACTGCTCCCCTCGGAGCAGCAGAGCCCGCCGCAGTCCGTGCTGCCAGCCTCCAAGGTCATCCGCTCGGAAATCATCGAGCGCTACGTTCCCGAGCATGCCGTCATCAAGGAGATCCGGCTCGGCTACAAGGAAGGCCAGCTGTTCGATTCCGAGACGCAGGTATCCACGCCGTCCTGGAGGATTCTGATGGAGGACGGCAGCGTCATCTACCTTCAGGCGTACAGCGGAGAGGTGCTGACGGACGCGGCTCAGCCGCAGCCGCCCTCCTCGCCGGGAACCGGCAAATAGAACGGCGGCCGCCTCTGGAGAAGGCGCTAGGGCTTGCTTCGACGGCGGCCGCGACACGAACCGGCATCCCGCAAAGCATGGGTGAACAAGGCGCCCTCAATGAGAAGCAATTCCTTTCGGCCGGAATTTTCTTTTCCTTGGAAAGGCATGCCGCGATTGGTATGGTACAATAGGTTTTCATAGTGAAATTGTGAGCCGAGAGGCTCTGCAGCGGCATGAAGCCGGATGCTTCATGGCGATAGAGCGTAAGGCCTGCAGGAGCGAACGCCTGGAGCGTAAGGAAGGAACATGCGGAATGGAATTCAGATTCACTGTGCTGGCGAGCGGCTCGACGGGCAATGCGACGCTGGTGCAGAGCGGGGACAAGACGGTGATGGTGGATGCGGGGCTCAGCCTCAAGAAGCTGGAGGAGCTCATGTATCTTCAAGGCGTGACAGGGCATGACGTGGACGCGCTGATGATCACGCACGAGCATTCGGACCATATCAAGGGATTGAACGCGCTGGCGCGCAAATACGAGCTGCCTGTATACGCCAACGAGGCGACCTGGGCGGCTCTGGAGCGGCACGCGGGCAACGTCCCGCAAGAGCGGCGCGTCGTGATGGGCACCGGAGAGGAGATCCAGTTCGGCAGCATGGGAGTGCGCTCCTATCCGATCTCCCATGACGCGGCCGAGCCGGTCGGCTACACGTTCACGGATGACGGCTACAAGCTCAGCCTGGCGACAGACCTCGGTTATGTCAGCGACATCGTCCGCCGCAACATCATCGATTCCGACGTGCTCGTCCTGGAATCGAACCATGATCCGGAGATGCTGCGCATGGGCCGGTACCCATGGAACATCAAGCGCCGGATTCTCAGCGATATCGGCCACTTGTCCAACGAGGCCGCCGGAGAGGCGCTGTGCGAGCTCATGACGGACCGGACGAGGCGGGTATACCTGGCTCATCTCAGCTTGAACCACAACATGCCGGATCTGGCCAGGCTGACGGTGAACCAAGTCATGGAGGACAAGGGGCATTTCTTCCGGCAGGACGAGCATCCGCTGCGCGGAACGTATCCCGACCAGCCTACTCCATGGGATCAAATAAAGCGGAAAGCGCTTTGAGCGGCTCGTTGTCCGCAGCTTCCAACTGAGCGGCCTTGGCCTCCAGCTCCTGCCGGGTAAGCAGGCCCTTTTCGACGAGCAGCTCCAGCATGGCGCTCAGCGCGAGGAGGGTGCGGTACTGGGTATCGGCCAGATCTCCCATCTTGGCGTGCAGGGTTACCTGGTCCCAGGCGTTAGGGACTCCAGCCGGCGGTTGAACAAGCTTGATATCCATGTCGGAATCACTTCCTTTGACCAAGATTGGAGCGGACCTGCAACATTCGGTGCCTCGGAGTCGTTGAATAAGTAACAGGCAGACCGGCTCTCTATTATTATTCTAGACGAATCTTCCGAAATCATTCCAAGTAGAGAAAAAACATCCTGTAGTTGAAAATCAGTCAGGCACGTATGCTTAACTATATGGCAGTTACTGCGTGCGCATATCACGGGAGGAGCGGGTTACAGTGGGATTGTTCGACGATGAGTTTTATTCGACAGCAGTATCCCGGCGCACAAGCAAAAAAAACCGCAAGCCAATCTCCGGGTTCCCGCTGCGCAGCCGCAGAAGCTGGGGAGCGGGACGCCTCGTGGCCGTATCGGCCGCAAGCGGGGCCGTCATCGTCCTGGTGCTGACGCTTGCCATCGGCAGCGGCGGCACTCAGGCTGCCGCGGTCAGCGAGGCGGCGTCGCCGCCAGCGGCCGGACTGGTCGCTCCCGGCGACGCGATCCAGCAGACCGTCGCCGCATCCGCGAAGGTGCGCCCGGCAGTCGTCAGCATCGTCAACGAGCAAGCGGCTCCCGACGGCGGCCAGAGCGGCAGCGGGTCCGCGGACAACGGAGACGGGGGCAGCGCGATGCAGCCGGATACGCCGGAAGGCCAGGCAGAGGACGCGCCGGAAGGCGAGCTGCAGCCGGCAAGCGTCGGCAGCGGCGTTATTTTCGCCAAGAAGGACGGCAAGGCGTACATCATCACGAACAACCACGTCGTGGAAGGCGCATCGGCATTGAAGGCCGTCCGCATCAACGGCGAATCGCGTCCCGCCAAGCTGGTAGGCAGCGACTACATCACGGATCTGGCTGTGCTGGAGATTGACGGCAAGGGCATCGACATCGTGGCGGAGCTCGGCGATTCCTCCAAGCTCCAGTCCGGAGAGATGGTCATGGCGATCGGCAATCCCCTCGGCCTCGGCGACTCCCTGTCCATGGGCATCGTCAGCAAGACGAAGCAGATCATTCCCGTCTCGCTGAGCCAGGACGGCAATTACGATTGGGAGCAGGAGGTCATCCAGACCGATGCATCCATCAATCAGGGCAACAGCGGCGGTCCGCTCATCGACATGCAGGGCAAGGTGATTGGAATCAACAGCATGAAGATCGCGGATGTCGGGGTTGAAGGAGTCGGTTTCGCGATTCCAGTCAACAACGTCATTCCGATCGTCGATCAGCTGATGGCAAGCGGCAAGGTTCCGCGTCCATATCTCGGCGTCTATACGCTGGATCTGGCTTCCTACTTCGCGCAGCAGAGCCTGCCGGGCTCCGCGCAGGGATCGGACGACACTGCCGAGAGCTCCGGTCCGAAGCTTCCTGCCGATGTCAAAAAGGGCGTCATCGTTCTGGAGTCGGTCGGTCCCGCTCTGGATGCGGGGCTGCAGTTCAACGACGTCATCGTGCAGCTGGACGATCAGCCGATCAGCAGCACGATGGAGCTGCGCAAGTACCTGTACGGCAAGAAGCGGATCGGCGACAAGATCAAGGTGACGTTCTATCGCGACTCCAAGCAGGAGACCGTCACGTTCAAGCTTCAGGATAAGGCGGACGACGAGTAGTGTGATTGGAGCGATAGAGGGCGATGGATCGATCCGGCTTGCAGCCTGCAGGCCGGATTTTCTTTTATTTCCCGGAAGAAGGGAATTGAGTGCCTCTGCCGGGGATGTGGTACAATGGTAGGGACGAAGGTAAACTTACAAGATACGAAGCGGGGTAGGTCATCGAATGTATTGCGTGTGCAAGGAGCATATTGAGCTGGCTTTGGACAAGTTCGTGGATGAGTACGAGGATGCGCCGGATATGGTGAATCTGAATGAAACGCATTTTGCGAATTGGGACCCGCCGGTGAAATGTGACTTGTGCGAAGAGAAAGCGGAATTCTTGATCGTATAATCCGGATGAGATAGCAAGACCGCACGGACTGCCGGCAGGGCAGGACGTCCTGAAGAGCTTCTTTCCCCAGGCGGGAGAGAAGCTTTTTTGCCGTTGCTGGAGCTGCAGTGAAAATTGGATTCCGGTTGTGGATAAGAGAGGATTTCAAAGTTAAGCAGATATCCACATGTGGATAGGCGAGACATCGAGCTTATGAACGTATTTATCCACATATTCACCGATAGCGGCAAGCGGATGAACCTTGGGTCCGATGCGGCGGCCTGGCGGCCGAGAGAAATGAAGATGACGTCTATCATTCTTCCACATGCCGCGATGAGTTAGAGCTGTAGGTTATTTTGGCATTGTGGATGCCGTGAACGGCGCAGCTAAGGCGGTCGCTGACAGCGCGAGGCCGAGAAAGAGCTTGGCGCTGCGCTTGAGATGATTGGACAAGAATGGAAGGGTTTGCGGGGAATCGCGCAGTTTGGCCGGCTTTCATTCCGTTTAAGAAGATATCACTTGGAAAGGCTTGTAGAGTGCAAGCTGAATCCGCTTGTCGGAGCAACATGGATCTAAATGACGCAAGATGAAATCAAACTAAACGAATGAGGTGACGGCATGTCTAACGAACACACCGCAAGCCAGGAAGCAGTCGAGAAGGTCCGGGATCTGATCAAGGGAATCGATATCGCGATGCTTACGACGGTAACGGATGAAGGTCTGGTGTCCCGTCCGATGCAGACTCAGGAGGTCGAGTTCGACGGAGACCTGTGGTTCATCACGAAGAAGGAGACAGACAAGTTCGAGGAGCTCCAGCATAATCCCAGCGTCAATGTCGCCTATGTAGGAAAATCGTATGTATCGGTCCGCGGCGAAGCCGAGCTGGTGAGCGACAGGTCCAAGATCAAGGAGATCTGGAATCCAACCTATGAGAAGCTGCTGGGGATGTCGAGCGACGATCCGGATCTGGTGCTGATCAAGGTGAAGGCCGAGACGGCCGAATATTGGGAAACCGGCAACAAGGTCAAGATGGTGGCCCAGCTGTTCAAGAAGATGACGGGCAAGCAGGAGCATATGGATATGAACAAGACGGTGGAGCTGAACTGACGCAAGAATGAGGAAACGAATGAATCCAACAGTCATAAATCAGACATGCATGAGTCAGGACATGAATGAGACGGAAATACGATTGATGAAACCGAATGTATGGGAATTAAAAAAACGCAGGATGCGCTCTTTCGAGACGCTTCCTGCGTTTTTTTGGCCGTGTTGCCTGATTCAGGCGTAGATAACGCCGCGCTCCGTCATTCCTCTTCCTCGTGCACAGCAAGCACGAGCCGGTTAGGCGGGAATTGAAGTTTAAAAAACGGAGGGCACCATGAAATAAAAGGCTGTCGAGCTGCCAGGCTCGCTTTTCGCCCAGATCCGGCCCCCATGCTGCTCCACGATCGACCTCGCGATCGCCAGACCCAGCCCGTAGCCGCCTCCGCTGCGGGAGCGGGAGGAGTCGACCCGGTAGAAGCGGTCGAAAATCTTCTCCAGATGCTCGGGGGGAATTCCTTCCCCGGTATTCGATACTTTCAGCTGAATATGGTTATGCTGCTTCATCAACTCGACGTTGATGGAGCCATTTTTGTTGGTGTACTTCACTGCGTTGTCCAGCAGGATCATGACGACCTGGCGGATCTGCTCGCTGCTGCCGACGGTGGTCAGACCGGGCTGGATATCATACGAGAATTCCAGATCCTTCTCGTAAATGACCGCCTCCATCGTCAAAATGACGCTTTCCACCGCTTCGCTCAGGTTGAACGGAACCTGCAGCACCCGGTCGCGGGCGTCCTCCATCTCGGTCAGGTACAGCAGGTCGTTGGTGAGCGTCTTCATGCGCTCGGTTTCCGACTTGATGTGATGCAGCCACTTGGCTTGCGCGGCGATCGTGTCGTCGCTGTTCGCGAGCAGCACGTCTGCGTTGGTATTGATGACGGCAAGAGGCGTCTTCAGCTCATGCGACGCATCGGCGATGAAGCGCTTCTGCTTGTCGAACGCCTCCCGGACCGGAGCGATGGAGCGCCCTGCGAAGTAGCGGCTCACAAAATAGATGACAGCGAGCATGATGAGAGCGACCAGGGAGAACGTGTAGATCATCGTGGTGAGGATCTTCTGCTGGGCGGTCACGTCCAAATAGACGATGGAATACCCTTCCGCGGTACGCTGCGTGCTGTACGCCCAGTCGGTGCCGTCGAGCGTGAAGCGGCCGTTCTCGACCGGGTTGGCGACGGCGCGCTCCTTGGCCAGCTCGTAGAACTCGTCGTCCATGTCGAAGCGCGAGTCCTTGGCCAGCAGGTTCCACTCCGCATCCGTCCGCAGAGCGAACGAAACGGAGCGCTCGGGAGGCGGATTCATTCCTCTGCCGCCGCCGCCCGTCTGCGTTTTCATGCCCCCATCGGAGCTTCCCAAACTGCCGCCAGAGCCGCCGCTAGAGCCATTGCCAGAGCCGCCAGCCGTGCCGTCCATGTGCGGGCTGCCGTCGTCTCCGCTCTGGGCGGTGGATTCAAGGCCTGAAGTATCCGGCTGCTTTTTGCCGCCGGGACCGCCTTGTCCGGGACCGCCTTGATGGAAGAAATCGGAGACGCGCCCGAGCTCCATGTCGATGTCATGACGCGTATTCTGATAGGTGATCGTGTAGATGGACCCGAAAGCGACGAGCATGATGATCGAGATGATCACCATGTTCATCATCAGGAACCGGTTGCGCAGCCGATTGAAGATCATTCCGTCGCCTCCAGTACATACCCGACGCCCCGGATCGTGTTGATGCGGACCGAAGCGTCCAGGAACGCCAGCTTTTTCCTCAGAAACGAAATATACACTTCCACGTTGTTGTGCTCCGCCTCGGAGTCGAAGCCCCACAGCTTCTCGATCATCTGCTCCTTGGACGTCACGGCCGACTTGCGCGTGATGAGCAGCTCGAGCAGCTCGCTTTCCTTGAGGATCAGCTTGAGCTCCTTGCCCTGGCACGATAGCTTCAGCGTCGAGGTGTTCAGCTCGATATTGCCGAACCTCAGCCCGTCCTCCGGCACGACCTCGCCCTTGCGCCGCAGCGCCGCCCGCATGCGGGCCAGCAGCTCGTCGGTGTTGAACGGCTTGGCGATGTAATCGTCCGCCCCGTAGTCCAGGCCTGAGATTTTATCCGAGACCTCGCCCTTGGCCGTCAGCATGATGACCGGCGCCGCGATGCCTTCCGTGCGGATGGTCCGCAGCAGCGTCATCCCGTCCATGCCGGGCAGCATGATATCCAGCAGCAGCAGATCGTAGATGCCGCTGAGCGCGTAATCGAGTCCCGCCTGGCCGTCGTTCACGACGTCCACGGAATAATGGTTTTTTTTCAATAGTTGAGAAAGCGCCTCTGCCAGATGCACTTCGTCTTCGACAATCAATATGCGCATGAGCCAAGTCCCCTCCGTCTCTTCCTCTCCAAGCCGCCTTGCACGCCCATTATAGGAAGCGAACCTTTAATCAACCTTAATCGTAGCATTCGGGCGCGTATGCACCCAAGCCCTAAATATAGGAGCGCGCTGGAGAAGCATATCTGGCGGAAGGGAAAGTCCCTGAACGTGTTCGCGGACATCAATTTTTCTGCCTGGCAATTGTTTAAGTTTCGTTAAAGGTTGACCCTCTAAGCTACAGACATGAAGGGGCGAGGCAATCGCCCGACATGACTTGGAAAGGGGCGCTGCCCAGTGGCGATCGAAGTGTTCAACCGGTACGAGAACAAGTATCTGATGGATACGAAAGCGTTCTACGCCATCTACAACCGCCTGATGGCATACATGGAGCTCGATGAATACAACCGCGACGACAAGTTCTACTCCATCAGCAATCTCTACTATGATACCGAGCATCACTCGCTCATCCGCACCAGCCTCTCGAAGCCGAAGTACAGGGAGAAGCTGCGCATCCGCGCTTACGGGGTGCCGGGGAGCGACGCCAAGGTCTACCTGGAGCTCAAGAAAAAGGTATTCGGCCTCGTCAACAAAAGAAGGTCGGCGATGAGGCTGAGCGAAGCCTACGAGTTCGTCCGGACAGGCTGCCAGCCGGTCTGGCGGCAAGGAATGAACCGGCAGGTGATGAATGAAATCGAGTATTTCCTGAGCCGGTACGAGCTGGAGCCGATGACGTATCTCGCTTACGACCGCATCGCGCTGTTCAGCAAGGAGAGCCGCGATCTGCGGATCACGTTCGACACCAATATCCGCTCCCGGCGGCATGACCTGCTGCTCGAGAAGGGCGATTACGGGGAGCGGCTGATGGAGCGGGGGCAGTGGCTGATGGAAGTGAAGGCCGAGAAGACGATCCCCGTCTGGCTCGCGCAGCTGCTGTCGGAGCTCGGCATGTACCGCACCAGCTTTTCCAAGTACGGCAACGAATACAAACAATCCATCCGCCATGCAAACGCACCGCAGATCGAAAGGGAGAGAATCGTTTTATGATCGAATCCATCTTCGCCTCGACCGCCACAGATACGACGCTGACGCTGCCTCATGCGCTGCTCACCGTCCTGACCGCGATCGCCGTCGGCGCCATCATCAGCCTGACTTACATGAAGACCCAGCCCGCGTATTCGCAGAGCTTCACGCTCACGATGATCGTGCTGCCTGTCATCGTCGCGATCATCATCCTGCTCATCGGCAGCAATATCGCCAGAGCGTTCAGCCTTGCGGGCGCCTTCTCAATCATCCGCTTCCGCAGCGCTCCGGGCGATGCCAAGGACATCTCGTACGTCCTGTTCTCCATGGCGGCAGGCCTCGCCTGCGGCGTCGGCGCTCTCGGCTACGCGGTGCTGTTCACGATCATCCTGTGCGGGCTCATGTTTGTCCTGAAATCCGTGAACTTCGGCTCCCATAAGGAAGCCATGAAAACCTTGAAGGTGACGATTCCCGAAAATCTCGGTTATGAAGAAGCGTTCCACGAAGTGTTCCGCAAGTTCAACGTCGGCTATGAGCTGAAGAAAGTGCGTACGACGGAGCTGGGCAGCCTGTATGAACTGGTGTATTCGGTGAAAATGGGACCGGAAACGAACCAGAAGGAATTTCTCGATGCCGTCCGCACCCGCAACGGCAACCTGGACATTACCCTCACGATGAGTCCTGTCGTGCAGGAATACTAAGCGAAAAGAGGTCGATGACCATGAAACATCCATACCAAACCAAGCTTGCCGCGCTGCTGCTCCTGTCGGCGCTTGTGGCTGCGGGCTGCAGCAATACAAATTCGACGGATTCGGCTGCCAATGCAAGCGGCGGCACGGCCGTGAATGCCTCGACGAATACGGCGAATACGGCGGATGCAGCTGCGGCCACAGCCAAGCTGGCGGGACTCAAGCTGGCGGATGTCGTCTCCTATGACGACGACGACATCTCCGCCGCATGGGACGCGGCGAGTTCGACCGCGATCAAGCTCAGCGGAGCAAGCGCCAGCGTCGACGGCTCCGGCGCAGCTGCCGACGGGGGAACCGTGACGATCACGGCGGCGGGGACGTATGTGCTGAGCGGCAAGCTCGAGGGCGGCGTCATCGTGGACGTCAAGGACGACGGCATCGTTCATCTGGTGCTGAACGGCGCCGAGATCGTCAACTCCAGCGGACCTGCCGTGTATGTGAAGGCGGCCGGCAAAACGGTGCTGACCCTTCAGGAGGGAACGGAAAATGCGGTGACCGACGGCGAGAAGTACGCCGACAGCTATACGACCGCCGACGACACGCCGACGGCGGCGATCTACAGCAAGGATGACCTGACGGTCAACGGCACCGGCAAGCTGAGCGTCACGGCGCTGAACAACGACGGCATCACGAGCAAGGACGATCTCAAGATCGTCAACGGCACGATCGCCGTGGAGTCCAAGGACGACGGCATCGTCGGCAAGGATGTGGCGGCGGTCAAGGACGGCAGCATCACGGTGAAAGCCGGTGGCGACGGCATCAAGTCGACGAACGACACGGACGCCGACAAAGGGTATGTGGCCCTAGCGGGAGGAACGTTCTCCATCGTATCGGAGAACGACGGCATTCAGGCGGCTTCCTCGCTGATCATCGAAGGCGGTACATTCGACATCGTCTCCGGCGGAGGCAGCGCCAATGCGGAGCCGCATCAGGAGGAAGGCCCGATGCCGGGTGGTTCGACCGGCTCGACCGGATCGCAGCAGGGTTCGTCCGGCGATGCGGCGGTCCAGACGCCTAGCGGCACGGAGTCGGGAACGACGGAGGCGGCCGGCACGGAATCGACCAGCGCCAAGGGGCTGAAGGCGTCGGCCGGCATCTCGGTGGCGGGCGGCACGTTCAAGCTCGATTCCGCGGATGACGGCGTGCACAGCAACGGTGCCGTCGCCATTGCCGGCGGAGAGTTCACCATCGCCACAGGCGACGACGGCATCCATGCCGGCGCTTCGCTGTCGATAAGCGGCGGGAAAGTCGACATCACCGGCAGCTATGAAGGGCTGGAGAGCGCAAGCATCGCCATCTCGGACGGAGAGATCCATGTCGTAGCCAGCGACGATGGCGTCAACGCCTCGGAGGGCTCCAGCGAGAGCGCGGATGCCGGCCAAGGCGGCGGAGGCACGGGAGCCCCAGGCGGAGCAGCGGGCAATGCCCTGCTGGCCATCAGCGGCGGGTATATGACGGTCGACTCGGCTGGCGATGGACTCGACTCCAACGGCTCGATCACGATGTCTGGAGGCACGGTCATCGTGAACGGACCGACGATGTCCGGCAACGGCTCCCTTGACTATGACGGCACGTTCGAGCAATCCGGAGGCTTGCTGATCGCCGCGGGCAGCTCAGGCATGGCGCAGGCTCCATCCGAGACTTCCTCCCAGCGCGCAGTCTTGATGACCTTCCCGGCTCAAGTCCAGGCCGGCACGCTGATGACGCTGGCGGACAGCGCGGGCAAGGCCGTCGCAACCTTCGCCCCGTCCAAGGCGATCCAGAGCCTCGTCATCTCGGCACCGGAGCTCAAGGCGGGAGAAAGCTACACGATCTCTACCGGCGGCAGCTCGACCGGCACGCAAAAGGGCGGCCTTTATGAAGGCGGAACGTACAGCGGCGGCACCAAGGTCGTCACCTTCACCCTTGGCGACAAGGTCACCTATGTCAACGAGTCCGGCGTCACGACGGCGCCGAGCGGGTTTGGCGGAGGCGGAGGCCGCGGTCCGGGAGGCGGCGGCAAAGGCTTCGGCGGCGGAGGCCGAGGACAGGCGCCCGGCCAGGGCGACGGTACGGGCAGCGTCGCTCCAGGAGACAGCTCAGCGCCGGGCACAGGAGCTTAAAGCGGTTCCGATCCGTCGTTGAATTTGGGAGACAGCGTGTTCAGCTAAGAGACGAAGGCGGAGGATCCGGTCATATCGCTGCGGAGTTCCAGAGACGATGCCCAGCTCGTATGGGGCCGCATCTCTGCCGGAAGGTATGCGGGAATGAACGCAAACACGTCATCAAGCCAACCCGATTGCCGGGTTGGCTTTTTCCCTTTGGATTGCGGGGAAGCAAGAGGCGACGTCTGGAATGGAGTCAGGCACGTCGCCTGCGGCGCCGGAATCAAGAGGGATTTGTACAAAGACAACTTCAAGTAATGCCAAGAGATACTTAATAATATCTAGTAATATGCCCGGCTCATGCGGAGAATAAAGACCTAGTAATCGGGCCGGCTCACGCATGGGCATGGAATCGGCTCACAGGACAAGCAAGGAATCCATGCAGAGAGAACTATCCTTCCTCGGGAACGATGACCTGCAGATATCCCGGCAGGATGCTCATCTCGATCGGCAGCGCGGGCCCTTCGTCGCCATCTACATTGGTGCGGAGCGGCTTCGGCGAGGTGATCCGGATCTTCTTGGCCGTAAAATAGATGACATCCTTCTTGTCCTTCAGGCTGCCGAACCAGAGGGACAAGCCGGCCGCAATGGTATCGAAGACGTTCATGTCCCGGATAATAAAGCCGTGGATCAATCCGTCGTCGACGGATGCATTCGGGGAAAGCTTCTCGAAGCCGCCGACCGAGTTGGTGAGAGCGGCGAGAAATAACGGAGAATCGCCTTCCCAGCGCTCGCCGTCATGCTCGACGACGATGGGATGGGCAGGGCCGCCGAGCAGCTCCTTGATGCCTTCCTTCAAGTAGGCGAAAGCACCGAGCCTGGACTTTTCCTCCGAGGTCACCGAGGCTACAGATTCCGCCAGCGAGCCCGCTGCGACGACATTCGAGAAGAGGCGGCCGTTCAGCTGCCCCAGATCGACGGTTCTCACGTTGGAGGAGGACAGCGCTCGAATGGCTTCCTCGGGATCGAGCGGAATCCGGAGCGCGCGGGCAAAATCGTTGACCGTGCCGAGAGGGACGATGCCCAGCTTCGGCCGGTGATCCTGATCCATGATGCCGTTGATCGTTTCGTTCAATGTTCCGTCTCCGCCTACCGAAACGACCAGGTCGCAACCTTCCCGGCAAGCTGCTTGGCAGAAGCGGGTCGCGTCGAGGGCTTGTGCGGTTTCCTTTCTGGTCACCTCGTAGCCCTTATGGCGGAGCACCTCTTCAATCTGCTTGATGTAGTCGAGCGCCTTCTCTTTGCCGGAGGAAGGGTTGAGGATGATCATGGCTTTGTTCATGCCCGTATTTCCTCTCTGATTTGGAATGGTATCAAAGGAGATTACCACTGAAAAGGAGAACCGAAGCCATATTCGGCAGGCATATATCTGGAAATTGGAGGTTGAAGGAAGAAGCCTTCGTCGTGAAAGCTTGAGCTCCTGCTGCCGCCGAAGCGGGGCGATGCAGCGGGCGCGGATGGAAGAAGCCCCCGCTTAGCCAAGCAATTTCGAAGCGGCCGCAAGCGCCGAGGCAAGCTCTGGAGCAAGGGGGAAGCGAATCGTCACTTCGGTTCCCTTTCCAACTTGGCCGAAGTATACCGTTTTCACCCCCGGCTTGATACGCATAATTCCACTTCGAAAATGATTCGGCATGGATTCTAAACTGGGCGAGCGGGCATGAAGAAAAGAGGAGGGGAACGGATATTTCAGTAGGATAGAAACGGGTATCATTTTGTTTTTACAGGATGTCGCGACTAGGGTTCGGAGCCGCTTTGCGGTATGATAGCGGCAGAAGAAAGTTCCCGATGAGGACAAACACGCTTGGTCATTCGAGCGAGGATATAGGAGGAATTATGCTCGTACAGATCGTTGGCGTCGGCAAGTTGAAGGAGAAGTACCTGGTGCTGGGCATCGCGGAGTATGCGAAGCGTCTGGCGCCTTATTTGAAGTTCCAGGTCATCGAGGTTGCGGACGAAAAGGCTCCCGACACGCTCAGCGACGCGGAGGTTGCGATCGTGAAGGCCAAGGAAGGCGAGCGCATCCTGGCCCAAATCAAGCCCGACGCGCATGTGATCGCTCTTGCCATTGACGGAGTGCTCTGGAGCTCCGAAGACCTTGCCCGTGAACTGGACCGGCTGGGCACCTACGGGACTAGCCATGTCTTGTTCGTCATCGGCGGCAGCCACGGGCTGTCCGACGAAGTGCTGCGGCGTTCCCAGCAGCGCATGAGCTTCGGCCGGATGACGCTGCCCCATCAGCTCATGAGGCTGGTGCTGACGGAGCAGGTGTACCGGGCGGTGAAGATTAACCGGGGGGAACCGTACCATAAATGACGGCTAAATTTTTGGCCTGCTTAGTGAAAAGGGGAATTTTGTTAGCTTGATATACGGATAAAACGGGTCTAAAATTAACAGATAATTAACGTAAAAGAGCGAGATGCTAGAACACGGTGTAGTAAATGTAATGTGTACTCTTTAGTTACTTGTGATGGCAGAATTCATTCGAAGATATAATATTCTTGTCGAAATTTTAATATTCATGTAAAATAATCTCTTTGGAGGTGTCTCGCATTAATGAAAACTAACACATTGAATATCACCCCTATTAGAAATTCAGTCAAAGCATTGACCCACAGTCCACAATATAAAATGCATAAATACTTTGCTAGAAGACCTTATAACGTTTTTTCTAATTTAATATCACATTATACAAACGAAAATGATATTGTATTGGATTGCTTTGTTGGTGGAGGTGTGACAGTTTTTGAGAGTCTTGCTTTGAAAAGGAAGGCTATCGGAGTTGACCTAAACCCACTTGCAGCATTTATTACGGAAATGCAGGTGAAGAAGGTCGACTTGAAAGAACTCAAGTCTTGTGCGAATCAGTTTCTTGATAAACTTCAAACAGACATAGGTCACTTTTACGAGGTTGAAATAAACAATGAGCGGTTTGTGATCGAATGGATGGAATGGGCGTATGTAGTCGAGTGCCCTCATTGTAACTCGTCTTTGAATTTAACGGAAGAAAATAAAGTCAGAAATGGTACTTACAGATGTCCAAAGAAAGACTGCATCAGTAATTTACCCAAAGTCATAGGAGTAAAAAGAACTGAATGCATTCCCGTATCCAGTATCCCTCTAAGAATGAAGGTGCGGGAAGCAAGTGGTACGGCAACGGTTCGATTGCTGTCAGAGGAAGAACGTAAATATTTTTCAGTTGTCGATTACAAGAAATATCTCGCTCCATCGTTCGTCGATATTGATGAAGATATTCCTCAAAACTGGGATCGACAGTTGGAGGATTGCCTGTCACAAAAAGGAATTCGTCGGTTTAGGGATTTGTTTACCGAGCGTAACTTTGTCGCCAATACAATCATCTTTAACCGCATCCTTGAGTTAAAGCGTTCTGGTGCTGACAAAGATCTCTTAGACTGTCTATATTTTATTTTTAGTGCCTCACTTCGATACACGAACAACATGACGCGTGTGACTGATAATTGGGAAAATGGAAACCCTACTTCCATGGACAAGCACGCCTACTGGTTACCCAACATTTTCGTTGAAACTAACGTATTGGATAAATTTAGGAATAGAATAGACGCTGTAATTAAGGGACTATCATATACTAATAAAACCATTATCCATAATACCAAAGCCGCGCATGATTTCGATCAGCTTATTCAGGGTCGGGATTATTTAATCTTAAATCAAAGTTCGTCTAATCTCCCTGTTCCTGACAAAACTGTGGATGCGGTAATCACAGACCCTCCGTATGGAAGCAACGTACAGTATGCTGAGCTGTCTGCCTTCTGGAATGTTTGGTACCAAAAGTATCGTGATCTTGATTCTTTCATATTTAATGATGAAGAAGCCGTTGTTAACCGAAAGCGACAGTTAAACAATGCGAAAACGGTAGATCATTATGAAGAGATGCTGTATTCCATATTTAAGGAATGTTTTCGTGTACTAAAAGATAATGGCTATATGGTGTTCACTTTCAACAACAAAGACATCAACGTTTGGGTCGCTTTATTGAAAGCCGCAGCACGCGCAGGTTTTTATTTACCTGAGAACGGTGTCGTGTTCCAGGATTTTATAGAATCGTATAAGAATACTTCACATCTTCAATATTCAGGGAACATCCATGGCGATTTTATTTATTCCTTTAAGAAAAGATTGAACAGTAGAATTAATAAAGTGAAGGAACAGGGGTATCCGGAGACAATCAAAAGTGTTATCGGCGAGTGCATCGAAGATCTATATGCGCAACGCGATACCTACACAACAACCGAATTGTACCAAGCAATCTTTTCAAAATTGATCCCGGTCATAATGGATTTTGCTCTTCAAGATGCAAACGAGGAGGATCTTGTCCAAATTGAAAGATTGTCTAGCACCTTTGTAGACGATACGATAAAACAGTGTCTTTATTTCGAAAGCGTCGGTTGGGTAAAAAGAGAGGGTGTTCAGCTACATGATTCAAACTGCGTCGATTCTAAAACAGAAAGCCGTATTTCATGATCCCGAATTAACCAATTCAATCATTAAATTGGAAGACGCTTACGTTATAAAAGATGAAATCGATATTTTTAATCAACTCGTAAATTTCTCTAAAAATGTCAATACCCCATACCATGGTTGGTTTAGATATCGGGAAGGTTACTCACATGTACTGATCAAGCATTTAATTGAACAGTATTCCCTTCCAAAAAACGAAGTAATTGTTGATCCCTTTTGCGGTTCGGGCACGACCATCGTGGAAGCTGCATTTCAAGGATATTCCTCGTTTGGGTTAGATGTCAATCCTCTTTCCGCCTTCGTTTCAAGTACTAAAGCGACCGCTTATGACGACAACGATATTCTTGAAGCGGAGTCGGTATTGGCTTCGTTTGATTATTCTCGTATATCGGTCGAAGTAGTTGATTTTGATGATGCTCCTCAGTTTTTCGATATTGATAAGCTTCAGCAGTTGCTTTCAGTAAAGGCCTTTATTAACCAAATTGGATCTCCAAAGATTCGTAATCTCTTCCAATTGGGACTTCTGTCCATAATTGAAGATGTGTCAAACCGAAAAAGGGACGGAAATGGACTCTTGACAAGGCTCAGTAGAGTTCAAGAGGTGTTTCCATATTTTAAAGATAAAATGCTTAGTATCTTGAAGGACATTAGAGAAGTTAGAATATCGACTAATATTGCCTCTAAAGCCATTGCTGGAGATGCGACCAATCTGTATTCAACATATCACCAGCATTTTGATCGTAACGTTGGAGCAATTATATTTTCTCCACCATACGCAAACTCCTTTGATTACTTTGAATCCTATAAGATGGAGCTTCTTTTCGGTGACTTTGTCAACTCAATAAGCGATATTCAGCATATTCGAAAGTATGCAGTAAGATCGTTTGTAAACACATCAGGGAAACCCGTCGCGGATTATCCAATTGTTAATCAGATCGCCCAGGAGATCGAACTTTCCATTCCAGACAAGGAGAGGTTAACGGGTAAGAAGGACACACGAACAAGGAAAGTTCCAAATATGATTAAAGGGTACTTCAATGACATGAGTAAGATTATTGAACAATGCTCGATGCTCCTGAAACCGGGTAGAAAATGTTTTATCGTCGTTGATCAGAGTGCATACCTTGGTGTGTTGGTCCCTTCTGATCTCATACTCGGAATGTTAGCAGAGGAATACGGACTTAGGGTTAAAGAGATAATCATCTGCCGGAAGGCTCGTACTTCCCCTCAACAATTGAAGAGGTTCCCTTATCTAAATGACCTTCTCCGGGAGAGTATTGTAGTATTAGAGAAGCAATAACTAATACAGAAAAACCATTCTGTCGTTTACGACGGAATGGTTTTTAATTTGTAGAATTACCAGTTAATTAGATCTTAGCCCAAAAGGTACAAAGCTTAAATAAACCAACAGGGGGTAAGTTTTTGTTGCATATTTTGGTTTATCTCTAATTCATCCGAGCAGCCACAAAATATATAGTCTCAGTAATAATTGGCGGCATTTGGGTCTAATTCCATTACAAGAACTATAGAAGTAACAAGCTTCTATAGTATTGACGTAAATCCTCTTCCTTCCTCAGGAGCGCAAGCTCTTCCACTCTATTAGTTCGTTCTAACAAGTCCATGATAACGACTCGCGAACCAGGATACACCTTAATTTCATCCTTTGCTTTAAGGTCGTTTTCAAAAATATTTGAGAATGTCCATAAATGTTTTTTAAAGTAATTAAACTGATTGTAAGCGGTCGTCCGAGAAGTCCAAATGTCTTTGTAGGAGAAAGAAACATTAAACTTATCGTTAATCAATTCCAAGACTTTACTCTGATTATCTTCATTTAAAATCTCAATGCGTGGATATGTTTCCCTTAGGTAGTAAATCCTTTCAATTGATTGCTTGATCGCAGTATCAGATGTTGCTCTTAAAGAATAGAGACAGTATAAGAATTCGAGCTTGGATATTTTTTCGAACTCCATAAACACCTTAAATAAGGCACGATAAGGGAGTAAATAGTTATTTTCCACTTTATTGTGTGAGTAATATTTCAACATTTGCTCCTTAAAGATAGATTCAAAAGCTTTTGGGTTAGAGCGAAGGAATCGACCAATTGACGTAAGACGATATTGTGACTTTGAAATTCTGTCCAATGCCCCGATTCGTTCAGAGTGGGACAAATTATTATGATTAATTGATAATTCATGTGACTCCTTTATCTCATTATCGTGGATAAAGCGTTCGATCGTTGGGAGAACCAAGCTCGTCTTGTACGCATCGACATTATAATCTCCAACCGATTTAAAGACACGTTCTATGCTTCCGCGTCGATCTTCACCCTCTGATGTCTGCTTAATTATGCTCTTAAACATTGTTGATTGGCTGTTGACTTCGGCAATACGTAAAAATATAGTCTCTTGCAACTCATCTATCTGTAGTGTTTCCGATGGCAGAACAACGACTTTTTTCTCCAGTTCCTCCGGTATGTTAGGCTTTTTACCACGCGCAGATTGATAATTAAGTTCGTCTATCAAATCCGCTAAATTCTGATCCTGATCTCTTAACGCTTGAACAACTGAATGTAATGTATCGAACAGCTCTGCGTTTACTCCACTAAAATTAATGGAATTAGAGGGAATAATGACTGGAATGATAATGTAGGCTACTTTTTCCTCGTCCTGATTTGTCTTCCTCAAAGACCGTCCAACTGCCTGTACAATGTCGATAGTGGAATTCTTGGGCTCTGCAAAATAAATCGCATCTATGACAGGAACATCAACGCCTTCTGTAAGACATTTGGCGTTGGATATGATGCCATACGATTTGTTCCTGAAGTCTCTCAAAATTTGTTTTCTATCGCCTGCACTCATGCTACCGTTAACATGGGAGTAAAAAATTTGATCGTCTTCAATATTGCTTACTGTCTGATCAAAAACGCGGGATAATGGCAATTGGGCAGATGAGCCATCAATAAAAATTCTTGCGTTCTTAACAGAGCTGTGGAATGTTATGACTTTCTTGACTCCCAAATGCTCAACCGCCTTGGCTAGCAAAACTTGCTTAAATAATCCATCGCTTGTCGTAAGTGCAGTATCATCCCCAATATCTGTGCTTATATAAAGATTGCTTTTACGAATTAAGTCAAAAATTTCTTCTTCTGCAACCGCGCTGATGACAATTCTATAGTCTGCAATAATCCCTTCCTGGATGGCTTTTCCGAAATTCAAACGGCTCAGTGTCGGCCCATATTGCTCTTGATCATCCATCGAGAATACTGTTTGACCGGCGCTCTCTGCCATTGATTTAATTCGTGGGGTAACAATCCTCTCTGTCGCGGTCATAAACAAGCGTTTTTTAATAGGAATAAACTCGTCCTTGTGCGCATACACGAACATTTGTGAGTTTTTAGTGCCTGCAGTACGATGTGCTTCATCGAATATTCCTAGATCAAAAGAAAAGGATTGCTTTAGATTCATTAATGCAAAAACTATAGCGTCCAACGACTGATAAGTACTAAAAATGATCTTCGGAGTTTTTCCATCCTGCTCCAAAAATTGATTGATCGTGACCGGATCGGTTGTAACAGGGACGTTCATATTATTGATATCTTGTTCGTATTCGTCTTCGATTTCATCCAACTCCGAAGCGACTGATTGATCGCTACAGACGCACAGGAAACGAAAAGGTTTCGATGTTTGATCTGCCCAGCCTTCTAACGTTTGTTTGATTAAGGATAAGCTAGGAGCAACAAACAATGTGTTTTCCGAATTCAGAGCATCCTTTATCCACATTGCGGTTGCAGTCTTGCCGGTACCGCATGCTGCAATTAATTTCCCGCGGTCAGTGTGGTTGAACCCGGTGATAACTTCTTCGATCATTGTTCTTTGGTAAGAACGGGGAGTAAAGATTGTTTTCTCGATCTCAGGCAATTTATGGACATAATGATGGATGTTATCGAAGAAATCCTGCTCAAGATCAATAAACGCGTCGACTAGCACAACTGGCTGCTGTTTATGATTTTTGTGAGCAAGCTCGGGTAATTTAACAGAGTTGGCGAAAATGTAGCAAAGGTCCGCGTGCTCGGACTCAGCCCAGAAAGTTGCCAACTCACGATATGAAGGAGGGTTCCGATTCGTCCGAAATTTGGCCTGATAGGTTGCCATCATTCCATCATTTCGGACAATAACGCCATCTACACCATAATCGTTCTTTTCCAGATGGAGAAATCGTTTAACCTCATCTGGAATATTATCTCTCATATAAATGGTTTCAATTTCGAATAAGTTACGGTGAAAGTGCAAATACAGAAAGATAAATTGCTCGAATGCGTCACCCTTCTCCTTGGTATCCAGTATATTTTCAATGGCCTTTTCTAACTCAGACCAGCTCGCAAAACGTTGATTATAAATTGAATTAAATCTAGTAGGCATCATTCTTAATCCTCCTCTTGATAAGGTTCCAGGAACCTGCTAGGGTTCCTGGACCAATACAGGTTAACTACGGAAATATGAATTCAATCCACCTGGGTTTCCGCTTAACGATTCTACAGATGCTGTGGCTAGGAGCAATGATTGAATTTCAGCATTTGTGGACGTACGTTTTTTGACGATTTCGCCGCCTTGTTGCCGAATTCCTTGGACTAGGTTTGAGAGATGATTACCGAAGTACCGGAATTGATTATAAGCTGCCGTTTCCGATGTCCAGACATCTTTAAACACAAGGTCCAGCCCGAAACGAAGATTCACGTCATCCAGTATCACTGATTTTTGGGCATCAGACTTTTTGCTTATATCCCCATAAAGATGTCGTAATAACTTAATCCGATCCAAGGCATCTTGGATATCCTTAGGTGAAGTTCCCCTCAACAAAAACGGTGATACAACGAATTCAAATTGGTTTAAAGAATCTAATTTGTACATTAGCTTCAACATGGCGCGGTAAGGGAATAAAACCTTTTTGTTATACTGAAAACTAAATGCCAATGCCTGCTCATTGAACATACCGTTGAAAAGACTAGGTTCATGGAACAACCGCTGACCAACCGGTGTCAGCTCGTATTTTCCGCCCTTAAGACGAATAGCGCCAAATCTTTCAGTATGTGACACATTGTTGTGATCCCGCTTCAAGTCTTTGTAAAGCTTGGTATCGTGCGCATTTGCGAAGATCTTTACCGTAGGGGTTACAAGCTTTTCGTACGACTCAACATTGTAGTCAACCATAGTTGTAAATACTCGATTGATATATGACTGCCTCATAACGCCATACCTCCTGTGCTATTTTTGTTATCACGTGATAAATTAACTCTCACGTGTATTATGTTCCAGAATAATCCTTTTGTCAATATTACACGTGAAATAATTATTTATACGTGATAATACTGATTTCACGTGACAAGTGATTAGATGCAGCATACTTTAATAAAAGAAACAATTCTTAAGATTTATGAGACGATTACCTTTCTTTCCTTAATCTATAGGCTTAGCCCGTAGCCCAAAGAACTGTAACACTACTTTCTTAGATCTTCAAATTTTACAACCCAGCAGTGGCCTTTCACATCAACATACAGTTCGTTAGTCTCAGGATCAAAAATGACTTCATTAGTTTTTGCATTCAAGGACAGCATAGAGTCTACTGCTTTGCTATTGAAGGCAGTTTGCAAGGCATAGTATTCAATCATTAATGCATCAATTTGTGATTTTTTAGCTGTCATTAATGACATAATGTTCAATATAGATTTTGCTTGCTGTTGAGAAAGACATCCGACATACTTGCCGGAATTCATGGCTGTTTCATCATTTTTATCGTAATCTTGTATTGCCATTGTTTTAAAGTTTTTTCGCGTATTAAAGTCATATACGTCTCCCACTCTTATCACTCTCCAGTCTTTTATGAACATACACGGGCATTCTGTAAATAACTAGAAACTGAATTGAGCAATACAGAAATACCCCTATTCCTTATTTGAATAGGGGTATTTCCATTTCAACTATATCTTAAATCAACTGATAATGGAGGTTAATTATGAACAAGCAACAGCAACAAAGAATTTTGGAATTACTAAAAACATCGTTTGATCCTGAAGGTGCGATTCACTTTTTGGCAGTAGCTGCAATGGAGCAAGAGAGGGTAGAACATCCCCAATACATCATCATAAAAGTAAGAGTAGCTCTAACCTTTCAGGAAGGTCAATCTGTAAACCCGTATTTTGACGGAACCGATTTGTTTATCTTGATGACCCCGACCGAAATTCAATTTGCCCGAGAGGAAGAGTGGGCAGATGGACCTCCAATAATGGAAGGGAGCCCAATTGAACTAGCGCTAGGCTGGGTCTCTCAATTAAATGTACCGTTCTATGTTTCTTCTGAAGCTCATGAAGCCGCACATAAGGAAAGGGGGTGAAATCTAATGCAGAATAGATCCAATTACGAATCACTCGTAGAAAGTGAGGATACGCTGGTTAACCGTATCGAGACCTGCTCCGAGACCATAGACGCTGTGCTTCAGATGCTCTTCAAAAAGGACGGGCCGATTCACCTCCCGACCGTACGAGAGATCGCTGCTGCGATGCACGAGGTTCAAGTCAAGTTGGAACGTGAACTGCTACTTGTTCGAATAGAAAAAAGACTCGCAGCCCGATACATGGACAGCAAGCCTATAGTCGACTAAATGATGGAATATTTTATTCCTCTGGAACAGCAATGCCCTTTATCTCTAAAAACTCCAACTCTGCCTCCAGTATTTCCTCCACTTCTTTCTCAGTTAAAGCAATGTCCTGCTGTTTTAAAATATGAACTATGAGCTCGTCATTATCGATTTGAACTTCGCCATTCTCATCTTCTTCTTTGTTGTTAATGTACTCGTCTGAGTAACCAATAACAGTTTGAATCAGGTCAGCATCATGACCCGTTTTTCGAGACACGAAGCTGTTCAATTCATTAATATCAATATAGGGCTTTTCACCGTGCATATCGTTTTCAGTTGTCATTAATATCATCTCCTATTGTCTTAGTATACCAAGGAACCCAATGTCTAACTCTAATCCTTTGATTTCTCCCAATCTAATACGGTTTGTAGCACTCTCAAGGCCATTACCTGGTCTTGCGCAGAACGCTCGGACAGCATCTCCACAATCTGTCCCAAAGTATCCTTACGCTCCATCGGATCAAGGTATCGGAATAGTTCCTCTAACGACACTCCCAATCCACCAACAATCTTCTGCAATGTCTCGATCGTTAGATTCTTCTCCCCGCGCTCCACCTGACCCACATAATTCGTATGTAAACCGGATAACTCGGCTAACTGCTCTTGGGATAATCCTTTATCCTTACGCAGCCGACGTATCCTATCTCCGACTCTCTTCACCACATCAGACATAAATACCACCTCAAGAAAAGCTTACCTGAGGGGCTTCTTAGACTTAACACACTACAAATGGTATTTGACTAAAACATAACATCCATAGATAATAAATATGGTACAAATTACATCTTTTAGTGTGGGTACAATGCCCTAACTATATTTTAAAGTATTACCGAATCATGTTTTATATTATTTTATACTACTTTATCAGACCTAACGGAGGAATCTATCAATGCAAATGAAAAACCGAATCATCACCACTCTTACCGTCGCTACAATGCTGCTTGCACAAGCTGGGACTGCTCTAGCGGACAGTACGATCAACGTGTACCTGAAAGGAAAACTACAAACCTTCGAACAATCGGCAATCATAAAAGACGGATCAACGTTGGTTCCCATGCGAGCCATTTTCGAGGCACTAGGTGCAACAGTCAAGTGGGATGCCAAGCAGCAAATCATCGACGCTACAAAAGGTGACAAGGTCATCCGCTTGCAGATTGGTTGGAAAGGCGCTTGGATCGGGGAAACCAAATTGGCATTGGACGCTGCTCCACAAATCATAAATGGCAGTACAATGGTGCCACTACGCTTCATCGGTGAAGCCCTTGGTGAGAAGGTCGAATGGGATAGCACTTCTCGTTCCGTCCTCATTTCAACTGACAAATCCCAGCTTCCGAAAGCGGATAGCGGCGTGTATAAAGGCTATGCCACAGTCATGCGGGATGCGATAAAGAGCGAAACGTCTACAGGTGTCAAGATGCCAGACGCTACCTATAAGATTCTGGAGAGTAACAGTGACGCGTTCTTTGCGACAAATCGGGACAAGTTCTCTCTCTACGACAAAGCTAAGCAGGTAAGTTCAGCTAATATGTCAAAAAATCCAGCCCAGTACAGCTCCACAATTACTGAGGTTAGTCGAATCCGAATTTTCGACGTACAGGAACTGACCGCAAAAAATGGACAGATCACGACTATGGCCTATGGAGAGAGTGAAAGTGGTGGCCTGTTCTTCCAGATTTTCTACGCCGGTTCTAAGAAGTTGGCTAAAGAAGATGTCATCGAAATGGTGGGAATCTCCGCAGGCAAGTCGCAAATCAGTGTGCTCAATCGTCTTGGCGTTCAGTACGATGCTCCTGTAACTGTTTTCGTAGCCGGTAATATCTTTACTGCTTTAGAAGAGTATCAGTTACAGGCCAATCGCGGCAAAGGTCAGGCCATTGAGTTTGACGATGAGGCACAGGCGCGTCTGGATAAAGGCAGAGTGACGAGTTACATAGGCGAGATGGGTCTCGTACAGGCGGCTGAGGACGGAGTGCTTAGCGAGGTACAGCGTCTAGTCGGAACAAACCATGTCGATGCTAACGCTCTACCTCAAAACCGGACACCGCTGATGGCAGCAGCTCTTAAAGGCAATGATGAAATTATCACGTATCTGCTGTCCCAGGGTGCCGACCCGAACCTAGGCTATTCCTTTACGTCACCGCTAAGTTCCGCAGCATACAGCGGAAAAGCTTCAACAGTGAAGCTGCTGCTTCAAGCAGGTGCAGTTCCAAATGACTTTGCCCTAAGTACGGCAAAGGACAAAGGATATGCTGACATCCTAACACTTCTGGAAGCAGCTACGAAGTAACGAATCTTTTTAAATCACAAATCCCCATGTCGCTTCTAAGAGGACATGGGGAATCAATAAATAATAGATAGTAGAATGGAGGCGTAACACTTGGCAATTCTTTTTTTTGACATGCTGAGAAACAAGATAGACATGACAAAAGCGGAAGCAGCGGTGAGAAGAGCAGAGAAACAAGACAACAAGCGATTTCGTCAGGCACAGACGTTCTCAGATCGGCAAGTCACGATTAGCACTAAGGCAGAACTGGAGGATGCCGTAAACAAGAGATACGGTACCATCATCATTGTGGGAGAACTGGCAGAAAACGTGGGCAGAGCCTACAAGGTTAAGGACAAGCTGGGATTGCTGGAGAAGACCCCTACCGTTCAGCCGCAAGCAGGTTTCCTAGGCATCACGGAAACGGTCATCATCACAGCTATTGTAGCGCTGACGGTTGTTCTTGTTGTGGCAATGTTAAAGAATTACAGCATAGATACAGACATCGAGATGAGCGATGCAAACCCCAAAATCAAATTAAGGCTGAACAAGTAAATCCTTTTTTCAGAAAACCCCGAATTCTTTAGGTCGGGGTTTTCTCTTCCCTCAGATAACAATTTTAATATGTATATATACTTGTGCACCCTTTGTGAAATAACTGTATTCTACGGGGTATTTTTGGATAAGAACTTTATTGGATAAGACGCTTCAGCTTGTTGTCCCAACCCTTGCATAAAGCTATAATCAGGCTATCAACAAGAGCATTGGAGGCTTCATATATGACTAAAAATGAAGAGACAAAAGTAGAACGATTCAATCTGCCATGGGTAGTAAAACAAGTGGAGGGCTTCGAGGAAAAAACAGTACGCAGCCTATTCAGTAAGATTCTCAATCTGCTCGGTGAACAAGAGGAAAACCTAAGGGACAGCCGAGGACAGGTATGGTTTGATAAGGAATTGGCTGATTTCATAGTCTGGACGATTCGTCAAATTGATAGTCCATTCTTACAAAAGACGCTCAAACAGACTGGAAACATTACGGCAGAGGAAGCACTTCAATTTCAAAATGAGCTTCTTTCCTACATCGATACAATCGAAGAGCCTGCGAAGTCAAAATTTAATGCTATTGCCAATGGGCTTGCCTTGGAGCAATCCCAGGCTCTGTTTGAGAAGACGCTGGAGAATGTAAAGGAGTTGGTAGCCCTATACCAACAAATCCCTGCTAAAGACCGAATCGAACTACTCGAAAGGCTTAACCCCGCCATGGAACAATGGATGGAAGACCTAAAGAAACGAATTGGTAACAAATAGAATATGCAAGGTGCTCGAAGCCGCTGCGAATACGCACGGCTTTTTTTCGTTGTCAAGGAAAAGTTGTCGGTGACATCTGGGTCGTGGACCAAACACCAGGATGATACGATAAATTCAGAAAGTAACCCAATATAAAGCAAGCATAAAAGTACCTGTCAAGGAAAATTTTCAGATTGTGTTTGGGAGGCTGAGGCTATTGCAACAGGCTAGAATCGTAAGTGTAACAAACATCAAAGCAAGATCACACGAGGAGGAAAAACAAAATGCCAACGACAGAAATCAACATTCAGAACCGAGATCCCCAAAGCCCTTATGAGAAAGCCTTCATTAGGAAGCAGCTCGAGGCAGGCAATGCCCAAGCGATAGGTTGCTGTTTCCTTAAGGGCTATTGCAGCGATAAAGTTCGAGAGAGAAAGTTTCTTGCACCTCATTTCATTGATTCAGAAAAGCAGGTAATTAACTACCTCACTGAGATGGAGCTCCTGAATGCCCATCAAGATGGAAAGGCATGCCTGATCGTTGAACTGACCAACAAAGTTGAAGGCAACTGTATCGACGGTAGTTTTTTTGAGATAACGCTTGCCCGTGATAAAGATAAGTCTAATGAGCAACGTGAGGAATTAGAACTTTACAAGCCATTGTACGTCGCAATCCGCGAGGAAGGGATCAAAGGAGTAGCTCGCATGATTAGTGATAAGATGGCGAACCAAAGATATGCTTTCAAAATTGATTATGATAGCGAAATGGGCGGAAATACAGAGCTGAATATGTTTTTCTTCGAACTTGTCTTAAAAGTTTCTGGGGATTTGGTCGAGAATAAGGAATCTATCTGTCAAGCCGTTCAAAGTAACTTTAATGTTGTTAAATGTCTGGACGGCAACGATGAGCTACGGTTTACCATTGAAGGCATTCACGGAGAAGGACCGTGTGTTTACACCATAGGGAATATTATCTCCGTCGCCTCTGATAATTTTGGTCCGGAAATAGATAGCAGAATGGCAGCAATCGGTCTGACCGATTATAAGGTCATTTTCACAGTCAATCGATGGATTTAGTTTTCCATACGGCGTTGAGCCTCAAGTAGCGTCAGTACCGTAAATCTAGCAAATATCAAATCAAGATCACACGAGGAGGACTAACAAAATGAACAATGTAGAAACTGCGGCAGCAGACTCAATACTTAATGAGGTTCTTGAAGAGAGCCCCTACGGTAAGCAAAACTTCAGACCGGTACAGAGCAAACAACATGGTACCAGGGCTTCTGGGGAGCCATGTGTGTTGACAGTCGTGAATACGAAGAGCAGCGGCAAGCGCATTACCTTATCAGGTGCTTTGATCGAGAAAACCGGGTCTTCTACAGCTATACAAATCGCCGTGAATGATGAGGGGATTGCTATAGGAGGGGAACTTCCTGATAACGATACCTACTTCACCTTGCGGAAGATTGGAAGAAAAGGTGTGGTTTACTCCACTGAGCTGGTAGATGAACTTACAGCGCTTTTCGAACTCGATTTTAGTGAAAGAAGCAGCATCTCATTTTACGATGTGTCTTACCTTAGCATGGAAGATACTGAAGTTGCCTTTGTACCGCTTAAGAAATAAGCAAACAGCTTGTCAAGGAAAAGATTCAGCGTGTACTCGGGAGGCTGGATGAACCGGTACACGCTAGAATCAAACTTGTAAGGATGATCAACGCAAGAGCAGCATTCCATACCCATCACCATAAAAAAGGAGAATGAAACCATGAATCAATACTTACTGGAAATGTCGTTAACCCAACGGATATTGAAACTGAAGGATGAAAAAATGATTGTAAAAGAGCTCAATACCTTCCTAGAGGAACAAGGCTGTAAAGTCGAATTTTTAAATCTTAGTTTGGATCGTATTAAGGAAGGAAACCAAGTTCTAATGCTTCCTTGCTACTCCTTCAAACTCAGTTGGAAAGATACCCATAGATTGCTTGATTATTACGACAATAACCTTGCAGATATCTTTGGAAAAGATCTAAGTATCATGCCAGATAAAGATGTGGTTCAGTTCTTTAATGCTTGCAAGGGAGATTTATACGTCGATAGCTTTCAAGCACTTAAAGCGACAATTGAAAAATCCGCTTTCTGGTCCCGCACAGTTCTGCGTCCGCTTGGCCTTGCTGACATACCAATAACATGTCAAATGATTCAGATCAATTGCCCTAATCTACAACCGCAAAAAGCGTCAGTACAGTCAACAGTGAATTACGCTACAACCTTAATGATGCTTCTTGCGAAAGATACAATTCAAAATCAAAAAGGAGAGATACCTTCATGAGTCAAAACCCTTATTCAAACGATGATACGATCATTCAAATTCCCGAGATAGTACGAGCCTATGTGGATGAAGGCAAAGAAAAAGGCCAAATCCTGGATGCTGTTAGGAAGGATTATAAAACTTCCTTTGGTAATGGACTGCGGTCTGCCATCAACTTCAAAGTTGCCGTTTTCACGGCAGATGGTGATGCTGTTGAGTTGTTCTTTGCACCGACACTAAGTCAGCATCCGAAAAGTAAGTTCGCCCAAACGCTAGCCAGTTTTGGTGTCGTGCCAAAAGCAAATGACAAGCTGGACTTGAAAGCGTTCCGAGGTCTGCCAGTCATTGTCGAAATTAAGCACAATGAGAAAGACGGCATCGTCTATTGCAACATCGACAAGATGGTGCGCGATGAATCAGAAGAAGAAGTCGAAGTGGATTTCTTTGTACGTGAGCAATCGGCCGAAGAAAGGGAATCGGTAGAGCGGCTATTCGATGAGGACGAAGCTGAGTAAGACAACAAAGTATGTCCCCTGCGATCCTTTTCAGGGCACTGTACTTCCAACCGAGAGGAGTAACTACATGCTAGAGGTAAAAGATCCATTTGAAATTATTATTGCAGCTCAAAACCTGTTGAGAGAAAATGGCGAAGTCGTGGAACTTCGCATTCTGAATACAAAGAAAGGTACGGTTAGCGGCTACTTCGACAATATGGAGGCTTTGGCAGATGCAGCCCTTCTATACGATGGAGACGTAGAAGGGGTATATTCAACACTGAATCCGGTAAAAAGCGATCTGCTGGCGAGAGCGAATAACCGCATGGAAGAAGGGGCCAAACATACAACAAGTGATGCAGATATTGAGCGGCGAAGGTTGATCATGATTGACTTCGACCCCATACGAGCCTCCGGCATTTCCTCCTCTGATGTTGAGCATGAGGCAGCGATAGTGATAGCAAGAAAGGTGCAGAAAATGACCAGGAAGGCCGGCTGGGCCGATCCATTCTTGTGTGATAGCGGAAACGGTGCTCACTTGTTATATCCCATCGACATGCCAAATGACGATTACAGTCGGAATCTCATCAAACAACTCCTTGGAACGCTAGACTGGCATTATAGCGATGATAAGGTGTGCATCGACACCAGCGTATACAATGCTGCCCGCATTTGCAAAGTCTACGGTACAAAATCGTGCAAGGGGGATGACACAGATGAGCGTCCGCACCGTTTCTCAGGGCTGTTGGAGCAGCCCGAATCAGTTGGTGTTGTCTCTATAGAACAGATTGAAGCGATTATTGAGAAGCTGGAGCAACCTAACACTGAAGCACCAAAAAAAGAAAAAAACGTCGACGCCACACCGATTGATCTAGAAGCTTGGGTCAATCAATACGAACTTGGGATAGCCGTAAAAGGACGCTGGCAAAACAAAGCTGACAAATACGTGCTCAAAACGTGTCCGTGGAATGAGGAACACACAAATCGTAGCGCCTACATCCTCCAATTTGATAATGGTGCTATAGCCGCTGGTTGCCATCACAATAGTTGCCAAGGTAAAGGGTGGCGCGAGTTACGATCTCTATACGAACCTTTGAGTGCTGCAAATGCTTCCGATAATCAAGTGGATGAAAAAGTGAATCAGGCTCAACTACTCATTCGATTAGGCGAAGACAGTGAATATTTCCGAAACGAGATTGGAGAAGCCTATGCAAAGGTGCCGATCGGTGATCACTTTGAGTGCTTGAAAGTGAAAAGTAAAAGGCACCGGCTGTTACTAACAAAGAAGTTTTATGAGGCAACAGGTAAGGCTCCATCGGACGACGCCATGAAGCAGGCCCTCAGTATTATGGAAATGAAGGCTACATTCGAAGGTGATGAGTACGCATTGGAACGGCGGGTCGCCAGTGTAGATAACGTCTACTACTATGACTTAGTAAATGAGAATCGACAAGTTGTAGAGGTTATGCCTAATAAGTGCGAAATCATCTCCGATGCGCCGACAGTATTTGTTCGTACCAATAACATGAAGGCACAGGTCAATCCTATTTTCCCAGGGGATCTAAAATTGTTGCTTAATCATGTTAACATCCGAAATGATGATGATCAAATTCTATTCTTGCTGTACACCGTTTCATGCTTTATTCCGAGTATTCCGCACCCTGTACTTGTTCTTAGCGGAGAGAAAGGGGCTTCCAAGTCCACCACAATGCGGATGATAAGGTCAATCGTAGACCCAGCGGCTTGCGACATCCTATCCATGCCGAACTCCAAGCAGGACTTGGCAATCGTACTCTCCAATAACTACATGCCAGCGTTCGATAATTTGGAAGTGCTCTCTGCTGAAAAAAGCGACCTTCTTTGTATTGCCTCCACTGGAGGGGGTGTTAGTAAGCGTACGCTCTTCACAGATGAGGATGAAACTATCTTTCAACTTCTACGCTGTATTGTCCTCAATGGCATCAATATTGTGGCTACTAGGGCAGACCTATTAGATCGTTCTCTCATTATCGAACTTGAACGAATTGAACCAACCGAACGAAAAGCGGAGAAAGATGTTTGGAAAGCTTTTGAGCATGATAAGCCAGCTATATTGGGTGGTGCGCTAACGGCATTATCCAAAGCAATGGCTATTTACCCAGACGTTAAGCTAGAATCGCTGTCAAGAATGGCTGACTTCACCCAATTTGGCTATGCCATTGCAGAGGCACTTGGATATGGAGGGGAGAGATTTCTCGAAGCCTACAGAAATAATCAAAACAAAGCCAATGATGAAGCGGTTGGTGCACATCCTGTGGCTGCTGCTGTCATTGCACTCATGAAAAGGAAAGGCAGTTGGCATAGCTCTATTTCTGAGTTGCTTGAACGACTGGAGAGCGTGGCGATTACAGAAAAAATCAACATTTTGGTTCCATCCTGGCCAAAAGCTGCTCATGCCTTGACGCGCAGGCTGAACGAAGTGAAGTCCAATCTGCAACAGATCGGTATTAGGTTTGATATTCGCCATGGTGGAGACGCCAAGATGATCTCGATTGTGAAGGAAGGCGGAGAAATCCATGGGACAGAGGGGACCAATCATAGGCTTCCAAGGCCTCGTCCTTCACTAAAAACCAGCCCCGAGATGCAAGAGATGTTCGACGATTCTGAATAACGGTCCACCTTTTCCCGCAAATTGCGTCAGTACGGACAATAGCGCAGGACTTTCCCTGCCGCCATGTTCGCTACTGACACCTCGCGGGGTTGGAAAGCCCAGCCTGGGTGTGAGCTCTCCATGAGGCGAATTGACTCATTAATCGAACATATATTCTTATATTGATTAGGAAACCAATTCACTTCACGGAGGGAAACGCCCATGAGAAATATAAGAACGAAACATGACCTAGATTGCCTTGTACAGGCCGAGGTACTGGAACCATCCTTTCAAATCCATCTACAAAGTTACTTTAAGCAACTGGAGGCTGCTTTCCACGAAGAAGATAACGGGGAAGGGTTTATGCTAGACAATCACGGAGGATTATATCTCATTGAAAAAGGCGATAACGTCCGTGACCTACCCATTGCTGGATTACGCGGCGAAGATGGAGGACTGCTTGGCTGCCACCCAGAGTTTGTTGAATGGGTGAGCCTGTCGGATACAGGCAAGACCTGCTACCAAGTCAACGTACTTCTTGACAATGACTACATGCAAATGCTGTTTTTAGTGACAGAAGACTTCGCCAACGACTTAGAATTATCTGTTTGGCTGAACGACTATTTGGATAGAAAGGAGGCGGTAGATCAATGAATAATCCTAGCTACCGTACAACTAAGTTAAACCTACCAAAACATGAGGCGGAATTAGCTCTTCCCCGAAAACGAGTAGAGGTAGTCAGGATAAATATGGTTAGAGAATCTTCGTTCCTAGCCGAAAGGGTCGTCAAAACGCCAGAGGACGCTCATCAATTATTCCTTCAATTTTTCGGTGGTGAGAGTGATCGCGAGCAATTTGCACTGCTATGCCTCGACTCAAAAAATAGGCCAAATAGCATTCATATGGTATCTGTCGGAACATTAAACGCATCGTTGGTTCACCCTAGGGAATGCTTCAAAGCGGCTATTCTCTCTAATAGCGCCTCTATTATTTGCGCGCATGGGCACCCGAGTGGTGACCCGACACCAAGCCCAGAGGATATTCAGATCACTCAAAGGCTTGTAGACTCAGGAAATCTGTTGGGAATAGAGATGTTAGATCATCTCATACTCGGCTCTTCAAACAGATTCTTGTCAATGAAAGAGAAGGGGTTGATCTAATTTGACTTACGCATTCAACTCCCAACGATATGTAACGCGGGGCGTGAACAAAATCATCGATCCCCGATGGCAATTGACCCTATGGGCGCTTTTAGACGAGCAAATTCGAAGTGGAGTACAGATGGACTATCTTCAAGTATTTGACCTGACCGCTGAGAGTGTTGGAAGCCTTATGGTTCAAAAAATCAGCCATTCTCAGGAACAACCGGAACGTACAAAAACGAGCAGGTTTCCTGGCATTGATGAGCCATTGATTAATGTTACCGTTTGGATCATTGATAGCGGCGAGTACGTGACGATGCTCCTGCCATCCGAATACTGAGAGGTTACGGCATATGAATCCCAAATTATCAACCTCATTGTCATTGCCCTTCAAGTTACAATCGAGATCATCAAGAATAGTCGTAATCTTAAATAGAGCATGCACACCTTCTTGAAAAAGAAGGAGGCTCTTATTTTCAACCATACACTTCAAGGGGGAACCGCCATGAGAGAGGGCTTTAATGTGAAATACGAACTAGAATCCGCTATTGATCTGCTTTCAGACATGATTATCAACTACATGTCCATGCAAGAAAGAAATGCAGCAAACCGTGCAGAGACTATGATTTGGTTGGAGCCTATCATACTGGCGGACGCAGAAGAACTTGTCAATCATCTGCTTGTTGCGGAGTTGCTTGGAACGGAGGACTACCGAATTGTCGCCTAAAGCGGCATTATATATCCGCGTTTCGTCGGATGAGCAAGTGTTTGGATTTAGTATTGATGCACAATTAGACGCGCTTCAAGAACATTGTCGTCAACATAATATTTCCATCTCCAAATGCTACGTAGAAGAAGGTAAGTCGGCAAAATCAATCAAAGGACGTCCTGCCTTACAGCAACTACTCGCCGATGCTAAGCAGAATCAATTTCAAGTCGTTCTTGTTTGGAAGATCAGCCGTTTGGCTCGAAACTTGAATGATCTACTACAAATACTTGAACACTTCAACAAGCATAACGTAGGCTTTCAGAGCTTGACAGAGGATATTCAAACAGATTCTACTATGGGACAGCTTATGGTGCAGGTAATAGGGGCAACCGCTGAGCTAGAGCGCAACCAAATTTCTGACAATGCCAAGTTGGGTATTGATGAACGAAATAGAAAGGGCCAGTGGAACAGTGGAAACCTGGTACTTGGCTACCAGTGGCATAAATTGCCAGAGCAAGGTCAGTCTCAACTAGAGGTCGTTCGTAGTGAGGCGCAGCTTGTAAAGCATATATTTCAAATGTATGCTGATGGGCTAGGGCTAAAGGCTATTACGAACCGATTGAATGCGACGGGGTATAAAACAAAAAAAGGGCTGTCCTTTGGTATCGCGGCGGTTAGGGGTATACTGACCAATCCCAATTATATTGGGAAAATTCGCATCGGAACCAGCAAGAAGCGATTAAAGACAGATGGGGTCGTGCAGTGTGTGGACGGCGAACATGAGCCGATCATCCCACAGGATCTATGGGATAAGGTGCAATCAAGGTATGGCACGCGCTCGAGTCCACCAACGAAAACGATTAAACGCCATTCCCCGCTGACTGGCCTGCTAAAATGCCCTGAATGTGGGTATAGCATGACAGCGGCACACACGAAAAACTACAACAAGAACGGTACGATCAGGCAGAACTACTATTATATTTGCTCACGCTATGCTAATTACGGTGCCTCCGCTTGCCATACAAATGCGATTCGTGCCAATGATGTAGAACAATGGTTCTTCCGTCAAATTCAAGATCTTGTAATGAGTCCTGAGCTGCTACGACAAATTGTCGTGGCCGTGAATCTGAAAAGGGACATTGAGCGAATGCCGCTAGAGCATGAACGGATAAGGCTTGAGAAGGAACTTGCAGCTTTTGAGAAGAGGCAGCAGCGCTGCTTCGAGTTGTTTGAAGACGGACACATTGACCACATGGACTTTGTGGGCCGGCTGACCGAATTGAAAGAGCAGCAAACGATGCAGCAATCCGCTCTTATAGGTGTAGAACAACAACTCTCGAACCCACGGATAGAATTTTTGCATACGGATAGCATCCGAAACGCGCTGAAACAGTTTCACAAAATGTTCCGAATGGCAGCTGCGCAGAAGCAAAAACAATTGCTTCAAAGCTTGTTCGATAAGATCACACTGCCACATGACCGCGACATCTCGAAGGCTGTCATCCATGGTAGTAACCAATTACAACAACTGCAACTAACCGGACAAATGGAAGAAAAGCAATTGAAGACCAAATGGAAGGGGTAACCGGAATCATGGTTATAAAAAACGGAAATAAAACTAAAATTGGAATATATATAAGAGTTAGTACTGAAGAGCAAGCAGAGCAGGGATACTCGATTGATGGTCAAGATGAGACGTTGTGTGCATTTTGCAATGAGCAGGGGTTCGAAATCGTTGATAAATATATTGACCGAGGTATCAGCGGCAAGAGCATGGATCACCGATTAGAACTGCAGCGGATGCTGAAAGATGTGCAACTAGGTAAGTTAGATATGGTGCTGGTTTGGAAAATGAATCGGTTGGCACGAAAAATGAAGGACCTGCTGCATATCATTGAGCTCCTGGATAAGCATAGTGTTTCCTTCAAGTCTGTTTCAGAACAGCAATTCGATACCTCAACTTCTTCCGGAAAATTCATGATGCATATCATGGGAGCTGTGGGAGAGTTTGAACGTAATACAATCGTTGATAACGTAAAGATGGGACATAAACAACGAGCTAGGACAGGGAAACACAATGGTAAGCTGCCGCTGGGCTACCGTAGTGTTGCGAATGTTGTAAACGGTGTTCGGAATCGGGAATCGAAGGTTGAGATTGTGCCACAGGAGGAGGGCATTGTGCTCAAAATTTTTGAACGGTTCGCTATGGGTAGAGGCTTCAAGTCAATTGCTAATGAGCTGAATCATGAGGGCTATGTGACTAAAACGGGAGGGCCATTCTCCATCAGTGGTGTAAAGGAAACCTTGGATAATCCGTTCTACGCTGGTAAAATACGTTACGGAAAATTTGAAAATTGGAGTGAGAAACGACGTAAGGGACGCAACGACGAGCCCATCAACGAAGAGGGGCAGCATCCCGCAATTGTTTCAGATGAATTGTGGGAGAAGGTGCAGTATCTACGTAAGAAGAAGTCGGTAGTTCCGTTGAAGCGGTTCGACGGCGAGTTTCTGCTAACCTGGCTCATTCGGTGTCCGAAGTGCGGAGCTAAGATGGTGGCGAACCGTGTACAGAATCGAAAAAAAGATGGGAGTAAGGTCACACGGCTTTACTACTCCTGTAGCAACTTTCGTAACAAGGGTAGCAAAGTGTGCAGTGCAAATAGCATTCGAAAGCAGGATGCAGAGCTGTACGTGGTCGATCGCGTGAAGGAAGTGCTGTCAGAGCCAAAAATTCTCAAAGCCATTGTAAAGAATATTAATGAAAGAAAAACAAAGCGAATAAAGCCCCTTCAGCAAGAACTCGACCATATCGTATCCAAAATAGCTGAGTTGGAGGGGAGGAAGCAAAAATACTTCGATCTGTACGAAAGGGACGGACTGGATAAGAGCATGTTCTCTAAGCGCCTCGATGACATAAACAGTGAACTTGACCGACTCCACGCGAAGAAGGCCGACCTGATTCTTGAGCTTAGGGAAGATAATGCCGAACCAGTGTCCTACGAGGTCGTCCATTCGTTGCTGGACAAATTTCATAAGCTACTAGATACATCATCCTTCGATCAGCGAAAGATGCTCATGCATCTAGTCATCAAGCAAATCACGATCAAAGATACGCGAACCATCGACCAAATTGAAATGAACTTCGATGAGAATACGGTACACCATTTTTTAACCGCTGACCCTTCTGCGATCCATGCAGAGGGGTCTTTTGCTGTCCAGATGAAGCGAGAGATCCAAGGTCAGCAGATTTCAATTGCCATCTGACTGTTCGAGTGAACGCAATCTCTTGTCAGCCTAAATAAGCGTCAGTGGCTCCAAAAATGATTTTGAACTGCTGTTGTCACTACTTACAACACTGACACTAAATGCAGGTCAAAGCGGGGAAGCGATGCCAAATGTATTTCGATGATAGGCGTATTCAGAACACAACAGATGACATACCAAGAGTCTTATGGGAAACTGAATCTAAGAGAATATGGAGGATCGGTATATGTCCGAATTGACGAAGAAGGAAATCGAGTCGATAGCCAAGACCATCTCAGAACACTTTGGGGAATACACAATCAAGTATGAGGTATCGAAATATCCAGAAGTGCCGTATCTGAAATGGAAAGAAAGCTTTTCTAATCCTAAAAATGTTGAACATGATGAAATACGTCAAGCCTTCGAATGGAAGTACGGGCATTGGGGGAAATCCAATTACATCCCCGCCCATAAGGTCATCATTGCTAAGTTAATGAAGCATTGGCCTGAGTTTGCAGAAGCAGGTAAGCTGGGACTTGAAGACATTTTTTCCTTCTGGGAAGAGCGACTGGCAGGTCACCAATCCTTCATCACAATAGCATTCTTGTCGCATCTAATATGCTCTAAGAAAGTGGAAATCATAGATCAGCATAATTTTCGAGCAATGAACTACCTCATGTCGACAGTAAGACCAGATTGGGTTTGGAAGAGGGTGCCTGTAAGCCAAGAGGACATCATAGATTTTTCTGCGTTCGTACGGTCTGTACTTCCAGCGGTCAAAGAGGCGAAGGGGGATAAGCGGGAGCTGGATAAGTTCCTCATGATGTATGGGAAGCATAAGGTGAAAGTCATTCCAGTGTCCCGATCCAAAGTGGCTCCAGCAGTTTCAAAAAAGTATGATTGGAACTCGTTCTCATCAGAGGTCTTCAATATAGGTGAAATCACGTTACGATCCAATGCCGATCTGCTCTTTGCTCTGCTACTCCAATCATTGGATGCGGATGGAATTGGTGATGGGGTCACATATACAATAGAAGAGATACAGAAAAGAATACCGATGCAGAAGACAGGTATTGCAGTCAGTTCGAGCTACAACTACGCGATGGTTGCCTTGTTCGGGAATCAGAGGGGAAGGGATTACTTCAAGTTTGATAATGGAAGCATGGGTGCGTACTTCACAGAACAGGCTAACGACCCATCCAGGGATAATACTTGCTGGAAGAAATACCTCGATGAGACGGTTAGTATTAATCCGAAATACGTGAGAGTGAGTAAATAATAGGGCAGTCGGAAGCTCCGGTCCAACTTCCAACCTAAAAAAGCGTCAGTGGCGTCAGTAGTGTCAATGGCAGGAAATCAATGGACACTACTGACACTTCCCGCAGGTGGTTCGAAGAAGCAGTTGTTGCGGCGGTCTCAGCGAAGGCAAAGGAGCATCAGAAATTTAGCCGTTATAGCGTATAAGGTGAACCGTATCACAAGTAGGGCGAACTATTTGCGCAAAACGATTACTGTGAGTATAACGTATCATGAAGGCAGGTGGAGAACTGAATAACTCAAGGGAATGATCGCCGTGCATATTAGTGTATAACTGAAATAATAAGTTATAGAAAAATATTACATGTAAAAGACATCCCATCGGAAGATTAGGGATGGGATGTCTTGATAATTTATACGGTCATCCATATCATTAAGTAGGATTTTAAAGTTCGTATCTTATTTTTTTATTCGTTTATAGTCAATTATTTGTCTCAATATACCCTTGTTGATTTTTAAATCCTGGTACATACGAAACTCATTTGCCCAAAAGTAATCGCTAGAATCAGCAATTTTATCGTCTACTACAAGACCGATTTTTTTAAAGGCTTCTATTATAGTTGATTTACCGTAGGAGCTAATCTGGTATCCATGATATTCTACATACATGATTTGAATTGTTAAACTCCCAGCGAATGCAGAAAAAGTCATCGCTCTTAAACTCTCTATGGTTTTTTTATTTTCAATTATAAGATGATATTTTTCATGATAGGAATGAAGTTTATTAGATTGATTGTACTGAACCTGGTCATTTATATTTATTGCACGAGTTAGCGCACAATTCAACTCATCTTCCTTTATTGGACAGAATGTATGCTCGTTTACCCCTTTCCACACCGTATGCTTATCAGAATGTACAAAATATCTTTTATATGTAAAGTCATCACTATTAAAAGGATTCCAGAAGTAGAAATTCTGATTATATATTTTTTGATATCCTGAAGGTGTTTTTAGGGAAACTACAATTATTTCTCTTTGAGTATACTTTTCTGCAAGATGTTTTATAGTTTCTCCGTATGTTGATATGCCAAATTCCAAGGTAATATTCTTTTTAAATGCGACTCTCGTGAAATTTTGAATTATCGATTGCAGATGTACTTTGCTAGACTGGTCCGAGTCATATGGAAATGAATTTGTAATAATATCAATATAACCGTAATCAATAAGGAAATATTGTAACTGATTAATTGATTGTATTAAACGAATTATTTCTGCGACCTTTTTTAGACCTAGTAATTTAGTTTGAGGGCTTACTTCGAAGCAGTCGTCATGAAGGACTACCAATGTTCCACCAGCAGAATTAATTGAGCAAGTTTCACATTCACATCTCATAGCTGTTCTTCCTCATTTAGTCGGTTTATCTGATCCAAATATAATTGCTCATGTTCGTATAACCCAGTATCTAAAAATCCCGGTGGCCACTCGTTAATCATACCAATTTCATCTCGACTAATGTTGAATAGCTTTCCTTTACTGACGAATAATATGCTTGTGTCGTCAATATTTAATTCGCGTCGAATGTTTCTTCTGACCAATCGATTTATCAAGTGCTCGCTATGAGTTTCAATGATTACCTTAAGACTATTATCTATTGCTACACTAATTAGGAAATCCGCCAATCTTGCTTGGGCTGATGGGTGTAAGTGAATTTCTGGCTGCTCTAGAATAAATAATCCAAATTTTCTTCGAATTCCTTCAACTATAATAGGGAAAATCTGACTTGTTCCGACACCAACATTAGTCATTCGATTCTTGTGTCCATCGATCATATTGAATAGACCATAGTTTTCCGAGCTATACTTTTCAACTTTATAACTAATATTTCCACCAAGAATATATGATGCCCATTTATTAACATGAACCCTAAGTGAAGCCCTTTGTTTATTCAAAAATAAAGTATTGCTTTCTAGGGGAGGAGTACTAAATAAATATGTACGTTCCTGCCTCAAAAAGAAAACTTTTGGTGCATTTTCGCCTTTAACCCCAATATCGTCCTTATTTATACCACGAATATAATAGCTGAGCTTTGGGTCTTCCCTTAGAGGCCCAATATAATAAATTCCATCAGTCAGGTATTCCAGTATTTTATTAATTTTTGTATTAAATAGATCAGAAATAAACAAACTTTGTCTTTTTTTTGTTTTCCCCAGGTTGCTAGGATAGATAAATATAGGGTAAAGATGGTTGTCGAAAGAGATACTCAGATTTTCTTTTAAACGTTCATCTATAGAAGCACTAAAATCTTTTAAGACCTTGTTTGGGTTATTTATTGAATCTTCCGCGTCCTTAATATCAAAAAAGAAATTAATAAAATTCTGCTTAAATACCATCTCGGGTCGGTTAGATGAAACCGTATAACTAAAATTCTTGTGTTCAATTTCCATAAATAAATTCTGTTTTCCATATTGATAATTAACCCTAAATTTCATTATTCCCAGCTTTCCCGGCTGGAGAGCGGCCTTCCTAATTAGTCCAAAGGAAAAGGAGAGGGAAATATATATTTCATTTAGTTCATTTAGTCTTTCCTTTTCGATAAAATATAGTGGTCCCCTCAGGGAATTAAGCAAATCAATAAAGAAGTCGTTATACTTATCAGATCTTTTAAATAAGAGATCCAGTTTAAGATCTATTGTATTGGCTCCATTTTTTTTATTTATAACATCCTCAAAATCTCCTAATTGAACGTTTGCCCCAGTAAAATCAATTTGGACTTCGTTTTTACTTGTAACAATATCTTTGAGCAAGAGTAATCCTTGGATTAAAGAGGATTTACCACCGCTATTTACACCAGAAATAACAGATAGTTTTTTGTCGCCTATTGGCCCCCAGTTTTGAATATTTTTAAAATTATTTATTTCATAAGATCTTAGAATTAACATTCTTACCCTCCTAGATAAACGTTTGGTGTGTCTTATAGCTATATCAATGTAATTGTAACAAATTTCCTAAAGGCAGTATATTAGATTTTAGTTGAAAGCGTATTAATGTTAACAACCACGTATATGAAAGTGTCCCTGAGAGGCTTTGACTGTATATAAACTGGTATTTAAATTTGACAATCGAATAGTTGTAATTTTCGTTTCAAGATAAAGCAAAGTGAAGATTTATAGAACCGTATCACAAGTATGGCGAATAATTTTATTGCGATTTCACTAATAGGTTTGGCTCTGCCCAACTTAAAATATCCACGACAGTAGCTTCATCTCTTCTGTACAATGAGGAAGTTAATCTAAAAGAAAAATGCTCAGTACCTTTTTTGGCTACAGGGATAATGGTCACAGGCGTACAACCTTCGCCATGGACATACGCGTATAGCACTGCTATAATGGACCTATGAACACATATGACAAAATATTGGCAGCTGCTCTTAAGGTGCTCGAAGAGGAGGGAGGAGCCCAATTTTCGACGCGAGCCGTAACTGCGATCGCGCAAGTTACGGCTCCTACACTCTACCACCATTTCGGCAATGCCGATGGACTCCTGAGTGCAGCTATAGTGGAAGCATTCAAACAGTTATTTGAAAGCAAGATTGCCGCAGTGGAGTCCACCATTCCAGAGATGGCTCTTCGTCAAGGATGGGATGACTATGTCCGCTTCGCGGCAACCCGTCCTCGGATTTATGCGGCGATGATGGGGCGGTTGCTCGAGGGCGCCCATATCGAGGCGGCAGATCATTCGTACCAAGCGCTAGTGCAAAATATTCAGAGAGTCGCCGTCGAAGGCAAACTGGCTGTGTCAGCCCAGGCTGCGGCAGATCTGGTCTGGGCTTCCGCCAATACGGCCTCTTGGCTGTATGTGACGGCCCAGATTCGTAAGGCACCCCCACCCCAACCCGACGTCGTTGATCTCATTCGGGAAAGCGTAATGCAGATCATTTTGATCCAAAGGCCGAGCGCCGATTCAAAATGAGGGATTCGATGACAGAGCCTGGAGACTTCAGGCATAGCCCTAATTTAGAAGACGTAAAAGAAAGATCGCCTATCCAACCTGGACCTCCAGGAGGATGGCGATCTTTTTTATGTTTGGAGGATGCGAGCACTAGTCCTTTTGGATTTGTGCCAAGTATTTGGAGAACTGTGGCAGACTTTGCGCTGAAGAGGCTGACTACCATTTCTTTCCATAAGTTCAACGCAACGATAAATCTCAACCCCTCCCGCCATGGTACTTCGTGAGCGCCGAGTGCATCACGCAACGCCCGCCAAAACGATGTTCTAGCCGCATGACAACACTCCGTAAAATATATAGCACCGCTATAGAAAACTTTGTATAGCGGCGCTATAATATTTTTATAGCAGTGCTATACCGTGATCCAATCTTATCAAACCTAGGAGGGTTACTATGTCATTCAAAACTCAAGAACTGGTCATGGTCACAGGTACGTCCAGCGGCACCGGTAGGGCTACCGCGGAGCAGCTGGCCGCTGAAGGATTTCACGTTTTGGCGGGGGTTCGTCGTCAGGAAGACGCCGACAAAATCAAACGCAAAAATATCGAGCCGGTAATCGTCGATGTTACCAATATCGAAACACTAAAGGCGGTGGCCGAACGGGTGGATCAAGATCCGCTTGGTCGCCCTTTGCGGGCACCAAGGAAAAGTAACAACGGATACTGGATCTTCTCAAGCAATCTTTTGATCCTGAAGGTACGATTCACTTTTTGGCAGTTTACGTGGTTTCTGGCAGTAGTTTGGTAAGCTTTATGTTGCAGAGCCGAACTACAAAACGCAAGTTCGCTTTGAAGCTCGAAACTCCGCCGCGCGGCACACTTAGGCGCACTTTTCGCCGATAGACCCGTTAAGCTGAACCGTATCATAAGTGACGGCAAAAAATTTCTCTCATTAACCAATTACCGAGTCGAGAAGTTGCATAGATGACAGGGGTGTTTTGAGCCTGCTCAGGGGAAGACTGTTCGCGCAGGAGGAATCCTCTCGGCCTGAAATCGGCAGGATCGATGAACAGAATTTAGCTCTACTTTTAAAGAAAATCTATAATCAAAGAAGTAACACTCTCCACAACGGGGCTCCGTTTCCCCCGTATATTTTTGAGACTCCATACGAAGGTTCCGAAATACATGTTTCACTTGGTATGCAACAGGGGCATAAGAAGTGGGAAAAGGAAGACTTCATACCTTGCAAAGATTACACGCGCAGAGATGGCAGTAAGTCTTGCTAATGCTTCGAATCAGGCTATAGAAGCGAATGCTACAACTGGCTTCGCAGATCATGCAGCTATTCCTGCATGGGCAAGAAGCAGTGTTGCTTATGCTAAACAAGCAGGCATTGTCCAAGGAAAAGGCAATAATCCATTTGTATCGCAAGCTCATACGACAAGAGCAGAGGCTGTAACAGTTTTGTTGAATATGCTGGCTCAGAAGAGCAAGTAAGGTGAGAATAAATTCATAGTGAGAAAAGGCCGCCCTTTATTGGCTCTCAAAATAAAAGATCGTATTCCCTAAGACCATCTTGGCCGAGGGGATTGCGATCTTTATCTGTTTTGGAAAGCAGGCACCGTCAAGACTGGAATTCGAACATACGCATATCTTTCGTCCTTCCATGATCATGGGAAAAAACGATGATGACGATCTGGAGGTTTTTAAACCAAGTAGGGTTTCCCAGAATGGGTTCCACTCATGTATCTAAGGAGAACCGGTTTTAACTCATTCATATTCATTGGTTTGCTGATAAAATAACCTTGAATCAGATCGCATCCAAGCTGCTTCAGAATCTCTAATTGCTTGGAATCTTCGACTCCTTCGGCTACGACTTTTAAACCTAGATTGTGACCTAAATCGATGATGGTCTTGACAAGCGTTTTGTCGGAATGATGATAATCCAATTCCGAAATGAAGCTGCGATCGATTTTAATCGTATCAACGGGAAAACGCCTTAGATAGCTTAGGGAAGAATAACCTGTCCCGAAATCATCCAGCGAGACTGCAAAGCCGTGCGTTCTGAGTTGCCGTAGTACGGTTAAGGCCTTCTCGCTGGACATCAAGGTGGTTTCCGTGATCTCTAGCTCGATCCATTCGGGATCAATCTGATGTTCTGTTGTTGCTTGCAGAAAAACATTCAAGAGGTCTTGCTGTTCCAACTGAAGTACGGATATATTGACGGCGGCTTTCAACTTTATGCCTTCTTCATGGAAAATACGCAAATCCGAGCATACCCGGTTGATTACCCAAGCACCAATATCGCCTATCGTGCCTGTGGATTCGGCAAGCGGAATGAATTCCGATGGCGGTACGAGTCCGAAGCTCGGATTGTTCCACCGAATTAAAGCTTCGAGCTTCATGGGGATGTTCGATATGCAGGTTACGATAGGTTGATAATGAATTTCGAATTCTCCAACGGAAACAGCGGATAGAAGTTGCTTCTCCAGAATCGTATTTTTCTTCATATTATCCACTAGAAGATCGGAGAACGTGAACATTGATTTTCGTCCCGTTTTTTTGCCATGGAACATGGCCGTATCCGCATTATTAACGAGTTCTTCCGCATCCGCGCCATGATTGGGATATATACTCATTCCCATGCTAGCGGAAATAGGGATAAGGTGGCTTTGGATCGGATAAGTGAATGCCAATGCTTGATGAATATGTTTGGCCTGATCGACGAAGCGTTCGTGTGTCGTGTTGGCAGACAGCAATATGGTGAATTCGTCTCCTCCCAAGCGGGAAACGATGTCGGAAGGCTTGACGCAGGATACGATTCGTCTGGTTACCTCAATCAACAAGTCGTCGCCATGATCGTGTCCCCACTTATCGTTGACGGATTTGAAATTGTCCAGATCGATGAATAAAACGGCTATATGATGCTCCCTGGTCTTGGCATCTTCTATCGCTGCATTCAATTTATCGTAAAAATACGAACGGTTGTAGAGCCCAGTCAACGGATCGACGATAGCGCGTTCTCTTAAGACCGCATGAGCATCTTCCAAGGATGTCATCATGCGGTTAAATTCATTCTCGAGGGCGGTAAATTCGTCATTCCCCTTCTCTTGAATCCGTAGGGAGAAATCCTTCTCTTTCCCGATATTGCGAATGTTCTCTACAAGCGCCGTGATTCGGCTCAAGATGGAACGATTAATAAAGGCGATTCCAATTATCGCAGCGATAATAACGGATACAAAGAGTAATGCGGCAAAAGTATACACGGATTCTCGGCCGCTCTCGTAAACTGTTCGGTGTTTCTCCGTGGATATGACGAGGGCTGGATTGCCGAAAATATCCTCTACGGATGCAAACACCTGTATTTGATTGCGGGGTTGCTTAAGGAACCAAATTTTCTGGTTGCCGCTATTCTCGTTCGTTAATGCGGAAATGTCCTGTACATGGATTTCCGATTGGCTGCGTTCGCTTATTCTGTCGATCTGCTCTTGATCCAGCATTCGGCCAACGATCATCGTGCCTTGAATAGAGCCTTCAAGATTCGTTGTGACGATCGGTAACGATACGATCAGCATGGGAGCGCCACCCACAAGAACAATACCCTTATTAGAGTCGAGAGGCCCGGAAAATTGCAATAAAGACGCATTGTTTGAGAGAAACAGGTTCGCAAATTCAGCGGAGAGAGAAATTTGTTGGTTAGATACGGAATCATATTGTCTACCATAAATAACTTGATCGTTTGCGTTCAATAGAGCAATCATATCCATTTTGTTAATGCTGAAGGTTTCACTGGTATAGTTGCTTTGAATGTAGGAATCCTCATAGGCGTTCGGATTAGGCAGTTGCTGTACAAACCGATACGTTTCATCCCATGCGGAGTAATTCACCATGTTTGTTTGGATAATCTGAAGTTCATCCGATAGGGAATAGAGAATATTATTCATATCCGAACGGAGGGCGCTTTCATCCAATGCCGAGAAACGATGCAGCAGGATCCGGTTCAAGCCCATAACCACTAGGAAGAGTCCGATCAGCGTCATGAGAGTGGTAAAAAGCAGCAGCTTTTTTCTTAGAAGCATAGAAGCAACCCCTATGATGAATGGAATAGATAGGCAACAAGTTGCACATTTCTATTTCTATAATAACAGGTAGATGGTCAATTTTAACAGATATCTTTAAGACTTTTGTCCTATAGGACGATAGGTGCCTTTTATCTATCCCTGTCGAGACGGAATAAGACCCACGCAAGTCCCGATGGTCTTTTAAAATAACTTGCCGTTTCAGACAGCGCGGTGAACCGTATCATAAGTGAAGTCGAAATTTTTGCGTTGTCGGTGGTCCTTTCAAGTTCAAGGCGGAATTGTTCGTAGTGATAGCGATCCAGTCCAGCCTGTGCGATTCAGTGTTCGGACAGAATTCAATTGGAGACAACCTCCACAGATAGCGATATATAATACAAAAGTATGGCATGGCAAAGGAAGTGGACGGCGATGAATAATCACTTCCCGCATAGTACAGGGTGGACCTTGATCTCCAACACCTGATTAATATCAGCCTCCGAATTTAAACTCCCATTATTTAATATATAGTCTTCTGGACCTATTAAATCAATTGGTTCTAAAGGCATATAATGGGGACAGGGACTCAGATCAATATTTATGAACCTTAAACAAGGTTCATTTTTTTGGATTGACCCAATACAACATCGTGGGATAACAACTAGGAGGAAGCTATGCGCTGGAAAAAAGCGGTTGTAATGATCATTTGTGTCGCATTGGTATGGCCTTTTTTGAGAGTGAATTCAGAAGTATCGGCTGCATCATCTTATGAAAGCATTGACACTATCACGCTGCAGGAGGCGCCTTACTCAATAGGCGAAGGATGGACTATGGAGTCATCATACAGCTCTAATCCGCCTTACTCTCTAGCGAAAGGCGATAAGGAATATGTTGCCGTTGGTCCCTATGGAAGCGTGATGAGGTCAACGGACGGACGGAATTGGAAGGCTTTGTCGAAGTTTGGAAGCTATCAACTCACAACCATCGCTTGGGATGGAACGAAATATGTTATGTTTGGCTCAAACACGCAATATGAAAGAGAAGCGCAATATGCGTCTTCCGAGGTATTTGCGTCTACCGATGGACTAAAGTGGAAGAAGATCGATTTTGAGCCGGGTGAAGCGATTCATTATCTCACTTGGGGAAAAAACAATTTTGTGGCTGTGGGACGGGAGCATGTATTTACTTCCAGTGACGGGGAGAATTGGACCAAGACCCTCACGCTTGGGGTTAAGTATGGCTCGCATCCGATTGAATATGTTAACAATACCTATTTTATTTATGGTTATGAAGAAAAGAAGGTCTATACCTCTAAGGATGGGCTGAATTGGACAAGCAATACTCTAGATACTAAAGCCAATATTAAAGCTATGATATGGGTCAAGGATCATTACCTGGGGGTCGGAAATGGGTTTTATACGTCGAAAGACGGGTTGATTTGGAATAAACAAAGTAAATCACCGAGTAACGTCAAGCTGCAATCGCTATTTACAAACGGGAAAACTTACATCGCAGTTGGAGATGTCCGAACTAACACTTCCAGCCGGCAAGTATCTTATACCTCTAACGATGGGGTGAATTGGAAGCAGCATGACTTATCCAATCTCCATGTTACGGTCTATACGATGTATCCAGTCGATGGCGGGTATGCCGGGTTTGGTTCTAAGAAGATGGAAGGTCATCCTGACGGCACCTACGCTATCTCTACGAGCGACGGGGTTAAATGGAGCTACCGGTTAGCAGGAACATCCAGAAGCGGGGATTTTAACGCAGTAGCTACCAGTGGGAAAAGAACGGTAGCCGTGGGCCTGCAAGGGAGCATCATTTATACGGATAATGGAACGCAGTGGAAAAGCGCGAATCCTTTTTCATACAAAGAGGGTTTAGGGAGATCGAATTTGTTCGATGTCGCGTGGGGCGCGAATAAATTTGTTGCGGTCGGCAACGGTGGAGTCAATGTATCTTCCGATGCAATCAGTTGGAAGCCGGCAAAGGTGACATTTAAAGATAAATACGGAGGTTTAAGTAAAATACTATGGACAGGGAAGTTCTTCATCGCGTCTGATCAAGTGTATGGTGTGTATACTTCCAAGGACGGACTTACCTGGACTAAAGTGGATAGTGTTAGTAAATCGGGCTATTGGCTCACCTCGATGGTGTCGGATGGGAAACGGGTGTTGGCCGCATTCCAGATTTATAACAACGGCAAGCAGTATACGAAAATTATGCAGTCCACGAACGGAACGGTGTGGACGGAGTTGGCGAATCTGGCTGTTAAGCAAGCCGATCTGGCTTGGAACGGTGAGCGTTACATGGCCGTCTATCCGTATGATGCAACGAAAATGTGGGTATCGAAGGATGGCAAGACATGGTCGAAGTCTGCAGTTAATCTGGACCAAAATGACCGGTTTGAATTTGTTACGTCGTTTGACGGAAATTTCTTCGCCTTCAACGATTCTCTTGCGGAAGTAAACGGGAATTATGTCACATATAATTCTTATTATGTTTCGAAAGACGGCGTTAAGTGGAATGAGGTTCCTGTTCCAAAAAAATATTCAATTGAAATCAACGGCAATGAAATGATGAAGGACGGTGTTAAAGCGCACGGAAAATATATATTTGTTGGTGCGTATGGTCAGATTATGTATAACAATGGATTAAAATTCTGAAGATCCGATTATTATTAAATAAACGCATAAAGTAAAAACACCGGATCGGAATATAAAAGGAGGCTGTCCAGCTAAGGATGGCCTCCTTTATCTTTGTTTCCGGCCCTTTTTCGGTCATTTATCCAGCGTCGACCATTACCCCTTGACCCTGCGAGTGATCTCGGCTTTGTTTGAATGCGTGAAAGTTTTTCTTGACGAGATGAAGGGCTTTATGCGATTTTACTGGTATCAAATGGGTTGAAAGAGCGCGAGAAGCGAGAAAAGGTGAAATACTTTGAAAGCGAATCGGATGGAAGCATTCAGCGATGGCGTCCTGGCGATTATCATTACGATCATGGTGCTGGAATTCAAAGTGCCGGAAGGCCATGATTGGTATGATTTAATCGAGCTTAGCCCGAAAATTCTTAGCTATATCTTCAGTTTCGTATATGTCGGCATCTACTGGAACAATCATCATCATCTACTGCACATGGTTCGAACGATGAACGGGCGGTTAATGTGGCTCAATTTGCTGCTTCTCTTCTGGCTATCCCTTATTCCGTTCACGACAGCTTGGATGGGGGAAAGCCATTTTGCAGCCACTCCAACGGCGCTGTACGGTATTATTCTAATGCTTGCGGCGCTCTCGTACTGGCTGCTTCAGCGCGCGATTATTAACCAGCATTCCGGCGATTCCTCATTCATGGTTACGATGGGAAAAGATTGGAAGGGGAAATTATCTCCTTTGCTCTACTTGATCGCGGTCTTGACCGCGTATGTGAGTCCTTGGATATCCGGCTTCTTTTTCGTACTCGTTGCCGTGATCTGGTTCGTGCCGGATAAGCGAATCGAGCATGCCCTGAGAGGGAGTTAAGAAATGCTCTTCGAATTCTCGCGTGCAGGCGGGCTTCGAAGAGCTTTTTTTTGGCTGATGCCGTCGCCTTGTAGCGAATGGAGCACCCGTAGAGTTTACATGCGTCAGGTCTAAACTCTGGACAGGAGGCATCGATTTTTTCGCCGATAGACCCGTTAAGCTGAACCGTATCACAAATGAGGCGAAATTTTTGGTATTAACCACTCAAGGTGCTCGGAAAGATGCCCGAAGGGGGACGGGGTGGACAATCAGAGGAAAGATCATTACATAGGCGGGCTTGTGCGGTCTGGGAACGCGCTTTGACGGAAGTGCAAGGAGTTTCTTGCACAGGCAGGGGAGTTGAATAGTTATAATCTGAAACAGATGTATAGTTCCAGTACAACATAGAGTAGTAAGAAAGTTTTCGTTTTCGAAAAATAGTAGGGCCTACTCGCAAATTATACTTGAGTAGGCTAAGCCTTAACATTGACATATCGGGATTTATCGATATAATCTACGTCATGGAACTTTCCCACCCAAGAAGGCGGTGCCAGTAAAAAAACGGGGTTTGTGTCAGCCATATTCAGGAAAAGGCAGGCTTACCTCAATCGACCGTTTCACAGTATCTTTTGCTGCTTGGCTATTCAGGAATTGGCTCTTTATATAAGAGGTGAATTATAGTCCGGATGCCGACATTCATGGCGAATACCCTACTTGGATATCATCCATATATAAATACAGATACATAGATATAAACATAATTTTTCGAGGCATAGTGCATAATTTGTATAACAATACCAGCCGAGTTAAAAGGAGAAATCAACTTGACAACTAATACCCAACAAAAGTTTTCGCGTCTTTTCACTGACATTCGGATTGGCCATTTGACATTAAAAAATCGTATCGGCTTAGCGCCGATGACCAGAATAAGCGCTACTGAAGATGGCCAAGCAACCCAAATCATGATGGACTATTATAAAAGCTTTGCACAGGGCGGTTTTGGATTCTTGATCACGGAAGGTGCCTATCCCGATGAAACGTATAGCCAAGGGTATTTGAATCAGTCGGGAATTGCAAATGAGAAGCATATCGCTGCATGGAGAAAAGTAACGGAGGCGGTACATCAATCCGGATCCAAAATCATCGTCCAATTGATGCACGCAGGAGCCCAATCACAAGGAAATTGGTACAAGAGTGAGATCATCGCGCCCTCTGACGTACGAGCAAAAGGTGAACAGCTTCCGTTCTATGTCGGGGAGGGGCCTTACAAAAACCCAAAACCAATGACAAAAGCGGACATCCAAGAGGTCGTTCGCGGTTTTGCGGAAGCTGCCAAGCGAGCAAAAGCAGCAGGGTTCGATGGAGTAGAAATCCACGGAGCCAACGGCTACTTGCTTGACGAGTTCCTGACGGATTATATGAACCAAAGAACGGATGAATACGGCGGCTCAACAGAGAACCGGGTCCGTATTCTTATCGAGGTCGCTAACGCTGTGCGTGAAGCGGTTGGGACTGATTTTGTCGTAGGAATCCGTATCTCGCAAGGGAAAGTCAGTGATTACCATCATAAATGGGCCGGAGCCGAAAAGGATGCTGAAATCATTTTTTCAAGCTTGAGTAGAGTAGGATTGGATTATATCCATGTAACCGAATATGATGCGACACAACCGGCATTTGAAGGAACCGAACATACGCTGGCGGCATTGGCCAAGAAATTCAGTACTGTTCCGGTAATTGCGAATGGCAATCTCGAAGATCCTGAAAAAGCGGAGCAGCTCTTGATACGCGGCGAGGCTGATCTTATCACCTTGGGTAAAGGAGCGCTTGCTAATCATGACTGGCCCAAGCTAATCGCGGCAGGGCAGCCTCTGCGGGAATTTAATCCGGAAATTTTGGGGCCGAAAGCCAACATAAAGGATCAAGAATTGATCATAAACGGCTAAGTGGGGGGCCAAATCTTCAATGTCGTCAACTGAAATGAGGAAGATGACATGTCTGAAATTAAAACAAACAAGCGGCTGAGCGACGTCCCCTTCTCTGTGCTTGATCTGTCCCCGATTGTCGCGGGCGGCAGTCCAGCCGGGTCTTTACGCAACACGACTACTGTGAAAGAAAAGCTGCAATCCTTTCTGGACGATACCCAGGCTGATGAAGTTATGGTCATCGCTCACATGTCCGACCATAAGGCGCGCCTGCACTCCTACGAAATCGTTGCGGAGATCGTCAAAGCGCAGGGTGCAAGAGAGACTGAAGTTTCAATGCAACAATAAGCATCAAAGCAGGGGACTGCCGCGGCAGTCTCTTTGCACTTTTCGCTGCGCAGAATAGTTCAATTAATTCTACAGAATGCCGCGGGGATTGAGTATTTTTAAAATCACAAATCAGTCGTTATCTGCAAAGATCGGCAACATAAGAATGCCTATAGAGAAGGGTAGACGTGAGAGCAGAGATCCACAGTAAATTCCCTCGGTTAAAACAAAAACGCGCTAAACCATGGTGGTTTTGCGCGTTTTGTCGGGACGAATACGGTGTCAGTACGGAATGTTCATAGCGGTCTGAATGTTTTTCAGATCGAGCTGAATTTGCTCTGAAATATGGTGGGGATGGTATAGACCCCGCTGCATCATGTAGGTTGTTATCTTTTCATGGGAGTCTATGGCTTCGTCGAGCTGTTTCATCAAAATTTGCTTGATTTCGGGAGTGGCACATTCGGTCACGGCCATGGCGTAGTTTCTGACTCCGCTCTTGGCGTTCATCAAACAGTCCATTGCGATCACGTCATCGGTCAGCGAATTAAGCCCTGTCATGTGTTCTATTATTGTGTTCATGTTTTTATCTCCTATAGGGTCGATTTAGACAGCACTCCACCGAGCTCCTGAAGCTGCTGCTGTGATAATTGTGTGTCTTGCTGCAAAATTTGCATGAGCTCCGGGTCGCTTACCAGAGCTTGCATGGTTTTGGTTTTGGTCATGCAAACCGTCTTGAACGCAGCCATTTCATGAACCTCCAGCATCTCATGCAAAGCGTAATTGGAATTCATTCGGATTGTCCTCCCATGTATCTATCCATATTCAAGGCTTTAAGATGACTTTGATGCAATTGTCCGTTTTCGTATCGAACACTTCATAGCCGCGCTTGGCCTCGCTGAGAGGAATGACGTGCGTGACAATGTCTCCAGGGTCCACTTTGCCCGACGTAACCAACTCGTACATATACGGCATGTAGTGAATGACCGGAGCTTGTCCGGAACGGATATTTACGTTGCGCTCCATGATGTCGCCGAGCGGGAATCCGTTATAGCGTCCGCCGTATACCCCAGTGACTTGGATGGTCCCGCCTTTACGGACAGCCTGAGACGCGATGATAAATGCGCTCATGGTGCCGCCTTGCAGTTTCAAACCGCTGGCTAGATATTCGAGATCGCTCATCTTGCCGTCCATTCCTACTGCATCAATCACGACATCGGCGCCGCCCTTGGTCATTTCCTTGAGATTGTTGCCGATATTCTTATCCTGTTCGAAGTTTACGATCTCAACCTTGTTCGTTCGCTTAGCATGCTGCAAGCGGTAATCGACATAGTCGACGGCTATGACCCGCTTTGCTCCTTTCAGCCAGCAGAATTTCTGGGCCAGAAGTCCGATTGGACCGCAGCCGAGCACGATGACCGTATCTCCATTCTTTACGCCGGCGTTATCTACGCTCCAGAATGCCGTCGTCATGGCATCGGCGATCAAGCTTAGCTTTTCGTCCGGTTGTTCGCAGCTTTCGGGAATTTTGAAGTGGGTAAAATTTGCGAATGGGACTCGTAGATACTCGGCTTGCCCGCCAGGGTATCCGCCGGTCGTTCCGGAGTAGCCGAAATATGCGCCCATATCCCCGTTATCGTTTGAGTTGTCACATTGGCTTTCCAGCTGATTTTTACAAAAAAAGCATTCTCCGCATGCGATGTTGAACGGGATGATCACACGGTCGCCTTTCTTTACCTTTGTCACGCCGGGGCCTACCTCTTCTACGATCCCCATCGGTTCATGCCCGATGACGTAGTTCTCCTGAAGGTTAGGGATCATGCCGTGAATAAGGTGAAGGTCGGAACCGCAAATGGCGGAACTGGTGATCTTGACGATCATATCGTCCGGTTTCACAATCTTCGGATCCGGCACCTCTTTGACCAGGACATTTTTAATCCCTTGATACGTTACCGCCTTCATGCTTTATGTCCTCCAATATTTTCATCTGGGGTCCGATCAAACATCCCTTTACGCGACGTATCATCCGGGAACAAATTCATTTGCCCGATCATCACCGTATTTTTCGCCGAAAGCTGGTCGAGCTGGTACTGTTCGTTCAGCTCATAAGGATGGAACCATTTTTTGCGAATCATGAGCTCTGTGATTTCTTGGTGCATTGCAATCCCCTGCTTAAGATGATTGCGCAGCAGCACTCTTACATCCGGAGAAGCCGTTTCCGTCAGGGCGACGGACAAATTTCGCACACCCTCCTTGGCCCGAAGAAGGAAGTCCGTTGCAAAAGTCATATCTGCCATCTCCGGCATATTTAATGAATTAATCGGGTCTAGATAATCGGTATTCATTTGCATTCCCCTTTAATGTGTTATAGGTGTCGGGCTATTCGGAACAGGCGCTTGAAAAGGAGCTCTTGCGTAGATTGCTTGCAGCTCGGCGATCTGTTGTGTGGATTGAATGACGTCTTTCTGCATTAAAGCTTTTAGCTCTTGGTCAAAGACCAAGCCTTGCATAAGTTTTGACTTAGCGAGGCAGAGCGTTTTAAAGTTCAACGCTTCATGCAGTTCCATCGATTCGTGCGGCGCTAGCGTTGGCGTACTCATAGAGAAATCAACTCCTTTTTTTTTCATCAACGTTAGATTTTCCGACGCATCGGATTTTATACATTGATTGCCGGAAATGGGGGATTCGGATATTCCCATGCAGTCGCAGGAATATAAACAAAATCTCAAGCGCATACTTATTTCTGTTAAAAATAATGATCTTTGCTCAAGGGAGGAGGACTAGCTTTGCCAAATGAAAAAAAAATTGCTCTAGCCACCGAAAATGCAAAAAAACCGGCAGAAGGCGCACTTAACTCGAGCGGCAATACGCTGGAGCAGCATGCATCCAACGCGGTTTCTGAGGTGCAAACGGCTTTGAATCAGGCGATAAGCTCGATAAGTGAATCTAATGCGGCAACAAATTCACAAGCTTTGGAGACGGCCCGGCAGCAATTGACCCAAGCAGAGGAATTTTTAGATCAAGCGCAAACTTCAGCAAACGCATTACATCTGCCGGACCAACAATAAAACGGTCTTGGCTCAAATAGGCTTGGCAGAGATTTCTCCTTCTTTTTCGGATACAAGTGGAGACAGGCTCACTAATGTCGAGGGTCTTCTGTCTATGTCGAGAAATACGCGTCAGCGAACGCGCTTGATTTGCCGGACCAGCTCAGTGAATCATGACAAGCGAAAGGAAGGGAGGCCCTTAAGAGGCCTCCCTTTTTCTTCTGCATAGCCCCACATTTAGGAGTGTGTCGTACTGGCTGCCAAAACCAGTTCCAACGAAAATACCGAATCAGATCGGTATATTGTTCGATAAGCACCTCGACCGTCAGTACAGTAGTGTCTTACTAAGTTTGCAAAGTTATAACGGCGATTCAGCCCCATTTGAATTTGTGGGGTTGAATCGCCGTAGTTTTCTTACTCTTGATTATATTCTGCTTCGTCCTTAACTTCCTCTTGAAAACCTTTAATACTTTTTTTACGGCGTTCATTTTTTTCTTCGATTTGGTTACGTTCCTCGCTGCTGATTTCAGAGGAAAATTCGTTTAAATATCCTTCAGCTTCATTCAGGTTTTGCTGTGTATTTTGAATACTTTGCTGTAAATGCTCAACATTATCTGCTCGATTATCCGGTTTTGCCATTAGTTTATCGCCTCCTGGTAATTGAAGCGCTCACGGGAGCACTAGCAAGTAGCATGATCGCTTACGGACGATTTTATGCATAATCGTACTATTATTGTGAAATGGCCGTATTAGCTCACCAAGCAGATTCAGACAGGGAAGGAGTCAAACACAACTGTCCTTCTTCTTGAAAGGAAAGACAGCCATAATGGTTAAACATAGCATCACAGGAACACGATCGCCGACACGCTCATGGATAATGAATAGCGGCAATGTAACCCGGGGAATAATAATCTAGGAAACTGAGGATCTGCAGAATAAACGATCAGGTGTTCTGTCCGTCATCAGTTTATCACGGCATCGAGGGTGTGGATACATTGAAAAAATATATCGTATTAGCAGGGCTATTGCTGGCAACGGGCTGCGCGGCCAATCATAACATGACCCACCATCAAACGGTTCCCAAACAAGCGCGCGTTGAGACTCCCGCCGATCCTGCTGCACCGGCACCTACCGTGACACAGGCGTCGTCAATAGCTGCTCCTGGGACACGGAGAACATCTATATCAACTAAACAAGCGCCTGCTGCAGCTCCAAAATGGCTCATAGGCGAGGAAAAGCCGGCAGGGAATCCCGCGGAACAGACCGTAGATGCATCCCAATTTGAGCAGCAAGTTCTGCAATTGGTGAATAAAGAAAGAGCTACGGCAGGTCTGAGTCCCCTTGGCATGGACGGCAATTTGTCCAAAATGGCTATGGCCAAGGCTCAGGATATGTTCAATAACAATTATTTCGATCATACGTCTCCGACATACGGGTCCCCGTTCGAAATGATGGGCAAGTTCGGGATCGTTTATAGCGCAGCAGGCGAGAACATCGCCAAAGGCCAACCAAGTCCTTCGCAAGTCATGAACGATTGGATGAACAGCGAAGGGCACAAAGCGAACATCTTGAACAGCAGCTTTACCAAAATCGGTATTGCTTACTTCAAAGGCGAGTGGGTGCAAGAATTTACCGGCTGACTCCGTTTCCCTCTCCGTATATCTTGTTTATTGGGTTATTCCGCCCGTTCGTTCATCGAAACCTTGCGCTCCCATCAAAATTGCGCTCGACAAAAAACCAATCGAACACACTTCACAGTGTGCCGATTGGTTTTTTGTCGAGCCGATTCTCCAAATACTAAGACCCGGTGATACCAGGTAACACACCAGGTTACCTGCTCTTTGATCGAAAGATACTTGTAATAAGAATGAGTTCAACCGCGGTCCAAAAGAATGGCACGGAAATACAGGTGATGATAAACGAGAGTTCTTATATGATGTTACTGCGTTTGCCAACTCCGGCTGAGGTGAGTTAGTATACGGAATATCTGAGGTTCGGGTCAATAATCAACCCGACTGGTAGACCCTGTGAGTTGAAAAGTGCGTGATCTACGTGCCTCTCGTATTTCAAAATTAAAAATAACGATGGATTCACAGAATTGAAAAGCAGTAATCCTAAAAGTTATGTATTGCTTCCTGCAATGTTAATATTTGTTGTATAATCAATTACTGGTGCGCCTACAACAAGCGGATTTCGTGCCGAAGTAGATGCGCCGATACTAGTTTAATCCCGCCATTAGGACTTAGGTTACCTTCCGACCAGCAAATGGTCAACAAAATTGAAATATTGCTTTTAGGTATATGGAATTAGTAAAAATCAAGATACAACTTGTGAGGTTATATTTGATGATTCTTACTCGATCTCTTGCCAATAATATTGTTCAGAAAACAAAGGAATTAACAGCATTGCATATGAACGTCATGGACGCTAATGGTATTATCATCAGCTCCAGCGATCATGAGCGAATAGGTACCTTTCACGAAGGAGCCTCAAAGGCTATCCAGAACGGTGTAGACCAGATCATAACCGAAGAGATCTATCAGAAGATGATAGGAACCAAACCAGGCATAAACATGCCTATACGTTTTGACGATATAGTAATAGGCGTCATCGGTATAACCGGCGACCCGGATCAAGTGCAGCCTTTCGGTAAAGCGGTTCAAATGATGACGGAACTCATGCTGCAGCAAGCCTTCCTGAGTGAACAGGTCGGCAACGAGGAGAAGGCGCGTGACTTTCTGGTACAGGATTTAATCGCCGGGCAGATCGACCGTGGGCTCGATGCGGTGATAGCCAGAGGCCAGCTTCTTGGCGTTGATCTTACCGTTCCAAGGAGTGCATGGGTTATCCAAACCGAAAATACCGATAAACAAGCAGACACGTTAGAGATTCATCGATCGCTCGTCCGCAAAATATCGAACCTGTTTCCGAACCCCCGGCAAATCTTGTGCTCCCGGGTACAAAGGAACCGTTGGGTTATCATTACGGAAATGCAGCCTTTGGCCGATCGAAGCAGATTTGAGTCGATTTCGAACCAAATCCGGAAATTGATCTCGGAGAGGATGAGCACCAAAGCTTATCTTACGGTAGGACGACAGGCACCGGGCGCAGTTGCCCTGCATGTTTCCTACAAAGAGGCTCTAACCCTTTTGAAAATAAACAGGCTGTTTCCTGAGGACGCCGCCGTAAAGCATTTTTACGATCTCGGTCTTGAGCTCATGTGTGCCGAAACAGCAGCCTCCACGAGGGCACATATTATTGAACGATCGCTGGGCGCTCTTCCCGATTTCCCGGATTTGATGGAGACGTTGTACGCATTTTTCAACTGCAGCTTAAATATTGCTTCTGCGGCGAAGATGCTCTGCATTCATAGAAATACGCTGCTGTATCGATTGGATCGAATCAAAGAGATATCGAGCAACAATCCTAGAAACTTCGATCAAGCGGCCCAGATGCATGTGGCGCTTCTTCTCGTACGCATGAAATAAGGTTAATTCAAAGAATGATCAGCAACCACTTTTCATACAAAATGTATAAAATATTGGATTGAAAGCGCTAACTTCTTTGTATATTCTATATATTGCAACAAAATCAGCACATTCTATAATGAAATTGAGCAGCGGATTAGAAAGGAAGTTATTGTATGAATCTTTATGATTTGTCACAGCAAGAAGGCTTCTTGGATGAGATCGTGATGATACTTCATGAAGAAACCGGACAAAACGTTAATCTGATGGGTGCTGGGGGTGTTATTCTATCCACGACGAGACCTGAAAGAAAAGGGACGGTTCATGAAGGCGCCAAAAAAATTATGGAAGGCCTCCTGAATGAAGCTATGATAACGGAAGAAGACGCACTTCGAATGGAGGGCGTCCGACCCGGATGCAATCTCCCCATTGAGTTCGATGGTAATCGTGTGGGTGTCATCGGAATGACGGGCAATCCGCAAGAAGTGCGCCCGGTGGTTAGAGTTGCCGTAAGAACTGTTATTCTATGGCTTCGGAATTATCAGCAAGCTGTCACGCGAAACAGGACTTCTTCCAACGCCTTCTCGCTGCTGCAAAATATGGCTGCCTCCATCGAAGAAATCACAGCAAGCTCAGAGGACTTCGTAACAGCTAGTGCCGCCGCTTCTGAAGAGGTACGGACTGGCAGCGAGCATATCAACAATGTTGGTCAGGTTCTCGGGATAATTAATGAAATCGCGGACCAAACCAATCTGATCGGCCTGAATGCCGCTATTGAAGCCGCAAGAGCCGGAGAAGCAGGAAGAGGATTTGAGGTCGTGGCATCCGAAATACGCAAGCTGGCCGCAAAGAGTCAGCAATCCGTAAAAGAGATTCAACACACTCTTACGCAAGTGCAAACTATGTTCCGCAACATCGAGAAGCAAGTTAAAGCGAATGAACTAACGGCTAACGATCAATCGGCAGCCCTACAGGATGTCGCCAAACATGTTGTGCATATTGAACAACTGATGGAGGAACTGGATCAAGGAGACATCAAATGAGAATTATCATCGCGCCCGATTCATTTAAAGGCAGCCTGTCGGCAAAAGAAGCCGCATTCGCCATAAAAGCAGGGATTCGCAAAGTCCTTCCTGAAAGCGCTATTTTCATCACGCCTATGGCTGACGGAGGCGAGGGCACCATGGATTGTTTGGTCGAGCAGACGAACGGTACTACGGTATCGGTTACCGTCTTGAATCCATTAGGCTTGGAGATACGTTCGGGCTTCGGAGTTTCAGGCGACACGGTTACCTGCATCATCGAACTGGCTATGGCATCCGGTCTGTTCTTGATTGGTGAAGAAGAACGCAACCCGATGCTTACGACCACCTATGGTTTCGGTCAATTGATTCGTGCAGGTCTTGATTCTGGCTGCCGGAAATTTATACTCGGACTCGGCGGAAGCGCGACCAACGACGGCGGCGCCGGTATGTTGCAGGCGTTGGGCGTAAAATTGCTCGACAAGGACGGCAAAGAGCTGCCTTATGGCGGTGGAAGTTTAGGGCGTTTGGCGCATATCGATTTGTCGGATCTGGATCCGCGGCTGAAGGAATCGACCTTTACGGTAGCTTGCGATGTCGATAATCCTTTTATCGGTCCGAATGGCGCCTCCTATGTTTTCGGGCCGCAGAAAGGCGCCAATGCCGAAATGGTAGACGAACTCGACCGCAATCTTCATCATTACGCCGACATCTTGAAATCGTCTACCGGTGTGGCGATCCACGATGTTCCGGGCGCCGGTGCAGCCGGAGGTGTGGCTGGCGCAATCATAGCTGTCCTTGGCGGCAAACTTCAGTCGGGCTTCGATATCGTGGCTGAAACGACCAACCTCGAAGAATATGTACAAGGGTCCGACCTGGTTATTACAGGTGAAGGACAGACCGACTTTCAAACCGCCCGGGGAAAAACGCCATGCGGTGTTGCGAGAATCGCCCGAAAATACGGCGTACCTGTCGTCGTCCTTTCCGGTTCTATAGGCGAGGGTATCGATGCCTTGTATCAAGAAGGCGTCCATGCGGTAGTCAGCATCATGAACCGCCCTATGTCTCTTTCAGAAGCAATGGAACAAGCAGCCGAGCTGCTTGAAAAACAAGCCGAACAACTTATTCGTATCTACACTATCGGGAGGTAATATCAGTGGGAGCTGAGGGGTTTACTCAAGAAGCAATAAATTTAGGACCTATTCTACTAGGCCTTCTACTCGTATGTATTCTATTCATTGTATACGCGACAGCGAAATGGAAGCTCCATCCCTTCATTTCCATCGTGGCCGCTACGTACATCTTGGCCTTAGGCACGAATCTGGTCGCCAAATTGAACGGTATAGAGGGTCCTCTGATCAAAGACATCGGGGCTACTCTGACCAGCGGATTCGGCGGAATTATAACAAGCATTGGTCTCGTCATCATCTTCGGAACGATGATTGGAAAAATTCTAGAGAAGTCTGGCGCAGCGGTGAAAATGGCCGACGTTGTCCTTAGGCTGCTGGGTGACCGCCATCCGGCTGTTGCAATGTCCATTATCGGCTGGATCGTATCCATTCCCGTCTTTTGCGATTCCGGATATGTTATCCTCTCTTCCCTGAAGAAATCGTTGGCGAAGAAAACGGGAGTTAGTGTCGTTACGCTGGGCGTTGCACTGTCAACCGGTTTATACGCCACTCATACGCTTGTACCCCCTACTCCAGGCCCAATCGCGGCCGCAACGAATGTCGGAATCGGTCCGGACGGACTATTCTGGGTCATCGTAATCGGTCTTATCGTTTCCATTCCGGTCGCATTGGCAGGCCACATATGGGCCCGTACAGTTGCTTCCAAGCTGCCTTCTAACCTTGATGAAGCAACGGAAACATTCGAAGAGTACAAGCAGCGCTTCGGCAAACTGCCGTCGGCAACGGCAGCGTTCGCTCCTTTGATTGTCCCTATCATTTTGCTGGCTCTCGGTTCATTCGCCAACTTCCCTGTGGGAACGGATGCCGAAGGCAACAAAGAATTGATGATGAGCGGTTTTGCCCATACGTTCTTTACTTTTGCCGGCGCACCCGTGAACGCTCTCTTTATCGGTTTGCTGCTCGCCATGTTCTGGCTTCTTCCGAAGCGCAATGAAGAAACCCTTACCAAATGGATGAGCGAAGGCCTTCTGGACTCCGCGATCATCATCATGATTACGGGAGCAGGCGGCGCATTGGGCGCAGTCATCCGCGCAACCCCGATTGCGGATTACGTTAAGACGCTTATTGACGGCAACAGCGCAATGGTCGGTGCGGGAGCACTTCTCTTCGTCTTCATTATCGCTGCTCTCCTCAAGACGGCTCAAGGCAGCTCGACGGCCGCACTGGTTATCACATCGACTCTCGTCATGCCAATGATTCCGTCACTGGGGCTCGATACGATGATGGGATCGGTGCCGATCGGGCAAATGCTGACGGTAATGGCGATTGGATGCGGTGCGATGGTCGTGAGCCATGTTAACGATTCCTACTTCTGGGTTGTATCCCAGTTCTCCGGGATGAACCTGAATACCGCATATCGCGCCCAAACCATGGCGACATTGGTTCAAGGTCTGGTCGGTATTGTCGTCGTTGTGATCATGGGGCTGTTCTTACTGTAATCGTTCGATACTTTTTGCAGACGCTTCCGAATGAATTTGCGTTTTGCAAGACTTTTAGGATCCACTGTAAAGTTCAAGCCGGTAATCCCCGTGACGAGATATCCGAAACCGCCGGTTTCCACGATGGCGTTGTCCACCGGCGTGATCCCGCTAATATTCACTCTGCCCGTTACGTGATTGTTGTCGTCTTCGGAGGCAACGCAGCAGGTTGTTCAGATTAGATGGATGGCACTTGATAGACTTTGAAATTGGAATCCAGCATGTTAATGTCAGCGTTCGTTCCTATCAAAGTAAAGGTATGAGGCCCCGAAGAAGCATCAGCCTTTACTTTGAAACGGACGGTAAGACGACGGAATCGTTGACGACCGGATAATCCGTAATCGAATCTGCGGCCAGATACCAATGTTCCAGGAGTCGGTTCCGACTTGAACCGTCAACTCGTCTCCCCGAGCGTGAAGCGATCCGGTGAAATTGACCGCCCGCAACCGAAACGCCTTCGCTAAGGCCAGCCATTTGTATGGGGGTCAAACTATCCGTTCCACTATCGTTTACTAGTTCTCCTAGAAGCCCCAGACCCGTACCGTCCCCTCCTTTTTTAATGCAATCGTATGGAAAGCCCGCTTTCAAGCTGCGAGTAGACTGCAAAACGAAGGTATTCATGCCATTGGTGTGCATTCGAAGTAAACACCTTCGCGCCATTTTTTATCACAGAAGCATTACTGCCCCTGTTGTTAAAAAGTGATGAAGGAAGAATAGTAAAACAAAGCAGTGCTTTAGGGTCTATTAAATGAATTGGAACGAATGAACAGCGCAGAAATTCGCTACACTGGCATATTCGTCGAAAACACCGTTCATCGAATGTATGATCCTCACTCTCCAATTCCATAATAGAAGCATGCATGCAAATTCAAGGCATGCCATAACAGGAGGGTGATTATGAAGGCTGTAACTTTCAATGGCATGAAGGACATGCAAGTGAAGCAGGTCGCTGATCCGACGATTCAGAAAAAAGACGGGATTATCGTCAGGATCACCTCGACCGCCATATGCGGTTCCGATCTCCATATATACCAAGGGGCGATTCAAGCCCAACCCGGATACGTGGTCGGACATGAACCGATGGGCATCGTCGAAGATGTGGGCCCTGAGGTGACAAGGGTCAAAAAAGGGGACCGGGTCGTGCTCCCATTCAATGTCTCGTGCGGCAGCTGTCATTACTGCCAGCATGATATGGAGAGCCAATGCGACAACTCCAACCCCAATCCCCAAGTGGATACGGGAGGTTACTTCGGGTTTACCGAACGTTACGGAAATTATCCGGGCGGACAAGCCGAATTGCTTTACGTGCCGTACGGCAATTTCATGCCGTTCGTTATTCCGGAGTCATGCGAATTGGAGGATGAGAAGCTCCTGTTCCTGTCCGACGTGCTGCCGACGGCCTATTGGAGCGTGGACAACGGCGGCGTGAAGCAGGGGGATACGGTGGTGGTGCTCGGCTGCGGCCCCGTCGGCTTGATGGCGCAAAAATTCGCCTGGATGAAAGGGGCCAAACGGGTCATCGCGATCGACAATATCCCGTACCGGCTGAACCATGCCAAAAAAATGAATAACGTCGAAATCTTCAACTTTGAAGATTACACAGACATGGGGCTGCATATAAAAGAAATAACAGGCGGGGGTGCGGATGTCGTCATCGATTGCGTCGGAATGGACGGCAAGAAGACGCCATTGGAGGAGGAAGAGCAGAAGGCCAAGCTGGTTGGCGGAACGCTCAGCCCGATCAACATTGCGATGAATGCGGTGCGGAAATTCGGCACGATTCAGATTACGGGGGTATACGGTTCTAAATACAACCAGTTCATGTTCGGAAACATTTGGGAACGAAACGTGAAGCTGACCATGGGACAGGCGCCCGTGATTCATTACATGCCGATGCTGTACCAAAAAATTATGGCAGGCGAGTTCGATCCGACGGAGATCATCACGCATAAAGTGCCGCTCGATCAGGCGCATAACGCGTACAATACCTTTTACAACCATGCGGACGAATGCATTAAATTCGTCCTGAAGCCTTAAATAATGGCATGAAAAGAGGGGCTGTGCCACGGGGTATTGTACCCTGAGGGACAGCCCCATGTGTTTAGCCGATTTTTCGTCAATAATGGCGGGAGCTAGTTTCGTTATAGGGCTAAAACCGCAGGTTTACAGCAAGCTCCCGGAAGACCCGATCCGCGCCTTCGGATAGGTTTCGAAAGCCCGCACCGCTGCTTTCGCAACCTCAATGTCGTTTGCGACCTTACTGCCGCTTGCGCCGACCGCCCCGACGATTCTCCCTTCGAACAACAACGGAATCCCCCCTCCGAACACGACCACGCGTCCGTGGTTGGTCGTATTGATCCCGTACAGCTCCCCGCTCGGGACCGCCATCGGAGCAAGGCTCGCCGTGGGCATTTTTAGCGCGACCGCCGTCCATGCCTTATTATGGGCGATATCGACACTGGCCAGCCAAGCGTGGTCCATCCGATGAGAAGCAACGAAATTCCCGCCATCGTCTACGATGGCGATCACTTCCGCGATCCCGAGCTCCCTTGCCCGGAGTTCCGCTGCGTGAATCAACACTTTGGCGACTTCCAGAGTGATTTTTACCATCTGCGTCCTCTCCCTCTCGACTGATTCGATACATGATATGAATCATACGATTTAGGTATGCATCGATCCCGTCATCATAGGCATTCGTATATCCATGAATGGAGCGGGTAAAATTCCGCTTCTTTTCTTGCTCTCAAGGAGAAAAACGAAAAACGGCTCTTTCGAAAACGATGCGAACGTTTTTGAAATTGTTCCACGGAAAGAAAATCGGCGGTCAGGACTGAAAATGGGGGAATGTCAGGTTTGAAAATGCAGGGATTTATTAACGAGAGTTTAACGGAACAGGAGATTTCATCACATAATTGTTTATAATCAAGTGGAGTGCGCTCTAATCCTTTGAATGAGGTGAAAGAATGGTAAAAGCATTAGAAAATGTACATGTTGTCATTACCGGTGCCTCCGACGGCTTAGGTTATGCCATGGCAGAAGCCCTTCTTGATAAAGGGGCAAAAGTAGCGGTAGCATCCCGTCCAGGGTCAAAATTAACAGAAGCCGTAAAAAAACTTAAAGAAAAGGGATATACGACTGTTTTTGAGCTTCCACTGGATGTAAGATCAGAGGGATCGGTAGAAGATGCGGTGAAATGGGTAAAAACTGAATGGGGCAAAATTGATGTCCTTGTAAACAATGCCGGCATCGGGATGCGAACGGTTAACCCGCGTTTTCTGGCGGAGCCGCAGCCCTTTTACAAGGTGACGCCGGCAGGGTTCCGCGATCTTATCGAAACCAATCTCACCGGTTATTTTCTGGTAGCGCGAGGATTTACCCCACTCATGATCGAACAAGGAAAAGGACGAATCATCAACATTTCCATGAATCATGAGACCATGAAAAGAAAGGGTTTTGTTCCGTACGGTCCGTCGCGCGCCGCAACAGAATCGCTGTCGGCAATCATGGCGGAGGATCTAAGGGAATTTGGAATTTCGGTCAACATGTTGCTTCCGGGCGGAGCAACGGCGACGGGAATGATTCCGGATGATCTGCGCAGCGAGATCGAGGCGAAATTCCGGCTGATGCAGCCGGAGGTCATGGCGGAGCCTATTGTCTTTTTGGCTTCGCAGGAAGCGGAGGGCATCACGGGGGAACGCATTGTAGCCTCCGAATTTGAAAGTTGGTTAAAGGAAAAAAGTAAGTAAATGGTGCTTTGCACGTGCGGTAAACCTATATGGAACCCTTTCAAGGGTACTTAACAATTTCGCTTCAAACATACATGATATGAAGAACCGTATCATAAATATGTTCAAGTTTTTCTTATAGCAAAATTGTAGCCGACTACAAACCGCAGTCGGCTCTAACTTATTTCTTCTTGCGAATAAACGTATCACCTGCTTATTGGGCAAGGGAATTCTATTGTGTGCTTTCCAAGAACAGGTGTTTAAACAAAATTCTCTAGAACAACCTTGCCAATCGTCCTATTGCTCTCCAATAGCTTGTGGGCTTGGCGAAGATTCTCTGCTGAGATCGGTCCAAGTACTTCGGCGAGCGTTGTCTTCAATTTTTGATTATCTACAGCATCAGCTATCCGATTGAGCAGTAAGTGTTGCTCGATCATATCATCCGTTTCATAAAGCGAGCGTGTAAACATAAACTCCCACACGAAGGTGGCGCTTTTTTGCTTAAGCAAATTGAGGTTGAGCGGAGAGGTAGGATCATCAATTGCGCAAACGACTCCTTGGGGAGAAACGGCTTCGCTGATGCCGGCCCAGTGTTTTTCCAAAGCATTCAGGCAGAAAATATACGGAACGCTTGAAAACCCAATTGCTTCAAGCTGCGGAAGGAGCGGGTCATGGTGATTAATGGTATAGTCGGCGCCCATGGATTTAACCCAATCGACGGTTTCCGGCCGGGAAGCAGTCCCGATTACAATGAGCCCCGCTTGTTTTGCAAGCTGAATGGCAATGGACCCTACACCCCCAGCTGCCCCGATGATCAGCAGGGATTTTTCTTCGTTGGCGCCCGAATCTTGAGAAATCGACATTCGAGTAAATAATGCTTCCCAAGCTGTGATAGAGGTTAAAGGAAGAGCGGCCGCTTCCGCGAAATTCAAGGAAGTTGGCTTGCGCCCTACAATCCGTTCATCAACCAGATGGTATTCACTATTTCCGCCTTGTCGTGCAATGCTGCCCGCATAAAAAACTTCATCCCCCGGACGGAACAACGAGCAGTCCGGTCCCGCCTCTTCAACAATTCCTGCAACATCCCAACCTAAAATTTTTGGAACTTCTTCAACTCTGTCTTTAGGCGCACGTACCTTAGTGTCAACCGGATTGACCGATATAGCGATAACTTTGACCAAGATGTCACGACCCGCCGCTCTTGGTTTCTCCACAACTACATCTACTAAGCTTTCTGGATTTTCAATTGGAAGGTATCGGGTTAGTCCTACCGCCTTCATTGTAGCCATAATAAACCACATCCTTTCCTTAACTAGTATACCCTTTGTAAGGTAATGATTAAAACACTGTTAGCCGTTACAAACAGCGCGGGGAAACCATACGGAGTAGAGGGAATATCACATGCTTTTCTAACCCTTTAATATGGTAGTAATCAATGCGATCCCTCGATGAACGATCTGGTCTTCTTCCAGTTCGCGCAGGTAATTGACCAGCATTTTTTGTGTGATATCCGGGATAAGAGATATTCATTTTCCATTTTCCGCCAATGACATAGAGTGTCAATTCCTTTTCGCAATTAAACTCTTTATGTGAACCACGTTGCATTTTCTCACCCCCATACCTATTTTATCGCAAGTTAACTCTAGACGAGCACAAGCAGCTCCCTAATAGTATGGTTAAAGATACTATATAACTTTATAAACACTATGTATGATTAAAGTACGTACTTTCGAAAATGATTTGTACGTATTAGAATAGTAACTGTAAAGAAAACAATTACACTCTGGCGTAATTGAAATATTGGAATGGGAGCGAAACACATGGAACTTCAATTAGCATTGGATCTAGTAAACATCCCGGAAAGTATTGCACTTGTCAAGGAAGTAGAGCAATACGTGGACATCGTAGAAATCGGCACTCCAGTTGTCATCAACGAAGGTCTTCGGGCCGTTAAAGAAATGAAGCAGGCATTCCCGAATTTGAAAGTGCTGGCGGACCTTAAAGTAATGGATGCTGCTGGCTACGAAGTGATGAAAGCTTCCGAGGCGGGTGCAGACATCGTCACAATCCTCGGTGCGGCTGAAGATATGACTATTAAAGGTGCCGTTGAAGAGGCTAAAAAACAAGGAAAAAAAATCCTGATTGATATGATTGCTGTTAAAAATTTGGAACAACGTGCAAAAGAAGTAGATGCGTTCGGCGTAGATTACATTTGTGTGCACACCGGTTATGATCTGCAAGCTGTTGGTCAAAATTCTTTCGATGACCTGCAAACCATTAAACGTGTGGTGAAAAACGCGAAAACTGCAGTTGCAGGCGGCATCAAGCTCGACACACTGCCGGAAGTCGTTAAAGCTCAGCCGGATCTGGTGATTGTAGGCGGCGGTATTACTGGCCAGGCGGATAAGAAAGCTGCAGCTGCGGCAATGCGTGAATTGATTAACCAGGGGTAGATTTTTTGGGATTGTGCACAGCTTATCTCATAAAAGCGGAGCGATTTTTAAAATCCCGCACGGCTTGGCTAATGCCCGGCGATACGGACAAGCACGGACTTCGAAAAGCATTTGGATCAGATGGCAGCGGGAGCCGTTGAGGACCCTTGTACGCCATCCAACCCTCGGGAAGTATCCGTGGAGCAAATGAAACAAATTTACCGTGTAGAACATATAACTCAATAAACAAAGAGCAGGTCGCCTCCTAGCAACCTGCTCTTTTTATGTGCGCTAACAGGAAAACGATGTGATTAACGGCCCTGCTTTGGGACGGGGGCGTATTCGAGCACTTGCCACGACGAGCGAAACCGTGAAAAATTATCAAGAACCAGGCACTACAAAAAATTCTCATCATATATAGGTGATATCCGTTCGGATTTGATGAGGAGGATATCATGCAACCTATGTTATCTATGGAAAAATATTTTGGACAGTTTGAACTGGTGCATGCTTTTTATGGGGCTATGCCCACAGGTGTCAGCGTTTCCGAAACCTGTCGTATTTTTGTATGCTTTCCGAAATGGGGAGACGACGTTCAATTTACTGTGGCGGAAATTGTCGAGGGTGAATTGCGGCCTTATCCCAATTTAGAAACCAATTTGGTTAATCCTGAAAATATTACGAAGTCTTTCGTCAGTGTCCAAAGTATCGTTGCTGATGGAAGAGGAACACTTTGGGTACTGGATACAGGGGCACCGAATTTTTCTGAACCTATTCAAGGGGGAGCAAAATTAGTTGCTGTTGATTTAAGCACGAATACAATAAGGAGAGTATATACCTTTACAGAAGATGTTGTCTTGCCAACAACTTATCTGAATGATGTCCGTTTGGATTTCCGGGTTGGAAGAGCGGGCTATGCATATATAACGGATTCTTCTACCAGGGGGCCAGGGGCTGTTATCGTCGTAGATTTAGAAAATGGGAATGCGTTTAGGCGGTTAAATGGGGCAATGTCAACATCACCTGATCCCTATATGTTACCGAAAGTAGAAGGTAAAATCTTGATGAATCGATACCCGGACGGTTCGACTTCCCCATTTAGATTGGCTTCCGATAGTTTAGCGATTTCTCCTGATGGAAAGGTTTTATTTTACGCTCCGCTAACAAGCCGTCAGCTGTTCTCGATCTCAACAGAAGCCTTAAGAGACAGAAGGATACCGGACATGGATTTATCCCAATATGTGCAGTATTGGGGGGAAAAAGGTGCGTCTGATGGAATGATCACCGGCGCAAAAGGAACCGTTTATGCGGGAGACTATGAAAACAACAGTATCCGGAAGATATTGCCGAATGGCACAATGGAAACGATCGCACATGACCCGAGAATTTTATGGCCGGATACTTTTTCTATTGGCCCCGATCAATACTTATATGTCATTGTGAATCAATTACATCGGCAGGCGAGATTTCATTATGGAAGAGACCTGCGGGAAAAACCATATGGTTTACTTCGTATGAGAATTGATGAATGCCCTGCTCCTACCTGTTCATAATAATCTTAAACGAAGGTAGCTATCCCTCATCAGGGAGCTGCCTTTTTTGTTGGCATCCACGCAAAAAGTACAATCGATAGATAGCAAAGAGGCTGCCCATAAGCTCACTTATGGGACAGCCTCTTTAAAGTTTATAAGGTTGTTCTTATGCTTGCTGAGCAAGGACAATAACCATCACGATTCCATTTTTTGTTGAACAATTCAAGAAGCAGAGATGGAATCGAACTCCTTATACAATAGGAAACCAGCCAGGGAAGCCTGTATAGTACTCCCACATTTTATCAGAAATGGCCAGTTCTTTTTGATCTTTTTTAGATAAAGTTGTACGGATTTTGTCTTCTTCACCGGCTTGTACTTTTTGTACCCACTGAGGTTCCATTATCAATTCCCTGCCTAAAGCGATCAAAGGCACACCTGTTTCAAATGCTTTCATCACTTCCTCGGGTGTCCGCAGCATGCCAACACCCATCACAGGAACACGATCACCGATACGCTCATGGATCATAACAACTCGGGATGTCTGATCGTTACTATCACGGACTGATCCGTTCCAAAAGGCGCCGACAGAAATATGGAGATAATCCAGGTCCTGGTCCGCTAACTTGTCCACCAATTGCAACGTATCTTCCATGGTGATGCCAGGATTCTCTCTTTCTTCAGGCGATAACCGATAGCCGACGATAAAAGGTTTTGTCGCATGGTCAGAAACTGCTTTTTTAACAGCGTCAACTACAGCAAGCGGGAAGGACATACGTTTTTCCAGTGTTCCACCCCACTTGTCAGTTCTGCGATTGGAGTGGGGAGAAAAGAATTGCTGAATCAAATACGTGTTGGCACCATGGATTTCAACTCCATCATACCCAGCTTCGATTGCTCTTCTGGTTGCTTCACCAAATGCTTTAATAATTTCATCGATTTCGTCTGCTGTCATTTCCCGAGGTACCACGGCATCGTCTCGGTCCGCTGCTACCGCACTCGGAGCAATCGGTTGACGATCGAGCAATTCTTCAGGCGGGCACATTCTGCCACCGTGAAAAATTTGTAAAATCGCCTTTGAACCTTTTTCCTGTATAGCTGTCGCCACACGTTTTAAACTAGGGATTAGGGAATCGGAATCGGCACCAAATTCGCCCGGGAAACCTTTTCCATTCCTGGTGACGTATGTGCATGCGGTGATTACCGCTCCTACACCACCGGCACGTTCTTGATAATACGCAACTTCTTCGTCTGATACTTCACCATTTTCATGTGACGCCGTATTGGTCATGGGTGCCATTGTAATATGGTTCTTTATTTCAACTCCAGAACGGAAGGTAAATGGTTTAAAAGCAGGTTCATATTTTGGATTCATCTTTTTTCTCCTTTTGTTTACATCAAGTTTTGTTACAGGGTAAAGCTCGCCATAAACATCGGCCAGTTTTGACCTACTTTAGCTGAGTAATTTCTGCCAATATTTCATAGGAATGGAGGCGGGCCTTATGATCGTATACCTGGGCGATTGCCATGATTTCATCGGCTTGGCTTTCAGCCAAAAACTTTTCCAGTTTTTCTTTTACGGTTTGAGGACTGCCGACAATCGAAGTTCCTAATTGATTCTCAAGGGCAGCTATTTCATAGTCTCTCGCTAAATTATTAATATTATCCACTGGCGGCTGCAATGGGACTTCCTTCCCGCGCATCAAATTCAAGAACTGCTGCTGCAATGTTGTAGCGAGCCGCTCAGCTTCTTGATCTGTGTCGGCTGCAATGATGTTAAGCCCTACCATTGCATGCGGCTTGTCCAGTACTTTAGAAGGCTTAAACGAACTGCGGTACAGCTGGATAGCCGGCAGTGTGTTATGCGGCGAGAAATGGCTCGCAAATGCAAACGGCAGTCCAAGCTCTCCTGCCAGCTGGGCACTGTATCCGCTTGAACCTAACAGCCAAACAGGTATGTTTAATCCTTCACCCGGAATTGCTTTAACATGACTATGTCCTTGTGCCAGAGAAGGGTCAAAGTAATTCCGGAGCTCAGCCAGCTGCTCAGGGAAATCTTCTCCTGAACTTCTCAAGTCACGTCTTAAAGCACGTGCGGTAAGCTGGTCAGTGCCTGGTGCACGGCCCAAGCCAAGATCAATACGTCCTGGATATAATGATTCCAGAGTGCCAAATTGCTCAGCAATAACAAGAGGTGCATGATTCGGCAGCATGATGCCGCCTGAACCTACCCGGATTTTTGACGTTCCTGCTGCAACATGGGAAATGACTACCGATGTTGCAGAGCTGGCGATAAATGGAATATTATGATGCTCAGCGAGCCAATATCGGTTATACCCCAGCTTTTCAGCGAGCCGGGCCAGCTCCAAAGTATTGCGAAAAGAATCAGCCGGCGTACTTCCATCTGCAATTGGAGAGAGATCCAGGACCGAGAATGGAATATCCGTAATTTGTTTTGTATTATTTTCAGGCATATGCTCATCTTCTTTCTTTAAAAATTACGTCGGTTCAAACCTATAATTTAAGTGATTTAATATCTGCAGAAATACCTCCTTTATTAGACTGGACACGTTTAATTTACTGCAGCCTGAGCCAAAATTTCATAAGAGCGGAGCCGTGCCTTATGATCAAAAATCTCTGTATGAGCCATAATTTCATCAGCGTCAGTTTTTTCTATTAACTCATGGAGCTGCTGCTTCACACCTGCAGGGTCCCCGATGATGGAAGTGAAAAGCTGTTCTTCAACCGCCCTCCGTTCATTATCGTTCCCAAGCTCGTCCATATTATCAACAGGAGGCAAAAGGGGCGATGACTGTCCGCGGGTTAACAAAAGAAATTTTTGATACATCGAAGTGGCAAGCCTTTGTGCCTCCTGTTTCTCATCAGCAGCCACCACTTGAACGGCTAACAGTACATAAGGCTCCTCCAAAAATTGAGACGGACGAAAAGAATCCCGGTACAGTTTTATGGCCTCCATCATGTTGCCGGGAGCAAAATGTCCAGCGAAAGAGAATGGCAACCCCAGTATTCCAGCCAATTGTGCACTGTAAAACGCTGAACCTAACAGCCAAATTGGCACATTTGTTTTTTCGCCGGGAATGGCGTGAAAGCTAAATGAACCATTCTTAGTGGTTGTTCCTGTACCATAAAGATATGCGATAAGCTCCTCAAGCCGGGCATCGAATTCAGGTTCACCAGCAACCCGCTGCCGCAATACATTTGCTGTATATTGGTCGGTGCCTGGTGCCCGCCCCAATCCAAGGTCGATCCGGCCAGGGAAGAAGGTTTCTAATGTTCCAAATTGCTCAGCGACGGAAAGAGGAGAATAATGGGAAAGAAGCATTGCGCCTGATCCAATACGCATTTTTTCCGTGACAGAGGCTACTCGTCCAATTACGATCGGGGATGCTGAACTCGCCATTCCTGCCCAATTATGATGTTCAGCAAGCCAAAACCGTTTATATCCCCATTGCTCTGTTTTCTTTGCAAGATCAAGCGTGTTTTGAAGGGAAAGTTCGGCTGATCCTCCCTCGACAATTGGGGAGGGATCTAGTACTGAAAGTTCTATTTTCTTTGTCATCATTCTTCCTCCTTTTATACAATTTAATTTTTTAAAACTGGCCTGTACCTTTATGGGTTGGGAAGTGAGGTAAGACAAATTCTCCAAGTTCCTCGATTACTTCCTCTGGAGGGCGCTTGGAAAAATACAGAACAAACGCCAAATGGTTGACACCAATCTCTTGAAATTGATGAAGGAGATCAACTAAACGGTTTCTTCCCACGGAATAGCCTAAGGGTATGGGGACGGGCAGTTCATCGGGATTTTCCGATAAATCGATGAACAAGCTTTGAGAGAAGGGTTTGAAATCCCCTGGAGCATGAACTTCAGTTAAAGCACGATAATCATGAATAAGCTGCGCCTGTTGAATAATGCTTCTTGGGTATTGAAGCCACCCATCCCCATTCCTGGCTATCCAATCGATTGACTGATTGCTAAATCCAGTCACCATGGTAGGAATCGAAGATACTGGCTTTGGAATCAACCTCATATCTGTACCATCGATCAGCCCGGCGTGACTGTGAATTGTAGGCTGATCCTCTTTCAACAGGCGGTCGAGAATTTCGAAATTTTCTTTAAATAACGGACCGCTTTCTTGCTTGGATATCCCTAAAGCTATAAAGTCCTTTTCCCTGTCCCCGGATGCCACTCCCATAATCAATCGACCTGGAAACAATCGATCGATTGATGCAGCTTCCTTGGCTACCCTGACGGGGTGGCGCAAAGGGAGAACTATACTTCCTGTCACTAACGCAATGTGCTTCGTATAGGCAGCAAGATACGTCAAATAAATCCATAAATCGTACATTTGGCCGTTATCATCAATATTCAAATTCTGCATCGTAGTATCACGGAGCCATAATGAAGCAAAGCCATATTCCTCAATTTTACGGGCAAGCTCCAGCTGATTCTCCATAATCGGATTTTTAGACATCCTGGCAGTCGGGAGGACAAATCCAAGTGTCATTTTGTCTTTCCGGTACATGCTGTTATAGGCACGATGATTTTGAAAACTCACTCATGGTCCTCCTTAAAAGGTTATATTTTTATGCCTATATATTTTTCAAATTGTTTAATGGTTTCCTCATTGCGTCGATAATAAGTCCATTGTCCGATTCGTTTCATTTCCACCAGCCCGCTTTGCAATAAAATAGACAAGTACTGGGAGGTGGTGGGCTGTGATAGTCCTACTTTGCTGCGAATATCACTAACACAAACCCCGCCATCAAAGTCTTTTTCTTTGATGACATGGGCCTGCGGGGAAAAATTATGATCAGGTTCTTTCAACATTTGCAGAATATTTACTCTTATCTGATTTGACAGAGCCTTGAAAATTTCGACTGCCTGTTCGTCATTTATCATTGTTGATTCCCGATTCAACGGTTCCCGCCCCTTTCTGATCTTATTAAAGTCTATTTTGCTTGGAATGCGTATAAATTAATCGAACAAAAGGATATTGGTAATTTGCGATATCTCTATATTACTTTACTTTACATCCAAAATCAAATTTTATGCTTTAGACAAAAATCATAAAACCGTGTCCCAGAGATGACATGCGCAAAAAAGGGGTAAAATGCATCACAATTGACGACATTTTACCCTGATAAAAAATCTAATTTCCGCTATTTCAGCGCCTTGTTTTGTCCGATCTACTCCAGATTCGCATGGCGACTTAACATGGTTTGAGAATCTATAGATTTGATCTCCATAATTCGTAATACGACAGCATCGAAAAATAATAACAGGGTTTGCTCAAACAGGGATCCCATCGGTTGAATGGTTTGGTTCCCCTGTTGCTCTTTGGGTGAACCAGGCATAGTTACCGTAATGTCCGCCAATTTGCCGATTGTCGATTGTGGAGAAATGGTAACAGCCGCTACAGAAGCTTGAAGACTCTTTGCTTTTTGAGTCATGGGAATCAAACTTTTTGTTTCCCCTGAGCCTGTAGCGATAAGAAGCAGATCCCCTTGGGCTAAGCCTGGAGCTATCGTTTCCCCAACGACGTAAGCTTCTAAGCCCAAATGCATAAGCCGCATGGCAAAGGAACGCACCATCAAGCCTGAGCGGCCAGCACCGGCTACATAAACTCTCCGCGCATGAAGAAGTGTCGAGATCAGTGCCTCTGCCTCAGCATCGGAAATTACATCCGCGACTGAGTTCAGCTCATTGCGGATGTGAGCAAGGTACTGTACGGTCTGCATTATACAGAGGGGCCTTGCTTGACCATTTTTTGCATTTCTGCAGCGGCAGCTTTTTTATCTTTTTCGCTGGTAATGCCGCCGCCGACAATGACGAGGTCCGGCTGGGATTTGACGACATCCGGCAGCGTGCTTAATTTAATACCTCCGGCTACAGCGGTTTTCGCATTTTTGACTACTCGTTTGATTGTCTGAAGGTCTTCAAAAGAGTTTTTCCCGACGGCCTGCAGATCATAACCGGTATGGACGCAAATATAGTCCACACCAAAGGCATCTACTTCTTTAGCCCGCTGCTCAAGGTTTTTTACGCCGATCATATCGACGAGAATTTTCTTTCCCTGTTTCTTAGCTTCTTCAACGGCTCCTTTGATCGTCATATCCTCGGCAACGCCAAGAATCGTAACAATATCTGCTCCTGCTTCGGAAGCCTTCATGACCTCGTAGCCAGCTGCATCCATGACCTTTAAATCGGCAAGGACTTTAAGATGGGGAAAAGCGTCTTTGATTTCCTTCACGGCTCTTAATCCCTCATTGATAACGACCGGCGTGCCGATCTCCACAATGTCAATGTAAGCTTCGACTTCTTTTACAACCTCTTTGGCTTGAGGGATGTCGACAAGATCCAGCGCTAATTGAAGTTCCATGCTCTGCCACTCCTTGGTGTTGGTTTTAAGTAAATCGGACTTCATTCTAAACCTAACGATCAAAAAAAGCACTAAAAAGAATGTAGTGTCAAAAAAGAAACTGTGATGAAATAAAAAAGGACCTCGGTTTCCCAAGGTTCTTATTTTGAGTTTTTTGTTCAATTTTTATGAATGTTCCGTTGGTGGTAAATCATGCTGGTCTGTAACGGTTGTCAAATGCTGTAGACCCCATTTCGCCATCACATTCAATACTTCTTTCAAGGTAAGACCATATTCCGTCAAGCTATATTCCACCTTTGGAGGCACCTGCGTATATACTTTTCGGTTCAGGATGCCATCATCTTCAAGCTCCCTTAATTGTTGAGTCAACATCTTTTGTGTGATGGCCGGCATATCGCGGCGAAGCTCTCCGAATCTTTTGGCTCCCTCGGTAAGATGGCAAAGAATAACCGGCTTCCACTTGCCGCCGATTACTTTCAGTGTCATTTCCACGGAGGATTTAAATTGTTGGTCACCCAAGTCTTAACCCCCTATCAGTATATATTAAGATACTATCTTACAAATAAGTGTGTACTTTCAGAAAAGTATACAATGATTCATAATAATTGTCACACTCAAGTGACTCGCATATCGAGGAAATATATGGGAACAATTGAACCATGCGCAAATTGGTTCCTACCAGTGGAAAGGCGCGATAGGACAGAAAAACAACCCTTGACCAAACCTATGATAGCCATAAAAAATCCAACGTTTTTAGGAATGATAATACACACGACATTATTATATAACTGTCGTGAGCAGGAAGGATGAGACAAAAAAATGAATAGGAATCAAACATAAAAGGCTATTGGTGTATAAAGACATACATCAATAGCCTTTTCTATTTTTTGGAGGTGAATCAACGCTTGGATGTAGATGGCGTCAGAATGAACATCGGACGCTTGTTTCGCATAATCTAAAAGCTTTCGGTTGTTCCCAAGTTCGCCAATGATTTGACGAAGTGCTTGGTTGATTGGCATTAGTGGACGACCGAGCACTTTTTCAAAATCATTGCTTTCGATTGCCAATGTCCCCTCTCGAATACCCTGTTGGCTGGCTACGAAGATACGGACTACAAAATCGGGTAATCCTGCATCCTTCATGATGTTAGCATAAGTAGCGTCATCCACCTGTTGTACGGAAACTTCTTTGGATGAGTCGGAACCAAAAGATTCTTACTTTCCTTTGCATTCGGCATGCTGGTATAAGCAATAAATTTAACACCAGCCTGCTGAATGATCAAAATCTCCATGCCGAACTTCGACTCCCCTTGCCCGCAAGCCTTCAGCTTTCTCTGGATTACGTACACTCACAGCAAGATCTGTTACTGGCACAGATTTCAGCAACGCCTCCACAACTTTCCCAGAGAGAAATACATTGAAAATTTTGATTATAGCATGTCAAAGATTATCGACTCGATCTGTCCTTGCTAACTAAGGTGTGCAAGGGCATTCAGCTAAAGGACAGTAGAGTTTAATTACAAATCGTCTGAATAGTTTAGTTATAGCCGTTTTCCACCATCCAATAATGGTACAATTTAAAAAATCAAGCCTTTTAAGGAGTGCAAGTATGCTTAGTTATAAGAACACGACAATGGAACTTTCAGAAAGTGGGATTGATACAGCTGTTCTATCGGTAGGAGCGACGGAACAGTTTGGACCGTACCTACCAATGCATCTGGATACGCTAATAGCAGAGCTTTATGCCCATGCTTATGGAAGAGAGCTAAATGCTTACGTGTTGCCTACAATTCCGTTTAACACCTCTGAAGAACATGCTCATTTCAAGGGGACAGTTACGGTAAGCCCTAATGTTTTAACAGCCATGTTGGAGGAAATTATTTGCAACCTAATAAGACAAGGATTCAGGAAGTTTTTGGTCTGTACTGGACATGGCGGTTCCTATTGGGAGGGAGCCTTCGTCAAGCAAATTAATTACAAATATCCTCAGATAATCTTGATTACCGCAAACCATAATAATCATCTCGCATGGGAAGAAGCGGTCGAAGCGGCAGGTTTACAAGGCTTAAACGAAATGCACGGTGGTTTATTGTCCGTTTGTACAGCTATGTGGCTTTGTCCAGAATTGGTTACAACCAATGCAATGGGTTCAGACATACCATCCGAAAACCGCCTTTATGCAGATTACTTAGGGTGGGATAAACTGACTCAGGATGGTTGCTGGGGAAAGTTTGAAGAAGGAATTTATTCACACACAGAACTGGCTGAAAAAGGTAAAACATTTTGGAATATGTTTATTGGAAAAAGAATTGAAGGTTTGAAACAAATCCTTGAAGAGGGATACCGTCGAAAAACGGAGTGATGGTTCAATTAACGGGAGACGATAGCGCAACACAAGGTACCACGACACTAAGATATGGAGGACTTTTCTATTTACAGTCAGGAAGGTGTTATGATTGCACATTGAATTAACCAAAGCACTCTTAGCGGAGAAACCTATCGTACACAATCTGTCACAGTTTTATTTGTACGAGTTTAGCAAATATATGCCTGCAATCATGTTGGAAGAACACAGCGGACTTTATGATGGGCTTCCCGATCTTGATGAATATTGGGATAACCCGAATCGTGAACCATTCATTCTACGTGTTAATGGGGAATTGGCAGGATTTGTACTCGTTATCAAGGGAACCGTTGATGAACCAAATCAAATTGGTGAGTTTTTTGTGATGGAGAAGTTCGGGGGAAAAGGTGTTGGTAAGGCTGTGGCCAAGAGCATATTCGATATGTTTCCTGGGAACTGGCTCATTCACGAAATGTGGAACAATTATAAGGCACAGGCGTTTTGGCGTAGTTTGGTCAACTCCTACACGAATGGAAAGTATCAAGAGTATTATGATGAACATCGAAGACCATTTCAGAAATTCAGCACGCAGGAACTGTGACCTGACATTAGTTCGACGGGGCTTATGCGACAGGAGCAGGGAGAATACGATCAGCACGTGAAGCTCTGATTGATAAATTGAACAAAGCCTAAATAAATGAGCTGAATAGTGGAGTTTCAAATAATCCCCTTCTAAGGTAGAAGCATTCAAATCTACCTTGGAAGGGGATTTGCTGTGTCTAGGAAATCAAATCCAGAGTGGTGAATGATAAGTCGAATTATGTCTTGAATAATATCAGCTACCAAGTGAATTCAACACATTTTAACTAATGCACCAGGCAATGTGTTCAATTCGTCCGTTGGCGGGTTGGTGAGAGCGCCGACAGCTGTAGCTTACAGCGCGTCGAAACATGCGGTTACCGGCATGACCAAAGGAGCGGCAGCCTTGTTCGATATGAACAGGGCGATAGCAGCTATAATGTAGAAAGGATGTTCAAAGCCAGATTCGAGGTGCGGAGTTCTAATCAAGAAAGGCCGTTCTTCCGATATTGGCGTAGAAACCGCAGCGGGCTGCTCCATGCGAATCTGGCTCATGAGCGTGTCCTGATGCACTACGTACGGAACGGGGAGAGGGAGCGGATGAGGACCTCTGCCATGGAATTCATCATCGGATAACAGGCATCGCCCTTATCTGCCGGGCAACGATCGAGGGCGGATTGCATGAGGAGGACGCTTTCACGCTGAGCGACTATTACATCCAGCAGCTGGAGGAGATGGGTTCGCTGCAGGAGGTCGGAGCCGTCAAATTATCTCCTTGCGCGGGCAAAGCCTTTTACGCCTATCCCCATTCTCTTTACCGCGTTTATACTTTTTCTGTGATAATCTAGACGTAATCTTCCAAGCGGCGGTGAAACCGAGATGAACATTCTTCTTGCCGAAGACGACAAGAAACTGGGCAAGCTAGTGAAATATATGCTGGAGAAAAAAGGCGGCTACCATGTCGATTGGGTCGAAACAGGGGAGGATGCGCTGGAGTATGCCAGGCAATCCTCCTATGATGTCCTGATCCTGGACTGGATGATGCCCCGCACGGATGGAATCGAGGTGTGCAAGAGCCTGCGCGCCGCGAATTATGGCCAAGCCATCCTCCTGTTGACCGCCAAGGACGCCCTGCAGGATAAAGTGCTCGGGCTTGATGCCGGAGCGGACGACTATTTGACGAAGCCGTTCGAGATGGATGAGATGCTGGCGCGCCTCCGTTCCCTCACGCGTCGCAATTTCGCCCCTATCCAAGCGGATGTGCTGACGTTCGGGAGGTTTACGTTGAACCGTACCTCGCGCCAGTTGTTCAGGAGCGGGGAGGAGATTTTCCTCAGCCAGCGGGAATACCAGCTGCTGGATGTATTCGTTCAGAACAGCGGCCATGTATTGAACCGGGAGGTCATTCTGGATCGCGTATGGGGATTCGGCAGCGAGGTGTCCTACAAGAATGTGGACGTCACGGTCAAGATGCTTCGGGACAAATTGGAGGCTGCGGAAGGAGAAGCGAGAATCCACAGCGTCAGGGGAGTAGGCTACCGGTTTGAAAAATAAAAGAAGCCCAAAGAGCGATCTGTTCGTTCAAACGCAAAAAAAGCTGACGTTCACTTATGCCTGGCTGATCATCGTCTTCCTCATTCTGTTCTCGCTTCTCGCTTCCCTTTTCTTTCTGGGGATGGCTTATCAGGAGCAGCGCAATTCGCTCCAGTCCACGATGTACGCGACGGACAATGGAAGGATAGCGATCCCGGATCTGTCCAACTCCCGAGGGGAGGATCTGTATTTCTTCTATATCTTGGATCAAGGCGGAAAAATGATCGCGGGCAGCGATGCCTTCCCGCAAAACAGAGACGCCAGCCTGGAGAAGATCGGCCGGTGGCATCCGCGCAAGGCCGAATACCGCCTGCAATGGCTGCCCGAGTCCCGGGACCGCCATGACGGCAAGAAATTCAAGGAAAGCGACCGGCTGCTCTTCGTAGGCGCGCGTCCGCTCATGACCGCCGACGGACAGGCAGTCGTCATCTATGCGGCCAAAGATGTAACCTTCTACCTTGAGGTGCTCAAAAATCTGCTCCTTGTGCTGCTCTTTATTCTTTTGCTCTTTTTCATCATCGCCGTATGGCTGAGCTATTCCATGTCCAAGAAAGCGATGCTTCCGATCCAGCGGGCATACAGGCATCAGCAGCAATTTCTGGCTGACGCGTCGCATGAGCTTCGGACCCCTCTCAGCATCATGAATACTTCCCTGGATGTCATCGAGCTTGAGAACGGGGAGGACTTTTCCGTCTACACCCGTGAAGTCGTGTCGGATATGAAGGAAGAAGTGGGACGGATGAGCCGGATGGTGCAGCATCTGCTGGTGCTGGCCCGTTCCGACTCCGGCTCGGTCGAGTTCGAGATGGCTTCGTTCAACATGGTGCCGAAGGTCCGCCAATGGATGACGGCGTTTGAGGCTGTGGCTCACAAGAACGGGATCTCATTGACCGCCCAGCTGCCGGAGGTGCTGGAGGTCACGGGCGATGTCGAGCGCATCAAGCAGCTGGTGTACATTCTGCTGGACAATGCGATCAAGTACACGCCGGAAAACGGTTCCGTGGACGTTGCGCTGGGCAGCAGCGCCAAGCAATGGGTGCTGACCGTACGGGATACCGGAATAGGCATTCCCGAGGAAGGCAGGCAGCGCATCTTCGACCGGTTCTACCGGGTGGAGGCGCATCGTTCCCGGGACGAAGGCAGCGCCGGCCTCGGCTTATCGATCGCGAAATGGATTGTCGATGCCCATCGGGGGACGATCGAGGTCGAGAGCTCTCTAGGTGATGGAAGCACCTTTGCGGTGAAATTCCCCCTCAACTGAATGCGGCACCCTTTCTCAGGCTGGCGGAGAAAGGGTGCTTTTTTCTTTTTCATTTTACCGTACTTATACTTTTCGGGCCTATAGTGAGCCATGTAGACAAGAAATACGCAACGAAAGGATGGATGAAGCATGAGATCTGGTAAACCTTGGATCAAGAAAATCCTGCTTGCAGCCGGGATCATCGCCGTAATCGGTGTCGGCATCAATCTGGCCTCGAAAATGGACAGGCCCGACGATCATCACGGAAAGCAGAAGGAAAGAACATCCTTCATGTCCGCACAGGGCGGCGGGAAAGGGTTCGCGGGACCGAACGGCCGTCATGACAGAGGAATGCGAGGCGAAGGCGGCGAGCATGATGGCTGGGGAGCCGGAGCAGTTGTCGGCGGAACCCTTCTCGGAGCCGGATTGCTGCTCTGGGCCATCAAGAGAAGGAAGAGACCAGCCGGAGCTCGCGCAGCCCTTGCTGCTCCCGTAATTCCTTCCACATCCGAATTCCTGGACCAATGGGAACAAAACCAAACCACTACAACGAAAAAGGAGTCGAACTGACATGGGTATTTTCAAACGGATCAAGAACACTTTTCTGGCGGAAACGAACGGGCTCTTGGATAGGTTCGAGCAGCCTCTCCACATGATCGATCAATACATCCGCGAGTTCGAGCAGGAGGTGGCGAAGGGCCAGAGCGCTTATGCCAACCAGCTGTTCATTGAAAAAAGGCAAGCCGCTCTCATTGCCGACACCGAAGCCGGCCTGGAGAAAAGAGATCGTCAGGCCAAGCTGGCCGTGACAAGGGGCGAGGAGCATATTGCCCGGCTGGCGCTGCAGGAGAAGCTGCTGCTGGAGAAAAAGCTGACTGTCTATAAGGCGCAGCAAGCCGCAATTCAAGAGCAGACGAAGCTGTTGGAGGAGAGGATCGGCCAGCTGCTCGTCCAGTCCGAGGAATACAGCCATCGCCGTCTGCTGCTGGCGTCCCGGGTCAATGTCGCCGGTTCGCTGAAGGAGATGAACCAGAGCGTCGTCGCGTTCCAAACGGAAAATGTCGCCAAAGGGTTTGCCCGCGTGGAAGAAAAAGTGCTGTTGATGGAAGCCCAGGCCGAGGCGTTCGCCCACTTCTCGTCCCCGGCCAAACGCTCGGCTCCGCAATATCTGGACCCAAGCCTGTCGGCCGACATCGACAAGGCGCTGGAAGACCTGAAGCAGCAGAACGCTAACTAACATATGATTGGAGAAGGGCCATTCCCGGCTGGGGATGGTCCTTTATGTTGAATCTGCATCCGCGTTTCGCCCGGAGGGCAGGAAAATACAATCGGCAGGTTGAATTCGATACGTTGGAGAAAAGGAGGCCGAGCTCATGCACAGTTCACGCAGCCAAAGCGCGCTGCTCGTCATGGATATGCAAAACAGCGTCGTATCGCGTTACATCGAACACGAGAATGAGCTGCTCCCGTTCCAAAAAGCTCTTGAAACCGCCCGCCGCCACTCGATTCCCGTTATTTTCGTGCGGGTGGCGTTTCGAGAGGGCTATCCCGAGATCAGTGCGCGCAATAAAATGTTCGGCGGCATTGCGGGAAGGTCCGGAGGTGCCGTTCCGGAAGCGGCTATGCACATTCACTCCTCGCTGCAGCCTCGGGCAGGCGAGCCGATCGTGACCAAGCTGCGGGTCGGCGCATTCACCGGGAGCGACCTCGAAGTCATCCTCCGCGCCAATGAGATCGATACGCTCATTCTCAGCGGCATCGCCACGAGCGGAGTCGTATTGTCGACGCTGCGGGAAGCGGCAGACGAGGACTTTGTGCTTAAGGTGCTTGCCGATGCATGCCTGGATGCCGATCCCGAAGTCCATCGCGTTTTAATCGACAAAGTGTTCCCTCTCCAGGCAGAGGTGATTTCTGTCGACCAGTGGGCGGATTCGTTGGCTGTACGGCCGGAAGCGCAGGACGAGAAGAAGGAGAAGGCGAAAAAGTACTCGATGCTCAACCAGCTGGCCCGGAAGGGGCAAACGGTGTTTGCGGGGTCGTCGTTGATGGAGTTTTTCCCGATCAACGAGCTGCAGCAAACGCTGGATCGCAGCTGCTGCCTGTATAACCGCGGCATAGCCGGCTTCGTGACGGCTGAGCTGCTGGAGTCGTTGGAAGCATGCATCTTCGAGCTGGAGCCCTCCAACATTTTCATCAACATCGGAACCAATGACATCAGCGCGCCGGATTACAAGCTGGAGCGTCTGCTTGCCGGCTACGACGAGATTTTGACTCGGATCGCCCGGAGATTGCCGGACTGCCAAGTATACGTCATGGCTTATTATCCCGTGAATGCCAAGGCGGAGTTTCCTTTCGTGCCGCGAGAGTCGATGGAAGAAGTGTTCCGCAACCGGACGAACGAGGCGATTCGGGAAGCGAACCAAGCCATCGAGCTGCTGGCGGCCAAGCATGGTTATGCGTTCATCGACGTGAACGAGGGATTGGCCGATGCGGAGGGCAACTTAAAGAAGGAGTATTCCGTTGACGGAATCCACCTGCTTCCCAGCGGATATGCCATCGTGTGGAACAACCTGAACAAATATCTATAGCCGTCGCCGTTCAGCGGTGAAGGGGCAGGGGCATTCAGTCATCCTCATCCGATACTTGACAAATATATAAAAGATGAACAGCGAAGACTAAGGGAGCGATCGATTGGCGGTTGGAATGCTGATCCGAAGGAATGGTCTTGGCTTTTGGACTGCAAGAAAATAAGGAGGGAACGGATCATGAAAAAGGTTTCACCCTTTTTGATGTTTGAAGGAAACGCGGAAGCGGCGATGAAGGCATACATCTCCGTGATCGAGGATTCGGAAATCAAGAGCATCACCCGGTATGGAGCGAATGAACCCGGCCCGGAGGGAACCGTCAAGCAGGCGGTGTTCTCCTTGAAGGGCCAGGAAATCATGTGCATAGACAGCTTTGTCAAGCATGCCTTTACGTTCACGCCGTCGTTCTCCCTGTTTATTACTTGCGACACCGAAGAAGAAGTGGACCGCGTCTATGCGCGCCTGTCGGAGGGCGGAGAGGTTCTGATGCCTCTGGGCGAGTATCCGTTCAGCAGGAAATTCGGCTGGATCGTGGATAAGTTCGGCGTTTCATGGCAGCTTGCACTGCCTCAGTAGACGCGCGTGGCATCATCATGGCTGGCCGACGAGGCCGCTTCGTCTTCTAGGCGAGAAACCGCAAGCTGGCCATGGGCCTGACGGCAGAAGAGGAGCGGCTCGTGGCGCTTCTTCAGAAGGCGAGTTTGATTTTGACCGAGCCGAGCTTCAATCGGAAAGCTCGGGTTGGATTCCGATCCTGCATGCCGGGTTCAGAACCTGGGGGCTCTGCCGTCCGCTCGATCATAGGGATACGTCAGAATCCTGATCAGCTGCTCCGCCATATGATCCGGCGTATATTTGTAGCCTTCCTTGACCCATTCGACGATGAGCCCGAAGAGGGCATAGGCGATATAGCTGGCGAACAGATCCGGATCGATCTTGCTGCCGCCGCTTCCCATCGTGTCCTGTTCCTGCATGACCAATTGCTTCAGCGTCCCGCAGATCCGGTCCTGGAATCCGGGCAGCGCATTGGAATTGATGATGATCCGGTAAAAGTCGGAGTAGGAATCGACATGCTTGAAAATGATCACGGAGGAAGTCGTCAGCTCGCCGATCACGAGCTTATCCGTATGCAGATAGGGCTCGTTGTAAGCCCGGATCAGATCCTCCATGACATCGCTCATGAGCTCTCCGAGAAGCTCTTCTTTCGTCTGATAATGCTTGTAGAACGTCCCGCGGTTCAGCTCCGCCCGGGTGACGATATCCGTGACGGTGATGTGCTTGAACTCCTTGGTCTCCATGAGCAGGATCAAGGCGTCCTTCAGCTCGCGTTTGGTCTTGCTCACACGCCGGTTGGGTACTGGCAACAGATCACCGCCTAAATGTCTGCTTCGCGCATGAAGATGAACAGATCGTGGGACGGGCATCCGTTTTTCGACAGTCGGGAAGCTTTTTGCATATTGATCCTTAAATTATAGAGGACTACACTGGTGGTGTACAAATTCGCGAATGATGGATAGGCCCATCCGCCAACCGGATACCCTAGCAGATAAAAAGGAGCGACCATGTGATGAAACTCCACGATCAAGTTGCCGTCGTAACCGGCGCCGCCTCCGGCATGGGCAAAGCCATTGCCGAGCTGTACGCCAAGGAAGGCGCCAAGGTCATCGTCGCCGATCTCAACCTCGAGGGCGCGGAGCAGGTAGCCCAGGGAATCGTCGCCCAGGGCGGCACGGCCAAGGCCCTTCAAGTCAACGTAGCCAAGCTGGAAGACATTGAAGGCATGATCGACACCGCCGTGAGCGAGTACGGCACGCTGGACATTCTCGTCAACAATGCCGGGATCATGGACGGCTTCGAGCCGGCCGGCGACATTACCGACGAGCGTTGGGATCTGATCTTCGACATCAACACCAAGAGCGTCATGAGGGCTATGCGCAAAGCCATTCCGATCTTCCTGGAGAAAGGCAAGGGCGTCATCGTCAACACCGCCTCCACCGGCGGATACAACGGAGCGCATGCGGGCGCGACCTACACGGCATCCAAGCACGCGGTTGTCGGCCTGACCAAGAACACCGGCTTCATGTACGCGCAGAAGGGCATCCGCTGCAATGCGATCGCTCCGGGAGCGGTCATGACCAACATCCAGTCCTCGATGAAGAACATGAACGAGTTCGGGATCAGCCGCTCCCAGCTGTCTCAAGGCTTGATTCCCCGCGCGGGCTCGCCGGAGGAGATCGCCAAGGTGGCTCTGTTCCTGGCCTCCGACGATTCCAGCTTCCTGAACGGAACGGTCGTCACCGCCGATGCGGGCTGGACTTCCGCTTTCTAATCGGTTCTTCTCCGCCACACCGGCCATATCTGAATGCAATCGCCCTTGCTGGTTCAGCGGAGGCGATTTTTTTCTTATCGGCGCAAGGAGGAAGTGACCGTTAGCCATAGGCGATTGAGGCGCGTAATGGCGCGAATCGGGGCATTAGGAGCCGTCGCCCGCCGCTGTGCTGCAAGCTGCTGCTTATTTTGCAACATTAGCCGGATTCTTTTATAGACATTATGCTCGACTCCTACTGGGAGAGTCCGTATAATTGTATACAATGCCAACTTTCCAACATGGGATCTAATATTCAAATGCCCGGGTTGGAATACTAAGCTAAGATGGGGAATACCGTCCGCAAAATCCACATTTAGCGGCCTGCTTATCGCCTCCCATTATTATATAATAGTAAATATCTTAATCTGCAGATAATCATGGTCATCGTGTTCAAAAGAGCGGTGTGACTCTGTCGCGCCTTGCTTGCTATGCAATTTGTCCGAAAGAGCTGCATTTTTTCTTCAAATATCAGCGTGTAAGGAAGGTAAAAATGAGTAAAACACAAACCCAAACAGACGTTATCTTAATTGGTGCCGGCATCATGAGCGCGACTTTAGGGGCGCTGCTCAAGGAATTAGTGCCCGACTGGAACATCTCCGTGCTCGAGAGGCGGGCGACCGCAGGCGAGGAGAGCTCCAACGAATGGAACAATGCAGGGACGGGGCATTCCTCCCTATGCGAGCTCAACTACACGGTCGAGAAGCCGGACGGATCGATGGATATCAGCAAGGCGATCGGCGTGAATGAGGAATTTCAGGTATCGAAGCAGTTCTGGTCCTATCTGGTCCAAAGCAAGCTGATCGCCAACCCGCAGGACTTCATCATGCCGGTTCCCCATATGAGCTTCGTGCAAGGGGAGAAGGATGTCGCCTTTTTGAAAAAGCGGTTCGACGCTCTGTCGGCCAATCCGCTCTTTGACGGAATGGAATTTTCCGACGATCCGCAGAAGCTGAAGGAATGGATTCCGCTGATGATGAAGGACCGCACAACGAAGGGTCCTATAGCGGCAACCAGGATTGAATCCGGAACGGACGTCAACTTTGGCGCTTTAACGCGCATGCTGTTCGCCAACCTGCAGAGCCGGAACGTCGAGATCAAATACAAGCAGAACGTCGACGATATCAAACGGACAAGCGACGGCTTATGGGAACTCAAGGTGCGGAACGTCGACAGCGGCTCGGTCGAACGCCGCACGGCCAAGTTCGTCTTCATCGGCGGCGGCGGCGGAAGCCTCCATCTGCTGCAAAAATCGGGCATTCCGGAAGGGAAGGGCATCGGCGGCTTCCCGGTCAGCGGACTGTTCATGGTGTGCCAGAAGCCGGAAATCGTCGCCGATCACCGTGCCAAAGTATACGGCAAAGCTCCGCTGGGCGCTCCGCCGATGTCGGTCCCGCATCTGGATACCAGGGTCATCGACAAGAAGGAATCGCTGCTGTTCGGACCGTTTGCCGGCTTCTCGCCGAAGTTTTTGAAATACGGCTCCATGCTGGATCTGGTCACTTCCGTCAAGATGCACAATCTGGTCACGATGATGGCGGCAGGCGTGAAGAACGCATCCTTGACCACGTACCTGATCAAGGAAGTGATGCAGTCGAAAGAAAAGCGGATGGACGCCCTGCGGGAATTCGTTCCGAACGCCAAAAGCGAGGATTGGGACCTGCTCGTAGCCGGACAGCGCGTGCAGATCATCAAGGATACGGCAGCCGGCAAAGGAACGCTGCAATTCGGCACGGAGGTCATCAACGCCGCGGACGGCTCGATCGCCGCCCTGCTCGGCGCTTCCCCTGGCGCTTCCACCGCCGTTCCCGTCATGCTGGAAGTATTGGCGAAATGTTTCCCTCAGCATATTAAATCGTGGGAGCCGAAAATCAAGGAAATGATTCCTTCGTACGGCTTGCCGTTGATGGGCAATCCGGAGCTTATCCGCGACATCCATGAGTCCACGGCAAGGACGCTTGGACTGAGCCCTAGTCCTCAACCGGTCATGTAAGGTTGATGAAAATGGCCGCGGCCGCGAATGCGGCGCGGCATCCGCTTTGCTGACAGCCCCGTCGTCATGACGGGGCTGTTTTTTCAGGCCCGGCGAGCAGCTGCATGCACTTCGCGTGATCTCCGGATTAGGGCAGGCTGCGGTTGTTTTCCTTTTTGCAGGGCGACATCGGGCGGGGTCCGGGAGTAAACTGGATCTAACGACGGAACCGCAGATGGAGGATCAGACGATGAACGAATTGACTGTACAGGCACTATCCGATCTACCGCATGTCAAGGTGCATGGCCGAACGACGGGAGAGCGCTCCCCGCTTACTCTTTTCTGGAGCGGAAGCGCTCTTGAGCTCCAAGCCAAGGGGTCCGAGCTATGGGTGGAGCTGGAGGCCGATTACGGCCAGTACGAGCCGTGGATCACGATTCTGATCAATTCGGTGCCGGTCGGCAGGCAAATGGTCACGTCCGGCAGGCACTGGGTATGCCTGTTCCGGGGCATGGACGGAGAGACGGCGAAGAACGTCCGCATCGTGAAGGACGTGCAGCCGATGAGCGGCGATCCGCGCTGCTCCCTGCACATCCATGCGGTCAAGTTCGACGGGGAGTTCCTGCCCGTAGAGGACAAGCCCTATAAGATCGAGTTCATCGGAGACAGCATCACTTCCGGCGAGGGAGCGATCGGGGGCAGGGAGGAAGCGGACTGGATCCCGATGTGGTTCAGCGGCACGCGCACCTATGCAGCCTTGGCGGCGGAAATGCTGAATGCGGAATGCAGGATTATTTCCCAAAGCGGATGGGGCGTCCTGACGAGCTGGGACAACAATCCGCACGGCAATATTCCGCAGCATTACCGGAAGGTATGCGGCCTTCTAACGGGAGAGAGGAACGCGGCTCTCGGCGCCTTCCGCGACTATGATTTCGCTTCCTGGCAGCCGGATGCCGTGGTCGTGAATCTGGGCACCAACGACGGAGGCGCGTTCTACTCGCCTGAGTGGAAGGATGAGGAGACCGGCAGGGCCTACAAGCAGCGTCTGAACGAGGACGGGACCTTCAACGAGGAGGATCTGCAGGCTTTCGAGGCGGCGGCGGAGAGCTTCCTCGCGACGATCCGCTCCTGCAATCCGCATGCCCATATCGTCTGGGCTTACGGCATGCTGGGAACGCCGATGATGCCGGCCATCTACCGCGCTGTCGATGCCTATATCAAGCGTTCGGGCGACCGGAAGGTGTCGGTGTTCCAGCTTCCCGCCATGACGGACGAGACGACGGGCGCAAGGAGCCATCCCGGCGCTGCGGCGCATGAACAGGCTGCCCGCGAGCTGGCAGCCTATCTGCGGGGACGGCTGGAGGCTTAGAACGGGCTGCCCGTCATGGCTATGGAGCAGCTGCATGCCGGCTTACCGCCGTCATGCGATCTCCCCGCGCCTCCAAGCGGGCCCGGCCGAGAGGGTCGCATAGGGCGGCGGATATCGTGTTAAGCTAGATATTTAGAATGGATTGCCAATTGAAGGAGTGGAGGAGCAGGATGAGCTCTAGAAAAAGAACGCCGCTGTATGAAGCAAGCCGGCTGCTGTCCCAGGTAGCCCGCGGCGAGGCCGAGGCCGAGATCGTCATCCGGAATGGGATTCTGGTCAACGTCCATACCGGGGAGCTGCTGGAGCATGTCGACGTTGCGATCGCATCCGGCCGGATCGCGTATGTGGGCAACGCGGAGCATGCTATCGGAAGCGGCACGAAAATAATCGATGCAGCGGGGAGGTACCTCTGTCCCGGATTGCTGGACGGACATATGCATGTGGAGAGCACGATGCTGTCCGTGACCGAGTTCGCCAAGGCCGCTCTGGCCAAGGGGACGACCGGGATCTTCATGGATCCGCATGAGATCGCCAATGTATTCGGAGCGGAAGGCGTGAAGCTGATGCATGATGAGGGGCAGCAGCTCCCTCTCAAGGTGTTCACGACCTTTCCCTCCTGCGTTCCGGCGACTCTTGATCTCGAGGATGCCGGAGCCAGGCTGGGCGTCGAGGACATCTCCAAGGGACTGGCCTGGGACAACGTGGTCGGACTCGGGGAGGTCATGAACTTCCCTGGAGTGGTTTATGGGGATCCCGTCATGCTCGGAGAAATCGAGGCCACGCTCAAGAGCGGCAAGACGGTCACCGGCCACTTCCCCAGCGAGGATGACCGCATGCTGCAAGCCTATCTCGCCGCTGGCGTCACCTCCGATCATGAGACCGTCACCCGGGAGCAGGGGCTGCAGAAGCTGCGCATGGGCATGCATCTCATGATCCGCGAAGGCTCCGCCTGGCATGACGTCAAGGAAGTCATCAAGGTTGTCACAGAGGACAAGGTGCCGACGGGCAACATCTCTCTCGTCACCGACGACGTCAGTCCGCAGACGCTGATGGAGAAAGGACATCTCAATCATGTCGTCCGCCGGGCTATGGAAGAAGGCGTGGAGCCCGTCACAGCCATCCAGATGGCGACGGTGAATGTAGCGAGGTACTTCAAATGCGAGCAGGATCTCGGCAGCATCGCGCCGGGACGCTGCGCGGATATTCTGCTGCTGGACGATCTGGAGCGGATGGTGCCGTCGACCGTGCTTGCGGACGGGGTTGTTGTCTACGATCAAGGACAGCTGCGCCAGGAATGCTTCCCGGCGTTCGTTTATCCATCGCATATCCGCAAGTCCATGCATGTCGGGCGCGAGCTGGCGGCGGAGGACTTCAGGCTCGCCAGCCGGTTCGATGCGGCTGCCGCCCGCGTCAACGTCATCCGCATTATCGAGAACAGCGCGCGGACCGAGAAGGCTGCCGCAGAGCTTCCCGTGGAGCACGGCGTCATCCTGCCGGATATCCGGCAGGACACGATCCGTCTGGCCTGCATCGAGCGGCATCATGGCAAGGGGGAGGTGTCGCTGGGCTTCGTGCAGGGCTTCGGCATCACCCGAGGGGCTGTAGCCTCCACGGTGGCGCATGACAGCCATAACCTGCTCGTCATGGGCGTGGATGAGCATGAGATGGCATTCGCGGCCAATGAGCTCGTGAAGATCGGCGGAGGCATGATCGTAGTCAGGGACGGCAAGGTGCTGGCGCAGGTCCCGATGGCCATCGCGGGCCTGATGTCGGAGAAATCCCTGCCGGAGGTCGTGTCCGAGGTGGCCGGGCTCGAGGAAGCCTGGAAGGCGATCGGCTGCTCCCTGAATGCTCCGTACATGACCTTTTCGCTGGTCGCTTTGCCGGTCATTCCGGAAATCCGGATTACGAACCGGGGGCTGGCGGATGTGACGCAGTTCAAGCTGATCGACGTCGAGATGGCCCCGCCGCAATAAGGGCCGGCTGCTTGGCGTTGTTCGGGAAGGCGGTCGGCATTCAATATCGCAAAGTGAAGGCGTGCCGGACGGAGATGCTGGAAAAGGGCTTCAATGCATTCCATGCATCGCAAGCCCCTTCCTATAAAGGTTTACTGGGTAGGATTCTCGCCTGCTTCCGCAACATCTCTGAGCTTATCCTGACTTGGAGCTGTTGAATCGGCTTCATCCTCCGGAATCCCTGGAACGCGATCCGATCAAATACCCGATGATGGTCGATTCGACCGGAAGGACGACGAGCGTCCACATCTCCTTCAGCCCGAAGTCGGCGGAACGGTACGATGCGGGCGTCAGCGTATAGACGAGGGCGATGAGCAGGACGCCAAGCGCGATCGTGCCCACGATATAGAGGCGGACATTTTCGCCGGAGCCGTAAAATCTTCCGAGGAAGCCGAGCTCGGCTTTCCTTTTGTCGCTTTCCGCGTTCGCGGCGATGATTTTGCTGGCGACCTTGGGGTCCTGGATCTCGAGTTTATTCATCCCCCGGCCCCCCTTCGCCGGAGTAGAACGTGAAGGCAAGCGCCCAAGCCGACAGGTCGTAGTGGATCGTCGTCTCATAGCGGAGGGACAGGCTGCGGTTGTCGAGAACGCCGAGATGGATGAGATCCTGATTGCCGGTCGGCTTGCCCCGCGGATAGTTGATGCAGGAAATTCGGACTTCGTTGTAGCGGATCAGCTGGATATCCGTCGCGATGTCGTCCCGCTGCGGATCGTGCTCGATGCAGAAATGGAAGGTCAGAGGGTCCTTTTCCTCCGACAGCGTAATTTCAATCGGGCTCATGCCGTAGGCGGATACGCGGCCGTAATAGACGGCCTCCATTCCCCCGGAAGTAATTTTCATCGTCATCCCTCCGATAGCGGTCTCGTACGAGCATTCTCGTTCTAGTGTACGAGAGAGGCTGCGGGGACATGACTGCCGGGTGGAGCCGATGATCGGACAAGAAGGCTCAGCCTTCCCCGAGGCTATGCGCCATTTAGGATCGGTTCCATTTCGGCATGCAAAAAAAGGCAAGGAAGGACCGAGGTCCTCCTTGCCTTTTTGATTTCGTGCGTCTTACGCTTTGTTGGAAGAACCGAACTCGCGCATTTTGCCGATGACCGTCGCTTTGATCGCATCGCGTCCTGGTGCCAGGAATTTGCGCGGATCATAGACTTCGTGGTCAGCCGTCACGATTTCGCGGACTTTTTTCGTGAAGGAGATTTGGTTCTCCGTGTTCACGTTGATCTTGGCCGTTCCGAGGGAGATGGATTTCTTGATGTCGTTCGTAGGGATGCCCGTGCCGCCGTGCAGAACGAGCGGAAGCTTGATCGTCTCGCGGATTTCCGCCATTTCCTTGAAGCCGAGGTTAGGCTCGCCTTTGTAAGGACCGTGGACGGAGCCAAGAGCAGGAGCCAGGCAGTCGATGCCTGTCAGCTTGACCAGCTCGAAGCATTCTTTAGGATCTGCGTAGATAACGCCGTCAGCAACGACGTCGTCTTCTTGGCCGCCGACCGTACCGAGCTCAGCTTCAACGGAAACGCCTTTGCTGTGCGCGTATTCAACGACTTTCTTCGTCGTCTCGACGTTCTCGTCGAACGGATGGTGGGAAGCGTCGATCATGACGGAAGTAAAGCCGGCGTCGATCGCTTCTTTACATTTGTCGAAGCTGGAGCCGTGGTCGAGGTGAATGGCAACCGGAACCGTGATTTTCATTTCATCGATCAGGGCGCCTACGATGGCGGTAACGACTTTGAAGCCGCCCATGTAGCGGGCCGCGCCTTCGGATACGCCGAGAATGACCGGGGATTGCTCTTCCTGTGCCGCAGCGAGGATCGCCTGCGTCCACTCCAGGTTGTTGATGTTGTACTGGCCGACGGCGTAGCCCTCGGCAAGCGCCTTGTTCAGCATGTCCTTCATGGAAACGAGTGCCATTGTAACTCCTCCTAGTGTCCTGTTTCTGTAGATGGTTTCTCCTCATTCGAGCCCGAGGGCAAAATGAGAATGGCAAGGCTAATGGACCAGCCAATGCTTGTCTACAGCTATTTTAACATAAATGCAGGGCCGTGAACCTGGAATTTATGAGCCAGCCGGCGCTTCAACGCTGACATCAGCGAGTTAGGTTCTGTGAATAGCGGTTGGATCGGCGATCTCGGCGCAAGTCCAAGGATTAAATTTCCACCGCGAGGCCTCCTTTATTCGCTCCAAAGAAAAAAGCCTTGAGGCTGAGCTCAGGGCATATATATGAGGCGCCATGCGGGTGAAGAAGGGTCAGCCTAAGGCCTATCATGAAGGCACGAAGGGGAAGAATGGGTCAGCCTAAGGCCTATCGATCGCTATAAAGTGGATTTATCAAAGAAGCATACTTGGAATTTTAGGGTACACGACCTCCAGACCGATGGAAATAGCGCATTGTTTGGTAGGGAGCCCGCCGTATGTCGGCTGCTTTTCATGCCTTGACAGAAATATAACCGAAAGGTAATATATAAGCCATGAATGAGGACAAGCTGTTTGAAGTGCTCGCCGAGCCCCAGCGCAGAAAAATTCTCGATTCCCTGCGCGTCCGGGAACGCTCTGTCGGAGAGCTGGTTGCTTTATCGTCGCTAAGCCAGCCCGGGATCTCGAAGCATTTGCGGATTTTGCGCGAAGCGGAGCTCGTCTCGGTACGAAAAGAAGGGCAAAGCCATTGGTATCGATTGAACGCGAAGCCATTGAAGGAGCTCGACCATTGGTTCGAGCCTTATCGGCGGTTCTGGTCGGACAAGCTGGACGCGCTGGAGAAGCACTTGGACGAAGAGGACCGCTAGGGCGGTCCGCGCGAAAACAGGGATGCCGGGGCCAGCGGCCCTCGTTCCCATAGAGGAGGTCCAATCATGTTGGCGTCATTAACCCCTGTAACGGAAGGATACGAAGCCCGCTTCGAGCGGCGCTTGAAGCACCCGGCCGAGAAAGTCTGGTCGTCGCTCACAGCCAACGACAAGCTGGCGGAATGGTTCCCGGAGCTGCGGGTGGACGAGCTTCGCGAAGGCGGAGTGATCCGGTTCGACATGCAGGACGGCACGTTCAAGGAGCTCGAGATCCTCGAGCTGCAGGAGCATGCTGTCCTTGAATACACGTGGGGCGAGGACCGCGTCCGTTTCGAGCTTTATCCGGAGCCCGGCGGATGCCGCCTCGTCTTGATCGAGACGATTCGCAAAATGACCGGCCACACACCCAAGGATCTGGCCGGCTGGCATGTCTGTCTGGATGTCATCGCCGCCTTGCTGGACGGGAGAACGACAGCTCGCATGGAGGAGTGGAAGCTGGCTTACGAGGACTACAGGCTGCTGGTCGAGGAAGCTGCCGGAGGCTGAAGAATCAGGGCCACTCCGCCATCCATGCGGCGTTTTCGACTATGGAGCCGCTCGAATGGACAGGGCATGTTCCGGAGCGGCCAAGGCGGCTCGGCTGGGAAGGAAATGGGACGACTAATATCGACTCCATCGTTTACAGTAGAAATTCAAAGAAACCCTGCTCATTCATGGAGCAGGGTTTCGTTTTGGCCATAGTAACTGGTGCATCGATGACCGAAGCCGCTGCCATATCCGGAACAACCGGAAGCGCGGGTGCGGCTGCTCCTGTCGGCCGTCGTGGTGGCCAAGCAGCTTTGTCCGGAAGACAAGGATCGCGAACTTCAGCTGCTTGTGCCGGGATCATCCAACTTGATAGATTGGCAAAGTTAGTTTGAAGGCAATTTACAATCGCGCCGATAACCTGCCCCCTTTGAACGCATCAGGAACAGATTCACCGGATACGTTGTGGCAGGAAGGCCGTCAATATTTACCCCGAAGATGTAGTAATTGAGCAATCTGTGATTATAATGGTGTAACGAAATGCAAAATGACAGGATATAGCTTACAAATGAAGTTTATTTCCTTTGCTGCATTAAATATCGAAAGGAAGTTATTCGTTGTTTGAGACCTTGCTCTTGAATTTTTTGTTTTTATTAGTTCCAGTTTTGACGTTTTTGATCTTTTTTGAAAACAAAACCCATCCTTATCACAACAACATCCTTGTTGTTCTATCCGCCATCACGATGATTCTTTGTATCATAAAACCAATTATTTTAGATATTGGATATATATTTGATTTAAGATATATCCCGTTCATCATCGTGGCTTTGTTTGGAGGCCACAAGAATGTATTCCCGTTGTACATCATCCTGAACGCATGCCGCTTCTATGTTGGGGGGCCAGGAATGCTCGAATCGTTCCTGTTTTCTACCGCGGCATTCATTCTGATTCCTTGCTACAGCAAAACGTTCTTGAAATTGGATTCCCGGGGCCGTGTTGCCGCGGCAGCCGCCATTGCTTTGCTGACGATGGGGTGTTACCTCGCGATTCTGAGCCTGATCGTAGGCGGATCCGATCGGCAATTCCGGATCCTCTCCTTGAATGCCTTGACGACTTATGTCGGAGTGACAAGCGTGATCATGATTCTGATCGAGAAGATTCTGATCAACTTCAAAAACAGGGAGCGGATCATCCAGTCGGAACGGTTGAATGTCGTCAGCGAGCTGGCGGCAAGCGTCTCGCATGAGATCAGGAACCCGCTAACCGTAACGAGCGGATTCCTGCAAATGCTGCAGAAATCGGTGACGATTACGCCGGAAGAGAAGAAATTCGTGGACCTTTCGCTGCAGGAGCTCAACCGGGCGGAGAAGATCGTCAGCGATTACTTGTCGTTCGCCAAGCCGCAGTCGGAAAACATGGTCTACTCCAACATGATCGATGAGCTGGAGTATACCAAAAATGTCATCATGCCTTATGCATCGATCCATGAAGTAGAGGTGAAATTCAGCTTCAGCAACAGCCTCCAAATCCGGTATGACCGGAACCAGATCCAGCAATGCTTGATCAATCTCTACAAAAACGGAATTGAAGCGATGAAGGAGATGGGAGGCGGCATCCTCTCCATTGATGTGGCCGAGAGAAAGCAGCATATCGTCATCAGCATCCAAGATACGGGAATCGGAATGACCAAGGAGGAGATGTCCCGCCTGGGCAAGCCGTATTATTCGACGAAAGCGGAAGGGACCGGCCTTGGCATGCTCATGGTCTACAGCACGATCGACAAGGTGAAGGGCGTCATCGAAGTCGAGAGCGAAAAGGGCATCGGTACGACTTTCCTGCTCACCATACCCGTGAGCGACCGGTGAAAAAAGCTTGCTGCTGCAGGTTCGCCGGCCGATCCTTCGCTCCGATCAGGCTTTTTTCCTGGCGTAGGCGGTATAATTATCGGTAACTGCAATGGGAAGGCTTTTGGCCAGATAGTATCGGTCGTTGACCTTCCAGGTGTGGGTGCTCTTGTTTTTTCTGCGGATGTACACGTAATTGTAGGGAGAGGATGCATAGACGATGCAGCCTTTTTTTCTGCATTTCCTTAAAAACCGGACGTCCTCGCCCAAGGAGATATCGTCGAAGCGCGCGTGCTTCAGCACGCTCCTCCGGAACAAGATCGTTCCCCCTTGGATAAAATCGACGAATTTATGCTGTTCCTCGGGAGAGCGGATGACGAGTTGCTTGCTTCCCTCCAGATAGACGAGGCAGGCATGCTTGCCGATGACGGAGCTTCCTTTGAAGGCAAGCGTCTTGACCTGCTCCCGAAGATAATAAGGCGAATAGTAATCATCGTGGTCAAGCTTGGCGATGAGAGGATGCCTGGCTCGGGAGATGCCGCAGTTCAAGCATTGGCCAAGCGATATTCTCTCCGGGACAGAGTAGACGCGGACATGGCGGTGAGCGGAGGCTATGCGCCGGATCGCCTTCAGATCGGCCTTGTCCTTGTTGACGATGAGGATCAATTCCTTGTTCGGATAGAGCTGCCGCTTATAGTTGCTCAGAATGTTCGGGATGAATTCGGGCCTGTTCGTGCAGGCCACGATCGATACTCCAGGTTTGGCCAAGTTTCGCCCCTCCGTTTCGTTTCAGATCCATTCATTCTATGAAAGACTTGAGGAAGGCGCTTGGCCAAAGGCCCATCGGGTATATGGAAACATATTCCTGATTTGAGCGTCTATAGAGACGTTCATATTATGATCTGATAAGGAGAGCCGACATGAAGAAAGCAGCCTCGCTTCTACTGGCGTCAAGTCTTTGTCTGAGCCTTCTGGCCCCTCCGGCGCAGGCATCGGAAGCCGCCAAGCCATTGCCCGAAGTGTTCGGGAATATGATTGTCTTTCCTTATGACTATCAGAACAAAGCTTTCATCCGTGGACAGAAGACGGACATCTACGGCGATTTCAAGCTTACGCAGAAAAAGGGGCGCGTCCTCGTGCCGATTCGCCTGATGAGCTATCTCGCGACTCAGGCGGACCTTCAGCAGGGCTGGGAAGCCAATTGGCAGCAGCAGAAGCCGGATGAGGTCGTTCTCCACAGCAGCAAGCTCAAACGAACGGTCAAGTTCACTGTCAACAGCACTTCGATGACCGTGAACGGCGAAGTCCGCGTCATGGATGAGGCGCCGCAGAAGGTGAACGGACAGATCATGCTGCCTTTGCGAAGCGCGGCGGAAGCGATCGGCAAGAAGATCGACTGGCATGACGGCCTTGTTCTCATCGGAGACAACATCGTGGATTGGAAGGATCCCGGGAGTCTCGCGGCCGGCGGCAAGGTCAAGGAACAGCTGGCCGATTCCCGCAGCCCGGTCAATTATGGCGATACCGTTCCTCTTGGCCTGCATGGCAATACCTCGTATTACTTCAAGCGCATGCGCAGCGGAATCATCCAGAAGCTATACCGGAAAACGGACGGGCAAAAAGAGGCAGCCATCGAGCTGCCGGGAAATCCGGTATTCGATCAAGCAAAAGTCATCGGGCAAAAGCTTTATTATGTGACGACCGTTAATAAGTCGGCAGAACTGCATGCGTATGACCTTGCCTCCGGAAAATCCGATGCCGTTGCCAAGCTGCCGTCGTGGAAGCCGGAGAATGGCTGGGTTGCCGGCATCGAGACGATCGATAAAGACCTGTACATCATCCTGCATACAGGAGACTTGACGGTGGGATCAGAGACGTTATACCGGGTGGATAATGGAACTATCGTTAAAGTCGTCGATGCCCGCAGCATCATCCACTACGTCAAATCGGGAGAAGCCTTGTACCTGACGGACTTCGATCCGATGGCCAAGATGGAAGACAATCTGAGCCGAGTAGATTTGAAGACCGGCAAGAAGGAGGCGTTCGGGCAGCCTGGATTCGCCTACCTCATTAACCGGACGTCCAACGGGCAAGGTCTCGGATACTCGAGCGTCGGCAGCATGTATGCTCGGGACGGCTATCTGTATGCGCTTGGCTACAAGGTAAGCGATGAGGCGGATGAGAGTGCCGTGTACAAAATCAGCTTGGGAGATCAGACGCAGACCAAGCTGACGGGCTCGGCCGCATCGTTCTGGATGGAAGGCAGCCGGATTTACTACGTCGAAGCCAAGACCGGACATGTGATGTCTGCCGGGATTGACGGGAGCGGCGCCAAGACGCTGGTCAGCCGCAAGGCGGCACAGATCCAATTCTCCGCTGGAGCCATCTATTACAAGGTCAATGCGACCGGCAGCGACTACGATCCCGGAGAGCTGTTCCGGTACGATCTTGCCTCCGGCAAGGAAACGAAGCTGGCCGCACAGCCCGTCAGCACGTATTATGCGGGTACGGCAGGCGTCTATTATCTGTCCGGCGGTTACGAACCCGGCATCTATCGGATTGATCCGAATGGCGGGCAAGTCCGGGTAGCCGTAGACAATATCGCCAGCGCTATCCTGACGGAGGAGGGCATGGTGTACTCGATGACCTACAAGGAAGGGATTTACGCGGTGAAATAAACGGGTTGTGTATCGCAGCCCGCGAGCCATGTTCGATCAAGTGGTGGCATTCGCCAAGGCAGCCGAGAGGGAACGCATTCCCTCTCTTTTTTGCCATGCAATCCGTGGTATTATTTTCTTTATCCATAGGCAGTCCGCAGTTGCAGACCGTGGGCGGGATTTTCATTCTTGAACGAAGAAACGGAGCGGAGCATGAAAAAAATCAGGTTGGCCGTCATCGGTCTGGGCGTAATGGGAAGGAATATGATTGTTCAGAAGGCTCCCGGGTTTCCGGAAGATATCGAGCTGGCGGCGGTATGCGACCCGAACTCAGCTGCGATTGAGAACGTCCTGGGCAGCGCAGGCGGGGCAAGGACTTATTCGGATTACCGCATCATGCTGGATGAAGGCGGCATCGACTTGCTGTACATCGCCGTCCCGCCGGCGATGCATCATGAGGTGGCGACAGCCGCTTTTGAGAAGAACATTCATGTGTTCTGCGAAAAGCCGCTTGCGAACAGCTTGGAGGAAGCCCGCGAAATGGCGGAGCTGGCAGCGGGATCGGATCTCGTGAACGCCGTGCATTTCTCGTTCCCGTTGGAGCCCCCGGTTCTCAAGCTCAAGGAGCTGCTGGATGAAGGCGCGGCCGGGACCGTGGAGAGAATCGAACTGTTCCTGCAGTTCCCGCAGTGGCCGCGGGCTTGGCAGCAGAACGGATGGGTCGCGACCAGGGAGCAGGGCGGATTTCTGCTTGAAGTCGGCATTCATTGGATCCATATGATCCAGCAAGTCTTCGGCCGCATCGCACGGCTGAGCAGCGAGGTCTCCTATCCCGCCGACAGCAGGCTGTCCGAGAACAAGGCCGAAGCGACACTGGCCTTGGACAGCGGAATTCCGATCCGCCTGAGCGGAAGCACGGGCCTGCCCGGCGAGGAGCGCGTTTCCATGGTCGTCCACGGTTCCAAAGGCGTCGTCGCGCTGGAGAATTGGCGGCATCTGTACAAAGGGGATTCCGCCGACAGTCTTCAAGCAGTCGATGCCGACGGCATCGCGAGTCCGCTCCCTATGCTGAAGCAGGTCATCGCGGCACTGAGAGGCCAGGATGCGCTTGTCTATGATTTCGCGGACGGCTACAATGCCCAGGTTGTGCTGGAAGCGCTGCGCCAATCCGCTGGCTCGACCGTCGAGCTGGGCCCGCTGTACATCGCCCGCCGATGACTTTGAAATGATGGAAGGTTATACCATGTACCGCCAATTCCTGTCCAGCGAGGAGATCGGCGCTTTGGCGTCGGCTGTGAACGGGATGAAGTTTCGCTGGATGACGGCATGCTTGCCGTCTTGCTCGACACACAGCAGGTTGCAAAAAAACGGGAAGCCCGAGGCTTTCCGTTTTTCTTTTGGGAGTGCGCGCAAATCCTCGCAGATGGCTATATCGGAACTATCCCTTGCCGTTTTGCCCGCCGCTCCGTAAGGTAAGGCTAAACCCCGAGAGGTGCTGACCTGCATGCTGCCGGTTCCTTGCTCGAGGCTGTTGGGTCATGAAAACTTCGGATTGGGAGATGAACGACAATGAACGATAGCCTGGCTGCGATGCGCCTGGAAACGGAGCGCCTGATCATCCGACCGTACAGGGAAAGCGACTTGATGGAGTCCTACGGGCTGATGCAGGATGAGGAGCTGCTGACGTACATGCATATGGACGTGCTGTCTTTCGAGCGGTATGAAGAGCTGTTCCGGTGGCTGCTGGACAGTTACGGGGATGGTTTTGAAGAACCCTTCAAATACTCGTTCCCCATCCTAGCCAAGGAGTCCGGCGAAATGGTCGGCTGGTGCGGAATCGGGGAGCTTGATTTCCGCCGCCCGGACAAGGAGCTCTATTACCTGATCCGCCGCAGCGACTGGGGCCGGGGGTATGCGGGCGAAGCGGCTGCCGCGCTGGCCGCCTATGGATTCGATGCCATCGGGCTGGACCGGCTGCATGCCAAGGCCGACCCTCGCAACGCTGCGTCGCTCCGGGTGCTTGAGAAGCTCGGCTTCGCCTTCAGCCAAGTTCTCGAAGGATTGGCCGGCGATGACGAGGACTGCAACGGAGAGAGAATGCATGTGCTTTCGAGAGAGAGCTTCCAAGGCTGCCGGTAAAAACGATGCATGGGGCCCTTCCGTATGAGCGGGAAGGGCTCTTTTGCTTTTACCATTTCGGCCGTTGTCACAAAAATGGCTTTATAGGTCATCAATGTAGTGGCCTGCCTAAGCGCGCCTGGCTACAATGGGGGTGAAAGCGCGCCTGACCGCCATTCATTCCGAACGAGAAGGAGGGCTAAGCAAGTTCCGCATCAGACTAAATCACACGGAGGTATGTATAACATGAGATCCAATGCAAAAGCGGGCAAGCTCCTGGCTCTGTTCCTGGCGCTGTCCTTGATGATTCTGCAAATTCCTTTTGCGCCGGGAGCTTCCGCAGCTCCGCAAACTTATGAAGCCGAGTCTGCCGCACTGGCCGGAGGCGCCGTCAAAGCGACCGACCATAGCGGGTATACAGGCACGGGCTTTGTCGGAGGATTGACCGACACCAATAAAGGAAAAGCTTCCATCACCTTTACTGTAAGCGCTTCCTCTGCGGGAAGCTATACGACGGTTCTCCGCTATGCCAACGGCTCCGGCGGCAATCAAACGATGAGCCTGTATGTCAACGGTTCCAAGATCAAGCAAATCTCGCTTGCAGGCACGGCGGACTGGAATACTTGGTCGACCCAGACGGAGACCGTCTCGCTGAACTCGGGCAGCAATGCAATCGCTTATAAATTCGACGCGGCAGACACGGGCAATGTCAATATCGACAATATTACCGTCGATGCTTCCCTGGGCGCCAATCTGGCTCTGAACAAAGCTGCAGCAGCCAACAATACGTTCTCCGGCTTCCCGGCATCCAATGCCACGGACGGAAATGCATCCAGCTATTATGAAGGCGCGGCGAATTCCTATCCGAACACGCTGACCGTGGATCTGGGCAGCGCGCAAAGCATCGGCAAGGTCGTGCTGAAGCTTCCTCCTTCCTGGGGCGCGAGAACCCAGACGCTCTCCGTGCAAGGCAGCTCCGACAACTCGTCCTATGCGACGCTTGCTGCTTCCAAGGCGTATGCCTTCGATCCGTCATCGTCCAACACGGCAACGATAACCTTTACGGCAGTCTCGGCCCGCTATGTGCGGGTGAACGTTACGGCCAATACCGGGTCGACCGGAGGCCAGCTGAGCGAAGTCGAGGTGTACGGATCCGGCTCGGCTACGCCGACGCCAACTCCTACACCGACAGCGACGCCAACTCCAACGCCAACTCCAACGCCGACAAAAACGCCAACCCCGACACCGACACCGGCTGGAACGTATGAGGCCGAGACGGCGACGCTGTCCGGAGGCGCGGCCGTGGCGAGCGATCATACGGGCTACAGCGGAACCGGCTTTGTCGGCGGCTTCACCGATGCCAACAAAGGCAATGCCTCGGCAAGGTTCAACGTGAGCGCGTCGACTGCGGGCAATTACAGCGTTGCGCTGCGTTACGCCAACGGCTCGACGGCCGTCCAATCCTTGAGCATCTATGTGAACGGAGCCAAGGCGGCGCAGACCTCCCTAGCCGCTACGGCGAACTGGGACACCTGGGCGGCCAGGACCGACACTGTCGCTCTGAATGCCGGCAGCAACACGATCATGTACAAGTACGATACGACCGATACCGGGAATGTGAACCTGGACAAGATCGACATCGCCTATGTCGTGCCTACGCCTACGCCGGTGCCGACACCGACGCCGTCCCCGGGCTCTTATGGAGCGTCCATGCCTTACGACGCTTATGAAGCGGAAAGCGCGTCCTACACGGGCGCAATCGTCGGACCTTCGACTACGTTCGGCGATCTCGCTTCGGAAGCTTCCGGCCGCAAAGCCGTCAAGCTGACCTCGGCTGGCCAATACGTTCAGTTCACGCTGAACAAAGCCGCCCAAGGCTTGACGATCCGCTACTCCATCCCGGACAACGCGTCCGGAACGGGCATCGATTCCGCGATCAGCCTGTATGCCGGCGGAACGCTGATCAAGGACGTCGGCCTGACATCCAAATACAGCTGGATCTATGGAGCCTACGGTACGGAAGGCGGGGAGATCCGCTGGTCCAACAATCCGAATGCGACTCCGAACACGCCGCATCACATGTATGACGAGGTGTCGGTCCAGCTGGACAAATCGTATCCGGCCGGCACGGTCATCAAGCTGCAGCGCAACGCCTCCAACTTGAACTTCGCCTCGACGGCGAGCGTGACGGTCGACCTGATCGAGACGGAAGCGATTCCGGCCGCCTTGTCGATGCCCGCGGGTTATGTCTCCATCACGAGCTACGGCGCGGTGGCAAGCGACGGAGCCGACGATACGACGGCCATCAACAATGCCGTCAATGCGGTCAAAAACTCGGGCGGAACCTACAAAGGCGTATGGATTCCGGCGGGAACCTTCACGCTGAACAACGGCACCAAGGGAGCCGGCTACAACGGAACCGGCACAAGGCTGTACCTGGACAGCGGCGTATCCATGAAGGGCGCCGGCGTCTGGTACTCCACTCTCTCCGGCAGCTATGCGGGCATCTACCTGCGGGGCGGCAACGTCGCGCTGTCGGACTTCAAGCTCAGCGCGAACGACTTCATCCGTGACGATTACAACGGCGTGACCGGCGTGGAGGGCAACGGAACGAACTCGACCATCTCCAATCTGTGGATCGAGCACGCCAAGGTCGGAGTCTGGCTGACGAACCAGACGAATGCCGCCACCATCACGAATACCCGGATTCGCCAAGTATGGGCGGACGGCATCAACCTGCACTACGGCACGAGCAATACGACCGTCAGCAACAACTCGATCCGCAATAGCGGCGACGACGGCATGGCGATGTGGTCGGACACCTACCTGGATACGAACAACACGTTCAGCTACAACACCGTCCAGATTCCGACACTGGCGAACAATATCGCCATCTACGGCGGCAAGGACAACAAGGTCATCGGCAATCTGGTGACGGATACCGTCGTGAACGGCTCCGGCATCTCCTTCGGCACGAACTTCAACCCTCCGTCCATGACGGGCACGCTGACGGTCCAGAACAACATGCTGCTGAGAGCGGGCTCCTACCATAAGGACTACGGCTATCAGATCGGCGCGATCTGGGCTTACTGGGTGGGCAACAGCGGCAAAGCGCAAAACCTGACGGTCAACGTATCGGGCAATACGATCCAGGACAGCGTCTACTCCGGCGTCTTCATCGAGGAGCCTGCTCCGGGCGTATCCGTGACCTATGCCTCCAATACGATCACGAATGCGGGCACCTACGGCTTCTATGTGAGAGGATCGGCGACCGGCACGTCCACCTTCACGAACAACACGGTGAACGGAGCTCCTTCCGGCAAGTTCCTCAATGCTTCCTCAAGCTTCACGGCATCCGGCTCCGGCAACAACTGGTGATGAATGACGATGAGCCCTTCCCGTCCGCGGGGAGGGCTCTTCGTCATTGAGAGGAAAGCAGCCGAAATTGAAATTGACAAGGCGGCGGGATCTCTTTATAGTTTATGATATTGATAATCATTATCACAGTCGGCATGTCGTTATGATCGAATAGAAAAAGGGGATTCAGAATGAAAAAAATGAAATGGCTGTCCATTCCGCTCGTCCTGATGCTGATGGCGGCGCTGGCCGCCTGCGGAAGCAAAAACAACGGCAACACGGCGGCGAACAGCGGCGGCACGCCTGCCGCCTCCGAAGCTTCTGCCGAGTCTCCCGCTCCATCGCTCTCGTCCGATGCGGCTTCCGGGACGATCACCTACGAGTCCGAGACCGGTCCGGTCGAGGTTCCGGCGAACCCGCAGCGCATCGTCGGCCTGACGAACGCGCCGAACATCCTTGCCATGGACGGCAAGATGGTGGGCGTCGATGAATGGACGGGGAAAGATCCGCTGTTCAAGGACAAGCTGCAGGGAGTCGCCGTCGTATCCGAGGACAGCCTCGAGCAGATCATCGAGCTGAAGCCGGATCTCATCGTGGCCGGCTCTCAGACGAAAAACATCGACAAGCTCAAGGAAATCGCGCCTACAGTCGTCTACACCTGGGGCAAGCTGGATTACCTGAACCAGCAGCTGGAGATCGGCAAGCTCCTGAACAAGGAGAAGGAAGCCCAGGAGTGGATCGACGGCTTCAAGACGCGCGCAGCCGAGGCCGGCAAGGAAATCAAGGCCAAGATCGGCGAGAACGCGACGGTATCGGTGCTGGAATACGATGCCAAGAGCTTCTATGTCTTCGGCAACAACTGGGCCCGCGGGACGGAGATTCTGTACCAGGCGATGGGGCTCGGCATGCCTGAAACCGTCAAGAAAGACGCCCTTGGTGCCGGCTACTACACCCTCTCGAGCGAAAAGGTGCCGGATTATGCCGGCGATTGGATCGTCCTCAGCCAGATGGCTGGAGTCGAGAACCCGATCTTCGACACCAAGACGTGGAAGAGCATTCCGGCAGTCGAAAAAAACCAGGTCATCACGATCAAGACGGAAGAGTCCAGCTACAGCGACCCCATCACGCTGGAGCATCTGCTGACCGTTTTCAAGGAAGGCTTTCTGAAGTAAAGCCTGAACGGATGCACAAAAAGAGTGCGCCTCCAACCATCGCGGATGGCTGGAGGCGCACTCTTTGCTTTTTAAGGAAGGATATTGCCTGCTGCACGGAAGATGGCGTACCATTCCTCGCGCGTGAGCTCGATGTCGGCGGCCTTGACGCAGTCCTGCAGACGCTCGATATTCATCGTGCCGACGACCGGCTGCATGCGGGCCGGATGGCGCAGGATCCAGGCGACCGCGATCGTCGTGTTGCTGACGCCGTACTTTGCCGCGACCTCGTCGATCTGCTTGTTCAGCTCGGGGAACTTGTCGCTGCCGAGGAAGACGCCTTCGAAAAATCCGTACTGGAACGGCGACCAAGGCTGGATCGTGATGTCATGCAGACGGCAGAAGTCGAGGATGCTGCCGTCGCGGTTCACGGCCGAAGCGTTCTCCATGTTGACGTTGAAGCCCTGGGAGATCATCGTGGCGTTCGTGACGCTCAACTGCAGCTGGTTGGCGACGATCGGCTGCTTCACATATTTCTGCAGCAGCTGGATCTGCATCGGATTCTGGTTGGAGACGCCGAAGTGGCGGACCTTGCCGGAGCTCTCCAGCAGATCGAACGCTTCTGCGACCTCCTCCGGCTCGACGAGCGTATCCGGTCGGTGGAGCAGCAGCGTGTCCAGGTAATCGGTCTTCAGGCGCTTCAGGATGGCGTCGACGGAATTCAGGATATGCTCCTTGGAGAAGTCGAACATGCCGGGGCGGATGCCGCATTTGGACTGAAGGATGAGGTTTTCGCGCACGCTCGGCGTCATATGGACGGCTTCAGCGAAGATTTCCTCGCAGTCGCCTCCGCCGTAGATGTCCGCATGCTCGAAGAAATTGGCGCCGAGCTCAAGCGCCGTCTGGACGAAGCGTTCAGCCTCCGGCTTGTCCAGCGAGTTGATGCGCATGCAGCCGACGGCGACGACGGGAACCTCCAGGCTGCTTGTTCCGAGTGGAATCGTTCTCATGGATAAGGACCTCCTAAATGTATGTAGGAATAAGGACAAGACATGAATCGCGATATGCTTCTATTGTGGCATATAGGGAATCCGCTTTCAACACGTGTTCACAAAGAAGATTCGGAGGGGGAGAGGGAAGAGGATAACGAGAGCAAGGATGAAGATGAGGATGAGATACAGGCTATAGGTACAAATCAGGGATCTTGATTTATTTCCAAAATTAGGGTAAAAAAACAAATGAGAGGGTGATTTCTGGCTGCTCCTTGCTGAAATCGATTTTCTCGGACAGAATCCAGTCTCATAAATGAACACTTTAGAGATGACATCCTCTCGTTGTTGACGGGTCCCAATAGAAGGGAGGCAGCCTTCCTTTTCGGAAGCTTATCGTTATATCAATTCAGATTTTTGTTGTGATTGGGATTTTGATTCATTTCGCATATAAAACTAAAAGCAGCCCATCGTAAGTTACGATGAGCTGCTTTTTTTTGGGAGCGTTCGTAATCGTGCGGCGCGTGAACTATCGCCGCTTGTTCCTTGCATGGAGAACGAAGCAGGCAAGCGAGACGTTAAGAAGACAACGACTCCAGCTCAGCGCGCGGATGGTTGAACGTCTTGATCCAGTTGCGCGCCGCCGTGAACATGATGATGATGCCGAGCACCAGCATGATGATGGACAGCACTGCATTCAGGACGTTGTAGCCGGATGCGTCCGGGTTCAGGTAGACGTTTTTGACCATCCAGTAGCCCGCGTAGTTGACGGTGACGAACAGGTAGGCGAGCGGAATGAGGCAGGTGAGCATATACCGCCGCTTGTCGGCCACTCGCAGGATGACCGTCGCTCCGATGATGAGGCCGATGGAGGCCATCAGCTGGTTGGAGACGCCGAACAGCGCCCATACCGAGCCGATGTCGCCCGAGAAGAGCAGATAGCCCCACATGAAGCAGGCGAGCGCGCTGGCGAATATCGTGCCGGGAATCCAGTCGACGCGCTTCAGCGGCTTGTACAGCTCGCCGAAGAAATCCTGGATCAGATAGCGGGAGACGCGCGTGCCGGCATCAATCGCGGTCAGGATGAACACCGCTTCGAACATGATGACGAATTGGAAGAAATACGGAGCGAGATTCTCGAACCATGGAATCTTCGTGAAGATATATGTCATGCCGACGGCGAGCGTCACCGCGCCGCCGGTGCGGCCTTCCAGATCAAGGCCGATCTCCCGGCTCAATTCCGGCAGATGGACGGTGCTCATGCCCAGCGTCGCGAATACTTCGGGCTTGGAGTTGATGGCGAATTAGTCGCCGGGCTGCAGCGCCGTGGCCGCGATCAGCGCCATGATGGCGACGAGGCATTCCACGAGCATCGCGCCGAACGCGACCGGCTTGATGTCGCTCCAGCGGTTGATCATCTTCGGCGTCGTGCCGGAGCCGATGAACGCATGGAAGCCGGAGATCGCGCCGCAGGCGATCGTGATCGAGATGAACGGCCATACCGGCCCGGCCAGGATCGGTCCGCCGCCGCCGATGAATTCCGTCACGGCAGGGAATTCGATCGCCGGATTGATGATGAAGACGCCGACGATGAGAGCGATGAAGACGCCGATCTTCATGAAGCTGCTCAAGTAGTCGCGCGGGGCGAGCAGCAGCCAGACCGGCAGGGCGGCGGCGAAGAAGGCGTAGACCGGCAGGATGACCGAGAGCGTGCTCGTATCGAACGTCAGCCAGTCGCCGACAACGGTGTCCTGGATGGAGGGGCCGGCGAAGACGCCGATCATGAGCAGGATGAAGCCGATCGTGGAGGCGAGCTTCAGGTTGCCGGTCTTCTTGTAGAAGAGGCCGACGCCCATGGCGATCGGAATCGTGATGGCGACGGCGAACGTGCCCCAAGGGTTGTTCTCGAGCGCATGCAGTACGACCATCGACAAGCCGGCCATCGTGATCGTGATGATGAACAGCATCGCGAGGCCGGTGCAGAAGCCGGCGACCGGTCCGAGCTCCTGCTTGGCGACCTCGGAGAGCGACTGGCCGTTGCGCCGCATCGAGGCGAACAGCACGACGGCGTCATGCACCGCGCCGCCGACGACCGCGCCGATGAGCAGCCACAGGAGGCCCGGCAAGTAGCCGAACTGGGCGGCGAGGATCGGGCCGACGAGCGGTCCGGCCGCGGCGATGGCGGCGAAGTGATGGCCGAAGGCGACCCATTTGTTCGTCGGGACATAGTCCTTGCCGTCCTTCAGCGTATGTGCCGGAGTCGGCGTGTCGTCGCTCAGCTTCAGCACCTTGCGCGTGAAGAACGTGCCGTATAATCGATAGGCAATCATGAGAATGCATATGGATCCGATTACGATTGAAATCGCATTCATGTCGGTGACCTCCCAAGACGTTGATATTCTCTAGAATAGAAAAAGAAGCGCCTTGGAAACCGTTTTCAAGATAGAACGCAGGAAATCAGGGATGAGGTGCAGGGATCAAGCGGCGAATGGAAGCGGCTTCATCGCGTATTCAAAGCCTCGGAGGCGAGGGGGCGCCAGAAAGCGGAGCTCAAAGCCCGATCAGCTGCTTCAGCTCCTTCAGATACGTGCGGCTGACAGGCACCTTGGCTCCGTTCCTCATGATCAGCGTGCAGGTCGAGTGGAACCAGGGCTGGATTTCCTCGATCTCATCCACATTGGCGAGATAGGCGCGGTGGACGCGCATGATCGGCGTTCCCTGCAGCTTCTGCTCGAAGGTGACGAGCGGCTCGCCGACCTTGTACGTCTGCTCTGCGGTCGCCACCAGCGTTTTTCCTTCTTCCGCCGTGATATACAGGATTTTGCCGATGTTCACCAGAAGGATGCGCTCGTCGACCGTAATCGCCAGCTTGCCGGTCCGCTCCGGCGCGGAAGAAAGCCGCAACGGAGCGGGAGCCTGACTGCTGGGGCGGCCTTCCCTCAGCGCGGCGATCTTCTCGACCGCCCGGCGGATCCGTTCTTCATCGTACGGCTTCAGGATGTAGTCGGCGGCGTTGAGCTCGAACGCGCGGAGCGCATACTCGTCGTAGGCCGTGGCGAACACGATCTCCGGGCGGGGGTCCAGATTCTGCAGCTGCTGAGCGATTTCAAGCCCGCTCTCTTCGGCGAGCTGGATATCGAGAAAGACGGCATCGGGCTCTGCCTTCTGTATGCCCTGGATCGCGTCCTCCAGCGATTCCGCTTCTCCGATCACCTCCACGCGCTTGGTGCGGTGCAAGATATAGGCCAGCTCGTCGCGGGCGAGCGGCTCGTCATCCACGATAAATGCTTTCAGCATCCTGTTCCCCCCCATAATGATGGCTGAGCGGCACGGCAATTCTGATCTTGGCGCCGCCGGCGCCGCTTGCGACCTCGAAGCTTGCGGCTCCCTGATAGATCTCTTCGATGCGTTTCCTGATATTGTGCAGCGCTGTCCCGGTGCCGGAAGCGGACTTGACCTTCTGCCTGCCGACCGTCCCGAGAAGCTCCTTGGCGAAGCCGATGCCGTCATCCTCCGCGACGAGCACCATCCGGTCGTCCTCCTGGAACGCGGTGATCGTCACATGTCCGACCCGTTTTCCCTTCAGCGGTCCGAAAGCATGGCGCACGGCGTTCTCCACGAGAGGCTGCAGGGTGAACGGCGGAATGAGCACCTCTTCGAGCGCAGGATCGATTTCCAGCTCGACCTTGTATTTGCCTGGAAAACGGGCCTTCTCCAGCGTCAGGTAGGCTTCGACATGCTCCAGCTCCTTGCGCAGCGGGATGAGCATCTGCCGCGCGCCCTGAAGATTGCTGCGGAAAAAGACTCCGAGCTGCAGCAGCAGCTTGCGCGCGGTCTCCGGATCGGTGCGGCACAGGGCGGAGATCGTGTTGATCGCATTGAACAGGAAATGAGGATGCACCTGCGCCTGCAGCGCCTTGATCTCCGCGTCCTTCAGCAGGCGGCTCTGCTGCTCGGCCTCCGCCAGCTCCAGCTGTGTGGAGAACAGCTTGCCGAGGCCTTCGGCCAGCTCCTGCTCGACCCGGTCCATCTGAAGGGGGTTCGTGAAATAGAGCTTGAGCGTGCCGACCGTATGCTGATGCACCTGGAGCGGCAAGACGATAGCCGCCTGCAGCGGACAGCCCTCATGGTTGCATTGGATCGCCTCCCGCGTCTTGGCCTTCAGCAGCCGACCGTGCTCCAGCACGTTGCGGGTGAGCTGGGTGGAGATGCTCTGCATCGGGATATGATGGTCCGAGCCGGTTCCGACATGGGCCAGCACCTGCTGCCGGTTGGTGATCGAGATCGCATCGGCATGGGTCGTCCTCAGCATGATCTCCGCCACCTCGCGGCAGGAGTATTCGCTCAGTCCTTGCCGGAAGAACGGCAGCGTCTGGTCGGCGATATGCAGCGCCTTGTGCGTCTGGAGGGCGCGGGTGCGCTCCTCCTCCTGCACGATCGATTGCACGAACAGCATGAACAGCAGCGTGCCGAAGCCGTTGATGACGATCATCGGAAGTCCGACCCGTTTTCCCTTCAGCGGTCCGAAAGCATGGCGCACGGCGTTCTCCACGAGAGGCTGCAGGGTGAACGGCGGAATGAGCACCTCTTCGAGCGCAGGATCGATTTCCAGCTCGACCTTGTATTTGCCTGGAAAACGGGCCTTCTCCAGCGTCAGGTAGGCTTCGACATGCTCCAGCTCCTTGCGCAGCGGGATGAGCATCTGCCGCGCGCCCTGAAGATTGCTGCGGAAAAAGACTCCGAGCTGCAGCAGCAGCTTGCGCGCGGTCTCCGGATCGGTGCGGCACAGGGCGGAGATCGTGTTGATCGCATTGAACAGGAAATGAGGATGCACCTGCGCCTGCAGCGCCTTGATCTCCGCGTCCTTCAGCAGGCGGCTCTGCTGCTCGGCCTCCGCCAGCTCCAGCTGTGTGGAGAACAGCTTGCCGAGGCCTTCGGCCAGCTCCTGCTCGACCCGGTCCATCTGAAGGGGGTTCGTGAAATAGAGCTTGAGCGTGCCGACCGTATGCTGATGCACCTGGAGCGGCAAGACGATAGCCGCCTGCAGCGGACAGCCCTCATGGTTGCATTGGATCGCCTCCCGCGTCTTGGCCTTCAGCAGCCGACCGTGCTCCAGCACGTTGCGGGTGAGCTGGGTGGAGATGCTCTGCATCGGGATATGATGGTCCGAGCCGGTTCCGACATGGGCCAGCACCTGCTGCCGGTTGGTGATCGAGATCGCATCGGCATGGGTCGTCCTCAGCATGATCTCCGCCACCTCGCGGCAGGAGTATTCGCTCAGTCCTTGCCGGAAGAACGGCAGCGTCTGGTCGGCGATATGCAGCGCCTTGTGCGTCTGGAGGGCGCGGGTGCGCTCCTCCTCCTGCACGATCGATTGCACGAACAGCATGAACAGCAGCGTGCCGAAGCCGTTGATGACGATCATCGGAATGCCGATGACCCGCACGAGCTCCAGAGCGGGCTCGAACGGGCGGGCGGCGAGCAGGATGATGCCCATCTGCGCGCATTCCATGACGATGCCGATGACGACGGCGCGCCAGGTCATGCTCTTGCCCTTGCGGCGCATCCGGGCTCCGATCAGGCCGGTGATCAGGCCGGCCATGATCGTCGAGATGCCGCAGGCGACGGCCGTGAAGCCGCCGAGCGTAATGCGGTGCACGCCGGCGATCAGGCCGGCCCCGAAGCCGACGAGCGGGCCGCCGAGCAGGCCGCCGAGCACGACGCCGAGCACGCGCGTATTGGCGAGGGCGCTTTCATAATCGACGTTGGCCTGCCAAGCCTGCGAGGCGATGGCGCCATGGCTGATTTTGATTCCCGTATAGTTGCTGATGATGCCGAATGCGCCGAAGATGGCGATCAGCAGCAGCTTCTCCTTGAGTCGATGCTCATGGTGGATGATCTGGCGGAAAGACTTCATCCGGGAGAGCAGAAAGACGACGATGAGCAGAATGCCGACCCTCTCGAGCATGAGCGGCAGCAAATGGATCACGAAGGGTTCACCTGCTTCCATGGGTTTGAGCCTGATTATACCCTAATGAAACCGGTCCGTCAGGAGCCGTGGAGATTCCGAGCTTAAAAGCAAGAATGAGGATGAATCGGAGCGGTATCTGAGCTAGACTAAGCTTGCGAGTCCTCCTCGAGCCGGCTGCAAGATGCCGATCTGGAGAGAAATAAACAGGAAGAACCCGGCAAGGAAAGGCGGCGGCACGGTGGAGACTATGGGCTTCGAGGAAATGTGGGAAAAGATCATCGCCTGCGACAACACGTATGACGGCTTGTTCTATACCGCCGTGACAACGACGAAAATCTACTGCCGCCCGTCCTGCCGCTCCAGAAAGCCGAAGAAAGAAAATGTCCGCTTTTACGTCCATAGGGAGGAAGCCGAAGCGGCCGGATTCCGTGCCTGCAAGCGATGCCAGCCCGAAGCGGAGCGGACTCCCCATGCCGCCCTGATCCGGAGCATATCGGCCTTCCTGGTCCGGGAGCACCGGCGGGCTCTGTCGCTGCGGGACATCTCCGCATATGCCGGCGTAAGCCCGTACCATCTGGAGAGGCTGTTCAAGCAGGAGACGTCGGAGACGCCGCGGACGTTTCTGGAGAAAATAAGAGTGGACAAAGCGGCCCGCCTCCTGCGCACGACAGACCGGGGCAGCCTGGACATCTGCTACGAGTCCGGATTCCGCAGCCCGTCTCATTTCTACAAGGCGTTCCGCCGCTTGACGGCTTGCACGCCAACCCAATACCGCCGCCGCTCGGCCGCAGGAGAGGCAACGGCAGTCTGCGGAACCCATCCGGCTCATCAAGCCAAGGAGGTCATTTCCAGTGAGCAAGCAGCATCGAGTCGGCCTTGACACCCCCATCGGGGTTCTCAGCATTGCCGGTACGGACGAGGGCGTCCAATCCATCCTGTTCTCCGAGGAGGAGCAGCTCTCGGAGCCGATCCGGCCCGATACGCCTCAAGCTCTGATCGATTGCCGGCTGCAGCTGGACCAATACTTCCGCGGCGAGCGCCGGCTGTTCACGTTCCCATGCGCCGCTCAGGGAACCGAATTTCAGAAGCGCGTATGGCAAGCCTTGACCGATGTGTCCTACGCGCAGACGGCATCCTACAAGGACATCGCCGTCGCGATCGGCAGCGAAAGGGCGATCCGGGCGGTCGGCAGCGCCAACGGGAGGAACAAGCTGAGCATCGTCGTCCCCTGCCACCGGATCATCGGCTCCAGCGGCGCCCTGACCGGCTATGCCGGCGGTCTTTGGAGGAAGGAGTGGCTGCTCCTCCACGAGAAGGCTGTCCAGTCCGCCGAGCCCGGAGCTGCGCGCGAAAAAGAACCCCTTCCGTGAAGGAGTCCTTTTTGTGCATAATAAAGGCAAGACTGCCAACGCGAAAGGGAGTGGACCAATTGGCGCATGAACCTGTTGATCCGGAAAGACAGGAGCCAAAGAAAAACGGAGGCGCCTTGCTCTGGATCGGAGTCGGCATCGCCATCGGGTCCTCGCTCGGAGCGGCGATGGACCATTTCGCGGTTGGAATTGTCATGGGCACCGGAATCGGAACGGCGCTCAGCCTCGCTGCGCACTTCAAGAAATAACGGGAAAGACCTTATTCATTCCATCCTTTTAAACTAAAGGAGACAAAAGAGTGGGTAGACGATCGACGTTCTGGTTTCTTCTTGTGCTGCTGTTGACGGCTTGTTCAGCGGGAGCAGGCGAAGGGAAGACGGCGGACAGCACGCCGGGAGGCAAGTTGAGCCTGATCAATGTGTCGCTCTACAGCAGCGATTCGACGAAAGCGCAGCCCGAATTGATTCTGGTGCAAAGCAATCCGGACCCATTGGCTGCAGCCGAGAAATGGACTGAAGCCGATAGCTCCATAGCGTTGCAGCCAGTCGGATCTATCGCTAGAATCTATGTTCTTCAGTTTCAATACCCTGCCAAAACGTCGACGGAGAGCGTCCATTACTTCCTCTTAGCAGATGACAAGAACAACTATTACCTGAAGCGGGTCGAGCCTCGGCAGATTGCGGACTTGGACTCGTTTGCTCCCGAAGACAAGGAGCCCATCCTGGAAAAGTCAGGGAAGGAAGGCTGGCTCTCGGTCGCTCCTCCTGGATTCTTCGATTGATGAATGGACGATAGGACGCATGATCGGCATGGAAACAAAACCAAAAAACACGCAAAAGGCTCATGGCCTATGCGTGTTTTTTGGTTCTTCCTGCTGTGGTTCCTGAAGTCCATTCCCGGAACCGGCGTCCGCTTCCCCGCTTATTTTGCTCCCGTGTTCCCTGCCTTCCGCTTCGAGAATAGCGAGGAACCGACAACCATGGCGCCGGACAGCAGCGCAGCCGCCGCAACGGGCAGCCAAGCGCCTGAAGCCAGACTCCCGGTTGTGAGCAGCGTTCCTGCTTCTCCGGTGAGCCTGCCGGGGCTCCATTTCATGAAGCGGCCAAGCAGGCTCGGCAGCAGCGAGAGCACGGCCAACGCAAGCAGCGCCAGGAAGGCGGCTCCGGCCTGCGAATCCATCGCGCTGCTGAACAAGAGCACCGCCGACAAGGCGAACAGCAGCCATAGGGCGTACAGGAGCAGGCTTTGCCCGATGAGCGGGAACGGAACGCTGCCGATGAGGATATCGGTATAGTACCAGGTGGCCAGATAGCCGATTCCGAAGGCGGCGAGCGTAAGGGAAGCCATGCTGGCCCACTTGGCCGTCGCCAGCGACAGATGGGATACGGGCTTCACATGGATCATGACCGCCGCGCCGCTCTGGCGCTCGCCGGAGACGATGCCCATGAACGACAGGGCGAGAATCAGCAGCCCGAGCGTGTTGTACTGGGACAGCGTCTTCAGCATGATGTCGGCGGCGGTAGGGACGGGCATGGCGGCGGCGACTTCCTTGGCGATGCCGTTCGCCTCCAGCAGCTGCGGCATGTAGGCGGCCGTGACCGGGTTCATGACGCCGAGCAGGATGAAGACGGCCGGAATCCACAGCCACTTGTAGCTGCGTCTCATGCCGAGCATTTCCTTCCGATAGAGAACCATCCACTGGCTCATGGCCGCACCGCCTTTACAAATAGATCCTCCAGCGTCGATTGGCCGGTTTCCAAGCTGGAGATTGATATTCCGTTCTCTAAAATGGCTTGCAGGACAGAGGTCTTCGCCGCTTCGGGATTTCCCGCCAAGGCCAGCTTGACGCCGGCAGGCAGGCTGTCCGCTTGCCGGACGCATGGAAGTCCCGCCAGAGCCTTGGTCCACTCCGAGCGGGGCTCGGCGAACCTTACCGTCAGCACAGGTTCCGTATGCTCCCGCATCACCTGGCGAAGCTCGCCTCCCAGCGCGATGCGCCCGTCCCGGATGATGAGGATGTCGTCGCAGACCGCCTCCGCATCGTGAAGCACATGGGTGGAGAACAGAATCGTCGTCTCCTGCTTCAGCTCCCGCAGCAGCTCCAGCACCTCGCGGCGTCCGAGCGGATCCAGCGCCGATACCGGTTCATCGAGCAGCAGCAGCTTCGGCAGGTGAATGATCGCTTGGGCGATGCCCAGGCGCTGCTTCATGCCGCCGGAATAACCTCCGATCCGGCGGTCCGCGGCGTCCGCCAGACCTACCCGCTCCAGCAGTTCAGAGCTGCGGTCCGCGGCTTCTTTTTTGCCCAGACGGGCCAGGCGGCCCGTGAAGGCCAGGAATTCCCGGCCGCTCATCCAGTTCGGGTAAGCCGGATACTGGGGCAGATAACCGATGTTGGGCCGGATATCCCCTCCGCTCTTGCCGTCGAAGGAGATGCTGCCCCCGGATGGTGGCAGCAGGCCGGCGAGCATGAGAAGGGTCGTCGTCTTGCCGGCGCCGTTCGGCCCGAGCAGCCCCGCGCAGCGGCCCTCCCCGACGGTGAAGGACAGACCTGCGACGGCTTCCTTGCTGCCGAAGGATTTGGACAGCCGGGCGATTTCAAGAAACGGCATTCAGTCCGACCTCCTTCCGAAGAGGAAATAAGCGACGCTTCCGAGCAGGCTGGAGAACAGGATGACGATCGCCCACATCCACTTGGGACCGTTGGTTCGGCGGACCTTGGAGAGATCGATAAAAGCGGCGACGACGAGAATGAGCTGCAGGATGGCGAGCGGCAAAATAAGCTTCAGCATATCGGACATGATGACTACCTCCGTGTATTTGGAATCCCTGCGAGGGGAACAAGACTTGGTTGGAATCGATTCGGCGGCCGGCGGAAACGCTTCCTTGAGGACATAATCTTTCCTTATGGCCTTTCATAGCGATATGACGCCGCCCGGCGGCGATTCGTTCAATTCCACTTTAAGGAATTCGGATCGGCTGGCCGAAGCTCCGGAAGGAAGCGGGGAAGAAAGCCTCGAATAGAGGTGGATAGACGGGAGAAGAACCGAAAGGACGGGATGCAAATGAGGCCGATGGACAATCCCCAGGCATGGCGGCAATGGATTCCATTGTTGAGCGGCTGCGGAGAAATCGAACCCATTTTCAAGGGGTACTCGAACGACGCCAAATATTTGGTCCGCGACACCGAGGGGCAGCCTTGTTATATCATCCGGGCGTATGGGATCGTGCAAGCCGAAGCGAAGGGACGGGAGTACGGGATTCTGGAGGAGATGGAAAGGCTCGACGTTCTGTGCTCCAGGCCCGTCCAGTCCGGCAGCTTGCCGGATCAAGGACTGGGTTACATGCTCGTCACCTACATCGACGGGGAAGACGCAGCGGAGGCGCTGCCTCGTCTGCCGGTCGGGGAGCAGGAATCGATCGGAATTCATGCGGGGCGGGAGCTGCGCAAGATCCACAGGGCAAGCGTCCCGGAAGAGGTGGAGCCTTGGCAGAATCGAATCTTGGCCCGGCTTCGCTCCTACAGGCAGGACTATGAGGCCTGCGGCGTCCGTCTGGACCGCGGCCGGGAACTGCTGGAGTTTCTGCAGGAACATATCGGGCTGACGGAAGGCAGGCCAAGCGTGTTCCAGCATCATGACTACCATGTCGGGAACCTGATCGTCCATGACGGGGCTTTGGCTGGAATCATCGACTTCAACCGGTACGGCTGGGGAGATCCCGTTCAGGAATTCGCCAAGGCCGGCTTCTTCAGCGCCGAGACGAGTGTGCCGTTCACGGCCGGCCAGATTCGCGGTTATCATGACGGGGAGCCGGACGGCGGATTCTGGCAGCTGTATGCGTTCTATATCGGCCTTGTCTGCCTCTCTTCCGTTCCCTGGATCGTCCGGGTAAGGCCGGCAGAGACGGCGGACATGCTGAGGCGGATAGGCAAGGTCATCGATGATCACGAGGGCTTCAGCCGGTGCAAGCCTTTGTGGTATCCGGGCTGAAGAGGCTTCAGTCAAGCCTAGCTTCTAGAAGCCGCCTTCAGTCCGACTATTCTCCTCCCGATTTATGTTTTTTTCAGCTCAGAAGCAATAGTTTTATCGCATAAACGATTGTCCCGGCAGAGAAAAGGAAAATGGGCAATAATGAAAAAAATAGGCATGGAAAATAATCCTGCAACCCCTTAAATTAGAAATGTGAATTCAGTATTTATTCTTCGGGGGGAGTAAACTATTTTGGTCACAAGAGGATTGGGGAAAAAAGCATTATTGCTATTCATGGCGTTCATAATCGGAGCCCCATGGCTGAATATCAGCGGCGGTAGCTACGGCAGCAATCAGCAAACGGCCTTTGCAGAGGAAGCGGGACCGTCTCCAGCCATGCAATTAGTTGGTTCCGCCACGCTCGGCGCTACTGTCACCGACCTCGTATATGATCAGGGCGCAGGATCCGTCTATGCTCTTACGAAGGACAACAACAAACTGACCTTCTTGGATGCGGGCAATCTTGCCGTACAGAAGGAACTGAGCGTAGGCTCAATGCCTACGGATATGGAATTGTACGGAAACCATCTTTATATTGCCTTGTCCGGGGCCATGGATATCGCGGTCGTGGATCTAACGAGCCGTACGGTCAGCGCTATGATCGAGACGACCTATCAGCCTCAGCGGATCGCCGTGACGAGCGAATATATTTTCTATACGACTTCGCTATATCAATGGTGCGAAGTTTACAAGCAGGATCGGGCTACAGGGCAGACAACGCTGCTTATAGACAGAGTTTCAGGGCCTGGCTTAAAGGTGGATGAGGGCAATCATATCCTATACGCAGGCGAGACAGGCACATCGGGTTCACATCTGTATGCCATTGACTACCTGACAGGTCAAACTCTCAGCAAGAGCACGTATGACGGAGGCTACGGGTTCGGAAACCCTATGCCTCACATTTTCCAGGATGGGGCGGATGTGCTCTATGCAGGAACGAGGTTGAACGGGAGGGATTTGTCCGAAATCCATGGGATGTATCCGCGGCTTGATTCGTATACTTACTTAATTTCCAAGCTTCAAGACGTGAACGGGTCTCTGGTCGCGACAAGCGAAGGAGTGTTCGACAAGGACCGGTATCTTCCTATCGCCAAGTTTCCTTATGAAGCGAAACGTGCTGTAATTGGAGGCGGAAAGGCCTTCATCGTGAAGGATGATTACTATACGAAGACGCTGGAAGCCTATGCGTTCGACCCTTCAGGAGCGCTCCCCACAATCAGCCTGAACAAGACAACGAACTACTCCACCTCCAGCAATTATCCGATCGACAGCTGGACGACGGATGCAGCCTCGCCTTATCTCTATGCAGTATCCTCCGTCACGAACGAGCTGGCTGTCTTGAATAAACACGATCTTAGTCTGGTGTCCAAGCAATATGTCGGCTCCAAGCCGCTACATATCCAACTGCACAATGGGAAGCTGTATATCGCTTTTGAAGGAGAGACGTCAATAGGCGTGCTTGATGAAGCTGCCCTTGGTTCAGGCGTGAACAGAATACGGATTCCGTCCAATCCAAGCCGCGTCCTGCCTGCAGGAACCGTCAATGTGTTCTATTGGGGACAGGATACCTTCAACAATTTCCATGTCACGGATGGAACGACAGACAGGCAGGTCATGGGCTATCCCAACAGCACCAACTTTGGGCAAGCTGCGTACGACTTGTCGGACAATGCTCTGTACACGTACACCAACGGGCAAATCATCAAAATGAATCCGGATACGCTCGGCATAGCCTCTTCAATCAAAGTCGATGCGGGATATGGATACAACGATCTACATCTGGACAGCAGCAGCCTATACTTGGGATCCAAACGATACAATAAGAGCAATCCGGCCAGATTGTTAGGCTCTTACCCGGAAAATATCCTTTATGTATCGGGAGACTTGGCGTTCGGCAAGAACAACGTCTATGACAAGGATACTTATGTCAAAAAGCTTGCTCTGCCGTTTGAAATCAATGACGCCTACGTCGATTCGGACGGAAGCATATACTTGTCGACACCGAACAGCTTATACCGTTTTGAAGGTATAAAGGGCATTCAGTCCTACGTGGATACGGAATTGAGTCCATCGAATCTCGTTTTTGCGGTTGACAGCTATTCGTCCAATATGGTGAGCGGAACCTTGTATTTCAAGCCTGCGCGTGATGTGGGAAAGGTTCAGGGATATGCTCCTTATTTCATGGATACCGACGGAAATAAACTCAATTATATCAGCGGTTACATGGATAAGAAGCTGGATGACGGGACGTTGACCTATAAAATCTATTATTACGATTTCCCGGAAAAGGCCGAGTACATTGGGTTGTATCCGTACCTGAGCTATTCGGATCCTCAGCCGCAGCTGAAGCCGGCCAAAACCATGCTATGGGATATTCCCGCCTTTTTTGCCGCTGAATTCGGAATTCAAGAAACTTCTTCGGCAGATGGATATGTTCAGGGCACCGTTGCATGGAAAGCGGGAAAGGAAAAGCCAAATCTGACTTACTCTCTGTATTTCGTCGGGGAAAATGGACTTATCGGCGCAAAGTTGGCTGAAGTGGCTGGAGGGAAATCCAGCTATTCTGTCGCTGTCGGCAAGACAAAGCTGCCGGAAAGCGCAGTCGGTCTTGCTCTTGTGCAGCAAAGCGGAGATTATGAAGCGCCGATATACCAATTCTTGATTCTGGAGCGATTTATTTCGCCTTCTATTCCAGAAGGAGATGTCGCCTTGACCAAATATCTGTATGCTTCAGATTTGGTCAAAGTAAAAAATGTGAAGCCCGGGGATATGATTACCCTGTACAACTCCTCCTACTTATCGTTTTCTACAACAAGGGTGCCTGCGGGAACAGAAAGCATTACGATTCAAACCGGAAATATGGGGAGTCCCGGCACCAAAATTTATATCACCCGGAAGCGGCCGGGATTGTACGAAAGCGATCCGACACCTCTTGTTATCCCGGAAATAATCAATGACGGTCCAACATTCCCTGGGGGAACGCCAAAGCCGACAACTACGCCTACTCCGTCCGCTTCGCCATCTCCGTCTCCATCTTCGACGCCGACCTCTGATGGCGGAACGGGGGGAAGCTTCCCTGGCGGATTCGGAGGCTTCCCAGGGGTCGTTGCGACGCCGACTCCATCCCCGACGCCGGCGTCGGACAAGCTTCAAGCCGTGGAATCCAAGGACGGCAGCGGCAAAGTCTATACATCCTTGGATGTGTCGGCCGCTCACCTCTCCGGATTAATGGGCAAGAATGAATTTTTGAGCAAAGGAACGGTAACGTTAGCTTCGGACAGCAAGAGCGGCAAGATCGTCTTCAGCATTGAAGCATCAGGCGTGCAGAAGCTGCAGGAGAAAAAAGGGAGCTTGTTCATTTTCGAGACTCCGTCGGGCTCATGGAGCCTTCCTGCCACCGCATTGGCTCTCACTTCGACGGCGGGAACGGCGCAGCGATTCGAGATTTCCTTCGAGCAGCTGAACGACAGCGATGCAGCGGGATTGAGGCAATCCGGGAAAGGCAATCCGGTCGGCAAGCCGGTGAAGTTCACGGCTTCCGTCACCGCTGGAGGCGCAACTCGAGAAATTGGCGGCTACAGCCAATACGTCCAGCATGTCCTCAAGCTGGATGCCCCGGACATTCCGGCTTCCCAGCTTGGCGCTTATGCGTATGACGCTTCGTCCAAGAGCTTCATTCCCGTGCCGGCTCGCTATTCTTACAGCAACGGCATGCTGACGGCGACGATTTATGGGAGGACAGGCACAGTTTACGCCGTGGCACGCCTGGCAACTTCCTTTACGGATTTGCCTGCATCCGCAGAATACTCGCAAAGCATCAAAACCTTGGCAAGCCGGACGATCTTGTCCGGATATCCCGGCGGCACTTTCAAGCCTGAAGGCAAGGTTACCCGTGCAGAGTTCGCTGCCATGCTGAGCAAAGCTCTCGGAATGACGCCAGACGCTATCAGCAGCAAGACCTCCTTTACCGATGCCAAGCCAGGCAGCTGGTACGATGCCGCCGTTAAGCAAGCTGTGCAGGCGGGCATCATCAACGGTTATCCGGATGGAAGCTTCAAGCCGAACCATACGATCTCTCATCAAGAAATGCTCGCAATGCTGGTCAAAGCCATGCAATATGCAGGGTATTCCCCTGCATCGGCCAGCGGAGCATCGGGTGCAACCGTGCCTGACTGGGCCAAAACTTACTATGAGCAAGCCATGGGCTCGGGCTTGATTGGCCAGAAGGAGGATGTGTTCCATTACTCGACCGGCGCTGAGGCATCCCGAAAGGAATCTGCCCTGCTGCTGGATCGTTTGGTCAATCGGATCCTTTTCCAATAAACTCGATTCAACCGGCAAAGGCGCCCTTATGCAGTCAGGGCGCCTTTTTTATTTGCCTGAAATGAGGATGCCGCTATTTTTAGCCGCTTAAAGTTGGTTTTTTGGAGCCAACTCTGGTAGAACTGAAGAAAAGCTATGCCTAGAGGGCAGCAATCGGGGAGGCGGACAGCAGATGAAGCGGATAACGATTCTGGTCGCGGATGACGAGGCGGAGATTGCCGACCTGGTCGCTCTGCATCTGGAGAAGGAGGGGTACAACGTAATCAAGGCCGCAGACGGCACAGAGGCGCTGAGGACGATCCAGTCGCAGCCGGTCGACCTCGCCATTCTCGATATCATGATGCCGGGACTCGACGGCTACGAGGTGACTCGGCAGACCCGGGTGGAGAATCATATCCCGATCATCATCCTGAGCGCCAAAACCTCGGATTTCGATAAAATATCCGGCCTGGTCATGGGGGCGGACGATTACATGACGAAGCCCTTCAATCCCCTTGAGCTCGTGGCGCGGGTGAACGCCCAGCTCCGGCGGTCCATGCAGCTGAGCCGGCCGAAGGAGGAGCATTCGTTGCTGGAGGTCGGCGGGCTGGCGATCGACTCCATGCGGCGCACGGTTGCCGTGTACGGGCAAGGCGTGGAGCTGACGCCCAAGGAATTCGATATTCTGCATCTGCTCGCGAGCCATCCCGGCAAGGTGTTCGCAGCCGAGAACATTTTCCGCCATGTGTGGGAAGAGGAGTACTTCGACAGCGGCAATACGGTGATGGTGCATATCCGCACCCTGCGCAAGAAGCTGGGGGAAGACAAGGACAAGTGGATCAAGACGGTCTGGGGAGTGGGATACAAGTTCAATGGATAAGTGGCTGAGAAGCTTCCGGGCCCGAATGATCGCGCTGCTGGCGCTCAGCATGCTGCTGTCCGGCCTGGTTACGTATGCCGTGTTCAAGGCGCTGCAGTATTACTACAGCAGCCATGTGAGATACGGGGAGCCGCTCGAGCGGCTCCGCCATGCCATCCGCAGCTTCGGCGATCTCAACTTCTTCCTGATCCTGTTCGTCCCGCTTGCGGTGCTGTTCTTCTTCTTTCTGACGACGCCTTACGCCGCCTACTTCCGCGAAATATCGGCCGGAATCGGGCGCCTCGCTTCCGGCGATTTCAGCGGACGCGTTGACATCGCTTCGCGAGACGAGTTCGAGAGCATCGCCCGCGATATCAATGCGGCCAGCGCCAACCTGCAGCGCGCCGTCGAGCGGGGCGACTTCGCGGAGAACAGCAAGGACCAGCTCGTGCTGAATCTGGCCCATGATTTGCGCACCCCGCTCACTTCCGTGCTCGGCTACCTGGACTTGATCCTTCGCGACGGCGGGCTGTCTCCGGAGCAGAAAAGCCATTACACGTCCATTGCCTTCAACAAGTCCAAGCGCCTCGAGAAGCTCATCGACGGCCTGTTCGAGGTCACCCGGATGAACTACAGCACGCTTCCGCTCGAGACCGCGCCTCTGGATCTGAGCGAGCTGCTCGCCCAATTGAACGAGGAGCTCTATCCCGTGTTCCAGAAAAGCCGGCTGAGCATCCGGCCGGACATCGCTCCTGGTCTCATCGTGAACGGCGACGGCGAGCTGCTCGCGCGGGTGTTCGAGAATCTGCTGGCCAACGCGGCCCGGTACGGCAGGGACGGAGAGTTCGTGGATGTCCAGTGCAGCCTGGAGGGCGGAGAGGCCGTCGTCCGCATCGCCAATTACGGCGATATGATTCCGGAGGACGAGCTGCCCCGCCTGTTCGAAATGTTCTACACCGGCGATCGGGCCCGGACCCACCAGGAAGGAAGCACGGGACTCGGCCTGTTCATCGCCAAAAACATCATCGACCGGCACAAGGGGAAGATTGCGGCCGAGAGCAGCGCTATCCGGACCGTATTTGAGGTCCGCCTGCCGTTGCAAGGGCAAGCTGGATGAGGGCGGCGGCTGCAAGCGGGATATTTCTGTAAGCCTTCCCATGAAGCGGGAATGATTTTGCCATGCCTTCACGGCCGCCGGCCGGAGAAGGCTGTTTGTCTTTTCCGATTCCGGTTTGATTCGCCGATTGCCCTGTCCGACTGCCCCTGCCCGATCGCTGACGGATATAAAACCGATTTAAGGAAAAATTTATCAGGTCTCAAATCCTTTTTAACTAGTTGCCCTTATGCTGGAGCAAGAAAAGAGCGAAAGGAAAAGCGACTCATGAAGAGATGGATTTCAATGCTGCTGCTCCTCGCGGCAGCCGGCTGCGCATCGGCGCATCCCGAGCCTTCGTTCACAGCGGCGCCAAAGCCTTCGCAGCCGGCTGAATCGGCTGCCCCGGACAGCGGCGCAGAGAAGGAGCAGTCGATATCGCTCGGCAAATCCCGGATCCATCAGGGGGATCTGGTGCTCGTCAACAAGGAGCATGCCGTTCCTTCCAAGGACGGCAAGTCCGATGTGGTCAATCTGTACGAGCATAAGGAGCTGTTGGAAGGCTACGGCCTCCTCGACAACAAGATCCGGCTCTCCGAGAGCGTGGCGAAGCGGTTCATTGCGATGGTGAAGGACGCGGATAAGGATGGAGTCGATCATTTCCTGATCAGCAGCGGCTATCGGAGCAACGAGGAGCAGGCCAAGCTCTATCGCGAGCTTGGCGGCAATTCGGCGCTTCCGCCAGGACATAGCGAGCATAATCTGGGCCTGTCCCTGGATATCGGCTCCAGCCGCGCCGAGATGAGCAAAGCTCCGGAAGGCAAGTGGCTGAAAAAGAACGCATGGAAGTACGGATTCATCCTGAGGTATCCGGAGGACAAGACGGATGTGACCGGCATCCGCTACGAGCCCTGGCATTTCCGCTACGTAGGCTTGCCGCACAGCGCGGTCATTCAGCGGGAAGGACTTGTGCTGGAGGAATATCTCGACCTGCTGAAGGATCAGGGGACGATTGAAACGGAAGTCGAAGGGGCGGAATACCGGATTTCCTACCATCCCGTCCGGGGAAAGACGACAGTGAAGATTCCGGCGGGAAAATCGTACGAGCTGTCCGGCAACAATTCGGACGGGGTCATTGTAACGGTCCGAATGGACTGAGCGGGCAAAAGGCATATGGGACCTGCGTGGACGCCGGCCAAAAACAGAAGCATTCCAAGAGCATCGGAATAATCATGGAGTCAGATCCATGAATATGCGATGGGAGCAACATGCTATACCAGCCGCATGGAAGCGGAGCCTACCGGACAGGAGGCTCCGTTTTTTCTATGCCCAAGGGTTGCCGCCTGATTCAGATGCTTAAGCACGGATGAGGGGAAGTTAACGTTGACGTTAAGGTTAAGAAGTGATATCTTTGAGGTAATTGTTTTAGTAATAAATAATATAGATAGAAGGGATAACGATCTACAAAATCGAAGATGTCGCCAACCTGTGCGGCCTGACGAAGCGCACGGTGCGCTATTACGAAGAGATCGGGCTTCTGGCTCCGGAACGGAGCGAGGGAGGCTTCCGCCTCTACACCGAATCCGATGTGGAGAAGCTGAAGAAGATCATCAATGCCCGCGATGCGCTCGGCTTCTCGCTGCAGGAGCTTCAGGAGTACGTGTCGATCGGCGAAGAGCTGAGCGTCCTGCGGGACGGCATCCGCATCGTGGAGGATATCGAACGCAAGCGCTCCATGATCGGCGATATGGAGAAGACGGTGGAGAAGCAGCTGGAGATGATGGATCAGAAGATCGCCAAGATCGTGAAGATCCGATCGGAATTCATCGAGCTGAAGGACAAGATCCAGGAAGCGAAAATCAGATACGAAATCGAATAGGAGTGAGCCTTCGTGGCCAATACAACCCAACCTGCAGCAAAGCATGAATTGCCCGCCGCGCGCAGCGGCATTCTCAATCAGCCGCGCGCCGTATGGGCCGTTTTTTTTGCCGGCATTATCGCCTTCATGGGAATCGGGCTGGTCGATCCCATCCTGCCTGCCATATCCGAAAAGCTGAACGCGACGCCGAGCCAGGTCAGCCTGCTGTTCACCAGCTATAACGCCGTCATGGCTGTCGCCATGCTGATCACCGGCACGATCACCTCCCGGCTCGGCATGAAGCGGTCGCTGCTGCTCGGCGTCGTCATCATCGCCATCTTCTCCGCCCTCGGCGGCTTCTCGAACGGGATATGGGAGCTGGTCGGCTACCGCGGCGGCTGGGGCCTCGGCAATGCGCTGTTCGTAGCCACCGCGCTGACGGCGATCGTGTCGCTCTCCCGCAGCGGCGTCGCCAAAGCGATCATCCTCTATGAAGCGGCCATCGGCCTCGGCATCTCCGTAGGCCCGCTCCTTGGCGGCGAGCTCGGCTCGATTTCCTGGAGAGGACCGTTCCTCGGCGTCGCAGCCTTGATGGTGCTCGCCTTCATCGCGCTGACGTTGATGATGCCGAAGTCGGCACCGCCGAAGACGCCGGCTTATGCCCAGAAGAAGCTGTCGGCTTCCCTCCTGGATCCGTTCAAGGCGATGAAGCATCGGTCGCTTGTCGTTTTCGGGCTCACGGCATGCTTGTACAACTTCGGCTTCTTCACCCTGATGGCTTACGCTCCCTTCGTCATGGGACTGGACATCCACGGCATCGGCTACGTCTTCCTCGGCTGGGGGATTCTGCTCGCCTCCACCTCCGTGTTCATGGCGCCGAAGCTCCAGCGGGCGTTCGGCACCGTCAAATCGATGGCGGTCATGCTGGCGCTGTTCGGCCTCACGCTGCTGGCGATGGGCATCTGGACCGACATCCATTGGGTTGTCATCGCCTGCGTCATCTTTGCAGGGGCTCTGCTCGGCAACAACAACACGCTGATCACGACAGGCGTCATGAACGCGGCTCCCGTCGAGCGTTCGACCGCTTCCGCCGCCTACAGCTTCCTGCGGTTTCTCGGCGGCGCGATCGCGCCTTATTTTGCCGGCAAGCTGGCCGAGTGGTTCAATCCCCATGTGCCGTTCATCGTAGGAGCCGCCTTCGTGCTCGTCTCGGTGGCCTACATTCTCGCCAATCGCAAGCATGTGAAGCATGTCGATGAGGTCGAGGCTGCCCATTGATGAATGTTCCCGAGCATGCCCACAGCAAGCAGGCTGCCGCTGGCGGCCTGCTTTTTTGGACGGTGCCGGAGCCTGAATGGAAGCGGCTTCTGCCAATGTTCCTGTATTCCGGCTCTCCGATGGGTTATGATGGAGGGGAACGGTTCGTGAGCACACGCGAAAATAGACGTTTAACATAGGAGACCATATGAAATTCGAAGAACTGAACATCGCGCCAGCCATTCTCAAGGCGCTGAGCAAAGAAAACTACACGCAGCCTACGCCGATCCAGGAGAAGGCGATTCCGGCTGCGCTTGAAGGACGGGACGTGCTTGGCTGCGCCCAGACCGGCACAGGCAAGACGGCCGCGTTCTCCATCCCGATCATCCAGAAGCTGAGCGCTGGACGTCCGGGCGGCGGCAAGCCTTCAGGCAAGCGGGTCATCCGCTCGCTCATCCTGACGCCGACGCGTGAGCTTGCCATCCAGATCGAAGAAAACATCAAAGCCTACAGCCGGTTCACCGAGCTGCGCAGCGTCGTCATCGTCGGCGGCGTCTCCCAGCACGGTCAGGAGCTGCAGCTGCAGCGCGGCACGGATATCCTGATCGCGACGCCGGGCCGGCTGATCGACCTCATCAACCAGAAGCATGCCGATCTGCAGCATGTCGAAGTGCTTGTGCTGGACGAAGCCGACCGCATGCTCGACATGGGCTTCATCAACGACGTGAAGAAGATCATGACCAGGCTGCCCGCCAAGCGGCAGACGCTGTTCTTCTCCGCCACGATGCCTCCGGAGATCGCCCGTCTCGTGGAGTCACTGCTCGTGAATCCGGTCAAGATCGAAATCACCCCGGTGTCCTCGACGGTCGATCGGATCGAGCAGTCGGTGTACCTCGTCGACAAGGAAAACAAGCTGTCCCTGCTTACCCATCTGCTGCAGGACGAGACGATCTCCTCGGTGCTTGTATTCACCCGCACGAAGCATGGAGCGGACCGCGTCGCGAAGGGCCTGGCGAAGAAAAGCATATCCGCCCAGGCGATTCACGGCGACAAGTCCCAGAACGCGCGCCAGGCTGCTCTGAGCAACTTCAAGAAGGGCGCGACGCGGGTGCTCGTAGCGACCGATATCGCCGCCCGCGGCATCGATATCGACGAGCTGTCCCATGTCATCCAGTTCAATCTGCCCAACATGCCGGAGACGTACGTGCACCGGATCGGCCGTACCGGCCGGGCCGGACATAGCGGAATCGCCGTTTCGTTCTGCGAGGTGGAGGAGCTCCCTTACCTCAAGGATATCGAGAAGGTGACGAAGAAGAAAATTCCGGTTGTATCCGACCATCCGTACCCGATGCTGGGGGCTCCGGCGCCATCGGAGAAGCCGGCCGGACAGGCGAAGCAAGGCTCCTCCAAGGGCGGAGGCGGCCAAGCGAGGCAGGGCGGCCGCGGCGGCCAAGGAGCGCAGGCGAAGCAAGGTTCCCCGGGAAGCGGCGGCGGTCAAGCCAAGCAGGGAGGGAGCCAAGGCAGCCAGTCGGGGCAAGGAGCCAAGCAGAGCTGGCAGCGCCGAGGTGGACAGCGTCCGGCAGGAGAGCGCACGGCAGCTCCGGCGAACAAGGGCCGCTAAGCAGCGGGCAGGTACTGCATCAGCAAGCTAGAGCGGCGTCAGCCGCCCGGCCAGAGGGCCGGGCGGTTTTTTTGCGTATAAGAATCTAGGTGGGATCCAAGCAAGATGGTGCCTCGGAGCGGGAGGCGTGCGGAGATGCGGCAGATGGGAATGGAGGCTGTCGAGAAGCTTGTTCAAGCCTGCAAGGGTGCGGGTTGAAAAATTTTCCCAAACAGTGATAATCATTATCACTGTTGGTTATGCTAAAGGGGAGCCGGAAATGAAAACGGACAGCCGGCGGTCGGCTGTCCGAGTCGAATCAGATTTTCGGTTCGAACGTTCTGCAGTCCGTTTCTTCGGAATTGCTGGCTTTTTTGCTGTGGCTGACGACATAAATGGATGCAGCCGCGCATTTATTGCCGGCAGCCCAGTACCGGCAGGAGTTCACTTCGCAAAGAACATCTTTGGCCATTGCATTCACCTCCCTGCTTATTAGCATGGCCGAACGGCAGGGGGGCTTATACCTTGGCTGCTTCCACGCCCGATTCCTCGAGTATCTCGATTCCAACAAACTGAAAGCCTGCCAATCACTTTTTGCCATTCCTCAATTTTTTTCTCCACTCCGTCGATAACATACGTATCTTTTGATACGGAGGGATCCAGAGACCCCATGAAAATTAATTTCAACATTAGAATGAAGCTGATCGGCAGCTTTGTTTTGGTTTCCTTGCTTTTTGGACTGTCATCCGTCTTTACGATCCGCACCGTAGATGATACGAAGAAATCCTATGACTACATCGTCAATACGGCAGGTGAATTGAGGTCTCTCGCCCAATCCATCCAGACCGATTCCGCGATGCAGATCAGCGCTTTCCGCGCTTATATGCTGTATGGAGATGCCAAGTACAAAACCCAGATCTATGACGCCAACAACCGGATCGACGCCGCAGTCAAAAAAGGGCTTGAGCTTGCAACTCTGGAGGAAACCGAAAAACGGCTGCAAGCTATCGACGATGCCAATCAGCAATTCAAGCAAGTAACCGTGAAGGTGATGAACAGTTATTTGAGCAACAAGAAAAAGGCGGCGGAAGAAGGCGTCACGATCATTCTTCCCGTCAGCGAATCCATTACGAGCCAGGCTGATTCCATGACGGAGTGGATAGGCGACACCGTTATCCGCAACAATGTCAGGAAGGCGGGAGACCAGGCTAATGCAGGCTTGATCGCCGTCATCGTCATCAGCACGGCGGCCGCTCTGGTCGCACTGGCGCTGGGCATCCTCGTGTCGTGGTTCCTCACCCGTCCGCTCATCCGGCTGTCTGAATCGGTGAAGCAGGTAGCGGAAGGGAATCTGACGGGGGACAAGCTCGTTATCCGCGGCCGGGACGAAATATACCAGCTGAACGAAGCCTTCCATGAGATGACGGTCGGACTGAAAGAAATGATCGGGGGCATTGCCGGAAGCGCTGGACAGCTGGCCGCATCCGCCGAGCAGCTCAAGGTAGGGGCGCAGCAGTCGGGCAAGGCTGCCGAGACGGTCGCCTCCGCCATCCAGGAAATCGCGGGCGGCGCCGAGATCACGACGATGCGGCTGGATCAGAACCAGAATGCCCTCCAGGAAGTGCTGGGTGGCGCAAGGCTCATCTCGGCGAGCTCCGAGAGCGTGCTGCAGTTCTCCCGCCAGACGTTCGACGAGGCGGAGGATGGAAGCCGGTATGTGGAGGACAACCTGAACCAGATGAGATTCATTCATGAATCGGTCCAAAGATCCAATGAGGTGATCGCCTCGCTGTCCGGACGCTCCCGCGAAATCGGCGGCATCCTGAAAGTCATCGCGGATCTGGCCCGTCAGACCAACCTGCTCGCCCTGAACGCCGCGATCGAAGCCGCCCGCGCCGGCGAGCACGGCAGAGGCTTCGGAGTCGTGGCCGGCGAAGTAAGGGCGCTTGCGGAGCAATCGCAGCAGTCGGCCAAAAACATCGGCGCCTTGATCGCCGGCATCCAGCAGGACACGGAAGCATCCGTCGCCATCATGAGCGAGGTCGTGGCTGGTGCGCAGCAGGGACTGAGCATATCGGAGCTCACCTCGGAGAAGTTCTCCCGAATTCTGTCCGGCACAGAACATATGATTCCGCATATCGAGGAAATGGCGGCCGTCGTGAAGCAGATTACGGGCAGCATTCAGGAGGTCACCGACGCGGCCTCGCAGATCGCCGGCATCGCCCAGTCCCATGCGGCCGGCTCGGAGGAAGCCGCGGCCTCGACCGAGGAGCAGCTCGCGTCGATGGAAGAGATCCATGCTTCGGCCAGCAGCCTCTCCGCTATGGCGGAAGAGATGAAGCAGCTGGTTGACCGGTTCAAGATCGAATAGCTTGCTGAAGCGCGGGCCTGTGCCCGTGCTTTTTTGTCTTTTTTTTGAATGCAGGCAATGGGCTTGCTGGCAGTGAGGAGCAGATCGGCCGTTCTGGGCATACAGTGAACTAGACTGCAACCCAGAGTGGAGGAATAAGAACGTGACCGATTCTGTCCTGCAATCCCCTAATCTGACCTTATGCGCAGACTCCAATGAGGTGCTGAATTTCAAGCGAGATCCGCATAACTACATTACGCAGCTGTTCGGCGAGCAGCTCCCGGCCATCCGAACGGGTCTTTTCAACGTACACTTGACTAAAGGCATCATCATTCAACCCCATTGGCATACCAATGCGACGGAGCTGGTCTTCGTCATCAGCGGTGAAGTCATGACTTCCGTATTCGACCCGTTCACTCAGAAGCTGATGAGCTGCAAGCTGAAGCCGGGTCAGGTCGCCGTCTTGCCCAAGGGCTGGTTCCACTGGATCGTGACGCTGTCCGAGAAGGCGCATATCCTGACTATATTCGATCAACCGACTCCGGATATCGTCTATGGCTCGGACTTCCTCCGTTTTACGCCCAAGGAAATCATGAATCTCGCGTACTGCGTCGATGAAGAAGAATATGCCAAGGCGGTGGCGCCGATCCAGCAGTCCCTCATTCTTGGGCCGCCTCCGGGCTGCGGCAAGGTACAGGCGCTGCAGGAGGCTTCCGGCGGTTACGGCTACGGCGCAGGCCACGCTCAGCCGCTCATGCAGGGAATGCCCGGCATGTACGGCCATGGATATGGCGGCGGGCAGATGATGCCGGAAATGCAGGGAATGCCCGGCATGTACGGCCATGGATATGGCGGCGGACAGATGATGCCTGAAATGCAGGGAATGCCCGGCATGTACGGCCATGGATATGGCGGCGGGGACATGATGCCGGAAATGCAGGGAATGCCCGGCATGTACGGCCATGGATATGGCGGCGGGGACATGATGCCGGAAATGCAGGGAATGCCCGGCATGTACGGCCATGGATATGGCGGAGGGCACATGATGCCGGAAATGCATGGAATGCCGGGCCCGTACGGCCATGCCTATTCGTACAAATCCCCGGCTGCTCAGCATGAGGGGCGTGAGGGCCGCATGGGCGCTGACCAGCCGGAGGAAGCTGGAATGTACGTGTATGGCGGGAGCGGGCGTTTCGCTCCGGCAACCGGCCGGACGAACGGATAAGTCGTCTGCAGAGGGGCGATGCCCTCAGTCATCCAATGGACTGAGGGACCGCTTCTTTTTGCGTTCTCCCGAAATAATGGAATGATCAGGCAGCCGAATGCGAATGCTAGGGCATGACAGGCAGGCGCCGCACCCGTTATTTCATCTTGATAAAGGAGTCTTACCCGATCATGAACAAAAGCATAGCCGCAGCGGCGCTTCTGGCGCTGACGCTGGCTTGGCCGGGCACTTCCTCCGGCGCGCAGGGAACAGCCGCATGGGCCGCATCTAAAGGCGAGGCCAATCCGGTCCAGAAGCCGGCTCCCGGCAAGAAGGGAAGCGGGGCGGATGTGTACAACGCCTTACAGCAAGGCGTCGCCCGCGAGGCGACGGCTGCTTGCTCCCGATTGCCCCATGACAGCCGAGTCGCTTGTCTTGCCCGCGCGCTCGAGGATACCCTCGCACCGCAGCAGCGCAAAGCGATCCGGTATCCGTTTACAGCGAAGCATGCGGTGGATTGGAGCTATTTCCCGCTCGAGGAGGCGCCCCGGAACGGCATTTCTCTGGGCTCGATGAGTCCCGCCAGCCTGGAAGCCTTCAAAGCGCTTGCTGCGGAAGCCCTTGGACCGCATGGCTACCATACGATGAAGGCGATCCTATTGGCCGATCAGGCGGAGCAGGAGGCTTCCGGCAATCCAAAATGGGATTCCCGCTTTTATCAGGTGGCGTTTCTGGGCGATCCGAGCGAATCGAGCCCATGGATGCTGCAGATCAGCGGCCACCATCTGGCTATCAACCGAACGTATCATACGCGCGAGCAAGGCTTGACCCCCATGTTCGTCGGCATCGAGCCGAGAATCTCTGCGGCGGGCGGCCGAACCTATGGACCGATGGAAGGCCGGCTCAAAGCCTCCTACGAGCTGTTCCGCTCTCTGCAGCCAGATCAGCTGGCAGCGGCTCAGCTCGAGGAGAAGTTCGAGGATGTGCTTCTCGGACCGGGCAGGGATGCGAGGTTCCCCGAGCACGAGGGCCTTCCGTACGCCCATCTGGACGACAAGCAGAAGCGCAAGGTGAGAGAGGCCGTCACCGGCTGGGCGATCGATGCCCATCCTTCCGACATGCCGCAGCTGCTGGCGGACTACTTCACGGAGGAAGCTCTGGATAGGACCTACATCGGCTGGTCGGGCTCGTTGGACGAAACGGGGCCGGGCTCCTACCTTCGGATCGAGGGCCCTCGCTTATGGATCGAATCCGTCGTGAAGAGGGAAGCTGCGATGCCCGGACGCGGCCATGTCCATTCCGTCTGGCGCGACCGCAAAGCCGATTACGGCGGATGCTTTTTCTGACAGCCGGCACCGGGCTGGCCTCATGAAAGCTCTTCCAGCGTCAAACCGCCTCCCGCGGGTATATCAAAGGTAAACCTTTCAACGGGAATACGACCTTTGGAGACAGACGAGGAGGAGTCGCCATGCGATGGCAAGGCAGACAAGGAAGCGGCAATGTGGAGGACCGCAGGGGAATGGGCGGCGGAGGCAAGCTGGTCGGCGGCGGAATCGGCGGGATCATCCTGATACTGATCGTCACGCTTCTCGGCGGAAACCCCGGCGACCTGCTCGGAGGCATGACCGGCGGGCAGAGCTCCTCGGAGCCCTATGAGCAGACGCAGCAGGAGCAGGAGCTGTCCCAGTTCGTGTCGGTCGTGCTGGCGGACACCGAGACGGTATGGAGCGACGTGTTCCAGAAGCAGGGAATGACCTACGAGAAGCCGACGCTCGTCCTTTACAGCGATTCGGTCCAATCCGCCTGCGGCAGCGCGACCTCGGCGGTGGGACCGTTCTATTGTCCGGGCGACCGCAAGCTGTACATCGACCTCAGCTTCTATGACGAGCTGAAGCAGAGGTTCAAGGCGCCGGGCGACTTCGCGATGGCTTACGTCATCGCCCACGAGGTCGGCCATCACGTGCAGACGCTGCTCGGCACGATGGACAAGATCGCTCCGCTGCGCGATAAGCTCAGCGAGACGGAGTACAACAAGTACCAGGTCCGGCTGGAGCTGCAAGCGGACTATTATGCCGGGGTCTGGGCCCACTACGAGCAAGGAAACAATCTGCTCGAGGAAGGCGACGTCGACGAGGCTATGACGGCGGCCAGCGCGGTCGGCGACGACAGCATCCAGCAGCAGTCGCAAGGTTATGTCGTGCCGGAGAGCTTCACGCACGGCACGTCGGAGCAGCGCAAGCGCTGGTTCTACAAGGGCTTCGAATCGGGGACGATCAAGGGCGGAGACACGTTCAGCGTCCAGAATCCTTGATCTCATCCATCCAGGCAGGCGGGCTCTTCCGGGAGTCCGCTTGTCTGTTTTTTCCAGAACCCATTTGCTAGAATAGAATCGTAGAGGCATGCGGCCTGCTGAAGGCCCGCCTCAAGCGACGATATCGAGAGGAAGTGGGAAGGTGCATCAAGTGCAGCAGCTGGCCGCCAGAGTGAAGGAGAACATCAACCGGGTAATGGTAGGGAAGGATCGAGAGATCGACCTGCTGCTGACAGCTCTGCTGGCATCGGGGCATGTCCTGCTCGAGGATGTGCCGGGAACGGGCAAGACGATGCTGGCCAAGAGCCTGGCCGCATCGCTCAGCCTCGACTTCCAGCGGATCCAGTTCACCCCGGACCTGCTCCCCTCCGACTTGACGGGGATCCACTACTACCATCAGAAGGACGGCGAATTCTATTTCCGCAAAGGTCCTTTGTTCACGCAGATCGTGCTCGCCGACGAGATCAACCGCGCCACGCCCCGCACGCAGTCGAGCCTTCTGGAATGCATGGAAGAGCGGCAGATCAGCATCGAAGGCAAGACGATGGAGCTGCAGAAGCCGTTCATGGTGGTGGCGACCCAGAATCCCGTCGACAACCAAGGCACGTTCCCGCTGCCGGAAGCGCAGATGGACCGATTCATGATCCGGATGAATCTGGGGTATCCTTCCCGTGAGGAAGGCAGGGAAATCCTGCTGCGCACCGTAGGCGCCGTCTCCCCTTGGACGGAAGCGCTGCGGCCGGCCGCCTCGGCGGCGGAGGTGCTGGAGGCGCAGCGGCTGTGCGCCGGCGTATCGGTGCATGCCGACTTGCTCGATTACATGGTCGCCCTTGCGGAGGCGAGCCGCTCCAATCCGGGAGTCGCGCTCGGCATCAGCCCTCGCGGCACCCAGGCATGGATGCGGGCTTCCCAAGCCTATGCGGCCATGCACGGCCGCAGCTATGTGCTGCCGGATGACATCAAGCGGCTGGCTGTGCCGGCATGCGCCCATCGAATCGTGCTGAAGAGGCGTCATTCGACGGAGGTCCGGCCGACGGAAGCGCTCGTTCAGGAGCTGCTTGACGCGATGCCCGTGCCGAGCGAAGAAGGCCTTGGGGCCGAGGCCCGCTGATGGAGCTGCTGCTCCTGCTTGCCGTCTGCGGAGCTCTCGTTTACGCTCAGGGACTGGTGCTCGGCAAAGGATCGCTGCGCGGGGTGAAGGTGTCCCGCCGCTTCAGCGAGGAAGCCTACTACGCAGGCGAACGGCTGGAAATTGTCGAGACGATCGAGAATGCCAAGGGGCTTCCCGTACCGTGGCTGCGCCTGGAGACGATGCTTCCCGCCTCTATCGTCTTCCGCGGCCGCGGAGATACGTCCGTCAGCCGGGGCCGAATCTATCAGAACCATACGAGCCTGTTCACGCTGCAGCCGCGTGTCAAGATCGTCCGCACCCATCAGACGACCTGCGTCAGCAGAGGCGTATTCGTCATGGAGACGGCGTCGCTGACAGGCGGCGACCTGTTCTCCATCCACACGCCGTCGATCACCTTGTCGCTTCCGCATACGCTCACTGTATACCCGGCTCCGATGGAAGAGAGCGCCATGCCCGACTCCTGGCGAAGCTGGCAGGGAGAGCTCGAGGTGAGGCGCTGGATCGTCGAGGACCCGTTCGTCGCCAGCGGCACGCGGGCGTACTTGCCCGGAGACGCGTTCAACCGCATCGATTGGAAGGCATCGGCCCGCTCGCTGGAGCTGCAGGTGCGCCGGCATGGGCATACGGCCGATCCCCGCGCCATGATCCTGCTGAACATCGAAGAATCCGAAATGATGTGGGACCGGGTGACGAGGCCGGACGACATGGAGGCAACGATCAGCTGCGCGGCTGCTCTGGCTGCAGGAATGCTGGGCCGAGGCCTGGCGGCCGGATTCGCCCATAATGGAACGGTCAGCCGGCACTCGGACGATACCGGGAGAGTGGAGTTCGGCAGCGGCAGCGGGAAGCTCGAGGAGACGCTCGCTTCCATGGCTGCGGTAGAACCGAGGATTCGGATGCCGTTTCATGAGCTGCTTCGGCGAGAAGCCGAGATGGAGCTGTCCGCCGGGATGGATTATCTGCTCGTGACGGCGTTCCGGTCGGACCGGATTATGGAGGCTGCAGCCCTGCTGGAGCAGTCCGGCCACCGCGTTGCTTTTGTGGAACCGCCTGTCCGTACGAACGGAGGGAGACGGCCATGAGACGAGATCGTTCCGCCGCCGGTCCCGACCCCCGTTCCGTGCCGGATGCGGCTTCTTCCCCGCAGGGAGGAGCTGCGCGCCACGATCAGGCTGGAGACGGAGGGGAGCGTGCGGCCATGCAAGCTCCGCATTCCGGCCTTGAACTCCAGGCCGGCCAAGCGCCAAGGGTGGTCGGCCGTCAGCCTCTAGCGGATCCGTCCATGCTGGCCTTTTCGCTGCTCGAATGTCTGGCGCTGTATCCGGTCCTGCTGCTCGGAGCTGTCTTCCCCATGTTCCGAGCTGCGGAGCTGCCGCTATTCCTGCCGCCGCTGCTGCTCGGCCTCATCGTGCTGGCGCTCCATGCGGCGGCTGCGATTGCCGGGAGCCGCGTATCCCTAGGGCCTGCCGGGCGGCTGGCCAAGGCATTCCTCGCTCTGGCTGGCGCCGGCGCGGGAGCCTGGATCGGCCTGAGGCTGTTCCCCGGCGCATCCGAGACCGGAGCCGCCATCCGCGCTTGCGTATGGGGATTTGCCGCCGGAGCCGCAGCTGCCAGAGGGCTTATCGCAGGGCGGCGATCGCTGTGGAACCAGGCTGCGCCGATGCTCGTCCAATTGGGGATGCTGGCCTCGTTCGTCATCTATATCGTCGTCCTGACGAATGCCTACTTGAAGCCGTACGCCTTCTCCGTCCAGGCCTCCTTCACGCTTGCCCTGTGCCTGTATCTGCTTCGCCTGAACCGCCTTCAGGTCCAGCATGCCGCCGGCAAGGACGGGTTCGGCTGGCGGGGCACTCCCGCGATGCGGTATTGGAACCGGCTGCTGACAGGGTCCCTCGTCGCGCTCATGCTTGTGATCGGTGCCTGGCAAGGGCTTGCCGATTCCTTGCGCCATCTCCGCGACGCGCTGCTGGCCGCGCTGAGGCGTCCCCCCGCAGAGCAGGGGCTGCCCCCGCTCGAGCCGCAACAACCGCCTGCAGGCGAAGCGGGGCCCATGCAGCTGCCGGAGGCCAAGGAGCCGAACGAATGGATCGTGCTGATCGGCAATATCCTGATCGTCATCGTTCTTTTGATCGCCGCCGTCCTGCTGGCTTACTTCCTGTACCTCCTCCTGCGGCGCTTCCTTCCGGAGCGGATCCGCCAGCTGGCGGAAGCGCTGTTCCGCAGGCTCAAGCTGCTGAGGTCGCTCAAGGAGCCGGCCGGGGCGGGCTACTCGGACGAGGTCATCAAGCTGGAGCGGGTGCCCCGCAAGCGCAAGAAACGCTCCGCTGGCCGCAAGGCGCAGGAGGAGCCGAAGGGCGACGGCCGCGATCCGCGGATGCGGTATCGCTCCTTCATCCGCAGCGCGATAGCCGAAGGCTACGAATACAGGCCCAGCCTGACTCCCGAAGAGCATGCCGCCAATCTGTCCGCGGCGGAAGAGGCCTTCACCTCCCTGACGCCGGAGGAGGCTGGCAAGCTCGCGCAGACATACGGAGAAGCCAGGTACGGGAAGGCGGAGGACCGGACTCGAGGCCGCGGCGGCTCTTAGGGATGCAGGCGAGCCTGTTTCAAATAGCAGCCAAGGGCGGTACACAAGGAAGAGAACCCTGTTAGGAGAGAACCTATCCATGAAACGACGAGCTTCGATCCCATCGCATCCTGTCTCTCCAAGCCGGGTCCAAGGCCGGTCCGGCCGGCATTCGAGGCCTTTTTACCGCAAGCCCTGGCTGCTTGCCGTCCTTGCCTTGCTGATTCTGTATGCTGGCGTCGTCGTTTATCAGACCCATAAGCCGCTCCCTCCCGGAGTATCCTTCGAGGGAACCGTCCATTACGTTCCGGACGGCAGCCTGGAGCTGCTTAACGATCTCACGCATCGGGACGCCAGCGGCGGGCAGCAGGTGGAGCAGCAGATTTTCGAGCGCATGTTCCAGGCGATCGGCAACGCGAGGCAGTTCATCGTTCTCGATATGTTCCTGTATAACGGCTATGCCAACAAGGGACAGTCCTACCCGCCGCTCAGCCGCAAGATGACGGACAAGCTGATCGAGCAGAAGAAGCGGTACCCCGAGCTTGCGGCAATCGTCATTACCGACGATGTCAACACCTCCTACGGCTCCCATGACGATCCGGAGCTGGAGCTTCTGAAGCGTGCGGGCATCCAGGTGTCGATTACGAACGTCAACCCGCTGCGGGACTCCAATCCGCTCTACACCGCCGCCTGGAGGATGACGGCCGGCTGGTTCGGGCAGCACGGCAAGGGCTGGCTTCCGAACAAGATGGCGAGCGAGGCGCCGGACATGACGCTGCGCGCTTACTTGAAGCTCGTCAACGCCAAGGCCAACCACCGCAAGGTGCTCATTACGGAGAAGGAGCTCGTCCTTGCAAGCGCCAATGCCCATGATTCCAGCTTCTATAATTCCAACAGCGGTTATGCCGTAAGCGGAAGCAGCGGGCTGATCGGAGAAGCGCTGCGGACCGAGCAGGCGGCTCTCGATCTGTCCAAGGCAGGCATCAGGCTGCCTGATCCTCCTCCGCCTGCGGCAGCCGAATCGGCCGGGCAAGGAACGATCGGCGTCCAGCTGCTGACCGAGGGCAAGATCCGCAAGCATGTGCTTGCCGATCTGAAGGCTGCCGGCGCCGGCGACACCGTGTGGATGGGCATGTTCTATCTGGCCGACCGCAGCGTCGTGCGGGCGCTGCTGGATGCATCCGGGCGGGGCGCCGCAATCCGGCTTATCCTGGACCCGAACGAAGTCGCCTTTGGCAACGGCAAGATCGGCATCCCGAACCGTCCCGTGGCGCAGGAGCTTGCGGACAAGTCGGACGGGAACATCCAGATCCGCTGGTACAACACGGACAAGGAGCAGTATCATGTCAAGGCAATGCTCATCGCAGGTCCGGAAGGCGCGGTCATCCATAACGGCTCCGCCAACTTCACGGCCCGCAATCTCGACGATCTGAACCTGGAGTCGAATCTGAGAATAACGGCCCCTTCCGGGAGCCGTGCGGCGATGGAGGCGGAAGCTTATTTCCAGCGGCTCTGGTCCAATGAGGATGCGCCGTATACAGTCGAATACGGCCAGTACGAGAATGACACGGTCTGGATCAAGCGTGTGCTTTACCGAGTCCAGGATCTGCTTGGCTTTACGACCTTTTGACGGATCAAGCCGCTCTCGGCCCTATGGGGCCGGGGCGGTTTTTTTGCCGCTTGCGGTGCAGGACCGGATGCAATCGACGGAATTCATCCCTGAATAATCGCGGCATTGCTGCCTAATAGCCAGAGACAAGCGCGGAAAGCGGCCTTGCCGGCCTTCCGCTGTCTATGCAAGAGCTATGCCTATCCTTTATATTGGGAAAAAGAGCGCTCCGCAAACGGACGGAAAGCGCGACAAGGGAGAGGACAAGCCATATGCCGCAGATCGTCGCAGCAGGCCGCATATTCGAAGCGGAAGCCATTTTGTTCGACAAGGATGGAACGCTCCTGGATTTCGTTCATACCTGGGGGGCATGGACGCGCCATATGAGGCAGCATTTCAGCGCCCGGCTGGAGGGATGGGGGCTTGAACCGCTGTCTCTGGAAGAGCTGGGCAACGAGTGGGGAATCTCGTTCGCGCCGGAGGGCAATGCCGAGAGCTATGACCGCAGCGGCCCTCTGTCGATGGGTACGCTGCATGAGCTGCTGGCGCTGCTGAGCGCATGCGGCTATCGGCACGGCCTGTCCTGGGCGGATGCCCGGGTGGCGGCCCATGAGAGCTGGCAGCATGCCGACCGTGAGCTCGACCGGGAGCGGGCCGCTCTCGCCCTGCCCGGCGTGACGGAGCTGCTGGCAGCCTGCCGCGCGGCCGGCATCCCGATGGCCGTCGTGACGGCCGACGAAACGAACGCGGCGGTCAAGCATCTTTCCTGGCTCGGCCTCGAAGGCCACTTCGGCGAAATCATCGGCACCGACCTTGTCGAACGCGGCAAGCCCTATCCCGATCTGGCGGAGCTCGCCTGCCGCCGGATGGGACTGGACATATCCAAGGTCGTCATCATCGGCGACTCCAACGGGGATATGCTCATGGCCAAGGCGGCCGGAGCGGCGGCTGCGATCGGACTGGCTGCGGGCGATGCCGCGCTTCAGCTGCCGGATGCCGACGTCGTCGTGGCTTCCTGCGCAGATATACGGCTGCTGCCATAGTGCCGAAGCTGTCACATTTTCCTTATTGTGGAACATTGAATCCGTGATAGATTGAAGAAAACGGTTTCTTGGCCGTAAGGAGGATGGACATCCTTGAAGTCCTGGAAGCATGCAGCCCTTCTCGTCGGCGGATTGGGGTTTTCTCATCTCGGCAACTGGATCTATTTCGTCGCCATCAACATCGCCCTGCTGGAGCTGACGGACGGCTCCGCTGCCGCTATGGCAGGACTGTTCGTCATCCGGCCGATCGCGCTCCTGCTGACGAACTTCTGGTCAGGCAGCATCGTCGACCGCACCGATGTGCGCAAGCTCATGATGCTGACCGACCTCGTGCGCGGCACGCTCATGCTTTTTATTCCTTTCGCCTCCTCTGTATGGGTCATCTTCGGACTCATTTTCCTCATCAGCCTGGCCGGATCGTTCTTCGGTCCGAGCCAGTCGGTCTACATCACGAAGCTCATCCCGGCGGAAGACCGCCAGCGGTTCAACTCCATTCTCGGCATGAGCAGCTCGGGCGCCTTCCTGCTCGGGCCGGCCATATCCGGGCTGCTCATCTATCGTTTCGGCACGGACCTCAGCATCTATTTCAACGCCGTCACCTTCTTCGTCTGCGCCTTGATGATCTCGCTGCTGCCGGCGGTTCCTCGGCTCGAGGGGCCGGCCCGGGAACCCGTCACGCTGCGCATGCTTCGGAGCGATTGGGGCGTCGTGCGGAGCTTCGTCCTGACCGCGCCGTCCTTCCTGGCCATCTATCTGCTGTTCCAAAGCTCCGTCATCATCGGCTACTCGATCGACTCTCAAGAACTGACGTATATCAAGCAGCATCTCAAGCTGTCCACGGAGCAATACGGGTTCATCGTCAGCGTGACAGGGATCGGAGCGCTGGCCGGCTCCTTCACGGCAGCCCTGCTCGCGAAGCGGATCTCCTGGCGCTGGTTTCTAGGCCCGGCGACGCTTCTGACGAGCGTTTTCTACTTCCTTTTCTATCTGTCGCATACGTTTTTCCTGGCTGCGGCGGCATTCGTCCTGCTCAGATTTTTCATGTCCTATGTCGGCACCGGCTACGCCACCTGGTTTCAGAAGCAGGTGCCGTCCGACAGAATGGGCCGAGTGGCCAGCCTTGCCGACGCGGCGCAGGGAGCGCTGCAGAGCGGCCTTACGCTTGCGGTCGGCGGACTTGCGGATGTGCTTGGGCTGCAAGCGGTGTGCCTGGCCTTCTCGGCGGCTGCCATCGCGCTCAGCCTGGGCCTGAGCATGAAGGTATGGGGTCGAAATCAGTCGAAAACGAATCCGGAATGCTGAGTATTACTTCGAAATACTTGATGGCAATTCAGACGGATCTGGGCGGCTGCGGTGCCGGCAGCCATGCGGTTTTGCAGGATAAACGAATAGCAGACGCTATCATTTTGCACGAGAGATGCTTAGGAACCGCCAGCTGTTTGCAAGACTTGGCGGACCGACCGCAGCTGACCCACCGCCCCTGAACGGTTGGAGCATACGGCCGGCTTCGCTCGAAGACAGAAAAGGAGAGTGCATTCCATGAAGGAACAGCTGGAGGCTGGCTTGAATAGGAGAGAGCTCGGCGGCTGCATGGCCGCGGACGGCAGGCAGGTGAAGGAGGGCGTCCTGTTCCGTTCGGGCGAGCTGCATCGCCTGACGGCTGAGGAAGCTCTTTATGTGGAGTCGCTCGGCATGACGGCCGTCTGCGATCTGCGCACCGAGTCTCATCTGGAGCGGGTCCGTTCGGTGCTGGCCTTCCGAGAGGAATACATTCAGGCCGCGTTCGACGAGATCCGGCGCGTCCACGGTACGCCCGAAGCCTTTTTGAGGGGTGGAATCGGCTTGACGGAGCCGCAGCTGGAGCAGCTGGGAGAGTGGTATCTGGAGCCGGCCGCATGCTGATTCCGACCGCGCAGCCCTGTTCCAAGGAAGAGATCGGCATTCTGATCGATGAATATTTGAGGAGCTTTGCGGTTCCTTTCGACTCCTTCCTGGAGGAGCATATTCTGGAGTCCGCCTTCTATTCGTTCCATTCAGGCACCGGCTTGGCCGGTTATTACGCCATACATGGCGAAGCGCTGCTGACGCAGTTCTACATCCGCATTCCTTGGCTGAAGCACTCGCAGGTGCTGTTCGGACAAGTGATGGAGCATCATTCGATCCAGTCGCTGCTGCTCCCGACCTGCGACGAGCTGTTTCTCAGCCTGGCGCTCGATAGGGGCTTCCCCATCCGGAAGCAGGCCTATTTGTTCCAGGAAGGCATCCCGCTGCACGCCGTTGCGGCGCCGGATCGCCAGGAAGAAATCTTCCGTCCGGCCGAGATCGGGGATGAGGAGACAATCGGCAACGTGTGCGGCGAGTTTTTGGATCAGTACGAGCAGCGGATCGCCAGCGGCGAGCTGTTCGTCCTTTTCAGGGGAAACCTGCTGCTCGGCATCGGAGTGCTGGAGAAGTCGAGGCTGTTCGAAGGGACAGCGAGCATAGGGATGTTCGTGAACGAGTCCTGCCGCAACCAGGGCGTAGGGAAGAGCTTGATCCTTCGGCTGAGGCAGCGATGCGCGGAGCACGGGCTGACGGCGGTCAGCGGATGCGGGTACGGCAATGAGGCCTCCAAGCGGACGCTGGAGAGCGCGGGAATGGCGACGAGGACGAGGCTGCTGAGAATTTCGGCGGACGGTCATTCTGTTCGATGACGCAGAGGACTGTCGAGGCGCGGAGCAATAGGCATAGGAAAAAAGAGTCCGAGCATCTGGAAATCCAGCTGCTCGGACTCTTTCGGCTTCTCGCAGACGCGTCTTTATTTTCCTTCGAGGATGCCCTCGATCTTGTCGACGATTTCCTGGGTCAGCTTGACGCCGGAAGCCTTGGCATTCTCGACGACCTGCTCCGGACGGCTCGCGCCGACGAGGGCGCTGGCTACGTTCGGCTGGCGCAAAATCCAGGCGAGCGCCAGCTGGCCGACGGTCAGGTCCAGATCGGAAGCGATGGCGCCGAGCTCGCGGACCTTGGCGATCTTCTCTTCCGTGATGCCGTTCTTCATCCACTCCAGCTTCGCGGCGCGGCTGTCGGCCGGGATGTTGTCCACGGATGTGTACTTGCCCGTCAGCAGGCCCTGGGCGAGCGGCGAGAAGACGACTTGTCCCACTCCGCTGCGCTCGCTGTACGGAATGATCTCCGGCTCGATGTAGCGGTTGAACATGTTGTACTGCGGCTGGTTGACGACGATGCGGTCCAGCAGGTAGCGGTCGGCGATGGCATGCGCTTCCGCGATCTGGGATGCGGTCCACTCGCTGACGCCGACGTACAGCACCTTGCCTGCGCGGACGAGATCGTCCAGCGTGCGCAGCGTTTCGTAGAGAGGCGTCTCGGGATCGTGGCGGTGGCAGTACATGATGTCCACGTAATCGACGTCGAGGCGCTTCAGGCTCGCATGGAACTGATCCGTCAGATGCTTGCGCGAGAGGCCCCTGTCGTTGGGCAGATCGCCCATCGGCCAGAATGCCTTCGTAGCGAGCAGGTAGGAGTGGCGGGGGAACGCTTTGATCGTTTCGCCGACGAGCGTCTCGGCCGCTCCTCTTTCGTACACGTTGGCCGTATCAAAAAAGTTGATTCCCAAATCGTAAGCGGCATGAATGGCTTTCACCGCGTTCTCGCGCTCGACGTAGCCGCCGTAGGTCAGCCAGCTGCCGAGGCTGATCTCGCTCACCTTGGCGCCGGTGCTTCCAAGCCTGCGATAATCCATAGAGAATCCCTCCTATAATTGAATGCGCTTGCCTTATCACGGCTAATTGTACGCATGTTTCTATCTCAGGGGAAGTAGTGAAAATATCCTCACTTTATTATATAGAGGATATCTACTATACTGAGGTTTACTAGCTTTCGCAAAGGAGATTTGTCCATGGCAAGCAGCAACTACATTCCCAAAAACCCCGACACGATCGATTGCAATATTGAAAAAACGCTGGATGTCATCGGCGGCAAATGGGCCTTCCTCGTCCTGCGGGAGCTGTTCTGCGGCACCCGCCGCTTCGGGGAGCTGCAGCGCCTGATCCCGGCCGTAAGCCCCCGGGCGCTTACGAGCACCCTTCGCCACATGGAGGAGAAGGGAGTGCTGGAACGCAAAGTCTATCCGACCGTACCCGTCACGGTCGAATATACGCTCACCCCCAAGGGGCAGGATCTGCATCAGATCATCAAGGAAATGAAGCTGTGGGCGGCTAGATGGACATGAAAAAAAGCACCCTTAATAGGGCGCTTAAATAAGGTGTTATTTAGAAATGCTGAGTAATGCTTGAGCGGCATGCAAGTCTGCCTGTTCAAGCTCGGCTGCCCGTCAGTTCCCGCCTGCTTTTCAAGAATTCCCGGCCGTATTCGCCATGCGGATTGATGCCGGCATGCTCGAGTTGAATCGTCGAATGGGAGATGCCGTACTTCTGCTTCAAGGTCTCGTTGATATTGAGGATGATGCAGAACGGCTGGATATTCTCATCGGCGAACACATGAGCCGTAAGCGAATAATGGTCGGTCGATACGGCCCATAGATGCATCTCATGCACGTCCTCGACGCCTTTGACCTGCCGGATCGAGGCGCGGATCGCCTCCAGATCGAATTCGCGGGGCACGGACTCCATCAGGACGAGATAGGCTTCGCGCGTGATGCGGGCGCCGCCGATGAAGATGATGCCGCCGATGACGAGGCTGATGAGCGGATCGAACCAGACTCTGCCGGTCAGCAGGATGAGCAGCGCCGAGACGATGACGCCGACCGAGCTCAGCAGATCGCCGAAGAAATGCCAGAGGGCGCTCTTCACGTTCAGATTGTCCTCTTCCTTCATGCTGCGGCTGAGGACGATCGTCAGCACGAGATTGACGACGAGGCCGATGGAGGCGATGGCGAGCATCAAGCCGTACTGGATCGGCTCCGGATGGAGGAAGCGGCGGATGCCCTCGACGAAGATGCCGACCGAGATGACCGCGAGCGCAAGTCCATTCAGGAAGGAAGCGATGATTTCGAAGCGCAGGTAGCCGAACGTGAACCTTGCATCCGGCTGCCGGGAGGCCATGTAGATAGCGGTCATGCTGAGTCCGAGGGCGATGACGTCGGAGATCATATGGGCGGAGTCGGACAGCAGGGCCAGCGAGTTCGACAGCAGTCCGCCGACGATCTCGACGATCGTGAAGAACAAGGTCAGAAGCAGCGTGATCCATAACGTCTTCTTGGACCGGGATTGCTCCTTGACGTGCTGGAGATGATGAAAATCAACCACTCGGATCTCGACCTTTCCATTTAAATTATAGTTATTATTATATTACTCCTGTTATTAGATGGTTACAATTCTTTTAAATGAGACTCGTTTTCAGCGCAATGACGATGATAATCAGCTTCAGAGCAGGCTTTGTCGGCGAAAGAATGCAGGTCGTCGGGCCCTGCGTGCCCGCGTGCCTTCCTAGGCTTGTCCCGGCTTGAAATATCGGGCGGCTTATGGGACGATAAAGCGAGCCTGGATGCTGAAAAGAAGAAAGAGGTTTGAATATAGATGAACACCCTGTACGGACTTACCCAGGAGCAGCTGGAAGCTTGGCTCGGGGAACGCGGACACCGCAAGTTTCATGCGATGCAGGTATGGGAAAGCCTCTACCGCAGACGCGTCCGGACATTCGGCGAAATGGCCAATGCCGGAGTGAAAAAGGAATGCGTGCAGCTGCTGGAGGAGAACTGGCGGCTCGGCACGCTTGAAGAGCATACGCGCCAGGAATCGATGGACGGCACGGTCAAGTTCCTGTTCCGTCTGCAGGACGGCAATCTGATCGAGACGGTGCTCATGAAGCACAAGTTCGGCTTGTCGGTATGCGTCACGACCCAGGTCGGCTGCAACATCGGCTGCAGCTTCTGCGCCAGCGGCCTGCTCGCGAAGAGCCGCGACCTCACCGCAGGCGAGATCGCGGAGCAGATCATGCGGGTGCAGCTGTATCTGGACGAAGCCGGCCTGGACCAGCGGGTCAGCCATATCGTCGTGATGGGCATCGGCGAGCCGTTCGACAACTACACCCATCTCATGAATTTCCTGGCGATCGTGCAGCATCCGAAGGGGCTGGCGATCGGTCCGCGCCATATCACCGTATCGACGAGCGGCCTTTCCGCCAAGATCCGCGACTTCGCCGACAGCGGCGTGCAGGCCAATCTGGCCGTGTCGCTGCATGCGCCGAACAACGAGCTGCGCACGCGGATCATGAAGATCAACAAGGCGATTCCGATCGAGAAGCTGCTGGAGAGCATCGATTATTACCTCGACCGGACGCGCCGCCGCATCACGATCGAGTACATTCTGCTCAAGGATGTCAACGATCTGCGGGAGCATGCGCAGGAGCTGTCGGATCTGATGCGTTCGCGGCCCCAGCTGATGAAGCTGGCCAACGTGAATCTGATTCCGTACAATCCGGTCGACGAGCACAGCCAGTACCAGCGCAGCACGCCGGAGGCGATCGACGGCTTCTACGACACGCTCAAGAAAAACGGCGTCAGCTGCAGCGTGCGGCTGGAGCATGGCGCGGATATCGATGCGGCCTGCGGCCAGCTGCGCAGCAAGCAGCTGCGTGCGGATGGCGGCAAGAGCGAAGCGGCGGTCTGACCCGCCTGTTTTCCCATAAAGCTTTCCGCCTCGGCGGAAAGCTTTTTTTGCAGTCGAGATGAAGGCAGCACGTTCAGGATGAGGGCAGCGCGATCAGATGAAGATCTATATCAAATGTAGACGAAGGCGCCGAGCTCTGGACACCTCGCTTTCCCGCATATACGATAAAGGCCGACGGCCGCCGCAAGGCTGCAGAAAAGACAGGAAAAAGCAGAGGAAAAGGCTGGGTGAAGGGTATTGGGCAAAGCGTGGGTATTGTTCCTGCTGGCGGGACTCGCCGAAATCGGCGGAGGGTATATGGTGTGGCTGTGGCTGCGCGAGTCGAAGCCGCTCTGGTTCGGAATCGCAGGTGGCATCCTTCTCGTCTCGTACGGTATCATCCCTGCCCTGCAGGGCTTTCCTTCCTTTGGCCGGGTCTATGCGGCATACGGCGGCGTCTTCATCGTCATGGCCGTTCTGTGGGGATGGCTCGTCGACCGCAAGACGCCGGATCTGTACGACTGGCTGGGAGCTGCGGTATGTATGGCAGGGGTATCGATCATGCTGTGGGCTCCGCGCGGTTAAAAGCGGATATAGCGGATTTTTACCTTTACCTGGAAATGAATCATCTCCATAATGAGCTTCATAAGCATGCGGGGAACCGCGTTATGGAGGGATTCGAGCATGGAATTCAAAATACGTCCGCTGGTATTGCCGGATGACTACGAAGGCATTGCCGCCGTTTGGAATGAAGAGCTGTCCGAGCCGACGACGGCGGAGAGCCTGGCGGAAGCCGACAGCAAGCTGTATGAGCAAGGACATCTGCATATGAATGCCGACGGACTGCTGGAAGGATATGACCGGTTCCGGAGAGTGGCGGTCAACGATGACGGCCGGATTGCCGGGTATTTATGGACCTGGCGCGCTCCGTGGACAGAGGCTGGCGGCCTGTACCATACCTTGGTCGTATCCAAGGCATTCAGAGGTCTCGGAGTCGGCCGGGCCTTGCTCGGGGAGGCGGCCGCCTGGGCGTCAGCCATCGGGGCAGACCGAATCTACACGGAAGTATGGGATGACGATCTGCGCTCGCTGCGTTTCGCGGAGCAGTCCGGATTCGAGATCGAGCGCCGGTCCTGGCAGTCGGTGCTGGATCTCAATCATGTAGAAGAGGCCGCGGCCCTTGCGGACGGCGCCGTCATCGAGCGGCTCGAGAGCGAAGGGATCCGCTTCGTTTCCTTGGCGGATATGCCGGAGGAGGACAGGGAGCAGCTGCTCTACGAGCTGGAGTCGCCTACCTTCAACGACATTCCGGGGTTTCTTGGAACGCCTCCGGGCTTCGGAGATTGGCAGAAATGGAATTTGCGCGGGGACGGCTATGCGCCGGAGCGGGTGATCCTTGCGCTGGACGGCGATCGGTACGTGGGCGATTGCAATCTGCGTTACTTCGAGGAGACCCGCGGCATGTACCACGAATATACATGCGTGCATCGCGATTATCGGGGGCGCGGCATCGCCCGGGCTCTGAAAATCCTTTCCATCCGCCTCGCCGTGCGGACAGGCGCTCTCTATCTGCGCACAGACAACGACTCCTTGAACGAGCCGATGCTGGCCGTGAACCGGAATCTCGGCTACCGCTCGCTGCGAGGCAAATACCGGATCAAAGGCGACGTCGGCAGCATTGCTGCGGCGAACAGGAAGCTCGATCCCTCGGATCGAGATGCGGAAATATCGAGACTGCAATGAATGAGCTTTCCGGATACGAATCCCTGCAAAAAAATGCGGAATAGCCGGACGGACTCCTTCCGCGATTTCAGTTGAATTCACTTGAACCAAGTCCATGCCCGGTCTAAGGCTCGGGATTTTGGACTTGTTTGTCTTGTTCCGGAACAGGCTCCGATAGTGGGAGATAATGGCCGTCCGGGCCCGCGAAGCATCCGCGAGGCTTTTTTGTGCTACACTAGAGGGAGCAGGAACTGAAGGAGAGATCAGGAATGGACAATCATGAAATCATCTTGACAGCGGAAGGTCTGGCCAAGCTGGAAGCAGAGCTGGAAGACCTTAAGGGACCGCGGCGCAGGGAACTGGCCCAGCGCATAAAGACGGCGATCAGCTACGGCGATCTGAAAGAGAACAGCGAATACCATTCGGCCAAAGACGACCAGGCTTTCATGGAGACGAGAATTCTGCAGCTCCAGGCGATGCTGAAGAAAGCTCGTGTAGCGACCACGACGGATACTTCCTCGATCAATGTCGGTTCGGTTGTGGTCCTTCATGACCGGGAGTTCGATGAGAACGTAGAGTACCGGATCGTATCTCCTGCCGAAGCCGATGTGCTGGAGAACCGGATTTCCTATGAAAGTCCGCTGGGCAAGAACCTGATCCGCAAGCGGGTAGGCGACGTGGTGGAAGTGGATGCGCCCATGGGCAAGATCAGCTACAAGGTGCTTGAAATCAAAACGGTTTAATATCGGATTGTCGACCTTGTCGCAGGCATCAGACAGCAGGCGGGCAAGCGCAGGAACAAAATGCATCATGGCAAGCAGAAGCAGTCCGCGCCTCGACAGCAGGCGGCGGGCTTTTTTTATTGCCCGGGCAATGGCGGTAGCGATGGAAGCTTATGTAAGGTCGGCGGACAATTCCAGATAGGAGCTCCGCAGCCAAGGATGCACGACCCGCAGCTTGTCCCGCTGTTCCCACATGTACGAGAGATAAGCGAAGGCGGCATGAGTAACCGATTGCTCCAGCGCCGGCAGCAGAAGATTCAGATAGGGCGGCTCGCCCGTCTGATCCCACTTGATTTTATCGGCGACAAACACGGCCCGGTCGACAAGCGTGGAGCAAGGACGCAGCGTCGTATGACAGCCTGCGGCATCCAACACGGCGGCATCTCGGATGCCGAACAGATCATGCCCCATCTGCCGGGACAGCTTCTGATGCACAATCATGGGGAAGGCTTCTTCTTCGGGCAGCACGTCAAGGTTCAGCAGGCGCGCGGCTTCAATGCGGGCGTCGTTGGGATAGACGGCGCTGATGTCATGCAGCCAGCCGGCTTGCTCCGCCTGGGACGGATCGCAGCCCGCTGCTTCGGCCAACCGGCGGGCTTCCGTTCCTACGGCCATGCAGTGCACGGCGGTATCTTCCCGGCCGTTGGAGACGAGAAAGGCATAGATATCCTTCCGCAGATCGCCGCTAAGCGGAACCGGCTTCAGAAGTGAATAAGCTTCATTCAAGAGGAATCCTCCTTGGACCGCCCATCAGCGGAAGTAGTCTTCGAAGTCTGTTGTAGCCATACAAAGGAGGGAAGGGAGAGCTTCTGTCGCACGAGCGGCTTCAAGCTCCAACCGCCTACACGTATCGATGTGCCATGTGCTATGCATCTAGCGCGGGACTTGACTATGCGGTCTGAACGGAAGCGGCCGCAAGATGCGGGCGGCAAAAAGACCGGCGCCACCAGGCTCCGGTCTTCGGGATTCAGAAAAACTCAGCCAGCTTCTCCGCGATCGCCGTGTTCGTGGCGGGAGACAGCTGCTGATGCTGCGGCAGATCGAACAGCTTGGCAATCTGGGGCGGGAACGGCTGCTCGATGCCGACGAGGCGGATCGACTCGTCGAACTTGGCCGGGTGGGCCGTGGACAGCGCCACCATCGCCTCGCCGGAAACGGCGAGCCGGTCTGCGGCAGCTACGCCGCATGCCGTATGAGGATCGAGCAGGTAGTCCGTATCGCGATAATACCGGGCGATCGTGTCCAGGCATTCCTGGTTGCCTACCGCATAAGCGGCAAAGTCAGCCTGTACCGCAGCGAGCTTTTCTGCCGGAATGCTCAAGCTGCCCTCTTCCTTGAACTGAGCCATCAGACGCGAGATCGAGGCGGCATCCTCGCCGTAGAGATAGAACAAGTAGCGCTCGAAGTTGCTGGCGACCTGGATATCCATCGAAGGGCTGTAGGTGCCGCGGAACTCTCCGGGCTGATAGACGCCTTCAGCGACGAAGCGGGCGAGAATGTTGTTCTCGTTCGTCGCGAGAATCAGCTTGTCGACGGGCAGGCCCATCCTCTTGGCGAGGTAGCCGGCGAAGATGTCGCCGAAGTTGCCTGTCGGCACGCTGAAGCTGACCGGAGCGATCTCTCCGCGGCGGGCAAGCTGCAGGTAGGCGTAGAAGTAGTAGACCGTTTGCGCCAGGATGCGGGCGATATTGATGGAGTTGATGGCTCTCAGATGGTAGCGGTGCTTGAACTCGACGTCGGCGAACAGTTCCTTGATGATGCGCTGGCCGTCGTCGAAGGTGCCGTCGATCGCGAGATTGAGCACGTTGGCGTCGTCGACGGTCGTCATTTGCAGCTCTTGGACTTTGCTGACCTTGCCGTGAGGGTGGAGGATGCAGATGCGGATGCCCTCCTTGCCGCGCACGCCCTCGATGGCGGAGGCGCCGGTATCGCCGGAGGTCGCGCCGAGAATGTGGATCGTGGAACCCGTACGGCGGGCCACGTAGCTGTAGAGGTTGCCGAGAAACTGGAGAGCGACGTCCTTGAAGGCAAAGGTCGGGCCATGGAACAGCTCCAGCACGTCGAGGCCGTCGCGGATGCGGCGGACCGGCGTGACGGCCTCGTCACGGAACGTCGAGTAGCTGTCCTCGACAAGCGCGCGCAGGTCATTTCTTGGAATCTCGTCTCCGATGTATAAGGCGAACAGCTCCAGCGCCAGCTCCTGGTAGGTGAGCTCCTGCCATTGCTTCAGCGTGTCTGCCGATACCTGCGGAATCTGCGCCGGCAGCAGCAGGCCGCCGTCATCCGCCAGTCCCATCAGAATGGCGTCGATGAAGCCGACTCCGGCAACCTTGCCTCTCGTACTGATGTATTCCATGCCAAGTCCCCTCGTCCGGTTTGAATTTTCCGTTATTGTATCAGAAATTCGCCCGCACACCTACCCCGAAATTGCAATTTCACGTCAGGTTGCGGCCGCTTGAGCCTGTCATTGGATTGATGGCTGCGAGGGCGGATCGGAATATGGCAGCAAAGGAAACAGAGGTACGGAGCCTTCATGAACGGGTGCGGTCAACGGCTGGAGCCGACGGGGGACTCGGTAGTCGAAAAGCCGAGCTGGGTGGGCGTAATGAATGGATGTAAGCTGACGGGATAGCCCATAGTCGAGAAGCCGAGATAATTGGCAGAAGATTGGCTGGCCGGCAGCCGGGCGGACGGCGATGGATGATATAATCAAGCGATAGAGAAGGAGGTGCGGACCATGATCGGAAAACCGGTAAGCAGGGAGTTTTTCAGCCAGCCGACGCTGGAGCTTGCGCAGGCATTGATTGGAATGCTGCTGGTCAAGGAAACGCCGGAGGGCACGGCGGCAGGCTGGATCGTGGAGACGGAGGCATACCGCGGTCCGGGCGACCGCGCGGCGCACAGCTACGGCGGACGCAGGACCAAGCGGACGGAGGTCATGTTCGGCGAACCCGGACATGCCTATGCGCATGTGATGCATACGCACTGCCTGCTCAACGTCGTCAGCGCGGAGCTCGGCAGCCCGGAGGGCGTGCTGATCCGGGCCTTGGAGCCGTGCGCGGGGCTGGAGCTCATGCAGGAGCGGCGCGGCGCGGACAAGAAGCTGCGCGACCTGACGAGCGGGCCCGGCAAGCTGACCAGGGCGCTCGGCATTACGATGGCGGATTACGGCCATCCGATGTTCGAGCCGCCCTTGTACATCGCGGAGGGAAGGGAGAGGGGCATTATCGCGGCCGGCCCCCGGATCGGCATCGACAACAGCGGAGAAGCCCGCGACTATCCGTGGCGGTTCTGGGAGAGCGGCAGTCCGTTCATCAGCCGGTGAAGCAACTATAGTTGTATGGTCTCTCCCAACCTGCACACTTACGATGTAAGCTGGAAAGCTTTGCATGAAAGGGATGGGAGCCGGCCCCGGCCCCCGGCCTGCTCTCGCCGCAAGCCCGACCGACCGGGCACAGAGTGCGTTCATGCTGTTGAGGATGATGGTGCTGCTTCCGTTCATCGAGAGACTGCAGACAGAGCGCAGACAATATTTAAGAGAATTGCAGCGTTGCATGTCTCATGAATAAGAAACTTGCAGCCCTCATCTCCAAAGGCGATCACAGCCCACAGAGTTTGTCAGTCCATATTCTGTCCGAGCTTCTCGATGCGTTCCATCCAAGCGGCCAGGCGATCCGGCGAGGAGTCCTTCATGCCGCCAATGCGAGTGGTGCGCACGGGGGATATGCCGCAGAATTCCAGGGTTCCTTTTTTCATGGCATGAATACCGGCATCCCTTAGTATTGTCTGGTAATACCAAGCGGGGGAGTCCATCGTCACAATCATGCGGCTCGAGCGGCCTTTGAGCAGCTTCTCCCAACTGGAGGAGCCCTCCTTGAATTGATAGGCATATCCTGGCAGCAGGGTTCGATCCAAAAAGCCTTTGAGCACAGCCGGAATCGTAGCCCACCAGACGGGGAAGACCCAGACCAGATGATCCGCGCTCTTCATCAGCTCCCTCGCTTGCAGAAGATCCGGTTCCAGCTCCATCCGCTTGCGGTAGCCATGCCGCAGATTGGGATCAAACTCCATCGATGCGAGGTCCAGCACTTGAACCTCGGCTCCGGCCGCTTCCGCTCCCCGGATGTAAGCGCCAGCCAGTGCGTGGCAAAAGCTCTCCGCATCAGGATGGCCGATGACAACCGCTATTTTTTTCTTCATAAGAAACCTCTCCTTTTGCATTTTCATGGGCAGTCAGCCGAATGTTTCCGCAGCCCGTGTTACAGCAGCGGCTTCTATGCCGCTCCTCCATGCATTCATGGTAAACTATCCACAAAAGGTTTCCAGTGACGCGAAGCGCATCGTTGATGATCATTCGCGCAAAGGGAGGGGAGGCGCACGATGGAGGGAATGACGGTTACGCTGCTGGCGGCTTCCATGCGGGGCATGGCCGGTCGCGGGTACGATACAGCGAGGTTCTGCCGCGAAGCAGGACTGGATTCCCGCGTTCTCCTTCAGGGAGATGCCCGTATCCCGCATGGGGAAATGGTACGGCTGATGGAGGCGGCTAGCCGGTTCACGAGCGATGAGCTGTTCGGGCTTCATCTGGGAAGCGGGATGGAATTCGCGGATCTGGGCATCGCCGGATACGTCATGCAGCATTGCGGCACGATTCGGGAGGCGCTGGCCGCCCTCGGCCGTTACCACGCGATGATTTGCAGCGGGTATGAGCTGGATGAGAAGACAAGAGGGAATATGGCCGTAATCGGATTCCATATTTGGGATCCGTCGATCCCGGAATCCCGCCACTGCAAGGAGGATATGCTCTCTTCCATCTGCCGCGCCTTGTCCAGATTGGCCGGGCGGCCGCTTCTTCCGGCCACCGTCTCCATGAGGCATCAGCCGGCAGCGCCGGTGGAGGCTTATGGGGATGTCTTCGGCGTGATCCCCCGTTTCGGAGCGGAAAGGGATGAGATCGAATATCCGCTGGAGGTGCTCGATTTGCCGGTGCTGGTGGCGGACGAGAAGCTTCGTCTGGCATTCCAGTCTGTGGCGGAACGGGTTCTGGATGATATGCAGGACGGACGCAAGGTCGCCGCACGCGTCTCGCGGCATCTGCTGAACCGTACCGGCGCCGCGCTGCCTTCTCTTTCGGATACCGCCAGAGAACTGGGCATGAGCACGCGCAGCCTCCAGGCCAAGCTGAAGGAAGAGGGAACCAGCTACAACCGGATCGCCGGGGAGCTGCGCAAGGAGCTGGCGGTCCGTTATTTGGCCCGGGAAGAGCACAGCATCGCCGAAGTGGCTTATCTGCTCCATTTTTCCGAGCCGAGCGCCTTCCACAGCGCATTCAAGAAATGGACGGGAATGACTCCCGGCCAATACCGGCATTCCAGGCAGGGCAACTCCGTAGCGAATTGACGTTCTCAAGCAGCAGGCTGCTTGGTGGTCGGAAGGCTGTCGAAGGACATGATGCGTCAAGGCCTTGAACTCCGCAGAAACTGCTTCCCAAAGTCCAGCTTCCTTGCGCATCTCTCCCGGCACGTCTCGTAAAGTCCACTTTCATGCGCGCCTACCGGCACCGTCGCCCATAGTCCAACTTCCACAATTGCAAGTGGATATACGGGATACAAGGGGCAGTCAGGAGGAGCTGGTGAAGTCGGCTGGAATTAGATTAAGGCAGCATTGTCGCGTCTGTGCATCGAATGTGCAAATTGCATGAGGTTGGAGCAGATCTAATGACGAAATGATTTGGATTAGTCTGGCGGGCTGCTTATCGGACATAGGATCCGTTATTTGCGGAGTTGAAGGCGAATCATGCGATTATCGGACATAGGATCCCTTATTTGCTTTCAAGCTATCGATATGAGGGGATTTGTTCACAAATAGCGGATCGTATGTCCGATAGATATCCGAAAATGGGATTTTGGCTAAAATAACGGATCGTATGTCCGATAGGTGTTGAAGACCGGCCTCTCGATCTCCGGAGCGGGCTCCCATCCATCGGGATCGGCACTTGGCGCGTCTTCGCCCGGCAAGGCTGGAGCGGTTGAAAAGCGTGACGCAGAAAATGATCGGGCTTGCCGAGCAAGTCGGCGGCACCTATTACTTGACCTATCAGCTCTTCGCATCGAAGGAGCAGTTCCGCGCGGCATATCCGGCAGCGGACGAATTCAAGGCAGCGAAACTCGCTTACGACAGGGAGTCCTTGTTCATGAACGAATGGTACGCGGAGTATTTGCGATGAGAACCGTCGCGATGCGGTATGTGATGCTTTCCCAGAACGTCATGACGCTCGGCTCGGGCATCGTGTTTCCTTTCTATCTGATCAGCATCAAGGAAATAGGCGGCGATTTCACCCAGTACGGCATCGCCTACGGCTTGTTCACGATCTGCTCCGCCTATCTGAACGGCTATTTCGGCCGGTCATCCGACCGGTTCGGCCGCAAGCCTTTCCTCCTGCTAGGCTCCTGGGGAATGGCGGCTCTCTTCCTTCTCTTCCCCCTGGTCACGAGCATTTGGCAGGTCTATGCGCTGCAGGTGGCGATGGGAGTATTCGGAGCGATGCAGCGGACATGCGAGAAAGCCCTGCTCGCGGATCTCACGGAGGAAGGACGGCGCGGGGAGCAGATCGGTCGCTACCATATGGGCTTGTCGCTGTTCTCGGGCCTGGCGGTCATCGCCGGTGGATTTCTCGTCGATTATTTTACGTTGGATCTCATCTTCTACTTCGGCTCCGTCTTATTGTTCGCCAGCGGGCTGGTGCTCCTGCGGGTGCAGGAGAAGTCGGGCCCGGCCGGAATGGAGACATGACGGATCTTGTCAGATTTAACTCTTGCCAGCATTTTCATAACTCGTATAATCATGGGGATACGGCCCATAAGTTTCTACCGGATGACCAATGCAATCGTCCGACTATGAGTGAGAACGCCTTTTTTTGGTTCTGTCTGCGCGCAGCTTGGCGCCGGACGAGCCAGGCGTATCCAATGACTTGTCTTATCAGGCAGATCTCACTTGAGGGTACCAGCTCAGTGGGGTCTGTTTTTTGTTTTTTTCAAGAGGCCGGATAACAGGAAAAGGGGCGCTGGACGACGATGAAACAGCTGGAAGAACGCATCCGCCGGGAAGGTCAGATCCTCTCGGACAAGGTGCTTAAGGTGGACTCGTTCCTGAACCATCAGGTCGATACGGAGCTGGCGCTGGAGATCGGGCGCGAGTTCGCGCAAATTTTCGCAGACCGGGGAATCACGAAGGTGCTGACGATCGAGGCGAGCGGCATCCAGTTCGCGATGGCAGCGGGCATCGCGCTTGGAGTGCCTTTCGTTTACGCCAAGAAGAAAAAAGCGGTGACGCTCACCGAGAACCTGTACACGGCTCAGGTCCATTCCTTTACCCGCCAGGAAACGTATCAGGTCAGCATTTCCCAAAACTATCTGGGACCAGAGGAGCGCGTCCTGATCGTGGACGATTTCCTCGCGACCGGAGCCGCCCTCGTCGGCCTTGTCGACATCGTCAAGCAGTCCGGCGCTCAGCTGTGCGGAGTCGGCTGCGTCATCGAGAAGAGCTTCCAGGAAGGCCGCGGCCTGCTGGAGGAGCTCGGAGTCGAGGTGCATTCCCTCGCCCGGATCGCATCGATGGCACCTGGACGAGTCACGTATGTCAGCGAGCTTGAAGCCGAGCCTGCTGCAGCCGGCGCCGCCGGAATGGATGGAGCCGGATGCTGAGCCGCCGCAAAACCGTCACTCTCGGCCTTCAGCATGTGCTCGCCATGTATGCCGGCGCCGTCGTCGTTCCTTTGATCGTCGGAGGGGAGCTCGGACTCACGCCGACCCAGATCGCGTATCTGATTGCCGCCGACCTGTTCACCTGCGGCCTTGCCACTCTTCTGCAGGTCATGAAAACGCGGTTCTTCGGCAGCGGCCTCCCGGTCGTGCTCGGCTGCACGTTCACGGCGGTCGGGCCGATGATCGTCATCGGCAAGGAATACGGCCTTGCGACCGTATACGGAGCCATTATCCTGTCCGGCTTGTTCGTTCTGCTCGCCGCGCCGCTGTACGGCAAGCTGCTGCGTTTCTTCCCGACGGTCGTCACCGGATCGGTCGTCACGATCATCGGACTGTCGCTCATCCCTGTCGCGATGAACAACGCCACAGGCGGTCAGGGCGCGCCCGACTTCGGCGCCCCGCGCAACCTGCTGCTGGCGCTGCTCACCCTCGTCGTCATTCTGGTCGTCAGCCGCTTCGCCAAAGGCTTCATGCGCGCCATCGCGGTGCTTGTGGGCCTTGCCGCCGGCACAGCAGCCGCGTATGCGATGGGCATGGTGAGCTTCTCCGGCGTCTGGGACGCTTCCTGGTTCAGCATCGCGCAGCCGTTCTACTTCGGCGCTCCGCATGTGAGCCTCGTTGCTGTCGTGACGATGATTCTCGTCAATATCGTCAGCATGGTGGAATCGACAGGCGTATACCTGGCCGTCGGCAAGACGACCGACCAGCAGGTCGACGAGAAGCAGATCGTGAACGGCCTGCGCTCGGAGGGCGCTGCGATCATGCTGGGAGGCATCTTCAATGCCTTCCCTTATACGGCCTTCTCCCAAAATGTCGGCCTCATTGCGCTGACGAAGGTCAAGAAGCGCAGCGTCATCGTCGCTGCCGGCGCCATCATGGTGCTGCTCGGCCTGCTGCCGAAGCTCGCGGCGCTGACGACCGTCGTGCCCAGCGCCGTGCTGGGCGGCGCCATGATCGTCATGTTCGGCTCCGTCGCGGCTTCCGGCATGGGCATTCTGTCCGAAGTCGATCTGCGCAAGGAAGGCAACCTGATGATTGTCGCGTGCAGCCTGGCTGTAGGTCTCGGTTCCGCTACCGTGCCGGCGATGTTCGGCCAGCTGCCGTCGGAGGCTTCGATGCTTCTGCAGAGCGGCATCGTGACAGGATCGCTGACCGCGATCATCCTGAACATCATGATGACGCGGCGCCAGCGCGACGCAGCGCCGGCCGCTTACCAGGAAGCTTCGTAGAAGCTTTTAGAATTAGAAAGAGGCTGTTCCAAGTCCGCCAAGGACCGGAACAGCCTCTTTTGATTTCATGACGTCTCTTCTATAGATAAGGAGATCAGAAGCGGTTCTTCACATTGTCGCCAAGATTCTCCGCCCGCTCGCGCAGGGTGACGTCGCCGTTCCCGTCGCGGTCGCGGTTCAGCGGCACATGGCCGTCCCGGCGTTCTTCATCGCTGTAGTAACGGGAATCATGCGTGCGGTCCGGCTCCGCATAGCCGTCCGCGGCTCTGTAGCTGCCGTCGACAGGATCGCGGTCGCTTCCCATGATGCGTCCATCCCGGTCGCGGTCCGAGAGACCGGTGCCTGCGACCGGCGATGGGTCGAGGCCGGCTCTGCGGACCGGCTCGCCGTCCGGGTACACGTCGGCTGCAGGGACGGCGCCGTCCGCTCCGACATGCTCGGCCGCCGCAGCCGTTTGGTTGTAGGGCTGAATGTCTCGTTCGTAAGAAGGCGCGTTGATGGAGCCGGTCGAACGGAGCGAATCGTAGATGTCATGGTCCCGTTCGGTGTTGGATTCAACCAGCACCAGAATATTGCCGTCCTGTACATATTCATTGTACATGTTGGCTTCATTCTCCGGAATGCCAAGGCCGATCAAGCCGCCGACGAGTCCGCCTGCTCCGGCACCTACGGCTGCGCCTGTGAGCGCAGCCGCGATCGGTCCGGCCGCAACGATCGGCCCTATGCCCGGAATGGCCAAAGCGCCGATGCCTACAAGCAGGCCGGTAAGGCCGCCGAGTACTCCGCCGCCTGCGGCTCCGGCTGCGACCCCTTCGGGAGCCATCGTTCCGGTTTCCTCCTGGATGGCTGCAACATCGCCCTTGTCTCTTGCCAGAATGGATATATCTTCGCTGTTGACTCCCCGCGCCTTGAGATCCTCGATAGCGCTGATTGCCGCTTCTTCCGTGTCGTATACGCCTACGATTTTTTTGCTCATTTCTTTCGCCTCCTTCAGATTTTAATGCCTTGGAAGTTATATAACCGCTGTCCTTCATGCGTAAACGAGCCGAAATAGTTTCATTCTGGCTCAAAAGGAGTAGATGTTCTACTCCCAAGGGATGCCTTCATCCTCTAGCTGCAGGCACAAAGAGGCCATAGGGAGAAAAGTAGTCTACTCCTTTCATTCTTCTCGATTGGAACTTATTGGGACAACCAGAATTATCCTTAATGGTGACGATTAAGCCGTACTCAAGCCCTATACTGAGTACAGACACCAGGAATAAAGTCCCGGAGACTGAAAGCGGAGGTGAGGATATGAAACGCACGGTTCTGACGGCAGGCATTGCCGCTCTGGCGCTTGCGGCGGCGATTGGTTCGGGAACAGCCAGCGGCGCCTCGGATGCTGGAGCGCAGCTCAAAGCCTGGTACAAGGATGCCTTCTCGCAGAAGGCAGGCTCCCTTCGCTGGGGGCGGGAGGAGCCAGCCGGCGAATCGATCCGAGCCTCTGCTGCAGGTCTTGTCCAGGAGCAGGCGCAAAAGTCTGCTGACGAGCTGGATATGGCTGCAGAGCAAGCCGGCCAGAAAGCTTCCGGCTCCATCGGCGCAAGAATCCGGTCCATGGGCAGCGAACTTGAGAAGGCTGCTGAAGAGCTGCGAGGCGGCGAAGGCGAGGATGGAACGATCCGGCAGAAGTTTCGGGAGGCTGTCCAGTCGCAGACGGAGCAATCCGAAACCGATTTGGAACAGGCGCTGGAGCGGACGCTGGAGCAATGGCAGGGACAGCAGGCATCCGGGAATGAAAGGCCTTGAACGGCCTTGCAAGCCGGGTCAAGAAGATTACATAATCCGTACAACCAAAAACCCATTTAAAAGGAGAGAATCAATCATGGCAATGAAATCCCTGAAATCCCTTAAATCCCTTAAAGGTAAAGTAGCAGTAGGCGTTCTGGCAACGGGTCTTATCGCAGGCATGGGCACGGTGTTCGCGGCAACGGATATCGGTGGACAATTCCAAAGCTGGTACAACACGAACATTACGAAAAACGTATCGGATCCGGTTACGACCAAGGCTTCCTTGAACCTGGGTTCCGAATTGGTGAAATACGGTTTTGATACGATTAAACTGCCGGCCAACTCCAAATCTGCAGTCTTAACGAACCAAAAAGAACAATCCACGACCTCCACAAGCACGATCAACAGCACGAAGAACGACTACGTGAACCAGGTCGAAACAGCCAAAAACAGCCTGTCCAGCCAACTGGAAACCAAGAAGCAGGCCCTGATCAGCCTGAACCAAGGCCTGACCAACGCTGCGGTCGAAGTGACGGAGAAAGGATCTAAAGCCCTTCTTGATGGAGCCGTCAACAAACAAGGCAACGACAGCACGGATCAAGTCAAGAAGGACATCGAGGCAATTCAAAAAGCGGCTACGGATGAGCTTTCCAAGAAAATCCAGGATTCAAAAGCCGATCTGTTGGATCTGATGAGCGCAGCTAAATCGACGGCCGATGCCGAAATCCGCAAAAACCTGGATGCCAAAATCGCAGAACTCCGCAAAACAATCAACGAGTATGCTGCAGCTCTTGTAAAAACCAACAACGAAAAAGTAAACGCGGCTGCAGCTACCGCTACGACCGACGCGCTGAACGCTCTGGATGCCGTAGCCAACAGCATTAAGTAATCAATGCAAGGCGACAGCCGTCAAGGGGATTCCTGGAGTCCCCTTGACGACTTGTTTGCATCCAAGGTGAAGGGAGAGAACAAGCATGAGAAAGCAAAGAAGCTCTAACGCAGCACCGGCGAAAAAATGGATGAACCGGGTTTTGCTTGGAGTTGTGGCTGCAAGCGTGACGGCTGTCGCCTCGCTGGGCGTATCATTCGCCGATGTGGATCTCAAGGAAAAGTTCCGGATCGTAATGGAATCCGATGCGGAGCAGGTCATCGCCAAGATGACGGATGGGATCAGGTCCGAAACGGAAGTCAAGAAGGCCAGCTTGCAGCAAGAACTCCAGGCGAAACTCCAGAGCCAGCACTCCGAATTGCAGGCTTATGCGGATGAGAAGCGCCGTGCCGCCATCGAGGCTATCCAGAATCGCGCGGATGAATTGCTCCGCAGCCGTTCGTTCGCCAATGACGAGCAAAAGCAAGCCTACGTGAGCAGCCTGAATGCCATTGAAGGCAGGGCGATTGCGGACCTGAACGCCATTACCCTCAGCGATCCGCAGCCGTCAGCTTCACCGCCGCCTGTCTCCGAAGTGGTCTATGGTTCAGACCTGCCGTAACGACTCCTATATGAGGGAAAGAAGGTCAAGCGTATGAATCGGGAGAACGTACAACTAGAAGCAGCGCTTGATGGCGAATCAAATTCGGTCGGCACATCCGCATCCGATATTGGGGAGACTTTGACCGCAGGGGCAGACAAACCGTGCCGCAGATCCGAAGTGATGGGCTGGGTACGCTACATCATTCTGCTTGGACTTGGCTTGTTCATCCTGACCCATACCGTGGGTCTGGATCGTGTCTCCGGGCATTCGATGGCTCCCACGCTCGGAAGCGGCAATATTATTCTATTGAATAAAGTTTCAACCTACTTCTCCAAGCCGGATCGTGGGGATGTGGTCGTTGTGGATAGCGGAACCCTCGGCTACAGCATCGTCAAACGCGTCATCGGGACGGAAGGCGATACAGTAGCGATCCGTGCGGGAATCGTTTACGTGAACGGGCAGGCGCTCCCTGAGCTTTACACGACGGGAGAGTCGATGGATATAGACGAGACCAGGGTGGCTCCCGGCAGTCTCTTCGTGCTCGGGGACAACCGCGAGCCGGGAGAGAGCCTCGACAGCCGCAGTCCAGAGCTGGGACAGGTTCCGGTCAAGGAAGTTCAGGGTTACGCGCTCATGAGCCTGCTTCCATGGAAATCCATTTCTAAACCTCTGGAAGGATTATGAGAGAATAAAAGACCGTCCGGAATTCCGGACGGTCTTAAGCGAAGATGGGGGACGTCAGACGATGTTCTGGAACATGGAGTTCTGATGGTAGAACAGAGCGGCTTTGGTCCGGTCGGTCAGCTCCAGCTTCGACAGCACCTGACTGACATGCTTCTTGACGGTATATTCGGTTACGACCAGACGAGAAGCGATCTCCTTGTTGGATAGCCCTTCGCTGAGCATCTGCAGGACTTCAAGCTCCTTGGGCGTCAAGTTATGCGAATTCTCTGCCGGCTTGTCGGTCAGACGGGATTCCAGAAGCTCGACGTCGTAGTACTTGCGTCCGCGGTGGATCATCCGCACCGAATGGATCAATTCTTCGGGCAGCGCCTCCTTGAGCACGAGACCTTCGATGCCGAGGTCAAGCGCCTGTTGAAGCTCGGCCGGACGCATAGAGGACGTCAGGTACATGAAGCGGCAGGAAGCTCCCGCTTGCTTGAGCTTGCCGATGACATCCAGGCCGCTCTGCTGGTTGATCCGGTTGTTCATGATGCATAGATCCGGCTGCAGACTCTGGATATGAGCAAGCGCTTCCTTGCGGTCGGAGGCTTCGCCGATGACTTCGATGGATTCTTCGCCGGACAGGATGGAAGTGAGTCCTCTGCGGACCAGCTGATAGGGATCGACAACCAATACACGTATGGACATCGTACCTGCAGGGCCCCTCTCTTTGATCAATATATATGGGGTGAAATGAAATCGATCCGAAATGTAACATGCTTCAGTAGTAAAAACAATTGGAGCGGCCTTCTATAGTATACAGTTTCTTACAAACGCTATCAATAAAAAAAGACCGGTATATTCAGCTGAACAGCGCTGGATATACCGGTCTTTGCCGTTCAGCTATTCCATTCGTTCACGGCTTCGGCTGCGATCCGGTATGATTTCAGCCTGGCCTCTTGATCGTAGATTTGGCCGGCAATGATGAATTCATCCGCTCCGGTCTCTTGTTGAATTTCCGGAAGACGGGTTTTGATCGTCTCCGCCGTTCCGACGATCGAGTAGCGGAGAGTACTGGCGAGAACCGCCTTCTCCTGTTCCGACCACAATCCGTCCATGCTGTCCACTGGCGGCTTCAGCATGCCCGTGCGTCCGCGTACGATGTTCAGGAACTGCTGCTGCTGGGAGGTGGCCAGATAAGCCGCCTGGGCTTCGGAATCCGCGGCCACGATATTGACGGCCACCATGGCATACGGCTTGTCCAGGTGACGAGATGGCTTGAAGCTGCTGCGATATAGATGGAGCGCCGGGATCAGATAATCCGGAGCGAAGTGGCTGGCGAACGAGAACGGCAGGCCGAGCTCTCCGGCCAGCTGGGCGCTGAAGCCGCTGGATCCGAGCAGCCAGATCGGAATGTCGAGCCCTTCGCCGGGAACGGCACGCACGCCGGGAGCGGCCTGTGCCTAGAGACGGATCGAAGTAGCCGCGAAGCTCGCTGAGCAGCTCAGGGAAGTCCTGGCCGCCGGCCGTCAGGCCTCGGCGCAGCGCGCGGGATGCCGGCTGATCGGAGCCCGGCGCGCGGCCGAGGCCGAGATCGATCCGGCCGGGGTAGAGCGATTCCAGCGTGCCGAATTGCTCGGCGATCTGGAGCGGGGCATGGTTCGGGAGCATGATGCCTCCGGAGCCGACGCGGATGCGGCTCGTGCCTCCCGCGACATGCCCGATCACCAGCGAGGTGGCCGAGCTGGACACGCCGGGCATGTTGTGATGCTCCGCCAGCCAGTAGCGGGTATAGCCGAGCTCTTCGGCGTGGCGCGCCAGCTCGAGCGTGCGGCGGAACGACTCGGCGGGAGTGGAGCCCTCCACGACCGGGGCAAGATCCAGCACCGAGATCGGAATGTGTTTATGGTCAGATGCAGTCATCATACATCCTCCTTTGGGGAGCGTTGATCAGGGACGGAAGTCCCTGTTTACTTATTATTCGTGATCAGGTTTCAAAAAGCAAGTGAAGCGGTCGGATATGGAGATAGAAAAAACAACCCTGCATGGATGGGTTTTAGGCGTCTATTTTTTTGAATGGGAGACTTATTTTCGTCGGTTTAATCGCTTCTTTTTTTGTTGAAAACTGTCATAAATTTGCGAAATTTGTCGATCAAGTTTAATATACCAGTGAGTGTAAATAAAAAATAGTGTTACTAACTTTATCGGGGGGTTAAAGAGGATGAAAATCCGGACCAATCTTTTGCTAGGCTTCTCCGTTGTGCTTGCGCTTACTCTTTTGGTCGGAGCCTTGAGCTGGAATCAGCTCAACTCGCTCCACCGAACGTATCAATCCCTCATTCAGGACCGGGTCGGAACAATACTGCTGATCAAAGATCTGAAATATTTGGCGGCAAGCGAGGCGAAAAACGTCCGCGGCTATCTGATTACGGAACAAAAAGCGTCCTTCGACGCTTACGAGGCCGATCGGCAGTCCTTCGCCACAGGGATGGAGGCGCTCAAGGGCAGCTTGAAGCAGGAGAAATCCAAGGAGCTTGCAAGCAAGCTGGAGCGGCTGGAGAACGAGTATGCCGGCATCGTTGCGACGATAGCCGGCTATAAGCAAAGAGGCGATACGGCAGGATATATCCAGTTGGTCGAGGAGCAATGCATCCCTATGGCGCTCAAGCTGTCGGCTGCGGCGGAGGAGCTGGAGCTCTTCCAGCAAAGCCAGCTTGCGCAATCTCAAGCAGAGGCGGGGGCGCAAGTGGCCGACGTGCAGAAGGTGCTGGCCGCGGCGATCGTGCTCGCGCTGCTCCTCGGAGCTGCGGCGGCTATTGTTATTTCAAGACGGATCTCTCGTCCGGTGGACGAGGCCGCAGGGGCCGCGCAGCGAATCGCAGAGGGGGACTTGACCGGAGATGACCTGCCTCCTGCCTCGATCCAGGAGCTTGACGTTTTGACCGGCGCCGTGAACGGCATGAAGAAGCAGCTGAGCCAGCTCCTCCGAACCATCGATCAAAATGCCGGAGAGCTTGCGGTTTCATCCCGCCAGCTGGCAGGTGCATCGGCATTAGCGGCCTCCAAATCAGAGCGTATCTTTCTATCGGTCCACGCTATCGCGGAATCCGCCTCCGCTCAACGGGAGCGGATGAATGAAAGCCGGACCGCCATGGAGGAAAGCGCCTTGAGCCTGCAGCGTGTAGCCGAAGCGGCATCCATTACGTCGGAATCCTCCGAACAGGCTCTGCAGCAGGCCGACATGGGGAGCCGCCTGATGTCGGAAACAATGGGAAGAATGAAGGAGATCCAAACCGTCATGGAAGGAGCCGCTGAAACCGTCGGAAATCTGGTCGAACAGTCCGCCCGGATCAAGGAGATGGCCGCCTTTATTCACGATGTGGCTTCCCAGACGAATCTTCTCTCCTTGAATGCTTCCATAGAGGCCGCACGGGCGGGGGAGAGCGGAAGAGGATTTGCCGTCGTCGCCCAAGAGGTCAAGAAGCTGTCGGAAGAAACGAGGGAAGCTTCGGCCCGCATCTCCGAATTCGTGTTCGGCATCTCGCAGCATGCGGACCGGGCGGTCCAAGCGGTGAATAGAGGAATGGAGGAAGTCATGCTGGGGTCGGAGAGCATCGGAAATACCGAATTATCATTCCGTTCTGTGGCTCATTCCATCACGACCGTAGCTCAGCAAGCCCAGGAGGTATCCGCCTCCACGGAGGAATTGTCGGCTTCCATGGCGCAGATGCTGGCCTCAAGCGACGAGCTGCTGTCGCTTGCTTCCACGATTGCCGATCATTCCGGATCATCGGCCCATGAATGCAGCGCACAGATGGCATCGATGCAAGACATATCCGGTTCTGCGGAATCTTTGCAGGCGATAGCGGCGCTGCTTCAGGAGAAGCTGGATGCCTTCCATGTCGAAGAAGAGGCCATGCGTTCGACCGTCGATGCGCCGCAGCCTGTGGTCCATGCCATCTCCGCCCTTTGATCCGTTTGCTTCTCGGTTCCATCCCGCTCCTGCAAGCGTGATTGGCCCGGAATAGCGGAGGGTAAGAAAAAGTGCTAATGTTCAGCTGATCTTTCAGCGTGCGAAGCACCTTCCAACCCCTTAAGGAGGAGATACGAAGAATGAGCCAAGACCCGAAGCAGACCGCAGCCGGAACGAGCAAGGACGAGCAGCTTGCGCAGCATACCGTCGACAACGACGGGCAGAAGCTCACGACGAATCAAGGCCTGCATGTGGCGGAGGACGAGCATTCCCTGAAGGCCGGCGTGCGCGGCCCGACCTTGATGGAGGATTTCCATTTCCGGGAGAAAATGACGCATTTCGACCATGAGCGCATTCCGGAGCGCATCGTCCATGCCAGAGGCTTCGGCGCCCATGGCTACTTCCAGGTGTACAAGCCGATGGCGGAGCTGACGGAAGCCGGCTTCCTGCAGGATCCGTCGGCCAAGACGCCGGTATTCGTCCGCTTCTCTACGGTAGCGGGTTCGCGCGGCTCGGCGGATACGGTCCGCGACGTGCGCGGCTTCGCCGTGAAATTCTACACCGAGGAAGGCAACTTCGATCTCGTCGGCAACAATATGCCGGTCTTCTTCATCCAGGATGCGATGAAGTTTCCTGATTTCATCCATGCGGTGAAGCCGGAGCCTCACAATGAGATTCCGCAAGCCCAGTCGGCGCATGATACGTTCTGGGATTTCGTCATCAACAACACCGAGACCGCCCATATGATCATGTGGGCGATGTCCGACCGGTCGCTGCCGCGCAGCTTCGGCATGATGGAGGGCTTCGGCGTCCATACGTTCCGCCTCGTCAACGCCGAGGGCAAGGCGCGCTTCGTCAAGTTCCACTGGAAGCCGGTGCTCGGCACCCATTCCCTCGTCTGGGACGAGGTTCAGAAGCTCGCCGGCAAGGACCCGGACTTCAACCGCCGCGATCTGTACGACGCGATCGAGGCCGGCAGGTATCCGGAGTTCGAGTTCGGCATCCAGGTGCTTGAGGAAGAGGACGAGTTCAAGTTCGACTTCGACATTCTCGATCCGACCAAGCTGTGGCCTGAGGAGCTCGTGCCCGTGCAGCGCATCGGCAAATTGACCCTTAACCGCAATACGGACAATTTCTTTGCGGAAACGGAGCAAATCGCCTTCCATCCGGGACATCTCGTCAAGGGCATCGATTTCTCCAACGATCCGCTGCTGCAAGGAAGGCTGTTCTCGTACACGGATACGCAGCTGTCCCGTCTCGGCGGTCCGAACTTCCACGAACTTCCGATCAACCGTCCGATGTGTCCGGTCCACAACAACCAGCGCGACGGCATGCACCGGATGACGATCAACCGCGGTCCGGTCGCTTATCACAAGAACGGCATCGCCGGAGGCTCGCCGCATCCGACCGAGGACGGCTACAAGCATTACCAGGAGAAGGTCGACGGCCGCGTCACGCGCGAGCGCAGCGACAGCTTCAAGGATCATTACAGCCAGGCCACCCTGTTCTGGAACAGCATGTCCGAGGTGGAGAAGCAGCATATCATCTCCGCCTTCAGCTTCGAGCTCGGACATGTGAAGGACAAGAGCATCCGCCAGGGCGTCGTGGACATGTTCGCGCAAGTAAGCGGCAAGCTCGCTGCGTCCGTCGCGGCCAACATCGGAGCGCAGCCTCCGGCCGACCTGAACGGAGGCTCGGAAGTGAAAGCATCCTCGCCGGCCCTCAGCATCATGAATACGGTCAAGTCGGCGAAAAACCGCAAGGTGGCGATTGTTGTCGCGGACGGCTTCCGCGGCGCGGAGACGGCGGAGCTGGCCGCTGCCTTGACGGCGGCCGGAGCGCTGCCGGAATACCTCAGCTCGATTCTCGGCATGGTAAGCGGAGACGACGGCAGCGAGGTTGAAGCGGCGCACAGCTTCCTGACGAGCGACTCGGTGCTCTTCGACGCCGTATTCGTCGCCGGCGGCGCAGCGAGCCTCGCGATGCTGAAGTCGAATCCGAAGCTGCCGGACTTCCTGAAGGAAGCGTTCCAGCACTTCAAGGCGATCGGCTTCGGCAGCCCGGAAGATGCCGCGGAGCTGCTGCAGCTGGCCGGATTGAAGGCGCAAGCAGGCGATCCGGGCATCGTGAGCGCAGAAGGTTCGGCAGAGGCCTTCGTCGAAGCGGTCGCGGCGCACCGTCACTGGGCGCGCAAAATGTAGGTTGTCTTTTCCATTTCCAAAAAGGGTATGACCAAGCATTACTTGGTCATACCCTTTTTTCAAGCCGTTTTCCAAAAGGAGCTAAGGCGGCATGCCGAGCTTGAAAAACGATCCGGTGAGGCCGTTGATGCGGCCGATCAGATGGGCCGGCGTCGATTCCTGCCGGTAGGTCCAGATGCAGACCGTGCTGACGGCCCCCGCCATGCCGTCGACGAACAGTCCGCCGCCATCATTCCGGTGGAGGCGGCCAGGGTAAGCAGCAGGCTGCCGGCAGCCGACAGCAGCGAGCTTGCGGCGAGCAGCGTGCCAAGCCGGAGCGCCGCTTGAGCGGCGGCATCAGCAGGCGGCCGGCCAGTCCGCTGGCTCCGGCGGCGGAGAGCACGAGGCCCAGCATGCCGGAGCTCAGGCAGAGACGGTCCTTGGCCGTGAAGATCACCGTCGCATCCACCATTCCCGATGCGGCGTTCATGAAGACGAAGAGCAGTGTAAGCTGCCACAGCGCGCGGTTGCGCAGCTCCCGCCAGGCTTCGGTCAGCTCCCGGCCCCAGCCCGGCCGGCTTCTGGCGCGGCGAGCGGTCCTCTGCCGGGAGCAGCGAGAGCAGCAGCAAGGCGGGAACATAAGCGGCCGCCGTCAGAAGCAAGCCGTCCTGCAGCTTCGAGAAGGAGAGGACAAGCCCGGTCAGCGCCGGGCCCTTTTCTCGGTCCACAGGTACAGGCCGGCCAGCACGGCGGTCTGGAAGAAGACTGACAGGATCGTCCAGCGTTTCTTGCGGGAGCGGTCGACCAGGACGCCTATGAACACGGCAATCAGCAGACTCGGCAGAAATTCGATGCTGCGCATCGCCGACATCGCGACTGCGGAATGCGTGAGGTCGTAGAGGAACAGCCTCAGCGTCAGCTCATAGAGCTTGCCGCCGAGCGCCAGCACGAAGCCGGAGGACAGCAGCAGCATGAACGGGGGGCTCCTCCACAAAGCCGGAGGACAGCAACTGAACGGGCGGCTCCTCCACAGAGCCGGACGGGGGCCATTCGGATGGCTGCGGCGGAGACAGGATGCGGAGCCGGTAGGGAAGTCGGTCGGTTATCGGGCGGCATAACGGCATTCATTCTCCTTGGTTTATGAGAACAGAAAGGATATCATACGAGTACGATCTTTTCTTCTCGAGTCGCAAGCTTGCAATGCGGCTGGGCTGTACGGCTTGAGCAGGCTTGCAGCATCAGTATAATCGGCCTATGCGAGGTCAAAAAGCGAAAGAGAATTGTACCGGATGCCGAGAAGCGTCACCCTCGAACCTGCTGAGTCCGTCCCTGCGGGCCGAGCGCGAGAAGGCGATGGACGCCTGCATGTCAGAGAATTGCGGAGAGCGTCGGATCGCCCAGCTGAGATGCTGGGAGAAGAGACTGAGCTCAGAGCGGTTCCTGCTGTTCCTCTTCCACTCCAAGCACACCGCCAGCATGGATCGGCGGCTGGGCGTGGATGCCCTGAATGCCTGGGGAAAGGTCAGCTATAAGGACGCAAGTGTAAAGCCCGCTCCGGACGGGAATTGGCCGCATGGTTGAAGATAGCTGAAATCAAGTCAATTCAGGTAATGCTTTGCATTTCCATGAGTATGCAGATTAGAAGGGGGAAGTCCATGACGCTACAGCAGCTCAAATATGTCATTGAAGTTGCAGTCCGCGGATCGATGAACGAGGCGGCCAAGCGGCTGTTCATCTCGCAGCCGAGCCTGTCCAAAGCGATCCAGGAGCTGGAGAATGAACTGCAGATCACGATTTTCCGGCGCACCAACAAGGGGATCATCTTGTCCGCTCAGGGAGCCGAGTTCCTCGCCTATGCCCGGCAGGTCGTCGAGCAGGCTGAGCTTCTGGAGAGCCGCTACCTCAGCGGCAAGCCGTCGCCGCAGCATTTTTCCGTCTCGACCCAGCACTATGCCTTTGCAGTGAATGCTTTCGTGCATCTGGTGCAGGAATACGGACAGGAGGAATACGAGCTCGCCCTTCGAGAGACGAAGACGCATGAAATCATCGAGGACGTGCGAACGCAGCGCAGCGAGATCGGCATTCTGTACCGCAATGAATTCAATGCCCAGGTCATCCAGAAGCTGCTCTCATCGGCCAATCTGGAATTCCGGACCCTGTTCACGGCACAGCCCCATGTGTTCATCAGCATCCGCAATCCGCTCGCCAAGCAGGCTAGCGTCACGATCGAGGATCTTCAGCACTATCCATACCTCTCATTCGACCAGGGGGAGTACAACTCGTTCCATTTCTCGGAGGAGATCCTCAGCACGCTCTCCCATCCCAAGAGCATCCGGGTCAACGACAGAGCCACGCTGTTCAATCTGCTGATCGGCCTGAACGGGTATACGATCTCGACGGGGGTGCTGAGCGCCGATCTCAATGGGAACGAAATCATTCCCGTGCCTCTCGAATGCGAGGAGACGATCGAGGTCGGCTGGATCAGCCACCGGCATATTGCTCTATCCAAGCTTGGAGCGGCTTATGTAGAGGCTCTGCATGAGGTCATAAGCGGTTGATCCAGCCGTCATCATAGCCAGCCAAGCGGAGGCCGGATGGAAGGCTTCACCGACGGGGAGCTCCGTCGGTCCTGATGGAAACTTGATTTCATGCGGCATCTGGATGAAAAAGGTCGGAGAACGCAAATAGGAGACTTGGTCCCGAATGGGAGCAGGTCTCTTTTTTGGCAAGGAAGGATTCAAACGTCTTCCGAAGACGTTCCTCTTTTTCGTCAAAAAAGTTTCGATTCAAAGCTCAGCCACAAGCGTCGGCTGGCAGATAAGGAGCTTGGGCGGGAAGCTGGTACGGCTGACCGCCTTCAGTACAGATAGCCCAGGAAATCATTCCTGCGGACGTTCCTTCAGGTTCCGCTGTCAGGGGTTCGTGCACTGCCCTATCCATCGGCTGCAGGCTTCTGACATTTAGACGCACGGGAAGCTTTCATGTTGCTGTTTCGGCCGTCGGCCTCCGCCTCCAGACCGATGCCCCGCCCGTCTTCAGCAGGGACTCAATCCCGTTCCCGAGCCGTTTCCCGCTCTCTCTTCCGCCGGGTATGCTAGATACTGGCTTTCATACAAAGACAGAGAAAATCGGATGAGGAGAGGATTCAAGGGATGAGGTCGTTGATCGAAGGGGCTTTCCGCAACAAAGCCGCGGTTATCTTGTGTGTTATTTTGGTGTTGGGACTCGGCATATTCAGCTATTCCAAGCTGCCGATGGAGTTTTTGCCGGAGGCGGACAATCCGCAGGTGACCATTACGGCCATCGGGCCCGGTTATGATGCGGCTTCCATGGAGGCGCTGGTGACCAAGCCGATGGAGGAGGCGACGGCCGGCGTCAAAGGAAAAACGGCGTCGTTCGCTTCTTCCGGAGACGGATATTCGCAAATCAATCTATCGTTCGATTCGTCGGCCGACATGAAGCAGGCGAAGGTTGAAGTCGACAGGGCGATCGCCACCGTGCCGCTGCCGGAGCGCGTCGGCGCGCCATACGTTGTTCAGCTCAACACGTCGATGATTCCGATCAGCTGGGTTACGCTCACCTACGACGACAGCCTGGATGCGGCGCGCCAGGAGCAGGCCCAGAAGGAAATCATGGAATCGTTCCAATCCATCGACGGCATGGGCTCGGTAACCGTGTCGGGCAAGCCGCAGCCGCAGATCCGGATCGTGCCGGACGCGGCGAAGCTGCAGGAGAAGGGCGTTCCTCTGCAGTCGCTTTACGCGGTCATGAACGGCCGCTCCGCCTCCGCATCGGTCGGATCGGGCATATTGGACGGAGCTGCGGTCAACCTGAACGTCAGCTCCACCCTGCATGACGAGGCGACGCTGAAGAAGCTGCCGGTGGCGGCCGGCGTGACTCTTGGCGATGTGGCATCCGTCGAGCGGGAGAGCGGCAGGGAGAACGTCAGCCGCATCGATGGCAAGGATGCGATGGTGCTCACCTTTACGAAGGCTGCCGGAGCCAATGCGGTCGATGTCGGCAAGCAGATCGAGCAAAAATCGGAAGAGCTCAGCAAGGAGATGCCGGGCGTGCAGCTCAAGGTGCTCATGAGCACCTCCGAGCAGGTCGTTCATTCCGTGAACAGCATGATGCGCGAGGTGCTGTTGGGAGCTTTGTTCGCGACGATCGTCATTCTCGTCTTCATGCGCAACATCCGGGCGACGCTGGTTACGATCGTATCCATTCCGCTGTCGCTCGGCCTGACACTGTACCTGCTCGACGCCTCCGGCGTCACGCTCAACATCCTTACGCTCGGCGGCGTCGCCGTCGCCGTCGGCCGGCTGGTGGACGACAGCATCGTCGTTATCGAAAATATATTCCGAAGGCTGCAGAAGGAAACGTTCTCGCCGAAGCTGGTCATCGATGCGACGCGGGAGGTCGGCACCGCCATTACGGCATCTACGCTGACGACCGTCGCCGTATTCCTGCCGATGGGCCTGCTGCGCGGATCGCTGCAATCGTTCCTGCTGCCGTTCGCCTTGACGGTGACGTATTCCCTGCTGTCCTCGCTGCTTGTGGCGCTGACCGTCATCCCGCTCATGAGCTCCCGCATGTTCCGCAACGTCCGGATCACCGAGCATGCGCCGTCGCGCCGCTTCCAGAACATACTGGAGTGGAACCTGCGCCGCAAATGGGTGCCGCTGACGGCTGCCGTCATTCTTCTTGCCGGTTCGATCGGTGCTTACGCGGCAATGCCGAAAGGGGCGATCGACTCCTCGGACGCTTCCAACGTCAACATTACGCTTGCGTTCAAGGCCGATGCCACCCAGGAGCATTTGCTGGAGGAAGGCAAAAAGATGGAGACGTTCCTGACAGGCCTGGACGGACAGGACTGGGTCTATATGTCGGCAGGCAACAGCTCCGATGGAGCCAGATTCGGAGATGTCTCCTCCCCGACGGAGGTAACCTTCCTGCTTGGCATGAAAAAAGGCGCTGATGCCGAAGCTGTCATTGAGTTGATCAAATCGAAGCAGTCCGAATACCCGGATGCGGAATTGACCGCTTCGGCGATGAGCATGATGTCCGGGGGCGGGGGATCGCAGGTGTTCGTTGACGTCGCCGGCTCCGATATCGCGGCCGTGTCGAAAACAGCAGACGAGGTCATGGCCCGGATCAAGCCCGTCAAGGACGTGCTGAAGGTCGAAAGCAATCAGCAGGAACGCAAGCAGGTCTATACGCTGGAGGTCGATCCGGCGCAGGCCAAGGCGGCGGAGATCGCCCAGCAGCTGCAGGGCATGCTGAACCCGGTTCCGATCGGCCAGCTCACGGAAGCGGGCGGGAGGCAGACACCGGTCATTCTGGAGCCGATGCTGAAGCCGGAGAAGGCTTCCGAGCTGCCTGGCCTGACGGTGATGACGGATGCGGGGCCGAAGCAAGTATCGGCCGTCGCCCAGTGGAAGAAGGAAGAGAAGGCGGCTATGTACTATCTCAAGGACGGCAAGCCGTATGTGAGAATTACCGCATCGGCAGAGCCGAGCCGCCTGTCGGTCGTCGGCGCCGACATCAAGAAGGCAGCCGATGAAGTGAAGGCTCCGGCAGGAGTCCAAGTTCTCGTCGGAGGAGCCTCCAGCGACCAGTCGCAGGATTTCGCCGATCTCGGCATGATCGCGCTCGTCTCCATCGGAATCGTGTACCTCATCATGGTGCTGACATTCAAGACGCTGCGGGCTCCGCTCGCCATCATGTTCACGCTGCCGCTGGCCGCGATCGGCGCGGTGCTGGGTCTGATCGTCACGCAGGTGACGCCGGACTTCACGGCGATGTTCGGGGCGCTCATGCTGATCGGCATCGTCGTCACCAACGCGATCGTGCTCATCGACCGCGTCAAGCAGAACGAAGAGCGCATGACCATCCGGGAAGCGCTGCTTGAGGCGGCGGGCACCCGCATGAGGCCGATTCTGATGACGGCCGTCGCCACCGTCTGCGCCATGCTTCCGCTTGTGTTCGGATCCTCGGAAAGCGGCAGCATCGTATCGCAGAGCCTTGCCATCGTCGTCATCGGCGGCTTGATCGTGGCGACCGTGCTCACTCTGATCATCGTGCCGTGCATCTACGAGCTGTTGTTCTTCCGCAAGTCGGCGCGTCAGCGCCGGGATGCTGCCACGGCTGCGGGCAAGGCTTCCGCAACGGGCCAGCCGGCCCTGCAGGCCGAGCTCTAATTGAAGCGCCGGAGCATCCATCCTTAGGGTGCAGCCGGAGGAATATGCGGCATGGAACGGAATGCAACCCGTCCCCTTCAGGGGGACGGGTTTTTTCTCGGTTGGCTGTCTGGGAGGAAACCCTCTGCTCTATTGCGGCATTAGACTTGTTATAATGGACAAAGATGGGAAATCGAGGGGGAGTCTGGCTCATGGAGGATCAATGGAAAATTTCGGAGCATGCTCCGGAGTGGAGGACGTACTTTCTGGATACGGCCGACAAGCTGCGCAGAGAGCTCGGTCCGAGCGCCTTGCGCATCGACCATATCGGCTCGACGTCGGTCGCCGGCCTCGATGCCAAGCCTATTGTGGATATCCAGATTTCGATACCTTCGTTTGGAGAATTCCGTGCATGCAAAGATAGAATGGAAGCGGCTGGCTTTCGGCACCGCGAAGAAAACCCAGACCTGACGAAGAGGTATTTCCGCGAGCTTCCAGGCGCTCGGAGAACTCATATCCACGTCCGCGAAGCGGGCAGCTTTGCGGAACAGGTCGCACTGCTGTTCCGGGATTATCTGAGAGCAAATCCGGACGCGTGCCGGCGTTATGCAGCCGAGAAGCATCGCCTGATGGGCCTGTTCAAGGAGGACCGTCCCGCATACGTAGAGGGAAAAGGGCCGATCATCTGGGAGCTTCTTCGTGAAGCCGGCAGCTGGTCCCAGATGGAGGGCTGGCGCCCTGGGCCATCGGATGTCTGAGCCCCTGGAACCCGGTTCTGAGCGGAATCATGACCGCAGAGGCAGGAAGATTTCGCACTCCTGGGGACGGACTGCCGACGAAAAGGATGTCCTATGCATCTCGAGGCAAAAACTTCTCTTTCTATGACAGAATTTGTCCATATAGTATAGTATGATGATTCCAGAACAGGCAAATTAAAGGAGGGAAATTGAATATGGATAATCAGATCGCCGAGGCTCGGCTGATCAAGCGGCCCGCCTTTCGGGCCGTTGGCATTCGGTGGGAGGGGACGTTCGCAGAGGCCGGCGCGGGAGGCATCCGGATCTTGCAGGAACAATTCAAGAAGAGGCTGCGCGAGATTCAAGGGGCGGTGCAGACAGATGTGCTGCTCGGCTTGTCCTATCACGCTTTTCCCGCTGCAGAAGGTTTTGTCCATTATGCGGCCGTGAAGCTGGGAGAGCAGCATTCCGAGACCATTCCGGAAGGCATGACGGGCATCACAGTCCCGGAGCTGGATTATGCCTGCTGCTTCCATCGCAAAGGGCAGAGCATAGACCTCTCTTACAAGAATCTGTATGCCTGGATCGGGGAGCAGGGCATGAAGGAGACCGCTCCCGAAGGCTTGACTCATTACGAGGAGTACCCGATGAGCCAGGATCCCTATGACCGGGATCCGGAGTTCGCCATTCTGATTCCCGTGGAGCGGGCTCTCTAGCGAAGAACGAATCCCCTGTCGGCCTTTTGGGCTGCAGGGGATTTTTTGGAGCCGTGATGCTCGTCATGAAAACAAGCGTTCAGGAGCATGGGCATTGAGAAAAGCCCGCCAAGTCTAGAGAAATGGAATTGGAATGTTTGGTATTACAAAGGAATACTTCTTTTCAGGAGACGGAAATCCCTTTCCAGGAGCGGCTGGTTTCCGCTTTGGCGCGCAGGATTTCCTCGTACTGATCCACGATGCCCCCCAGCACCTGGTCCCAGGATCGGCCCAGCGCCTCTCTTCTTCCAGCCTCTCCCATGGATGAGGCCTCCTCGGGACGGGCAAGCAGCCGCTCAAGAGCATCGATGAAGGAGGCCGAGTCGCCGGGAGGACACAGGAGGCCGGTGCGTCCTTGGCGGACGAGCTCCTTGACGCCGCCGGCTTCCGCTCCAATGACCGGAAGCCCGCTTGCCATGGCTTCCAGGACGACGTTGCCGAAAGTCTCCGTGCTGGAGGGGAAGAGGAACAGGTCGGCCGAAGCGTACAGACGCGCCAGCTCCGCGCCTTCCCGGTATCCGGCAAAGGTGACGTTGTCCGGCATCTGGCGGCGCAGCTCGGGCAGCAGCGGGCCGTCGCCGACGACCAGCAGATGGAGCTGCTCGCGGGTTTCGCCGGACAGCCCGTTCATGACGGCTGCGAGGGTGGCGAGATCCTTTTCCGGCGCGAGCCTCCCGACGTAGAGAGCCAGCTTTTTCCCTGGCAGGCCGAATTGCTCGCGGATCTCGTCCGGCGACCTGAGATTCGGGTGGTAGGCGCTGCAGTCCACTCCCCGCTGCCATAACCGGAGGCCGCCGAAGCGATGCCGGTAGAGGGAGAACAGCGTCTCCCGCGAAGGGACGAAGGTGGCGGCGCATGTCCGGTGGAACCAATAGGCATAGCGCCAATAGAGCCCAGAGGCATGCTGAAGGCCGTAGTAGGCCAGGTACCGGTCGAAGTGGGTGTGGTAAGAGGCGACATGGGGGATGGCATTTTTGCGGGCATAAAGAAGTCCGCTCAGGCCGATGTTGAACGGAGTCGCCAGGTGGATCAGGTCGGGACGGAAACGGTTCAGCTCGGCTTTGAGGGCGATGGGATTGGGCATGGCGATCCGGCATTCGGGATACAGGAAGAAGGGGATGCTGGGGTAGCTCCTTACGAAGCTCTGTTCCGCATCGGCGGAGCAGCGGGGCGTCAGCACAAGCGGCTCGATGCCCCTCTTTTCCAGGTAAGCGGCCAGACGTCCGAGCGTGCGCGCGGCTCCGTTTCTCTGAGGCACATAGGTGTCGGTGAACAAGGCGACTCGCATGGCTCATCCCTCCGTTCTCGGTTGGGAAGAGAGTACCATGAGATTGTCAGCGGATCGTCAAGGAATTGTTGAGAGCGTTTGAAGGCAGCAAGCCGCGCCCAGGTCTCTGGATCAGTTGAAAGGCAGGATCATCGCCAGCGTCATGATAAATAAACGGATTCAGACAGGCTCGGCAGCAAAAGAAGGGAATCCGGTCCTTGGACCGGATTCCCTTCTGCCCGTTCCGAAGCGGCCGGCTGATGCGCCAGGCGGCTTGGAATGGATGCTATGCTGGCGCCCCTTGGCGCGGCCTAAGGCCGGCAAGCCCGCTAAGCCTGCTCCTGCGCCAGCGTGACGATCCGGATGATGACCTCGGCCGCCTTCTCCATGCTCTCGGCGGATACGAATTCGTACCGGCCGTGGAAGTTCTCGCCTCCGGCAAAGATATTCGGCGTCGGCAGGCCCATGTAGCTGAGCTGGGAGCCGTCGGTGCCGCCGCGGATCGGCTTGATGATCGGCTCCACGCCGGAATCCAGCAGCGCCTGGCGGGCCAGCTCCACGATTTCCATGACCGGCTCGATCTTCTCCCGCATGTTGTAGTACTGATCCGTCAGCTCCAGCGTGATGCTGTCCTTGCCGTAGGTTTGGCGGAACTCGTCGGCGATGGTTTCCATGGCGCTCTTGCGGTTCTCGAAGCTCTGGCGGTCGAAATCGCGGATGATGTACTTGAGCCGGGTTTTATCGACGGTGCCTTCAAACGAGCTCAAGTGATAGAAGCCTTCGTAACCTTCCGTGAATTCCGGCACCTCGCCGGCGGGCAGCCTGCCGTGGAAAGCCATGCCGATTGCGGAGGAGTTGATCATTTTGCCCTTGGCCGTGCCGGGATGGACGCTCTTGCCCTGGATCGTGACGATCGCCTGGGCGGCGTTGAAGCTCTCGTACTCCAGCTCGCCCAGCGGGCCGCCGTCCATTGTGTAGGCGAACTGAGCATTGAAGGCCGCGACGTCGAAGCGATGCGGGCCGCGGCCGATCTCCTCGTCCGGGAGGAAGCCGACGCGCACCTTGCCGTGGGGGATTTCCGGATGAGCGGCCAGATAAGCCATGGCCGTCATGATTTCGGCGATGCCTGCTTTGTCGTCCGCGCCGAGCAGCGTGCGGCCGTCGGTCGTAATCAACGTCTGGCCCTTGTAGGCGGCCAGCTCAGGGAATTCGCGGGGGGAGAGCAGTATGCCGTTCTCCGCATCGAGAACGATATCGCTCCCGTCGTAGCCCTCGACGATTTGCGGACGCACATTGGTCCCGGTAAGGTCGGGAGAAGTGTCCATGTGGGCGAGAAAGCCGATCGTAGGCGCCGGCTTGTCCGTCGTGGCTGGAAGGGTCGCCATGACATAGCCGTTATCGTCCAGCGATACCTCCGTCAGCCCGATTTCCTTCAGCTCGGCGGCGAGCTGCCGGGCGAGCTCAAGCTGGCCTGGCGTGGAAGGACAAGTCTCGCTGTTCTCGTCCGACTGCGTGTCCACCTGCGCGTAGGCGATGAGCCTGCGGATCAATTCCTGCTTCAATTCCATCGTTATCCTCCTTCGGAATGCTCTTTGTCCTTTCATCATAGCAGGCAGGGACAGGCTAAGCCAACATTGCCGGCTGGCCATGCCCAAGGCGGACGCCTCTTCGTGCCGCTTGCCCAACCGCTGCGGGAGGCGCCGGCATATGTTGGTGGCAAAGCCATGGAGCCAGCTCCCTGCACAGGAGATGATTGTATGCCCAGTCATTCCGTCCCATCCGGCGGTGTCAGTACCCGGATCGACGTGCTTATCCCCGCGATCGAGAAAGACCTCCGGACGCTGCCTCATGCCGTCCAAGCCGTTCGCCGCCAGTCTCTGCACCCCGTCGGCGAGATTGTCATCGTCGCGCCGCGTACGAAAGCAATGCAAGCGTCCTGCCGCACCCATGGGTGGAGGTTCGTGGACGAAAATACGGTGCTTCCCCTGACGAAGAAGGACATCACCTACCGCTCGGCCAAGTGGGACCGTTCCGGCTGGCTGTTCCAGCAGCTGCTCAAGCTTAGCGGCGACAAGATCGTCAAGGCCGAGCATTTTCTCGTTCTCGACGCCGATACGGTGCTGATTCGTCCCCATTCGTTCCGCTCGGGGGGGCGGACGACATTTTATACCCGGAGCTGGAGCCAGCCGGAGTATTTCCGCACGTACAAAAAGCTGATGGGACGCGCTCCATCGGCTCCCCGGTCGCTCGTCACGCACTATATGCTGTTCGAGAAAAGCAAGCTGCGCAAGCTGAAGCGCGATATCGAGCGGCGGCACGGCATGAGCTGGCATCGCGCCATTCTCAAGAGCATCGACCGGACCAAGCAGTTTGGCTTCAGCGAATATGAGACGTATGGGAATTTTGTCTACAGCCGCTATCCCGGCAGCGTGCAGCTTCGCAAAGCGTTGAACCGCGGGCTGCATGGGCGGGCGAGCCGGCTGACGCCGCAGCGCAGCAAGGAGCTTGCGGCGAAATACCGCTCCGTCAGCTTCCATGAACGCAAAGGCTATGTCCGCAGTGGAAGCAAGGCGGCGGGCCGGATCAGGCAGCTGTCCTTGCAGGGCCGGATATTACTGCCCGGAGGAGTTGCTGCCTTGAAGGGAGGCCATCGCTGATGGCTGCCCGTGCTGACCAAAGAAGCCGTGGGCAGGAAGCGGAGCGGCCAGATGTCAGCCAGCAAGCCGCTCCACATAGAGAGTCCAAGCAGGTCAAGAAGCAAGGAGGCTTGTCATCAGTTGCGCATCATTCTGCTATCCGGAGGATCCGGCAAGCGGCTCTGGCCGCTGTCCAACGACGTTCGCTCCAAGCTGTTCCTGAAACTCCTCCCTGGCGAAGACGGACGCCTGGAGTCGATGATCCAACGCGTCTGCCGCCAGCTCGCCGCGGCAGGCCTCGCTGGCCAAGCGGCGATCGTGACGCATCGCAGCCAGGCCGAAATCACGCGGAGCCATGTCGGGCTCGGCATCCCCATTATCGAGGAGAGCCGCAAGCGGGGCACCTACGCCGCCGTGGCGCAGGCATGCTCCTATCTGGCAGGCGAGCTGAAGGCAGACCGGGATGAGATCGTCTGCGTCTTGCCCGTCGATTTGTTCGTGGAGTCCGATTTCTTCGACCTTCTGCAGCGGCTGCCGCAGACGCTGGAGCAGGCGGGTGCGGACATCGCTCTCGTCGGCACCGCTCCCTCTCATCCCTCCAGCCAATATGGCTATATCGTTCCGGAGCGGAAGAAGCGGGCCTCGCGCGGGAAGAGAGAGAAGGAGGCGGCTGGAGCAGGCGATGGCAAGGAGCAGCCCTGGTTTCCGGTCGAAAGGTTCGCGGAGAAGCCCGATCCGCCCGCAGCCGCGAGCTTGATCCGCCGGGGAGCGCTCTGGAACTGCGGTGTGTTCGCCTTTCGGCTGGGCTACATGCTGGAGCGGCTGGGCGGCGACGAGCGGCTGGCCGCGGACGGGGAGCTGAGAGAGGATTTTCGCGGGCTGCGGGAGGCGAGCTTCGACGAGGAGGTCGTCGAGCGCTGCAGCCGCCGGGCGGCGCTTCTCTATGAGGGTCCTTGGCATGATCTGGGCAGCTGGGAAACGTTCGTCAGCCATATGGGAAGCACTCAGATCGGGCCTGGACATATCGCTGAAGGCTCGCACAACACCCATCTGATCAACGAGCTGAGCAGCCCGATCTATGTGATCGGCTTGTGCGATGTCATCGTGGCGGCAAGCCCGGACGGCATTCTCGTCGCCAGCAAGAGCGAGGCGAGCCGCATCAAGAGCATGCTGGGCGAGCAGGCGCGGCTGCCCATGTACGAGGAGAAGCGATGGGGAATACGCCGGACGATCGATTACGCCGAGACGGAGGACGGCGCGGTGCTTACGCGGCGCGTGGAGTTGCAGCCGGGCAGCCACACAAGCTACCATCTGCATGAGCGCAAGGAAGAGGTGTGGACGGTTCTGTCAGGGACCGGCCGCTTCATGCTCGAGGACCAGATCTATACGGTCGGACCCGGGGATGTGATGCGGTTTCCTCCTGGAGCCAGGCATGGAGTGAAGGCCGTCACGGAGCTGCTCTGCATGCAGGTCGAGATTGGCGATGTACGGGATGAAAAAGACATCGAGCGGCTGCTGATGAGCTGGTAGCGGCGGCATTCCATGCGAAAAAGAGGCCATTGGCCGCGCATCAGGTCCTGATTGCGCAGCCGTTGGCCTTTTAGTATGGAAAGGAGGGATCAGAGGCGCGGCACCTTTCTTCTCCAGATCATGTGGTCCTCGTCTTTTCCCCAGTAGTCTCGCAGCCTGTAGTCCGGCTCGCCGAACTTCTTCGTCCAGATCCGTTGGGCGCTCTTATACCCGCTGTCCAGGCAGAATTCATCGATGCTCCGCTCCCGCAAGGAAGCGAAGGCGCCTTCAAGGAGGGAATTGCCGATCCCGCGCCGCTGGCGGGCGGGATGGACGAAGACGGTGCCGATCTCCCGAAGATGGCCGTACCCGCCATCGGTCACGTCGAGAATCAGGCTGCTTGGAGGACCGTGCTCGATGGAACCGACAATGGCTCCGTCGACCTCGGCAACCAGGAAATGCACTTCCGTGCCTTCACTTTCGAAGCAGCGCTCCAGGCGGAGCCGCTTGCTTTCGATTTCATTTTCCAAGTCATCAGCGTGATCGTCCAAGCCTTCCTTGGCAAACGTATCCGTAATCACGGTCTGGAAAAAAGCGTTCATCGACGCGGCCTCTTCACGCTTTGGTATCCGGATTTTCATCGAATTCAAATCGATCCCCCCTCTTTTCTGCTTTAGGTCCCACAGGGGACGGCGCACCGCGTCGGTCTCAGGCTCCGCCGGCGCATCGGTCCAGCCTCGGCGGTTCCATGCTCCATCGGCATCCGTCCTAAAGCGGCAATCCCAGCCGTTTCATCCGGTTGTACAGCGTCGCCCGCGAGATATCGAGCTTTTTGGCGACGGCCCGCTTGTTGCCTTTTTCGGCTTCCAGCATTTCGAGAATCTTCTGCTTCTCGACCTCGTCCTTCATGGATTGCAGCCGGGCGCCGGCCTGCGCTTCCTTGACGGGGGCAGCCGGCGCCGCCGAGCCCGGAGCGCTCAGCACCGGCCCTGGCAAGTACTCCGGCTTGAGCTCTCCGTCCGAGGACAGAATGACGAGCCTCTCGACCGCATTGCGCAGCTCCCGGACGTTGCCGGGCCAATCGTAGCTCATCATCGCCTGCACCACTTCGCTCGGACAAGCCTCGATGAACCGGCCGTAGGCGACGGAGAATTCCGAGAGGAAGGCCTGGATCAGCTCATAAATGTCGCTCTTCCGATGCCGAAGCGGAGGCACGTCGAGCGTGACGACATTGAGGCGGTAGTACAGATCCTCGCGGAATTTATTGTCGGCGATCATGGCCTTGAGATCGCGGTTCGTGGCGGCGATGATCCGGCAATCCGCCTGCTTCAAGGCCGAGCCGCCGACCGCGTAATACTTCTTCTCCTGCAGTACGCGCAGCAGCTTGACCTGCATGTCGAGAGGCATTTCCCCGATTTCGTCGAGAAAAAGAGTGCCACCTCCGGCCATCTCGATCTTGCCCTTCTTGCCTCTCGGATCGGCGCCGGAGAACGCTCCTCGCTCATAGCCGAACAGCTCGCTCTCGAACAGGGAGGGAGGGATGGCGCCGCAGTTGATGGCGATGAACGGAGCCCCGGCCTTCTCCCTCGAATCATGGATGGCGCGCGCGTAGAGCTCCTTGCCGACCCCGCTCTCGCCGAGGATGAGCGCGGTCGCCTGGGTGGAGCCGATCTTGCGGGCCGTCTCGACGGATGTCTTGAGCGCCGCGCTCGTTCCCTTGATGGAGGCGAAAGGATCGCTCGTCGGGCTGAGCTTGGCGACCTCACGCTCCAAATGCTGGACTTTGGCCGCCATCGTGAACAGCTGCTTGTTCATCCGGATCTGCGAGGTGATGTCGATCTCCGCCGCTACCGCCCCGATCACCTTGCCGTCCAGCTCGATCGGGCGGGCGTTGATCATGGCGTGGATATCCTGCCGCGGCTGATGCTGCATCTGCCGGACGGCCTCGCCCGTATGCAGCGTGCGCAGCACCTGGAGACGCTCCTTGGGGAAAAAGTCCGATGCCTGCTTGCCGAGAATATCCTCGCGGCGGATGCCGAACATCCGCTCCGCGTCGGCAGTCCATGCGATCACCTCGCTGTGCTCGTTGATGACCGTAATCGCAATCTCCGAGGCTTCCAGAGCCGCGTCGAAGCCCGCCTTGAGCTGCCGGTAGGCGAGCGCAAGCTCCCGGCGGACATCGCTCATGCGGACCATTCCGCTCGGCTGCCCGGATGTCCCGGTAAGCAGCGCGTAGGGACAGTCCCCGGCAATGGCGGCCAGCTCGCCGAGTCCGGTTCCTTCAGGAACGGCATGGACCGCGATCCGGCCGGAATTGCCGGGGCTTCCAGGCACGAGCCATTCGTAGAGTCCTTCCGCGGAGCGGATGAAGGCAACGATGCCCGCCTTGGGCAAAATGCCGGAGCCGGCCTCTTCCTCGGTCCATAGGACAAAGTCTTGCGTCATGATGCTGCAGCCTGCAGGAAGCTGGTGCCTCATCTCATTCCTCCTCATCCTGTTTGTAACCGTTATCTTTATTATAAGAACTAGCGGCTAGAAGTGTACAAAAATTTTGACACTTTTGGTCAAAACCGCAAAAATAAGCTGCATCCCTTTGGGAGGGATGCAGCCTGGCATGGAATGAGAGATGAAAATGCTGACGCGCCGGATCTATCAAGAAGCCGATCTCCCCGAAACGTATTCATTGCCGTATGCGCCTTGAGCAAATCGGACAAGCCCCTTTTTGCTGCGGCTGGGAACGGTTCGCTTGAAGGCGAGCTCTCGCATGCAAGGGGCTTCGGTCGAAAATGCCTCTGGCAAGACATGTCAAAAAAAGTCCAAAGTGTCTAATGAATTAGACACTTTGAAGAGATCTAGTTGAACATGTTTTTGAGAACCATCATCAGGTTGGCCGGCTTCTCCGCCAGGCGGCGAGTGTAATAGGGGTACCACATCGCCCCGTAAGGCACATAGCAGCGGACGCGGTAGCCTTGCCGGGCGAGCTCGGCCTGGTAGGACATGCGGAGGCCGTACAGCATCTGGAATTCAAAGGCGTCTTTGGAGATGCCGTTCTCTTCCACATACTTCTTGGTCCAGTCGATGATCGTATCGTCGTGAGACGCGACGGCGGTATAGATGCCGCGGTCCAGATGGGTGCGGATCATGTCCTTGAAATTGTCGATGACGGCCGATTTCTTCTGAATGGCGACCTCGGCGGGCTCCTTGTAGGCTCCCTTCACGAGGCGCAGCCGGATCCCGGATTCGATCATGTCTTCGATATCCTGCTTGGTCCGGTGCAGGTAGGCCTGAATGACCGTGCCGACGTTGGTCAGCCCTTCGGCATGCAGACGCTTGACGATGTCGATCGTCGCCTGCGTGAACGGCGTGTCCTCCATGTCGATGCGGACGAAATTGCCGCATTGCTGCGCTTCCTTCACGACCAGGCGGATATTCTCGTAACAAGCCTGGGGATCGAGGGCGAGGCCCATCTGAGTCGGCTTGAGAGAGATGTTGGAGACGACTCCGGCTGCGGCGATCGCCTGGACGAGCCGGACGTATTCCTTGCGGTAGCCCTCGGCTTCCCGCATGCTTTTGATTCCCTCGCCTAGATGATCCAGCGTGGCCATGATGCCTTTGCCGTTCAATTCCCGGATCGCGTCTATCGCTTCCGGAAGCTCTTGCCCTGCTATGAATTTGCCGGCAAGCTTCTTGCCGTATTTGAGCGTCAGTTTCTCTACCAGGCTGTTGCCCGTAATCGTAAGCAAGGTTTTGCGGTACAGCTCGGATCCGATTTCCATCCTCGATTGCCCCTTCCGTTCTCCGTCGAAAAATAGATTCCCGAAGCATTGTAGCCGGGAAATTGGTGCCTGCAGATAATAGAAGCAAGCGCCGTGCCAACATCGAGGGAACCAAGCTTGAAAAAATAAAAAAACATTCATTGTCAACGAAGGACGGAAGTTGGCATGAAACTTGCTTGAATACTTATGTTGAGAAACAAAAAAATGAGCTGGCCATGCAGACGCAGGGCTAAGAACGATATCCAAGGAGGCTGTACCATGAGAGAGGAATTTGTGAACGAGCCGTTTTCCAACTTCAAGGATGAAAAGACCGCCCAAGCCTACGACGATGCTTTGAAAAAGGTGGAAGCCCAGCTCGGCCGAACCTATCCGGTCGTCATCGGCGGCGAGAAGATCGAGACAGGCAGCCTGCTCGACTCCATCAATCCGGCCGATACGAAGCAGGTCGTCGGCCGCGTTCACCAGGCGGACCGCGAGCTTGCGGAACGCGCCATCCAGACGGCATCCGGCACGTTCAAGACTTGGAGGACGATGGCTCCGGAGTCCCGCGCCCGCTGCCTGTTCAAGGCTGCTGCGATCATGCGCCGCCGCAAGCATGAGTTCTCCGCGTGGCTGACGTTCGAATCCGGCAAAAACCGTGCGGAAGCGGATGCGGACACGGCCGAAGCGATCGACTTCATGGAATTCTACGCCCGTGAAATGCTGCGTCTGCACGCTCCGCAGCCGCTGACCCGCCTCGCGGATGAGGACAACGAGCTCTATTACATGCCGCTCGGCGTCGGCATCGTCATCCCGCCGTGGAACTTCCCGCTGGCCATCATGGCCGGCATGACGACGGCCGCGCTCGTATCCGGCAATACCGTCGTCCTTAAGCCTGCCAGCCCGACGGCGGTCATCGCGGCGAAGTTCGTGGAGCTGCTCGAAGAAGCAGGCGTTCCAGCGGGCGTCGTCAACTTTCTGCCCGGACCGGGAGGAGAAATCGGGGACTACCTCGTCGAGCATCCTCTGACCCGCTTCATCAGCTTCACCGGCTCCCGGGACGTGGGCCTGCGCATCAATGAGCGCGCGGCTAAGACGGCGCCAGGCCAGAAGTGGATCAAGCGCGTCATCGCCGAGATGGGCGGCAAGGACTCTATTGTCGTCGACTCCGACAGCGATCTCGACCTGGCGGCGGAAGCCATCACCGCATCGGCCTTCGGCTTCTCCGGACAGAAATGCTCCGCCTGCTCGCGCGCGATCATTCATGAGGACGTCTACGACACGGTGCTGGAGAAAGTAACGGCGCTGACGAAGCAGCTCCGGATCGGCAACCCGGCCGAAGCCGCTACCAATATCGGTCCGGTAGTGGACGCGAACGCCTACCGCAAAATCCAGGAGTACATCGAGATCGGCAAGCAGGAAGGACGGCTCGTGACGGGCGGCGGCACGGGCGATCCGTCCGGCTATTTCATCGAGCCGACGATTTTCGCCGACGTGGACTCCCAGGCCCGCATCGCTCAAGAAGAAATCTTCGGACCGGTTGTCGCGTTCATCAAGGCATCCTCCTTCGACGAGGCGCTCGAGTTCGCCAACAATACGGATTACGGCCTTACTGGAGCGGTCATATCGCGCAGCCGGGAAAACCTGGAGAAGGCCCGCCGCGAGTTTTTCGCCGGCAACCTGTACTTCAACCGCAAATGCACCGGCGCCCTCGTCGGGGTCCATCCGTTCGGCGGCTTCAATATGTCGGGCACCGATTCCAAGGCGGGCGGACGCGATTACCTGCTTCTGTTCACGCAAGCGAAGCTCGTCTCGGAGAAAATGTAGCTCGTGTCGGAGAAAATGTAGCTCGTTTCGGAGAGAAAGCAGCTCGTATCGGAGAGAGCGCAGCGGGATCGAGGCGGGGAGCGGGACTGTCATAGTCCGCTCCCCTTGGGTATACTGGAGGCATGAAGCGCCGCGAGAGTCTGGACCGGGAGGCAGAGGATGATGACAGGACTGGAACTGCGCCAGGAGCAGAGGCTCAGGCTGGCCGTAACGCCGGAGATCAGGCAATCCATCCATATGCTGACGCTTCCCGCATGCGAGCTCGACAGCTACGTGCGGGAACTTGCGGCGGAGAACCCGGTTCTGGAGTACGAAGGCACCCGCGCCGGAGGCGCCGTACGCAAAGGCGGATCGTCCTCCTTCTCCGGGGATCCGATCTCCCGCGCTGCAGAGGCCGAACCGACGCTGGAGGCTGAGCTGCTCGGCCAGCTTCGACTTCTGTCCCTTCCGCGGCGCATCCATCAGGCAGCTGCTTATATGGCGGGCAACCTGAACGACGACGGTTATCTGCAGTTGAGTCTGGGCGAGATCGCATCCGAGCTTGGACTCGATCAAGCGGAGGCGGATGAAGCGCTGCGGAAGCTTCAATCGCTCCATCCCGCAGGGGTCGGAGCGAGGAGCTTGAAGGAATGCCTCCTGCTGCAGATTGAGCGCGACGGACGTAGCCCGGCGCTGGCCGCCGAGGCGGTGGAGCATCATCTGGACCAGTTGGCCGGCCAGAGATGGGAGGCCGTCTCGTCTTCCCTTGGCGTGAGCCGCTATAAGGTCATGGATATCCGCACTTATATCAGCAGCTTGAGTCCACGCCCCTGCGCCGGAATCTCTCCCTGCAAGCCGCAGACGATCATCCCGGATGCCAGGATCGAGCGTACGGCCTCCGGCTTCGACATCGAGCTCAATGCCGCTTGGGAGCCGCGGCTGTCGGTGAATTCCGGCTACGGCCGGCTCCTCGGGGATAGGCGGGGGGAAGCGGACGCCTACCTGGAGGAGTGCTACCGGTCGGCCAAGTGGATCGTGCAGAGCCTGGAGAAGCGCAAACGGACGATGCGCAGAGTCCTGCAGGCGATCATGGACGGACAACCGGGCTTCCTGGAAGGGGGTGCTTCGGCGCTTCGACCGATGACGCTTGCAGATATCGCTGCCGTCGTGCAGCTGCATGAGTCCACGGTCAGTCGTGCGGTGAGCGGCAAATATGTACAGACTCCTCACGGAGTGTTCAGCCTCCGCTCGTTCTTCTCCGCCAGCCTGTCTGCGGACGGCGGCGACGGGACCTCGGCCGCGGCCGCGAAGCAGCGCCTCAAGGCGATGATCGGCGCCGAGAACAAGGCGCATCCTTGGTCGGACCAGCAGCTCGCGAATCTTCTTGGGGAAGAAGGGATCGCCTTGTCCCGCCGAACCGTAGCCAAATACCGGGACGAGCTCCGGATCCCGTCCTCTTCGGCACGGAAGCCCCGATAAATTGCGAACAGAGCATGCCTCACGAGGCATGTTCTGTTTTTTTTGCGACAGACGGCTGCGGCGAAAGGGGAAGGCGGTGGCAGCAGCATGGGACTGTCTGCGGCTAGGGGAGAGGAATCGAAAAAAATACCTCATCCCCTCTTGACAGACCGACGGTCGGTTTTGTATTCTGATGATAACAAACCGTCGGTCGGTACGGGAACCTGGCCGAGGCGAAAAAGAGGAGAGATCAAGCATGACGCAGCAGCAATGGGATTTGATCGGCTACGGAGTTTGGGCTTTGATTATTTGGATGACGTTCAAGCAGTTCAGGCAGACGCGCAGGGAAATGAAGGGCAGCGGAATCAAGCTCCTGCTGGGAGACTGGCTGCTGCTCGCGCCGCTGCCGTGGATCGCCGTCTGCATGGGCAGCCGGGCGACGCTGGTGCAGGCCGCATGGACGCTGGGACTTGGCATCATGCTTTCGCTTCCCTATATATTGACGACGAGGTTCGAGGCTCGCTCAGGCGGAAGGATATTCTTCAAGTTCAATCTTCTGTTCTATGTCTTCCTGCTCGGTCTTCCTTATGTCCGTTACCTGATCCGTGACAAGGTGTTCCACACGTATCCGATTCTAACGCCGGAGCATCGACCGGACATCGAGCTGATGCTGGCCATGTATATCGCTGCGATGGTGATCTGCACCTTCCTGTGGCGCGTGTGGATGTACGCCTCCTACCGCCGTCTGGTTCGGGAAGATCGGATAGAGATTCCCATGCGTACGCCTAATATAGACCGACAGTCGGTCTAATCTTTCGAAAAAGGAGTTGAGGTTTCATGCTTGCCAATCTGTCGCCGGTCGTCATCTTCTATCTCGTTTTCCTGATGCTGCGCTCGCAGCTTAGAACCAGAATATTGAGCGTCAGGCTGTTCGCTCTTCCGATCCTGCTGCTGGGAGGCGCTCTCGCCGCCTCCTCCCGCGCTGCAGCCGGTGAGGGAGAAGGACTTCTCCTGCTAATGGAAGCTTTGATGGGGATGGGCATCGGCTTGCTTCAAGGCCATCTGAGCCTGATCTTCCAGGAAGGCTCTGTATGGATCATTCGGGGCTCCGTTGCGGGCGCGGCAATCTGGCTGTTCTCCATTCCGCTGCGGCTCGGCATCGAGCTCGGCGCGGCCAGCGCGTTCGGGATTCAGATGGAGCTGTCGCACGCGCTTCCCTTCGTGCCATATCTGCTTGGCTTTGGAGGAATACTGCTGGGCCGTGCCCTTCTCGTGGCGCTGCGCTACCCGTGGCAGATGGCCCATCAATCCGTATGATACAAGGAGGAGATAGAAAGATGACATGGAAAGCAAAAACGGGACTCTGGTCGCTCTCTGCCGCCGCGCTGCTGCTCGTGTTCGGGTATGTGCTGGTGCAGTACGGCATTGCGGGAGCGAGGCAGGGCGGGTTCGTCAATTTCAAGCTGCAGTCGCCGGGGTTCAGCTACTCGCCGTGGATCTACATGCTGTATGTCCACATCATCACGGCAAGCGCGGCTATGCTTGCCGGCTTGTACGCGCTGCTGCGTCCTGCGGCCGGGAAGGCGCGGCATGCTGGCTCGCCTTCCTTGAGGACGGTGCGGCTCCACCGGCTCGCCGGCCGGATTTACGCCGCTTCCGTAGCGCTCAGCAGCCTGGCAAGCCTGTATCTGGCCTTCAAAGCCAGCGGGGGATGGATCGCCAGCGCCGGCTTCCTCCTTTTGGACGCATTATGGGTGGGAACGACGATACATGGCGTCAGGCAGGCGATGCTTGGCCGCATCGGCGAGCACCGTCACTGGATGATCCGCAGTTATGCCCTTACCTTTTCAGGCGTATCCCTGCGTGTTCTGATGGGACCTCTGGTGCTGCTGCTTGGCTCCTTCACTCCGGCTTACCAGGCTGCGAGCTGGCTGTGCTGGCTCGTCAATCTGGCCGTCGCCGAGTGGATCATCCGCAGATCGAAGGGGCGCGACGTTGGTTTGACCGGACCGACGGTTGGTATACAATAAGAAGACCATAATCGACAGCTGAAGGAGAGGACAATATGATGAAGGAATCCGCGAGCCGAACCTCCAGCTTTCAACTGATCCTGGATACGGCGGAGCAGATCATCCAGGAGAAGGGCTGCCGCCAGACGACAATGCAGGATATCATCGACCGCTCGGGGCTGTCGAAAGGCGCCATCTACCACTACGTATCGGGCAAGAACGAGCTGTTCGGCCAGATTCTGAAAACCAAGATGGACCAGATGAACGAGAGCTTCAAGCGATCGGTATCGGAGACGCCCAAAGGAGAGGCGACTCCTCCGATCCGCATGATCGCGGAGGCGATCCAGCGCAATACGGACCGGAATGCCGTCACCAATAAAATCTTCACCTATCTGCTCAGCCAGACCGACAATCCCAAGATCGAAGCCATGATGAACGAGCTTCATCGGTTCAATCTGGAGCTCAGCCGCCGCTGGATCGAGACCGGCCAGCAGGCGGGGGCGATCCCGAGGGAGATCGACGCCGCGAAGATGGCCGGACTGTTTATCGTGTTCAGCTACGGAATGCGGACGCTGGGGACGCTGGAGCAGGAGGACAGCTTGGGCTCGGCAGACATTTTTTCCCTGATTTCTAAAGCGCTCCGCTGATCTATCCGTTATACTGGGTTCATTCGGTATCGGGAGTGGATGGGTCGGATGGCGGGTTCGAGAGTCAAGGTTCTGCACCGAATTCCTGCGGGAGCGGCAGCGACAGTCTTAATGAACGCGGTTTTGCCCTATGTGGCGTATCGCATCCTGAGCGAGGGCATGACCGGGTTGCAAGCGCTGCTGATCGCGACCTGCCTCCCGCTGCTGGAGCAGTTGTGGCATTTGGCGCGGCGCAGAAAGCCGGACGCATTCGGCCTGCTTATGGCCGGGCTCTTCGTGCTGGGAGCGGGAGCGGCGCTGGCCGGAGGCGGCGAGCAGGCCGTGCTGCTGCGCGAGTCGCTGGTCACGGGAGCTGCGGGAGCTGCGTTCCTGCTGTCCCTGGCGGGACGGCGTCCGCTCGTCTACCGGCTGGCGGCGAGGTTCGTGCCGGCGGCGGATGCCGCAGCGATGGAGCAGAGGTGGGAGCTGGCGGAGTACCGGCGTGCCTCACGAGTATCGACCGTCTTCTGGGGAGCGCTGCTGCTAGGGGAAAGCATGCTGCGGGTAGGGCTGGTTCTCGTTCTGAGCGTCGAGACTTTTTTGGCCGTATCCGGCCTTCTCCTCTATGGCACCCTTGGGTTCGGAGCTTTGTGGAGCATGACGTACCGGCGGCGCACTCTAAGCCGGATCAACGCGGCGACGCCAGATCCGAAGGCTTCGGAAGCATGAAGAGGCAAGCATGAAGAGGCAAGCAGAACGAGGGCAAGGAGATAATGAGGGTATCCAAAAAGCAGGAAGGGCGGTCCCCCTTCCTGCTTTTTCTTTGCGATGGAACGGCGGTCAGCGGCGGTTCCTGCTGCGGTTGCGGTAGAAGAAATAGATGGCCGCTGCGGCGCCGGCGGCGAGCAGGCCGTAGACGATGTTGGAGAAGACGTCCATGAACCCGACGGCCGATTCCCAGGAAGCTCCGACCGATGCTCCGACGCTTACGAGCACGATATTCCAGATGAGCGAGCCGATCGTCGTATACAGCAGGAACAGAGGCAGATTCATGCCCGACATGCCGGCTGGAATCGAGATCAGGCTGCGCACGAGCGGCACGAGCCGGCAGAGCAGCACGGCCCATGGGCCGTAGCGGTCGAACCAGCGGTCGGCCTTGCGCACATCCTCCGGCTTGAGGCGCAGCCAGCGGCCGTACCGCTCGACGATCCGCTCCAGCCGCTCGGCATGGAGCCAGGCGCCGATTCCGTATAGGACCAGCGCTCCGAAGACGGAACCGATCGTGGCGGCGATGACCACCCCGGTCACCGTGAGGCTGGTCTGTGTCGTCATGAATCCTCCGAATGTAAGGATGACCTCGGAGGGAATCGGAGGGAACAGGTTCTCGAGGGCGATCAGCAGCGCAACGCCGAAGTAGCCGAACTTGTCCATGACCTCCGTAATCCAGGCTTCCAAAAAAGCGCACTTCCTTTCGGGAGTCCCGCCTCGGGCGGCGGACTTTGGTTTCCCCTTATACGCTTGACCCCGCCTCTTGGATTCAGAAGATGCTGCCATCCGCCATCGAGCAAGGCCGCTTGAAAGGCATGGGACATCGCGGCGTTTCGTTGGCTGGAGGCCGGAGCCGTCGCTGGGACAAGTCTGTCGGGAGAGGATGCGCAGGCTGCCCTATCTCTTGGAAAACAGAAAAAAGGGCAGCCCTCAGTCACTTTCATGACTTTTGGGCTGCCCCAGAGCCAGACCGAACTCCTGCGTCCAGCCGGGTGGCGGCGAACGATCGGGAGCTGCGGTCAGCCCGGATGGGATGATGTCGGGCCGGATCGAAGCCCTGCTTCCAGCCGGGTGGCGGCGGAAGTTCAGGAGGATACGGTCAGCCCAGATGCTGGAGATATGGAGTCAGATCGACGCCAAGCTCCGCGGACAGCCGCTTGCCGAGCTCGGCATCCGCGCGGAAGAAGTTGCAGATCGCGCGCAGCTGGGTGGACGCCTCGACGGAGGCGAGATCGGCGGACAGGTTGCGCACAAGCGCATCCTGCTCGGCCGGGGAGTAGCGGCGGAACACTTGGCCTGCCTGGCCGAAGTCGTTGGTCTTGGCGATGCGCTGGCGTCCTGCGGCAGCTCCGGCTTCGAGAGGCGCGGCAGCTTCGGCGTAGGCCGGATCCGGCTGAGGAGCATCGAGGTGGCGGCTCGGCTCATAATTGACGGAGCCGCTGAACTTGCCGTGCTGCATGGCCCCGTCACGCTGGTTGTTGCTCACCTGGGCGAACGGGCAGTTGACCGGCAGCTGCAAATAGTTCGGTCCGATCCGGTAACGCTGCGTATCGGAGTAGGAGAAGAGGCGTCCTTGGAGCAGTTTGTCCTCGGACGGCTCGATGCCCGGGACGACGACGCCGGGATTGAAGCCGACCTGCTCCGTTTCCGCGAAGACGTTGTCGGGATTGCGGTTCAGCTCCATGGTGCCGACATGCACGTAAGGAATATCCTCCTCGAACCAATCCTTGGTCGGATCGAGCGGATCGAAGTCGAAGGAATCGAGGTCGGCCGGATCGAGGATCTGGACGAACAGATCCCACTCCGGGAAATCGCCGCGGTCGATGGCGTCGATGAGGTCGCGCGTGGCATGGTTGAAGTCGCGCCCCTGGATCTCCGACGCCTGCTCGGCGCTGAGGCTGCGCACGCCTTGCTTCGGCACCCACCGCAGCTTGGTGTACACGCGGTTGCCATGCTCGTTCACCCATTTGAACGCATGGACGCTGGAGCCGCGCATCTCGCGGTAGTTCGCGGGAATGCCCTCGTCGGAGAACAGATGCACAAGCATGTTGGTGGACTCGGGAGACAGCGACATGAAATCCCAGTAGCGGTCGGCTGTCTGCAGGTTGGTGCTTGGATCCGGCTTCAGGGAGTGGACCATGTCCGGGAACTTCATCGCGTCGCGGATGAAGAAGACGGGCAGGTTGTTGCCGACAAAGTCGTAGTTCCCCTCCGTCGTATAGAACTTGATGGCGAATCCGCGAGGATCGCGCAGCGTCTCGGGGGAATGCTGGCCGTGGATGACGGTAGAGAAGCGGGCGAAGACCGGCGTCTCGGTTCCGGCATCCTGCAGGAACGCCGCCTTGGTCCAGCGCTTCATGCTGGCCGCAGTGCGGAATACGCCATGCGCGCCTGCGCCGCGGGCATGGACGACGCGCTCAGGCACGCGCTCCCGGTCGAAATGGGCCAGCTTCTCCAGCAGCTGGTAATCCTCCAGCAGCGTCGGGCCGTTCTGTCCGGCAGTTCTGGAATTTTGGTTGTCTCCGATCGGGACACCCTGGTTCGTCGTAAGTCTGTTCATCGCAAGCTCCCCTTCCTTCGGCTCGAATTTTTCGGCATAAGCGCCATGTATGAGTTCATTCTGTCGCCATAACTTTATCTGTTTCTAATTTGATAGTCAATACTTTTTTATAATCATTATAATAAACTATCGGAAGGATTTTTCTGGCAGGCCGTGAAGTAATATAGAGCATCGGGAGCCGCTGCGGAGCTGCCGCAATTCCATCAGCCGGGAGTGTGAATCATGTCGTCCAAACGCGTGAATTCCACCTTTATGTACGCGCTAGGAATGTTCGCCATCATGGTGCCGAGCCAGGCTTTCACTTCGTTCTACAGCTATTACTACGTGGAGAAGCTGGGGCTCGGCATCGGTCTTGCGACGCTGGCGCGATCGGTCTATCTCGTATGGGATGCGGTCAACCAGCCGCTTCTCGGCTACTGGTCCGACCGGACCCGATCCCCCCGCGGCCGGCGCAAGCCCTGGCTCTACGGAGGACTGCCCGCTTTCGCCATCCTGTTCGTGCTGATGTTCTCCGTCCCGCCCGGGCTGTCCGGAGCCTCGGCTGCCGGAGAGCTGTTCTGGTGGTTTCTGATCGTGCTGATTCTGTTCGAGAGCGCTTCATCCGTCCTTTGGGTCAATTATGGCTCCCTCCTTCCCGAGCTGTTCGCCGGAGCCGCGCTCCGGGCCAAAGCCTCCGCCGTCCAGCAGAGCTTCCAGATGCTGGCCATCCTGATCGGCACGGCGGCCACGCCTCTGCTGTTCAAATCGATCGGCTTCAGCGGCATGTCTGTCGCGTACGCCGCCCTCTTCCTTCTATGCATGCTTGTCTTTCTGAAGCATCTGCAGGAGAGCCCCGCCGCCCGCGCCCCTTCTCCGCTGCCGCTGCGGCAAGCTTTCCGCGAAACGCTCCGCAACCGCAATTTCTGGATTTTCCATCTGGCGAATTCGTTCGCCCAAACGGTGAACGGGCTGCTCAGCTCCATGATTCCGTTTTATGCCAAGTATGCTCTGCATATTCCGGAGAGCCAGGTTTCCATTCTGCTCGCCTCCGTATTCGTATCCGTCATTCCGCTGGTCGTAGTCTGGTATCTCATCGCCCGGCGTCTCGGCGGCTTGCGCAGCTGGCGGCTGTCGCTGGCCGTGTACGGAATCACGGCGATTCCGCTCTGGTTCGCAGGAAGCCTGGGGACGGGAATCGCGGCGGGAATCTCGATTGGCTTCGGCCTGGCCGGATTTCTGGTGACTCCGGCGGTACTGAACGGGCATATCATCGATCAAGACGCGGAGCGCACGGGGAGGCGGCGGGAGGGAGTCTATACCGCTGTCGGAGGGTTCATCAACCGCTCCAGCGGGCTCATATCCGCTCTGGCTTTCTGGATTGTAGGCCGCATGTTCGGCTATGTCAGCGGACATGACCCGGGACCGGATCCGGAGCAGGCCTTCCGCTGGCTGATCAGTCTCGTGCCGCTCGGCCTTATGGCCGTATCGCTGGCGATATCATCGCTGTACCGGGAGGAGAAGCGGCATGGGGAGCAAAAAACTGATTCTTAACTGCGACGACTTCGGCCAAAGCCGGGCCGCCAACGAAGCGATCATCTGCCTGCTGGAGGAGAAGCTCGTGTCTTCGGCCACGATCATGGCGCCTGCCCCTGGATTTTCCGAGGCGGCGGCATGGTGCAGGCGGGCCGGCGCCGCCAATATCGGGGCCCATCTGACCTTCACGAGCGAGTTTCCCGGATACAGATGGGGCAGCCTCACCGGAGGAAAGTCTCTGCAGGACGCGGAAGGGTTCTTGCATCCGACCGTGGAGGAGTTCGAACGCCGCGTCGATGCGCGCGAGCTTCGCGCGGAGATGAGGGCGCAGTTCGAGGCGATCCGGGAGGCGGGCATCCCGGTCTCTCATGCGGACAATCACATGGGCAGCCTGTTCGGCCTCGCTACGGGCAGAAGCTTCCTCCCGATGGTGCTGCGGGAATGCTCCCGAAGAAGGCTGCCGTACCGGCTGTTCCGCAAGATCTGGGAGCAGGATCAGTTCCTGGCTTCGATACCGGGAGCCCAAGGGATATTGGATAAGGTCCTCGTGCTCGCCGACGCCTTGAATGTTCCCGTTCCCGACTATCTGGTCAGCCATTCCTATCATGAGGAGATCGGAGAGACGTACGATACCTTCAAGGAGATGATGATCCGCAAGCTGTACGCCCTGCCGGAAGGCATTATCGAGACGTACATCCATCCCGCAGCGCCCGATCCGGCGATGGCGGCCGTCATACCATCCTGGGAAAAGCGGGAATGGGAGTTCCTTCTTCCGCAGGATGCCGACTTCCGGTATGCGATCCGCGATGCCGGTATTGAGCTTACCACCTATGCGGAAGTCGACCGGCTGCAGCGTCAGCCGAGGCTGCGCTCCTGGATCCGCCTTTGGCGCTTATTAGGGTAATAAGCAAGAAAAAGGCTATTATTCGACAAACAATCATTAGTTTCGCCAAAATCTAACAAAATGCAACTCTACGGGCGATAATAAGAAGAGCAATAGGTCCGGCCCTGAGGCTAGGACCGTCTTCGCTCATGTAAGGTGCCCCGAGTTGCGGCGCACGGAATCGAGGTCTTCATGTTGTCCAGCAGCTACCATCACTTTCAACGGAACCTTGTTCGCAATTATTTGGCGGGCTCTCTCCTGGCCGTATTGGGGGTAGGGGGAGCTGTTATATGGATCACGCTCGGCGTCGAGGGCGAGCAGCTGGCCGTTGTGACAGCCGTGCTGCTCGTATCCCTGCTGGTCATGGGATCGCTGGAGGGACTTGTGTTCCGCAGCCATCTTCAGCCGATCCGCAAGCTGTTCATGGCGGATCATTTCAGCGAAACGGATATTCGCGCAGCTTATCTGAGAGCCCACCGCCTGCCGATGCTCGCCGTGCTGCGGATCATGGGACCGCATACGTTAGGCTTCATGGTGCCTGCTCTTATCCTATCCTTGATCAGCCTGGAATCGGGCTGGCTTACGATCAGGCCCTATTTCCTGATCATTGCCGCGGTCGCTTCGTTTCTCATCGCATGCCTGCATGCACTCGTGGAATTCTTCCTGACGGTCCAGGCGGTACGGCCGGTGCTCGTGCAGATCCGCGACTGCGCCGTCAAGGCGGGAATCAACGGGCTGTCGCTTGAGGGGAAGGTGCTGGTGCCGATCCAGAAGAAGTTCCAGCTGAGCGTATTCGTTATCGGAACGCTGCCCGTCATCCTGTTCCTGCTCTCCACGCAGATCCGCCAGGCTGTCCACGCCAGCGACCAGCACAATCAGGATTGGGTCTGGTCGGGATTCGTCCTGGCCGTCAGCCTGGGCTTCGCTTCCTTTGCCGCCTGGCTGTTCGGACGCAACATCAAGCAGCCGATCGAAGAGCTGTACGGGACGATGCAGCAGGTCCGCAGAGGCGATCTGGGCGCTACCGTTCCGGATCTCTACTCGGATGAATTCTCCCGGCTCGTGGACGGGTTCAATGATATGATCCGCAGCCTGGAGGAGCGCGCCAAGATGAACGAGCAGCTGCTGCAGAGCTACTTCTCGACGCTTGCCGCCGCGCTGGATGCCCGGGATACCTATACGGCGGGCCATTCCGACCGGGTGGCCGGATACGCGCTCATGATCGGACGCTCAGCCGGCTTGAATGCATGGACGCTCGATGCGCTTCACAAGACTGCGCTCCTGCATGACATTGGCAAGATCGGGGTCCAGGACAGCGTGCTGCTCAAGGAAGGCCGTCTGACCGACGAGGAGTTCGACCAGATCAAGCTCCATACGGTCATGGGCGAGAATATCCTGAGGCAGATCGAGCCTGCCGAGGCGATGGCCGCCTTCCTGCCCGGCGTCCGATCCCATCATGAACGCTACGACGGCCAAGGATACCCGGACGGCCTGAGCGGTACGGACATTCCGATGATGGGCAGAATCATCGCCGTTGCCGACGCCTTCGATGCGATGACCTCCGACCGTCCTTACAGGTGCGGGATGCCGATCGACCGTGCGCTCCGGATTCTGGAGGAAGGCAGCGGCACCCAGTGGGACCCGGAGTATGCCAAGCTGTTCATCGATGCGATGGGCGGAGTGGATCAATCCGGCATGTCCGATCCTGAGTCTCCCGCTCGCGCGGGCGGGCTTCTGCCCGGCGGGAAAATGGAAGAACGGGGACTGGAGAAGCGGAAGAGCTCCTGACGGAGCAAGGTTTTCGGCAATCGGCCGGGCGGGCAGCCCGGTTTTTTTGCATTTCCGGCTTAACTAGCGGGATTCCGAAGTTTTCGCGGAGTCGATGCCGATCGAGGAATTTTCGTTTCCTGACAACAAGCTGTCAGCATTGCTTGGGTATAATGGGAAGAAGATCAGCATGGGGAAAAGCGGGGAGAAGATAAATGGCAGGAACGGACAATGCCGGATGGGAACGGAATCGCGGCAGCAGAGCGCTGCGCGAGGGCGGATTGCGGCGGAGAAGGCAGCAGCCGAAACGGTCGTCCCGCACAGGGATCAGCCATGGCTGAGCTTGGCGGCTATGAGCTGCAGGGGCTTGATCGCCTGAGCCGCCCGGATGCGTTCGTCCGTGCGGCCCAATTGATGGCGTCTTTGCCGGAGCGGGACCGGTACGAGCGCGGCGAGTTGCTTGTCCCTGGCTTGCTGCTGAAGAGCTCGGGGAGACTGCAGGAATATTACGCACCCCATAATGAAATCGCAGGCAGCCGGGCGAAAGTCTTGATCGCCGGACTTACTCCCGGCTGGAGGCAGATGGAGATCTCGCTTCGGACGATGCGCCGCGCCTTGCTCGATGGCCGAGACGCCCCCGAGGCTTGCCTGATGGCCAAGCGGGAAGCGAGATTCGCCGGATCGATGAGGCGGGATCTGCTGGCCATGCTGGAGCGGCTCGGCCTCCCCGGCAAGCTGGCGGAATGGGAGGCGGCAGAGAGCGCGGCGTGCGGACAGCGAGGAATTACAAGCCAGCCTCCGGCAGGCTTGCTGCTTCCTTCGGCCGGCCTTGACCGGCATGAGGATGGAATGGAGGATCTGGATCCTGCCGCGCAGGCAGACCTGCATTTCTCGGCAGGGGGGTCATTTGCTCTACTGGATCATCCCTTGATCCATACGACATCGGTGCTGCCATGTCCGGTATTCATGGACGGGGCGAATTACTCGGGCCATCGTCCGCCGCTCGGACGAAGCCCGCTGCTGGCCGAGATCATGATGGGCCATATGGGGACAGAGCTGAGCTCGATGCACAAGCCTCTGATCATTCCCCTCGGCCGTGCCGTCGAGGAGGCGCTGCGGCTGCTTGCCGCAGACGGATGGCTTTCCGAAGCTCAAGTGCTCTGGGGCTTTCCGCATCCGTCGGGCGCCAATGGCAGCCGCCATTCGCAGTTTGGAGCCGCTCTGCCCGGCATGCTTGAGCGCATTCGGGAATTCAAGCCGGATTTTGCCCATCAGCCTCTTGGAAAGGGAGCTGAGCGGTCTTTATTAAACCTAGAGGAGTTGTGAAGCCGAACGATGGAGCCACTGCGCAATTTGTACACCGATGAGAAGCTCGAAGCCGTCGCGGAGGCGTTCCGCAAGCTGGAGCCGGCTTTTCCGGCAGGACGGTTCATGGACCTGGTTCGCCGTGACCCCTGGGGAGAGGCTCCGTTCAAGGAAAGGATGAGGCTCGTGACGCTCGCTCTGCGGGAAACGCTGCCGGAATCGTACGAACGGGCTCTGCATCTCTTATGCCAGGCGGCGAAAGAGTTCCGGGGCGTCGAATACATTTTCTTTCCCGATTTCATCGAGCTTGGAGGAATGGAGAAGCCGGAGCATGAGCCGGCTTCCCTCGCGGCATTGGCCGAGATCAGCCGGTATTCGACATCGGAATTCGCGATTCGTCCTTTCCTGCTGCGCCGTCCGGAGGCGGTCATGGAGCAGCTCGCGCTCTGGTCGAAAAGCCCCGACGAGCATGTGAGGAGGCTCGCCAGCGAAGGCTGCCGCCCGCGGCTTCCTTGGGGGACGAGGCTGCCCGTGTTCGTCCGGGATCCCGAGCCTGTGCTGAGCCTGCTGGAGACGATGCTGGACGATGCCAGCGAGTACGTCAGGCGCAGCGTCGCCAACAATCTCAACGATATCGCCAAAGACCACCCGCAGCGGGTGCTGGAGCTGGCCGTCCGCGAGATCGGAAGATCGGCCCGGACGGACTGGATCCTGAAGCACGGCTGCCGCACCTTGCTCAAGCAGGGATTGCCGGAGGCGCTGGCGCTGTTCGGCTATCCGGCCGCGGCCGATGCCGGCGTGGAGCAGTTCCGCATCCTGACGCCGTCGGTGGAGTTCGGGGGCGAGCTCGAATTTTCCTTTGAAGTGCACAATCGGGGAGACGATTCCGTGCCGCTGCGGATCGAATATGAGATCGGCTTCGTCAAGGCAAGCGGCAGCCTCTCGGGCAAGCGGTTCAAGCTGTCGGAGCGCAGCTACCCGCCGGGAATCTCGGCCGTCTCTCGGCATCATGCCTTGAAGCCGATCACTACCCGCCGCTACTACCCGGGCGTCCATGCCCTGAAGGTGCTGGTCAACGGCGTCGAGCTCGCGGCCGGACCGTTCGAGCTGACGATGCCGGCGGCAGAGGCGCGCGTATAACCCGAAAGCCCGGCATGGATGAAGGTCATCCGCAGCCGGGCTTTCTTGCCGTGATTCCAAGATACAGGGTGGCCGCGCTTCAAGCCTCTTCAAGTCTCTTCAAGCCTCCATACTGCCGCTAACCGGTATGGCGGCCGGGATACGAAGAGCAGGGACAGTCCGCGCAGCCCGCAGTACCAGAACAGCAGCCAGCGGCTGTCGAACCGGTCTGACAGCCAGCCCGACAAATTCGTGCCGACGCGAAGCGGGTCAAAGTGGAAGGCGCGGACGGGCAGAATGAAAAAAAAGAGCGCCGAGGCGCTCTTCATTCGTCCTGCAAACCCGCCCGTTGCCTTCCGCTCGAGGCAAGGCCTCAGCGGCTCATATCGGATTTGATGTCCTTCATCAGTTGGATGGAAGCTTCGATCTCGACCTTGCGGGTCGATACGCTCTCGATGCTGCAGCCGATCGGTATGCCCTTCTCCAGGCCGAACTGGTACAGCTCCCGGAAAGTCTCCCGCGAGAGCTGGACGGATTTGTCCAGAATATCGTGGGAATGGATCAGCTCGTTCTCGAGCCATTTTGGAATGCTGATGCCGAGCCACTTCATGAACTCCAGCGTCTTCGCGGAGCCGCAGGGAGCGAGGTTGAACAGAATCGGCGCCATTCCGATGCCGTTGTCCCGGCAATGGTAATAGTAGTCGGACAGGAAGCTTTTGGATGCCTCTACGTCGTAGGTCGCCTGGGAGATGAAGAAGGCGCAGCCGGACTGCTGCTTGTGAAGCGCGCGCAGATGCTCGTCCCCCTTGCCCCGGTGCCGTTCCGGGATGACGACGCCGCCGAGCATCAGCTTCTCGTTCAAGCTGGCGCCCAGACGATAGGCTTCGGGCAGCTTGACCTGCACCTGCTGCCTGCTCGACGAGGCGCCGACGAACACCGAGTAGCGCTGCTCGTCGCGGTTCTGGTGGATCCATTCCTCCAGCTCGCTTCGGCTCCCGCCCGCGACGCAGTGGTAGATGACAGCCGGAAGGCCGAGCTCCTGCTGGAGATAGTCCCGATAATAGGCGGTCGGATCAAGCGAGGCCAGATAGGGAAAGGGCCGGTCCTTGTCGGTGCGCTGGGCTTCGTCCTGGACGTCGTACAGCACGAGGCCGTCGATGCCGATGCCCTGCAGACGCTCGATCTGCTTGTCGGCGATTTCCCTCACCTTCTCCGCCGGATGCGTATTTTTGGGCGGGGTCATGCCGTAGGTGATGATGCCGCTCTGCCGGCTGAGCAGCTTGTCCTTAAGGGTGGGGGTACTCATGAAGGGCCTCCTTGTGCCGCGCTTGCTGGTCTTTTACCTAGTTTAGCACTTCGAATACCTGTCTTGATATTCCTTTTCCGAATAGCTGGTTATAGGCCGAAGAGCCCCTGCCGGGGGCAGGGGCTCTTCGCTATTCTCCTTTTTGGATCGGAAGCCTCGTCAGGTTTGCAGCAGCCACAGGGCCGGCGTCGTTGGCGGCTCCCAGCCTGTCAGGGAGGTGTGGCTCTGGCGGCAGGAATACGTCTTGCCGCCGTAAGTGACCAGATCGCCTACTTTATAAGCGACGCCGGCAGCCCAGGCTTGAGGGCCGGTTGGCGGCGTCGTGCCGTCGGAAGTCTTGCCGGCAACCGTCGCCGACGGGCTGACGTTGCCCGCCGCATCGATGGCCTGCACGCTCAGAGTGTAGGAGGTGCCGGCGCTGAGGCCGCTCACCTTGTACTCGAGCGTCGTTCCGGAGACGGTCGCGACAAGGGTGGAGCCGTTGTAGATGCGGTAGCCGGTGACGCCTACGTTATCCGTCGAAGCGCTCCACATGAGCGAGATGCTGGAGGCGTCGAAGGTGTGGATATGAAGGCCGCCAGGCACGGTCGGAGCCGTCGTATCCGGCGCGGAGCCCGTCGGCGTCGTGACGTTCAGGGCTGCGCTGGAAGCGCTGGTGTTGCCCGCGGCGTCAACGGCCTGGACCGTGAAGCTGTAGGCGGTGCCGGCCGTCAGGCCGGTTGCCGTGTAGGTCGTCGTGGAGCCGGACACGGTGGCCAGCAGCGTCGTGCCGCGATAGACTTTGTAGCCGGTAACGCCGACATTGTCGGAGGAGGAGTTCCAGGCGAGGCCTACGCTCGTGGAAGACACCGACGTGGAGCGCAGGTTGCCAGGGACAGATGGAGCTGTCGTGTCGACCGGCGTGCCGCCGTTCGTCAGGTTGACGTCGATGGCTTGGTAGAAGGCGTTGCCGGTGTCCGCGATTTCCCAGACGCCGAGGATCACGTAGTAGCCGCTGCGGTCGGTCGGCACGCTGCAGGTATGCGTGACGGTGGCCTCAGGCTGCTTGCCGGTATCCTTGATGTAGCAGAACTGCTCGAGATCCGCGCGGGCGATCGCCTTGTTCGGATCCCAGCCTTTTTTGGTGATGTAGTATTTCCATTCCGTCGTCGCATGGCGGGCCGTCAGCTTCCAGGTGAACGTGTTCGTACCGCCGCTCAGGTTGACTTTGCTCCAGCGCGTCGCGGATTGCGCATACATCTCGGGGAAGGCGCCTGCGCCCGTAATTTGGCCGTCGGCTGGACCGCCTGTCGGGAAGTTGCCTTTGGCTTCGAGGCTCTGCGGCTCGTACTGGATCGCGCCGCAGCCGGTGTTGACGCCGGTGCTGCACAGCTTGGAGCGGCTGGAGGGGGAATCGATATAGCCATGTGCGGAAGCGCTTCCAGCAAAGGCCTTGGCGCAGGCGAGGGCCAGCAGCATCAACGCGAAAGCGGCTGCCAGCTTCCAGATGAACATGCGGCTGTCATTCATTCGTACACTCATTAATCATTCCTCCTGTAAGATGGATAAATGAAGTTCCTTCTGTCTGATCCGTGGCGGGAACGGGGTTCCTCCGGGTCGGCGACAGGCCTCCTTTACGATGAAGTGGGAGACATTGGAAGCTCTCTTGCTACCACAATAAGGCATTTAACGTGAAAGCAATAGGGGGAAAATATTCATGGCAGGGGGTAAATAATGCTTTATCCAAACGAAGCGAAAGGCAGTTCCGCAATTGCGGCTCTTCCCGATGGCAGGCGGAGCCTTGCCCCCGGCGGATGCCGAAGGAGCGCATGCGCGCAAAAAGACCGTATCCGCCCTAGGCGGGATACGGTCTGATCCGAACAAGCTTCGGCAAGGGATGCCGGTCAGCTCCCGCTCTTCAGGCCCGCGGCAACTTCCCGGATCTGATCCAGGTGGCGCGCTTCATGCAGCGGAATCAGCTCCACCCATTGCTTGGCGCTCATCGGTCCGAACGCAGGGTGGTCGAAGCCGTGGCTGTCCATGGCGTCGGTGCCGATGGACGGAGCCAGAGCTTCGAGCGTGCTCTGCCGCGCTCCATTCAGAGCCTCCAGCGCGTCGGCGAGCGTATGGAAGCGCCCGGAAGGCTCGGCCTGGCTTGTAGCCTGGAGCTTGCGGGAGCGGTCCTTGACGAGCTCCAGCGGGGCAGGGCGGAGATCGCCGCGTTCCGGGGCCAGCAGCGAGGCCTGGATGCCCTTGACGATGCGCGCCTCCAGCAGCGACAGGTGCTCGAGGATTTCCATGACGGACCAGCCGCCTCCTGCGGGCTTCTGCGTCAGCAGATCGACGGGTAGGGCATGGACCTCTTCCACAAGCTCCGAGCGGGTCATTTCCAGGGAGTCGATTACATTCATGGTCAAAGCTCTCCTTTTTTGGGGACAGGCTGCATGCTCTGAAAACGCTGTTCCTGCTCTTTATTATTCTTTACCGGCGTGCCGGTCTGCAAATGATCTGCGGGGCGTCCTACTCGCCGCCCTCAGGCTCTACGTCGAACTCGGGCAGCGCCCATACGGAGACGCTGCCGCCATTCACCGGGAAATCGGCGAACCCGTCCTCGCCGATGACGACCCGCTCCGCGCGGGTGTTGGTGAGATCGACCCACACCTGGCCGGAGCGTTCCTCGCCGACGAACATCCGCTTGGAGCATTCCTCCTTGTTGCAGACCACGACCGCGCATCCGGAGCGCTCGAATTCCTGCACGCCCCTGCGCACCCATCCGATCACATTCGGATCGTCGAAGTAGTCGTCCTGATCGCCGTAAGCGCGATGATAGCGGGCGTACAGCAGCGGGTCGATGGCCATCTTCTTGCCTTCCACCGGAGCCTCTCCGCCGATGCCGTAATAATCTCCGTAGAAAACGACCGGATAGCCGTCCTTGCGGAGCAGGATGAGCGCATACGCGCTCTGCTTGAACCAGTCGTCCACCCACGATTCCAGCGCTTCTCCCGGCTGGGTGTCATGGTTGTCGACGATCGTCACCGCCTCCAGAGGGCGTTCCTTGACGATGGATCCGTCGAAGATCGTGCGCAGGTCGAAGCCTTGTCCGGCCTGGGCCGCTTCCTTGAACCGGTAATGAAGGGGCGCGTCGAACAGGTCGACGCTGCCCTCCACCGCATCCAGATAAGCGAGGCAGTCCTCCGAAATGCTGTTCCAGAACTCGCCGACGATGTAGAACGGACCGTCCTGGTCCTCCTTCACGGCATGGGCGAAATCACGGATGAACGTATGGTCGATATGCTTGATCGCATCCAGCCGGAAGCCGTCCACGCCGGTTTCCTTGACCAGCCATTTGCCCCACTTGATCATTTCTTCCCTGACCTCAGGGTTGTTGTAGTCGACGTTGGCGAACATCAGGTAGTCGTAGTTGCCGAACTGGTCGTCGACATTCTCGTTCCAGTCCTTGTTCTCGCCGAGGATGCGGTATACGCCGGTCTTGTCCCGCTTGGCGTCGAAGTCGGTTCCGTTGAAATGGTTGAAGTTCCAGGTGAAGTCCGAGTACTTGCCGCCGCGCCCGGGGAACGTGAATTTTGTCCATCCCTCGATGTTGTGGGCGTCGGAGATCTCCTCCTGGCGGTTGTCGCCTTCGACTTCGACCACCTTGAACTTCTCCTTCTCGTCCGCGCCGGCCTTATGGTTCATGACGAGATCCGCATAGACGGCGATGCCTTCCTGCTTGCAGGCCTGAATAGCTTCGAGCAGCTCCGCCTTCGTCCCGTATTTCGTGCGGACCGCGCCCTTCTGGTCGAATTCGCCCAGATCGTACAGGTCGTAGATGCTGTAGCCGTTGTCCTCCGGAGAGGAAGCTTTGGTGGCGGGAGGGATCCAGACGGCATCAATGCCGGCTGCCTTCAGCTCGGCGGACCGTTCCTTGAGCCGCTGCCAATGGCGGCCGTCGGCGGGTACATGCCATTCAAAAAACTGCATCATCGTGTGGTTGCGCTCCATCGTGCGGAAATCACCCTTCTGCTTGTCGTTTCCGCATCATTAACCTTCGGAGGCGGCCGGTTAATCAAGGCAGCGGAGGCGCGCCAAAAAAGCCCGCCCCAGGCGGGCGGGCATAATCAGTCGGAGGCCGGGCTGACGGGAATCTCGACCTCGATCTCGATGACTTCCCGCTTGAGCTGCGCAACGCGGCTTCCTTCCCTCTGGATGGACTTGTCAGGGAGCGAGCCCCTTGGATAGAAACGCGATCGTCGCTTCGAGCTCGGCCTGCTCGTCCCAGCCGCCGGCATTCCGGTCGGCGGCGACCAGATGGGCGAGGATATAGCCCATGATTCCGGATGCGGTGAGCCGGAGAACGGTCAAGGGCGGCAGCGGAGCGAGGCTGCCCTCGTCCTGGAACTTCCGGATGACCGCCAGCAGCTGCGGCAGGACGAGCGGAATCAGCGTTTCCTTGGCCTGCTGCTGGAGATCGGGGTGGAAGGGCAGCTCCTGGAGCAGCACCTTGAACAGCCGTTTGTTCTGGGAAAGGAACTGCAGCCGGTTCATGATCATGGCGCGGAGGAATTCCTCGTAGGTGCTGTAGCGGGTATGGAGCACATCCTTGAATTCCCGCAGCAGGAAGGGGGCCAGCAGCTTGATGATCGCCGGCTTTACGATTGTCAGCAGCAGGTCCTTCTTCGTCTTGTAGTGGCGGAATATCGTTCCTTCGGCAACGCCTGCTCTGGAGGCGATCTCGCTCGTGGAGGACGAGGCATATCCTTTCTCGGCGAACAGATCCGCTGCTGCGGCGACGATGCGCGCCTGCTTGTCGGTCATTTTCCCTTCGCCTCCCTGCAGCAGTTCCTGCAGCCAAGGTTCTCTTCCATCGTTCATCATGCCAACTCCTTATGCCGTCCATCGTAACACAGCCGGCAGGCTCGTTTAAATGGAGCGCTGTTTCTTGAGCGCCAGCACATTGAGCAGGGCGAACAACAGGGAGAAGCCGAACAGCACGGTCAGATCAACCCATATGGAGGCGAATCCTTCTCCCCGCAGCATGACCCCTCTCAGCGCGTCGGCGCCGTAATAGAGCGGCATGACGAGGCTGATATGCCTCAGCCATTCATTCATGGCATCGAGGCTGAACAGGCCGGAGAAGAACACTTGCGGCACGATGACGAGGGGGATGAACTGAATGATCTGGAACTCGTTGCCCGCATAGGTGGAGAGGAGCGTGCCGAGAGTCAGAGCCGTCAGCGCCAGCAGCAGGTTTACGAGCATGAGCAGCCAGAAGGATCCCTCCATATACAGGCCAAGCACCGACGTGGAGTACCAGGCGATGAGGGCGGCTTGAAGCAGGGTGAACAAGCCGAATCCGCCCAGATAGCCGGCGACGACCTCCGATCTGCGGATCGGCGTAGCCAGCAGCCGCTCCAGCGTCCCGGTCGTCCGCTCGCGCAGGAAGGAGACGCCGGCAAGCAGGAAGACGAAGAAAAACCCGAACAGGCCGACGAGCACAGGTCCGAAGGAGTCGAAGGAGCTGAGGCTGGCGGAGCCGTGCAGGTAGGCGACCTGAAGCTTGCCGTCTATGCCTCCGGATGCCGCAGCGTCGGGGGAAAGAGCTTGTTGGAGCAGCCCGAGCGACGCCTTCGATACGGCAGGATCGGTTCCCTCCAGCGTGACGCGCGGCGCGGCGCCTCCAAGTTGCAGCAGAGCATCGATATCCCCATGCTCCAGAGCCGTCTGCCCGGCTTCGGAGTCGGCATAGTCACGGATAGTCGCACCGGCATGCTGAAGCTTTTGGGACACGTGCTCCTGGGCAGTTCCGGGGCCGGAGATCAGGCCGATGGAAGGGGCCGCGGAGGCGCCGCCGAAGACGAAGTGCATGAGCGTCAGCACGAGCAGCGGCGCCAGGAACAGCAGCGCGAGCGTGCGCTTGTCGCGCAGGAACTGGCGGATGATTCGGTAGGCGAGGGCGCGCGTCCTCATGCGGTGACACCTTCTCCCATGGCGATGAACGCCTGTTCGATGCTGGAGGCGCCGCTGCGTTCCATCAGCTCGCGCGGAGATCCGGAGGCGGTCAGCTCGCCGCTGCGGATGAAGGCGATGGTATCGCATTTCTCGGCTTCGTCCATGACGTGAGTCGTCATTAGAATCGTCGTGCCGCCGTCCCGCAGCTGCAGCAGCTCCCGCCAGATGGATTGGCGCAGCACGGGATCGATGCCGACCGTCGGCTCGTCGAGCAGCAGCAGCTCCGGCTCGTGCAGCAGCGAGATGGCCAGCGACAGCCGCCGCTTCATGCCTCCGGAGTAGGCTGCGACACTCTTGTGGAGATGATCATCAAGCGCGACGAGCGCCATCACGGCGGCGATTCTTTCCTGCAATCGGCTTCCCCGGAGCCCGTAGAGCTTCCCGAAGAAGACCAGGTTGTCTTTTGCGGTCAGATCGGCATAGAGAGCGTCCGACTGCGCCATATACCCGATGCGCTGCAGCACGGGCAAGGCAGGCATGCTCCGGCCGAGAACCGTTACTTCGCCTTCATCCGCCTTGTCGATGCCGGCCAGCAGCTTGACGAGCGTTGTCTTGCCGGAGCCGGATGGGCCAAGCAGTCCGGTCAGCCGGCCGCGAGGAATCTGCAGGCTGAGATTCCTCAACACTTCACGCTTGCCCAGACGGCGGGTGATCTGCCGGAGGTCGGCGGCTGGAAGCGTCGGATTTTCCATGGAAGCTTCATCTCCTTCGAAAATGAGTGATTACTCACTCCTATTCTAATCGAAAAGCGGAAAAATAGAAGACCTGACATCTGCTTCCATTCCATTGACCGATGCGCAATTTATGTACGTATGGCGGCGTACTTGACCGCTTTATGGCAGGGACCGGCTCCATCGCTGCTTCCGACCGCAGCCGGCTCGACCAGAGGCCGAGTCCGTCGTATGTTCTATCTGGCCCCTTGGTTGTTGTTCCACAGCGTAAGAAGCGGTCCTTCCTTTCCGTAAACGGGATCGGAGGCGGGCATCGGCACGAGCCGGATCTCCTCCAGCACGCGCGGACGCTCGCCGGGCTCGCCGGTGCGGATATTGTAATCGATGCCTCCGGGATAACCGCCGGAGATCAGGAAATCGGCGCTCGCCCGAAGCTTCTTGTGTCCGGTTCCGGCCGGCAGGACGAGCACGTCGCCTGCCTCCATCTCGACGATCTCTCCTTGCTCTCCTCCCAGCTGGAGCTTGGCGCTGCCGCGCGCGACGCCGAGCGCCTCATGGGCATTGCTGTGGTAGTGATGATAGGAAAAGACGCCGTTCGTCCAGGTATTTCCCCATCCGTTGGAGGCGAAGAGCAGCTCCATCCGTCCCGGCTCGGAGACGGCCGACGGATAGAAAAGGACGTGGAGGCTGGGATGGTTGGGAATGCTGCCGTCATCGTGGAAAGCAAATGTTCGGACGGAAGGGTGATGCTCGGGACCGGGTTTCATGGCGGACCTCCTTGTTTTTCAGGTTTATGAGGCTAACATACCCGCGGCGCGGTGCCGGCAACCGTTTCTTCCACCGCGTGGCGGCTTCGCGAGATTCACGACGGGCATTATCGAGGTAAGAGAAGAGATAGACTTCATGACGGTCGAATACGGGGAGAGCCGAAGGGAGAACTGGGAATGGAAGAGCGGGTATATGGACAGGACGAGGGACGGGAATTGCCGGAAGCGGATCGCGTTCGGAAAATGGCCGAGGAGGCCATGCAAGGCGAGGCGGATGTCATGATCGAAGCGGGACGTGCGGCCGCGGCCGGATTGCCTGCCGGGGCGTCGGCGCCTTCCTCCGAAACATCCGGAGCCCCCGCCTCGGCGCCATGGACGAATGAGAGCGCATCCTATGCGTCGGCGTTCTCGGATGGCTCCGAGGACGGAGCAAGCGCGGCGGCGCCCCCGGGAGGGGATGCCGCGGGCGCCTATGCCGCCGCTGCCGAGCTGGATCTGGTCTCTAGCCAGCAGAGCGCCGGCGCTCTGCTGGTCCACCCGGCGGAAGGAGGCTCCATGTCCGCGCTTGCAGCGGATAATTCCCGCTCGGACTCCAGTCTGCTCTCACCTCCTCTCGAGGAACGCTTGAATGAGCTTCTGCCCGCAGCTTCCAGCTGGGAAGTGGAATGGAGACGAGCCGCGGAGGCGCAATACGAGCAGCATATGGCCGAGATCGGCAGGGAGCTCGACCAGGATATTCTGATCGCGCTCGTCGGCGACGTGAACGCGGGCAAATCCTCGACCCTCAACCGCATCGTCGGCGAAACGGTGGCGGGAGTCGGGGCGGAGCCTGGAGAGACGGCCGATATCCGGCCGTACTTGTTCAAGGAGCGGATCTTCTTCGTCGATACGCCCGGCCTGAACGACGTACGGGTGGAGAACTCGCAGCAGACGATGGATTACTACCGTCAGGCAGACATCATCCTGTTCTTCCTGAATGCAGCCGGAACGGTGTATTCGGAGGCGGAGAAGCGCTCCTTCGAGGCGATTCGGGACACGAATCCGAATATTCTGATCGTGCTCAACAAGATCGATGCGGCGGACGAGGTCGACCGCATCACAGCAAGGGTGAAGCAGGAGACCGGAGGCAAGTACGATGTCGTCCCCGTCTCCTCCCGCACCGGCGAGAATATCGAAGCGCTGAGGGCCGCCATTCTGGAGCTGCTCCGAAAAAAGTCCAAGGATCTGCTGTTCGCGAAAAATCTCAAGGAGAAATCGGCGGCGGCTAACAAGTGGATCCTGGGAGCGGCAGCCTCCGCTTCGGCCATCGGCGCGGCTCCGATTCCCGGAGCGGATATCGTGCCGATCACGGCCGTGCAGATCGGACTGCTTACGCGGCTGGCCGTCTTGTACGGCAAGCCGATCAGCAAGGAGACGGCTCGCGAGCTCGTCGTCGCCACTGTGGTCGGCAATATCGGCAAAAGCGTATTCAGGCAAGTGCTGAAGCTGTTTCCCGGAGCAGGGTCAGTAGCCGGAGCTTCGGTGGCCGGTGCGATGACGCTGGCGCTCGGCTACGCGGTCAAGTATGCCTACGAGAACAATATGGATATCAATACCGCTACGATCGGCAAGCTGTACGGCATGTTCCGCAAGCAAGCGAAGGGGTAAGACGGCTGCGGAGATCGGGGCCTGGAAGTCGAAGCCCATGCTTCGAACCTGCTCCTCTGACCGGCTGTATGGATATGCAGGATGACGTTCAAATAATTTCCACGACAAAAAGGCGCCTATGCGCCTTTTTGTCGTTTGCAGGCCAACGGGCCCTCGACCGTCGCCGGCTCGACCTGCACCGTTGCAACAACGGCGGCGCAGCTCATTCCAGCAGCCAACAGTTGTGCGAATGCCAGTACCGCCGCTTCGGTCGATCGGAGAAAAAGGAAATCAGGCGGTAGCTTCCTGCTGTCTGGGCTCGAACGTGCGGCAGCCCGCGTCCTCAGCCTTGCGGTCCGCCCGCTCGCCGGCTAACGCCACTGTGATCGCTGCCGCCGTGCAGACGTTGTTGAGAGACCAGTTCTTGCAGCTGCTGACCTCGCATGATACTTCGCATGCCATTGCATTCACCTCCGTCTCGATGCTGCTGGATACCTGTCCCTAATAGGGTATGCGGGCTGCCGAACCGGCATGACTGGCATGGATGCGGAGCGGACTTTGATTCTCGTGCAACCTTCCCGTGTATATACCGTCTGAAAGGGTGAGCAGGGTGCGCACCTGAAGCAAGAGAGCTGAATGATAGGGAGGAAAGACATGATGAACAAGACTTGGAAACGAACCGCAGGCTCTGTTTTGGCTTTGACGATGGCTCTCTCCGGAGGCAGCGCTGTATTTGCCCTCGAAGGCCAGCCGGCACCCGCTGCAGGCGAGGCGGCCATAACCTCCGTTCCCGCTGATGCGGCAGCGATCAAGAAGATGTACAACGAATATATCAGGCTGGCATCCAGCTCCAAGACGCTGAGCCAGGCCGTTGCCTATTTGAACAAACATATCGGAGAAGCCGATAAATGGACGGCATCCATGATGGTGCTCCGTCTGGAGAATGCGCAGACTGCCGGGCTGGAATCCCTGCAGAACCGCATCGCCGCGAGTTCCGTCCAGAAAGCGGTCAACGCCGCTTGGCGCAAGGGAAGCAGCGGCTCTATCGATTCGCTGGTCAAATACGCGGCTGACGAGAAGACGAAGAAGCTGCTCGGCGAAGCCGGCAGCCAAGGCTACCGCATCTCCACGGCGGAAGGGATGTACTTCCCCGAAATCGACTATGTGTCCTATGAAGCCTACAAGTCCCATGTCGGGGCGGATATCGCCGCTTATATCGCGATGATGTCCCTCGAGACGTCGGAGCCGACGCTTAGAGATGCGGCGATCATGATCGGATGGGGAGAGCTGCTGCAGCGCAACCTGGCCCAGGAGAAATTCCTGCGCAGCTATCCGTCCTCGAACCGCAAGGCCAAGGTGGAGTCCATGTACCTCCAGACCAAGTGGAACGTCTTTTATGGCAGCAACAATACGCTTTTGTTCGATTACGAGAGCAAAGCCATCGATGCCAAGGCGGTTGAAGCCTACAAGAAAGCCGTGGCGGACGGAGATGTCTCCAAGAGCCCGCTGCTGCTCAAGCTGTCCAACTTCCTCAAGGTCTCTGACCGCAATGGCGGCAAGCTGACCGATGAGCTGAGTCTCTGGAGAAGCAAGCAAATTCCGATTTAGTGCGACTGAATCCTCCCTGAAGCAATCGACAGCCGGCCGGATTTTCCGGGCCGGCTTTGTTTTATGGCTGGCGGCGCCTCGGCCCCATGTCCAGGCTCGCGGCAAGCGATGCCGTCGCCCCGTCCAGCCGTGAGTCCTTTTGCGTCGATGATTCAGGTATGGACTGCTATCGCTCGGGAAGGCTCTATTAACAGTGAGGCAGGGAAGGCGTTTCTAAACCCGGGAAACCGTTGAAGGAAGAACATGAGAACATGAGGCTTATTATACGAGAAAGGGATGAGGACATGGAATCATTCGCGGAGAAGGACAAGTCGGTGCGCGATGAAGTCGAGAGCGAGGAGGCCGAAGTCGGCAAGGGAGGCGCCGAAGTGCCGAGCAAGACGGTCGAGCAGCAGGACGATCCCGAGCCGGAAGGCGGCAAGGCAAGCGGGCAATCCGGGCTGAACGCCTAGAACGACAGCAAAAGGGTATCCGGCCGGCTGCGGCTGGATACCCTTTTTTATACTACCCTTTCAAGCTGCTCCTGCCTGGCTGCCGGCTCTCTTCAGCTGCGCTCTCGCGGAGGCGGGCGGCAAGTCGCGAGCGTTCCTTGCGGAGCTTCCAGGCCGCTTCCCATAGCCGGGCGCGGATCTCGTCGTTCTCCGCTTCCTTCAGGCGGCCGTAAAGGCCTTCCAGTCTGCGGTTGATTTCCTCGAATTCGCTCCACAGCTGCGAACGGGCCTGATCTCGGAGCAGCTGCTCGTAGAAGCTTTCTTTGTCCTGCAGCTGCTGCAGCAGCTCGCGCCGCCATGGATCGTCGCCGATCCGTACGGCGTAATTGTACAGATCCAGCTGGTCATCCATCCACTGAGCATACTTTTGCGCATTCGTCATCGGCGTCTCTCCTGTTCTCCAACCCATTTATACCGACTATTATACTCGGTTATAAAGGAAGCGCAACCCTTCCTCCGCTGTTGGGCAAGCGCGGAGGAGCGCTTGCCAGCCGCTGCCAGAAGAGAGATTCGGCTTCGGGACAGAGGATTTCATGAAGACGGTGCGGAGATGACGCGGTTCCTTCCCTGCTCTTTGGCTGCATAAAGGGCCTGGTCGGCGGAGCGGAACAACGCTCGGCAGGCATCCTGCACGGGCAGTGCCGCGCTGCCGAAGCCGGCGACGCCGAAGCTGGCGACGCCGAAGCTCGCCCGGATGCCGAGAGGCCGTCCGTCCGGGTCGAGGGCAGGAGTATTCTCCAGCGCCATGCGAATGGATTCCGCCAGCTGTTCGGCCGTGAAGCTGTCGATGCCGGACAGCAGCAGCACGAATTCTTCGCCGCCGTAGCGCGCGAACAGGTCGCCTGGACCGAGCAGAGCGCTGCACACGGAGACGGCGTGCAGCAAGGCGGAATCGCCGGCTTCATGGCCGAGCGAGTCGTTGATGCCTTTGAAGTGGTCGATGTCGAACAGGATCATCGAGACGGGGAGTCCGTCGCCGGAGCAGCGGACAAGCGCTTCCTCCGCTTCGCGCATGAAGGCGCCGCGGTTGAGAATTCCCGTCAGCGGGTCGTGGGAGGCCAGCCGCTTGAGCTCCTCCTGCATGCTTCGCCTCTCCGTGATGTCGCTCAGCACGAGCAGGCAGCCGCCGGCATGTCCCCCGCCTCTTGAGATGGGAGCCGCGTAGACCTCGCACCAGCGAGGCTCTTCGCCCGGCAGCGCAGGGCTTGCGAACGAATAGGGCTTGCCCGGCTGCTCCCAGGCGCTGCGGAGGGCTGCGGCGGCTCCGTCCGGAAGCTCGAGGCTGCTCAGGCTCTGTCCCAGGGCGGAGCGTGCCAGCGCGGGCAGCAGAACGCGGGCGGAACGGTTGCTGTCGAGCAGGCGCCAGGAAGCGTCCAGCACGAGCACGCCTTCTCCCATGCTCTCCATGACGTTTTCCCGCGCGACGGGAAGCAAGGCCATCTTGTCCGTGGACAGGAAGGCATAGACGAACAGAAGGCTCGTGAAGCAGAGCACGACCGGCACGGGATCGACTCCGTTCGGACTGAAGCCCAGCAAGTAGAGGAGCGAGGCTGCAATCGGAAGCAGGATGCCCGCGAACAAAGCGATCAGCTGGCGGCGGTAAGAATCGTTCCCGGGACGGATCAGCGCCTGGAACACGAGGGAGAGAGCCGCGAAAAGGATGCCGGAGGTGTAGCAGCCATGGACCACGTACCATTCGCCCATCGTGAAATCCATCGTCGGCGTGGACGGGCCCCTTTGGAAGTAGATGTCATGGTAGAAGAGATGGTGATTGCTGTTGGTCAGAACAAGGAGAAAGGTGATGGAGGGTATGACGAACAGAAGCCAGCGTCCCCAAGCGGGGATCAGGTCGGCCTTGCCGAGAAAGTGGAGCGCGAGCAGCAAGGTGAGTACCGCGGAGAAAGGCATCCCGGCATACTGGACGGTCGTCCAGAGCATCATGCCGTCAAGAGTCTCGGACGTCTTCTCCAATGCGGCTCCGAACGTATAGAGGGAATTGGCCAGCGCCATCAGGATGAAGACGCGCTTGCCCGAGAACAAAGCCCTGCCCATCAGGGCATAGAGGGCGACAAAAACGTTCATGACGCCGGCCAGTGCCGTCAGAACGATATAGGTAGAGGTAAAGGCTGTCACGTCATACATCCCGTTCCAGTGGAATCTAGTTTCCTCAGCGTAGCACAGCCGCAGGCTCGATGGAACAGCGAATGTGACGATAAGCCGCAATATTTATGGAAAAGGAAGGAAAACAGCCCCGAAAAGGGGCTTTTGATCTCCAAGAGCGTCTGGATTCGTCTTCCTGCCCGATAGCCGGGAAGGGAGAGGAGAGGGGCGCCAGGGCTAGAGCGCGCGTCCCGCCGCTGCCGTTCCGCTGCTGGCGCTCAGCAGATTCAGCAAAGACTCGTTGAACAGGGCCGGCTCATCGTAGAGCATCGCATGGCCGCTTTCCTCGAAGCGGATCATGGTGGAGCCGTGGATGCGCGCCTTGGTCTCCTCGGCCAGCTCGAACGGGCAGATCTCGTCCTTGACTCCATGGAAGATCGTCGTCGGCACGCTGATGTTCGAAAGATCATGCCGCAGGTCTTCGTCGCGGAGCGATTCCATGGCCCGTATCGTGCCATGCGCGGTCGCTTCCAGGCAAAGCATCATCATATAGGCCTCGAATGGAGGCGAGGGCTTCTTGTGCGTGAACTTGGTGCCGAGGTCGCTGATCATGGCCGGGCGGTCGCGGTAAGTGTTGTCGATCATCTCGTCGACCATCTCCGGCGGCGTGCCGTAAGGGAAACTCTCGGATTGCGTGAAGCGCGGCGCGGCGGCGCCCGCCAGAATGAGGCGCTCCACGCCATGCTGCCGGTGGCGGCTCATGTACCGTACGGCAATGGCTCCGCCCATCGAGAAGCCGAGCAGGGTGAACGACGCGAGGCCGAGCTTGTCCACGACGGCCCTCACGTCATCCGCCATGCGGTCATAATCATAGCCTTCCCATGGGGAGTCGGATTTGCCGAAGCCGCGGAAATCGATGCCGATGTAGCGGTAGCCGTTTTTCGGGAGAAGCACGGATTGGGTCTCGAACATGCGCTGGCTGGCCTGCCAGCCGTGCAGGAACACGACCGGATGTCCTTGGCCGAGATCCTCGACGTACAAGCGGACGTTCGGCTCCGCTTCGATATAGATTCCCATTGGTAAAAACCTCCTTGAGATCTTGTGTTTTAGTCGGGCTGTATCTTGCAGGGTCGGGAAGGATGCGAAGTGAGCTTGCATGTCCCCTTCTTACCCGGCTGGGCGCATGGCGACGCGCCGGCTCCGGTTCCCGGCGGGAGATCGAGTCCGCCTGAACGGTGGAGGCAATTCCGGAGCGGGCGTCGATCCGGGACTGGCCGGCGGGATCGTGCAGGATGCCGATTCGTGCTACAATGGAGGAACGAGTGTTCGCAGAAGAAGACGGAGAGGGGACGGCGCGGATGGAACGGCTTGAAGCGGAGGAAAGCGGAACGGATGCAGGCGGACCGAAGCAGGCTGCGGAAGCGCCGGCAGACCCGAAAGCTGCAGATGCGGCAGAGGCGCCGGAAGCGGCAGAAATGCCGGAAGCGCTGGGGAAACCGGAAGAGGCACAAACCGCGCCGGCGGTTCGAATCGCGGTGAGGGCGCTGGCCGAATATGCATGCCGCAGCGGCAGCATCGAGGCCGGCTTCCGCAGCCTGACGTCCTTGACGGAAGGGACCCGGATCCACAAAGAGGTTCAGGCCGAATATGGAGAAGGCAGCGAGCGCGAGGTGTTTCTGCGCATGGAGATGGCCCTGGGCGGCGTGGATTGGACCGTGGAGGGACGCTGCGACGGCTTGCTCGCCGAAGAAGGCGGTCCCGTCATCGACGAGATCAAGTCTACCTCCGGGAGGCTGGAGGATCTGGGAGAGGAAGGCCACCGGGTCCACTGGATGCAAGCCAGGGGCTACGCTTATATCTATGCCGTTCAGCAAGGCCTGGAACGGATGGACGTTCAGCTCACCTACGTGCAGGTCGACTCGGGGGCGGTATCCCGGATCCGGCGGAGTTTCGCGCTGGACGAGCTGCGGGAGGGAATGGTCTGGATGCTGGAGCAGTACGCTCCTTTCGCCCGGATGCTGCGCCGGCATCGTCTGGAACGGAATGCCAGCCTGGAGCGGCTGGAGTTCCCGTTCCGAGGCTTCCGTCCCGGTCAGCGCAAGCTGTCCGCCGCCGTATACAAGACGCTGGAGGATAAGGGAGGGCTTTTCGCCAAAGCCCCTACCGGCATCGGCAAGACGATGTCGGTGCTCTGGCCCGCTGTGCGCGCCCTCGGAACGGGTGCGGCTTCACGGCTGTTCTATCTGACGGCGCGTACGACGACGCGGGCTGCAGCCGAGGATGCGGTCCGCCGCATGGAAGAGCAAGGATTGAAGCTCCATGCCGTCACGCTGACGGCAAAGGAGAAGATCTGCCTGCAGGAGACCGTCAGCTGCCGCAAGGAAGACTGCCCGTTCGCGGACGGATACTACGACCGGATCAACGGCGCGATGCTGGATTTGATGGAGCATGAGACGCTGATGACGCGCGAGGCCATCGAGCGGTACGCGCTCAAGCACCGGGTGTGCCCGTTCGAATTTTCCCTTGAGGCGGCCTATGCCTCCGATGCCGTCATCTGCGACTACAACTACATCTATGATCCCAAGGTATCGCTGAAGCGGTTTTTGGCCGAGCAGGCCAAGGGAACCGCGCTGCTCGTCGACGAGGCCCATAATCTGCCCGACCGCGCCCGCTCCATGTACAGCGCGGAGCTGGATAAGGCGCCTTTCCTGGCGCTTCAGCGGGCTTACAAGGGCTTGTCCGCCGGACTGTCCGCCGCTGCCAAGGGCGTCAACGCGGCGTTCATCGCTCTGCGCAAGGAAGCGGAGGCTGGAGCTGCCGCGGGCGGCGGAGGGCTGCGTCCGGCAGGTCCGGGCGCCTATGTATCGGAAGCTCCTCCGCAGCAGCTGCTGGAATCGGTCCATGCGTTCATCGCGCAGGCGGAGCCGCATTTGGCGGCAGGCGGGGATGAGAGCGGAGCGGAGAACGCGGCGATGCTGCTCGAAGCCTACTGGGCAGCCAAAGCGTTCGCAGCTGCCGGGGAGTGGATGGACGAGCGGTTCGTTGCGATGGCCGAGCTGGCAAGGGGCGGCGTGAAGGCGAGAATCATGTGCCTCGATCCATCCCATCTGCTGCAGCAGACGGGCAAGGCTTACGGAGGACGCGTGTTTTTCTCCGCGACTCTGTCGCCGCTGCCCTTCTATATGGATCAGCTCGGCGCCATGGAGGAAGACCGTTCCTTGACGCTGCCGTCCCCGTTCGGACGGGAGCAGCTTGAGGTCCGCCTCGTGCCGCTGTCCACGCGTTATGCCGACCGCGGCGCCACGCTCCAGCCGCTCGCCCGCCTGCTGCTTGACGCCGTACGGGAGAAGGGAGGCAACTGGCTCGCCTTCTTTCCCTCCTATGCTTATATGAACGCCGTATACGGACAGCTTCTGCTGGAATTGAATTCCGGCAGCTTCGACGCGCTGCATGCATCAGAAGAGGCTGCCGATGCCGGAGAGCCTGCGGAAGAAATGCTGTTCCCTGCGCATGCGGGGAACCAAGGCGAGAAGCGGGGCTTGCGGCTGCGCCTTCAGAGGCCCGACATGGACGAGGAGGCGAGGGACCGCTTCCTCGCCGCTTACCAGCCTCCGGAGCCCGGGAGCGATGCCTTGCTCGGCATGGCTGTCATGGGCGGCATCTTCTCCGAGGGCGTGGATCTCGCCGGCGAGAGGCTGGAGGGTGTCGCGGTCATCGGAGTCGGGCTTCCCCAGCTCGGCCCCGAACGCGATCTGCTTGCCGCCTACGAGAAGAAGCAAGGACGGAGCGGCTTCGACTACGCCTATGTCTATCCCGGCATCAGCAAGGTGCTGCAGGCCGGCGGGCGCCTCATCCGCTCCGAGAGCGACACCGGCGTCCTGCTGCTCGTGGACGACCGCTATCTCCAGCCTCGCTACCAGCGGCTGCTGCCGGAAGAATGGCGAAGCGAAGGGGCGGACTAAGAAAAGGGACGAGGCGGAGCAAGCCGGTGATCAAGCAGCCCCGCTACCAGCGGCTGCTGCCGGAAGAATGGCGAAGCGAAGGGGCGGACTAAGAAAAGGGACGAGGCGGAGTAAGCCGGTGATCAAGCAGCCCCGCTACCAGCGGCTGCTGCCGGAAGAATGGCGAAGCGAAGGGGCGGACTAAGAAAAGGGACAAGGCGGAGCAAGCCGGTGATCAAGGCTGGTTCCACTCAGAAGAAGCCTGCTTTCTTTTTTCTACGACCCCGCCAGTTCCAGCGAATGGCTGTTGCGGCCCCCCTCGGGGCTCTCCTTGAATCCAAGGGAACGGTACAGACTTGCCGCCGGCTCGTGTTCCGTGTACAAGGTCAGCTTGTCGTAGTTCTTTTGCGCTGCCGCAATGAGGGCCGACATGAGCTGCTTCGCGACTCCGTTCCTGCGGTATTCAGGACGCACATACACCCGCCTTACCCTGCCTATCCGGCCGCATTCCGCATACGGATCCCGATTCAAGCCGCCAATGCCGATGATCGACGTGCCTTCCCATGCGGCAAGCAGCATTTCCCCCGGCTCCGCGAACCGGTTGGCGCCGTTCAAGTAGTCATTCGCGAGCCTTTCCATATGGCGGTGGCCTTCTTTATTGGCCAGCCTCGCCAGCTCCAGCAGCTCCGGATGGAATTCCGTCAGTTCTCCGATGCGCATGGAATCACTCCCCTTCAAACGATGTTGTTGACACAAGATCAAGGGTGCTCCTTCGGTCGATGAATAGAGAGCCCGCAGCAGCGATGTTGATCTGCATACGGGCTCTATTTTTATGCAAGTATGGACCGGAGAATTGTAATCGTTCTATTGTAAAAATCACTTTGTGGATCAATCTCGCCAATCACAACTGCGTTTCGAGCGTCTAGATCGACCGATCGAGCATGATTCGGAATTGCCCCACCACAGAGTTCCGTCCAATCCGACTTTCCCACGAGCTTCCCGTTGACGCGTTAGCCATTATGATTCCATCCGAGACAACAAGTACCGGACGATACGAGGCTTGTTCCTGTCCCTTAGTAGGATTCAGGCTTAAATATACAATGCTTCCGCGCTTCACGTCACCGGTAATGCCCATTAATCGATCTCATCCCCCACGGGTTCCCAGCGCTCCTCTTCGTCTTCATATCCCTCCATTTCATCGGTGACTTGGGAAACTAAAGACAAATAAAACGCTCTCAGACTCTCTTGGTCATCAGCTGCGGGATAAACATGTGGCTGAACGAAGAAACCTGCGTCGGAGGGGAGGAATTCGATCTCAACACCATCAGCGAATTTGTACATTTTCGCCACATCGGCGGGGATCCGCAATGCCAAGCTATTTCCCCAAGTCTTGATCACACCTCGAGCCAATGGTTCTGCTGCCAGCTTCAGATGAATCACCTTGCTTTCATCCAGATTTTTTTGTCCTTGTTCCCTGACGTCCTGCGGCCCCGCCACGGGCATGTTCCCCGGTCCCTTCGTTCTCAATTGTTCTTACGGCTCATATCCTGCAAGTACAAGCTTTGAAAACTTATCTTCATGCCCGCCTGCGGACAAGCAGGAAAATCCGGATGGAAAGAGAAATAGTCCTGATCAATAATTATACCGTATGGTTAATTATTGATCATGGTTAAACCTTCCTCTATGTCTATTTGGGGCCTGGGAGATCGGATAATGGGAGCGGTGATGGGATGGTTGTGGGGAAAAGGGCTGCCGTAATCGGCGCCGGACCGGGCGGGCTGGCGGCAGCGATGCTGCTGGCCGCCCAGGGTGTGGACGTGACTGTCGTGGAGAAGCAGCCCTATGTAGGAGGGAGAACCTCGGGACTGCGTCTGGGAGCGTACAGCTTCGACCGCGGGCCGACGTTCCTCATGATGCTTCCCGTCATGGAGGAGCTGTTCCAGCGCAGCGGGCGCAGGCTGCAGGATTATGTGGAGCTGAAGCGCGTCGACCCGCTGTACACGCTGAAGTTCGGAGAGAAGGAGTTTTCTCCCGGCGGCAGCCACGAGGACATCGCGGAGCATGTCGAGGAGCTGTTCCCGGGCAATGGGGCGAACTACCTTAGGTTCATGGAGCGCGAGCGCAAAAAGCTCGCCGGGCTCATGCCGCTGCTGCGGCAGCCGTTCTCGCGGCGGTCCGACTATCTGTCGGGAAGGATGCTGCGCGCGCTTCCGAAGATGGATGTGCTGGACACCGTCCACAGCCGATTGTCCAAGTATTTTACGGATGAGCGGCTGCGCTGGGCGTTCTCGTTCCAGTCCAAATACCTCGGCATGTCGCCTTGGGAATGTCCCGGAGCCTTCACGATGCTGAGCTTCCTGGAGCATGAATACGGGCTCTACCATCCTGTCGGAGGCCTGCACCGGATCTGCGAGGCGATGGCGCAGGTGGCGCGCGAGCATGGAGGCGTCATCCGCACCGGAATCGGGGCCGAACGGGTCCTGCTGAGAGATGGCCGAGCCGTCGGCGTCCTCCTGGAGGACGGGACGGTCGTGGAAGCCGACGATGTCGTCATCGGCGCCGATTACGGACATGCCGTCAGCACTCTGTTCGAGCCGGGGGAGCTCCGCCGTCATGCGCCGGCCAAGCTGGTGAAGAAGAAGCTGAGCCTTTCCACGTTCATGCTGTATCTGGGCATAGGGGCTCCGCTCCGGCTTCCCCACCACAAGATCGTATTCGCCGAAGATTACCGCCTCAATGTGGATGACATGACCAAGCGGCTCCGGCTGTCGGAAAACCCGTCCGTCTACATCCATAATCCGTCGCGGCTGGATCCAACGTTGGCTCCGGAAGGGAAATCGGCCGTGTATCTGCTGATGCCGGTGCCCAACAACCGGTCGGGAATCGATTGGGAGAGGGAAGCCCCCGGCATCCGCAGAAGGATGCTGGACGTTCTCGCCCGGGAGAGCGGCCTGGCGGAGGTCGACAGCCTCATCGAGGAGGAAAGGATGCATACGCCTGCGGACTGGGAGCGGGAGTCGTTCGTCTACCGGGGAGCAACCTTCAATCTCGCCCACAGCCTGGATCAGATGATGTATATGCGGCCGCATAACAAATTCCAGGATGCGGAGCATTGCTTCCTCGTCGGCGGAGGCACCCATCCCGGCAGCGGCCTGCCGACGATCATGCAGTCGGCGATGATCAGCTCGGAGCTTCTGCTGAGGCAATACGAACGGCAGGCGCGTACGGATGCTCATGCGCCGCTGCAGGCGAGGAGGGCGGAGCGATGAGGATTGCCGTCATCGGAGCCGGAGTCGGCGGGCTGGTCTCGGCGCTGCTGCTGCGCCGGCAGGGGCATGACATCGACGTCTACGAGAAGGAGGCGGTGCCGGGAGGACGGCTGGCCTACGAAGCCGACGAGTCGGGCATGTACCGGATCGACCGGGGGCCGACGATCGTCCTGCTGCCGGATCTGCTGAGGGAGATTCTCGCCGAAGCCGGAGTGCCGGACGATGCCTTGCAGCTGCTTCGCTGCGATCCGCTGTACGATTTCTACTACCCGGACGGAACGCGCTGGACCAAGTGGCAGGATAGGGGACAGCAAGAGGCCAATCTGGAGAGAACGTATTCCGGCGGAGGGGCTGACTTCCGGCGGTACATGGAGGATATGGAGGAGCTGTTCGAATACGGCTTCGATGCGTTCCTATCCCGTTCATTCCCCGGCATCCGTTCCTTCCTGACGCCCGCCAACCTGAAATTCCTGCTTCGCTCGCGAGCCTACCGGGCTATCGATCCTTGGGCCGGCTCCTACTTCCGCAGCCGCCGGATCCGCGAGGCGTACTCCCTGCAGTCGCTGTACATAGGAGGATCGCCGCAGGAGACCCCGGCTCTGTACGGCTTGATTCCTTACAGCGAGCACAAGCACGGAATCTGGTATCTAAAAGGCGGATATGCCGGATTGGCGCCTGTGCTTGGGCAGGCCTGCGCCGAACAGGGCATTCCCATCCGTTGCTCGGCTCCGGTGGACAAGGTTGTCGTGTCGGGCGGACGCTGCACGGGCATACGGACCGGCGGGGAGGAGCTCAACTATGATGCGGTCGTGTTCAATGGAGACTATCCGGCGCTGGCCGGGCTGCTGGAAGGATGGCGCGGCAAGCCGCGCCGCTTCCGCCCATCCTCCGGCTGCCTGCTCATCTATGCCGGGGCGGCGAGGCGATGGGACCATGCCGGCGTCCATCAGTTCTTCCTGGGCGAGCGCCACGGAGACCATATGAAGGATCTGTTCCGCCGCGGACGCCTGTCCGAGGAGCCCTCCTTCTACATGTTCAACCCTGCTGCAGTCGACCCGGATGCCGCTCCCGAGGGACATAGCGCGCTCTACTTCCTCGTCCCCGTGCCGGCCGACGAGGCTCTGGATTGGGACGGTGCCGGCGAGGAGCTGGCCGGGCGCGTGCTGGAGCGGGCCGAGAGGCTGCTGCTCCCCGGCTTGCGGGACAGCATCCGCTGGCGCCGCATCCGGACGCCGCGCGATGCGGCCCGCGACGGCCTTTACCGGGGAGGCAGCTTCGGCATCGCCCCGGTGCTGACTCAGTCCGGCAACTTCCGTCCCCAGGTCAAGCCGCTTCCGATCGAGGGACTGTATGCGGTCGGAGCTTCGGTTCATCCCGGCGGCGGCATTCCGATCGTCATGCAAGGCGCGCGCCTGCTCGCCCAGCAAATCGCAAAGGAGCTGGAACCATGTTGAATCCGCGGCTGGCCGCCTCATGCGAGGAGGTCATGAAAAGAAGCTCGGCCAGCTTTTACGAAGCCTTCCGCTTGTTGTCCTCTCCACGCCGCGAGGCTGTCTTCGTCATCTATGCCTTCTGCCGGATGATCGACGATTCCGTGGACGAGCCGGACAAGGCGGACTACAGCCTGGATGAGCTGGAGGCGCTGTTCGGCAAGCTGGACGAAGCCGAAGGCCACTTCATCTGGCCTTCCCTGCGCTGGCTGATGGCCAGCTTCCCGATCGCCAAGGAGCCGTTCCTGACCCAGATGAGCGGACAACGGCTGGACCGTGTCCAGACCCATTACGATACGCTGGCGCAGCTGGAGGATTACTGCTACCGCGTAGCCGGCTCCGTCGGCGAAATGCTGCTTCCCGTCCTCCACGAGAGCCCGGACAGGGAGATCGTCGAGGCGGGCATATGGCTCGGCAAAGGCATGCAGATCGTCAACATCATCCGGGACGTCGGAGAAGACCGCAGTCTTGGAAGGCGGTACATCCCGCTCGAACTGATGAAGCGCTGCGGGTATTCGGAGGAGCGGTTCGCAGCCGGAGAGGTGGACGCAGCGTTCCGCCGGCTGCTCGGCGAGCTTGCCGGGACGGCCCGGCAATGGTTCGGGCGCGGCCTCGCCCATCTGTCCTCGTATCCCCAGGAGAGCGCGTTCGCTATCCGCCTGGCCGCTCATTACTATTTTGCCATTCTCCACGCGGTGGAGGAGAACGGATACGATGTCTACGGCAAGCGGGCGTATGTGAGCGACGAGGCCAAGAAGACGATTCTCCGGGCCGTGATGGCCGATATGGCCGAGGCGGAACGGGAAGCCGCCGATCCGGGGGAAGGCTTTACGGCAGGGGAGGAAGCCGGGATGCAGCACTCATCTCCGGAGAGGCTGGCTCAATGAGCCGCCCCGCGCAGGAGGAGACATTCCCCGTCCATCCTTCCCGGAGAACGGAACGGGAGGAGCCGACGGACAACGGCCTGCAGGATCGCCAGGGAAGGCAAGGAAGCCAAGAACGGCAAGGAAGCCAAGAACGGCAAGAACGGCAAGAACGGCAAGAACGGCAAGAACGGCAAGAGCGGCAAGAACGGCAAGAACGGCGAGGGCGGCAAGAGTGGCGAGAGCGGCAAGAGCGGCAAGAACGGGCATCGGGGGGGTGGCAGTGGGCCGCTCTTTGGCGGCTTGCGTCCGCTTATCCCGTTACCGCTCTGTTCGCCGTCTGGTACTCCGTCGGTTTCCTGCTCATGGTGTTCGCCGAGGTGCCGAAGCCGCTTGAGTTCTCCAATGGCGTGTTCCTGGTCCTCTACGCGCTCTGTCTGTGCGAGCTGGCTGCGACCGGAATAGGCGCAGCCCGGAAGCATCGGGACGAAGCTCTTGCCCGGCCGGTCGGCTGGAGCCGTCTCGCTCTGTCCGCTGCCGGCATCGCGGCAGGCACCTTCGCGGTCGAGTATGCGGGCGTGCATACCGGGTTTCCATTCGGCTCCTACCGCTACGAAAATACGCTGGGATCGCTGCTCGGCGGCGTTCCGTGGACGATGGGGCCGGCATGGGTCGGAGTCATTCTGAACGGCGCCCTCCTGTCGGCCTTGGGGGGCAGGCTGGTCCGCGCCCTGGAGACGGGGGCTTGGGTCGTGCTGCTCGATCTCGTGCTCGATCCTGTCGCGGAGGCGCGGGGATTCTGGCATTGGCAGGACGGAGGAGTCTACTACGGCATTCCGGCCGCTAATTTTGCCGGCTGGTTCGTCGTCGGGGCGCTCCTGTCCCTGCTGCTTCCGTCCGGCAAGGTGCTCGCTTCAGCCCGTTTTGCCGCGCTGCGGGTCATGCAGGGAATGCTGCTGCTGTTCGGGCTGCTCGCGGCCAAGGCAGGCATGCTGCCTGTGCTTCTGCTGTCGCTGGCGGTCATGGCAGCAGCCGAAGGGAGGGTCCGCTTTGATTCAAGCCGATAAGAAGACATGGTTCCGGCGGTTGTTTTTCCGCTATCAGAAGCATTACCTGTTCCCGCGATACCTGCATGGCCTGTATGTATCGGGCGACATGGAAGGCGACAGGGAGGGAACAAACGGCAGCGGCGCTGCCGTCCCCGTTCTCTATGTTTGCAACCATGTGTCCTGGTGGGACGGGCTTGTGCTGTTCCAGCTGACGGAGCAGCTGTCCCGGCAGGACCATTACATCATGATGGACGAGCAAGGCCTCCGAAACTATCCTTTCTTCCGGAAGATCGGGGCATTCTCGGTCAACCGCAGCCGCCCGCGGGACATGCTGGAATCGTTGGGCTATGCGGAGAGCCTTCTGCAGGCGGGGGCGCCGGTGTGGGTCTTCCCGCAGGGAGCCATCATGTCTCCGGACGCGGACATCCGGGCCGCAAGCGGAATCGGCCATCTGATGCGCCGGGCCGGGCAAGCCGAGCTCAGGCCGGTCACGCTCCGCTATTTGCTCGGCGATCACCAGAAGCCCCTTGCGGCGGTCCGCTTCGGCGAGCCGATCCGGCGGGATTGGGGCGGCATGGACCGCAGCGAGGCCGCTTCCGAGGTCGAGGCTCTGCTCCGGGATCAGGCGGCCGAGCAGCGGCGGATTCTTGCGGAATGCCCGCTGCCTGGGACCGGGAACGGATACGAGGCAGTCTGGGAAGGCGGCAGGCGGACGACAGCGGAACGGTACCGGAAGCTGAAGGAGGGGATCGGGCCATGGCAGCCTTTCTCGCGGCATTGACGGGCGCGCTCGTAGTCCAGCTGCTGTTCGTGCTGTGGAACCGCCGCTACCATGTCGAGCTTGGAGAGCCGGACAAGCACAGGGGGAGCGGGCAAGAGGCTGGAGGCCGGAACAAGAAGGACGCCGTGAGCCGGGTCGGAAGCGCCGAAGCCAGAGCAGACACGTACTCTGAGGATTACGAAGTAATGCCGAGTGATATCTCTATTCTCGTACCGGCCCGCAATGAAGAAAGGAATATCGGAGATTGCCTGCAAGCGCTGCTGGCGCTGCGCGGACGGCCGCATGAAATTCTGGTGCTGGACGACCATTCGGAGGATGGGACGGCGAGCATCGTGAGCAGCATTGCCGGCGATCCGGACATGGGCGTCAAGCTTCTGCAAGGCGGACCGCTGCCGGAAGGCTGGATGGGCAAGTCCCATGCTTGCTCCCAGCTGGCGCAAGCCGCTTCGGGCCGGTGGCTGCTGTTCGTGGACGCGGATGTCCGGCTTGGTCCGGACGCGCTGGAGGCAGCCGCGGCGGAAGCCTCGCTCCAGCGGAGCGGACTCGTCAGCGGATTTCCCCGGCAGGAGACAGGGGGCTGGATGGAGCGGCTCGTCGTATCGATGATGATGTTCACGATTTTGAGCCATCTGCCGCTGAGGCTTGTTTCCCGCTCGGACGATCCGCGATTCGCCGCCGCCAACGGCGCTTTCATTCTCGTTGAAGCCGGGAGCTACGATCGAATAGGCGGGCATGAGGCCGTCCGGGAATCTCTATTGGACGATATGGATCTGATCCGCCAGGCGAAGCGCCGGGGCGAGCCGGTACGGCTGGCCCGGATCGACCGGGTGGCTTCCATGCGGATGTACCGCAGCCCCGGTGAAGTATGGAACGGCTACCGCAAAAACCTGTTTCCGGGCCTCGGGAGAAGCTTTCCTTTGATGGGATTCGTTTTCTTGGCCTATGCGCTGCTCTATCTGGCGCCTCCGGCCGCCCTGCTGGGCGGCATGACGGCATGGGCCGTCTCTGGAGCGGCTCCTCTTTGGCTGGGATGGGCCGCGTCCGCGGCGGCGCTCGGCATGGCGGTGAAGACGGCAGTCGACGTATCCAGCGGACTTTCGGCATGGTACGGAATCTTCGTGCCCGCCAGCATCGTCTTGACGATTCTCATCGGCCTGGATTCGGCGCGGATCCATTATGCCGGAAGCGGCTACGAATGGAAAGGCAGGCGGTACGCATGAAAGGAGGCCGAAAAGCCGTCGTCGTCGGCGCCGGCCTGGGAGGGCTCAGCTGCGCGATCCATCTGGCCCTGCAGGGATGGGGCGTGACGGTCGTGGAGAAGGAGCCCCTTCCCGGCGGCAAGCTGCAACGCGTGGAGAAAGCCGGCTATCGGTTCGACAACGGCCCGAGCACAATGACGATGCAGCCCGTATTCGATGCGGTGTTCGAGGCTGCCGGACGGCGCAGAGAGGATTATGTCGAGTTCTATCCGCTCGATCCCGTCGCACGCAATGCCTTCCATGACGGAACGATCGTGGACGTCACCGGCGACATCGGGCTCATGGAGGAGCAGATCGCCCGCTACAGTCCGGAGGATGCGCTGAAGTACCGGCCGTTCATGAGGGAAAGCGCCCGCTTGTATGAGCTGGCTTCCAAAGAGTTTCTCAGCCGCCTCGTGCTGGATTGGCGGGACAAGCTGCAGCCTTCGCTGCTGGCCGGCTTTGGACGGATTCGTCCGTTCACCCCGATGAGCCGGACCATCCGGAACTACTTCCGCCACCCTCATACATTGGCGATGTTCGGGCGTTATGCGACCTATGTCGGCGCATCCCCGCAGCGCGCTCCATCCATCTTCAATATGATGGCCCATGTGGAAGCCGGCCAAGGGGTGTTCGGAGTCAAGGGAGGCACGTACTCCATTGTGGCGGCTTTCGCGAAGCTGGCCGGAGAGCTTGGAGTCGCCATCGCGGCCGGCGATGCGGCCAAGGAGATTCTTATTGCCGGAGGGAAAGCGGCCGGCGTAGAAACCGAAGGCGGCAACCTGTGGGAGGCCGACGCCGTCGTGGTCAACGCCGATGCGCTGGCGGCCGTGCCCCGTCTGATCCCGGACCATCCGGGGGCTTCCCGGATGAGCGGCCGGCTGCATAAGCTGGAGCCGTCCGTCAGCGGATTCGTTCTGCTGGCAGGAGTCGAGAGGGACTACCCGCAGCTTTTGCATCACAATGTCTTTTTCCCCGAGCGGTACCATCTCGAATTCGACGACCTGTTCCGCAAAGGAATTCTGCCGGAGAAGCCGGCCGTCTACGTCTGCCGCTCCGGCGGAGGGGCCGGTGCGGGCGAAGGCGCGAGGTCGAGCCTGTTCGTGCTGGTCAACGCTCCTGCGCAGCGCGACGGTTATTCCATGGAAAATAGGAAGGAAGAATATGCCGCACGCATTCTGGGCTTGCTGGAAGACCGGGGCCTGCAAGGCATCGGCGCGGCTGTCCGGCGGGAAGGAGGCTTGCTTCGGATCCAGACGCCGGATGACCTGCAGCGCCGGACCGGAGCTTGGAGGGGGAGCATCTATGGCATGTCGTCCAACGGCTTCCGCCAGTCCTTCTTCCGGTACCCGAGCAAGGATTCCCGCCTTGGGAGATTGTGGTATGTCGGAGGCTCGACCCATCCGGGCGGAGGCACCCCGATCGTGACGATCGGCGGGAGGCTGGTGGCGGAGCGCATCGCGAAAGAAGGGGTGCGAGCGGGATGGGCATGACGCGGGTCTCGAGACGGACATAAACGAGATGGGCATGATCACGATGCGGCCCCAGCCCAGCAGCAAGCGGCGGCAGGACCCGGGGAAGCACCTTCCGCCGGGTCCTTGGCATGCATGCGGGCACCGGCAGCAAGCCGGCCGCCGGTCTGAAACCTGGAGCGGCATGAGCCGTACTACCTGTCAATCCATGATCTGACGGCCGCCATACCGCCAGCTGTTCCCGGTGAAGCCGAGAGGATCCTGGGAATTCAGATGCAGGAGCGTGGACGGGATGTCTTTTTTCAAGAATATGATGGCTTCAATCGGAATCGGGGCCGCCAAGGTCGATACGGTTCTGGAAGTATCCTACAGCGGCATTCGTCCAGGGGATGAGATCAACGGACGGGTCATCGTGACGGGAGGGGCGGTTCCCCAGCAGATCAACGGCATCGAGCTGCTGCTCATGACTTCCTTCATCAAGGAAGTGAATGACCAGAAGATTCGGGAAAATGCAGCGATTGCCAGATTGCCCCTGCGCGCGGCGTTCGAGGTCAAAGCCGGAGGCAAGGAAGAGATTCCGTTCCGCTGGCAGCTGCCGGTGACGGCGCCGATTACCGCCGGCGGCACGCGGATCTGGGTGAAGACCGCGCTGGATATCGCGAGTTCGCTCGACGCGTCGGATGAGGATTACATCAAGGTGCTCCCCCATCCTTTGGTGGGAGAGGTGCTGGAAGCGTTGTCCTCGCTCGGCTTCCGCACCCGCGAGGTCGAATGCAAATATGCCCCCCACAGCCGTTACGGGACGTCTCTCCTGCAGGAATTCGAGCTGGTTCCGGGCAGGGCATCAGGCTTTGGCAAACTCGACGAGCTTGAGATCGTCTTCATCCCTTCGGCTGCGTACGTGGATGTGCTGATGGAGGTCGACCGCCGTTCGGGCGGCTTTGCCGAGTGGCTGGGAACGGATGAATCCCGCATTTCCTTCCGTCTCTACGAGGAGGATATCCAGCGCGGCAGGGCTGCCCTGGCCGAGAACCTGTCCTCCCGCATCCACAGCTTCATGTAAGAGCTGTCCGGGCGTCTTCCGCAGTCTGCAAAGGCTCTTTCCTTGAATGTTCCTCCCGATTTCCTTTGGCAAGGACCAATGCAAAGCATGCGAGGGGGATCGGCAGAGCAATAAATATAGCATCGAATAAGCAAAGAAGGCCGTCCTCTGCATCTTGCAGGGACGGCCTTCATTTTGCTACTGACAATCAGGATCAGACCGAAGCCGACAGCGAGGTCTTCTCCAGGAACAGGCGATGCAGCTCGCGGACCGTCTCGCCCGGCGCGCCGGAGCCGATCGGCCCCTGGCCGTGGATCTGCACGACCGGAATGATCTCGATGCCGGTGCTGGTCAGGAACGCTTCATCGGCATCCGCAAGCTCGGCCGGCGTGAACGGCTCCTCGATGAACGGGATGGCGGCTTCCAGCGCGATGCGGCGGACCGCTTCGCGCTTGATGCCGGGCAGGATCCGATTGGACAGCGGCGCGGTGCGGATGGCGCCGTCCTTGACGAGGTACATGTTGGAGCTGGAGCCCTCGGTGATATATCCGTCCTCCCGCACGAGCACGGCCTCGAAGCAGCCCGCATCGACGGCCGCCTGCTTGGCCAGCACGTTGGGGAGCAGATTGAGCGACTTGATATGGCAGTTCATCCAGCGCTCGTCAGGATGCAGCAGGACGGATACGCCCTGCTTGCGCAGCTCGGGATTCACTTCCCTGGAAGGCTTCACAGTCATGGACAGGGAGGCAGGGACATCCGGGAACGGATGGTTGCGGGGAGCGATGCCCCTCGTCAGCTGCATGTAGATATCGGCATGGCGCAGCCCGCTCCGTTCCAGCAGCTGGACCATGACAGCCAGAAGCTCGGCGCGGGAGATGCCGGGATTCAATCGGATCAGCTCCGCGCTGCGGTAGAACCGGTCGAGATGCTCCTCCAGCATGAAGCCCTTTCCGTCGTAGAACCGCATGTACTCGTAGACGCCGTCGCCGAATTGATGGCCGCGCTCCTCTACCGGAACGACCGCCTCGTCCAGCGGAACGAACCGGCCGTTGTAATAAGCCAGACTCATGTTGGCTCCTCCTTCTTGTCATTCTCCGAAATCAGCTGCAGCCGGGGCCATTTGGCCAGCCACTGCTTGGAGCCCGCCCTGCGCAGGAACAACCCGGCATCGGCGAGCCGGGGGCTTGGCCGCAGCAGAAGGCCGAACAAGTCCTCCAGGCCATGCGGGGCGAGCACGGCGATCGTTCCGTCCTCCCTCATGGCGGCGGCGACGGCCGTCGCCGTCTCCGGCCAGCAGCTCATCGCATCCGCCACGTCTTCATAAGGCGGAAGGCCGCTGACGACATGCATGCGCGCCTGGTTTTTGCAGGACCAGCGCAGATCCGGCAGGCCCAAGGCCAGCTGTCGCTCCCAGACCTTCTCCTCTGCTTCGTCCGGATGCTCCTGATCATAATAGATGATGTCCGCATCATCAAGCGGCGTGCGCTCCCGGTAGTCATGCAGGCGGTCCCAGACCAGATTGCGGATATAGCCGGCGGACAGCCAGGCTCCTGGCGGGCCATGATCTCTCAAATGCCTGAGATGATCGGGAGCTTGCGGATCGGTAAGGAGCAGCGCAACAAGCTGTTGTTCAAGCAGCTGCTTGCGCCCGGCTCCATCTGTCCGCCGGAAGCCCCCTTGGAAGCTGTTCATCCCCGTACCTCCCTTCTTTCAGGTGTTAGCTCCTGCGCAGGGAAGAACACACCGAGCGAAGGGATGAGCAGGAGGAGCAGCATGGCGGCGGAGACGGTCAGAACCGTCCACTCGATATACATCATTACTTTGTGTGCCAGCAACTAAAGGGAAGCCTCCTTCGTCTTATAGCTTCAAGACTATCACAATTGGAGAATAAAGGAAGGGTTGAAGGATGGAGAATGAGCCGGAAAAAATGGGAGTTGACCATAGCGGGTTCCGCGGCTGCCGGATCGTCTGGATCAACGGGGCTTTCGGGTCCGGCAAGACGCAGACCGCCTGGGAGCTGCATCGCAGAATTCCGGGCTCCTACGTCTTCGATCCGGAAAATGCCGGCTATTACATCAGGGCCAACATGCCCGATTCCCTGCAAAAGGGGGACTTCCAGGAGTTCGCGCTATGGAGAAGCATCAATTTCGACATGCTGTCCTATCTGGCCGATCGCCACGACGGCGTGCTGCTCGTGCCGATGACGGTGACGGATCCGCTCAAATTCGCAGAGATCGCGGGCAGGCTGCGAAGCGACGGGAGGGATCTGCGCCACTATGCGCTGCTCGCTTCCGAAGGAGAGCTGCTTCGCCGGCTGCGCTCCCGGGGCGAAGGCCGCCGTTCCTGGGCTGCGGCGCAGATCGGACGCTGCGTGCGCGATCTGAAGCAGGATGCTTTCGCCGAGCAGCTGGATACCGAGCATTGGAGCGTAGCCGAGACGGCGGAGGGGATCGCGGCGCTCGCCGGCCTTGAGCTGCTTCCGCGCAGCAGCGGAGCGTCCGGGGCTTGGAGCCGGCTGCGGACACAGCTGCGCCATCTCCGATGGCAGAAGGGGATGGGCAAGAAATGACCGCTTGACCATGCCCGGGCAGAGTGGAGAGCCGGCGCTGCAAGCGGCAAAAAAGGACCGCATCCCCGACGGGGCCGCAGTCCTTTGCTTCCTTTAAGCGAGCAGCGAGCGCCCGCCCTTGCCGCTGTCATCGCCCTGACGGATCAGGCGGCGCGGATTCAGCATCTCCGCCAGCGGATGCTTCTCCCCGGACAGGGCGGCCTGCAGCATCGAGGCCGCCAGCGAGCTGTAGACCGTGCCGTTGCCGCCGCAGCCCATCGAGTGGAAGATGCCCGGCTGCTCCTTGTCTTCCCCGATGAACGGAAGATCGTCCGCCGACTCGCCGAATGTGCCGCACCAGGCGTATTCCGCTTCGAATTCGGCTTCCGGGAAATAGCGCTTCAGGTCGGCGATCAGCTTGTCGGAGCGGTCGCGCAGGAACGTCTCGTCCCCGGCGGGGTCCGGACGGTCCTCGTCCAGGCCCCTGGCTACGATCCGCCCGTCGGGCGTCGTCCGGAAGTAAAAGTAAGGCCGCGCCGTTTCCCATACCATGCTGTCTTCCGGCCAGCCCGGGGGGACGCTGCCCGGCCGGGTAGCCAGGGCGTAGGTCCGGCGAAGGATCGGCTTCAGCTCCGAGGCTGCGCTGATGCCCGGGATATAACCGGTGGCCACGACAATATGGCTGGCCGTGACTTCACCGTCCCCCGCGCTGATGACCCAGCTGCCGCCGCGCCGCCGAACCTCGCGGACAGGAGACTCTTCGAATATGGGGACGCCATTGTCCGACGCCATCCTCAGCAGCGCCCTCGCGAGCCGGGGCGGATTGGCAAGAGCGTCGCCATAGGTCGTCATGCTGGCGGGAAAAGCCTCCGCGACGCTGGAAGGAATGGCTGCAGGAGCGCCCCAGACGACGGGAAATCCGTTTTTCTCCAGCATCCGGAACTCCCGCATCAGCTTGGCTTCATCTGTCTCCGATGATGCGGCGTAGAGGCTCGAAGCCGGCCGGAATCCGTCGTTCCATTGGCCTGCAGCGGCGGCCAGCCGGCCGAGCGAGCCTACCGCGCCCCGGCACTGCTCATAGAACCGGACCGCCGCCTGGCCGCCATACCGGTCCGCCAGCTCGCTCATCATGATATCGTTGGAAAACTGAAGCAGCCCGGTGCTCGCGGCGGTGCTCGCCGCGGCGGCGCGCCTGCCCTCGAGGATGACGGCCGGGATGCCGGCTTCCGCAAGGGAAGCTCCGATGATTGCCCCGGTAATTCCGCCGCCGATGACGGCAACCCGGGTAACGAGCTTTTCCGACAACGAAGGATACTGTCCCAGCTCATCCCGCCGATCCAGCGTCGAAGGCCAGTAAAGAGTACCGTCATGTAGCTTGCGCGCAGGCTGCTTGTCCATCTGTATTTCCTCCCGTGAGGCTTTGTTAGTATTGGCTTAACCTGCCCCGCGAGGAGTTGAACCAGGGATTTGGAACCTGCGGCGCCGTCTGCTCTTCGCTTCCGGCGAAGCCGGATATTCCGTCCCAGGGCCATCGTTCCCCTTACTTCGACACAGCAGGTAGGTTATACTTGGTAAGCCTGGGATAAGGACGAGCTCCGAGCGTGCGACTACCGGCCGGGATGGCGGAATTGGAGGACGGGAGCATGGAGAACGTTGCCGGTGTGCTGGTTGGCTTTCTTTATGTGCTTGTCCTTCTTGTTTTCATTTTGCGGGTCCGGTAGAGGGAGTAGGATATCTTTTACGGGGCAGCCTCCCGGAGGACGCAGGTGCAACAAAGGTAATTATTGGACGACGGAAGGAAATGCTCCACGACGCGTCGAACTATATTACTGGGTATCACCATCACGAGCCGCATTTGTTTTTGGCAATTCTTCGTAATTTTGATTTGGAGAATCAGCGTCAATCAGCCTCGAAGTGGCGGGAATCCTGCGTTTTTGGTGAAGGAATCATCCCATGCTAGCACAGCCTCCGCGGCATTGCGGAGAGCGAAGGAGGAGACAAGATGAAGGTACATTTTCAAGTAGGCAACGACAACGGCAACAGCGAGCATGACCTGTTCGTCGACGGCAAAATGATCCGCCAGCCGAACGTGTGCTGCCGGGTGGACAAGCTTCCATGGAGCGATGAGCTTCCGCCGGAAAGCTTCATCCGCAACCTGCAGGACCAGCTGATCGTCACCATCGATTCGCCCGCGGCTCGCCCCGGGATGTACTATATCGGCAAGTTCGCCTTGATGAGCGGCGAGCTGCTGGAGAACCTGCAGATCGGCATCGACAACAAGAGCGACATGGATCTGCCGATCATCAATACATTGGCACAGGTAGCGGCCGTAGCGGTTCAGCGTGCCTATGACGAAGCGAAGGGCGTTCCGACGGAGCCTGTAGAGGCGACGGTCGACATGGCTACGGCTCTGCCGGTCACTCAGCATACCGACGAGACGGCAGCCAAGTTCGAAGCGAAGTTCATGGAAGGGACCCATCGCGTTACCGTTCACCTGAACAAGGTTCGCGTTCCGGTTTCCATCGACTTCGAATACGTCAAGGCGATTCCGGAAGCGACGCCGGTCGTGTTCGCCCTGCAGAAGGACCGCGAAGGCAACTGGCGCTCCGGCGATATCTTCCAGGAATTCGTGGACCGGTACGAGCTCGGAGAGAAGTTCACGGGGGCTTATTTCAAGGACAAGCGAGTCCTCCATACGGATATCGGCGACGGATCGACGGAATATCCGATTACCGAGGGCAACAAGTTCCTGCGCCAATTCGTGCACGGCAGCCATCATGGCGCCGGCTATGCGATCGAGGAAGCGCTGGACGACTTCAACCGCCTCGTGCATCTGCCGGACAGCCCGCGCCAGTTCTTCAGCGACGTCATCAAAAACCCGGCGCACAAGTACCATAGCCGGGCCATCCAGACGCTGCGCCGTCCGCTGGAAGGACAAGCCCGCCACATCGTGCAGAACATCCGCAAGCAGCTGACCAAGGCACGCAACGAGATCGACGTCATCTGCGTGTACGGCGGCGGCAGCGTCCTGATGAAGCCGATTCTGCAGCCGATGCTTGAGGAGCTGTGCGAGGAGCGCGAGATCAAGCTTCTGTACATACCGGCCGAGCATGCCGTCACGATGAATGCCGAGGGATTGGACGCCTTCGTGCGCGGCAAGATCTTCGAAGCGCTCAAGTCGAAAGGTCCTAAGCAGCCGGCATAGGCGAGAAGGGTACAGGGGGTGAAGCCGGGTGAAGAAGATCAAGCAGCCCGGAGAGAATATCAGCCTGAAAACGAAAAAGAACGAATCCCCCGATGTGATGGAATGGATCAACGGCCAGTCCAATCTGATGGATTCGATCCGTTATCTGGTTGAAAACGAGATCCGCGAGCATGGCGTGCGGAATCTGCAGCTGCTCATTCCGGCCGAGAGGGGAACCTTGGTCGCCGGAAGCGGAGCGGGCATCGGCACGGCGGCCGCGCTGGCGGTTGTTCCGGCGGCAGCCGAGGAAGCCGGCGCAGGTCGACGCGAGAGCGCAGCGGCGGCCGAAGCCGAAGCGCCCGTTGCCGGAGAGCTTCCGGCAACGGAGGCGGAAGAGCCGGCATCGGAGGCGGAGGAGCCGGCGGCCGTCGGCGAAGCACCGCAGCCGGAGCCGAGCCCGGCCGAGGAGGAGCCCGGCGCCGAGCAAGCCGCGGCGGCGGAAGACGATATCGACGACGACGATATCGACAGCTGGATGTAAGCAGGTCCCCGGGGCAGCTCCCATCAGCGGAGCGGTCCCGGGGATTTTTTTGCCCATAGGAATGATTTCCTTATGGACTGAAATCCGCAGATTCCATCCAATCCGGCCGTGCTCCGCGGATTGATCAGGCACAACGACCGGCCCTTGTTGGTAATTCAGACATGAGTAGGCAATATTGCGCCATAATAAGAGTGTACCCGTAATTTTCTTTTGCAGTTGCAGCCGTTAAGTTGTAAACTATCGGTAGAAGTTCCGTGCCGACCGCCTGGCCGACAACGATAAGGTAGTCTTTGACTCACTCGACGTTTTCTCGGTGCCCAGGCTGGAAGCGGCCGTTTTTTTGCGCAATAACATTTTTCATGGCTTGGACTGATATGTGAATTTTGGTACAAACTCAGACTTGCCTGAGATCGTATTATTCCGCAACGAGGCTGCTCCCATTCGCTGTGCGCATGATGACAACGTCCCCGCCCTCGGCCGCGACCCTGCGGAAGTTGACAGCAGCGGACGCAAGGAATCGCGGACAACCGAGGGACGGAACCGCATTTCCAGAGCAAAGGAGGAAGTAATTCCATGTCCGAAAACCAACCAACTCAAGCGGTGGCGACTCAAGAGCCATCCGCGGCGGTACAGCAGCGCGATATCCTCGACCAGCTCATGAAGCCGGAAGTTCAGGAGTCCCTTACGGTACTTGTGGATAATCTTCCGAAGCTGGCCGAAATCGTCACGCTCATGACCAAATCCTACGATGTAGCCAAGTCGCTCGCGACGGACAAAGTGCTCATCAACGACTTCGGAGGCGGTCTCGGCGAGATGGTGAAGCCGATCGTCGACAAGACCAAGACCGTCGCTCAAGCGGCTATCGAAGCCGGCGACCAAGTCAGCCACGAGTCTTCCAGCGTAGGCCTCTTCGGCCTGCTGCGCATGCTTAAGGACCCGAACGTCCAGCGCACGCTGCGCTTCACGCAGGCATTCCTGGACAATCTCGGCGAAAAGCAGAAGAACCAAAACTAACCCGCGCACTCCCCGCGGGGAGGCTGCATAGAACGTGAACGGAGGATGAACATGGCGAAGCATATTCTTATCCTGGGCGGCGGCTACGGCGGCCTGCTGGCCGCTACGACGGCACGCACGCACTTTACGCCGCAGGAAGCCCAGATTACCGTTGTCAACCGGATCAACGCGCACCAAATCATCACCGAGCTGCACCGTCTTGCCGTCGGCAACCTGTCCGAAGGCAATGTGGCGCTTCCGCTGGACAAGCTGCTGCGCGGCAAAGACATCGACCTGAAAATCGGCGAAGTCGCAGAAATCAAGCCGGACGAGAAGCAAGTGAAGCTGTCTACCGGCACGACTCTTTCCTACGATGCGCTTGTTGTCGCACTGGGCAGCGAGACGGCATTCTTCGGCATTCCAGGCCTGCAGGAGCACAGCTTCACGCTGAAATCCGTTGCAGACGCGAACAAGCTGAAAGCCCATGTCGAAGCTTCCGTGGCGAAGTACAAGCAGTCCGGCAACAAAGCCGACCTGACGTTCGTCGTCGGCGGCGGCGGCCTGACGGGCATCGAGCTTGTGGGCGAATTCGCCGACATGCTGCCCGGCCTCGTGAAAAAACACGGCATCAGCTATGACGAAGTATCCCTGTACTGCGTCGAGGCAGCTCCTACGATCCTGCCTGGCTTCCCGGCCGAGCTGGTCGAGCGTGCGACGACTTCCCTCGAGAAGCGCGGCGTCGTGTTCAAAACCGGCCTGCCGATCACGGAAATGAAAGGCACGACCGTTTCCTTGAAGGACGGCAGCACGATCGAATCGAGCACGGTCATCTGGACGGGCGGCGTGCAAGGCACGGCAGTCGTGGCCAACTCCGGCATCGAAGTCAACCGCGGCCGCGCCACGGTTACGGAAGGCCTGCAGTCCACCTCGCATCCGGATGTATTCATCGCCGGAGACAGCGCTGTCGTCATGGGTCCGGAAGGACGTCCGTTCCCTCCTACGGCTCAGCTGGCTTGGCAGATGGGCGAGCTCATCGGCGCCAACATCTATGCTTACTTCAACGGCCATCAGCTGGACTCGTTCTCCCCGGTCTTCTCCGGCACGCTCGGTTCGCTCGGCCGCAAGGACGCGATCGGCACGATCGGCGGCAACCAGACCCGCCTCAAAGGCTTGCCGGCAACGCTGATGAAGGAAGCTTCCAACATCCGCTACCTGTCGCATATCAACGGCCTGTTCTCCCTGGCTTACTGATCCGTGCCGCATCCGGGGCCGACCCGGATAATGCCGCATGGAAGAACCGCATGGATACCCTCCATGCGGTTCTTTTTCATTCCCGGGAAGATCGCTCCCGAATGCATGCCCATCCCAATGTGAGGAGCACCGGGATGCAGCGCCAAGTCGGGAGCTTGTTATCTTCCTTGCAGGCCGCCACGGATTTTTATCTCCGTTTAACCTGGGGTGATGGCGGGTAAAGAGCACTATAACCGCTACAACAGGAAAAGGAGCGATAACCATGGCAGACGGACTTAGCGATAAAGTGAAGGGCACAGTCAACAAGGTGAAAGGCGAAGCCAAGGACCAATGGGGCAACGCTACCGACAACCATAAGCTTCAAGCGGAAGGGAAGCTGGATAAAGCCAAAGGCGAAGTCCAGGAAAAGGTCGGAGAGTTCAAAGACCGGCATTGAAGATGAAGCGAGCAAAGATCCTTGCCTCCAAATGGAGCAGGGGTCTTTTTTTGCATGCAGACAACCTTTCTCGCCTAAGATTAATTTATTATGCATGGAGTTAGGCGTGGGGTTGAGCTGGAATTCCAGGCCGGCTCATGCAGAGCATCCTGACTTCTTGAACGGATCCTAGGAGAAACAGCCGCTATTATGGACTTGCCGTCGCTTGGGAGATCCGCAGGAGGAGCAGGCGCTCCGTCTGCGGGAGGAGGCGCAGTTCCATCTCACGCCGCTGGGAGACGCCTCTGCCGGGTTCTATAATGAGGTCAATTGACAACTAAATTATGGAACCGAAAGGATGACCTGCCTTGAAGGACTTGATTCGCAACGGGGTGTTCATGCGCCTGTTTCTCGCTACGGTCTGCTCTCAGCTGGCCTCTACAATCGGAGCGATGGCGTTCGCCTTTTATATGCTCGATCGGTTTTCCTCCCAGCCCGCTTATGCTTCCATCGCTGAAATGCTCTACTCCGCGCCTACCGTCTTCGTTTTTCTGTTTATCGGAGTGCTCGCAGACCGCTTTGACCGCAAGAAGATCGCAGAGAATACCGGATGGATCCGCACCGGATTGTCGCTCTGCATGCTGGGGGCTTTGGCTGCTGGGGTGTGGCTGCCGATCATCTTCCTGATCCTATTCGTTCGGGCCGGTGTGACCAAGTTCTATGCCCCTGCCGAAACAGCGATGATTCAAGGCATCCTGAAGGAAGACCAGTACGTGAAGGCCTCGGGACTGAACCAATCCGTATTCGGAGTGTTCATGCTTTTCGGAACGGGTATAGGAGCCTTTGTGTACCATACCGTCGGCATTATGGGCGCGGTCATTATCGATACGGTCGGTTTCCTGCTTACGGCTCTCCTTGTCCGCTCGCTGAAGCTGCCCGTCGAGGTGACGCTGCCGAACGGCAAGCAGCCGCTCTCCTCCCTCAATATGAGATCGGTATGGAGTGATTTCAGCATCGGCTTCCGGTATATTTTCAGCCGCAAGCTTCTGATCGCTTTGATATCCGGCTTTGCATTGTTCGGATTGATCAACGGTTCCTTCGCGATCCTGCCCATGCTGACGATGAAATACCATCTGGCCCCGGACAACTATCAGCTGTATGCCTCGCTATTCTCCGTATTTCTCGGCATCGGCTTCCTGGCAGGGAGCGCGCTGGGCTCCATGCTGATCGATAAATTCAACATGCATCAAGTCCTCATCGCATGCGTCCTGGCATCCGGTCTGATCGCCTTGGTTCTGGGCTTTGTATCTTCTCCTTGGATATACCTCACTCTAATTCTGGTGATGGGAATCATCCTTGCCCCGCTTAACATCGTCATCGGCGGCTGGCTGCCCAAGCTGGTGGAGCCTTCCAAGATGGGGCGCGTGAGCGCCTGGATCGATCCCATCATGATGGCCGGACAGACGCTGATGCTCGGCCTCATCGCTTGGCTGTACCCCTCGCATTTCACGCTGCTGGGGCTGTACCTGTTCATAGCTGTGCTGCTGCTGCTGACCTTCGTCATCTATATCTTCACGCTTCCCCGCTTTGTCCGCGAAGAAGAAGGGGCTGCCCGCAACGACAGGAAGGGGACGGCTGTTGAAACCGGGCTCTAATCTTCGGGAGGGAGAGGCATTTCGGCGGTTTAATGGCAAATGGCAGCTTGGAAGGCTCTTGAATCCGTTCGTTGAAGTGCAGGTAAGAGTTTAATGTTCGGAATATTCACAGTCTCTCCCTCTTTTTCCCCGCTATATTTGCCAAAAAAGCCTAAATGACCTTGTTTCCCCGTTCAATTTCTCCGATATTCGTTCGTTTGTGCGGTTTTTGTTGAATGATGACGCTTATGCGCGGTTTTCTGCGATCTTCCCTTTGCCTGATCGGCATTCATGGCCGATTTGCTGAGATTTGCTGAGCAGCCTCATCGTCACCTCGTCGTCGGTTTTCATTCGATTTGTCCGCTGCCGCCGTTTTCTTCCTTCGCCTCGACCGAATTGGTTTTCGTCGAGATCGGCCCGTTCCCTGCGACGGGTCTTTTTGTTTCGTCAAGTTCAAAATCCGATCCAAGGAATTAAAGTGTCTAAATTGAACATGTACTAAATGACGATAAAAGGCACTCGGCCTTTGAGGATCCGATTTTTAAATAGAATTGATTTATACACATTAAACTTTAAAACATGGAATATGGGTGCTTTGGACTTGGCTCTGGATGCAAGGATAGAGCGATGGATATGTCCGCTGATCGTTTGTCGTCTGGCCGCTGGAAGATTGGTGGAGTTTGGTCGTCTGGTCGATCTGGCGGGTGCATCCGTGGGACCAATGCATTCTCATGGTGATCAATCGCTGCTGTCCATGGACGATCCAATCCGGACGTGGAATGCAATCATTCGGGAGGGAGGGGCGACCAAGGGGGAAAAGTCTCTGGGAGAGGGATATGGGGAGCTGAATCCGATCGGAAAATCTCTCTTCAGTAATTAATGTTCGTATTTATCTGGTTCTCTCCCTCTTTTTGAAATCATATCGAGCCAATAAAGCCCAATTACGGTCGTTTTGCCGTTCATTCCTGCCGTTTTTCGTTTTTTTATGCGCTTTTTGTTGAAATGCCCCGATTTTCAGCCTGTATTATCCATATCGAATTTATACTTGCATTCAGAATGCGGCTTTCATTTTTCGGATCGATGATTCCATCTATGTATCGGCGATTATAAGCCATGCTTTATGGCCAGGGATTGAATCGATTAATTTCAGATTAATCTAAAAGTTTAAATGGTGCAATTTCCAACCCTTCCCGCATGGCGGAAAGGGTTGGTTTTGTTCCGCAGAACATTGATTGCTTATGGGGGATAAGGGGCGACTAGCAAAGGAATGCGCGGCTGATGATGACCAGCAGGATGAAGAGAACCAGAATGGCGCCCATACTCGAGTAACCCCAGCCGCCGCCATAGCCGCAGCCTGCGCCTACGCCGCCAACTGCTCCGCCAACTCCGTAAGACATGTGCAAATCCCCCTTTGGTTTAAAAAGCTATTTTATGATTGTTGCCATCGTGATGTTTGAGAGGGAGGTACAATTATGCGCGAGCCCAGCTGCACCTTCCTCATGCTATGCTAATAGAGGAAAGCCCGGCTGATGATAACCAGCAGAATGAAGAGAACAAGGATGGCTCCTGTGTTCGTCCACACACCACCGTATCCGACTCCTCCGCAGCCTGCTCCTGCTTCGCCAACGCCGTAAGACATTTGTCAAATCCCCTTTCGCTTTAGATAACACATCATACGTGGGAGCGGACCGGGATGTTTGGGCAAGAAGGTCATTCGACGAGAAATGGGCATGCACGCCAATGAAACCTTCGGCGGCATTCATGAGACCATGGGCAGACGCCGGATCGCGAGCGATCCGGCGTCTGCCCAGGAATTGCTTAGTAGCAGAAAATGCTGCTGATGATGACCAGCAGAATGAAGAGAACCAGAATGATTCCGGTGTTGTTTACGCCATAGCGAGCGGCTTCAACTTTTACTTCCGCGCCTTCTACATATTCAGACATGTCAAAACTCCTTTGCAGTAGAATGATACATTGTATGAGCTGCGGCTGCATGCCGATTGGACGGGAAGGACAAATGTGCGCTTGGTTACGTTCGCGGTCGAATCCGGCTTCAAGCCGAATCAGATCGAGAAGAAAAAGCCTCCTGAAGGCAGCCTTCAGGAGGCTTTTGGTCTCTGGTTCCAGTTCAATTATGCGTGAAACCTGCCCAGGCCTAGACTAATACAAGAATGCGCGGCTGATGATAACCAGCAGGATGAAGAGAACCAGAATGGCGCCCGTGCTCGAGTAACCCCAGCCGCCGCCATAGCCGCAGCCTGCGCCTACGCCGCCAACTGCTCCGCCAACTCCGTAAGACATGTGTCAAATCCCCTTTCTTGTGGTATGCCACATCATACGGCGTGTGCACCCGTGATGTTTGGGCGGGAGGTGCAATTGTGCATATGCTGATTTAAGGGTGCTGCCCATGCGGTACAAGCCTCGACTGGGCATATCGGAAATGATCCTCGCATAGAAATGTAGTCCTTTCAGGGGCGAGGAGGAACAGCGCATGACTATTTTCCGGGAAATAATCGGCGGCGGTTTCGAGCAGATCGCCTTCTGCCACGATGCGGAGAGCGGTCTGAGAGCCATTGTCGCCATTCATAGCACGGCGGCAGGACCTTCCCTTGGCGGATGCCGGTACATGACATACGGTGATGAGGAAGACGCCCTGCAGGATGCGATGCGTCTCGCACGGGGCATGACGTATAAAAACGCCGCCTACAAGCTCCCTTACGGGGGAGGGAAGGCTGTCGTCTGGCGGGATCCCGCCGCGCGGTTGGAGAAGTCCGTCCCGGAAGCGTCATGGACGCAGCTGAGAGCAGGGAGAACCGGAACAGGAGAGCTGCCGGGCGAAGAGTACGGGAGGCGGCGGCTGTTCCAGTCCCTGGGACGGTTCATCGAAGGCTTGGGCGGCCGTTATATAACCGGACTTGACCTGGGCACCTGCATCCAGGACATGGACGCGATTCAAACTCAGACTTCCTATGTAACGGATACATCGGGAAGCATCATGGCGCAGGATGATTTTACGGCCGAGATGACGGCATACGGCGTTTATCAGGGAATGAAGGCTGCCGTCGGCCATCGTCTTGGCCTGCCGTCTCTCTATGATCTCAAGGTGCTCGTTCAGGGACTGGGTAAAGTAGGCTTCAGGCTGTGCCGGTATTTATATGAGGATGGGGCCAGGCTGATCGTCTCCGACCCCAATGATACCGCTGCATTGGAGGCGGTGAGATATTACGGGGCGAAGCGGGTGAAGCCGGAGAACGTGTACAAGACGAAGTGCGATTTGTTTGCGCCTTGCGCGCTGGGCGGCATTCTGAACGATGTGACCATTCCCCAGCTGCGTTGTTCGATTGTCGCCGGCGCAGCCAACAATCAGCTGTCCATGGACCGTCACGGGGAATTGATCGAGGAGAGGGGAATTCTCTATGTCCCGGATTACATCCTGAATGCCGGCGGAATCATCATCACCGCTGGAGAACTGCAGGGGCTGGGGCGAGCGGAGCTTCAGGAAAGCGTAAAGGCCGTCGCTGAAACGGCAAAGGAGGTTTTCCATCTGGCGGAAAAATACGGCATACCTCCTTCCAAGGCGGCAAAGCGGTTGGCGGAACAAAATCTGGAACGGTTGAAAGAACGATGAGCAGAAGAAAGCCGGCTTGGACCGGGGATCCGGCAAGTCGGCTTGGCGGGGCAAGACCCGTCTAGTATTTGTATTTCTTGATCAGGAGCTGGCTCTCGACGCCAGCTATGCCTGGCAGATTGTACAAGCGCTCCTGGAGAAAAGCTTCCATCTCCTGCATCGTGGCGAATACGGCGTGCATATGCAGCTTGCTCGGCCCGGTCATATGGTGAAGCGCGGTTACGGCAGGCTCGTCCGACAGCCGCCGCGCCACTTCGCTGAGACGATGAGGCTCGACTTCGACATGAAAAAAGGCAGATACGTTCATGCCGATCTTCTCGGGATTGACCAAGACAGTGAACCTCTCCAGGGTGCCGTTTTCGATCAAGGCATTGACCCGTGCTTGGACGCCGACCCTGGAGATGCCTACTTCCTTGCTGATGTCCGTATAGGACATCCGCGAGTTAATGCGGAGAAGCTCGATGATCCGGCGGTCCAGAGCATCCAGCTTGGTAGAGGGAATCGTATAGGAAGGCGGCCTGGGAGGTTGGGCGGACATTTCAATCGTCTCCTTTGGCAGGCTGATCATCGCTGGAACGGAAGTGCCTGGAATTTTTGCTAAAATCACTATATCGGGTTCAGATCCCCATTACAAGACTTTAATCCATTATATGGAATTTTCAAGGCGGCATTAACGGAGCTTCACCACTCTACGGCGAACAGTATCAAATGCACCGCAGCGGATGGGAGCCCGAGGAGCTTGCGGCTCTCGGATACGAGGTTACGGTCATGAAAGGGTTCCATGATACGTCCAACCCGGCATTTGTGAACGCCTACGGCAGGGATCACGAGCCGGTCGATGCGCTGATGGCCGTCAAGCGGATGGCATGAGCAGAATTGTCCCCGGCGCATGGAAAGGAGAAGGCCCGCGAGCGGGTCTTTTTTTGCGCAAAAATGGATTAAGAATCCAATCGGGAGAATCGGGGCGAAAGCGATGCGCTGCTGATTGTCACTCTTCAAGCGTTGGCGATCGAACTGCTCGGCACCGTTCTCGTCTTTTGCATATCTCCGCGGGGCAGGAATCAAACGGGCTTTCTTCACTTCTTGCGGCAGACGGAGTGAAGCCAGGCTGAGAGCGGTCGTTCACGACCGTTGGACCCTCTGAGGCGGCAATGGATTCCAAGTCAAGACACGGAAGCCGCTTTATGCTATGCTGATACAGGTTTTTCGGAGGAGGACGCGCCGGGAGCTCCAAGCTTCAGGCCGCATCCATTTGCCGCACGCGGTTCGTAACCATCCCGCGCCACCAAAACTAGGGGGTATTATTTTCATGTTCAATTTCACCTGGGGCGTGTTCTTCGTCCTGGTCAACTTCGCGCTGTTCCTGGCGTGCTATCGTTTCTTCGGCAAAAAAGGCCTCTATGCCTGGATCGGCTTCGCGACGGTTGTGGCGAATATCCAGGTGACGGAGACGATCTCCATGTTCGGCATCGTCATGACGCTCGGCAACACGATCTACGCGTCGCTCTACATGACGACGGACTTGATCAACGAGCGCTACGGCGGCAAGGAGGCCCGTCAGGCGGTATGGTTCGGCTTCTTCATTCTCATCGCCACAACGATCCTCATGCAGATGGTGCTCAAGTTTCATCCGGCGGAGACCGATTTCGCCCATGAATCGCTGTCGACCATCTTCGGCCTGATGCCGCGTCTTGCACTGGCCAGCCTGAGCGCTTACTTCATCAGCCAGTTCCTGGACGTACGCGTCTTCTCGGTGCTGAAACGGCGCTTCGGCGGACGCAACCAGTTTTGGATCCGCATCAACGGAAGCACGATCTTGAGCCAGTTCGTGGACTCGCTCGTCTTCTGCACGATCGCGTTTGCGGGAGTCAGCGGCTACACATGGAATATCTGGATCCAGATCTTCCTGACCACGTACGTGATGAAGTTCGTCATCTCCATCGCTTCGACGCCGGTTCTCTATCTGGCGCGGACGTTCCGGTTCAAGGACGAATAAAGCCGCTCGGCGGCAAACGCAGCAGCCCGGCCCGCTTGAATGCGGCCGGGCTGCTGCGTTTTAGAAGGGCTGGATTCGCTGCGGAAGCGGATGAATTCGGAAGGGAAAGCAACTTTGGATGTCGAATTCATTCCTTCCAAGACAAGGAGGGGTGGACAGCCATGCAGGAGAGACCGCAGGACCAAGAAGTGCCCGATTATGAGAAGCCTTATGTCGGGGCCGTTCCCGATGGAGACTTGCTCGCCATTCTGAAAGAGCAGCAAGCCGACATGCTGGGCTTGCTGGATTCGCTTGCGGAGGAACAGCTGGAATTCCGCTATGCGCCGGGCAAATGGAGCATCCGCCAAGTCATCGGCCATGTGGCCGACAACGAACGGATTCTAGCCTACCGGCTGCTGCGTTTCGCACGCGGCGATGCCACGGAGCTGCCGGGCTACGACGAGAATCTCCTGGTCGCCGAGGGGCCGTTCACTAGCTGGACGAGGGCTCAGACTTCGGCCGACTATTCCGCCGTACGGCAGGCGACATTGACGCTGCTGAGCGGTCTGCGGCCCGAAGATTGGCAGCGCGAAGGCATGGCCAACGGCTTGAAGCATTCGGTGCTGCTGCTGGCCTGCGTCATTGCCGGGCACGAGAAGCATCATCTTAATATTCTTCGGGAACGTTATTTAAAGGAATGAGAACGGGAGAGAGCCGGGGACAGGGGTCCCCGGCTCTCTTTTGCGCGGATTTCATCCTAACCGTCTCCAAAAGCCATGCTCCGATCTCCTTGCGATGCCGGCAGAAAAAGCCGGGCGCCGACTAGCCGAGCCGTGCCGAGAGCACGGATGCGAAGCGCTCCAGCTGCACGCGGTCGGTCTCGTCGAAGCGGTTCAGGCTCGGACTGTCGATGTCGAGCACGCCGATCAGGCGGCCGTCTGCGGCGAGCAGGGGCACGACGATCTCCGACTGCGAGGCGGCGTCGCAGGCGATATGGCCCGGAAAGGCATGCACGTCAGGGACGAGCATCGTTTCCTTGCGCTCCGCCGCCGTGCCGCAGACGCCGCGCCCGACCGGGATGCGGACGCAGGCCGGAAGCCCTTGGAAAGGGCCGAGCACGAGTCCCTGCTCGTCGAGCAGGTAGAATCCGGCCCAGTTGATATCCGTGAGGAACTGCGCGAGCAGCGCCGAGGCGTTGGCCAGGTTGGCGATGGCGTTCGGCTCGTCCTCGATCAGCGCTTCGAGCTGGCGGATGACCGTCCCGTACTGCTCTTCGCGGGTTCCGTCGTAAGTTACTGTATGGAACATTTGTCTCTTCCCCTTTCTTCGTGGACTTACAATATCATATCTGCGGCACTGCGGTAAATGGCATGGACGTCCAGTTATTGACCGATCGTTCTGAAACGAATATACTGGATTAAATTTGAAGCCGATAAGAACAAAATGGAGGTGCAGGATGGCCAGACCGAAGGAGTTCGACCCTGCGAAGGCGCTGGATCAGGCGCTGGAAGCATTTTGGGATCAAGGCTACGAAGCCGCATCCGTGCAGGGGCTGTGCTCCGCCATGGGCATCAACCGCGGAAGCCTCTACGACACGTTCGGAGACAAGGAGACGCTCTTCACCGCCTGCATGGATCGTTTCCGCGCGATGCAGGAGCAAGGCATCTACAAGATTCTGGAACGCCGCGATGAAGATCCGCGGGAGCAGCTGCGGCTGTTCTTCGATGCGGTCGTCGAGTCTTCGCTGGTGAACTTTTCCCGGGGCAGAGGCTGCTTCATGACGAACACGACGCTCGGCTCGTCGGTCCGTCTCCCCTCGATCGCGCAGCGGGTGGAGGATTATCAGCTCTATACCGAAGACGTGCTGCTGCGTTTTCTGGAGGACGCGTCAAGGCGCGGATGGACCAAGGAAGGCTTGCAGCCTCGCGAGGCGGCGCGCTTCCTGCTTGCCCTCAAGCAGGGAATCCATGTCACCGCACGCACGGAAGCGGGACGGAGCATGCTGGAGGATGTATGCCGGATGGCCGTGAATGCCGTATTTTGAGCGGCGTTTGTGCGCTCTTTTTTGAACGATCGTTCCAATAACCTGTCCAACGAAAGGGGAGTGTCTCGAATGAAAAGAATGCTCGGCATCCTCATCATCAACATCGTCGAGCGCTGCAAGCCGGCAGCCATAGTAGTTCTGAATAAAATAGAAATACATATTATAGTTTGATGAACCGCCTTCCCATGGGTCGCCGCTAGTTCAGAAAGGAGGAATAGCCAACGATAGAATGATCATCCAGTTTTGGCTTCGCAAAATGTAATCGATTTTATTTCGAAGAAAGGTTGTGTTCCTGATGAGTCTTCCTTCTTCCCTCCAAAAAAAGATGGCCTTTACGTTAGCGCTTCTGGTCGGAGTTTTGATGATCGCATTTCCGCCAGCCAAAGCATCCGCAGCGACTTTATACAGCCTCCAAGCACGAGCCAACAACAGTTATGTCAGTGCCGACAATTATGGCAGCAATCCTTTAGTTGCCAATCGGACTTCGGCCAGCGCATGGGAACAATTCCAGGTGATCAATAATTCGGATGGCACCATCTCTCTCCTGTCCATGGCCAACAACAGCTACGTGGCGGCCGATCTTAATCAAGGAGCGAAGCTGATTGCCAGAAGCGCCAGCATCCAGCAATGGGAGAAATTTACGAAGGTCGTCTTGGCGGACGGAACCATCGCGCTAAGAGCCTTGGCCAACAATCAGTATGTATCGACCGATTTGAACAACGGCGCGGTTCTGGTGGCGAACAGAGCTGCCGTAGGCGGCTCATGGGAAGCATATAACCTTGTCAGCACCGGCTCTACGGGCACGGGCGTATCCAAACCTGCCGAAGCCCCCGGCTATATTTGGAACTATGCGGTGAATGCGGACAATCGGTTTGGCAAAAACGGCGATTTCGCTTTGCTCCTTTGTGCCGTGATCAAAAAAGAAACGAACTATGGCACCTATACATCCGGTCCATCCGGTGCGGATGGACTGATGCAGGTGGAACCGAACACAAGAAACGGCTATTCCAGCCAGTTCCTCTCAACATTCGGGCATGCCTACAACCACGGCGATCAGCAGGACCAAGTGTATATGGGAGCCATGATTCTAAATGATATGATCAATAGGGGAGGATACATCTGGAAAGGGCTGGCGTTGTACAACGGGGGACCCAACTGGTATCCGGGAGCGACGGATTCCTACGGCCGTGTCATTCATGCCGAACAATACGCTGACGAGGTCTATGCAACCTATCGCAGCTACGGCGGTTTGAACTGAGACGAACGAATCTGAAATAGGGCACCCATGAAAAGCAACGTTGCTTTTCATAACAATTGGCCCCTTTTCTTCCTTTCCGCATGCTGACTATAAAGGGCGGCTCTATAGGCCAAGGCTAGCGGACTCCCCTTCCGTTGTGAAGGGGAGTCCGCTAGCGCCGGTATCGGTAGGAACGGCTCCTCGCGCTTTCTGCTCATACGAAAGCGGGCATCTCCCGCTGGGGCAGAGGCCGGCTTGGGCCGCTTGCAAGGAGCTATAGTGCCGAGGCTGCCCGGCGGACGATCCCGGCATCGAGGTCTTGTCCTTGCTTCAGCTTGATCGTCTTTCTCTCCGGAGGTCCATCGAACTGCCCGGCGGGCAGCTCCAGCCCTTCGGCATTGAAGATGGTGAAGCTCACCGCTTCCTGGCCATTCCCCTTCTTATAAGATTGAAAATACGGTTGCCAAGGCGAAGAGAATCGCCATAGCGACAGCAGTCAAGGCGAATCCCTTGACATAGCTGCGGGCGAAGGACGGCCCTTCCTGCCGCTCGCGGCCGGACCACTTCCAGATGGCTCCAAGCGCGAGACCGGCCAGCGCGATCCGGACGGCAAAGCGGAGAAGGTTCAGGATGTAATCCCGCAATGGAAGCTCGACGACGGACTTTACTCGGCCGGAGATCTGCGTGAAGGAGTCGGGCACGAGGAGCAGCCCCAAGGCCAGGCCGAGCAGAAACGTGTACAAGGCCGTTTTGAGCAGGTAACGCTCCATAGGTATGATCTCCTTTCTATCTCTCGATGGAACCGTCCCTTAGAGGGCTCATCGCTTTCCTGTATTTGAAGAAGCTTCCTATCCTCCACACGGCGATGTAGCAGACGGCGATCGACATCGTGAGGAAGATGAATTGGCCTGGCTGCAATTCCCTCAGATACTGGGACAAGGCGAGCCTGAGCACGATGACGGCGAGAATTACATACTTGAAATATGCGTTCGGCTTCGTATACACGCGGCCGTCCGCATTCAGCTCGTACCCGGTATGGTACAGCATCACCGCGCCAAGCGCGATTCCGATCAGCACGGCGCACAGCTCCTCCCACAGGGGAGGGTATTGCACGGCTTGGCCGGTTGCGGACAAGGACGATACGCTGGCGAAAAAGCCGAGCAGCACGAAGAGGATCGGCAGCATCATGAGCCATCCGCCGGCACGGATCGGACGGGCCTGGGAGGAGCGCACGGAACGGCGCCAGTATACGAGAAGCAGGACGAGCAGGATGAAGCCATAGGTGCCGAGCATCTGCGAATTCAAATCGTTCACTCCTTGAGCGGCCGCTGGGGCGGGCCTGCTGTATAGGATAAGTGTAAGCGGATTCCCAATTTCATACAATAGCGAATAGGCTCGAAATTGGATTCAATCGACTAGTTTGGTTTAGGCCGAATTCGCCATTGACGATCGTGAGGGGGCTGAAGTACAGTAACGGAATGGAAGGAAGTGTTCGTATGTCAGGGGAACAAACGGCGGGCGCCGTCAAGCCTGCCAAGGGCTGGGGAGTCTACCGCGAGATGCTGGCCCGCTACGTTTTTCCGCAGCGCCGGCTGCTGTGGAGCCTGGCGGCGCTGCTGCTCGTCTCGATCGGGCTGCAGCTGGTCAATCCGCAGATCATCCGCTATTTCATCGACAGCGCCCAGGGCCAAGGGAGCATCACGGCGCTTTACTACGCGGCGGGGCTGTTCATCGCTTTTTCTTTGCTTCAGCAGGGGGTTTCGGTAGCGGCGGCCTACTTCAGCGAGAATCTCGGCTGGACGACGACGAACAAGCTGCGCGCGGAGCTCGCCGAGCATTGCCTGTCGCTGGACATGAGCTTCCACAAGACGCAGACGTCGGGCTCCCTGATCGAGCGGGTGGACGGCGACGTCAACGCGCTGGCGAATTTCTTCTCCAGCTTCATCATCCACCTGGCCGGCAACGTCGTCCTGATGCTCGGCATCCTGGCGCTGCTGTTCCGCGAGAACTTCTGGATCGGGCTCGTCATGACGGCGTTCGTCATCGGGGCTGTGTACGTCATCCAGTGGATCCGCAAGTTCAACGTCCCCGTGTGGAAGAACTGGAGGCAGATCAACGCCGAGTTCTACGGCTTCATCGGGGAGCATCTGGAGGGCACCGAGGACACCCGGGCCAACGGAGCGGCGGGGTACGTCATGAACCGCTTCTACGAGATGACGCGCCGCATGCTGCCCATCCGCATACGGGCCTTCCTCGGATTCTGCATGATGTGGAGCACGACGATCCTGGTGTTCGCGCTGGGCAACGCGGCGGCCTTCATCGTCTGCGCGATTCTGTGGAAGAACGGCCAGAGCGGCCTGACGATCGGTTCCATCTATCTGGTGTTCTATTACACGGAGCAGTTGGCGAAGCCGATCGAGAAGATCCGCACCCAGCTTGAGGATCTGCAAAAAGCGGATGCCAGCCTGATGCGCGTGCGCGACCTGCTGGCGACGAAGCCGCTGATCCAGGACGGGCCGGGAGCTCCGCTGCCGGCGGGGCCGCTTGCGGTGGAATTCCGCGATCTGGAATTCGCCTACGAGGAAGGCGGCCGCGCCACGCTCGACCATCTGCAGCTTAGGCTCGAGCCGGGGCAGACGCTCGGCCTGCTGGGACGGACCGGCAGCGGCAAGACGACGATCGCGCGCCTGCTGCTGCGCTTCTATGACCCGCAGTCGGGCGCCATCGAGCTGGCAGGAACGGACATCCGCCAATGCAAGCTCCACGAGCTGCGCCGCAAGGTGGCGATGGTGACGCAGAACATCGAGATTCTGGAAGGAAGCGTCCGCGATAATCTGACGCTGTTCGACGACGGCATCCGGGACGAGAGGATCGCCGAGGTGCTGCATGATCTGGGTCTCGGCGCCTGGTATGAGGCGCTGCCCGACGGACTGGATACGATGCTCGCCTCCGGCGGCGGCAGCCTGTCGGCCGGAGAGGCGCAGCTGCTGGCGTTCGCCCGCGTCTTCCTGACGAATCCCGGCCTTGTCATTCTCGACGAAGCCAGCTCGCGTCTGGATCCGTTGACGGAAGCGCGCATCGAAGCCGCGGTCGACCGGCTGCTGGAGGAGAAGACCTGCATCATCATCGCCCACCGGCTGGCGACGATCCAGCGAGCCGACCGGATCCTGATCCTGGAGAACGGACGGATGCTGGAGAGCGGACGCCGCGAGGAGCTTGCAGCCGATCCGAAGTCCCGGTTCAGCCGCATGCTGGCTGTAGGGATGGAGGAGGTGCTGGCATGAAGACAAGACATTTCTTCTGGCGGCTTATCGGCTACCGGCCCGGCTTGTATGTGCTCACCCTGGTTACATGGTCGCTTATCCATATGGCTCCTCTCGTGCCGGGCCTGCTGACCAAAGCTTATTTCGACCATCTGGAAGGAACGTACGAGTTCCCTTACGGCGTCTGGGCGATCGCAGCTCTGCTCGTCGCCGCGGCGCTGGCCCGGATCGCCCTGATCTTCGGCGGCTTCCTGGCCGACGTCAACTTCCGCTTCCGGATGGCGATGCTGATCCGGCGCAATATGCTCTCCCATGTGCTGAGACAGCCGGGCGCGCGGGCGATTCCGACTTCGCCTGGCGAGGCGATCAGCAACTTCCGCGACGATGTTGATCACACGGAAGAAGCGATGAGCTGGTCGGTCGACTCGCTCGGGCTCATCGGCTTCGTCGTCGTCGCCAGCTGGATTCTCGTCTCGATCGACGCCCAGCTGACCGTATTCGTGTTCGTGCCGCTCATCCTCGTCGTCACGGCGGCCCAGGTCGCGACGGCACGCATCCACAAGTTCCGCGCCGCCAGCCGGGAATCGACGGCCAAGGTGACGGGCGCGATCAGCGAGATGTTCTCCAACGTGCAGGCCATCCAGGTGGCCGGCGCAGAGAAGCGCATCGTGGACCGGTTCGTAACCCTGAGCGAGAACCGCCGCCAGAATATGGTCAAGGACAAGCTGCTGACCGAAACGCTGTCGTCCGTGTTCACCAACTCCGTCAATCTGGGGACGGGCCTCATTCTCGTGCTCGCCGGCTATAAAATGCGGGACGGAGGCTTCACCGTCGGCGATCTGTCGCTGTTCGTCTACTACCTCACGTTCGTGACGCAGCTGACGTCGAACGTCGGCAACTTCATGACCTACTACAAGCAGATGGCGGTCAGCTTCGAGCGCATCAAGGCGATGCTGCAGGGAGCCCCGGCTTCTGTTCTGACAGCGGCCCGATATATCGGGCTCGGCAAGCGCGTCGGGGGAAGGCCGGACAGGGCAGCATCCCCGGCTTCCCATCCGGCTGCGCAAGCGGCGCCGGGCGCAGGCGGACCGGAGGCCGGAGCGGCGGGCCGGCAGGCTTCCGTGCGGAGAAGCCGGAACCTGGACGACGAGCTGCCGTACTTCCAGGCGCCTCCGCTGGAGATGCTGGAGGCTACCGGCCTGACGTACCGATATCCGGAGACGGGGCGCGGCATCGAAGGCATCAATCTGCAGATCAGGCGGGGCTCCTTCACCGTCGTCACGGGCATGATCGGCAGCGGCAAAACGACGCTCGTGCGCTCGCTGCTGGGCCTCCTGCCGGCCGAAACCGGGGATATCCGCTGGAACGGCGAACGGATCGAGCAGCCGGCCGATTTCTTCGTCCCTCCGCAGAGCGCGTATACGGCCCAGATTCCGCGCCTGTACAGCGACCAGTTGCGGCACAACATCCTGCTTGGGGCCGAGGATCGACCGGGCGGCGTGGAGCGCGCCCTGTATGCAGCCGTGATGGAAGAGGACATGAGCAATCTGGAGCATGGCCTCAGCACGATGGTCGGCCCGCGCGGCGTCAAGCTCTCCGGCGGCCAGGCGCAGCGCACGGCTGCCGCTCGCATGCTGGTGCGCGACGCGCAGCTGTACGTGTTCGACGACTTGTCGAGCGCGCTCGACGTGGAGACGGAACGCCGGCTCTGGGAGCGTCTGCTCACCGAGAAAGGGGATGCGGCCTGCCTCGTCGTCTCCCATCGCAAGGCGGCCTTGTCCCATGCCGACCACATCATTGTGATGAACGGCGGCAAGGTCGAGGCGGAAGGCACGGCCGAGGAGCTGCTGAAATCCAGCGACAGCTTCCGCCAGCTGTGGTACGGCGAAGAAACCGGCTGAATGGCCGATTGGTCGTGCAGAGCGGAATCGCGCAAGCTTCAAAAGCAAAAGAAGAGGCTGCCCGCAAGTCATGAACATGACTAGGGCAGCCTCTTTGCTTTTTTGGCGCGTCGGTTCCAATGGGGCAGGGATAAGGTATAGCGGCTGCAATCAATCGGGACCATCACTGTATTCATGCGGATCGCATCTCTGCGGTGCCTACAGCAGCAGGTCGAGGGGCATGCTGGAAGCTTAGGCAAAAAAGTCCTGCCATCTGGCAGGACCTGGCAATTGCAACGTCTGGATGCCGATTCAGAGCAAATAATGATACACATACGTTTTTCCGCACATATTGCGCATATCCGCATCGTAGACGCGGATTCGAAGCACGTCGCTGACCGTCAGCGACTGGATATAGTCATTCAGCTCGGATTGGCGCTGGAACACGAGCTCCGGCTGCTGCTCATCCTGCCCATCCGCATACCGCAGCGTCCAGGTAGACATAGGCGGATCCTCCATCTCTTACAGTGAACTCAGATAGATTCAGTTTCTCCCACAATCATTCAACCTAATCCCAATCCGTGAAACCGGATGTCCTGCAACCGTAAAAATGTCTTGCGGGCTGTGCCGGGCAGCATCTTGGGACCGGGCAGCAGACTGCGCCTTGAGGGACGAAATCGACATCGGCGGTCAGCATGCTTGGGATATGCCTGCGGGCGCGCCGCGAGGGACGGAATCGCCATCGGCCTCACGGTCATGCCGGCCGCAGGCTGTCGCGGACGATGCCCGCAAGGGACAGCTTCTCGTCGGGAGGAAGCCATTCCGTGAGCCTCGCGGCGGCAAGCGCCGGCATCCAGGCTTCGAGTTCTCCGCGTTCCAAGCCGCTCAGCCGCAGATAGGTGCGCAGATAGCGGGAGAGCAGCAATCTGCGGACGGAGGTCAGAATAAGCTCGAAGGCGCGAGAGGACTCCTCCGGGAGCGAGCCCGTGCGCAGCATGAGCACGGTGCGGGCGGCATCCGCGGCAGGGTGGCCGTAGCTGGCGGACATCCAGTCGATGATCCAGCCTTTGCGGCCGTCGATCATGATGTTGTCGGGATGAAGGTCGCCGTGGAGAAGCTGGCGGCCGACGGGCAGCTTGTCCAGGCCGGCGAGAACGCCTGCCTTCTCTTCGGGGGACAAAATAGGAGCCGCTTCGATCTTCTCCCGCAACACTTCCTTGAGGCAGGGCAGCCCCGAGTCCGGTCCGGCGCCCGTGCGGTGCACGGCTACATGCAGACGGGCCATATGGGCCGCATCGCGGAAAAGATACCACGGCTTCTGAGCGAGCCGGCGCAGCATCGTGCTGCCGGACAGGCGCTCGTAGACGATGGCGGGGCGGTCTTCCCATTCCAGCAGCTGCTCGGGCTTGGGAGTGGGCAGGCCGGCTTTGACCGCGAAGCGTCCAGCCTTGAATTCGAACTCGGCATAGGCGCGCGGCATGCCTTCCTTGAAGATTTTCAACAAGCGGTTCTGCCCATAAAGACGGATTTGCGCGGTACGGCCTTGTGCCAGCACCGCTCCGGGTGCATGCTCCATGGGTATTTTCATCTCCGATCCTAGATGCGAGGTTCTCGTACAAAATACCTATTCTGGAAACGATTCCATAATCCTTCTTCTCCCAGACAGGGAATCGGGCCTCAGTAGCGTGTGAGAGGCCGATTATGGTACGCTCAAGGTACTTGAACCGGGAGGTGAGTTTATTGTTCGAGCTTCATGAATTGCTGTCGTGGATCTGGTCCATCGGCATCGTCTGCTCCGCGGCTTATTATTATTTCGCCTGGCTCCATGATGCAGTCCAGGATGGCGGCTGGCGCCCCTCCGGAGTGCGCTTCGCGCCTCCGGCCGCGCCGAAGAGCGCCGCGAGTTCAAGCCCGCTGCGGCTGCGGCTGGTCCGCCTGTCCAAACGCAAAGATTCCCCCGATGATGACGGGGCGGATTGCCTCTCCCTCTTCCAAGGCCGCTCAGCCAACGAATGGGGAGGATATTATTCATGGACACGAACAAGGACCGCCGATCCGCGGTTGCGGATGAGATAACGAACGGCCGCCGGAAGGAAGCTCCGCGCAGGCGCAAATTCTGGAGCCGTCCGGCCAAGGCGATCGCCGCCGCGGGCAGCCTGCTGCTGCTCGCCGGATGCGGGGCCAAAGGAACCATCGACTCGGATACACCGGGATTTTTCAACCATTACGTCGTTTATCCGCTGTCTTGGGTGCTTGAGCACCTCGCTGCTTTCTTCAGCGACAACTATGGCCTCGCCCTGATCGCCGTCACGCTGCTCGTGCGTCTCGTGCTCATGCCGCTCATGCTCCGGCAGTACCGGAGCCAGCAGATCATGAAGGGCAAGATGAAGAGGATGCAGCCGGAGCTCGACGACCTCAAGGCGCGCCATACGGACAAGTCGCCGGAGACGATGCAGAAGCAGCAGCGGGAAATGATGGAGCTGTACAAAAAGCACGGCTACAATCCGCTCGCCATCGGCTGCCTGCCGATGCTGATCCAGCTGCCGATTCTGACCGGGCTGTATTACGCCATCCGGATGAGCCCCGATCTGGCCAGCCATACGTTTCTGTGGTTCCAGCTGGGCAAGCCGGACATCATTCTGCCTTTCCTGGCGGCCGCCGTTTACTTCGTGCAGGCCAAAGTATCCCAGAGAGGCGTCGAGCAGACGGACATGCAGCGGCAGATGAGCTGGATCATGTACCTTTCGCCGATCATGATGGGCTTCTTCTCCTTCACGGCTCCAGCAGCGCTGCCGCTCTACTGGGCCGTCGGCGGCATCCTCGTCATTCTGCAGACGCTGCTTGGGCAGCGGCTGTTCCGCCATCTGGCGGAGCCCGGGCAGCCGGAGGCGGCGGACAGCGGTCCGGCTGCTCCCGGCGGGCTCGCGCTGGCGGGCGGCGGAGCGTCGGTCCCGGCGGCCGCCGGAACGGGCGTTGCCCAGCAGCGCCAAGCTGCCCGGGCCAATGGCAACGGCGGCGGCTCCAAGCCGCGCGGCAGCTCCGGCGGCGACCTGTGGCAGCGGCGGATCCCGCCAAGGGCGCAAGCCGGGCAAGCGCTAGACGGGGCTTGCCGCGAAAACAGGAAAAGCCTCCATTCCGCCCGCGGGCGGAATGGAGGCTTTTTTTGGTGCGTCGATGCATGAAAACCGTTAGGGATCGCGCGTGCCTGCAGGCTATACCTGGACCTCGACAGGCTCGTCGGCGCCTTTTACTTTTACCAGCATCGCCTTCACGTTCTGCGACTCGCCGAGGTTGACGTTTTTTGCATTGAATTCGAAGCTGTCCTCGAGCGTAATGCGCTGTCCTTTGTCTACCGTATGGGCGATCTCCTTGCGCAGCGAGCGTCCAGGATCGTTCAGCAGCAGATTGCCTTTCAGCACGGGCTCGACCCATTCGACTTCAAACGGCCCCTCGCTGACATTCTCGAGCGTGACCCGGTAGGTGAACTTCTTCCAATTGTCCTTGTTCGCCATGATTTCCAGTCCTTCGGTGGCGCTACGGGTTTTCCACCCTCCCGACACGGGGGAGGAGAAGTTGCAGCCCGCCAGCAGGAGGGAGGGCAGGATGGCGCAAAGGACTAGAAGCGTGAACAGGCGGCCAGCAGGCCATATTAGGTTCGAGCGGTACATGGCGGCAGCTCCTTTATCGTAGGTTGAACATGAATGGGCTTCAAAGGAATCGCATGGGAGCATGTGCGAAAAGATGCTTGCGTATTGATTCCAGTGTAAAGGCTGCGCCGCTGGCGATGCAAAGGACGGAATGTGACAGATGCCGCTCATCCGGCGGATGCGTCTATTTTGTGAAGATCATGATAATATTTGCTCATTGTTCAGGTTGTAGTAAATTAATTAGCCGGAGGGATGGAATGAAACGCAGGGCAATCGGCTTGGGGCTGGTCGCAATCGCCGCTTTGCTGCATCTCTGTGGAAATCCCCAGAGGCAAGAGGATCTGGCCGCAGCGGAGCGAGGCAAGGAAGACTCCGGAGCTCAATGACAAAAAGCCCGGCATGCCGGGCTTAGTTTTGCTTTCTATCGGAGAAGCGGATTCATCTGCATAGGGTCAGGAAACAGATCATACGTTGGCCGCAACCTGCTCGGCAAGTCCCCTTCTCTACTCCGCTCGGACAAAATATCGATCGCCATGCCGCTCCACGGCCACGGGAGCCTCGAAAAACCGGCTTAGGATTCCGTCTGTCAGCACGTCGCCCGTGCTGCCGCTGCGGAACACCTCTCCCCTGCGAAGCAGCAGGGCATGGCCGAAGACAGGCAGGATCTCCTCCGTATGATGCGTGACGTAGATCAGCGAAGGGGCGTCGTGCTGCCGCGCCAGCCCGCCGATGCTCTCCAGCAGCCGCTCGCGGGAGAACAGATCGAGGCCGTTGCAAGGCTCGTCCAGGATGAGGATGCGCGGGCGCGCCATCAGGGCGCGGGCGATGAGCAGCTTCTGCTTCTCGCCCTGCGAGCAGGTGCCGTATTCCCGGTCCCACAAATGGGCGCAGCCGAGCGTCGCCATCAGCTCCCGCGCCGTCTCGACGTCTTCCTCCTGAACCTTATCATAGAGCCCGATCGTCGCATGCTTGCCGCTGATGACGACCAGCTGGGCGCGGTCGGTCTTGTACAGCTTCTCTTGCAGCGAGTTGCTGACCCACCCGATGGATTTGCGCAGCTCCCGCAGATCCACTTCGCCGTACCGCTCTCCGAGCACCTCGACCGAACCCTCCGAGGGCCAGATGTAGCCGCAAATGATGTTGAGCAGCGTCGTTTTGCCCGACCCGTTGAGGCCAAGCAGCGCCCAATGCTCTCCCGGCTTCACTTGCCAGCTGATGTCCTGAAGCAGCATGCGCTGCTCCCTTCGCCACGACACATGGTTCAATTCGATGATCATGGTGGTTCAGACTTCCTTTCCGGTTCTTCTCTGCCGCCCGTCCCCCGTCCATTGACAAGCGCCACCTATCCTCCTATCGTAACCCTAAAAGGCCAGGGACGTCACCCGCGAATGATGCGGAGCTGCCGGCCGCAATAATCGCTGCAGGGGGCGAAGGGCAGCTCTTCGGGTTCCGTGGCCCATATCAGCGGGGAGCTCGGCTTCTCCAGCCTCAGCCAGTTCTACCGCTCGTTCCATAAGCTCGCGGGCACGACGCCGCAAGCTTACCGAAGTCGCTGGTGACAGGGCGTGCGGCCTTCATGAATTCTTAACATGGCCATGATTCCTTCTTTACATCTCCTTGATATGCTGACAAGCAGGAAGAAAGCGGGCAACAGGCCTGTGCCAGCTTGTCCGCATCAGAGGGGGAAACGGAAGATGAACCGTTACAAACGCAAAATGAGCCGTACGCTGGGGCTTACGCTCAGCTTGTCGGCAGCGGCGATGGCGCTGCTGCCCGCCGGCATCGGTACAGCACAGGAGGGCGGCGCGGAGCCGGCTTCTATCGTCGGACAAGCCTTGGTCGCGCCGGCAGCCGACGCTTCCGCTGAAATGACGGCATCGGCTGCCGTGTATCAGGACCAGATAAGCGTCACGAAGATCGGCTCCTACAGCGAAGGCGCTACGAACAAGGACGGCGGCGTAGCCGAGATCGTCAAATACAACCGCGACAACGGAAGGTTCTACCTCGTCAACGGCTCGGGCAACCCGCCGAGCCTCGATATCGTCAAGCTGGCCGCGGGACAGATGGTCAAGGAGAAGCAGATCGACATCCGGGCGCTTGCCGAGCAGGAGAGCGGATTCCTGTACGGCGACTTGACGAGCGTGGATATCAATACGGCCGCGGGCCGCGTATTCGCCGCCGTGCAGGCCAAGGGTGCCGGGGATCCGGGCCGAATTCTGGAACTTGATTACGAGGGCAACCTGATCCGCGCTTATGAGACGGGCTCCCAGCCGGATATGGCGAAGTCGACGCCGGACGGGCGTTACGTGCTGACGGCCAACGAAGGCGAGCCGCGCGAGGCCGGCATCGATCCCGAAGGCAGCGTCACCATCGTCGACCGCCAATCGCAGTCGGTGCGCCAAGCGAAGTTCGATGATCCCTCCATCATCACGATCTCGTGCATATTCGCGGCGATGCGGACGCAAAGGGGCTGATTACGGGGCCAGGAACGAAGGGACGGGCGCTCACGGATCTGGAGCCGGAATATATCGCCTTGTCCGGAGATGCGGCCACGGCTTATGTGACGCTGCAGGAGAACAATGCCGTTGCGGAGCTGGACATCGCATCCGGCAAGTTCATATCGGTGAAGGGGCTGGGCTTCAAGGACTTCAGCAAGCCGGAAAACGCGCTCGACCTGCTCAAGGACGGCAATATCTCGCTGGAGAACGTCCCGTTCTTCGGGCAATACATGCCGGACGGCATCGCATCCTTCCAGGCCGGTGGCAAAACCTATCTGATCACCGGCAATGAAGGCGACGCCACCGACTTCCCCGGCCGCAAGAACGGCTCGACCGTCAAGGATCTGAAGGCGGTTCTGGATCCGGAGTCGGCGGCGGCGAAGTTCCTCCAAGGAACGACTGTCTACGACAAGGTCGAGGCGTCGAGCGACATGGCCAAGGACGGCATTTACATGTACGGAGGACGCTCCTTCTCCGTTTGGGACGCTGCTTCGATGAAGCAGGTGTATGACAGCGGCAGCAGCTTCGAGCGGATTACGGCCGAGCGCCTCCCGAACAACTTCAATGCCTCCAACGACAAGCCGGACATGGATTCCCGCAGCCCGAAAAAAGGGCCGGAGCCCGAAGACGTCAAAATCGGACATGTCGGCGACCGGACCTTGGCCTTCATCGGCCTTGAACGCGTCGGCGGCGTCATGACTTACGACGTGACGGATCCGGAAGCGGCCCGGTTCGTCAACTACATCAATACCCGCGACTTTGGTGCGAGCGATCCTCTTGCCTCGGATACGGCTCCGGAAGGCATCGAGTTCATCTCTGCCGCGGACAGCCCGACCGGGCAGCCGCTGCTGCTCGTCGCCTTCGAGGTCAGCGGCACAGTCGGCGTTCTCCAGCTCAACACGACCCAGGTGAAGCTGGACCGGAGCGAGATCGCCCTGACGGCAGGCGGCGAGGCGGAATCGCTGACGGCAACAGTGACAGCAGGCACATACGGCTCGAACAACGCAGCAGTGACGTGGACTTCCTCCGCGCCAGGCATCGCCTCCGTCGATGCTTCCGGCAAGGTGACCGGGCATAAAGCCGGCACAGCCGTCATCCGCGCCGTGAGCGCCGACGGCTACGGCGCTGCCGAGGCTGCGGCGAAAGTATCGGATCCGACGCCGACGCCGTCCACCAGCCCGACGCCGACGCCAAGCAGCACGCCGACGCCGAGCGGCACGCCGACGCCGAGCAGCACGCCGGCGCCAAGCGGCGCGCCAACGTCGACGGCAACTCCGGCGCCATCGGCGACGCCAACGCCATCAGCGTCTCCAAGCCCTTCCGCCGCTCCGACAGCCAGCCCGGCACCGACGCCGTCCCCTTCAGCTCCGCTGTTCGGCGATATCGGCGGCCACTGGGCTGCGGATTCCATTCGCGAGGCTTCCGCTCAAGGGCTGCTGACCGGTTATGTCGACGGCAGCTTCCGTCCGAACGCGCCCGTTACCCGACTGGAGCTTACGGTCATGCTGCTTCGCGCCATGGGAGTGAAGCAGCCCGGCGAGACCGTGGCTTCCCGCTTCTCCGACGGCGCCTCCATTCCGGCCTGGGGCCGGGCATTCGCAGCCGAGGCTGCCGAGCGCGGGCTTGTGTCCGGCTACGAGGACGGCAGCTTCCGTCCGGATCAGCGCGTCACCCGCGCCGAGCTGGCCGTGCTGCTGAGCCGCGCCGCCGGCCTTGAAGCGGCCAAGAATGCGCCGTCCGGCTTCTCCGATGCGGCGCTCATTCCGGCCTGGGCGCGGACTGCAGCCGCGTCCGCCCAAGCGGCCGGCCTGCTCCAGGGCCGCGAAGGCGGGCGCTTCGCGCCGGCAGCGCAGACGACCCGCGCCGAAGCGGCGGTCGTGCTTCTTCGCCTGCTTCAGTTGCCGTCGCAAGGGCGCTGAGCCGCAGGCAGGCCACGCCCTCCGCGCAGCGTCATCACGCCCTCAATCCAAGCGTCTCACCCGACAAGCGGGGGAGACGCTTTTTTTCATCCCTGCGGGATCTGCGGCTGTTCTCTTCATGAGGACGTCATCGGAGCTGCCGCAGCTGGCGAGGATAAGGCAGCGGTAGAATACAAAGGAAACGGCATTGGAATCAGGCATCTGAATAAGACATTGGAATAAGATGATGGGCTGGATTGGATTCAGGCAGCTGTGAGCTGAGCTGAAGCGCTCAAGATGCCATTTTCCAACTCCGGAATGAAGGAGGAAGGCGGCTTGAAAGGTCCCAATATTCTGCTCATCACCAGCGACCAGCAGCATTGGAATACGATCGGAGCGCTGGGCGGGGAGCCGCTCACCCCGAACCTGGACCGGCTCGCCAGAGAAGGGACGGCTTTCACGCGGGCATACTGCCCGAACCCCACCTGTACGCGACGAGAGCTTCCATCCTGACCGGGCGGTACCCGAGCCAGCACGGAGCCTGGACGCTGGGCACCAAGCTGCTGGAGGACCGCCATACCGTGGCGCAGGAATTCTCGGAGCCCGGATACAGGACGGGACTCATCGGCAAAGCCCATTTCCAGCCTTTGCGCGGAAGTGATAACTATCCTTCCTTGCAAGCTTATCCGGCTCTTCAGAGTCCTTGCCGAACCTTGCTCAGGAAGTTGTTCATGAGCAGAGGCAGAGAGACTAGGATCGGCGGATCATCCAGCCGGGGCTCTTGCAGCAGCACCTCCTGAGGCGGGAGGGGGACGCCCGGAAGGACGGCCAGCGGGGACTTGCTGCGGGTGCGAAGAGTCGTCTTCGGCAGCAGCATGTCCATCCTCCCCATCGTCCAGGAAATAGAGGTGGCCATCAGGTAGTAGATGCCCGGCTTCACGCCGTCAAAGCGGAAGCTGCCGGGGTAGCGGACCAGCGTACCGTATAAAGGGAGGCCTTCCGGAATCGGCTTGGAGAACAAGCCGATGAGGACGAAGCCTTCGAACGGAACGGCGGCCTCGATGGTGCCGCTCACGCATCCCTCCCGGAAGATCGGGGCGGCAGGCTGCTGCCATTCTCTCAGCCGCCGAAGAGACTCGAAATCCCGATCCGCGCTGCGGGTCGACTGGCGGAATTCGGCGGGGGATACCCCTACACGCTGCGTGAAGCGGGTCGTGAACGTGCCGAGGCTCTGCTGCCGGATCTCGAGGCCGATGTCTCGGACGCTCAGATGGGTGCGGAGCAGCATGTCCTTGGACCGCTCAAGACGGATGGAGGACACGTAATACAAGGGCGTCAGCCCCGTGCGTTCCTTGAACAGCCGGGCGAAATGCGAGGGGCTGTAGGAAATGTGCCTGGCCAGCCGGGCAAGCGGCATCGGGTCGAAAAGGTGTCGGTGAATGTAGGCGATGACCTGGTCGATTTCACTGTAAGGCACCATGGAAGGATCCTCCTCCGCCCGCCGGCGTCAAGCCAGCGACAGCACGTGATTCGAACATTTGTTCTCATTCTATCATGTGGAACAGAATGGGAAAAGATCTTTTTTTGGCCTCCTTACGGCCCCGTTCACACCTTCAGCTGGCTCTTCCATAATACGAAGCGGTGGCGGTCCTTCTCGGCTCCCAGATCCCGGAGCAGGCCGGCTCCTGGCGTATCGTCGACGGGGCTTCCGTTCCACTGCTCGACGATGACGCGCGAGAGGCCTTGCCGGATTGCGATCGTGCGCAGGATTTCCTGCAGAACCCCCACCTCTCTCGCGTGATCTCCCTCCGAAGTCGACAGCGGATGGATCTTGCGCGCGTTGTTCTCGATCCAGTACAGCCAGCGGCCGTTCTCCAGGACCAGGTAGTTGCCGGGCTTCCGGGCGAAGACGCCCTTGCCTTCCTGCGGCCAGTCGGCGACCAGTCCGAACGGGTTGGCGGGATCCGCCGCCGACAGGACGGTCAGGCTGCGGTCCGTGTCCTGCGGGAGGGGACGGCGGACCGCCTCGGCCATCTCGCGGGTCGCGAATTGCATGGACGGCATGCCGGCGATCAGGAATCCGCGGACGAGCACGCCCCATTCCTCCAGACGTTTCAACAGCGGCAGCAGCTCGTCCCAGGAGAAGGGAGAGACGGCGGAGACCAGATCTCGCGAGAGGATCCCGTACGATTCCAGCAGATGGTTGATCCAGCGCAGCGCGGGCGAATCCTCGGCTGGCGAGGCGAGATGCCGGCCGGCATCTGCGGCAGGAGAATGAGCCGCCTCATGGCTGGATGTCCCGGAATTAGACAGGGAGCTGCCTGGAGCGGCAGCGATACCGGCTGCGCCCTGGCGGGCGGATGCCGCGATGGCTGATGGCGAGCCGCCTGGAGCGGCAGCGCCGTCAGCCACAGCTGGGCGCCCGGCCGGACCTGAGCCTGAATTCCCCGTCCCGGCCTCCAGGGAGCCGGTCCAGAACCAGCGGCCGAGACCGGAGCCTCCCCAGGCTCCCGGCCGGCCCTTGGGCGAGCGGGGCTTGGCGGAGGAGACGGCCCTGAGCGGAGCGAACTGGTCGTTCGACACCAGCCCTTCCCAGACCAGCTCCAGCAGCTGCTCCTGCGCCTCCGAAGGAGGCAGGCCCACATCGCGCGCGATCCGGGTCAGAAAGGAAGCGCCGCCGGCTTTGAGCGCTTGAAGCAGGGCGGGATGGGCGGAGCTGCCGTCGTCCTGGGGCAAATAAGGCGCGTACAGCTCCCGGGAATCCGGCAGGAAAAAGGCGATTTTGCCTTCCTTTTCACCTGGCTCCTTGCGCCCGAGCCAAAGCACCTCGCCGGAGGCGCAGAGCAGGTCGAGCTCCTCGGGCCGGTAGGCGGCGAGGCGCGAGGGCAGAATGAAGCTTTCCCAGTGCGACAGCGGGAAATAGAAGCCTTGCAGCGACTGCAGCACCTGCAGCAAGCCGTGCTCGCCCCGCAGCTGGCTGCCCTGCAGAGCGTGCTGGCGGAGCGCCATCTGGCTGCACCAGCGGACGGCGTCGGCCGCCTTGCTGCGGCTGCGCGCATGCTGGACGGAGAGCCGGACGACCCGCGCCGCAATCAGGCTCGAGGCATACAGGCGCTCTCCCTCCTCGGCGAACGGGGCCGCCTGGATCCGGTCGGCCTCCAGCAGACGGGAGATCAGCCTGCCCGACCCGTCGGTGCCGAGGGCCGGATAGCGTTCCGCCAGCTCTTGCTCCGTGAAGGAAAGCCGATGGGAGATGTACCGCTCAATAATGAACGAGACGGAGTCCTCGTCCTCCGGAAAAGCCGCATATACGCCGGCCTCGTCCGCGCAAATGAGCCGCTCCAGGGCTGGGCCGCCGGGCGTGTAGGCGGCGACTCGTCCCTGGCGCCGCAGCGCGGCCAGCCAGCCATCCGCCTCGGCCCGGCCGACAGGCTCGGCTGAGGCGGGCTCGTCCGAGCCGGCAGCGGACGATGCCAGCCGCAGCAGCTCTTCTGGCTCCAGATCGCCCCGCCGCTTGAGCAGCTGGTACAGATCGTCCTCGCTGCGAACGCTGCCGGCTGGCCGTTCGAGCCGCTCGTGCTCCGCCTCCAGCACCTCGGGAGCGACCGCGCCGCGCAGAGCCTCGGCGCCGAACAGCTCGCCGGCGAGCTCGCGGCTCATCTGCAGCAGCTGGGCGCGGACGGCGCCGTCCAGGCCGTCGCCCTCGTAGATTCGCATGTTCACGTAATCCGCCGCGAACTGGGAGGCGAGTGGCGACGGGCGGGACGTATGCACCACCTCAAGCGAGATGCCGCCGCTCTCGATTTCCCGCAGCAGTTCCCGCAGCCGCCCGAGGTCGAGGTAGACGTTCATGCACTCCCGCATCGCCTCGGCGAGATAGGGGAAGCGATCTCCATAGGGAAGGGCGGCGCGCAGCAGCTCCTCGCTGCGCAGCCTCATCTGCCACATCGGCGTGCGGGTGAAGCTTCGGGACAGCAGCAGCGACGTCTCGGCGATGCGCCGGAAGGCGACGGCAAGCAGCGGGGAGCCGGGAATGGCCGCGAGCAGCAGCTCCGCCAGGTTGTCCGAGGAGACGGAATGGACGGCCTGGAGCCAGGAGGGCTCCCATTCCGGCAGCACGAACTCGATCCCGTTGTCCTTGGCGTTGCCGTACAGGCGATAGGGCAGCGTCTCCTCGAATCTGCGCTCGATGGCGAGCTGCCACGTCCGGTTCACGCGGCGTCCCCAGGCATTGTGGATGACGATGTGGGTCTGGTTCGATATATCCTTGTACACCTCGACGGCGATCCGCTTGCGGGTCGGCCTGACGCCGGAGGCGGCCTGGGCGCGGACGAGGGCGGCCAGCTGCCGCGCGGAGCGGTCATCCATGCCGCTGCGCTCCCGGAGCTCGGCGATGACGGCTTCGTCTCCGGGATGGACGGGCTCGTCCGGCAAGGACGAGCCCTCTTCAAGGCCGTCCATCCCGGAAAGGGCCGCCTCGGGAGGGCGCCCGGGCTGGTGATCGTTGTGATTTCCCGCCTGAAGAGCTTCTTCATCTCCCTGCTCCAGCCTCTCCAGCAGCTCCGTCCACAGCTCCGCCACCCTCCGGCCAAGCAGATAGGAGCGGGAGCCGGCTTCGTTGCGCCAGAACGGAATCTCGCTGAAGCTGTTCGACGTCTCGGTCACATAAACGCGGTCCTTGCTGATCTGGCGGATCATCCAGGAATTCGTGCCGAGCTGGAACACATCTCCGACCCGGCTCTCCTGGACGAATTCCTCATCCAGCTCGCCGATATGGGCGCGGCTGTCGGAATGATGGACGGGATAAGCGCTGCTCTGCGGGATCGTGCCTGCTCCCGTGACCGCTGCCATGGAGCTGTTGCTGCGAGGTCCGACCGTGCCGGAGCCCCGGTCCCACTCCAGCAGCGGCCGGGAAAACGGATAGAAGCCGGCCAGCACCGCCAGCATCGATTCCAGCCTGCCGCGCGGGAAAGCCTGATAGCTGTCGCTTCCCGCAATCAAGCGGTGCATGGCCTCCACGGTCCACTCGCCGCCGGAAGCCATGGCGACAGCCTGCTGCGACAGCACGTCAAGCGCGTCGCGCGGAATCTCGATCGGCTCGATATCGCGCTCCGCGATCATGCGGCTGAGCACCGCGATTTCGGGCAGCGCGCCGCGCTGGCGGGAGAGGATGACGCCGCGGCTCGCCTCGCCGACTCCGTGTCCGGCGCGGCCGATCCGCTGGATGCCGGAGGCGGCGGACAAGGGCGAGTCGACTTGGATGACGAGGTCGACGTGGCCGACATCGATGCCGAGCTCCAGCGACGAGGTGGCGACGATGCAGCGCAGCTCGCCCGCCTTCAGCAGCCGCTCGACCTCGAGCCGCCGCGTCCGGTCCATGCTCCCGTGATGGGCGCGGCACATCTCGTGGCCGGTGTAATCGTTCAGCCGCAGGCAGAGCCGTTCGGCCAGCCTTCGGCTGTTCACGAAGACAAGCGTCGAGCGGCTCCCTTCCATGAGCTGGAGCAGCCGGTCCATGATCGGGAACCAGACGGATTCCCGGGTCCGGTGCAGCCGGCTGTGGTCAGGCATCGTGACCGATACCTGCATCGTTTTGGGCATCGCGCTTTCCACGATGGCCACGGGGCGGGGGAGATAGCCGAGCGGATGAGCCGGGAACCCGTCGCCGTCCTGATCAGACGTGAGAAGAGGGGCAGCTGAATCTGAAGCCTCCGTCAACCCGCCTGCTTCGGGCGACCATCCCCCGAGGAAGCGGGCGACGCGCTCCATCGGCCTTACGGTCGCCGATAAGCCGATGCGCTGCAGCGGACGGCCGCACCAAGCCTCGAGCCGCTCCAGCGTCAAGGAGAGATGGGAACCGCGCTTGTCCGCCGCCAGATCGTGGATCTCGTCGACGATGACTTGGCGGGTCGTCCGAAGCATCGTTCTTCCCTTCGCCGAGCCGAGCAGGATATAGAGCGATTCGGGGGTGGTCACCAGCACGTCGGGCGGCTTGCGCAGCATGGAGGCTCGCTTGGAGGCCGGCGTATCGCCGGTCCGGACTGCGCAAGTAATTCTTTGTGATGCCGGGTCATGCCCGGCAGGATGTTCATGGGCAAGCCATTGTTCATACTGTCGCCCTATCTCCTCGACGAATCCGGTGACATGGTCGTAAATATCATTGTTCAGCGCCTTGAGCGGCGTCACGTAGATGACCCGGACTCCGGACGGCGCCATGCTGCCGTCCAGGCTTTCACCCGTCTCTTCCTTGGAGCGGAGCACCCGGTCGAGGCAGGGCAGCAAGGCCGCCAGCGTCTTGCCGGAGCCGGTCGGAGCGGCCAGCAGCGTATGCTCTCCCTCTCCGATGGATGCCCAGGCCCGGCGCTGGATATCGGTAGGGCTGCCGAAAGAGCCCGCAAACCATTGCGCGAGAACGGGGTGGAACCGGTTCAGCGATGGATCGGGCTGACGATGGGTCGTCATGGAATCACCAAGCCTCCTTGTCATAGAAGGGAAAAATCGGCTCTATGGAGCCTGCAGGGCTGCGATCTAGCGGCTGCAGCGTTGTCTTCTAAGAATACTATACTTCGCTTTGCCGTCCTAATCGGAAGCACGGCTTGCCGTTGACAGCTATTCGCCTTGGTTTCCGTTTGGAAAGTTTAAACCAGGCACTTGAAACCGGGGCAGATGGTCCCCGTAACGACGGAATGCATCGGACCTTTGAAACATTCGGGACTGGTATGCGTCTACTCTAGTGGAAATATCCGTTTGAGAACCGACGAATAGTCATCGATTTCGACTCAAGGAGGCTGTCTTCATATGATCTTAACATCCATCCGCCGCCCCGCTCTCGCTGTGCTGGCGGCAACCGTCCTGGCCGCAGGCGGCATGGGGGCCGGCACGGCTGCCGCGGCCGGCTCGGCTCCGTCCGCGACCATTCTGCTGGACGGGTATCCGCTGACTTTCCCGGCCCAGCCGATCATCCAGAACGGGACGACGATGGTTCCTTTCCGGGCCATTGCCGAAGCGCTGCAGATTCCCGTCGAGTGGAATGCCGCGGGCAAGACGGTTACGGCCGTCAAGACCACGGATGAAGGCCAGCGCAAGGTCGTGCTGCGCCAAGGCAGCAAGCAGGCGACGGTCGACGGCGCGGCGGCTCAGCTCGGGGCCGCCCCCGTGCAGAAGAGCGGAACGGTCCTCGTTCCGCTGAGCTTTTTCAGCAGCGCGTTCGGAGCGCAGGTGAGCTGGGACGGGGCGGCCCGCACCGTATCGATCGTTTCTCCTCCGGAGAAGCTGTACACAAAAGCTTATTACGCCATCAAGTCCTATTCCCAAGTGAAGCAGCTGGGCCGCTTCGACGCGGTCGCCTTCGGCTGGGGCCGGATCGGGGAGGACGGCAGGCTGACGCTCAAGGGCAAAGACTTCTACTGGCCCCAAGCCGACGGAGACGTCACTCCCGAATCGATCGTAGCGGGCGCGGGAGCGGCGGGCGGCCTGACGGAATTCATGGTTTTCTCCGGGGATGTCAAAGGCGAGCTGACCAAAATGCTCGGGGATTCCTCGCTGAGAGCCGATACGGTCAAAGGAATCGTGGATGCCGCTTCGCAGGGAGGCTTCAAATCCATCGATCTGGACTTTGAAGGGCTTGGACTGACCGGAGACAAGGCGGCGGCCGCACAGTCGTTCAACGTGTTCGTCAAGGAGCTTCGGACGGCTTCCAAGGCGGCCGGACTCGGCCTGTCGCTGTCGCTGCATCCGCTGAACGGCTCCTACAAAGGCTATGATTACAAAACGCTGGCGCAGCTGTCCGACGAGATCGCGATCATGGCGTACGATTATGAGCAGGGCGGCAAGCCGGAACCTCTGGCCAAGGTGGACGAGGCCATCCGGCTTGCGCTGAAGGAGACCGACCGCAGCAAGCTGCTGCTCGGCATCAACTTCAACAGCGAAACGGCGCAGACGCTGTCCGGACCGGCTGGACTGGCCAAGCGGTACGGCCTCAAGGGCATCGCGCTGTGGCGGCTCGGCCCCGGCCTGGTCGACGCCGATTCCTTGACGGCTCTGGAACGGACGGTCAAGCTCAGAGGTCCTGCTGTAGGCTGATGCCGTCGATCCGATTTCAACCGCAGCATAGAGGAAGGGGGATATGGCCGGAATGCAACCGGAAGCTTATCTGAGAAGCGTGCAGCTGCTGCGGGACAGCGTGCCTTCCTTCGCAGAGTATCCCTTCTCGCTCCCCGTCATCCGGGAGATGGACCGGCTCACGCTGCATCCCAAGGTGACGTACATCGTCGGGGAGAACGGCATGGGCAAATCCACCCTGCTCGAAGGTGTTGCGGTGTCATGGGGCTTCAATGCCGAGGGAGGCAGCCTGAACTTCACGTTCTCCACCTATGCTTCCCATTCGGAGCTTCACCGGCATTTGAGGCTGGCGCGCGGAATCCGCAAGCCTCGGGACGGGTTCTTCTTCCGGGCAGAGAGCTATTACAATCTGGCGAGCAATATCGAGGAGATGGATCGGGACCCCGATGGTCGGGGACCTAGAATCATCGAAAGCTATGGAGGCCGTTCTCTGCATGAGCAGTCGCATGGAGAGTCCTTTTTTGCTTCCTTCATTAACCGGCTGGGGGGCGGCGGGCTCTACATCATGGACGAGCCGGAGGCGGCGCTGTCGCCGACGAGGCAGCTGTCGATGCTGACCCGGATCCACGAGCTCGTCCGCCAAGGCTCCCAATTCATCATCTCCACGCATTCGCCGATTCTGATGGCTTATCCGGACGCAGTCATTTATCAGTTCAGCGGGAGCGGCATCGAAGAGGTCGCGCTGGAGGAGACGGAGCATTTCCGGGTGACGAGGCAGTTCCTGAACAACCGGAGCCCGATGCTGGAGGAGCTGTTCTCGGAGGAATAGGCTCGAATCCTTCCGCTCATGGATCGACGGGTCTGAAGGCGCATTGGGAAGAGGCATGGAGAAAGACAAAGAGGCGTGAGAAGTTCTCATGCCTCTTTTTGTTCATCCCGGGAGGCTTCAGGCCAGGCTTTGCCGACCTTTCGCTCCGGATCGGCAGCAGCCGACTGGCCGCCGGCCGAGTGGCAAAGGCACTTGAGCGAGACCTATAATAAAGGAAACAGATTCCCTTGGGACGGATAGAGGGAAAGGGGGCTGCAAAACGCATGGCATCTTCAACCGAAACCTCATCCTACCGCGAACGGAGCGATGCCCCTTCATCCGCTGGACAAGCCGGCGGCAAGCGGGCGGGCTGGCGTTCCTTCGTCAGGCTCATCATGGCGTCCAAGCCGCCCAAAAAGCTGATCGCCGTCGCGCTGCTGCTGAGCCTGGCTTCTACGGCGGCAGGGCTCGTCGTGCCGATGGTGACCAAGCAGTTCATCGACGGCTTCAGCCTGAGCGCCCTGAAGCCGGTCCATATCATCATGCTGGCCGGGTTCTTCGTCATCCAAGCGCTGGCCGGAGCTTATTCCAGCTACTTGCTCGCCCGGCTCGGGCAGCATGTCGTTGCAAGCCTGCGCGAGCGGCTGTGGCGCAAGCTGATGGCGCTGCCGGTCGCTTATTACGACCGCCACCAGACGGGAGAAACGGTCAGCCGCATGACCAACGACACGGGCGTCGTGCGCGGACTCATCACCGATCATCTGGTCGGCTTCGTCACCAGCATCATCTCGGCGATCGGAGCGTTCATCCTGCTGCTGACGTTGGATTGGCGCATGACGCTCATCCTGCTGATCGCGATTCCGGTGCTGGCCGGCATCATGGTGCCGCTCGGCATCATGATGCACCGCATCGCCAAGGAAACGCAGGACGAGACGGCTTCCTTCTCCGGCGGCATCAACAACGTGCTGTCGGAGGTCCGCCTCGTCAAGGCGTCTGGCGCGGAGCGGCGTGAGCTGGAGCACGGCTTCAAGGGCATCCGCGCCTTGTACCGGCTCGGCGTCCGTGAAGGCAGGGTCGGGGCATGGATCGGCCCCGCCGTCTCCTTCACGATCATGATGCTGCTCGTCATCATCATCGGCTACGGCGGCGTGCGCGTGTCGTCCGGGGCGATGACAGCCGGCGACCTCGTCGCCTTCATCCTGTACCTCATGCAGATCATCATGCCGGTCAGCCAGATCGCGGTCTTTTTCTCCCAATTCAACAAGGCGATGGGAGCGACGGAGCGGATCAGCGCGACGCTGGAGGAGACCGAGGAGGACTTCGCCGCAGGCGGGGAGCTCCGCAGCGCGTCGGCTCCCGTCACGGCCGAGGGACTGGAGTTCGCCTATGCCGGCAGCGAGCCGATCCTTCGGGGCATCGATTTCGTGATCCAGCCGGGACAGGTTACGGCGATCGTCGGTCCAAGCGGGGGCGGCAAAACAACGCTCTTCTCGCTTCTGGAGCGATATTACGCTCCTACGGCAGGGAGGCTGCTGATCGGCGGCGTGCCGCTCGCGGACTATTCGCTCGCCAGCTGGCGCAGCCGGATCGGTTATGTGGCGCAGGAAAGCCCGCTGATGGCGGGCACGATCCGCGACAATCTGACGTATGGCATCGACCGCGCGCCGGAGCCGGAGGAGCTGGAGAGAGCGGCGCGGTTGGCCTACGCCGACGTCTTCATCAACGAGCTGCCGCAAAAATACGACACCGAGGTCGGCGAGCGCGGCATCAAGCTGTCCGGGGGGCAGCGGCAGCGCATCGGGATCGCGCGGGCCCTGCTGCGCAATCCGGACATCCTGCTGCTCGACGAGGCGACCTCGGCGCTCGACAGCCAGTCGGAGGTGATCGTGCAGCAGGCGCTCGGCAATCTGATGGAGGGGCGCACGACGGTCGTCATCGCCCACCGGTTGTCGACCGTCGTGGACGCCGACCAGATCCTGTTCGTGGACAAGGGACGCATCACCGGACGGGGCACCCATGAGGAGCTGCTGGAGACGCATGAGCTGTACCGCGAGTTCGCGCTGCGCCAGCTGCGCTCTCCGAAGGAAGACGAGGCGGCGGCGGTTGACCCCCGCTCGCAGCCGGAATTATACTAGAAGCAGGGCGGCATGCCGCCACAGGAAATGAGAGGCGGATCCACGCCTGCCTGCTCTCTGTACTGAATGTCACGGGGTTGCACACAGATAGAGTCTCAGACAGATAGAGAAATAGAGACAGAGATAGAACGAGAACCGATCCTCTCGCAGCTGGCAACGGATAGGAGGAGATTGTGGAGTGAACAGCATCCATTCTGAAGAAGACTTGGTCAAGCTCGCGCAGCTTCATCTGCCGGGCTATGGCTACGGAACAAAGGCGGATGCATATGCATCCGCCGTCTCGACGGCCGAAGCCGCACCGCCCATCCTATGCGCCTCGACGCGGCGGATCGTGCTGATCAGCCCGTATCCCAACCTGCTGCATGAGCTGATCCGGGATTTGTCCGCCGCCTGCTACGATGTGATGGTCTTCCACCGCGTGGACGATTACGTTCTGCACAGCCTGCAGGCCGACCTGTACCTGATCGACGGCAGCGCGGCCGACATGCTGGGCAGCGATCCCGGCTTCCGCACCTTCATGGCGGATCCGTCCAAGCGGAGCCGCGCCATTCTTCTGGGAGACCGGGACAAGCAAGGAAAGGAATTCTGCGGCAGCATGGAAACGGGAGCCCTGCAGACGGTTTCCCCTGCGGACGCTTTGGATCTCGTCGAGGATTGGCTGCTTCGGCATCCTGCCGCAGACGAGGCTGATCCAGGCATTCTGGGCTTCAAGGATCTGATTCTGGACACGAAGCGCATGGCGGTGTTCCGCGGCGGCAGCCCGATCGATCTGACCAAGACGGAGTATGAGCTGCTGCTCAGCTTCATCGGCGCGGAGGGGGCCGTCCAGACGCGCGACCATCTCATGGCGACGATCTGGGATGCGCCGTTTTTCGGCAACAGCAACGTCGTCGACGTCCATGTGAAGAGCCTGCGGCGCAAGCTGGGCGACAACGCCCTGGCTCCGGTGTACATCGAGACCGTGCGCGGAGTCGGCTACCGGCTCGCGGATTGAAGAATGCCAGGCAAGAAGGAGCGCCCGTGCGAACGCTCAGGCTGTTGAGAAGTCTCTGTTGTTACGAGGCTTTTGAAATCAGGTTTGTATTTAAGGAGTTCTACAATGAAGCTCTAGGCTGTCGAGAAAGTCTCGACAGCCTTCTTTATGCTCAATAACTTCATTATGAAAATGTAGGTATTAATTTTGCGGAGCCTATGTTCCTGCTCCTTTATTGATGAGAAGGTCAAACCTTTTACTGCGAGAACAATGACCTGCCGTTGGTCCTATCGTCCTTTTTGAAACAAGTATGAGGAGCTCGTATCCCGGGGAGGATTGTACGCCCGTCTGACCGGCATGCAGGCTTGGCCGGGCAAGAGAACCGAGCGGCCGATCCGTCCGGGCCGGAACTTCGGAGCTTGGCCTTGGTTCCGTGAGGCGGCCTGAGGGTAAGGATAAGTACCTTGATCCTACCGAAACGGAGGCAATCATCATGGGCATACGAACGGGATTGATCGGATACGGCCTGTCAGGCTCGGTATTCCACGCCCCCCTCATCGCAGCCGAGGAAGGCTTGCAGCTGACTGGAGTCGTCACCTCCCAGACGGATAAAGTCCGGGAGGATTACGAGAATGTCGACGTGTACGAAGACGTGGAGGCGCTGCTCGGCAGCGGAGTGGAGCTGGTCGTCGTGGCAAGCCCGAATACGCTGCACTACGAGCATGCCAAGAGCGCCATTCTCGCGGGCAAGCATGTCGTGGTGGAGAAGCCGTTCACCAATACGGTGCGCGAGGCGGAGGAGCTGATCGAGCTGGCGCGGACCAAGGGCGTCATGCTCAGCGTTTTCCACAACCGCCGCTGGGACAACGACTTCCTTACCGTGCGGCAGGTGCTGGATTCCGGCACGATCGGACGGGTTTCCGTCTACGAGGCGCATTACGACCGGTATTCGCCGGAGGTGGAGGTCGAGGCGAGATGGCGGGATCAGCCGCTGCCGGGCTCCGGCATTCTGTATGACCTCGGAGCGCATCTCATCGACCAGGCTGTGCAGGTTCTAGGCAGCCCGGATTCCATTTGGGCCGATCTGCGGCTCGACCGGGATGAAGCGGAGACGGTGGACTACTTCCACCTGGTGCTATCCTATCCCCAGTCGCGGGCGATTCTGCGGGCCGGCACGCTGGTCCGGCAGGCGGGGCCGCGCTTCATGGTCCATGGAGATCTCGGGAGCTATATCAAATACGGGCTGGATCCGCAGGAGGATCAGCTGAAGGCCGGCCTGCGGCCAGGCGACGCCGACTGGGGCGCGGACAAGGAGGAATGCTACGGCGAGCTGACGACGGCCGTCGGCGACCTCACCATGCGCACCAAGATCGATACGCTGCCCGGCAGCTATCAGGACTATTACCGGGGCATCGCGGAGGCGATCTCCGGCGGCGGCAAGCCCCCGGTCGACGTGGAGGAAGCGCTGGAGGTCATTAGGCTGATCGAGGCGGCGCAGCGCAGCGCTCGGGAGCGACGGGTCATTGATCTGGCTCCGGCACTCGACGAGGCCGTTCAAAAAGACTAAGGTCCGCCGCTATCTGGAGGAGCTGGAGCAGGAGAACCGGCTCAAGCGGGTGTACGGCGGCGCCGTGAAGGTGAACGTGGAGCGGGAGGAGCCGGCGTACGTCAAGCGCGAGGTGCTGCAGGCGGAGGAGAAGGCTCGGATCGGCCATGCCGCGGCGGCGCTTATCCAGGACAAGGACGTCATCATCCTCGATGACGGCACGACGACCGTGCAGATGATCGACATGCTGGTGCAGAAAAAACAGCTGACGGTGCTCGTGACGTCCATCCATGCGCTGAATCTGCTGCACAGCTACAAGAACCGCGGCGTCTTCGACGGGGAGATCGTCTTTGTCGGCGGCCGCGTCAACAGCCGGCATTACCGCACGAGCGGAACGCTGGCGATGCATTTCATGTCCAACTTCCATGTGGACAAAGCTTTCATCGTAGCCGACGGCTTGCAGCTGGACGGCGGCGTCACCTGCTTCGAGGACGATCGCGCGATGCTGGGACGGGTCTTCCTCAAGCAGGCGAAGCAGAGCATCGTGCTGGCGGACCATGCCAAGGTCGGCAGCATCTATTACTGCCGCACCTGCGGACTGGAGGAGATCGACATCGTCGTCAGCGACATTGCGCCTCCTCCTGAATGGGCGCCGTCTCTGGAGGAGAAGGATGTCCACTGGATCGTGGCCGACTAAGAGCGAAGCCTGGCTGGGAACAGCCGGGTTTTTCGCCTTTGCAGCGCCTGTCCGGACAAGAGGTGAATCTGCTGGTAAGATAGGGGGAAAAACGGGCGGGGGATTGCAATGGCTCGAAAACTGGCTTGCCTGCACGCGCATGAATCCAATATCGGATTCATCCAGGAGATCGCGCCCCGGGAATTCGTCTTGGAGCATTACGTCGATCCCGGCCTGATCGCCCGGATCGGCAACGATCCCGGCTTCGCGAGCGCCGGAGGCGGCGATAGGGTGCTGAAGCAGCTGGAATGGATGGCTGCGGCGGGAGCGGACGTCATCCTGATCACCTGCACCAACTATATCGCGCTGCTTGACGAGTCTCGTCTGGCAGCCGGAATGCCGGCGATTCTCAAGATCGACGAGCCTTTCTTCCAGGAGGTATGCCGCAGCGGACAGCCGCAACTGCTGCTGTTCAGCAATCCGGCCACGGTAGAAGGAACGATGGCCAGACTGCATGCTTATGCGGAAGCATCCGGCTGTCGGGCGCCGGAAGTCCGCGCCGAAGTCATCCCGGATCTGTTCCCCCTGGTCATGGCGGGCAGGAAAGAGGAGTATGAGGACGCGGTAACCGCTCATCTTCTCCGGGCGGCAGAGTCCGACCCGGGGCTGGCTGTATCCGTCGCCCAGCTGTCGATGGCCGGAGCGGCCGAACGGGCCGGGCGGGAGACGGGCAGGCAGATCGGCCATCCTCTCCGCTCGCTGGCAAGAGCGCTGGAGCTTTTGGCTTCGATTTGAAAAAAGAGAAAGCCCCTGCCGGGACAAGCGGCGTCTCGATCCTCAACGGGTCGGGCGGAGCTGCTTGGCCCGAAGGGGCTTTTTTCATTTTCCGGCGTCGCTGCATTCCTCTGCTTGACGCGGAGGGTCCATCCGCTAGGAGCAGACGTTTCTTCCAATCTCCCCAAACTGCTCAGCAATCGCCCGGTGAGGTTACTTGCCGCCTTCGATGCGCTCCAGCTCCTTGTGCACGATCGGGGCGACCTTCGTACCGAGCAGCTCGATGGCCTTCAGCACCTCGCGATGCGGCATCGTGCTGACGTCCACATGCAGGAAGAAGCGGTCGAGGCCGAGGTTCTGGCGCAGCAGCACGATTTTCTCTGCGACGAATTCGGGATCGCCGACGTAGAGAGCGCCCCTCAGAGTACGGGACTGGTCGTAGGCGGCGCGGTCGTATCCGGCCCATCCGCGCTCTTTGCCGATGGCGCTCATCTGTGCCTGGTTATGAGGGAAGAAGGCATCGGCGGCTCCCTGAGTCGTATCGCCGACAAAGCCGTGCGAGTGCGTAGCGACCCGTAGCTTCGAGAGGTCGTGGCCGGCCTGTGCGGCGGCGCGGCGGTACAGATCCACCAGCGGGGCGAATCTCTCCGGCATGCCCCCGATGATCGCGAATACGACGGGAAGGCCGAGCACGCCGGCGCGAATGGCGGATTCCGGATTGCCTCCCGTAGCGATCCAGACCGGCAGCGGCTCCTGCACCGCCCGCGGGTATACGCCTTGATTGTCGATGGCCGGCCGATGGCCGCCTGGCCAGCTTACTTTTTCCGACTGCCGGATGTTGAGCAGCAGCTCCAGCTTCTCGTCGAACAGCTCATTGTAATCGTCCAGGCTGTATCCGAACAGGGGGAAAGACTCGATGAACGAGCCCCGTCCCGCCATGATCTCGGCACGTCCGTCCGAGAGGCCGTCGAGGGTGGAGAACTGCTGGTAGACGCGGACAGGATCATCCGAGGACAGCACCGTGACGGCGCTCGTCAGGCGGATCTTCTTGGTCAAGGGCGCCGCGGCGGCAAGCACGACGGCTGGAGCGCTTCCCGCATAATCAGGCCGATGATGCTCTCCGATGCCGTAGACGTCCAGACCGGCCTGCTCGGCGACGACGATCTCCTCGACCGCGTTGCGCAGACGCTGGGCGTGGCTGATCGTCGGACCTGCGGTCGAGGCCGGCATGGCCTCCAAAAACGTGCTGATTCCAAGTTCCATCTTTCTCGGTGAAGCGGACATAAGAATAGCCTCCTTTAAGTCTATTCATTGTACTAAATTAACTATTGTTTCTCAACTTTAGTAAGCAAAATGGCGGAGCTTTGGAGGCGATATCGAGCTCCTGGCCGGTTATCCCAAAATCCGGTCGACCAGCTCATCAAGTACGACCTGCAGGCTGCTGCCAAAGACCGCGACGCGATTTTGACGGAATGGACCAAGCGCTACGACGGCAAAAGCGAGCCGAAGAGCTGAAGGGCTGAAGGGCGAGCCGAAAGCTGAACAGCGAGCCGAAAAGCTGAACAGCGAGCCGAAAAGCTGAACAGCGAGCCGAAAGCTGAACAGCGAGCCGAAAAGCTGAACAGCGAGCCGAAAAGCTGAACATTGAAAACGGGGATGGCCTGCCGGCCATCCCCGTTTTATTTTCTATTTGAATGCTGCTCAGCCAAGCAGATCCGGAAGCAGCCTTCCTGCCAGACGGCGAGTCGCCAAGGCAGGCTCGATATCATAGACGATCAGCTCCTCGACGGAAGGAGAAGCCGAAGCCAGTCTTTCGCTGGCGGGTGAGATCAGGCTGGTGACGACCTGCTGTCCTTCCAGGGCGAAGTTGACGCTCGCGAAATAAATTTGGTTCTCGCCGCTGCGGCAAGCCATGGCGCCTTTGTAGAATTCGGGGTTGGGCACCGCGGGAGTGAACTGGGGATGAAAGACGATATCCGCTCCTCGGCGCGCGGCCCAGCGGACGGTCTCGGGATACCTCCACCCCTCATGGCAGATGACGATGCCGAACTTCAGCCCTTCAATCTCGAACAGCGTTCTTCCAACGCCGGGATTATAACCGAATGGCTCTTCGTCCGGATCGAGCTGATTTTTGGTCTGGCGTCCAAGCAGCTCGCCATCGGCAGAGATGACAAATGCCGCGAGCTCCATGCCTCCCTCGCCCCTCCATTCCGTAGGCAGCACAACCGCGATCCGGCGGCTGGCGGCCAGCTCGCAGACGCGCTTCAGAACAGCCTGCATGGCCTCGTGATCATAGGGCTCAACTTCGAAGCCGACCCCTCTCAGCCCCGGAAGGACTGCCTCCGGAAAACAGACGATGGCGCTTCCCTGCTCAGCAGCCTGGCTTATTCCTCGGGCTATGAGATCTTCTCCATCCGCAAGCGACTTCGGAAAGCGGGTTTGGGCGAGTGCGATTCGGACGAGATTCTTTTCCATTCGGCGTTCATCCCCTTTTTTTCCATTCTAAGATGTCTCCAAGCAGCCTGCAAAGGCTTTTCTGGAAAAGAATTCGGGAAGAAAATCAATGGGGAGTAGAAAAACGGAGCGAAAGGGGGTGGAAACTGTGGATGGAATTGGGGAGGGCTTCGAGAACAGGAACGGGGAGAGAGCTTTGAGAACAGGAACGGGAGAAATCGAAAGCAAGTCAAGTAAAAAGCAAGGAACACGAAGCCGGAAAGTTAACGAATGCAGCACAAAACCGGAGATAGGTACAGAAGCCAAAAGCGAAACACGAAATCACAGTTTACGAATGGTATCAGAAACAGAAGAGAAGTTCGAAACACGAAAATGAAACAAGAAATGAAACAAGAAAAACGCCTATGATATCAAATATGATGCATCCCAATGCTGCCTGCGCGCCTCGGTAGTGCTTATAAATTCAAACTGGGAATGCCCAATTAACCGTATCGGACATAGGAACCGTTATTGAGCGAGAATGAGCCTTTATGGGTGATTATCGGACATCAGATCCGTTATTTCTTTGAAATCTACCTCTATGTTGATAAAAATTTGGTAATAGCGGATCGTATGTCCGATAAATCTGAAATAGCCTTCAAATTGGCCAAATAGCGGATCGTATGTCCGATAAAGTCGGAATGGCGACCGGAAACAAAACGATGCACGCCCTCAAGAGGTTCCGGAACGTGAAAAACAAGAGACAAACAAAAGCTGAGCCGCTTGAACGGCTCAGCCTTTGTCATTGCGAGGGCGAATCCCGGCAAGCGCGAGTATGAAGGCGGCGGCAGCCACGGCAGCCATTACTCCCAGGAGCAAAGGCGCGGACTGCTTCATCAGCAGCGAAGCGACGGGCGGGCCTGCGGCCACGCCGATGAATCTCATGCTGCTGTAAAGCGAGCTGATCGTCCCTCGCTCCTCCTTGTCGATGCCTTCGGTAATGAAGGCATCGAGGCAGGGCAAGCCGGCACCGATGCCAAGGCCTGCGCCGGACAGCAGGGCGATGCGGATGGAGGTCGCTTCCCAGAATAGGCAGGCTCCAATGCTGGCCGCGCAGAGGAGGAATCCCCCTGTGACGGTCCATTTCATCACTTTTTTATGCTCTCCGATCCATTTTCCCGCTGCATAGGAAGCTGCGCACAGAACGGCCAAAGGAATCGCGAGCACAAGCCCTTTCAGGATGCCCTTCATGTGATGGCTTTTTTCCAGCGTTTCCGACAGGTAGAACAGCAGTCCGAATAAAATGAACATCGAAAAGCAGCCTACGACGAACAAAGCCGTCAGCCATCTCGCCTTGCTGCGGTAAAGATTCCAAACGCCGCTCAAGAATTGGCCTGGAGGCTGAGTGGCGGCTGCTTCCTTGCCTTGCTTGGGCGGCACCTTGACCAGGAGCAGCACAAGGATAATGGAGAGCGCGCAAAGAACCGGCACGGACCAGAACGGCGCCTGCCAGGCAAGAAGAGCGAGAGCCGATCCGAGAATCGGGCTGAGCACCTTGCCGAAAGTGTTGGAGGTTTCAATCAGTCCGAGTCCCGCGCTGACCTGCTGCTCGCTCCGGAACATGTCTCCTACTAGAGGGAGGACGATCGGCATGGCGCCGGCAGCGCCGATTCCCTGCAGCACTCTCCCCGCCAGAATGATGCCGTATCCCCCTGGCTCGAGACTGCCCGCCCAGCCGCATACCGCGCCTCCCGCTCCAGCCAGGATCAGCGAGGGAATGATGACCTTCTTGCGGCCGATGCGGTCGGACAGATAACCGGCGATCGGGATCAGAATGATGGCCATGACGGAGTAGACCGTAATGATGAGGCTCGCCTGCAAAGGCGTGATTCTGAGCGCCGTTTCGATGGCGGGCAGCACGGGAATAAGCATGGAATTGCCCAGCGTCATGATCAAGGGAACGGATGATAGGGCGAGAAGGGCGGCTGTGCGGCTGTCGTCGGCTTTCTTGTGGGAGGGCTGAGGCTCCCTGCCGACGAACTTCCCGCGCGGCCATTTCATCCCTCCGCCCGATATGGCGGCGGAACCGCCGCGTTTATCTGGTTTCACTCCTGCCGTCACCCTTCTCTCGCGTAATGTACTCGAGCGCTGGAAAAGCGTCCTTGGGTAGGATTCGCCCCGGGCTGGAGTTTCATACCCGGCAAAGAAGAGAAATCAGAGCCGCATCATCCTGCCTGCTGCGGAAACTGGAGCTCGTACAGGCGGCGATATCGGCCTCCTTGCTCCATGAGCTCCTCGTGGGTGCCGCTTTGGACGATGCGGCCCTGCTCCATGACGACGATGAGATCGGCTCTGCGGACGGTGGAGAGGCGGTGAGCGATGACAAGGCTGGTCCTTCCGGCCAGAAGGGTTTCCAACGCTGCTTGGATGAGCTGTTCGGATTCCGTGTCCAGAGCAGCCGTCGCTTCGTCGAGGATGATGACTTTGGGATCGGCAAGCAGCGCTCTTGCGATGGAAAGCCGCTGCTTCTGCCCGCCGGAGAGGCGGACGCCTCTCTCTCCGACTTCCGTATCGTAACCGTCCGGAAGCTCCTCGATGAACGGATGCGCGTAGGCCGCCTGCGCGGCGCCGATCATTTCCTCCTCGGTGGCTCCGGGCTTGCCGTAAGCCAGATTGGCCCGTACGGTGCCGTTGCGGAGCATGACATCCTGCGAGACGATCGCGATCTGACGGCGCAGGGAAGCCTGGGTCACGTCGCGGATGTCGATTCCGTCGACCGTGATCCGGCCTCGGGTCGCGTCGTAATAGCGCATGACGAGATGGGCGGCCGTCGTTTTGCCCGCGCCCGAAGAGCCGACAAGGGCGGTCGTTTTGCCCGGGGCCAAGGTCAGGTTGAACTCATGCAGCACATCAGCCGCGGAGGAGGAGTAGCGGAACGAAACCTGCTCGAACACGATCTCTCCGCCAGCGAGCCTAAGCTCGCCCGCATCAGGCCGGTCCTTGACGTCGGGAACGGCCGACATCGTCTCCATGATGCGGTCGTAGGCCGCCGCGGACTGCTGCACGGTGCTCATGAGGCGGCTGAAGCGCCGGACCGGGTTTTGGAGCAGCCGCAAGTAGCTGAGGTAGGCGATGACGGAGCCGGCGGTCATATCGCCGCGCATCGCTTGCCAGGAGCCGAAGGCGAGCACGAAAGCCATGCCTGCGTATTGAAGCAGGTCGATCATGGGGCCGAAAATCGCGCTGAAGCGGGTGGAGCGGAGATTGGCGTCCCGGTTGTCGGCGCTCCAGCGGGCGAATACAGCGCTTTCGCGTTCTTCGGCGGAGAACGACTTGACGAGCCGGATGGAAGAGAGCGTGTCCTGCAGATGGCTGCTCATCTCCGCCACGGTTTCCTGGACCCGTCGGAAGGTGCGGCGCATCCGTCCGCCATAGCGGCGGGCCGTAAGGAACATGACGGGAAACAAGGCCAGGAGTGCGACGGTCATCTGAGCATTCTCCAGCAGCATGTAACCGGCAATAGCGATGAACGTGACGGCGTCAGTCAGAATCCCCATCGTTCCGGAGCTGACCATCTGCTGCAGCTGGTTGACATCGCTCGTCATGCGGGACATCAGGTCGCCCGTGCGGCGGCGGTCGTAGAAGCCGAGATCGAGGCTCTGCAAATGGCGGTACAGGCGGTTGCGGATCTCGAAGACGGTCTGCTGGCCGGCTTTGCTGAACGTATAGCTGCTGATATAGCCGAAAACGCCGAGCAGCACCGCTGTCCCCAAGACGGCGCCTGCGATCGGTAGCAGCTGGCCGTACAGCTTGCCGGGAATGACATGGTCGACCGCATATTGGGTCAGCTTCGGAATGACGAATTGCAGGGCGGCGACGCCGCCCATGGACAGCCATGCGGCCAGAAGCAGCGGCCATTGTCCTTTGACATGCAGGAACAGGCGCTTGAACATCGGCCACAGCGGAGCTTTATGAGGTTCGGGCGCGGCATGGGATCTCATTTTCATTGGATTCCTCCGGGCGACAGAAGAAAATTCTGCGTAGTCGTTCGATTTCGATCAACGGTCAATGGATAATGCCGCTTTCGCGGGCTTTTGCCGCAAGGCTCCCTGCGGCTCTTCCGAGCGGCTTCTTGAGCAGCAGGCCGGCGAGCAGCGCGATGACGCCGAAGAGCAGCAGCATCGACAAATCCCTGCGCGCGGCTTCGGGGAGAATGCCTCCGACCGTTTCGCGCAAGAGGCCGACGGCATAGGTGAAAGGCAGAAAAGGATAGAGGGCCCGGAAGATCGGAGCTGTGACCTGCACCGGGAACGTGCCGCCGGAGCCGGCGAGCTGCAGCACGAGCAGGACGATGGCGGCAGCCTTGCCGACATTCCCGAGAACGGATACGAGCGTATAGACGATGAGCATGAACACGGTGCTGATGAGCAGAGCCGACAGCACGAACAAGACCGGCGACGCGGGGCGTACGCCGAGCAGCAGGATGTCTCCGAGCGTGACGAGCAGCGACTGCAGCAGGCCGATTGCCCAGAAGGTGAGGAAGCGGCCGAGATAGGCATGCTGGACCTCCGCCTCTCGATGGACATCCAGGCTGAGCATGGAGACGAGCAGCAGCGCGCCGACCCACAGCGAGAGTACGGTGAAGAACGGCGTCATCGCCGTCCCGTAATTCGCGATCGGGAACAGGGAATGCTGCTTCAGCTCGATCGGGCGGGCCAGGAATTCGGCCTTTTGGACGTAATTGCTCTTGAGCAGATCGATGGCCTCGCCGAGATTGCCTTTCTTGCGCAGCTCCCGCAGCTTGGCCGCGAGGTCTCGTATCCGCTTTTCGGCCTCCGGCAGCTCGCTCTGGAAGGCGTCGAGCTTGCTCTGGCCGAATGCGATGCCTTTGGCGGCATCATGGAGCAGGCCGGTCACGGCGGGCAGCTGGGCATGCGCCCGCTTCAGGGCGTCGCCGGCTTCTGCGGCGGCCTTTTGCGCCGCCTTCACTCCTGCTGCGACGCGCGGCGCGAGCTCGCTGTCGTAGCGGCCGAGGAGGTCGGCGGCGATGCGCCCCGCCTCCTCAGCCCCTTGCCGCAGATGCTCGGCAAGCCCGGCGGCCGGCTGCCGCCCGGCCGCCAGCGCCTCGCCTGCGGCGCGGGCCAGCTCCGCCTGGCGGGCGAGGCTGCGCTCGAGCCCGCCAAGGCGCTTGCCGGCGGCGGCGAGCGCGCCGCCGGCATCGCCGTAGGCGCCCAGCCGCGGCAGCAGCGCGGCCAAGGCGCCTGCCGCCGCGCGGCCCGCCTCGATGCGGGCGGCCGCTGCGGCCAGAGCTTCGGCGGCGCGGGCGGAATTGTCCGCCCCGCCTTCGCCAAGCGCTGCGGCGGCAGCTTCCAGCGCCGCGGCAGCCTGCTGCACGAGCAGCAAATTCTGCTTCACGGCGGGAGAGACCGCCTGAAGCGCCTCGCTGCCGTGCTGCAGGAACGTTCCGGCTCCGTCTGCGAAGTGGGAGCCTTCACGGGTCAGCTTCTCGGCGAACGGGAGCGCTTTTTGCGCCTCCGCCGTGAGCTGCGCGGTCTTGCCCAGATCCTTCCGGGCGACGGCTGCGATCCGGTTCACCTCGGGCAGCTCCTTCTCCAGCCGGTAGACGAGCTGCTCCGCATGCTCGATCGCCGGCCGTTCCCGCTCGAGCTCGGTGCCGAGCTCGTTGAACAGGCGGAAGATCGTGCCGTTCACCGTTTCGGAGAATTGCTCGGTGAAGTTCTTGATGATCGTATTCGTTCCGGAAGAGGTTATCTTTGGAGCGATCGCATTGATCTTTTCATTGACGGTGTACGTAATCTCCGCCCGAAGCGGCTTGGGCGAGAGGATGCTGGCCATCCGCTCGGAGAAGTTCGCCGGTATGAGGATGCTGGCATAGTAAGTGCCGTCCCGAACGCCGTCCAGCGCTTCCTTCCCGCCGACAAAATGCCAGCCGATCGAAGGATTGGCGCGCAGCGCCTTGACGATTTCGTCGCCGGCTCGGAGCATGCCGCCGCCGGCTTCTTCTCCCGCTGCAGCGCCCAGCGCCGGACTGAGGCGGTATCCGGCATCCTCGTTGACGACGGCGAACGGAATCTCGGAAGTGCGGCCGTACGGGTCCCACGAGGCGAGAATATTGAACCAGGCGTACAAGGAAGGGAGCAGGGCGAGGCCTCCCAGGATGACGCAGGCGGTCCAGTTCCGTCCGATCCGCCGCCAATCCTCTGCGGCAATGCTGAGTATCGTTTTCATGAGATCCGCCCTCCCAGATGCTGTGGCAGCAGCTTGTCTGCCTAGTATCCCGGGAGAGCAGGAGGATCATTCGGAGAGGACGGGCAGGCTGATGCGGACGACAGTTCCTTTGCCGACGCGGCTGCGGATGACGAATATGCCTTTGTGATTGCTGACGATGCGCTGGCTGACCATGAGCCCGAGTCCGTTGCCGCCTTCCTTGCTGGTGAAGAACGGCTCGCCCAGGCGAAGCAGGTCTTCCTCGGAAATGCCGCTTCCCTGGTCCTCGACCGTGACGACGGCAAATCCGGCATCATCCCGATGCAAGCCGATCTTCAGCACGCCGCCCGTCGCCGCCATGGACTCGATGCCGTTTTTGATGACGTTGACGAATACCTGCTTCATCTGGTTCGGCTCGCATAGGATCGGGGCGATGCCGCTATCCAGATCGAGCTCGATGGCGACTCCGGACAGATTGGCTTCCGGCTCCAGGAGGAGCGCCATATCCTCCAGCATCGGCGCGATGCGCTGCCTATGGTAATGATTGGCCTGTGGCTTGGACAGCACAAGAAACTCGCTCACGATGAAGTTGATCCGGTCCAGCTCCGAGAGCATGATCGACAGGAAGTACGGACTCAGCTCCTTGCCCTCCATCTGCATTTGCACGAAGCCTCGCAGCGTCGTCAGCGGATTGCGGATCTCGTGGGCGACGCCGGCTGCCAGCTGTCCGACGACGGAGAGCTTCTCCGTCCGCCGCAGCAGCTCTTCGGTATGCTTGCGGTTCGTCACGTTGCGGGAAATGCAGGATACCGCGACGATCGACCCGTCATGGTCTCGAATCGGCGAGGCCGTCGTGCTCACGTCGATGCGGGCTCCGAATTTGGTCTCGAGCGTGGTCTCCGCGTCGATATAGGCGACCCCGTTCAGCACGCTGTTGATCATTTGGCGGATTTCCTCCTCGTTTCTGGGCGGGAAAGAGGCTGGCGAGTCCGGATCCATGAGTTCCTGCTCCGACCACCCGAGCATCGTCTCGAAGGCGCGGTTCGCGCTCATGAGCCGCCCGTCGAGACCGTACGTATGGATGGCGTCCTTCGTATGGCTGACGAGCGATTCCAGATGCTCCTTCGTGTGGCGGAGCTCTTCCGCCGACTCCTTCAGACGGCTCGTATAAGCGCTCATATTGGACGCCATGAGGTTGACGCTTTGAGCCAGCTCGCCGATCTCGTCGTTGCTGCTGAGGCAGATCGGCTTGTTGAAGTCTCCCTTGGCCACCGCGTTCACCCTTTGAATGACGAGCTTCAGCTTCCGCAAGGCGACCCCGGAGATCAGGTAGCTGGCCGATATGGCGACGATCAGCAGCGTGATCGATATGGCGAGCAGCAGGAAGAACTGCTTGTTCTGCGACTCGCCGTACAAGGAGGTGTCCAGGGAAACGATGACGACGTAGCTGCGGATCGAGTCGACGTTGAAGGGGATGTATCCTCGCAGCAGCTTTTTGCCCAGCAGCTCGGTCTTGTTGTACACCGGCTGGCCTGTCCGGCTGGCCTTCTCCATCAAGGCATAGTCGTTCTCCCTATCGACGTAGCGGTAGGCTCCGAATTCCATGGCGTTGTCCGGAAATCCTTGCCGCAGCTCGGAAGGCTCGCCGCTGTCCGAACGGGGCACCAGATCCGCATTGATGCCTGTAATCTCGACCAGGCCCGGAAAATCACGGATCATATCGTCGATATTGCTGTGGTCCTGGATCGGAGTCAGCTTGTCGACCATCGGCTGCACGTTGTAGGAAACCCGCACGACGTAGTCGGAGGTTCCGTCGTAATAGAAGCTCAGCTTGGATTTGTAGCCGCTCTCGGAGTAGAACAGCGAATCGCACCAGTAATTCTGGAGGCTCGTTCCCCGTTCGGTGTATGCATATCCGTGGCTGATCAGATCGCTGACGACCTTGCCGTTGAGGCTTCCGGAGCCGATCGCCTTGCCTGTCAGGTCGGAATCGGATGAGGCCGCGATCGTAATCTTGCCGTCGTATCCGCGCTGGACGAGCGACAGGGAATCCAGGTTGAGCTTGCCCGCGCTCTCCAGCAGGCTGGCTTCGGCGACGTCGGCAAGTCGGGGCCCAAGCAGGCCGATCGCGGCAATGGATGCGACACGCATCCGCTCCGAGACGGTTGCATCGATGTAATAAGCCGTCCGCAGCGTCGGCGACATGGAGAAGCGGATCTGATCGGCGGCCGTACGGATCTGCTGCTCGACCGCTCTTTCCTGCTGCCCGGTCGAATACAGGGAGAAAACGAGCAGGTTCAATGCCAGGATCAGGACAACGACTGACGAAATGAGGGCGGATAGCTTCAGTTTGATCGACATGTCCTGCTTTTTCTCTCCTCACATAGCCAAGATGACCTTCAGGACCGGGTGCTGACAGACGATAGGGGCCATCACGCTTCCTCTCGCGTACGTCCGGAGTCGATGCCGGACCAGAACAGATCCATCATCTGATCGGCCAGCTCGTCGATGGAGCCGTACATCCCTTGCGCCGCTTCCCGATTGCCGATCATCAGCAGGGCGGTATAGAGATGAGCCATCAAGAGAGGGTTGCCCTTCTTCACTTCTCCAGAATCCAGAGCTTTGCGGAAATGGACGGCAAGCAGCTGGTGGAGATGGTCCTCGGCTTCGCGGATCTCATTTTTCTGCTCCGCCGTCAGCCAGTGAGAGGCTTCCCGCATCAGCGTTTCGAATTCGGCATGCTGGCTTCGGGCCAGCCGGACCTGAGCGATGCGGAGCAGCCTCTCCCGCAAGGTTCCGCCGCTCTCCAGCAGCCTTTCTGTTCCAGCTTTGGCCTTGCGCAGCATATCGGTGACGGAGGCGGTGAACAGGACAGGCTTGCTCGTAAAATGATAATAGACCGACGCTTTGGTGACGCCGCATTGCTCGGCGATCTGGTTCAGCGATACGGCCTCGTAGCCTTGCTCCATGAACAGGACGGAAGCGGCCTGCAGCACGAGGTCCCGGACGGGAGTTCCGCGGTCTTCCGCCTTTGGCCGGCCCGGCGCGCGGCGCGTTCCTTCTTTATCGGAATCACATTGGGGAAATTTTGACAAAAGAAGCTCTCCTTCTATGTAAAATCGGAATCCGTTGAAAATTAACCCTACGGTATATATAATGGGGACAGGATTTTCCGTTGGATGTTAACTTGCCTGCCCGAGCATGCGTTTCGCGTCGGACTAGCTTATTTTATCATGATTTCGTGCTCGGGGGTCATACCGGTGACGGAATGCGGAAACGAAAGGATGAGGGTTATGAACCGATGGATGGGAGCCATCGCCGGCCGGCGGAGCAAGTGGGTTACGCTGGCCGCATGGATCGTGATGGCCGCCCTGCTCAGCATGCTGCTTCCGGGAGTAAGGGCCGAGGTGGATGAGAACGCGCCTAACTTCGGCGAACAGGTCGCTTCCGTCCAAGCGGAGGAGGTGCTCAGCCGGGAGTTAGCATCGAATGACGGGACGCCGGCTCTGATTGTATGGCATCGGGATGGGGGACTCGGGGACGGGGATCTCGAGCTGATCCGGCAAGCATCAGCAGACGTGACGGCGCGGCCCGTTGCTCATCAGCAGGCTGCTGTGCCGCTCGACAAGCTGCCGGAGCCTGCCTTGAAAGCGCAGCTGTCGAAGGACGGCAGCACGCTCGTCTGGGCGGTGACGTTCAAGCCGGAGGCCGGCACGCCTGAGCTCAAGGAAGGCACGCAGGAGCTGCGGGAGCGGATCAACGCCCTGGCCGGAGGCGAGGATGTATTCGCGGCATCATACTCGGCTGCGGACTCCCCGGCGCCGAGCGCCAGGCTGACCGGGCCTGCAGGCATCGCGGTCGATGCGACCGCCTTGTTCAGCAGCGCCGATGTCTCTCTGCTGATCGCGACGGTGCTGCTGGTGCTCGTTTTCCTGCTGGTCATCTACCGTTCCCCCGTGCTGGCTCTCATCCCTCTGCTGGCTGTCGGCTTCGCCTACGGAGTGACGGGGCCGATCCTCGGGTATATGGCCTCGCAAGGCTGGATCGATGTCGACTCGCAAGCCGTCTCCATCATGACGGTGCTGCTGTTCGGCGCAGGGACGGACTACTGCCTGTTCCTGATCAGCCGTTACCGCCATCTGCTGACGGAGGAGGAGAGCAAGCCGGCCGCGCTGCGCAGGGCCGTATCCGACTCGGGCGGGGCAATCGCGATGAGCGGCCTGACGGTCGTCATCGCGCTGCTGACGCTGCTGCTTGCCCGGTTCGGCGGCGTGCACCGGTTCGCCGTGCCGTTCAGCCTTTCGATTCTCGTCATGGCGCTGGCCAGCCTGACGCTTGTCCCCGCGCTGCTCGCGATTCTCGGCCGGGGCTCCTTCTGGCCGTTCGTGCCGCGTACGCCGGCGATGGCGGCGGAACGGGCAGCCCGCCGCGGCAAGCCCGCGCCCGCTCCGCGCAGCAGCCGGCGATCCGGCTTCACCGGCCGGCTCGTCGTCCGGCATCCGTGGAAAGTAGCCGGAGTCTCCCTGCTGCTGCTCGGTTCCCTGGCGGCCGTCAGCTCGCAGGTGAAGTTCACGTACGACATCCTTTCTTCCTTCCCGTCGGATATGGAGTCCAGGGAAGGCTTCCGTCTCATCGGAGAACAGTTCTCCGAAGGAAAGCTGGCTCCTGTGACCATCATCGCGGACACGGAAGGGCGAGGGGACATGGACGGCTTCCCGAATGAACTCAAGAGCCAGCCTTACGTGGCTTCGGTGTCCCAGCCGCAGCAGGGAGCTGTCAATCCGAACATCCGGGCGTGGACGGTGGAGCTGAGCCTGAATCCGTATTCCCTCGAGGCGATGGACCGGATTCCGGAGATGCGGAGGCTGGCCGAAGGAGCGCTCGCCGGCGCAGGAGCCGCCGATCCGGCAGGCCATGTATGGATTGCCGGCCAAACTGCGGTCCAATATGATACCCGGGCGACGCAAGACTCGGACACGAAGCTGATCATCCCTGTCGTCATCGGCCTCATCGCGCTGCTGCTGCTCGTTTACCTGCGTTCGGCGACCGCGATGCTGTATCTGATCGGAACCGTCATTCTCAGCTACTTCTCCGCCCTCGGCCTCGGGTGGCTCGTCCTGCAGGCGATCGGAATCGACGCCATTCAGGGCGCAATTCCGCTCTACGCCTTTGTGTTCCTGGTCGCGCTGGGCGAGGATTACAACATCTTCATGGTGTCGGGCATCTGGAAAAAGAGGCGGCATATGCCGCTCCGCCAAGCCATATCCGAGGGCGTCAACGAAAGCGGGCCGGTCATCACGTCAGCCGGCCTCATCCTGGCGGGCACGTTCGCCGTGCTGGCAACGCTGCCGATCCAAGTGCTCCTCCAGTTCGGCTTGATCACCGCGCTGGGCGTCCTGCTCGATACGTTCATCGTGCGTCCGTTCCTCGTTCCTGCACTGACAGCGCTATTGGGGCGCTGGGCGTTCTGGCCTTCGGGCTTGCACCGGATTGCTGCGGAGCAGGTTCCGGAAGCCGGAGCGGCCGAAGCTAGGCAGCAGGAGTAGCCGAAGGCGAGGCTTAAGGCATGGGAGCCGAAGCAGGCAGGGGTAGAGACCGGGAGCGCTCTGGCAGTCCTCCGAACCGGCTGGGCCGGCCATGGCGGCCATTTCCTTGAGCAGGGAAATGCCGCAGAGGGCGATCCATGTGACCTTTGGCGTCGCTCTTTTTACCGGTTTTGTTCAGACACAGATGCATGCCGCCCACAAGACAAAAGACCTCTTGCCAGCAAGTATCGGACATAGGATCCGTTATTTTCCTGCAAAGAGGTCTTTTGCTTATTTATCGGACATAGGATCCGCTATTTCGGCCATTTATCGCCTTATGGAGCGAATTTCGAGCAAATAACGGATCTGATGTCCGATAAATCCGAGAATTGGCTAAATTCGAGCAAATAACGGATCTGATGTCCGATAGCTTCGAGAGTGGGCGATATTGGATCGAATACTGGATTCTATGTCCGATATATCAATGTTCGGCCATTTTGGACATTAGCCGGGCCTCTAAGTGCAGCCTGAGCTCGGCGCGGCCAATATGGGTATTGAACATCGATTTGTCAGCCTGGAGGCAGAATGTCAAATCGGACTAGTCGGACGTTCAACGTGCGCCAAGTTAGTTGGTGGATCTAAGAGCATTAGTTAGTTGGACATCTATGTGTACCCAGTTAGTTGAACATTCATGAGCATCCAGTTCGTCGGAAGTCCTACGTGCGCCTAGTTAGTTGGTGGATCTATGAGCATCCAGTTCGTCGGACGCTCATCATGCGCCTAGGTAGTAAGGGACCACGGGTCCCACGGATCATGATAGTGATGACCGTTGACACTAGCCGGGAGTCGTATAACAGCTACGTCTTAGCGAGGATACTGTGTTGTTGAGATAAAAATTGGACCCGCGGTCAGAAAGGGAGGCATAGAAGCCCGCCACGCCCGCGCTCACGACCGACCATGTCGAACTCGCGGCCATCTCTACCGGTCAATCCATTTCATAGATGGAGCCGGACTTGCTGGCGAACAGCTCGGCGTACACCTTTTCGGCGTAAGCGTCCGTCATGCCCGATATATAATCGGCCACAAAACGCGGCCAGCTCCATTTGCCCGAGTGGCGCTCATAGTTCTCAAGCCAGTCGGGAGGTATGATCAAGCGGCCCATGTCGGGATGGACAAAGCTTTCCCATAACCGCTGGATCATGATTTCGCTGCGCAGCTGCAGCCGCTGGACGCGGAAGTCCTTGACGAGCGTTACCCAGGCGAGCTTCTTCAGGATCTCCATCGTGCGGAGCAGGTCTAGATCCTGCGCGCCGTCGCGGACGAAGGTGACGCGCTTCCAGCCTCCATCGTCGATGATGCCGATCCGGCCTGCGAAAGTGCTTACCCATCTGGCCTTGATCTCCCTGCGCGTGCGCGAGGACTCGCGGCCGGTAGACTGGTAGATTTCTTCCCATTGGGTCAGGAAATCGTCCAGCACCCGGCGAACCATGACGGGGATGTCCACTTCATCCCAGCGAAAGCCCCGATTCCCTTCGTCATGGGCGATCTCCTGAACGAGATGCTCATGGAGCCGGTCATTTTCGAAGAAGGTCCGGTTCATGCCGATTTTGCCTGCGCGGATGCCGTCCTCGATATCATGGGTGGAGTAGGCGATATCGTCGCACAGATCCATCAGCTGCGTCTCAAGCGTCGTCTCGCCTGTCGGCATGTCCCACTTGCGGCGCAGCTCGGAAATGATTTCCCATTCCGGGGCGTACACTCCCTTGAGGCGGCCGGGCTCATCGAGGCAGAAAGGGTATTTGTTGACGGCAAGCAGCACCGCGGCGGTCAGGTCGAGCCCGCTGCCGCTGCCGGCGCGTTTCTCCAGGAACATGAGAATGCGGAAGTTCTGGGCATTGCCTTCATATTTCATGCCGTACTGCTCCTGCAGCAGGCGGTTGAGCACTTCTTCTCCCCGATGGCCGAAAGGGGGGTGCCCCAGATCATGGGCCAGGGCCGCGCATTCCACGACAGCGGGACTGACAACGAGTCCGGGATGCTCTCCCCGTTCGACGAAGGGGTAATGCTTGGCCAGCCGGCGCGCGGCTTCGCGGGCAATCTGGGACACCTCCAGGGAATGGGTAAGGCGTGTCCGGTAGTAGTCCCCGGAGCCGGCGCCGAATACCTGCGATTTCCCTTGCAGACGGCGAAACGCCGGGGACTGGATAAGGCGGGCGTAGTCACGCTCGTATTCTTCTCTTTCTTCGCTGAAGGTGACCGGGGCCGGTTCGTCCAGCCTCATATGCCTGATATCCATGCTCATGCTCCCCCTTGGCTGCCATGTCCAGCGGGATTCGGCGTTTGCCGGATCCCGCTTGCTGATTGCGGTATTGCGAAAATTGTAGCATAGCGGAAGCGGAGGAAGGTAGGGGCATCAGGGCATGCTTGCTCCTACCATGGAGGCAGCGTATCCATGGCGGCCCGGATAATGGAGCAGGAGCGCTCGAAGCGCTCCTGCTCCTGGGCGCTGAGCCGGAGCTCCAGCACTTCCTGGATGCCGCTCCGCCCGAGTATGGCCGGTACGCCGATGCCGATATCCCGCTGCCCGTATTCGCCGTCTAGCACGGCCGATACCGCCATGATGCGGTGGTCGTTATTGAGCACGGAGCGGGCGATCGAGGTGAGGGCCGCGGCAATGCCGTAATGCGTGGAGCCCTTGCCATGCAGGATTTCCCATCCCGCATTGCGCGTGCGCAGGGCGATTTCCTCCATGTCCATATGGCCGAAGCGTCCGGGGTGCTGGCCGATGATATCGGCCAGCGGCTTGCCGCCGACCGTGACATGCGACCATACCGGGAACTGTGACTCGCCGTGCTCCCCCATGATGTATCCCTGCACGCTGCGAGGGTCGACCGGCAGGTCCTCGGAGAGCAGCGTCTTGAGCCTGGCCGTATCGATGGACGTGCCGCTGCCGATGATCCGCTCCCGCGGCAGGCCGGACAGCTTCCAGACGATATAGGTGACGATGTCGACCGGATTGGTGGCAGCGATGAAGATGCCGTCGAAGCCGCTCCGCATGATTTTGCCGATGATATCCGCATGCAGCTCATAGGCCGATTCAAGCAGGTCGAGACGGGTTCCGCCCGGAATCGGATTGCCCCCTGCGCACAGAAGGATGATATCCATATCGCCGCATTGCTCGCAGGTGCCGTCATACACCTTGGTCCGCGAGTGGCTGAAGTCCACGCAATGGGACAGATCGAGCGCCTGGGCCCGCGTTCGCTTCGGATTTCGGCCGATCAGCATGATTTCGTCGCACACCGACTGATTCACCATCGCGTATGCGCAGCTCGCCCCTACATGGCCCACTCCGACAATGGCTGCTTTCCTGAGCTTGTTGACCATACCCGCCGCTCCTCCCGCTTGCCTGAACGATAACCATAACCGCTATGAATCACAATATGATGGATACCCGGCTTCTGTGTCAATGATATGTTAGAAAAAATAACACGAAAAAGCGGCGAGTCTCTTTTCTGGAAATGAGCCTTCGCTTTAGGGCTGCGAGGCGCCGCTTCCTTTCAACATATATTTTGCCCTAACCGAGACGATTCCATTTTGACGAAAGTCCGGACCGGATTGGCTGGATCGCCGAGAAGAAGGCGGGTCAGCCTGCCTGTCTGATCAGTTGAGATAGTCCTGCTATCCTTGCAAGAAAAAAATCAGGTATAGAAAAACAACCAAACGGCTGTACGGGCGTTTATTTAGAAAGGAGCGGGCTTTTTCCCGAACCTGTTGACGGTATGCAGCCTGTCAGATCGTTCGAGCAGGATGCCGAAGGGGAGAGAGATGCATAGTGGGGTTTTTATACGGGCTGATGTTTGTCGGGTCGATCTTTTTGATCATGTTCGCTTTCGGCAAAAGCCGGCATAAAGGGATGGCCGCTTTATCGATTTCTTATCATTTGCTTTTATTCAACGCGGTCTATGCCGCCGGGTCGGGCTCAAGCACGTATTTGTTCCTATTCCACCTTTCGAGCGAGCAGCAGCGTGACCACATCTTCCAGTTCTCGCTTGCCGCCGGGCTGCTCTTATTCGCCATTCATGCCTTGTGCAAAAGTCTCGAAGAGAGCTGAAGCAAGCCTATTGCCACGCTATAAACAAGCCTTTAAGCACGCCTTTAAGCAAGTCTATAGACAAGCCTGTAAACAAGCCTGTAAACAAGCCTGCAAGCGTTAAGCACGCCTATAAGCCCCGGCTGCAAGCAAGCCGATCAGCATGGCAAAGAGCCCGCGAACTAAGAGCGGGCTCTTTAATATGGCTGCGTTCATGGAACAGCTGCAGGCCGCGCTCTGGACGAGGCCTATTTCCGCGCTTTTTGGTCGATGATGCGGCGAAGGAGAGGCAGGGGGTCGGCCGGAGCGGCGTCGGCCATCCGCCTGCGGTAATCCGCTTTTTGCTCTTCCAAGACGGACAGATGCTCCAGCAAGGATGCGGCCGTCAGCTTCTCCTCCTGCAGCACTCGGCATAGGCCCGCCTGCTCGAAGGACGCGGCGTTGCGCAGCTGGTCCCCGCGGCTCTGGGCGAGCGTCAGCGGAACCAGAAGCATCGGCTTCTGCAGCGCCAGCAGCTCGAAGATCGCGTTGGAGCCGGCGCGGGAGAGGACGAGATCCGCCATCGCCAGCACATCCGGAAGCTCCTCCGACAAATACTCGAATGCCCGGTAGCCCACGCCGTCGTTCACAGGATTTCCCTCAGGCAGCTGTCCTTTGCCGCATAGGTGCACCACCTGGTACTGCTTCAGCAGCTGCGGCAATGCCTCCCGGACGGCTTCGTTGATGCGCCTGGAGCCCAGGCTGCCGCCCATGACGAGCAGCACCGGCTTGGCGGTGGAGAAGCCGCACAGCCGCCTGCCCCGGGCGGCATCGCCCTGCAGCAGCTCCGGCCGGACGAGAGCTCCGGCCTGCAGGATCTCCGGGCCTTTGCGGATATAGGCCGCCGTCTCCGGGAAGGTCGTGCAGACCGCCGAGGCGAACGGCATCGCGATCCGGTTCGCCAGCCCCGGGGTGACATCAGATTCGTGGATGATGACGGGAATTCGGTTCAGCTTGGCGCCGATGACGACGGGTACGGAGACGAATCCGCCCTTGGAGAAGACGATGTCCGGGCGCAGCTTGCGCAGCAGCGCGGCGGCCTGGGCGAGGCCTTTGACGACCCGGAAGGCATCCGTCATGTTCTTCATGTCGATGTAGCGGCGCAGCTTGCCGGTGGATACGGCATGATAGGCGACGCCGTCCAGCGGCTCGATCAGCTCCCGCTCGATTCCGGATGCGGATCCGATATAGTCGATCTTCCAGCCGTCGGCGAGCAGGCCGGGGATAAGCGCGAGATTGACGCTGACATGGCCGGTAGAGCCGCCTCCGGTGAGAACGATCTTCTTGCTGGAGAGTGCCGTCCGGAGCGGTTCCGAACGCTTTTCCGGCCCAGAGATGGCTGTGTCCGCCGTTGGTTTCGTAGAGGTACGGGCATCGTTGTCAATAATGATCTTCATAAGAAATCCTTATGCCGGCGTTCCGCGCCGAAGAACGCGGACGCCGTCCGGACCGGCTACATAGACCGAATCCGCCATGCCGACGAAAAGGCCGGTCTCGACGACGCCGAGCAGGCTTTTCAGCTTGCCGTCCAGGGCGCCCGGATCCGTGATGTCGCCGAAGTCGCAATCCAGAATGTAGTTGCCGTTGTCCGTCAGGACGGGCTCGCCGCCGCGTTCCCGGCGCACGGCCGAGCAGCCGGCACCCTCGACACGCTTCCAGGTGGACTTCCAGCCGTAGGGCATGATCTCCACGGGCAGCCGGAAAGGTCCGAGCTCCGGTACGATCTTCGACTCGTCGGCGACGATGACGAGCCTTTTGGAGGCAGCCGCCACCATCTTCTCGCGGAAATGGGCTCCGCCCCCGCCCTTGATGAGATCGAGCGTTCCGTTCACCTCGTCGGCGCCGTCGATCGTCAGGTCGAGCGGCTCGAGCTCGGACAACTCGCCGAGCGGAATGCCGAGCTCGCGGGCGAGCTTGTCCGTCGCTTCGGAGGTCGGCACGCCGACGATCTCCAAGCCCTCGTCCTTGACGCGGCGTCCGAGCTCCATAATCGCGTAGTAGACGGTCGAGCCCGTGCCGAGCCCGACCTTCATGCCGCTGTTTACTTCCCCGGCCGCTTTTTCCCCGGCTGCCTGCTTGTGGTTCATGATCCTGCCTCCCATGGCTGGATGCCGCCGCTGCGGCATCGTTTTCATATTCGCTGGCTTAAAGGTGCCATCCACCGCATTCCCAGATACGGCGTCGACCTGTTCGGCGCCGTCATTCGCCGCCCCGGCAAGGGCAGCAGGGGAGATGCTTGTGCTCTTCTCCGCACAATAGACCGTATGCCCGGCGTTGTCAATGAAAGGCGGCCCTTGCATGGAGATCGCCCTAATCTATGGAAAAAGGATGCGGAAAGTCTGGTATACTGAAGCTGACAAGCAAAGCGATTTCATAGATGGGCAGGTGCTGAGTTGCATTATTTTCAACAAGCCTACTCCGTATTTTATATTCTCAACCTCATTCTGGCCGTCACCGTCATCTTCCTCGAGCGGCGCAATATCGCGGCCACATGGGCTTGGCTGATGATTCTCTATTTCCTGCCGGGTGTCGGATTCGTCCTGTATCTGCTTCTCGGACAGAACCTGAGCCGCCGCAAAATCTACAAGTTCAAGCTGAGCCAGCTGAAAGCGGCCCGCCAGAGGCTCAAGACGCAGCAGCGGATCGTCGAGAACGGGCTTTATTCGTTCAATGACCCGCTCATGACCTATTACCAGGACATGATCTACATGAATCTGATGTCCAGCGATTCGCTGTACACGCAGGACAACGAGGTCGAGGTATTCACGGACGGGGAGACCAAATTCGATGCCCTGCTGCGGGACTTGGAAGCGGCGCAGGAGCATATCCATCTGATGTATTACATCATCCGGGCCGACAAGCTCGGCAAGCGCATCCTGCACACGCTGATCCGCAAGGCGGAGCAAGGGGTGGAGGTAAGGCTGATCTACGACGATATCGGGAGCATCCGCCTCAACAAGAAGTACCTCCGCATGCTCGTGAAGGCCGGAGGGCAGGTCGGAGCGTTTTTCCCGTCCCGCATCTTCTTCATCAATCCGAGGCTGAACTACCGCAACCACCGGAAGATTGTCGTCATCGACGGCAAAATCGGCTACATCGGCGGCTTCAACATCGGCGACGAGTATGTCGGCAAGGTGAAGAAATTCGGCTTCTGGCGGGATACCCATCTGCGCCTGGAAGGCAGCGTCGTCGCCCAGCTGCAAGGCCGGTTCCTGCTGGACTGGAGCCTCGCTTCCTCCAAGCCTTTCATGACCGACGCCCGCTACTATCCGGCCCCGGCATCGGGGGGCTCCGTCGGCATGCAGATCGTCTCCAGCGGCCCGGACTCGGAGTGGCAGCATATCAAGAACGGCTACATCAAGATGATCAACGCGGCGAAGATATCGGTCATGCTCCAGACTCCGTATTTCGTCCCGGACGACAGCCTGCTCAACGCCCTCAAGATGGCCGCGATATCCGGCGTGGACGTCAAGGTCATGCTGCCGAACAAGCCGGACCACTTCTTCGTCTACTGGGCGTCGCATTCCTACTTCGGTGAGCTGCTGTCCGCCGGGGTGAAATGCTATCAGTACGGCAACGGCTTCCTGCATGCCAAAACCCTTGTCGTAGACGGCAATATCGCTTCAGTCGGGACGGCCAACATCGATATCCGCAGCTTCAAGCTCAACTTCGAGGTCAACGCCTTCATCTATGATTCCGCGACGGCGCAGCGGCTTCAGCGCATTTTCCAGGACGATCTGCTGCACTGCAAGGAGCTCTCCTTGGAAGACTATGATTCCCGCTCCGCCTGGCACAAATTCAAGGAGTCGGTCAGCCGGCTGCTCTCTCCTATTTTGTAGAAACTGGATCCTCTGAAAAAGCCATCCAGCCGAGTATGGTATAATAGAGGTCGTTGGCCCGCCGCTCCGACCCTATCCATACCCAAGGAGAGTGATGACTGATGTCCGTTGACGCTGCGCAAGCGAGCAGAGCCATCCTCGATGGCGAGAGCTTTTTGGCGGAGGAAATAGTAAAGCTTCAGTACGAGAGGCAGCCCGGTCTGGCGGAGCGCTTCGGCCGGATCGGCCAAGAGAAGACGCTTGAGGACACCCGCTACAGCCTGAAGTATCTGGTCGAAAGCGTGAGCCTCCAAAGTCCGCTGCTGTTCTCCAGCTATATGACCTGGCTTCGGGTGCTGCTGATTCAATACAAGGTTTCCACGGAGGACCTGTACATCAATATTCTTTGTCTTCAAAACGTTCTGGGCAAGCATCTGGAAGAACGCGACTACAAGCACGTCACTCCCTATATAGAGGCGGCTCTGAGGCAGCTGGACACCGATGCTGAGCTGACGGTCTCCCATCTGGACAGCAGCGCGGCGGCCGACGAGGCGCGGGCTTACTTGTCCATGCTTTTGCAAGGAGACCGGAGCGGAGCCAGCCGCCTCATCATGGGCCTTGTCGACGGCGGAATGCCGCTGCAGACGATCTACCTGGAGATTTTCCAGAAATCGCAATACGAGATCGGGAGGCTATGGCAGCTCGGCCGGCTGACGGTTGCGCAGGAGCATTACTGCAGCGCCGCCACCCAGCTGATCATGTCGCAATTGTTTCCCTATCTGTTCAACCATACCCGCAAGGGCAAGAAGCTGGTCGGGGCCTGTGTCGGCGGAGAGCTGCACGAGATCGGACTGCGCATGGTGACGGATATCTTCGAGCTGAACGGATGGGATACGTACTACGTCGGCGCCAACATGCCCAGAGGGCCTCTGATCCGCTCTCTCAAGGAGTACGGAGCCGATGTGCTGGCCATCTCCTGCACGATGACTTATCACGTCGGGCTGGTCAAAGAACTGATCGCCGAGGTGCGGCTCGATCCGGAATGCGACCGGATCCGAATCATAGTCGGAGGATTTCCATTCAATATCGACCCTGAATTATGGGAGAAAGTAGGCGCGGACGGACATGGACGCGACGCGGAGGAATCCGTGCGCAAGGCAGGCGAGCTGACGAAACGATGAAGGCGGTGAATTCATGGAAAGCATCAAAGCAGCTCCGAGAACGGACCAGAAGGTCATCTCCCTTCTCTGCAGCCGCACAGGGCGAATTTCTACCATCATCAGAGACGACTATGGCGTTTCCGCTCGCTTGAGCGGGGGCGGTCATGTGTTTTCCGTAATGGACGAAATGAACGCTCTCAAATTTCACGACTTTCTGAACCGGCTTGAACAGGAAAAGGCGATTTTCAATTGGGAATTGAACCTGACCCTGGAAGACAGGCCGGTTCTTTTTTATTTCAACGGGGGCGTTTTCGACGACCATCTGCTCGTCGTCGGCTCCACGTACAACCCGGGCTATTCGTTTTTTTACGACGAGCTGATGAAGATCAACAACCAGCAGATGGTGACGCTTCGCGACACGATCAAGAAGCTCTCCAATCAGATCGTGGAGAAGATGGAGCAGGAGATGAGAACGTTCGACGAGTTCTCCGCCCTGAACAATGAGCTCGTCTCCCTGCAGCGGCAGCTGGCCAAGACGAACATCGAGCTCAAGCTGGCCAAGGAGAACGCCGAGAACGCCGACCGCTCGAAGAGCGTGTTCCTGGCTACGATGAGCCATGAGATCCGCTCTCCGATGAACGGGATCATCGCCATGAGCGAGCTGCTTTCCCAGTCGGACCTCTCCGATCAGCAGCGGGAGTCGGTATCCATCATCATGGACTCCGGCCAGCTGCTGCTCACGATCATCAACGACATCCTGGATCTGTCCAAGATCGAGGCGGGAGAAATGAAGCTCGATGCGGCGCCGTTCGACCTGCGTGCCTCGCTGGAGCATACGATGAAGCTGCTGCAATCCAGAGCCCAGCTGCAAAAGGACTCCCTGCGTTGTTATATCGATCCGCGCATCCATACGCCTGTCGTCGGAGACGCCGGCCGCTTCCGGCAGGTGTTGATCAATCTGGTCGGCAATGCCGTCAAGTTCACCCAGGACGGGGAAATCGAAGTGCGTTTCTACCTGCTTTCCCGCAGCGGCGGGCGCCAGAAGATCCGCATCGAGATCCGGGATACCGGAATCGGCATTTCGGAGGAGAATGCCAAGAGATTGTTCACGCCCTTCTACCAAATCGACAACTCCTTGACGAACAAGTTCTCCAGCACGGGCCTCGGCCTATCGATCTCGAAGCATCTCGTTGAAATGATGGGAGGCCAGATCGGGGTCGACAGCCGTCTGGGCGAAGGCTCGGAGTTCTGGATCGAGGTCGAGCTCCAGCAGCAGGAGCAGCAGCGCGGCTCTGCGGAGTCGGCGGGACGGCCGACAGCCGTCGACGGGCTTGCCGGCAAGGACGCCGCGACCGTGATCCTGCTGGCGGAGGACAATCCGGTCAATCAGCATGTGACGATGCTGCAGCTGCGCAAGCTCGGCTTCAGCAACGTCATTGCGGCAGGCAACGGCGAGGAAGCGGTGGAGCTGTGGAAGAAGCATGAGCCGCGCCTCATTCTCATGGACAACCAGATGCCGCTGCTGGACGGCTTCCAGGCGGCAGGCCGAATCCGCAAGCTCGAAGCCCGCGAGGAGATGGAGGCAGTGCCGATCATCGCGCTCACGGCGAACGCCATGATCGGCGACCGCGACCGCTCGATCAGCGCAGGAATGAACGATTACCTGGCCAAGCCGGTGACGCTGGAGAAGCTGGCGGGCATTCTGCTCCGCTGGCTGCCCGACGCCATGGGACATCGAGAGCTCGCCGCGCCGAACGCGGAGCCGGACGAACCGAAGCTCGTCAGCATGGAGACTCTGGCCGACATCGCTCCTCTTCCATGGAGCGGCGACGATGTCGGCCTGCTGCTGGAGCTCGTGCTTCTGTTCGAGCAGGACACCCCCGCCAAGGTCGGGCAGCTGAGGCGCGCTGCCGCTGAAGAAGATCATGGGCAGGTGGAGCTCCTGTCCCACCATATCAAATCCGCTTCGCTGAGCATCGGCTTTAGCGCGCTTGCCCGCCTTGCAGGCGATCTGGAGCAGAAGGCGAGGTATTCCGCCGGCAGTTACGGACATGAGGCGGAGCGCCTTGAAGGGCTGCTGGAGGCTTCGTGCCGGGAGATCCGCCAGCTGCTCGAAGCCTGATTTTCCGCCCGGACCCGATTCCGCCTCCTCCTCATCGGGTAAGAAGGGACGAAGAAGACATCCTAATTCCCGTCCGGCCGATACGGACCCGGGCAGAAAAATTGGAGGCGAGCGACGTGACGATAAGATATGCGGGAGTATTTCGCGATGACGATCATGCTCTTCGGGCGATAGAGGAGCTCCAGGCGACCGGCTTCAAGCGGGACGAGCTGTCGGTGCTGACCCAGGACAAGGAACGCTACGAGGGCATGATGGACGAATCGGGAACGATGGCTCCAGAAGGCATTGCTGCCGGCGTGACGACGGGAGGGCTGGCGGGTGGGGCGGTCGGCCTGCTCGCGGGCCTAGGAGCGCTGGCGATTCCGGGCATCGGGCCGCTGCTTGCTGCCGGACCGATCGTCGCCGCGATCAGCGGCGCTGCCGTCGGAGCGAGCACGCTCGGCATCGCGGGCGGACTGGTCGGGATGGGATTCCCGGAGAACGAAGCGGAGCGGTTCCAGAACGAAGTGAAGGACGGTCGCATTCTCGTGCTGGCGGAAGCCGACCGGCATGATGCAAGAGATATCCTCGGCATCATGGAGCGCGCCGGAGCGATCCGCACACATAAGCTTGATTCCTCCGGCAACGATCCGGGACGGCCGGGCGCGGGAGATGTCACGATCGTCTAGATCCACTATTTTTCAAGCGGAGGTGCATGATGATGCCATGGGCTAAAAACGATTATCCGCCGTCGATGAAAAATCTCGACAAGCGGGTGCGGGACAAAGCGGTGGAGATCGCCAACGCGCTGCTGAAGGATGGATACGAGGAGGGCCGTGCGATTGCCATCGCCACTTCTCAGGCGGAGAAATGGGCGGAGGAGCATCCCGGCGGCGGAGGCGGACATGAGGGAAATGCCGAGGACCATGACGGCGGGAAGAAGGATTCGGATGCGAAAGGCGGTTCCGGACAGCGCGGCAGCGGAACCGGAGGCTCCATCCAGCATGTCGTTCCTCATGACGGGGAATGGATGGTGAAGGACGCCGGAGCGGACAAAGGCGACAGCTATTCCACCAAGGCCGAGGCGGTGGAGGCCGCCAGGAAGTCGGCTTCCGACCGCGGCGGCAGCGCCATCGTCCATCGGGCCGACGGAACGGTGGAGACATCCCATAATTACTCCTGAGATCGTGGGACTATAGATCATCCCGCTGAAGCTGATTGAATGCAAATCCCCCTTTGCGGACCTAGCGCTGAAGCTGATTGAAATGCCAATCCCCCTTTGCGGACCTAGCGGTCCGCAAAGGGGGATTTTGTTAATTCTGCAGGGTGACGCTGTCGTCCCCGTAGCTTGCTTTGGCATGGAGGATTTCCGTGAAGAAGGCCAGCGGCACCGTCATCCGGCCTTTGCTGTCGTAGGCTGGAGCGGCTCCGAGCGCGACCGGGGCCATCTTGTTGTACGTATAGGAGTCGCTGCCGATCGTAACAGCCGTCCATTGGCTGCCTTTGCTAAGCTCGAGCGTCGAGGTGCGCGCATCCCATTTCAGCTTATAGCCGAGCTCTTCTGCCGCATCCCTTACCGGCACGATCGCGACCCCGTCCTTATTGGGGACGGCCTGGACGCCGCTCAAAGCCTTGCTTCCGATGATGACCTGCAGAGGTTTGGAATCGGCTCCATGGACGGGAAGAGGGATCTTGAACTCCGGATTGCCGCTCGCGCGCGGAGCGATCTCTCCTTGCTGGAAGACGACGTAGGCGTCCTGGGCTTTCACGTAGAACACGCTGTCCGCTGTCACGCCTCTAAAGCCGTCATCTCCGGCAAAGTAATTCTCTTTGTCCTTGGAGATCGCAGCCTGAACGGCTGCCCCGACCTCGCTCTCGTAATGATTGCCGAACAATGCCGCCAGCGTCACGGGCGAAGCTTGGGAGGCATTGCGGAATGTCGACGCGCTTATATGCGTATCCCTGTTCGCTCCGCCTTCGTAGGTGTACGTGGTCATTTTAATGGAGACAATTCCCCCGGCAGCTGGAGAACCATCCGAGGCGACTTCGAAGGTCGTCTTGATCTCGGAAGGGATGAAGCTCGTTGGGCTCGCTTTTTTGCGCTCTGCTGCAGCCTTTTTCAGCGAATCCAGCTCATTGGAGGCGGCCTGCTCCATTTTCGCATTCCATTCGTCCTGGAACTTGGCATCGAGCAGCCCGCTTAGGACGGGAATATCGATGTCGGCTTTGTACAAATCGTCCTCCGTACGGATGGGCTTGGCATCTATTTTGACGGAGACGGCAGGGGTCGGATTGGATGAGGCCGGAAGCGGGATCGCGAACACGGGAATTCCGGCCGCATAAGGAGCGATTTCGTAAGGCTGGAAGACGATCTGCACGCTGCCGTCCTTGATGTAGAAGGGCTGATCCGCCGCCACGCCGGTGAAGGCATCCTTGAAATAACCATCCGCGTTCCGGGCGATCTGCCGCTTGATCTCCGCGTTGATCGCCGCCGGGTAAGAGTCTCCGAACAGCGTCTTCAAGGTAACGGCTGAAGCGGAGCCGGCGTTCTTGACGTTGTAGGTGTCGATCCTGGAAATGCCGTGCGCTCCTCCCGTATAGATGTACGTATTCAGTTTGAGGGAAAGAAGGGGGCTGTCCGTACTCGTTCCGGATAGTCCAGCGGAATATTGCAGCTTGATTTCATAAGGATGGAACTCATTGCCGGCTTTTTTCGCTGCGGCCAGGCCGGAGGCGGACTGCTTCTTCACGGCATCCAGGTCTGCCATTGCCGCGCGCTCCATCTTATCATTGAGCGATTTCTGGTAGGAGGCATCCTTGAGCCCGGAGACGACGGGAATGAACAGAACGGCTTTCAAAGCCGATGTCGACTGAACGATTTTTTTGGCCGTGACGGAGACGCTTGCCGCTTTTTCCTGCGCTGAAGCAGGCAGGGAGGCATACGCAGCCGGACCAGAGGAGGCAGGAGCTTGTCCAGGCGCTGGAGCCGATAATGCAGCTGCATACGCGGAAGGCAAGGAGGCCGTGCTGAGCAAGGCCGCGCCGGTCAAGCCGAGGAATAGCGCTTGGATTCGTTTTTTCGATTCGTTGCGATTCGTCATGATGTTTCCTCCATCTATAGCCTCTGGCAGCAGAGGTCCGATTTCATTCTGTATACTAGACCGTTCTGACGACGTGAAGGTTACAAACGGGTAACGTTCTCTTCACATTCCATGGCGAAGCGTGGAATTCCTTCTCGAATGGGGCAAAAGGGAATCAAATGCTGGAGGGATCTGTCGAACCATCGTTGAGAGAAAAGTCCCGACAAGTCATGATCCAATGAGGACAAGCCGTCGTCGCTTCGCTGCTCGAAGTCCAGGTTGAGCATCCGGGCCAGCGGGTAATATAAGCATGCGTTCAACTGACCGACAGCAAAGGAGAGGATTATGATGGCGAAAATCGCATTCCTGCTTGGACCGCAATTCGAGGACAGCGAGATGAAAGCACCGTATGACGCTATCCGCGCGGATGGTCACGAGACGGTGATAATCGGCCTCAAGGCCGGCGAGAAGCTTGTGGGCAAGCAGAAAAAAGCGGAGTATACGACGGATCTGGGCATTCAAGACGCCGATGCTTCCGACTACCAGGCCGTTGTGATTCCAGGAGGATCTTCCCCGGAAGCTCTTCGCAACGATCACGATATTCAAGTCTTCGTGCAGAAGTTCGATGAGGAAGGCAAGACAATCGCCGCGATCTGCCATGGACCTCAGATCCTGATCAGCGCGGGTCTGGCCAAAGGGCGCACGCTGACCTGCTACCCGCCGCTGCGTGATGATTTAGCCAATGCAGGCGCTCATTACGTGGACCAAGAGGTTGTCGTGGACCGTAACTTCATTTCTTCCCGAACGCCGAAGGACGAGCCTGCCTTCATCCGGGAAACGCTGGAGCAGATTAAAAAAGGATTGCCCCAGGCATCCCGATAATGGATGGAAATGGCGCACAGGAATGATGCGGAAACGCATGGTTTCCGGCATCCAACGCCATGCCGCCGATTGCGCAGTTTGAACTGCTCAGCCGGCGGTTTTTTGGCGAGTTCGCGAATTTGCGTTCACATCCGAATTCAAGTAGGATGAAGAAAGCGGCTTCGTCCATAGTATGGAAAGCCCCGCCGGCAACTAGCTGGCATCTTCTCCTTGGGAGTGTCGATCCCCGATGAACCTGAATATCCAACCATCGCCGCTATGGTCGCTGCTGATTCCGCTGATCGGCGGACTCGCCGTTATCGCCCTGCGGGTGCGTTCTACCCGCAAGCCGACGACCATGCGCAAAATATTGATTCCACCGCTAGGCATGTCCACTGGCTTCCTCATGTTCATCGTGCCGCAGACTCATATTCCGTGGCTGTGGGGGTTGGCTGCCTTCGCGTCAGGAGCGCTGTTTTTCGCAGTGCCGCTGATCACCACCTCCAAGATGGAGTTTGTCGGAGATGACGTCTATCTTCGCCGCTCGAAAGCCTTTTTCTTCATTATTCTGATTTTGCTCGCCATCCGTCTGGTCCTTCATGATTTCGTGGAGCAGTATGTGACGGTCATGCAGACGGCGTCCTTGTTCTTCCTGCTGGCATTCGGCATGCTGGTGCCATGGCGGCTTGCGATGGCCTCGAAGTTCAGACGGCTGCAGCGAAGCCGAGCTTCCTCGCTTCAGTCCTGAAGCAGGATCAATCGAGCCTTCCGCATAAGGCGGCTTCTGCGCATCTCTCCCTCGCCGGGTTTCCGGCGGGGGAGTTTTGTTCCTGCGCGTGTTCAGGGGATGATTCATCTCGCAATTGTAGGCTGCTCCTTCTATACCGTAACGGCGCTGCTTGTTCAGTAAGCATAAATCGGATGTACGCCTCCACTCATTTAAAACCAAGGCGGGTCTACATGGGGAAGAGATGCGGTCGTGATCGTTTGACAGAGCGAGTGGGGATATGTTAAGTTAGTATTATCCAATTTAATTGTATACAATATAATTGAACGGAAGGAGTAGATCCCTTGCTGGATTCCCACCATGACCAGACCGCGTTGCCCGACGAGCAGGGCGATCATTCGCTTCTCCAATTGGATAATCAGCTTTGTTTTGCGCTATACGCCTGCTCCAAAGAAGTGACCCGGCTGTACCGTCCTCTCCTGCAAGAACTCGGCCTCACGTATACGCAGTATGTCACGCTGTTGGCTCTATGGGAAAGGGACGGGGAACCTGTCAAATCGCTGGGAAGCCGGTTGTACCTGGACTCCGGCACACTGACTCCGCTGCTCAAGAAGCTCGAATCGATGGGTCTGGTGAACCGGGTGCGCGATCGAGCCGACGAGCGGATGCTGCGGGTAAATCTGACAGAGGCAGGACAAGCCATGCGGTCAAGGGCCGGCAGCATTCCGCGGAAGCTATGCGAGGTCACAGGCATGGAGCTTCGCGATCTTGAAGCGCTCAGGCTGCAGCTTCAGCAGCTGAACGCCGTTATCCAACACCATTATGAGGAGGATTCGGAACATGGCGAAGATTGACAACTACACGCTTGAGACGATCAAAGGGGAGACGAGTGAGCTTTCCGACTACACGGGCAAGGTGCTCCTGATCGTAAACACGGCCAGCAAATGCGGCCTTACGCCGCAATATGAAGGGCTTCAGGCTTTATATAACGAGTACAAGGATCAAGGCTTGGAAATTCTCGGCTTCCCGAGCAACCAATTCGCGGGCCAGGAACCAGGCAGCAGCGAAGAAATCGATAGCTTCTGCCAGCTGAACTACGGCGTCAGCTTCCCGCTGTTTGCGAAGACTGACGTCAATGGCGACGCTGCGCATCCGCTGTTCAAGCAGCTCATCTCCGACGCGCCATTCCAAGGTTTCGACGCGTCCCCGAGCGGCCAGAAGTTTCAGGGAATGTTCCAGCCGGAACAGCTCGAAAGCAACGACGTGAAATGGAACTTCACCAAGTTCCTGGTAGCCAGGGATGGATCGATCGTAAAGCGCTTCGAGCCGAATGTGCTTCCACAAGATATCGCGGCGGACATCGAGAAGCTTCTCTAGAGGCTGGCTGGGGCAGAGCTCTTCAGTCCAGATATGGCTGCAATTGTAACAAGCCTACGCTCCACTCATAAGCTGACAGAACGATGCAGCAGGACTGCGCCGGGCTGTCGGCTTTTCTTGCAAGCTCCCCCTTATATTCAAGCCGTATTTTGTGTAGAATGGTAGGATACAATTTATCAGAGAGGTTGTGGTCGCATGGATCTTAAGAATCCTCCGGTTTCTAATTTCATTCGCGCTATTGTCGTCGACGACGTGGAGAGCGGCCGCACGCAGCAAGTCGCAACCCGTTTTCCTCCCGAGCCGAACGGCTATTTGCATATCGGACATGCCAAGTCGATCTGTCTGAACTTCGAGCTCGCGGATGAATTCAAGGGCCGCACGAATCTTCGTTTCGACGATACGAATCCGGTCAAGGAAGATACGGAATTCGTGGAATCCATTCAGGAGGATGTGCGCTGGCTAGGCTTTGAATGGGAAGAACTGCGATTCGCATCCGATTATTTCGAGGAGTTCTATGAACGCGCTGTCCTCCTGATCCGCAAAGGGCTGGCGTATGTGGACGACTCCACTCCGGAGCAAATGCGCGAGCTTCGCGGAACTTTGACAGAGCCTGGCAAGAACAGTCCGTACCGCGATCGAAGCGTCGAGGAGAACCTGGATTTGTTCGCCAGGATGCGTGCGGGAGAATTCCCTAACGGAGCTCGCGTGCTGCGTGCCAAGATCGATATGAGCTCGCCGAACATTACGCTTCGCGATCCTGTCCTGTACCGCATCTCCCATTCCCATCATCACCGGACAGGGGATGCTTGGTGCATTTACCCGATGTATGACTATGCTCATCCGCTGGGTGACGCGATCGAGGGCATTACGCATTCGATCTGTACGCTTGAGTTCGAGGATCATCGTCCGCTGTATGACTGGACCATCGAGAACTGTGAAATGGAAGCCCGCCCTCGCCAGTACGAATTCGGCCGCCTCAACCTGACCAACACCGTCATGAGCAAGCGCAAGCTCAAGCAGCTCGTAGAAGAAGGCGCCGTTGACGGCTGGGACGATCCCCGGATGCCGACGATCAGCGCGCTCCGCCGCAAAGGCTTCACGCCAGAAGCCATCCGCACGTTCTGCCGCGAAATTGGCGTATCCAAAGCCAACAGCATGGTTGACGAGCAAATGCTGGATCATTTCATTCGTGAGGATCTCAAGCTGAAGGTTCCTCGTACGATGGCGGTCATTCGCCCTCTCAAGGTGACGATTACCAACTATCCCGAGGGCCAGGTGGAATGGCTCGAGGCCGAGAACAACAACGAGAACGAAGAAATGGGAACCCGGCAAATTCCGTTCTCGCGGGAAATCTATATCGAGCAAGACGACTTCATGGAAAACCCTCCAAGCAAGTACTTCCGTCTCTTCCCGGGCAATGAAGTTCGCTTGAAGCATGCCTACTTCATCAAGTGCGAAGAGGTCGTCAAGGATGAAGCCGGCAACGTGGTCGAGCTCCGCTGCACCTACGATCCGGAGACCAAGAGCGGAACCGGATTTACCGGACGTAAAGTCAAAGGCACGCTGCACTGGGTTGAAGCTTCCCATGCTATGGCGACCGAGTTCCGCCACTTCGAGCCGCTGATTACAAGCGAAGCCGAGGAAACCGGCAAGCCGTTCATGGAATGCTTGAACCCGAACTCGCTGGACATTCTGAACGGCTTCGTCGAGCCGGGAATGAAGGAAGCCGCAGCGGGCGACAAATTCCAATTTTTCCGCCATGGCTACTACAATGTGGATCCGAAGCTGTCCGATCCAGGCAAGCCGGTATTCAACCGCGTCGTGTCGCTGAAGAGTTCGTTTGATCCTGCTAAGGGCTGATGGGATTAGTTGCTTCTAATAAAAGAGTCGTTTGCATGTACGTCCTTGGACACTTGCAGACGACTCTTTTTGCTTGCCGACCAACTCTCCGACAACCATTCAGAAAACAAAAAGAGCGGCCCCGGAGGACCGCTCTTTCTACTGGAATCAAGAAGGATTAGTTCGAAAGACCAGAGATAGGCAGGTAGCGTGCGATCATTGTAGTTGCCTCGGCACGGTTGGCGAAGGAATTTCCAGCGATTTTTGTCGCGGATTGTCCTTTTACCACACCGGCTTTGACAGCTGCAGCAACCTCAGCTTTAGCCCATTGGAGATTCGCAGTGTCGGAGAATCCAGCCAGAGCTGCGTTTGCTTGCGCATCTGTCAGCTTCAGGGATTTACCGGCGTACTCCGCCGCGCGAACGACGATAGCAGCGAGTTCTTTGCGAGTGATAGGGCTGTTCGGGTTGAAGTTTCCTTTTTCATCTCCCATGACCAGACCCAGCTCAGCAGCCGCAGCTACCGTACCAGCGTACCATTTGGAAGATTGAACGTCGTTGAACTTGTAAGTTGCAGACGTTGCAGGAACTGCTCCCAGCGAACGAACTACCAGCGCTGCGAATTCTGCACGGGTGATACTGCGTTTAGGCTCGAACAGGTTTTTGCCTGTGCCTTCAACAACCAGCATCTCGGACAGAGTCGCGATGTCGTTCTTGGCCCAGTGAGTCAACGTGTCGTTGAAACGAACTGTTTTGCCTTGAATGACGGTGTAGATGGAAGCACCGTCACGCTTCAGCGTTGCGATCGTTTTGTTGTCAGCCGTTGCGAAGGTGCTAGGCACGAAGCTCAGCTCTTTCGCAGTCGGGTTGAACATAACGCCCGCTGCCGTTGCGGTAGCTGCGGAAGTCAGAGGAATCGTACGGGATACGAGTTGTCCGAACTTCTCGATAGCCACTTCTTTGCCACCGCCCATTGCTACGACACGGAAGTCGTAAGCATCGGCCAGTTGCGTAGCTCCGATTGCTTTCACGGCATTCGAAACAGCGTCAGCTGCTTCACCCGTCAGCTTCTTCATTTCCACGCGGATAACCAGATCCTTCAGCTCAACCCCGAGGGATTTAGCGAGATCAGCCAGTTTCAGAGCGGAAAGAGGAAGCGTGATGGAAACGCCTGCATCGTTGTAGATGGTCAGCGTTTTGCCGTTCAGCAGAGCGTCAGCAGGCAGGTACACGGTGTCAAGATTCGTTTTGATCTTGGCATCGGCATTTGCCGCAAGAAGAGCGATCAGCTGTTCACGGTTGACTTTACCGTCAGCACCTACCAGGTCACCGCCAGTTACCGGAGGGAAGAATCCTCCCGGGAAACCGCCGCCTGGAGTGTAGCCGTTGTAGACCAGTTTGCTTACAACACCATTATCAGCGCTCTTGTCGGAGTACTGCAGAGTGTAGTAAGTGGAGTAGGCCACGGATTCGTCCAGATTGTAGTAGTACTTACCGTCGGTGTATGTACTGTAAGTTGCATATACCGTTGTAGGTACCGTCGAGCCTGCAGCGTAGACCTGGATGGCGATACGGTTTTGACCGTCGATATAGACACTCTTAGCCGCATATGTGTCCGCATCTACGTATACCGAAGCCGTAACTTGGTTGTAATACGAGGAAGCGGATTGGAATCCAGAAGCTGCGAAGGCCAGAATCGGCGACAGCGCCGATACTACCATCATGAAAACGAGTAAAGTCGCTGTTTTCTTAGAAATAAGTTTTTTCATTTTCTATTTCACCTCCTTTCAAAATTAAGATCTAAAATACTCTAGTTTAAGTATTGTCTGAACTTGTAGGTTTTTGGGAATTTTTGAAGGCGTAATAGGTATTAAATCATAGTGTTAAAAAAAAGTAAAGGTTAAATGTGATAATTAAGAAATTATTGGTATTTAAATATGTTGTTGAAAACCAACTTTATTGAACTGCCATTAATTCATTAAGCAAATTGGCTTCGTTTGAATCAGATTGAATCAATTTTTCTTTCAAAGAGTCATCGTTTTGACCCTGCTTCGACAATGACGCCAGATAATAGCGCACAGCTTGGCGAGCGGTAGCGACTCGATTGGATTCAACTTGAGCATCTTGGGCCGGATCCGCCTCAAGAGAGTCCCCGGAGATCGGTTGAAGAATATTGGCAGCCTCTTGGTAGCGTCGGGATTGATAGAGAATCAAGCCAATTTTCTGTCTTGTCATGGGCGCGATATCAAACCTCTTGCCTTGAAGCTGCTCCGCGGGCAAGTTCTTGAGCTTGTCCATGCCAGATAGAATGCCCTGATAGATCTCCTGCGCTCGGTTCCATTTAGCCTCGAAGCCGCTGTTTCCGGCTTCTTTTTCGCTCAGCCCGATGTCGGTGTACTGCTGGATTCCCATTTCATAGAGGGTGATATCCCAAGGGAAGTTCTTCAAGCCTTCATCAATCAGAGCGAGGACCTGGTCGTCCTTTCCTTTAATGGCTGCGTTTTGGTAACGCGCCTGCAATATTTGACGCGAGTAAGGCTCATGAAGTTGCGCTTTTTGAAGAGATTTTTCGGCTTGGGTTAAATAATCGACATTTTTCGTCTGATTGAACACCTGCGTGAGCCAGTCAACCTTTACCAAAAGATACTGAGTGTTGGAAGGAGAAAGCTCGATTGCGCGATCCAACGGAGGGAAGATTTCTTCGATGGACCGCTGCTCCTTGCCCATAGTCAGGGCTTTGTCGAATTGAAGATAGGAAGCGTAGCTTCGACAGGTTATGATGCCGACTCCTAACGCCAAAACGATTAGAGCCGCGGGGTAGATACGGGTCAGCGCCGGCTTCTTGAAGCGGAACGACGTAAGGGCAGTCTCTTTACCGTAGCTTCCGATCATGCCGCCGAGAGCAAAGAAAAACATGGAGGCGAACGTGATATAGCTCATGTCGAAATCGAAAAGGCTGTGCAGTAGAAGCGAGATAGCAAAAATAAAGTAAACAAGCTGGCTGCCGCGTCTTTCTGGATGACGAATCCACAGGCGGATGAAGAGGACAAAAATCAAGACAAAGAAGCCGAAATGGATCAGCAGCCCGAGATAACCGGTTTCCACCAGCGTTTGAACAAGGTAGCTGTGAGCCTGATTGCTGGTGTACGGATTGCTCTGATATTTCTGGTAAAGCGCATTCCAGGCGCCCCCGCCGCCGCCCAGAATCGGGTAGTCAGCGGCAATTTTAAAGCCGTTTTCATAGAAGGTGCCCCGTTCCAGAACGCTGTGCTGCTTGAAGCTAATGTTCTCGAGACGGTCAGCCAAATTGGGTGGCAGCAGGCCGCGCACCGCATTGCTCGTGAGGACGATAGCAGCCGCTGCAGCGGCCAGAACAATCATGGCGACGGGAGTGACGACGAAAGAAATACGGCGCTTTGAGAAGGTCCGCAGCTTGTCTTGGAGCCAAGGCTCTATCCACCGGGAAACAATCAGGCTCAAAGCGGTGGCAGCAAGGGAAGCGCTGATCAGGATGCCCCAGACGGCCAATGCTTCCGAACTCCAGAAGGAGAGGACTTTCTCGGGGGGGACCTGGCTGCCTGCCTCGTTGAAGCGAAGCACTCGCTGCAGGATGGCGGCAGATTTGGTTTCAATGACGCTTAGGATGCTGAAGGAAACGATCACCGTCACTGCCAGATGAAGCAAAAAAGAGATCTGTCTGGCCAATCTCATGAAAGGAAGCGTGACCAGCACCGCCAGCGGAATAATGACAAGAGCGGCGCGCGAGTAGGTCAACATAAAGGAGATGAACGCAGGTACCAGCATGAAGGCGTGGATGGCCCTCCACCACCAGGCTCTGGCATGAGTCGCATAATAAGTTGATGCCAGCATGACGGCAATAAGCAGAGCGGCGTATGTATTGGGGTATTGGAATACGGAGGTCATCCGGTAATTGCCCAATTGAAACCAGAGGGCGTCCGGGTACCAGTGTTGTCCAAAGAGGTTGATAATTCCAAACCATACGAGTATATATGATGAACCCATAAGAATGAACTCCAACGCAGCTCTGGAATATTTGGTGTCGTTAAAATAGAGTCCAAATACGAAAAAACCGGCCAGCAAGAAGCTGATCATCGTCATAATATGGGAATAGTTGTCGGATGCTGCGTTTATGGAAGAAAGTCCAAATGACATAGGCAGGAGCCAAACAACAATGGATAAAATGGATTTCCAGCTCTTATCCTTCCAGACTTTGAAGAGATGTAAGGACATGACCAGAATGAAAACGAGCGAGAACAGCGAGGCGCCGACAAGCTTCTTTTCAAAGGAAAAGCCGTATCCATTGAAAAGGCCTGTGCGGAAAGAATAGAGAAAAAAGAATATTCCCGCCATGATAATTGCTGCCCATTTGATGAGGGAAAAGTCAGCTTCTTCCTTTTTGATATACTTGGGTACTGAAGAGTGTGGATTCATGGTAAACTCCCTTTTTGTCGAGTACAAGCTAGTTTCTATTTTAATCCGGATTTCCTTTCAATACAAAGAGTTTAGAGATGTTGGGAGTACCTTTTTTTACAAATCACGACAAAAAAATGTCCCTACAGCTTAGCTGTAGGGACATTTTTTGTTGTGGCAATTGAGCGGGATATTAGTTCGAAAGACCAGCGATAGGAAGGTAGCGTGCAATCATGGTTGCTGCTTCGGCACGATTTGCAGAAGCGTTGCCAGCAATCGTATTCGTGGATTGGCCGTTTACGATACCCGCTTTAATAGCGGAAGCAACTTCAGCTTTCGCCCATCCCAGAGCGGCGGTGTCCTTGAATCCAGCCAGAGCCGCGTTTGCTTCCGCATCCGTCAGCTTGATGGATTTTCCGGCATATTCCGCGGCACGAGCCACAATGGCTGCTACTTCTTTCCGCGTAATAGGCGCGTTCGGATTGAAGTTGCCTTTGTCATCACCGATGATCAGTCCGATTTCAGCAGCAGCAGCTACTGTACCAGCATACCATTTGGTGGAAAGCACATCGTTGAACGCTGTAGTCGACGATGCAGCAGGCTGTACTCCAAGCGAACGGATAACCAGTGCGGCGAATTCAGCACGGGTAATGCTGCGGTTTGGTTCAAACTGATTTTTACCCGTGCCTTCAAGTATCATTTTTGCGGAAAGCGATTCAATGGCGTCCTTGGACCAGAACGGCAAAGCGTCATTGAAGCGAGTCGATTTGCTTTGAATCACTGTGTAGATGGACATGCCGTTGCGCTTGAGAGTCGCAATCGTCTTGCCATTCTCCGATCCAAACGTGGAAGGCACAAAGCTCAGCTCTTTGGTGGTCGGATTGAACATGACGCCGATCGCATTCGTCGAAGATCCAATCATTGGAATGGTCCGGGATACGAATTGCCCGAATTTCTCGATTGCAATTTCCTTGCCTCCGCCAACAGCCGTAACTTTGAAGTCGTAAGCTTCAGCCAGTTGGGTTGCTCCGGTAGCTTTAACGGCTTCGGATACCGCCGTTGCAGCGCTACCTTCCAGCTGTTTCATTTCTACGCGGATGACCAGGTCCTTAAGATCGATTCCCATGGATTTGGCAAGAGCGGCCAAATTCATAGTAGACAGTGGCAGTGTGACCGATACGCCTGCTTCATTGCTGATTGTCAGCGACTTTCCGTTGACAAGAACATCAGCAGGAAGGTCCACAGAATTACCGGAAATCTTGAGCACGGCATTGGAACCGGCTTCCAGCACGCTGGTCAATTGATTGCGGTCTACTACTTGATTGTTGTTGCCACTTGCAGGAGGTGCGATGACAATGATTGGGAATCCAGGAATTCCGTTGTCTGGATTTTGAGTGCCTGGATCTTGGGTGCCTGGATCTTGGGTGCCTGGATTTTGAGTGCCTGGATTTTGAGTGCCTGGATCTTGGGTGCCCGGATCTGGGGTGCCTGGATCTTGGGTGCCCGGATCTGGGGTGCCTGGATCTTGGGTGCCCGGATCTGGGGTGCCCGGATCTGGGGTGCCTGGATCTTGGGTGCCCGGATCTGGAGTGCCCGGATCTGGAGTGCCCGGATCTGGAGTGCCCGGATCTGGGGTGCCCGGATCTGGAGTGCCTGGATCCTGGTTGCTTGGATCTGTTCCAGTATTATCGACACGATAAGATATTGCTCCATCTGCGAACTGGAGGACATAATAGGTTGAATAAGTGACATCAGTTGCATTGAAACTGAATACACGTCTATGACCAGTATCATATGTTTCAAAGGTGGCGTAGATAGTTTGAGCTACATTAGAGTTAGCTGCATATACGTTAATCGCAATACCTTTGTTAGAAACATTATAGATACTGTATGTAGCTTGATCAACGTAAATCGATCCCGTTACTGTACGGCCTGCAGCTGTAACATTTAAAAAGCCGGATCCTGTAAGTTGATTCTCTTGGGAATTCTCATCAGAAGTACATGTTCCAGTGCCTTGTTTGTAGACATCATAGGAAACGGCTCCATCGGCAAACTGAAGATTGTAGTAAGTCGAATAAGCCGCGCGCGTTACTTCTGTAGTATCAAAATCAAAAATTCCGCCGAAGTCATTGTCGTAAGTACGATATGTCGCATATACAACGTCAATCACTTTAGCATTGTCGCCATAAACAGAGATGGCAATTGTACCATCTTCTAATTTATAAGCGCCATAGGTTTCATCATCAACGTAAATCGATCCAGTCACTACACAATTTTGAGGAGTGGAGATGTCCTTGAAGCCGGAAGCAGCAAAAGCGAGAATCGGAGATAAAACGGACAAGAGCAAAAGGAAGACCAACGACGAAGCAATTTTGTTTCTGACTAAACCAGACAAGATATTTAACACGTCCTTTCTAGAAGTTATCTCCAGTTCTTCATGTCTTAGAAAATTCTCATAATCTGTCGACAATATAAGGCGCTGGAAATATTTTGACGATAGAAAGATTAAAACATAGGACTCGAGACCTTGTAAAGGGAAATTCTTGATATGGAACCAAATTGATACTGGAGGGGAAGGCTTTATATCTACTGAATTTTTTTTACTCAACTTTCGCAGAGCTAAAATCGCATTAAAAGCAGTTACAGCAAGGAAGGAAACGGTTTTGGAAAGGCATGTTGACAAAAATAGAAAAACACCCCTTCGTTTGGTTTGGTAAAGTGAGGATGTCGAGCTTCCACTACCACACAGAAGAGGTGTCTTTTCTATGATAGATCATAAAGAACTAAAGGGTACGAGGTGATGAAGGATGAGAATCAAAACGTGGATCCTGTCCGATAAATTCTGGGAAATGAATAAAGATAGACTTCCGGAACCTATTAAACGAGATTCTAACCTAACCAATAAGCGAAAGCCGGGCGGTGATCGAAAATCAACCGATCCAAGAAAAATGCTGGAATGATCCCTACCGGATGTTAATGGAACGCCGTTCCGTGTGAAATGGGAATTCCAGCACCCTCCATCGATACTTTTAATGCTGGAGCGAGGAAGGTTCTTTGAGCGACTGTGGCTCCTCGGCTGAGAATGGCAGAGTATAGATGGCAGTTTGGTTAAAGCACCGCTTGCTCTGAAGCTGTTGGGGAAAACCCGACGGATCGAGAAAAAAGAACCAAGAGAAGCGTGCTGGTCGACAAGAGTGGGCTTCCACTAGCTATCGTCATCGACGGGGCCAACCCGCATGATGTCAAACTGCTCGAAGAAACCCTGGATAAACCTTGTCCTTGAGCCACAAACGTCGACAGCCCCATTTATGTGCGGGTGCAGGATGCCCTTCAGCACGTCGTAGACCACGGTTACATCCCTCATATTAAGTCACGTTACTTTTTTTTCGGGAGCAGTACCTTCTTTGCTGTATAATGAGCGTATTGTAACGAAAGGTGTGAAGCCTCTTGTTCCAGCCTCAAATCTCATTTGCGTTCAGCCCTTTTACAGACTATACGACCTCATTGTGCCGAAGAACAACATGCTGCGTCAGATCAACGAGCTGGTGGACTTCTCTTTCGTCTACGACGAATTGAAAGCAAACTAATGCCTGAAGAAACGACGTAAGGCCATCGACCCGTGCGGATGTTTAAATATTTGCTTTTGAAAGCCATTTTCGAGCTGTCGGATGCGGATCTGGTTGAGCGTTCCCAGTACTACATGTCCATCAAGTAGTTTCATCAAATGACACCGGAAGAGCCTGTCATGATTAGAGTTCTTTAACCAAGTTCCGTAAATTACGGCTGAAGGACCTGAATCTGCTGGACTTGCTCATTGGCAAAACCGTCGAACTGGCTCGTGCACAAGGCATCCTAAAAAGCACCTCCATCATCGTAGATGCGACCCACACGAAAGCACGGTACAACCAGACGCGGGAGATTTTACAGGACCGTTCCCGAATATTGCGAAAAGGCATTTACACCATCGACGAATCACTGAAGTCCAAGCTGCCCATCAAGAACACGGTAGATACCCTCGAAGCCGAGATCGACTATTGTCAAAGGCTCATTGAGAGGACCGAAACCAAGCTGGGAATTCCGTTGCTACCCAAGATCACACAGCCGTTGAACCTACTCAAAGAAACGGTTGAAGATGACGTTGAGCAACTGCGCATCTCAAAAGATCAGGAAGCCCCAGTGGGCAACAAGAGCGCGGGCACTTCATTTCTCGGCTACAAGACACATATCGCCATGAGCGAGGAACGGATTATTACGGCGGCTGATGTGACGACGGGAGAGAAAACCGACGGCAAGCAACTGCAATCCCTCATCGAGAAAAGCAAAGCAGCAGGAATGGACGTGCAGACTGTGATTGGCGATACGGCCTATTCGAGAAGAATAACCTAATATACAACAAGGAAATTAACATTGAACTGGTTTCGAAGCTCAACCCGCTGATTACACAAGGGGCATGCAAGAAGGAAGATGAGTTCGAGATTAACAAGGACGCAGGCATGTACGTATGGCAGGCCATATGGCGATTCATAAAGCACGGCAAGAGGGATGCTACAAAGAAGGAGCCAAGAATTCAGGAGAACACGCGGAGCAAATGGCTTTTCAGGAAACAGAGTCCTTTAAAGAAAAAGCGAAAGAACGCTATAAAATAGAAGCAAAAACAGCGAGCTCAAAAATTCGGCGGTATTCTTCGTTTCGCCTGCGCACTCATTGTCTGGAGAAAATGGTCGGTGTGTTCATGTTCACTAATATTTATTTTGGGATAGGCTCTATATTAAAACAAAACCAGCCAGCAGCTTGAGGACATGGCAAGGTGCTAAAGGGAGGGAGCGAAATATAGGATGTATATCAGGTATCGTCCTTTCAATCCTTGTAGAGATGAACTGCCATCTCAGGATCTAGGAAAATATCTCAATCATCAGAATCGCTACCGATTTGAAATAGTTAGTAAAATTCTCCCTTTTTAGGTGGTGAAGGTTGTCGATTCATGGTAAACTCCTTTTTAGTGGATTCAGTAATATGCATTCGAAATATATATCCCGAAAAGTTGCTTAGAAAGTGCAAAAGATTGTCGGATAAAGGAGATTGTGCTGTGTTTGCTTTCAAAAAATTTAAATGGTTCTTGCTTTTTCTTGCCAGTTTGCTTTTAATTAATGGCTTGTTATACTTCATCTCATCCTCTGATGGGATGTATGACATAAAATTTGAAGCGAGTAACAAGGCAGATACATACATTCAATTGTATTATGGAATTGACGATAATTTCATGGAAAATCAATCATTTAAACAAGATATTCAAAAAAGCGCTCGTATAGATGGTAAAGTTCAGGGATCTTTTTTGCGTATTGATTTAGGAGAAGACGGAGGGAAATGGGAACTTAGCCCCTTAGTTCTTTCAACTCGTTTTAACAATTACAAAATAGTTTGGTCAGAGAATATTGTCAAAAAGAAAAATCAAATTTCATCGATTGAATATATTTCAGAGAAGGCTAAAATAGGGGCAGATGGCCATGACCCTTATCTTGAAGTGAATGTTCCTAATTCCATACTTAATTCTATGAAAGAGGATTTCAAAAAACAAAATCTTTTAAAAAATTTTCTGGTTTCTATTATTCCAGCAATTTTGTTCGCCTTTGTCATACAAAGAAGGAAATTGATTGTATCTTGGATAAGGGAGTTTTATGCTCAGAGGCATTTAATAGGCAATCTTTCCAAAAATGATTTCAAAACCAAGTATGCTGGGTCCTACCTTGGTTTTATTTGGGCGTTTATCCAACCCGCTATGACTGTTTTAATATACTGGTTTGTTTTTCAAATTGGGTTCAGAGCTGGGCCGGTGCAGGATGCTCCTTATATTTTGTGGTTGATAGCGGGTCTCGTGCCTTGGTTTTTCTTCTCGGATGCCGTCACGAATGGTTGTTATAGTTTGCTTGAGTATAATTATTTAGTCAAAAAAATTGTCTTTAATATCAATATTCTTCCTATAGTCAAATTAGTCTCAAGTTCATTTGTTCACATTTTCTTTGTGAGTTTGTCCTTGGTCGTATTTGGGATATATGGATATTATCCTGATATGTACTATGTTCAAATTATATACTATTCATTTTGTATGATCGTTCTTGCATATGCTTTATCGCTTTTGACTTCGTCTTTAATTCTGTTTTTAAAGGATATCGGACAATTTATCAGCATCGTTATGCAATTCGGAATGTGGCTAACGCCAATCCTGTGGAATATTACAATAATGCCTCATAAATTCCAATGGTTGATGAAAATTAATCCAATGTTTTACGTTGTAGAAGGTTATAGAGATGCCCTAATCGGCCACGTCTGGTTGGCAGATCATTATTATCAAACACTATATTTTTGGACATTTACCTTGGTGGTGCTTTGGATCGGAACGGTTGTTTTTAAGCGATTAAGACCCCATTTTGCTGATGTTCTTTAAAGCTTGGAGGTAATGAATTTGGCTATTCTAATAGATGCGAAAAATATAAGTAAAACATATAAACTCTACGGTAAGCCGGTTGATCGACTGAAGGAAGCTGCGAGTTTGACACGGAAAAAATATAATCGGGAGTTTAATGCGCTCTCCAATATCAGTGTTGAAATCGATAAAGGTGAAATTGTTGGCATTATTGGAAAAAATGGATCGGGTAAATCGACGTTGCTCAAAATCATTACGGGCGTGGTATCTCCTTCTTCCGGTTCCATTGAAGTTAATGGGAAAATCTCAGCCCTATTGGAACTGGGAGCGGGATTTAATTTAGAATATACCGGTTTGGATAATATTTATTTAAACGGATTGATGCTCGGTTTTTCAAAAGAAGAAATGAACCAAAAGTTGAATGACATTTTGGAGTTTGCGGATATTGGGGATTTTATTCACCAGCCGGTGAAATCATATTCGAGTGGAATGTTTGCTAGGCTTGCTTTTTCAGTTGCTATAAATGTCGATCCTGACATCTTGATCGTTGATGAGGCTCTAGCTGTAGGTGATCTGAAATTTCAAATTAAATGCATGGAGAAATTTAACGAGCTTCGTTCGAGAGGGAAAACTATTCTCTTTGTTTCTCATGACATTAATAGCATCAAACGGTATTGTCACCGAGTCATCTGGATTAACGAAGGGGTGGTCGTGGCTCAAGGCCATACCGAAACCATATGTGACAAATATACCGACTACCTAAAATATGGAACGCTTGACACTGCGGCCGCTTCAGAGGAAATAATCAACATAATACCGGGTGAACGAGTTTTGAGCGCTGATACTATCGGTTACATCGAATCGTTTATCGTCAAAAGCGCGTTGGGCGCAGAAGTGGAAGAAGTAGTCTACGGAGAACCTTTGAATGTTGAAATCGAATTTGTGATGAATAAATCTGATCTTCAATCCATTGTAGTGGGAGTTGCGATCCATACAATCGACAATATCTACGTAAGCGGCTTAAATACATTGTTGGATAATCATAGAATTGAATATAAACTTGGTTTAAATAAAGTGAAGTTAGTCTATGACAAGATCATTTTGTTAGGTGGTTCTTATTCTTTTGATGTAGCCCTTTTTGAAGCTAATGCACATGTGCCAATCGACTACAAGGCTAAAGTAAAAACATTTTTCGTGAAATCTCCTTATGTGGCCGAAGGATTAATTGCTATGGATCACAATTGGAAGTGAGGGGAGACAGACAAATGAAATACAATTTTGAATTGGATTTGTCCACGGCTAATTCACTTTCCATCCTTGCGAGCCGTATTAAACCAGGGAGCACGGTGTTGGAGTTTGGGCCAGCTTCAGGGCGGTTTACAAAATATTTAAAGCAATATCTAGGATGCATAGTATATATTGTCGAATTAGACCCTGATTCTGCTGCGCAAGCCTCATTATTTGCAGAAAAAACGTTGGTTGGAAATATTGAAAATTACGAATGGCTTACCGAATTTGCCCATGTATCGTTTGATTATATTGTTTTTGCTGACGTACTTGAGCATCTCATACAGCCAAGAAAAGTGCTCCAAAATTGTAATAAGCTTTTGAAAGAAAATGGGTCCGTCCTCATCTCAATCCCGAATGTAGGTCATAGCAGCATCGTGATCAATTTATTTAACAATAAATTTGAATATCAGAAAATCGGATTATTGGACGAGACGCATTTAAAGTTTTTTACAAAAGAAAATCTCGAAATGATGATTGATGAAGCGGGTTACAAAAGTATATATAAAAATGCTGTTTATAAATATTTGGAAGAAACAGAATTTAACGTTTATTTCGATCAATTGCCTAAGGCACTTCAATATGATTTTAAAAACAGAGCTTACGGAAATGTATACCAGTTCGTCTACGAAATAAAAAATAAAGAAACAAGCTCAGCAGAGACGGATAATCGCCTTGAAACCTATGCGGATATGTATTTTTCTCAATTGTATTTTGATACTGGTGAAGGTTTCTCTGAAGAGCGGAGCCTCAAAAAGCCTTTGTCTGTTACCAATCGAGCAATTCGTTTGGAAATTAAGAGGGAATTCCGGAGCCAGCCTTTACAAAGGCTCAGGTTCGACTTTATAAATTCAAACGCTATTCTTAAAATGCAGAAAATCTACGCGGTCGACAAGGATTCCCTATCACACCCATTACTATGGAATGAATCCAATCATCACTTTAATAGAGATGAACTTTTTATATATAGCACAGAAGATCCATATCTTATTTTCGATAAACTACCAGATAAAGAAATAACTGAAATAGTAATCGAACTAGAATTTTTACAGGTAGACTTTTATATACACGATGCGGTTTATCAAGCTATTACCGATCAAAAGTACACTATTGACGAACAACATCAAAATATACTTAGAATGGAAATTGATTCAAATACACACTTAGAAGAATTAAATGCACTCAAAGCTCAAATGAAAGCAGTTCAATTACAAATGAATGAAGCTGCCGCTGCACTCGAAGAGTTGAAGGCTGAACGCTCAAAGCTGAATGATCTGCTTATTGAAGCAAATCGAAAGAATAATACGATTAAAGCGTTTCTTAAAGACGAGAAAGACGAAAATCAAAACAAGACCATTCGTATCAATGAACTTGAGCAATCTGTGGCAAACGTAGAAAACAATAATAAATTTCTAAGAGATAGATTATTAAAAATGCTCTATACATCGCCTTACAAACGTCCAAGTCGATACCTTAAGCTTAGACGTGAATATCGTTCGACTGAGGAGAATTTCAAATGATTAGCTTGGCGATTATGGAATTAAACCAGATTGTTGCTCGAAACAAGCCTAAGAATTCTATGGGTAGAAGCAATCTAGGACTTGAAGTAGTTGAAGTCGCTAATGTGGGTGGTAAAGACGGTTCGTTATTTCTTTTGGATAATATCAAAGAAAAGTTCTCCATTACGTTTAAGATGGATAAAAGACATCGCTATTTTAAAATTATTTATCGATTCGAAAGCATTGAAGCGGATGCTTCTGTCAGCATAGAGAGCGATGAGGGACAAAAATTTGATATTGGTAAGACGGGGACGACCACCGTTGTCTATTATTCCCGATTTGAAAAAGAAACGAATCGTATTTCGTTCCAGCTAGCAGATACATCATTCTTTTCATTGGGCCAGATTGAAATATTAGGAATTACAGAGTCAGAATATATACTGAGAAAAGCAGAGCAATACTCCAAAAAAGTTCTGAAGCTTATTAAGCAGCAGCCTCATTTGAAAAAGCGGTTTTTCGAAGAGATGAAAGCAAACGGTTGGAAACAAGCCTTGTGGCTTATTAAGAACAAAGCTCAATCCAGCAACCTTGCTGAAACAAATGTAATCACTACCTCAGAGCCCCATCATGTGTCAGTTAAGGTTGATAACGGTGTGTTGGTTATTTCTCATGACGCTCAACGTGCAGGAGCCGCAATTCTCGCTCTCAATATTTGCAGAACTTTGAAATACGATTATAAAAAACAGGTCCATATTATATTGATGCAAGGCGGGCCGAATGAAAAAGAATTCGAGAAGTATGGGACTGTTTACAACCTTCATCAATCTTCCTTGTCCTATCTTGAAAATGAGAATTCGGTGATGTCACTATTAAGGGAAATCGCATCTTTAGGCATCAAATATTGTATTGCAAACACGGTCGTGACTGGAAGTCTGACCGAGGCGCTTAAAAAAGCCGGAATAAAAACGGTCAATCTTGTGCATGAGTTACCTACCTCCATAAAAACATATCATTTCTCCGAAGGCGCGAAAAAAACCAGTAATTACTCGGACTATATCGTCTTTCCCAATTACTTTGTTAAAAACGAGTTCAAAGGTTTGTTCGAGGTTGAAGAGGATAAAATCATTGTTCAACCACAAGGTGCCTATGCACGAAACCATCTTTCGATGTCTAAAGAAGACGCCAGAAGGAAGATCTGTAAGGAACTTAACCTTCCTGAAGACAGCCAATTGGTCATAAATTGCGGATATGCTGATATGAGGAAAGGGATAGATTTGTTTTTTGAAGTGGCTAAATCGGTGGTCATGGAATTGTCTCTTAAAAAGGTTCATTTTCTGTGGGTCGGAAACACGGATCAAATCCTTAAGCTCTGGCTTCAACATGATGCCGAGAAAATTGGAATGGATAAGAATTTTCATTTTGTAGGTTTCACTGACAAACCGCAATTGTATTTCCAAGCTTCAGATCTGTTCCTTCTTACATCGAGGGAGGATCCATTTCCGACAGTCGTACTTGAGGCGCTGGATAGCCGGACACCAGTTGTCGCCTTTAAGGATGCAGGCGGCATTCCGGAATTGTTGGAAGAAATTGGTGGCGTAAGCGTAGACTACTGCAATACGGGCCAAATGGCTGAGGCAGTAAGGAATATCCTTCTTCCATCCCATGATAACGTAGCCATGTTGGATAGGGGTAAAGCCATTATTGATGAAAAGTATAACCATGAGAAATATGTGGCTACTCTCTTATCAATTCTTGAAGAGAAGGATGTTGACCTCATCCTTAAAAAAGCTCATTCATCATCCTATAAAGTATCTGTTGTTATTCCCAATTACAATTATGAGACATTTTTGGAAGAAAGAATTCTCTCTATTACTCGTCAGACAGTAAAACCTTATGAAATTATATTTCTTGATGATTGTTCGAAGGATAATAGCGTGAAAAAAGCTAGATCCCTGCTGGAGGTCAGCGGAATTCCATTTAAAATCATTGAAAACCAAACGAATAACGGATGTTTTAGGCAATGGATTAAAGGGATCAAGGAAGCATCTGGTGATTTGATATGGATTGCGGAAGCAGACGACGTATGTGAACTTCATTTGATCGAAAGCCTCATCCCTGCTTTTGACAATCATGAGGTCAGTCTCTCTTACTCCCAATCTCAAATCATTAACGAATTTTCAGAGCGTGTTCCGTTTTCTTATACCGATTATACCAATGATTTGTCTAAAGAAAAGTGGTTGTCCAAATACGTGCTTTCCGGTCAGGAAGAGGTTGTTCAGGGCCTGGCAATCAAAAACACGATTCCAAACGCAAGCGCGGTTATTATGAGAAAATCGGCGTTGTCTTCCATTGAAGAAGTTTTGTCTCGCTTTGAAATTTGCGGAGATTGGCTTACTTACCTCTACGTACTAAAGGAAGGGAAGATCTCATTCCAGCCAGAAATTTTAAACTTCCACCGCAGACATTCCAAAAGCATTATTAGTGTTCAGGAACAATCCGTCAAGCTTTATCAAGAACTAATCGAAGTGAAAAAGATCATTCTTGACGCGTTTGAACTTCCTGCATCGATGAAGGAACGGTTTTTAGATCATCTCAGATCCGAGTACAAGCGTCTTGGATGCAAAGGGGCTGCCTCAGATATTCTGGAAGAAAACCCGTTTCTGTCGCCAGCGTTTAATGAATTGAAGGGGAATTACGACGCTCAGCTTCAGCAGCGCAATTATTTGGGCTCTCGTCAAAAAATTCTTCTTGTTGCTCCAGATTTTGAAATCGGTGGCGGGCAGATGTTGGTTATGAGGATGGCTAACTTTTTTACGGCGTACCATGACGTTTATGTTTGCAATGCTCGTCCTGGCCTAAGTCAGGAGCAATTAGTCTCAATGCTTTCACCGTCCATTACCATTACTCCTTCTTTTACAACGGCGGAAGAAATGAATATTTATATCGAAATGGAAGGGATTCAAATCGTCAACTCCCATATTTGGTGGTCGGATAAGCTTTGTTATCAGGCCCTCAAAAATAATTTTGGAGTTAAATGGATTATTTCGATGCATGGATGTTACGAAGCCATCAGCGAGCAGCCTTCTATCGATAGGGAGTTCGCTAAATTGGTCGATAAAATGTTCAAGCGTGCTGATCACATCATATATGCCACGGATAAGAATAAGCAGATATTTGAGCAAGTATCGGTTCCTGAGGAAAAGAGAAGCAAAATATACTACGGATACAAGCTGCAGAACATTCCAACTAAACATATGAGCGATCTCGGTATTTCTCCTGATTCATTTATCTTTGGTCTGGTATCAAGAGGAATCAAAGAAAAGGGATGGGAAGAAAGCATCCAATCTGTCGTAAGGATGCAGGAAGAGGGCCTGAATGCTCACTTAATTCTTATCGGAGCAAGCGACTATGTGGTGGCTTTGAAGCTTCAATACTCCGATTACCCGTATATTCACTTTATTCCTCCGATTACGGAACCATCCGGATGGATTGGCTGGGTGAAGATGTTTGATGTTGGTCTTCTGCCATCTTATTTTGTTTCCGAAAGTTTGCCTAATACGGTCATTGAGTATTTGGCATATGGAAAACCTGTAATCTCGACTGATATTGGAGACATCAAATATATGATTACAGCTCCGGAAGGCAATGCGGGCTTGCTATTGGAGCTCAATGAGAACCGACACCTGGATTGGATGCTCCTGTATCAAGCGATGCGTTCCTTATATTTGGACCAGGAACTTCGAGAACAGTTGACTCTCAACGTTCCAATGCTGTTCGAGCAATTCCAAATGGAAACGTTCGCGTCTAATTACTTTAGCTTATACACCGAAGACACAAAACAGGGAGTTGCGATATGAGTTCATTTTTGCTTCTCGGGGGTGCAGGATTCATTGGCTCCAACCTGGCTGAGCTTCTCCATTCGCAAGGGCATCGAGTTACTATCTATGACCGAAATGTAGAGGATAAGGTTCATTCTTCTGTGTTTGATCTCATTGAAGGAAATTTCTTCGAGGAGCAGGATTTTGAAAAGATTGTAAGCAACCATCAAGTCGTCATTCATCTTATTAGTAGTATTGCCCCAGCAAGCTCAATGGAACACCCTCGAATCGGATATGAAAAAGATCTCTTGAAGACCTTGGAACTGATCGAGATTTGTCGGAGCCAATCCAAAAAAGTCATATTCATCTCTTCCGGAGGGACTGTTTACGGAAGGCAGCATTCCTCTCCGATTAAAGAAGAGGCGATGACATATCCAGTTAATCACTACGGAAACATGAAGCTTGCGATTGAAAAGATGTTACTGATGTACAATGATCTCTACCAAATGGAAAACATTGTATTGCGGGTGGCGAATCCTTACGGCAAAGGACAGATCCCAACTAAGCGAATCGGCGCTATATCTGTTTTCATCGATCATATCTTGATGGGAAAAACCATTATGATCTTTGGAGATGGCTCGACAGTCAGAGATTATATTGAGATCAAAGACGTATGCCAGTCGATATCACTTGCTGTCGCCTATCAGGTACGCAGCGATGTTCTTCCGGTTTTTAATGTGGGGACTGGAAAAGGGACTAGCATTAAAGAGATTATCGAAAAAATTGAGGAACAAACAAATGTAAAGGCTAAGATTCAATATTTGGAAAATCGACCGTTTGATGTCGATTACAACGTGCTTGATATTTCCAAAACTGAAGAGGAGCTTGGGTTCACGCCAAGCGTAGAGATTGACGAAGGCATTAAGCTTTGCGTATCGGAGTATATCTCCAAGACAGGCTACTCATGAGCGTAACGATTGTCATTCCCAATTACAATGGTGAGCAATATATCCAGGAGTGCTTAAATTCGCTCAGGAATCAAAGTTATACCGACTTTGACATTGTATTCGTGGATAACGGTTCATCGGATCAAAGCGTCGCTATGGTTGCGAATAACTACAGCGAGGTTAGAATAATCAAACTTGAAAGAAATTTGGGCTTCAGTGCAGCCGTAAACATGGGTATCCGACAAGCGCAAAGAAAATATGTAGTCCTTCTAAATACGGATACAAAAGCAACTGACAACTGGCTTGAAGAGCTAGTATCAGAAATAGAGCTTCATCCAAACGCTTTTTCTTGTTCGAGTAAAATGCTTCAGTTTCATCGTCCTGACTTGATCGATGATGCTGGAGATGAATTCACAGTCTTTGGATTTGCTTATCAAACCGGTCACGGACAACCTGTAAATTATTATCCAAATAGCAGGAAAGTGTTCAGTTCATGTGCAGGGGCGGCCATCTATAAACGAGAATTGTTTGATAAAATTGGTTTATTCGATGAACGATTCTTTGCCTATATGGAAGATGTAGATATCGGGTTCAGGGCCATGATCCTTGATTATGAAAACATCTACTGCCCAACGGCCATTATATATCATGTCGGCAGCGCTACAAGCGGCGGGGGGATCAATAGCTTTAAATTAAGGCTGACAGGGAGAAACACGGTATACCTGCTCCTTAAAAATATGCCGCCGTTATTGCTTGGATTAAACGCCCCCTTTATTGTTGCCGGGAGCTTGCTCCGACTTCTGATGCTCAGAGACAAGCCTCGCAGGAAAGCTTATATGGAAGGCATATTAGAAGGATGGAAGAATCGCAAGACTTTTGAGAAGACTAGAAACTCTCTATTTGCTCTCAGATGGCTTCGAATTGAATTCAGACTCCTTTCCAGCAGCTGGATATACGTGCAATATAAATTACTTTCTAGGAGGACCTGAAAATGAAAGGTATCGTATTGGCAGGCGGAACGGGATCTCGGCTCTATCCGCTGACTAAAGTCACGAACAAACATCTGTTGCCTGTGGGCAAATATCCTATGATCTATCACTCGATTGCAAAACTCAAACAGGCTGACGTTACGGATATTCTCATCGTGACCGGTAAGGAACATATGGGGGATGTCGTGAATTTGCTTGGAAGCGGGCATGAATACGGCGTATCCCTGACATATAAGGTACAGGATCAAGCAGGTGGTATCGCACAAGCTCTTGGGTTGGCAGAGCAGTTTGTGGGAGACGATCAAATGGTCGTCATTCTTGGTGATAACGTCTTCTCCGATTCTATTCAATCTTACGTCCATAACTTCAAAATTCAAAAGGATGGGGCAAAAATTCTTTTACAAGAGGTACACGATCCTCAGCGATACGGCGTTCCCGAATTGGATGGAGATCTTATCGTTTCCATTGAAGAAAAGCCCGCGGCACCGAAGAGCAATTATGCTGTAACAGGAATTTACATGTATGACAGTAGTGTATTTGATGTCGTTAGAACCCTGAAACCATCAGGTCGAGGAGAACTTGAAATAACGGATGTCAACAATGCCTATATCTCTTTGAAAACATTGACATATGATATTTTAGAAGGTTGGTGGACGGATGCAGGAACCCATTCCTCCCTCACCCATGCCAATGAGCTTGCTAAGGACCTTATTCTAGGTAATGAGTTTGGCAAGTTGAAGCTGTAAATCAATTTTTGTTAAAGGCAGGTGCACTCATGAAGGTACATGAAACAAAGCTGCCGGGTTTAAAGCTGATTCAGCCGGTCGTTCATCGAGATCATCGAGGTTTTTTTGTTGAGAGTTACAATGAGGAACGCTATCGCGAAAATGGGATTCAGGAAAAATTCATGCAGGACAACCATTCCTTATCAGTAGAATCTGGCGTTATCAGAGGCATGCATTACCAGCTCCAGCCAAAGGCACAAAGCAAACTTGTTCGTTGTACTGCAGGAGCAATATATGATGTAGTCATTGATATACGTAAATCATCACCGACCTTCGGGAAGTGGCAAGGCTTTATTTTGAGTGCTTCAAATCACCATCAACTCTTTGTTCCTCAGGGGTTTGCACATGGTTTCTGTACTTTGGTGCCTAACTCCGAGGTACAGTATAAAGTCAATCAGCTTTATTCTTCCGAGCATGACAGAGGAATTGCCTGGAACGATCCAGCAATTGCAATTGATTGGCCGACCACGCATCCCATTCTCTCTGAAAAAGATCAAAAGCATCCTCTTCTTGTCGATGCTGAATACAACTTTTAGCTAACCGAAAATTTAAGGAAGATGAATTCTCCTCTCTTTCTCTATACTTGCTCGCTTTATTCATGTGTCTTCATTAAAACTTAGAAAGGTGCGTAGATTCTATGAAACTTCTCGTTACTGGCGGTGCTGGATTTATTGGAAGCAACTTTGTTCTCTACATTATTGCCAACTACCCTCAATACCAAATTATTAATGTGGACTCCTTGACCTATGCGGGTAATTTGGAAAACTTGAGAGCGGTAGAAAATGCTCCGAATTATCACTTCGTAAAAGCGGATATTACAAAAAGCGAAGAGATGAAGTCGATCTTTCAAGAAGGGGTCGACGTGGTAGTCAATTTTGCCGCTGAATCCCATGTGGATAGAAGTATTTTGGAACCAGAGGTTTTTATCAAGACGAATGTGCTCGGCACTCAGGTTTTGCTTGAACTGTCCAAGCAATATGGAGTAAAGAAATTCGTTCAGGTTTCCACGGATGAGGTTTACGGCACGCTCGGAGATACAGGTCTTTTCACGGAACAGACTCCGCTTGCTGCTAACAGTCCCTACTCAGCTAGCAAAGCCGGAGCAGATCTGCTCGTCAGAGCTTACCACGAAACTTTCGGGCTCCCCGTAAATATAACCCGTTGCTCCAATAATTACGGTCCCTACCAGTTCCCTGAAAAGCTAATTCCTCTCATGATTCAGAATGCCCTTCAGGATAAACCTATGCCTGTTTATGGGGACGGCCTCAACGTTCGGGATTGGTTGTATGTTGAAGACCATTGCAGCGCCATTAATCTTGTCATTCATAAAGGTGTGAATGGCGAAATCTACAATGTTGGTGGCAGAAATGAGAGAACGAACCTTCACGTCATTAAAACAATTCTTGAAGAACTAGGCAAACCAGAATCCCTTATTCAATATGTCAAGGATCGCCCTGGCCATGACCGCCGGTATGCTATTGATGCGGACAAAATCAGGAATGAGTTGGGGTGGAGCCCTAAACATGATTACGAGTCGGGAATCCGTGCCACTATTCGCTGGTATCTCGACAATGAACAGTGGATGAAGGATGTTTTAAGCGGCAATTACCAACATTATTTTGAAACCCAGTATGGAGAACGTTTAAGCGGAATGGCAAACGCGGAATGAGCCATCAAACTAATGAAACGGGACAAAAAATGAAGGTAGTTGTAACAGGGGCAGGTGGCCAACTCGGAAGAGAACTTTCGCTTTGGCCTTCGAATGAAATGGAGATTATCGGCCTGGATAGAAGCAGTCTGGACATTACCTCTTCTAAACAATGCCAAGAAGTTCTTTGGAAACTAAAGCCCGATGCAATTATTCATTGTGCGGCTTATACTTCTGTAGACCAGGCCGAGTCCGATCCTGAAGGTGCTTTCTTGATTAATGAAACCGGAACAGCACATGTGGCAAAAGTCGCTCAGGAAATTGGAGCCAAATTTATTTATGTCAGTACGGATTATGTCTTTGACGGAAACGGAACAAGACCCTATTCTACAGATGATTCCATTGACCCGAAGTCGGTATATGGAAAATCCAAATTTGCAGGAGAATTGGCTGCCTTAAATCTATGTAAGCGTACATTCATTGTCCGTACATCATGGGTGTACGGCAAATATGGGAATAATTTTGTCAAGACGATGTTGAAACTTGGCCAGGAAAGGAGCAGCATTAAGGTCGTTAACGACCAGACTGGCTCTCCGACTTATACTAAGGACCTCGCACATTTTCTACTGGGATTAGCTACAACAGAATCCTTCGGCATCTATCATTCCTCCAATAGCGGAAGCTGTACTTGGTATGAATTTGCTGTAGAGATTTTCAAGGAATCTGGATTGCAAGTGAAGGTTGAACCCTGCACAACGAGTGATTTCCCTCGTCCAGCTCCTCGTCCTCTTTATTCTGTGATGGATCAGAGCAAGAATAGAGACATTGGCCTCAAGGAAATGGATAATTGGAAAGATTCGCTTGGAAGGTTTCTTAAAGAGCTTGGAGATTAATGGTTGGAGCCGGCTTATTCATCATAGTCGGCTATTTTCATATTAAAAGATTGTTTATTATATGATTTTAGAAAGGCGAAATCAATGAGAAAAAACATCGATTATATTGAATCATTAAAAGGCATCGGTGCTATTATAATAGCATTCTATCATATAAGCGGAATTATTGGAGTACCAAATAGTTCAATAAGCTTTCTGAATAAAATAATGAATACTTTTTCAGCAATAGGATATATCCCGGTAGAAATGTTTTTTTTCTTTTCAGGTTATCTTATGGTTTATAGTTATTATGACAAAATTAGAGATATCGATTTTTTTGATTACATAAACAAGAGATTTAAATCAGTCTATCCTTTCTTAATCATCAATATAATATTGTGCTCTTTATACTTAGGAATTAGTGGTGAATATGTCGGTGTATATCAAATAATCTATAATATTCTATTTCTTCAAAGCGGATATTTTTCAGGGGCTGGGAATTTTCGCATTGATGTTGCTGGGGGTGGAACATGGTTCTTGGCGCCGTTATTTTTATCGTACTTTATATTTTTTTATATTTTTAAATATAAGAGTAAAGAGATATCTTTTGGTATATTCACTGTCATAGTTATTGTTGGAATGATAGCATTGAAAGGTAATTGGAATTATCCTATTTTAAATGGGTATATGTTGCGAGGTTTATTGGGTTTTTTTGCAGGGTGCATGTTTAGTTTGATAGTAAAGAAATTTGGATTTGGAGTTTCTAAGTTAATTATAATTGTTATATTATTGATTTTGTTTGGTTATTTAAGTGTTATTTATCGCGAACAATATACTGACACTTTGGATTTTATTATCGTTACTGATATAGTAATTATACCGTGTGTGATTCTAATCTTAGAAAATGTCTACTGGATAAAAAGAATATTCTCCCTCAATATTCTTAAGAGAATTGGTTCATTTTCCATGCAAATATTCTTCCTCAACCTTCCTGTTGGTTATTTTTTAAAATTATTAATAATTAATAATTACGAGATGAACAAGTATTTACAATTTGTCGTTTATTTTTTCAGCTTAATTTTAAGCTGCTTGTTGTTTGATTACATAGTAAAGAAGATGCGTAAAATCATGACTACGAAGTAACGAGAAGATCTTATTAAGAATTCGGCAGGGAAAGTATTAGGGGGCGCCGCTTGTAGAATCATCCTAAGTCATAACCGATTGTCCGTTAGGCTCAGCTTTTGGCTTGGAGCATGCCCGTGAAAGGAACCGAGCTCGTTTTGAGGCTGGCGGTCCCTACGAACGACGCATGCTTCATTGAGGACATGTTCGGTCATGCGTAATCATTCATGCCCTATAATTGTTGTATTTTCTGGACATATTTTCCACTAAATATTAGTGTGACTCAGACATCTGAAACTCCTTTAAGATTTGGTGAATATAGTTTAAGGTGTCATTTCTTAGTTCCGGGTGCTTAAGGGCATAGTGAATAGTTGTTTTAATAAATCCACTCTTTTCTCCTACATCATGTCGGCGTCCCTCAAAGTTATAAGCGTAAATCGGCTGGTTCTTGTTGAGCAAAGACAAAGCATCTGTTAATTGAATCTCTCCTCCAACCCCGACTTCTTGTTCTCCAAGAATATGAAAAATGTCTGGAGTCAAAATATAACGGCCCATGATAGCGAGATTTGAGGGTGCCTCGGAGCGTTCCGGTTTTTCAATCAAGCCATTAGCTCGGGTCAGCCGATTGGATATCGGAGCTCCTTCAATGATGCCATAGCGGCTTACGTCCTCCCAAGGTACTTCTTGAACTCCTATGACGGATGCCTCTTGTTCATCGAATACGTCCATGAGCTGGCGGAGACATGGAGCATCCGATTCGACGATATCGTCCCCAAGGAGAACAGCGAACGGCTCGTTTCCGATGAACTTGCGCGCACACCAAATGGCGTGCCCGAGTCCTTTAGGTTCCTTCTGGCGGATATAATGGATATCTGCAATATTGGATGGTTTCGTTACAGAATCAAGTAAATCCCATTTCTTTTTGGACGCGAGATGGTGCTCCAGCTCAAAGGAGAAATCAAAATGATCTTCGATCGCTCGCTTTCCTTTGCCAGTGACGATAATGATATCTTCGATCCCCGAAGCCACAGCTTCTTCAATTATGTATTGAATCGTCGGTTTATCGACAATAGGGAGCATCTCTTTTGGCATGGCCTTGGTCGCAGGAAGGAAACGCGTTCCGAGACCAGCAGCGGGTATGATGGCTTTACGTACCGGCATTATGAAATCCTACTTTCATCTGTAAGTTAGTGTATTTAAGTATAACATATCATATAAGTGCATTTCCTTATTGGGGAAAAAGTGGGAGAGTGGGATTTTGTCCTTGATTTTAAATCTTATTTCGGTTCTTGATTAAATCTGATATCCAATAACATTACCCAAGCGAGCCAGGCCAAGCAGATTAACTGAACATAGGCCAGACCAACAGCGAAATGATGCTCCCAACCCGTTAAGTAGCCGTTGCCGAAGCGGCTATCTCCTTGACCGGAGAAGCCTCTGTCAGATCTGCCGAGAGGTGCTTCTGCCGTCCCGTGGCCCATCTGCCCTCCTTTCCCGTCCCGAAGAGTTCGAAATCCTCCCTTGGGGAAAAAACCTTCGTTCTCATGTCCGCCTCCACTTCCTAAACGATTCCGGGTATTACCTTGAGTCAAGCCTGCAATGCCGCCCCGAAGCCACTTCCCCCCAAACCCTCCATTCAGCACCAGCCAAATATTGAGCGCGGTAGAGAGCGTGAACAGTCCAGCCGGAATTCCCCAGCGGACACGTTCCCTCCCGCGTACCAGCAGGAACGGGATCAGTAGCAGGAACAGCATCGCAGGAACACCATAGCGCTCGTGGATTTCCGTCGGCAGCAGGAAGAAGGCGAGATTGACCAAGGCGGCCGCTTTCAGGAGATGCATGGTTTTGAGATCGCGCAAAAGCAGGATATAGGCCGCCACGAACAGGCAGGCAATCCCAAGCAGGATGAATCCGAAGGTCTTGTACGTGACGCTGCCAAAGAAGATCGTATCGTCGTGGACGGACGGATTCGTAAAGAGGTGGTACCACAAATTGAAGGCGTTCAGCGATAGCTGGGGATACATATCCGTCGCACTGAGGTACGCCATGCGGATCATGTCGTCCAGAGCGCCCTTCATAGCGAACCAGCCTGCGGTCATAGCCGCAGGGATGGCGAAGCCGGCGATGAAGAGCAGCGGACGGCGCCAGTCGCGCCGCAGCAGCTGTCGTAGCAGCAGCGCCCCCAGGAAGGGTGCAACGACGATCGCTTGGAACTTGCTAAGCAAAGCGACCGCAATGAGAACACCGGCGGCTAGCGGCTGGGTCAGCACGAGCAGCACGGATATGACCATCAGAGCGCTATGGAAGACGTCGATCTGTCCCCAAACCGCTCCATCTGCGAGCAAGGCAGGATTGAAGGCGAGACAGGCGAGAAGCGCCAGACGGCGCTTGTAGGACCAGCGTCGGAATATCAGCAGCAGCGCTGCCATGGTGCCGAGATCGAACAGGATCGGAAGCATTTTGCTGCTCAGATGGGCGGTCCGGATCTCGATGCCGAGGAAGTTCAGGACATGCCCGTACCCTTCCAGAATAGCGATGAATACCGGCGGGTAATTCTGCATGTCGGAGTTGAGGTACGATCCGCGCACTCCATGCTGCATGGCGGCTTCCATCCAACGGATGAAATACATCTGGTCTCCGACATACCCTTGAGTGTAGATCCCCAGCAGAACCCTGATGGCAAGCCCCCCAGCAAGAAGGGCGGCAACCGCTGCATAGAATTGCCCAGACCGCATTCCCTCTGTTGGAACCCCGGTCCTGTCTCTCTTGAAATTGACTTCCCTGTTCTGCGGCAGGTTGTCGCTCTTCATCCTTCGGCTCTCCTCTCCGTTACCTCTTTATTGCCCCGTCTATCCTGCTCGTAACATGCATGTCCGAGATCTCTTCTTATTCAACTCTGTCAGCCAGTCATTAATCCCGCTTGCGGTAGCTGCCTGGCGATAGGCCATAGCGCTCGCGGAATACCCGATGGAAATAGGTGTAGGTTCCGAAGCCCGACTCGTCCGCGATCTGCTCCAGCGTCAGCTGGCTGTTGTCCATGAGCCTGAGCGCCATAGCGAGACGGACCTGCTGAGCATACTGCATGATGGAGCAGCCGATCTGCTGCTTGAACAGATGCACGGCGCGAGTTTTGCTGATGCCGGCATGAGCGGCCGTTTCATCCAGAGTGAAGGATCCGGTGGCATTGGCTTCGACAAAATGCTTGATTTTCAGCGCCTGCAACGCGGTCGCTCCGCTTTTCGAGGCAGGCGCCTCCGTGATGGCACGGTCCAGCAGCAGGCAGAGCGCCTGCAGCAGAGCGGCCAGGATGGCCGGACTGCCCCCGTCGAGCCTGCGCCGCTCCAGCATGAGCTGTTGCCAGACGCTGTCGATCTTCCCGTCATCCGCCACCATTCATCCAGCCAAGGTCCCGTGGCCATGACGTAATAATCGGCGCTTGGACCGTAGCGGCTGCCGGGGCCGGGAGCCTCGATCTGCAGGTCGTAGGCATCGCCTGGACGATAGAGCAGCAGGTCTCCTGGCAATACGGTCGTCATGGAGCCGCCGATGAGCGCGCGGGCCTCGCCTTCCGTCTGCAAGCGGAGGAGGTAGGTATCCAGGGTCCGGAACGATTGGCGAAAAGGCTGCAGATGCCTGGAGAAGTCGCATAAGGTCAGCGCAAGGGGATGAGGATCCATTTGAAAGCACCGCCTCTCCTATCTATCTAGCTTAATACAAAAACATGAAGCTTGAATGAACGGGATGTTAGCAAATCTTGAAATTCTACAACAGCTTGCTCGAAATCGGGAGGGAGGAAGAGAACATCAATACGACGACCAGATCGTTGATGTTCATAGCCATATTGTTTCTTCATCCCGAAAGGCCTTTCCTTCTATAATAGAGTCAATTGTACAGGAAAGGATGAGGAGCATGAGCGAAGGGACTAATTCGACCCAAAGTGCTGTAAGCGCATACGCTGCCCTGGAAGCCGGCACGGCAAGGGTGCTGCAGACGGCTAGAGACACCGGAGACAGGCTGCGGGAGAAGCCGCAGCTGAAGTTCCGTGCCGACGATAATGGCCATGAGAACCAGCTGATCAACATCTACGACGATGTGGCCTACCAGACGATCGAAGGCTTCGGCGGCGCGCTTACGGAGGCATCTGCCGTTACAATCGCCAAGCTGAGTCCGGCCAAGCAGCAGGAGATCATCGACGCGTATTTCGATCCGGAGCAGGGAATCGGCTATACGCTGTGCCGCTCCCATATCCAGAGCTGCGATTTCTCGCTCGGCAATTACGCCTATGTAACAGACGGGGACGAGGGGCTGGAAAGTTTCAACGTCGACCGCGACCGCATGTCGATCCTGCCGCTGATCAAGCGCGCAGCCGGCAAAGCGGGCAGCGGCTTCCGGCTGTTCTCCTCCCCGTGGAGCCCGCCGGCCTTCATGAAGACGAACGGCGAGATGAACCGCGGCGGCCGGCTCAAGCCGGAATACCGCCAGGCATGGGCCGACATGTTCGTGAAGTACGTGGAGGCTTACAAGCAGGAAGGCATAGAGATCTGGGCGCTGAGCGTGCAGAATGAAGCGAAGGCCGTCCAGTCCTGGGATTCCTGCGTCTACACCGCGGATGAGGAAAAGGATTTCGTGCGCGACTACCTCGGACCTGCGCTGGAGAAAGCCGGATACGGCCACATCAAGGTTATGATCTGGGACCATAACAAGGAGCGCGTGTACGAGCGGGCACGGACAGCGTTCGAGGACGCGGAGGCGTCCAAGTACATCTGGGGCATCTGCTTCCATTGGTACTCGGGCGATCATTTCGAAGCTCTGTCGGCCGTGCATGACCGTTTCCCGGACAAGGCTCTGTTCTTCAGCGAAGGCTGTCAGGAAGGCGGCGTCCATCTCGGCTCCTGGAATACGGGCGAGCGCTACGGCCATGACATTCTCGGCAACCTGAACAATTGGACGACCGGCTGGACGGATTGGAATATCGTGCTCGACGAGCAGGGCGGCCCGAACCATGTGGGCAACTTCTGCGATGCTCCCATCATTGCCGACACAGTGAAGGACGAAGTCATCTATGAAAGCTCGTTCTACTATATCGCTCATTTCAGCCGTTATATCCGCCCAGGCGCCGTCCGCATCGGCAGCTCCCGATACACGGACAAGCTGGAGCAGACAGCGTTCCGCAATCCGGACGGCACGATCGCGCTCGTCGTGATGAACCGCACGGATGCGGAGCTGCCTTATGTGGTAAGGCATCGCGGAGAGCTGGCGGACAGCAGCATCCCGGCGCACGGCATCCAGACGCTGCTGTTCCGCTGATTCGGGCGGCAAGCGCTTGGTGCATGTCTTGATGCAGCAAGCGGCTAGGGAACGCGAATCGTTGGACAGAGTTTGGCTAGAGGGGCCGAGGCAGACGGCTTTGCGACCGGAGGAACCAACCTCAACTGCTAGCATTCTACTTAATCGGAGGGACTTATATTGGCTAAAATTACTTTCCCCAAAGACTTCGTCTGGGGCACCGCTACCGCATCCTATCAAATCGAGGGCGCCTGGAACGAGGACGGCCGCGGCTTGTCCATCTGGGATACATTTTCCCGCACGCCCGGCAAGGTCGTGAACGGCGACACGGGAGACGTGGCATGCGACAGCTACCACCGCTACGAGGAAGACATTGCCCTGCTCAAGAAGCTGGGCGTGTCTTCGTACCGCTTCTCCATCGCATGGCCGCGGATATTCCCGCAGGGCACGGGAGAGGTCAATGAAAAGGGACTGGACTATTACGGCCGCGTCATCAACGGCTTGATCGAAGCCGGCATCGAGCCGGCCGTCACGCTGTACCACTGGGATCTGCCGCAGGCGCTGCAGGATCAGGGCGGCTGGGACAACCGCGAGACGATCGATGCGTTCGTGAAGTATGCAGAGGTCGTATTCAAGGCTTTCGGAGGCAAAGTGAAGCAGTGGATCACGTTCAACGAAACGTGGTGCGTTTCCTTCCTCTCGAACTTCATCGGCGTACACGCTCCCGGCCACACGGATCTGCAGTTGGCGACGAACGTCGCCCATCACTGCATGGTCGCTCATGGCAGGACGGTCCAGCTGTACCGCAGCCTGGGGCTGCCCGGAGAAATCGGAACGACGCATAACCTGAGCTGGTCGGAGCCTTACACGACGAAGCCGGAGGACGTGGAGGCGGCCCGCCGCTCGCGCGCCTGGGGCAACGAGTGGTTCCTCGAGCCGACGTTCAAGGGCACGTATCCGCAGTTCCTGGTGGAGTGGTTCCGCGGCAAAGGTGTCGAAGTGCCGATCCTGCCGGGAGACATGGAGACGATCGCGCAGCCGATCGACTTCATCGGCGTGAACTTCTACACGGGAGGCTACACGCGCTACAAGGAGAACAGCGGGCTGTTCGACAGCGAGGATGTCCAGGTCGGCTTCGAGCAGACGCATATCGGCTGGAACGTCTATCCGGAGGCGCTCTACAAGGTGCTCAGCTGGCTGCATGAGGAATACGGCGATACTCCGATCTACATCACGGAGAACGGGGCTTGCTGCGATGATCAGCTGGACGCCGACGGCAGCGTCCATGACGCTGATCGGGTCGACTACTACCGCAAGCATTTCATTCAGTGCCAGCGCCTCGTCGACTCCGGCGTGCCGCTTGCGGGCTACTTCGCCTGGTCGCTGCTCGACAACTTCGAATGGGCTGAAGGCTACGCCAAGCGCTTCGGAATTGTATACACGAACTATGAAACACTGGAACGCACGCCGAAAGACAGTTATTATTTTATTCAGAAGGTCATTTCGGAAGGCGGGTTCGAAGTATAAATGAACAACCAGGATCCAGCGGCGCATTCGTCGCTGTCTCCGGACAAGGGCGGCAGCGGGGCGGCAGGCTTCGCTGCCGCTCCTGTCCGGGGGACGGTGAGCGTCCATATCGTGACTTACAACAGTGAAGAGGATATCGAGGGCTGTCTGGACTGCGTCCTGGCGCAGTCGTATCCGATCGAGAAGATCGTCGTGCTGGACAATGCGTCGGGCGACAGCACGGTGGAGCGGCTCCGCCGTTATGAGGCAGGGCTTGCGCGTGAGCGGGAAACGGACCTCCGAGCGGACCGGGAGCGGCAAGCCGGCAGACAAGAGCAGGCGGATGAAGACAGCCAATCCGGAGCTGGAGCAGCCCTGCTGCCGTCAGGCGGCACCCGCGCACAGCTCGTCATCATCGAGAGCGTGGTGAATACCGGCTTCGCCGGCGGCCAGAACCGAGCGCTTGCGGCGGCGGGCAGCGATTACGCGCTCGTCCTCAATCCGGATGTCAGGCTGCATCCGGATTATGTGCGCGAGCTGGCGGAGCGGCTGGACCGCATGCCGGCAGCCGGCAGCGCCGCAGGCATGCTGGTCCGCCAGCCGGAAGGAGGCGTCGGCATGCCTGCTGCCGAAGCTCCAGGAGCACCCGGCAGCATGGCGGCAGCCAAAGCTCCAGGAGCGGGCGGCATGGCCACCGCCGGAGCTCCGGCTGCCAGCATGCCATCGCCGCGCCGCGCGCTGCCGCAGGCGGTCCGAGCCTGGCTGGACCGCCTGCCGCCGGAGGCGGTCATCGACAGCACAGGCCTGTCGATGGATGCCGCGCGGCAGGCCCGCGACCGCGGAGCCGGGGAGCCGGCCTCCCGTTGGCTGGTCGGCGGAGAGGCGTTCGGCGTATCCGGCGCCGCCGCCATGTACCGCCGCCGAATGATGGAGCATGTCTCCATCGAGGGCGAATTTTTCGACGAAACCTTTTTCGCGTACAAGGAGGATGTCGATGCGGCATGGAGGGCAGAGCTTCTCGGCTGGAAGTCCCTCTACGCGCCGGAGGCGAGAGCTTTGCATGCGCGAGGCTGGAAGGAAGGCGGGCGCTCGGGAATCTCTCTGTTCGTGCGGAGGCATTCTTACGAGAACCGGTTCTATGCCCTGATTAAAAACGAGAGAAGCCTTTTGAATATTCCTGCTGTTATAGCGATAGAAATCCTCAAAGCGGGGTATATCATAGTGAAAGAGAGAGATTTGATTCTTTGCTGGAAATCCATCTGGAACCGGATTCCGGAGATGCGGCGCAAGCGGCGCGAGCTTCATTCCAAGCCGCGGCGCGATTAACTACCGGCCTGCAATAAGGTGCTTTCTCATTGCCAGCAACATTTTGCCGCATGAAGCGTCCGAATAGATAGCTGGCTTTCTCCTTTTTTGGTACAATAAGGTGAGATAGCTAGACTTATAGATTTGCGGTGATGAATATGTTGAGAAGAAACCAGCGTTTTTTGACGCAAATATACATTTTGGCGGATCTGGTCTGCATGCTGGGCGTATTTCTGATCGCCTACTGGATCAAGTTCCATAGCGGACTGCTGCCGTCCTACGAGACGATTCCGTTCAAGACCTATCTGGTCTGGAGCACGGTCTATGCTTTCGCCGCCGTGCTGATCGGGTTCTATACGAGCTTCTATCAGCCCAAGCGCCGGATGAACTTCTCGCACGACGTGCTCAAGATCTTCCAGGTGCAGTGCCTGAGCCTGCTGCTTCTTTTGAGCCTCTTGTTCATCAGCAAGGAAGTACATATTTCCAGGGAATTCCTGGCCATCTTCTTCGCCTTCAACCTGTTCGCGATGATCGTGTACCGGTTCGCGGTCAAACGTCTGCTTACCGTGTTCCGCCGGCGCGGATTCAACAAGCGCTACGTGCTTATTTTGGGGGCGGGCAGCGTCGGCCGGAGCTTCCACGACCATCTGAGTCTCTACCCGGATCTCGGTTATGAAGTGTACGGCTTTCTGGATGATTTCCAGGTGCGGCACGAATCCGAGGTGACGGCGAGCTATAATGCGGAGCCGCTCAGCCCGATCGTCGGCAAGCTTCAGGATCTGGAGCGGATGCTGGCGGACAATCCGACGATCGACGAGGTCATCATGGCGCTCCCGCTGGATGCCCACTCCAAGTACGGCCCCATCATCAAGATCTGCGAGAAGGCCGGCGTCAAAACGCTGATCATTCCCGATTACTTCGATTTGCTGCCGGCAAAGCCGTTTTTCGACAATTTCGCCGGCGTGCCGCTGATCAACATCCGCGACGTGCCGCTGGACGAGATGGGCAACCGGATCGCCAAACGAACCTTTGATATCCTGTTTTCCCTTATCGCCATCATTCTACTGTCCCCGATCCTGCTCGGGATCGCCGCCGGCATCAAGCTGACTTCCCCTGGACCCGTGTTGTTCCGGCAAGAGCGGGTGGGGCTCAACCGCCGCAGCTTCCACATGCTGAAGTTCAGATCCATGAAGGTCAGCGCCGGAGTCGCTTCCGATGTCACCTGGACGGTCAAGAACGACCCGCGCCGCACCCGCTTCGGCACGTTCCTGCGCAGCACGAGCCTTGACGAGCTCCCTCAGTTCTTCAATGTGCTCCGGGGAGAAATGAGCGTGGTCGGCCCTCGTCCGGAACGCCCCTTCTTCGTGGAGCAGTTCAAGGAAGAAGTGCCGCGCTACATGGTCAAGCATCATATCCGGCCGGGAATCACCGGCTGGGCTCAGACGAACGGCCTGCGAGGAGATACGTCCATCGACGAGCGGATAAGGCATGACCTGTTCTACATCGAGAACTGGAGCTTCTTCTTCGATATCCGCATCATTTTCAAAACCGTCGTGAAAGGACTCATTCATAAAAATGCCTATTAACAGCAGGGCCGATTCCCCGGCTGCCGGCCTTCCGCATTCACGGAGTCTGAGTGACAGGGTCTCGGTCATCATTCCGACGCGCAATGCCGGCCCCGGATTCGGCGAGCTGCTGGATCGCCTCAAGCGCCAGACCCTTCCCCCTTGCGAAATCATCGTCATCGATACGGAATCGTCGGACGGAACGCCCGAGACGGCCCGTCGTTCAGGAGCCCATGTCCTGACCATCCAGCGCTCGGAATTCGATCACGGAGGCGCCAGGAATCGAGCTGCCGCGGAAGCAACGGGCTGCATCCTGCTGTTCATGACCCAGGACGCCATGCCATGCGACGACCGGCTGCTGGAACAGCTGACCGTATCGCTTCATGAGGATGGCATCGGGTATGCTTACGCCCGTCAGCTGGCTAGGCCCGAAGCCGATCAGCTGGAGCGCATGTCGAGGGAATACAACTATCCTCCGGAATCCCGGCAGAAGGGGAGGGAGGATCTGGGCGCGCTCGGCATCAAAACCTTCTTCTGCTCCAACGTCTGCTCGGCGATCCGCCGGGGCATGTTCACGGAGATGGGCGGATTCCAGGAGCCGACGCATTTCAACGAAGACCTTTTCATGGCGGCGAAGCTCGTGCTCAAGGGCTATCGGATCGCTTACAATGCCGAAGCCCGCGTCGTTCATTCCCATGACTATACGCCGCTGCAGCAGTTCAAGCGGTTTTACGACAATGGCGTCTCCATGGCGGAGCAATCCTGGATACTCCCTTATGCTTCCGTCGGCAAGGAGGGTGCCGGACTGGTCAAGGCCCAGCTCAAGTCGCTGGCGGGAGCAGGCAAGTGGCTGCGGATTCCCCGTCTTGCGGCAGAAAATGCGGCCAAGCTGATCGGTTATAAGCTGGGCATCCACCACAAGCGGCTGCCGCTCAAGCTTCAGCGCAAGTTCAGCATGTATCGCCCGTAGCCGGACTACTGTCCGCTTGCGGGCCTTCTCTTATTTTGGAGGGACATTGAATGGAACAGCAGGCAGTAAGGCATGCAGAGGAAAGAATACGCACGGAGCTGCTGCCTGGGCTGAGGCTCGAGAGCGGGAGCTTGCGCCATCCGGTTCAAGCGCTGGATATTCCTCAGGGCTGGGAGCTGCTCGGCTGCGGCAACTATGCCGCTGTGCTGGCTCATCCGGAGCTCGAGGGGCTGGCGGTCAAGGTCTATGCCCCGGACCGGGAAGGCTGGGAAGATGAAGTCGAGGTTTATCGCAAGCTGGGGGAGCATCCGGCTTATGGCCGATGTTATGCATCCGGCCAGCATGAAGGAACCCGGTATTTGCTCCTGAAGCGGCTGCGCGGAATGACGCTGTACCGCTGTCTGCTGGAAGGGCTTGTCATTCCGGAGCAGGCGATTGCCGACGTAGACGAAGCGCTCGCCTACGCAGCCTCGAGAGGACTGAGCCCTCATGATGTCCATGGAAAAAATGTGATGGTCAGCGACGGAAGGGGAATCGTCGTAGATGTATCCGATTTCTTGAAGCCGGAGCCCTGCAGCATGTGGAGAGATTTGAAAAGAGCCTACTACGGTCTTTATCGGCCTTTGTTGTCCAAGCCGGATCGCTCGCTGCGCATTCCGCCCTGGATGATGAACGGAATCCGCCTCGGCTATCGCTTGGTCAGGCGGCAGTCGGGCCGCCGCCCGAAGGGAGCTCCGACCAGACGGTCCCCACAAGGGACGCCGCCCGAATAGGGAGGGCATGACCTTGCGGACTCTGGCGGGAGCCGGCCCTGAGCCGGCATCAAGGGCCTTCGTCTCCGAAGGCGCCCGTCAGCTGGCGGACCCGCTCAGCTTCGTCGCGGCGGACAAGCAGGCGCAGGCTGCCGGCTTCCTCGCTCAGCTTCGTCTTGATTCCATGATCCCTGAGATAGGCCTGCAGGCGATACAGCCGGTCAGCCCGGACGCTGCTCTCCGACTTGGCCAGAACCCACCCTTTGCCTGCCTTGATGCTGATGAAAATGATTGCTCCCACAACCAGCACGACGATTGCAGCCCATACGAATGTCATCCCGACACCACCCTCGTTAAGTTAGGATGCTTTCGTGGTTATTCTATTCCTATGCGGCTGTCGGGCATGACAGGAAATGCAAGGCTTGCGGAAAGGAGAAGGAAAGCGATGATCACGATAGGACTCGCGGGCTGGGGGGATCACGACAAGCTGTATCCGACCAAGGAAAGCGCCCGGAACAAGCTCCATACCTACGGAACGCTTTTCGGAGCCGTGGAAGTGGACAGCAGCTTTTATGCGGTGCAGCCCAAGCGGAACATGGAGAAATGGACGGCAGACACTCCGGATGCGTTCCGCTTCATCGTCAAGGCTTACCAGGGCATGACGGGCCATTCCCGCGGAAAGATTCCGTATCCGGACGAAGACGCGATGTTCGCCGATTTCAAGCTTGCTCTGACGCCGATGATAGAAGCAGGCAAGCTCGGCTGTGTCTTGTTCCAGTATCCGCCCTGGTTCGATTGCACGAGGGAGAACGTCGCCCTGCTTCGCGAGGCCAAAGCCCGCATGGACGGATTGCCTTGCGCGCTCGAATTCCGGCATCAGAGCTGGTTCGTTCCGGGGATGAGGGAGAAGACGCTGGCATTCATGCGGGAGCATGGCTGGCATCATTCCGTCTGCGACGAGCCGCAGGCGGGCGAAGGCTCGGTGCCGATCGTCGAGGAAGCGACGGACAGCGGCTTCACGCTCGTGCGGCTGCACGGGCGCAACGTGTCCGGCTGGCATGCATCCGGGCGTCCGAACTGGCGGGAGGTCCGCTATTTGTACCGGTACAGCACGGAGGAGCTGGAAGAATGGGCCGAACGGCTGATGAGGCTGGAGAAGCAGTCGGAGCGGGTTGTCGTCATCTTCAACAACAACTCCGGCGGCGACGCGGCGGATAACGCCAGGGAGCTCATGACCCTGCTGGGGCAGCCGATTCCTGCTCTTCCCGCCGATGCTCCCAAGGAAGCTGCGCCGGACGTGGAGCAACTGGAGCTGTTTTGAAGGGCGGATAAGGAACGATGCCGATTCTGATTCCCTTTGGGGATTGCAGGATCGGTTTTTTTTAAGCTCGAGTTCCCGACGGGGGCTGTCCGTTGATGAAGATGGCAGGAGGCTGAACCACATTGCCCGATGATTTCGACAACGATTGAAATTCTATAGGTAGAAATCGGGAAGAAGTTTTGTGGTATCATAGCTGTTAGCTTGCAGAATGGAAATCAGCCTAACAACCTAACAGATGGGTGGATTCGATATGAATGCCAAAGTGACGATGCAGGATATCGCCGACCATGTCGGGATGTCGAAGTTCGCCGTATCCAAAGCCCTGTCCGGCAAGGGGGGCGTCAAGCCCGAGACGAGGGACCGGATCGTACAGGCGGCCATCCAGCTCGGGTACAAGTTCCCCGCGCGAGACGCGGCGGCCGCGGACGTCATCCAGGCGCCGGCCTATGAGGGCAAGTCCGTCAGCATCAACAAGCAAGTGATCATCCTCGTCCCGAACGTCCGCTTTCAGACCCGGCAGTCGTTCTACTGGGGACGCATCATCGAAGGCGCCCAGGAGGAGCTGGACGAGCGCGGGATCGGCACGATGCTGGTGACGGAACAGATTACGAGCCAGTTCTCCACGATGATCAATCCCAGAGGGGTGATGGGGCTGATCGGGGTCGGTCTCATCTCCTATCCAAGCCTGCTGGAGATCCGCAATCTCGGCATTCCGATGGTGCTGATCGACCATGAGGAGCCGCTTATTCCGACGGATGTGCTGTCGATGAACAACTTCGAATGGATGAGGCGCATCGTCCATTATGTGATCGGTCTCGGCCACCGCAATCTGCAGTTTGTCGGCAATCTGTCGTATTCGCGCAGCTTCTACGACCGCTGGTTCGGCTTCCGCTCCATGCTGGAGGAGCATGGGCTGGACGTCTCGGACCAGCATGACGGGCTGCTGACCGTACGGGGACATAACCGTTCGGAAATGACGGAAGCGCTGGAGCCGATGCTGCAGGAGCTGGCGAGGGAAGGCAGGATGCCGACTGCATTTTCCTGCGCCAACGACTCCATCGCCATGTGCGTCATGACGCTGCTTGCCCGGATGGGGATTTCCGTGCCGGGAGACGTCTCCGTCACCGGGTTCGACGACATCCAGGATGCAGCGCTCTCGAGCCCGACGCTGACGACGGTCCATGTGCACAAGCACGGGATGGGACGGCGGGCTGTGGAGGCGCTCCTGCGCCGCGCGGAGCAGCCGGCAAACCCCGTTGAGAAGGTGCTGCTGACCGGCGAGCTGGTCATCCGCCGCTCGACGGCGGCCTCTCCGAGGCTATGAGCGGCTTGCTGAGCCGCTTGAAGCTCTGGCTCGATCCCCTTTGGCATCGGATGGAGGCAAGGCTGTTCATCGTCTATGTTTTCGTCGTGCTTTTGCCGATCGCGGTCATTACGTATGTATCCGCATCCCATAATTTCCGCACGATCGAGAACAATACGATTACGTTCGCGTCCCAGATTTCCGGCAAAATGATGAACTCGTTGGACGACTACATCCACGATATGAAGCAGATTTCCATCATCCCGGCCTATCTCGACGAAATTCAGAGCGGACTCGAACAGTCCAATCTTTTTTATGAACATCACCGGGGGGAAAATCCGGACAGCGATCCTTCCTATCAGTGGGAAGAACGGAGCTTCAAGCTGAAGATCCAGCGCGAAATCGAAAGCAGCATCTATTTCATGAACAATCTCAAGGAAGGGTCCAGCAACGTGTATCTGTTCGACAAGCTGGGAAATCCCTACACCGCGGTCAAGAGCGGCGGCGTACGCAACGATCTGCGCGAGACCTACTCCCGCTGGAAGCAGCTTGCGCAGGCACGGAACGGAACTCCTGTGCTGGTCAGCACGCAGGCGGTGACGAGCAATTCGCACAACAAGCAATATGTGTTCACGGTCGTCCGCGACATCATCACGACTTCCTTCAATTCGGTCGGCCTCATCGCCGTCGACGCGAACATCGGGGTCATCGAAAACATGGTGACGGATCTCGACGAAGCGACCCGGGGCACGACGATCATCGCCGATGAAGAGGGCAACATCATCTACGACAGCGAGCGCCAGTTCCTGGCCCAGAACCTCGGGCAGACGCCGCTGCTGAAGCAAGCCAAGGGGGCATCGGGAAGCTTCCGGACGGAAGTGGCCGGGGAGGAGAACCTCGTCATTTACCGGCAGTCTCCCGAGACGGGCTGGAAGCTGCTCATTACCGTGCCGCAAAAGCATCTGGTGGAGGACGCGGCGCGCAACCGCATGTACAGCTTGGCAGCAGCCGGGCTGTCCATGGCCGCTGCGCTGGTCATCACGCTGGTTCTGATTCTGGCTCTGACCAAGCCGCTTCGTTCCATCATCGACCTGATGCGGCAAGTGCAGGGAGGCAACTTCGACGTCCAGTTCCCGGTCAGGCGCCGCGACGAAGCCGGCATGGTCGGACACGCCTTCAACCGCATGGTCGCGAGAATCCGCGAGCTGATCGACAACATCTACCGGATCGAGAAGCGCCGGACGGAGGCGCAACTGGAGAACCTGCAGCGGCAGATCAATCCGCATTTCATCTACAATACGCTGGAGTCGATCCGCATGACGGCGATTCTCAACGACGATGCGGAAGTAAGCCGCATGGTGCAGCTGCTCGGGGAGCAGCTGCGGTACAGTCTCCATGCGGGGGACAGCCTGGTATCCGTCGCCAGGGAGTGGGAGCATCTCGAGCAGTATATCGAGCTGATGAACCACCGCTACGGAGCCCGGTTCCGGCTGTACATCACGCCGGATTCCCGGCATGCCGACACGAACGTCATGAAGCTGATCTTCCAGCCGATCGTGGAAAATGCGTTGCTGCACGGCTTCGACGACGAGCGGGAATGGCTGAACATCAAGATCGAGACGCGCATGGAGGGAGCCGACCGCCTGTTCATCATCTGCGATGACGGACGGGGTCTCACGGAGGAGGAGCTGGCGCTTGTACGCAGCCGGCTGCAGCCGGGGGAGCCGGAAGGCGAGCCTGACCCGTACGCGGGTGGAATCGGCCTGCGCAACGTGCAGGAGCGGCTGCAGCTGCGTTACGGACCATCCAGCGGACTTAAAGTGGACGGAGAGCCGTCCAATGGAACCTGCGTCACCATGAGAATTCCGGATACGGCGCATCTGGCGCCGGAAAGCGGAGCCGGAAGAGGGGAGGAAGAACCATGATCAAAGTAGCCGTCGTAGACGACGAGGAGAAGATCCGTCTTGGCTTGGCGAAGATCATCGAGCGGACCAACTCCGCTTACAGCATTGTCGGCGTCTGGGGAAGCGCGAGGGAAGCGCTCAGCAGGCTGGAGGAATCAGGAGCGGACCTGCTCATCACCGACATCCGCATGCCGCAGATGGACGGCCTCCAGCTGGCCGCGGAGCTGCGCAGCCGGGGAAGCGCCGTTCATATCGCCATCCTGAGCGGCCATAACGACTTCAATTATGCCCGCGAGGCTCTTCGCTGCGGCGTGGAGGACTATCTGCTCAAGCCCGTCAATCAGGAGGAGCTGGAGCGGCTGCTGGAAAGGGTGGAGGGAAAGGTCGGCGAGCAGCGCGGACGGCAGCCTGTCCAGCCGGAATCGCTGCTGGAGCTGATGCTGTCCGCAGACTCGTCGCGGATTCCGCGTCCGGTATGGCAGTCTGCATGCGACCAGCTCGACGAGCTGCCGCTGATCCGGGGCCTGTATGCGTTCATGGTGCTGCATGTCCTTCCTGAGCTGGACGGGGAGGAGCTGCGCCGAGCCGCGGCCGAGCTGCGCCGGGACAGCCTCGCCCTCGTGCGGGAGGGAGGAAGCGTCGCTCTGCTGATCGGCCTGCGCAAGGGCGACCATGCTGATACGGCCAGAGAGCTTGCGGTGACGCTGCTGGGCAGGCTGCCGATCTCGCTGGAAGCCCGCATCGGGACGGGAGGCGTCTACAACGGCGGATCCGGCTTGGGCCAAGCGTACAGGGAAGCGGAGGCCGCCTGCCATACCGCCTGGTATGCTCCGTCCGGGCAGCCCGTTGCCGCTTACGGCCCCGCGCCTCAGCGGCAGGCCGATCCGGAGCCGCTCCGCAGGTGGCTGGACAATGCCAAAGGAGCCGTCAAAGCAGGCGATCTCGACGGAGCGTCCGCAGCGCTGGACGAATGGATCCGGGAGGCTGGAAAGCTGCGCATGGCATGGAGCTTCCTTGTGGATGCCGCTGCGGAAGCTGCCGCCTCCATGGAGGAGGGGCTGACGGAACGGAAGGAATCCGCGAGCCATTCCATGCCGCAGCCCGGCAGCTTCCCCGAGTGGCAGCGCTACGCGGCGGCGCTGCGGGAGATTTTCCAGGAAGGGCTGCGCCTGGTCAAGGACCAGCGGCATGAAAGCCGGTCGGTCGAAACCGTCAAAGCTTATTTGCATGAGCATTATAGCGAGGAGCTCGACCTGCAGAAGCTTGCCGATCTGGTGCATCTGACGCCGAGTTATCTCAGCAAGCTGTTCAAGAGCGAAACGGGAGAAACCATAACCGATTATGCGATATCGGTGCGGATCGAGCAGGCCAAGAAACTGCTGAAGGAACGCCCGGAGCTGAAAAACTACGAGGTCGGCGAGCTGTCGGGCTACACGGATCCCGCCTATTTCACCAAGGCATTCAAGCGGGCCACGGGGAAAACGCCCAAGGAATACAGGGACAGCGCCAGATAGCGGGAAGAAGCATCTGCCGCTTCGTTGCTGCCCTCGGTTGGCAGCCGTTGCTTTCGGCGCATCAGCATCAGCAGCATAATCCGGAATCATCGTCATCGCGGGGCTCATGGGCTTTGAGGGCTTCATGCCGCAAGGCATGGCAGAGGACATCGGCCGGATGAGGGAATCCAATACCGGCAGGCGAGTGGAACAGGCATCTGCATCCGTGCAGATGCCTGTTTGCTGCATAAGCTAACGCAGCTAACAGAGTTAGCACAATAGAAGACAACAAAACCAAACACCGTCCATTCGCAAAGTCCAGGGAAGGGCCTATAATTAGCTATACTGAAAGCGGTATCAATCCCGGCAAATGAAAGTGAGGGAAACTTCGTGAATCGGCTCAACTACAAAACGCAGCGATTACTGATCTTGTTCGGCTTTCTGACCATACCGGTCTTGCTCAGCCTTACATTCTCGTACTATCCGGCCGTTTCCCTGATTTACTACAGCTTTACGGACTGGACCGGCACCGGCTGGGACATGAACTGGGTGGGCCTGGACAACTACAAGCAGATCTTCTCCGAGCCCGAGGTGTTCAACGCCCTCAAGAACAACGCCTATTATTTCGTGGGCGGCTTGATCCAGGTGGCCTTCTCCTTGTGGTTCGCCGTTATCCTGACCGGACGCCTGAAGGGGAAATACGGCTTCCGCGTCGCGCTGTTCCTGCCGTATGTGCTGCACAGCGTCGCGACGGTCATTATGTTCAAGAACGTGTACCATCTCGACTATGGAGCCTTGAACGGCCTTCTGCGCGCAGTCGGACTGGATTCCTGGCAGCAGAGCTGGCTCGGCAATCCGCATCTGGTCAACGTCTCTCTGGCGTTCATCTCGATGTGGAAATACATGGGCCTCAACATGGTGATCTTCATCGGCGCCCTGCAATCCATTCCCGGGGACATCTACGAGGCGGCATCGATCGACGGCGCGTCCGGCTGGCAGAAGTTCCGCTTCATTACCGCGCCAAGCATCAAAAGCGTCCTCTCGCTCATGCTGCTGCTGACGCTGACGGGCGCCCTCGAGGCCTTCGATATTCCTTACGTCATGATGCTTGGAGCCAACGGAACGCAGACCTTCGTCATCCAGACCGTGGACACGGCCTTCAAGTATCAGAGCTTCGGCCTCGCATCGGCAATGGCGGTCGTGCTGCTCATCATCGTACTGATCTTCATCGTCATCCAGCGCAAAGTCTTGTTCAGGGAGGGGAAATAAATCATGGATCAAGAGAAAAGCTCGCCGCTGTTCGCGGCTTTCAAATATCTCACGATCGTGCTCGCCCTGTTCGTCGTGTTCTTCCCGATCTACTCGGTATTCGTCGGCGCATTCAAAACCCAGATGGAGTACTACCAGTCCTCCTCCCTGGCGCTGCCGCATGACTTCTTCAACTTCGACAACTTCAAGAAAGTATACGATGTCGGAGATCTCGGCCTCGGCTTCAAGAACACGCTGATTATCCTCGTGGCGGCTGTCGCCGGCAACGTCGTGCTCGGCACGATGGTCGCGTACGCCCTGGGCCGCTTCGACTTCAAGCTGAAAAAGCCGATCATGGGCATGTACCTCGTCGCCCAGGTCATCCCGATGGTGACGACCCAGGTCGCCACGTTCTCGATCATCCAGAAGCTCGGCCTGTACAACACAATGGGCGCTCCGATCATTCTGTACATCGGCGCCGACGTGTTGCAGATCGTCATCTATCTCCAGTTCGTCAACAGCATTCCGAAAGACCTGGACGAGAGCGCAATGATGGAAGGGGCTTCGCTGTTCAAGATATACCGCTCCATCATCTTCCCGCTGCTGGCCCCGGCCACGGCAACGCTCATCATCCTGAAGACGATTTCTATCTACAACGACTTCTACACGCCTTATCTGTACATGCCGAGCCAAAAGCTCAAGGTCGTCTCCACCGCGATCTACTCGTTCGTGGGGCCGAATGCCGCCCAGCTCAACGTCATCTCGGCCGGCATCCTGATCATCTTCATTCCGACGGTCGTCTTGTTCCTCTTCCTCCAGCGCTACATTTTTGCGGGGGTTACGAACGGAGCGGTCAAGTAAAAAATCGCAGAGGCGGTTTGAGGGCCGCCTTTGCTGTTTCCGTAGAGGGTGAACAGGCTGCGCTGCGGAGACCATAGGATCCTCCAATCGCGCTGCGCTGCGAAGACCATCCGATCCTCCAATCGCTGTTGAAGCCGGATTGCTCTGATTTACACCCCCTTACAGGGTTGCAATCCGTCTTCAAAGGCGAACGCTGCCGCTTTTCCGGATTCGGATGGCCTCCTCCGCTCCGCTTGGAGGGAGAACAACGAGGTAGGGTCTCCTCCGCTCCGCTTGAGGGAGAACAACAGGTAAGGTCGCCTCCGCCCTGCTTGGAGGGAGAACAACGAGGTAGGTCCTCCTCCGCTCCGCTTGGAGGGAGAACAACAAGGGAGGGTCACCTCCGCTCCGCTTGGAGGGAGAACAACGAGGTAGGGCCTCCTCCGCTCCGCTTGGAGGGAGAACGACGAGGTAGGGCCTCCTCCGCCCCGCTTGGAGGGAGAACACAAGGTAGGGTCGCCTCCGCTCCGCTTGGAGGAGAGTTGGAGGAAGTATCACCGATGAAGTCTTGGAGCCAAAACGGTCGTCTCTGTTTTGAATTTATCGGACATACGATCCGCTATTCGGCTCAAAATCAAGGATTTCCTCATTTATCGGACATACGATCCGTTATTCAGCGATTTTAGCCCTCATACGGTCTCATTTTGGCGAAATAACGGATCTCATGTCCGATACTAAGCTGTCTAGGCAGTAAAAATGACAAAATAACGGATCGTATGTCCGATAACTAGCGACGCTCGGGCGCACAGGAATTACACTGGGCCAAGCTGCCAGGATTGAGATCACATGATAAGAAAGCAATTAAAACGAGCGCAGTAGGGGCCGAAAACGCCGAGAACCCATCCAGAAAAGTTCACAATTAGTTGGATGGTTCGGTTCATGTAACGCCCAGCGAGAATAGTTCATGAATAGTTGGATGGATCACATAACACTCGGCGAGGATAGCGCCAATCTGTGTTGGGTGTTCATGATCGCGCAGCGAGAATAGTGCAGAATTAGTTGGATGGTTCACGTAAACGCCCAGCGAGGATAGCGCCAATCTGTGATGGATGTTCATGATCGCGCAGCGAAATAGTCCGGAATTAGTTGGATGGTTCACGTAAACGCCCGGCGAGAATAGTCCAATCTGTGTTGGATGTTCATGGTCGCGCAGCGACAATAGCCCAGAATAAATGCTGTTTCTGGAGCCAAGCGAGCAAGTCGAAAGCTGCTTACAAATACGAGGCAGGCATGGGAAAACCTTGCCGAGGCCCAGCGATGGCAAAACGGATTTGTTTTTTTGAAGCCTACACGAGGAGGAACAACACAATGAGCAAACCCGAACTCGAACTTGAAATGATTACCGGCATGACCTGGGGATGGACCGGAGTAAGAGGAACCTGGGAAGGCCCCGAAGCCGAGCATTCCATGAACGAAATGGCCAAGCTGAACGTCGGCTGGGCCGGCATCACGCTGGGAGCGATGCAGGCGACGGCGCAGTCGACCGAAATCACTTACTGGCAGGAGCCGACCGTCACGGACGGAGAGGTCCGCGCCGCGATCCGCCGGGCGAAGGAACTGGGCATGAAGGCGGTCATGAAGCCGGTAGTCAACTGCGCGGACGGCACCTGGAGGGCGCATATCAACTTCTTCGACATGGACATCCCCGGCGAGCCGACCTGGAGCCAGTGGTTCGCTTCCTACGGGAAGTTCATCCTCCACTACGCGGAGATCGCCGAGCAGGAAGGCTGCGAGATGCTCTGCATCGGCTGCGAGATGGTGCAGACCGACAAGCGCGAAGCCGAATGGAGGGCGCTGATCGCCGAAGTCCGCAAGGTGTATGGCGGCCTGATCACCTACAACTGCGACAAGTACCAGGAGGGCAATGTGAAATGGTGGGATGCGGTCGACATCATTTCCTCCAGCGGCTACTATCCGATCGGCGAATGGGAGCAGCATCTGGACCGGATCCACGAAGCCGTTTCTCCTTACGGCAAGCCGTTCTTCTTCATGGAAGCCGGCTGTCCGAGCCGCGAAGGCTCCCCGCTGCGGCCGAATGACTGGTCGCTCCCCGGAGCTCCGTCCGGCGATGCGCAGAAGAACTATTACGAGGCGATGTTCAGCGCCTGCGAGAAGCGCGGGTGGGTGCGGGGCTTCATGCTTTGGGATTGGCCGGCAAGGCTGTACAGCGAAGAGGATGCTGCTGCCAACGACGATTACTGCATGTACGCCAAGCCTGCCGCGGCGGTCGTGAGGGATTACTACGGACGGGTATAAGCGCAGGCTTCTATTTTCACGAAGGAGGATATATACGATGATCGAATCCATGAACGCCGAATGGCGAGCTGAGCTGGAGAAGGAGCTGAAGGAGAACATCCTCGGCTTTTGGAAGACGCATACGCTCGACGAAACGAACGGGGGCTTCATCGGCGAGATGAATGGAGCCGGTGAAATCGTGCCCGGGGCGCACAAGTCGCTCGTGCTGAACGCCCGCATTCTATGGACGTTCGCGGCTGCCTATCGCCGCTACGGCCAGGAGGACGATCTGCGCATGGCGGAGCGCGCGCTCGAGCAGCTGAAGACCCGCTTCAAGGACGAGGAGCATGGCGGCTTCTACTGGATGATTCATCCCGAAGGAAGCCCTTCCGAGGACAAAAAGCAGGTATACGGCCAGGCCTTCGTCATCTATGCGCTGGCGGAATATGTCCGTGCGACGGGCAATCGCGAGCCGCTCGGACTCGCCGAGGAGATTTACCGCCTTCTGGAGCGTTACGCCTATGATCCGGTCCATACCGGCTACATCGAGGCTCTTGCCCGGGATTGGAGCGAAACGGACGATCTCAGCCTGAGCGGCAAGGACCTCAATGAGCGCAAATCCATGAATACCCATCTGCATGTGTTGGAAGCCTATACGAACTTGTACCGGATCTGGAAGCCGGAAGGGCTTCGCTTGAAGCTCAAAGAGCTGATCGAGGTGCATTTGGACCGGATCTTGGACAGCAGCGGCAGCCATTTCCTGCTGTTCTTCGACGACGAATGGAATTCGCAGGCCGCCGACGTCTCCTACGGCCATGACATCGAAGGCAGCTGGCTGCTGTGGGAAGCGGCGGAAGTTCTCGGAGATCCGGAGCTTGAAGCCCGCGTCCATAAGGCCGCGCTGGCGATGGCGCATGCGACGCTCGAGGAAGGAACGGATGCGGACGGAGCTATTTTCAACGAGCTGCATGGAAATGGAAAGCTGGACGACAGCAAGGATTGGTGGCCGCAGGCCGAGGCGATGGTCGGGTATCTGAACGCTTACCAGCTCTCCGGCGAAGAGCGGTATTTGGAGGCTTCGTGGCGCAGCTGGCGGTTCATCCAGGAGAAGATCAGCGACCGCGAAGGCGGCGAGTGGCACTGGCAGGTTACCCGCGAGGGCGTGCCGAATCCCGTGCAGCAAAAGGTGGGAGCCTGGAAATGTCCTTACCATAACAGCCGCGCCTGCCTGGAAGCGGTAGAGCGTTTGGAATCGCTAACAAAAAGATCTCGTTAGCATAAGAGATGACAATAAAAACAAACGCAGTTCATTTTTTTGCAGGACCGCAAGGGCTAGAATAGGTCATGTAAGCGATAACAGAAAACGATTCCGAGACAAAGACCGCAAAACCCGCATAATTCCGCACACAATATTTTAGGGGGCAAAAAAACATGAAAAAACCGCTTTTGGTCACAATGACAGCCGTCCTCTCCCTGTCCATGCTTGCTGCATGCGGCAACAACAACAACAGTGGCAACGCCGGCAACACAGGCGACACGGGCGCAGCCAATACGGGAACGGCATCCAATACGAATGCCGGCGGCACGGGCGAATCAAGCGGGCTTAAGGGCACGCTCAAAGTGCTGACGCACCGCACCGACTACATCAACGACGGCACGATGGACAAATACGTCCAGAAGTTCCAAGAGAAAAACCCGGACGCGAAGGTTGAATTCGAAGGCCTGACGAACTACGCGACCGACATCAAGACGCGCCTGACGACAGGCGAAACGGGCGACGTGCTGATGGTGCCTGCGGGCATGCCGGCTACGGACTATCCGAAATATTTCGAGCCGCTTCCGGACTCGATGTTCGATGACGTCTACTTCGCGGACAACAACGCTTTCGAAGGCAAGCGCTACGGCATCACGACAGGCGTCAATACGCAAGGCCTCGTGTACAACAAGCAGGCGTTCAAGAAAGCCGGCATCGACAAGGCGCCAACGACTCTCGACGAGCTGTACGCTGACGCGCAGAAGCTGAAAGACGCCGGCATCATCCCGCTCTACATGAACTTCGGCGCTCAATGGCCGATGGGCGCATGGGGCGACGGCTCCGCGTTCTATGTTGCGGGAGAAGCGGACCTCTCGACCAAAATGGCTGCCGATCCGGCTCCGTTCCAAATGGACAACGCCTGGGGCCAGCTGGCTCAAATCGGCCGCGAATTCATCAGCAAGGGCTGGGTCGAGAAAGACCTGTACACGAACAACTGGGAAATGTCCAAAGGCGAAGTGGCCAGCGGCAAAGCCGCCATGTACTTCCTCGGCAACTGGGTCATTCCGCAAGTCGTGGCAGCCGGCGCTTCCTCCGACGACATCGGCTTCGTGCCGTTCCCTTACGACAACAGCGGCAAGCTGAACGCGCCTCTGGGCTCCGACTACATGATCGCCGTCAGCAAAAACAGCAAGAACAAAGAGCTCGCTGCCGCATGGGTCGACTTCTTCGTCAAAGAATCCGGTTATGTGAAAGACTCCGGCTTCATGCCGATCATCAAATCGGAAAAAGCGGAATCCCCGCAGCTGGCCGAGTTCCAAGCGGCGAACCCGACGTTCATCGAAGGCCTGCCTAACGATCCGAAATTCGCGGAAATCGCGAACAAAGCGCAAATCGGCATCGGCACGGGCAACTACATCCAGGATCTGCTGATCTCCAAGGATCTGAAAGCCGGCCTGGACGACCTCAACAAAAAATGGGCGAAAGCCAAAACGGATCTGGGCTACTAAAACCGGATCCCGCCAAGCAGGCTCCCTTTTCGGGAGCCTGCTTTTTTTCCGTCATCTTCGCTCGCCGGTTCTGCCCGAGCCGGATGCGCCTGTCTTGCTGTATTTCCCCGGTGTTCAACCGGCGACGATACAATCGGCGGATCAGCCCTGGCAAGGCTTGTTTGTTTGACGGGGGGGCCGAGTGGTAAAATAAGTAGTGTAAAGGGTTGAAAAGCAAACATTCGATGTGGAGGCGATGTTCGTAATGACGGTACAACTGCAGGGACTTCAAGATACGGCCGAGCTGCATAACGGCGTACGCATGCCGCGCCTGGGACTTGGCGTCTGGAAAGTCACGGAGGAAGGCCAGGTCGAGCAGGCGATCAAGGATGCCGTGAACGCCGGCTACCGCAGCATCGACACCGCGAAGATCTACGGCAATGAAGAAGGCGTCGGCCATGCGATCGCTGATGTTTCCGTGCCGCGCGAAGAGCTCTTCATCACGACCAAGGTTTGGAACGCGGAGCAGGGTTACGACAGCACCCTTGCCGCTTTTGAAGAGAGCCGCCGCAAGCTCGGCCTCGAAATCATCGATTTGTATTTGATCCATTGGCCGGTCAAAGGCAAGTATAAGGAAACCTGGCGCGCCCTGGAGCAGCTGTACAAGGACGGCAAAGTCCGCGCGATCGGCGTCTGCAACTTCCATGTGCATCACTTGGAGGATCTCCTCCAGGATGCGGAGATCAAGCCGATGATCAACCAGGTGGAATACCATCCGCTGCTCACCCAGACCGAGCTTCGCCAGTTCTGCCAGGATCAAGGCATCGTGCTGGAAGCATGGAGCCCGCTGATGCAGGGCAACCTTGACCTGCCGCAGCTGAACGAGCTGGCGGTCAAGTATGGCAAGACGCCGGCGCAGATCGTGCTCCGCTGGGACTTGCAGAACGGCGTCATTACGATTCCGAAGTCGACGAACGAGAAGCGGATTCGCGAGAACGCGGACGTATTCGACTTTGAGCTGTCGCATGAGGACATGGCGCTTATCGAAGGGCTGAACCAGAACAAGCGCTTCGGCGCCGATCCTGACAACTTCGACTTCTGATCCAAGTCGGGACGGCGGATAACGGGCAAATCCGAGGCGCACACTAAGGAGGCCCCTCTTGACACTCGCAACTGTAACTGGTATTATTACAGTACGAAACGGGGTGGCCGTCTCGCATGAACAGTGAGTTTACGATTGCCGTCCACAGCCTGGTGCTGCTGGCTTACTTGCCGGAAGGCAGCGCCTCCAGCGAAACGATCGCCGAGAACGTGTGCACCAATCCGGCCCGCGTCCGCAAGGTCATGGGTCATCTCAAGCGCAGCGGCTATGTCGCCACGCGCGAGGGCTCCGGAGGAGGCTACCGGCTTCTGATGGATCCAGCAGAGGTGACGCTGAAGGACGTGTACCGGACGATTGCGCAAGGGTCGCTGATGCCGAACTGGTGCTCGGGCGATCCGGATTGCGATTGTCTCGTCGGATCCAACATGAACGAGGTCATGAATCGTATCTTCTGCACGGCCGAGCAGCAGCTGGAGGATTACTTCTCCGGCCTGACCATTGCCGGCGTGCTCAAGGACATCCATAGCTGCGATTCATGTTGAGCGGCATCGGGTCAGATGGATTTAACTATTTAACCGAGAGGATGATTGAACATGGCAGTAGCACTGACGAAAGAAAACTTCAATGAATCCGTGCAATCCGGCGTAGCCCTGGTAGACTTCTGGGCTCCTTGGTGCGGACCTTGCAAAATGCAGCTTCCGATCGTCGAAGAGCTCTCCACGGAGCTTGCCGGCACGGCAACGATCGCCAAGATCAACGTCGACGAACAGCCTGAACTGGCTTCCCAATTCGGCGTCATGAGCATTCCGACGCTGATCCTGTTCAAGGACGGCCAGCCGGTCGACAAAATGGTCGGCGTGCAAAGCAAAGACGCCCTGAAAAATAAAATCCAAGGCCAGCTGTAAGCTTCCGCCTTGCGACTTGCGCCGCCGCCGCTCTCTTCGGCAACCAGCCGCGATGCGGCGGCATCAGCGCAAAACAACCCAGGTCCAGCGCCTCGCGGCGAAGACCGGGGTTTTTTGCTGTCTTTTTCACCTTGGGCTTCTTTTCGTGCTTGAAGATATCGCTCCTTCATCTGCCGCATAAGCTCGCCAAAAAGCCTTGCTCCTCCGCTGAAGGAGGGCAAGGCTTTTTGGCATGCGTCGGTCTAGGCCAGAGGGCTGCGCTGCAGCAGGCGGCGGATGGAGCGGTCCGCCTCGCGGAGCGTCACGTCCTTGTCGACAGTCAGCATGACGCCTCGGTCCATAAGCACCTTGCCGTCGACGATCGTCGTCTCGACATCCGCACGGGTCGCGGAGTAAACGATGCGGGAGATGATGTCCACATCGAAGGAAGGGAACGTGTGGAACTGGTTCAGGTTGAGGATGGCCAGATCGGCTTTTTTGCCGACTTCCACACTTCCGATATCCGAGCTCATGCCGACCGCCTTGGCTCCTCCGATCGTCGCCATGCGGAAGACGCTGCGCGCATCCATTGCCGTCGGTCCATGGACGGGCTTCTGAATGAGGGCCGCCAGGCGCATCTCATTGAACATGTCGAGATTGTTGTTGCATGGCGCGCCGTCTGCTCCAAGGCTCACGCTGATGCTCGTATCGAGCATATCGGGAACCTCGGCGATGCCGGAAGCCAGCTTGAGGTTGGAGCCGGGGCAATGGCTGACATGGACGCCGCGCTCGCGGATGATCCGCTTCTCGTTGTCATCCAGCCAGATGCAGTGGGCCAGGATCAGCCGGTCCGTGGCAAGCCCGATATGATCGAGGTAGGCGATGTTGCGCATGCCGGTCATCTGCTCCACCAGCTCGATCTCGCCGAGATTTTCGGAGGCATGGGTATGGACGTTCACCTGATAGCGATCCGAGAGGCTGGCAACCTCGCGGAGCAGCTCATCCGTGCAGGACACGACGAAGCGCGGGGAGAAGGCGTAGCGGATCCGGCCGTTGTCGTGCTGATGCCATTTCTCCAGCAAGTCGACGCTCTCCTGCAGAGAGGCTTTCGTCTCTTCCTGCAGCGGCAGCGGGATGTCGCTTCCTTTGCGGTCCATCATGACCTTGCCGGACAGCGCGCGGATGCCGCTCGCAGCGATGGCCTGGAAGGCCGAGTCCGTATGATGGACGGTCTCCATGTCTACGATCGTCGTCGTGCCGCTCTGCAGCAGCTCGCCGATGCCGAGCATGGCGGAGTAATAGATGGACTCCTCGTCATGGGCTGCTTCCAGCGGCCAGATGCGCTTGCGCAGCCAGTCCAGCAGCTCCAGATCGTCCGCCTTGCCGCGGAACAAAGTCTGGCACAGATGGATATGGGTCTGGACGAAGCCGGGGATGACGGTGCGGCCGGAAGCGTCGATGATGCGGTCGGCGCCGCCGGCGTCGAGATCCGGGCCGATCGCGGCGATCCGGTCGTCCTCGATCCGGATATCGCCGTGCAGAATCTCTTCGCCCGCATTCATCGTGACGATCTGGGCGTTCCGGATCAAAATCGTGTGGGGCATGGAATCTCCACTCCTTCAAAACTAAAAATAGCCGCGAATAAAATACGCCGAGGGGCATATTTTTTTCGTAGCTAGAAATTTACGGTTTCCGGTAGAAACCCTGAACCCTATCGTCCAGGATATACGAAATGAGACGTATTTATGCGGTTGTAGGATCAGAATACTGCAATGTCAGCTTCAATGTCAAATCATGTGAGGCCCGATCGGCGCTTACGGATCGGCAAGGTCCAGGCAGGACATCGAGTACCGGAGAGGGGCGGCGGCATGGGGGAAAGCAGGCGCAAGGCGAACCATAGCCAAAGGACAAGCCGATGGCTGAATGTCGGACGGCGAGGGCGGTCGAACGAAGGAGCAAGAAAGGCGGGAGGCGCATTGACGGAGCCTCCCTTGTCGGGACTGGGAGGGTGGCTATGGCTCGTCCAGCTCGGCCTCGCTCTTCAGCTGGCTGTGTTCGCGGAGCAGCTCGCCGGGCTGATCCGCTATTTGTTCGCGGATGGAGGATGGCCCGCGATCGCCGACAGCCAGGCGGCCGACTATCATCCGCTGATGGCTCCGCTTGCCGTCTACGAGCTGGCAGAGCTGGCCGTGCTGCTCCTGGCCACGGCGATGATGCTGGCCGGCTTCTATCGGAGGCTGCAGGCCTTCCCCGCCTGGATCGCCCTGTATCTGCTCGCCTGCCTGGCCGCGGTCGTGCTGGAATGCGGGTTCATCCTGCTCATCCCTTCCACGAGGGAAAGCGGCCTGCAGAATTCGCTCCCGGCCCTGCTGCGGACGGCCGTCCTGGCCGCGGCCTGGATTCCCTACTTCAGGCGGTCTCTCCGGGTGAGGAACACGTTCGTCCATTGAACAGCCCTTGCCGAGAGCGTCGGATGCCATTGCCCGGGGTATATAGAGCTATAAGAACGATTCGAACGAAGGAGGAATTTCCTTATGCGCATCCTAGCCGTCATCCTCATTATCGCGGGCCTTATTTTCGGCATATCCGGGCTGTTCGATCTCGTCGTCAACTCGGTCAAATTCGTCTTCTACATTCTGGCCGTCCTGCTCCTCATCGGAGGCATCGGAATGATGTTCAGAAGGATCAAGTCCTGACCCCGCGATTCCGGAGATCGCGGCTTTCCGAAGAAACGAGGCCGATCGACGGCTTCGTTTCTTTTTTGCTTTCCGGTTGCCGAAACGCCGTCCGGCCTGTCGGATCAAGGCGGTAAATATATCGTTTACCCATATATTCAGAGGCAAATCCAAATGGTAGAATAGAGGGGATTTACTAGAGAGGAGCGTTTCTCATGAAAAAAAACCATCTATCGATGAAGGGCCGCCTCGCCTTCGCCCTCGCTTTCCTGCTGCTTTTCAGCGGCGGCGCGGGCGCCGCTTATGGCGCAGAGACAGCGGTTCAGCCCGATGACTATCATATCGTCGCCCTGGGAGATTCCATTACCGTCGGGTACGAGCCCAAGGTGGAGTACACGGTCGCTTCTCCTCCTTACGGCTACGCCGAGCGCCTGTACGAGCAAGCGCTGCTGCACGGACGCGCCTCGCTGTCCAATTACGGAATCGCCGGCTTGAAAAGCTCCGGACTGAAGGCGTTTGTAAGCGCCATCGGTTCGGGGACGCCGATAACGGCCGATGCCATACAACCGAGCCTTCCCGATCCGAGGACGAACGAGTTCGGAGCGGCTGCCGCAACGATCCGCCAGGAGCTTGCGTCCGCCGATCTCGTCGCCATCACGATCGGCGGCAACGATGTCTCCGCGCTGCTGACGAGCGCGTCCGCCTTGTCGGATGCCGATCTGGCGGCGCAGGTCGCCTCCCTTCTGATCGAATACACCGGCAACATGACGGCTGTGATCGACGCTCTTCACGAAATCAATCCCGATGCGGCCATCGTCATCGCCGATCAGTACCAGCCGCTTCCGGTCATCGGGGGCAAGGAGCTGTACGCCAAGCTGACGGGCGCGACGGATGCTTTCACGGCCAATCTGGACAAGCTCGCGGCGGGCTACTCCGCCAAAGGCGCGGACGTCAAGGTCGCCCATGTCGCCAAGGAATTCGTCGGGCGCGAAGGCGTCCTCACCCATATGATCAAGGACCGGGATTTCCATCCGACCCAGCAAGGGTATGCAGTCATCGCCAGCAGCTTTGCGGCGGCGGTATGGGGAGCCGGCATCGATCTGGCTGCTCCCGCGGCCGGTTCGCCGATGAACATCTATGCCGTCGGCAAGAAGCTCGACACCCCCTATAAGCCGGTGCTCAAAAAAGGCGTCAACTACATCGCCATCCAGGATATCGTGCAGGCCGTAGGCGCGAAAACCGTATGGGATGCCAAAACGTCGACGGCCAACATCAAGTACGGCAGCTTGACGGTCGGCGTGAAGATCGGCGCCACGACCGTGACCGTGAACGGAGTCGCCGTGCCGGTCGATTCTCCGGCCTACCTGCAGCAGGTAGGCAAGGAGTCCAAGACGTATGTGCCGCTGGCTACTGTGGCCAAAGGGCTTGGCTTCGGAGTGACCTATATTGCTCATCTCAAAACGGTATTTATCAATCCATAGCTTTTTTTCGGCCATTCTGCGGCCCGTCCAGCGTGTTTTCCTTCCGGAAGCGCCCTGCGGCGGGCCGTTTGGCTTGAAGAATGATGTCCATATCAAGGAACAGGATTCCAACGATGGCGCGGATGCGTCATCCAACCGAGAATTTCGGACGTTTACCTGAAGAGAAGCAATTGCTGAAAGGAGGACGAGGAATGGGGAACTGGCTGGCAACGCTCCGCAAAGGCTACGGCCGCAAGCTCGCCGGGATCCATTCGCTGAACGGATGGATCGTCTTTCTGCTGGCGGTGTCGGGGCTCATGCTGTTCGGAGGCTACTGGAGAGGCGTGCTCGGAGAAGGCCGCGTCTGGCTGAAAGGAATCCATATCGTGCTCGGCCTTGCATCCTTGCTGCCGATGGCGGCCTATGCGCTGCTCGCTCCGAAGCACTGGAAGCAGCTGCGAGGCAAGCCTTGGCAGCGAGCGAACGTAATCGTCGTGCTGGCTCTGCTCGCCGGCTGGCTGCTGTCGGGAATCGTGCTCTGGCTGCACCGGCAGCTTGGTCCCGGCTGGGCGAATCCGGCTCTGACCTGGCATGACTTGCTGACCTGGATCGGCCTGCCCTATGTGCTGTACCATTCCATCACCCGGTTGAAATGGCTCAAGCAGGCTGGCCGCCGCACGGTCCGCACTGGCAAGGAGGACGGACTGCATCCGGCCGCCTCTCCGGAAGCGCTCATATCCAGACGGACGTTCATACGCACAGCCGTAGGGGCGGGCATTGCGCTGGCGGTCGGACCTTCCTTCCTGCAATGGGCGGGGAGGGCGCTCGGCAGCGCCGGCGGAGCGACCTCGGAAGAGCTGGCGAGCCGCGATGCCAACCGGCTCATCCCCGCTCCGCAGCCGCTGCCGGCATCGCTGCCTCCGCAAGGCGGCGGGGCCAAGGGGAATTTCCGCGTCTACACGGTCACGCCGATTCCGTCCTTCACGAATGCGGACTGGTCGTTCACGGTAGACGGGCTGGTGGAGAATAGCTTCATCTGGAACTGGGAGCAGTTCGTCGAGCTGAAGCGGACCGTCCAGGTCAGCGACTTCCACTGCGTGACGGGCTGGTCGGTGTACGGCAATACGTGGGAAGGCATTCCGCTGAAGCTGCTTCTGGAGCAGGCAGGCGTGAAGGCAGGGGCGGCGACGGCGAAGTTCTACTCTGGCGACGGGGTCTACACCGACTCGCTGACTCTCGAGCAGGCGGTCATGGACGATGTCATGGTGGCCGTCCTTCATGACGGCAAGCCGATCCCGAGCGATCTCGGCGGTCCTGTCCGGCTCATCGTGCCGCGCATGTACGCCTACAAATCGGTGAAGTGGCTCAATCGCATCGAGCTGATCAAAGGCGATCATACGGGGTACTGGGAGGAGCGGGGCTACAGCAAGGATGCCTGGGTGTGACGGGAGCGCCGAATATAAAGATATAGGGAAATATCCGCTCAAGCCATCCGATTTCGATTGGCAAGATTTCGTTTGGGATGGGCAGCAATTCGTTGCGGCAGGCATGACCCATTTCAAGATAGCCTCCTATTCGTACACGTTTCCTGTCGCTGCCATATCCAAGGAAGGGACCCAATGGTCGCTGAAGCCCATCGAAACCTCTGCAAGAGGCGATAATGTCCTTATTTATAAATTCAATCAAAAATGGCTTGTCGCTATTGGGAGAAATATCCTGAGCTCGGCTTCAAAGGGCAAGCCGATTATTATACATCCATCGATGGGGCAGCATGGAAAAAAACGAGCGCGCGACCATAGACGGTTCCAACGGTTATTTTCCGTAATCTGGGATGGAACACGCTTCATCGCCGTCGGCTTGGAGGGTGTTGTGCTGACAGCTGCGCCGGTTGGCAAATGACAGCGATAAAGATGCCTGTCCTCTCCTGCCATTTTGCTCTGGGTGCATAGGGGGATTGCATTGTCTTGCCATCGCATGAGCTTTCGTTCTCTTTATGGATTCAGCGAAAAGCCGCCTTTCGGCGGCTTTTCGCTTTGAGACGGGTTTCCTTGCTCGGCAATTGGAATCGCGGCTGATTGCGGATGGTCGGAAGACGATGCCGGCTTCAGTCGGTTTTCTTCTTTTTGCCCGTAAAATTAGTGACGGATTTGACATCCTCCACCACGTCGTTGACGAATTCCATATTTTGGTTCTTTGCATGGCTGTGCGACGTTCCTTTATAGTTACCTTGATGGGACTTGTTCTCCATGAGCGGTTCACCTCCCGCCATTAGTATGGTTCGGGACGGGGCTGCCGATACGGCAGAGGGCCGCGGACAGCCCATCCGGAAAGGAGCATGACAGCATGAATCTAATCTCGAATCCATTCCGCAGCCGCCCGGAGCGGCGGCAGCGGCATCTGATAGCCGGCTTGATGCTCGGCTCCCTGCTCATCGCCGCCGGCTGCGCGGGACCACAGGACCAAGGGGGGGCGGCGTCGCCAGCCGCTCAGACGACCGGGGCGCCGTCTCCATCGCCCGTCGGGCAGAATGACGCGGGTCCGTCGCCCGCCTCCATGCTGGAGCGCGGCGGCAAGGCGCTGGCGGAAGTCCGGAATTTCGATCTGGACATGGAGCTCAAGCAGGAGATGGTGACGGACGGGGAGACGACGTCCATGTCCATGAGCAATAAAGGCTCTATTTTCCTGGAGCCGCTCGTTCTGAAGCAAGTGACGGTCAATGATTTCATGGGCGACCAGTCGACCATCGACTCGTACCTGAACAAGGACGGCTACTATATGTACGATCACTCCAATGCGTCCTGGAGCCGGATGCTGGCCTCCGAAGTGCCGAAGATCAAGGCGACGCTGTCGGACTTCCAGATCGCACCCTCCAAGGAGCTCGACAAGATCAAGCCGCATGCAGCGAGCTTCAAGGCTTCCTCCAAGGAAGGCGTCATAACGCTGGCCTACAGCGGCGACGGCAAGGACGCGGCCGCCGAGGCGCTCGTGCGCGATCTGCTCCGCAGCACGATGGGAACCGACGAGATGGATGCAGCGATCCGGGATTCCATCCAGGTCGCCTCGCTTGCGTATACGCTTGAATTCGATGAGAAGACGGGACTGCTGAAGCGGCTGAAGGCCGATGCGGATGTCACGATTGAATATGATGAAGGCAATCCCTCCAAGCTCCATCAGGAGCTGGCTTTGGATTACGGCAGCTGGAACGAGGCGAAGGCCGTGCAGGTGCCGAAGGAAGCTCTGACCGCTCCGGAGGTCATGCCTGCCGACCAGGGACTTCTGGATGCGCTTGGCGTGGAGGAAGGCGAGCAGCCTTAGATCAGACGGCAGTGGAGTTTTGTTTCGGCACGGCATTCGATGCCGGATCCAGCGGATGAAGAGGCCTTCACAACGCAGGCCGGCCCGGCATCCGATAAACCGTAACATTCATTGTTGGAATTCTTGATGGATCATATCCAAGATGGACCCTATCCAAGATGATCATATCCATGTGAGTCATATACAAGATGAATCATATACAAGGTGAATCATATCCAAGATGAATCATATCCATTGATGGACCCTATCCAAGACGGACAACATCCATGATTCCTGTTTGTTGTCCTCAAGCTTCCGGCGCTTCTGCCCGGAAGCTTTTTTGCATCTCCTGCCGAGCCGGCGGCCATCCTGGGGTTGGAAATAATTTTCATTGCATAAGAACATACATTCTCGTTTATAATAAAATAAGAATATACGTTCCTATATCGAGGGGGTCAAGGCATGGAATTCCGGAAGTGGATCGGACGTGAAGTGGAGATGATTTACGAGGATGCGAAGGGCAGCCTGAGCCGCCGGCTCGTGCGTGTGGAAGGGCTTAGCGGCAAGCATTTGAAGGCTTTCGATCTGGCCAAGCGGCAGCCGCGCACGTTCCGTACGGATGGAATTCTGGCGCTGATGCCGGCCGCCCGCCGCGCGGTCTGAGCAGGGCGTCCATGGCCCGCCTCCTTTCGCTTCCATTTCTGCAAGTCCGAGGGGCCGCCCAAGCCGCGGCTTTTCTTTTTAAATTGCACGATGTCATGTATAATGGCTCCTAGAGATCAAGCCTAACGGCTTCGCCGCCTTATGCGGCGGAGAACGTTCGCGTAGAGAAGAGAAGAAGGGATGCGCGCTTGATACCCTTTCTTATCGGACAAGACTTTGAAGGAGTTGTTTTCATTGGCGCTCTCATGTGGCATCGTCGGTCTTCCCAACGTGGGCAAATCGACGCTTTTCAACGCAATTACTCAGGCTGGAGCGGAATCCGCCAACTATCCGTTCTGCACGATCGACCCTAACGTCGGCGTCGTGGAAGTTCCCGACGAGCGGCTGGATAAATTGACCGAGCTCGTCGTGCCGAAGCAGACCGTGCCGACCGCATTCGAATTCGTGGACATCGCGGGCCTCGTCGCCGGCGCCAGCAAAGGCGAAGGCCTCGGCAACAAATTCCTCGCCCATATCCGCGAAGTGGACGCTATCTGCCATGTCGTGCGCTGCTTCCAGGACGAGAACATCACCCATGTATCGGGCAAGGTCGATCCGCTGGGCGACATCCAGACGATCAACCTGGAGCTGATCCTCGCGGACATCGACTCCGTCGACCGCCGCATCGACCGCTCCCGCAAGAACATGAAGGGCGGCAACAAGCAATACGCCCAGGAAGTCGAAGTGCTGGAGCGAATCAAGGAAGCTCTCTACAACGACCAGCCGGCGCGCAGCGTCGAGCTGAGCGACGAAGAGAAGACGTTGATCCGCGACCTTCACCTGCTGACGATGAAGCCCGTGCTCTATGCGGCCAACGTGAGCGAGGAAGAAGTCGCCGATGCCGAAGGCAATCCGTATGTGAAAATCGTGCGCGAATTCGCCTTGGCGGAAAATGCCGAAGTCGTGCCGATCAGCGCGAAGGTCGAAGCCGAGATCGCGGAGCTCGAAGGGGAAGACAAGGCGATGTTCCTGGAGGAGCTCGGCATGGAGGAATCCGGCCTGAACCGCCTCATCAAGTCCGCGTACAAGCTGCTCGGCCTGTACACGTACTTCACGGCCGGCGTGCAGGAAGTCCGCGCCTGGACGATCCGCAAGGGCATGAAGGCGCCTCAGGCTGCCGGCGTCATCCACACGGACTTCGAGCGCGGCTTCATCCGCGCCGAGGTCGTGTCCTATGACGATCTCGTCGCCGCAGGCTCCATGAACACCGCCCGCGAGCGCGGCCAGTTGCGCCTCGAAGGCAAGGAGTACGTCGTCAAGGACGGCGACGTCATGCATTTCCGCTTCAACGTCTAGCGCGGATTCAAGAACCGAGGGAAGCCGATTCGTCCGGCCACGCCCTTGGCGCAGCCAGCCCTGCCGCCGATTATCGGCGCGCAGGGCGTTTTGCGGTGCACCGGGAATTTGGAATCGCCGCGCGTTTTTCCACGGCTTAACCATTTATGAATAAGTCTCACATATGGTATAATGGATGTCAGGACTTTTTTTACAGAATATCACTAGGGGTGAAGTCAGGTGTTGGACCGTTTACAAGCGCTTGCGGACCGGTACGAAAAACTGAGCGAGCTGCTGTGCGATCCTGATGTAGCCAGCGATCCCAAGCGGCTCCGGGATTTGTCGAAGGAACAATCGGATCTTCAAGGCGCTTACAGCGCTTATACGGAATATAAAGAAGTGCATGCCCAGTACGAGGACGCCAAAGCGATGCAAGGCGAGAAGCTCGACGACGAGATGCGCGAGATGGTCAAGATGGAGCTCGAGGAGCTGGGCGAGCGGCTCGCCGGGCTTGAGGAGCAGGTTCGCGTCCTCTTGCTGCCCAAGGATCCCAACGACGACAAGAACGTCATTGTGGAGATCCGCGGCGCTGCAGGCGGAGACGAGGCGGCGCTGTTCGCTTCCGATTTGTATCGCATGTACACCCGCTTCGCGGAGACTCAAGGCTGGCGCGTCGAGCTGATGGATGCGAGCGAGAACGATCTTGGCGGCTTCAAGGAAGTCATCTTCAAGATCACCGGCAAGGGCGCGTTCAGCAAGCTGAAGTTCGAGAGCGGCGCGCACCGCGTGCAGCGCATCCCGGTGACGGAATCCGGCGGCCGGATCCATACGTCCACGTCCACCGTGGCCGTCATGCCGGAAGTCGAGGAAGTCGAGATCGAGATCCACGACAAGGATATCCGCGTCGACACGTTCTGCTCCAGCGGAGCGGGCGGCCAGTCGGTCAACACGACCAAGTCCGCCGTGCGCGTGACGCATGTGCCTACCGGCATCGTCGCCACCTGCCAGGACGGCAAGTCGCAGAACGACAACAAGGCCAAGGCGCTGCAGGTTCTGCGCGCCCGCATCTATGATATTCACCGTCAGGAAGAAGAAGCCAAGATCGCCGGCGAGCGCAAGAGCAAAGTCGGCACGGGCGACCGCAGCGAGCGGATCCGCACGTACAACTTCCCGCAAAGCCGCGTGACCGATCACCGTATCGGCCTCACGCTGCATCGCCTGGATTCCGTCATGAACGGCGACATGGGCGACATCGTCAATTCCCTGTCGCTCGCCGAGCAGGCCGAGCTGCTGGAGCGCGAAAATCTCGCCTAAGCGGGATTGAGGCGGCTTTGGCTGCGGATTGCAATTGCAGCTTTAGCATCGGAATTGCAGTGCAAAGCGCATCGCGGCACAAAGCGCAGTGCACATGGCATCGCAGCATGCACAGCGCATCGTGGCACACAGCGCATCGCAGTGTACATGGCATCGCAGCATGCACAGTGGCCAACATACGCCCCAAGCCCGCCGATCGGGATGGGGCTTTTTTTCATCAATGCGCAGGTCATCACCCTTCAGGAGGCTCGAAAACATGAGCGATAACGATCAAGGCCGGGCAGCGGAGCTTTTCCGCCAAGAAGCAGGGACTTCGATCCAGGCCGCCCGCAAGCTGGCTGAAGCCTATCTGGACCGCTGCGGCGTGGAGGAAGCGGGGGACAACGCCTCCCTTTTGCTTCAGCATCTGCTCGGCTTGAACCGGGCGGAGCTGCTGCGCGACGGCCGGGAGGCGTTCCCGCCGGAGCGGCTGGCGGCTTGGGAGGAAGCCATCACCCGCAAGGGGCGGGGAGAACCCGCACAGTATATAGCCGGGGAGCAGTGGTTCTACGGCCGGCCGTTCGCCGTCACGCCGGCCGTGCTGATTCCGCGCCCCGAGACGGAGCTGCTCGTGGAGGCGGTGCTGGAGGCGGCGGACCGGCTGTGGCCGCATGCGGCAGGTTCGGCTGCCGCGGCCGGGGCATTGCCGGGCAGCGCCAAGCCTGCCGCATCCACTTTGCGGTCTGCCGGCCTGGAAGCGACGGCCGCCGCTGCTGCGCCTGTCGTCCTCGACGTCGGCACGGGCAGCGGCGCGATCGCCGTCACGTTGGCCGCGGAGCGCCCGGCATGGCGGGTGCACGCCTCCGATCTGTCTCCGGAGGCGCTGCGTACAGCCGAGTGCAACGCTCTCCGTCTCGGAGCTGCGCTGAGCGCGTTTATAGAGGGAGACCTGCTCCAGCCGTTTCTGGCTTCCGGCGGGGGAAGCATGGAGGGACTCGAAGTCGACGTTCTTGTGTCTAATCCCCCCTATATTCCGGCCGGCGATTTGCCGGGACTGCAGCGGGAAGTGAGGGAGTTCGAGCCGAGGCTTGCCCTCGACGGCGGGGAGGACGGCCTCAATCCGTATCGCGCGATGGCGGAGCAGCTCAAATCTTTGACGCGGCTTCCGTCGGTCGTGGGCTTCGAGCTGGGCATCGGACAAGCCCGGCAGGTCGCTGCGCTGCTTGAGGAAATCGGGCATTGGGACGACATCTCGATCGTGACCGATTATGGCGGCATCGAGCGCCATGTCGTTGCAGTCAGGACGATAGGCTCTGAAATGTAGAAGCCGATGCCATTTCCATGCGATCAGGGACGGAGCTGCCGCGCTGCAGCTCTGCCTTGCGTCCGGTGCTGCGGGAGTCGAGCGCTGATCATGACGCCGATCCTGCGGCTGATGCAGGAGGGTGCTGCCGCACGGGGAGATGGCAATCCGGACAGAATGCTTGGTTGCAGAGAACGGCCTTCGCAACCGAGGCTTAGGTTATAAATGGCTAGGAAAGGGCGGCTCGGGCTGTCTTCGGCACCTTGCCTCCTCGTTACAGGCCAGCCTTCCCCGATTCAAGCCCTTTTAATCTCGCAATCTTCGAAATTCAGATTCGCAGGCAAGGTATAGAAGAGCAGAGAGCGGACATACTGGAGCATAGAGACGTTCCGGAACGCAAGCGGCGGTGCCGACGGGTGCCCGAGAGGAGCTTGTGCAATGTCCGTTCATTCCTATACTTCGGTGTCCCGCCCTTATCCGTCCGCAGCTTCCCGTCCTTATTCGGCATCAGCCCATTCGTACCGGTTCCCGTTCCGCCTGTCCTACCTGTACCTCATCGTCTGTGTCGCCTTTCTGATGATGAGCTGGGAAAATGTCCGCAACGACGCCGCTCTGGCGCAAAGCTCCATTCCAAGCGAGGCCATCCGGCTGCGCATCCTCGCCAACTCGGATTCCGCCGTCGACCAGGCTACGAAGCGCGTCGTGCGCGATGCCGTCGTGCAGGCGATGAACGGCTGGGCCGCAGGGCCTCAGACGATCGAAGAAGCCCGTGCCACGCTGCATTCCCGCATGGGGGAAATCGAAGGCGTCGTAGCCCGCACGCTGCAGGATCGCGGATTCTACTACAGCTACAAAGCCGAGCTCGGCCAAGTGGCTTTCCCCACTAAAGTCTACGGCGAGCAGGTTTATCCGGCAGGCGACTATGAAGCGCTCCTTATCACCCTTGGCGAAGGAAAAGGCCAGAACTGGTGGTGCGTCCTTTTCCCTCCGCTATGCTTCCTGGACTCATCGTCCGGCGACGCGGCTCCGAAGGCAGAGGCTGCTGCTGCGGTCGCGGACAGCAAGCCGGACCGGCTGTCGAAGGCCGATGCCGGCAAATCAGCCTCGGCCAATGCTCCTGCAGAGGCAGGACAAGCCCCAGAAGCGAAGTTTTTCATCTGGGAGCTGATCGAGTCGTTCTTCTCCTTCCTGCGCGGACTCTTTGCCTGATGGGCCGGGCGGGAGCTACTCGGCGTCCGAGAAAGAATGAAAGAGGCGCCTTTGGCGGACAACGATGTCCGTTCAGCCGGAGTCCGTCTCTGCTGCCGGATGGCGCGCCATCCAAGCGGCTTGATATCTACGTTCACCCCTTATCAATGACGATGGGATCTGCCTGCCGGCGGACGCGAGCAGTCTTTGCAAGGGGTGTTTTCATTTCCTGCCCGCATGGACGGAAGGCATCGGAAGGTTGGTAACGCGGCGGCGCGAGAGGTATACTGTAGCTATATCGCCGGGGGCTTCCGCGGCAATCCCGGATGAGAAGGAATGGAACCGAATGACGACGACAAGCACGATTTATTGGAGAAGCGGAGCGGCGGGAGCTGTTTCGGCAAAAGAATTGCAGGAAGCTGCCGATCTGCTGCGTTCCGGCGGAACGGTGGCCTTTCCGACGGAAACGGTGTACGGCCTCGGCGCGGATGCCCGCAGCACGGCGGCGGTAGAAAGCGTGTTTCAAGCGAAAGGGAGGCCATCCGACAATCCGCTGATCGTCCATATCGCCGATGAGCGGCAGCTGGAAGGGCTCGCTGCAAGCCTGACGGAGACGGAGCGCGGCTTGATGAGGTCCTTCTGGCCCGGTCCGCTGACTCTCGTGCTCCCGGCGCTTCCGGATGCCGTATCGCCGCGCGTGACGGCGGGGCTGGATACCGTCGCGGTCCGCATGCCGGACCACCCGCTGGCGCTGGCTCTGATCCGCGAAGCGGGCTGTCCCGTCGCGGCGCCGAGCGCGAACCGCTCGGGCCGTCCAAGCCCGACTGCTGCCTCGCATGTGCTGGAGGATCTGGCCGGACGGATCGGCGGCGTGCTGGACGGCGGAGCGACCGGAGTCGGGCTGGAGTCGACAGTTGTCGAGGCTATCGGAGAGCGGTCGGTCCGCATCCTGCGGCCCGGCGGCGTAACGCCGGAGCAGCTGCGGGCGGCGGGGTACGCCGTCGAGTTCGATGCCGGAGCCGGCATCCCGGCCCTTGGGCAGCCGGCGTCCCGGATGGCGGTCTCCGAGACCGCTGCTTCCCAGCCGACGGCGCCCCGCTCGCCCGGCATGAAATACGCCCACTATGCGCCGCGCGGGGAGATGACCCTCGTATCCGGTTCGCCGGAAGCGGTGAGCGCATATATCCAAGCCGAGGCCGATGCGGCGTCTGCGCTGGGGCTTCGCACCGGCATTCTCGCCTACGAGGAGACGGCGGCTTCCTACCGGGCCGATGCTGTCCTAGCCTGCGGCTCTCTCGGGAAGCTGGAAAGCGCCGCCCGATCGCTCTATTCCGTTCTGCGAGAGTTCGACGAGCTTGGCGCCGAGCGGATTTGGGCCGAAGCCTGCCCGTCGGAAGGCATCGGTCTTGCTCTGCTTAACCGGCTGGCCAAGGCCGCCGGCGGCAGGCAGGTCGATGCGGGCTAAAGGCAGCTCCATCTGCGGGCCGACCTCAGCTTCACCTACTTTTCCTGATTCTTCATCGGCTATCGGACATAGGATCCGTTATTTCGTGCAAATCGTGCGTTAAAATAATTTTAACGGACATAGGATCCGCTATTTCAAGGAAAGACATAGGAAACAGCGGGTTTCTGCACAAATAGCGGAACGTATGTCCGATAATTGCAAGGAAACCGGCTTTGGGGCGAAATAGCGGAACGTATGTCCGATAAAACGGTGGGTTCCCCGCTATGTGCTGAAATCGAAGGGCTACCAACGCAATAATCCCTGCTGCTCGTATGGCTGCAGTCCATGCGTCAGACCTCGTCCCGCTCTGCGAGCCAGGTCCTGCGCGTCTGCTCGTCCCGCTCTGCGAGCCAGGTCCTGCGCGTCTGCTCGTCCCGCTCTGCGAGCCAGGTCCTGCGCGTCTGCTCGTCCCGCTCTGCGAGCCAGGTCCTGCGCGTCTGCTCGTCCCGCTCTGCGAGCCAGGTCCTGCGCGTCTGCTCGTCCCGCTCTGCGAGCCAGGTCCTGCGCGTCTGCTCGTCCCCCGCTCTGCGAGCCAGGTCCTGCTCGTCTGCTCGTCCCGCTCTCCGGGACAGGTCATATTCTCTCTCCTTGTCCGCATAAGCTGGATAGAACAAGCCAGCGTAGGTAAGGAGAGATTGCGCAAATGTTGGAAGCGGGACTGCATGAAGGACAGCTGCTCACTTTATTGATCATGGCGCTAGCTCTCGGGATGGATGCCTTTTCGCTGGGAGTCGGCATCGGAATGAGAGGCATCCGGATCCGGGACATCTTGAAGCTGAGTCTGATTATCGGCATTTTCCATGTCGTCATGCCGCTTCTGGGCTTGTACACGGGCCATTACATGAGCTTTCTGCTTGGTCACGTGGCGACGGCCGCGGCGGGAATCCTGCTCATTCTGCTCGGCAGCCATATGCTTCTCGCCGCTTGGAGAGGCGATGGCGAATCGCCGTCCTTCACGGACCACCGGACCGCGGGAGGCATGCTGCTGTTCGCTCTGAGCGTCAGTGTCGATTCCTTCTCCGTCGGAATTTCGCTGGGGATGTTCGCGGCCGACCTGATTCTCACCATCCTGCTGTTCGGAATGGCCGGAGGGCTGATGTCGGTAGCCGGACTGCTGGCCGGCCGGCGCATCGGGAGAAGCATGGGGAGCTACGGGGAAGCGGCGGGCGGGGCGATTTTACTTACTTTCGGCATCCTCTTCCTGCTGTAGGGATATCCCGGCGGCAGGGGAAGCCGCTCAAGGGAAAAGGAGAGGGAGTCCATGCGCATCTTGTTTGTCTGTACCGGAAACACTTGCCGTTCCCCGATGGCAGAGGCATTCCTGAGGGAGCTCTCGGTTGAGAGGGGGCTGCGGCTTGAAGTCCGCTCAGCGGGAGTATCGACCGTGGACGGATTGCCTGTATCGCGCTATGCGCTTCAGGTGCTGGAGAATAACGGCATCGCTCATAAGGGCGCATCGACGCCTGCGAGCGAAAGCCTGCTTGAATGGGCCGATCTCGTGCTGACGATGACTTCCTCCCATAAGCAAGCGCTTCTGAGGTATTGGCCGGGAGCTTCCGGAAAAGTCCATACCTTGAAAGAATACGCCTCACCGGGACAGGTTGGAGCGGCCGGAGAGCTGGACAGGCACTATAGCGAACGAATGATCGCCCAGTCGCTTGGCCGCCGTCCCGACGACGCTGTGGAACGGCGGATCCGGGAGCTGGAACGGCAGCTTCCCCTTCCGGACATCGCCGATCCGTACGGAGGCTCCTACGAGGATTACGCCCGCTGCGCGGAGGAAATCCGCGAGGCGCTGTTGAGCTTGCTGGAGCGTCCGGAATTCCAATCCGGATCATCCGAAAGGAATGAAGGATAGCGGGATCGGCGCGGCAGCGCGCCTTTTTTTCGGATCGCATTCATTGGGAAAAAGAGGCCTTGCAGAAGGCTTATCCATCATTGACTTTCCCTTTTCGTGTAAGCTATGATGAAAGCAAGAAACACGGTTTCCGGTGTAACTGGCGACGAAGTGGGAATAACCACGATGGAGCATCGGAACATACGGCCGGTCGCCTGGGCAGAGAGCAAGCACGCAATCTTTTTTGCGCGCGTTGCTCTCTTTGTCATTTTGGGTAGTCTCGTCTAAAAGGCCTTCGGTCCGGTATAATAGAACCGAAACGGTGAACTTGTCCTTTCTTCCGGGAGCCGCTTGCAGCGGAGACGGAAAAGGGGCTGAGACAGGAGGATGCTGGGATGACGAATGGATCGAAGCCGGAGGCGGCAATAACCGCCGGGGTCGAAACGCTTGTGCGCGAGCTCGCTGGCGGCGGATGCCTGCGGGAAGGACAGCTGCTCGTTATCGGAGTCAGCACGAGCGAGGTGCTCGGCAGGCATATCGGCACCTCGGGCAGCACGGATGCGGCAGCGGCGATATTTGCCGGCGTGGAGGCGGCGCGCAAGGAGATCGGCTTCACGCCGGTGTACCAGTGCTGCGAGCATTTGAACCGGGCGCTCGTTCTGGAGCGTGCCGTTGCCGAGAGGCTCGGACTGGAGCAAGTCGCCGCCGTGCCGGTGCCTGGCGCCGGCGGCTCGATGGCCGCTTATGCCTACCGTCACCTGGCGGATGCTTGCCTCGTGGAGACGGTGCAGGCTCATGCCGGCATCGATATCGGCGAAACGCTCATCGGCATGCATTTGCGCCGGGTCGCCGTGCCTCTGCGTCCTTCCCTGAAGCAGATCGGCGAAGCGCGTGTGACGATGGCGTTCACTCGGCCGAAGCTGATCGGAGGCTCCCGCGCCGTCTACGAGCTGCCGCCTCGGGATGATTTGTCCGGCTCTGCCGGAAGCTGCGACTGAAAGGCGAGCCTATCTTAAGCACTGATGTTCTAAGCTCTGAAGAACGAATGGTTTAAACACTGATGTTCTAAACACTGATGTTCTAATCACTGATGTTCTAATCATTGATGTTTTAATCACTGATGTTCTAATCATTGATGTTCCAATCACTGATGTTCCAATCACTGATGTTCTAATCACTGATGCATCCATTATGAGGGAGGACTTGATCCAACATGGAAAATCTCCGCAAGCAGGATCCTGAAGTATTGAAGGCAATGGGGCTCGAGCTGCAGCGCCAACGCGACAACATCGAGCTGATCGCATCGGAAAACATCGTCAGCGAAGCCGTCCTTGAAGCGATGGGCAGCGTTCTGACGAACAAATACGCTGAAGGCTATCCGGGCAAGCGCTACTATGGCGGCTGCGAGCATGTCGACATCGTGGAAGACATCGCGCGCGACCGCGCGAAGGAGCTATTCGGCGCCGAGCACGCCAACGTCCAGCCGCATTCCGGCGCTCAGGCCAACATGGCGGTTTACCTGGCTGCCCTTAAGCCTGGCGACACGGTTCTCGGCATGAACCTGGCCCATGGCGGCCATCTGACGCACGGCAGCCCAGTCAACGCATCCGGCCTTTACTATAACTTCGTCGCATACGGCGTCGAGGAAGACACGTTCACGATCGACTACGACAACCTCCGCAAGGCGGCCTTCAAGCATCGTCCGCGCATGATCGTAGCCGGAGCGAGCGCTTATCCGCGCATCATCGACTTCGAGAAGATCGGCCAGATCGCCAAGGATGTCGGCGCGCTCTTCTTCGTCGACATGGCGCATATCGCCGGCATGGTGGCCGCCGGCCTGCACCCGAGCCCGGTGCCGCACGCGCATTTCGTGACGACAACGACGCACAAGACGCTGCGCGGACCGCGCGGCGGCCTGATCCTCACGACCAAAGCCTGGGCGGCCGCCATCGACAAGGCGGTCTTCCCGGGATCGCAGGGCGGTCCTCTGATGCACATCATCGCGGCCAAAGCCGTGGCATTGGGCGAGGCTCTGCAGCCTGAATTCAAAACCTACGCCAAAAACGTCATCGACAACGCGAAGGTGCTGGCCGATTCCCTGTCTGGCAAAGGCCTGAACATCGTCTCCGGCGGCACGGACAACCACCTCATGCTGCTCGACACCCGCAACCTGAACATCACGGGCAAGGAAGCCGAGCATGTGCTTGATTCCGTCGGCATCACGGTGAACAAAAACGCCATCCCGTTCGATCCGACCAGCCCGTTCGTTACGAGCGGCATCCGGATCGGAACGCCGGCCGCGACTTCGCGCGGCATGGACGCGGACGCGATGCGCACGATCGCAGACGTCATCGACATGACCCTCCGCAGTCCGAAGGACGAGGCCGTCCTGGCCAAGGCCAGCGCCATCGTACGCGAGCTTACGGGCCGCTTCCCGCTCTATACCGATATCAAGTATTAATAGGCAAGAAACCCCCGTCCGGCGATTCTCCGCTGAACGGGGGTTTCTTTGCGTGGACAGCCGTTCAGCCGCCTTGCCCTGAGAGCCGAACGTAGTTTATCCTCCGTATGCCTGCGATGGAACCGGGTGCGGATCCGGCCGGCCAGCCTTGGAAATACGGAAGCAAGGAGACGGGGACTAAGCCTGCCTGGAGCCATCTGCTTCCGCAGCGATATTTAGCCTTCTACAATGCTTGATGCGCTCGCTCTTGGGGAATGCTATAATAGTTGGGATTATGCTCCGATGCTGTCGGAGAAAAGCAAATTTTAGCGAAATTCAGGAGGGCAACCCCCATGGGCAATCTGGTCATATGCGACCATCCGCTTATCCAGCACAAGCTGACGTATATTCGGGACAAAGACACCAAGACCAAAGACTTCCGCGAGCTTGTCGACGAAGTAGCCACGCTGATGGCCTATGAGATCACGAGGGAAATGCCCCTGGACACGATCCGGGTGGAGACTCCCGTCGCCGTGGCCGAATCCAAAGTACTGTCCGGCAGGATGCTCGGCATCGTGCCTATTCTGCGCGCCGGCCTGGGCATGGTCGACGGCATCCTCAAGCTGATTCCGGCCGCCAAGGTAGGGCATATCGGCCTCTCACGCGACCATGACACGCTGCTGCCGACGGAATATTACATCAATCTTCCTACAGACGCGACGGAGCGGCTGCTCATCGTCGTCGACCCGATGCTGGCGACCGGCGGCTCGGCCAACGCCGCCATCGAAGCGCTCAAGAAGCGCGGCTGCACCCAGCTCAAGCTGATGGTGCTGATCGCTTCTCCGGAAGGGATTCGCGCCATTCAGGAAGCGCATCCCGAGATCGACATTTACGCCGCGGCCGTGGACGAGAAGCTCAACGAGAAGGGCTACATCATTCCGGGCCTGGGCGACGCCGGCGACCGGATGTTCGGAACGAAGTAAGGGGGAAAACCGCATGGAGAAACTGAAAGTGATGACCGTCTTCGGCACGAGGCCGGAGGCGGTCAAGATGGCTCCGCTTGTGCTGGAGCTGCAGAAGCATTCGGAGCAGATCGAGCCGATCGTCTGCGTGACGGCCCAGCACCGCCAGATTCTGGACCAGGTGTTGGAGCTGTTCCGCATCAAGCCGGACTATGATCTCAACGTCATGAAGGACCGCCAGACGCTGACGGAGACGACCGTCCGCGTGCTGGAGGGAATCGAGCCCGTGCTGAAGGAAGCCCGTCCGGATATCGTGCTCGTGCACGGAGACACGCAGACGACGTTCCTGGCCAGCTACGCTTCGTTCCTGCAGCAGATCCAGGTGGGCCATGTCGAAGCGGGCCTGCGCACCTGGAACAAGATGTCCCCGTATCCGGAGGAGATGAACCGCCAGCTGGCCGGCGTTCTGTCGGACGTGCACTTCGCGCCGACGGACTGGTCCGCAGGCAATCTGCGCCGGGAGAGCAAGCCGGAATCCGCGATCTATGTGACCGGCAATACGGCGACGGACGTCTTCCAGTATACGGTGGATCCGGAATTCACCCACCCGATGCTGGACTGGGCTGCAGGCAAGCGCCTCATTCTGATGACCGCCCACCGGCGCGAATCGCTAGGCGAGCCGCATCGCAACATCTTCCGCGCCGTCAAGCGCATCGCTGATGAGTTCGACGACATCGCCATCGTGTACGCCGTGCACCCGAATCCCGCCGTGCGCGAGCCGGCGCAGGAGCTTCTGGGCAATCATCCGCGGATCAAGCTGATCGAGCCGCTGGACGTGTTCGAGATTCACAATTTCTTCCCGCATACGTATCTGCTGCTCACCGACTCCGGCGGCATGCAGGAGGAAGCTCCTTCCTTCGGCATTCCGACGCTGGTGCTGCGCGACACGACCGAGCGGCCGGAAGGGATCGAGGCCGGAACGCTGGAGCTGGTCGGCACGGACGAGACCCGCGTCTACGAGCGGACTCGCGTGCTGCTTACCGACCAGGGAACGTATGAGCGCATGAGCCAAGCGGCCAATCCGTACGGAGACGGGGCTGCGTCGGAGAGAATCGTCGCCGCAATCCTGCATCATTTTGGCAGAGGCGAAAGACCTGATCCGTTCACACAACGTTCATAGTTTTCGGGGGAAGAGCGTCAACTCCAACAACGGCACAGCATACAGTTCAACTGTATGGTTTGCCAAAGCGAAAAATCCCGTCATTTCAAGGTTTTTTTGCCCAAGTTCACGGAAAGTTTGCTATTATCAAAATTGACAAACCTTCTATCGCTTGGATAAAATAATGAGGGTTGATTGGGGACGAACCATGGCCAAAAAGGGCAAGGGAGAAGACCCGCTGAAGGCGCTTGCTCTAGTAGGCGCGCTCGGCATCGATATGGCGGTATGCACGTACATCGGTTATTGGCTGGCAGCCCGTTACGGAGGAACTCCAGGCTGGATCAGCATCGGAGTGTTCGCCGGACTGGCGGCAGGTATTGTTTCCGTCATCTTTATCGTCAAAAAGGTTCTGGAGGACAGCAATGAATGAAGTGCTCAAGATGACCAAGTCTGTGGTCATGCTGCTCGCAGCCGCGCTTCTGCTGATCTGGGCGCTTCTGCCGGATTGGCGCGCGATTGCCGCAGGCTGCCTGCTTGGCATCGCAGCAGGATCGTTCAACGCCTTCCTTCTGCGCAGGCGGGTCGCGTGGATCGGGGTCATGGCTTCCGGGGAGTCTCCCCGAAGAGCAGGCACCGGTATGGCAGGACGGCTCGCGATGGTGCTGCTCGTCGTCATGATCTGCTATCGCAAGCCGGAGGTTTTCAATCTGCCTTCAGCCCTGGCTTCATGCTTTGCGGTGCCCTTTGTTATACTGGTATGCGCTTTCTTAGTCAATCGCCGGCAAAGCCGTGGAAAGGGGTGAAACAATAAGGTATGCATAAATTTCCGGTCTACACCTGGAATGGAATTGAATTCGACATCGCGGCCATCATGGCGATCGCCATCTCCGTTCTCGTCACCTTTGTGTTGGTCAAGCTATTGACCCGTAAGCTGTCGGTCGCCAATCCATCGAAGGCACAGAACTTTATGGAATGGGCAGTTGATTTCGTCCACTCCACGATCGCCAGCACGATGCCGCTGAATCGGGTCCGCCCCTTTCTGAGCCTCGGCTTGACGCTCATCCTGTTCATCTTCATCTCCAACCTGCTGGGACTGCCGCTCAACATCGTGACCCATGTCCATGAGCCGATGTTCGGCATCACGGCTGACGACATCGCGCACGGACATGCAGAGTTGGCCTGGTGGAAGTCGCCTACGGCGGATCTCTCCGTGACAGCTGGGCTCGCGCTCATTGTCTTCCTGCTGGTCCATTTCCTGGGCATGAAGCTGAACACCAAGCATTATTTCCAACATTACTTCAAGCCTTACCCGATCTTCTTCCCGCTGAACATCATCGAGACGATCGCCAAGCCGGTTACTCTGGCTCTTCGACTCTTTGCGAACATCTTCGCGGGCGAGGTTCTGATCTCCACGATCATCATGCTGGGCTTTATCGGTACGCCGTTCATGATCGTCTGGCAGGGCTTCAGCATTTTCGTAGGCGCCATCCAGGCGTTCCTGTTCACGATCCTCACCATGGTGTACATTTCGCAAGCCTCCATTCATGACGAAGATGGTGCGCATTGATCCACAGCAGTCCATACTGATTCCGAGGACGTCCCGCACGGCCCTGGTAGGTATTGAAATAATTACATCAATCACCCAATTTAGAGGAGGATTTTAAACAATGGAAGTATTGGCAGCAGCTATCGCAGTTGGTCTCGGCGCAGTAGGCGCAGGCGTAGGTAACGGTCTTATCGTCAGCAAAACGGTAGAAGGCATCTCCCGTCAGCCAGAAGCAGCAAGCAAGCTTCAAACAACAATGTTCATCGGCGTAGGTATCGTCGAAGTCGTGCCGATCATCGGCGTCGTTATCGGCTTCCTCGCATTCTTCAGCGCCTAATACCAGCAAATTTTTGCTGAATTCGATATGGCGGGGAAGGCCGTTGCCCTCCACGCCATCGTTTTAACCAAGCCGATGCAGCGGGCAGGCCTCTGGGCTTGCGCCGCCTTCTGCTTAGCCTGTGGATTGCAGCTGCCTGCTAGAGTCGGCAGCATGCGTCCATGCAGGTTCGAACGCGATTTGGATGTGGGAAAGGAGTGCCGTTATGGATTTTAAATGGACGTCTTTTGTTATCGCAATGGGCGCGTTCCTCATTCTATACTGGCTGCTGAACAGGTACGCCTTCAAGCCACTGTTCGCGGTCATGGAACAGCGCCGCCAAATGGTACTTGAGCAGATGAATGCGGCCGAGAACAGCCGCAAGGAAGCTTCCGCCGAAATGGAAGCCCAGAAGCAAGCTCTGGCGCAAGCGCGCCAAGAAGCAAACGATATCATCGAAAAGGCTCGGATCACGAGCACGAAGCAGGCCGACAGCATCATCGACACGGCCCGTTCCGAAGCATCCCGCCTCAAAGACGATGCCGTCCGCGACATCGAGAGCGAGAAGAACAAAGCCATCGCTTCCCTGCGCAGCGAAGTCGGCAGCATGTCCGTCGCGATTGCATCCAAGATCGTCGAGAAGCAAATCGACGAGAAATCGCAGGAGCAAATTGTTGACAACTACCTCAAAGAGGTAGGAAGCAAATGAGCCGCGACACGGTAATCGCAAAACGTTACGCGCAGGCGCTGTACGATGTTGCGAGCACGCAAAACCTGGTGGCGGAAGTGCGCCAGCAGCTTGAGCTGATTGCCGGAGCCTTGGCATCCGACGGAGACGTATCCCGTTTCCTGTCGACGCCTGGAATCGAGCCGTCGGTCAAGCTGGACATCATCAAAAAAGCAATCGGGGACCGCGTGTCCTCTATTGTTCTGAATACGGTCACGCTCCTGATCGAACGGGGCCGTCAGTCGGCGGTCGGCAGCGTCAGTGAAGCCTATGGCCGAATTGCCGACGAAGCCTCCGGCGAATCGCGCGCGACCGTTTATACGGCGGTCGCGCTCAGCGAAGCCGAGCTCGCGAAGGTGCTCCAGCAATTCGGAGTTATCTCGGGGCGGCGCATCATCGGCGAACAGGTCGTCGAGCCTTCCCTTCTGGGCGGCATCAAGGTCCGCATCGGAGACAAGATCTATGACGGATCCCTCTCCACCAAGCTGGATCGCCTGAGCAAGCAAATCAATTCCCAAGCACTGTAGACAGGGGTGAAGAAGTTGAGCATCAGACCTGATGAAATCAGCACGCTGATTAAGCAGCAGATTGAACAATATAAATCCGAGATCCAAGTCGACGAGGTCGGAACGGTTATCCAAGTCGGCGACGGCATCGCTCGCGTGCACGGCCTTGAGAACGCTATGGCCGGCGAGCTGCTCGAGTTCTCCAACGGCGTTGTAGGCATGGCGCTCAACCTTGAGGAGAGCAATGTCGGTGTCGTTATCCTTGGACCTTACACGGATATCCGTGAAGGCGACCAAGTGAAGCGCACGGGCCGCATCATGGAAGTACCTGTGGGCGACGCCCTTCTGGGCCGCGTTGTCAACGCTCTGGGCCAGCCGCTTGACGGCAACGGTCCGATCGCGACGACGGCTAGCCGTCCAATCGAATCGCCGGCACCGGGCGTCATGGCCCGTAAATCCGTATTCGAGCCCATGCAGACGGGCATCAAGGCGATCGACGCCATGATTCCGATCGGCCGCGGCCAGCGCGAGCTCATCATCGGCGACCGCCAAACGGGTAAAACGCAAATCGCGATCGACACGATCGTCAACCAAAAGGGCAACGGCGTGGTCTGCATCTACGTCGCTATCGGTCAAAAGCAATCCACGGTTCGTACGGTTGTCGAATCCCTCCGCCGCCAAGGCGCGCTGGATTACACGATCGTCGTAACGGCGAGCGCTTCCGAGCCGTCCCCGCTGCTTTACATCGCTCCTTACACAGGCTGCTCCATGGGCGAGTACTTCATGTACAACGGCAAGCATGTTCTCGTCATCTACGATGACCTGTCCAAGCAAGCCGCCGCTTACCGCGAGCTGTCCCTGCTGCTTCGCCGCCCACCGGGCCGGGAAGCATATCCGGGCGACGTCTTCTACCTGCACTCCCGTCTGCTGGAGCGCGCGGCCAAGCTGAACGACGAGCTCGGCGGCGGATCCCTTACGGCGCTTCCGTTCATCGAGACGCAAGCCGGGGATATCTCCGCTTACATCCCGACGAACGTCATCTCCATCACGGACGGACAGATCTTCCTGGAGGCCGACCTGTTCTACTCCGGCCAGCGTCCGGCTGTCAACGTCGGTAACTCCGTATCCCGCGTAGGCTCCTCCGCTCAAACGAAGGCGATGAAAAAGGTAGCCGGCACGCTGAAGCTTGACCTTGCCCAGTACCGCGAGCTGGCGGCATTCGCCCAATTCGGCTCCGATCTGGACAAAGTAACCAAGTCCCGCCTCGACCGCGGCGAGCGCACGCTGGAAATCCTGAAGCAAGGCATCAACCAGCCTATGCCTCTGGAGCGCCAGGTGGTCTCCCTGTTCGCGGTAACGCGCGGCCATGTGGATGATATCCCGGTTCAGGACGTCCGCCGCTTCGAGGGCGAGCTGCTGAGCTTCGTGGATGCCAACAAGCCGGAGATTCTGACTTCCATCCGCGATACCAAAGACCTCTCCTCCGACAACGAGAAAGCTCTTGTAGCTGCCATCCAGGACTTCAAGAAAGGCTTCTCCCGTTCGGTTTAATAGCAAGGAACGATGATGCCGGTCCCCGTGCCTGATTATGGGCATGGGGCCGATAAGTAAGGTGGTGAGTACTAATGGCAAAAGGCATGCGGGAGATCAAGCGCTCGCTCAAGAGCAAGCAGAATATGAAGCAGATCACCAAAGCGATGGAAATGGTCGCTGCGGCGAAGCTTCGCCGCGCGCAGGAGGCGGCATTGTCGGCCCGTCCTTACACGGACAAAATCCGCGAAGTCGTCTCCAGCATCGCCGCCGGCGCAGGCAGCATTCGTCATCCTATGCTGCAGTCGCGCGAGGTGAAGCGCACAGCTTACCTGATCGTGACGTCGGACCGCGGACTCGCTGGCGGTTACAACATCAACGTACTGCGCAAGCTGTCCAATACGATCGCCGAGAAGCACCGGTCCAAGGACGAGTACGAAATCCTCGTTGTCGGCCGCAAGGGCAGCGCCTACTTGACGCGCCGCAGCATGAACATCGCCGAGGAAGTGACGGGAATCTCCGACTCCCCGAAATACGGCGATATCAAGCCGGTTGCCTACAAAGCCGTTCAAGGCTTTGAGGAAGGCCGTTATGACGAGGTCTATATCGTCTACAACCGCTTCATCAATGCCATTTCCCAGATTCCGACGATGAAGAAGCTGCTGCCGTTGAGCACCGATGAGTTCACCGGTTCTGCGGCGCAGTACGAGTACGAGCCGGATGCGGAATCCGTGCTCAGCGTCCTGCTGCCCAAGTATGCCGAGACGGTCGTGTACAGCGCGATTCTCGAAGGCAAGGCGAGCGAATTCGGTGCCCGGATGACGGCAATGGGCAATGCTACGAAGAATGCGACGAAGCTCATCGGCGAGCTTACGCTCTCTTACAACCGCGCGCGTCAGGCCGCGATCACCCAAGAAATCGCGGAGATCGTCGGCGGAGCAAGCGCCCAGCAATAATCACACGCAGAAGAGCAGGCTGCGGCCTGCTTCATAGATGCACGTGCAACTATCTTTACTACAGGAGGGACCCCCATGAGCAACGGTCGCGTTGTCCAGGTACTGGGACCGGTTGTCGACGTTGAATTCGACAACGGCCATCTGCCAGAAATCCTGAACGCAATTAAGATTGAACAAAAGGCCCAGAACTCTTCCGAAAAAGACGTGAAGCTGACTCTCGAAGTGGCCACCCACCTCGGAAACAACACAGTTCGCTGCGTCGCGATGTCCTCCACGGACGGCCTCGTGCGCGGTACGGCTGCTGTTGATACCGGCGCGCCAATCACCGTGCCGGTCGGACCGGCTACGCTCGGCCGCGTATTCAGCGTTGTCGGCGATCCGATCGACAACAACGGAGACGTAGACCGCAGCATCACGCTGCCGATCCACCGTCAAGCTCCGGTATTCGAGGATCTGTCCACGCAGCAGGAAGTTCTGGAAACCGGCATCAAGGTCATCGACCTGATGGCTCCGTACGCCAAGGGCGGCAAAGTCGGCCTGTTCGGCGGCGCCGGCGTAGGCAAAACGGTAACGATGCAGGAGCTTATCCACAACATCGCTTCCGAGCACGGCGGTATTTCCGTATTCGCCGGCGTAGGCGAGCGTACTCGTGAAGGCAACGACCTTTACCACGAGATGAGCGAATCCGGCGTTATCGAGAAAACGGCCATGGTATTCGGCCAGATGAACGAGCCTCCAGGCGCGCGCCTTCGCGTAGCCCTGACCGGTCTGACGATGGCGGAATACTTCCGCGATCAAGAAAACCGCGACGTGCTTCTGTTTGTCGACAACATCTTCCGCTTCACGCAGGCGGGCTCCGAAGTATCCGCGCTGCTCGGCCGCATGCCGTCCGCGGTAGGTTACCAGCCGACGCTGGCAACCGAGATGGGCCAGCTGCAAGAGCGCATCACTTCCACCAAGAACGGCTCGGTTACGTCGATTCAGGCGATCTACGTTCCTGCCGATGACTACACCGACCCGGCTCCTGCCACGGCGTTTGCCCACTTGGACTCCACGACCAACCTGGAGCGTAACATCGCCGCTATGGGTATTTTCCCGGCTGTCGACCCGCTGGCATCGTCCTCGCGCGTCCTGACTCCGGAAATCGTCGGCGAAGAGCACTATCAAGTAGCTCAAAGCGTGAAGAAGCTTCTTCAGCGCTACAAAGAGCTGCTCGATATCATCGCCATCCTCGGCATGGACGAACTGTCCGAGGAAGACAAGCTCGTCGTGCTTCGCGCACGCCGCGTCCAGCTGTTCCTGTCGCAGCCGCTTCACGTTGCAGCAGCGTTCAACGGCATGCCTGGTCTGTCCGTACGGATCAAGGATACGGTCCGGGGCTTCAAGGAAATTCTTGAAGGCAAGCATGATGATCTTCCGGAACCAGCGTTCCATAACGTCGGAACGATTGAAGACGCCGTTGCCAAAGCGAAGAAGCTCGCTCAAGAGGTTTAATCCTCGGCGGATGGAGGTTATCGTATGAGCACCTTACTGCTTGAAATCGTTACGCCGGAGCGTACCGTATATTCCAAAGATGTGAACATGGTCATCATCCGCGGAGTAGAGGGCGAGATGGGCATCCTGCCTAATCACGTTCCTACGGTTACGCCTCTGAAGATATCCGCCGTTACGGCGAAAATCGGCAGCAATTATGAAAACATCGCGGTGAGCGGAGGCTTTGCCGAAGTTCGTCACGAGAAAGTCGTCATTCTGGCCGAAAGCGCCGAGCTTCCGGGCGAAATCGATGTTGACCGTGCTGAGCTGGCCAAGAAGCGCGCTGAAGAGCGCATTCGCAACCGCAACAAGGAAACCGTCGATCATCATCGTGCGGAGCTTGCGCTTCAACGTGCGCTCAACCGTCTGAACACCAGAGGTTGATCCCGTCATCAGAAGCCCCTCCCCGTTATCTACCGATAACGGGGAGGGGCTTTTTTGCTTGGTTGAATGGAAAATAGTGGAACTTAAATGGAATCGGGCTCCGTTCATGGCTAGATTGTTCATCCTGACCGGTATGTGGACCGGGATATTCAGCCTTCTTAAGAATGATGCCAAATAGAGATAACAAGAGAATTGAGGATTGCCGCAAGTGATGTATGACCGAAAGTCGGATGACAATGAAGCCAAGGGTGGATGACGATCGTCTCTGTAATCAAGTATGATAATGACATAAGCAGCAGCTTTATTCCATGCACCGAGCACCAATTGCCTATATCACGAACAGTTTACATTCTTTACATCATGACAGCGGGGAGAGTGCTCAAGGAATGATTGATATCCATACCCACATCCTTCCCGGCATCGACGATGGGGCCAGGAACGAGGAGCAAGTGCTCGCCTTGGCGAGAGCTGCGCAGCTTGAAGGGATCACCGATATCGTCGCTACTCCTCATCACGCCAACGGAGCTTATTGGAATACGGCAGCCGACGTGCGAGAGCTGACGCGGCGGACCGGAGAGCTGCTGCAGCAGCATGGCATTCCGATTGCTTTGCATCCGGGCCAAGAGATCCGTGTCCATGCGGAGCTGCTCGACAATTGGGAGAAGCGGGAGCTGCTGACGCTTGCGGATACCCCCTATATGCTGCTTGAAATGCCGACCGCGGAAATTCCTTCCGGAATGGCCGAATTGGTCTATGAGCTGACGCTTCAAGGGGTGCGGCCTGTCATTGCCCATCCCGAACGCAATGAGCAGGCCATGCGCGAGCCTGCTCTTCTGGAAGAGCTCATCTCGCTGGGGGCTTGGGGACAAGTGACGACGCATTCGCTGCTGGGACTGTACGGAAGATCGATCGAGAAAGCTTCCTGGTCGATGATGCGTTCCGGTCTCATCCATCTCGTCTCCTCGGATGCGCATCATGCGGAGCGCCGCGGATTTCGCTTGGCGGCGGCCTATGCCGCCATCGCCGAACGGCTCGGGGAAGACTGGAAAGCTTATTTCATGCAAAATGCTGCCTGCCTGCTCGCAGGAGACGACCTGCTTGGGGCGGAGCAGCTGCAGGCGGCGGAGGCTTCGGGCGGAAGGCCCCAAGGATTGCTGCGAAGCTTGTTCAGCCGGCGGGGGCGCTGAATGGAAAGTTCGATTTTGCATGAAACGAACCTTTGATTCGAATAGCAGCCTGCTGCCAAGCTGGTCGGCGTAGACGGGGTGCTTGTCGCCGCGGGCTCACTCGCCGTGTCTGCCGCTCTCTCTCCATATGCCGCGCCTGAGAAGACACGCCGGGCGGGCAGCGGGAATGGAGGGCAAAGCGGGCGCAGCCCTTTGAATAGGCAAAAAGCTTTGGGCCGCCAGCAGCCCAAAGCTTTTTGTGGTTCAGTCGGCCGAAACGGACGGCTGGATGGAATAGGTAGCCCGCTTCGTCTGCACCCGGATTTCTCCGTCCTGTTCAATGAGGGAATCATCCGCTTGGAGTGGAATTTCATAGGAGTCGCCCGGCACGGGCTCACGGCCCTTGTCGGTGACGATGCTGGCGGAACCGTGCAGCAGCAGGATGGTTCCCGACACATAATCATCCGGAGAAGGATTATGCAGCAGCTCCGCTCCGCTGAACGTCATGCGGACCTTATCCCAATCTCCGTCTTCCTGCTTGACGATATCGACATCCTCGCCCTTGCGGGCTTCCAGCAGCTCCAGCAGCCGGCTGACATTCATGGCATCCGACATGGACCATCTCCACCTTTCTGGTGAAATGTACGGCTGGGACATCCTGCGATCGGCTGCATGACGCGCCGCAGATCGCCGAGTCTGACAACAAGCCGCCTGATTGCGGTTTATTCGTAGAGGCTCTTCTGTTCTTTATTTACAGCAAATGCCTTGAAATGAAGCAGCCGAACGACCGTCAAGGCAGGCGCGGGCACGCGGATAGCGGACTGGCGCACTCAGTCGTCCTTGCGTCCATAGCTGCGGGCGAAGCTTTTCATCCGGTTGTAGACGGCTCGGTTGATCTTTTTGAAAGCCCCGTACTGGGGATGGTTCGTATTGACCTCCAGCACCCACAGCCTTTTGCGCCGATCGATCGCGAAATCGATTCCCATCTCGCGCATGCCGCCGTAACGGCGGGACAGCGACTTGGATATCGTCAGTGCCGACTCCTCGATGAACTCGTTTTTGGCGCGGGCACGGGCGGCTCCCATTCCTTGCATTTCCCAGAGTCTGGACAGCGAGTGAAGCTTGGCACCCTGATGGGCGTTGGTCACGATGCGATGGGGCAAGGCCACTTTGGCTATCAGAGCCGTGCAGGTCCAGGGTCCTTTGGGCTTGCGCTGCACCATGGCGCGGATATCGTATGGCTTGCCGTCGACTTGATCGAGCTGAATGCCGCGCTGGATGATCAGCTTTCCGGATTTTCGGGTTTTCCGGATATGTTCGTACACTTGGTCGAGATTCCTGAACAAGCGGGAAATCTGCTTGCGGGAAATCACGGAGGTGAGCTTATACCCTCCCCGTTTGCGGCGGAGCTTATGGATTCCGATGCCCAAAGAGCCTATATTCGGCTTGATATACAGAATTTCATAGCGCGAAGCCATTTTTTTCAGCTGCTTGCGGGAAAAGGCGGCCGTCCGGGGAACAAAGTGCGCCGTAGCCGGATCTTTGCGCAGCATCCGGCACACTCGAAGTTTTCCCCAAAGGGTACGGGAATTATAGGTTTTGACGTACTTTTTTATTGTTGGCATACTGCTTGATCACCTCTCCCCCTACCTTATGCCTGCAGGCTTGGACGGACGTGTGCGGATGACATGCTCCTGGCTCAAAAGGCGGATAAGGAACAGGCATGCTGCGCAAGCTGATTTCAGGCGGGCCTGTTTGTCCCGGCCCGGATCGGGTAATGAGAAGACATGAAGCCTGATTTTAAGGAAACGAAATTTGGAAGGGGAATGTAAAAATGGCAACTCAAACCGCCAGCCGCGGCAAAGCGGCAAAGAATACGAAGACGCAGGATGCGCTGAACCGTCAAGTAGCTTCGATGGGCGTGCTGTACATGAAGCTCCATTCCTTCCACTGGAATGTGGCCGGCCCTAATTTCTATACTCTCCACGTCAAGTTCGAGGAGTTCTATAATGCCGTCACGCTCATGTTCGACGAAGCGGCGGAGCGCCTGATCGGAATCGGCGGCAAGCCGGTATCCACAATGAAGGGCATGCTGGATTTGTCTTCCATTAAGGAGGCGACGGAAAAAGAAGATGCCGAAACGATGGTGCGGAATCTGATCGACGACTTCAATACCCTTGCCGAGGACATGAAGGTAGCTGCCGAAACGGCCGAAGAAGAAGACGATGCGGCGACGGGCGATATTCTGACCGGCATGGTGGAGCAGCTTGACCAGCACCGCTGGATGCTGGAGAAGTTTTTGGCGTAGCCGCCGCGCCTTACGGAATGCGAACATGTGCAAGTAGGCCCTTCGGATTTCCGGAGGGCCTGTTGTTGTATCCATTTTGTGAACGATACAGGAATAACGCCTTCCGGCCCGAATTATTGATAGAATGGATAAGCGAGTTAATTCCTTCTGCACATCATGCGCTTCGCGCTGCCCCCTCAATTAACTGCTGAAAAGCAGGGATAGATGCGCGCGGGCGTCATAGGATAGATACGAGCAAAGGATTTGAGACTTATGAAAGCAAGGATTCAAGCTCACGCCGCCCATAGCCGCGCGCTCAGATGCGGCCATGCCGCGGCTCTTCTTGCGGCCGTCACCCTGGCAGCAGCCCCGTCCCTTCCGCCCGGCAGTGCGAGCGGCATGGCGGCGAAGCCGGACGGCGAGGCCCGGATCCAGCAAGAAGGGCCGGCAGCTCCCAAGGCGAACGATCCTGGCTTGGCGAAGCAAGCTTTCCTCAATCAGATCGGAGCCAACAAGGCCTGGAAGCTGGTTACGGAGCAGACATCCATTACGATCGCGGTCGTAGATACAGGCGTTGATCTGGATCATCCCGATCTTCAGCCCAATCTGCTTCCGGGCATCAATCTGCTGAGGCCGGATGAGCCTCCGCGGGACGACAACGGCCACGGCACGAGCGTCGCGGGCGTCGTTGCGGCAGCGGGCAACAACGGCAAGGGAGTGGCGGGAGTCATCTGGAAAGCCCGCATTCTTCCGATCAAGGCTCTCGACCATAACGGCTATGGCGACGAACGCCAGCTTGGCGAAGGCATCCGCAAGGCAATCTCGGAAGGAGCCCGCATCGTCGTATTGTCCGTAGGTCTATACCATTCATCGCCATACATGAGGGATATCGCCGCCCTGGCCGAACAGAAGGGCGTGCTTCTTGTTGCCGCCGCTGGGAATGACGGCCGCCGCTTCGGCCGCCGCGCCGCCGTGAAATATCCGGCTGCCTACCCGACTGTGCTGGCCGTAGGAGGAGTCGGTCCCGACGGACTTCCGGACCCGCGCTCCAACCAGGGGCCGGAGCTGGACATCGCTGCTCCGTGGAAGGTGTATACGACGGCTGCGGGCGGCGGATACCATTACGTGGAGGGCACCTCCATGGCTGCTCCCCAGGCGGCCGCAGCAGCAGCGCTGCTATGGGCGAAATATCCGTCGCTCAAGCCTTATCAGATTCGTTCCATGCTGCGCCAGACGGCCAAAGACGAAGGAGGAAAGGGATTCGACTATGGAGCCGGTTACGGCCTTCTGAGAATCGATTCCGCTCTTGCCGGGCGCTATAAGGATGATCCGCATGAGCCGGACGACTCGGCCAAGGCAGCCGCGGTGCTTCCTCTGGGCAAGCAGCTGTCGGGACAGCTTTCCGGATCCGGGGATCAGGATTGGTACCGTCTGGAAAGCCCGTACGACGGCAACGTCAGCCTGGACTATACCCAGCTCACATCTCCCGGCGCCAGTGCGGCCGCCGTCCGGATCGAGCTGGAGGAAGCGGGGAGCGTCAAGAAAATGCCGCTGAAGCTCCGCAACCATAGGCTTGAATGGCACGTCAGAAAAGGAACGAACCGGCTGATGCTGCGACTCGAGCCCGGAAGCGGTGCGAAGCAGGTTCCCTATCTGCTCTCGACGCGACTGCGCATGCTGCCCGACAAGGGAGAGAGCAATGATGCGGCAAGCAAAGCCTATCCTTTGGCAGACCGTTCCCTCGAGTTTCAAGGAACCTTCCATCAAGCGGCGGATGTGGACTGGTATTCGATCCGGGTAGCCAAGAAAGGCACGATGAGGCTGCAGGTGGAAGCAGGCACGATGCGGATGGATCCGGCCTTCGCCTACCGCAGGGCCGGAGGAGAAGCTCTGGCTGTGGACAGCAACGGGGAAGGTGTAGCGGAAACAAGTCCGCTCATTCCAGTCACCCCGGGCACCTACGAAATCAAGGTATGGGATGCGGGGGAAGACGCGGCAGCGCCGGCAACGGGCTACTATACGCTCAAGGTGACGCGCGGCGGCTGAACATGCCGCTTGCGGCGGCAAAAGAGGAAAGCCGCGAATACATAGACGGAAGAGCAAGGGACTTTTAATGGAGCGCTCCGTTTCCGATGGATAAAGGAGATGCATTTCCACCGAATTCCTTACCCGAACGATCGATTAGGTCCGCTTCCGTCGCATGAAGGCGAAAAATGGCGAAAGATACATTGCAATGCCGATAGAATCGTGCCGAAGAATTTATTGTCGTTTACGGGCAAAGAAAGGGGGTTATTAATGAACAGTAATCAAGTATGGTCATCGCTTGGATGGAACGGGCTGTTCTCCATTGTCGTGACGATCGGGAGCATCTTGCTTGCATGGTACCTGCTGCAGGAGCTCAAGCTTGATACTTGGTTCAAGCAGCCGAGAAGCCCGAGAGCGCGCGTTCTTATTGCGGTTCTCGCCGTTGTGGTCGGGCACTCGTTCGCCCGCTTCATCCTGGATTACTGGTCCTGGACATCCATGCTGAAGCTGCTCTAAGCCATCCAGTCGAATAACGAATCGGACATTTGCAGACAATAACGCATAAGACGGAACCAATCCGGAGACATGCTGCGAATGATATCCTATGAGCGATCATGCACGAGGGAAGAGACCCGGGCTAAAGTCCCTTTATTTTGACGAATAATCGGGATAAAAATAACGCTTGTCGATTTCTGTAGACGAGTGTTAATATGGTCTGTGGTAATCTGGCTTATTCCTGCCTTATTCACCTTTTTTGACCTTTCACACTTTTCAAGCCATCCATGCCAGACACTCGTTGCCGTCAGATATGATCCTTACCAAATACATGATATGCGCAAATGAAATTGCAGCGTCCGGAGGGAACGGAATTATGAGTAAAATTGTCGTTCGCGGAGGCCGCAGACTGGAAGGAACCGTGCGTGTGCACGGGGCGAAAAACGCCGTCCTTCCCATTCTGGCCGCTTCGCTACTCGCAACGGAAGGAGAAAGCGTCATTAACGACGTTCCCCTCCTAGATGACGTCCTTATCATTCGCCAGCTGCTGGAGACGCTCGGAGCCAAGCTGGACCTCTCCGGCGAAACCATGACGATCTCGGCGGAGAACCTGACATCCTACGAAGCTCCTTACGAATGGGTCAGCAAGATGCGGGCATCGATCCAAGTCATGGGTCCGCTGCTTGCCCGACTGGGCCGTGTACGCATTTCCCTTCCAGGAGGCTGCGCCATCGGCACCCGCCCGATCGAGCAGCATCTCAAGGGATTCGAAGCGATGGGCGCCGAGATCACGATGGGCCAAGGCTTCATCGAAGCCGTTGCCCCAGGCCGGCTCAAAGGCGCGAAGATCTATCTGGACGTCGCCAGCGTAGGCGCGACGGAGAACATCATCGCGGCCGCGGCGCTCGCCGAAGGAACGACTACCCTTGAGAACGCGGCCAAAGAGCCCGAGATCGTCGATCTCGCGAATTATCTCAACGCCATGGGCGCCCGCATCCGCGGAGCCGGTACGGGAGTCATCCGGATCGAAGGCGTCGAGAAGCTGACCGGCGCCCAGCATACGGTCATTCCCGATCGCATCGAAGCGGGCACGTTCCTGATCGCCGGCGCGATTACCGGAGGCAATGTATTCGTGGAAGGCGCCATCGGCGACCACCTCGGACCCGTAATCGCCAAGCTGCAGGAGATGGGCGTCCAAATCATCGAAGAGGACAACGGCATCCGCGTCCGTGCGGATCGTCCGCTGAAGGGCGCCGACATCAAGACGCTGCCTCACCCGGGCTTCCCGACCGACGTGCAGTCCCAGATGATGGCTCTGCTGCTTGTCACGGAAGGAACTTCCGTCGTGACCGAGACGGTGTTCGAGAACCGCTTCATGCATGTGGAGGAATTCCGCAAGATGAACGCCAGCATCAAAGTGGATGGCCGTACGGCCATCATCACTGGCGGAGTGCCGCTGTCGGGCGCCAAAGTGACGGCGACGGACCTTCGTGCCGGAGCTGCGCTGATCTGTGCCGGCCTCGTAGCCGACGGGGAGACCGAGGTCGGCGGATTGCATCATGTCGACCGCGGCTATGTGGACATCGCGGGCAAGCTCGCCGCCTTGGGCGCCGACATCTACCGGACGTCTGAGGAAGAAGCCGCCGAGGAAGTGCTGGAGCCGGTCGTGCTCGCTTCCATCCGCAAGACCGCGGAGCGCGAAGTCGGAGAGGTCCAGGTGGCAGCTGCCGCCGCATCCGAGGACGAGGACAGCTACAGCAGCAAGCGGCAGGTTCAGGTCGAGGACGTCGAGGCGACCATGGCCTGAGATTCAATCGGCAACATCGGGAGGGCTTGCCTCAGCAGCCGTCCCACATAGAGACAGGGAGTGGAGCGCCGGCTATCGGGGCTCTTTTTTTATTTGGGCCGGTCCTTGGCGGATCAGCAGCTTGGCCTTCTCCGAGAAGACGTTCATTCTGGGTTCATTCTGGAATGCTAAGATTCGGATGGAAAATGATCCGGAGGAGAGGCGAGGGGAACAATGAGAAAGTGGCTGCTCATATTGGGATTCATGGTCATTGCCGGCGGCGGAGCGGTATATTATTTCCTGCAGTCGAAGGGAGCCGAAAGCACGGCATCCGCTGCGGCAGCCCGCAGCGTGCAAGCTTCGCAGGGGAATCTGGAAGTGAAGGTGTCGGGGACGGGAACGGTAGCCGCAGCAAATACGGCGACCGTGAAAGCCGGCTATCAGGGGACGGTAAGCAAAGTGCTGGTCTCGGTCGGCGACGTCGTGAAGAAAGGACAAGTGCTGGCTCAGTTCGAGACGATCGATAATTCGTTGGAGATCCGGCAAAAGCAATTGGACAAGCAGAAGCAGGAGCTGCAGATCCAGAACCTGAAGGAGCAGTATTGGAGCGAAAGCGACGAATCGAAGCAGGCGCAGACGAAGCTTGATCTCGACTCGGCCAGGCTGAGCCTGCAGCAGACGGAGAACGAGATCGCCGATCTTCAGAAAGCGGATGCCGAGAACCATGATATCCAGGCGCCGATCGGCGGAACCGTCACCACCGTATCGCTGACGGCTGGGGACAACACGAATGCCGGCGCAGATGCGGCTGTCATTACGGATTACTCGCAGCTGACTTTCGCGGTGAACGCCGACGAGCTGGACGTTCCGAAGCTGAAGGTCGGGCAAACCGCCGAAATTACGCTCAATGCCCTGACCGATAAAACCTTCACGGGCAAAATTACTTCCATTGCCAAAGAAGGCGTGAGCAGCAACGGAGTCGCTACGTACCCGGTCACGCTGTCCATGACGGAGGCGGCTGGCGTGCTGGCCGGAATGTCCGGCTCGGCCGAGATCGTAACGGAATCCGCTGACAATGCCGTCTTGGTCCCGGTCGATGCGGTCGTCACCTTCGGAGGGAAATCCTATGTGCGTGTGCCTCAAGGAACGGAAGGGGCATTGGCGATAGGAGCCGGAACCGAAGGCGGCCAAGGCGCCGGGAGCGTTCCGGGCAGCCAGTCCGGGACAGGCGGAAGGAACGGCTCCGGCGGCCAATGGACGGCGGAAGGCGCCGGGCAGGGCGGCTGGTCGGGAACGGGCGCCGGAGCCCGTGCGGGAGCTGCTGCAGGAGTTGGCGTCGGAGCCGGCGCGGGTGCTGGTGCTGGAGCCGGTTCCGAATCCCGGATGAGCCGGATGACGCTGGGCGGCCAGCTGAAGGAAGTGGCGACCGGGCTTGCCAATGACACTTACGTGCAGATCAAGTCGGGACTGTCCGCAGGCGATACGGTGCTGATAGCGTTGCCGACCGGCACCGTCGGAGGATCCACCGGCCAGAACAGCACGACCCGAGCCCGCCAGTTCGGCGGAATGGGAGCGGGCGGCTTCGGAGGCGGAATGGGAACGGGCGGCTTCGGCGGCAATATGGGCGGAGCCGGAGCGACCCGTACCGGAGGAGGGGGAACCCGATGAAGCGGGACAAACGGAAGGCCGGAGACGAAGCCTTGGAGGAGCGGATAGGCGACGGCATCAGGGCCGAGGCCGCTTCTTCTGAACGGCATGAAGAGGCGCTCCTGTCCATCCGCGACGTCCGGAAATCCTACCGGATGGCCGGAGAGGAAGTGCAGATCTTGAATGGAGTGGATCTGTACATTCCCCGCGGAGACTTCGTTGCCATCATCGGCCCGTCCGGCTCCGGCAAGTCCACGCTCATGAACATGATCGGATGCCTCGATACGCCGACCTCCGGCAGCTACAGGCTGGACGGCATCGAGGTGAAGGGCTTGTCGGACAACCGGCTGGCGGAGGTGCGCAACCGCAAGATCGGCTTCATTTTCCAAAGCTTTCATCTCCTCCCGCGTCTCAGCGCGTTCGAGAACGTCGAGCTGCCGCTCGTCTATCGCGGGCTCGCCGCGAAGGAGAGGAAGGCGGCGGCGGAGACCGCGCTGGCCAAGGTCGGCCTGCAGGACCGGATGCATCACCGGCCGAACCAGCTGTCCGGGGGCCAGATGCAGCGGGTCGCGATCGCCCGCGCGCTGGCGGGAGAGCCGCCGATCCTGCTTGCCGACGAGCCTACGGGAGCGCTGGATACGAAGACGGGCGCGGATGTGCTCGGCCTCATGGAGCAGCTCAACTCCCAGGGCCATACGATCGTCCTCATCACGCATGATCTCGATGTGGCTGCCAGGGCGAAGCGGACCGTGTTCATGAAGGACGGACTGCTGAGCGAGGAAAGGGGGGGCGGACGTGAAGTTTTCGCAAGGAATTCGCATGGCCTGGAAGAGCATACTGGCTAACAAGCTGCGCACCGTGCTGTCCATGCTCGGCATCCTGATCGGGGTCGCGACGGTCATCGCGCTTGTGGCGATGGGCCAGGGCTCGGCGAACGAGGTGAGCAGCCAGCTCAAGGGGCTCGGCACCAACATGCTGTCGGTCAACATTACCGGAAGGGGAAGCGACACGACCCTCTCCTTGCCGCAAGCCGAGACGCTCGGCGACGGCGTCAGCGGCATCGAAGGCTTGTCTCCCACCGTCAGCGGCAGCGTAACGGCCCGCTACGGCAGCAAGCAGACCGAGTCTGCGGTGACGGTCGAGGGCGTCACTCCCGATTATGAGGATGTGCAGAACTTCCATCCCCAGAGCGGGCGCTTCATTGCCCCTATCGATCTGACGGCGTACAACAAGGTCGCCCTGCTCGGGGTCGATACTTCGGAAGAGCTGTTCGGAGCGGGGGTCAGCCCGGTCGGCGAGACGATCCTGCTGAATGGCGTGAAGTACAAGGTCGTGGGTTTGCTGGAGCCGAAAGGCACTTCCCTGACGGGCTCCAACGACGAGAAGATCATCATTCCGATTACGACGGCGCAGCGCATGTTCCAGTCCGCCGGTGTCCGCACCGTCTCCCTCAAGGTCGCCACGGTGGACCAGATGAGCGCCGTGACCGCGCAGCTGGAAACGAAGCTGACCGAGATCTTCCGCGGCAATACGAACGCCTACCGCGTGACGAATCAGGAGGATCTAAAGGAGACGGTCACCTCCGTGTCGAAGACGATGTCCACGATGATGGCGGGGGTCGCCTGCATATCACTCGTCGTCGGGGGCATCGGCATTATGAATATCATGCTCGTATCCGTCACCGAGCGGACGAGGGAGATCGGCATCCGCAAGTCCCTCGGCGCCAAGCGGCGCGACGTGCTGTTCCAGTTCCTCGTCGAAGCGGTGACCATCAGCAGCCTCGGAGGGCTGCTCGGCATCGCCTGCGCCTACGGAGCCTGCCTGATCATGACGGCCTATTTCGCTACCGCGACGCAGATCGAGCTTCAGGTCGTCCTCTACGCGTTTTTGTTCTCGGCGGCGGTCGGGGTGCTGTTCGGGCTGTTCCCGGCCAACAAAGCCGCGTCGCTGCGGCCGGTGGACGCGCTCCGGCATGATTGATTCATATTTCAACAGATAGACAGTCAGATTCCGCTCTCGGAGGTAGCCAGATGAAAATGCCTTATATCTTGATCATAGAAGACGATTCCCTGATCAGCGATCTGCTGGAGCTGTACTTGCAGCGATACGGCTTCCAGTACGCGACGGCGGGCGACGGCGCTGCCGGGCTCCGAAAGTTCTACGAGCAGATCCCCGATCTCGTCGTCCTGGATATCATGATGCCGGGCCGCGACGGCTGGAGTGTATGCGAGGAGATCCGGCAGACCAGCACGGTGCCGATCATTTTCCTGACAGGCAAAGGGGACGGCTACGACAAGCTGAAGGGCTTTTCCATGGGAGCGGACGATTACCTCGTCAAGCCCTTCGATCCGAAGGAGCTGCTGGCCCGGATCCGGGCCGTCCTGAAGCGGACGCATCCGACCTTGTACAAGGAACAGGCGGCATTCCCGGATCTCGTCGTCGACGTGAACGAATACCGCGTGACGGTGCGCGGGCAGGATGTCGGGAGCGCTCCGAAGGAGGTCGAGCTGCTCTACTGCATGGCTTCCCGGCCGGGCAAGGTGTTCACCCGCGAGGAGCTGCTCCAGCAGATCTGGGGCATGGATTATTTCGGCGATTCCAATACGGTCGACGTGCATATCAAGCGCATCCGGGACAAGATCGGCGAGCATCGGTCCTGGCGCATCGCCACCGTGCGCGGCGTCGGCTACAAGTTCGAGGTCCAGCCATGAGCCGTCTGGCCGCGAGGCTCGGGCTGAATACGATATTCGCCAAAGTGCTGATCATCTCGCTCTCCATCCTCGGCGTGACGTTCCTCGTGTACAACCTCGTTTCGACGCAGCTGGTCCGGCGCGATATGTTCGACCGGCAGCAGGGCATGGAAGGGGCGGAGCTGCGGCGGACGGTCAAGCTGCTGGAAACGGCCGCATCCGAGAGATGGACCGAGAGCATGGTCAGCACGGCGCTCAAGGTCGTCGTGCCTCCGCAGATGAAGAGCATTCTCGTCATCGACAGCAGCGGCCGCTATATGCAGGTCGGAGACGTGCCGCTGCCCGGCAGCGCAATCAAGTCCATCATCAGCGAGGCCGATATCGGCTCCAGCGGCCAGTTCCGTTCCCAGATGATCGAGAACGAGTCCGGCAAATGGATCGTGAGCTCCCAGTACGTGCCATCGATCGACCGCTATGTCGTCTCGCTCTCGACCGGCTTTCAGCGGGACTTCCGCCGCTGGCAGAATCTGAGCTGGCTGGCCATCGCCGTCGCGCTGGCCGTATCGGCGGTATTCTCCTGGCTGTTCTCCCGCTACATGACGACGCGGATCCGCCGCATGAGCCTCGGCGCGGAGCGCTTCGCCAAGGGAGACTTCGAGACGCCGATCCGCGATGCCTCCCCCGACGAGCTCGGCCGATTGGCCGGCTCGCTCAACCGCATGGCGGAAGACCTCGGAGCGCTGGAACAGACCCGTCGCGACTTTCTCGCCAACGTCTCGCATGATCTCCGCTCTCCGCTGACGTCCATCCACGGTTATGTGGAGGCGATTCTGGACGGGACGATACCGGGGGAGAAGGCGGACCGCTATTTGCAGATCACCCAGGAGCAGACCGTCCGGCTGATGAAGCTCGTGAACGATCTGCTCGACATGTCCAAGATCGAGTCCGGCCAATTCGACGTGCAGCCCGTGGAGTTCGATCTGGCCGAGACGGTGAGGCTGCTGCTGGCGCGGATGGAATCCACCTTCCGGCACCACGGGGTCCGGTACGAGATCAAGGGCCGGGTCGATTCCGAGCCTGGTCAGGCTGCGGAGGAATGGAGCAGGCAGGGAGTCGAGGAAGCCGGCGATGAGCTTGTCATCGGCAGCGGCAAGGTGATGGTCGTAGGCGACGCCCACCGCCTGGAGCAGGTGATGGTCAATCTGGTTCAGAACGCCATGGCGTTCTCTCCGCAAGGGTCCACGGTCTATGTGACGCTTGACGCGCAGGAGGAACAAGCCTGCCTGACGGTAAGGGATGAAGGAATCGGCATGTCGCCGGAGGAGACGGAGCGCATCTGGGAGCGGTTCTACAAGACGGATGAAGCCCGCTCCGGACGCGGCGGCACGGGCATCGGGCTGTCGATCGTCAAGCATATCCTGGATGCGCACGGATCCCGCATCGCGGTCCGCAGCGAGCAGGGTCGGGGCAGCTCCTTCTCCTTCTGCCTCCAGCGCGCGGCTGGCGGAAGGGTATATGCAGCGGCAACTACCGAGCCGCAGGATTGAAGCCTTGAGCCGGCAAGAGCAGGGCATTCCGTTATTTCTTCACCTGGAAGCCTTGATCTGCCGGCTGCATGTCAGCATGTCCAAGCGCCGTCAGGCCCGGCCCGGCAGCAGGGCTTTCAGCAGCGATGCCATCCGGCATCGCTTTTTCGTTTCTCGCGGGACGCCTCTCAAGCGGCCTATCGGCGGTTCTATTCTATGCTTCTCGGCTCATAGTCTTTAGAGACGGGTCATGAGCATTTGCCTTGGCAGGGAAATAGAGGAGGGAAACCATCGAGGATGAAGAAGCACGCGATAGGAACGAGGAGGACGAGTCTGCGAGGAAAGCCTTTCGGTAGAGGAGCGGAAGGACAGGGGATGTCGGGAATGGCGATGGCTTCGGTAAGCGTCCTTACGGCGGCGGCGATCCTGATTCCGGGACTTATCGTCGCCAAGTCGCATGATGGCCAGCCGAATGTCCGGCAGCAGGAGCAAGCATTGATTCCGGGGCCGGAAGCAGCCGGCCCGGAGCTGCCGGGCGGCAACGCTCCCGAGCGGCAGGCCGGGCAGGCAGCCGCCAACGAAGCGGCTGGCGTGGCTGCGGGGTCGGCAGATGGGGGACAAGCACCCGGAATCGGCGCCGGCGGATCCGCTGGCGGCGGTTCTCCGGCCCGAACGGAGGAATCGGCGCCGCAGCCTTCTTCCGGGCCGAAGAAGCTGACGGCGCTGGATCTGACCCAGGTGCGCGTCTATGTGACGAAGGAGAAGCGCATTGAGAAGGTGCCGATGGAGACGTATATCCGCGGCGTCATCGCCGGCGAGATGCCGATCTCCTTCGAGCCGGAAGCGCTCAAGGCGCAGGCGATCGCCGCCCGCACGTATATCGTCCGGCGGCTCGCTTCCGGCGACGATAGCGGCATGCCGGTGGAGGGGGCGGATGTCACGGACACGACCGCCCATCAGGTCTACGTTCCGATGAAGCAGCTGCTTGCCCGCTGGAGCGGCAAGGAGCGGGAGGCGAATCTGACGAAGCTGAACGAAGCTGTCCGAGGGACGAGGGGGGAAATCGTCACCTATCAGGGAAGCCCGATTCAGGCTCTGTTCTTTTCCACCAGCAACGGTTATACCGAAAATTCAGAGGATTACTGGGATGCCAGCCTTCCCTATCTCCGCAGCGTGGCCAGCCCTTGGGATAAGTCCCTGTCTCCGGAGTACAAGGAGACGACGACGATGCCGCTGGCGACCTTCTACCGGAAGCTCGGCCTCAGCGGCAGCACGCCGGCTCGCAGCTTGCGGGTGCTCGATACGACGGACGGCAGAAGGATCCGTGAGCTGGCAGCGGGAGACGCCACGTTCACAGGCCGCGAAGCCCGGGAGAAGCTGGGACTCGCATCCTCCCAATTCACCTGGAAGATAAGCGGCAAAAATATCGAGATCACGACCTATGGCTACGGGCATGGAGTCGGGATGAGCCAGTGGGGCGCCGACGGCATGGCGAAGAAGGGCAGCACTGCCTACCAGATTCTGTCCCACTACTATACCGGAACCGCGGTCGTGAGGGAGAACGATCTCCCCCGCATGAGCAGCTAGGAAGCGAGTCTTCCTCGCTCCTCGCAAATTCTCTATCGCCCTACGTATAAACCTAGCTGATCCGGCAACAATGGCTAGTGAGGTGATAGAAAATGAATGAACAAGATCAAAAAAACCAAAAGCAAGAGCCTCCTAAACCAAATCTGGGAGGAAGAAACTCCGCTCCATCTTCAGCTTACAAGAAGACCCTGTCGCGCAAGTGGATCTCTCCGGCACTGTTCGTCGCCGCGGCAGCAATCATCGTAACCGTCATGTGGCTCTATCAGGGAGACGACAAGAAGGCTTCGACGGCCGAGACCCCCGATACGACTGCAGTGGCGCAAGGCGGAGAGCAGCAGCCGGAGCCGGTGATAGTGAAGCCGGTGCCTGGCGAGACGGCAAAATGGCCGGTAGCCAGCACGGCTGACGTCACGGTGAAGCGCGGCTACTTCGATGCCGCCGCGACTCCTGCCGAGCAGGATGCCGCGATGGTGGAGCAGGGCAACACGTTCTCCGCCAACACCGGCATCGATCTGGCCCGCAGCGATGACCAGCCGTTCGACGTGCAGGCCGTGCTGAGCGGCAAAGTGACGCTGGTGCAGGATCAGCCGACCAACGGCACGGTCGTGGAGATCACTCATTCGGACGGATACGTCTCCGTCTACCAAAGCCTGACGGACGTGACGGTCAAGCAAGGCGACGACGTCAAGCAAAGCACGGTGATCGGCAAGGCAGGCAAGAACGAGCTGCAGAAAGATCTGGGCGTACACCTGCATTTCGCGCTCCTCAAGAACAACGAGCATGTCAATCCGAACTCGGTCCTGCCCGAACTCGCTCCGGCAGCGAGTCAGGACAGCAGCGCCGCATCGGGCGACGATTCCGAATAAGCGGTTCCTCATCCCTGAAGCCTCGGCTTCGGGGATTTTTTTGCTTGGAAGAAAAAAGACGGCTGCGACATCGTTTTTTTCTCCGCAGCTCCTTTGTCCAAGCATTCTTCGCCATGCGGACGCCGGGGCTGTTTGCAGGACTCGGGCTGCCCGCCGCGAGGTCATTTGCGAACAAATTGGACGGTTTTAGTACCTAGTGCTTGGCCACAAAGAATATCTACCCGCCCCTCTCATATAATGTACCAATCTTAAAACGAGTTAGGGAGGCGGGAACGTGCACGATTACATCAAAGAGCGGACCATCAAGATTGGCCGGTGCATCGTGGAGACCAGGCATACGGTGCGCACGATCGCCAAGGAGTTCGGGGTATCGAAGAGCACGGTGCACAAGGACCTCACCGAGCGGCTGCCGGAAATCAATCCCGATCTGGCCGATCAAGTGAAGCACATCCTGGAATACCATAAGTCGATCCGCCATCTCAGGGGCGGCGAGGCGACCAAGATCAAGTACAAGAAAAGCACCAAGCGCCGCGAGGTGCTGGCCGCAGGAAAACGGTAAAAACGGCCGCATTCCGGCCTCCTCTTCCAAGGGAGGCCTTTTGGTAAAATTTTTTGACAAAATCAGAGGAAAAACGAGGTTATTAGCGAATAATGGGGGTATGAACTTCCACATTATTCGTTAGGGGACTTCGGACGTATGCTGAGCAAGGATATCGGAATCGATCTGGGCACCGCCAACGTGTCCATTCATGTAAAAGGCAGAGGTGTCGTGCTCGACGAGCCGTCCGTAGTCGCCGTTGAAACCGGCACCAAGCGGGTGCTGGCCGTCGGGGACGAGGCGTACCGGATGGTCGGCCGGACACCGGGAAATATCGTCGCCATCCGCCCGCTTCGGGATGGAGTCATCGCGGACTTCGAAATTACGGAAATGATGCTCAAGGCTTTCATTGACCGCATCGGCGGACGGAGCTGGTACAGCCGTCCGCGTATTCTCATTTGCGCTCCTACCAATATTACGTCGGTGGAGCAGAAGGCGATTCGGGAAGCGGCCGAGCGCTGCGGTGCCAAAGAAGTCTATATGGAAGAAGAACCCAAGGCGGCCGCGATCGGAGCCGGAATGGACATTTATCAGCCTAGCGGCAATATGGTCGTCGATATCGGCGGGGGCACGACGGATGTGGCCGTCCTGTCCATGGGCGACATCGTGACTTCCTCCTCGATCAAGGTAGCCGGCGATACGTTCGATTCCGATATCGCCCGCTACATCAAGGCGAAGTACAAGCTCCTGGTCGGAGAACGGACAAGCGAGAACATCAAAAAGCGCATCGGATCGGTATACGCAGGCGGACGCAGCGAGGCCATCGATATCCGGGGCCGCGATATGGTGACAGGGCTTCCGCGGACAATCTCCATCCACTCGGAGGAGGTCCGGGAAGCGCTGCACGATTCCGTCGCCTCCATCGTGGCTGCCGCCAAGTCTGTGCTGGAGCACACGCCTCCCGAATTGTCGGCGGACATCATCGACCGCGGCGTCATTCTGACCGGCGGAGGCGCCCTGCTTGACGGGCTGGACCTGCTCATGGCGGACGAGCTCAAGGTGCCGGTGCTCGTCGCCGAAGACCCGATGCACTGCGTCGTGAAAGGCACCGGATTCATGCTGGACCATCTGGACCGGATGTCGCGCAAGAAGTCGCGCTTCTAGTGTCCGGCGACTGAAGGCCCGCCCCTCGCGAGCCGCTCCTCCCGGAGCTGCGGAGCGCGAAGGGCGGGCCGCTCTTCATGGATGGGCAGCTGCTGCCGATATAACAATAAGACTTTCATCCTTTCAATCTTTCATCATACAGGCAAGGGGAGAACCGGATGCTCAGAGGATTGTACACGGCAGCGGCAGGCATGGTAGCCCAGCAGCGCGTGCATGACACGGTAACGACGAATATCGCCAATCTCAACACGACGGGATATAAGCAGAGCAATGCGCTGAACCGTTCCTTTCCGGACATGCTGCTGTCCATGACCGGCAAGAACGATGAGCCGTCGCGCCGGATCGGACGCCTCAGCACCGGAGTGCTGGCAGAGGAAAGCATCGCGCTGCAGGTGCAGGGCGATCTCAACAAGACTGATCGGGCATCCGACTTCGCCATCGCCTCCAATATCGAGGTGGCAGGAACCGTGTTCGACGCCTCCGGCAAATCCATCGCCGAAGACGGAACGGTGACGTACAGGCCGCAGGCCTACTTCACCGTGCAGGATGCGGACGGACAAACCCGATACACGAGAGGCGGACAATTCCACTTGGGCGCCGACGGTTCCCTGCTTACTGCGGACGGCTCGGCCGTGCTCGGCAAGAACAGCCGTCCGGTGACATTCCCGGCCGGTACTTCCATGGAGTCTCTCAAGCTGAACGGCGCCTACGATTTCACGGATGCTGACGGAGCGGCTACAGGCAGATCGCTGCTGATTACGAGAGTCGACCGCGTCCAGGACCTGATCCGCGAAGGAGACGGCAAGTTCCGTCTTGACGGGCAGGGCGGCGCGGGTCCGGCGACGGCGGCGGACGGAGTGGAAGTCCGTCAGGGATATACGGAGCGGTCCAACGTCGACGCCACCCAGGCGATGGTGGATATGATGGGCGCTCTGAGGGCCTACGAGGCGAATCAGAAGGTCGTCCAGTATTACGACAAGAGCCTGGAGAAGGCCGTCAACGAAGTCGGCAAGGTGTGAGGAGGAACGGTAGATGAACGGATCGATAATCAATGCGTCGGTGACGATGAATGCTCTGCAGCAGCGGCTTGACCTGCTGGCCGAGAATATCGCCAACGTGAATACGGCAGGCTATAAACGCAAGCAAGGCACGTTCGAGGATCTGCTCACGAACGCCAAGCAGCAGCCCGAGGCGTTCCGCAAGGACGGCCGCATCGGACCGATGGGCTTCAACCAGGGCTGGGGCGCCCGTTTCCTGCAGCTCGGACCTGACATGACCCAAGGCTCGCTCAAGGAGACCGGCACCGCTACGGATCTGGCCATCGAAGGAAATGCGCTCTTCCAGGTGGAGGCGGACGGCAAAACGGCCTATACCCGCAGCGGCGCCTTCCAGTTGACGGTGAGAGGCAACGGTGATACGATACTGGCGACAGAAGCGGGGTATCCTGTTCTCGGCACTCGGGGAGGCGCAGGCCAGCCTGGACCGATCGTCGTTCCAGCCGGCGTCACGCTGCAGATCAGCGGCGAAGGCGTCGTGGAAGGCGTGCATGCAGATGGAACCCGCGAGAATCTCGGGCAGCTGAGCCTTGTATCTCCAGCTCGCCCAGAACTGCTTACCCCGGTGGAGGACAACCTATTTGTCGTCCCGGACGGACTTGCGGCAGGCGACGTGTTGACCGACGCCGCAGCCGGTCCCGACAGCGGAATCGCTGTCCGCCAAGGGTATGTCGAGCAATCCAACGTCAACGTCGTGGATGAGATGACCGAGCTTCTTAACGTGCAGAGGGCTTATCAGCTGAGCGCCAGAGCGCTGACCTCCGCCGATTCGATGCTGGGCATGGCCAACAACATGCGCGGCTAGATTCCTGTTCCTCCATGCTGCGGCGCGGTGGGGATCTGCCGCGCAATAGATTACGGAAGGATTCTCTTCCGGAGGAATAGGATGATGACCATGGTGCAGAATGAATCCCAGACCCGAATGTCGGGAGGCGGGGCGGCGTCCCGTCCGGCAGAGAGTTCCCGTCCGAGCGGCAGCCAAGCTTCGCGGGACCGGGAGACAGAACCCTCTTCGCCGGACGCTCCGGCAGCAGCCAAGACCAAATCCAAGGCAAAGCCGAAGCGGCGCAGCCGGTTCACCGCATGGTGGTTCGCCCGCAAGGTCATCGTGCTGGCGCTGTTCGTCGGCGCCTTGACAGGCGGCCTTTATCTGGGATTCGTCGTCCTGGGCAATGGTAGCATGGACGATGCATTCGACTTTGGCGTCTACAGGCATATTTACGACCTTATCTTCGCTGATTCCTAAATGTATCCGGCCTCCTATCGGGGGCCGGATTTTTTTATGGCCATCGATTCAAAGCCATGGCAAAAAAAAGCCGGAGCAAAGGCATTTGCGTGCCTTCGCTCCGGCTTTCGTACATGAGGCTTTATTTTACGGTGACCCTTACGCTTACGGTCTTGCCTTCAAAAGCGGCCTTGATCGTAGCCGTGCCTTTGGCGGTGGCGGTGACGGCTCCGCCTGCGGAAACGGTCGCCGCGGCTTCCTTGCTGGAAGTCCAGACAGCCGCCGCGGTGACTTCCGCCTGCGTGCCGTTGTCGTAGAATGCCTTGAGCTTCAGCGGCGCGGAAGCTCCGGGAGCAAGCTGCAAGGTTTTGTCCGACAGGACGAGGCTCTTCAGCTTCGGCTTGACTGCGATCGTCAAGGTGATGCTCTTGCCTTGATAGGTGCCTGTGAGCTTGGCCGTTCCGAGCTTGAGGCCTTTGACGGAACTGCCTTTGAAGCTCGCGATGTCGTCATTGTCGACGGTCCATGTCATTTTCGAGGCGAGCGAGCTCGTCGAGCCGCTTTTGAACGTGCCGGTGACTTTGACGGTCTTGCTTTTGCCGGGATTCAGCACGAGCGAGGATTCCTCCACCGTGAGCTTGGTCAGCTCTTCTTCGATCACGACAGGCAGCGAGACGGTCTTGCCTTGGTACGAGGCCGTCAGCGACGTCCGCGCAGCGGTCAGTCCGCGCAGCGTCGTTCCTTTTACAAGCAAGGAGCTGCCGGTCGTTTTCCATTCAGTCTTGGCCGTGACGTCTTCTTCCGTCCCATCCGTATACGTTACGTTCAGAGACGGAATCGGAGTGTCCTTGCCGATGACGAGGCTGATCGTCTGCTGCTCCGGGAGAAGCGCCAGCGGCTTCAGGCTCACGATCATTTCCACTTCGGCCGAGAGGCCGCCGACCGCAGCCTTCAGAACGGCTTTGCCGGCTTTTTTGGCTGACCATTTGCCATCCTTGATTACAATGATATCGGAATCGCCGGATGTCCAGCTGACGAGCTTGTCGACAGCGATCGTGGAGTCGTCAAGCGTCTTTCCGGTGACCGTCGGCAGCTGGCCGCTGTCGCCCGCAATGCTTGTCAGCGATTCGGAGCCGGCCTCGATCGAAAGGATCGTCGGGTAGACGGTGACGTTCAAGGTTCTGGAGAGGCCCTTGTACTCCACCTTGATGACGGAGGATCCGGCTGCCTTCGGCGTGACGAGTCCGTCAGCCACGGTAGCGGTGAAGACGTCGCTGGAGCTCCATTCGGCGGTCTTCGTCACATCGGCCGGCTCCTTGTTCGGATCGAGCGCCGACGCGGTTACTTGATGCGGGTTGTCGGAGAGCAGCAGATTCAGCTCCGCCGAGGCGCTCAGCTTCAGCGCTTCGTGGGCTGCGCGCACGACGATTCTGACAGTGGCCGAGGATCCGTAGAGAGAAGCGGTTATCGTCGCGGTTCCGGGACCGACGGGCGTCACGATGCCTTTATCCACTTTGGCTACAGCTGCCGCCGAGGTCGTCCAGGAAGCATCCTCGGTCACATCGACCGGCGTGCCGCCGCCTGCCGGCGAAGCTGTCGCGGTCAAGGACTTGGCCTCTTCGCCTGCCGTAAGATCAATGAGAGAATTTGGCGACAGCGCGAGCGATTGATAGGGGGAAGACACGGTTAACGAAATGGAGGCGGACACGCCTCTGTAGGAAGCCTTGATGACGGACGTGCCTGCCGCGACGAGGGTGACCTGGCCGTCCTCGACCGTAGCGGCTGCCGAGTTGGAGCTGCTCCAGGCGGCTTCGTCGGCGAGATCCTTGGATTCATCCCCGTTTTTGCCGGCAACGCCGAATGTCAGGTCGTCCCCAAGCTTTACTTTGAGGGTGGATGGAGCGGCGCTGCCGTCCTCCGTCAGAAGCTGGAGTTTGGCATAGGGATAGGTGACCGTAACGGAGATCGATGCGGAATAGCCGCTGTACTTGCCGGTAATCGTCGCGGTTCCGGCCGCTGCGGGCGTCAGCACGCCGCCCGTGACCTTCAGGACGGATGAGCTGGAGGTCGACCATACGGCCGAAGCGCTGACATCCTTGGTCGCGGAAGAGCCCGAGTAGGACGCCCACAGCGCGAGCGCGTAAGGGTCGTCCCCGTACGTGAGGGAAAGCTTGGAGCCTTCGGTCAGCGCGACCGAGGTGACCGTATCTTCGGCATGCGCGGCAGGCGCGAGCAGCGCAAGCGCCAGGACGGCCGCGAGCAGCAGGGACAGCAGCGAACGATTGGTAACGCGGTAGGACAACGAAAGACACTCCTTTGCAAACCATGATATTTCCTTTAACGGCATATCGATGTGAAATATGTAGGCAAATGGTGGAAAATAGGAAGGGCGGCGGTTTTTTTTTTGCCACTGCGGAGGTATAATAACGAAGATATACATAGGCATTTAGGTGCAGAAAGAGATAATCCGTCCCTTTTTTTGCTCAATAAAAAGGACAGTCGGCGGCGCTTCAGTCCGCTTCCTGCCCTCCTATCTCAACCTTTGCGACCTGCAGGCTCGCTCAGGACATGCATAGTGTAGCCCGCCGGCCCCGGTTCCATGCAGCCCGGGCGGCGATTGACGAACAAGGGCGCTTTCGCCCGCGGAAGGGGTATTTTTTTTGCTGGATATCAATGAAATCATGGAGATTATTCCTCACCGCCAGCCGTTTCTGCTGATCGACCGCATTCTTGAGGTCGAGGAAGGCGTACGGGCCGTCGGACTCAAGAACGTCACGATGAACGAGCCTTTCTTCGCCGGGCATTTCCCGGGATTCCCTGTCATGCCGGGCGTCCTGATCGTCGAGGCGCTGGCTCAGGTCGGCGCGGTCGCCATCCTCAAGGTAGAGGCGAACCGCGGCAAAATCGCCATGTTCGCCGGCATCGACGGCTTACGCTTCCGCGGCCAGGTCGTGCCGGGAGATACGCTGACGCTTGAGGTGACCATCACCCGGCTGAAAGGCATCATCGGCAAAGGCCAGGCGACGGCGAAGGTAGGGGACAAGGTCGTGGCCGAAGGCGAGATCATGTTCGCGCTTACGGATCCGAAGTAGGCTTCTATCGCTGAAAGCACAATGCCAAAACAAAATGCCAAAACAAAATGCAGCCCGAATTCGTCAACAAAACGAAGATATTCGGACCGGGCCTGCCTTATTAAATGAGATCACGCAGAGATCAAGGGAGAGATGAGTCCATGTCCGTAACGATACTTGCGCAACAACGCTATCAGTCCTGGCTCGAGGATCCGACGATCGACGAGGCGACCAAAGAAGAGCTGAGGGGAATCGCGGGTGACGAAAAGGAGATTACCGACCGGTTCTATCGTGATCTCGAGTTCGGCACCGGCGGCCTTCGCGGCGTCATGGGAGCCGGCACGAACCGCCTCAACGCCTATACGGTAGGCAAGGCGACGCAGGGACTTGCGAACTGGCTGCTTGGGCAGACAGACAAGCCTTCGGTCGTGATCGCGCACGATTCCCGCAACAATTCTCCGGAATTCACGCTGGAGGCCGCGCTCGTCCTGGCCGGCAACGGCATCAAGACGTACTTGTTCCCTTCGCTGCGTCCGACCCCGCAGCTGAGCTTCGCGGTGCGCGCGCTGGGGGCGAGCGGCGGCGTCGTCATCACGGCCAGCCACAATCCTCCGGAGTACAACGGCTACAAGGCTTACGGGCCAGAAGGCTGCCAGCTCGTGCCGCATGAGGCCGAGCAGGCGATCGCGGCGATCCAGAAGGTGGCGAGCTTCGGCGAGATCAAGCGCATGGCCCGCGAAGACGCGGAGCAGCAAGGACTGCTCGTGTGGCTCGGCGAGGATGCGGATCGGGACTTCATCGAAGCTGTGGCGGCGCAGAGCCTGAACCGCGACCTGCTCAAGCGCGGCGCAGGACGCGACATCAAGGTGATCTACACGCCTCTGCACGGAAGCGGCAACCATCCGGTCCGCGGCGCGCTCAAGGAGATCGGCATCGAGTCGGTCGCCGTCGTGCCGTCGCAGGAGCAGCCGGACGGCTACTTCAGCACGGTGAAGAGTCCGAATCCGGAGGAGCGCGAGGCGTTCGCGCTGGCGATCAAGCAGGCGCAGGAGCAAGGCGCGGACATCATCATCGGCACCGACCCGGACGCCGACCGGATGGGCGCGGTCGTGAAGAACAACGAAGGCGAATACGTCGTTCTCTCCGGCAACCAGTCCGGCGCGATCATGGTCCACTACGTGCTCAGCCAGCTGAGGGAAAGAGGCGAGCTGCCTGCCAACGGGGCCGTCATCAAGACGATCGTGACGAGCGAGATGGGCGCGGACATCGCCAAGGCCAACGGCGCAGAGGTCATCAATACGCTGACCGGCTTCAAATACATCGGCGAGAAAATGACCGAATTCGAACGGACGGGCTCGCATACGTTCCTGTTCGGCTACGAGGAAAGCTACGGGTACCTGACGGGCACCTACGCCAGGGACAAGGATGCCGTCGTGGCGGCGATGCTGATCGCCGAAGCTGCTGCCTTCTACAAGCAGCAGGGCAAGACGCTGTATGACGTGCTGCTCGAGCTGTACGGCGAGTACGGCTATTATCTGGAGGGTCTGGAGTCCCGCACGCTCAAGGGACTGGACGGCGTCCAGAAGATCGGGGCGATCATGGACAGCTTCCGTTCGGAAGCCCCGGCCGAAGCCGGCGGCATCAAGGTGTCCAAGGTGCTCGATTACAGCCTCGGCCTGGACGGCCTGCCGCAGGAGAACGTGCTCAAGTACATTCTTGAGGACGGCTCATGGTTCACGCTCCGTCCATCCGGCACGGAGCCTAAGATCAAAGTTTACTTCGCGGTCCGCGGGGACTCCCTGCAGTCTGCGGAGGATGCGCTCAACGCGCTGCGCAGCTCTGTCATGCAGCGCGTGGACGACATGGCCTGACCTGAACGGTCTCCAGCAGGCGTCAGGGATGGGAGAGGCGGGGCGGAATTGACGACGCATCCGCACAGAGTATAGGGATTGAGCGAGCAGCCGGGGCCCCGCAGGGAGCCGGCTCGGAAAGTTCAGTGAAGGGCCGCAGGGCGGGTGATGTCTACCCGCCCTGCCCGGCTTTTCAAGTATGAGTGGATAAGGGGCGAACTTGAACGTGTTGAAGTGGCAGCAGTGGAACCGCGCGGCCCGCAGGATCATGTGGGCGCTGGCGCTGATCGGCGTCATCGCGGCAATACCCATCGGGGCTAACCGGTGGCAGATGGAGAAGACCTCCAAGCAGGTCGAGTACGTGTTCGACTATTCGGATCTCGTGCTGGTGGCGTCCTATCAAAGTCGTCCGGTCGACTATATCAAAAGCGAGCTTCAGAAGCTGAAGTCTCACGGAGTCGGTACGCTTTCGGTGTTCGAGAGCCGGCTGGACGAGCTCGAGAACGCGGGAAGGCTGGGCTTGTACAGCGAGGCGGAGGCGGCTCTGCTGCAGGGCAAGCCTTCGCCTGCCGGACAGAACTATACGTACCTGCTGTTTGAAGGAGCCAGGGAGCAGGCGGCTCTGGAGCCGATGATCCGCAACCGCTTCGAAAGCGACGGCATCGCCGTGCGTCCGTGGGAGCTGGAAGGCAAGCGCGGCCTCGTGCTGGAGACGCCGATGGCCGGGGCGGTGCTGAAGTCGATGGCTCCCGATCCGCTGGCGCTGACGGAGCTGCATGACGCCGGCTTCCGCCTGCTGCCGCGGCTTTCGGACCGGATTCCTTACAATCCGGAGCGCGTGGATGCGCTGCTTGCCGAGTTCAAGAATCTCGGCGTCACCCGTATCCTGTTCGACGGCGGTGCTGTCACCGGCTTCGCCGATCAGGCGGCCGACAAGACTTTGACTCATTTTGCCCAGAAGCTGAATGAGTACGGAATCGGCATCACCGCCATCGAAAATCTCAAAAAACCCCAGTCGGGCCTGAATACGCTGGCCTATCTGACGCACTATAACGTTACGCGGCTTTACTCCCTCTCGGACAAAGACGCTGCCGCCCTGAAGCCGGACGTCATCGCCGACCGCTTCCTGCTTGCGGCCAAAGACCGCAACATCCGCATGTTCTATCTGAATGCGGCTCCTTCCGCCAACCTGGACAAAGGGGCTGTCACCGATCCGATGGACAATCTCTACAAGTCGCTTGACGGGCCGGACGGAGCAATCGCCAAGCTGGATTCGTTCGGATTCCCTTCCGGCGAAGCCCATGCGTTCGAGCGTTCCTATCCAAGCTGGATGAAAGCCCTCAAAGCGGTCGTCGCCCTCGGGGCGGTCAGCCTGATCGCGCTGCTTGCCGGAGCCTTCTTCAACAGCCTGGCCTTGATCGTCTTCCTGCTCGGCCTCGTCGGCAGCGCCGGACTTTACGTCCTGAACAGCTCGCTCATGGAGCAGGGATTGGCGCTCGGCGCCGCGATCAGCGCTCCGACGCTGGCGATGATCTGGGCGATCAACCGGATCCGCTCCCATACGGAAGGGCAGCGGCGTCCGGTCGGAGGCGAATGGGCTTCCGCGGCCGGCGAAGGCACGGATCGCTCGTTCCAGGCGTCGCCTTGGAGCGGCATGCTGGGAGGGCTCGGACAAGCCGGCACGCGCTGGGTGTTCCACGGCCTCTCGGCCGGCCGGCGCCTGACGATGGCGCTGAGCATCCTGGCCGTGACCTCGCTGATCAGCATGCTGGCCATCCCGATCGTGATCGGGCTGCTCAACAGCATGACGTACAGCCTCGTGCTGGAGCAGTTCCGCGGCGTAAGCCTGCTCCATCTGGCGCCGATCGGCTTGACCGCCGTCTACCTGTTCCTGTTCACAGGCCAATCGGCCTGGATCAGCCTGCGGCGGGTGCTCGGGCTGCAGATCACGATTCTGTGGTGCGTCGCAGTCGCCGTCATCGGCGCGGCTGGGCTGTACTATCTTTCGCGCACGGGCAATGCCGGAACGGCTTCTTCGCTGGAGCTGATGTTCCGCAACGTGCTGGAGACGACGTTCGGCGTTCGTCCGCGCACGAAGGAGTTTCTCCTCGCGCACCCGCTCATGCTGCTGGGTTTGTTCCTGGCGCTTCGCTACCGCGCCGCCTGGGTATTGCTAATTGTAGGTTCCATGGGCCAGCTGTCCATGGTCGACACGTTCGCGCATATCCATACGCCTATCCACATTTCCTTGATCCGCATCCTGCTCGGCCTCGGCATCGGAGTCGTCATCGGCCTGATCCTGATTGCCGTATGGCAAATCGGGGAATGGCTCGTACGAAAATTCTGGCCGCGGGAGAGAGCTGCCAATGGCTAACACCGGAGGTTCTCTCCCCCCGATCCGCAAGAAGATCGTCATCTCCGGCTACTACGGCTTCCGCAACAGCGGCGACGAAGCGGTTCTGAAGTCGATCCTGCTCGCTCTTCGCGCCGAGGGGGAAGCCCAGGGCGTGGAGATCGATCCTGTCGTGCTCTCCGGAGACCCGGCCTGGACGACGGAGATGTACGGCGTCAAGGCCGCGCATCGCATGAAGCCGCTTGAGCTGATGAAGGTCATCGCCGGCTGCGACGGCCTCATCAGCGGCGGCGGCAGCCTGCTGCAGGACGTGACGGGCGGCAAGACGATTCCCTACTATACGGGAATCGTCAAGCTGGCCCAGCTGCTCGGCAAGCCGGTATTCATCTACGCGCAGGGCATCGGCCCTGTGCTGAACCGCCGGATGGACGGCCTGATCCGGCATGTGATGACCCGCAGCGCGTACGTATCCGTGCGCGACGACGAATCCGCGGCGCTGCTCGCGCGGATGGGCGTGCCGCATGAGCGGATCGATGTCGTGCCCGATCCGGTCATGGGCCTGCCGCTGCCGCAAGGCTCGCAGGCAGCGGCAGGCGGCGGCTCCGCCGCTGCGGCCGGCGCGCCGGTCGTCGGCGTCTCTTTGCGCCATTGGCGCAAGGACGGAGCCGACCTGGCCCGCGCCGCCGAGGCGCTGGCGGAGCTCGCCCGGCGCCGGCCCGTGCGCCTGCGCTTCCTCCCGTTCCATACCCCGGCGGATGCGGAAGCATCCCGCCAGGTCATGGAGCGGCTCGGGACGCTCGGCGCCGGCAGCTCCGCCGAGCTCGCCGCCCCGGGCGACGACCCCCAGGCGATGCTGCTGGAGGTCAGCCGCTGCGACATGCTGCTCGGCATGCGCCTGCACGCTCTCATCTACGCGGCCGGCCGCCGCGTGCCGATGCTCGGCCTCAGCTATGATCCGAAGATCGACCAGTTTCTGGCCCGCCTCGGCGATCGCCCGATCGCTACGACGGAAGCCATGGATGCCGCCGCCTTCGCGGACGCCGCCGAGCGGCTTCTGGACCACGGAGACGGATGGAGAGCGGAGAAGGCGGCTGCGATCGACAAGCTTCAGCAGGAGGCCCGCAAGCCGGCGCAACATATTGTCCAGTACCTGCGTCAGGAAACGAAGAGGTGACCGTTCGACCCATGTCGACTACAAAAAACTTTATAGACCCGTCCAAGCAAGCGGCCGAGGCCGCGAATGCGCCGGAAGATGCCGCCGAAGCGCTGGCGGACGCGATCGGGGACGCCTCCCAGGCTTCAGCCTGGCTGGAGGCGCGGACCGTTCCGAAGGTTTCGATTTATGGAGTTCCATTTTCCCGCATGGGTATGGACGAAACCGTGGAGTACCTTACGAACATTATTGAAAGAGGGCAGCCTTGCCAGGTTGTCACGGCGAATCCGATCATGGTCATGATGGGGCTCGAGGATCCCGCCTTCCATCGGATGCTGCGGGAAGCCGAGCTTGTCGTTCCGGACGGCGCGGGCGTCGTCTGGGCCGCCGGGTATGTCGGGCAGCCGGTTCGGGAAAGGGTGCCGGGCTTCGATCTGATGCACCGCCTGTTCCTGGAAGGCAAGGAGCGCGGCTGGTCCGCCTACCTGCTCGGTACGACGCAGGAAGTCATCGACGAGGCCGCAGCACGCCTGAAGGCGCAATATCCGGGCGTGACCATCGCGGGAACGCATCATGGCTATTTCGGGGAGCAGGAGGACGCGGAGGTCATCGCCCGAATCAAGGCGCTTTCTCCGGATATGCTGTACGTGGCCCGTTCCGCCTCTACCCAGGAGCCCTGGATCGCCCGCTACAAGCAGGAGCTTGGAGTTCCTCTCATCATGGGAGTCGGAGGAAGCTTCGATATTATCGCCGGTCGTTTGAAGAGAGCTCCGGTATTCATGCAAAAGCTGCGCCTGGAATGGTTTTACCGCCTTCTGCAGCAGCCTTCGCGGTTCCGGAGAATGCTCGTTCTGCCGCAATTCGCTCTGAGAGTGATTCGGGAGAAGGAAAAGGTGACAAAACCTTACTAGAAGCGTCAATTCGCCGTAATTTGCGCGAAATGCCCTGATATTGGGGTTGGAGTTTCTTTTTCGAACGAGTTATAATTCATTCCGGTGTAATGAAGGGGAGTTGAATTTCCAGTGAATGCCACAATGACTTATATCGTCGGTTTCGCAGTCGCTCTGATCCTGGCCGTCTCGCTGACGCCGCTCGTCAAGCGCTTCGCGTTCAAGATCGGCGCCATCGACAAGCCGAATGCCCGCAAGGTCCATACGCGCATCATGCCGCGGCTGGGAGGCCTGGCGATCTATCTCGCCTTTATCGGTTCGTTCTTCCTGCTGCTTCCGTTCATTCCGGAAGGGCTGCTGAGCGCCTACGATACGAATCTGATCCGCGCGATGCTGGCGGGAGGCACGATCATCGTGCTGACCGGCGCTCTCGACGACCGGTTCGAGCTGTCGGCCAAGGTGAAGCTGATGTTCCAGCTCGTGGCGGCTTGCGTCGTCGTCTTCGGCTTCGACGTGAAGATCGACCTGCTGAACATTCCGTTCGGCCAGGACATGCAGGAGATCTCCTCTTGGCTCAGCATCCCGCTGACGATCTTCTGGATCGTCGGCGTGACCAATGCAATCAACCTGATCGACGGCCTCGACGGTCTGGCGGCGGGAGTGTCGGGCATCGCGATCGGCACGATCCTCATCATGGCCTGCTTCCTCGGCTTCGAGCCGATCATCCTGATGAGCAGCCTGCTGCTCGGAGGCATCCTGGGCTTCCTGGTGTTCAACTTCCATCCGGCTAAAATATTCATGGGCGACTCCGGCTCGCTGTTCCTCGGCTTCAGCCTGGCGACGCTCTCCATGATCGGCTTCAAGCAAGTCACGATCGTATCCTTCGTGACGCCGCTCCTGATCATCGGGGTGCCGATGGCGGACACATTCTTCGCCATTATCCGCCGCTGGGTCAACAAGCGGCCGATCTTCGCTCCCGACAAGGGGCATCTGCACCACTGCCTGCGGGAGCTTGGCTTCAGCCACCGCAAAACGGTGCTGATCATTTACGGCGTAGCGGCTTTCTTCGGCGCCTGCGCGATCGTGCAGTCCATCGTGGTGCAGTCCCACGCAGCCAACTGGGTCACCTTCGTCGTCATCAGCCTGCTGGTGTTCGCGATGCAGATCGGCGCCGAGCTGATCGGCATCGTCGACAAGACGAAGCGGCCGCTGCTGAACCTGCTGGCGCGCATGCGCATGAAGCCGCATCACGAGCGCGGCAAATAAACACTCCGCAATCAAAGAGCTTGTCCTTCTCCGGAAGGACAAGCTCTTTTTTATTTGCCAAAAATTTATCTACATTATAATAATACTTTTCCGTGAGGGCTAGATATCCTAACAATTTACCAGCTTTCTTCCGATAAACTACCTACACCAACTAACACTGAAAGAGTATGGAGGAGGCTTCCCGTGTTAAAACGATTCAGCGCAATGTTCCTGCTGCTGGCCCTGGTCCTGCAGCTGATGCCGGCTCTTCCCGCGCAGACGGCCAGCGCCGCCGCGACGGGGTACTTCACGTTTGCAAAGGAAAGCAGCAGTCCCAAAACCCCCCGCATCACGACGAATGGCAAGATCAGCCTGGAAGGCTCGATCAGCAACATCGATCCTTCCAGCATTACGTACAGCGTCATTCAAGTCGTCAACTTCAAAGGCACCGACGACCCGACGGACGATGATACGGGCGCCAAGACCGAAGGAGTAAAGGGCGGCATCTACCTGTCCGGCTACAACCTTGCGGTGAACAATGTGCAGCTCTACTCCGGGCTGAACCGGATTACATTCAAAGGCCTCCAGGGCGGCGCCGAGGTTTCGACGTCCATCTATGTCATGTACCATGACGGTCCGGTCTTCTATAACCTTACCGCCCGCTTGGATGGCAGCACTTTCCCGATGAAAGAGAACGGAACGACCGTCGTTCAATCCGGCGCTTCACGCGGCAGAACTTCCGCTGACATCGCGATTACGGGCAACGCGCCGAATGCATCCAAAGTGACGATCGAGGTCAACGGCTCCAGCCGGTCTTATAATGTGTCAGCTTCCAACAACTACGAATTCACGATATCTCCTTTGACGATCAAAAAAGGAAAAAACCTGGCTACCATCAAAGTGACGAACAACAACCAGACGATCGAGACGACACGCGAGATCGCGTTCTACAACGGAGATGTGACGTTCTACGACGTCAACCTGAACGATGGCAATAGCAGCGCGGCTCTGGAGTATTCTCCGAACTTCTCCACAACCGAGACGGACGTAAAATCCGCTACCATTACAGGTACGCTCATCGTTCCGAACAACAAAAAGATCGTGGACGGCAAAACCGTTCCCAATCCGAATCCATCGGAAGCAATTAAGATTTTCCCGAGTCTGGACGGAGCGAAGCTTCCTGCAGGCGGCTTTGATGCCACTCCTACGGTAACGAAAGACGCTTATTCTCCGGAAGATGCGTTCTACACTTATACCTTCAGCATCGGCCTGGACAAGCTGAAGTCCGGTGATTACTCGTTCGACCGCGCCTACAATCTCAATCTGGAAGCCATGAATACGGTGGCGGGAGAGACGCAGGGAGTCTACAACCTGAAGTTCACGCTTCGGAATGCCACAGCCCCGTTTATCAGCGAATTCAACTATATTCCGGGTTATAAAACGACGGCCGACCTCAACCTCGCGAGCAAGCCGCTCTCGGGAGCGAGCCTGTACGACACTCCTGTCGCCATGGAATTGCTGATCGGCAACTACTCGCAGGAATCCTTGACTATCAGTAAGGTACTTGATATCAATGGAATAAGCGGCACAATCAACACCGCTGACATGAATATAGTCGACACCTCCACGGTGACCCGCACGATCGGTGGAGTGAACAAAACCTTTACACGCATCGTGCTCGCGGTCAAGAAGCTGCCTTTCGAAGGCACTCAGACGCTGTTTTTCAAGCTGGGCGGCAACGACGCCGGCTCGGTCACCTTCAATATGCTTTTTGGACCGTTCCTGCAATACTCGAGCATTTACGATACGATGGATATTCCCTATGACACGACCAAGTCCACCCAATTGGACGATATCATCCAGAATAAACTCAAAAACTTCGATGCGACGTTGGGCAATCTGAACGACATGTCGGAGATACGCTACAGTCCGGTTGGCGGCAAAGCTCAAACGATGTTTCTGTATATCAACAATACGCCAATCGAAATCGCTAAAAATGCTAGCGACAACAATTTCGTTGCTACCCAAAACGGCATCGCGACAGCCGCATCCGTTATGAAGGCGGGAGGGGCGTTCACACTTCGCTTCGTATACAAGGGCGGCAAAAACAACTATGAGAATTCCATCACCATTTTATTGAGACAAATCAATTTGCCGAAGATTCCTTACTCTCCGGACAGCATCTATCCATACAGCAGCGAATTGGTTTCGCCGCTTGCGAATGACCCTAATTTCCCCAAACAAGGCAGCGTCTACACGACCAAGGAACCGTACATGAACATTTACGGCACCTTCGACTTTATTGATTTGGGGACAACGATCTACGAAGCCGAAAGCAATCTTGAAAACATTGTTAAAGACAACACCAGCTCCAACTATATTTTGAAGATTGACGGCAGTACGCTGTCCAATCCGATTGTCTGGACGCTCAGCAACGAGCTGCGTGTCGTCAACGATGCGACATTGCCGAAGGACCAGCAGACAGTGAGCGTCCTCAACGAAAACAAGACGATCGGGGCCATCGACAAGCAAGGGGACAAGCAGCCGAAGCTTACCGTCACCTATGACTTGAAGACGCAGAGCCTTTCATGGGTTCTGACCGACCAATACCTCAGCAAGGACGGCACATCGAGCGTCTACAACTTCTATGTCTACAACAACGGCGAAGCCGGCGCTCGCGCCAGCTACCGCCTGGAGGTAGACCCTACGGCTCTGCCGTACAAGATTCTGCGTCCGCTCACATCCAAGCGTATCGTCAACCAGAACTACGTGGAGATCGTCATCGACGCTCCTAATGCCAAGACCGTAACGGTAGGCAAGCAGGTCGCCGAAAAGATCGCCTTCGACGCCGACAATGACGGGACCATCGATTATACGACCGCATATCGGGTCATGGTGTCCGGACTCAAGGCTGGCGAGAACAAGCTCAAGTTCACGATCGCCAACGACAACGATACGACCAGCGATACGATCGTGGTGACATATGCTCCGACCAATATTCCGGGCGCCGGCTATATGGAAGAAATGAAGAGCTCCCACAAAGTATTCGAAGGCGAACTGACGCTTGCCTTCCCTAAGTCGACGACGCTCATCCGCCGCGACTACAACGTGCCGGCGAAGCTCAAGAACCAAGTATTCACCGGGAACCGCCTGCTGTTCGGCATCGCCAATCCAACCGACGGCGTCATCGATAGGCATGAATTCGAGCAGGCTCCAGCCAATTTCGACCTGATCCTGGAGAGCCTGGGCAACATGTTCGACAATACCTTCTCCCCCAACTTCAACAAAGCGGGCAAGGTGTTCTGGATCGATGCGGGACTTGCGGACAATCCGCAGACCGACAACGTCTATGATCCTCTTAAGTACGGCATCGACCCGTACCAGTATCCGACCGCCGACGTGCCTTCCTACACGGACCGTCCTGCGAACCGCGAGCTGATTACATCCAAGGAAGCGACGCTGACTCTGAGCTATGATTCCAACATTGTAGACGCCAACGGAACGTTCATTACGGTCTTCCACTTTGATCCGAAGAAGCCGGAATGGGTGAACCTCGGCGGCGTCGTCGACACCAAGAAGCACACGGTCACCGTGCCGTTCTCGGAGTTCGGCTATTACGTGGTCGGACAGATGAAATATTCCTATCTGGACGTTACGTCCCATCCGTATGCGCGCAACTATATGGAAGCGATGTATGCCAAAGGCTTCATCAATGCCGCCGGCAACGACGAGTTCGGAGCCAGCCTGTACACGTCGCGCGGCGAATTCGCTACGATGATGGTGAAGGCGATGTCCATCCGTCTGAACTACAATACCGATCCAAGCAAGCGGCTCTTCAATGACGTGGGAGTCGAGAGCACCGCACTGTGGGATTACCGCTATATCGAAACGGCCTTCAACGAAGGCTATATCCGCGGCAAGGCGCCGAAGGTATTCGAGCCTACGGGGAATCTGACGCGCGAGGACGCCTCGGTTATCCTCGCCCGTGCGCTCAAGCTCAAGCTGGAGACGGATCCGGCAAAAATCGAGAAAGCACTCCAAAAGGCTTTCAAGGATTATAGCAAGATCGACTACTACGCCCGAGCTTCGGTTCTGGCTATTTACCAGAAAGGCTATATCCAGGGCTCGCCGGTCGATTCCAGCGATCCGAAGAAAGGCAGCGTATTCGAACCGCAAGCGAATCTGCTTCGTTCCGATTCCTCCATTATTCTGGGTAAAGTATTGGTCAGCCTGAAACGTCTTCCAAAGATCAATTGATCTTCAATGAAATTGGATGGAATGTGCCTGGAAATATGGATTTCCAGGCACTTCTGTCTAAAATGACAGACTTATCCGGATTCGACAAAAATCGAGAGATGGAAAAAGTTTCGAGTCGACGACGAGGGGTTATCCAAGTTATACTAGGCTTGCAGCCAAAACTTACGAACAAAGGCAATACATAACAGCAAGACAAGGTTATTTTCAAAAAATTTCCCGGAAGTCGCAACTTTTGCGAAAGCCCTGCGTTTAAGTATCTGGAGTCGCAAAGAGCAAAGGCTTGTGACCTGGGTCGATGCGGTGATGCTGGATATATCCAATGCCGAATGGTTTCTATTGATATGGAAACATATTCACATGTTTCTCTTTACTGGTTCTATCAGGCCATTGTATAATGATTTAGTGGTTTGACAGCTTTCCATTTTTTTCTACTTGTTTTTACGAGTTTCTGCGGCATGTTCCTACACGTGTCTATACATGAAGCAGACCTTTTTCTATATTATATGGCTCCCACACTCTGGGAAGGGGGTGACACAACAGATGAGTAAGAAGAGCACTCATAGTTCCACAGAACACTCTCATTTACTTAAGCAAGTTAGAGGAGGAGAACAAAAGGTTATGAAGAAAAGTTTATCTCTGGTCGTTACAGGCGCACTCGTAACTTCCGTATTCGCAAGCTCCGCATTCGCGGCTGAACTGACGACGCAACAGAAGTTCGACGCACTCAAAGCAGCAGGTATCGTTGAAGGCTATCCAGGCGGTTCCGCTGGCCTCGACAAAAACATCACGCGTGCAGAAATTTCCAAAGTCGTAGCGCTGCTTCAAGGCCTTGGCGAAGACGCTGCTTCCTCGAAATACAAAGACGTAGCTACCAACTACTGGGCTAAAGGCTACATCGGCGCTGTAACGAAAGCCGGCATCGTTAACGGTCTCGGCAACAACCTGTTCGGACCTACGCAAAACGTAACGGTTGAGCAAGTTGCTAAAATCATCGTTGAATCCGCTGGCCTGACTGCTAAAGCCGACGCTGCCGTATCCGGCGCCGTAAGCGCATGGGCAAAAGGCTACGTGGCAGCAGCTATCGAAGCTGGTCTGATCGACCAACAAGCTTCTTACAAAGTAGCAGCTACCCGCGCCCAAGTATTCGAAGCAGCTTATGAACTTTCCAACGCATCCGCTGTTTCCGTTAAATCCGCTGTTGCTGTCGACGAGAAGAACATCGAGGTTACTTTCTCCGACGGTCAAGTGGTAAAACAAGCTCTGACGACTGCACTCGTAGCTGGTCAAGCGACGAAAGTAGACGTTACGTACAACGGCAAAACTTACTCCGTAGAAGTTACGCTTCAAGCTGTTAAAGCTACTGAAGCAGCTCAATCCGGCGCTAAAGCGATCACGGTTAAATTCAACCGCGCTCTGTCCGCTACGGAAAAAACGTACCTGGACGGCGGATTCAGCGTGAAATCGACTCTGACTTCTTATCCTGTTACGGCTAAATTCGCAGATGACAACAAATCCGTTGTCCTGTCCGCTGTATACCTGCCAGCTGGCGACTACACCGTAACGGTCAAAGGTACGGATGCTCCGTTCACCGTTAAAGTCGCTGCAAGCGTAGCTTCCAAAATCGACATCACAACTCCAGCTCTTCAACTGGCCGATAATGTCGATCTCGGCGTGAAAGTCCTCAATCAATTCAACGAAGACATCACGGCTACTTCCGGTACGTACAACTACATCACGGCTGTTAATAGCACCCGCGGTACGGTTTACAACGTTGCCAACGGCAAAATCAACCTCGTCACCGACGGCCAGGCTGCAGGCAGCCTGACGAAAACGCAAGAGGGCGACACGATCAACGTATCGGCTGTCTACCCAGCTGGCGGCCTGACAACGACGAAAGCTCTGAAAGTCGTAACGGGCAGCTCCGCTACGAGCATCGAGCTCGGCGAAGTTCAACCGCTTAAAGACAAAACCCGCATCTCCGCTGGAGACAAAGGTCTTGTGCTTCCTCTGACGCTGAAAGACGCAACTGGTCAAACGATCAAGCTGACGGCTGGCACGGTCAACCTGAAACCAGTTGAAGCAACTGCTGGCGTTTACAGCAACTACGTTGTAAAAGACGGCCTGTTCATCTCCATTAGCGACTACCGCATCATCGACTCGCTGATCGTTGACAAAGACGGCGTCATCAAGTTCAACGCTGGCGTTGCTGGCACGGCTACGATCGTTATCAGCAACCCTAAAGCTGGCGTATCCAAATCCATCAACGTTGTCGTTAATGGTGCAGGCTCCATCAAGAGCTTCCAAATCGGAGCTTCCGCTAGCATCGTTCAAGCTGGCAAAGCAGCAGTGTTCCCGTTCGTAGCCGCTGATCAATTCGGCAACGAAATCAAAGGCACTGACCTTCAAAAATACCTGGATAACGGATCCCTGAACATCTCTTCCAACATCCCGGTTACGAAAAACGTCAACGCTAAAGGCGAGCTGGAGCTTACCTTCGCATCGGAAGGCTATGCTTACGTTGTAAGCAGCATTCCTAACGTAGCTGTCGCTCCTACGACCCTGAACGTTCAAGTTGTGAAAGCAGCTTCGACGGTCGGCGTTAACGGCATCAAAGACGTAGTAACGACGCTTGAAGATGGTGCAGCCGTTACTTTCAATGGCGACAACATCGTTCTCGTTGACAGCTACGGCGGTACGGACACGGCTGCTGCCAACACGTACGGCGTAGAAGTTACGGATGGCAATGACGTTGTGAAATACGAAGGCGGCAAGCTGGTAGCTCTGGCTCCAGGATCCGCTACTGTAAAAGTAACGTCCACGACGGCTGGCGCAGAAGCCTACAGCTTCACGGTTGATGTCGTAGAATCCTCCGACATCAGCTCGTACAGCATCAAATCCGTAGGTACTGTATATGCAGCTAAAGCGGTTGGAGCGTACACGAAGGGTGTTAAATTGGTCGGCAAAACTTCCAGCGGCGTAGAAGTAGCCCTGAAATCCGACGCAGCTCCATTCGTATCGAGCTCTGATCCTTCGGTTCTGTCGGTATCCAGCGACAACCAAGTAACGGGTCAAAAAGCTGGTAAAGTAACGCTGACGGCTTACAAATCCAACAGCAAATCCATCGCTACTCAAGAAGTAACGGTTTCCGAGGAAGCTCCAGTTGCGAAAACGGCTGAGTTCAAGCAATCCGAGTACAAAGTAGCTATCGGTGGCAACGTACAGGTTGCCCTGACGGTTAAAGACCAATATGGCGTTGAAGTTTCTCCTTCCGCTAAAATTGGTTCCAGCAATGAAGATATTGCTACGGTATCCGGAACTACGGTTCATGGCGTAGCAAAAGGATCGGTAACGATCACTTACGTTAACTCCGCAGGCGTTACGGCAACTGCAACAGTTCTCGTAGGCTAATATCTGCCTCATCTCAGAGCAAGCAGGATTTCCTGCTTGCTCTTTTTATTTTTCCTTTGTAACCCATTCGACGAAACAATCGATGTAGTGTCTGCGTCTAAAACCATATATGGCAATAGGAGGAATGAAAGTGCGGCGTTCGATATGGATCAAGTCAGGGGTCGCCAGCGTTATGGCAGCCGGGCTGATGCTGCAAGGCGGGGAAAGTATATTCATGGTTCATCAAGCTCAAGCGGCTGCGGCCAAATCCGTCACACTGTCTGGACAAGCTGTATCCTTGAATGCTGCCAGTCGGTTAAGTATACGGGATGCTCATTTTCTTATGCAGGATAAAGGGAAGGTACTTGCTTACACCATTATGATTACGAATACAGCCTCCAAGTCTCTGGATCTTTCCGATTATTGGCTGAGAGTAAAGAGCAAATCGGGAAAATCGTTCAAATCCACAGTTATTGAAGGCGATAAGGAGAAAACCTCCGTCCCGGCCAACACGAGCCAGTACATAACTTATTATGCTGTCATCGATTCAGCAACCAAGCTGAATGACTTGGTGTTTGAGGTCGTAAAGTGGGATTTCTCTGCAGCTAATTACGAACGCAATTTGGGCAAGATTTCCTACCCGGCCCAAGCTTCGGATCAAATCACCGCATACCAGCCAGGAACGATGCTTTATGGCAGTGGTAAATTGAAAGGTGCCGTCAAGCAGGCTTTTATTACCAAGGATAAAGAAAATGGATATGTGACGATAAACTATCTTCTGGAAAATGTTGGTCAGCAGGTCATTGATTTATCAAAGACGGTATTCAACCTCCAAACCCAGAGCCTTTCCGTGTACAATGTCTCAGCAGTAGGGATGGAAGGCTTGACTATACAGCCGAGAGAGCGGAAGGTTATCACGCTTCGATCCACAATCCCGGCTTCAGTTGTATCCAAACCGCTGTCGATGGTCGTGTCCATAAATGATGAGGCCAGCAAAGTCAGCCTGCCGACAGGAGTATTTTCACTGCCGTCCCTAAAGACGCAAGCTCCGTCCGAAGCAGGACAGCCTCGTGTCGTCTACATGGATGGACAACCGGTGACAACAACAGCTGGTCAAGCGTTTCTAAATCAAAGCTCGGGAGGCCAAGCTTTATCCATTGACTTCAGCTTATCCAATACCGGGACCTCTTCGGCTGCCGCGGGCGCCTTTGATTTCTTTCTTGTGACGAAGGCAGGAGCCAGTTACGCTCTGACGTATACAAAAGAAGAAAATGCATCGTTGCTTCCAGGGATATCCAAAACACTTAGCCTTAGCGGAAATGTCCCCTCCAGTGTAACAATAGCCGACTCGCAGCTTCTAATGAAATCGACCGCAACGGAAAAAATAAAGTCCTATGTTATCGGTGCTTATTCGCTGCAGGCAGCATCGCAAGAGGGAGGATTGGGTTCGGCCTTCAGCTACAACGACTATAGTGTCCAACTTAAGAGCATCAACCGGATGCCGAACCAGGACAACGATATGCTCGTAGCGAATATGAGCATTACCAACACCAGCAGCGTGGCGAAGCAAATTCCGGCGCTCGGGGGTTACTTCATGGTCAACGGTGTCCGCATCGGAACGGAACAAAAGGCGGTTTCGCTTGATCAGAGCGTTACGTTGGCTCCAGGAGCTACACTTGAAGCAATCGTATCTGCCGAAATTCCGTACAGCACGACTATTCAGCAGATCTCCTTCGTGAGCACGGAGCCTGCGGCAGACAAGCCAGGCAAAATGCTTTATCAGTTCACTGGCCAGCAGCTGTCGGAGATCAAGACCAGCACGATTGGAACGCCTTATGTTATTGACGGAACAGGGCAGAAATCATCGATTACCATTAAGAGGACAGCAATCTACAAATCCGATGCCGCCCAGACTTTCTACACGGAGCTGGAGGCCGTCAATAAGGAAGCGAGATCGGCGCAAATCGCATCGGTTGGCGGTTACCTGGTGGATAAGAATGGACTGTCAGTACCTATTCAGTTCGCAGAGTTGAAGGATCGGATCAGTCCAGAAGGAAAAGCGCTTCTCGCAGCATGGGCGCAGCTCCCGCGGGCGTTCAGCGGCGATTCCTATCAACTTGTTCTCGGACAAACGGTAGGCTCTGCCGGATCTGTGGCCCCGCCATCGACTGAGCAGCCTTCAAGCGGGGGCAGCACCGGTTCGACCGGCACAGCAAATCCTTCGACACCGACAACTGCTACCGTCCTGGCAAAACCGACAGCATATACTTTTATAGGCTCTGCGGGGGATGAAACGGCAAGTTCGTTGAAGGATCTTAAAATAGGCGGGTATACTCTGTCGTTGACAAAGACTGCTCTCTTCCTCAATGCAAAGGATTTGTACACGGTAGACGGACTTAGATTACAAACGATGTACAGCCTCCAGCGTGATTCTCAATATGAAGCGATTGCGGGAACCCATAAGCTAGTGGTTGAGGTTGTCAATCAAGACAACAACAAAACTACGGTCAGCAAAACCTTCCAGATTGGTGCCGGAGTGCAAGGTTCAACGGACGATATTCTGAAGGAGGGGCAAGATATCGACTTCAAGATTTTCTTCAGCGATCCGGATATTCAGTCTAAGCTTCAATCCAACAGCAAATACAGACTTAATATATACGATGTATTCCAGGGCTCTCAGATTCGAATTGCTTCAAAAGAATATCCTTGGTTCATTATTAGCGAATAGAAGTATTTAGGCCGTACCGGCAAAATGCGGTGCGGCTGTTCTTTTTGAATGTAAGAAACATCAAGGGCCCCCAACTGAGGAGCAATTCTGGACATAAAAGTTGAATTATAGTAGAGTGGTAGATTATTGAAGGGGTCTTGCACGAAGGCGAACGACTACATATAAAAAAGAAGAGATGGAAGGAGACAAAACAGGCATGGGCAACAAAGGGACGAAAGGCTTGAAGTGGACAACGCTGACCTTGACGCTTGCGGCCGGCGTATGGATGGGGACGCACTGGACCACCTTGGCCAACTCACTCGGAGGAGACGCATCTGCGGCCGCATCGACCAGCGCCGCCGGTTCGTCTGCAGCAGCAGTTCCCGGTACGGCTGAAGATCCGGTCGTCACGAAGAGTTATGTGGACCAAAGGCTGGCCGAGCTGGGTCTCGGCTCCGGAGGTTCCGGAGGAAGCACGCCTACGGCAACGCCTGCCCAGACAGCAACGCCAGCCGCAACGGCGACAGCGACTCCGAAGCCGACGGCGACACCAAGCGGAGGCAGCACGGATGGCGGCACGGAGGACGATGGCGCGATCAAGGTCATCAACGTGCCGGTAGGCAAAACGCTGATTGCCGCCGATGGAGCAGAAGTGGTGGTGCGGGCAGGCAAGGCGGTCGCCTACAGCCCGGACAGCAACGGCATCGCGGACGTAACGGACGGCATCGACATCAAATCGGGGGCTGCTGTGCCGCAAAACCACTTGATCCTCTTCCCTCGAGGAGGTAGAGGCGTTTCGAGCGCTCCGGGCATGAAGACAGGCCTTACGGTCATGGTCAAAGGCAGTTATGAAATCAAGATGCAGCCATAGCCATGCCATATTCAAAATGGATGCATTAAGGAATATGAGCGGATCAGTTGAAAAGATAGGCTTAGCCGACCTATTGGAATTAGATTGAACAATTGCTTAATTTTAGAAATTCGATAGAATTGAAATCCAATTCGAATCGATAGTAATCTCCGAATTCCCCTTTAACTATTTGCGGCTTTTCGCAAATAGTTATTTTTTTCCCGTGGTGACAATAAGTTCGACGCTTAACGCCTCCAAGACGGGGACATTCTATATGCACATCCTTATCCAATCCTACTGGAGGTGCTTAGATCATGGCTAGATCCAACCGCATTGTCGTGCCTGCAAGCAAGGAAATCCTCAATCAGATGAAATACGAAATTGCCGGAGAGCTTGGCTTGTACTCCGCTCCAGCTCCCGGAGCAGGGGATACAGAGTTCGCCGGAGAGCTTGGAGAGGCAGGGCACAGCTCACAGCCGACGGTGCATTGGTCTTCCCTGGCAACACGCCAGGCGGGATCGGTGGGAGGCGAGATTACGAAGCGTCTCGTCGCCAAGGCCGAGCAATCCCTCTATGGACTCTAAAATCGCATGAGGACGCAGTCCAAAGGAGATTCTCCAAAAACTTCCAAGGATTGCCGTCCATTGACACTATGCGACAGTTCCGCTATTATAGTGTCCTAGAAGAGTTGTCTAACGACCTTTTCCAATGGGAAAAGGTTGATTTTTTGTTCAGGACTTTTCTCATTATATGGTTCTAGGAGGTCGATCAGCTTGTCCCTTAAAGGAAGACACCTGTTTACTTCGGAATCCGTAACGGAAGGCCATCCCGATAAAATATGCGACCAGATTTCTGACGCAGTTCTCGACGCTTTCCTTGAAGTGGATCCCTATGCCCGCGTTGCCTGTGAAGTATCCGTAGCGACGGGCCTTGTGCTCGTCATCGGCGAAATCAGCAGCCGTGCCGACTACGTGGATATCTCCGCAATCGCGCGCCGCACCATCAAGGAAATTGGATATACGCGCGCCAAGTACGGCTTTGACTCCAGCACCTGCGCGGTTCTGACTTCTCTCAACGAGCAGTCGGCCGATATCGCCCAAGGCGTCAACGCCGCGATCGAAACCCGCGAAGGCAAAGACATCCAGCAGGAAAACGAAGACATCGGAGCAGGCGACCAAGGCCTCATGTTCGGCTTTGCAACGAACGAAACGCCTGAGCTGATGCCGCTTCCGATCGCGCTGTCCCACCGCATTGCCCGCCGTCTGGCGGAAGTGCGCAAGAACGGCACGCTGGAATACCTTCGTCCGGACGGCAAAACGCAAGTAACGATCGAATACCAGGACGGCAAGCCGGTCCGCGTAGATACGATCGTGGTCTCGACGCAGCATGACGAAGCGATCTCCCTGGAGCAGATCCAAAAAGATATCCGCGAGCATGTCATCGCTCCAGTTGTTCCTCAGGAACTGATCGATGGAGATACGAAATATTTCATCAACCCGACGGGCCGCTTCGTTATCGGCGGACCTCAAGGCGATGCAGGCCTCACAGGCCGCAAAATCATCGTCGACACTTACGGCGGCTACGCTCGCCATGGCGGCGGCGCGTTCTCCGGCAAGGATCCGACGAAAGTCGACCGTTCCGCGGCATACGCTGCCCGTTACGTGGCGAAGAACATCGTAGCGGCCGGCCTGGCCGACAAATGCGAGATCCAGCTTGCTTACGCTATCGGCGTAGCCAATCCGGTCTCCATCAACGTGGACACGTACGGCACCGGCAAGGTGGAAGAGGAAAAGCTCGTCGAGCTGATCCGCTCCAACTTCGACCTGCGCCCTGCCGGCATCATCAAGATGCTCGACCTGCGCCGTCCGATCTACGGAAAGACGGCTGCATACGGCCACTTCGGCCGTACGGACATCGATCTGCCTTGGGAGCGCGTCGACAAAGCCGCTCTGCTTCAGCAGGAAGCTGCTCTGGTATAATCGTGTTTCCGACCACCTCCGCTCAGCCTGAGCGGGGGTTTTTTGCGTTTCAGCATTGGTTCAGTTCTCGATGAGCAACCTACTTGATCCACGCAGGCACCTGAATATGGACGTAGAGGATGGTTGCCCGTAGCATGCCAACTTCCAGTGAATTCTAAACATTCCTTATTTGGATACCGACAAAGAAACTACAATGGGTTACAAATCGGGGAGTGAATTCAGTTGGCTGGAAGAAAAAGCAGAACGATCATGATTGGCGCAGCGACCTTGCTCATGCTTGCGAATGCCTGCCTGCCTGCAGGCGGGTGGCTGAGGCTAGCAGCTGCCGCGGCGGGGGGACCGCTGCTGTCGGCCAAGCTGCCGGCGGACGACGCGGTACGGGTGCCTGCCAACTCGAGATTGCTGATGACCTTCGACGAGGCGGTCGTGAAAGGAAGCGGCAGCGCGGGCATAAGCATCCGCAAAGTATCCGACAACACGGAATGGGCAAGGTTCAATGCCGACGACGGAAGAGTCCAGGTGGAAGGAACCCGGGTTTCGATCCAGCCGGATAAGCCGTTCGCTTCAGGCGAATCCTATTATGTGCTGCTGGATGCAGGGGTATTTTCGAATGCGTCGAACGGAGCTCCTTTCGCTGGGATTTCGAGCGCCTCGGAATGGAACTTCAGCGCGGCGGAGCCGGATACAATTCCGCCCGACGTTGCGGCCGCAGCTCCGCAGGGCGGAAGCGTGCCGGTATTCTCTACCCTCCAGCTGAACTACGGGGAAATCGTCTTTCCATCGGAAGGCTCGCTGCAGCTGGTCAACCGGACGACAGGCGATGCCTTGTCCGTCAGCGCTGTGTCCCCATCCGTTACGGGCGGTGGAAGCCAGTCGCTGACGATCGTTCCCCCTTCCGTCCTCGTTCCCGGACAAGAATACCGGATCGATGTTCCCGCAGGCTGGGTGCAGGATGCCGCAGGCAACAAGAGTGCTGCCTACTCGTGGAGCTTCACGACGGGAAGCTCTCCGGTCAGCATCGTGGAGAAGCAGCCTTCGCCAGGAGCCGCAGGCGTTGCGCTGGATACGGGCCTGAGACTGAGATTCGACAAGACGGTGACGTCAGGAAGCACGCCGAATGCTCCGAAATATGTGACGGTGAAACGCGTCGCAGACAACGTAACCGTCACAAGCCTGAACACGTCGGGAATGACATACAAGCCGGACGGAACGGTCGAAACCGGTTTGGACAGGCAGCTGGCTGGAAGCACGGCATACTATGTGCTTGTCGATCCGGGAGCCTTCCGCAGCGGAGACATGCTGTTCGCAGGCATCGGCAGCGCGGCGGAATGGACGTTCACGACCCGTCCGTCTATAGGGCAGCCGCCTGCCATGGTCAAGCTTGAGCCGGCCTCTGGAGGCGTCCTTGGCGCGCTGGACGGCAAGCTGCGGATTACCTTCGACAAAAACGTATTCCCGGGAACCGGCTATGTGACGATAAGGAATGCGGGAAGCGGCGCGGCAGCGGCTACGATCCCGGTTACCTCGGAGCTGCTGTCCGGGTTCGGAAGCAACGTCATCACGATCAATCCGGGCTTCACGTTTTCCGAAGGAACCAAATATTATGTCGAGATCGGCAACCAAGCCTTCCTGGACGAGAGCGGCAACCGATATGCGGGACTGAGCGGAAGCAGCGCTTGGCCTTTCACGGTCAACAGGGATTCGACGCCGCCGTCCATCGTATCCATGCTTCCGGTGAGCGGAGCAACGTCCGTGTCGACGGTCTCGCCGCTCAGGCTCGTATTCAACGAAGCCATCCGGCTGGCGCCGGGCGCCAAAGCCTTGCTTCACCGGAGCGGAAGCTCCACCCAGACTTATCCGGTTTCCCTGTCCATCGCAACAGATAATGCCAATGCTCTTCTCATTAAACCGGATGCCGCGCTGCCAGGATCGACGCAGCTGTATGTGGAGCTCGGCGTGAACAGCGTGACCGACTTGGCCGGCAACGGCTTCAGCGGCATTCTGAACGAATACCAGTGGAAGTTCACGACGATGGCGAGCGGCAGCGGCACGCCTTCGCTTAGCAGCTTGGCAGCCGCCAGCTCGACCAGAATTCAGCTGATCTTCAGCATGGAGCTTGACAGCGGTTCGATTCCTTACCCGGCAAGCTTTTATGTCACGGTCAACGATTCGCCAGCGGCCCGTGAGCTGGCAGGAGTCGAAGTAAGCGGCAGCACGGCAACGCTTATTTTGCGGTCCCCGGTGCTCAGCGGCCAGAAAATAACGGTCTCTTATTCGATCCCGGGAGAAGGCATGCCCGCGCTCCGGAGCCTGTCGGGTGTCCGCGCATCGGGCTTTACCGGCAAGGAGATCCAATATGACGAGACTTCCTCGCTGCCCAAGGTGACAAGCGGCGTTCTGAACGGAAGCTACGTCACCCTCCAGCTCAACAAGCCGGTTCAGGCCCTGCAGGCGGGAGCCTTGTCCCAGTTCGGCCTTTACGTCAACGGCTCCTATGTCCAGCTGACGGAGGCGGCAGCGTCGGGCTCGACCCTTCTGCTTCGCCTGAGCAGCCCGTCCACGAGCGGGGGGAGCGCATACGTCAACTACTCTCCGGGCACGGCTCCCGTCGTCGACCAAGCGGGCAATCCGCTTGGGGCATTCAGCACCTATTATGTCCAGAACATGCTGGATACGACGAAGCCGGTGCTCAGCAGCATCATCGCGGGAGGGAATACCGTTACGCTGAATTACAACGAAGGCCTCCACACGGCGAAGGTGCCTTCATCCAGCCGCTTCGCCGTCATGAACGGGACGTCTTCCATCGGAGTCACAGGAGTAAGCATCGAAGGCAGCAAGGTGACGCTCAAGCTGAGCGGCAGCCTGAATGCATCCTTCGGCCTTACCGTCAGCTACACCAAGGGCAGTCCAGCCTTGGCGGATCTGGCTGGAAACGAAGCGGACTCGTTCAGCGGCGTGCCGGCATCGATGTTCACGGCAAGCACGACGCCTACCTATCTTTCCGGCAGGGCGGACGGGGACACGCTGACGCTGGTATATTCCGGAGTTCTGGACCCGGCATCCGCGCCGGCTCCAAGCCAATATTCCATTCGTGCGGACGGCGTGCTCATCCCTGTCAACAGCGTCGGCATTGCCGGTTCCTCGGTCATTCTGAAGCTGAGCCGTGCGGTGGCTTCGGGACAGGCAGTTACCGTGACCTACACGCCCCCGACCTACAACCCGTTGCGACAGGTAGGAGGGGACAGCGCCGCATCGCTATTGTTGGCATCCGCAACCAATGCTACAGGTCAGCAAGAAGGCTCTTCGTCCGGCGGCTCGCAGCCGGCAGCGGTCGGCCAGCTGACCTTGGCGGACGTAACCGTCAATCAGGACGTATCCCCGGCCGGAAGGGCGGCCAGCCGTTATTCGGTTCTGAGCGACAGTCTGATTCTCGCTTACCAGAAAGCTCGCAGCGCGGGTTCGGGTACGGATAAAGTCATCTTCAAGGTGCCGGACGGCCAAAAGGCAGGCATGGTCGCCTTGCCGGTCTTAGCTCTGCAGCAGGTGCTCGCCGCCTCGGCGACAGCCTCCTTCGAGCTTCAGTACAATGGCATCTCCACGGTGATTCCTCTCCAAGGAATCGACTTCGCCAAAACGGCTTCCCTGCTCAATGCAGGAGGTCCGACCGGCTATCTCTTGCTGTCGATCGACGACAATCCGGCGACTCTGGCGGGGGGCTTGCAGAATGCCGTCACGAAGGGCGGCTTGCAGGCAGCCTCCAGCGTCATCGGCCTCGACATATCGGTCATCGGCACGTCGGCGACGTCGGTCGACCGGAAGAAGCTGAGCGGTCTCAGCCGTTATGCCTCCACCACCTTGCAGACGGCATCAAGCCTGGTGCCGGCATCTGCGTCCACGGTGTTCCTCGACGATGAGACGGCCATGCTCAGCTATGTGCCGACCCGGATCAGCGGGCTGTCCGTGACGTTCAAGCATAAGTCCGGCGGCGTCTTCGTCGTCGTGAGAGGCACGCCCGTGCTCAGCGACGTGAACGGACATTGGGCGAAGAACGATATCGTCGCTCTGGCATCCAAATCGATCGTCAGGGGCAGAAGCGCCAATTCCTTCATGCCCAAAGCCAACATCACCAGGGCTGAATTCGCGGAGTACATCGCAAGGGCCCTTGGCCTCAAAGGAGACCGCGCCTCGGCTTCGGCCTATAGCGACATAACGTCAGGGTCGGCGACCGCTTCTTATATCGGAGCGGCTTCGGCGGCCGGCATCGTGCAGGGAAGCGGAGGGCAATTCCGTCCGAATGCGGCCATCTCCCGCCAGGAGATGGCGGCGATGATGGTCCGCGCCATCGAAGCCTCCGAGATGAAAATCATTCCGGCCAAGGATAATGCCTCTTACCTGGCGAATTTCAAGGATAAGGGCAAGATCAGCGCCTGGGCGCAGCCGTATGCGGCCAAAGCCGTCTTTGCGGGCATCGCGAACGGCCAAACCGCCACCGCGTTCGCTCCGCTGGGTCAGGCGACCCGCGCAGAGGCGGCCGTCATGCTGAAGAGGATGCTGCTGTACCTCGGCATGATCGACGTGTAAAAAGAACGGGAGCTGTCCTGCCGGCATCATGGATGCGGCCGGGCGGCTTCTTTTTCTTGAACATGCTTAAGCTGGAGTCGATCCGAAATCGATGGAAAGCATGAAAAGGACCATGCCGGCGGGAATGGTCCTTTTTTTCGGGCAAAGATTCTTGATCGCAGGGCGGACACGGTATTTCCTTCCTTCGATTCTAAGAGATTATTAACATAGAAAAAGTCAATCATTGTCGAAAGGTTGAAAGGACTATTCTATCAGACCCTCTTTGGTCGTAACTTTTTTCGATTCTGGAAGTCTATTCATTCGTAATGACAGAGTTTCAGACTCGCAGAATGATTGCCATCCAGATAGGAGAGTTGTCAATTTTTATGTCCAATGAAAAGAACCAAACGGCTGTCCATGCCCCTTCGGCCCCTACATATAAGCATCCTCGCCCGCTCGGCGGCGGCCGCAGGGTGCTCGTTACCGTGCTCGGCGCTGCCCTCATCGTGCAGCCGCTGCTGGCGCTTGCGCCTGCGCTGCCAGGCGCTCCGTCCATTCTGTCTCCATCCGTCGCTTATGCGGCCGAGAGCGCTCCGAAGCTGACGGTCACGAACCAGGAGATGGTCACCTCCGGCGCCCAGCGCATCGACTATCTGTGGAAGGGCACGCGCAGCGGCAAGGCCGTGCAGGCCAATATCCACGTCATCAAGGTCGATCTGACCAATCCATACGTCAAGCTGAACGCCATCAACAATACGCAGGGCGTCGTCACCGACCGCGGCAGCGTCATGAGCATGGCCAAGAATTCCGGCGCCGTTGCCGGCGTCAACGCCGATTACTTCCAGACCTCTTCCACGGACGGCGCTCCGATGGGCGCGGAAATTCTCGGCGGCAGCCTGCTGACGAGCCCGATGCAGCTGACGGGCATGTACATGTTCGGCGTCACGAAGGACAAGAAGCCGGTCATCGACCGCTACCAGTTCCAAGGAAGCGTCACAGCCGCCGACGGCTCCACGTTCACGCTGGCGGGACTCAACCAGTCCTCTTATACGACGGAATATCCGGCCAAGACGAGCTCCCACTCCGATTCGCTGTTCATGTATACGAGCGCCTGGATGGATGCGGACCGCCCGGCTGGAGCGAGCTATGCGACGCCTACGGAAGTGCTCGTCCAGAACGGAGTCGTGCAGCAAATATCGGAAGGCGCAGCCTTCTCCTCCAAGCCTCCGGCAGACGGATATATTTTGCGGGCGCATGGCAAGGCGGCCGCATTCGTGCGCGATCATTTGCAGCCGGGAACGGCTGTGAATGCGAACTGCTCCCTTCAGTCCCTGACGACCCAGCAGCAAGCCGATCCTGCCAGCTTCGAGATGATGGTCGGCGGGCATACGATTCTCGTGGACGGCGGCAAGGCGGCGACGTTCTCGCGAAGCGTCTCGTCGATCAGCGGCACTTCCGCGCGCTCCCGCACGGCTGTCGGATATTCCGCCGATGGCAAATCTGTCTTCATCATCACGTCGGAGACGAACGGCAGCAGCTCGGGCTTGACGCTTGCCGAGCTCCAGCAGGCCATGGTCAGCATCGGCGTCTACAAAGGGGTCAACCTGGACGGCGGCGGCTCGACGACGATGGTCGCGCGTCCGCTCGGCGACTTCGGCCTGCAGCTTGCCCATCCGACGGAGTACGGCACGACGATGCGGCAGGTTTCCAACGGGCTCGGCGTCTTCAGCATCGCGCCTCAAGGCGCAATCAAGGGCATCAAGGCAAGCGGCTCCGGAGTGCTCTTCCTGGGCCAGTCCAGCACCTATTCGCTTAAAGCCTATGATCAGTACTACAACCCGATGGAGCCGGGCGGCTTCAGCGCCAAGTGGAGCTCGTCCAAAATCGGCGGCAGCTGGAACGGCAACGCCTTCACCCCGACGAAGGCGGGACTAGGCAGCATTACCGTGAAGTCGGGCTCGGCTGAGGATACGCTTCCCGTGACGGTGGTTGGAGCGGACGACATCGCCGCTATGAGCATCGGCAGCGCCCAGGCTTCGCTGGAAGCCGGCGCGACGGTATCCGTGCCCGTGACGGCTACGCTGCGCAGCGGGCAGCAGTATACCGTTCCGCCAGAATCCTTGAAATGGGAATTCCAAGGGCTTACGGCAGCCCGCGACGGCGAGAAGCTGACCGTTCAGTCCGTCGCCGACGGGGCGGCCATCGGATATGCCATCGCCCGATACGACGGCTTCTCCGCCGTGCTTCCCTTTGCGAAAAGCGGCGGCAGCAGCGTAGTCGCCGACTTCGATACGGCTTCTCCGGCGGCATCGTTCTCCTCTACTGCAGGCGTAACCGGCAGCACGTCCCTCCTGAGCGGACTTGATGCCTCCAATGCCACCAGCGCGCTGTCCTTGTCCTATGATTTCACCGCAGGATCGACGGATACGAGAGCCGCATACGCGATGATGGGCAGCGGCGGCGTTCCGATCGCCGGCACGCCTTCGGGCATCAGCGTCGACGTCTATGGCGACGCGAGCCTCAACTGGGCGAGGGCGGAGCTGACGGATGCCGCAGGAGCGACTCATCTGCTCACGCTGGCCAAAACGGTCGACTGGAGCGGCTGGAGAACGTTGAAGGTGAATCTCGCGGATTCCGGAAAAGCCGTCAAATATCCGGTCAAGCTGACGCGCTTGTATATCGCAAGCCTGAAGGAAGGCGCCGACGAGCGCGCCGCAAGCGGACAGATGGCTTTCGACAACGTGAAGGTGGATGCTCCGGCAGCCTTGCCGGCTCCCGCCTCCGTGAAGATCGAGATGAAAGCCGGCAGCAAGACCGCCATGGTGGACGGCAAAACGACAGCTCTGGATTCCGCTCCTTATATCAAGGATGGCACCACGTATCTGCCTCTCCGCTTTGTCGCCAGCTCGCTCGGCAGCACGGTGAACTACGAAGCGGCCGCTAAACGCGTATCCGTGCTGCGGGGAGGCCAGCTGCTGGAAATGGTGATCGGCAGCAAAGAACTCGTCTCGAGCGGCAAGCGAGTGGCCGTTGACACCGCGCCGATTGAGCAGAATGGCAGGACTTTAGTCCCTATCCGCCTCGTATCTGAGCAGATGGGCCTAACGGTAAAATGGGACGGAACAACCAAGAGGATTACCGTCGAATGATACAAATCTGAGCACGACTGCTGTGGTATGATAGAGGGGACCTGTCCCTTTCATAATCAGAGAAGGAAGGTATCTCTTACGGATACCTTCTTCTCGTTTCCCCGCACTCGTTCACCGTCCTTTCGAGGCGATGGACCCTTGCGGCTTGAAACTTGTGGAGCGGCGGGAATCTCCAGCATCAGAAAGGCAGCCGTGATGACTGTGGATCACCGGATTGTGGACATCGACCGCGTTATCAAAAACGCGATTCAAGTCATGGAAGAAAGCAAATACCAAATCTATGAAATCTGCGAATCCGCGCGCAAGGAACTGGTCACGCTCGAACATGAGCTGAATCAGGTGCTCCAGGAAACGATCCAGACGATCGACAAGGTCGACAAGCTGGAAATGGAGTACCGCCTTGCGCGTATTCGGCTTACGGAGGTAAGCCGGGATTTCGTTCGCTATAAGGAAGAAGACATCAAGAACGCCTATGAGAAGGCTACCAGCCTGCAGCTGGAGCTGATGGTCTTCCGCGAGAAGGAGACCTATCTCAAGGCGCGCAGGGACGATCTGCAGAAGCGGGTCAAAAATGTCGAGAATTCGGTTGAGAGAGCGGAGACGATCCATTCGCAGATCAATGTCGTGCTCGAATACCTTGCCGGCGATCTGACGCAAGTGACACGTATTCTGGAATCGGCCAAAAACCGCCAGCTGATCGGCCTCAAAATCATTTTGGCCCAGGAGGAGGAGCGCAAGCGGATCGCGCGCGAGATTCATGACGGTCCTGCGCAGTCGCTCGCCAATCTAGTGCTTAGGACGGAAATTGCAGAAAGAATGCTCGCCAAGCAGGAATTCCAAATGGTCCAGCACGAATTAATAGACTTAAAGGCACAGGTACGCTCCGGATTGGAAGAAATTCGGAAGATAATATTCAATTTGCGACCTATGGCATTAGATGATTTAGGACTTGTTCCCACTTTGCGTAAGTATGTGCAGGATTTTGAGGAAAAAACACGAATTCATACGGTGTTCGAGACAATCGGCCGCGAAATCCGGCTTCCCTCCGCCATGGAGGCAGGCATCTACCGCTTGGTCCAGGAGGCGTTCACGAATGCGCTGAAGCATGCGAGCGCGAGCTTCGTCTCGCTGGAGCTGACCTATCAGTCGCAAATGGTGAAAATCTCGGTACAGGACAACGGGAGCGGATTCGACACGGAGCTGATTCAATCGAGGGCCAAGATCAATCAGCATTTCGGACTTATGGGAATGCGGGAGCGAGTGGAGCTGCTTGAGGGAAGAATGGAACTTGAGTCCGCCAGCGGCCAAGGCACCAGGATTACGATTCATATCCCTACAGGAGTGGATCAAAGAAAGGAGTAACATAACGTATGGACCTGAAGGCAGCAGGAGGCAAGCGCAAGATCAAATTGCTGATTGCCGACGATCACCAGCTTTTCCGGGAAGGCTTGAAGCGCATCCTGAACATGGAAGAGGACCTGGAAGTGATCGGGGAATGCAGCGACGGAATTCAGGTTCTGGAGTTCTGCAATCAGCACCAGCCGGAAGTCGTGCTTATGGACATCAATATGCCGATCGAGAACGGGGTTGTGGCAACGGAGCGGCTCCGGGACATGTTTCCGCATATCAAGGTCATCATCCTCTCTCTGCATGACGACGAGAGCTACGTGTTCGAAACTCTGCGCAAGGGCGCGTCGGGGTATCTTCTGAAGGACATGGAGGCGGAGTCGCTGATCAATGCGATCCGTTCGGTTGTGCAGGGACATGCTTACATCCATCCGAAGGTGACGGGCAAGCTGATCAACCAGCTGCGCCGCATGACTTACCTCGATGAGATGGGCGCGAACTCCGGAGCGGCGGCAAGCCGCGAGACGGGCGTGAAGTTCGTCGCCGGCGAGAACAATCCGCTTACGCGCCGCGAAGCGGAAGTGCTTCGCCTCATGGCGGAGGGCAAGAGCAACAAGATGATCGGCGAATTCCTGTTCATCAGCGAAAAGACGGTCAAAAACCATGTGTCCAGCATTCTGCAGAAGATGGAAGTGGACGATCGCACCCAGGCTGTCATCAACTCCATCAAATACGGATGGGTGACTCTCTAAAGCTTGCGAAGCCGCCTGAGCTTGCAGCTTGACCTGGACGGTACATAATAAGCCAACCCCCCCGGAGATGCCTCTCCGGGGGGGTTGGCTTTTCCGCTTTCCAGGCGGACGGTGCTTCGCGGGATCGCCCCCGCATATTCTTCTTTTTTATCACAGATGCATCCCGGCCGCCGTAACGCCCAGAGCGAAAAAGGCATATGGTACAGTATCCGTCACGGCATTCCCCCTTCGAGCCGTTCCGCGGGCGCGGCAACGGCCAGGACTCAAGGCCAGCCGGGTTCGAGGGATTCGATGCCGCGTGAGAGGAGAAGCGCCCATGATAGATATTTTGCTCGGCGTCATTGGTTGTTACGGTGTTGCGGCGGCGGCGGTGCATATGGCTTCTTACGTCATGGCCAAGGTTCCCCATGCCGATAAGCATTACATTCTGATGACCCGGAACGATGAATTGCGATTGGAAGGATGCATCCGTTCGCTTCACCGGTTCTCCAAGCTGACGGGGACGTCTGTCCGGATCACCGTATGGGATCGAGGCTCGACAGACGATACCGCCTTTATCGCTATGCGCTTCCGAGACGGGATTCGGCTGGTGACCGTTTCCGACATGGACAGCGGGAACAATCGTGAGAGAACGGAAGAACAGCCGGAATCCGATTCGGAGAGAAGCCGGATGGGAACGGTCGGAAGCGAGGCGGGTGAGCTTGGATCGGTATGGACCGAAAGCGATGTGCGTGAGCTTGGAGCAGCATGGATCGGAAGCGAAGAAACGGGTGAGCTTGGATCGGCATGGACCGGAAGCGACGAGGGTGAGCTTGGAGCGGCATGGACGGAAAGCGACGAGGCTTCGGCCTCCTCGAAGCGGCAATCCCTCGGGGGGTCCGAAAAAGGCGGACGCGATAGGCTGTTGTGGAGCCTGCGCAGCCATGGAATCGTGAGAGAGCAGGATCAGCCGGTGCTGGTGGATCTGGATCTTCCCGAGGATTGGTTCAAGCTGCCGTTCTGAGAAGGAATGGAGCCTGCGCTGTCGTGTCGCTGAAAGATCGCATAGCCAAGAGGCGGCAGCTCGGTTATACTAATGCTGTATTCATTAGGAGCGGAACAGGTGAAGCACACCCGTCGGCGGCGAGCCGCAGGGGTGTGCTTTTTTTGCGTCCTCCTGCCGCGGGCATGCGGTTCCCTCAGGGAGGTTGAGCAAATGGAGGCAGCGGTATATATCAGCCGATCGTCGTCAGGGAATTGGCAGACAGGTTTGACCATCTTTCCAGAGATCGACCGGCTGTGGTTATTGAACGCGAAATGGAGGAGGGAGGCTTGCAGCGCTGCTGGAGAGGATGTTCGTCCTGGCGCCGAGGAAGTGCTGGCATGCGGCATGCTTCCGCTGGATATTGCCGTCCGGGTTTCGGAGCTGTGGGAAGAAGCCGGCTTGAGGAGCACAGGCCATCGGCCGGCTGCAGAGATGCTGGCAAGCTGCGCAGCCGAAGCGGAACGCCTGCGCGGAGAAAGGGAGCCGGCTCCACAGCGGCAGGTAGTCCGCTGGGAGGCGGACTTGGCCGCCGCTCCGGCTGCAGCGCCGGGCGGAGCGGCCGAGCTGGCGCGCGCGGCCTGCGCAGCCGCAGCCGCGCTGCAAGGCCGCGCGCTGCTTCGCGGCGAGGCGCATGCGCTGCTCGGCGGCGGTGCCGGAGCCGCCGGCAGCTGCGACGCCGCGCTGCAGCTGGCGGCGCTGCTAGGCCGGCTGCGCCTCGGCAGCGCCGTTGCCGCCCCAGCGGGGCGCGGGCGGCCCGGCGGCTTCGCCGCCCTCCGCTGCCGGCGCTGCGGCAGCGGCAAGGCGCAGCTGCGGCGCGCGGAATGCGCGTCGTGCGGGCGCCGCAGCTGCGCCTACTGCGAGGCATGCCTCGCCATGGGCCGCAGCCGCGAATGCGGGCTGCTCGTGCTTGGCATGCCGCAGCCTAGCCGGCGGGCGGCAGCTCCCGCCCCGCCGCATACATTGCCGCCAGCGGCGGACAGGCTGCGCCGCTGGCGGCTGAGCCCCGCGCAGAGCGCCGCGGCCGCAGCCGCGCTGCAGTTCATCGAGCGGCCGGATCAGCCCGGTTCGGCTCATTGCGCAATGCCTGCAGCGGCATTATCCCGGCCATCTGTCATCGCTGCTGTCCCCCCGGACACTCGTTCGGACGGTTCCGCAGCGGCGGAACGGGTACAATCCGAGCTCGGCCGAAGGAGTTCCGTGATGGCAAGGGTTCCAGCTCTGTTGTCCGATTTGGCCGGAGCTTTCCGTTCCCGCTTTTGCAGCCCGGCTGCCCCTCTTCCGGCATTCCTGATCTGGGCGGTGACCGGAGCAGGCAAGACGGAGATGGTGTTTCCGCTGCTGGAGTCGGTGCTCTCCAGGGGAGGCCGGGTGCTGGTGGCGGCGCCCCGCCGGGATGTCGTCCTGGAGCTGGAGCCCCGCGTCCGCCGCGCCTTCCCGGATCAGCAGGTAATCGCTCTCTACGGAGGAAGCTCCCAGCGTTGGGAGAGCGGCTCCATCACGCTGGCGACGACGCATCAGCTGCTCCGCTTCCGGGAGGCCTTCGATCTTGTGGTAATGGACGAGATCGATGCCTTTCCTTATGCGGGCGATCCGCTGTTGGCCCGTGCCGCCGCAGCCGTCTGCCGCCGCGGCGCGCCGGTCATCCTGCTCACGGCGACTCCCGGCCGGACTCTCCGGCGGCTCGCCCGAAGCGGCCGGCTGCCGCATGCCAAGGTCCCGGTTCGCTACCACGGCCATGCGCTGCCGGTTCCCCAGCGTCTTGCCTGTCCGCCAGCAGCGCGTCTGATCGAAGCGAGGAGCCTTCCCCGCAGCCTGGCGAAGGCAATCCGGATTTCTCTGGCGAGAGATGCCCAGATCTTCGTATTCGTCAGCCGAATCCGGCAGGTGGAGCCCCTGGCTGCCCGTCTGGCAGATTGGTTTCCCGGTACGGAGGTGGCGGGCACCCATTCCCAGGATCCCGAACGCGGCGACAAGGTGCTGCGGTTCCGTGAACGAGGCATCCGGCTGCTGGTCACCACAACTATTCTCGAGAGGGGAGTGACGGTTCCGAAGAGCGATGTTTTCGTCCTGGACGCCAATGACCGTATTTTCGGGGAAGCATCGCTGGTGCAGATCGCAGGCAGAGCGGGCAGATCGTCTGATGACCCCGGAGGCAAGGTATATTTCGCGGCGCCGGAATATACGGGTTCGCAGGCGGGCGCTATCCGCCAAATCCATTCGATGAACCGTCTGGCCGGCAGCGGAGCGCTCGGAAGGCCGGGCTCGACCTGCCGGCCGGAGCCGGGGAGCCGATCATGATGGCGCAGCACAATCGCCTCGCTGCGGGAACCGCAGGGAGAACAGGTCCATTCCTGCCGGGAGGAGAGAAGCCGTCCTTTGTATCCTCGCTGCTGCGCCGTCTTCTGGACCTCCTCTCGCCGGCGCCGGCGCGCTGCATCATGTGCGGAAAGCCTTTCCGGCCGGGAGCTCCCAACTCCCAGGGCATCTATGCGACGACGTCTCTTCCCCCGGATTCATTCCCTAGAGCCTGGCAGGATTCCCTATGCCGGCCATGCAAGGGAGGCATTCCATGGATCCGGAAGACGGTCTGTCCGGTGTGCGGACGCCCGGAGCAATGCGGGGACTGCCCGAGGCGGACGAACGGGGGGCTGCTTCGCAACCGGAGCTCCGTCCGTTATGATCCCTTCATGAAGGAGCTTCTCGCGAGATACAAATACAAAGGAGACGAAGCGCTGCTCCCCCTGCTCGGCGCCATGCTGCTGCCCGCTTACGAGCAGTTGGCCTCGGATGCCCTCCGCATGCGGGCGGAGCAAGGCAGCTCTCGTTCGGCTTTTGATTTGATTACGTATGTGCCGGTCAGTCCGGAACGGCTGCGCGAACGCGGTTTCAATCAGGCGGAGCGACTGGCGCATCAGCTCGGCATGCATGCGGGCTTGCCCGTGGCTGACCTGCTCCGGCGCCAGGAGGAACGGGGCAAAATGAGCTCCAAATCCCGGAGCGAGCGTCTGCAAGCTTCCGAGTCCTTGTTCGCGGCCTCAGCGGAAGCGAAGGCGCTTCTGCGGGCAGCCGCTCTAAGCCGCGCTTCGATGCCGGGCGATCCGCCTCCTTCCAGCCAGCCACTGAGCCTTCTCATCGTGGATGATATTTATACGACGGGAGGGACGCTCGACGGCTGCGCCAACGCGCTGCATGCAGCTTCGCCTGTACCGCTCGATATCCGGTCCCTTGCTTGGGCGCGGGCTTGAGAGCGTCCTCCCTTTTTTCTCCCGTGCAATCGCTCCCCGCCCTCGAGAGGCGGCGGAGCTGTTTTGCATGTCTAGCAGAGGTTGCCTGCAAAACGCTTGCACCTCTTCTCCACCTCCGCAAGCTCCCGCATTCTCTATACAAGGGTGGATCTTTACAAATCCCAATACATTCCTGAAATCCTGGACTCCAATGTGACGAGCTCTCCGCCGATAATAGAACTACACAGTCAGTATAATGAAAGGGGCTTGGCCCATCCGATGAACAATCTCGACAATTGCCCGCGCTGCGGCAGGCTGTTCGCCAAAAACTTCCGTGAGGTTTGTCCCCAATGCATCCGGGATATCGATCATGAATACGTGCTCTGCTCCGACTATCTCCGCAAGAACCGGGGCACGGCCATCAACGAGCTGTCCGACATGACCGGCGTCAGCATCCGGCAGATCACGAAGTTCATCAAGGAAGGCCGTATTTCGCTTATCGATTCCCCTAATCTGAGTTATCCGTGCGAATCCTGCGGAATTTTGATCCGCGAAGACCATATGTGCGACTCCTGCCGGGCCCGCCTCAAGAACGACGTGCGTCGAATGAAGTCGGCTGAAGAGGAATCGCTCCGCAACACCTCGGCCTTAAGGGCCTATCAGAGCAAGGATTTGGGCAAAGATCATACTTGAGTACGGGATGAAATTCTTGTTTATACGATAAATATAGGACTTGACAATTAGTCCGGCCGCTCTATTCAGAAAGCTTTTGGGCAGGCCGATAATACGTGTAGAAGCCAAGGCCGATCAGAAAGCCCAATAACGAGGTGAATGGCAATGAAAATAAATGAAACCGGCAGGATCCTTCCTGTCAGCGCTTATCAGAAGACAGGCGCCGAGAACCGGGTGCAGGAAAGCGCCCGTCCCCGCAAGACCGACCAAGTGGAAATTTCCGAGGAGGCCAAGGAAATGCTAGCCAGCCGCCAGCCGGAAAGCGCCGAGCGCAAGCAGCGCATCCAGGAGCTGAAGAACGAAGTGGCTTCCGGCAATTACCGCGTAGACGCCCGCAAGATCGCCGACAAGCTATGGGATCATTTGAACTCTTGAGGAGCGAGCCGTTATGCGCATTGAAGATATTATCGCCACCTTGGAGGATCAACAAGCTCTCTATTCCCAATTGAATGAGCTTGCCGAAGAAAAGACGCCTGCGCTCGTAAAGGGAGACCTCGACGTTCTTAATAAGATTCTTATGAAAGAGCGCAAGCTGACAAAGACCGCTGAGGAGCTCGAAACACGGCGGATGACCCAGGTCAACATTCATTTTTCCCGTTTGCAGCTTAGACTGAGAACAGGAAGGCTTTCCGATTTGATCCGAACTATCAGCAACCCGGAGGACAAGCAGAGACTGGCTGAAATCCAGAATGCTTTGAGCGTCAAGCTTGAGCAATTGAAAATGAAAAACGACCATAATCAGCAGTTGGCCGAGCAGGCTGTCTCCTTTGTCAACTATTCCATTGAACTCCTGTCGATGGAGCCGGAGCAGGATTACATCTACAAGCACCCGATGAACTCGTACGGGGAAGGCAAATTCATGACATTCAACACGAAAGGATAGGGGGAACCATATGGCATCCACGTTTCACTCTATAGAAACTGCCAAAAGGAGCCTATTCACTCAGACGACAGCGTTGAATACGACCGGCCATAACATCGCCAACGCCAATACGGAAGGTTATTCTCGCCAGGCCGTGAATATGAAGGCCGCCAGTCCGATCGAAGCTTTCGGCGTCAACCGTTCGAACACGCCCGGACAGCTTGGAACCGGTGTTGAGTTCTCTAACATCGAGCGGATTCGCGAAGCTTTCCTTGACGCGCAGTTCCGCGAGGAGAATGCCGCCAAGGCGGGATGGGACACCCAGCTGGAAACCCTGGACAAGCTCCAGACCATCTTCAATGAGCCTTCAGATTCGGGTATCCGCACCGTGATGCAGAATTTCTGGAAATCATGGTCGGACCTCAGCAAAGACCCCCAGAACGTCACCGCCCGAACAATTGTCAAAGAAAATGCGTTGGCCCTTACCGATGCTTTCAATCAAATCAGCAAGCAGCTGGATAATCTGCAAAGCGATTTGACTGCGAACGTGGACGTGAAAGGGAGGGAGATTCAAGGGTATCTCTCTTCTATAAGGGACCTGAACCGTTCCATCGTCAAGATCGAAGGTCTGGGAGATAAAGCCAACGATCTCCGTGATCAGCGGGATCTTCTGACGGACAAGCTCTCCAAAATCATGAATATCACCGTAACTCAAGGAGAGCAGGGCTATACGATCAGCAGCGGCGGGCAGAACCTGGTCGAGGGCTATTCGGATCCCATTCCTGTGAACGGAGCCTGGCTGAGCGAGGCTTACTCATCCGGAGGCATCACTGGAGGAGAAGTCTACGGGATGCTCAAGTCGAGAGACGGTTATGTGGCGGATTACAAAAATCAGCTCAACGGACTTGTACGGACGATAGCGGAAGGGGACACTCAGGTCACGATACCGAAGGGATCCGTCCTTCCGGAGGGCACGGTATTGAACGGCGTCACTTACAGCGGCGCTGGCCGTACGCTTGCATCGGATTTGATGGTTGTCGTCAAAGGCATTAACGGCCTCCATCAGCTCGGATATTCCCTTCAGACAGGGACAGACGGCAAGCCTCTCCCGGGAGAACCATTTTTTACAGCGGCGGGCGGGGGCGAGCTCACGGCAGGAAATATCATCCTAAATCAGAAGATTGCCGCCGATCCTTCCCTGATTGCGTCCTCAATGAAATTGACGGAAAACGGGGATCTGGTAAAAGGAAACAACTCTCTGGCGATGTTGATGTCCCAGCTCAATATCGGCAAGTTCGACATGGGCAACGGCGCCAGCAACACTCTCGACTCCATCTATGCTGCCGTTATCGGTCAACTCGGAGTTCAGACGCAGGAGGCCGCCAGGCAGGCGGACAACGCCAATTCGATGTTGACGCAGGTGGACCTGCGCAGGCAATCGGTGAGCGGCGTCTCGCTGGATGAGGAAATGAGCGAGCTGCTCAAGTTCCAGCATGCATACAATGCCGCCGCGAGGTTCATGACAACCTTCGACGAGTTGCTGGACAAGTTGATTAACGGAACCGGAACCGTAGGCCGCTAAGGCGAGGAAGGAGATCATCGATGAGAGTAACGAACAACATGCTGAGTTCCCAATTGCTGCTTAACCTGAACCGGAACAACAGCCGGATGACCGAGCTGCAGAACCAGCTGTCGACTGGACGCCAGATCAACAAGCCCTCCGACAACCCTGTCGGAATCACTTACGCACTCCGTTACCGTTCTGAGCTTGCATACAACGAACAGTATCAGTCCAATGTTGACAGTGCCGTTTCCTGGCTTGATTTCAGCGATACGGTGTTGGGACAGACCGGAGAGATCGTCCAAAGGCTGCGGGAACTGGTTGTACAGGCTTCCACAGGAAGCAATCCCCAATCGGCGCTGGACAGCATCAGCCAAGAAGTCCAGCAGCTCAAGGGCCAGCTGGTGGACGTGGCGAACAGCCAGCTCAACGGCAAGTACGTGTTCAACGGCCAGCAGTACGACGTCAAGCCGTACGACCTTCCTCTAGGAGCGGACGGCAGCGTTGACACTTCTGCGGCTGCGCTTGTGAAGACGGATAACTTCCCGGTCAGCTATGTTGTCGGAGACGGCATCCAGCTTCCGGTCAATATAACAGGCAATTCCATCTTCGGCAGCCCATCCGATCCTGACAATCTATTTGCTCTTATGAATCGTATTTCCGATGCCCTTCAGACAGGAAACTACAGTCAGATTTCCTCCGAGCTTGCTGGCATCGACAGTCGTCATGACACGCTGTTGAAGAACCGCGCCGAGCTTGGCGCGCGCTCGAACCGCGTTGAGCTCATGCAAAACCGCTTAGCTGATCTAAACTCCAACTTGACGGAGCTCCAGTCTAAAACCGAGGATGCTGATTATGCGGAGCTTCTGATGAAATCCAAGATCCAGGAGAACATCTACAACGCCTCCCTCTCGGCCGGCGCCAAAATAATTACTCCTTCCCTGGTTGATTTCCTGCGGTAGGAAGGATGTGCGCGTATGAGCATAGCCCCAATTGTACAAATCCGACAGACTCCAGCTCTTATTGGAATTGATGCCGACCTGGGTCAATATTCAATCGAGCAGAAGCCGGCTGACCTTCAGATGAAGACAACTCCGGGAGAGCTGTCCATCCGGCAGTTCGCGCCTGAACTGCAAGTAGATTCTACTGCGGCGCGAGAGGCGATAACAGGCGGTGGCCTGCCAGCCGTACTGAACCGGATTTACTCGGGAATCCAGCAACTCTATTTGGAGGGCATAGCCAATCGAATGGAGCAGGGCAGCCGTATGGCTGCTATATACAATCCTTCCAATACGATAGCCGATATTATCGGAACCGATAACCAGCCGGCCCCATTTCCGGAAACGAGAGGACCGGCTTCGATTGATAATGTGGACATAAGCTTTACGATAAAACCTCCAGAGATCTCCGTCTCCCGGGCTTCCAGCGAGCTGAATGTGGAGGTTCATCGTCCCGAAATCAGCTATGCGCGCGGCAAACTGGATATATACATGAAGCAATACCCCGGAGTGCAGTTTATCCCTCCGGAGATCGATGTGCTAAAATAAAATCGAGAACAGCTGCAGAAACGTCGTTTGAGCGCGTTTCCCTGCGGCTTTTTTTATCGATTAGGAGGAAACATAATGATGCGGATCGATACGGCGGCCATGGGCTGTCTGGAAATCAAGCCTGATCAGATCTACCTGTTCCCCAAAGGTCTACCAGGATTCGAGGACGAATTGCGTTTTGCCGTCATTCCGGTAGAGGATTCGGATTTTTGTCTCCTGCAATCCCTTACTCAGAAGGAGCTTGCCTTCGTGCTGGCGGACCCGTTCTCCGCATTGTCCGATTACGAATTCAAGCTCTCGGAAGCGGATAAAGCCGAGCTTGACCTGCATGACCAAGTGCGAGTGTACGGCATCGTGACTCTCCGGACCCCAATGGAGGAATCTACGATCAACTTACTAGCCCCACTTGTTTTAAGTCCTGCTGCAGGAATTGCAAAACAGATTGTGCTTCATCACAGCGAATACTCCGCCAGACATCCTTTATTTGCTTCCGACCGTGCAAAGGAGGAGGTCTGACATGCTGGTGCTGTCCCGGCGAAAAGGCGAAGCCATCATTATTCAGGATCATATTGAAATCATTGTCGTCGGCGTGGAAGGAGATACAGTCAAGCTTGGCATCTCTGCTCCTCGGGAGGTTGATGTCTATCGCAAGGAAGTGTATGAGGCCATCAAACAGAGCAATCTTGAAGCCTCTCTCATGCCTTCCATGGATGAAGTAGGCCTGCTGGCTGCGAGACTGAAAAAATAAGGCTAAAAATCTCCCTGTTATGACGAAGGGACTATACAAACTTGTATAGGGTCTGCCGATAAAAGGTATATCGCCGTTGCCATAGGGCGGCCGACCTTAAGGCGGCGGCGGACCACATGGATGTGGGACATACCATTTCAGGGAGGAAATTAATCATGATTATCAATCACAACATCGCAGCATTGAACACTCACCGTCAGTTGTCCACCAACACGGCAGCAACCAGCAAGTCCATCGAGAAATTGTCTTCTGGCCTTCGTATCAACCGTGCAGGCGATGACGCTGCTGGTCTGGCAATCTCCGAAAAAATGCGCGGACAAATCCGTGGTTTGGACATGGCTTCCAAAAACGGACAAGATGGTATTTCTCTAATTCAAACAGCTGAAGGCGCTTTGAATGAAACTCACTCCATCTTGCAACGTATGCGTGAATTGGCAGTTCAATCTTCCAATGATACAAACACTGCATCCGACCGTGGCGAGCTTCAAAAAGAGATCAACCAGCTTACAGCTGAAATCGATCGTATTGGTAGCACTACTGAGTTCAATACAAAGAAATTGTTGGATGGCGGAGCAGCGGTAACAGGAACTGTAACTGGCTCTTCTGCGGTTAGTATTATTGGTGGTAGTGGTGATACTAAAGTCGGTTCGTTAGCTGCAATAACGGCGGTTACTGTTGCAACGGCTGATACTGCACTATCTACTGGTGCTACCTTTACAGCAAGTGGGGTATTATCTGCTGCAAGTTCATTGACAGTTAATGGGGTTACATTCTCATTCGGAACTACTGATAATGGTCAGAATGTACTTGATAAAATTAACGCTGCTAATATTGGTGTAAAAGCTGCGTTCAATGGCGGAAAGTTGGAACTTACCTCTTCAACAGTTGGTAGCAAGTCTGACATGAATATTTCTGCTGCAACAGGTAATTTTGCTGGTTTAGAATTAACTGCTAATACCGTTCAAGGCGTAAATGCTACAATAACTGGTGGTGCTACTTACACTGCAGATGGGAATACAATTACTATAGTATCTGGTGCTCAAGAAGGGCTGCAGTTACAGGTGAATAGCGCAACAACTACTTCTACTACTGTAGCGGTTACTGCAAACGGTGGCTTGAATTTCCAAATTGGTGCTAACGAAGGCCAAAACATGTATGTATCCGTAGGTGACATGCGTGCATCAGCTTTGGGAGTTAACCAAGTTGATGTGTCTAACTCTGCATCCGCTAATACTGCAATTACAACAATCAACAACGCTATCGAGAAAGTTTCTGGCGAGCGTTCAAAACTTGGTGCTTACCAAAACCGTCTTGAGCACACAATCAACAACCTGAACACTTCTTCCGAGAACTTGACGGCTGCTGAGTCCCGTGTACGCGACGTAGACATGGCTAAAGAAATGATGAACCAAACCAAGAACAGCATCCTGGCTCAAGCTGCACAAGCTATGCTTGCACAAGCTAACCAACAGCCACAAGGCGTACTTCAATTGCTCCGTTAATCTTCATGATCGATCAAGAGACCCTAGTCTATCTAGGGTCTTTTTTTGTTATGGAGCGATGCGCACCTCATCTGGGCGTGCGATCGGACGATCAAAACCGGCGCCCTTAACAACAACAAAGGAAGGGCTTGTTTTTGTGATTTGAGTCTGAAGTCTCTAACTGATTGAGGGAAGCGGGCCGATATAAAGGGTAACTATTCACGTCGCTAAGGGGTTGTCTGGATGAAAGTTCAATTGACCTTATCTGCTTCAGCTGCTTCTACCAATTCTACTGCTAACGTTGCTTCAATTACTGACGGCGGTTCACTCCAATTCGCCGAAGACAAGATCGGATCCATTTCGAGTGTGAAGGAAATGGATGCGCTCCTGCAGCAAGGAGTGCCGATACCTCCTGGTTCAGCGCAACTGATTAAAAATATCGACCGTGCTGTCAAATCTCTTCAGGGACCGGAGACTATGCTGGATATAAGTATCCACGATAAGACCCACCAATTGCTCGTGAAAGTGATCGACAAGGAAACGGGAGATCTCATCCGGGAAGTTCCTCAGGAGAAAACCCTTGAACTCGTAGCCAAAATGATGGAGCTCGCAGGAATCATTATCGATACCAAAGTGTAAGGAGGTTCATTATGACCATTCGTATCAGCGGAAGTTCCGGCATTGATGTCGATTCTTTAGTCAAGCAATTGATGACAGCCAAGCGTGTCCCTCTCGATAAACTGAATCAGAGCAAGCAGCAGGTTCAGTGGCAGAGAGACAGCATTTTGGAGCTTAACAGCAAAATCGTCGACTTCAAAACCAATAAACTTGGTAAATATGGTATCTCAGCTGCCTTCAATTCCCAGAAGGCGGTTCTGACCGGAGATACGGCATCTGTTAAAGCAGAAGCAACGGCCATGGCCAACGGAGTCAAGATGGAAGTGAAAGTGGTAAATCTGGCTACCCAGGCCACCATTCAAACGAACGGGATTAATACGGCTGCTATGAAGTCCATTACATCCCAGTCTACTCTTGCTCAGGTCATGGCTGCCAATAAAGGAGGAGCGGCTGCTGATTATTCAGGTAAAGTCTATCAGATTAAAATCAATGATTCCGAAGAACTGGAATTTAAAGCGGATACCAGCATCTCCTCAATGCTTTCAAAAATAAACAGTACGGCTTCATCGGAGGTTAAAGCCTCCTATGACGAATCGACAGGAAAGCTGATTGTTCAGGCTAAAATTTATGGAACTTCAGGTAAGGCAGATAATACCGGATCTTTATTTGAAGTTTTTGGAGATGGTGTTCTTCAGAAATCACCAGGTGATGATGCGAATGTAGTCATAAATGGCCAATCGATGAAGAAATCCAGCAACATCTTTGTAGTCAATGGGGTGCAGCTGACTCTGCTTGCTCCGACAGCAGAAGGAGCCTCGACAAATGTTTCAACCGAAGTGAATGCAGATACCGCCCTTGCCACTATTAAATCCTTGATCAGCGATTACAATGAGCTTCTCGATACCTTTAATAAAAAAGTCAGAGAAGTGAAGTACAGGGACTTCCTTCCGCTGACCGATGCGCAAAAAGAATCCATGAAAGAGGACGAAATCAAGAAATGGGAGGAGAAAGCGAAAAGCGGACTCCTGCGGAACGATGAATCTCTAAGCTCCGCAATCGCTTCCATGCGTTCCATCCTTTCCTCGCAAATGGGCGAGCTCAGCAAAATGGGAATTACAGCCGGACAGTATTACGAGAACGGAAAAATATATGTCGATGATGAAAAGCTCAAGCAAGCCATCCAGAACGATCCTCAAAAAGTGATGGAATTGTTTCAAGGCCCAAACGGCAAGCCGGAGGATGGGATCATCGGCAAGCTCAAGGGAGTCATGGACACGGTCCTGGACAAGTTCGTCCAGAAGGCCGGTACCAGCAAATATTCGACCAGCCTCAATGTTACGCTCAAGGAAGACAGCGCGATCGGCAAGCAACTTAAGGATTATACCACTCGAATATCCAACCTTAATTCTAAAATGTCCGCTTGGGAGAGCCAATACTACAAGCAGTTCAGCGCCATGGAACAGGCCATGAACTCCTATAACGCCCAGTCATCCAGTCTGGCAAACTACTTTAAATAACGGCGGGAGGCTAATGCTATGAATATGGCAGCCTACGATAAATACCGACAGTCATCCGTGCAGACCGCGACACCAGGGCAGCTTCTATTGTCGCTCTATGATGGAGCTATCCGCTTCATTAAGATCGCTATTCAAGGCATTGAAGAGAGAAATATTGAAAATGCTAATCTGAACCTGGGAAAAGCGCAGTCTATCGTCAGCGAACTGAGCGTAAGCCTTGATCCTTCCTATGAAATATCCAAGCCACTGGAGATGTTATACGAGTACATCAAATATCTTCTGCTGGAAGCGAATATAAAGAAAGACCGAAATCTGGCTGAAGAAGCTCTGGGATACCTGACGGACCTTCGCCAGACCTGGGCGGAGGCCAACAGGCAAATGGCCGGCCAGCAGCTGGTAACCAATGGATAAGCTGATTGAGGAACTGGAGGAGCTTACGCGAGATTGCCTCCCCGCGCTGAATTCGAATGGCTACGAGGAACTGTACGACTTTGTACAAAAAAGAGGCCAATTGGTGGAGCAGCTTGTAGAAGCTGCAGCGCGAAGGAACCCGTCAGAAGAAGAGAAGCAACGGGTCAAGCAGCTTCTGGGTCTTGATCCGGATTTCCAAGGCGCCATCCAAAGCCGTCTTGACGAAGCCTCCGAATGGCTCGCACAAAGGAACAGGGCAAAGGTTCAATTGAATGCATACGAGAATCCTTATGATGCGGATGCTATTTTAATGGATAAAAAAAGATAGGATAGAGCCATGAAGTTACCCCTGTCATGTAGACAGGTATAAAAGAAGCACAACAGGCAGCCTTAGTCCGGTGCTCCACGGGACTAAGGTTGTTCGATTTCTTTTGTAGACCGGAGAGATCCACGCTTGAGCTGTTAAATCTTTTTGGATGAAGTGTTGAACCTTTCACCCTGCTTGGTCATATAAAATATGGGATTATTCTACAAAAGGTCTTTTATAAATACAATCTTAGATAAGTTATGACAAAAGGCGCTAATATGAAGACAGACTTCTCTAATAATTCTACATGAATCCGCTTTCATATTCTATTGACAACTGTTTTAATCCGGTGCTATAGTCAAAATGTGGGCTATGCATACAAGGCGTCTCACAGCATTTGAAGATGAAGGGAATGTTCTGAATGCAAGGTAAAGTGAAATGGTTCAATGCAGAAAAAGGCTACGGATTCATCGAGACTGAGCAAGGCGGCGACGTATTTGTTCACTTCTCCGCAATCCAATCCGAGGGCTTCAAAACCCTGGAAGAAGGCCAATCCGTCGAGTTCGACATCGTAGAAGGCGCTCGCGGTCCACAAGCTGCCAACGTAGTCAAACTGTAATCATCCGGCCGATCGGCCATGCATAGATGATTGACGAGAATGACAAGTGCCTGTACGAGGCCCTGCAATTGCAGGGCCTCTTTTTTTGTTTTCTTTTTCGGAAATCCATGATTTTTATCGATTGAAAGCGGTTAGTAAGACACTATACCCGAATCAAAGAGGGAGGGAGAAAATCGGATCCGGTTTTTTCTTCGGTATTTAATTAGGAAGAACAATATCGAATCTGCGGAACAATGCCAGCATAAATAGTAATCAGAATATTCACAATTGCTCAATAAGTCTTTTGATTTGAAAGCGCAACCCATGTTATAATGGGACCATGCAAAGGAGGAGTGCTCAATGAACTACAACATTCGAGGTCAAAACATTCAGGTTACGGACGCCATGCGCGATTACGTCGAGAAGAAGTTGAACCGACTGGAAAAGTATTTTGATGCCCCCCTCAACACAGACTCCAATGTGACGATGGCTGTCCACAAGGGACGCCACGGCGTCGAGGTGACGATTCCGATGACGGGAGTCATTCTCCGGGCCGAAGAGAAAAGCCCTGACATGTACGCCTCGGTGGATACGGTCGTCGACAAGCTGGAGCGCCAGATCCGGAAGTACAAAACGAAGGTCAACCGCAAATTCCGGCAGAATGAAAGCATCAAGACGCTGTTCCGCGAGGACGACGTGAGCTCTGTTCAGCTGCAGGATCCTGAAGACGACCTTGAAGTTGTACGAATGAAGAAATTCCAACTGAAGCCGATGGATGTAGAGGAAGCCATACTCCAGATGGATATGGTCGGACACAGCTTTTATGTCTTCTCCAACATCGAGACCAAGGAAGTGAACGTGGTCTATCGCCGCAATGACGGCAAGTACGGCTTGATCGAGCAGGGCTGAACCACAGCTCGTGGCCGATCGTTGAAGTCGCATCCCATAACGAATCCAACCTCGCCCTTTCCTTTGCCGGAGAGGGCTTTCTGCGTCCATTCCAGCCGTTGCCTGGCAACTAGAAGGCGGGTAAGCGCGTATAATGGATGAAGTATATTGAGCAGCTAAGATGTCATTTGTTTAGTACGCAAGCTTTTTATCGCCCAAATGAAGAAGAAGCCCCATTACTTATTGGAAATGATTTGCCTCTCATTGCTACAGGGTCGGCTAACTGTTAAAATTAAGGCAAAGTGGGTTTACGAAAGGGGAAAACCATGCTCGGACTGGTGAAGAAGATTTTCGGCGACGCGAATGAGCGGGAAGTAAAACGGCTCTTGCGAACGGTCGAAGCGATAAATGGAATCGAGCCGGAGTTTGCGGCATTGACGGATGAGCAGCTGCGGGCCAAGACTCAGGAATTCCGCGACCGCCTCGAGAACGGCGAGGAGCTCGACGACCTGCTGCCGGAAGCTTACGCGACGGTCCGCGAAGCGGGCAAGCGCGTTCTCGGCATGCGGCATTTCGATGTGCAGCTGATCGGCGGCATGGCGCTGCATGAAGGCAAGATTGCGGAGATGAAAACAGGCGAGGGCAAAACGCTGGTCGGAACATTGCCTGTTTATTTGAACGCCCTTCTCGGCAAAGGCGTGCATGTCGTCACGGTCAATGACTATCTGGCCTCGCGCGACAGCGAGATCATGCGTCCGCTGTACGAGTTCCTCGGCATGACGGTCGGCTGCAACCTGCATTCCCTCTCCCATGAGGAGAAGCAGGAAGCTTATGCCTGCGACATCACATACGGAACGAACAACGAATTCGGCTTCGACTATCTCCGCGACAACATGGTCCTCTATAAAGAACAAATGGTTCAGAAGCCGCTCTACTTCGCCATCATCGACGAAGTGGACTCCATTCTCATCGATGAGGCCCGTACGCCGCTCATCATTTCGGGACAAGCGGCCAAGTCGACGGAGCTGTACCATTCGGCGGACAAGTTCGTCAGCCGCCTGAAGCATGAAGACGACTACACCGTCGACATCAAGCTGCGCTCCGTCATGCTGACGGAAGCCGGCGTCGAGAAGGCGGAGAAGGCGTTCGGCGTCGAGAACCTGTTCGACCATGCGAACGTGACGCTCAACCATCATATCCAGCAGGCGCTCAAGGCGCATGCGATCATGAAGCGCGACGTAGACTATGTCGTGCAAGAAGAAGAAGTGCTTATCGTCGACGAGTTCACGGGCCGGATCATGTCCGGACGCCGCTACAGCGACGGCCTCCACCAGGCCATCGAAGCGAAGGAAGACCTCAAGGTCCAGAACGAGAGCATGACGCTCGCGACGATCACGTTCCAGAACTACTTCCGGATGTACCGCAAGCTGGCCGGCATGACCGGTACGGCCAAGACGGAGGAAGAAGAGTTCAAGAAGATCTACGGACTCGAGGTGCTGCAAGTGCCGACGAACCGTACGATGATCCGTCAAGACAGCGCGGACGTGGTCTACAAGACCGAGATGGGCAAGTTCAAGGCGGTCGTAGAGGAGATCGTGGAGCGGCACGGCAAGAACCAGCCTGTGCTCGTCGGCACGGTATCGATCGAGAACTCAGAGAAGCTGTCGGAAATGCTCAAGAAGCGCGGCATCACGCACAAGGTCCTCAACGCCAAGTACCACGCCGAGGAAGCGGAGATCATCTCCCGCGCCGGACAAGCCGGCTCCGTCACGATCGCGACGAACATGGCCGGCCGCGGTACGGACATCCTGCTCGGCGATACGGTGCATGACATCGGCGGCCTTCATATCATCGGCACGGAGCGTCATGAGAGCCGCCGCATCGACAACCAGCTGCGCGGACGCGCGGGACGTCAAGGCGATCCGGGCTCCTCGAGCTTCTACCTGTCGCTCGAAGACGATCTGATGCGCCGCTTCGGCTCGGAAAATATCATGGGCATGATGGAGCGTCTCGGCTTCGAGGAAGACCAGCCGATCGAAAGCCGCCTCATCACGAAGGCGATCGAATCCGCCCAGAAGCGCGTCGAGGGCAACAACTTCGACACACGCAAAGTCGTCCTGCAGTATGACGACGTCATGAACCAGCAGCGCGAGATCATCTACAAGCAGCGCCGCGAGGTGCTGTTCTCGGAGAACATCCGCGATATCGTCATGGATATGGTCAAGCCGGTCATCGACCGCATCATCGAAGCCCATTGTCCGAAGGACGAGGTTCCGGAGAACTGGGATCTGCAAGCCATCGTGGATTATGCCGAAGCGACCTTCCTCAACGAGGGAGCCGTCACGAAGGAAGATCTGTGGGGCAAGGAGCCGGAGGAAATGTCCGAATTCCTGTTCGGCAAGCTGACGGCGCTCTACGACGAGCGCGAGGAAGCCATGGGCAGCGAGACGATGCGCGAATTCGAGAAGGTCATCGTGCTGCGCGCCGTGGACAGCAAGTGGATGGATCACATCGACGCCATGGACCAGCTGCGTCAGGGCATCCATCTTCGCGCTTACGGCGGCACGGACCCGCTTCGCGAGTACCAGTTTGAAGGCTTCGAGATGTTCAAGGAAATGATCGACACCATCCAGGAAGAAGTCACGAAGTACATCATGAAGGCCCAAGTCGAGCAGAACCTGGAGCGCCAGGAAGTCGTCAAAGGCCAGGTCGTGGAAATGGGCGGCAGCAGCGAAGGCCGCGAGCAGCGTCCGGCCAAGCGCGAGGAGCGCATCGGACGCAACGATCCTTGCCCATGCGGCAGCGGCAAGAAATACAAGCTCTGCCACGGCAAGTAAGGAACTCCGCAGTTGTTCAAGCTCTGCCCCGGCAAGTAAGGATTCCGCAGCTGTTCAGGCTCTGCCACGGCAAGCAGCTGAGTCCGCAACATGTCCAGGCTGACTTGGAACGCATGATGGCTGTGAACCGCAAGGCAGGATGACTGCCTGACGGCCAGCAGTCCCAACAGCATGAGAGGCCGGGAGAGACGCGTCGTACGCGCCTGCTCCCGGCTCCTGTCATGAATAGACGAAAATTTGAGGTGAAGCATTGTCATGATCGACGTAACGGTTAAGCAAGACCTGCGTGAGGCGGCAAAGCGGCTCCAAGCTCTCAGGGGGTCTCTTTGACTTAGATCTCAAGCAGGAGATCATAGCCAACTATGAAGAGAAGATGACCGCTCCCGATTTCTGGGACGACAACGAGAAGGCGCAGAAGGTCATCGCCGAAATGAATGCAGTCAAGTCCGTCGTAGAGCTGTACGACAGGCTCGCTTCCCAGCAGGAGGATCTGGAAACGCTGCTGGAGCTGGCCGGCGAGGAAGAGGATGAATCTCTCGATGCCGAGCTGACGGACGGCGTGGCCGACCTGATGGGCAAGATCGGCGACTTCGAGCTGCAGCTGCTGCTCAACCAGCCGTATGACAGGCTGGATGCGATTCTGGAGCTGCATCCGGGAGCCGGCGGCACGGAGTCCCAGGACTGGGGCCAGATGCTGTACCGCATGTACACGCGCTGGGCGGAGAAGCACGGCTACAAGGTGGAGCTGCTGGACTATTTGCCCGGCGACGAAGCCGGCATCAAGAGCGTCACCATCTCCATCAAGGGCTACAATGCATACGGATACCTGAAGGCGGAGAAAGGCGTTCACCGGCTCGTGCGGATTTCTCCGTTCGATGCTTCGGGCCGCCGCCACACCTCCTTCGTCTCCTGCGACGTCATGCCGGAGATCGAGGATGATATCGAGATCGAGATCCGTCCGGACGACCTCAAGGTCGACACGTACCGCTCCAGCGGCGCCGGCGGCCAGCACGTCAACAAGACGGAATCGGCGATCCGGATCACCCACCTTCCGAGCGGAATCGTCGTGGCTTGCCAGACGCAGCGCTCCCAGATCCAGAACCGCGAGCAGGCGATGAAGATGCTTCGCTCCAAGCTCTACGAGCGCAAGATCGAGGAGCAGCAGAAGCATCTGGCCGAAATCCGCGGGGAGCAGTCGGAGATCGCCTGGGGCAGCCAGATCCGCTCTTATGTCTTCCATCCGTACAGCATGGTCAAGGACCATCGCACCTCGGTGGAGACAGGCAACGTCGGCGCCGTCATGGACGGCGATCTCGATCCTTTCATCAACGGCTATCTGCGCCACCAGATCAGGCATCAGCCGGAAGCCTGAGGGCAAGCAAGGAACGGCGCTTCGGCACGCAGCGAATAGAAGCACGGAAGAGTTCCGACACTGTATACAGTGTGGAACTCTTTTTCGCGCGGAATGAAATCATTCTCTGCGTTACCGCGGCAGAGCAGGGGGAGCCGGCTTCTGGGAAACCGGGCTCTCCACGCGGCCAGCGGAGATAGAGAGGGGAAAACTCGTGAGCAACAGGAACGAAGGGTCATCGAGGGAAAAGCAGATAGGCGCGGAACGCGGCAAAAGCCGCAAGCCCCGCCGCATGACTAAATCGGTCATCAATCATCCCGTCACAAATACGCTGCTGCTGCTCGCAGGAGCGTTTATCATCGCCATCAGCTTCAACTGCTTCCTGCTCCCCAACGGGGTCGCTTCCGGAGGCGTATCGGGGATATCGGTCATTATCCAGCATTTATACGGCATCACGCCCGCATATACGCAGTGGGCGCTCAATATTCCGCTGTTCTTCGCGGGACTGCTGCTGCTCGGACGCCGCTTTGCCCTGCAGACTCTGTTCGGCTCTGCCATTATGCCGCTGTTCGTGCTGCTGACGGCCCACTGGGGCGCTCCGACGGACAATCCGCTGCTCGGATCGATCTATGGAGGAATCGGCGTCGGCCTCGGCCTCGGACTCGTATTCAGAGGACGCGGCTCTACCGGCGGCACGGATCTCGCGGCTCAAATCCTGCACCGGTACTCGGGGCTTACGCTCGGCTTGTCCGTCGCCTGCCTGGACGGACTTGTCATCGCCGCTGCCGGAGTGTTCCTCTCGCCGGAGAATGCGCTGTACGCGCTGATCGGCTTGTTCGTGACGACGAAGACGATCGACATCGTGCAGACGGGACTCGCCCTGTCCAAGGTCGCGTTCATCATCAGTTCCCGCGCGGAAGAGCTGGCAGACGCCGTGCTGCATGATCTCGACCGGGGACTGACGCGCCTGGACGCGCATGGAGGCTACACGGGGGATGCGCGCACGGTGCTGATGGTCGTCGTCAGCCAGAACGAGGTTTCCGAGCTGAAGCGGCTCGTGCAGACGGTCGATCCCGAAGCCTTTGTCATCATCAGCCATACGGCGGAGGTGCTGGGGCGCGGGTTCAAGCTGGAGTAATCCGGCTCATATAAGGAATGGAATCGATATCCAGCACTTTCCCGAGCAGCGGCTGAATCCAACCGGAATCGCCGCCTGCTAGGGAAAGTGTTTTTTTATTTCCCGGATTCAATTAATACAAGGCGGCGGATTACCGGGTTCACGATCCGTACCGGTGGATCCGTTGCATCCAGGCGCTGCTCAGCAGCGACGCTCGTGCTCATGTACCGGCTCGGCGCGATGCTTGCGGGCAGATGGGCCGGTTTGCTGGCCGCCTTTATTGGCGCCGTGTATCCCTCCTTCATTTGGACGACAGGAGGCATCCTGACGGAGACGCTGGCCGCTTTTCTATTGGTGCTGTACGTTTATGTCCAGCTCCTCGCTTACCGGACACGACGGAAGCTGCCGCCGGCGACGAACTCCGGCAATTACGGGGTGCTGTGCAAGATCGTTCTGGAGCACGTGGCTCCCCATTCGCTGCTCACCTTCAATCCGCGCGGAGGCCTGTTCCGCGGCTCGGCGTTGGTCAACAGATCGGTCGTCACGTTCTCCCATCTGGGATCAGCAGCGGCAACCGATCCGAACAGCGTCCTCTACCGGACGGGCGCGAGCGAGGAGTCCGTAGAGATTTGGATCTCTCCAGCTGCCGGAAGCAATCTTCTGTTCTGCCTGCTGCTGTCGCCGCCGTCCGTTAGGAACTGAACATTCATGCCGAGAAGACGCGGATTCTTTCCGGTCTTTTTTTGCTCTCTTGAAGGAAGGCGGAAGCCGGGTCTAGAAGGAAAGGATAGTCATATTTCCGGTTGTATTATTATTAATATAAACGTATAATGATTCAGGTATAAGAGGCCTGCGACGGCTTCTCTCAGGAATCAGGGCGAAGAAGGGGAGTGCTGAATGATGGGGACAAAAATAAGAGCTGCCATTGTAGGCTCAACCGGCTACGGAGGCGTTGAATTGATCCGGCTGCTTCAGGCGCATCCGTATGCGGAGGTCAGTTCGGTCATTTCCTCTTCCAGCGCAGGAACGCCGATTGCGGACGGATATCCGCATCTGTCGGATATTTTCCCCGGGGTTCTGGATGGCGTAGACCCCAAAGAGATCAAGAGCAAGGCGGATGTCGTCTTCCTGGCCGCTCCGGCCGGAGTGGCGAGCCGGATGGCGCCGCAGCTGCTGGAGGAAGGGCTGAAGGTCATCGACCTGTCGGGAGACTTCCGCCTGCCTCAGCCGGATGTATATGAGCAGTGGTACGGCAAGCCGGCGGCAGACCCGGCCTACTTGGAGAAGGCGGTGTTCGGCCTTTCGGAGATCTACGGAGAACAGGTGCGCGGGGCGGAGCTGCTGTCCAATCCGGGCTGCTATCCGACAGCGACGCTGCTGGGTGCGGTGCCGGCTATCAAGGCGGGCTGGATCGATCCGTCCACTCTGATCGTCGACGCCAAGAGCGGCGTATCCGGCGCGGGCAGGGGAGCGAGCCTCGGCACCCATTATTCGGAGCTGAACGAGAACTTCAAGGCCTACAAGGTCAACAAGCATCAGCATATCCCGGAGATCGAGCGCGTCCTGTCCGATGCGGCAGGCAGGAATATCGTCACCACCTTCACGACCCATCTCGTTCCGATGACGCGGGGCATCATGGCGACGATGTACGCTACGCTTGCGGAAAAGCGGACCGAGCAGGAATTCATCGAGCTGTATCGGCAGTTCTATGAGGGCCGCCCGTTCGTGCGCATTCGGCCGGAAGGCGTCATGCCGGCGACGAAGGAAGTCGCGGGCTCGAACTTCTGCGACATCGGCTTTGCCGTCGACAACCGCACGGGACGTGTGACGATCGTGTCGGTCATCGACAATCTCGTCAAAGGCGCAGCCGGCCAAGCGATCCAGAACCTCAACCTGATGATGGGCTGGGAAGAGAATGCCGGCCTGCAGTTCATCCCGATGTATCCTTAATTCCCTGGCGGAACCCCACTAGAAGGAGATGCGATTTACGCGATGACACAAGAGACAGCAGGCAAGGCGTTCACGATCGTCGAGGACGGCTCCGTTACGACACCGGCAGGCTTTCGGGCGGGCGGGCTTCACTGCGGACTGAAAAAAACGAGCCGCAACGATCTGGGAGCGATCGTATGCGAGGTTCCTGCGGCGGCTGCGGCGGTATATACGACCAACAAGGTGCAGGCGGCCCCGATCAAGGTGACCCGGGAAAGCCTGGCGGCGGGAGGACGGCTGCGCGCGCTGCTTGTGAACAGCGGCAACGCCAATGCCTGCACGGGCAAGCAAGGCGAGGCCGATGCGTACGAGATGCGCTCCGCCTTCGCGGCAGCGGCCGGAATTCCGGCCGAGCAGATCGCGGTGGCCTCTACCGGCGTCATCGGCGAGCTTCTCAAGATGGATCGCGTGCGCGAAGGCATCAGCCGTCTGCCGCAGCAGCTTGCGGGCGACGAGCAGAGCGCGGGTGAGTTCTGCCAGGCGATCCTGACGACGGATCTTGTGAAAAAATCGATCTGCGTTGCCGTCGAGGCCGGCGGAAGGACGATTCATGTGGCAGGCGCCGCCAAAGGCTCCGGCATGATCCATCCCAACATGGCGACGATGCTCGGCTTCGTCACGACGGATGCCAATATCGGCAGCGAAGCTCTCCAAAGCCTGCTGAGCACCGCTACGGACCGCACCTTCAACATGATTACGGTAGACGGGGACACGAGCACCAACGACATGCTGGTCGCGATGGCGAGCGGCCTTGCCGGAGGTGAGGAGCTGACGCCGCTGCATCCGGATTGGAATTCGTTCGGCGATGCGCTGAGATATGTATGCGAGGTGCTGGCCAAGGCGATCGCCCGCGACGGCGAAGGCGCCACCAAGCTCGTCGAGGTCCGCGTCAACGGAGCGCAGAGCGACCGGTCGGCGGCTGCCATCGCGAAGACGATCGTCGGCTCTTCGCTCGTGAAGTCGGCCGTCTTCGGCGCCGACGCCAACTGGGGCCGCATCATCGCGGCCGCTGGCCGGGCCGGCGAGCCGCTCGATCCGGATACCGTCGATATTTCGCTCGGACCGATCCTGACGCTCAAGGAATCCCGGCCGGTCGCCTTCGACGAAGAAGCGGCGCTGGAATACTTGAAGGGCGACACGGTGGAAATCATCGTCGACCTCCATATCGGCGGCGGCGCGGCCGTAGCCTGGGGCTGCGACCTGACCTATGACTACGTCAGGATCAACGCGGCTTACCGCACTTAACAGCAGGAACCGTTAACAGGCGAAAATATAAGCGGCATAAAGCTTCAACCGGCTTGAGCATAAGCGGCATGAAGCGGATGAAGGAGCATGAGGCGGATGGAACAGCGGTTTGTGATGAAATGCGGGGGAAGCACGCTTGCGGCTCTTCCCGCCGCGTTCTTCGAAGATCTCCGGCACCTGCAGGAGCAGGGCGTGAAGCCGGTCATCGTGCATGGCGGCGGCCCCGCCATCTCCGGGACGCTGGAGAAGCTCGGCATCGAGACCGAGTTCGTCGACGGGCTCAGGCGGACGACGGAGGAAGTGCTCGACGTCGTCGAGATGGTGCTCTCGGGAACGATCAACAAGGAGATCGTCAGGCGCATCCAAGGCGCGGGAGCGCGGGCGCTCGGGCTCTCCGGCGTCGACGGCATGCTCATCCAGGCCAGGCCTGTCGGCAATGCCGACAAGGTCGGCCATGTCGGCGAAGTGACGGACGTCAACGCGGAAATCATCGAAGGCGTGATGGGAATGGGCTACATCCCGGTCATCGCGCCGGTCGGCATCGATGCGGCCGGACAGCGTTACAACATCAATGCCGATACGGCGGCTGGAGCCGTCGCTTCCCATCTGGGCGTGGAGCGGATGATCGTCGTGACCGACGTGCCGGGCATCATTCGCTCCGTAGATGGAGCCAAGACGGTCCTGCCTAGCGTGAGCGCGGCCGATATCGAGGAGATGATCGCCAGCGGCGAAATCTATGGCGGCATGATCCCGAAGGTGCGGGCGGCGCTCGCCTGCCTGCACGGCAATGTCCGCGAGGTGACCATTGTCAGCGGCACCGAGCCGGACATTCTCAGCCGGGCGGTCCTCGAGGGCGGCGTCGGCACAGTCATCACATGCTGAAGCGGGAAGTGGACTCCGAAAACGGAGGGCTCTTCCGATGGAGCAGACTCCGAAAACGGAGGGCTCTTCCGATCGCTGTTGAAGCCCGAATTCCTTGAACTTACCCCATGAATGGGGGAATCCGGTCTTCAAATGCGAACGCTCCGCTTCTTCAGAGTCCCTCCGTCTTTCTTCGTCCTTGCGCCTTGCTCGGATGGAAGAAGAAGCTCTGCCTGCTGGCTGGCCCCCATCAGCAGAGTCAGAAATCCGCTCCTGCGGAGCCTGCCTGTAGCGGCAGCTTGAGGCTGATCCGGAGCGAAGCATCCGGAGTAGCGCCTTGGAGCCAGAACCCGGAGCGAAGCATCCGAATTGGCGCCTTGGAGCTGAAGCCCGGAGCGAAGCGGCCGGAGTGGCGCCTTGGGGTTAAATCCCGGAGCGAAGCACCCGGGGTGGCCCTTGGGTTGACTCCCGGAGCGGAGCATCCGAATTGGCGCCTAGGTGCTGAAGCCCGGAGCGAAGCAACCGGGAAGGCACCTTGGGTTGAAGCCTGGAGCGAAGCATTCGGGGTGGCCCTTGGGGTTGAATCCCGGAGCGGAGTGGCCGGAATGGCCCTGGAGAAATGACAATGGTCGCCTTTGCCGCCGGATTTCTACCATTGAATTCATCTATTCATGAAATCTGGCGGCAACAGCGATCGGAAGGGCCATCCGGCCGCGGAGCGAATTCAGGATTCAACAACCGCAAGGGCCATCCAGCAGCGGAGCGACTCTAGGATTCAACAGCAGGAAGGCCATCCGGCAGCGGAGCAACTCTAGGATTCAACAGCCGGAAGGGCCATCCGGCGGCGGAGCGACTCTAGGATTCGACGCACCAAGGGCCATCCGGCGGCGAAGCGACTCCAAGGTTCAGCGCAACAACAGCCATCCGGCTGCGAGTCCATATAACGATAGGGAGAGGTGGATCTGCAATGAGCAACAGCGCACTGTTTCCAACCTACGCAAGATATCCGATCGCGCTCGTCAAAGGCGAGGGAAGCTGGCTCTGGGACGATGCCGGCAAGAAATATCTCGATTTCATGAGCGGCCTCGCCGTCACGAACCTCGGCCATGCTCCGAAAGTGATCAAGGATGCCCTCGTGAAGCAGCTGGATGAAGTCTGGCATGTGTCGAATCTGTTCCATATTCCGGGGCAGGAAGCGGCAGCGGAGCTGCTCGTGAAGCATACATGCGCGGATGCGGTCTTCTTCTGCAACTCCGGAGCGGAGGCGAACGAAGGCGCGATCAAGCTGGCCCGCCGGTACTTCCAGAAGATCAAGGGAGAGCACCGGTACGAGATCATCACCTTCTCCCAGTCCTTCCATGGACGGACGCTCGCGACGCTGACGGCAACGGGCCAGGACAAGGTCAAGGAAGGCTTTCTGCCGCTGCCGGAAGGCTTCACCACCGTGCCGATGGACGATCTCGGCGCGCTCAAGGCTGCCGTGAACGAACGGACCGCTGCGATCATGCTGGAGCTCGTCCAAGCCGAGGGCGGCGTCCTGCCTGTCCGGGCGGAGTTCCTGCACGACATCGTCAAGCTGTGCAAGGATAACGGCATTCTGCTGATCATCGACGAGGTGCAGACCGGGATGGGACGCACGGGCAAGCTGTTCGCCCACGAGCATTACGGCGTGCAGCCGGATATTTTCACCTCGGCAAAAGGGCTGGGAAGCGGCTTCCCGGTAGGCGCCGTCCTCGCGAAGGAATTCCTCCGCGAAGCGTTCACTCCGGGCTCCCATGCGACGACCTTCGGGGGAACGCCGATCGCTTCCGCCGTCGTCAAGGCCACGGTCGAGGAAATCGCCGGCAACCGAGTGTATGACCGCGCGGCAGGCGCGGCCAGCTACCTGACCGGACAGCTGCGCGAGAAGCTCGCCGGCAATCCGTGGGTGACGCAGATCCGCGGGCTCGGCCTGCTGATCGGCATCGAATGCGCAGGACCGGTCGCCGACGTGATCGCGACGATCCACGAGAGCGGACTGCTGGTCGTGCCTGCCGGCCCGACCGTCATCCGCCTGCTGCCGAACCTGCTCGTTTCCAATGACGAGATCGATCAGGCGGTCGGCATCATCGCCGCCGTCCTCAAGGAGAAGACGGTCACGGCATCCCAGAACTAGACATCCCGGAACGAGAAGGGATACAGGTTCCCGATCCCCACGAATCCAAGCGCCGCCGGACGACCGGCGGCGAGCATAGAAAGAGCAGGTGTTCCATTGATGCAGCAACCTCTTATCTTGGCCGGAGCCCGCAGCGAGGAGCTGGCGGCAGGCCTCAAAGGGCGCGATTTCCTCGCGCTGGCGGACTACACGCCGGAGGAGCTCCGCTACCTCATCGATTTGGCGATCGAGCTGAAGCGCGTCCAGAAATCCGGAGAGGCCTATCATCAGCTCAAGGGCAAAACCCTCGGCATGATTTTCGAAAAGGCGTCCACCCGCACGCGGGTCAGCTTTGAAGTCGGCATGTATCAGCTCGGAGGACATGCGCTGTTCCTGAGCGGCAACGATCTTCAGATCGGACGCGGCGAGCCGATCTCGGACACGGCGCAGGTGCTGTCCCGCTATCTGGACGGCATCATGATCCGCACGTTCGCGCACCGCACCGTCATCGAGCTGGCGCGCGCTTCCACCGTGCCGGTCATCAACGGCCTGACCGATTCGGAGCACCCATGCCAGGTCATGGCCGATTACCAGACCGCCCTGGAGCATAAGGGCAGGCTGGAAGGCCTCAAGGTCGCCTACATCGGAGACGGCAACAATATGGCGCATTCGCTGCTCATGGGCGCGGCCAAGCTCGGTCTGCACATGAGTGTGGCGACTCCGGAGGGCTATGAGCCGGACGCCTCTATCGTGAAGCAGACCCAGGCCGTCGCTGCGGGCACGGGATCCGTCATTCACGTCTGCCGCGATCCGCGCGAAGCGATCGAGGGAGCGGACATCGTCTACACCGACGTATGGGCGAGCATGGGCCAGGAGGCCGAGCAGGCGGAGCGCGAGCGGGCATTTGCCGGCTATCAGGTCAATGAAGACTTGACGAAGCATGCCAAGGCCGACTATCTGTTCATGCACTGCCTGCCCGCGCACCGCGGCGAAGAGGTGAGCGAGGGCGTCATCGACGGCAAGCATTCCATCGTATTCGACGAGGCGGAGAACCGCCTGCACGCGCAGAAAGCGATCATGGCCGCACTCATGTAGAGGCGGCTCCGACTATATCCAGATCCGGGCCTGCCTCATGGCATGAAGCTTCCGGAAGGGACAGGGAAAGGACGATAACAGCGACATGGCAAAGGAAAAAATCGTGCTGGCCTATTCGGGCGGCTTGGATACATCCGTCATCCTGAAGTGGCTCAAGGAAACGTATGACGCGGAAATCATCGCCTTCACGGCCGACATCGGCCAGAAGGAAGAACTCGACGGCCTGGAGGAAAAAGCTCTGGCGACCGGCGCCTCCAAGGTCTATATCGACGACCTGCAGGACGAGTTCGCCAAGGACTTCATCTATCCGATGTTCCAGTCCGGAGCTCTCTATGAGGGGCAGTACCTGCTCGGAACGTCCATCGCGCGGCCGCTGATCGCCAAGCGCATGGTCGACATCGCCCGCGCCGAAGGAGCGACCGCGATCGCCCACGGCGCGACGGGCAAAGGCAATGACCAGGTGCGCTTCGAGCTGACGGCCGCTGCGCTGGCGCCGGACATCAAGGTCATCGCGCCTTGGCGCAGCGAGGAATTCCGGGCGCAGTTCCCGGGACGCGCCGAGATGATCGCTTACGCCGAGAAGCACGGCATTCCGGTTCAGGCATCCGCAGCGAAGCCTTATTCCATGGACCGCAACCTGCTGCACATCAGCTTCGAGAGCGGCATGCTGGAGGATCCTTGGTTCGATCCGAGCTCGGAGGAGAACGAGGGCATGTACGTGCTCAGCGTGTCTCCGGAGCGCGCCCCGGACAAGGCCGAATACGTGGAGCTGACCTTCGACCAAGGCAACTGCACCGCGATCAACGGCGAAGAGCTGAGCCCGCTGCAGGTGATGGACAAGCTCAACGAGCTGGGCGGCAAGCATGGCATCGGCCGTGTCGACATGGTCGAGAACCGTTTCGTCGGCATGAAGAGCCGCGGCGTATACGAGACTCCGGGAGGCACGATCCTGTTCAGCGCCCACCGCAAAATGGAGTCGCTGACGATGGACCGCGACGTCATGCATCTGCGCGACTCGCTCATCGCCAAGTACGCGACGCTTGTCTACAACGGCTTCTGGTTCGCGCCGGAGCGGCTTGCGCTGCAGGCGCTCGTCAATGAAAGCCAGAAGAATGTCAGCGGAACCGTCCGCCTCAAGCTGTACAAAGGCAATGTCATCGGCGCCGGCGTCAAAAGCCCGGTCAGCCTGTACAACCCGGACATCGCTACGATGGAGGCCGATCCGTCGCAGGCTTACGACCAAGGCGACGCGACGGGCTTCATCCGGCTGAACGCGCTGCGCCTGAAGGTTTCCTCCGGCGTGGAGCAAAGCCGCAAGGACTGACCTGGCGAAATAGGATTTCGGTCCTGACAAGCAGGCCCGAAGGGCTGCCTGAATGTGGCCGAAAGCCGATCGACGCGCCTGAGCCTTTGCGGGGCGGGCGATGAATCCAAAACAAGCATAAGGGCTTGCTGCGCCGGTCCGGCGCGCAAGCCCGTTGTCATATCCGAAGGGGGAGCAGGGCGATGAGCAAACTGTGGGGCGGAAGGTTCACGAAGCAGACCGACCAGCTGGTCGAGGAATACACGGCGTCGATTACGTTCGACAAGGAATTGGCGGAGGAGGACGTGCGCGGCAGCCTGGCGCATGTGTCGATGCTCGGGAAGCAGGGCATCCTGCCGGCCGAGGACGTCGAGAAGATCAAGAGCGGGCTGAACCGCGTGCTGGAGCGCATCCGCAAGGGTGAGCTGGAGTACAGCGTCTCCGACGAAGATATCCATATGAACATCGAAAAAGCGCTGATCGACGATATCGGCCCTGTAGGTGGCAAGCTGCATACCGGCCGCAGCCGCAACGACCAGGTGGCGACGGACATGCATCTGTACCTGCGCCGGCGCGTCGTCGAGTTCGTCGGTCTGCTGCTCAGCCTGCAGGAAGCGCTCATCGGCCAGGCCAAGGAGAACCTGGACACGATCGTGCCCGGCTACACGCATCTGCAGCGCGCCCAGCCGATCCTGTTCGCCCACCATCTGATGGCCTACGTCAGCATGTTCGGCCGCGACGCCGAGCGGCTGCAGGACAGCTACAAGCGCATCGACACGCTGCCGCTCGGAGCCGGCGCGCTGGCGGGTACGACGTTCCCGATCGACCGCCATTACGTAGCGGAGCAGCTCGGCTTCGGCCGTGTATACGAGAACAGCCTTGACGCAGTCAGCGACCGCGATTTCATCCTGGAGTTCCTCTCCCACGCTTCCATGATCATGATGCATCTGTCCCGCCTGTCGGAGGAGCTGATTCTCTGGTCGAGCACGGAGTTCCGTTTCGTGGAGCTGGACGACGCCTTCTGTACGGGCAGCAGCATCATGCCGCAGAAGAAGAATCCGGACGTGCCGGAGCTTGTGCGGGGCAAGACGGGCCGCGTGTACGGCAACCTTACGGGCCTTCTGACGGTGCTGAAGTCGCTGCCGCTCGCCTACAACAAGGACATGCAGGAGGACAAGGAAGGCATGTTCGATACGGTGAAGACGCTCTCCGGCGCGCTGCGCCTGTTCGCCCCGATGATCGCCACGATGAAGGTGAACGGCAGACAGATGCGCGAGGCGGTCAACAAGGACTTCTCCAACGCGACCGATATCGCCGATTTCCTAGTCGGCAAAGGACTGCCTTTCCGCCAGGCGCATGAGGTGATCGGCAAGACGGTGCTGTACTGCATCGAGAACGGCAAATTCCTGCTGGATCTTACGCTGGATGAATTCAAGGGGTTCTCGGAGCTGTTCGACGAGCGCATCTACGAGGTGCTGCAGCCGGAGACGGTCGTCAATGCGCGCAACGTCTACGGCGGCACAGCCCGTCCGCAGGTCGAAGCCGCCATCGGGCGCGCGGAAGCCGCGCTCGCGGAGACGGCTGGCTGGGTAGAGGCGTATTCCGCCAAGCAGAATTAGCAGGCTGCATGCCTGCACAGCTCCGCAAGCGATGCCTTGCGATCGGAGCGAAGGGAAGAGGGCTCTGTCCGCCTTGCGCGGATGGGGCTCCTTGTCGTTCCAGGACAAGCCATCGTGCGGCTAGGGTCAGAGGAGCGGGCAAGACAGGCTCGGCGGAGGGCAGGGAGAAAGCAAGGAGAGAAAAGGGCAGGGAAAGAGAGGAGAGGGAGGAGATCCACAGGGGAGGACAGGATAGGACAGGAAAGGACAGGAGAGGACAGGAGAGGACAGGAGAGGAGAGGAGAGGAGAGGAGAGGAGAGGAGAGGAGAGAAGAGAACAAGGAAATAGATGGAGGTATTTGGGTTGAAAAAGAGGGGGAAAGAGGGGGACGGTAAGGGGAGAATTGGTCAGAGAGGACAGGAGAGGCGCTCTAACATCGGCGGGGTGGATTTTGGGGATTGAATTCTTTATCATCTATAGCAAAGGCAGGCCATGTCATTAACCGTACTCACGCCTAGTTCGAGAAAGAGGTGACGTTCATGCAGCTGCTGGCGATTTTCTCGATGCTCATCGACCATATCGGCGTCATTTTCTTCCCCGACTCCACAGGCTGGCGCATCGTCGGGCGGATCGCATTTCCCATTTACGCCTATGGAATCGCCGTCGGCTGCCTGATGACCCGCTCCCGAAAACGATACATCGGCAGGCTCGCGCTGCTCGCGGCCATCGCGCAGGTTCCTTACATGCTTGCGTTCGGAACGAGCCATTACAACGTCATCTTTACTCTGCTTGCCGCGGCGCTCGTCATCTTCGCCCTCGATGGCCTACTCGAATGGAGCGCCCGCCCAGCCGGCATTCCCGGCAGCGAACGCAGCGGCCCGAGCAGAGGCCGGCGCATTGCCGGCGGGACTGCCGCGGCCTTCCTGGTGGCAGCAGCCTGCATCATCATGCAGGAGCTTCCTTTCGACTACAATGCCTACGGCTTGCTGCTGATCCTGATCTTCCGGTATGCAGGGCCGAAGAGGATGGTGGTGCTGCATCTGCTGCTGAACGTAGCGATCATCGCCGCATATGGATCATCTTGGGTGCTTCAGCTGTTCAGCATCGCCCCGACGCTGCTGCTCGCCTATGGAGAAGACTGGCGCGAGGGGCTCGACAAGCTGAAAGTTCCCCGCTGGCTGTGGAGATCTTTCTATCCTGCCCATCTGGCGGCTCTGGCGGTATTGGACTTCATGCTTCGCAGCTGAGCATTCGAGCACCCGAGCATCAAAGGCACCCGAGCACAGAGAGCACCCAATCACCAAAGAGCACCCAATCACCAAAGAGCACCCAATCACCAAAGAGCACCCAATCACCAAAGAGCACCCAATCACCAAAGAGCACCCAATCACCAAAGAGTATCGGAGCACTAAAGAGCACCGGAGCAACTCCGAGTGAAGCCTGTTTGAACATAATTCCTTTGAGCGCTCTTTCTTCACGGTAAGATGGGGCTCTGAAGTCTGCGGCTGGATGCGCGAGCCGGCATAGTGCAGCATAAAAAAAGAGCGCCGGGCGTCGACGGACGCAGGCGCTCTTTGTCTTGCGGATGCAGGCTTTGGTTGGTTTCCATCCTTGCTGCAGGGGAGTTCCCTCCATTGAAGCGAGGTCGCTCCTGCTCGCCCGAATTAGGCGCTTGTCGCATTCAGCAAGCCTGGAAGCTCTTCGGCCGGGATCGGCTGGCTGAAGAAATACCCTTGGGCTTCATGGCATTGGCGCTGCTGCAAATACTGCAGCTGCTCGTCGGTTTCCACGCCTTCGGCGATGACCTTGAGCCCGAGGTTATGGGCCATGTTGATGATCGTATGGACGAGCGCTTCGTCCTTGGCATCCTGGAGGAGGTTGCGCGTGAAGGAGCGATCGATTTTGAGGCTGTCGATCGGGAACAGCTTCAGGTAGCTCAGCGAGGAATAGCCGGTGCCGAAATCGTCGATCGACAGGCAGATGCCCATCGCTTTGAGCCTGTGCATGATCGAGATCGCTTTCTCCGAGTTCTGGACGATGCTTTCGGTCAGCTCGAGCTCAAGGTACTGAGGATCCATGCCGGTCGCCTCCAGCGTCGCGCTGACCATCTCGGCAAAGTCGTTCTGCTGGAATTGGCGGGAGGAAATGTTGACGGCGATCCGAATCGGCTCGTAGCCCTCGTCCTGCCAGGCTTTGTTCTGGCGGCACGATTCCTGCAGCACCCATTCCCCGATCGGGATGATGAGGCCGGTTTCTTCGGCCAGAGGAATGAAATCGGCCGGCGAGATAAGGCCCCACTGCGGATGCTTCCAGCGGACGAGCGCCTCGAGACCGACGATCATGCCCGACATGATGTCGACCTGAGGCTGATAGTGAACCTTGAACTCGCCTCTCTGGAGACCTTTGCGCAGGCCGTGCTCCAGCTTCATCCTGTGGGTGACCGCTTCGTTCATTTCCGGCGTGTAGAACTGGAAGTGGTTCTTGCCCTGCTCCTTGACGCGGTACATGGCCGTATCGGCGTTCTGGATGAGCGTCTCCTGGGTCTGGCCGTCGCCGGGGTACACGCTGATTCCGATTGAAGGGGTGACGAACATTTCGTTCCCGGAGATCAGGATCGGCTTGGTGAAGCTTTTGACGATGAGGCGGGCTTTGCGGCTGATCTCATCCGAGGTCGTGCCCGGCAGCAGGATGATGAACTCGTCTCCTCCCAGACGCGATACGGTATCGCCGCTGTCGACGCAGTCCCGCAGCCGCTTCGATACCTGGATTAGCAGCAGATCGCCTGTAGAGTGTCCGAGCGTGTCGTTGACATATTTGAACCGGTCCAGGTCGATGAACAGGATGCCGACCTGGTGGCCTGTCTCCTTGGCGAATTCAAGCGATTGCTTGAGCCGGTCTCCGAGCAGCAGGCGATTGGGCAATCCGGTGAGAGCGTCGAGATAAACCATCTGGTTGATTTTTTGCTCGGCTTTTTTCCGTTCGGTGATGTCCCGGATAATGCTGCTGAAGTACTTCTTTCCGTCTTCGGTCCATGATGCCAGAGACATTTCAATCGGGAATTCCACTCCGTCCTTGCCCAGCCCGGACAGCTCCAGCACGCTTCCGGACCCGTCGGGAGCAAGCGTCGAAGCATAGGGAGCGATTTCCTTGCGGTGCTCGTCGCGCAGGCGGTCGGGAATGATCATCTCCAGCGGCTTGCCGGCCGCCTCGGCTTCGGAGTAGCCGAAGATGCGCTCGGCTCCCTTGTTCCAGGACTGGATGATCGTCCGGCTGTCGGCGAGGATGATGGCGTCGCTGGCGGATTCGACGACGGATTTGAATTTGCGTTCGGACTCCATCGACTGGGATTCGAAGCGCCGGTTCAAGTAGGTGCTGATGAAGACGAGGCCCAGGATGACGAGCATGCCGATGAAAATCGCATAAGCGAGAAGCGTGTTGTCCATCGAAGAGTGGTGGCCGGCGGGAGCGCCGCCCGTATGGTGGAAGGAAGCGGCAGCCATGCCCGTATAGTGCATGCCGGCGACAGCCAGGCCCATCAGGACCGCTCCGGCGGATTTGAATCTCCACACGCCGGGAGTGCCGGAGCGCTGCTTGATGGCGAAGATCAGATGAAGGGCGGCCAGGGAAGCCAGGACGGAGATGGCGCATGATGCCGCTACCAGAGGGACGTTGTAGGTCACATGCGCCTCGACGACAATGGCATTCATGCCGATATAATGCATGGAAACGATCCCGGTTCCCATCAGCACGGCGCCCGAGCATGAGCGCAGGACAGGAAGAGACGAGCCGCTCACGGTGATCAAGGCAAGGCCGGAGGCGAATATCGCCGGTACGATGGATACCAGGACCAGCATCGGATGATAGGTGACCCGGACGGGCAGATGCATGGCCAGCATGGCGACGAAATGCATCGACCAGATGCCGAGCCCCATCGCGACGGCGCCGGAAAGGGTCCAGATGTAGCGCGTGCGTTTTTTGGCCTTGTCGATCAATATGGCAAGATCAAGAACCGTGAACGATGAGATCACGGCGATCAGGATGGATAGGACAGCAAGCGGCATGTTATAGGAGCTGTGAAGGATAGGCATCGGCGGTTGATCTCCTTAGACAATCGGCGGACGGCGGCAAGCCGGTTTCCTTTTTGTATATAACGGCAAAGTGCAGATGGTTGGTAAGCTTTTTTTGAAGAAGGAAAAAAATTTCTTCTCTTCGATTGTTTCAACATGGGGAGAAACGGGTATAGAAAAAGTTGCCATTCCCTTTTCGGATATATCTGGAAAAAGAATATATTTATCGAAATGAAAATAATTTGGGGAGACTGGCCTCTTGGCCGAGGCTGGATTATAAGATTAGGAGCGGGTAAGGGTGGAATGCTCAAGCTGCAGGATGGAACCGTTGGGAATCGAGCTTCGCTGCGGCGGAGAGGAAAGTCTGCTCGCCGTCCGCGAAGCGGCAGATCATCTGAGTAGTCAAGGAAAAGGCGCGGTTTTCGAGGACAACATACTGAGGATATCGGAAACGGAGTTGCCGGGCATGCTGGATTTTTGCCGGGACCATGCCGACGCCGAGATGATTACATTTCGGATTGCTGCCGAAGGAGGATGGAGGCCCTTGGCCGAAGCCGGCTCGATCGCCGGCACGAAGTGGGTCGATGACCTGATCCGAGAGGAGCGGATCATCTGCCATATCCAGCCGATCGTCGACGGGAGCGGGGAGCTGTACGCCTATGAGTTCCTGGCGAGGTTCATTCGGGAGGACGGGACCTTGATCTACCCGGGCGAAATGTTCCAGGCGGCCCGGGAGCGGGGGCGTCTGTACGCGCTGGACAAAGCTTGCCGAATGGCTGCGGTCAGGCATGCGGCTCCTTTGAAAACAAGAGCTTTCATTAATTTTGTCCCGACATCCATCTACGCTCCCGAATATTGCCTCCGGACGACCGTGAATCTTGCGGCGAAGCTTGGAGCGGATCCTTCCCTGTTCGTCTTCGAAGTGGTGGAGACGGACAAGGTCGAGGACACGGAGCATTTGAAGCGGATTCTGGCCTACTACCGCGAGCGGGGATTCCAGTGCGCCCTGGACGATACGGGTGCGGGATACAGCACGGCAGATCTGTTGGAGGAGCTGAGCCCCCATTACATGAAGCTGGATATGCAGAATGTGCAAGGCGTCGCTCAGGATGCGGACAAGCAGCGCTCCGCGCTTTCGTTTCTGGAAGCGGCCTTGCAGGCCGGCGCCGTCCCGCTTGCAGAAGGAGTCGAGCAGCAAGAAGATTTCGAATGGCTGAAGCGGAATGGCTACCAGCTGTTCCAGGGCTATCTGTTCGGCAAGCCGGCCCCGGTGGACCGTTATTATCCCGGCGGCAGCGATGCGGCGGCTGCGGTCATCGCTTGAAGGCGCGGAATTCTGGCCTCGCAGCGGCCGGCTGCGCAGTCATGGACTACTGCACAGTCATGGACTGAAGGCGAACGCCTCCATCTCCTCCATGCGGCAGCTATCGTCATCGGCTGAAGGCCAATATCCCCGCCGCGCCGATGACAAGCACGCGCTCATCGGCTGAAGACGAGGAGCATTGGCATCGGCTGCTATGGCAGCAACCGGATGCCGTCCTCCAGCAAGCCTGCCGATGGAACTTCCGGCAGGTCCGTGCCGCCAATTGCCGGACCGGAGTCCAAGCCGTCGGGTGACGGGGATGCCGCGCGCTCCGGCTGCCGCCCGATGCCGACGATTTCCGGCTGGGCTTTGTACGTATCCCGGGAAATGCGGAGGCGCGAGGTCTCTTTGCCCTTTACATAACGGATCCGATACGTATCGACTACATAACCTCTTTTGCCCGGCGTCAAAACCCGGCTCTCGCCGGGAGCAAGCAGCGAGGTCGGCTCCAGCTGAACGGCAGGGGAGAGGGATCGGACGGTCTCGGATCGGATCTCATACTTGACGTCGGGGGAGAGGGTGCCGTACAGCTTGACCGTCAGCTTTCCATCGCCCGAGCTTGTCTGGATGAGAATATGCTTGCCGGTGGAATTGCGGAAGCGGAAGTTGATGACGCCATCGGCAAAGGTAGCGTCCCGCCCCAGAGGGAGATAGGAGACGGGAAGCGAATGGTTGCGCCGCTCCACGATGTCGAGGCCGGCCAGCAGCACGGCATTGTAGAGCGTGCTGGACACCTGGCAGATGCCGCCCCCGATGCCGGGGGCGAGCTGGCCGTTCAGAATGACGGGCGCTTCCCGGTAGCCGGTCTCGCGCTCCGTGATTCGGATGATCTCTCCATAATCGAAGACGTCGCCCGGCTTCATGATCCAGCCGCTCAGAGTTCGGGCCGTCTCCGAGACATTGAACGCCCTTCCCTGGGAGCTGGCGCTGTAGTCGGTCGTGAAGCTCGCGATCAGCCGATCGATTCCTTCCTCCCGCAGCGACGCCAGCGTGACCTTGGGGAGCATCGCTTTCATTTGAAGCCTTCCTTCCAGAACGGGGCTGACGCCCAGCTGCTTCAGCAGCGCTTTGCCTTTGAGCCCTGTCAGGGAACGAGCCGAGGGCAGGCGCGAATCCTGCAGCTCTGACGCGGCAATCCCGCCAAGCATCGCCCAAGCTCTGACCTGGGCGTACTGCCGGTCCAGATCCAGGTGGAGGACGCTCCGCCCCGGCGTGTACACGACTCGGTCATCCGGGGCAATCGTCCGCATCGCGTCGACGGGCTGCCGCTCGTCGTAGAAGCCCCATTCCCGGCGCAGCGCGGCATCGAACGTCCCGCGGCGGGACTCGAGCTTCGCGTGCAGCCGCTGGTCCCAATGCCAGCGGTACTTGGCCCGGCTCCATGCGGAGCCTGTGGCCAGCCGGCGGATCGCAGCCTCCGCTTCCTCCAGCCGGAGCCGGAACCCGAGCGCCCGCAGCGTCCAGGAGGCGTGGCGGGACGCTTCAGCTTCCAGGCCGCCAGGCGCGTTGCGGGACGCCACGGCCGCCAGGCTGCCGGGCGCATCGGCCGCAGGGATGCCGCCGGCAATTCCTTCGGCGCTGCCGGTTTCGTTCGGAATACGGCTTGCCGCAATGCCCCCGCCGGCTGAGGCCGGGGGCTTGTCCGCGTTGAAGGAGGCGAGGCCTCCTCCATCCTGCAGGATGACCGCGCGGCCATCCATCGCTTCTCCGTACGCCTGCAGCAGCCGCAGCGCCTCCTGCCTCGGCAAGCCTCCGACAGGCAGCCCTCCCGCCGCGGTGCCGGAGGGAACGGTCGTTTTGGAGCCGTATATCCATAGAGCTCCCCATGCGGCGCAAGCGGCGAGCAGCAGGGCAAGGAGAATGATCAGCATCAGATGCAGCCTTTTCACGGGCAGTCCTCCCATCAGGCATCGTTCGTCATGTATATGCCCGGCCTGGGGCAATTAGTCTCTTCGCGGCTTTCCTTTTCATGGTAAACTACCACTTAAAGCCTGTGGAAACAGGCCCCGGACGCCATAGGGAGGAATACCGATGATCAGGGTGCTGATTGCCGACGACAATTCATTCATCAGGGAAGGAATGCGCATCATCCTCGCCAGCTTCGGCGAGTTCGAGATCGTCGCCGCGGTCGAGGACGGCCTCCAGGCCGTCGACTACTGCAAGGCGAATGAGGTGGACGTAGCGCTGCTGGACGTGCGGATGCCGAACATGAACGGGGTGGAAGCCGCCCGGCTCATCTCGGAGGGGTCGCAGGCGAAACCGCTCATCCTGACGACTTTCGACGATGACGCCTATATTCTCGATGCGGTGCGCAGCGGCGCCAAGGGATATCTGCTCAAGAACAACGATCCGGAGCAGATCGCGGCTGCGATCCGCAGCGTCCATGGCGGCCACAGCGTGCTGCAGGACGCCGTGCTGGAGAAGCTGAGAGCCGGCCTGACCGCTCCCGCCGCCCCGGCGGCTCCGGAGCCGGCGATCGACCGCAGCCTGTTTACGGAGCGGGAGCTCGAAGTCATGGCCCGGATCGCGAAGGGGCGGTCCAACAAGGAAATTTCCCGCGAGCTGTTCATCTCCGAAGGCACGATCGCCAACTACATCACCTCCATTTTGAACAAGACAGCCCTGGAGCACCGGACGCAGATCGCGATCTACTATCTCACGGGCAAGCTTTCCTGACGCCATGCAGCTGTGGACGATGGGCAACAAGCTGCTTGCGCTGGCCTTCATCATGGCATCAGCCTACTTCGCCGACGGGACCGCGGCGCATTCGTCGCTGCTCATGCTGCTCGCGCTTCTCTACATCGCGCTAAGCATGTCGGTTCGCCTGCTTGGCCACATCAACGCCAAAACCGGCGCCATTGCGGCGGTCATCCTGTTCGTGCTCGCCGCGAGCGCATACGGCAGCCCCTTGTTCGTGCTGCTGCTGCCTTTCAGCGCCTGCGAGCTGGCCTTTCTGCACGGCAGGCGGAGAGCCATGCTGCAGGCGGGATCGCTCCTGCCCCTGCTCTTTCTCCGTGACGGGCTGCTTGTCGGCTATGTTTTCGTAGCCGTTGCGGCCTGGTTCCATTATCTGCTGTACTCGGCGCAGCTCATGAAGGCCATCGGCCTCGAGGAGGAGCTGGACCGGCTGCGCATGAAGCAGGAGAGGCTGGCCCGCCGCCTGAGCGACGGGCAGGAGCTGCAGCGGAACTCCGAGTACACGCACAAGCTGGAGGAGCGCAACCGGCTGTCGCAGGAAATCCATGACGGCGTCGGCCATTCCATGACCGGCGCCCTCATCCAGATGGAGGCGGCGAAAATGCTCCTGGCGCGGGATCCGGAGCGGGCGGGGCAGCTGCTGGACAATGCGATCGGCATCTCCAAGGGGGCTATCGAGGAGATCCGGCTGACGCTGCATCGCCTCAAGCCTCCGACGGAGCAGCTCGGGATGAGCCGGCTGCGCGAGAAGGTCGAGAGCTTCGGGATGAGCAGCGGCCTGCAGGCGGGCGTCAGCGGGAGCGGCGATCTGGAGTCCATCGGGCCTCTTTATTGGAAGATCATCCAGGACAACGTGACGGAATCGCTCACCAATGCTCTCAAATATAGCGGCGCGACGGCCGTCCATGTCGAGGTCAGCGTGCTGAAGCGCTACATCAAGGCGGTCGTGACGGACAACGGGCGGGGCAAGGACAAGATCGTCAAAGGGCTTGGACTCAAGGGCATGGAGGAGCGGGCGGCTTCGGTCGGAGGCACCGTCGTCGCGGACGGCAGCCGCGGCTTCAGCGTCACGACGCTGCTGCCATCCGGGGACAAGCCTGGAGAATGAAGGGATACATGAAGAAATTCATGGTCCCCCGGACGGCTGCCCTCTACAAGAACATGAGATTTCTCATATCCGAAGGGTGAACTTATGCACTGACATAGGGGCATCCTTTTTTCTTATACTGAGAGCATCAAATGGATGAGGGAAACGGAGTGGGGATCAATGAACGTGTTGGAAATTCAAGGTCTGACCAAAAAATTCGGAAATTTCGTCGCGGTGGACAATATGACTCTGAACGTGAAGGAAGGCGAGATCTTCGGCTTCCTCGGGTCCAACGGAGCGGGCAAGAGCACGACGATCAACATGATCTCCTCGCTGCTGCAGCCGAGCGCGGGAGAGATCCGCATCCTCGGCAAGGACAGCCGCAAGCATAGCCGCCACGCCAAGACGAACCTGGGCATCGTGCCTCAGGATCTGGCTATCTACGACGACATGACCGCTTATGAGAATGTGGCCTTCTTCGCCGGCCTCTACGGCCTGCGGGGCAAGCTGCTGAAGGAGCGGACCGAAGAAGCGCTTGAATTCGTCGGCCTCGGCGACCGCGCCAAGAGCCGTCCCTCCACCTTCTCCGGCGGCATGAAGCGCCGGCTGAACATCGCCTGCGCCATCGCGCACAAGCCGAGCCTGATCATCATGGACGAACCGACCGTCGGCATCGATCCCCAGTCCCGGAACTACATTCTGGAGTCGGTGAAGAAGCTCAACGAATCCGGCTGCACGGTCATCTACACGAGCCACTACATGGAGGAGGTCGAAGAGATCTGCTCCCGGGTCGCCATCGTCGACCATGGCAAGATCATCGCGGACGGCACCAAGGAGCAGCTCAAGGCGATCATTACGGATGTCAAGGATCTGTCGATCGAGCTGAAGCCGGGCTCGGCTTACAGCCTTCAGAGCCTCAGCCGGATTCCCGGCGTGCGCGCGGTGAACGAGAAGGAAGGGCGTCTGAGCATTCAGAGCGACGCGGCCGTGGACAATCTGAACCGGATTCTGAAGTCGCTGATGGACGGCGGCGCCGAAGTGAAGGCATTGCAGGAAGAAGAGCCGAATCTCGAGACGGTCTTCCTGACGCTGACGGGCCGCAGCCTGCGGGACCAATAGGAGGGGTCGAGATGAATGTGATCAAAATCGCGCTCAAGGAAATGCTCCTGAGCTTCCGGAACCGGCGCACGCTGTTCTTCATGCTCGCCTTTCCGCTTGTCCTGATGCTGGTGCTCGGCACGGCCCTTGCCAATGCGTTCAGCACGACAGCTTCCATGGATACGATCCGCGTGCTGGTGCAGGATCAGAGCAGCGGCGCCGCGCAGCAGGGATTTGCGGGATTCCGGGCGGAGATGGAGAAATCCGGCTTTGCTTTCACGGACTTGAAGCCCGGCATGGACGGGGCGGCGGAAGTGGAGAAAAACAACTATGACGACTATGCAATCGTGGCGAACAGCGGCATCAAGCTGTATGGAAGCGACCGCAACGCCGTCGCGAGCAACATGACCCAAGGCATGCTCTCGGCCTATGCCGACCGCTACAATGCCGCAGCCGCCATCGCGGCGGCCGATCCGGCCAAGGCTGCCTCCGCGTTCCAGCCGGCGCCTTCCGGCGGGTACGTGAAGGAGCTGTCGCTGGATCTGGACCGCATGCCGGGCTCGATGGATTACTACGCGGTCGCGCTGACCGTCATGATCGCCCTGTGGGGCGCGATGTCGGCGGCCAACCTCGTCAAGAGCGAGATCAGGCAGGGCACGGCGGCGCGCCTGGTGGCCGCTCCGGTGCGCAAGGGAGAGATTTTTGCCGGCAAGGTGCTCGGCAATCTGGCGGTCAACATGCTCTGCGTGCTTGTCGTCATTACGTTCAGCAAGGTCGTCTACCATGCCTACTGGGGCGACAACCTGCCTCTCGTCCTGCTCGTCCTGCTCTCCGTCGTCGTGCTGTCGACCAGCCTGGGGCTTGCGGTCAGCTATCTCCTGAAGTCGAGCGCATCGGGCGGTCTGATCTCCCTGGCGGTGCAGGCGGCCTCCTTCTTCGGCGGCGCGTACTTCCCGATCGGAGTGGTCGAGAAGAACAGCCTGCTGGGCATCGCCGCCAGCCTGTCCCCGATCCGGTGGGCGAACATGGCCTTGAACAATATGATCTACCTCGGCGACAACACCCAAGTGTTTCAGACCATCGGGCTCAACGCCGGTCTTGCCGCGCTGCTGCTGGCAGCCTCGGCCTATATGATGAGCAAGCGGGAGGGATTGTAACATGTGGAGAGATATATGGTGGGTGGCCGTCCATACCTTGAAGAACACCTTCCGCAAAAGGAGCAGCCTGCTCGTCTACCTGGGGCTGCCGATCATCGGAGTCGTCGGCTCGATCATGCTCTACGGCAGCTCGGGACAGCAGGTGCTGCGCGTCGGCATCGCCAATGAGGACGGCAGCGCCGTCATCGCCGCCGATACGGCGGCCTACGTCGGCAGCCTGCAGCATGTGAAGACGACGCTGCTGACGCGGGAGGAGCTGAAGAAGAAGCTGGCGTCGGCGGACCTGGACTCGGGCCTGATTATGGAGAGGGGCTATTCCGACAGCGTGGCGGCAGGCAAGCCGGAAGGAATCGCCATTCAATCCGTCAAAGGCCAGACCGTGACGGCATATATCAAAGGCATGCTGAACGCATACCTGGACAATACGGCGGCCATAAGCCGCACAGCCGGCGGGGACCGGGCGGCCTTCGACAAGCTGTATGCCGATTACCGCGGCGGAGAGTTCAAGCTCGAGACGCAGCAAGTCGCCGATACATCCCTGACGAAGGCGATGTCGGTCCAGTCCATCGGGTTCCTGATCCTGTTCATGATGACCGCGGCCGTCAATCTGTCGGAAATCATCCTGAAGAGCCGCGAAGACCGGACGTATTACCGCATTCTGTCTTCTCCCATCAGCGCCCGCTCGTACGTGCTCGCCAACGTCCTGGTCAACATCGCCGTCATGGTCGTGCAGGTGGCCGTCGCTCTCGTCGCGCTCCGCTACGTCTTCGGCGTCGACCCGGGCCTTCCGATCGCCCAGCTCGGGGGCATGCTGATCCTGTTCGCCCTCGTCTCCGTCAGCCTCTCGCTCGTCATCGTCGCCTTCTCCAAAAACTCGGCGGTATCCGGGGCGATGTCGAACTTCATCATTACGCCGAGCTGCTTGCTGGCCGGATGTTTCTTCCCGATCTCGATCATGCCGGACACGATCCGCAAGATCGGCGACTTCATGCCGCAGCGCTGGGTGCTCCAATCGATCGACGAGCTGCAGACCGGAGATACGAGCCGGATCGCGATCAACCTAGCCGTGCTGGCTGCCTTCGCTCTTGTGTTCTTCCTCGTCGCGGCTTACAAATTCGGCCGCAACAACGACACGAAAACGTTCGTGTAGGCAGTCTTGCCGCCAAAACAAGGCAAATAGGGCATATGAGGCAATTGGTGCAAATAGGGCAAATGTGCAAATGGTGCAATAGGGCAAAGCGAAAACAACCGGCGGGCATCCCCCCGGTTGTTTTTGCATTCAGTAAACGTCCAATACGGGGCTCCCGCCCCGGATCATGTCGGTGACGGCGTCATACAGGTTGGGAGGATGCTCGGCGATCCGGTGGCAGGCACAAGTACCATTCCTCGCCATACGTGACGTAGATCCGGGTCGGGACGCCGGATTCCTTCCAGTCCCGCGCCGACTCCGGGGCGATTCCGTACCGCATCTCGAGCTTGCCAGAGGATGCCGGACATACCCGCGAGCGTCCGCCTCCTGGATCAAATCCCGGCCATGCGTGGCGATGGATGTCTGCTTGCCCTGCTGCAGAGCCAGGCCGACCAGCTCCAGTTAGCGCGCGTCCTTCAGCAGCGAGAGGTCGCCGAGCGAGCGCGGCAGCCGGGCCTGGAGGGTGATGCCGAGATTCGACGCCTGGTTTTGATTCCGTCAGGTTGTGGGAATAACAGAAATAGGAAATCCAGCATATGGGAGGTTCAATCATGGACAACAGCAATCCTTCTTCATCCAGCAAGCTTCCCCGCTACCCGGAATCGATGTGGAGGGCAACGGAGGAGCTGCCGCAATTCGAATCTCTGCGCGGCACCGTGGAAGCCGATGTGGCCGTTATCGGAGGCGGCATCACGGGGATAACGGCGGCTTACCTGCTCAGCAAGCAGGGGCTCAAGGTCGTGCTTGCGGAGGCGGGCCGGCTTCTGGACGGAACGACCGGACATACGACCGCCAAAATCACAGCCCAGCACGGCATGATCTACGACAAGCTGCTGCAGCATTTCGGCAAGGAGCAGGCCAAGCAGTATTACGATGCCAACGACGAGGCGTTGAAATGGATGACGCAAATCGTGGCGGAGCTCGGCATCGACTGCGGTCTGGAAACTCAGGATGCCTATATTTATGCCGATAACGATGCCGACTTGAAGCAGCTGCATACGGAGTGGAAAGCCTACCAGACTATCGGCATACCGGGAGAATGGACGGACAAGCTTCCGCTGGACGGTTTGTCGGAGAAAGGCGCGATCAAGCTGCCGGGCCAGGCGCAGTTCCATCCGCTGCAATACCTGAAGAAGCTGTTGGCCGAAGCGCAGCGCCACGGTCTCAAGGTGTACGAGAATACGACCGCGAGCGGAAAGGTGAAGGATGACGACAACGGGCGCCTGCAGGTGGAGACGGAAGCGGGCGGCACCATTTCCTGCAGCTGGGCGGTTTCGGCCTCGCATTTTCCATTCACGGACGGCGGCGGCATGTTCTTCTCCCGGCTGCATGCGATGCGCTCCTACATCGTCGCGGTCGAGCCGGAGAAGCCTTTCCCGGGCGGCATGTACATCAGCGCGGGCAGCACCGTCCGCTCGCTGCGCTCGGCTCAGCTGGGAGACAAGCGGGTCGTGCTCGTCGGCGGAGACAACCACAAGACGGGCCAGGGCATTCCGATGATCCAGCATTTCGAGGCGCTGGAGCAATTCGGAGATTCCCTGCTCGGCGCCAAGAGCATTCCTTACCGATGGTCCGCGCAGGATCTCGTCACCCTCGACGAAGTGCCCTACATCGGGCCGATCACGGGCAAGCATCCCAACCTGCTCATCGCCACCGGCTACAACAAATGGGGAATGACGACCGGCACGCTCGCCGCGCTGATCGTGAACGATCTCGTCGCGAACGGCCAGAGCAAGCATCTGGAGCTGTTCAAGCCTTCGCGCTTCAAGGCCGACCCGTCGCTCAAGACGTTCGTGGCCCAGAACGCCAACGTCGCCGGAGAGTTTATCTCCGGCAAGCTGGACGCTCCGTCCCGGACGCCGGATTCGCTGGAGCCGGACGAGGGCGCCGTCGTCAAGGTCAAGGGCAAGCGCGCCGGCGCCTATCGCGACTCGCAAGGAGCGCTGCATGTCGTGGATACGACCTGCACGCATATGGGCTGCGAGTGCAAGTGGAATTCCGGCGACCGCTCCTGGGACTGCCCGTGCCACGGCTCGCGCTTCGGCTATGACGGCACCGTGCTGGAGGGACCGGCGACGCAGCCGCTGAAGCAGCTAGAGGTCGAGCAGGGCTGATTTTCGGGCAAGCGTCCGGCCCCTGGCGGCCGGATGCTCGGAAGAGGGCGGGAATTCAAGAGGCTGTCCCCTGGGTCGTGGAGATGGCCAGGGGCAGCTTCTTCGTTTTTTATGCGCATCCGGTTTCATAGGAGAGGAGTGGGGCTCGGAACGAGCCCTATTTGCTTTAGCCAGCGCATTGCTGGAAAATAAGGCTCAAGTAGCAGTCTCATCCTTGTCCTGCGTACCTCAAGCCAGCCTCGGGCCGGCTTTTTTTGCTGCGGCCAAAACCGTTTGACGGCGTTCGAAGTCTAATGCGGAGAAGGGGAGGGAAGGGCTTGGACAACGAAACGACGACAACGGCCTGCCAGGTTCCTGAACCGGCCGCTTCCTTGTCGGAAGCACAAGCAAAGGACGGCTCCGCGGCGTTGGCCGCCCAAGCCCGCGCGGGCGACGAAGGCGCCTTCCTGCAGCTGATGGGCGATTCGCGGGATCGGCTGCTGCGGATCGCCCTTGCCTACCTGCGCAGCGAGGAAGCGGCGCTGGAAGCCATTCAGGAGACGACCTTGCGTGCGTACATGAAGCTGGGCAAGCTCAAGGAACCGGCTTATTTCCAAACCTGGCTGATCCGGATTCTGATGAACGTCTGCATCGACGAACAGAAGCGGCGCCGCAGACAGAGACCGGCCGAAAGGCTGCCCGAAGCTCCCGCTGCGGAATTCGGAATGCTTGGAATCGATGACAGGCTGCGGATGGAGGAGGCCATTGCCGAGCTGGAGCCAAAGCTCAGGCAGGTTGTCATTCTCAAATATTACGACGATATGACGCTGACGGAAATCGCCAAGCTGCTGGAGAAGCCGGAGGGCACGGTGAAGACCTGGCTGAACAAGGCGCTGGCGAAGCTGAGAGCATGGATGAGAGAGGGGGAGGCGCGGGATGAAGGATGATCAGCAACCGGATTTGTCCGTTCTGGCCGAAGACAGGGGGATTGATCCTGTTCTCGCAGGACGGGCGGACGCAGCGATTAGGGCGGGACTTGCGGCCGGCAAGGAAAGGAAGCGGGGAAGGCGAAGGACGGTAAGCCGGAGAATCTATGCCGCTTCGGCCGCTTGCCTCCTGCTCCTCGTCTGCCTGGTGACCATCCGCGTATCCCCGGCATTCGCGTCTGCCGTCAGGCAGATTCCGGGAATGGCCTCGCTGGTGGACGCGATCCGCCAGGAGTACGCCAACGACCAATCCATCCTGGACGCGGTGGATAACGACTACATGCAGAAGGTAGGGCTGTCGGATGAGCATGGCGGGCTGAGGTTCACCGTGGAAGGCATCGTCGCGGACGAGTTCCGGATGAATCTGCTGTACAGCATCGAAGGGCTGCGCCCCGATGAACAGGTCGAGCTGCATGATTTGAGTCTGACTGACGGGACGGACCGGCGGCTGCAAGTCGGCTACGGCTCATCCGGGCACGTCACGGGCCAAGCGGGCGGAGCCAAGAATATGGAGAACATCTCCGTTCTGTTCAGCAAGGAGGAGCCGTTGCCGGATAAGCTGGGCGTCGTGCTCACGCTCCGCAGCCAGGAGTACAAAGTGGCGTTCGCGGTGGACACCGGGAAGTTCGCGGGGCATTCCCGCTCCGTCCCGATGGACTATACGCTGGAAGCCGCCGGACAGAAGATCATCTTCGAGCGGGCCGTCATCTCTCCTCTTACGATTAAAATCGAAGCGCGCTATGCGAAGAGCAATACGATGAAGATTTTCGGCGGAGGCGACATGAAGCTGGTGGACGATACCGGCAAGGAATGGTCCGTTCCCTCCATGAGCTCCGGGACGAACGATCCCGACCGGACGGTCTTCACCTTCCAGAGCAGCTACTTCCGCAAGCCGCAGGCTCTGTATTTGACGGGAACCTGGTTCCGGGCTCTGGATAAGGGCAAGGATGAGATCGTCATCGATACGGAGAAGGGCTTGCTGCTCAAGGCTCCGGACGACAAGGTGTCCTTGCTGGGATCGACGGAGAGCGGCGGCGAACTGCAGCTGCGGTTCAACCTTGATACGGGCCGCAAGGACGACAACATGAGCTACAATCTATTGGACGGATCGTTCATGGACGGGAGCGGAAGCTGGCATGAAGGCAAGCTGCTGGGATCCTCGGTTAGCGCTGATTCCGATGAGATGAACCAGACTATTGCGTTCAAGTACAAAGGGGGCGCCTACAAGCAGCCGCTCACGTTCCCGATCGGCAACTATCCAAATTATATCGAGCGCCAGTATCGGATCCCGATATCATTGTCCGGGGTTTGGGATCAGGATTGACTGCGAGACAGCAGCGGAATTGCGGGGCACGGAACGCCGTTCAGGCGCACCGTGTCTTTTTGATGTTCTTTTTCGGCGGGACAGACAAGGTTTTTTCGACATTTATCTACAAATCGTTGCCAATCTACCGATGTAATGAGAGGGAGTTTCTCTCCCTTGTTCGACAAGGCGGCGAAGGGACGCTTGTCGAATCCGGAACTGCGGACCGGACATGCAGATGAGAATTGTGAAAATTAAGGAAATCCCTTCTTGCAGGAGAGGAAATACGCCTTTTCTGTCGAACATTCATAAGCGGAAAACAGACAGGATGTGAGAACACCCGTGATTGAAATGATGGACATCTGGAAGACCTACCCCAACGGCGCGCATGCGCTGCGCGGGATCTCGGTCGTCATCGACCGCAATGACTTCGTGTACATCGTCGGGCCCTCGGGCGCCGGCAAGTCCACGTTCATGAAGCTGATCTACCGGGAAGAGTACCCGACCAAGGGGCAGCTCTTCGTGAACGGCTTCAATATAGGCAAGCTCAAGCCGCGCAAGATACCGTATGTACGGCGCAACATCGGCGTCATCTTCCAGGATTACCGCCTCCTTCCGAAGCTTACCGCCTACGAGAACGTCTCATTCGCGATGGAGGTCATCGAAGCTCCCCGCAAGCTGATGAAGAAGCGCACGATGGAAGTTCTGGAGCTTGTCGGCCTCGGCGGCAAGCATGGCCACTTGCCGGCGCAGCTCTCCGGCGGCGAGCAGCAGCGCGTGGCGATCGCCCGCGCGATCGTCAACAATCCCAGCGTCATCGTGGCCGACGAGCCGACGGGCAATCTCGATCCCGAGACGAGCTGGGGCATCATGAACCTGCTGGAGGAAATCAACTTCAGGGGCACGACAATCGTGATGGCGACGCATAACCGCGAGATCGTGAACTCTCTTCGCAAGCGCGTCATCGCCATCGAGAACGGCGTCATCGCGCGCGACCAGCTGAGAGGGGACTACGGCTATGAAGGCTAGAACCCTCCTGCGCCACATGCGCGAAGGCGTGCGGAACATCTTCCGCAACGGCTGGATGAGCTTCGCCTCCATCAGCTCGATCTTCATTTCCCTGTTCATCCTCAGCGTCTTCGTCCTGCTCGCGCTCAACGTCAACAAGCTGGCCGACCAGCTGGAGAGCACGGTGGAGATCCGCGCCTTCCTGCAGCTCGACACGACGCAGCAGCAGATCGATTCGCTGGAGACCAAGATCCGCAATATCCCCGAGGTCAAGAGCGTCGAGTTCCGGACCAAGCAGCAGAACCTGGAGGAAATGAGCCAGATGATGGGCAGCGACGGAAAGCAGCTGCTGCAGGACTATCAGGGCGAGGACAATCCGCTTCCCGCGTCCTTCGTCATCGAAGTGTACGATCCGCAGACGATCGCGTCCGCCGCCGGCCAGATCGAAGCGCTCGGCGCGGGGCAGGATCCTTCCCCGTTCCTGCGGGTCAAGTACGGCCAGGGACAGGTGGAGACGCTGTTCAAGGTGACCAACGCCGTGCGCAACATTGGCCTGATCCTCGTCGCGGGACTGGCTGTCACGGCCATGTTCCTCATTGCAACGACGATCAAGACGACGATCATCAACCGCCAGCGGGAAATCGGAATCATGAAGCTGGTAGGGGCGACCAATGCGTTTATCCGCTGGCCCTTTTTCGTTGAAGGCGCGCTCATCGGATTTTTCTCCTCTGCCTTGACGGCCGCCGTCATTCTGCTCGGATACCAGGAGCTGTTCAAGCAGTCCGAGTTCGAGCTGGGCCTCATGAGCATCAGGCTTGTCACCATACAGGAGGCCGCTCCGATCATCGCGCTGCTTACGATCGGCATCGGCACGCTGCTTGGCGTGTGGGGCAGCGTATTATCGGTCCGCCGTTATTTGAAAGTGTAGGAGGATGCAAGCGCAGATGAAGAAGAACAGGGTTATTCTTGCCTGTCTTGCGGCTGTCCTGGCTCTGACCGTCTTTCCGGCGGGCGGAGAGGCGGCCTCGCAGGTGGACAAGATCAACAAGGAAATCAAGCAGGTCCGCGATCAGATGCAGGCCGCTTCCCATAACCGCAACCAGGCCGAGAAGGATGCCAAGACCGTGGAGGTGCAGAAGGTCCAGACGGCGGAATCGCTCAAAGCCGTCATGACGGAGATCGACACCGTCGGCACTCGCCTCAGCCAGGTCCAGAGCGAGGTTCGCGACACGACTGAAAATCTGCAGAAGACGGCACAGGAGCTCGACGATGCCGAGAAGCGGATCGGCAAGCAGGATGACCGCCTGCAGTCCCGGATCCTGATGACATATATGAACGGCAGGGTCAGCTACCTGGAGGTTCTGCTCAATGCGGCGAGCTTCGCGGATTTCCTCAGCCGCCTCGACTCGCTTCATACGATGATGAGCCAGGACAAGGTCATCCTGCAGGAGCGCCGGCACGACAAGGAGCTGGTCGAGGAGAAGAAGAAGGAAGTGGAATCCCAGCTCGCCGAGGTCAAGGGGCTGTACGCGAAGATAGCCGATTACCAGCAAGTTCTCTCGGAAAAGGAATCGGAGAAGCAGCAGCTGATCGCCACGTACGACGACAAGCTGGAGGAGCTTGGCGAGATCAGCGAGGAGCAGGAGCAGCTTCTGCTGGACCTGGCGGCCAAGGAATCCGCGCTGATCAAAAAGAAGAACGCGCTCAAGACGTATTACACCGGAGGCAAGCTTGCCGTTCCGCTGAAGGCCAGCTACCGCCTCAGTTCGCCGTTCGGCTATAGGATCCATCCCATCACCGGCAAGCGCAAGCTGCATGCCGGCGCGGATATGGCGGCTCCGGAAGGAACGAGCATCTACGCGGCTGAATCCGGGGTCGTTCTCATCGCGCAGTGGTGGACCGGATACGGCAACTGCGTCGTCATCGATCATGGCGGCGGCTTGTGGACGATATACGGGCATATCCGCAATGGCGGCATCAAGGTGGAGAAGGGCGAGACCGTGAAGCGCGGCCAGCTCATCGCCGAAGTCGGTTCGACCGGCAACTCGACCGGCAATCATCTCCACTTCGAAGTGCGCAAGGACGGAACGCCGGTCAATCCGCTGCCTTATTTGAAATAATGGATAATGGACGAAGACCCGCCGTTTGCGAGGGTCTCCTCTCCCGGTCGATATGGACGATTGTGAAGTCTGAAGGCTTCCCGCTTTTGCGGGGAGCTTTTTTGTTGCGGTCCGATGCGATCTGCTCCTGTCGCAGACGCATCCCGACATGCATGACGCCGGAAGCGGCTTGCTTTTCGATCCGTGAAGCTGTTTTTGCTTCCTGGTGTCGAAGCGGCTTGCCTGCTGCTTCTGTTGGACGTTCTGTGCATGATTCGGCTTCGAAGCCGCAGGCCGGGGAGGATCTGTGCTTTTCCGGCTGCTGCCAAATAAAACCCGGACCGTTGTCGCATACTAGAATTCTCATGCAGGTCTGGAACGAAACAGCAACCGAGGAGGAGAACGGTATGAAGTCATTGTCACTGCGGATGGTCCGGCGGACAGCCGCATTGGGCGCGGCGGCGGCGATCGCCCTGGCGCTGCCTCAAGCAGCCGGGGCGGCCGCCCGGGCGCCGGCGCCGGTCCATGCGCCGGCCAAGCCGGCGGAAGCCGCGGAACCGCAGTCCAGCGGCCTGAGCAAGGAAGAGCTGCAGAGAATCAATACGGTGCTCGATTTGATCCAGAAGCAGTATTATGAGCCCGTTGACCGCGCCAAGCTCGTGAGCGGGGCGCTCAGCGGGATGATGGAATCCCTTGGAGATCCTTACTCCACCTATATGGATGTTCCTACAGCCAAGCAGTTTTCGGAGACGGTGGAAGGGGCGTTCGGAGGCGTCGGCGCGGAGGTGTCCCTGGAAGAGGGCAAGCTGACCGTCGTCTCGCCGATGAAGGGGTCGCCGGCGGAGCGGGCGGGCTTGCAGGCGAAGGATGTCATCCTATCCGTCAACGGCATCAGCCTGGGAGGCCTGCCGATCTCGGAGGCGGTAGCCAAGCTGCGCGGTCCAAAGGGCTCCAAGGCCGTCCTCGTCATCCAGCGCGCCGGCAGCGGCAAGCCGATGACCGTTACCGTCGTGCGGGACGAGATCGGCGTGGAGACCGTGGAAGCCCGCCTGCTTCCAGGGAGCATCGGCTTGATCGAGATTCGGCAGTTCTCGCTGAACACGGCCGACCGCTTCGCAGAGGAGCTGAACAAGCTCGAGAAGCGGAAGCTGAAAGGGCTCGTGATCGACGTCCGCAACAATCCGGGAGGCATTCTGCCGGTCGTGGAAAAGATATCCGAGCCGTTCATCCCGGCAGGAAAGCCGATCCTGCAAGTCCAGCAGCGCGGACAGCGCGCCGAGAAGATCCTCTCCAATGGAAAAGGCAAGCCGTATCCCGTCGCTGTGCTGATCAACAAGGGAAGCGCCAGCGCATCGGAAATATTGGCGGGCGCCTTGAAGGAGTCGGCGGACGCCGTGCTCGTCGGCCAGACTTCCTTCGGCAAAGGAACGGTCCAGGTCAGCTATGACCGCAACCTGGAAGGCGGGCTCGTCAAGATGACGATCGCCAAATGGCTGACGCCGGACGGCGTCTGGATTCATCATGAAGGCATCCGTCCTGATATTCAGGTGAAGCCCCCGGCTTTATATACGGTATCCCGATTGTCGCGGTCGGGAGAGCCGCGGAGGGATGCCATCAGCGAGGACACGAAGACGCTGCAGGCGATGCTCGTCGGCCTGGGATACAATCCGGGACGCACAGACGGTTATTACAACGAGGGGACGGCTGCCGCGGTGAAGGCGTTCCAGCGGCAATGCGGTCTCCAGGAGACCGGAACGGCCGATCCGGCTACGCAGGAAAAGCTGGAGAAGACTGTTCGCGAGTGGGTGCTCAGCGGCAGCCACGACACCCAGCTGGAGGCTGCGGCGCAGGCGCTCCGCTCCGGCAAGGGAGCCCGGAAGCAATAAGCCCTTGCGGCAGGGCACAAGAAGCCCCCTTTTCAGCCGCCGCGAAGTCGCCGCGCAAATCAAGGCCGAAATCTTCCATGGGGAGGATTTCGGCCTTTCGTTGTCGAAAACAATACGACTGGATGTTACACTTTGGGAGTCATTCTTTTGAAAATGAGGTGCTTGCTGTGGACACGGCCTTGGAGATACTCCGTCACTACGGGACAGCGGCCGTCAGGCTGTTGTCCCAGCCGTTTTATTATTTGGCGCTGCTGCTGATCATCCTCTCTTATATCCGGCAGACCCGGACGGAACGCAAGCTGTTCCATGTGCGCCTGCATGCCTGGCCCAAGCTGCTCGGCCGCGCCGTCTTGAGCGGCCTGATCGCTGGCGCTGCCCTCTCGATCGGCGCAGCCTTCATCGGCATGAGCTTGACGCCTTCCGCCGCGCTCTGGCTGTGGGGGACGGCCGCCCTGCTCATGCTCGTCCGCGTCCGATATCTCTGTTTTGCTTACAGTGTCGGCGTGCTCGGGCTGATGCAATGGCTCAGCGGCCTGCTCGGCCTGACAGACGGGCCGGGCGGCTGGCTCGGACGAGCCGCTCTCTCGCTGGACAATCTCGACATTCCCGGCCTGCTGCTGCTCGTAGCCGGCCTGCATGCGGCCGAGGCTTTGCTCGTCCGCCGGGATGGCGCCCGCTTCTCCTCGCCGCTGTTCCTCGAGGGCAAGCGCGGGAAGCTGATCGGAGGTTACGCCTTGCAGGGCTACTGGCCGGTGCCCCTGCTTCTGCTGGTGCCGTCCGCTTCGGCGGCGGCCTCGCTGCCATGGACGCCTCTGCTCGGCGGCTCCGCATGGGACGGCGGCTGGACGGTCATCGCGCTGCCGGCCATCATCGGCTTCACCGACCTGACGCGCTCGGAGCTCCCGAAGCTCCAGTCCCGCCTTACGTCGCGCCGGCTGCTTGCCTACAGTGCCGTGCTGGCTGCGGCCGCGCTCGGGGCCGCATATGCGGAGCCGCTCGTACCGGTTGCCGCGCTGCTTTCCCTCGGGCTTCATGAAGCCCTCATCCTGCTGGGATCGATGCGGGAGCGCCAGCGTCAGCCGCGCTTCGTCCATGACGAGCGGGGATTGTGCATTCTCGGGGTCGTGCCGGGAACGCCGGCAGAGGAGATGGGCCTTGAAGCGGGCGAAGTGCTCCACAAGGTGAACGGGCAGAAGGTAAGGACCAAGGAAGATCTGCATGCGGCGCTGCATATGAACTCCGCCTTTTGCCGGATGGAGGTGTTCAATGCCGACGGGCAGCTCAAGTTCTTGCAGCGGGCCAGGTACGCCGGCGAACATCACCAGCTCGGAGTGCTGCTGGCTCCCGATGAGGATGCGGGCTATTATGCTGCTCCGGCGCATGTGTCCGTGCTGGGCCTGCTGAGGCGGAGCCGCGCTGCGCGGCGCCGTGTCCGCAAGGATACGACGATGTAGCGTCGGCATGCCGGGACGCAGGCTGATCGGGCTTGAGCGGGGCGAATCCGTTCCGCTTCCGCTCCGATGCAATCAAGCTTTGAACGGGCCGCCCCTTCAGTCCGCATGCGTGCCATCAAAAAAGGCTTCCGGAGCCCATCCTCATGGATGGCTCCGGAAGCCTTTTTATTGCTTTCCAGCGTGCTTGCCTAGCTGTTGTTCGCTGCCGCGTTTTCCGTGCCGGCGCTGTTTTCTGCTGCCTTGGCGGCAGCATTTTCTTCGAACGAATTCGTAATCGTCGCCTTGCCGCGGAGGTCGGTGATGAGCGTCTGGGACAAGGTGCCCAGCTGCTGATATTCAAGCGTTTCCGTGATCTCCGCTTTTTTCTCTTCCAGCGTTGGCGTCGAGGCTTGCTTGTGGTCGATGACTTTGATGATATGGTAGCCGTAGTCGGATTTGATCGGTGCGGAGATTTCGCCGACCTTGAGGTCGAAGGCCGCCTTCTCGAATTCCGGAACCATGGCGCCTTTGCCGAAGTAGCCGAGGTCGCCGCCATTGGCCGCGCTGCCTGTGTCGGTCGATTTTTCCTTGGCGATCGCAGCGAAGTCGCCGCCGTCCTTGAGCTGCTTCTCGATGGCGTCGGCTTCTTCCTTCGTCTTGACGAGAATATGGGAGGCCTTCACCTGCTCTTCGGTCGCGAAGGAAGCTTTGTTCTCATCGTAATACTTCTGGATATCCGCATCGGTTACCTTGACTTTATCCTTGAGCAGCTTGCGAAGCTGCACCTGCATCTGCAGCTGGTTGTTGAGAACGTCCTCCGACAAGCCGGCCTGCTTCAGAGCGTCCACAAACGCGCTTTCGCTGCCGAAGTTCTTCTTGACGTCGGCAAGCTCCTTGGCCATTTCATCTTCGGTGACCTCGATCTTCTTGTTGCTGGCTTCCTGGTCGACGAGCTTCATCGTGATGAGGCTGTCCAGAGCAGTCGTGCCGGCGGAAGGAACCATCGCCTCGTACAGCTCGTCCTTCGAGATCTTCTCGCCGTTGACGCTGGCAACCGTACCGCCCGATGCTGCGCCGCCGTTGCCGTTGAAGAGACTGACAAGCGCGATGACGAGCGCGACTGCCAGCACGAGCGAAGCAATCATCCAGCCGGTAGCGGCCCCGCTGCGGCGAGGACCCGATCCGTTGCCGTCCGTCAGCGGCAGATCAGCCGCTCCTGCGGAGGTGTTGACCACGCTTCCTTCCGTGACCGGCACCGATCCGAACGCGCGCTCGGGATCCGCCGTATGGATCTCGGCGTCGTTCTCGGCCTGGCGCAGGGATTCCTCGGCGCGCTCCTCCTCGACAATATCCTCGGCTTGGAGCGTTTCTTCGCGATGCTCGTCGCCGCTGCGGCCAGCGAATTCGACGCCCTCGTTCGTTGCCGTATCTTCCATCGTAAGATGCTCGTCCTGTTTCGGATCGACCGGATCGAGATGATCCTTGGGATCCTTGTCCTTATCTGCCATGAAACGATTGACTCCCTTCTGTATCCTTCAAAGAGTGGTGAATGGAATAGATTCTGCATAGTACTTGCTGCGAGAATAATAGCAAAATCCATGCCGGGTTACCTTAACGGAACATGAAATTTCTACAAATTGGTTTTGAAAAAATCAATCGTGACATCCAGAGCCTGCTCCAGAGCCTCCGTCGTGCCGGCAAAAGGATGAACGGCGCCGAACGTATGGCCGGTTCCTTCCAGCTCGAGCGCTTGCTGATGGGGCGCCGCTTCCTGCAGGCGGCGGAAGCCTTCGACCAGACGAGGAGCATCCGCGCTTCCTTGGATCATCAAGACCGGAATCCGGAGACCGGCGAGGCGGGCGGGAATGTCGAAGCGATCTTTATTGGCGTCCAGATCCTCGAAAAACTCGCGCCGCACAGGCATTTCCTGCTGCGTCCGGGAATTGGTCACGTAGGCGACGCCTTCCTCGCGAGCCTTGGCTTCGAAGGCGTCGTCGAACAAGTTGGCGCTGTCGATGCCGTTCCAGGTAGCGGCTGCCCGGATGAGCGGATGCTCGGCGGCGAAGATGAGGGCGTTGCCTCCGCCTCTGCTGTGGCCGATCATGCCGAGCTTGGCCCGCTGGATCAAGCTCGCGTGGGGCAGATTGCCTCCGATCGCGGCTTTGAGGACTTCCTCCAGGTCAGCCTGCTCCCGGGTGTAGGTGTTGTAGCCGAATTTGGACAGCTCGTCGAAATCCTGCTCGCCGACTCCGTTGCGCGAGAAATTGAAGGTGATGGCGACAAAGCCGGCTTCGGCCAGCTTCTCGGCCGCATAGGGCATGAAAGCCCAATCCTTGAAGCCCTTGAAGCCATGGGCCAGGAACAGGGCCGGGCGATCTCCCGGCTTTTTGGCCGCACGCACTTCGCCGCGGATAATGCCGCCGTCGCCAAGCCTGATTTCGAAGGGCGACACGAATAGATGGGACATGAAACATACTCCTCTCAAGCTATAGCATTTCCAAAACTAAGCATAAACTTCCTTGCCGTTTCGTTCAAATGGAACTTGCGGCATATTCCTGGAGCAGCGCCTGCGCCACCTGTTCCATCCCCGGCTGTGGTTTGGTACGATGGAGGACGGGCCTGGAGGCTGAAACATTTCCTGCTCCGGGATCGTTCACAAGGTTAACAATCAATCATTGTGCATCATGGACAGGGCTGGCCGTCAGACATCGGATATAGGACGCAAGGTTAACCCCGCTTCAAAGATCAGCAAAACTTTAAGCTTCAATGGAGACGAAGAGCTCTCCGGGGATTTGCAAGATATCGCCAGCAGGCCGCCAGCAGGCGGATCTTTCATACAGCAAAGGGGAACGACGATCATGAAAAACCGAAACAAACGAATTGCAGCAGCGCTTCTGCTTGCCCTTACCGCTTGGGCGGCAGCAGCCTGCTCCGACAACTCCGCTCCGGGAACGGTTGCGGCAGTCAACGAGGCTGCTGGAAATGTGCAGACGGCCTCTCCGTCGCCGTCGCAGGAGCCGGCAGCAAATGACGGAAACGGCAGCGAAGCTGTGGGAGGCGGAGCGGCAACGAATGCAGGGGGCGCAGCCAATGCAGGCGGAACGAATGATCCATCCGGCTCCAAGGGCGGCACAGACAAGCCGGCCGGCAACACAGGCAGCACAGACAAGCCGGCCGGGGACAAGGACGGACAAGGAACCGCAGTATCCGGGCAGCCGTCCGAACAGGTTGCTGCACAGGCCGATACGGTCGCGGCTTTGATCAACAAGGAGTTCCGCCTGCCGGAGGGCTATGTGCCGGATGACCTCGTCTACCCGGACATTCCGTTCACCTTCAGCGAGAAGATCGACAAGCGCAAGCTCCGCAAGGAGGCTGCAGGGGCGCTGGAGAAGCTGGTGGCAGGAGCAAAGAAAGACGGAATCTCGCTTGCCGGGGTCTCGGGCTACCGCTCGGAAACGAGACAAAAAACGCTGTTCGACAACTATGCCAAAAAAGACGGAGTCGCTGCTGCGGACAAATACAGCGCACGGCCGGGGCATAGCGAGCACCAGACCGGACTTGCGATCGACATGTCCGGGACGGACGGCAAATGCGCGGCGGAAAGCTGCTTCGGCGGTACGCCGGAAGCGGAGTGGCTGGCGGCGCATGCGGCGGATTACGGCTTCATCATCCGCTATCCCGAAGGCAAGGAATCCATTACGGGTTATAAATACGAGCCGTGGCATATCCGCTTCGTAGGCGTGGAACTGGCCGGCAAGCTTGCTGCAAGCGGCGACACGCTGGAGGAGTACTACGGAGCCGCGGTGCCGGTTACGGGACGGAAGTAAGCGCCGGGACAAAGGCATCCACGGAGTTAGAAGCACATCCGCCAAGGCGGAGATGAAATGCGGGGGAGCCCGTTTTCGTCTCCGCCTTTTTTTCTCCGCTTTTTGTCTCCGCCTTTTGTCTCCGCCTTTTGTCTCCGCCTTTTTGTCCGGGTCGTTCCTCTTCTAGGCGTGCTATTTTCCTAATAAAGTTAGAGTAGCAAGGAAGGGGGCCTCGGGGGATGGATTGGGACTGCGCAATCATCGGCGGCGGGCCTGCGGGCTTGAGCGCCGCCTTGATGCTGGGCCGCTCGCAAAGATCGGTCCTTTTGCTCGACGATCATCAGCCGCGCAACTCCGTTGCGGAGGCCAGCCACGGCTATCTGACGAGAGACGGGATTGCGCCTGCGGAATTCCGCTCCCTCGCCAGCAATGAACTGGCGCAATATCCCTCGGTGCGGCTGAGCAAGAGCCGGGTCGTGTCGGTGGAAAAGGTGAATGGAGGTTTCCGTGTCTATACCGCAGCCGGGGGCTCCGCAACAGCCCGCACGGTGCTGCTCGCCGCGGGATTGCAGGAGCGGTTCCCGGATATTCCCGGACTGCGGGAAATGTACGGCAAAAGCCTGTTCAGCTGTCCCTACTGCGACGGCTGGGAGCTTCGCGGGCAGCCGCTGCTGGCGTTGTCGACGGGATCCGGCTTGTTCCGGCAGGCCAGACTTCTGCTCGGGTGGAGCCGCGATCTGCTCGTATGCAGCCATGGGTCGTCCAATCTGACCATGCAGCAGCGGCATGCGCTGGAGAGCCGGGGAGTGAAGGTCAGCTCCCTTCGGATCGCTGCTCTTGAAGGAAGCGGCGGCATGCTGCGCGAGGTCGTCTTCGAGGACGGCAGCCGGATAGCCCGCAGCGGCGGGTTCGCCACGCCGGACGGGATGCTCGGCACCCCGCTCGGGAGCCAGCTCGGATGCGCGCATGACGCATACGGCTCCGTTTCGGCCGACGGCTCCGGCCGCACAAGCGTCCCCGGCGTCTATGCGGCGGGGGATACGGCGGGGTTCTCGCCGTCGCAGATCGTCGTCGCGGCGGCCAGCGGCACCCGCGCCGCAGTCGGCATCATCGGCGACCTGGCCGAGATCGATTTTATGCGGATGGGCGGATAAGCAGCCTTCGTTCCTGTTCAAAAAGAAAGATCCCTTCCATGGCGACATTGGCGGCAAACATGCCGTTTCCTGCCGGGACGGGATCTTTTTGGCTTGCCGCTTGGTCTTTGCCTGGAAGCTTGGTCGCAAGCTTATATAGGCTTCTTGAGGTTGAGCCCGGGAGCGAGGGGTCCGGAACGGCTCCTGGAGTTTAGCCCGGAAGCGAAGCCTCCGGAATGGCTCCTGAGGGTTAAACCCGGAAGCAAAGCATCTGGAGTGGCTCCTGAGGGTTGAGCCCGTAAGCGAAGCCTCCGGAATGACTTCTGAGGGTTGAGCCCGGAAACGAAGCCCCCGGAAAGGCTCCTGAGGGTTGAGCCGGAAGCGAAGCCCCCGAAATGGCTTCTGCGGGTTGAGCCCGTAAGCGAAGCCTCCGGAATGGCTCCTTAGGGGTTAAGCTCGCAGGCGAAGCTTCCGGAATGGCTCCTGGGGGTTAAGCCCGAAAGCGAAGCCCCCGAAATGGCTCCTGCGGGTTGAGCCCGTAAGCGAAGCATCCGGAAAGGTTCCTGAGGGTTGAGCCGGAAGCGAAGCCTCCGAAACGGCACCTGAGGATTGAACCCGGAAGCGAAGCATCCGGAATGGCCCTGGAGAAATGAGAATGGTCGCCTTTGCCGCCGGATTTCCACCTTTGAAACCATCGAATCGGGAAATCCGGCGGCAACAGCGATCGGAAGGGCCATCCGGCTGCGAAGCGAACTTGGGTTCACCCTCACAGGGCCATCCGGCTGCGAAGCGAAATTTGGGTTACCCTCACAGGGCCATCCGGCTGCGAAGCGAAATTTGGGTTCACCCTCACAGGGCCATCCGGCTGCGAAGCGAACTTGGGTTCACCTGCACAGGGCCATCCGGCTGCGAAGCGAACTTGGGTTCACCTGCACAGGGCCATCCTGCTGCGAAGCGAACTTGGGTTCACCCTCACAGGGCCATCCGGCTGCGAAGCGAACTTGGGTTCACCTGCACAGGGCCATCCGGCTGCGAAGCGAACTTGGGTTCACCTGCACAGGGCCATCCGGCTGCGAAGCGAACTTGGGTTCACCCTCACAGGGCCATCCGGCTGCGAAGCGAATTTGTGGTTCACCCTCACAGGGCCAACGGCTGCGAAGCGGCTCAGGCATCAGGCCTCCGCATCCAAGCGTTCCGGCTCCACCGGCCAAAGCCAGCGGTTGAGAAGGATTCCGGCCGCGCCGAGCAGAGCGATGACGACCCCGAACCGGCCGAAGATTTCCCGAGGGCCGGCCAGCTCGACCAGGAATCCGCCGAGCAGCGGAGCGGCGATCATGACCGTGCCGAGGACCATGCTCTGAATGCCGAACACCCGGCCGGTCATGCGCGGAGGCGTCTCCTTCTGAAGGCAATAATTGAAGGCAATGATGAACATGCCGTTGCCGGCTCCGAGGAGCAGGCCGAGCAAAAGGACCGGCAGCGCAGCGGCGCCGGAAGGCAGGAGGCCCAGTCCCCCGATCGACGCGCCGATCATCGCGTATCCTCCGCCGAGACGCAAGCCGTATCCCAGGCTGCGCCCGATCTTGTTCAGGAGAGCGATCGCTCCCACCGCGCCGGCTCCAGCAGCCGCAACCAGCCAGCCGAGCATGAATTCCTTGTCGGGCGCAAGCACGAGGAACAGGCTGGCGAACTGGAAATCGACGATCTGGATCGACAACGCGCCGATCAGGCCGAACAGCATCGTATTGCGCAGCAGCCTGTTCCGGAGGATGAAGCTCCAGCCTTCTTTCCACATCTGGCGGAACGGCAGCGGTTCGCCGCCCTCAGAAGACTCGCTGCCATTACGGCCAGAGCCTCTGACGGCCGCAGCTGTACCGGCAACGGCATCGTTCCTGATCAACAAAAGCATGGCATAAGAGAATAGCCGCATGCAGACGTTGAATCCGATGCACCATGCGGGGGAAAGGGCCGTCAAGGCCAATCCGCCCAGCAAGGGGCCGGCGATTTTGGAGCTCTGGTTGACGAGGCCGTTCAACGAGGCTGCCTGCAGCAGCTGATCCTCCCGCACAAGGCTGCGGGTCAAGGACTGCTGGGCAGGCACATTGAGCGCGGAAACGGCAGAACGCAGCCCGAGCACGGGCAGCAGCCAGAACATGTTCGGAACGAGCAGCAGGGCGGCGGTCAGCGCAGCGGTTAGCAAATCGCACCATCGCATCAGCTGCAGCTTGTTCAGTCGGTCGGCGGCCACTCCCGCAACGGAACCGAGCAGGATGCCCGGCAGCGCCAGGCTGACGGGAATAAGCGCCAGCATAAGCGGGCCGGCTTCCCAGCGATAGGCGACCAGCACTTGAATGGCGAGCATATCGAACCAGTCGCCGAAGGATGCCGCTGCGTAAGCGGTGAAGGTGCGCCTGTACAGCTTGTTGCCGAGCAGGCCTTTTTCGACGCGTTTATGATCGATCGGCATTTCAATTCCCATGGTGATCTTCCCCTGTCCGTTGGCTTCAGCCGTTTGTTGAGCCGAGTATACCGCCGGATTGTCAGAGAAATATCAGGAGGAGGAACGTCTTGAAGGCCATTGCGATTCCAGTGCCGTCAGCCTTCCGATGTCAGTCCGCCAAGCAGTCGTTCAGCACGGCTTCTATGTTCGGCATGAGGCCTGGAAGTCCGCAGCGGGCTTGCGCCTCCGCGAACAGCTCCTCGTATTTGCGTGTCACCTCGGGACTGCCCTTGAAGGCGGTTCTTCTGCAAAATTGGACGATTCGGTAAAGCCCGAACAGCCGGATCGGGACGAATCCGGACAGCTCCAGCACGCCAAGTCCCTCGTCGAGCAGCGCTTCGCCGGAGCGCCGCTCGTTCTTTCTCAGCCGCCACAGCCCGCTCACGATGGAGTAGCTGCCGATTTCCCGCAGATAAGGCTTGGCCGCAAGGAGCTGCTCGATGGCTGCGGATATGGCCTGCAGCTCCCGGTCGCCCGTGCCGCTCAGGAGATGGGCGTACATCCCGGATGTGGCCGCCGGTGCTTCGAAGCTTTCGTAGCCCGGGTCCTCCAAAATCAAGCTGCGGGTCAGCTCGATCCGCTCAAGAGCCTTGTGCGGCGCTCCGGCCAGCGTATACAGATCCAGAATGTTGAGCATCTCGATTTCGCGGTGCTGGGCAGGAGGAAGCTTCCCCGTCGCGAGCACCCGCTCGCAGTAGTCCAGGCTGGCCTTGGGCTCCCCGGCGAACAGGTAGAACAAAAGCAGCCAGTAGACCCGTTCGGAAGCAGACAAACCTCCTCCGTCAAGCAGCCATTGCACGTCTCCCTGGACGAAATGAACGTAAACGGAGTAGAACGGGTCCAGCTCATAACCGAGGATATCCTGCTGCCGGGCAAGCGCCAGCATCGAAGCCCCTTGGCCGTAGCGGTGATATTTGGCGAAAATATCGCGCATCTGCTCCCGCAGCTCTCCGTCGCCGGCCGAAGGGACGGCATGGATTCCCGCCGGCTGGGAACGTACGGTCAGGCAGTAGCCGAAGCTGCGCACGGTTCGAATCGCCAGCCCTTCGATTGGAGCCAGCTTTTTGCGGAGCCTATAGATATGGTCGTCTACGGTGCGCTCGACCGGATATTCGAGAGGCCATACCCGATCGAGCAGCTGTTCCCGGCTGAAGGCGCTTCCTTGATTGCGGTAAAGAAATCGCAGCAGGGCGTATTCCTTGGCGAACAGCTCGACCGATACCCCGTTAGAGGATACCGTATATCCGTTTTCGCTGAATTCCAGCATCATCCCGATCCCCTTTTTTTTCCTTCGGGTCATTATAGCATTTCCTGGGGAAATCCGGCGCGGACATGGCAATAGGCGCATCCAAGCGGAGGATAGGCAGAAGCAGCCGGATACAGGAGCCCAGGAAGAATCCGGGGGCTCGCGCGGAAGAGGCCGCCGCGCTACAATGGGAGTACAAGGCCCGCTTGCGTAAGATGCTTCCTCAGGATGCGGTCTGGATGAGGAAGCGCGGGCAAACCGCTGGAAGGGACGGGATCGCTATGAATGGAATCACGATGATGCGCGCGGAAGCGGGCGGATTGACGGTCGAGAGGCTGCGTCCGGAAGGAACGGCGGAAGCGATGGACATGCTCCGGGGCATCGCCGGCTGGCTGGAATCCAGCGGCTCCCTGCAGTGGAACGGCTTGCTTCGAGGAGAGGACAGCCACGGCTTGGAAGAAGCGGCGGCCAGAGGAGAGGCGTTCCTGTTCCGGGCAGGCCCGAAAGCCTCGGCGGAGGAGAGGCTGCCGCTTGCCGGAATGGTCATCCTGCTTCAGCAGCCCGGCGAGTGGGACAAGGAGCTGTGGGGAGAGCAGGGACACGAGCCCTATCTGTATCTGCACCGGCTGGCCGTCAACCGCGACTATGCCGGTCAAGGCATCGGCGGGGCCATCCTGTCATGGGCGGAGACGGGCGTAGCTTGCGAAGGAAAGTCGGCGATACGGCTCGACTGCATCGGCAGCAACGACAAGCTCAACGCTTTTTACAGCGGTTTCGGATATACGTTCATGGGCAGATCGGACAACGGCTTCTGTCTTTACGAAAAAGAAATCCGATAATGGACATGCAGCCAAAAACGGACCTGATTTCCCTTGGAGAGGGGGACAGGCCCGTTTTTGGTTTGGGCACAGCGGCCGGGCACAGCGGCCGGGCACAGCGGCCATGCCGCAGCGGCATCAATGTATTACAGCGTATGGGACGCGCCGATGACCAGCTCGGCCTCGACGGTTTCGCCCGGCTGGACGAGCACGAGCTCCTCCTGGCGGTTGAGCTCGCCGTTCAGAGCCATCCAGGGCTCCACGCAGACGAACGGCTTGTCCTCTACGCTCCACAGGACGACGTAGCGGAAGCTGCTGCTGTAGCGCATCCGGACCGCAAGGTTTCCGGAAGGCTTGAAGGCAATCTCCGGAGCCGCCGGATCCAGCAAGGCGGCCGATTCCTTCATGCTCCCGAGATCGAGGGAGCCTTCGTACGGCTTTTCCGCTCCGTCGTTGTAATCCAGGTACCGGGTCGCGTCCGTTCGGTAGGAAATGTTTTTGGCATCCGCGGCAAAGTAGGGATGGAAGCCGGGATACATCGGCATCGGCGAATCCGACAAATTGCGGTATTGCTGGGAGATGGACAGCTCGCCGTTCTTGAGGGTGTACGTGAACAACAGCTCGAAATCGAACGGGAACTGCTCCCGCGTCCGCTCGCTGCTGCGCAGGCGGAGGGTGACGGTGGCTGCCCGGTCATCGGAGATGCCGGCGATTTCCCAAGCTTCGGTGCGGGCGACTCCGTGGTTGCGCATGCGGTATTTGCGGCCGTTCCACTCGTACTCTCCGTTGGCCAGCTGGCCGCTGATCGGGAAGAGCACGGGATTGCCCCCGCGTATGTTCGCATCTCGATCCAGGAACGTGGCCTCGTCGAGATAGAACAGCTCATAGCCGTTCAGCCGGCATTGCAGAGCGATGCCGCCGCGTTCCGGACAGATCAGCACGCGGGAGCGGGTAGTCGCCTCCGTCAGCTCGACCATTTCGTATTTTTCTTTGTATGTTTTGACTTCATATTGATATGACAATAGGTCTCAACTCCTGTGAAAATAATTCTTTTTAAGAAGACAGCATCTTCCATCGTTCGTCCTTCAAAAGGGACCAAAAGGTCAAGAATTTGAATATTGACTCTGTTCAAAGCTTTCTAGGATAAGGTATGCTACGCATAAAGCTTATTTTTCCCATATTAATGCAGCGGCCGCTATTTGTATAGGCATCCATAAGTCCTGGCTTTCATTCCATCATTCGTCCCGTTGCGGTCATACGAGGTGATCTTCAGTCCCATGCGCGCTCCTCACCGGAAGCTGCTTACGGCTGCTGTATTCATACTGCTGCCCCTGATTCTGTTCCAAGCCTTGAGATGGTCCGGGACTCTGGACATCTATTGGCATTCCCCAGTCGGACATTTTTATATCGTGACGATCGTCTCCGTCTTCTCCTTGCTGCTTGCGGGGGCGATGGGCTATACCGGGATGAAGCTGCGCAACATCGGCGTCTCGTTCCTGGCGCTGGCCTACATCTCCATGACGGCGCTGATCATGCTGCACGGGCTCGCCACGCCGGGATTTATCATGGAGCACAACTCCGTCCAGGGCATTTCCTCGGAGCTGGGCATCCTCATCGCATCCGTATGGCTGGCGCTGTCCGGCGTGACCGCGGCTCGTCCGCTCGTCCTGTTCCTGGGGCGTTTCCACCGGTGGCTCGTCCCTGCCTGGACAGGCATTCTGGTGCTTTGTTTCTTCTCTGCAATGAACCATCCCCATATTCTCGCGGGGTGGTCGGAGAGGGAATCGACGAGAACGGTATCGACGGCGATCGTGCTTATCCTGCTCGCCAGCGCCGCCAGGAGTTATTGGAAAGGCTACAAGGCCGCCAGGATGCCGCTGCAGCTCTCCATCGTCTACAGCTGCGGTTGGCTCGGCGTGGGTCAGCTCATGATGGTTCTTGGCGAGCCGTGGCGTCTCAGCTGGTGGATGTACCATGTGCTGCTGCTGCTGTCCTTGCTGGCTGTGGCGGCGGGCATCCTGCTCCAATATGCCAGCTCCCATTCCTTGCTGGATTCCATGAGAGCCCTGTTCCGCTCGGATCCTAAGGAATGGCTGCAGAAATGCATTTCGCCAAGCGTCCAGGCACTGATCCAGGCGACGGAAGAGAAGGACGGCTACACGGCGGGCCATAACTATCGGGTCGCCCTGTATGCCCTGAAGCTGGCCGAGCGCATGGGGCTGGCTTCATCCGACCTCATGGCGATCGGCCAAGGCGGGATCATCCATGATGTGGGCAAGCTGCAGATTCCGCAGTCGATCCTGAACAAGCCCGATGTGCTTACCCAGGAGGAGCGGGCGGTCGTCGAGCTTCATCCCGTGCACGGCTACGAGCTGTGCCGCAAGCTCGGCTTCATGCGGGAAGAGCTTGCTGTCATCCGGTCCCACCATGAACGGTGGGACGGCACCGGCTACCCGGACCAGCTGCGGGAGAAGGAGATTCCGCTGTTGGCGCGCATTACGGCCGTCGCGGACGTGTACGACGCGCTTACCTCGTCCAGGTCCTACCGCAAGGCGATGACCCATGAGCAGGCGCTCGGGATCATCTCGGCTCAGCGCAGCCGGCAATTCGATCCGGCTTGCGTCGATGCCTGGCTGAGCCTGGCGGAGGAAGAACCCGGATTTTTCGCGGAAACGGCTACCGACATGCATATCGTCCTGCCGCGGACGCTGACCGTCTGAGCCGGTCCAGGATCGGCCAAGCCATCTTTCTGAGGTATAATGAGCAGCATAGCTGGACGCCGTATTCAACCTGATCGAGGACGGCGATTATAGAGGTTCAAGGAGGACAAAGGCGATGGGATATCAAGCTTATTCCGGGCGGTACGAATCGATGAAGTACAACCGCGTCGGACGCAGCGGGCTGAAGCTGCCGGCAATATCGCTCGGACTGTGGCATAACTTCGGAGGGAACGACCGCTACGAGAACGGCAGGGAAATGGCGCGCAGGGCATTCGACCTGGGCATCACCCATTTCGATCTGGCGAACAATTACGGGCCTCCGCCAGGTTCCGCGGAAGTGAACTTCGGCCGGATGCTGAAGGATGATCTGGCCCCTTACCGGGACGAGCTCGTGATCTCGACCAAGGCGGGCTATTACATGTGGGAGGGGCCTTACGGCGAGTGGGGCTCGCGCAAATACATCCTCTCGAGCCTCGACCAGAGCCTGAAGCGGATGGGCCTGGAATACGTCGACATCTTCTATCACCACCGTCCGGATCCGGATACGCCGCTCGAAGAAACGATGTTAGCCCTGGACCATGCGGTCCGTTCCGGCAAGGCGCTCTACGCCGGCATCTCGAACTACAGCGCCGAGCAGGCCAGGGAAGCGGCGTACATCCTGAAGCAGCTCGGCACTCCGTGCCTGATCCATCAGCCGTCCTACTCCATGTTCAACCGCTGGATCGAGGACGGGCTTCAGGATGTGCTGGAGGAAGAGGGCATCGGCTCGATCGTCTTTTCCCCGCTTGCGGGCGGCATGCTGTCCGACCGTTATCTGCAGGGCATACCCGCGGATTCCCGGGCCGGCGGACCAAGCGTATTCTTGAGCGGCAGCCAGATTACCGAGGGCCGGCTGGCACAGATCCGCGAGCTGGACGCTCTTGCCCAGGAGCGCGGCCAGTCGCTGGCAGCGATGGCGCTTGCCTGGACGCTGCGCGGCGGGCGGGTCACCTCCGCTCTCATCGGCGCAAGCCGGGTATCGCAGATCGAGGACAATGTCCGCGCGCTCGACAACCTGGAATTCAGCGGAGAAGAGCTGGAGAAGATCGAGAGCATTTTGCGCCGCGAGGCTTAAGCCGCGGATCGGACCCGGCCTGTCCGGACAATCACGAATGAACGCCAAGCAGGCGCAAGGGAGACCGACTCCCTTGCGCCTGCTTGTGCTGGTACCGAATTCGTTGAGAGGCCGGACGAAGTCCACGACTTCTGCCGGAGCAGGGAGGACTCGCCTGGAGGACTGACCGGACCAAGCTGCCGAGGGGCAGAGCCTAGCCTACTTCCAGATAGAGCTTCGTTCCGTCATGATATTGGAAGATCGCCACGTCGCGCGACATCTCGACGGAGGCGATCTCTTTCCATCGTTTGCGAAAATCGAAGTTGAGCTCAAGCTCCCTCAGCTTGCCCGGGAGCGCCTTCAGCGCTTCCTCCTGTCCCGGGGGGTAGTAGACGGGGACAGAACGGTTTTTGAACGTGATCGGCTGCATCATATCGGACAGCACCCCCTTGTGAAATTTATCTTTCCTTGCCTTATTTTACATTAAACGCATTAAAGGAATATGAACGAAATAGGAACATTATTCAACAAGTTTCGATTCGGCGCCTGCTATTCGCGTGAAGTCAGGAGGGAAATGACAGTCGATGGATGATGAAGACTGCGAAATTGATGTAGAATGAAGGCATAAAATGAAACTGACGGAGGCTGGCATGGCACTATCCAAAGTTTTCTTCATGAACATCAGCCTGCTTATCACGATCGCCTATTTGTTCAATCTCGGCTATAAAACCGCTTTCCAATGGCTGCGGCCCGGCATACAGGAGGCGCTGGCCTCCTTCATCTTTATCGCATCCGGCTGGCTGACGATGGTTTTCGGCCTTCGGGTGAACGACCATATTCTGTTCGATCTCCGTTATGTGCCGCTGATCATGGCAGTCCTGATTCTCAGCAAGCCTTGGCAGATCATCGCCATCGGGGTCGGGATCGGCATGGGCAGGCTTTTTTTCGGCATCAATGCAGCCTCTCTCGCCGGAATGGGCAACATGTTCATCCTGGGCGCCGCCGGAGCGCTGCTCGCCTTCTTCCTCGGCCGGAGCCGCTGGACATTTTTCCGGAAGGCTGTTGTGGTCATACTCGCCATCAACATGCTCAACTGCATAAATATTTCCTGGCTCGGCGTACTTCCATTGTCCGTGTATTGGAGCGAATACGCGCCGCTGACGCTGCTGCTCTCGCTTCTTCTCAGCGCCTTCTTCGTGTACATGATCCGTGACTTCAGCCTCGATCAGCAGCGGATGGTCGATCTCAAGAATATGAACCTGATCTTGCGCAGGCAGACCAAGGAGATGAGGGAAGCCAAGCGGGATCTGGAGGAGAAGGCTCGCCAGCTGCTGCTCTCGTCGCGCTACAAGTCGGAATTTCTGGCCAACATGTCGCATGAGCTCAAAACGCCTCTGAACAGCATGCTGCTGATCTCGCAGCTGATCCAGGAGAGCGATGACGAGGCGTACGGCGAAGAGGACAAGCGTTATGCGGGCATCCTAAAAGCAGCGGGAGTGGATCTGCTGCATCTGATCGACGATATCCTCGATCTGTCGAAGGTCGAAGCCGGCAAGCTGCAGCTTACCCTGGAGAATGTTCCGGCCATCGAGCTGCTGCATTCCGTCCAGGCGCAGTTCCAGCCGGTCGCCGACCGAAAGGGACTTCCGTTCCGGATCAAGGTCGAGCCGGATTCCCCGCAGCTGCTCTTGACCGACGCTCTGCGCGTCAATCAGGTGCTCCGCAATCTGCTGACGAACGCGTTCAAGTTCACCGAGTCCGGGTTCGTGGAGCTCAAGGTGTCCGGAGAACGCAGAGCGCTGCTCCCGTCACTGGAGGAGAATCTGCTCGGAACCCGCGCGTCCGCACGCTTGCGGAGCAGGGAGAAGTCCCGAAAGCCCGTGCCGGCTCCGCCCGACGTGGACTGGATCGTGTTCGCGGTCAAGGACACCGGCATCGGCATCGACAAGGAGAAGCAGAACCTCATCTTCGAGGCCTTCCAGCAGGAAGACGGCAGCATTACCCGCCAATACGGCGGAACCGGCCTCGGCTTGTCCATCAGCCTGCAGCTGTCCAAGCTGCTTGGGGGCATGCTCGAGCTGCAGAGCGACAAGGGAGAAGGCAGCACGTTCATCTTCCGCATGCCTGCCGACAGCAGCTTCGCCGGGCCTGGAGAGGAAGGCGATATGCCGCAGCGGATATGAGCGAGAGCCCTTCGTCCCCGCAGACGAGGGACTATTCTACATCCTGAGCGGCATATGGGCAGCCATTGGCATGCAAAAGCGGAAAAGAACCGCCCGGCTCTTTTCCGCTTTTATCCGCATTTTTCCTTTGAAGAAGCTAGTATGGAACACGTTTGCCTGGCCTTATTCCTATTTGACGATGAGCACCGGCACTTTGGCATGCTGGGTCACGTAATGGCTGACGCTGCCCGTGAACAGCTCCTTGAAGCCGCCTTTGCCGTGGCTTCCCACAACGATAAGATCGGAGCCGCGGTCCGCCGCCATCGACGTGATCGTCTTGCCGGGATCGCCTTCGGCGACCAGCACCTCGATCGGAGTATCCGTTACCGAGGAGATGATGGTGCGGGCTTCCGCAGCTACCGTCTCGGCCTCGAGCTTCATGGATTCCGTTGCCGCGGGCGGCGAGCCTGCGACCGTCTCGCCAACGACGATCGGCGTCAGATTATAGACATGGACGACTTCAATCAGCGCTTTGAAGGTAGAAGAAAGCTCGAGCGCCGATCTCAGGGCACGGACGGACTGCTCCGAGCCGTCGTATCCGACAATGATTTTGGAATAGGGCATGTTCGATGCGCCTCCGTTCTGTTATGCTCGCTTCCGGTCCGGATCCATTCCAGCATCCTTATGCAGCGCGAGTCTTACTTGTCGTTACATTACCCGTGGCTCGCAAAGCGGAAACGGCGGACATAAATTCGTCACATGTGCAGCCGCACAAACGCGTCGACAAATGCTTGACAATATTCGCGAAAATGCGTATTCTATAAAAGTCGCCGCTGACGAAAACTTGTTGTAAACAAGGACAAGCAGGTGTCTCGACAACCAATGATTTGCTGATGTAGCTCAGCTGGTAGAGCAACGCATTCGTAATGCGTAGGTCGGGGGTTCGAATCCCTTCATCAGCACCATTTTCAACTTTTCAGGATTCATTCCCTTCGCAAAAACGTTGTTTTCGACATCTGTCGGGAGCGGCGTTTTTTTATTTTTCATGACAAAAGCTCCCGATCGTCACGCGCCGGGAGCGGTCGCTTTTTCAAGCCATTCCAGATAGGCGAGGGCATCGTCGCGGGAATCGCCGCACATATCGGCGGCTGCATGAAGCTCGCCGCATACGGCGGGCCGCTCGGGCTTGCCGAACAGGGCGCAGCGCAGATCCGGCAGCAGCTGCACGCAGGGAACTCCGGCGGGCTTGCCGTGGGGCATGCCTGGAATCGGAGACGAGATCGAAGGGGCGATGCAGCAGGCGGCGCAGCCGCTTCGGCAGATCATAACCAGTCACCTCTTTGCATAGAATAGATTCAAATCACCCGGCAGACCGGACACGAAGTTTGTGAAAACGCTTCACGGGTTAAAAACAAGTCAACCAAGCTCCGTCTAAATGGCGGCCGCAAGGGCCATAATGAATCCATTACGGAAAACAGGGAGAGATGTCTCATGATTCGACGGGAAGGCCATTTGCTGACCGGATTGTTGAACGGACTGGCTCTGTCGCTGCCGTTTTGGGCGGCCTGCGCGGCATGGCTGGCGACCCGCTGAACGCTGTCAAGGCGACGGTCGGCAAGGGCTGCGAGAAGAAAAGAAAGCAGAGGCTGCGCGAAAGGCGCGGCCTCTTTATTTTGGGATCATAAGCGCAGTTTCCGCCGGCGGCTCTCCTGTTCTTCGCCCGCTGCAGCGAACACGTCGAGCAGGAGGCTCCCTGCTTCGGCATCGCGGGAATCCCAGGCCTGCGCGAAGCGGACCCGGTGAGAGACTCCCAGGATATCATATTCCGCGGCAAGATGCTGCCTTGCCGAGCCGACGATCAGCGTATGGAGGCGCACGCTCCTGCGTGCGGAGAGCCGTGCGAGGCGCTCCCGCAGCGGGGGAGTGATCTCTCCGACACCGTCGGTCAGCATGACGAAATCGGCGGCGGCAAACCCGCGGACATGCTCCACGATGTCGATGCCTCTCGCGAGGGGAGCGTCGAAGTTCGTACCGCCGCCATAAGCGAGGGAAGCCATGCCGTAGAAACGGTCCCAGTCGGGCCGCTGATGATAGAGGCGATGCTCGATGACCTCGCCCTTCGCGCCGAACAGCAGCAGCGTGAAGTCTCTGCGTTCCGCCAGCGCGAATGCGGCGAACGCGGCCGTGAACACCTGGACGAGACGGAGCTTGGATCCGCGCATCGAATGGGAAGTATCCATCATGCATATGACCGGGCCGCGCTGGGATTCCTCGGCCTCTCCTTCCGGAGAGTAGGCCAGCAGCTTGCGATCGAGCAGCTTCATCAGGAAATAGGGCTCGAAGTCGGGATCGGCAAGCAGGCTTGCTTCTCCCGGAAGCATGCGGGCGATGTCGCCGGCGAGCTCCAGTCCTCCGTAAGCTTCATGGACGCGCAGCGATGAGGCTTTCTTGCGCATGGCTTTCAGCGAGTGCACGCTGCGGCCGACATCCTCCAGAAAAGCGAGCAGATCCTTGCGGCTCTGCAGCTGCTCGACCCAGCGGCTGTACTCCTCGAACGTCTGGCGCCGCAGGCGGCCGAGCTCGCTTCCCCAGCGCCGGTTGGCCAGCCGCTGGCTCGCCTGCATGAGCCCGAAGATGTCGCCGCTGTCCTTGCTCTCCCGCTCCAGCGAGCCCCGCAGCGACTGCCCGAGCCAATCGCCGAGCTCATCCTCGATGCGCTGCATGGCTGCCGCCTCGCGGGCACTGACGCGGGATAGGCGTCGTTCCAGCTGCTGCAGCTCGGCTTCGGCCTTCGTCAGCTTGGCCCGCAGCTTGTCGCGGCGCAGGAAGTCGGTTCGCATCGCCTCTCGCAGCTCCTCGACCCGCTGCCGCAAGCCGCGGCGCTCCTCCAGATCCAGCGGGCGGCTGTCCTGCTCGCTCTGCTTGTCCTCTACCGTGCGCCGGCCCTGCTGCAGCCGGTAGCCGACGAGCTGCAGCTGCTCCAGCTGGCGCTCGCTGAGCCGCTCCTTCAGCTCCCCGGCAGCCTCGCTGCCTCCGGGGCCCTTATCCTGCTCGCCGGCAGAAAGGATCGGCCTTTTCTCCCTTTCCCGCCGCTTCGCCTCCTCCTCGTAGGATTCCGTCAGCCATGACAGCGCCTTGAGCGCCGTCTTGAACGAAGCATTCACTTCGCCGATCGTCCGCGGATGGATGAGGCGGTAGAAATGCTGCCGCCGCAGGGAGGCAAGCATCCAGCGATGGAACGGATCGCCTCCGACGGGATGCTCGAATACGGGCTCCGCCAGGTAAAAGCTCATGAAGAAATCGGCGAACAGCTCCAGATCGAACCATGGTACTTGCCTTTCGGCTTCCTTCATCCATTCGCGGGCGGTCCGCGAGGAGCGGACGAACGCATCGAACTGATAGCGGTCTACCCTGGCGCTGCGAATCAGCATCGGCCTGCCTCCTTCCGGTTGACGTCAAAGGGTATAGTCATAGGAAACGCCGGGCATATCCTTGTCGAACAAAGTGCGGTACAGCCCCTGGAGCTGCTGGAGAACCTTCTCTCCTCCGATGCGCAGATGCGTGAAGCGGACAGCATATTCGTCGGCATGCAGGATGAACACCGATTGCGACTCGATCCATGCGGGCAGCTGCTTCTCCTTCTCCTGCCAGGCGACTAGACGTCCCTGCAAGGAACGGGCTGTTTCCTCGAGCTCGCTCCTCGCCTCGTCCGTCATCGAAGCGAGCCGTTCCGCTTGCGTGCGGCCGAGGGAAGACCCGACCTCCTTGCGGAATTGGAAGCCGCTCAGCTCTTCCTCGCGGGACAGCCATTTCTGGAGCGTGTCGCGGTAGGAGGCCAATGGCAGCTCCTTGTCCATTTCCTTGGCGAGCAGCTCCTGCCAGACGCCGGCAAAAATGCCCCGCAGCTCCTCGAGGTCCTCGGGGAAGTCCCAGAGCAGATGCGGAGTCAGCACCGTATCCCAGACGCTGACGGCATCGCGGCCATGGATTGCGGCGCTTATCTGCCAAGTGCGGCCGATCCGGCGCCAGCGGCGGTCCGACAGGATATATTCCTTTTCTTCCATCAAAGTCTTGAGCCGGAACAGCATGACGAGCACCGGCTCCGGCAGGGCGACACCGGAGGCGGCATCCTGGATGCGCTGGACATCGCCGGAATCGAGCAGGGCGGGAGGCGGCGTATCCGGTCCCTGGAACATCCGCTCGAAGCTGGCGATCTGCTGGAGATAGCGGGTTTCGTAGCGGAAGAGGAAGCGGTCGTAGAGGGCGGCGAGCCCTTCCTGCTCCTCCGGCAGCTCGTTGGACGCAGCTATGAGCGAGAGCAGAGGCACTTCCCTGGCTTCCGCTCCATTGTAGAAAATCCGCTCGTTCAGAATCGAGAGCAGCGAGTTCAGGATGGCGCTGCTCGCCTTGAAGATCTCATCGAGAAAGGCGAAGCGGGCCTCGGGCAGATAACCCTGCGTCTGGCGGACGTAGCGGTCCTGCTTGAGCTGCTGCAGGGAGACGGGGCCGAACAGCTCGTCGGGCGTCGTGAACCGGGTCAGCAGATAATCGAAGCTGCGGCTGCCGCCGAACAGGGCGGCAGCGCTCCGGGCGAGCTGGGACTTGGCGGAGCCTGGAGGCCCGACCAGCATCAGATGTTCGCCGCTCATCAGCGCCAGCAGGAGAACGCGGATCAGCTCCTCGCGTTCCTGGAAGCGGTTCTCCAGATGGGCGGCGGCTTCGCGAAGCTTATTGGGTATGTTATGGCTCATGGCGAATGCAGCCCTCTTGCCGAAGCAGCGGCGGGTCTGCTCGATCCCCCTTGTTCTTGTCGGATGCCGCGGTAGCGGTCTTCTTATTGTACCAGAGCGGCCCCGCCGAATACGAATCGCTGCCGGCGCGGAAACCGTTCCTGAAGGTATCGGGACAGAATCTATTTGTGCTAAGCTTGAACCAAAGCTGCGAGAAGAAAGGGGATGGACTCATGCGGATTGGACTCGTGTCGGATACGCATCTTGGCGCTTCGGCATCCAAGCTGCCGGATGCGCTTGTGAAAGGGCTGCGGGGAGTGGATTACATCCTGCATGCCGGAGACTGGACGCATCCCCGCGTCGCCGGCCTGCTGGAAGACATCGCGCCGGTAGATGGAGTGGCGGGCAACAATGACGGTCCCGAGCTCGTACGCCGCTACGGCAGGCGCAAGCTGATCGAGCTCGCAGGCTGCCGGATCGGCATCGTGCACGGCGATCTGGGCCAAGGACGATGGACGGAGCAGAAGGCGCGGTCGAATTTTCCTGACGACGGGGTCGGCCTGATCCTGTTCGGCCACTCCCATGCCCCTTACAGCAAGCGGGAGGGAGACCTGCTGCTGTTCAACCCGGGATCTCCGGTCCAGAAGAGGCGCCAGCCCCGCTACTCTTACGGCATTCTGAACATTTCGGGCGGACGGATGCACGCGGAGCATCATTATTACGACGACCGGAGCTGACCGGAGCTGACCGGAGCTGACCGGAGCTGACCGGAGCGGAAGGCACTAGCCCGAGGGCGGCTGCATATCCTGTGGTAGCAACCTATGGACCAGGGAGGGCCTTCCACGATGATTATTCCCGATTTTCCAAGCGATCTGCTTGAAGAACACCGCCGGTGGCATCATGCCAACCATATCATGAACAACGACAATCCCCCGATTGGATGGGGAGACAAGTTCCTGAACTTCCACCGGCAATATATCCGCAAGGTGCTCGACTGGTACCGCGGCCAAGGGCTCGACATGTCGCTGGTGGCTCCGTGGAGCGAAGTTCCGCAAGGCATCCGCATGTCCTCCTGTTACGACGGGAACGGCGAGATGCGGGTCCGCTACCAGCCGCAATCCTTTGCGACGGCGGATGATCTGGGGCGCTTCATCGAGCATATCCACGCCTGCATCCACGATGCCGGCTCCGAGGTGCTGGGCGAGCCTATCCTGCGGGATCTGGACATCGCTCCCCGCTCGACCTACTTCTACCAGATTCACGGACTGATCGACAACTGGTACTCCAACTGGCAACGGAGCCAGGGGGCGGGCGGATTCCCGGGCGGCCTATCGCCGCAGCCCGGCTTCATGCCCGGCATGCAAGGTATGGGAACAATGCCCGGAACGGGAACCATGCCCGGCATGCCTGACTTGAGCGGCTTCGGAGGCGGAGTACCCGGACCGGGAGCTCCGGGACCGATTCCTGGCCTGCTGAGCAGCGTCGTTCCGGCAGGCAATGTCCGCAAGAAAGCTTCCAGGCGCGGAGGAGCCCGCAAAGCAGGTACGGGATCCGCCCGAAAGGCTGCTCCAGGAGCAGCCCGCAAAGCCGCCAGGGCTGGCAAAACCGCCAAAGCCGCAAAATCCGCCAAAGCTGTCAAAGCTCTGCATTAAGGTGATTGCCCGGCGGCGCCTTGTTCAAAAAGCCTTGCCGGCTCCCGATGGAGAAGGCAAGGCTCTTTGGTTCAAGGAAGCTCGCTGAGACGCCTGAACAGCGAGGAGTAGTAACCGGCCGGACGAGGAACGAAGTCATCAGGGCGTATTTTCCGGGTGACCGGGACAAGCCCGGATTCGGATATGGCCTTATCCGCTCCCGCGCCTGCGATCTCCGGCCATTCGGCTCCCTGAACGGACAGCGCATCCAGCCTGCCTTCGAACAAGCCGATCAGTCCCTCGGCCGGAGCCTCGTAGATCCCGGCTACCTCCTCGTGCTGAAGCCGGTGCTCTAAAAGGGGGAGGGCGCAGCGAAGGGCGAACTCCTCCGATCGTTCGTGATCTACGAAAGGAACGCCTCCCGCTATCCCCTCCGACCTTTCGACCGAGTAGCCGAGCGGCAGCAGATCCTCATAGGCAGCGGAGATTCCAAGCTCTTCCTCCAGCTCGCGGACGGCATCGCGGATATCTTCCCCTGCGGACAAATGGCCGGCGGCCGTAATATCGTACAAGCCGGGATAGGTGTCCTTGCTTTCCTGCCGCTTCTGAAAGCGGATGAGGGTGCCGTCGCCGGAGCCTCGGACGAGCCAGCAATGGAAGGAGCGGTGGCGCAGGCCGAGCCGGTGCGTTTCGGCGCGGGTGGCCGTTCCGATGCGGGTCCAGCTGTCATCGTAAATATCGAACATTTCTTTTTTCATCGGTTGATTCCTTTCATCTACTGCTGCGGTGAACAGATAGAACGGCATTGTCAGAAAGACGATTCCTCATTCCAAAAGGATTTTTCGCGGGTACGTCGAATTTCAAGGAAAAATCCATTTTTTTGCAGCCCATTTCTTATACAGAACGGGATGATCTCGACGATGCAGCCTGACCATGCCTTCTACATTCCCTTAGCTTATACGATCATCGTCTTCTCCGCCTATACGATGTTCAGCATGGTTGGTAATTTGAACAGCCGCCGTCCGTTCCGCCATTACTGGTTTCTCGGATCTTCAGCCGTATTCGCCCTCGGCGCATGGTCCATGCATTTCGTCGCCATGCTGGCTTCCCATTACCTGGTATCGATTACGGCGGAATCCTTCCTGGCATTGTTCCTGCTGGGAGGAGCGGCTTATTCCGCCTTTCTGCTGCTTGGAGACGGGGAGACGAGCAAGCTTCGACTGGGCGCTTCTTCCCTGATCATCACCTCTTCTGTCGCTTTCATGCACTATATGAGCGTCTTGATGCATCGTGTCCGGCTTCTCGACTTGAGTCCATCGCTGCTGGCCGCGGGTTTGGCCGTCTTGCTGGCCGGCACCTACACTTCCTTGCAGGTCTACATGAAACATGGGGGAAAACGCCGTTTACCGGCCAGCTTCATCTTCGGAACAGGGGCGATCGCCTTCCATCTGCTCGCCCTGGAGTCCCTCTCCTACGGCCGCGGCTCGTCGGAGCAGCCGACCTTCCGGATTGACCAGTACCTGATGTTCATGGGGCTGCTGCTTGCCCTTGCTACCGTCATCATCTTCAGCTTCAGCATCGTCGCCTGGGTTGCAGACCGCCGCTACGGACTGATCAATGAGCGCTACAAGCTGCTTGTGGAGAATTCCATCGATATGATTGCCGTCATCAGCGGAGGCAAGTGGGAATTCGTGAACTGTTCCGGACTGAGGATGTTCGAAGCTTCGGATGAATCCGATATGGTCGGCAAGTCGGTCTACCGGTTCCTGTGTCCGGACTCCCACGAGCGTCTGCGCAGCCATCTGGCCCGCCACCCGCGCGGAGGCAAGCCTTCAGGCAGGCCGTCCCCCCAAGCTCCTGCGGTCGCGATCGAGCTGGACTGGCTCACATTGGGCGGGAGGCCGATCAGCACGGAGCTGATCCATTCGGAATCGACCTTCTCCGGCCAGCAGGTGGCGATCGTCATCATCCGCGACATATCCGAGCGCAAGAAAAACGAAGAGCTTCTGATCAACTCCGAGAAACTCTATGTGGCCGGTCAGCTCGCAGCCGGAATCGCGCACGAGATCCGCAATCCGCTCACCTCGCTGAAAGGATTTCTCCAGCTGATCGCAAGCGGCCGCACGTCCGGCAGCCCCTACTTCGACATCATGAAATCCGAGCTCAACCGTATCGAGAACATCGTCAGCGAGCTGCTGATGCTGTCCAAACCGCAGGTATATGAGATGGATTATACCGACGTGCGCGAAATCATGCTCGACACCGTGCTGCTTCTGGAGTCTCAGGCTTCCCTGTACGGCATCGAGATCGGGGCCGATTACGGATCCGAGCCGCTCTGGATATACGGCGTCGAGCCCCAGGTGAAGCAAGTGTTCATCAACGTGCTCAAAAATGCGATCGAGGTCATGGCCGAAGGAGGCAAGATCATCATCGCCACCGAGCTCTGCGAGGAAGACGTGCTCGTCACCGTCAAGGACGAGGGACCCGGCATCGACGAGGAGCAGCTGTCCAAGATGGGCCAGCCTTTTTATACGACCAAGGATAAAGGAACGGGGCTTGGCCTGATGGTGTCCTACAAGATCGTGGACAACCACAAGGGAAGGATCCGGGTGACGAGCGAGCTGGGAGAAGGGACTTCGTTCCAGATCTATCTGCCCTACTGCGCGGTTGCGAGAAGAAGCTCGCTGGGCAGCCTGGGCTCGTGACAGCGGAAGCGGAGCAGCGAGGAGCAAGACCTGCAGATAGGAGCGCGAATCGGGATTCATGCCTGGTCGGCGCTTCTTTTTTGATCCAAGGAACGTCGGTCTGGTTTCAAAAAGAAAGGTATGCCGGGGCCAGGTATAAATTGAAATGAAAAAAATGTACAATATAGCAGTTGCCCGAATTCGGAAATCGAGAACGAGCGGGCATGGCATACGTTACAGGCAATGGAGCAACAGGGTATAAGAGGTGAAGAAGCATACCCATTCGCTGCCTGAGAAGGAGGATTTCAACCCTTATGACAATCGGGGCCCGAGTGGTTAAAACCGGCATTGCCGTTGCGCTGGCCATTTACCTGAGCGAGCTCTTCCAATTCAGCTCTCCGATTCTGGCTGCTGTTTCAGCCATATTCACCTTGCAGCCGTCCATTTTCCGCTCCTGGCAGCAGGTGAGCGACCAATTCCAGACCAATCTGCTCGGCGCAATGATCGCGCTGGGAGCCGTGCAGCTGATCGGCAACAATCCGATCGCGGTCGGCATTGTCATCATAGCCGTCATACTCGTCAGCATCCGCTTGAAAATGGAATCGACGGTGGGGCTGACGCTCGTGACCGTCGTGGCTGTCATGGAAGCGAACGCGACCGGCTGGATGTTCGCCGTGGAGCGTTTCCTCCAGGTATTGACCGGCATGGGGGCGGCGTTCGCCGTCAACGTGCTCGTCTTCCCGCCGAGGCCGCGCAAGCAGTTCCACAGCGACGTGCACCGCTCCTACCAGCAGCTGTCGCTGCTCCTGCGCACCTCCATCTCCGACGAGATGAAAGAGCAGGTGTACAACGACGAGAAGGCCAAGCTGCACGGCACGATCGGCAAGCTGGACGAACGCTACTTGGTGCTCGCGGACGAGCGCTCCCTGCGGGCTTCGAGCCGCGCCGAGCGGGCGCGCCAGCTGCTGCTTTCCAAGCAGCTCATCAAGGCGGTCACCAAGGGAGCCGATCTGCTGGACGTCGTGGAGGAGCATTACTTCGCCTCTCCAGGAGCGGAGGATTGGGCGGTCAAGCTGGATGCCCAGATCGAGGAGCTGACCAAGTACCACGAGCATCTGCTGCTCAAGCTGGACGGAAAAATCAAGCCGCATGCCTGCGTGCCTTCGGAAGCGATTACCGGAACACGGCTGGCCCAGCAGCTGACGGATTACCTGCGGGAGGATCCGGATCAGCACCGGCGGCTCGTGTTCGTCGCCGCCGCTCTGTTCGAATACGGCTATCATCTCCGTCGGCTGGAGAAGATCATCGATCAGGTGCACAGCAGGGACAGGGAGGCGGAGGACGGCCGTTCGGCGCTTGCCGCCTCCGAAGAAGCAGAGCCGAGGCAGATCAAGAATTGATCCATCGGCTTGGATTCCGCTCGGCCCCGCACCGTAAAAAAGGCGTACCCTCCATCAAGAGGGTACGCCTTTTGCGCGTCGCTTATTCGTCTCCGCGATGCTCTTTGTGCTTGTGGCGGCGCGGATGCTGCAAGTGGTTCTCGGGGTCGTTCGCGCTGTCATGCGGGATTTCACGCGGATCGGTATGGCCGGCATGATGGTTGCTGAATTCCAGCTCGGCCAGCTTCCACTCCGTCGTTCCCCACATCGGATCCGCCGGAAAAGCATCGCCGCGCTGCAGCTTTTCCTGACGGCCCCACTGGTTCGTATAAACGCCGTCGACCTCGACATGCTCCCCCGAGATCGGCTCCATTTCGTTATGGCTAGGCTTCTCGCTCATGCGATCCCTCCTAAGTGTATAGGATGCTGGTTAGACGCCGTGCTTGCGGACAGCGGCGGCATCCGCATCGGACTGCTTGGCGCTGGCCGCGGCTTTGCCCTTGCCGGTGCGGTCTGCTTCCGACTGGGCTTTGCGCGCGAAGGTCTGCTTGAATGAAGGCTGTTCGCCGGACATGGCCATCCTCCTTTCGCGGGAGATGCCTTGCCTTTACAGTGTGTGTAGGCGAAGCGGCCCCTAATCGGCGTTGAAGCGGCCAATATCGACCATAGCCGGCAAAGAGATGCCTGACAGGGAGGCCGGACTTTCCTTGCCTGACTGCCGCAAGGCGGCGGCAAGCCGGAACGAACGCCAAAAAAAGCCCCGTCCGCCGGACGAGGCCACTTAAAAAATAGCGTAAGGCGCGAAATCGATCGGAAGAATGATTTCCGTCTGCAGCGACACCTTTTCAGCGGCCTCCCGCTGGACAGGGCTTGTCTTATTTAGCCAAGTAACGCGTTTCGAGTCTTTTTCCGCCCAGCCACATGATGACAATGACGCATACGGCAAGCACGATGCGCCATGGCGCCAGATCGCCGATATTGAAGCTCAGCAGGGAGATGATGAAGATCATGACCGCCTTGCCGAGAACGACCGCGACGAAGAAGGTGCGGAACGGGACGCTGCTGAGGCCCGATGCGATATTGACGAGCACCGAAGGGGAGAACGGGAAGCAGGCGAGCAGGAAGATCGGCGTGAAGCCCCGGCGCTCCAGCCAGTCGAAGAATACGCGCACGCGCGGAAAGCGGCGCTCCAGCCACATCCCGAGGCCTCCGCCTATAGAGCGGGCGATCCAGAATACGCAGATGGAGCCCGCAGAGACGCCGATCCAGGAATAGAGGAAGCCCCAGCCCAATCCGTAAATATTGGCGTTCGCCGCAATGAACAGGAAAAGCGGCAAAAAAGGCAGGAAGGCCTCGGCGAGCGGCAGCACAATTCCCGGCAAAGGGCCATAGGAGGAAAATTGCTGCAGCGTATGCTCCAGCTGCTGGGGGTTCATGGTTTTGATCTCGCGAATCCAGTCCTGGACGATGCTCATGCTTCACACAACCTGTTCTATTTGGGATCAAGCTTGCCGGGTTCGGCCAGCGGAAGAAGACAATAGCAGATGCCGATCAGTCCGAACAGCAGGGCGCTGATCCAGACGACGAAGGGCTCTCCTCTCCAGGAGGCGATCAGCCCTCCGAGGACCGGGCCGATCATGCCGCCGATGCCCTCCACGGTGCTGAGCAGACCCCAGCCGAGTCCTTGCTGGCCGGGAGGGACATAGGCTGCGAGCAAGGCGTTCCATGCCGGCAGTACGGCTGCATAGGACAAGCCCAGCAGAGCGGCGATGACGATGCACAGCCATAGGCCCGAAGCGTAGGCGAGAGCATAGAGCGCGGCCGCAACGGCGAAAAAGCCGATGACGAGAAACCAGCGGCGGAACGATCGCAGCCGGTCCGACAGCTTGCCGAACGGGACAAGCCCGGCGAGCGTGAATACGCCTCCGGCTGTCAGCAGGAGGGAGTATTGGGCGCCGGTCAGGCCCAGTCGGCCGGTGGCCAGCGTTGGAAGCACGGTCACGAGCATGCCTGCGCCAGCCGTCTGCAGCACCATGCCCGGAAGCAGCAGCTTGATCTGGGACAAGCGCTGCTTCATATCGGGCAGCTGCTCCCGCAGCGGCACCCGCTCGACGGCCGAGCGCTGCTGTCCGCTGATGAAGAGCGACAGCACAGACGCCAGCACGACGCTGGAGAGGATCATCAGATAAGCCGCGCGGCTGCTGTGGTCCATTACTATATTACACACAATCGGACCTGCGCCAAGCCCCCCGAGCCAGATCATATATAAAAAACCCATCTGGGCTGCTCTTCGCTCCTCCGTCACCTGGGTCAGGCAGACGATCCAGATCGGCGAGATCCCGACTCCGTAAATGGCGGCCGCGAGAATGAACAGCCAGGGAACGTCCGCGAAGGGGAGAAGAACGACTCCTGTAACCGAAGCGATCATGCCCGCCATGACGACGAAACGGATGGAGAACCGGTCAAGCAAATACCCGATGGCCATCTTGAGCACGGTGTCGGTGAGATAATGCGCCGTGATGGCGGCACCTACCGCATCCAGCGTAAGTCCGAGCTCATGCTTGCCGTACAAGGGCAGGAAGCTGATCAGGACGGCGCCGCGCGCGAATTCCACGAGCAGAAGAATGACGGCATAGAGGGGGAGCTCGGTTCCTCCGATGCCAAGGGAGCGGTTCAGGAATCGATTCATGGACGGGTTCCTCCTTGCTCGGCTGGTAAGGCCTGTTGCCATTAAGTATACCCGCCCAGACGCCAGAGCAAATCCTCGGCGACAGCATCCGCGCCGCCGGGGAGGCCCAGAGAGGAGCTGGCGAACCTTCTTTCGGTAAGACGTTCAGGACTGGCAAAGAGTTTCATGATTTCTTCCGCGAGCCGGGCCGGGGAGCGGACGATTTCCACGGCTCCCTTGGAAGCGAGATAGGAGGCGTTGCCGAGCTCTTGTCCCGGCACCGGGCGATAGACGAACAGCGGAACCCCGGCGGCAAGGCCTTCGGCCAGCGTGAGGCCGCCAGGCTTGGTGACGAGGCAGGAGGCCAGCGGCATGAGCTCGGGCATCGTCTCCACATAGCCGAACAGATGCAGCCTCGACCGTTCCGGATGCCGCTCGAACCTTCGGGCAGCCGATGCCCGGAGAGCTTCATTCCGTCCGCAGATGACGGCGATCTGAAGATTGTCCATCCGCAGCAGGCGGCTGCAGGCGTCGAGGATTCCGCTCATGACGCCGCTGCCTCCGCCCATGATCAGCACGAGCGGCAGACGGGGGTCGAGGCCGTAGCGGGCGAACGGCTCCGCTGCCCGCTCGGAGCTCTCCGGCATGCGGAAGCCCTTTTTGACGGGAATGCCGCTGACGCAGATGCGCGAGCCGGCGATGCCAAGAGCATTCAGCTCGCGGCCGAAGTCCTCGGTAGGCACATAGTAGCGGTCGATGCCGGGATGCACCCAGCGGCAGTGAAGATCGTAGTCGGTGACGACGGCGGCGGTGAGCATTCCGGGAAGAAGCGTCTGCTTGAGGGCGAGGCCGGCGAACAAAGGGAAGGTATGAAGCACCGCGTCGGGACGCTCGCGCAGGAGCACCTGGCGCAGCTTGCTTCGCCCGAAAGAATGCAGCCATGCCGCGAGCCTGGAATCCGGCTTCATCGGCCGGGTGCGGTCGTAGAGCCAGCCGTATAAGCCGGGCATGACCGTATAGCTCGATCGGTAGGCGAGACGGGTCATTTCATTCAGAAGCGGATGGGCTTCGGCCATCAGATCGATCAGCACCGTCCGGTCGTTGCCCTTGCGGGCGAGCGATTCCTTCACGGCCAGAGCGGCTTGAAGATGGCCTTCTCCATACGAAGCGTACAGGATCATCAGCTTGGGCTGCCGGTGCGGAAGCTCTGCGTGCTGCATGGTCACGGTGGCACCTCCTGGGGCGTGGATAAGTCTGTCTTCCAGTATACGGGCCTCTTGTAAACGTAAGGTCAGAAGGAGATGGAGATTTTGAAATTTGCCGGAGGTTGTATGTGGCGTTGCCGGACGACGGCCTCCGACTGATTCGCATGGCGGATTATATGCGGCGTTAAATTATGGTATAAAGGAATAGTCTGCCCGCCATCTTGCCATAGATCCTCATTTCTGTTGAAAAAGGAGTTGGAAAGCGATGGAATACACTACGCTTGGACGAACGGGGCTCAAGGTCAGCCGCCTGTGCCTGGGAACGATGAATTTCGGCGTCGGCACGGAAGAGAAGGATGCCTTTGCCATCATGGATGCGGCGCTGGATGCCGGAATCAACTTTTTCGATACCGCCAATGTTTACGGCTGGGGCGAGAATTCCGGCCGGACGGAAGAGATCATCGGACGCTGGTTCGCCCAGGGAGGCGGCCGCAGGGAACGGACCGTGCTCGCGACGAAAGCCTACGGCGACATGCATGACAGCCATGACGGCCCCAACAGGCAAGCCGGACTGTCCGCCTATAAGATCCGCCGCCATCTGGAAGGCTCGCTGACCCGCCTGCAGACGGACCATATCGAGCTGTACCAGATGCATCATATCGACCGCAGCGTCCGTTGGGACGAGCTGTGGGGCTCCTTCGAGACGGCTGTCGCCCAAGGCAAGATCGGCTACGTCGGCTCCAGCAACTTCGCCGGCTGGGATCTCGCGGTCGCGCAGGGAGAGGCCAAAGCCCGCGGCTTCCTCGGGCTCGTCTCGGAGCAGCACAAGTACAACCTGCTGACCCGCCTGCCGGAGCTCGAGGTGCTGCCGGCCGCCAAGGCGCTCGGCATCGGCGTCATTCCGTGGAGCCCGCTCGACGGCGGCCTGCTCTCCGGCAACATCCGCCGCGGCGACGCCGGCCAGCGCAGCGGCGACAAGCGCTGGGAGAAGCACAAGGACCAGCTGGAGCAGTACGGCCGCCTGTGCGACGAGCTTGGCGAGACGGAAGACCTGGTGTCGCTGGCCTGGCTGCTGCATCAGCCGGCTGTGACGGCTCCGATCATCGGCGTGCGGACGCTGGAGCAGTTCGAGCGCTCGCTGCGCGCGGTCGAGCTGAAACTGGACGAGTCCGTCCTGCAGCGGATCGACGAAATCTTCCCCGGACCGGGCGGGGAAGCTCCAAACGCATACGCCTGGTAGGAGGCGTTTCGCGGAGGCAAGTGCTTGTGTGGATGGAAGATATAGAAGCGAGAACTAGATCGTTTTAAGAGGCCAGAGGCCGTCAGGCCGTCCCTTGCGGACGGCCTTTTTGTGTTTAGGGGGAGTTTTTAAGCGGGGGCGGCGTGAGTGCAGGGGGGGGAGGAGAGAGGGGAATGGAAAAGAAGAAGAGAGAAGGAGAGGGAGAGGGAGAGGGAGAGGGAGAGGGAGAGGAGAGGAGAGGAGAGGAGAGGAGAGGAGAGGAGAGGAATGGGATGGAGAGGACGGTGAGAAGAAAAAGGTGGCGAAGTGAAACAGCGCCCATGGTACACATATCCGACAGGATAATGACTGATGAGCAAAAGAAAAAGGAGTGATGAGGAGAGAAAGGGAGGGGAAGTGAGAGAAATGTAGAGAAGAGAGAAGAGAGAAGAGGTAAGAGGTAAGAGGTAAGAGGTAAGAGGTAAGAGGTAAGAGGTAAGAGGGAGAGATGGTTTCGGCAACTTCAATCCCTGAGAATGCTCATGCTCAAGCAACCTCATTAGCCTATCGGACATAGGATCCCTTATTTTCGAGGTTTTCGCTCATGGACGCATTTATCGGACATAGGATCCGCTATTTCTACAGTTTATATTGTTATATAGCTAATTGTTCACAAATAACGGATCGTATGTCCGATCCGCATAGGAATGTGATGGTTTTCGGCTAAATAACGGATCGTATGTCCGAAACGCAAACGCAATTGAAGGTTTCGAGTAACTTACGGATCGTATGTCCGAAAAGCAAAGGCAATTGAAGGTTTCGAGTAACTTACGGATCGTATGTCCGAAACGCATTGGGATGGGATAGTTTTTGAATATAACGGATCGTTGTGTAGGACCCGCATAGGAGTATGATGGTTTTCGGATAAAGAACAGATCGATTCACAAGAATCTCGCTAGGCCGCCTTGAAACAGGCGGTCTATTTTTTTGCCAAAGGAACGAGGCGATCTCCTGGGTAGGCTTAACAGCCTATCCTCCCATAATTCCATGGTAGGCCAGACTCAATTAGGAGTCATTATTGATGCTGAATTAGCCTATTGTGCGTCATATATAAAATATGATACATTAATTCCGGAAAGAGTCGGATGCGATCTGGCAGAAGGAAAGAAGAAGGGATGAGGACATGGAACGGGAACTGGCATTGGAAGTTGTGCGCGTAACGGAGCTGGCCGCGTTGGCATCGGCGCCCTGGGTTGGGAGGGGCAGCAAAAATCAGGCGGACCTCAGCGCGACGGAAGCGATGAGGAGGATGTTCGGTTCGGTTCCTGTCCGCGGCACGGTGGTCATCGGCGAAGGCGAGATGGATGAGGCTCCGATGCTGTACATCGGCGAGAGCGTCGGCCGCGGCAGCGGTCCGGAAGTCGACGTGGCCGTCGATCCTCTGGAAGGGACGGAGCTGGCGGCTCGCGGCTTGAACGGGGCTTTGTCCGTGCTGGCGATGGCGCCGAGGGGGAGCCTGCTCCACGCTCCGGATATGTACATGGAGAAGCTCGCTGTCGGACCCGCGCTCTCGGGCAAGCTCAGCCTGCTTGACCCGCTGTCCGTCACCATGCGCAAAGCGGCCAGGGAGCTTGGCAAGCCGCTTGCCGAGATCACGGTCGCCATCCTCGACAGGGAACGGCACGAAGCGGCGATCAGCGAGCTGCGGAAGCTTGGCGTTCGAATTCGACTGCTGCCTGGCGGTGACGTGGCGGGAGCGATGGCGACTTGTTATCCCGAATCCGGCGTTGATATCTATGCGGGCTCCGGCGGGGCGCCGGAAGGCGTGCTGGCAGCGGCGGCGCTGAGATGTCTTGGAGGCGAGCTGCAAGGAAGGCTGCTGCCCGAGGACGAGGAGCAGGCCGGACGCTGCGCCGCAATGGGAATCGTCGACGCCAGCCGCGTCCTGAGCATGGACGATATGGTAGGGACCGGCGACGTTATTTTCGCGGCTACGGGCATCACGCAGGGAGACTTCCTCGACGGAGTCCGCTATCGCCCGGACGGAACGGTTTGGACCCACTCGGTCGTGATGCGCGCCGAAACCCGCACGCTTCGCCATATCCAGACGCGACATGATTTATCTCTCAAGGTCATCGACGGGGGCCGGGAGGCGGCAGTCTGACCGAATCCGGTTGTTTTCCGCCTAGAGCATCTGCCTATCAAGCGGCGGCGGCGAGGGATTTTTGCGTATTAAAGAAGCCAGCGGGAAGGACGGCTCTCCATCATCTGCGTCGGATTGAACGCGGCGGGAAGGGCTCTTCATGCCCTATGAGGCGTCATATTTAAATAATAGGCATCATATTTGCAGGAAATGGAGGAATGGGAATGAGAGTTGCGATCAGCGGAACCGGAAGAATCGGCAGGCTGTGCATCAGGCGCCTGATCGACCTGGAGACGGACGGAATCGAGCTCGGGGCAGTCAATACGACCTGCACGGCCGCCACGCTGGCCCATCTCCTGGAATACGACACGGTGCACGGCCGCTGGAAAGCGGATATCGCCGTTGTCAGCGAGCAAGAGCTGCTGATCAATGGCAGCCGGCTGGCGCTCGTATCGGAGAGGGACCCTTCCCGTCTTCCGTGGAGACAGCTGGAGATCGGGCTTGTCATCGACGCCACAGGAGCGTTTGCGGCAAGAGCGATGCTGGATCTCCATCTAAGCGCAGGCGCTTCCAGAGTGCTGCTCACTTCTCCCGGCGAAGCCGATTTGACGGCGGTTATGGGAGTCAACGAGGCGGATTTCAATCCTATGAAGCATCGGATCGTATCCGCCGCCTCCTGCACGACGAACTGCCTGGCGCCTGTGCTGAAAGTTGTTCATGAAGCCTTTGGCGTTCGCGAGGGATGGGCGACTTCCATTCATGCGTTCACGAACGACCAGAACCTTATGGACAATCCGCATCGCGACCTGCGCCGTGCCCGAGCCTGCGGCTCCTCGATCGTGCCGGCCGCGACGGGCATGTCGAAGGCGCTGAAAGAGGTGCTGCCGGAGCTGGCCTCCCGCATTCAGGGCACGGCGGTCCGAGTGCCGGTGGCCGACGTCTCTCTGCTGCAGCTGCAGCTCGGACTGGAGACGAATGCCGGCGAAGAGGCAGTAAAGGCTGTTTTTCGGGATGCAGCCGCAGGCGAGCTGGCCGGCTATGTCGGATACAGCGAGCTGCCGCTTGTGTCGGCAGACTATATCGGCTGCTCCAAGTCGGCCGTCATGGATGGACTCAGCGTGATGGTCCGCGACCGGAGCATCCAGCTCATGGCCTGGTACGACAACGAATGGGGCTATGCCTGCCGTGTCATCGACCTGGCGGCGCTGATCGCCCGAAGCTGCGGCGGGCAGCCGCGCAGCAAGCAAGCTCAAGAAGCCGGCATCACCTGGTAATCCAATTTACGACAGGAGATGGATAGGATGAACGCTCAGCCGAAAGCCGCTTCCGCAGCCCCGCTCGAATACGGATTTGTTTTGTGCAAGCATTGCAATGAAATCATGTATACCCTTCCCACGAACGGAGTCAAAACTTTCTACGGCGTGTGCGAATCCTTGAATTGCCGCGAGCAGGCAGCCGGCCGTCCGGAAGGGAGCGAGTAAAGCGATGGCGATCAAGTATGCCTATTTTTTCGAAGAAGGAAATATCGGGATGAAGGAGCTGCTCGGAGGGAAAGGGGCCAATCTGGCCGAGATGACGGCTGCCGGCGTTCCGGTGCCGCAAGGATTTACGGTGACGACCGAGGCTTGCCGGGATTATTTCCGCCTCGGCGAGCATTTGACCGAAGAAATGTGGGCGCAGATCTCGGATGCCCTCCTTGCGCTGGAAAATAAGATCGGGCAGAAATTCGGGGACCGCATGAATCCCCTGCTCGTATCGGTGCGCTCGGGCGCGGTCGCCTCCATGCCCGGGATGATGGATACGATTCTCAATCTGGGGCTGAGCGACGATACGGTGGAGGCGCTGGCCGAATCGACCGGCAACGAGCGATTCGCGTACGATTGCTACCGCCGGCTGATCCAGATGTTCGGCGAGGTTGTGCTCGGCTTGGACAGCTGGCGCTTCGAGCAGCTGCTGGAGAAGCTGAAGCGGGAGAAAGGCTGCGAGGAGGATCAGCAGCTGGGCGCGGATGCCTGGAAAGAGCTGATTTCCTCCTATAAAGCGTGCATTCAGCAAGAGTCGGGCAGGCCTTTTCCGCAGGATGTGAGGGAGCAGCTGCGAATGGCGGTCGAGGCTGTGTTCCGCTCGTGGAACAATCAGCGGGCCCGGGTCTATCGGCGCATCAATCGGATTTCCGATACGCAAGGTACGGCAGTGACGATACAGAGCATGGTGTTCGGCAACGGGGGAGAGGATTGCGGGACGGGAGTCGTCTTCACCCGCGATCCGTCCACGGGCGACGCCGGCCTGTACGGGGAGTTTCTCGTGAACGCTCAGGGCGAGGATGTCGTCGCCGGCGTGCGGACGCCGCGGCCGATCAGCGAGCTTGCCGCCGCCATGCCGGGCATATATGAGGAGCTCGCCGGCTGGTGCGCCAAGCTGGAGAAGCGCCATGGGGATATGCAGGACATCGAGTTCACCGTCGAACACGGACGCCTCTTCCTGCTCCAGACCCGGACGGGCAAGCGCAATGCCCAGGCTGCTTTGAAGATTGCCGTCGATCTGGTCCGCGAAGGCCGGATTGCCCGAGAGGAAGCGGTGCGCAGGATGGACATCTCTCATCTGGAGCAGCTGCTGCACCGGGGCATCGATGAATCCGCAGGGGTACAGCCGCTGGCCTGCGGATTGCCGGCATCTCCCGGAGCGGCGATCGGGATGGCTGTATTCGATGCAGACCGCGCCGACGCCTGGGTTCGCGAAGGGAAGCCGGTCGTTCTCGTGCGGCCGGAGACGACGCCTGACGATATTCACGGCGTTCTGGCGGCCGAGGGCATTCTGACGAGCCGGGGCGGGATGACAAGCCATGCGGCGGTCGTCGCGCGAGGCATGGGCAAGCCCGCTGTATGCGGCTGCGAGGATATGGCCGTCGATCTGGAGGCCAGGCAGATGAAGGCGGGCGGGCAGATCATTCGGGAAGGGGATTGGATCACTCTCGATGGAGGTACCGGACGCGTCATCGCGGGCAAAGTGCCCCTGCGGGAGCCTGCTGCCACGGAGGAGCTGCTGGAAGTGCTCGGCTGGGCCGACGGAATCCGCAGACTCGCTGTGTACGCCAATGCCGATACGCCGGAGGATGTCCGGACGGCTCGCGGCTTCGGAGCCGAAGGCATCGGGCTGTGCCGAACGGAGCATATGTTTTTCGCCCCCGAGAGACTGAAGGTCATGCAGCGCATGATCGCGGCTGAGACGACGGCGGAGCGGGAGGCGGCTCTTGCCGAGCTGCTGCCGATGCAGCAGCAGGACTTCGAGGCGATATTCGAGGCGATCGACGGCCTTCCATCGACGATTCGCCTGCTGGATCCGCCGCTGCATGAGTTCCTCCCGGGAAAAGAGGAGCTGCAGCGCAAGCTGGAAGCCGATCCGGAGGAGGCGGAGCGCAGCCGGCTGCAGAGGCTGCTGCGCATGTCGGATTCGCTGCGCGAGAGCAACCCGATGCTGGGGCAGCGAGGCTGCCGGCTCGGCATCGTTCATCCGGAAATCTACCGCATGCAGGCGGAAGCCGTCTGTCTGGCTGCCGCCGCCTGCCTCGCGCGCGGCGTGGACGTGAAGGCGGAGATCATGGTGCCGCTCGTCGGGACTGCTGCGGAGCTGAGCCTGCTGCGCGCCGATATCGAAGAGGTCATCGTCCGCTTGCTCACGCCAGAGCAGCGTCAAGCTTGCCCCATTCCCATCGGCACGATGATCGAGGTGCCGCGGGCGGCGCTGACTGCTCGTTCCATCGCGGCTCATGCAGATTTCTTCTCTTTCGGCACGAACGATTTGACACAGATGACCTACGGCTACAGCCGCGACGATGCCGAGGGCAAATTCCTGGCCAACTACGTCGAGCGGCGTCTGCTGCCCCATAATCCATTCCAGGTGCTGGACGCGGAAGGGGTGGGGCAGCTGGTCGCCATGGCCGCAAAAGCAGGGCGGGAAGCTCGTCCTGGGCTCAAGACCGGCATTTGCGGGGAGCATGGGGGAGACCGGGATTCCATCTTTTTCTGCCACTCCATCGGCCTCGATTACGTCAGCTGCTCGCCTTACCGTATTCCGATGGCCCGGATCGCGGCCGCGCAGGCGGCGCTGGCGGCAGAGGAAGCGCAGAAGACGCAGGCTGCGCGAGCCATGGAGTCGGCAGAAGTGCCTGAGTCGGCACCATCTAAGAAAGAGATTCGATCAGCGGAGCCAGCACCGGCCATACAGGCGATATAGATAAGCAGGCAAACAGGCAATAGGTAAAACAAGCAACTCGTAGTAGATAGGCAAACAGGCAAAACAGGTAGTAGAGGCAAACATGCAAACCAGGTAATACTCGTAATAGAGGCAATAGAGGCAAAACAGGTAAAACTCGTAGTAGAGGCAAACAGGCAAAACAGGTAAACCAGGTAAAACAGGTAAACAGGTAAACAGGTAAAACAGGTAAACCAGGTAAACCAGGTAAAACTCGCAATAAAGACATTAGAGGCAGTAGAAGTAATAGGGGCAGTAAAGGCAATAGGGCCATACAAGCAATACAAGCAATACAAGCAAAACGAGCAATACGAGCAATACGAGCAATACGAGCAATACGAGGTCATACAGGCTAACAGCATTATAGGTAAGATAGGTATCTCCATCCGATTAGGCGGCAGAAACAAGACAGCCGGCACAGCCGCGCGAAGCCAGGATGCAGGGTACTTGCTCAAGCCAAGCCAGGCGCTCCCCGTCAGCCAGCCTTCCACGCTCCCGGTGTGAAAAAATATCGGCATCGGTTACAATGAGAAAAGAAATGAAGCGAGCGGAGGGAACGGCGATCAAACTTTCAACCCGGCAACAGAAAATCGTGGAGACGGTGCGCAGGCGCGCTCCGATCACGGGCGAGCAGATCGCAGAGCTGCTCGGGGTCACCCGCCCGGCGATCCGTTCCGACCTGGGACTGCTCGTCATGCTGGGCCATCTTGACGCCAAGCCCAAGGTAGGCTACTTTCTCGGCGAGGCCGAGGAGAGCCTCTCCCGGCCTGGCGCCGCAGCCGACGCTTCGCTGCTGCCGGTCCGCGAGGTGATGGGCGTGCCTGTGGCGCTGCGGGAGACGGCGACCGTGAGCGACGCCGTCGTGACGCTCTTTCTGGAGAACGTAGGGAGCTTGACCGTCATCGATGGATCCGGCTGTCTGGCCGGCATTGTCTCGCGCAAGGATCTGCTCAAGGTTGCCCTGGGCAACCCGCAGGCTTCCGCCATGCCGCTCGGGTTCGTCATGACGAGATATCCCAACCTCGTAACGGTGTCGCCCGACGATACCGTCCGTGACGCCATGGGCAAGATGATTGCTTCCGAGATCGACGGCCTGCCCGTCGTCCAGCCGCATGCGGGCGATTCGGCCGACAAGGTTGAGGTCATCGGGAGAATTACGAAAACAACGGTCACGCGGCTATTCTACGAGGCTTCGTCGAGAGGCTGAAGCCCGGCACGGGCGGTTAGGGGGCAGGATGAAGCTTGGATGATGAAATGAAAACGATCATGGTCGCATCGGATTCGGCCGGAGAGACGGCGGAGGCTGTCGCGCGGGCCGTGATTCGGCAATTCGAGGCGCAGAAGGTCCGGACGGAGCGCTGGGCGAACATCAAGTCGGAGGATGAGGTCCGGGAGCTGATGGAGCGCGCTGCCGCGACCGGCAGCCTCGTCGTGTATACGCTCGTGCTCCCGGAGCTGCGCGAAATGCTTCGCCAGGAGTCCGTCCGGTTGAGCGTGCGCGCGGTGGATGTGATGGGCCCTGCGATGGAAGGGTTCGTGCAGACCTTCGATTCCTTGCCGAAGGGAGAAGCCGGCCTGCACCGGATGGATCAGGCCTACTTCGACCGCGTCGAAGCCGTTGAGTACACGGTCAAAGCCGACGACGGGCAACATATAGCCGGCTGGAACCAGGCTGATCTCATCCTGCTGGGCGTCTCCCGCACCTCCAAAACTCCGCTCGGCATCTATTTGGCGCACAAAGGCTACAAGGTGGCCAACTATCCGCTTGTGCCCGAGGTGAAGCCCCCGGAGGAGCTGTTCGAGCTTCCGCGCAGCGTCTTTGTCGGCCTCACGATGGACCCGGAAAAGCTGATCAATATCCGCATCGAGCGCCTCAAGACGATGGGGCTCCCGTCCAGCGTCAGCTATGCCAGCCTCGAGCGGGTGGCTGAGGAGCTGGAGCATGCCCGCAGCCTGTTCCGCCGGCTCGGCTGCCTCGTCGTCGACGTGACGGACCGGGCAATTGAGGAGACGGCCGGCATCATTCTCGATGCGCGCAAGCATCGGAGCTAGCCTTAAAGCAATGTCGACAAGCCTGATGATGCGGATCCCATTGTAGACGGATTGAGATTCAGCTTGTGGATAGCGGTAAGCCCCCGAAGATAACTTCGGGGGCTTTTTGGCTTTTTGTTCTGCCTGAGTGAGACGGCGGATCTGCAAGCATAAGCCCTTTAAGCGAATAGGACTCGTCAAAACAGAGTGAGATTGCGTTAGGGACTACCATTTAGGAGCAGGAGCAGGATCAGGAGCAGGAGCAGGAGCAGGAACAGAAGCAGGAGCAGGAGCAAGAGCAGGAGCAAGAGTCAGAGCAAAGCCAGAGCTAGAGCTAGAGCCAGATCCAGAGCCAGAACCAGAGCAAGGGAACAAGTTGATCGGACATGAGATCCGTTATTTATCGAATATCGAGGTTATTGGTGGTGGATCGGACATAGGATCCGTTATTTATATGAATCCTATTGTTATAAAGATGTAAAATCCAAAATAGCGGAACGTATGTCCGATAAAGTTGGAAATCGATCCAAATCGCTCGAATAGCGGAACGTATGTCCGATAAGATTTAAACATTCACTCGATTTCCTGGAATGAAGACTGTTTTTGTGCTCGGCATGCATCGGAAACATTAGGTCATTCGGTTAACCAAGAAGGGCCATCCAAATGAGCGAAGGGGGAGAATAAGAGCGGAAAGAAGCCTGGCATGCGTGAATTGGAATCGCCCATCAGGATGATGTTACTGCAGCCGTAGATTCAAGCCTTCGGTTTCCAAGGCGATTCATCAAAGGCCCATGCATTTCAGCATGGTCTGCTTGATTTACGCGTTTATTTGGAAACATGCGATGAAGACCTCTTCTCGCACCGTTTCTTATCTAGCTTAATGATGATTTCAATTCCTTTTGAAACAGAAAGCTGCGAGAGCCGCCATTCGCCTTCGGTTTTTCCAAATCATGTCCAACAGGAGAAGCATGAGGCGATAGAGCAGGGCCGAAGCGGCGAAGATCCAGTAGACTCCATGTGCCTCCTCCCCGACGGCGATGGCCGGAAGCAGCCCGGCTGCAGGATACAGAAGGAGCAGTTCCGAGATGAGCCGTATGGAGGAGGGGAGAGTTCTGGCGCTGAAGCGGCCGATGGCCCAGGAGGCGGGAATGCCGTAGAAGAGATGGAAGGGCAGGGCATAGATGAAGACCAGAACGGCTCCGAATAGCCGCTGCATCCAGGCTCCTTGAATAGAATGGGATTCTGCTGCCCACAGGCCCGCCATGACGATGCCCGTCGCTGCAGCGGACAGAAACGCCGCGCCCAAGCGGAGAAGAAAACTTCTCATCGCGCCGCTCCGCGCTGTGTTCTCTCCAGCAATTCCGGCAGCCGCAGCAGAAGCAGGAAATCTTTTCATGGAATCATCTCCTCGATCAGGTATGGGATGAGTCCAGTGTGCCGCATCCGCCGCCGCTGCGTCAGGCCCTTCTTTTATAGAACCCTCCTCAAGCCCGGGCTTGAAAAGACATCAAAGAAAGCCGAAAAGGCCGCTGCGCAATCGCAGCGGCCTTGCATGTCCGGCCTCAAGCAGGCTCAGATGAGCAGATCGAACAGCACCGGATCCTTGTTGAGCTCCATGAACTGGTAGCCTCTGGCGTTCATCCGGCTGACCAGGCTGCCATAGTCCTCGCGGTTCTTCAGCTCGATGCCGACGAGGGCGGGGCCGTTCTCCTTGTTATGCGTCTTGGTGTACTCGAATCTCACGATGTCGTCGTCCGGTCCGAGCACCTCGTCGAGGAATTCGCGCAGGGCTCCGGCGCGCTGCGGGAAGTTGACGGTGAAATAATGCTTGAGCCCCTCGTACATCAGGGAGCGCTCTTTCATCTCCTGCATCCGGTCGACGTCGTTGTTGCCGCCGCTGATGATGCAGACGACCGTCTTGCCCTCCAGCTCGTCCCGGTACATGTCCAGCGCGGCTACAGGCAGCGCGCCGGCCGGCTCGGCGACGATGGCGTTCTCGTTGTACAGGCTCAGCAGCGTCGTGCAGGCCTTGCCCTCCGGCACGAGCACGACATCGTCGAGCAGGTCGCGGCAGATCGCGAAGGTGAGGTCGCCGATCCGCTTGACGGCGGCTCCGTCGACGAACTTGTCGATGGAGTCGAGCGGCGTGACCTGCCCGCTGCGCAGCGAGGCATCAAGGGAAGGCGCGCCCTTGGGCTCGACGCCGATGATGCGCGTGCGGGGCGAGACCGCCTTGATGTAGGAAGCGACTCCGGCCGCAAGCCCGCCGCCTCCGACGGTGACGAAGATGTAGTCCGGCATCGCCTCGGCCGCATCCATGATTTCCTTGCCGACCGTGCCGTTGCCCGCGATGATGGCCCGGTCGTCGAACGGATGGATGAAGGCGGCTCCGGTGCGGGCGCATTCCTTCATCGCTTCGTCATAGGCGTCGTCGTAGGTGTCGCCGGTCAGCACGATCTCGACCTGGTCGCCGCCGAAGAACTGGACCTGCGTCACCTTTTGGCGGGGAGTCGTGCTGGGCATGTAAATCTTTCCGCGGATGCCGAGCGTCTGACAGGAGTAAGCGACGCCCTGAGCGTGATTGCCCGCGCTGGCGCAGACGACGCCCTTCTCCAGGTCCTGCGGCGGCAGCGTGCGGATGCGGTAGTAGGCCCCGCGGATTTTGAACGAGCGCACGACCTGCAGATCCTCCCGCTTGAGCAGCACGTTGCAGTTGTAACGGCTGGAGAGGACGCGGTTCGGCTGCAGCGGGGTGCGGGTAATGACTTCATTCAGCGTCAGCTGGGCATGCATGATCTCCTCGAGAGGGATGCGTACCGCTTCCTCCTTGGCTTTGCCCGCTTCGGGCAGCGGACCGGGGGACTGGGGCGTGCTGGAATTCATACGCGTTCTCTTCCTTTCCGTTTGGCAAGATGATGGGGGAGGGCTAAAATAAGAAAAAACGTCCCTGTGCGGGACGTGTGTCCTGATCACGTTTGTGCGGCTGCCTGTCCATCCTGGGATCGTCTTGGAGGCGCAGCCCTGCAAGGGAGTGCCGGCCGAGAGCGAAGGCTCTGCCGCCGCTTGCAGCGTCGGCGCGGCTTGGCGGCATTCGATGGGTAGTTTTGTTATACTCCCCGCACGATCCTTTGTCAATGGAAGCCAAGCGGCTGGCAGGACAGGCCGCAGCAGGCCTGCGCAGGATAAAAACGGTTTCGGCCGAACGGAGGTGCATCTGAAATGCGCAAAATCATATGGGGATTCATTGTTTCGCTGCTGGTCGTGGCGCTGCTGGCGGGAGGAGCGGCGATCTGGTACGTCAGGCCGGCGGAGAAGCTGACGCTGGACCACGCTCCGCTTGATTTCAGAAGCAAAGCCGCCGAGATGATCCAATCCGGCAAAGCCGAGGTGTTTCTCTCCCAGGAGGATATCACCAATCTTGTCCGCGCCCAGCTCGCGGAAAACCCGCAGGTCAGGCCGGAGCTGAAGATCGAGGGCGTGCGGATTCAACTGGACGGAGACCGCATGGCTGCGGATATAAGCGCCAAGTACAAAAACCTGCTGACGGTAGGCGCCAAGGCGGGCTACAAGCTGGAATGGAGAAGTCCCGATCTCATCCTTACTCCGCAGTCGCTTTCCATCCGCTCTCTGGAGCTGCCGGAGACGATGCTGGACGAAATCGTCATCCCGGTAGGCAGCCAGCTGCCGCCTCTTGTCGGCATTCGCTCCGTAACGTTCCGGGATCATGGCGCCGCTGTCGGGCTGAAGCTTCAGCTCTAAGCCGCCGAGGCCTATTTCGGTCGTGGGCTTGAATCTGTCCGATTTTTTAAGTCTGCATCGGATGGAGACAACTGTCTTGCTTAACTGTCTTGCTTTTAGCCGTATCGCCATGAATGGCGGTACGGCTTTTTTTGCATGGATGCGATAAGCATGGACAAGATGGCTGACAGAGATCTTCTCACTGGAATCCTCCTTGGCTTTCAAGAATAAATGAAAACGCTTACCAATTTCAGAATACCGAGGCCAGCCTCAGGGCGGCACCCATCAAACTATAGAATGTGCTGCAATAACTATAGAGTGTATGGAGGTTTCAGTCTTGCACAACGGACAAGGGAGAAGGGGGGAGCGAATCTTTTGTCGAATTAGGAAAGAACGCAAGAGGACGATAACAGGGCTGTCCGTTCAAGGAGGTTGAAGCGATGCTGCCTTATCCGGCTGCGACTTCAAGGGAAGATAAATGGAAGTTCATCCATCAGGTGAAAGAAGAGGTCCTGCAGCGGGACGGCGGAAGCATGTTGGCGGTCGGCGTTTACGGCTCGCTGGCCCGTGGGAGCGACGGACCCTATTCGGATATTGAAATCCGGATTTTGACGCCGGACGGCGTCGATCTCCCCGGACAGGAGGAGATCATTCTTCCCTTCAAGCTGGAGATCGGAGCGATGCAGCGATCGGCCTGGCTGCAAGGAGCTTCTTCCGTCGACGACAGCTGGGCGGTCAAGGCGGGCTCCTACGCCGATGTGGTAGCCCTTCACGATCCGGGCCGTCTCTTTGAGGAAGCCAGGCTCGCCGTCGGAAGCGCTCCCGACTCCGCCTTCCGCGAGGTCATGAGGGAGTTCATGGTATGGGAGCCCTATGAGACGATGGGGAAAATCCGCAACGCCGTCTCGACCGGAGACGGGGCGTATGCGCGCCGCGCGGCTTACGATCTCTCCTGGCAGGCGGCCAAGCTGATCGGGCTGGCGAACCGCCGTTATTTCACGACGAGGGCCAGCAGCTTCGAGGAAGCTTCGGCGATGCCCTCGCGTCCGGACGGCTTCCTGGAGCTGGCGGCTATGATCATGGACGGCGACCTGCGGGATGTATTGGAGGTCCATGCCCGCTGCGAGCGGTTGTGGACCGGCTTGAACGAATGGTTCCATACCATGGGCATCGATTACCGATCGGAGACATTCCGGTGGAAGGGGGAGAACGGCTCATGATCATGGCTCCGGTCGAAGAGCGGCATCTGCCGCAAGTGCTCCAGACTTACAACCACTATGTCCTGAATACGACGATCTCGTTCCATACCGAGGCGCTGAGCCTGGAAGAAATGCGCGCCAATGTCATGGGCGGCGATCCGCGCTACCGGACCTATGTCATCGAAGAAGAAGGGGTTTATGCCGGCTACGCCCTGCTGACCCGGCACAAAAACAAGCAGGCCTACGATACGACCGCCGAAATCACGATTTATCTGGACCCGGACCGCCGGGGCAAAGGGACGGGCAGCCGGGCCGTAGCTTCTCTGGAGGAGAAGGCGGCCGAGCTCGGCTTCCATGCGCTGGTGGCGACCGTCTGCACGGAGAACGAGCGCAGCATCGCCCTGTTCGAGCGGCTCGGCTACGAGAAATGCGCGCATTTCAAGCAGGTCGGCCGCAAGTTCGGCCGCTGGCTCGACATTGCGAGCTATCAGAAGATCATCGGATCCTGACGGTTCGCGGCTAGCAGGCGCAGGATGCCATAAGGGCCCGCTCCCAATAGGGGAAGATAGAAGAGCAGCAGGGGATAGGAAGAGGGACTCTGTCTGATTTCTCTTCTACTTGCAGCAGTTGGCAATAATTTTGGGCGGGAAGTGGTTCTCCTGTGGCCTCGCAGCAGATATAATGGGGAAGTCTGTTTTTGTGCATCGACCGTAAGACCGTAATCAAGGGGGATATAAGCAACGATGAAACGCGCACCGTATATAGCCGTCGAAGGCCCGATCGGAGCCGGCAAGACGACGCTCGCCACGATGCTGGCCGGAGAGTGGCAGCTTCCGCTGGTCAAGGAAATCGTGGAGGAGAATCCGTTCCTGGACAAGTTCTATCAGGATATGGACGATTGGAGCTTCCAGCTGGAGATGTTCTTCCTCTGCAACCGCTACAAGCAGCTGGAGGACACCGTCATTCCCCGTCTCGAAGCCGGCGAGCAGGTCATCGCCGATTATCATATCTACAAGAACCTGATCTTCAGCGAGCGTACGCTCAAAGGAATCAAGAAGGACAAGTACCGCCATATCTATCATGTGCTGACCGACGATCTGCCCAAGCCGGACGTCATTCTGTACATCCGGGCCGATCTGGATGTGCTGCTTGCGAGAATCGCCAAGCGGGGCCGTTCGTTCGAGGAGGAGATGTCCTCCGATTATCTGCAGCAGCTGATCGAGGATTACGATACGGCGATGGCTTCCCTGGCGGAGCGCGAGCCGGGTACCGTCATCATTCCGATCGACGGCAATACGGTCGACTTTGTCGCCGACCGCGGGCAGTTCGACGAGATCGTCGCCCGTTTAAAGGAGCACTTATAAAATGAATCCATTCGGCATTCCCGAGAAGTCTGTCATTACCGTTGCCGGCACCGTCGGGGTCGGCAAATCCACTCTGACCTCCGCCCTGGCGAGAAGCCTCGGCTTCCGCACCTCGCTGGAGCAGGTCGATTTCAACCCTTATCTGGACAAGTTCTACCATGACTTCGAGAGATGGAGCTTCCATCTGCAGATCTACTTCCTGGCCGAGCGCTTCAAGGAGCAGAAGAAGATGTTCGAGATGGGCGGCGGTTTCGTGCAGGACCGCTCCATCTACGAGGACACCGGCATCTTCGCCAAGATGCACGCCGATCAAGGCACGATGTCCCCAACGGATTATCAGACTTATACGAGCCTTTACGAGGCGATGGTGATGACGCCGTACTTCCCTCATCCGGATGTGCTGATCTATATCGAAGGCAGCCTTCCGTCCATTCTGGCGCGGATCGCGGAGCGGGGACGGGAGATGGAGATACAGACCGAGGTGTCGTACTGGGAGCATATGCATGCCCGCTACGCCAAGTGGATCGGCGAATTCAACGCCTGTCCGGTGCTTCGGCTGAACATCGACGAGTACGACGTGAACGACGAGGCTTCCACGCAGGAGATCCTGACGCGGGTGGCGAGGATCATCGGCTGACGGAGGCTTGCTGCTGCAAGGCCGTGACAGTCATTACGCGGGTTGAACCCATCCAAGGCTGTGAAATTGGACAGTGGATGACAGTGGATGCATGACGAAAAAGCTGTTCCGAAAGCCGAAGTCCGGCCGAGGAACAGCTTTTTTTGGCTTTCTGCCGATCCGAAGCCGGACCACCCAAAGCCGGTCTCATCGTCAGAGGCCGGGAATGGAGAGCTGGCCGGCAAGCCGTCCAAGCCCGATGCCTGCTCAGGGCCCTGCTCAGAGCCCTGCTAAGAGCCTTGCTCAGATGCCCGCTCAGAGCCCTGCGTTCAGCTCGATCAAATTGCCGGCCGGATCGCGGAGGTAAGCGACCCGATGTCCCCATTCGGGGGTATCATGCGGCTCTTTGACAAAATCGATTTGCTTGCCCCGCAGCTCTCTGTATGCCGCGTCGACGTCGTCCACCTTGATGATGACGGCCATCCGGTCGCTCGCGCACAATTCATGCGTGCGGTCCATCGGCGCCAGCCCGTCGCCGGCGAGCGGCGGTTCCAGCGCGAGGCGGATGTCCCCCGTGAGGAACTCGGCATAAGGAGTATTTTCGGTGCCGTGGAGCACCTGGAGGCCGAGAATGTCCCGGTAGAACAAAAAGCTGTCCCGGACACTGGGCACGAACAAGCGTATATGGGAGATTTTCAATGACATTCCCTCCGCGTGCTTTCATATTCCTGCCTGCATCCGCTTCCGGCTTCAGCTGCGCCAGGCTTCAAGGGGCGGCAAGTACGATCAGAATACCACGACTTCGACGGGACCGTTTCTTACGGATCGCTGCGCTTCAATCCGAGGCATGCCACATGAAGAAACTCGGCTAAGACGGCGTTGCTAGGCGAGCAGCCAACAGCAGCGTCAGGTGTGTACTTTTGGCGAGAGGCAGTACGCAGCGTCAGGCGCTTCAATTGGCGAAAGTCAGTACGCAGCGTCAGGCGCTTCAATTGGCGAAAGTCAGTACGACAGCGTCATTCCTCCCTTGGCGCGGGTCAATCCCAATCGCTGGTCGCCTTCTTGGCGCTGCGGCGCTCCTGCTTGTTGCGCAGCCGGTTCTCGGCGGGCGTGATCGTCTTGCGCGCGGCGGACTGCTCCTTGCGGGCGACGCGGGCGAGCTCGCGTCCAGTTTTCAAATAGTTTTCATACCGTCCGGCATCCAGCGTGCCGTCGGCAAGCGCCGACTTCACGGCGCAGCCCTGCTCGCGCTTGCTATGGGTGCAGTCGGTGTAGCGGCAGCGGGAGGCGAGCTCCTCGATATCGGAGAAGGCGCCTGCATGGCCGTCGGGGGAGCCTTCGCTGTCCCACAGCTGCAGCTCGCGCATGCCGGGGGTATCCATCAGCAGCGCGCCGCCGGGGAGCCGGAACAGCTCGCGGTGAGTCGTCGTATGCCGTCCCCGGTCGTCCCCGCCTCTGACGCCCTGCACGCGCTGCTCCTCGCTGCCGGCCAGCCAGTTGAGCAGCGTGGACTTGCCGACGCCGGAGGAGCCGGCAACCGCGATTGTCGCCCCCGGCCGCATGTACGGCCGGAGCTGCTCCAGGCCTTCATTCTCCTGCGCGCTGACGGCGTGGACCGGCACGCCGGGAGCGGCGTCCTCGACCTGCCGCACCAGATCATCCGGATCGTCGGCGAGATCGGCCTTGGTGAGCAGGACGACCGGCGTCGAGCCGCTTTCCCAGGCCGCCACCAGATACCGCTCGATGCGGCGCAGATTGAAATCGTGGTTCATCGCCGTCGTGAGGAACAGATAGTCCATGTTGGCTGCGACGACCTGTCCGTCCTGCACCTGCCCGGCTTCCTTGCGGATCAGCGCGGAGCTCCGCTCGAGCAGGGCGTGGATGCTGGCGCGGGAGCTGTCGCCGGGCTTCGGCACGGAGGCCAGCACCCAGTCGCCGACAGCGGGGTAGTCGGTCTTGCGGGAAGCGTCGAACGAGTAGCGCCCGGTCACTTCTGCCAGATGCTCGCCGGATTCGGCAGCCAGACGGTACAGATGGGAGAACTGGGCGACGATGCGGGCGGGCTCCAGGCCGGCGATGCCCGTTTGCTCCCGGCTCTTCTCCAGCCGTTCCTGCCAGGAGTCGTTCCAGCCGTAGCTGCGGAGCCCATGGCCTTCGATCGGATCCTTCGTTTCGGTTGGTTCATTCCATTCATTTGGTTTCAGGCTCAAGTCAGATTCCTCATTTCGCAGGGTATAGTCCGTTTCTGTCCAGGTTTTATTCCGGTTGTTCATCTCGTCCGGCTCGTTTGCATTTAAGGTCAAGGCTGGTTCCTCTTTTCGTGGGTTGGATGGAAAAAGCAAAAAGCCCGCAGCGAACATGCGGGCTTGCCTTGTCAGGCATGGCACCGCGGGCCAAGATGGCATGCGGGCCTATAACAGGCCCGCGATCTCTGTGGATCCCGCGGGCATTAAAAAACCGCAGGAGACCAATGGTCTCCTGCGGCGCCGACGATCGGCGCCCGCCTCTGCCATCATGGCAGAAGCGGGCTGCGGATCAGAGTCGGCTTGCTCCGTCAGGGACCGGCGTCGGGACAATCAGCTTGTAAGTCGCATATGCAGTCGTCATTTGACATCGGCCTCCTCTGTTGAAATAAGTGGTTTTAGCATAGCCTTTTTTGGTCATTTTTATCAAGGGCGAGAACAAATAAAGGCGAATAGCACCAGCAGCCTGGCTAAGGCTCTTGCGGCGTCAGACAGTTGTTTCGGAACGGGATGGCCGCAGTCCATTCTCTACCTGTTTTCTACCCGCCATTCTGGCCGGAAACCGTTTAAAATGAAACCAATACGGAAGGGCGTGAATCCATTGGTATGACTCATCGATGTTCCTAACTCTCTATAAAAACCGAATATGAATGGGAGGAATCATCATGAGTCGACATGATTGCGCCATGGAGCGCCTGGACTCTTTGCTGGCCGGCTTTGCGGCGCAGGAGCCGCTGCCCGGACTTGCGGTGGGCATCGTCACCGCAGATGGAGTTTTTGCCCGCGGATACGGAGTCCGCGATGCTGGAACGGGCGAGCCCGTGGACGAGCACACTCTTTTTCACCTGGCATCGGTATCCAAGCCGCTGGTGGCTACGGCCGTCATGCAGCTGGCGGAGCAAGGCCGATTGAATCTGGACGCTCCCGCGAGCGGCTACGTCCCTTACTTCAAGCTCGCCGACGGCCGGGAACGCGAGGTGACGATCCGCGACCTGCTCAGTCATACCTCCGGCATGCCCGACGAGGACGACTTCCAGTGGGACCGGCCGGAGGATGACGAGGGCAGTCTGGAGCGGTATATCCGCGGCCTCGCCGCACGCAGCCTGGAGCGGAATCCCGGGGAGGAGCATGCATACAGCAATATCGGTTTCGAGCTGCTGGGAGACGTCATCGCCAAGGTCAGCGGAATGTCCTTCGAGGCGTACATGCAGGAGCATGTGTTGCGGCCTGCCGGGATGGAAGAAAGCACGTTCCTATTGGCGGAGGTGCCGTCGGCACAGCTGGCCGCCCCGCATATTCTCGGAGCTTCCGAAGGACGCTACGGACCGCAGAAAAGCCGTGTTTTTCCTTATCACCGGGCCCATGGACCGAGCTCGACCTTGTATATGAACGCGGTAGACAGCTGCCGGCTCATGCTGGCTTATCTGAGGCCGGAGCAGGCTGCAGAGGGGAAGAGTCTGCTTGAGGAAGCCAGCCAAGGGGAGATGTGGAGCACCCGGGTCGACATAGGCTATGGAGATTGGATGGATGGAATCGCCCTCGGCTGGTTCACGGGTTCGTACCGCGGACGCAGAGCCGTATCCCATACCGGGCAAGATACCGGCTTCCGCAGTTATCTGGTGCTCTTGCCGGAGGCAGGCTTCGGCGTCACCCTCATGATGAACGACGACTATGTCGGTCTCAAGGTGCTGATGAAAGGCATTCTGGACCTGCTGCTCGGTGAAGGAACAGGCGAAGTCCAGCGCAATCTGGCCCATCATTTGACCGGCATCGCCTTGTCCGGCGGAATCGATGCGGCATGGGACGAGTACCTGAAGATTCTTGATGAAGGATTGGAACGGTATGCCGTCTCGGCCGACGATTTCAGCTATATCGCCTATCCGCTGGAGGAGAACGGGTATGCCGGCGAAGCGCTGAAAGCTCTTGAGCTCGGCCTCCGCCTGTTCCCGGAATCGGAACATCTGCGCGAGCGGCTAAGGGATTCCGTGCAAAAAGTGAACCCGTAAGCAAGAGTACCAAGGCCGCCTGATTCTGGCGGTCTTTTTTCTTTTCTGTAGCGTTCAATATCGCCCGGATCAAAGTGCTGATTGGAGTGGAAACAGAATTTTAATCGGACTGCCGATAGGAATGCCGATCGAGCGCTGTCGGAGCGCCGATCGGAGTGTGCCGATCGAACCGTCGATCGGAGCGCTGATCGGAGTGTGCCGATCGAACCGTCGATCGGAGCGGTGATCGGAGTGTACCGATCGAACTGTCTATCGAACCGCCGATCGAACCCCTAATTGAATCGCTTATCGGACATAGGATCCGCTATTCCGGCGCAAATCGCATTTGGACAGCTGTATCGGACATACGATCCCTTATTTCACAAAATACTATTGCTATAATGATATTAACAACGGAATAGCGGATCGTATGTCCGATAAAGTTTAAATAGGCCAATAATTAGTAGAATAGCGGAACCTATGTCCGATAGCAGAAAAAGGGAGGGATAGAATCCATTCACATTATCGATAAAATCCGGATCGAGCCGCCGTGCAGGCGTTCGATATTGAAGCTGGAAAAGGCACAAGGATGAAGGTAGGTATTCTATCCCTCTCAGCACTAAATCCAACATGAAAACGCCATCAATTTGCGGGGTACCGGAAGCGGCCGTTCGATCTTATGCTAGTCTCAGTCCTCTTTTGCCCGGGAAGGGCAGAGTGAAATCGAGACGAGACAAGGAGCTGCCGACCATGAGCACCGGAACGTACGCGTATCCCTTTCTTAACCCTGGCTTGCCGCTCAAGGAGCGGGCGCAGAGCCTCGTAGCCCTGCTGACGCTAGAGGAGAAGATCTCTCTGATGAGCCAGTATCAGGAAGAGATTCCGCGCCTCGGCATCGCCAAATACAAGCATGGAACCGAGGGGGCGCACGGTATCGCCTGGCTCGGGGAAGCGACCGTGTTCCCGCAGCCGATCGGGCTTGCCGCCACCTGGAATGACGAGCTCATGAAAGAGATCGGACAAGTCATTTCCGAGGAGGCGAGGGTGTATTACGGCCGCGATCCGGAGCGCAACGGCTTGACCATCTGGGCTCCTACGGTCGACATGGAGCGGGACCCGCGCTGGGGACGCACGGAGGAAGCTTATGGAGAGGATCCTTATTTGACGGGCAAGCTGACGGCTGCGCTGGTACGGGGCATGCAGGGAGACGACCCGTTCTACCTGCGGGCTGCGGCGACGCTGAAGCATTTCTACGCCAACAACAACGAGAAGGAGCGCGGCTTCTTCTCCGCGAGCATCGATCCCCGCAACAAGCGGGAGTATTACCTCAAGGCGTTCGAGCCGGCGTTCCGCGAGGGCGGAGCGGTCTCCATGATGACGGCTTACAACAGCGTGAACGGAATACCCTGCAATCTGCTCGAGGACATCAACGGCATCGTTCGGGACGAATGGGGCATGGACGGCTTTGTCGTCAGCGACGCAGGCGACGTGCTCGGCACCGTGAACGATCACGGCTTCCTGGCCTCGTATGCCGAGGCGGTGGCGCAGTCCATCCGCAGCGGCATCGACAGCATCACCGACGACTCCGAGACGGTGCACCGGGCTGTGCGGGACGCGCTGGAGCGAGGGCTGCTGGAGGAGGGCGACCTCGATCGCGCGCTCGTCCATACGTTCTCGGTGCGGATTCGGCTGGGCGAATGGGATGCGGAAAATCCATACGCGGACGTGCCGGAATCGCGGCTGTGCGCTCCGGAGCACGCGGCGCTGGCCCGCCGCGCGGCCAGCGAGTCGGTCGTGCTGCTGCGCAACGAGGCTCCGGGCGGAGCTCCGGCGCTGCTGCGCAACGAGGCTCAAGGCGGAACTCCGGCGGTGCTGTCCAGCGAGGCTCAAGGCGGGACTCCGGAACTTCCGCGCAACGAGGCTCAAGGCGGAGCTCCATTGCTGCCGCTGCCGGCGAAGGGCTCCATCGCGGTCATCGGGCCGCTGGCGGACGAGGCGTTCGTCGATTGGTACAGCGGCACCCCGCCATACCGGGTAACACCGCTGGCGGGCATCCGCGAACGGCTCGGCTCTGCGGGCGAAGCGGACTTTCTAACGGGGAGCGACATCATCCGGCTGCGCAGCCTGTCGAGCGGCCGTTATATCGGTCAAGCCCGGGCTTTGACGGCGGACGCAGGGAGCAGCGAGTCGGCCGAGATCTTCGAGCTGACGGATTGGGGCTGCGGCAATCTCACTCTTCGCGCCCTTTCCAGCGGCCTGCTCGTCACGGAAGGGGAAGAAGGGCTGGAAGCTGCGGCTGCAGAAGCACGCGGCTGGTTCGTGAAGGAAGTATTCTCCGTGAGGGAGGAAGAAGAAGGCGTTCTGCTGCTGACCTGGAACGGCGCGCCGGTCGGCATGGCTGCCGAAGGCAGGCTGATGCCGGTCTCGCAAGAAGGTCCAGAGGCATTCGACGCTGCCGATGCCGCCAACCCTGGTGCAGCCGAGGAGGCAGCAAGGGCCGAGCGCATGAGGCGGCGGCAGAAGCCGTCCGAGCCGGAGCGGTTCGCGATCGAGATCGTGAGCCGCGGTCTGGAGACGGCTGCAGCGGCTGCAGCGGCCGCGGTGGCCGCCGTCGTCGTCGTCGGCAACCAGCCGTTCATCGGGGGCAAGGAGGATGCCGACCGTCCGGGCCTGGCGCTGGCGGAATCCCAGCAAGCGCTCATCCGGGCGGTCGCGGACGCCAATCCGCGGACGGCCGTCGTGCTCGTCAGCAGCTATCCGTTCGCGCTGCAAGGGACGGAGGAAGCCGTTCCTTCAATTCTTCAAGTCTGCCATGCGGGACAGGAGCTCGGAAGCGCGGTGGCTGGGGCTTTGTTCGGGGATTACAGCCCGGCGGGCCGCCTGCCGATGACCTGGTACCGGTCGGAGGAAGGTCTGCCGCCGCTCTTCGATTACGATGTAATCCGACAGGGACGCACGTATCAATACTGGCCGGGCGAGGTGCTGTATCCGTTCGGGCACGGACTGTCCTATTCCGAATTCCGGTACGGCGAGCTGACCGTCGACCGTCGATCGGTCGCTTCCGGAGAGAGTGTCCAAGTCTCGCTTGAGGTAACCAATGCGGGTGAGTCCGAAGCGGACGAGGTCGTCCAGCTGTACGTCAGGGTGGAAGGCTCCCGCGTCAAGCGGCCGCTTCGCAAGCTGGCCGGGTTCAAGCGAGTGACGCTGCAGCCGGGAGAGACGGCGACGGTTCCGTTCGCGCTCGACAGCCGGGAGCTGGAGGTGTGGGACGTGACCCGCAGCCGCTTCGCGCTGGAGCGCGGCAGCTGCGTGCTGATGGCTGGAGCGAGCTCGGCCGATATCCGCTGCACGGCGGAGCTGGGCATCGCCGGGGAAGAGATTCCGCCGCGGAGTCTGAACCTGTGGACCCCGGCCGTCCAATACGATGATTGCGGCGCTATCCGCATCGATGCTTGCACAGACGGCGGAGACAGCGCGGCACCTGCCGGCGGGAGCGGCTGGCTGCTGTACCGCGACTGTCTGCTGCCGGCAGGAGAGGCCGTATTCGTGGCGCATGTCACCGGAGCCGAAGCCGGCATGATCGAGCTTCGCCTGGACGGCCCGCAGGGGCTGCTCGTCGGCCGCTGCCCGGTGCCTCGCACCGGAGGGCCGCAGGCCTGGACGCGAATCGAAGGCCGGGCGGAGCTGCCTGCGCTGCCCTCCGGCATGAAGGATCGGGCTATGGCGATCGTGCTGACAGGCAAGATCGGGTTGTCCCGGTTCCGCTTGGCATAGCTGCAAAGCAAATGAATAAAAAGGCCGTCCAAACTTCACTTGGACGACCTTTTCTTTGACCAGTCATGCTTATAGAAGGCGGGGCCGCCATGTATTTTACAAGCTCTCCGTCATTCAGGCCTTCGCTCCGGCAGAGCCGATCCCGAAGAAGAACAGCTTCACCATCTCCTCGATGAACGTCTCCGCATCGCCGCGCTGCTCGGCATAGGCCAGCACCTCGTCCATGCGGCTGATCCACATTTGCGACCACATCTGCAGGTAGAGAACGATCGTTGAAGTCGATACCTCCGAAGATATTTCGCCCGCTTTCTTGCCGTCTTCGACGAGCTTCACAACCAGCTCCGTGCCTCTGGCCATGTATTCTTCCATGACATAGTGCTCCATCTCCGGATCCTGGCTCCACAGCTTTCTAAGGGTTTCCGTATCGAATGTGCGGTGGGAAGCTTTCTTCTGAAGGAGGATGTACTCGATCTTTTCCTTCAGCGTATGCTCTTCGGCCAGGTAGGCCTCGAAATTCTGTAGCGCGTCCTGCATGAAGGCCCGGAACGCTTCGCGCAAGAGGGCTTCCTTGCTCCCGTAGTAGTTGTAGATCGTGACCTGGGAGACGCCGGCTTTCCGGGCGATGTCGGCGATGCGCAGCCCGGAGGGATCCGACCCGCGGAGAAGCTCCAAGGCCGATCGGACGATTTGCGCTTTTTTTTGAAGAGCTCTCTTTTCGAATCCGTTCATGGCGATCCTCCCGTTCGGAATAATGAAATTATAGCATACTCATAGTTCAAAAGTGTTGACGGATCCCGATTTCAGGAATAGGATAGTTTTGTAATCTAGGTCTTTCCATATTTCATAAATTCGAAGCGGGAGGCGATGTCGATGCTGGCCGTCGAGCATATGTCCAAAACATTTCCCGGAGGGAAGGGCATTTTCGATCTGTCCTTTTCGGTAGCGAAAGGAGAGGCATTCGGCTTTCTCGGCCCGAACGGTTCCGGGAAGTCGACCACGATCCGGCACATCATGGGATTCATGAAGCCGGATCGTGGTTCGGCTTCTGTAGGAGGAAGGGATGCCTGGGCAGGCCGGGGCCGCGTCCAGCGGATGATGGGGTATCTGCCCGGGGAGATCTCGTTTGTCGAAGGGATGACGGGCCGCTCTTTTCTCGACTTCATGGCCGATATGCAGGGCGTCAACGATTCGGGGAGAAGGGAAGAGCTGACTGAACGCTTCCAGTTCGACGAGCGCACGCCGATCCGCAAAATGTCCAAAGGAATGAAGCAGAAGGTCGGCATCGTAGCTGCGTTCATGCACCGGCCGGAGGTTGTCGTTCTCGACGAGCCGACCTCGGGCCTGGACCCGCTCATGCAGAAGGTGTTCATCGACCTGGTGCTGGAGGAGAAAGCGAGAGGAGCCGCCATTCTTATGTCTTCCCACAGCTTCGCGGAAATCGAGCAGACCTGCGACCGGGCCGCGATCATCAAGGACGGCATCCTGCTCGCCGTGAAAAATATCCGAGACCTCCAATCGATGCAGCGCAAGCTGTTCGAGCTTGGCTTCGAGAGCGATGCGGACGCCCGGGCCTTCGCTGAGGAAGCCGGGCCAGGAGCGGAGCTGCTCGGCGGCTGCCGCGTCAGGCTGGCCGTGCAGGGCGGATACGACCGGTTTTTGGCTGCGGCGTCCCGCTATCGGGTCGTCAATATGGAGATCCACAGGCAGAGTCTGGAGGATGTGTTCATGGACTTCTACGACAGGAGGGAGAATGGGCTATGAGCATCGCGCTTTACAGGCATATGATGAAATCACACGGCAAAGGCATGCTCAATTATGCGATCGGCGCGGCCTTCTACATGCTGCTCATATTCTGGCTCTTCCCCTCCTTCGCCAACAGCAGCAAGGCTGTCGAGGGGATGATCGACTCCCTGCCGAAAGGCATGGCCGAGGCTCTCAACCTTAGCGCGGGTTTCGGCACGGTAGAGGCTTTTGTCTCCGGGGAATTCTATGGCCTGCTGCTGGTGCTGATCCTCTCCGTTTACAGTGTCTCGTTCTCGACCCGGCTGATGGCGCGGCTGGTGGACCGCGGATCGATGGCGTACCTGCTGTCCGTTCCGGTCACCCGGGCCCGTGCGGCGGCGACCCAGGCAGCCGTGTTCGTGACGGGATTGCTGGCGATCATGACCGTGGCGACGCTGAGCGGTTTTGCGGGATATGTCCTCTTTATCGGGAATTTGTCCTCTTTCGGCGGCGCGGCTTTCGCGAGGATGAACTTGGCGGCATTCCTGCTGTTTTTCGCAGCCGGAGGCATCTGCTTCCTCATTTCCTCCTCGGCCAACGATGAGAAGCGGGCCGCGGGGCTGTCGGCCGTGCTGACGTTCGGCATGTACAGCTTCGACTTTCTAGGCAAATTGAGCAGCCAGATCGAATGGCTGCGCAAGCTGACGTATTTCTCTCTATACGACCCGAGCGGCGTCATCGCCGGCCGGGGGAATCCCGGCTTGGCTTGGCCGATTTTGGCCGTGATCGGGGCGGTTGCTTTTGCAGCGGCAATCTGGCTCTTCCATCGGCGCGATCTCCCCTTGTAAAGGGGCGGTTGGCGGGGCAGCCTTTCTGCGGGCGCAATCCGAGCAGCATTTGCAGCCAGCCGATTTATGGGCCCGCCATCATCTGAACAAGCCGCTTGCAGGCGCAGCCGGGCTGCGCCGCAAGCGGCTTCTTCGCATTTCTGCGTGGGGGCGGTTGTCAGCCGTCCTTCCGGATGCGCGAGTCCAGCACGAACGTGCCGAAAGGGATGAAGGCGGCTGCGACCGCTCCGGCGACGCGCATCAGCTTCCAGCGGGCGGCGATGACGGCATGCAGCAGGGCGAACATATAGAGGACGAACAGGGCTCCGTGCGCTCCTCCTACGATCGTAACTCCCGCATGCCAGTCTCCCCAATATTTCAGAGGCATGGCGATGAAGAGCAGGATCAGGAAGGAAGAGCCTTCGAGCAGGCTGATGAGACGGAAGCGACCGACGGGATTGGTAAGCATAGAGAGCCTCCTAGGCGGTTTCTTGGACGTAAGTCGTCCCTAGGTAACACGCTCGGAGGGAGGCTTGGTTTCGCTCCAATCGGCAGCAAATGTGACAACTGTGGGTCGGGAGGCATCGCAAGCGCGGCTTACCGCGCCGGATCCCGCCGGCGGCGGAAATCCGACGGCGTGCTTTTCATCGCCGCTTGGAAGCAGCGGATGAAGTAGCTGACGTTGTCGAAGCCGGTCTCCAGCGCGATATCGGCAATCCGGCGGTCCGTCTCCCGGAGCAGCAGCGCGGCCTGCCTGATCCGGTACGCCTTGATGTACCCGATCGGGGTCTGGCCGGTCATGCCGCGGAAAAAGCGGATGAACTGGCCTTCGCTGAGCGGGATGAGCGCGGCAAGCTCCGCGATCCGGATCGGCTGGCCGTAGTGGACCCGGATAAACTCGATGACCCGTTTCAGCCGCTCGACCTTGAGCGCGTCGCCCTCGGGCGGGCGGGCACCTTCGTGACGGATCCGCCGGTCCGCCGCTTCCCCGTCCGCATGCAGGACGGCGAGCATGAGCAGCAGCCGGCCCTTCACCTCGGCTTCGTATCCGGGCCTCTGCTCCCGGCAAGCCTTGCGGATGGCCGCGAGCTCCTCCAGCAGGCTGCTTCCGAGCCCGGAATCGGGCAGCGCGCGGCGGGGGAACGTCGCGGAGCGGTCCCGCAGCGGCTGGATCAGCTTCTCTTCTACGGCATCATAGACAGCCCCGGACAGCAGGGCGGGATCGAATACGAGCGCATAGAAGCTGCAGCCTGCGGAGCCGCTGGCATGCCCGGCATGCAGCTCCCCGGCGTCCACGAACGCAGCCTCGCCGGCCTGGAGCACGAGCGTGTCCACCCCGACCTGGAACCGCACCTCGCCCTCCGCCACATAGAACCATTCCATCTCGTTATGCCAGTGCGCGTCGACGACATGCTCGCCGGGACCGTACCGGTATTCATAGCTTCCGAACAGCCTCCCGGCTCCGTCCCGGACGTTCTCTTCCTTGAATAAGCTCCGGTCGAGCTCTTCCATGTTCCCCGCCCCTTTGAAGGTCATGGGCAAGATATCAGAATCGTGCAATAACATGCGCGATTATATGCAAGATTCATCCTTAATGCCGCCGTATACTGTTATTATAACGCTTACAATTCACAGGATAAAGGATGGATGCGAAGTGAAATTCACGGACGGAAACTGGCTGATCCGGGAGGGCTACTCCGTAGAGAGCGCCATGCAGGTTCACGATTGCCGGGCTGAAGACGGAGTGCTGACGGCGTATGCCTCCACGACGCCGCTGAGGGGACGGGGCAGCATGATCAATACCCAGCTGCTGACGATCCGCTTCCACTCCCCGCTGCCGGGAGTGATCGGGGTCAAGCTGACGCATTTCGAGGGTGCCGTCGACCGGGGGCCGCATTTCGAGCTTCGTGGCGGACATCTGGCAGGAGCTATAACCGGAGCCGGACATGAAGCCGGAGCCGAAAATACAACAGGAGCCAGTGCCGCCGCTGCCGGACATGCCGAGATCGCGGAGACGGACGCCTACGCGGAGCTGAAGAGCGGGAATCTGAGCGTGCGGATCGACAAGGGCGGGCAGTGCTCGGTATCGTTCTTCCGCAGCGGGGAACGATTGACGGGCAGCGGCTTCAAGTCGATCGCCCATGTGACGGGTCCGGACGGAGAAGCCTACATGCGCGAGGAGCTGGACCTGTCGGTCGGCGAGCTCGTATACGGGCTCGGCGAGCGCTTCACTGCCTTCGTGAAGAACGGCCAGGCCGTCGACATCTGGAACAAGGATGGAGGCACGAGCTCGGAGCAGGCGTACAAGAACATTCCTTTTTACTTGACGAGCAAAGGTTATGGAGTGTTCATCAACGATCCGGGCGCGGTCTCGCTGGAGGTCGCCTCGGAAAAGGTGAAGAAGGTGCAGTTCAGCATTCCCGGCGAAGCGCTGGAATACTTTGTCATCGACGGACCGACGCCGAAGGAGGTGCTCGGCCGCTACACCGACCTGACCGGCAAGCCGGCGCTGCCGCCGGCCTGGACGTTCGGGCTGTGGCTGTCGACCTCGTTCACGACGGAGTATGACGAGGCGACGGTGAACGCCTTTGTGGACGGCATGGCGGAGCGGGATCTGCCGCTGTCGGTCTTCCATTTCGACTGCTTCTGGATGAAGGAATTCCACTGGACGGACTTCAAATGGGACGAGAGGGTATTCCCGGATCCGGCCGGCATGCTGGCGCGCCTCAAGGAGAAGGGGCTCAAGATCTGCGTCTGGATCAACCCGTACATCGGGCAGCGCTCGCGGCTGTTCGAGGAAGGGCGGAGCAGGGGCTACCTGGTGCGCAAGCCGAACGGCGACGTCTGGCAGACCAATCTGTGGCAGCCGGGCATGGCGCTGGTCGACTTCACGAATCCGGATGCCTGCGCCTGGTACGCCGGGTACCTCGACGAGCTGATGGACATGGGCGTGGACAGCTTCAAGACGGACTTCGGCGAGCGCATCCCGACGGATGTCGCCTACCATGACGGATCCCATCCCGAGGGAATGCACAACTACTACACCTTCCTCTACAACAAGGTCGTATTCGAGGCGCTGGAGCGCAAGCTCGGCCGCGGCGAGGCCGCTGTATTCGCCCGTTCGGCGACGGCGGGCGGCCAGCAGTTCCCGGTCCACTGGGGCGGAGACTGCTACGCGGATTACGAGTCGATGGCGGAGAGCCTGCGGGGCGGCCTGTCGCTCGGGCTGAGCGGCTTCGGCTTCTGGAGCCACGACATCGGAGGCTTCGAGAACACCGCCCCGGCGCATGTATTCAAGCGCTGGCTGCAGTTCGGCCTGCTGTCCACCCACAGCAGGCTGCACGGCAGCACGTCGTACCGGGTGCCTTGGGCTTATGACGAGGAATCCGTCGAAGTGACGCGGACGTTCACCAAGCTGAAAATGAAGCTGATGCCTTACCTCTACAGCGTTGCCGTCGAAGCGAAGGAGCAAGGCGTGCCCGGCATGCGCGCCATGCTGCTGGAGTTCCCGGAAGATCCGGCGGCGGAAACGCTGGACCGCCAGTACATGCTCGGCGGCTCGCTGCTGGTCGCGCCGGTATTCTCGGAGTCCGGCGACGTCAGCTACTACGTGCCGGAAGGCCGCTGGACCTCGCTGCTCACCGGCGAAGCCGTCGAGGGCGGACGCTGGCGCAAGGAACGCCACGGCTTCCTCAGCCTGCCGCTGCTCGTGCGGCCGAACACGCTGCTTGCGCTCGGCGCGGTCGACAGCCGTCCGGACTACGACTACGCCGATTCCGTAGAGCTGGCGCTGTACGCGCTGGAGGACGGCGCGAGCGCGAGCGCGGTCGTATGCGATACGTCCGGAGCGGTGCAGCTGATGGCGCAGGTCAGCCGCTCGGGCAATCGTCTCGAGCTGCGCGCGAGCGGAGCCGGCAAGCCGCTGCGCCTCTCGCTGCACGGAGGAACAGGCGAGATCGCAGAGGTTGCCGGAGAAGGAGCGCGGCTTGCGGATGGAGCCGTCGTCCTGGACGGCTTCGCTGGAGAAGCGTCAGTCGTCATCATCTTGCGCTGACCGCTGACCGATGACCGATGACCGGCGATCGGAAGAACAGTCCGGCTGCGCAGCGATCATCGATTGGAATCCTGAGTTCATCTTCTATGACCCTGAATGAGAAAAAGGCCCTTTAAGCGCAGCAGCACACTTAAAGGGCCTTTCGTTTATTCCGCGAACAGCTTACCGGCGTCGCCCAGCGCCATTTTATGGCCGAGGGAGGAGTAGACGAGCCTTTTTGCCCGTCGAGCACATAGACATGCTTGCGGAAGAGCAGGAATGCGCTTTCAGAAATCTCTAATTTTGACCTGATTTTCGCTCCGATCCCTCCGGTAGGAAGGCCCGGGTGAATGCGTTACCATGGATGGCATAGGGAAACACAAGCAAGCGTGGACATGCCCGGGCGCAGCTGCCCGGAATGCCGCGGAAGAAAGGAATGATGGAGCTTGTGAAAGCGCTGACAGAAAAGCATCCTGCCGCCGGTCCGGATGGAGCCGCACTAGCCGCAAGCTCGGGCCCGGCCCGGTTCTGGAAAGTAATGAAGTCCCAGAAGTACTTGTATTTCATGTCGATTCCGTTCGTGATCTGGGTGTTCGTGTTCAGCTACATGCCCCTCTGGGGATGGACGATGGCGTTCCAGGATTTCAAGGCGGGCAAGTCGTTCGGCGAGCAGAAATGGGTCGGCTTCAAGCATTTCCAGGAGCTGTTCACCGACGAGCGCTTCTACCTCGTGCTGCGCAACACCTTGGCGATGAGCCTTATGGGCCTGATCGTAGGCTTCGTCGTCCCGATCCTGTTCGCGGTGCTGCTGAACGAGGTGAAGGGCCGGATGTTCAAGCGGACGGTGCAGACGATCTCTTATCTGCCTCACTTCGTCTCCTGGGTCGTCGTAGCGGGCATCGTGACCAAAATGCTGTCGACCGACAGCGGAGCCGTCAACAACCTGCTCATGTGGCTGCATATCACGGACGAGCCGATTCAGTTCATGGCCAAAGGAAGCTGGTTCTGGAGCATCGTGACCGCCTCCGACCTGTGGAAGGAGCTCGGCTGGAGCGCGATCATCTATCTTGCGGCCATCGCCGGCATCGACCCGGAGCTGTATGAGGCTTCTAGAGTGGACGGAGCGAACCGGCTGCGGCAGATGTGGCATATTACGCTGCCGGGCATCCGCACGACGATCTCGGTGCTGCTCATCATGAGCATCGGGCATCTCATCAGCATCGGCTTCGAGAAGCAGTTCCTGCTCGGCAACAACCTGGTCAAGGATTACTCGGAGGTGCTGGATCTGTACGCCCTCAATTACGGGCTCAGCCTGGCGAGGTTCTCCTTCGGCACCGCGATCGGCATCTTCAACTCCGTCGTGAGCATCTTCCTCCTGTTCCTGGCGAACGGCGTGCTGAAGAAGGTCACGAAGGAAAGCATCATGTAAAGGGGGGACCAACGATGAACAAGGCTTTCAACGCCACCCGCGGCGAACGGGTATTCGACGTCATCAATATTGTCATCATGCTGCTGCTCGTCACCGTCACGCTGTATCCCTTCCTGAACGTGCTGGCGATCTCGCTGAACAATTCGCAGGATACGGTCCGGGGCGGCATCAGCCTCTGGCCCCGGCAGTTCACGCTGGAGAACTACAAGGTGATCTTTGCCTACGAGGGGCTCATGCAAGGGTTTAAAATCTCCATCCTCAGGACGCTCGTCGGCACCGTGCTGGGGCTGCTGAGCGCCTCGATGCTGGCCTTCACGCTCAGCCGCCCCGACTTCCAGGCGCGCCGCTTCGTCTCGGTGTTCCTGGCGCTGACGATGTACTTCTCCGGCGGGCTGATTCCGGTCTACATCCTGATGCGCGACCTGCATCTGATCGGCACCTTCTGGGTGTACGTCCTGCCGGGAATGGTAGGGGCGTTCAACGTCTTCGTCATCCGCTCCTTCATCGACGGCCTGCCGTTCGCGCTGCAGGAGTCGGCCAAGCTGGACGGGGCGAACGACTTCACGATCTACTGGCGCATCATTCTGCCTCTCGCCAAGCCGGCGCTCGCGACGATCGCGCTCTTCCTGGCGGTCGGGCAGTGGAACGCCTGGCTCGACACCTATCTGTACAACGGCTCTAGCGAAACCTGGACGACGCTGCAGTACGAGCTGATGAAGGTGCTCCAGAGCACGCAGCAGGGCGGAGCGAACATGCGGACCAGCAACGAGGACATGACGAAGCTGATGAACCAGGTGTCGCCGGAATCGATCAAGATGGCGATCACGATCGTGGTGACGGTGCCGATCCTGGCGGTCTATCCGTTCCTGCAGCGGTATTTTGTCGGCGGCATGACCCTTGGAGCCGTCAAGGCGTAAGGCTTCGCCGGGCCTTCCCTGCAAGGCGGGCCGGCTCTTCCGAAAGACAGGGAAGAATGGCCGGCCGCGCAGCGCCTATCGTCTTTCGGGGAGCCTGTTTTAAATAGAGCCAAATGAATGCGTTTGCTTCGAATCGTTTTCCAGACGGCTTTTTCAGACCACTAGGGAGGTTATGAGCTTGAAGATGCTTAAGATGAGACAACCAAGAGCGACGGCTGTGCTGGTGCTCGCCGGCGTGCTCGCCGTGACTGCAGGCTGCTCGGGCAGCAACAACAGCGGCGGAGGCAATACGAACGCAGCCGTGTCCTCGAATACCCAGGGCGGCGCGGCCAACGCGGATGCCGGCCAGCAGGATCTCAAGCCGGTCACGTTCAGCTTCTTCGGAGCCGACGCCAGCCCGAACTGGAACAACATGCAGGATGAAGTCGGCAAAGCCATCACCGAGAAGACTGGCGTCACGATCAAGGCCGAGTACGCGGTATCCGGCGGAGGGACGGACAAAATCTCGCTGATGGCGGCGAGCGGCCAGTACCCCGACATGGTGTTCGCCAAGGGCGACGTCGACAAGCTGGTCGACGCCGGAGCGCTGATCGACCTCACCGACCTCATCGAGAAACACGCCCCGAACCTCAAGAAGGTATACGGCAAATACATGCAGCGCCTCAAGTACAGCAAAGAAGACACGTCGATCTACGTGCTTCCGAGCAACGACTCCATCGATCAGACCTACTTCGACGCCGGCGGCGGCTTCGAGCTGCAGCAGCGCGTGCTGAAGGAGCTCGGCTATCCGGAGATCAAGACGCTCGAGGACTACGAGAACGCCCTCAAAACCTACTACGCCAAGCACCCGACGACCGACGGCAAGCCGACCATTCCACTCACGCTGGACACGGACGACTGGCGCATCATGATTACCGGCACCAACCCGGCCTTCCTCGCTACGGGCCTGCCCGACGACGGCGAATACTACATCAATCCGGACACGTACGAGGCATCCTTCCATATCCGCCGTCCGGAAGAGAAGGAATACTTCCGCTGGCTGAACAAGATGTTCAACGAAGGGCTGCTGGACAAGGAAGCGTTCGTGCAGAAGAGCGACCAGTACAAGTCCAAGATCGCCAGCGGACGCGTGCTCGGCCTGATCGACCAGGAATGGGGCTACGGAGACGCCGAGAACGCGGTCAAGAGCAAGGATGACGGAGCGTATACGTACGCCCACTTCCCGGTCACGATCTCCTCGGATGTCAAAGACCACAGCTTCGCGCCGACCGGCTTCATGGCGGGTTACGGCATCGCCATCACGAAGGACTGCAAGGATCCCGTCCGCGCGATCCAGTTCCTCGACTGGATGGCTTCCGACGAAGGCCAAGTGCTGCGCAACTGGGGGATCGAAGGCAAGCAGTACAACGTGGAGAACGGCATCCGCGTCATTCCGGCCGATATCCAGAAGCAGAAAACCGAGGACAACACGAACTTCACCAAAAATACGGGCGTCGGGCTGTACTTCGTCTTCGGGCCTCACTACGGCGACGGCGTGAAGGATCCGAGCGGCAGCTACTACACGACGAACTTCCCGGATCAGATCGTGGCGGGCTACACGAATGCCGAGAAGGAAACGCTCAAGGCATACGGCGCGACGACGTGGAAGGACTTGTTCCCGAACGAGAGCGAGTTCAAGGAGCGTCCTTACGGCGCAGCCTGGAACATCCCGGCTCCTTCCGATTCAGACTACAATGTCATCTTCAAGAAGGCGGAGGACATCATCTGGAAGAAGATTCCGGAAGCGGTGCTCGCCAAGCCGGCCGACTTCGACAAAGTGTATGATTCCATGCTGAAGCAGCTGGACGACGTCAACCTGAGCAAGATCGAAAAAATCTATACCCAAGCGGTCAAAGACCGCGTGGAGCAGTGGTCGGCCAAGTAATCCCGGCCGCGTCCGAGGCAGCCGTCCCGAATCGGGGAGGGCTGCCTTCGGGTCTTTTTATCCGGGAAGAAGGGGAATCCAGGCTCGTATTCATGCAGGAGCCGTTCTTGCCGGGCTGGAGCAGCTGCCTGCGCCGCTTGAGCGGCGGCGGAAGTTTCCGTTTACCTTTGTAAGCGGTTGCCTTACGATACGGTCTAAGACTATCTTCTTCATGGATCGAAAGAGAGGCATCCGCAAGTGAGACAAGTCATCCGGCATATCGGATTCCGCTTCAACAACCTTCGGCTCAAGAGCCAGCTGTTCATCGCCTTCCTGATCGTCGTGCTGATCCCGGTGCTGATCGTGGGCATTTTCCTGACGGCCCAGTACCGGAACAACGTGCTTGAGCAGGCGACGCGGCAGACGACGAACAACGTGGACAAGATCGTCACGCAGACAGCGGACATCCTGCGCATTCCGATGGAGCTCTCGGACGATTACATGGTCAGCACGGACCTGAGCAATCTGGTCAATACCCGGTACGCGACCGTGTTCGACTCTACGCATGCGCTGTGGGAGTTCAACGATTTCCGCAGCGCCGTGAAGCTGTACCGCGAGGTGGACTATATCCGGCTGTACGCGGACAACGATACGCTGCTGGAGAATTGGGAGTTCCTTCATCTGACGGACGCCGTCCGCAGGACGGACTGGTACCGGGCCGCCAACGCCAAGGACGGCATCCATTGGATGTACACGTCCAACGAGACGAGGAAAGGAGCGAAATCGCTCAGCCTCGTGCGCCTGATCCCCTTTCCTACTTATAAGACAAGCGGCGTCCTCGTCATCGACGTCAACCCGAAGCTGTTCGACACGATGTTGCGGCAGGAGCCCTACGATACGATGATCGTGGACGCTTCGGACACGGTCGCCGCGGCGAAGAACGGCTCATGGATCGGCAAGAACCTGTCCGAGCTTGAGTTCCCCGGCCTCGGCGGCAAAGCCGAAGGGACGTACAACATGACCTTCGGCGGCGAGGAATACCGGGTCGTCATCGAGAAGCTGAACCCTGCCTCGAGCGTCAACGGGCTGCGCATCGTATCCGTGTTCGCGGTGGAGAGCATCGTCGGGGAAGCGAACCGCGTCGCCCGCCTCGGCATGGGCGTGCTGGCCGTGAGCATGGCGATCGCGCTTGTGCTCATCTACATCGTGGCCTCGGTGCTGACCAAGCGCACGCTCGTGCTGTACCGCAACCTGAGCCGGGTCGGCAAGGGCGATCTGCAGGTGTATTCGGACATCCAGGGCAACGACGAGATCGGACTGCTGTCCCGGCAGTTCAACAATATGGTGGCGAGCATACGCGGGCTGATGGCTGAGGTGGAGGATTCGCACCGGCAGCGGACTGAGCTTGAGGTGAGGCAGCGGGACATCAAGCTCAAGATGATGGCCAGCCAGATCAACCCGCATTTCCTGTTCAACGCGCTGGAATCGATCCGGATGAGGATCCATATGAAGGGCGAGAAAGAGATCGCTTCCGTCGTGCGCATGCTCGGAAGGCTGATCCGCAACAACATCGAGATCGGGCAGCGTCATATTCCTCTCGGCGAGGAGCTGGAGATCGTCCGGTACTACTTGGAAATCCAGAAATTCCGATACGGCGAGGACCGCCTGGAATTCGTCATCGATGTCGAGGAGGAGATGTCGCTGACGCTCATCCCGCCGCTGATTTTGCAGCCTCTGGTGGAAAATGCCGTCGTGCACGGCTTGGAGGGCATCGGGGAAGGCGGGCGCATATCGATTGCGGGAAGAAGATTGCAGGACGGAGGCCTGGAGCTGGCCGTCGCCGACAACGGCGTCGGCATGACGCCGGAGCGGCTGCGGGACAACCGGGATGCCCTGGACGATCCTAGCGAGGACAAGGGGCATCGGATCGGGCTGCGCAACGTGCATCAGAGGCTGGTGCTGAATTACGGCCCGGGCAGCGGCCTGAGGCTCGAGAGCAAGGAGGGGGAAGGGACGGAGATCAGGCTCCTCATTCCCCGGATGAAGGAGGGATAGCGGATGTACAGCTTGTTGATTGTCGATGACGAGCCGGCGATTCGGGAAGGCATGCAGACGCTGATCGAATGGGAGCGGCTGGGATTCCGGGTCGCCGGGCTGGCGGCGGACGGCATGGAGGGGCTGCGACTGTACCGGGAGCTGTCCCCGGATCTGATCCTGGTCGACATCCGGATGCCCAAGATGAACGGCCTCGAGCTGGTCGAGGAGATCAGGAGGCAGGATTCCGCCTGCCGGATTATGGTGCTGAGCGGCCATGCCGACTTTTCTTATGCGCAGCAGGCGATCCGCTACGGCATCGAGGGCTACCTGCTGAAGCCGGTCGACGAGGATGAGCTGGAGCAGTATGCGGCGCGGATCGCCCGCTCGCTGGATGAGGAGCGCGGGAAGGCGGCCGATCCGGCCAAACGGCGGGAAGAAGCGCTGCTGGCGCTGCTGGCGGGAGATGCGGAGGGGGCGCTGTCGATCGCCGCAGATGCCGGAAGAGCCGGCATGCTTCCAGGGGTCCATGCAGAAGCCGGCGGGCGGGACGCCTCCGGTGCGGATCTGTGGCGGCTGCTCCATGGAGGCGCTCCCGGCGGCCGCGTGCTGCTGGCGGAGGCCGGACAGGAAGACGGCCTGGAGCAGGCGGAATTCAGGCGGAGGCTGGAGGCGGGAGCCGCAGCCCGAGGGCTTGGACCGGTCTTCGAGGCCGGGACCTCTCTGGGGCTGCTGATTCCAAGCGGGGAATCGGCGCTGCGGTCCGCCGCGAAGCTGCTGGAGGAAAGCGCAGGCGAAGGAGGCTTCACCGCCGCCGCGGGGTCATGCGCGGAGGAGCCGCCGGCAGCCGCGCGTTCGCTGCTGGAGGCGCAGGAGCTGATGGCCTTGCGCTTCCTGCTGGAGCCGGGCCGCATCCATACCGAGCGGCCTGCGATGCTTGCGGCGGCGGGAGCTCCCGGCCATACCGGATCATCAGCGGCTCGCGCGGCGGAAGGAAAAGATGATGCTGCACGCCTGGCCGAGCTCGCCCTGGCGCTCAGCCGCGCCGTGGAGACGGGCGGCATGTCCGGCATCGTCGCCTCACTGGACGAGGCGGCGGCCTCGCTGGCGGCCGGGAATGCGTCGCGCCCGGCGTTCTCCTCGGCGATGGCCGAGCTGATGACGCTGGTCATGGCCGAGCTTGGGCGCCATGGCGGCGCTCCTGCAGATGGGCGCCACGGCGCCCTCGCGGCGAGCGTCTACCGGCACGCCAAATGGAGCTCCATGCGCGCGGAGCTGGCCGCCGGACTCTCCGCCGTGCAGCAGTCGCTGGACGCGTCGGACAGCGGCAGTGTCCTGCGGCGCATGACCGGCTTCATCGAGCGCCACTACGGCGAGCCGCTGAGGCTGGAGACGCTTGCCGAGCTGTTCGGGTACAACAGCGGCTACTTAGGCAAGCTGTTCAAAAGCCATACCGGCGTCTCCTTCAACGCCTATCTCGACCGTCTGCGCATCGAGCGGGCGATCGCCTTGCTGGAAGGCGGCATGAAGGTGCGCCAGGCCGCGGAGAAGGTCGGCTACGCCAACGTCGATTATTTTCACGCCAAATTCAAGAAATACACGGGAAAATCCCCTTCCTTCTACAAAAAACCGGGCGAAAGCTGATGGAGTCCGATCGATTTGCTACAATAGATGCATCCGGGAAGCCGGGCCCCTCCAGAGGGTGCCCGGCTTCTGCCGATGCAACGGCCTTGGCGCACGCCGATCCGGCAGATGCGCCGAAGCCATGGACAAACAGCCGCAGCCGCCGGAAGCGGCTGCCGGTTTTCTAGAGATTTGGGAGAGATGAAGAAATGCCTGATACGAGACTGTTGACCTTCCGCTGCCCGCCGCTGCCCTTCCTGGTCGAGGCCAGGAGAGCGTCATACGATGCGGGAGAGGAGCACCCGAGCCGGACCGATCTGGGCATGTTCGAGCTGATTCACGTCCGGCGGGGAGCCCTTTCCGTGACAGAAGGAGACAGCACCTGGACGGTGGAGGCGGGACAAGTGCTCATTCTGCGTCCCGACCGCCCCCGGCTTGGCGCTGGAGCATGCACCGGGGAGACGGAGTTCGACTGGGTTCATTTCCAGTTCCAAGGGGAGTGGGAAGAAACGGCCGAAGGGGACGAGTCCACGCTGGTCGGGGACCATTACACGCATACGGTCAGGCTGCCCAAGCTGATCGCAGGCATATCCGGCCAGCCTGCCGCCGCAGCCTTCGCCTTGCTGAACGAGGCGGCGTCAAGCCCGGACCACGGGGCTTTCTGGACCCGGCAGATGAGCTTTCTCGACCTGCTGCGGCAGCTCGAGGCTGCAGGCCGGACAGGCGTCTACCGGGCATCCGCCTCTGCGGTCGCCGAGCAGGCTGCAGCTTATATGAAGGAAAGCTACCGGGAATCGGTCACGAACGCGGAGCTGGCCAGCGCGCTCGGCTACCACGCCGTCTATATCGCCCGCTGCATGGTGGAGACATTCGGCTGCACTCCGCAGCAATATCTGCTCTATTACCGGCTGGACAGGGCCAAGCTGCTGCTGCTGACGACCGACTGGCCGATTGCCCGCGTCGCCGAGGAGAGCGGCTTCAGGCAAACGCCGCATTTCTCGCGGCTGTTCGCCGCCCATGCGGGCATACCGCCGCATCGCTTCCGCAAACGGTTCACGCCCTGACTGTTAATGAAGCCAAGGATCAAGCCCGCATACCATCAACCTTGTCCATGATTCGCAGGCTGAAATGATCGATATCCCTAGAGGCTTCGGCCTCCGGGAGCGTCGCCGCCGATAACCGGCCGCCGGCTCCATCCACAGGCGATAGGAGAGAGAGGAGAGGTTTGCGGGATCTCCTTTCCGTCATCTCCTTCCCGGCACGCGCATAACTTCCCTCCGGTTGCAGATACTGGAAGCGAGACGAACAACCGGGAAGGTGGCCAACAACTATGTGCGTGCGTTTTTCGCTTACGTCTGACATCGAGGAGCTTGAACACCGGTTCGCGATCCGCGATGCCGTCCGAATTCCGACGATGCGCTACAATATCGCTCCGACGCAGAACGTCCCTGTCATCCGCAACAACCGCCACGGCGTGAGAATCATGGACGATGCCAGATGGGGACTGTTTCCGTTCTGGGCCAAGGATGCCGTCAATGCCGATGTCTCGATGCTGGAATCCAAGCCATGCTTCAAGCAGATGCTGATCAGCGGCCGCTGCATCATTCCTTGCAGCGGAATGTACGGCTGGCAAAGGGGAGCGGAGGAGAACGGACCGAAGCAGCCTCGCGCCATGCGGATCATGGTCCAGGGACAGCCGCTGTTCGCCATGGCTGGCTTGTATGACGAGTGGAGAACGCCAGAGGGTTCGCTGATGCGTGCGGCGACGATCGTGACCGTATCGGCATCAGGCCCGTTGTCCCTGCTGCAGGATCGGATGCCGATCGTGCTGGACGAGGAAGGGCTGGAAGACTGGCTCAATCCGTCGATCCGCGAGTTTTCGTTCCTGCGCCGGCATCTGCAGCCGCTCGAGCCTTTCCAGCTGCGGGCCTATCCCGTCAGCAACGCCGTGGATGACGAGTTGTACGAAGCGGCGGATTGCATCGCGGAAATTCGGATGGCTTGAACAGGCATATGCAGAGGCATTAGGTAGGTGCTTAGGCATTAGGCGTAGGCAGCATAGACAAGAAAGCCGATCTCCGGGGAGATCGGCCTTCTTTGTCTTCCGCGGACGCCGAAAACGGATGGATCCGGGCCAGGGCATGCTTCAGCCTGGTCCGGTCCTCCGATGGCTGCCGGAAGTCTTTCAACCGCTCGGCCTCGACGAGCCAAAGATCCAGCTCAAGCAGGCTGCGCACGATTGCCTCCAGGCTCATGCCTGCATAGCAGAAGATCCAATCCTTGTTGAAGTTTACCTCAAGCCGGACGAGCCTTTCCATCGCAAATAAAGACGAATATCCGATATTAATGCCGAATAAACGGAATCATTTGGACTTTTTGCTGGACAAGAGGAAACAGAAGTCTTGCGGAGAATACACTATAAGCTATTTATCTCCGGACAGGCCGACTGATAGGGCCGGCTTTTATCCTTCGCAGCCCCATTTCCGTCCAAGCGCTCAACCAAGGAGGGACGACATGACCAAGATACCTTCCGACAGCCAGCATTCCGAAATCCCGCTCTGCAACGCCGAACCGGTCCGAATCGTCGGCATCGGCGCCTCGGCGGGAGGACTGGAAGGCTTGAAGCATTTCTTCCAGCAGGCAAGTCCGGAGACCGGTCTTGCCTTTGTCGTCATTCAGCATTTGTCGCCCGATCACAAGAGCCTCATGAACGAGATTCTCTCTTTATATACGCGGATGGAGATCCAACTCGCCCGCGACGGCATGGAGGTGGAGCCGAACACGATCTATCTCGTTCCTCCGCGCAAATCGCTTTCCTTGAAAAAGAACCATCTATGGCTTTCGGATCCGCATCCCGACGAGATCCATTACCCGATCGACTATTTCTTCCATTCGCTTGCGGCCGATCAGGGCCAGCAGGCGATTGCCGTCGTGCTGTCCGGTACGGGTACGGACGGAACGAGGGGCATTTCAGCTGTAAAACGCAGCGGCGGGATCGTGTTCGCCCAGAACGAGGAGTCGGCGAAGTTCGACGGCATGCCTCGCAGCGCCATTGACAGCGGACATGTCGATTTCGTGCTCGCTCCGGATAAGATCGCATCCAAGCTCAAATTCCCCTCTTCCTTGATTCCTAGCGCCGGCTATGCTGTTCAGGCCGCCGCCTTGAACGATTCGGAGGCGCTGCTCGCCAAGATTTTGGAGAGGGTGAGGGAGCGGACGAACATCGATTTCAGCTTTTACAAGAGGAACAGCCTGCTGCGGAGGATCGAGAAGCGGATGGCCGAGGCAGGGACGGGAACTCTGGCCGACTATGAGCTTCTGCTGGAGACGAGGGAGGAAGAGGTGCTGGCGCTGAGGCAGGATCTGCTCATCCACGTCACCCACTTTTTCCGCGATCCCGAAGCGTTCGACATCATCCGGGAAAAGGTGCTGCCCAAGCTGGTCCGCGCCAAGCTGCAGAACAAGAGCACCGAGCTGCGGATCTGGACGGCCGGCTGCTCGACGGGCGAGGAGGCGTACTCCATCGGGATGCTCGCCCTCGAAGTGCTGGAGCAGGAAGGCGCGCAGAACCGGTTCAGCATCCGCATCTTCGCCACCGATGTGGACAAGCAGTCCATCGATTACGCCAACCATGGCGTCTATCCGCTGTCGATCGGGACCTCGGTGTCCAAGGCGAGGCTCGACAAATACTTCGTCCGCCATGGCGACACGTATCAGGTCACGCGCGAGCTGAGGCGGCTGATCGTGTTCGCACCCCATAACCTGACGAAGGATCCGCCGTTCAGCAATCTCGATCTCATCAGCTGCCGCAATATGCTCATCTACCTGCAGCCGGAGATGCAGCAGAAGGTGCTGTCGCTGTTCAACTTCGCGCTGACTCCCGGTGGCTTTCTGTTCCTGGGGCCGAGCGAGACAGTCGGCAGGCAGGACCATCTGTTCGAGTCCTCCAACGGCAAGTGGAACATATTTCGGCACAAGAGCCAGCGCAAAAGCAGCGCGTCCGGCGCTGCGCTGCTCATGGACGGAGCCAGGAGGCTGTCCACGCCGAGCGAGATGAGGGAGCGGCGCAAGCAGCAGGCTGGGGCGAATGCGCAGGAGAACCGCCGCCAGAGCCAGTTCTACAGTACATACGTGAACGAGCATATGCCTCCTTCCCTGCTGGTGGACGAGAAGCTGGACATCCAGCATTTGACCGGCAATGTGCAGCCGTTCCTGTCCCCGATGGAAGGCAGGCCTTCATGGAACCTGCAGAAGATGCTGGAGCCGGGGCTTGCCGTCGCGGTCATGACCGCCGTCCAGCAGATCCGCTCCGGGCTGGATGAGGTCGTGTTCCGCCATCTGGTCGTGCAGACGGCGTCGGGAGAACAGCGGATCAACGTGACCGTGCGTCCGTTCTCGAAGAGCGGAGCTGCGTTCCCCGGCAGCATGCTGATCATCCTGGAGATCGCCCCCGAGCTGGATGAAGTTCCGGCCGCTTCCATCGATCTGAACGACAGCGTCCGCCGGCAGATGGTATGGCTGGAGCAGCAGCTCCACTCTACCGAGGACAAGCTCCAGTCGGCGATCGAGGAGCTGGAGGCTTCCAATGAAGAGCTGCAGAGCACGAACGAGGAGCTGATCGCCTCCAACGAGGAGCTGCAGAGCACGAACGAGGAGCTGCAGGCGGTCAATGAAGAGCTGGTGACGATCAACACCGAGTATCAGTTCAAAATCCAGGAGCTGACGGAGCTGAACAACGACATGGACCTGTTCCTTGTCAGCACCAAGATCGGCACGATCTTCCTGGACACTCAGTTCTGCATCCGCCGCTTCACTCCCGCTGTGACCAAGGAGATCCATCTTCTCGATGTGGACATCGGGCGGCCGTTCCACCATATTTCGCATCAATTCTACTATGGCCAGTTCGTGGAGGACGCCTCCAGGGTGCTGCAGTCGCTCCGTTCGCTGGAGAAGGAAATCAAAAGCCGCAGCGGGCGCTGGTACAAGATGCGGATGATGCCTTACCGGACGCTGGAGCATCTGACCAAAGGCGTCATCATCACGCTGGTGGACATCACCGAGCTGAAGGAAGCCAACGAGGAGCTGCTGCGCCTCTCGTATGCGATCGAGCAAAGCCCGATCCTCGTCGTCATCTCCGACCTTGAAGGAGGCATCCTCTACGCCAACAGGCAGTTCCAGGACCTGACGGGCGAGACGTCGGAGAGCATCTATGGCAGGCATCTGGAGTCTCTCGATGACTGGCAGGCGAGCGGCTGCAGCTTCGCGGACATCTGGGAAAAGCTCAAGCGCGGCGAGATCTGGGAGGGCGAGCTGGCCGGCATCGGCAAGGATGGAGCGGTCTACTGGGAGCAAGCGAGGCTGGTGCCGATCGTGAAGCTCGGCGAGACGATCCACTACATGAAGATCTCCGAGAACATCACCGACCGCAAGACGACGGAGGAGATGCTCCGCAAGTCGGAGATGCTCGGAGCCGTCGGCCAGCTGGCGGCCGGCATCGCCCACGAAATCCGCAATCCGCTCACCTCTCTCAAAGGGTTCACGAAGCTGATGCAGGAAGACAACCGGCGCAATTACATCTCCATCATGGCGATGGAGCTGGAGCGGATCGAGCAGATCGTCAGCGAGCTGCTCGTCCTCTCCAAGCCGCAGGCGGTCGACTTCCATCCCGTCGCGCTGGGAGCCGTGCTCCGGGATGTCGTGATGCTGATCGAGGCTCAGGCGACCATGAACAATGTGCAGCTGGAGCTGGAAATGCCGGAGAACGACATGCTCGTGCAAGGGGTGGACAACCAGCTGAAGCAGGTGTTCATCAATCTGATCAAGAACAGCATCGAAGCCATGGGCTCCGGAGGCATCATTCAGGTGAAGGCTTCTGTCGGCGAGGACAACATGGCCTGGACCCGAATCATCGACCAGGGCTCCGGCATCCCTCCGGAGAAGCTGGCCAAGCTGGGCGAGCCGTTCTTCTCCACCAAAGCGAGAGGAACCGGACTGGGCCTTGTCATGACGTACAAGATCGTCGAGAACCATCATGGCAAAATGTATTACGAAAGCGAGCTCGGTAAAGGAACGACGGGCTTCGTCGGCCTTCCGATCATCCGCAGCAGCTGACCCGCGGCAGAGCCGTCATCCAAGCCGGAAGCGCGTCTTCCGGTTTTTTTCCATTCCTCCGCTCATACAATGGGATAGACGCTCGAAGATGGGCCAACCCATCCCTCTGGCGACGGATGAAGGAAAGGAGAGCGATGCAAAGCCGATGATCTTCATTCCGTTCGTCATTTAGCGTTTGATTGGCGGACACGCAGGGTAAAAAAACTGAAAAGCTTGTCCGTTCCTGTCGATAATCCTTGAAGGATGGGGAATTGATGCGGTTTCGGCGATCGCCGGCCGCAGAGGGAGATGAGGGAACGGCACGGGGTGCCGCTGTTGTAAGCGCCTTTCCTTTCCGATATACTTTTCCGTAATGACATTTACTGGAGAAGCGGGGGCGGCGGCATGGTGATTGAAGGATGGGTGACGGCTCTGACGCTTGCATTCGGCGTCGTGGCAGCTGTCGTCGGCGTCGCTGCCTACCTGCGCTTGTACCGCCGCCAGAATCCGGACCAGGGCCTGAGCAAGGCCGAGGCGTCCTTGCGGGACAGCCGGAAATTTCAGGAGGAACCGAACGATAAAGAAGTCCCTCCGCAGGAATGAATGGGAATTTGCTTCCAACCTGATGCATGAAGTGATATAATAGTGTGAAAAATACAAACATTCGCTTAACTGCCATGGAGTATCTGCACCATAGGGATACCTGCACGTTCTCGAATCCGAGGTTTCGGATGGACATCCAGCGTTAGAGGAGGAGATTTCATGGCCAAGCACAGCCAGAATGAAGTCAAGGAAAGCCTCAAGGAACTCACGAGAATTTTTCAGCCCAAGGATCCGCGGAAGTTCGTTAAGGATTACATCCGCAAATACCGCATCACCGGCGGATATGAGGATGAGCTGACGTCACTGGTTGAGCATGAAATGGACAGAATGAATTCCTCCGTGAGCTAGAACAAGCGAGCCTATCATATACCCGGCCTGGATACTCCCCCTGCGGAGTTCCGGGTCTTTTTTGCGTGGCATGAGGCTGCGGAATGAGGCGCGGCTCTTCCGAATAGCATAGATCGAGGGAGCTTGGATGGCGATCTTGGACGAAGAGCGGAGGCATCAGCCATGGCGGAATGGAAATCGGATGAGGAAATCGGCAGGATCCGCCGCGCGGGACGAGTCGTCGCGTTATGCCACGATGCGATCGCGAAGCGGATCGCGCCCGGCGTCACGACGCTTGAGATCGACCGTTTCGTTGAACGGCTGATGGCGGAGCATGGGGCTTACCCGGCTCAGAAGGGATACAGAGGCTATCCTTATGCGACCTGCGCGTCGGTAGGAGAGGTCGTCTGCCACGGATTCCCGGATGCGGAGCCGCTTCAGGAGGGGGATATCGTGACGATCGACATGGTTGCGGATGTGGACGGCTGGAAGGCCGACTCGGCTTGGACCTATGCGATCGGAAAGGGCGGTCCCGGCGTGCAGTCGCTTATGGCGGGCGCCCGGCAGGCGATGCTGAGGGGGATCGGCCAATGCCGGGTCGGGCGCAGGATCGGCGACATCGGCGCCGCGGTTGTCCAGTCGGCGAAGGAGACGGGGCATTCGGTCGTGTCCAGCTTCGCGGGGCATGGGATCGGACGTTCCATCCACGAGCCGCCGGAGGTGAGCCATGTCAGCAGAGGCGGCAGCGGAGCGGTTCTGCAGCCCGGCATGGTGCTGACCGTCGAGCCGATCCTGACGGCAGGCGGGTCGGAAGTATGGATTGCCCATGACGGCTGGACGGCCCGGACGAGCGACCGTTCCTGGTCGGCGCAATACGAGCATACGGTGGCAATAACCGAGCAGGGACCGGTTATCCTTACTTGTTTGTAAAGCGGGGATGCGGGCTCGAAAAAAGTTATCCCCCAAACTATGCACATATGCACAATTGATATCCACAATATCCACAGGGTTGTAGGGATAACTTGACCGGTTAGCTTGCAATGCTGAAAATATGGATCCATAAAGGCTTTTTCGATGGTGATTGTCCCCTTGTGGATAAAAAATGATTCGGCCTCTTCCATCTGGAAGAGGCTTTTCTGTGGATAGCTTCGATGATTGACGGTGGCGACGGGCTAGTGAGACAATGGAAGAAAGCGATTCCTACAGTTGCCTGTTCCAGGCGGCTGTAGGATCCGGAGGCGGGGAAGCAGCCGTGCGGCGATCGCCGCACGGCCGGCAGCATGACGAGGCCGGCCGCCGAGGCTCTAAGAGCATAAGAATCGGGGAGGAAGCTGACATGCTTAACAAACTGAGAGTGACTCAAGCAATCGCGGAAGCGGGCGTCGTGGCCGTGCTGCGCGCGGATTCGGCGGAGGAGGTCGCCCGCATGGCGAGGCATGCCATCCGCGGGGGAATCAAGGCGATCGAGATTACGATGACCGTGCCGATGGCGCTGCAGGCGATCCAGCAGCTGGCCGCAGAGTATTCCAGCAAGGCGGATCCCGCATCGGATACTTACGCGATCATCGGCGTTGGAACCGTGCTGGATCCGGAGACGGCCCGCGCGGCCATTCTGAGCGGCGCGGAATTCGTCGTTGCGCCGGCTGTCAATCCCGACACGATCACTCTGTGCAACCGCTATGCGGTGCCGGTCATGCCGGGAACGATGACGATCCGGGACATCCAGACCGCGATGGAGCTTGGAGTCGACATCGTCAAGCTGTTCCCGGGAAGCGCGTTCGGTCCGGATATGATTACGGCCGTCAAAGGCCCGCTTCCGCAAGCGAACATCATGCCGACGGGCGGCGTGTCGCTGGCCAATCTGGCGTTGTGGGTGAAGGCTGGCGCGGTCGCGGTCGGCATCGGCGGAGATCTGACCAAGGAAGCGGTCAAGCAGGGGGATTACTCGCTTATCGAGCGGCAGGCCCAGGCTTACGTCCAAGCCTACCGGGACGCCAAGGCCTGAGCGCGCCGCGGGGCAGGCCCGCTGGCGGCAGACGCTCGGATTGGGTAAAATGGGTGAGTGAAGGTAAGCGGTTTATCGACTTGAGAGAGGCGGAATGGAATCATGGAATACCGGATTGAGAAGGACACGATGGGCGAAATCAAGGTTCCCGCGGACAAGCTGTGGGGCGCGCAGACACAGCGCAGCCGCGAGAACTTCAAGATCGGCTGGGAGAAGATGCCGCTTGAAGTCGTCAAAGCGATGACATATGTGAAGAAAGCGGCGGCTCAGGCCAATCGGAAGCTTGGCGTTCTCGAGCCGGAGAAAGCCGACGCGATCTGCCGCGCTGCCGACGAGATCCTCGAAGGCAAGCATGACGGGGAGTTCCCGCTCGTCGTATGGCAGACGGGCAGCGGCACGCAGACCAATATGAACTGCAACGAGGTCATCGCCCGCCGCGCGAACCAGCTGCTGGAGGCGGAAGGCTCCTCCGTGCGCATCCATCCGAACGACGACGTGAACCGTTCGCAGAGCTCCAACGACACGTTCCCGGCGGCGATGCATATCGCGGCGGTCATCGCGGTATCGACCTCCCTGCTGCCGGCGCTCGAGGTGCTCAAGGCGACCTTGCACGAGAAGAGCGTCAAATTCGACGACATCGTCAAAATCGGCCGCACGCATCTGCAGGATGCGACGCCGATCACGCTCGGCCAGGAAATCAGCGGCTGGGAAGCGATGCTGGAGAAATCGTCCTGGATGCTGACGAGCAGCGTCGACGCCATCCGCGAGCTCGCGCTCGGCGGCACGGCGGTCGGCACCGGCATCAACGCGCATCCGGACTTCGCGGTGCAGGTGGCAGCCGAGGTGGCCGAGATTACCGGCCATAACTTCGTGACGGCATCGAACAAGTTCCATTCCCTGACGTCCCACGACCAGATCGTCTGGGTGCATGGCGCGATCAAGGGCCTCGCGGCCGATCTGATGAAGATCGCCAACGACGTGCGCTGGCTCGCCAGCGGCCCTCGCAGCGGCATCGGCGAGATCACGATCCCTGAGAACGAGCCGGGCAGCTCCATCATGCCGGGCAAGGTCAACCCGACGCAGTGCGAAGCCATTACGATGGTCGCCTGCCAGGTCATGGGCAACGATGCGGCGATCGGCTTCGCGGCCAGCCAAGGCAACTTCGAGCTGAATGTGTTCAAGCCGGTCATCGCCTACAACTTCCTGCAATCCGTCGTGCTGCTCTCCGACTCCATGCTCTCGTTCAACGAGCATTGCGCCGTCGGCATCGAGCCGAACCTCGACACGCTGAAGCACAACCTGGATCAGTCCTTGATGCTCGTGACGGCGCTCAACCCGCATATCGGCTACGAGAACGCGGCCAAGATCGCCAAGCAGGCGCATAAGGAAGGCACGACGCTCAAGGAGAGCGCGATCAAGAGCGGCCTGCTCACTTCCGAGCAGTTCGACGAGTGGGTCCGTCCGGAGAAGATGACGGGCAAGCGCTGAGAAAGAAATAGGCAGGTGGCTCCGCCCCGTCATAGGAACGTGACGGGGCGTTTTTTTTTGATAGGGGAAAAGGATGAGGAATTGTTCGACACCTAAACAAATCAGGGCCGATACATGGATTTGAGCAGATATCCAGTTCCAAGCTCTTCTTTCAAGGGTCGGGCGTGATGCGATAGGAATTCAAAAAGGACTGTCCCGTAAGTCATGAAAATGACCGGGGACAGTCCCTTTTTTCATAGGGTCAAACGAAGCACCTTCTTGCGCGGCGCTCAGCGCCTGCCGATGCGGATATGGGAGGCGAGCGTGCGGATGAAGCCGAAGATATGGAAGAGATTGCGTACGGGTAGTTTCACAGCCGAAGTGAATGGACAGGAATAACGGAAAAATGTGCAGCCGAAACTGTTGCCGCAGTCCGGCTGCTGAAACTTCCTCAGCTTGCATCGGAGTCGCGTGAAGCTTGATGTCGGCGGCTTCCATCCGGCCTGAGCGGACCGGGAAGGACTTCCGCACGGGCTCCGGGCTTGCGGGGGATGAGGCGTCCGCAGAACAGGAGAAGCGTCGCTCCCCCGGTCACGGCGTACATCCCTTGAACGACGCCAAGCGAGCTGTCCGTTCCGGCCAGCAGTCCATGCAGCAGGGCGGCGGCGAACATAGGATACGCGAGCATATGGATCGCGAGCCATAGAGGCCGCTTGAGGCGAGGGCGCAGATCCGTCGTGAGGATGAGGAGCAGCATGCCGTACAGGGCGATGCTTCCGATGCCGTACAGAACAGGATGGTCATGCGCAGTGAACGGAATGAGCAGCTCTCCCCAGGTGAACGGCGTGTACGTATCAATGACGAGCACGGCGGCATGGAGCAGGGCGATCGCCGTGCCGGCGACCGTCAGCCGGCTGTGCCAGCGGTAGACCGAGATTTTCGACGCTCCCTTCAAAAAGGGATAGCCGTACAAGATGCCCAGCGACATGCCTCCGAACAGGGCGAGGTAAGCCGTGATGCCGGCGATTCTCGTCAGCTGCCAAGTCGGCCATTCCACCATCCATTGGATCATATCGTCGCCTCCTGGATTGCCAGTGTGCCGGGCTCCCAGACGAAGCGTCCGGGATTCCGGGAAGGGATCAGGATCAGCTGGCGCTTATCCGTGATGACGGCGGCCTCGCAGCCGGGAGCGCCGAGCTTCATCCGGGCCGTGCCTTCTTCCAATCCGCAGATGCAGAAGGTTTTGGCCCAGGCTTCGCATTCGGCCGCCTCCGCTCCGGCGACAGTCGCCTGGACGATGCCGCTGGCCGCGCTGCGCCCGGTAAGGGGATCGATGAGATGATGAAGGCCGGATTCGTCTTCCCCCCAGCGCCGCTTCAAGGTCGAGGAGGTTGCTGCGGCTCCGTGCTTCAGCGACAGGCGCGCCGCATCCCTGCCGGTGTCCCAGGGATCCTCGATGGCGATCGTAGAGAAAGGGGCGTCCTTGTCTTCCTGCCATACGCTGAGGTCTCCTCCGGCGTTGACGATGCCGGCGGGAAAGCCGTGCCGCCGGCGCAGCCAGCCGGCGAGCCGGTCGGCGGCCCAGCCTTTGACGATGCCGCCGAGATCGAGCTCGCAGCCGGGTGCGAGCCGAACCGCGCCCATGCGTCCGTCCAGCTCGAACGGCTCGGCGTCGGCAATAGCTGCGGCATGACGGCCCGTATCCGGGTGGATTCCCGCTTGCCCGGAGGCTTTGGCAGATTCGAAGGCTTCCGCTTTCGCGAAGGCTTCGGTGAAGGTGTCAGCATGCTCGAAGGAGCGGCGATAGCCCTCCCGCTGCAGTTGGCGGAGCAGGCCGGGGTGGAAGGCGCCGCCCGTCTGCCGGTTGCATTCGAGCGCCAGTGACAGCACCTCCTCCATCATCGGCGATACGAACTGCCAGGAGCCGGCAGTCCGGTTGAGGGCGCTGAGCTCGCTGCCGGGCAAAAAACGGCTGAACCTCGCCTCGACATCGCGGAACCAGCGGCCGACCAGCGCATGATAGGACGGCGTATCGGGAGTCCGTTCGTCAGGCCAGCGGAGAATGGCCGATATGTCCGTGTTCATCGCTCTCAACGTGATTCGGGATTCGGCCGGCATGGTCATGACCCTCCGGAGCGGGAGCCCATGCCCCCGCCGCTGTCGGATTGGCTCCAGCCGCCGCCTGCCGCTCCATCGGACGGGAAGGAGCCGCCTCTCATGCCATGCCTGCCCGCGGGCCTTCCGGCTGATCCATCGGCAGAGCCGCTGCCGTCCGGGCTTCCCGATTGCCAATCCTCCATGAGCTTGTCCGGATTGGCGAAGGTGGAATCCGAACCGCCGGATGTCGTTCCCCCGGACAGGATCTTTTCCTGAAAAGCCGAGCTGTTATGCACGGTACTGAACAAAACGAACAGGGCTGCCGCTCCGCCGGCGCCGATTTGCCACTTTCTCCATTTGCCGATTCGCCGCTTCATCGAATCCACCTCGCTTCAAGGATTACGTCTTACGTCTTATCCTACTTTGTCAAAATGAACAGAAAATGAAGATAGAGCTGACATGGAAATGATTTTTTCTAAACAAGCGCGGGTTCGGCAAAGGCGTAGGGAGAGGGCTTCGCCGCGCAGCTTCCTTACAGGAGCCGGCCTTTGGACCGGAGGCGGCCGAGGGGAATGTACGGACCGAGCCGGCTTTTGGGCTTCCCGTCCTCCGCTTCCGGAATCGGACGGCGGCTGCGCAGCAGCCAAGTTGTGGTATGATGGAAGTACGAGAAAACAAGAAAGTCGGGGCCTGATATGCATCTGTTATCGGTAGAGCATCTTTCCAAAACCTACGGGGAGAAAAAACTGTTTGAAGACGTAAGCTTCGGAATATCCGACGGCGATAAAATCGGCATCATCGGAGTGAATGGAACAGGGAAGTCGACGTTTTTGAAGGCGATTGCGGGTATCGAGCCCGCCGACAGCGGCAGCGTCGTCATTCCGCCGCGAGTCAGCGTGCGGATGCTGCTCCAGAACTTGGAGTTCGATCCGGAGGAAACCGTGCTTGAGCATGTGCTCAGCGGGGATTCGCCGCAGCTGCGGGCCGTGCGTGACTACGCGGCGGCGCTGGAGGCTCTTGAGCGCAGCAGCTCGGATGCGGCGCTGCAGGAACGCCTGCTCCGGGCCAACGCGGCCATGGACGAGCAGGATGCTTGGCAGCTGGAAAGCGATGCCCGCACGGCTCTCTCCAAGCTCGGCATAACGAGCTACGAGGCGAAGCTCGGCACGCTGTCCGGAGGCCAGCGCAAGCGGGTGGCGATGGCCGCCGCGCTGCTGTCGCCATCCGACGTGCTCATTCTGGACGAGCCTACCAACCATATCGACAACGAGTCTGTCGCGTGGCTGGAAAGCATGCTGCAAAAGCGGCGCGGCGCGCTGCTCATGGTGACGCATGACCGCTACTTCCTTGATCGGGTCAGCAACCGCGTCGTCGAGCTGGACCAGGGCCGGGCTTTCTTCTATACGGCCAACTACAGCCGGTTCCTGGAGCTGAAGCTGGAGCGCGAGGAGCGGGAGGCGGCGAGCGAGTCCAAGCGCCAGAATCTGCTGCGCAACGAGCTCGCCTGGATCCGCCGCGGCGCCAAGGCGCGCTCGACGAAGCAGAAGGCGCGGATCGAGCGCTTCGAGGCGCTCAAGGAGGCGGGGCCGGGCAAGGCTTCCGGCAAGCTGGACTTGTCCGTCGCATCCTCCAGGCTGGGGCGCAAGATCATCGAGCTGGAGGACGTGAGCAAAGGTTATGGAGACCGGTCGCTGATCAAAAGCTTCAGCTACATCGCCGTGCCGGAAGACAGAGTCGGCATCATCGGGCGCAACGGCAGCGGCAAGTCGACGCTGCTGAAGCTGATCGCCGGCCGGATGGAGCCGGACAGCGGACAGGTCGTGCTCGGCCCGACCGTCAAGCTCGGTTATTTCTCGCAGGAGCATGAGGAAATGGACGAGTCGATGCGCGTCATCGAATACATCCGCGAGCAGGCGGAGCAGGTCCGCACCGGCGACGGCACGACGATCAGCGCCGGGCAGCTGCTGGAGCGGTTCCTGTTCCCTCCGGCGATGCAATGGTCGCCGATCTCCAAGCTGTCGGGCGGGGAGAAGCGCCGCCTGCAGCTGCTGCGCATCCTGAGCGGCGCTCCGAACGTGCTGCTGCTCGACGAGCCGACCAACGATCTCGATATCGCGACGCTCGGCGTGCTCGAGGATTACCTCGACGACTTCCCCGGCGTCGTGCTGGTCGTCTCCCATGACCGGTACTTCCTGGATCGGACGGTGGACCGGATCTTCGCGTTCGAGGACGGCGCCATCACCGAGCATACCGGCAATTATTCGGATTACGAGGAGCAGGCGCAGAAGAAGGGAAGTCCCCAGGACGCGTCCACCAAGCCGGCTGCTCCATCTCCGTCCGCCGCCCAGGCGGGAGGGATGGCCGAAGCTCCGCGCAAGGAATCCAAGCTGCGCATGTCTTACCAGGAGCAGAAGGATTTCGAGGCGATCGACGGCCGCATCGCGGAGGCGGAATCCGAGCTGGAGCGTGTCCAAGAGGATATGGGCGTCTCGGGAAGCGATTCGGTTCGCCTGCAGGAACTCATGGCCCGCCAGGAGAGCCTGGAGGCGAAGCTGGAGGAATTGATGGAGCGCTGGACCTATCTGAACGAGCTTGCGGAACAAATCGAAGCCCAAAAAGCGAAGAACAGGAGCTGACCTTGCATGAGTGCCTATGAAGACTACAGCCTGGAGTCCGTACGCAACATCTATTGCATCGGCCGCAACTACCGGCTGCATGCCCTTGAGCTCGGCAACGAAGTGCCGAAATCCCCGATGGTGTTCACCAAGCCGACCCATTCGCTGATCCCGATGGACGGAAGCGCCGTCGAACTGCCAGGCGGAGAAGGCGAGGTGCATTTCGAGCTGGAGATCGTGCTTCGCGCGGGACGCGACTGGGAGCCGGGAGTCGGAGCCGACGAGCTGTTCGACGCGATGGCGCTCGGCCTCGACCTGACGCTGCGCGACGTGCAGAGCAGGCTCAAGGAGAAAGGCCATCCATGGCTCGCCGCCAAAGGCTTCCGGAACTCGGCCCCGATCGGCCCGTGGCAGCCTTATCCGGGCATGGCCGGCTTGGAGGCCGCCGACTTCGCCTTGCTGCGCGGCACCGAGGTCGCCCAGCTGGGCAACGCCCGGGATATGATCTTCAAGCCGGATGTGCTCGCGGAGCATATCGGCAGCCGTTACGGCCTGCGCCGGGGAGACATCATCTTCACCGGCACGCCGGCCGGCGTCGCCGCGCTTCGGGACGGCGAGGAGCTGAGCGCCCTCTGGAACGGGGAGAAGGTCGCTTCCTCCCTTATTTCCCTCGTTTGACGGCATGCATCGAACAGCCGCATCCTGCCCTCGTTTCGGCGAGGCTTGGATGCGGCCGTTTTTTTATCCGATGCAGCGGTCTGTCGAACGCAGCGAGCAAGGGGGAGCCGGCTTGGCCTCGACAGGAAACAATGGGAGGCCGGGAACGGCGCCTATTCCAGCCGGCTCCCGCGATTGGACAGCCCTCTACTATGGTTGAGATTGCCGGCGTCGGCTCGCCGAGCAGCACTGCAGGCCGGACGACGCCTTGCCGCAACGCCGGACGGAGGAGCGCCTGCTGCTCGGGCCGGTTCATAGGCGCCGCTATCCAAGCATAAGCTGACGGTAAGACAGCGAGGGCGGGTGAGAGCAAGCGTGACGAAGTCCAAGAGACAGCCGGAATCCCATGATTGCCGCAACAGGCTTCGATTTCACAACGTCAAGGAGCAGCATCTGACCTTGGGCGAGGTCGCCGAGCGGATGATGTCTTTCATAAGGGAGGATCCGCGGGCAGCGTATCATTTTGCCATCGGAACGGACTCCCAGGTTCATCCTAGCCACACCAAATTCATTACGGGCCTCGTTCTGAGACGGGTGGGCAAAGGAGCCTGGGCGTGCTACAGGCCCTTCGTGCTGAACAGAGAGCTGGCCTCGATCCGCGAGAAGCTGGCCTTCGAGACTTCTCTCTCCCAGGAGATGGCCGCTTATCTGGAGGAGCATCGAATCGTGCCCGGGATGGAAGATCTGATTCTGCCTTACGTATACCAGGGAGCCGAGCTCCGGACGTTCATCGATATCGATGCGGGGACGGAGCCTTGCCTCAATCCGACCCATCTGTACGTCCAGGAGATGATCGCCCGCGTGGAGACGATCGGCAGCTATGTGCCCCGCGTCAAGCCGGAGGCTTACTGCGCTTCGAGCTATGCGAACCGCTACACCAAGCGGCCGGCAAGGATCGTCATGTGAAGCAGGAGTATGGAGAGCAGAAGGGAAATGAACTCAAGGAAGCATGGAAAGACAATCAGGCAGAAAAGCTCGAAAAGGTCCGGAAGCCATCTGGAGATGGCTGCGCGAACCTTTTTTTGCTGATTTCAACTTGATTTACCGCTTTGGCTGCGGCGAACGCCTGCTTTTTCATACTGGCGACAGGCATGGCAGCTTTTGCGCTAATTCGGCTTCGAAGGCATCCGGCACCCAATGCCGCGCTAATTCGGCTTCGAAGGCACCCATCATTTCATCGGCCGCGTTTATTCGGCTGCGAAGGCATCCAGCATCCAGACATGCTTCTCCAGCGACGTATGGATGGCCAGCAGCATATCGGCCGTCGTTTCGTCCTGGTGGCTTTGAGCGGCGGCCATTCCTTCCTTGAGCTCGCCGATCATGCTCCTGAAGTCGGCCGAGACCGACCGGACCATAGCGATGGCGGATTCGCTGCCGGCCGCTTCCTGGACGGTAGCCGTCTCCAAATAAGCCTTCATGCTGGCCAGCGGCTTGCCTCCGACCGCCAGCAGACGCTCCGCGAGCTCGTCGACATGAATGGCGGCCTCTTCGTAGAGAGCCTGGAACTTCTCGTGCAGGGTGAAAAATTGGGGGCCTTTCACATACCAGTGGTATTGGTGAAGCTTCACATACAAGATGCTCCAATTGGCCAGTTGGAGATTGAGGACTTGAGCAACGGACGGGACGGCTGCAGCGGATGTGGCGGTCATGCAGATCAGCTCCTTATTTATAATAATTATTATCTAGTATTAAATATAATGAATTCGCGATCGACTGTCAAGGACTGCTCCCAAAGGAGGCCGAAATAAAAAAAGGCCCCTTCTCAGGGACCCTTTTGGCTGGCTGGGAAACGCGGCCGCGCCGGGGCTACTCCGTGCGGAGCTCTTGCTTGGCCTCAGGCTTGCGGGTCATCGTCATGCGGGTGCCCGGCATGAGCAGGACCATGACGACGGCGGCTACGGCCGGGATAAGCGCCCACAGGAAGGTGTGGGAGATGGAAGTCGCGAGCGCGGCTTCGATTTTGTTCAGCACCTCGGCCGGGATTTCCTTGCGGCCTTCAGGCGTAAGGAACTGCTGGTTGCCGCCGCCTCCGCCGCCGATCGGCGCCTTGCCTCCGAACGCGGTTTCCAGGCGCGAGGTGAAGATGTTGCGCTGAATGATGCCGAAGATCGTAATGCCGAGCGTCATGCCGAGGGAGCGCATGAACGTCGTCGTAGCGGTAGCCGCCCCGCGCTGGCGCATGTCGAAGCCGTCGATGGCGGCCATGTTCAGCACGGAGAAGGAGTAGCCGACGCCGAAGCCGAGCAGGATCATCTCCAGCGTCACGACGAAGCGGGCGGTATCCGGGCTGATGAAGCCGAGAGAGACGACACCGGCCAGGAAGAACACCGCCGATATCATCATGATGGAGCGGAAGCTCAGCTTGGTGGTCAGGAAGCCGCCGACCTGGCTGCCGACGACGGAGCCGATCATCATCGGCATGAGCAGCAGGCCGGAGTTGGTCGCCGAGCCGCCGTACACCCCTTGGATGAAGATCGGAATATAGATCGTGGCGATGATGAAAGTCGAGCCGTAGAACAAGGAAGTCAGCACGCTGCTGGCAAACAGCCGCTTGCGGAACATTTTGAACGAGATGATCGGCTCGGCGACTTTCGTTTCCGTATACAGGAACACCGCCAGCAGCACGACGAATCCGGCGAACAGGCCGAGAATCATGCCGGAATCCCAAGCGTATTTCTGGCCTCCCAGCTCCAAGGCGAACATGAGGCAGACGATGGCTCCGACGAGAGTGAACGCGCCAACCCAGTCGATGCGCTGCTTGGAATGGGAGAGGGATTCCTTGTAATAGGTCCCGATGAAGATCAGAGCGAGAATGCCGAGCGGGATATTGATGTAGAACACCCACTCCCAGCCGATATGATCGGTGATGACCGCGCCGAGCAGCGGTCCGAAAATGCTCGAGATGCCGAATACGGCTCCGAACAGTCCGGACATCTTGCCGCGCTTCTCCGGAGGGAAAAGATCGAATACGATCGTGAACGCGATCGGCATGAGTGCTCCGCCGCCGATGCCCTGGATGGCCCGGTACACGCTCAGCTGGGTAATGCTGCCCGCCGTGCCGCACAGCGCGGAGCCGAGCAGGAACACGATGATGCCGAAAATGAAGAACCGCTTGCGGCCGTACATGTCCGACAGCTTGCCGAAAATCGGCGTGCCTGCCATGAGGGCGATCATATAAGCGGATGTCACCCATACGAACTGGTCGTACCCGCCGAGATCATCGACGATCCGCCCCATGGCGGTAGCGACGATCGTGTTGTCCATGGCTGACATCAGAATAGCCAGCATGAGGCCGGCTACGACGAATCGGGTCTGGCGCGAGCCTGTCTCCGACATGGAATTCATTCCTTCTTTCTCCTGCAAATTAAGATCCTTTCTTATTATATTCAAATTTGAGTATAAGGCAACGGATTTGTTTTAGGGCTGAATCATTCCGGAGAAAGCCGGATAGGATGGATTCTTCGCGCGGCGGTCGAATTGGCAGAACCACGGGACAGATTGCGTCCTGCCGGACGAGGACATCGGGGTTGCGTCAGGATCGGCTATGGCTGGAATAGTTATTCCCGCCGTCGTATGGAATGGTTATTCCCGCCGTCGTATGGATACAGTATACAAATGCCTGTCCTTCAAGGATGCGGGCCTGCTTCACATGCAGCAGAATCGTCTCTGCCATGCCGCTCATCAAGCTTTCGCCTGCAGATGCTTAAATTATCGGTTATGATCATGCAGAACGCCTCCTTGCATATACCTGAATGGTGTCCCTTGGCGGCTCTCTCATACGTCCGCTGGCGCCTTCCGACAAGAATTGGTAAACTGGAAGCAACGGAATTGAATCTGAACGATTGTTTACATATCGCATTTTCTTGGCCGGTTCCGGCCATGTTCCTATCATGACGAAGGAGTTGGACCCTACTTGACTCATATCCGCAAAGCAATCATACCTGCAGGAGGTCTTGGAACCCGTTTCCTGCCCGCAACGAAAGCCCAGCCAAAGGAAATGATGCCGCTCATCGACAAGCCGGCCATTCAATATATCGTGGAAGAAGCCGCCGCATCCGGCATCGAGAGCATCATGATCGTCAGCGGCCGCAGCAAGCGTGCGATCGAAGACCACTTCGACAAATCGGTCGAGCTGGAGAACGAGCTGGAAGCAAGAGGCGACGAGGAGACGCTGAAGGTCGTCCGCAGCATTTCCAAGCTGGCCGACATCGTCTACGTCCGCCAGCGGGAGCCGCTTGGCCTCGGCCATGCAGTGCTCTGCGCCCGCAGCTTCATCGGCAACGAGCCTTTTGCGGTGCTGCTGGGAGACGACATTCTGCGCTCGCCGCAGCCATGCCTGGGCGAGATGATGAACTTCTACCGGGAAACCGGATCTTCGGTCGTCTCGGTCATGGAAGTTCCATGGGATCAGACCCACAAATACGGCATCGCGGATCTGGAAGGGGAAGGCATGTTTCCCCGCATCCGGAACCTGGTAGAAAAGCCGGCTCCCGGCGAAGCGCCTTCCAATTGGGCTGTCGTCGGGCGTTACGTGCTCGACCCTGCTGTATTCCGCCTGCTCGAAAGAGCTGAGCCGGGCAAGAACGGCGAGATCCAGCTGACGGACAGCTTGCAGAAGCTGAATTCCGTGCTGCCGATGCATGCCTTTAAGTTCCAGGGACGCCGGCATGACGTCGGTGATAAGCTGGGATTCGTACAGGCAACGATCGACATGGCGCTGGAACGCGAGGATTTGTCTCAGGCAGTACGTGATTATATGAGAAGCAAGCTGGAGACGGAGTTATTGTAGGCTTGCGCTAGCAGGGCAGTCATCCGAATCATGAACCGTCCGGGGCACAGGAATTTGTCTGGGCGGTTTTTTGGTTTTCGATTGCTTTTACGGTACTTCATCCGTTAGTAATAGATAGAGAAACCGATAGGAACAGGTTGACATGGTGGAGGCTTGGGAAGATGAGCAGGGAAACCAGTAAAGGAGAGCGCGGCCGAGTAGTGCGGACGGCATGTCCTTATTGCGGTTTTGCGACGATGGACGACGAAGCTTCGTTCTGCAGCCGCTGCGGCAAGCCGCTCCATACTGCGGCCATTTTGGCGCGCCGCCTCGAACGGGCGGAATGGCTGGAAAAAATCAAGGATGTCGGCGCAGGTGCAAGCGCACAGCCTCTTCAGGACCGCGAAGCCCAGGAAATATGGAATCGCATGTCGCGCGATGGCGAGTCCGGCCGCAAGGCGGACGGAGGAAGCGGGCGGGCTGAGCGGGCTCTGGGCGAACGTCCTGATATCTCTGCGGAGGGCGTACCGGCGGCAGGCTGCTTCCGGATATGGATGCTGCCGGCTGCTGCTATGCTGATCAGCTGTCTGGCCGTGCTTGTCGTCTTCGTCCATGACGGGAAGGTCAACGCCAAGGTGCGTTCCTGGCATGTACAGGCGGAAAAAGAAGCGAAGGCCGGGCAGTACCGGAACGCCGAGGAGCTGCTGAAGCTCGCTGCGGCTTCCCGGCCCGGCAATCCCGGCATTGCCAAGGATATCGACATCGTCCGTCAGGCCGCCAAGCTCGACGATGATATCAAGGCGGCGGGGCTGCTGCTCGACCAGGGCAGCCTGGAGAAGGCGGAAAGCGGGCTGCGCCAAGCGCAGGCGACGCTGAGCAGCCGACACGAAGAGCTGTTCGATCCGATCCGCGACAAGCTGGCAGGAGCGGGGGCAAGGCTGGCCGTGCAGCAAGTATCGAGCGAGCTGGACGGTCTGGGAACGATCCGGGAAATGGCGGAGAGGCTCCAGAGGCTGCGCGGACTCCAGGCTCCCGGGGCGCCTGAGCTGCGTCAGCGCATTTTGGACAGCATGGTCGAAATGGGCATCAACCAGGCGCTGCAGCTGCTGAGGAAGAAGGACTTCTCTGCCGCCCGCGCCGCTGTGGACGAGACAATCAGCCATGCGGGAAACACGTCGAAGCTTCAAGATATGTCTGCCCGGATCGACAAAGAGAAGGAAGAATACGAGGAGCAGGAGCGCAAGCGCCTGAATGCGGCCATGCAGATGGCCAATCTGGAGCAGCGGCAAAATCAGACGGATGCATTCGACATCGTCGAGCTGAACGTTTCCATAGGCGAGGAAGGCAGCTCCGTCATTACCGGCCGGCTGAAGAGCAAGGCGACCCGAAGCATCCGCGCCATCCGGCTCTTCTATGTCCTGAAGGATTCGGAAGGGGTGCAGATCGGCTCCGGCACGATATCCGTTTCGAGCGGCGGGGTCATCGAGCCGGGAGGAAGCGCCGCCTTCACCGAGAAGAACGCTTCGGTCAAGAGCGAGGCGTCCGTTGCGATTACTAGCGCGACTTGGTATATCGATTAATTGTCGCGTGGATAAGAAAGGAGGGACCGCCATGAGGCTGAGCAAGTCCCTTGCGGCCGCTGCGGCAGCAGCCGTGCTGCTTGCGGGAGCGGGGACGGCCTGGGCGCTGCACGGGTACATTCCCCGCCAGATGGGCATGGAGCCGCTGCTCGCGGTTTCGCCGCCGGAGGGAACGGCTGCAGGCAACGCAGCCGCGCTGAAGGACATTATTTTCCGCATCCAGAAAAAAACCGTCACCATCCAGAGCGAAAGCGGACTTGGATCGGGATTTCTGTACAACGCCAAGGGAGATATAATCACCAACGCCCACGTCGTGGCGGGATCGAGAACGGTGAGAGTCACGACTTCCGATGCCCGTGAACTGACGGGAGAGGTGATCGGCATCGGCACGGATACCGATATTGCCGTCGTGCGCGTGCCCGATCTGGAGGGAACGGAGCCGCTGCGCCTGGAGCGCAGCGGGCGGGTGGAAGTCGGGGATGCCATCATTGCCGTCGGCAGCCCGCTCGGATTGCAGAATACCGTGACTCCGGGCATCATCAGCGGGCTTGGACGCACGTTCTCGATGAAGCCGTACACCTACCGGAACATGGTTCAGATCTCGGCCGCGATCGCTCCCGGCAACAGCGGCGGGCCGCTCATCGACCAGCGGACGGGAATGGTGCTCGGCATCAACTCGGCGGAAATGCAGGACGGAGAAATCGGCTTCAGCATCCCGATCTCCGATATCCTGTCCGCGGCCGAGGGATGGTCGCAGACTCCGATGAAGGAGCTGCCCGGCGTTCCGGGGAGCGCGACCAATGCCCTGACCGGCAAGAAATCCATTACGGACTACGCCGGTTATCTTGTGTCCCGTTTCTATGAGAGCCTCAGCAACGGCGATTACGTCTATGCGTACTCGTTGCTGGGAATCAACTGGAAGAAGCAGGATCCTTACGAGGATTTCCGTCGAGGCTACCTGCCGACCAAAAATGTCGTCATCAAAAGCATCAAGGTCGACAAGGACGGGGAGCGCTCCGCGGTGGTCAAAGCCGTGATTACGGCCGAAGAGCATGGTCAGGACGGCAAGACGTCCACCCGCAGCTTCGAGGTTTCCTACGAAGTCGGATACGAGAACGATCAGCTCAAGCTGATCAGCGGCAAGGGCAAGGAGCTGGGGACCGGAGACGGGGAATAGATTTTGCGGAGCTTCTTGCCTATGGCGCAAGCGGCTGAGCTCTTGCAGGGGCAACCTATATCGGACTCTCTGTCGAGCCGGTTGAAACATCGGATCCCTCTTAGAAGCAGAGGGAATCCTTGACAAGCCAATTTGCGGAGTGGTATATAAAGTTTTAGCACTCTTCATTCCGGAGTGCTAATCTACCCGATCCAAGAGGAGAGATTTCAAAGTGGAAAAAAAGCAGTTCCAAGCTGAATCCAAACGTCTTTTGGAAATGATGATCAATTCCATCTATACCCAAAAGGAAATTTTTCTTCGCGAGCTGATCTCCAACAGCAGTGACGCCATCGATAAAATCTACTATAAAGCGCTGACGGACGAGAAGCTGACGTTCAATCCGGACAGCTATTTCATCCAAATCATACCCGACCAGGCTGCGCGCACCCTGACGATTCGGGACACCGGCATCGGCATGAACCGCGAGGAGCTCGAGAGCCATCTCGGCATTATCGCGAAGAGCGGCTCCCTCGCCTTCAAGCAGGAAAACGAAGCCAAGGACGGCCGCGACATCATCGGGCAGTTCGGCGTCGGTTTCTACTCCGCCTTCATGGTCGCCGACCGCGTGACGGTCATCACGAAGCCGCTGGATGGACAAGAGGCGTGGAAATGGGTTTCCGAAGGTGCGGAAGGCTACACGATCGAGAGCGCGCACAAGGATTCGGTCGGCACCGAGATCATTTTGGAGATCAAGCCGAATACCGAGGATGACAACTACGACGAGTATTTGAACGATTACCGGCTCAAGGCGCTGATCAAGAAATACTCCGATTTCATCCGCTATCCGATTCGGATGGAGGTTTCCTCCAGCCGTCTCAAGGAAGGCAGCGAGGATGAGTTCGAGACGTACACGGAAGAGCAGCAGGTCAACAGCATGGTTCCGATCTGGCGCAAGAACAAGAGCGAGCTGACGGCCGAGGACTACGAGGCGTTCTACCACGAGAAGCATTACGGCTTCGACAAGCCGCTCAAGCATGTGCATGTGAGCGCCGACGGCGCGGTCGTCTATCAGGCGATCCTGTACATTCCGGAGACGATCCCGTTCGATTATTACACCAAGGAGTTCGAGAAGGGTCTGGAGCTGTATTCCAGCGGCGTGCTGATCATGAACAAATGCGCCGACCTGCTTCCCGACTACTTCAGCTTCGTCAAGGGCATGGTGGACTCCGAGAGCCTCTCGCTCAACATCTCCCGCGAGATGCTGCAGCATGACCGCCAGCTGAAGCTGATCGCCAAGAACATTGAATCCAAGATCAAGAGCGCTCTGCAGAGCATGCTGAAGGACGAGCGCGAGAAGTACGAGCAGTTCTTCAAGTCGTTCGGCCGCCAGCTGAAATTCGGCGTCTACAGCGACTACGGCATGCATAAGGACGCGCTGCAGGATCTGCTGCTGTTCACGTCCTCCAAGGACAAGGCGCTTGTTACCTTGGCTGAATACGTATCCCGCATGCCTGAGGACCAGAAGTATATCTACTACGCTTCCGGCGAATCGGCCGAGCGCATCGAGAAGCTCCCGCAGACCGAGCTCGTGCTCGACAAGGGCTTCGAGATCCTGTATTTCACCGACGACATCGACGAGTTCGCTGTGAAGATGCTTGCCGGCTACAAGGAGAAGGAATTCCGCTCCGTCTCCAGCGGCGATCTCGGCATCGAGGAGGACGAGAAGACGGCTGAGGACGAGAAGGCCGATGAGGAGAACAAGGCTCTCTTCGAGGAGATGAAGGCGCTTCTCGGCGACAAGGTCAGCGGCGTGCGGGCTTCCAGACGCCTGCGCAAGCATCCGGTCTGCTTCGCCACGGATGGCGAAGTGACGATCGAGATGGAGAAGATCCTGAAGGCGATGCCTAACAGCGGCGACGTCAAAGCCCAGAAGGTGCTGGAGCTGAACGTCGGCCACGATGTCTTCCGCTCGCTGAAGGAAGCCTATGAGAGCGACAAGAGCAAGCTGGGCTTGTTCACGTCTCTGCTCTACAATCAGGCGATGCTGATCGAGGGCTTGCCGATCGAGGATCCGGTGGAGTTCACGAACCAGATCTGCCAGGTCATGGTGTAAATCCACAAAAGGCAGCCCCCAAAGTCATTGACTTGGGGGCTGCCCTCTTTTTTTGGATTTACGATGATCCTTAAGCAAGAAGGATGTGTGAAACGTACTCGCGTTTATCCCTCTATGGCATGCTTGCCGCTCGCTGCAGAAAGCCGCTTCCATTAATCAGATGCGAGCCATGAAAGAGCCGGCTGTTCAGGTTCCGATGTGGATAAGATCGATGCCGATGACATCTTTCTGGTGAACGGGGAATGTAAGGAGAGTATGCGGTATCTGCCGTCCGTTCAGACGAAGGGTATACTGGACGTTGTCGCCGATGCGGATATCGTCCGAAATGTCGTTGCGAACGCCGCCGACGGATTGCACGCCGCCACCGGGGGAAATTCGGACGACACCGGTGTATTCGAGAGCCTGGGCAATGCTCATCCCGTCATAATAAGGAATTTGGTAATCCTCCGTCACGTAAGAAAAGGATTCGCCGCCTTCAATACGGACGGTAACCGGCGCAGGCATGTTGGGCGTTCCTGTAGGACTGGTGCCGGGGGCACCGGGTCCTGTAAAAGGTACAGGGAAGCCTGGTCCGCCGGGGAAGCCGCCGCCGGGAAAGCCCGGTCCGCCGGGGGAGCCCGGTCCACCGCCAGGGAAGCCTGGTCCGCCGGGGAAGCCCGGCCCGCCGGGGAAGCCGCCGCCAGGGAAGCCCGGCCCCCCGGGAAAGCCGCTGCCGGGGAAGCCCGGCCCGCCACCAGGGAAGCCCGGCCCGTCGGGAAAGCCCGGTCCGCCGCCAGGGAAGCCCGGCCCGCCGGGGAAGCCGCCGCCAGGGAAGCCCGGCCCCCCGGGAAAGCCCGGTCCGCCGGGGAAGCCCGGTCCGCCGCCAGGGAAGCCTGGTCCGCCGGGGAAGCCGCCGCCGGGGAATCCCGGCCCGCCAGGGAATCCCGGCCCGCCGGGGAAGCCGCCGCCGGGGAATCCCGGCCCCCCGGGAAAGCCCGGCCCGCCAGGGAAGCCGCCGCCGGGGAATCCCGGCCCGCCAGGGAATCCCGGCCCGCCGCCGGGGAAGCCTGGTCCGCCGGGGAAGCCGCCGCCAATCGGCGGGAAGATCCCGCGATCCGGCCCTTGAATCGGCGGGAATATCCCTGGGTCGTAACCGGAGAGAGGCGGGAAGATGCCGGGGGCCGGCTGAGCGGCCGGCACGAAATGGAACCTGCGCTGGCTTCCGCTGCAGCCGCAATCTCCTCCGGCTTGGACAGGCTGATAGGCGGGCTGATAAGCGGCCGGATAGGCTGGAGCATAGTAAGGATAGTAAGAGTTCATTCCGGACATGCAGCTCCTTTCGGACATTGCCTTGAATACACTATCCTATGCGGCATATGCCTATCCTCTTTCCGCGAATCTTGAAAAAAAAGTCCCGAACGCCTTATATGTCCGAATCCCAGCATCCTCCCGTGCCAGAGCTTAAGCGACGGGCGGAGGAAAAAGGCTATCCCGGAAAACAAAAAAAGACCGGGCCCGATAGCCCGGTCTTCCATTGAAAAAATTTATTTTACGGCTGCTTCGTAACGCTTGCCGACTTCATCCCAGTTCACGACGTTCCAGAACGCTTTGATGTAGTCAGGGCGTTTGTTTTGGTAGTTCAGGTAGTAGGCATGCTCCCATACGTCCAGGCCGAGCAAAGGCGTTTCGCCTTCGAAGATCGGGCTGTCCTGGTTTGGAAGGCTGTATACTTTCAGCTTGCCTTCTTTGTCGGCTGCGAGGAAAGCCCAGCCGCTGCCGAAGCGCGTCGTTGCTGCTTTGGCGAAGTCTTCCTTGAATTTCTCGAAACCGCCCAGCTCGCTGTCGATCGCTTCTGCCAGCTTGCCTGTAGGCGCGCCGCCGGCGTTAGGGCCGATCGTCGTCCAGAACAGGCTGTGGTTCGCATGGCCGCCGCCGTTGTTGCGTACAGCGGTGCGGATGGATTCAGGAACGCTGTTCAGGTCGGAGATAAGATCCTCAAGGGACTTACTTGCCAGTTCAGGAGCGGATTCCAGAGCGGCGTTCAGGTTGGTCACATACGTGTTGTGGTGACGGTCGTGGTGGATCTCCATCGTCATTGCATCGATATGCGGCTCCAGAGCGTCGTTGGCATACGGAAGTGCTGGAAGTTCATGTGCCATAATCAATTACCTCCTCAGATAATATGTAGCGATTCAAGTTCATTATCCCTCAATCAGCCTAATAAATCAACATTTTAGTTTCAAAAGTCGACCGTTATTCCGCTCTATCCGATGCGATAAAGAGGGAATCCCTTCGATGGCAGATCGTTCCAGCCTCCGGGAGAGGGGCGGAAGTCTTTCGGGGTGCAAAAACTGGCGGTTCCGGAGCCTGTCCAGGCCAGACGACTCCAGAGCGGCAACGCATCTTATCCTCTCACGAAAAAGCATATTTATTCCATTACCCACATGAACTTTTCCGAATCGCGATGTAAGCGCTTGTAGGATAGCGCTTACATAAGAATGTAAGCGCAATGTTAAATTTAATTAAGGTTTTTGAGCAAAATGGCTGGATTTCGTTAACTTTTGACGTATAATCAGAGTTAGCTTTTACAATGACATTGAATGTAAGGGAGACAAGCATTCATGCATCTTCGTTCTTTCCAGCTTTCAGACTACCATGCCGTGACGTCCTTGCTGCAGTCGGTGTTGTCGGAAGAGTGTTACGAGCTGACAATCGAAGCGCTCACGCGCCAGCTTTCATGGGACAGCGATCTTGTGCTCATCGCTTCGGCGGGCGACAAGATGACTGGCATCATCATCGGAACGATCGACAACAACCGAGGCTATTATTACCGTGTGGCCGTTCATCCGGATCACCGCGGCCAAGGGATCGCCAAGAACCTCATTTCCAGCCTCCGCGGCCGGTTCGAGCAGCGCAAGGTTTCCAAGATCATGGTTACGGCGGACGAGCACAATGAACCCGTGCTTCCGCTTTACAGCTCCCTGGGCTTCGAGCCTTCCGATTTCTATCATTCGTTCCAGAAGCTGAGCATCGTGGCTGGCTGAACCGAAGAACCAAGCTTTGTTTCCCGCAATCCTTCCTTTCAAAATATGGTCGTCATCCCGAGGCATATCCTTCGTCAATTGCTTTTGACGTCCGGATGTGCTTTTCTTATTAGTAAGATGTGAATGTCAGGGAGTGCGTAAGTGAACAACTATCGGCGCTGTTACATCAAAAGCTTCAAGCATGACGGCCATCTGCACCGGCAATGGCAGCGGAACTGGATCGTGCCGCAAGAGCTGCTTCTGCCGCAGCACGCCGCGGAGGGGATGCATGTGCTCCTCAACAACCAGACGCCGATCAAGGAAGCGGACGGATCCATGTGGGTCAGCCGCGTTCCAGCGGTCTCTTTTTTTATTCCGGGCAAATGGTTCAACGTCGTCGCGATGATCGAGGACTTCGGCATCCGTTATTACTGCAATCTGGCATCGCCGCCATACCTGACGGGAGATGTGCTGACCTATATCGATTACGACCTTGATGTGATCCGCACTGCGGGCGGCGATCTGGCTGTCGTGGATCGGGACGAGTACGAAAGGCATAAGGCGGAGTATCGCTATCCGCCGGTCGTCGACGCCAAAGTAAGCGAAGGGCTGCGGGAAGTTACCCATCGGATCCGCGGAGGCCAGCCTCCTTTCGAGGACGAGGTCGTAAAGGCCTATTATGAAGCCTGGCGGGCGAGCATAGCGAACGGCACGGAGGGTGAGCCGGAATGAAAGGGACGCCGAGCGGGGAGAAGGATGCGCTGCCGCTGGCGGAAGGCAGCCCGGAGGGCGTCGGCATGACCGCTGACGGGCATCCGGCCCGCGCAGGCGCAGCCTCGCATGCCAGGGAGCTGTTTCGGCTTGTCCGCACGGCCGTCCTGGCGCTGGCGGTGGTCGCCTTGCTGCAGCGATTCGTCTTCAACCTCTCGATCGTGGAAGGACAGTCCATGCAGCCGACCTTGTCGGAGGGCGATTGGCTGCTGGTCAACAAGATGGCCATGTCGATGTCTTCTCCGCAACATGGCGACGTCATGATTATCCGGGATCCGCAGCGGCCGGACGGAAGTTCCGAATATCTCGTCAAGCGCGTCATCGGACTGCCCGGCGATGTGATCGAGATCCGCGACGGCAGCTTGTACCTGAACGGGGAGAAGCTGGAGGAATCCTATGCGGGCGGAGACCGCACGGAAGGGATTTTCCCGCTTCTGACCGTCGGCAAGGGCAAGCTGTTCGTCATGGGAGACAACCGTCTGCCGCTGGCCAGCCGGGACAGCCGCGCCTTCGGGCTCGTCGACGAGGATGATGTCCGGGGCAGGGCGGAGTTCGTCCTTTGGCCGGCCGGCCATATCGACAAGCTGTAGCGGTGGAGCGTTTTGCTGAAGGATCAAGCAGAAGGAGTTGGCCCTTTATATGAAAGAAGTATCGATCTATACGGATGGAGCCTGCTCCGGCAACCCCGGTCCGGGCGGCTGGGGAGCCGTCCTGTTCTACGGGGACAAGCGCAAGGAGATATCCGGCGCGGAGCCGCATACGACGAACAACCGCATGGAGATCCAGGCGGTCATCGAAGCGCTGTCGCTGCTCAAGGTTCCTTGCAAGGCGACCGTACACAGCGACTCGGCCTATGTGGTGAACTGCTTCCAGAACAACTGGATCAAGGGCTGGCTGCGCAACGGCTGGAAGAACAGCAAGGGACAGCCGGTCGAGAACAAGGAGCTGTGGCAGCGCCTGTGGGAGCTGATGGGCATCCATGAGGTTTCCTACGTCAAGGTGAAGGGCCATAGCGACAACGAATGGAACAACCGCTGCGACGAGCTTGCCGTCGCAGCGATCAAGACGATGAGGGCGTCAGGCAAGGTGTGAGCGACGGACCGGAATCGGACGGATGAAGGAGGGGAGAATGATGGAGGAAATGATCAGGGATGCGGCCTTTTGGACCCGTCTGAAGGCGGATATGAAGGAAGCCGCTTACGGCCTCGGCATCGACGACATCGGAGTCGCTTCACCCGAGCCGTTCACCGAGCTCAAGGGACGTCTGATCCGGCACCGGGAGCTCGGGTACGAATCCGGCTTCGAGGCCAAGGACATCGATCGGCGCACCGATCCTGCCCTCCTCTTCGACGAGCCGCTGTCGATCATCGCGATCTCGGTCGGCTACCCCAGCAAGCTGCACGATCCGCCCAAGTCGGAGCCGGGGGCGAGAAGAGGAATCCTGTCGCGCTCTTCCTGGGGGGAGGATTATCACACGGTGCTGCGGAGCCGGCTCGCGCGGCTGGAGGAATGGCTGCGGGAGCGGGTGCCGGAGCTGCGGGCGGAGTCCATGGTCGATACCGGCGAGCTGTCGGACCGGGCGGTCGCAGAGCGCGCAGGGATCGGGTGGAGCGGCAAGAACAGCTTCATCATGAACCGCAAGCACGGCACGTGGATCTACCTTGCGGAGATGATCACCAACCTGCCGCTGGAGCCGGACTCCCCGATCGAGGACAGCTGCGGCAGCTGCACCAAGTGCATCGACGCTTGCCCGACGGGCGCGCTTGTCGGTCCCGGGCAGCTGAACGCGCAGCGCTGCGTGTCCTTCGTCACCCAGACCAAGGAAATGGTCTCCGACGAGCTCATGCGCAAGATCGGCAACCGGCTGTACGGCTGCGACACCTGCCAGATCGTCTGCCCCGTCAACAAAGGCATCAACGTCACGCGCCATCCGGAGTTCGAGGCAGACCCCGAGCAGGTCAAGCCCCTGCTGGAGCCGCTGCTGGACATCTCGGGCCGCGAGTACAAGGAGCGCTACGGCTCCAACTCCTCCTCCTGGCGGGGCAAAAAGCCGATCCAGCGCAACGCGGTCATCGCGCTCGGCAACTTCCGCGAGAAGGGCGCCGTGCCCGCCCTGATCAAGGTGCTGCGCGACGATCCCCGTCCGGTGCTGCGCGGCACGGCAGCCTGGTCGCTCGGCCGCATCGGCGGCGAGGCGGCGCTCCAGGCTCTGCGGGATGCGCTCGGCACGGAGGAAGATCCGGAAGCGCGGGATGTCATCGTCCGGGCAACGGCTTCAGCGGAAGCATTGGAAGCCGGGCAAGAGCCGGTATCTCCGCATTCCTGAACGGTCCGCAGCGGCTGTTTCCGGATTGCGCGCGATACCCGATAATGCTATCATGGACAAGTCTATGAACACCCATGAAGGATAGGTGAGCCAATATGGAATGGTACAACTACGTCATCCCCATCGTTACCCTTATCGTCGGAGGGGTCGGCGGATTTTTCATCGGGGTCTTCTATCTCCGCAAGCAGCTGGAGAAGATGCAGTCCGATCCGGAGATGCTGCAGAAGATGGCCAAGCAGATGGGCTACAATCTGAACGGCAAGCAGATGCAGCGCGCCCAGCAGATGATGAAGAACCAGGGCGGCGCCGGCGCCCCTCAAAACCAGAAGTTCATTCCGAACCAGCGCGGCGGCAAGCGCAAGTAAGCCCCTGCTGAAGCCAGAAGGGAAGAAACCCGCCTATGGCAGGCTTGAAGGACTATAGCAATTCCCATGTCTCCCGCAACCGGGAGCAGATCGAATATCATCTCCGCGAGATTCTGAGGCTCGTCGGAGAGGACGTGGAGCGCGAAGGGCTGCAGGATACGCCTGCCCGCGTGACGCGGATGTACGAGGAGATTTTCGCCGGCTACGAAGTCAATCCGGCGGAAGTGCTCGGCGTCACGTTCGACGAGAACCACGAGGAGCTCGTCATCGTGAAGGATATCGTGTATTACAGCCAGTGCGAGCATCATATGGCCCCGTTCTTCGGCAAGATCCATATCGGCTACCTGCCGAACGGCCACATCGTCGGCCTCAGCAAGCTGGCCCGGCTCGTTGAAGCCGTCACCCGCAAGCTGCAGGTGCAGGAGCGGATCACGGCTCAGATCGCCGACATCCTGATGGATGCGCTGGCGCCGCAGGGCGTCATGGTCGTCGTGGAGGGCGAGCATCTGTGCATGTGCTCCCGGGGCGTCAAGAAGCCGGGCAGCAAGACGATCACCTCCGGCGTGCGGGGAGAGTTCCGGACCAGCAGCGCGCTGCGTTCCGAATTCCTCTCGCTGCTGAAGCAATAGCAGCACGCAGAACCCGCTTGCCTTAGGCAAGCGGGTTTTTTGCGCGTCATCCAGCGGCATTCGAAGGCGGACATGGCTCGCTGATCAAGCTCAGCATGACGAGGGAGCTCAGGGAATCCTAGCGGAAGTCCAGGCATCGGGAGCTGACGCAAGGGGCGGGCAGTCCGCAAGCCGGGGCCACTCGCCAGGCTCAGTATGGCTCCCAGGCAATCGTCCTCGCTATTTCGAAGCGCTGGTTCACATAGGGCCAGTAGACGACGTTCCACCAGTCCTTGACGTAATCGGGACGTTTGTTCTGATGCTTCAAGTAATAGGCATGCTCCCAGACGTCCAGCGGCAGCAGGGGGATGGCGTCCCATTGGGACAGGTTCTGATGCTTCTCCGCCTGAAGGATTTCAAGCCTGCGGCTGCGGGGACTCCAGACGAGGATCGCCCAGCCGCCGCCCTCGACTTTGCCGGCAGCCTCGCTGAACTGTTTTTTGAACGCGTCGAAGCCGCCGAAATCATGGTCGATGGCATCCCCGATCGCGCCTACAGGCCGGCCGCCGCCTTGAGGCGACATGACGGTCCAGAACAGCGTGTGCAAATAGTGGCCGGCGCCGTTGAAAGCGAGCTCGCGCTCCCAGTGCTTCACCAGGTCGAAATTCCCGCTCTTCCTGGAAGCCTGAAGCTCTTTCTCCGCCTTGTTGAGATCCGTGACGTAAGCTCGATGATGCTTGTCGTGATGGATTTCCATCGTCTTCGCGTCGATGTACGGCTCCAGGGCATCATAGGCATACGGGAGCGGCGGAAGCGTATGGCCTCCGATGGGAACCTGCTTCAGCTCCCCGGCCGGATGGCCTTTGGCGTGCGGTCTGCCTGACTCGCCATCGCGGGTAGCCGAGGCTGGCTGCTCCTTCTCCGAGCCGTCGCTGGCGGAGCGGGCAGCTTCGTCGGCGCGGCTGCGGGCTTGGCTGTAAGCCTCGGCCTTCCCAAGGCAGTAGCTGGATTCCCGCAGCGCATGGTCGACGGCGGAGCGCCCAACCTGATCTCGAGCCAATGCGGGGCTCGCTTGCAGCATTTGCGCCAGCTGCTCGATAAAGGTTTTGCTCTGGAGCGCGGATGCCTCCAGCAAGCCTGCGGTGCGCTGGTCGATCATGGCCAGAGAGTGCTCGGCCTCCTCGCTTCTCTGACCGCCTCCGTCTATTCGAGCCTCTTCTCCCAGAAGCTCCTCGGCCTGCTGCCCGGTCAGCCGGAACAGAGGCTCCCACTGCTGCAGCAATCCCTTGTAAGCCGGCTCCAGGCCGGGAGAGACGAGCCGGATAAGCTCCGCGTGGCTTTGTTCCTGCATCTTCCATTGCTTGATATCCTCCAGCAGCTTAAGCTGCCTGGCGCTTCGGTCCGCTTCCGCCATATGTGGCCGCCCCCTCGAGCATGTAGTTTTCATCCTCTTCTAGATGTATTCGGGCTCGGGGACAGCTATGTTCGGGCTTGAAGCCCAAAAAAACCGGACCCACGGGGGTCCGGCCACAAGCTTGGGATGTTCATGAGGTCAGGCGGTCATGCCTTCGTTCTCGAGCGACTGGTTGACCTGGCTGAGAAACAAGGCGACGCGCTGGATATATTCCTTGGGATGCTCGCGGAACAGCATCTCGTGATAGCCGCCGTTCACGATCCATTCCCGCGACAGCGGATTCGTCTGCCGGCTCGCGATCGTTTCGGCCGATTGATAGGAGGCTTTGACATCCATCGTTCCGTGGATCATATAGATGGGAATATCATAATCGGTGCTCATGACCTTCTCGGCGGGAATCTTGTTGAAATCCACCCCTGTCCAGAGCGGCAGGAGAGCCTCGATCAGAGGCAGCGAAGGAAAGCGGGGGAGATCGATGATCTGCCGGACGTTCTCGAACAGCGTGTCGGGGCTCGGCACGAACGTGCTGTCGAGGATCATGGCGTCGATATCCTTCGTTTGCAGCGCGGCCTGCAGCGCGGTTCCGGCTCCCATGCTGAAGCCCCAGACGACGACCTCGCCGGAGCCGTGGCTGCGGGCGTAATTCACGGCGCCGAGCAGCTGCTGGGACTCCTCCCAGCCTCCCGTTGCCGGGGCGCGGTATTGCTTGGAGGCATAGCCGTAATCGAACATCAGCACGTTATAATGAAGCCTGTGGAGCAGGCTCGCCAAATCATACATAGGCACCCAGGTTTCTTCGCGGTTCGCTCCGTAGCCGTGGCTGAGGATGACGGTCCGATCGGATGCTTCCTTGACGGAATGGCCGGACCCGGCGGGGATATACCAGCCGCTGACCGTCGTACGGCCGCTCTGGCTGGGAAAAGTGATGTCGTTGTAGCTCAGCTGCTTGGCTTCCATGGGATTGGAATAGACCGGAGCCACATAAGGATAAGCGACCATCCAGGCGATGTAGCCGTGGAAAGCGGCAGCCGCGAGCAGGACGAGCGCGGCCAGGGCGGACACGGAAGCGATCAGCGCGTTGCGGCGCGTATCCCGGCGGGGAGCGACGGATGACCGGTTTCCCTCGAGGTTAAGCGGCGTCGACAGGGCGGTGCTGCTCATATCGTCTTCCCCTCCCTTGCAATGTAAGCGGTATAGATCTGATGTACTACTACTTTATGTGTCTTTGGTCCGGGCTGTCAATTGATATTGGTGAATTGTTAAGCTCTTGTAATCTGCTTGTAAAACAATGCATGCAGCGGCAGAGGACAGGGGAAGAAGAGCCTGTTTCTTTACGGAATTCGGGAATGCGGTTATACTAGAAGAATCTCGGTTTCATTGTATGAAACCTTACAGGCCTGAAAAACATAGAACGTACGGGAAATGCTTCTCTATAATGATAACGGTTCTCAGTCGATATCAACAGCTCGCTTGCAAGGCCGGCTGACTGATGTACAAACCATTCTGCCCGAGGTTTCGGGTTCGGAGTGAACCGATAAGCAGCATCCCGGCAACAGAAGCGGGGAATGAAGAGGCATCGCATCCGGTGCCGGAAGGAGATGAAGAGCGTGGAGCCAAGAGGAGCCCGTGCGGATGAAGGCAAGTCGAATGTGCGAGCTGTCGAACGCGCGCTGGATATATTGCTGTGCTTCACGACCGAAAGCGATCTGCCGATGACGGAGATCGCGGAGCGCGTCGGCCTCCATAAGAGCACCGTCCACCGAATGCTGGCGACGCTGGAGGACAAGGGCTTCCTGGAGCGCGACCGCAGCTCGGAGAGGTACCGGCTCGGGATGAAGATCTGGGAGCTCGCCGCGCATATATCGCGCTCCGGCGATCCCGCTGCGATCTGCCTGCCGGAGATGGAACGGCTTCGCGACACGATCGGCGAGACGGTAAGCCTGTATGTGCAGGACGGACGGGAGCGGATCCGCATCCAGGCCGTCCAAAGCAACCAGGCGATCCGCAGAGTCGCGCCGGTCGGCCTCAGGCTGCCGCTCTATGTGGGAGCTTCGAGCAAAGTGCTGATCGCCTTTGCGGAGCCGTCCTTGGCCGATCGGCTCATGTCCGACGAGGCGATGCCTCCGGGCCTCGATCCGGCTGCGTTCCGCGAGCAGCTGGAGGAAATCCGCCGCATGGGCTACGCGACGAGCCAAGAGGAGCGGGAGCCGGGCGCCGCCGCTGTGTCGGCTCCGGTCTTCGACCGGTCCGGCCGGCTGGCGGCCGCGTTGTCCGTCTCGGGACCTTCGGCCCGATTCACCCCGGAGATCATCCGGGAACAATCCGCTCTCATCATCCAGTCGGCTCAGCGCATGGGCGCCATGCTGTCCGTCTGATCGGATTGAGCAGGGTCCGCTTTCCAGCAGCGCTGCCGGTCGAGAAGCCGGGCGGATAGAAGGAATTCCGCCTGGCCGGAGAAAAGCCCTGTCAATCATAGGATCGCTCAAACATCCGGAGACCTCGAGGTCTTCGTTTTTTTCTTTTCCATGATAAGGAAGAGGCTCGAGAGGTTAAATATAGTTGACATATAACAATAATATTACTAATATACTATTCCAGAGTAAAAAGATAGGAATAAGGAGTTGAGTCGCTTGGTCCCAAATAATAATCTGATCCATGCTATACAAACGAACTGGATCAGCTTGCTCGTTTCCATCGTTGTCATCGGTCTGCTCGTCTATCTGGCACGCCGCCGTGTAAGCTTCGGCTATCGCGTTCTGATCGCGCTCGGCATCGGGCTGGTCGTCGGCATTACGCTGAACGCCCTTGAGCTGGATGCGACCAGCATCGGCACGATCGGGTCCATCTATGTCAACCTGATCAAGATGCTCGTCATTCCGCTCGTCGCCGTGCTTGTCATTTCAAGCATCACCTCGATCTCGAATCTCGGGCAGCTGCGCAAGATCGGGACGAAGACCATCCTGCTGTTCCTGGCTACGACCGGGATCGCAGCGCTTATCGGGCTTGTCGTCGCTCTGGTCGCGAACCCGGGAACGGGCATCGCCCAAAGCGTGCCGGAAGGCTACGAATCGCGTTCCATTCCGACTTTCTCGGAAGTCATCCTGAACCTGGTTCCGTCGAACCCGATCGGGGATATGGCGGACGGCAAAGTCGTGCCGGTGCTGATCTTCTCCATTTTCGTCGCGGTGGCGATCGTGCATCTCAGCTCCCGCAAGCCGGAAGCGGTCGAGCCGGTGCGCCAGGTCATCGAATCGCTGAAGCAGGTCATGAATCAGGTGACCAAGTACATCATCCGCTTGACGCCGTACGGCGTGTACGCGCTGATCGGCTCCATGGCCGCCAAGTACGGCGCAGAGACGCTCAAGCCGCTTATCACGCTCATCATCGCGACTTATATCGCGCTTCTGCTGCACTTCATCCTGACCTTCGGAGCGCTGGTGACCTTCGGCGCGAGGCTGAATCCGTTCAAGTTCCTCCGCAAAATCTATCCGACGATCGCGGTCGCCTTCACGACTCGCAGCAGCTACGCGACGCTGCCGGTCAACCTTGAGGTCATCACCAAGAGGCTGCGCGTATCGCCGCGCATCGCCAGCTTCGTCGCTCCGCTGGGCGCGACGATGAACATGAACGGCTGCGGCGGCGTATGGCCTGCCGTCGTGGCGGTATTCGTCGCCCAGGTGTACAACGTGCCGCTGGGCGTATCGGATTACGTGCTCATCGTGCTGGTCAGCATGATCTCGTCGATCGGCGTCGCCGGAGTGCCGGGTCCGGCATCCATCTCGACGACCGTCGTGCTTACCGCGCTTGGCCTGCCTCTGGAAGGACTGGGCCTGGTGCTTGCGATCGACGCTGTCGTCGACATGGGCCGCACGGCGCTGAACGCCTCCGGCACGACCGTGTCGACCCTGCTGGTCGCCGTATCGGAAGGGGAATTCGATCGGGAGTCCTACGAGCGGGATGAGGAAGACGAGCTCGAATTGAGCCACGCATAAATTCCGGAATAGAAAGACTGCCAGCCGTTATTGCGGCTGGCAGTCTTTTTTATTGTCTATGTATGCTTCCTGAACGGCGGATGGATCTCTGTAAGTGAATACGGCCAGCACTTTCAAATCATGCGCCAAATGTCCGCTCAAGGCCGCCAAAGGCCAAGAGGCATCCCCCGGCCGCAAAGCGGATAGGGGATGCCTCTTGAAGGGATGAAGGACAGAGCGCCATCCGGCTACAGAGACAGCCGGATATGGATGTCGGATGTTTCGATAAGGGCGTTGCGTCTCCAGAAAGCGGTCGCCGGGAACAGCGTGCCTTCCTGGGAGGACGGCTCCAGCGTCTTGCGCAGCAGGCGATCCCTGTGGTCGCTGATCCATTCCGCGTCGTAATAGAGCACGGACATCGCCTCGTCGGAGCGGACCCCGACGAACGGCTGGAACCAACGGCTCCACGCGTCCCAGCTTCTCGGCGCCTTGGCGTAAGGAATGAGCACGGAAGCCTGACGGATGGAGGAGCCGAAGCACAGATGCAGCACGACGCGGTAATCTCCGCGCTCGGGATCGACGAGCGGTCCCGTGCGGGTGATGAACAAGTCGATGCAGCGGATGCGGCGGCTTGATGCTGAGCGCTCTTCTTCAAGCGCCTCGGGACGGAAGGACGGCCTGTTCGCCGTCTCAGCAGCCGGGGCCGGCGGGGAATAAGCCTCCGCGACCGCCATGTCCAGCGCGATCGGCGCGTCCAAGCCCGGAAACGGCGGCGGCGCCAAGAAGGCCTCGACCGCAGACGCAGAACAGACGGAAGGCGCAATGAAGCCCTCCTGCGCGGAAGAAGCCGCGCGGTTGTCTTTCAGTGACATCCTGACATCTCTCCTTTGTGCGCTTACGGGGTTAGCTGACGGATTCGGGCCAGAGAGTAGCCCTACCAAAAGGCAAGAGACGCGGCTTCGGCAGCCCGGCCTCTTCCTTTCGGATTCACCCCGGCAAGCGTCGACAGACGCCCGCGTATTGGTTCCCCCGCTTCCACAGTACGTGGAATTCAGCAATATGGTGATAGAGTGGTACATCATATCATAAGCCAGCCGGGCTTGTTTTGTAAAATTCGATATTGACTGAAATTTCGATATATATCTGCCGCATTCTCGTTGAAACGCCGGATAACGGCGTTTAAGCGCTCTATCCGGGATGGGTCCGCATATTTTAGTGGAGAGCAGACATAAGATCATCTTGATGATGGGCGAATACCGACCAGAAGGGATGGGGAAAGGAATGCCGCGTACCGGTACCCGGGGAGTCAAACGATCGGAGGCTCAGCGCTCGCAGCCGTCCTCCGGCAAGCAGGCTGCGCTGGAAGGCTGGAGAGGAGCCGTGCAGGAATACGTGCACGGGTACAACGAAGCCGAAGTGGAGCGGAGGCATGAGGTGCTCGGAGCCTTGCTGGAAGACAGGGATCACCGCCGCCGCCTGGAGGAAAGGCTGCGCCGGCTGCGCCTCAGGGACGAGGAGCGCGGCATTCTGTCGCCGCAGAGCGAGACGAGAGCGACGCTGCTGAGGATCAACGAGTCCGCGACCGAAGTGTCGGTCGTCCTGAAGCTGCATGTGAAGCGGCATGTCGAGCATCGCGGCCGCTCCTACACCGAGGAGCGTCTCGAGCAGGAGCGACTGTGGCTGGCCGAGGAAGGCGGAGCATGGCGCCTGACCCGGGTGGAGCCGATCGTCGGCGAGCGCAGGCCCAGATACGGCCACGCCGCGGCGGACAGCGCGCTGGCCGAGCATCGCTCCTACGGCGACGGCGGCGGCAGCGGAATCCAGCGTCCGGGCTCGCCGCGCCCTTTCCTTAATTACGGCGTCTTGTCCCGCCTGAATACACGCGACCGCGCCGTCGAGTACAGGCGCGAGCTGGTCGCCGCCTACGCCGACCGGTGGTGGAACGAAGCGAATCCGGCCTACGAGCTGTTCGAGGTCAACTGCACGAATTACGTGTCGCAATGTGTCTTTGCAGGCGAAGCACCGATGAACTATACTGGTAAAAGAGAATCGGGATGGTGGTACAAAGGCCGTACAGGCGGCCAGGAATCCTGGAGCTACAGCTGGGCGGTGTCGAACGCGCTGCAGCTGTATCTGTCGTTCCCGCGCAGCACGGGCATGCGGGCGACGACGGTGGAGAGCGCATCCGAGCTGTCCCTCGGGGACGTCATCACCTACGATTGGGGCGGGGACGGGCGGTTCCAGCATACGACAGTCGTGACGGCATTCGATGCCGACGGCATGCCGCTGGTCAACGCCAACACCGTGCCGAGCCGGCACCGCTATTGGGACTACAAGGATTCCTACGCCTGGACGGACCGGACGCGCTATCGATTTTATCATCTGCAGGACTATTTCTGATGCGGGAGCCGCATCGGTCCATGCAGCGATTGGCATTCTAATTCAAGAAGGTTACCGGAGGAGCTAACATGGGAGACAAAATTCGCGTCGGACTCATCTACGGAGGCAAGTCGGGCGAGCATCAGGTATCGCTGCAGACGGCGCTGGCCGTTATGGGCGCCTTCGATTTCGATAAATACGAGGTACAGCCCTTCTATATTACGGGCCAAGGCGAATGGCGCTCCGGAGGAGTGCTGCTGGAAGCCCCGCACAGCGTCGAGCAGCTGAAGCTGTCTCCGGCAGAGGACGGCGGCATGGCGCTGGCGCCGGTATTCGGCGGACTGGCGACGGCTGCGGCCGGAGAGGGCGCCCTGCAGGCGGCTGCCGCTTCGGCGGGAGCTCCGGGAGGGACGATCGACGTCATGTTCCCGCTGCTGCACGGAACGTTCGGCGAGGACGGCACGGTCCAGGGTTTGATGGAAATGGCCAATATTCCTTATGTCGGAGCGGGGGTCCTTGCTTCGGCAGTAGGCATGGACAAGATTTTCATGAAGAAGGTGTTCGCCCACGAGGGGCTCGAGCAATGCGTCTACCGCTACTTCAACCGGACGCAGTGGGAGAAGGACCGCGCGTTCTTCGTCATGGAAACGGAGGTCGCTCTCGGCTATCCTTGCTTCGTCAAGCCCGCCAATCTCGGCAGCAGCGTCGGCATCTCCAAAGCCCGCAACCGGGAGGAGCTCATCGCGGCCATCGAGCTCGCGCTGCGTTACGACCGCAAGGTCGTCATCGAGGAGTTCATCGACGGGCGCGAGATCGAAGTCGGCGTGCTCGGCAATGACGAGCCGCGCGCATCGGTCGTCGGCGAGATCGTCAGCGGAACGGACTTCTACGATTACAACGCCAAGTATGTGGACGGCACATCCGTCATGCACATTCCCGCCGATCTTCCGGAAGAGACGGCTGAAGCGGTGCGCGAGATGGCGATCCGGGCCTATCTGGCCATCGACGGATCCGGCCTCTCCCGCGTCGACTTCTTCCTTCGCAGGAGCGACGGCAAGATTCTGATCAACGAAGTGAACACGATGCCGGGCTTCACGCCTTACAGCATGTACCCGCTGCTCTGGAAGGAATCGGGCGTTCCTTACAAGGAGCTGCTCGACAGCCTCATCGGCTTGGCGATCTCCCGCCATGCGGAGAAGCAGAAGCTGGAGTACGGCGGCTGACCGGTTTCCATACGTTTCGCACACATTCGCGCTTCCTTCGCCTTGGCGGGAGGGAAGCTCGTTTTTTCATCCGCAGCATCCGGACAAGCAGCCGCGCTTGCCGCAGTAACGATCAGGAGGGTGAAGACAATGGGATTCGCAACGGAATTCAATTCGGTATGCAAGTTCAAGTCGGAGCAGGAGCTGTACGAGCTTCTGGAATACGGCAAAGGAAAGATGATGAAATCGGGGTTCCGGGTATTCCCGGCCGGACAGAAGGTCATCGCCTACACGCCAGGCAACCAGGCGATCGCCATCGTGAAGATCCTCGCTTCCATTGCGGAGATCAACTTCCAGGGCGATGAAGTGACGCAGGTGGAGATGGAGCTCGTCCGCAAGCTGACGGAGGAAGAGTCGCGCGTGCAGACGGCGCTCGCCCATGAAATGTTTTTCGGCGGCCGGGGATGATTGTCCGCTTCGGCTTCGTCGCCATGAGCCTGCTGGTGGAGAACTCTTCATCATCGCGCACCATGACCTATAAGAACTTCTCCAAGCTGGAGGATCGCGAGGCGGCGCTGCGCAAGCTGGAGCGGATCGCCGAGGAAAATCTGCACAGCGCCCTGCGCATCATGCGCAACAACCGCTATGCCGGCATCCACGTCTATCGGTTCTCCTCGAAAATCATTCCGCTTGCGACGCATGACGCGCTTGCGGACTGGGACCCTTACCCTGCGCTGGCTGCGTCCTTCAGCGAGGTCGGAGCCTTCGCGCGGGAGACCGGCATGAGGGTCAGCTTCCATCCCGATCACTTCTGCGTGTTCAGCACGCCTCGTCCCGAGGTGCTGAAGAGCTCGGTCAGGGATATGGAGTACCATGTGCGGATGCTCGAGGCGATGGGGCTGGACGAGAAATACAAATGCAATATCCATGTGGGCGGCGCGTACGGGGACAAGCCCGTCTCCGCCGAGCGGTTCATCGCGCAATTCGGAGCCCAGGATGCCAGGCTGCGCGGCCGGGTGACGCTGGAGAACGACGACAAGACGTTCAACGCCCGCGAGACGCTCGACATTGCCGAGAAGGTCGGCAATCCGGTCGTGCTGGATATCCATCATCATGCGGTCAACGACGGCGGCGAGACGAAGGAAGCTCTGTACGGGGAGCTGTGGCCGCGCATCGCCGCCACCTGGAACCGGGAGCAGCGGCGGCTTGGACTGGATGGGGGGCCGTCAGGCCTGCCGCCGAAGATCCACGTCTCCAGTCCGAAGAGCCTCAGCGATCCGAGAGGACATGCGGACTTCGTGGAGCCGGGCCCGCTGCTGGAATTCCTGCGCGGCGTGAACGGCTCCGTGGAGCTGCTCGACTGCATGATGGAATCCAAGGCGAAGGACCAGGCTCTGGTGAGGCTGATGGAGCATTTCCGCGGGCTCGAGGCGGCGGGAGAGGGAATCCGTGTCCTGGACGGCGGCACGATCGAAGTCTTGTGAAGGCGGGGAACACGGTACGGGCACGAATCGCCATCCGCTCCGGCGGAGGGGGGATCCGTGCCTTTGCCGCGCAAGCGGCGTCTGAAGGATGCCGAAGGAGGGAATACCTATGCTGGAATGGGTTCTGATCGTACTTACAGGCGTTGTCGCTTCCATATTCGGCAGCATTGTCGGTCTTGGCGGCGGCATCATCATCGTGCCTGTCCTGCTGCTGCTCGGCGAGCGCCTGACAGGAGCGCCGATTCCGGAGGCGACTGCCGTCGGCACTTCGCTTGCCGTGCTGATCGTAACCGCGCTGGCGTCGTCGATGACGTACGCCAAGCAGCGCAAGGTGGATTTCCGCAGCGCGTGGATGCTCTTCATCGCCAGCGGCCCGGGAGCGATGCTCGGCTCGGCGCTGACCTCCCGATTCCATGGAGGCGCCTTTCAGCTCAGCTTCGGCCTGTTCATGCTGCTTATGGCCGTGCTGCTCATCTTGCGTGACCGAATGAATCCGCTTACAATTGAATGGCCGGTCTCCCGCAAGCTGACCGACGGCACAGGCGCGACGTACGAATACGGCTACAGCCTGCCGCTGCTGCTCGGAATCGGCTTGCTCGTCGGCCTCGTGTCGGGATTGTTCGGCATCGGAGGAGGCTCGCTGTTCGTTCCCGTCATGGTCATTCTGTTCCGCTTCCCGCCTCATGTGGCGACGGCGACGTCCATGTTCGTCATCTTCCTGTCCTCCATTCTGGGCAGCGGCGTGCATGGCGCCATGGGGGAGATCGACTGGCTGCTCGTGCTCGCCCTCGCTCCGGGAGCCTGGGCGGGGGGCAAGGCCGGCGCCTGGATCGCAACCCGCATGAGCGGACGCAGCATCATGTGGCTGCTGCGCGCGACGCTGCTCGTGCTGGCCGCGCGGCTCATCTGGCAGGGCTGGTCCGCTCTTTGAGCGGGCGCGCGATGTGAATGCCCTGCGACCGATCCCCATGCGCAACAGAATCCGGATGGTGATCGTATACCTGGTAGACAACCGGCTGCAGCCGGAGGATTATTGCCATAGAGACAAACAGAAAGAAGTGAGCAGGATGAACGAACCGGTAGTCGGGAGCAAAAGTTTTGCCGCCGTGGCCATCAACTGTGCCTCCAAGGCGGGCGAGTGGATCAAGACGAAGCTCGGGAACTATCAGAGGCTCGACGAGAAGATGTCGCCTCATGATCTCGTCACCGAGGTGGATAAAGGCTCGGAGAAGCTGATCCGCAGCCTCATCATGATGAATTTCCCTTCCCATTCGTTTCTTGGGGAAGAAGGAGTGGAGCCGGGGCCGGAAGCGTCGACAAGAGCTCTTGAGAGCGTGCGCGACGCGGAGTATCTCTGGATCGTGGATCCGGTGGACGGAACGACGAACTTCGTGCACGGCTTCCCGTTCTTCGTCGTCTCCATCGCGCTGGCGCACAAGGGAGAGATTATCCTGGGCGTCGTCTACGACCCGTCGGCCGACGAGCTGTTCATCGCGGAGAAGGGGAAAGGCGCCTACGTGCACGGGAAGCGGATGAGCGTATCGGGAGAGGAAACGCTGCGGAGCAGCCTCGTCGCCACCGGCTTTCCGGCCGAGCACAGGGCGGCCCTGCCGCGGAATCTCGAACAGCTCCAGCGGATCGCGCCGAAGGTGCGCAACATCCGCTCCTCGGGCTCTGCCGCGCTGCATCTCGCTTATGTGGCGGCAGGCCGGCTGAGCGGCTTCTGGGAGATCGGGCTGAACAGCTGGGACATCGCGGCGGGCGCTCTGCTCGTGCAGGAGTCGGGGGGAGCCGTCGGCGATATCGACGGGACGCCGTATCATCTCGGCGTGCGCGACGTCGCCGCGACCAACGGGCGGATCCATGAGGAGCTGCTGGCGGAGCTGGCCGACTGAAGGCCGACCCCTGCGGCATAGAATCAATACGGAAGAGCCGGACCTTGCATGCGGAAGATGCGGCAGGTCCGGCTCTGTCTTGTCTAGCGGCGCGGCCCTGTCACCGAGGCCGTGCGGCAGGTTCCTTTCGGTACGGCGCGGCAGGAGTAGAAGGGAGGACGAGGGGAATGCTTATCGGAGATGCGAGGAAGCTGGCGGATGAATGGGTCAGGAAGCAGGCAGCGCCTGGAGAAGGATTCGTCGGAGCCTATCTGGGAGGATCGACGGCATCGATGCCGGAGGAGGCCCAGCTGCCTGCCGGCTCCGATATCGATGTGTTCGTCGTGCTGGAAGGAGAGGCGGCGCCTCCCAAGCTCGGGAAGTTCTTATATGGAGGAGCTTTGCTGGAGGTGACGTATCTGTCCTGGAGCGAGCTGGATTCGGCGGACAAGGTGCTCGGCTCCTATCACCTGGCGGGAGGCTTCCGGAACGGCCGGATGTCAGCGGATCCGTCGGGACGGCTTGGCGCCATCCAGCGGGAGACGGTCCGCAGCTTCCCGGAACGCTTCTGGGTCGAGCGGCGCTGCCGGGATGCGCTGCAGAGGGTGAAGGACGGCCTGAGTCGGACGGAGCCGGATCTGCCGTGGCATGACCGCGTGACGGCTTGGCTGTTCCCGACCGGCGTCGCGACCCATGTCATTCTGACCGCGGCTCTTCGCAATCCGACGATCCGGCTGCGCTATCTGGCGGCGCGTGGCGTGCTGGAGGAATACGGCTTGAGCGATTGTTATGACGAGCTGCTTCAGCAGCTGGGCAGCGCCAAGCTGCGGCAGGCGCGCGTCGAGCACCATCTGGCCGGACTTTCCCGAACCTTCGACGCGGCCGCAGCAGCTGCGCGGACGCCGTTCCCCTTCAGCTCCGACATCACCCCCGAAGCAAGGCCGATCGCGATCCAGGCCAGCCTGGAGCTGATCCGAGCCGGCAATCACCGGGAAGCTGCCTTCTGGATCGCCGCTACTTACGCCCGTTGCCGCAAAATTCTGGCCGCCGACGCGCCGGAGCTGCTGAAGCCGCTCGCTCCGGATTTCGACGAGCTTCTGGAAGACCTCGGAATACGCTCGCAGGCGGATCTGGAGCTGAGGGCGCGGCGGACGCTGGCCTACTTGCCGAGGCTGGAGGAGATTGCTGCGGCCATCATGGAGCGGAACCCTGACATTTCCGGATCCATAAGGGCCTGATGGCGGCATAGACTGTCTTCGCATGGGGAAAACCTCGAATGAGGCTGTCTCGACAAGGACTGATTTCCTTGCTGCTTGCGGCGGACGGTCGATTGTCAACTTGTTTTGCGCATGGCTTTCAAGGCCGAAATAGGCTACACTACAATCAGGAAAACATGACAGTTCGCATGGGAGGAATACACATGACGGAAGCACACGAGCAAGCAGGCGCGGAAGCGGCCCAGGACCAGGAAGCGGCCGAGCAGCCCAAGAAGATGACGCTGGCCGAAGCCGCCAAGCTGAAGATGCAGCAGAAGAAGCAAGCCCAGGCGGTCGGCAAGCAGGGACAAGCAGGCGGAGCCCAAGGCGGCGCCAAGGAGCTGCGCAGCCAGCTGAACAAGAAGCCGAACAATCAGCGCAGGCGGATGGGTGTCTGATGTCATATGAGAGCGACAAGGCCGAGCGGCTGAAGCGGAACGCAGCGGCGATCATGAACAAGATCAAGCCCGACGCCCGGTACGGCGACCGCGTGCCCCCGGGGCAGACGGTGACCGACCGGTTCCCGATTCTCCATGAGGGAGAGATTCCCGTCTATGATATGGACAAGTGGGAGCTGCGGGTTACCGGAGCGGTAGAAGGCGGAGAGAGAAGCTTCAGCTTCGCGGAGCTCGAGGCTTTGCCCCGCGTCAGCGTGACGCGGGATATCCACTGCGTGACCCGCTGGTCCAAGATGGATACCGAGTGGGAAGGCATTCTGTTCCGGGATTTTCTTAGCCTCGCCGGAATCGAGCCTTCGCCGGATGCCCGCCATGTCATGGTCTACGGCGATCATGATTATGAGACCAACATGCCGCTGGCCGATCTTATGGGCGACGATATCCTGCTGGCCTTCAAGTTCGCAGGGGAGCCGCTCACGGCCAAGCACGGCGGACCGCTGCGCCTCGTCGTGCCTCATCTGTACTTCTGGAAGAGCGCCAAATGGCTGCGCGGCTTCGAATTCATGACCGAGGACAGGCCCGGGTTCTGGGAGCGCAACGGCTTCCACAACACGGCTGATCCCTTCCTCGAGCAGCGGTATTCCGAGCCCGGCTTCGAGCTGCCGGAGGATGAATGGGTCCACAAGGATTATGACTGAAGCTTCCCGCCAAGGGATGGAGAAGACCGGAGGCATGAGCCTCCGGTCTTCTCTTTGCGTTCATAGATGGAGCCCAGGAGGAGCCCCGGCAGCAACCCTCTGCTGGAGCGACAGCCGGAAGAGGCGGGGCCATTTGCTTTTCGTGCAGCCCGCGCCCCGTCCAATAAAGCTCTTATGAAATTTTCCTTAATCTGCTAAAGTAACCTGTAGACGAGCCTCGGGAGGAGCGTTGGATTTCGGCCATACCGGCTTGGTCTTCAAGCATTTTGACTATTTATTCCATTACTATTACACGGGCTGAATGCCTGAATGGAGCCGTTGTTCATGCCGGTGTTTTCCTGGAAAAGATCCCTGTGGCAGGGAGCTGCGATCGCTTTGGCCGCGATGGCGGCAGGTTTGGCTTATCTCGCTTGGTTCTGGCTGAGGGAGATGTATTTCGTGCCCGATGATTTTCAGTATCGCGACAGCGACAGCCGCTTCTTCGTCGTTCACGGCAGCCCGGTTCTGTGGATCGCGGCGGCCGCCGCGTTGCTCGCGGGGATCGCGGCGCTGTTCGCCGGGCTCAAATGGACGGTCTGGCAGATGTCCGCACAGCGCCGTCTTCAGAAGTAAGCGGCTGCCGTGAGCGCAGTACGGGGCCAAGCCCCAAAAGCGAGCTTTTCCTTTGCCAAGGAAAGGCTTTTTATTTGTTTCACAGCTGGGAATGATATGTCCAGGTGGCATCCAAATTCATTTGACATTATAATTGTTAAACTGTATAAATATATTATTGTTTAATAAAGGGGAGGCCATCATGGAGACAGAGGTCAAACGTTTCCAGGAAGCCGTACAGACCTTCATGCACAAGCTCCAGAACGCGCTGGCGGATGCATTCAGGGACAGCCCGCTGACGTTGCCCCAGATGTTCATGCTCAAGCAGGTTCAGCTCAAGGGTCCATGCAAGCTGGCAGCGATCGCGGAGAAGATGGAGGTCAAGCCGAGCGCGGTCACGGTTATGATCGACCGTCTCGAGAACGGCGGTTATGTGCTTCGGCACCATGACACGGTCGATCGCAGATCGGTTCTGGTGGAGATAACGCCAAGGGGAAAGGAGGCGCTCGAGGAAGGACACCGGGTGAGGGAACAATTGCTTGGCCGTTATCTCACGCGGCTGACGCCGGAAGAGGTCGTCACGATTACGGAGCTGATGGAGAAGCTGACATCGGAATCCTAACCTACATTTAAAGGGAGAAGAGAGAGACATCATGGAGCATTTATCCCATAAGCGGAAGCTATCGATCATGATCGCTGTCATGGCGGCCATGTTCTTCGCTGCCATCAACCAGACCATCACCAGTACAGCGATGCCGAGAATCATCTCCATCCTGGAAGGTATGGACTACTACACCTGGACGATCAACATCTACCTGCTGACGTCCACCATCGCCACGATTCTCGTCGGCAAGCTGTCCGATATGTTCGGCCGCAAGCCGTTCATACTGATCGGTATCTTGTTGTTCATTATCGGGGCGTTCCTGACGGGAACCTCGAGCGATGTGTTCCAGTTCATCATTTACCGCGGTATTCAAGGCATCGGCGCCGGCATCATCCAATCCACCGCATTCATGGCGGTAGGCGACCTGTTCCCTCCGCGGGAGCGGAGCAAATGGATGGGACTGATGACAGCCGTATTCGGCTTCTCCAGCGTCATCGGCCCGACACTCGGCGGCTATCTCGTCGACCATATGGATTGGCACTGGCTGTTCTGGATCTTCCTGCCGCTAGGCATCGTGGCCTTCGTCATGATCCTGATGCTGTTCCCGAAGGTGGAGCGGAAGCCGGGGGAGAAAGTCGACTATCTCGGCTCCCTGTTCATGACGACGACCATCGTGCCGCTGCTGCTCGCCTTCTCTTGGGCAGGCACGAAGTACGAGTGGGGCTCGCTTGAAATCCTCAGCCTGATCGGAGGAGCCATCCTATCGGGGGTTATCTTCGTCTTCATTGAGCGGCGCGCCAAAAATCCGATCCTGCCGCTACATCTGTTCAAGAACGGCGTTGTGACCGTATCGAACATCATCGGCTTCTTCATGAACTTCGGCCTGATGGGCGCGATGATCTATCTGAGCTTCTTCGTTCAGGGCGTGCTCGGCATTTCCGCCACCTACGCAGGCTATGTCACGATGCCGATGTCGATCTTCATGGTCGTAACCAGCGCCCTGATCGGCCAGCGCATCTCCAAGAGCGGCAAGTACAAGCGCTACGCGCTCATCGGCGTGCCGATCATGATCATCGGCATGGGCATCATGATCATCATGAACAGCGTCTGGATGGCCGTGCTCAGCATGTGCATCTTCGGCGTCGGCCTCGGGATGGGCATGCCGGTATTCTCGCTGGCGACGCAGAACGCCGTATCCCACAAGGAGCTTGGCGTCGCTACAGCCTCCTCGCAGCTGTTCCGGAACCTGGGCGGCACGATCGGCATCGCCGTCATGGGAACGGTCATGTCCAACAACCTGGCCCGTCATCTGAAGCAGGCGCTGACATCCTCGGATGCGCCGGATCTCAGCAAGCTGGATCCGGAAGTCGCCAAGAAGATGGTCGAGTTCGCGAATCCGCAGACGCTCATGAACAGGCCGCTGATCGAAGCGACCGAAAAGAGTCTCCCGGAAGAGGCGAGGGTCATCTTCGTACAGATGATCGACCGTATCCGCGACGCGCTCGGAGACACGCTGTCGCTCGTGTTCGCGACCGGCACAGGCGTTCTCTGCATCTCGCTGGTGCTGGTGTTCTTCCTGAAGGAGCTTCCGCTGCGGACGACGAACCAGGCGCAGGATGCCGTGGTCGCAGCCGAGGCAGGCTCGAAGCCGGAGCCCGGCACGAATTGACCGTTGCTGGTAAACAGCTGTCCCCGCGGAATTCCTTTCCGCGGGGATTTTTTTGCGATGATCAAAAAGGGAAGCCTCGTTGCAGAGGGCTTCCCTTTTTTGATGCGCAGGCACCGGCGCGGCCTTACTGTCCCAGCCGCTCCTCCAGCCCGAGAAACGAAACGAGTTCCGCATGGCCGGCGAAGTCCGGAACGCTGGAGCAGACGGAACGTCATGGGCATCAATGCGGCGAGCTTCCTCGTATCGGCGGTCTGCATCCTGCTCATCCGCAAGGGCGTCGTCCGTCCGACGAGAGCCGATCAGGCTTGCAGCGGCGGCTTCGGCATCGCGATGCCCAAAAGTCATCGTCGAATAGAAATGCTGCAGGCTGCCGGATGAAAAAGCATGCCAAAAACCGCAACCCCTCGGGGCTGCGGTTTTTGGCGCGGATCGACCGTTGCTTCCGACTAGCCGTGGAGCAAGCTTCAGGCAGAGACGGCGCGGCTGGACGAAGGGTCGATTTCAGGACTGGCTTCCTTCAGAGGCTGGAACTGGTTTTCGCTCTTGGCGATGACGACGGTAGCGACGGAGTTGCCGATCAGGTTCGTGATGGCGCGTGCCTCCGACATGAAGCGGTCGACGCCGATCAGCAGCGCGATGCCTTCAAGCGGGATCGGCGTGCCGGGCAGTGCGGCCAAGGTGGCCGCAAGAGTGATGAAGCCGGAGCCGGTCACGCCAGCCGCTCCCTTGGAGGTGAGCATGAGCACGCCGAGGAAGGTCACGATCTGGAGCAGAGTCAGCTCGATGCCGTAAGCCTGCGCAATGAAGAGCGCCGCCATCGAGAGGTAGATGCTGGTGCCGTCCAGATTGAAGGAATAGCCGGTCGGGACGACGAGGCCGACGACGGGCTTGGAGCAGCCGTATGATTCCATCTTGTTCATGAGGCGCGGCAGGGCGGACTCCGAGGAGGAGGTGCCGAGCACGAGCAGGATCTCGTCCTTGATGTGGCGGATCAGGCCGAAGATGCTGAATTTGTAGTAGCGGGCGATCAGGCCGAGCACGACGATGATGAACAGGAACATCGTCATGTACGTCGCGAGCATCATTTTGCCCAGCGAGAGAAGGGAGCCGAGACCGAACTTGCCGATCGTATAGGCCATCGCTCCACCCGCTGCGTACGGGGAGAACTTCATGATGATGCCGACGATCTTGAAGAAGATCTCATTCAGCTTCTCGAAAAATTCCGTAACCGGACGGCCCTTGTCGCCGAGCATGGACAGCGCGAGGCCGAACAGGACGGAGAAGAAGAGCACCGGCAGCATCTGGCCGCTCGCCATCGCGGCGATCGCGTTGTCGGGAATGATGCCGAGCAGGAAGTCCTTGAAGCCATGCGAGGTTTCGGACGCCTGCTGCGCATAGCCGGCGACCGCGTCGGCCTTGCTGCCGACGCCCGAGGTGTCGATGCCGTCGCCGGGACGGATCAGGTAGGCGATGGCGATGCCGATCGCCATGGCGAAGGTGGTCACGAGCTCGAAGTAGAGCAGCGCCTTGCCGCCGATCCGGCCGATCTTTTTCATGCTGCCCATGCCCGCGAAGCCGATGACGATCGTGAAGAACACGATCGGCGTGATGACCATCTTGATCAGCTTGATGAAGATGTCGGCGAGCACCTTGAGCGAAGCCCCGAAGCTCGGGAAGAAATACCCGATGGCGATGCCGATCACGATGGCGGTCAGCACCTGGACAGTCAGGTTTCTGAAGTTGATTTTCATCGGAACCCCTCTTTCTTGTCTGGTCGGTTGTCAGGCTTGGATACGGACGGTTCCCTTCAAATAGGCGTTGGAGCCGAAGCTTTCGGCTTGGAGGGGGTCTCCTTGCGGGCGACGCCGGAGGCGTATGCGGCTTCGATGACCGCCTCGCGCACCTTCTCCACGACCTGATGGTTGAATACGCTCGGAATGATGTACTGCTCGTTCAGCTCCTCGTCCGTCACGACAGAAGCGATCGCCTTGGCGGCGGCCAGCTTCATCTCCTCCGTCACGCGGGAGGCGCGGCAGTCGAGGATGCCGCGGAAGATGCCCGGGAAGCAGAGCACGTTGTTGATCTGGTTCGGATAGTCGGAGCGGCCCGTCGCCATGACGCGGACGTAAGGCTCGGCCTCCTCCGGCAGAATCTCAGGAGTCGGGTTCGCCATCGCGAAGACGATCGGGTCGGCGGCCATTTTTTTCAAGTCGTCCGTCTTCAGCACGCCGGGCCCGGAGACGCCGATGAAGATGTCCGCGCCTTCAATGACATCGGAGAGGCTGCCTTCGAGACGGCCAGGGTTCGTGTTGTCGGCATACCATTGCCAGTATTCGTTGGCGTAGCTCTTACCGGGGACAAGGGCGCCTTCGCGGTCCACGCCGACGATGTTGGCGACGCCGGCGGCCATAAGCATTTTGGAGCAGGCTGTGCCGGCGGCGCCGATGCCGCAAACGACGACCTTGCATGACTGCAGCGTCTTGCCGATGAGCTTGACGGCATTCAGCAAGCCGGCCAGCAGCACGACGGCCGTGCCGTGCTGGTCGTCATGGAAGACGGGGATATCGAGCTCCTCGGCCAGGCGCCGCTCGATCTCGAAGCAGCGGGGGGCGGAGATGTCCTCCAGATTGATGCCGCCGAAGGTCGGGGAGAGAGCCTTGACGATCGCGATGATTTCTTCGGTATCCTGGGTTTTCAGGCAGATCGGGAACGCATCCACCCCGGCGAACTGCTTGAACAGGACGGCCTTGCCTTCCATGACCGGCATTGCGGCTTCCGGCCCGATGTTGCCGAGGCCGAGCACGGCGGAGCCGTCGGAGACGACCGCGATCGTGTTGCGCTTGATCGTCAGCGTATGGGCGCGGGACGGCTTCTCATGGATGGCCATGCATACTCTAGCGACTCCGGGCGTGTAGACGCGGGACAGATCGTCGCGGTTTTTGATCGGCGTCTTGGGCGTCGTCTCGATCTTGCCTCCGATATGAAGCAGGAACGTCTGGTCGGACACCTGCAGCACGCGGACGCCGGGAAGCTGGCCGACAGCGGACGCGATCCGGTCGGCATGGCTCTGGTCGTACACGTTGACGGTCAGGTCGCGCACCGTGGAGGCGGAATCGGAGCGCGTGACGTCGATCGCGACGATATCGCCGCCGGTATCCCCGATGACCGTGGCGATCTGGGCGAACGAAGCGGTGGCCCGGCTGAGCTCCAGCCGGAGAATGATCGGTGTTGAAGCGCCTGTAGGTATGGACATGGGACTGCACATCCTTTGCATCTGAAGGTTCGGTTCATGGGTTCTTTCTGTGACAGGGATACTGGCCGTTATGTGCTCGCAAGCTCGTTCTAGTGTTCGCGCCACACTTCTGTTTTCATGATACCGCTTTCATTTGAAAGCGCTAGCATACGGTCATAATGGTTGTTTTGGTCTTTATGGTCATGAAGGGGATGGGGCGTGGAGGAGGGGAAGAGAGAAGGCGGAGAGCGGAACTTTGCTGCTGTGCCGCTATGGCATCACGATAAAAAACCCGCAGCCAGGGTTGGCTGCGGGTCGCATGAATATCAGATTTTGTTCAGCGAATTGTGTTCAGAGAATAAAGGTTGACCGGCCTGCCGACGCCGTATTGAAGCTGGAGGGTGACCTGGCCGCTCTTGGCCAGATGCTCCAAATACCGTCTGGCCGTGACACGGGCAATGCCAACGTTTTCAGCGACGCTCTCGGCCGATACGGCTTCCGGCTGAAGCCCGAGATAGCGGATAATCTGCGCCAGCGTCGCTGCCTGGAGCCCCTTGGGAAGGCTGTCCCCAGTACTGGAAGGAGGGGCTGAAGCCGCAAGGTCCGAGCCTGAGCCGTGCAGATACCGATCCAGCTCGCCCTGATCCAGCTCCCCGCCGGAGCCAAGCTGCTCGCGGCGCTGGAGCCAGCGCAGGAGAGCTTCCCGCACGCGCTCCGCCTTGAACGGCTTCATGATGTAGTCGTCCGCTCCGCCCTGCACCATGGAGCGGATCGTGTCCCGGTCGTTGGCGGCGCTGATGACGATGACTCCGGCCGCATGGCCTTCGCTGCGCAGCTGCCGAAGCGTCTGGATGCCGTCCAGTCCGGGCATGTAAATGTCGAGGATGACCATGTCCGGATTCATTCGGCGGATCAGCTCCATGCCTTCCAGTCCGCCGGAAGCGGTGCCGACGACGCGGAAGCCTTCCACCGATTCCACGAACTGCCGGTTGACCTCGCGGACCATGGGATCGTCTTCGATTAGGATGACTTCAACCATCTTCATGTTCGCTCCTTCCTGTTTCCAGCTGCCTCTCCTCCGCCATGGGGAAGAACAGCGTGATGGACGTGCCTGCTCCGGGCGCGGATTCGACCTGGATCGTTCCGCCGCCCTTCTCCGCGATGCCTGCGATCAGATGCATGCCGATGCCCCGGCCGTCTCCCGGCTTGGTGCTGAAGCCGCGCTCGAACATGCGGCGGCGGACATGCTCATCCATGCCGCAGCCGTTGTCCTCTACGAGCAGAGACAGCTGCTCGTCGTCCTGCTCCAGGCTGACGAGCACGCGCCTGGGCTCAGGAGCCTCCGCCAGCGAATCGAAGGCATTCTCGATCAGATTGCCAAGCAGGACGACGAAATCATGATGGTCGAGATGCTCCGGGAAACGCTGCAGCCGGCTGTGGGGATCGATCTGCACGTCGATGCCGAGCTCCTGGCCGCGGCTGATTTTGCCGAGCAGCAATCCGGTCAGGCTGTCATGGAAAAACCGGGTGCCGAGGAACCGGTTCAGCTCTTCGCGCTCGCCCGACATGCGGAACAGATAGTCGAGCGCCTGCTCGCCCTGCCCGAGCTGGATCAGCCCTCCGATCGTATGCAGCCGGTTCATATACTCGTGGTTCTGGACCCTCACCGTGTCCACGAACGCCTTTACCCCAGTCAGCTCCTCCGCCATCCGGGCCACCTCGGTCCGGTCCTGGAAGATGGCTACGGCGCCGACGGTATGTCCCTGCACACGGATCGGTACGCGGTTGCTGACAATATGCTTGCCGCCGATGAAGATTTCCTGCTGGTAGACCGGAGCATCAAGCTCCAGAATCTCCGGCAGCCGGGTATCGGGGAGAACCTCGCGGATAGGACGTCCGACCACTTCGCCGTCGATATGGAAGATCTGGCGCGCCCGCTCGTTGAAGACGGCGATCCGCTCGTCGTTGTGGATGGCGATGACGCCCTCGTGCATCGCATGGAAGGTCGCATCCCGCTCCACCAGCAGCCGGGCGATCTCCAGCGGCTCCATGTCGAACATATCCTTCTTGATCTGCCTAGCCAGCGCCCATGAGCCGGCGAGGCCGACCAGCAGCGACAGCAGCAGAATGGCGGAGATCTGCCCGGCGAAGGGCAGAATGACCTCTCCGGGAGAGGGGAGGACGCGTCCTGCGAGCACGGTGCCGATCTGCATATGCGAGTTGTCCATGACCGGGACAAAAGCGCGCAGCGCGGTTCCGAGCTCGCCCTTCGCCTTGGAGACATAGCTGTGCTCGGCGAATGCCGGCCCTTCGTCTGTTCCCCGGGAATAGGTGCCGACACGGTCCGGTACCGGATGCGACAGCCGCTTATGCTGCATGTCCATGACCACCACATAGGTGGCGTCATGGATGATGCCGATCCGTTCGGCGGCCTCCCGCAGCTGGGGCTGCCGGGCTTCCTCCTCCAGCCCGGCGGCGATCTCGGGCAGCCGAGCCGCCGTCCTGGCTGTGACGAGCAGCCGTCTGCCGAGCTCCTCCTCCTGCAGATGGAGGATGCTGCCGACCGCTACGCCGCCGCCGGCTATGAGCGCGAACAGCACGACGCCGAAGGAGAGCAGGGCGATTTTCCAGTTGATTTTGAGCTGCTTGAGCATGGTCGGGCCTGTCTCCTTGCGGGATGGAATAGGGTCTATAAGCAATTTCCCCTCATCATACACCAGAGCAAGAGGCCTGCAAACCTGCGGCGATACCGAGGGCGGGCTTCTCCAACAGCCGTCAGGTAGGATAAGATGAGGTTCATGAAGATGTGGATTAGGGCTGAGGACAAGGCTGAGATGAGGACGAGATGAGGACGAAATGAGGACGGGAGGCGGGGAGGAATGAGCAGAAGGTTCAGGCTGTGGGGCGGCGGTCTGCTGCTGGCGGCGGCTGCCGTGCTGTCCATGTTCTGGCTTGGAGGGTACAAGCTGCCCGGCCCGCTGCCGGTGGACGACGAGCAGACGGGCTTCAGCGGCAGGCATGTCATCAAGTTCAGCTACGTCGTGGCGGAGAATACGCCCAAGGGACTGGCCGCGCAGCGGTTCGCGGATCTGGTGGAGGAGAAGTCCGGCGGCAAGGTGCAGGTGCAGTTGTTCCCGAACGGAACGCTGTTCACGGAGCCGGACGAGCAGGCCGCTCTGGCTCGCGGGGATGTGCAGATGATCGCGCCTGCCTTTTCCAATCTGTCGACCCGGATGCCGGAGTGGAGCGTCATGGACTTGCCCTTCGCCTTCCGCACGGAAGAAGCGGTGGAGGAGGCATTCAGCGGCGAGGTCGGCTCGCTGCTGTTCAAGCGGCTGGAGAGCAGGGGCATGATCGGCCTTGCCTTCTGGGGCAACGGGTTCAAGCAGATGACGGCGAGCGATAAGCCCCTTGCGCATCCCGAGGATTTCAGCGGCATGAAGTTCCGCATCCTGCCGGGCCCGATCGTTGATGCCCAGTTCCGGGCTTTGGGCGCCTCGACGGCGGACATTCCGTTCAACAGCGTGTACAAGGCTTACGAGAGCGGCAGCGTCGACGGCGGGGAGAACACGATCACGAATATTTACAGCAAGAAGTTCTACCAGGTGCAGAAATACATGACGGTCAGCAACCACGCCTATCTCGGGTACGCCGTGCTGATGAACCGCTCCTTCTGGGAAAGCCTGCCGCCGGATGTGCAGGCCATCATTCAGGAGGCGATGCGGGAGACGACCGGCTGGGCCAACAAGAGCGCGCGTGAGATGAGCCGCAAGGAGCTCGCGGAAATGCGGAGCGGCCGCTGGATGAACATCGTCGATCTGCAGGAGCCGGAGCGACGGGAGTGGATGGCTCTGTGGGAGCCGCTGTACGGACAGGCGGAGAAGCTCGCGGGACGGGAGCTGATGGATGCGGTGCGGCGGCTGCGGAGCAAGTATGGGGGCGGGGAGGGATGAGAATTCAGCTTGCTGGTTTAGAGTAAAATAATGGGCAGCGGCTTAGTCATATTTGACATGGTATCCTTGTTTATGAGGTTTACATTTTTTGGTTTGAAAGCCTACTCGGGACAAGGAGTTTTAAGGTGTGCGACCGCTTCCCGTGCGGGAGCACGGATTGAATATCCAGATGAGAAATAGGGTTTAAATAGGAAGGTTTTCCCCTCCTTTATCCTTGTGTGATCAAAAGTTGGAAAAGCGGATCGCACCGGATTTGTCCAATCCCAGAACTTACCGCTCCCAGGCTCCAAAACATGATTTCCAACGGATGAAAAAATCCTCCCGCTGTGCTAAACTAACGGAATTGCATGTAATTTGGGGGGTAACAAGGCTTTATGCTTATCATAGGAATCGCCGGCGGCACAGGCTCGGGCAAAACGACCGTCGCCCGCTCCGTCATCGACCGGATGGGACCGGGCAAAGTGACATTCATCTCGCAGGACAACTACTATAAGGATCACTCGGAGCTCAGCATGAGCGAGAGGGAGAAGATCAATTACGATCATCCCTTCGCGTTCGACAACGAGCTGCTCATCGAGAATCTCAAAACGCTGAAGCAGGGGCTGAGCGCCCAGGCTCCCGTCTACGACTTCACGGTCCACGCACGCCGCACGGACAAGTCCGTCGAGCTGAAGCCGAGCAATATCGTCATCATCGAGGGGCTGCATGTGCTCTCCGACGAGAATCTGCGCGAGCTGCTGGATATCAAGGTGTTCGTGGACACCGATCCGGACGTCCGCATTCTGCGCCGCGTGCTGCGCGACATCGAGGAGCGGGGCCGGACGATCCACTCCATCCACGATCAGTATCTCAATACGGTCAAGCCGATGCATGAAGCGTTCATCGAGCCGTCCAAGAAGTACGCCGACATCATCATTCCCGAAGGCGGCCACAACGAAGTCGGCATCGAGCTGCTCTCGGTGCTGACCGAAAAATACCTGCACGGCAGCCGCAAGTAATCATCCTGCCTGATCCGGCAGCCGGCGCGAACCGGCTCTGCCCTTTAAGCCTCCCAGCCGGGAGGCTTTTTTGCGCCCTGAGACCGATTCTCGTCGATCGGTTTTTTGTTTCATGCCCTGATCTTTTAAGCCCTTTAAAAATGCACCCCCTAAAGGTTCAAAGGCCAACACCGGAGTGTTGGCCTTTGTCCTTTTACAGAAGGTGCCTTTGTCTTTTTTACGACCTCAAATGCGATCATGACCTTGAACGGCTGCATGGTGTGCAGCCTGTTCCTTGGCGTTCAGCCGGGCGATCAGCTTGTCGCCCTCGACGTCGAGGTTCGGCAGCATGCGGTCGAGCCACTTCGGAAGCTTCCAGGCCGCGTCTCCGAAGATGGCCATGACGGCGGGCACGAGCGTCATGCGGATGATGAAGGCGTCGATCAGGATGCCTGCCGCGAGCGCAAAGCCGATCTGCTTGATCATGATATCCGGCGCGAAGATGAATCCGGCGAATACGGACACCATGATGACGGCGGCCGCCACGACGACGCGGCTTGACTGCTCGTAGCCGTGCATGACGCTGTCCGTTCCTTTATGTCCGTGGACATACGATTCCCGCATGGAGCTGACGAGGAACACCTGGTAGTCCATCGCGAGGCCGTACAGGATGCCGGTCACCATGATCGGCATGAAGCTGAGCAGCGGGCCGCCGGTGTCGAAGCCGAAGATGGAATGTAGCCAGCCCCATTGGTAGACGGCGGTGGTGATGCCGAACGTGGCCAGCACGCTGAGCAGGAAGCCGACCGTAGCTTTGATCGGAACGATGATCGAACGGAACACGAGCAGGAGAATGATCACCGACAGAATCACGATAATGAGGATGTAGGTTGGGAATACATCGGCCAGCTTGGAGGACATGTCGATGTTGATGGCCGTGAAGCCGGTGACGCCGATCGTGACATGGTTCTCCTTCGCGACGGCGGAGTCGGGAGCGCGGAGCTCCTGGACGAGAGTCCGGGTTGCCGCGTCGGTCGGTCCCGTGGTCGGGATGACGCTGATGATGCCGATGTCGCCGGTCTTGTTGATGCCCATCGGAGAGACGAGAGCGGCGCCCTCCTGGCCTTGAAGCCCTTGGACCAGCTTGTTCAAGCCCTCGGGCGTGATGCGTCCCGAATCGGAATCAGGCTCCGCGACCAGAAGGAGCGGGCCGTTGTAGCCTTCCCCGAAGCCGTCGGAGATGGCGTCGTAGCTCTGCCTGACGGGGGTGTCCAGATTGGCGGTCGCTCCGGAGGGAATGCCCATCTCCATCTTGGCGACCGGAATCGCGGCAACGCCGAGCACGGCCACGACTCCAATCACGACGAGCCAACGGGCCTTGACGACTCCTTTAGCCCAGCGATGCGCGAAGCCGTGGCGCTTTTTGGACGAAGCGGCATTTTTTGCACGCGCCTTGGGCGAGACGATCTTTTCGCCGATCAGGCCAAGCAGCGCAGGCAGCAGCGTCAGGGAGAGCAGGACGTTGACGAAGACGGCCGCAGCGGCGACCAGCGCCATCGCGGACAGGAAGGCGATGCCGATGACGAGCATGCCGCACAAGGCGATGATGACGGTCAAGCCGGCGAAGAAGACCGCGCTGCCGGCGGTGCCGACGGATCGGCTGGCCGCTTCGCGAGCGCTGAGGCCCTGATCGAGCATCATCCGCCGCTGGCGATTGACGATGAACAGCGAGTAGTCGATGCCGACGGCCAGGCCGACCATGAGCGCCAGCACCGGCGTAATATCGGTCATCGGGATGAATTTGGAGAAGGCGAACGCAGCGCCGACGCTGATCCCTACTCCGAGCAGGGCGGACAGCAGCGGCAGTCCGGCGGCGACGACCGAGCCGAGGGTCATCAGCAGGACGACGGCGGCAACCGCTACGCCGATGGCTTCCGTGGAGCCGATGGCAGGCTTGCCCGTCAGAGAGTCGCTGGGAAGGGCGGTGATGCCGGAGCCGTTCTGCTCGACGGTATCGATGGCTGCGATCACGCTGTCCGTCACCGACTTGGGCAGCGAGGTCTGCTGCACGGTGAACTGGAACTGGAACATCGCCACGCTGCCGTCGGCGGACAGCATGACGCCGGGCAGCGGCGCGCCGTCGATCATCATAGGACCATAGGCGGGCGCGGCGCTCTGAGTCTGCCCGCTGCCTGTATCGGCGGCGGCGTCTCCTGCCTGGCTCTGCCCGCCGCCAGCTGCGTCCGCCGCACCAGCCGCACCCGTGGCATCAGCCGCAGGAGAGTCTCCTGCCTGGCCTTGCGCCGAAGCAGCGGCCGCTGCTTGCGCAGCCAGCTCGGCGGGATTGATGACATAGTCGAGCTGATACACGTCGTTGATTGCTTTTTGGATCTGGCCGGACCGCTCCGGTGTATCGAGGCGTTCGCCTTTGGGGGCGGTGAACACGACGCTGGCTTGTCCGCCGGATGCCTCCGGCAGCTCCTTTTGCAGCTGATCCAGCACCTTCTGCGATTCCGTGCCTTCGATTTTCATCTCGGAGGTGACGTGGATGCCGTTGATTCCAAGCAGAGCGAGGACGACGCCGAGAATCGCGATCCAGCTCAGGATGAATCGCCATGGCTTGTCGTAGGCGGACTTCCCCGCCTGATAAAGAAAAGTGGACATATGTAGCAGATCTCTCCTTTTGGTTGAACGAGATGAAGGACGCGGACTGGATGAACAAGGTGAACAAAGTGGATGAACGAGATGAATGAAGGAGACTAGAAGCCGCCCCGCAAGTAACCGAAGGCCGTGTCCAAATAATGCTCGAACGATACCGCATCAGACGCGCCGGTCTCCGGCTCGTCCGGCAGAAGGACGTCAATGCTCCCGTCGATCAGAGGGAGAACGGCTCCGTACAGAGCTCCGGCAAGGAGATGGGAGTAGACGTCGGGATATCTTCCGCGAGAGATGCCGTTCAAGGTCGTTTGCGCCTCCAGCTGCAATCGGCGAAGCAGGCTGAGGATATAGGGCTCCAGGGTAGGCGAGCGCTTGGACAGCGATACGAGAGCACGCAATTTCCGGATCAGCTCGGCCGTAAGCCGCATCTTCATCAGCCGGAAAAGAACGTCGAGCGGATGAGAGCCTTCGGGCAGCGTCTTCAGCATATCCATAGGTTCTTGCTTCTCTTTGAAGGCGAAGGCCGCCATGACGACCGCTTCTTCCTTGCAGGCAAAATAATTCGCAAACGTTCTTCTGGAGTAGCCGGCGCGGCGCGCGATATCATCGACCACAAAGCCGTCCAGTCCATGCTCCAGAGCCAGCTCGAAAGCCGATTCTGCCAGAGCGTGGGCGGTCGCTTCTTTCTTCAAGTCCCGTAGGGTAGGTTTGTCCATGGCTATGCGTTTATGCGCACACCTCGCTTTCCTGAGACGGTCCTGGCTCGCCAAGAGGAAACCGTATATAAATAGTATTGCCCATCGGGCAAACATGCACAATGGGCAAGATGTTGCAGAATCATGTCTTTTTTATTAAGGGAGGAAAGAGGGATCGCGCCAGACGAATGGGTGAAGGATGGGTTGGAAACCGATTCTCGGCTGGATTCCACCTGAAAAATAGTAACCTTACCTAGAATCTGGCACCTGTTCATGTTCAATTCAAGCGCTTACAATGAGGACAGTCAACGGAGGTGCAAGGCAATGAAGTCAGAAGCTCAGGTGAAGGCCCCGACCGTAAGGTCCGCCGCAGGCATGGGTAGAGGGCAGAAATGGCTTAGAAGGCTGTACAGCCAAAGGTATTTGCAGATCATGGCGCTGCTCGGCGTCGCTTGGATGATCGTGTTCAACTACATTCCGATGTACGGAATCATCATTGCCTTCAAGGAATACGACATCATTTTCCCGATGTCCATGGCGCCTTGGGTCGGTCTCGACAATTTCAGGGAATTCCTGAACGACGACATGCTGCTGACCGTCATCAAGAATACGCTCGGCATCAGCTTGATCAAGCTGATCGTAGGATTCCCGCTTCCGATCGTTTTTGCCCTATTGCTCAATGAAGTCAGGTCCGTCCTGTTCAAGAAATGGACCCAGACGATCACCTACCTGCCGCACTTTCTGAGCTGGGTCATCCTCGGCGGCATCCTCGCCACCTGGCTGTCCGATGTCGGCGTCATCAACAAGATATTGCTGTCATTGAATGTAATCGATTCACCTATAACTTATCTGGCCGAGCCGAAGTATTTCTGGTCCATCATCATCGTCTCGGATATATGGAAGGAGCTCGGCTGGTCGGCGATCATCTATCTCGCAGCCATCAGCAGCGTGTCTCCCGAGCTGTACGAGGCGGCGACGATCGACGGAGCGGGGCGGTTCCAGAAAATGCGCAACATCACGCTGCCCTCCATCATGGGCACGATCACGATCCTGTTCATCCTGGCGGTCGGCAACGTCCTGAACTCCAACTTCGACCAGATTCTCGTGCTGCGCAACCAGCTCAACGCCGATGCGAGTACGGTAATCGATTATTACGTGTACCAGACCGGCCTGATCGACAACCGCTTCTCCTACTCGACGGCGGTCAACTTGATCAAGTCCGTCATCGCCCTCATTCTGCTCGTCGGGGCGAACTTCGTCACCAAGAAGCTCAACAACAACTCGCTGTTCTAAGAGGAGGTCCGTGACTACCATGTTTACCCTAAAAAGGCAAAGCCCCGGCGAAACGGCCTTCGGCATCGTCAACGGTTTCCTGATGCTCGTCATCTGCTTCCTGACGCTGTATCCGATCTGGTATGTCCTGGTCAACGCCTTCAATGATGGAGCGGACGGGATGCGCGGCGGCATCTACTGGTGGCCGCGGCAGTTCAGCCTGGACAGCTTCGGAGCCGTCTTCCGCAGCCAGGGCATCATGACCGCCATGGGCATCACGGTGGCCAAGACGCTTCTCGGGGTTCCCATCCACGTCCTGTTCACGGCAATGGTCGCCTATGCCGTAAGCCGAAGGGAACTCATCGGCCGCAATGTGTACATGATCATCGGCACGATCACGATGTTCTTCGGAGGCGGCCTGATTCCATACTACCTGCTGATCCGCGACCTCCACATGCTGGACAACTTCCTTGTCTACATCATTCCGGCGGCGTTCAGCTTTTTCGACCTCATCATCTTCCTCAGCTTCTTCCGGGAAATTCCGGCCGGGCTGGAGGAGGCGGCGAGGATCGACGGAGCCAACGACTTCACGATCTTCCTGAAGGTGGTCATTCCGGTCTCGATGCCGGTCGTCGTCACCATCGCCCTGTTCCACGGGGTGTACCAGTGGAACGATTACTTCACGGGGATGATCTACATGAACAATATGGACCTGCAGCCGATCCAGACGTTCCTGTACCGGGTCGTCGCCCAGTCCAGCTCGAACCAGATGCTGGGGGCCATGCCGAGCGGGGTCACGCAGACCGTGACCAGCCAGTCGCTGAAGCTGGCGACGATGGTCGTCACGACCGCGCCGATCGTATGCGTGTATCCGTTCCTGCAGAAGTACTTCGTCAAAGGCTTCATGGTCGGTTCCCTCAAGGGCTGACGTCAACGGGATTATCCGTTCCGCGCCGAGCGGGATTGATAATATAGATCGCACTCATCAACCATAGAAAAGGGGCAACTTTCAATGGGAACTACGCGTAAGGTGGCAACAACGCTTCTGGCGCTGGCCATGACCTTCTCCGTCGCTGCCTGCTCCGGCGGCAGCAATAATGCCGGCAGCAACAACAAGGGAGCTGACGGATCCGCATCGCCGGCACCGTCGGCACCGGCAGCCAACACGGAAGCATCGACATCCCCGGCTCCGGCAGCTAGCGACGAGCCGGCCTGGAAGCAGGACACCTCGCCGATCACGTTCGACTGGTACATGAACTTCAGCTGGTTCAACAAGAAATGGGGCGGCGACGCCACAGCCGAGTACATCACCAAGAAAACCGGCGTCAAGCTGAACTTCATCGTGCCGGCCGGCAACGAGAACGAGAAGCTGAACACGCTGATGGCTTCCGGCTCGCTGCCTGACTTCATCACGCTCGGCTGGTACGAGGAAGGCGTCCGCAAGATGATCGAGGGCAAGCTGGTGCTGCCGCTCAACGAGCTGGCGAAGGAATACGATCCATACTTCTTCAAGGTTGCGGACCCGGCCAAGGTGGGCTGGTATACGAAGGATGACGGCAATATATACGGCTACCCGAACGCATCGTCGTCCCCGGCCGACTACGAGAAATATGGAGAGAACTTCACGTCCAACCAGACCTTCGCCGTCCGCAAGGATATGTACGAGGCGCTCGGCAAGCCGGATATGAGCACGCCGGAAGGATTCTTGAATGCGCTTAAAATGGCCAAGGAGAAATTCCCGGATGTGAACGGCCAGCCGCTCATTCCGCTCGGCCTGCATGAATTCACGGAGACGGGCAACTACTCGCTTGAAGGCTACCTCCAGAACTTCCTGGCCATTCCTCAGGTGAAGGACGGCAAGCTGTATGACCGCCGCCAGGATCCGGAATACCTCAAATGGCTGAAAGTATTCCGCCAGGCGAACCAGGACGGCCTGCTGGCGAAGGACATCTTCATCGACAAGCGTCCGCAAATGGAAGAAAAGATCGCCCAAGGCCGCTACTTCGCGATGCTGTACCAGCGCTCCGACTTCGCGGCGCAGAACACGCAGCTGTTCCAGAAGGATCCGAACATGGTCTACATCGCCGTGGACGGACCGAAGAACGCAGCCGGCGAGCAGCCGACGCTGTCCGGTCCTGGCATCTCCGGCTGGACGGTCACGCTGATCTCCAAAAACGTCAAGGACAAGAAACGCGCCATCGCTTTCCTCAGCTACCTGATGAGCGAAGAAGGCAATAAAGATATGTATCTTGGTGAGAAAGGCGTAACCTATGATACAATCGACGGCAAAGACCAGTTCAAGCCGGAAGTGCTGGACCTGCTCAACAAGGACCGCACGGCGTTCGACCAGAAATACGGCGCTTCGTACACGTACTGGATGCTCATGGACACGAACATGAACCTGCAGTGGGCGCCTCCTAGCGTCGAGCCTTCCAAGCAGATGGAAGACTGGACGAAGGGCAAGTCGATCAGCATGGCCGAATACGACAACCTCGACCCGGCAGCTACGAGCAAGGAAGGCGTCGCCGGAAGCAAGAACGCCCGCGCATGGGGCAAGGCTCTGCCTAAGATGCTGCTGGCGAAGTCCGATGCCGAGTTCGACGAGATCTTCAACAAGTACCTGAAAGACCGCAACGAACAGGAAGCGATCGATGCTTTCCGTCAATCCGCATTCGAGTCCAACCTGAAAAAGCTTGAATCCTTCGGCAAATGATTCATCCGGCTCTGGCCGATAAAGGTTGACCATCAAGCCTGGCCGTCCGCTTCCTTCCGAGGCGGATGACCGGGCTTGTACCATCATGAGGCAGGATGTGAAGGCAGCATGGCGAGAGCGGGAAGGCAGTTGACGGCAAAAGTTCGGGAGTACGCGGGCAGTCTGCCCCTGCAGGTGAAGCTGATCGCTTCATTCGTGCTCATCATTATCGTGCCGGTGGTGCTGTTCGCCTGGTATACGCTCCGCGGGGTGTCCGACTACTCGATTCGGGAGCTGACCAAGAAGAACGAGAGCATCCTTGACATCGAGAAGACGAATATCCGCAACAATATGGAGCTGATGGAATGGACGGGCCAGATGGCCTTGTCCAACCGGGAGATGGTCGACTATCTCCAGACGCAGGAGGATATGGATACCGCCTGGCTGCTGGAGTTCAAGACCAAGACGTTCAGCATGTTCCAGAATTTCCTGTTCAACAACCCGCGCATCGCCAACATCCGGCTGTTCAACAACAATCCGTACGTGCATGAGTTCTGGCCGGTCATCCTCAATGAAAGCCGGATCAAAACCAAGTATTGGTACGACACGGTCAAGCAGCAGAAGGGCATGGTCTGGTGGGAGCTGCAAAAGGACCGTTCCGTCCTCACCAATTCGACTGCCGGTCCCTTTGTGGAAATTCCGTACGTGTCCCTTCTCCGGGAATTCAAATACCCCGACGACACGACCCACAACGGCATCCTGGAAGTCAGCATGGAGCTGGAGAACTTCTTCAACAAGACGTTCGGCAGCGTCCAGGATCCGACCTCGCGGCTGCTGGTGGTGGGGCGCAACGGCGTCTTGTACACCGACAGGGGAGCGCCGATCTATGGGAGCAGCACGCCGGAGAGCCTGCTGAAGCATGTGAAGCTGACGGATTCGGAAGCCAACGTCATCTCGGCCTTCTCGGAGGGAGGCCAATCCTATCTGGCGCTGCACACGTACATCCCGATGCTGGACGTCCATCTCGTCAATCTCGTCAACCGGACGGACACGCTGGCCGACATCCAGAGAACGCGCGGCAACCTCGTCATCATGATCGTGGTGCTCGTCGCCGTCCTCAGCCTGCTGTCCTATTTCATGCAGTCGATCATTCTGAAGCGCCTGCGCGTCCTGAGGGATTCCATGAAAAAGGTGCGCAGCGGCGACTTCCACGTGGACGTGCCCGTGACGGGCAGCGACGAGGTCGGCGAGCTCGGCCATCATTACCGGCAGCTGCTGAAGAAGATCAACGAGCTGATCGTCGACCAGGTCAACCGGCAGGCGGCCTCCAAGGAGGCGGAGCTGCGATCGCTCAAAAACCAGATCGATTCGCATTTCCTCTACAACACGCTGGAGAACCTCAAGATGCTGGCGGAAATCGAAGGCCAGTACACGATATCCGATTCCTTGACATCGCTCGGCGGCATGATGCGGTACAGCCTCCAATGGACGAGGGGGCATGTGCGGCTGCGGGACGAGATCCAGCATATCCAGAATTACATGGCGATCATGAACGTCCGCTATGACGGCCGGCTCGAGCTCAAGCTGGATATTCCGCCGGAATGCATGGACCAGGAAGTGCTCAAGATGTCGCTCCAGCCAATCGTGGAGAATGCCGTCAAGCATGGAATGAACAGCGACTCCGGCAGCGGAAGGCTGACCGTTATCGTCTCCGCGTCGATCCGGATGAACGAGTGCGTCATCGAAGTGACCGATTCGGGAGCGGGCATTCCGGAGGAGAAGCTGCGCATGCTTACAGGCATGCTGCGAATGGATGAAGCTGATTACCAGGAGCTGAGGAGCCGCGTGCAGACGGGCAGCCGTGAAGGAAGCGGCATCGGGCTGCGGAATGTGGACCATAGGCTCGTCATGAGCTATGGCCGGGAGTACGGCATCCGGATCGAGAGCATCGAGGGCAGCTTTACGAAGGTGGTCATGACGCTGCCGCAACTGATTCTAACACGGGGGAGAACATCTGATGCTAAGTCTGCTCATCGTCGACGACGAGAAAAATATCCGGCTCGGCCTGCAGGCCATGATCGAGCGCCAGTCCGCGGGCAACTTCACGTATTTCTTCGCCGAGAACGGCCGCGAGGCTCTGGAGCTTCTCGGCAGGGAAAGTATCGATATCATGATTACCGATATCCGCATGCCCGTCATGGACGGCATCGCCCTGCTGGAGAAAATGCAGGAGCTTCCCTCGATTCCGGCAGTCATCATTTTGAGCGGACATGACGATTTCCCTTACGCCCGGGCAGCCATACGCTATCAAGCGAAGGAATACCTGCTGAAGCCGATCGTTCGGGAGGAGCTGTTCGCCGCTCTCGGGAGGCTGGAGGAGGAAGCCGAGCGCCGCAGGGAGCGGGAAGCGGCGGCAGCTTTTTCTCCTCCACCGGGCCAGGAGGAGGATGCTGGCGGCCAGCTTGCCTACGTGCTGTCCCAGGAGCGGATCGACATCGATGAGATTCGCGGCAGGCTGCTTGGCGCCGGACTCGGCTGGCTGGAGGCGGGCTTCTCCGTGGCTTTGGTGAAGATGCCGGAATCAGCCGGGGCTGATGCTCTGTCCCTGATCGTGAGGGCGGGGAAAACGCTCGGAGGAGAAGGAGATCGTTGGACGGCCTGCCGGGACCGGGAAGGGCTGTTCGTCCTTGCGGCGGCCGACGAGGGACTGCTGCGGCGGCTGTCGGAGCAGCTGTCCGGCAACGTGCTGCTTCCGGCCCGAATGGCGCTCAGCTCCCGCGCTTCGGGAATCGCCCAGCTGCGCCGCTCCTACAGCCAGGCCAGGCAGGTATTGAAATACTTCCTGCTGTATCCAGAGTCGGAGCTGCTGTCGTATGTCGGGCTTGGCGACCGAAGCTCCGGCTGTCCGGTTCCTGTCGAGGCTGTCCGAAGACTGTCCAACATTCTCGGAACGGGCAAGCTGCAGGAGATGAAGCGGCTGCTGCAGCAGATTCTGGATATCCGGACGGTGAGCCGCTGCGAGATCGGTTATTTGGAGGCGATCAGCCGCGTCCTGAACGAAGAGGTGTTCGACCGCGTCTTCCGCCACTACGGCGAGGAGTCCATCGAGATTCTGAGGCTGTACCGCCGCGCTGGCCATATCGAGAACTTCGACCGCTTCGACGACTACTACCGTCTGGTGGAACAGCTGCTGGAGCGCCTCGACGAATATGTCGCCGGCGTCCGGGGCGCCCATGGCGAGCGCAAGGATATGCAGAAGGCGGTCGAATATTTGCATGAGCATTTCGCCAGCGACGTGAACATGGCCGTGGTGTCCAATCATATTTCGCTCAACTACACCTATTTCAGCCAGGCATTCAAGGAGTACACGGGGGAGAGCTTCTCGGTGTACCTCCGCAGGCTCCGGCTGGCCAAGGCCAAGGAGCTGCTGGGCACCTCGGACCGGAAGGTGTACGAGATCAGCACGATGTCGGGCTTCGACAACGTGAAGCATTTCACGCGAGTGTTCAAGGAAGTGGAGGGCATCACCCCGCTGGAGTACCGCAGCCGCCAGCTGACGCATGGTGCGGGACGCTCCTGACCTTGCGGCGGCTGAAGCTTGGGAAGCATGCGCCTGAAAAGCACGAGTCTGAGTGCGGATCTGACCTGGCAGCGGCGGTTGAACCCATTTCGCCGTCGCTCCTGAAGATGCCGGGACAAAGACGGATCCGATTGATTTCATATGTAACCGATTACTTTATGCCAGGGAGGAACCGGAAATGGAGAGCCGTCAGCAGGAAGTGGAAGGCTGGGTAAGAGCGGAAGGAAAGCGGCTGGTCAACGGCAGAGGCGAGGATCTGATCCTGCGCGGTACAGGGCTTGGAAGCTGGCTGCTGCCGGAGGGATATATGTGGAAGCTGCCCGAGGGCGGCGACCGGCCGCGGCGCATCGAGCGCATGGTGTCGGATCTGATCGGGGAAGAGGAGTCTCGAGCCTTCTGGCGGACGTACCATGAACGCTATACGGCCGAGTCAGACATCCGGCAGATGGCGATGGAAGGATTCAACTCCGTGCGGGTTCCCTTCAATGCGAGGATGCTGCTGGAAGGGGAACGGAATGCCCAAGGCTACAATGATGAAGCGCTGAAGCTGCTTGATGACGTCATCGGCTGGTGCCGCAAATGGAAGCTGTACGTCATTCTGGACATGCACGGAGCGCCGGGCGGCCAGACGGGAGCCAATATCGACGATTCCGAGAAGGATCTGCCCGAGCTCTATATCTCTCCGGAGCATCGGCAGGCAGCCATCGACATGTGGCGCATGCTGGCCGAGCGCTACCGCGACGAGTGGATCGTGGCGGGCTACGATCTCTTGAACGAGCCGCTGCCGGAGTATCACGGACAATACAACGGAGAAGCCGAGCCGCTGTATCGGGACATGATCGCCGCTATCCGCGAGGTCGACGAGCGCCATATGATCATCCTGGAGGGCGTCCATTGGTCGACCGACTGGTCGATCTTCACCGAGAAGCTGGACGGGAACGTGCTCTATCAATTCCATAAATACTGGAACAACCCGGATACGGAAAGCATCCGGAAGTACCTCGAATTCCGCGATGAGTGGAACGTGCCGATCTTCATGGGAGAGGGCGGCGAGAACGACCTGGACTGGTATGCAGGAGCGTTCCGGCTGTTCGAGGACCATGGCATCAGCTGGAATTTCTGGACGTGGAAGAAGATGGACACGATCAATTCCCCATGCTCGGTGGCCAAGCCGGTCGGCTGGGAGAAGCTCGGCGCCTATCTGGACGGAGGAGAGAAGCCGGATGCGTCCGAGGCCCGCGCCATTCTAGGCGCTTACCTGGATGGCCTCCCGCTGGAGGCATGCGACTATCATCCGGAAGTCGTCAACGCATTGTTCCGCAGGCTGCCGGTCCGCATCCCGGCCATCCATTACGGTTATGAGGGAGCTGGCAGCAGCTTCGGAAGCACGGGCGCCAAGGAATGGGAGAGCGGCTACCGCAAGGAAGACGGAATGGAGATCCGCTATCTCGACGGCAGGCCCAAGCTGCCTCCGACGGAGCCGGGCTGGCATCGCTGGGATACCGAGGGAGGGCTTTGCCTTGAGCTGAAGGATGGCGAATGGGCGGCATATGACTTTACCGTCCGCGGCGGGTCCGGGGCTGCGGAGACGGATAGGGCGGGCGAGGCGCACCCGGTTGAAGCTGCGAGGTATCGGCTGAAGCTCCACGCGATCGCTCTCGATCCGGCTGGAGCCGCGGCGGTCGAGCTGGACGGGCGTCCGCTTGCGGAGCTGTCTCCGGCAGTAGGCTGGGACGCGGTAGTACAGGAGGCCGAGCTGCCGGCGCTGGAGGAAGGCGCGCATCGGATCGTCGTCAAGGCTCGGGGAGCCTCCCTGCGGGTGGAATCCCTGCTGTTCGAGCGGATCTGAGAGGCGGAAAAAGAGTGGCGACGGCCGGAATCAAAGGGATGGCAAAAGGAAAGCCCGGAAGGCTGCTCGGCAGCCTTCCGGGCTTTTTTGGTCTGGAAATCCGGATTGAGGGACTAGGCAAAGGGAGGAGGCTCAAAGAACGGAGGGATTAATTTCCTGTCCGCCTGTCGGGAGAATCTGCGCAACAAATCGCCTGTCAGGGACGTCGGGTAGATATGAATCCATTACGAGGTAAATAGTTTACCTCTAAAATGGGTAAGGATTCCATACCCCAATCTACAGGAGGTCTTCAACATGAACTTGCAATGGACGAAAAAAACCGCCTTCGCTGTTCTCGCCGCCGGGGTCCTGGCAACATCCGGATCCGCGCTGCCTTACTCTTCCGCTCATGCAGCCGCTTCGACCGCTGCCGTATCGGCGCATGACCAGGCCGCAGCCAAGCTGAACAGCTTTTATAAGCCGGCTCTCAAGGGCCAATTCCCTGATTTCAACTCCTTCACGGTCGGAAAGACTACCCGCCAGACCGTCGTCAAGACGATCGGAGCGCCGATGATGCCGATGAAGGACTCGGACGGGTTCGACGTGTATACGGCGGACATGGGACAACCCGGCTACGCCTTCAACTACAAGCTGGGCAAAATCCGCGAGATGCGCTACTTCGGCACGAACGTGGAGCGCCAGACGAATATCGGCGGCATTACGGTCAAGCTGCTCGTGCAGCAGTGGGGAGCGCCCGACGCATCCGTCATTTTCAAGACGGGCAAGACGCAGCAGAAGAAGATCAGCTACGTGCGCGGGGATTACCAGCTCGACTTCATCTTCAACAACATCAACGGAACCGACTGCGCGCATATCAATCTGAAGGCCAAGACGTTGAAATAAGGTCTGGCATCAATCTTCATAGGCTGAAAGGTTCACGCGGGCGATCGTCAATGCCGCGAATGGAAAAAGAGGCTGTCGGGTAATTCCCCCGACAGCCTCTTTGCGCTGCCTTGCATGAGCTCGGTTGCTTGGCTCAGGAAGCCTTGTACTGCTCCTCGATGGCCTCGCGGATCTGCTGGGGCGTATTTCCTTCGGCCAGCATGCTGATGGACTGGGCCGCGATCTGCAGGCAGACGCCGCAGCGGGTGCCGTGATCGTCCCAGACGACGGAGCCGTCCTCCTTGATTTCATGGACGAAGCAGTTCATGTTGCTCTTATGTCCGGCGGAGCTTTCCATGCAGCCGCAATAACACGGCATACCCGCCAGCAGCTCCGTCGCCTGGCCGGCAGCCTGATAGACGAGCCGCACCTGCTCCGGCTGTCCGTCCAGGAACTTCGGCAGCGTCTCTGCCGATGCCGTCGTCTCCTGCAGATCGCCGCTGACCGTGTGGACCTCGCCGTCTCCATGCCCGGCATGGCCTTCTCCCCCGGATTGCGCGGCCTTGTCCGCTCCTCCGCTGCTGCAAGCAGCGGTCAGCAGCAGCAGGGACAGGGAGCCGAGCAGCGTTATCCTTCGAATCCTTCCGCCTAACGCCATCATCATGTCGCACAGCCTTTCCGGGAACTCTTGAGGCGAGCATGCGGCCCTGCCGACGCCAGCCCAGAGCGGCTTGTCCCGCATTGTCTGGCGCCAAGCGGGCTGGCTTGTCCCCGCGTTTTCTTTTTCTTACTATAACATAGGAAGATGCTGTTGACTCTCACGCAGCGTGAGGCCTTATTCTGAGGCAGAAGGGAGAGACGCGAATATGCTCAAGGTGAAGGAAGCAGCGGAGCTGGCCGGCATCAGCGTGCGCACGCTGCATCATTACGACGAGATCGGCCTGCTTCATCCGGAGGAAGCGACGGAGTCCGGCTACCGGCTGTATTCCGACCGCGATCTCGCCATGCTCCAGCAGATCCTGTTTTTTCGCGAGCTCGGATTCCCTTTGAAGCAGATCAAGTCCATTCTCCAGGATCCGGGCTTCTCGGAAGCCGAAGCGCTGCGGCTGCACCGGGATATGCTGCTGGAGAAGCGGAGGAGGCTAGATGCCATGATCCGCACCGTCGACAAGACGCTGCGGCATGCCGAAGGAGAGATGAAGATGAGCAGCACGGAAAGGTTTGAAGGATTCGATTTCTCGTCCAATCCCTACGAGAAGGAAGCGCGCGAACGCTGGGGCGACCGGAAGGTTGACGAGGCGGAGGCGGCAGCGAAGGGCATGACGAAGCAGGACCAGGAAGCCTTCAACGACGTTTATCGCCGGCTGGCGGATGTTCGGCATCTGCAGCCGGATTCCGCTCCGGCGCAGGAGGCGGTCGGGGAGTGGTACCGCGTGCTTCAGACGTTCGGCACGTACACGCCGGAGATGTTCCGGGGACTCGGCCGGATGTACGTCGACGATGCGCGGTTCACAGCCAACATCGACAAGTTCGGCGACGGTCTCGCTGTCTTCATGCGCGACGCGATGGCTGCGTACGCAGATCGAGCCCGGGAAGAGGAAGCCGGAGGGAACTGAAGGATGAGGAAACAAGGAAAAGGCAGCTCCGGAGCAAGGTCCGGGCTGCCTTTTTCCTTTTTGCGGAAACTTAACGCTGCTGCTTTCCGACCAGCTTCAGCAGCTCGCCGAGCAGATCGCCGGCCTTGGCCGCATCTTTGTTGGAAACAGCGATGGGCCCGGCTTTGTCGCTTGCCGATGTACCCTTGACCGTCCCCTCGGGAGCCATTTCCGTCCCGGCTGCGCCTCCCGCCGTGCCTCCCGCCGTGCCTCCCGCCGTGCCTCCCGCCGTGCCTCCCGCCGTGCCTCCCGCCGTGCCTCCCGCAGCGCCTCCCGCCGTGCCTCCCGCCATGCCTCCGGCAGCGCCGTTCTGCTCGAGCAGGCTCCGGAGCTTGTCGATCAGCTTGATGGCTTGGGAGCTTTCGATGCTGTCCACGTCGACTTGATCGCCGAGATATTCCTTGAGCTTGGCCTTCGCCTCTTCCAGGTTGCTGGAATCGACGCTTTTGGCGCCGTAAGTGCCCGCGGATTTCGTGTTCTCGGCTCCGTGGCCGCTGAAGCCCGCCGTTCCGCTCAGCAGCTTCTTCTGCATCGGATCGTAGCTTGCGGACGTCATGCCGCGCTTCGAGGAAGCGAGAATGACGTGGTCGTCAAACACGAATACCTTCACGCCTTCGATGCCGTCGGCTTTGAGCCGGGATTGCAGATGCGACGAGAAGCCGCCGCTGTGCAGGCCGGAGCTGCCGATGAGGCTGTAGGTCGACGTTCCGAGTCCATGCGTCGTTCCGGCATGCTCGTAAGTCGTCGTTTTTTTGTTCCGGTCGATGCTCGGAATTTCCGTCGTGCCGTCCGCCATTCCATACCCAGAAGCTCCGTATGGATGGTGGCCGTCCATGCCCATGCCGTAGCCGGTAATCCGCTCACCCGTGCGCTCCAGCGCGCGCGTGCCGCTGCGAGCCGAATGGCTCACGTCGCGGCCTACGTTTTCGATTCCTCTAACCGTGTTATTGCCCGCTTTCTCCAGGCCTCGCACGGCCGAATGACCGGCTCCATGCATCTGCTTTCCATTTTCCTTGGCCGGGCCCGCGCATGCGCCCAGCGCCGCCATGCTGCCGACTAGCACGCTGGCGGCCGCAAACCGTATCGCTTTTTTCATCAAGTGCAACCTCCATCCGCATATTGACAAGCGCAAATAGGGTATCCTTTTGATTTCAAATGTATAATGCTTTCTTCTTGGAAAATAATACGGACATTACCATCTTGCAATCAGGGAGGAATCTATCCGCATGGACACAGACAAGCAGGGCCCCGGCGCGGACCGGAAGGATCCCGTACAGGAGCCGTCAAGAAGGCGGTTTCTCATTCGTTCCGGGTATGCGCTTGGAGGACTTGTCGTCGGGGGAGCCGTAGGCGCGCTCATTCCCCGCAAGCATGCAGAGGCGAACACGGGCAAGGAGGGGGTAGGAACCGCCGCCACCGCCGCCACCAAGGTACCCGGAAACTTCAACCGCGCGCTCATGTTCTTCACCCAGTCCCAGTTCGCGATCGTGCAAGCCGCTATGGAGCGGATCTATCCCGAGGACGACCACGGGCCCGGAGCCGCTTCCTTGGGCTCCGCCTTCTTCATCGATCATCAGCTCGCCGGCGATTACGGCTTCAACTCCCGCGACTACATGTCCCCGCCTTTCTATGCGGGCGAAAAGGTCCAAGGCTATCAGGGCAGGCTGCTGCGGCGGGACATGTATCTCATCGGGCTGCAGGAGATGGACAATTACAGCCAGACGAAATACCAGAAGGGCTTCGCCTCGCTCGAGCCCGCGCAGCAGGACCAGGTGCTGGCCGCGTTCCAGGCCGACGAGGTGAAGCTGACCACAATCTCGGCCAGCGGCTTCTTCAATATGCTGCGCGCGAATACGATCGAGGGCGCCTACAGCGATCCGCTGTACGGCGGCAATGCCGACATGGCCGGCTGGAAGATGAGGAACTACCCGGGCAACCAGATGAGCTACACCAATATCATCGAGAAGGATTTCACGAAGATCGCTCCGCAAAGCCTGCAGGAGCATATGGCGATCCATTAGCCGGAAGGAGCTGTCAGCATGCCAAGGAAATTACCCAAAACCGACGTCGTCGTCGTCGGGGTCGGCTGGGCAGGGGGCATCATCGCCTCCGAGCTGACCAAGCAAGGTCTAGGCGTCGTTGGGCTGGAGCGCGGAAGAGAGCGCAAGACCGAAGATTATTTCATGGTCCATGACGAGCTTCGCTACGGCGTGAGGTACGATTTGATGCAGGATCTGTCCAAGGAAACGATCACGTTCCGCAGCAAGGAGCAGGTAAGGGCGCTGCCGATGCGGCAGTACGGCTCGTTCCTGCTCGGCGACGGGCTGGGCGGCGCCGGCGTGCACTGGAACGGACAGACATTCCGCTTTTTGCCCTATGATTTCCAGATCCGGACGAAAACGATCGAGCGCTACGGAAAGGCGAAAATTCCGGACGGCATGACGCTGCAGGATTGGGGTGTCACGTACGACGAGATGGAGCCTTACTACGACAAGTTCGAGAAGCTGATCGGGCTGTCCGGCGAGGAGAACCCGCTTGGAGGCAAGCGGTCGAATCCTTATCCGACGCCTCCGATGAAGAAGACTCCCGCCATGCAGAAATTCATCGAAGCGGCCAAGAAGCTGAACCTGAATCCCTATATGCAGCCTTCCGCCAACCTGTCGGAAAACTATACGAATCCGGACGGGGTGTCGCGCGCGGCTTGCCAGTACTGCGGGTATTGCGAACGGTTCGGCTGCGAGTACGGAGCCAAGGCGGACCCTGTCGTCACCGTCATTCCGGTCGCCAAAAAAACGGGGAAATTCGAAATCAGGACCCATTCCAACGTTCGCCGAATCTTACATACCGGGGGCAAGGCGACAGGAGTGCTCTATACGGACGTCACGACCGGCGAGGAGATCGAGCAGCCGGCGGACATCGTCGTCGTCACGAGTTATGTGTTCAACAATGTGCGCTTGATGCTGATGTCCGGCATCGGCAAGCCGTACGATCCCGCCACCGGCAAGGGCGTCATCGGCCGCAACTATGCCTATCAGGTCCTTAAGGGCAACGCGGCGGGATTTTTCGAGAACGAGGAATTCAACAACTTCGCGGGGGCAGGCGCTCTCGGCGTCAATCTCGACAACTACAACGGAGACAACTTCGACCACAGCGACCTGAAGTTCATCCACGGCGGCTCCATCAGCATCGGCCAGACCGGCCAGCGCCCGATCCTGAACAACCCGGTCCCTTCGGGAACGCCGGCATGGGGAGCCGAATTCAAGAAGAATTCCCTGAAATACGCCAACCGGGTGCTGTCTGTCGGAGGCCAAGGGTCGTCGATGCCGTTCCGCCATCACTTCCTCGATCTCGATCCGACCTACAAGGACACGTTCGGCGACCCGCTCGTGCGGATCACGTTCGACTTCGAGGAGCAGGACCGCGAGCTGGCGGTGTTCCTGGCCAACAAATCGGCCGAGATCGTCAAGGAGATGGGCGCGAGCCATGTCGAACAGCTCAAGGAACTGGGGCCGTACGACATCGTGACCTATCAGTCCACGCATAATACGGGCGGCGTCGTGATGGGCGACTCCCCGGAAACGTCGGCGGTGAACAGCTATTCCCAAAGCTGGGATGTCGACAATCTGTTCGTCGTGGGCGCAAGCTCGTTCCCGATGAACTCGGGCTACAATCCGACCGGCACGGTCGGGGCGCTCGCTTACCGGGCCGCGGAGGGGATACTGGAATACCACAAGAAAGGCGGCAGCCTGGCGAAATAAAACTTCAAGGGCCAACCGAACCGATTGGCCCTTTTCCTTGCGCATATGGCGGTACGCAGAAGCAGGATAAGGCGGAAAACGGGCCTTGATGGTGCTTCCAGCGGTATGAAGAGGTAGATTAAGGACCGAAACGGGCCTTAATGGTGCTTCCAGCGGTATGCAGAGGTGGATTAAGGACCGAAACGGCCCTTAATGGTGCTTCCAGCGGTATGCAGAGGTGGATAAGGACCGAAACGGGCCTTAATGGTGCTTCCAGCGGTATGCAGAGGTGGATAAGGACCGAAACGGGCCTTAATGATGCTTCCAGCGGTATGCAGAGGTGGATAAGGACCGAAACGGCCCTTAGCCAGGACCAGCCTTAACATAACAAAGAGGCTGTCTCTCGCCGAAGCGGCGCTTGAGACAGCCCCATTCAAATGCTCGCAGCAAGAAGCTAGTTCAGCTGCTTGCGCTCTTCCTTGGACGGTTCGATGACATCGTCGTCGACGATTCCTTTGGTCGAGTTGCGGAACTCGCGCAGCGTATCGCCGAAGGCGCGCCCAAGCTGAGGAAGCTTGGCCGGGCCGAACACGATCAGGGCAATGGCGAAAATGATGACCAGCCCGGAAATGCCGATATTGTTGAACATGATGTTGGTCTCCTTTCCGATCAGATATCAGCCGGCACGGGCCTTCGGCGCCTCACGGGGAGGCGACGGGCTGCGCTCGGCGGTTATAGAGCCTGACAGACAGGAACGCGCTGATCTCGTACAGCACAACGAGCGGAATCGTCACCGATAGATGGGAGACGAAATCCGGCGGCGAGATGCAGGAGCCGACGACGGCCAGGCCGAGATAGGCGTATTTGCGCGTCTGCTTGAGCCTGGCCGGAGTCAGCATGCCGATCCGGGTGAGGAACAGAATGACGAGCGGCATCTCGAAAGCAAGCGCGAGCGGGAACACGACGCTGAACAGGAAAGAGAAGTAGCGGTCGATGCCGTACGTTTCAACGGCGCCTACCGTCCGGTTCATTTTTTGCATGAACTCCAGCATCATCGGGAACACGACCAAGTAGCTGAAGGCCAGACCCGTCAAGAAGAGCAGGAAGGAGGCCGGAACGTACATCAGCGTCCCCTTGGCCTCCCTGTCGGTGAGCCCGGGCTTCACGAAAGCCCACAGCTGGAACAGAACGACCGGCAGCACGAGCACGAGGGCGAAAAGCGTCGCGCAGCGCAAGTAGACGAACAATCCATCCGTGTAGGCGAACACATTCCATTGAACGTCTGTTCCGGCATGCGAGCGGATCAGCTTCAGCAAATGGGGGGAGGCGTACATGCCGCCGCAAAATGCGGTGACAAAGCAAGCTCCGACCACGATCAATCGCCGCCGCAGCTCCTCCAGATGGCGGATCCATTCCTCCTGCGCGGACATTGGGCAGCACCTCCTTCACCGGTTCGGGCCGCCGGCAGAATGGCAGTTCTTGCCTCGGCGGTTTCCAGGTACAGGAATAGATTCTCCGAATGAAGGAAGCCTTATGCACAAAAGGAATTCGCAGCATGCGAAGAACAAGCATGAGGAAGGAAAATTCGGGGATTCTACTTGTATCCGAAAGGATAATCGAAGGAGGCATGTACCGATGGATCCTAAGAAAAAATGGCTTCTCGCGGCCGTGCTGGCTCTGTTCGTGCTTGCGGCTGCCGCCTGCGGCGGAGGCAACAAGAACAACGGCGGGACAGGAAACGCCGGTGAAGCGACGCCGGCCGGCAATGGCGGCACGACGACCGCTCATGCGGAGGAAGTGTACAAGTCCAACTGCATCAGCTGCCATGCGGCTGATCTCGGGGGAGGCGTCGGCCCGAACCTGCAGAAGATCGGCGCCAGCGAGTCGGCGGAGAAGATCCGCCATCAGATCGAGAATGGAGGCGGAGGCATGCCGGCCTACAAAGGAACGCTCAGCGACGCGGATATCACCGCGCTGACCGACTGGCTTGCCTCCAAGAAGTAAACAGCCGCGGAAATCCCCGCAGCCTCAAGATGAGGAGCGGGGATTTTTTGCGTTCCGATTTGCCGGTCCGAGGGGCAACCTGTGAGCCGGGAGGCGGCTGCACGCTGCTTGCCAACCCGGCTCTTGAGTTCGGGATCTTGCCAGCCTCTGCCCCCTGTTTCATGACATGCCCTCCTAGTTTATGGGTCTATACCCATTTCCAAAAGATTCCTGACAAGGAGCCATGATTTGATTGACTGCTTAAATAACCGGATGTATGATATATGGCGTTGGCGGCGTTCGAAGCGAATCCGTCCGATTTCACGTTCTCATTCCATTATTCTACAGGTAAGGAAGTCATGTCGAAATGAAGATCATTTTACGGCTGGGCAACCTCCGTTTTTTGCTGTTTACCCTTATTCTGCTGGCCAAGAGCGCTCTGGCCTGGTATATCGTGTTCGAAGACGGTCCCAGCTGGACCATGCTGCTGACGGAGATTCCGTTCATGTGGGCCGTATTCTGCCTGATTGAGTGGCTGGCTTCCAAACGCAAGCTGCTGTATTACACTCTGGCGGATCTGGCGTTCACTTTCCTGTATTTCGCGGTTCTGATGTACTTCAAGTATTACGGCGTCATCGTCACCTACCATCAGCTCAACCAGGCGGGCAAAGTGACCGAGGTCGGGGAAAGCACGTATTCCTTGATGGATCCTTATTATCTGCTCGTCTTCGCCGACATCATCATTCTGCTGTTCCTGCATGTGCGGCTGCGGATAAAGAAGAAATCCGGATATGACGCCAGCAGGCTGCTACCGTACCGGAAGCCCGCGGTGCTTGGCATTCTCGTCCTTTCCGTGGCTCTCTGCGTCTTCGATATCTGGCCGAACCGGGCCAGCATGAACGAAAGCAAGCAGGCGGAGGAAATGGGCATCCTCAATTACGAATTCTATACGCTGCTGTCGGACGGCATCGACAAGCAGGAGACCGAGACGGTTCCGGTCACCCAGGCGGCGATCGACGAGCTCAAGGGTATTTCCGCCAGCCCGAATCCGGATGCCTTCGGCGCCGCGAAAGGCAAGAACGTCATCATCATCCAGATGGAATCGTTCCAGAACTTCCTGGTCGGGCTCAAGGTGGATGGCCGGGAAGTCACGCCGAATATCAACAAGCTCGCCGATGAGAATTACTACTACAAGAACTTCTACAGCTCTGCGGGCTCCGGCACGACCTCCGACGCCGAGTATGTGGTCAACACGTCGCTGTACGTTCCCGCGCATGAGCCGGCGGTGCAGGCGCTTCCGAAGAACGGCCTTCCGAGCCTGCCCAAGCTGCTCCAGAAGATCGGCTACGAGACGGCGACATTCCATACGAACGACGTCCAGTTCTGGAACCGCTCCGAGCTGTACCCGGCTCTTGGATGGCAGCATTTTTATGACAAAAGCTATTTCGGAGACGGCGATCATGTGGCGTTCGGCGCCTCGGACAGCGTCCTCTTCTCCAAAACGATGCCGAAGCTGGAGGAGATGAGCGCATCCGGCAAGCCGTTCTACGCTCAGATCATTACGATGAGCGCCCACCATCCGTACAATATCCCGGAATCCAAGATGACGCTGGATTTGCCGGACAACTTGGACGACACGCTGCTTGGGCGTTATTTGCAGGCGCAGCACTTCGCGGATCAAGCGCTTGGCCGATTCATCGACGAGATGAAGAGCAGCGGGATGTGGGACAACAGCATGGTCATGTTTTACGGCGACCATCAAGGGCTGCCCGTCTATACGCTCGACAAGAATGAAAAGACGTCCATCGATGCGATGATCGGCCATGAATACAGCTATGCCGACATGTTCAACATTCCGTTCATCCTTCACGCTCCGGGCGTTACGGGACCTTCCGTCATTACCGAGACAGGCGGGCAGATCGACATCATGCCGACCGTGGCGAATCTGGCGGGAATTCCGCTTGCGGACCAGATCCACTTCGGCACCGACCTGCTGAATCTCAAGGGACGTCCGAACATGCTGCCGGTGCGGCATTTCCTTCCTACCGGCTCGGTCATTACGGATTCCGACGTGTTCGTTCCCGGCAATGCGTTCGAGGACGGCACCAACTACCCTCTCGTGGGCAAGGACACCGGCGGACGCAAGACGACCGAGGATGAATTCAACCGCACCCTTGAGCTGTTGAAGCTGTCCGACAGCTACAGCCAGACGCTGCGGGATGAGCCTTGATTCAGCCGGAATTTTTGAAGACAGCCTTGCTCACGAGCATGGCTGTCTTTCTTTCTTTCTTTCTTTCGCGGCTGTGCGCCAAGCATTGAAGGAGGCGGAGAATATCCGGGAACCGGCTGCCGGGTCGTCGCGGCGCTTGGAGCCGCAAACTGGGTACTGTGTTTTGAAGCGGAGTCTGCTACAATGAGGGATGACTTTTTACAATTGCATAGCTGCTTTTATGGTGCCTGCGCGGGTATTTCGCCTGCGGGGCTTAATAGGGAAGTTCGATGGAAATTCGACGCGGTCCCGCCACTGTGAAGCCGAGCGGCTGCCCGAGGCATCCACTGTCCCTGCCGGGATGGGAAGGAAGGGCGGCGCGATGAAGCGAAGCCAGGAGACCTGCCATAGAAAGCTTGAATCATAGCTTCCCGCGAGGATGGGAGGGAGAGCTGCGGGCAGCGGCTGTTTGCCTGTACGCCTGCCCGCGGCGAGGCATCCCTTTCGGACATCTTTCACGTGAAAGATGTCTTTTTTGGCTTGTCCGCTCCGGGGAGCGCTCGGGCATAGAGGAGGCTTCAGGGCAATGAACGGAAGAAACAGTTTGAATAAAGCGATCGGCATTATCGCCGCAGTGATGATTTTGGGAGGCACCGCATGGCTGTACGGCGCCGGACCGCTCGCGAAGCCGGCCGGAGGGCAGGAAGCCTCCCTGGCGGGCAAGTCCGATGCGGCGCTGGCTTCGGGAGATGGAGCCGCAGAGGGGCTTGTCCCGCCGCAGGCCGAGGAAGGGCAGGCTGCGGGAAGCCCCATTCCGTCTCCGGGAGCAGCGGCGAAGCCGTCCATCGGACCGGAAGCGTCGGCACAGGCGAGCGGCGCAGCAGCATCGGCAACGCCTGCGCCGGGCGGGAACGGGACCGGGGGAGAAGGAGCGGCAGGAGCGGGAACCCCGCCGCCTTCCGGTTCCGGCCAGCCGCAAGCGACGCCGGGCTCTGAAGCAGGCACGGCCAAGCCGGCGCCGACGGAATCGGCGACAACTACGGCCAAGCCGGCGCCTTCCGATGCGGGAGCGGGCGCATCCAAGCCGAAGGCGACAAGCGGTGTTGCATCGCCTGTTTCCAAGCCGACAGCCCCGGCGGCAACCCCCGCCGTCAAGCCGAAGCCTTCCGCGCCGGCCGCCAAGCCGCCGCAGGATCAAGCCGTCACGATATCGGTTGCCGGCTCGGCCAAGACGGGCATCATTCTCAAGTCGACCCGGGTCGAGGCCGAGGAAGGCGATACGGTGCTGGATGTGCTGAAGAAAGTAGCGCGCATCCAGAAATTGGTCGTCGATTACAGCGGCAAGGGAGCGGCCGCCTATGTGAGCGGAATCGGCAATCTGTATGAATTCGACGAGGGAGCGGGCAGCGGCTGGCTGTTCAGCGTGAACGGCATCTTCTCGAGCCGCAGCGCCGGAACGTCGGTACTCAAGCCGGGCGATGAGGTCCGCTGGGTGTACACGACCGATTACGGCAAGGATGTCGGAGCCTCGGACGGAGACGGAGCTGGAAGCGGCAAGGGCTCCGATGATTAGGGGGCTGGGGTTTGCCGGCCTCCATCCCGCCGTGGCGATGCTTTATTTCCTGGTGCTGCTCGTCTCCTGCATGATGTTCACCGATCCCGTCATGTCGGGATTGACGCTGCTGGCGCTCATCGCGCTGCATCTGACTCTCGACGGCGGACAGGCCATGAAGCGCGGCTTGAAGGTTTATGCCATCCTGGCTTTATTCATCTTCGTCACCAATCCCTTGTTCTCCAGCAGAGGCGCCACGATTCTGTTCTACTTCCGCGACCGGCCGGTTACGCAGGAATCCGTCGTTTACGGGGCTCTGTTCGCTCTCTCTCTGGTCAATGTCCTGCTCGCCTTTGCTGCGTACAGCCTGGTCATCACCTCGGATAAATTCCTGCTGCTGGCCGCTCCGATTGCGCCCCAAACGGCGTTCGCCGTCACCGTGACGCTCCGCTTCATCCCGCTGCTGACGCGCAGGCTGAAGCAGATCATGACCGTTCAGCGGGCATTCGGCTACATCTACCCCGGCATGCGCAAGAAGCTGCTGATGCGGGAAGGGATGGAGACGATGCACACCCTTGTCGCCTGGTCGCTGGAGGAGGCGATGCAATCCGCCGCCTCGATGCGCTCGCGCGGGTACGGGAGCGGCAAGCGCAGCAGCGCCGTCCGGTACCGGATAGAAACGCGGGATTGGGCCTTCCTCTGGCTCATCGTGCTTGCCGGAAGCAATGTCGTCATCGGACGGCTGTACGGCGTCCACGACTACGAAGTGTTTCCCAGGCTTCAGCCGCTGGACGGATCGCTCACGGCATGGGTCCACTTGGGCTGTTATGCGGTCTTTCTGGCGATTCCGCCGGCCATGAACGGAAAGGAGCGTCTGCATTGGCGCATTATCAGATCGAGAATGTAAGCTTCCGGTATGCGGGCGGCGACGCTCCGATATTGGACGATATTTCAGTCGATATCGAGGAGGGCGATTTTGTCCTCCTATGCGGCCCGTCCGGCTGCGGCAAGACGACGCTGCTGCGCCAGCTGAAGAACGAGGTGCGGCCGGCGGGCAAGCGGGAAGGCAGCATCCGTTATGGCGGAGCGTCGATCGAGGAGCTGCCGGCGCGGCGGTCTGTCGAAGAGATCGGCATGGTGTGCCAGCATCCCGACAGCCAGATCGTCATGAACACGGTCTGGCAGGAGCTTGTCTTCGCCATGGAGAACCTCGGTTATCCGGCGGAGCAGATCCAGCGCCGGATCGGCGAGCTCGTGCCGTTCTTCGGCATGGAGGGATGGCTGCATCGGCAAGTGCATGAGCTGTCCGGCGGCCAGAAGCAGCTGCTCAGCCTGGCGTCGGTCATGTCGCTGCGGCCGAAGGCGCTGCTGCTCGACGAGCCGACGGCGCAGCTGGATCCAATCGCTGCGAGGGAATTCATCGGCCTGCTGGCCCGGATAAACGAAGAAATGTCGATCACGGTCATCATCAGCGAGCACCGGCTCGAGGATCTGTTCCCGCTCGTGACGAAGGCTCTCGTCCTGAGGGAAGGCCGCGTCGCCTACGCGGGCTCTCCCGGAGAGGTCGCCCGCCGGATCAGCCGTTCCGGCGACGGAGAATATGCGGCGTTCCTGCCTTCGGCGACCCGGCTCTACCTGCAGGGCGGAGGGGGCGAAGAGGACGGCGCTGTGCCGCTGACGGTCAGGGACGGCAAGCAATGGCTGCAGGCGCGGACAGGCAAGCATGACGTGGCGGACGGTCAACGTGGCGGAACGTTCATGGCGGAAGGAAAGCCGGCATCGGCTGTTGCGCCTCCCGGCAAGCCGCTGCTGACGGGCAAAGGACTTTATTTCGCCTATGAGAAGGATGCTCCCATGGTGCTCGGAGGGCTTGATCTGGACATTCGCGAAGGCGAGCTGTTCGCCCTGTTCGGCAGCAACGGCAGCGGCAAGTCGACGCTGCTGCAGGTCATCGCGGGGGTCATCAGGCCGCTGCGGGGCAGCCTGTCGCTGGAAGGCGAGAGCCTGCTCAAGAAGCGCCGCGCGGGCTCGATCGGATATGTCGCCCAAAACCCGCTGCTGTACTTCACTCGCGATACGATCGGGGCGCAGCTGGACGACAGGCTGGAGCGGCTCGGCCTGGACAAGCGGGAGAGCCGTCTCCAGGAGCTGCTGGAGCTGTTCGAGCTGGAGGGGCTGCAGTCCCGCCATCCGTTCGATCTCAGCGGCGGCCAGCAGCAGAGGCTGGCCCTGCTGATCGTGCTGCTCGGAAATCCCAGCCTGCTGCTGCTCGACGAGCCGACCAAGGGGCTTGATCCGCTCTTCAAGGGAAAGCTTGCCGAGCTGCTCGGCGATCTTCGGAGGCGGGGGACGACCATCCTGATGGTCAGCCATGATGTCGAATTCGCCGCTTCCCATGCGGACCGCTGCGGGCTGCTGTTCGACGGCCGCATGGCGGCGGCCGAGGATACCCGCTCTTTCATGCGGGAGAATTACTTTTATACGACTGCCGTGCAGCGAGCCGCCGGCAGCCTCTATCCGGACGCCGTCGTCCTGGAGGACGTGCCGTTATGAGCGGGCCTCTGCGCAAAGGACTGTACGTCCTCAGCTTCGGCGGAATCGCCGCGCTGCTCGTGCTCGTGCTGTCGAGGAGAGAGCTCTATCTGCCGCTCAGCCTCATCATGATTGGGCTGGCCATGCTTCCGTTCTTCATCCGCTTCGAGCGCAGGCGGCTGCGCGCCGAGGAGCTGCTGCTGATCGCCATGCTCGGCGCCATCGCTGCGGTGAGCCGCGTACCGTTCGCGGCGCTGCCGGGCGTGCAGCCCGTTTCGTTCGTCGTCATCATGGCGGCGCTCGTCTTTGGAGCGGAGACGGGCTTCCTGGTCGGAAGCATCGCTGCGGTCGCCTCCAACCTGATGCTCGGACAGGGCCCTTGGACGCCGTGGCAGATGTTCGGCTGGGGCATGATCGGCTTCACAGCGGGCCTGCTGAGGCATACCCGCTTCATGGCGAGCCGCTGGGGACGCGCTGCGTTCGGCTTCGGCTGGGGCTTTCTATTCGGCTGGATCATGAATCTGTGGTCCTTGCTCGGATTTTACGACCGGCTGAGCTGGCCGGCCTTCGCCTCGGTCTATGCAGCCAGCTTTTATTTCGATCTCGCGCATGCGCTTTCCAACGTGTTCTTCCTGACGCTGTTTTCCGGCATCTGGCTGAAAATATTGGGCCGGGTCAAACAAAAATACGGCCTGCTGGAGAACGGACGGGCCGGATAGCATGCCGGACAGTCTGGATTATGAATCCCCGATCTTTTTCTATTCCTTCGTCAAGAAGACCCGAGGCGCAAGGCAGCCAAGCTGCTCTGCGCCTTTTCCTTTTCCTTAGCCAAGGAAAAGAGCTGGAGTGCCGGCCAAGGGAGGAAAAATGTCGGAATCGAAGGCGGCGTTGTATACAAGCGGGCATGGAGATCCGTTATAGGGCTAGGAAGGGAGGCGCATGGTGGAGCAGAGGATGCGCGAAGCGCTTAGTAGGAAAGCAAGGCAAATCCAAGGATATTTGATTCGTCTTGGCGCCGAACGGACGCTCGCGGAGGATATCGTTCAGGAAACCGTCTACAAGGGGCTTGTCCATATGGACGCCATCCATCCGGACAAGTTTTCAGCTTGGCTGTATAAGGTTGCTTTGAATCATTATTACGATATATGCCGCAGGCAGAAACGCATTATGGTTCCTTATGAGGAAAGCCCGGCGGATGATGCCGGAGGAGACCCGGAGCTGAACATGCTGCGCAAAGAAAAGCGGGAAGAGATCGACCGCGTGCTGGACCGGCTGAATCCGGTATATAAGCAGCTGCTGATCATGAAGTATGAGCTGGACCTCAGCTATCAGGAAATAGCCGGTCTGCTCGGCATTCGCGTGGAGAAGGTGAAAACCTATCTGTTCCGGGCGCGAAAGCAATTCCAAAAGCTATACGGAGGGATGGAACATGACGGAGGAAACGAAGAATGATCGCGAAATGGAGCCTGATGGCGGCGAGACGGGGCAGGAAAACGACGGTTGGAGGGAAGATGGAGATCTCTCGGGACTGATGCGCAAAGCGAAAAGGCGATCGCTGCTCCGCAGCGCGGTCATCTCCGCGTCTGTCGCGGTCATCGTATTGGGAGGAGCGTTGATTGCCAATCTTCAGCTGCTTTACAGAAGCTCGGATAACGCGCTGCGAGATATTTCCCTGATCAAGCAGATCAGCGGACCCAATTCGTATGAAGGGGGCTACCGGGTGGATTTCGGCCTGCTGACAGGGAAGCTGGACATCCAGACCTACAAGCTGCTCGAGGGCGTGCCGGTCGTCCAAGGCGCCGAGCCTTACGAATACAATGTGCTTGGCCATTTCTCCAAGCCGGCGGGAGGGTACAATCTGGGGCTGGAGGATGCGGTCATGAAGGAAGCGAAGCTGGACTACATGCGCCCTTACAATCCGCAGACGGGTGAGCGCGAGATGCTCTTCTATCTCCCTGACATTTCCTACCCGCGGACGTTGAACGAGCTCCCGCAGCTGGAGGCCATGGATTCGGACAAGCTTGTCGAGCTTGCCGTTTCATTCGACAAAGCCTACACGGTCAAGGAAATCAGGGCCATGCTGCCTCCCGATGCCCATCCCGTATGGTATTGGGTGGACACCTACTCGAACCGCTTCCCGTATGAAACGAAAAAAATGCCGGATGGAAGCTCTGTCAGCCCGTTTCCGGACAGCGAGACCGGCGTGTATGGCTTTGGCCGACACCCCGATAAGGAGACGAATACGGCGACCGAAGAGGATTTCCTGAAGCTGATTCAGGCCGGTCTCGACCAGAAGGGGAAGTATGAGGGCGAATACAAGCGGATTTACGATTATTTGCGAAAGGACAAGCCCGCTCCCCAGACGAGCGATGTGCGCATATGGGGTGTCGTCGTGACGGGCACGGCGGAGCATCTTAAGGCGCTGAAGGGAAAGCCTTACTTGAAAGCCGCCGTATTCGGGACGATTGCGGACCGGTATTAGGCTGATGGGTAGACATTTCCAGCCAGCCGCCGTTAGGGCAAAAAGGTCCGGGACGATAGCGTCCTAGACCTTTTGTTGTATACCAGTGAACGATTAGAGGCATAGATGTTCTGCCTGCTAAAGCGAATAGTTGATGGAGTGGAGGAACCAGTTCAAGGTGATGATGGCTACCGCCAGATGGAGCAGGACGGGCAGCCAGGCTTTGCGCGGCAGCTGCAGATCCTGGACGAGGCTGATGACGGCCCAAATGAATATGACCAGATAGGAAAGCTGAATTAGAAGCGTGGGCATCGCGGATCCCCCCTTTACTTCAAGTTGATCTGGATCGCTTTTTTCTTCGGCGCTTCCGTCTCCGCCGCAGGGTGGAGCACGTCCCCGATCGCGGCAGCTGCCTGCTTGACGGTTCTCGTTACGCTGTGAAGCGCTTCTCCGACATCATGCGCGGATTCGAAGATCGGCTCTACCGTACGGATTTTGCCTTTGACGTCGGCAGTAATCAGATTGGCCGTATGGATCAGCATCTTGGATTCGTCGGTCAGCCCGTGTATGGCGTTGCGGACTTCCGAGAGGGTGCGGTTGGTCTCGCTGAGAGTACTCATGCCTTTATTGAGAATACGGATGACGAAGAACACCAGAACGACGAAAGCGGCGGCGCTGGCCGCTATGCTCAGCGGTATGATCATGTCTCCTCCTCCTTACTAGGTAGCCTATGTGCAAGCCCGGCAGATATGCCTCTCTCTTGATCCCGGCTGCTCCTATACGTTGCGGAGGAACGAGCGCAGACGGGCTTTTGCGCTGCTTGCAAAAGCTCTATTCTTAGCAGCTATTCTGGCTTAGGATAGAGAAAGACGAGGCGGAGGTCCTGAGGTCCTGAGGTCAGGAAGAGCATGAGGAAGGCGACAGAAGGACAGAATGGCTGGGCCGGAGTATAGAACAGGAAAACAGGATGGGACAACAGGATCAGCCGGATAGGATAGTAGGGGCGGATTATAGAATAGGGACGCAGGATAGGACAGCAGGATAGGACAGCAGGATAAGACAGCAGGATGAGGAACAGCAGGATAGGACAGCAGGATGAGGAACAGAAAGATAGAAATTTCTGAGGAAGAGCAACGACAGGATGAGCAGCGACAGGATGAGCAGCGTTAGGATGAGCAAAGACAAGAAGGATGCTAGTCACGGTGCAGATCGGCAGGAGGAGAAAGCAATGGCTTTATGCGTTGGCATCGCGGGAGGTACGGGCAGCGGGAAAACGACCTTGAGCCGCTATTTGGCAGGGAATCTAGCGGAGTTCCGCGTCCGAGTGATCCATATGGACAAGTTCTACATAGAGCAGCGTCCCCGGACGATCGCCCCGCTCAGCGGCCAAGAGTACGAGGACTTCAATCATCCGGACGCCTTGGATCTGGACGCGGTCGGCCGGGAGCTTCGGGAGGCACTGGAGGAAGAGGACATCGTCCTGATCGAGGGATTTCTGCTGTTTGCCATCAAGGAATTGGTGGATAGGCTGGATTATAAAATTTTCGTCGATTGTCCTTCCGACGAGCGGCTGGCCCGCAGGCTCGGCAAGTTCAAGAACGGCAAGTACACGCAGGAGGAGACGGTCAGGGAGTATTTGGAGCTGGTGCGGCCGCGGCATGATGGCTACGTGGAGCCGACCCGCTGGCAAGCGGATCTCGTGCTCAATGGCTCTCTTCCAACCGCCAGAGGCGGGGAAATGCTGCTGGAATGGATCCGGTTCAAGGCGGCTCAGCCGATGCCCGCGCAGCATTTGAGCGTAAAAATGAATGCGTGCTTTCCGAACCGACCCACCGCAATCCGAGGATTCTCCTGATTCACGTATCGAAAGAATGCCTACTACGGACGGATCAGGCTGACCCCTAAAAGCAATGTGGCTTGTTTCGAGCCTTAGAGCCTGCTCATGCAGCCCGGAGAGGGCCAATAAGGCTTCTTTTGAGCCTTAGAGCCAGCTCATGCAGCCCGAAGAGGGCCGATAAGGCTTATTTTGAGCCTTAGAGCCAGCTCATGCAGCCCGAAGAGGCCGATAAGGCTTATTTTGAGCCTTAGAGCCAGCTCATGCAGCCCGAAGAGGGCCAATAAGGCTTCTTTTGGACCTACGTCAAGAAAGTAGACAGTAGGTAACGGACAATTTTAGGAAATCTGCTTAAACGCAGCTGCAAACGAGCAGGTGATAGATACCCAAGAGAAGCGTGGATTCGCTTCCGGTTAGCTGTGAAAAGACTCCCCATGCTGGCGTTGTCATAGCAGTTCCTCACGGCTCATATTCGCCCTTCATGTTGTACTGAGGGAGTTGGCTGCGGTATTGGTGGGAAGTGTACACAGCTTCCTCGATCCGAGTGGTGCAAGAGTTCCGGTCGGGGGCGTTTTGGGGTCGTGAGCCATCTTCAGCGCGTCGAGCACTAGATCCGTTTTCATTTGAGGAGCCAGCTCCAAGCCTACAATTTCATGGGTACAGAGATCCAGACGTTAGCTAGATAAAGTCGTTCCTCGCGACAGGGGATATAGCTTTAAACATGCGGGAGATTGCACCGCTGCGGTTGCTCACTCATGTGAGTGAACACCTCCATCTACGATTCGCTCCTGTTTACCCTAAACTCAGGGAATAAGGCGGAAAAACCGTCTAATTCGTTCCTATTTACCCTAAACTCAGGGAATAAGGCGGAAAAACCGTCTAATTCGTTCCTATTTACCCTAAACTCAAGGAATAAGGCGGAAAAACCGTCTAATTCGCTCCTAGTTACCCTAAACTCATTGAATAAGACGGAAAAACCGTCTAATTCGCTCCTAGTTACCCTAAACTCTAAGAATAAGACGGAAAAACCGTCTAATTCGCTCCTAGTTACCCTAAACTCAAAGAATAAGGCGGAAAAACCGTCTAATTCGCTCCTAGTTACCCTAAACTCTAAGAATAAGACGGAAAAACCGTCTAATTCGTTTCCTAGTTACCCTGAATTCAAGGAATAAGACGAAAAATCGTCTAATTCACTTACTCATGTGAACACTTCCATTTACGGTTATTATTGGCTTTCCGTTATCGGGTGTTCACTTTTTATTCTAGTGCATTTCGAAACCTTAGAGCCTGCTCAAGCAGCCGGAAGAGCAAATAAACGGAATCCAGATTTTCCACCATAAAAGAGCGGTCCCGGAAGTCAAAAATGACTTTCGAAGACCGCTCTTTTTTGGGCAGCATGCTTTGGGCTTCTAGCTCGACATGGCTGATATTTAGCTCGACATGGCCGATATTTAGCTCGACATGGCCGCGAACGATTCCTCCGCCGCCTCCAGAGTCCGGGCGATGTCGGCTTCCGCATGCGCCGTCGTCAGGAACCAGGCTTCGTACTTGGATGGCGCGAGGCAGATGCCGCGCTCCAGCATGAGGCGGAAGAAGCGGGCGAACTGCTCGCCGTCCGTATCCTGCGCCTGGTCGTAATTCGTGACCGGATGGTCGCAGAAGTGGGTGGAGAAAGCGCCGCGGATCCGGTTGACCGTCAGTGGAATGCCGTGGCGAGCCGCAAGATCGGCCAGGCCGTCTGCCAGCCCTGCGGCGAGGCGGTCCATGCGCTCATAGACGCCAGGCTCCTGCAGAACCTCCAGGCAGGCGATGCCGGAGGCGATGGAGGCCGGATTGCCGGCCATCGTGCCCGCCTGATAGGCGGGGCCGAGCGGGGCGACCTGCTCCATGATGATTTTGCGGCCGCCATAAGCGCCTATCGGCAGCCCGCCGCCGATGATTTTGCCCAGCGCGGTCAGATCCGGCTCGATGGCGGCGTGATCCGGGAATGCGGCGAAGGTCTGGGCGCTGCCGTAGTGGAAGCGGAACGCCGTAATGACCTCGTCATAGATGACGAGAGCTCCGGCTTCGCGCGTCAAGCGGCACAGCTCTTCGAGGAAGCCGGGTTCAGGCATGACCATGCCGAAGTTGCCGACGATCGGCTCCACCATGACGGCGGCCGTCTCGCTGCCCCAGCGCTCCAAAGCCGCCTTCAGCGCCGGAATATCATTGAACGGCACCGTGATGACTTCGCTGGCGATGCTCTGCGGAATGCCCGCGCTGTCCGGAATGCCGAGCGTGGACGGGCCGGAGCCGGCGGCCACGAGCACCAGATCGGAGTGGCCGTGGTAACAGCCGGCGAACTTGATGATCTTGTTGCGCCCTGTGTATGCCCGGGCGACACGGATCGTCGTCATGACGGCCTCTGTGCCGGAATTGACGAAGCGGACCTTGTCCATGGACGGAATGGCGTCCTTCAGCATGCGCGCGAGCTTGATTTCAAGCTCCGTCGGCGTGCCGTAGAGCGTGCCGTTGGCCGCTGCCCGGCTGATCGCTTCTGTAATATGCGGATGGGCGTGGCCCGTAATGATCGGACCGTAAGCACATAGGTAATCGATATATTTATTGCCGTCGACATCCCAGAAATAAGGGCCTTCGGCGCGCTTCATGAACACGGGAGCACCGCCGCCGACCGCCTTGAAGGAACGGCTCGGACTGTTGACGCCGCCGACGATATGCTGGAGAGCTTCGCCGTACAGCTCCTCTGAGCGTGCGCGGGAAGAGCCGGGGACGGCGAAGGGATCGGTTGAAAGGGACATGATAGGCCTCCTGGAAAATAAGGGTTGGGATAAGGGGGGATATGGGCGGATCGACACTTTGGGAATAATCGGCCAGCTGCAGCGATAGACGTGCGGAAACAGCGTTCAGCTTCGGCCCTAGAAAGTCGGAAATAGCGTTCTTCTGCAGCGAAAGAGTGGCGGAGAGAGCGGGCTGGAAGCAATGGATGGCAGGAAGCGAGCAATCGAGCAGGGGAGCTGCCTGCCGCGCAGCCGTCAGAAAAGGAGGGCAAGACGCATCCTATGGGGGATGGTCCTGCCCTAATGGGTCAAGGCTTCAGTTCAGACGGTCGGGCGGAGATTTGCCGCCGCCCAGCCTTGCAGGCAAAGGGGCGATCCAGGCTGGCTTCAAGCCGCTTGCGCAAGCTTCCGGGCTAAGGACTGCCTGTCCCGGCATTCGAAGCATTGTCCGCGCCGGAATTCGCGGCAGGATCCGGCTGGGATTCATCCTCCGTCAGGACCTCCTGCACATAGTCGCGAAGCTTGGCTTCGTTGCGGACGGTGAGCACGGATGCGCCGCCGATCTTCTCGTCGGCCAGCAGATCGCTGGGCGGCAGCTGGGCGGTACCTGCGTTGCGGAGGCCGAAGCCGAGCTGGCCGAGCTTGAACATGTCGTCGGACGACATGTTCGTTTCGACATACGGGCTGACGCTGCGGATGATCGAGCTCAGCTTGGTGATGTTGCCGAGATCCTGCATCTTGACGGCGACCGCGCTGAGGAACTTGCGCTGGCGCTCGGTGCGGGTGAAGTCGCTCGTCGCATCGTGGCGGAACCGGACGTATTGGAGCGCCTGGTCGCCGTTCAGATGCTGGTAGCCCTTCTGCAGGTCGATGTCGTAACGGTTGCCGTCGGCGTTGTCGGTGTATTTCATCCTCTTCTCGACATCGATGTCGATGCCGCCGATGGCGTCGACAAGCGATTTGAAGCCTTCGAATTCGGTGTAAATATAATACTGGATCTCCAGTCCCGTCAGCTCGCTGATCATCTGCATCGACAGCTTGTAGCCGCCCTGCACGATCGCTTCGTTGGCGCGGCCTTTGCCGTGGCCGGGAATGCTGACGTACGTGTCGCGGAGCAGGGAGAATAGATGGGCTTTCTTCGTGACGGGATCGATCGACAACACCATCATGGAATCGGAGCGGGCCGGTTCGTTCGCGCTCTTGTTCTCGCGTCCGTCTCCTCCCATGAACAGGATGTTCACGCGCTCCTTGCCTTCCCACTCGGGAGGCTGCTCCAGCGAGGCATTGTTCTCGAACTGGGTGAACTTGGACTTGTCCGGCGGCTTCTGGAGCTCGTCAAGCGCTCTGACATTGTCGACAATATAATAGGCTAGGGCAGCGGCCATAATAAGCAGGACGCTGAAGAGCGCCCATAACCAGGTCCGTCGCTTTCGTTTTGGCGGCTTCGGCTTGGATGAGCCCTGCTGCCGACTTTTTCTGCTTTCCATTCGGCGGTGTAACTCCCTTCGCATGTTGAGGCTGAAATGGATTCTAACGGAACAAATCGGCAGAAAAGTCGGGATATTGAACCCCCGGGCTGCAATTGGAGCCTGTCCGACGTACTGGAAGGCGCCAATGCAGCCGGTCGCCGGGTTATGGGCTCTGCTGGCCGATCCTGGGGCATGCTGTCCGGCTTGCTTCCCCTGGCTGTCGTAACATATCATAAAATTATAAATCCGGGGTCGGTTGGACGCAAGTTTTAACCGCGGGAGAGGAATTCACTCCCAATTTCCCGGGAAATGTCGAGTGGAATTACGAGAGGAGCTACGCATGAGCAAGAAGCCGGCTATAGAGGTGCGGGATCTGCGCAAGGAATTCCGCGTGCAGAAAAACCGCGAGGGGCTGTCCGGGGCCCTCAAGGATCTATTCAAGCGCGAATACCGTGAGGTAGCCGCTGTGAAGGACATCTCCTTCGAGATTCCCCAAGGGGAAATCTGTGGATATATCGGAGAGAACGGGGCTGGGAAATCGACCACGATCAAGATGCTTACCGGCATCCTCGTGCCGACATCAGGCCATTTGAGGGTCAACGGCTATGTGCCGCATAAGGATAGGGAGAAGTTTGTCGGAGGGATCGGCGTCGTGTTCGGCCAAAGGTCCCAGCTGTGGTGGGATATCGGCGTCGTCGAGTCGTTCCAGCTGCTGCACAAGGTTTACCGGGTGCCGGAAGCGGACTACCGCAAGCGGCTGGATGAACTGGTGGAGCGGCTGCAGCTGGGCGAGCTGCTGAACCGTCCCGTGCGCAAGCTGAGCCTCGGCCAGCGGATGCGCTGCGAGATCGTCGCCAGCCTGCTGCATAATCCGTCCATCCTGTTCCTGGACGAGCCTACGATCGGGCTCGATATCGTCGTCAAGACGGAGATCCGGGATTTCCTGAAAACGATGAACCGCGAGCATGGCACGACCATTCTGCTCACGACCCATGATCTTCAGGATATCGAAGCGCTCTGCTCCAGAGTCATTATGCTGGATGACGGGCGTATTATTTATGACGGCGGCCTGGAAGAGCTGAAGAGCCGCTGGAGCCGCGGACGCGAGATCGTGTTCCAATTCGCAGGGAGGGTGCAGGCGGAGCGTCTGCGGGCGCTGACCTCCGGGCTGGAAGGCGTGGAGTGGAGGCTGGACAACGATGTGACGGCCGCGATGTGGCTGCCGCATGAGGTGAACGTGTCGGAAGCGCTCGCCCGCGTCGTCGGCGACGCCGGCCTGGAAATCCGCGACATGAAGATTATCGAGACGAACACCGACGAGATCGTGCGCGAAATCTACCAGTCCGGCGATGCCCAGTCTCCGGGCAAGGCGAGGGCGGCGGAGCTTGCCGTAGAAACCCTGGACGGTTCCGATGCAGGCGGCGAGGCAGGCTCGCCGCTCGCGACGGCTTCGACGGACAGCGGGGAAGCGGCAGCTTTGGGCGGGGAATCGCCGTCCATGCAGCTGGCGGAGGCATCCGCTTCCGCAGCCGGACCGCTGCAGCCGGCGGGGCGTGACGCCCTTGATCCGGAAGACCGGGACGGCGGGGACGCCTTGTCCGAGACGGATGCCGGAACGCCTGTCCTCGCAGGGGCGGAAGGGAAGGGGCCGGTGAAACGTGGCTAGCGCCTATCTGGACCTGATCCGGATCCGCTTCCTGATGATGCTTGCTTACCGCGTTAACTATTACAGCGGCATCATTATTTATGCGATTAACATCGGGGCCTATTACTTTCTGTGGGGGGCTATCTACGGGGAGCAGGAAACGCTTGGCGGATTCACGGTCAGCCAAATGACCACTTATGTCGCCGTGTCCTGGATGGCCCGAGCCTTCTATTTCAATAATCTGGACCGGGAGATCGGCAACGAAATCCGCGACGGGAGCGTGGCGATCCAGATGATCCGGCCTTACAACTATCTGGTCGTCAAGATGATGCAGGGCTTCGGGGAAGGCATCTTCCGCTTCCTGCTGTTCATGATTCCCGGCATGGCTCTGGCCTGCCTGCTGTTCCCGGTGAAGCTTCCGTCCGATCCCGGCATCTGGGCGGTGTATCTGGTCATGCTGTTCTTCAGCTTCCTGATCAACTCGCAGATCAACATCCTGACCGGCCTGGCGGCGTTCTTCGTCGAAAGCAGCGAAGGCATGATGCGGCTGAAGAGGGTGGCGGTCGATCTGTTCTCGGGGGTCATCGTCCCGATCAGCTTCTTTCCCGGCTGGCTGGAGGGGGCCATGAAATGGCTGCCGTTCCAGGCGATCACCTATCTGCCGAGCTCGGTGTTCACGGGAAGGACTCCCGCCAGCGAGATCGGCGGCGTCCTGGGCTTGCAGCTGCTCTGGTTCCTCATTTTGCTGCTGCCGATCGCGCTCGTATGGCGTTCCGCGCGAACCCGGCTGTTCGTACAGGGGGGCTGAGCGATGAAGCTGCGTTTCTATTTGTCGCTGCTGATGGACTACTTCAAGAATTACGCCAAAACGAAGCTGACCTACCGGGCCGACTTCTGGATCGAGGTGCTTTCGGATCTCAGCTTCCAGGCGGCCAACCTCATCTTCATCCTGGTCGTCTTCCAGCATACGCCGACGCTCGGCGGCTGGAGCGAGGCGGAAGTCATTTTCGTCTATGGCTTTTTCATGGTCCCGTTCGGAATCTTCGGCACCTTCTTCAATCTGTGGAATTTCAGCGACCGCTACATTACCAAAGGCGAGATGGACCGGGTGCTGACCCGTCCAGCCCACAACTGGTTCCAGGTGACGCTGGAGAATATGGATCCGCCTTCGCTCATCGGTTCTCTGGCGGGCATCGCGATCATGATCTCCTGCTGGCTGAAGCTGGGCTTGCCGCTGGAATGGTGGGATATTCCGGTCATGATCGTGCTGGTGCTCGGGGCGGTGCTCGTGTATGGAGGCATCTATACGGCCTTGACGGCCATCTCGTTCTACTCGGATGCGCCGACCGGCATTCTGCCGCTGATGTTCAATATCCAGAACTACGGACGCTATCCTGTCAATATCTACAATAAAGTCATCCGCTTCCTGCTCACCTGGCTCATTCCTTTCGCCTTCGTGGGCGTCATCCCGGCTTCGTATTTCCTCGGAGACCACGGGGACGGATTATCGCAGCTGGCGCTGCTGACGCCGGTTGTCGGCATCGTCTTCATGACGATCGGCATGGCCGTATGGAACCACGGGGTCAAGAGGTACCGGGGCGCAGGCTCATAGCCTTCAGAGCCGCCTGCCTGCATGAGGCGGCAGGCTTGACGCAGGTAGAGCGGATGCCGCACGCCAAGGGCCGAGAGTCCGCCGAGGAGGAAACATCATGTCAGCCACGCTAGCGCCGGGACAGCCGGCGCCTGATTTCACGCTGCCCGCTGCAGGAGCGGAGCAGGAGACCGTAACCCTGAGCCAATATCGCGGCCGAAAGGTCATTCTGTATTTCTATCCCAAGGATCTGACTTCGAGCTGCACGCAGGAGGCTTGCGATTTCCGCGATGCTTGGCCGGATTTTGACGGCCAGGGGGCGGCCATCCTCGGCATCAGCCCGGATCCGGTCAAGTCCCATCATCGGTTCCGGGACAAGCACGGGCTCACGTTCCCGCTGCTGTCGGATCCGGAGCATGCCGCCTGCGAAGCCTATGGCGTCTGGCAGCTCAAGAAGCTGTACGGCCGGGAATATATGGGCGTTGTGCGGTCGACCTTCCTCATCGACGAGGAAGGCCGTCTCGTCAAGGAATGGCGGGGCGTCAAGGTGAAGGGCCACGCAGCCGACGTGCTTGCAAGCCTTGCCCCGGTTCCCGGCTGAAGGGATTGAATAATCGGAGCTTCTGTTCTTGAAGACTTATACGGCCGCTTTTGCGGGCAGACCCAGTCTGCCGCAAAAGCGGCCTTTGTATTGCAGTGGTAAATGACACCTATTTGGGACATAGTAGATATAAAGGGAACTCCAGGGGGGATAAGGCATGAGGAGCGGATGGAAGAGAAACGGACCGGCCGCGGCAAAAATGGGGATCGGCCTCTGCGCGGCGCTGCTTCTTCTGCAGGCGCTGCCTGGGCGCGCAGACGCCCTCCAAGCGAAGGTGCCGGTCCGGACAGCTTCAGCCCAAGCGCCGGCCCGCCCGCTCATTCTCGCGCACAGGGGAGCTTCGGCTTATGCGCCGGAGAACACGATGGCGGCTTTTGATCTAGCTGTCCGCCAGGGGGCCGATTTTATCGAGCTGGATGTTCAGCTGTCCGCAGACGGGATCCCGTTCGTGCTGCACGACGATAACCTTGAGCGGACGACCGGCGGCAAGGGAATGGCCTCGCTCCGCACGGCGGACGAGCTGAATCGGCTGGACGCCGGAGCCTGGTTCTCTCCTCCCTTCGCCGGACAGCGGATTCCGCTGCTCGAAGACGTGCTGCTGCGCTATTACAACCGCATCGGCCTTCTCATCGAGCTGAAGGATGCCGAGCGGCAGCCGGGCCTCGTGCAGGCGGTAGCGGAAGCGATGAGACGCTGCGGCATCAACGGAGAAATCCGCCTGCAGGACGCGGTGAACGGCCCGCCATGGAAGAAAGAGCCCGTCATGATCCAGTCGTTCCACATTCCCGCGCTCAAGCAGTTCCACGGCCTGCTGCCGTCGATCCCGCTTGGCGTGCTGATCGCGGATGACAAGGAGCTGACTCCTGCGGCGCTGCATGCCATGGCGGAATGGGCCGATTACGCCAATATCCGCAAGCAGCTGGCCAAGCCGCTCATGGTGAAGATGATCCACGACAGCGGCCTGCATACGTTCATCTGGACGGTGGACAGCAAGCGGCAGGCGCTCAAGGCCGCGGCGGCGGGGGCGGACGGCATCCTCACGGACGATCCGGAGGCTTTGGGGTCGTTCTGGTCGCAGAGAAGGCCGAAGCCGGGCTTGAAGAAGTAACGGCAGCCGGGCGGAGAATGGATGAGACAAGCTTGTCATAGAGCCGGACCCTCTCTCATAGAATCTAGCAAAGAGGATTCGTTTTTCATAGAAAGGGTGCATCCATTCATGGGGAAAAGTACGCTTCGAATGATGGCAGCCGCTGCGGCGCTGCTGACAGGATTGACGGGGTTCGGCAACGATTGGACTTCTCTCGCTCCAGACAGGGCGCTGACAGCGGAACCGCCTGCAGTGATGGCTGCAGCTTACGAACAGCCTGCCGCGCAGACAGACGCCGCCCGATCAAAGAGCCACGCGTCTCCGCTCGGAGCCGCGTCTGCCGCCGCGGGACAAGCCGGGTCCGGAAATCAAGGCGGAGCGGCCGTAGGATGGAACAGCATCGCCTTGTCCGGCATGACGGAGAAGCAGCTGATCGCAGCATTGAAGCAGGCTTCCGGCGCCGGACAGGACGGGGGGACGGCAGACGCGGCTCAGGCAGGCCAGGTTGATTCCTCCGGCACGGCGCCTGAAGCGGACGTGCAGGGAGCGGCGGCAGAGGCTGCCGGAACGGCCGGGACCAGCGCCCCCGCTCCTGCTGCAGGCACGGGCAAGAGCGCAGCTGCGGAGCGTCCCGCCAAGCCGACCGTCTACCTGACCTTCGACGACGGACCGAGCATTTACACGCCTCAAGTGCTGGATATATTGAAGAAAAATGGAATCAAGGCGACCTTCTTCATGGTCGGCCGCCATGTCGAGGAGCGTCCGGATCTGGTGCGCGAGGTCAAGGCGGCCGGACATTCCATCGGCAACCATTCCTACGATCATGTCTACTCCGAGATCTACGGCAGCTTCGCCGTTTATGCCGAACAGACGGTACGGACGGAGAAAGCGCTGCTGGAAGCGGGAGTGGCGACGGATCTGGTGCGGGCTCCAGGGGGCACGTACAGCAACTTTGACTCGGGTTATTTCGAAGCGATGAAAAACGCGGGCTACAGGATGGTGGACTGGAATGTAGACAGCGGCGACTCCAAGCGTGTCGGAGTGCCGGCCAAGGAAATCATCGCCGGCGCGACTTCGGCGCCGCTGAAGCATGAGATGACGATCCTGCTTCATGACGGCACCGGCCATGCCGAGTCGGTCAAGGCTCTTCCTGCCATTATCGCTTACTACAAAAACAAGGGCTACAGCTTCGCTGCCGTCACCCCTTCCGCCGACGTTCCGTTGTTCCCGCTGGCGAAGCAGATCAAGTGGCAGCGGCCCGCGCCGCTTCCGGGCGAAGCGGCCGCCTTCGCGGCGGAGAGCGGCAAGCTGAGGGCGAGCCAGTCCTGGCTGGCCGCAGACGACGGGGACAAAATCTCCGTGCCGGCGATGGCTCCTGTCGGCCAGGCGCAGCCGCACAGCCCTCCCGCAAATCCAGCGGGCAGCGGAAAAACGGGAAATGGAAAGGCGTACGGCACTCTCGATGCGGATCTTCTCCTTCATACCCCGCTTGGAGATCTGAAGCTTGCTTACGGCGACTATTCGCTGCATGGAAACAAGCTGTCCGTACCGGTCCGCCGCGTCGTTGAAGCGCTCGGAGGCTCGGTGCAATGGGACGCCGCGTCAGGCACCGCCGCCATCATCGCCGGCAACGGAGCAAGCGGCAGCCTGCCGCAAGAGCTTGTGTTCCAGCAGCCGGCCGGCAGGCTGCGGGCGCCGCTGACCGATCTGCTGGAGCTGATTGGCCAGCGTGCCGTGCAGATGAGCAGCTCGGCCGGGCTTGTCGAGGTGTGGACGGTCGAGGCGCTTCTGGATTCCGGCAAGACGGCCTCTTAAGAGCAGCCGCAGAAGCCGTTGCAGAGGCCAACTGCAAGGCCAATAGAGGCCAAAAGCAGAGGCAAATCGTAGAGGCCAGCAGCAGAAGCCAATAGCAGAGGCAAATAGCAGAAGCCAATAGCAGAAGCCAATAGCAGAGGTCAATAGCAGAAGCCAATAGCAGAGGTCAAAAGAAAAGGCGGTGTGGCTGCCGAAGGCTTCGCCTCCCATGCGGAGCGCAACACCACGGCGTCGATAGGCGGGAACTCCCACTCGGAAGGCTCCGAAACGACGGCTTCCGGAACCTATTCGCATGCGGAAGAACTTCGGCTCCGTCGGGATCCAATACGACGGCATCCGGAAACTTCTCCCATGCGGAAGGCTATATGACCGAGGCGTCCAAAAATTACGGGGGGTGCTGACGGTCGAGAGCGGCGACTTCCCCCACGCGGAAGGGCTGCAGACGACCGCCAGCCTTAACGGATCTCACATCATGGGCCGGTATGGGACGACGCTATACACGTATTTCTGGCATGTGGCGGATGGAACCTCTGCGGGCGCGCCTGGGCTGGCCGCCGTGCTTGCAGGGCTCTACCGGAACAAGTACATCGCCGGCAGCTATTTCTCCGGCGGGGCCGATTATGCCGAAATGTACGAGACGATCGATGGCAGCGCCATCGAGCCGGGTTATTTCATCGCTCTGGACAGGGACCGGATCCGGACGGCGGCCGCCGGCGACGACATCATCGGCATCTCCAGCGCGGTTCCGACGATGGTCGGAAATGCAGCGGAGCTCCGGCGGAGGGAAAGTATGTGAAGGATGAATGGGAAGGGTGCAGGTCCAGGAAGTGACCGTTCCCGAGCAGAGGGACGCGGACGGCGCCGTCATCCGTCCCGCCTATATTCTGACGGACCCGGTCTTCAATCCCGCCGGGGATCCTTCCCGGAGCTATGTCCTCAGAAGGCTGAGAGCGGAATGGGTGTCCGTCGGCCTGCTCGGCAGGCTGCTGGTGGGGTACGACGGCTCCTGCATGGTCAACGGCTACTGCCTGCCGAACGATCAGGGCATTGCGACGAGCTCGGAGACGGGGTACCGGGTCATGAGGCGGACGGGCGACAATCAGATTCTCGTATTGTTTCGATAAAAAGGCCAAGACCGGCGGCGGTCCCGGCCTTTTTTTCATTCCGTTCCGGCTTTGGAGCTGAGGCAGGGCGTCGATGCTGTTGTGGCGGATTCAAGCCATAGCCGCTCCAAGACGATTCCGCTTCCCGAAGCGACTGAAAATATTGCTCCATCAACTTATCGAACTTATCAACCCATAGAGTGAGCTCGGCGTCGTTCAGCCCGGTTATGCAAGCTGAAGCTGGCAGGCAGAAAGAGGGAAAGATCCGTTATCATCCACGATCCTAGGCTTCGGGGTCTATTTCTTCCTTGCGGTGGAGAGACTGGTAGCATGGAAGATTCATAGAATCCGGAAAAGCAGGAGGAATCGAAATGCTGAACAGGGAACCGCAGAAGCAGGAGACGCCCGGTCATCGTCCGAACGGGGCGGAGGAGTGGCCGGAGCCGAAGCAGGCGCTCATTGCGCGCCTGGAGGCTCGCGCCGAGAGCGTGCTGCTCGGCAAGAGGGAGACGATCGGACTGGCTGCCGCGGCGATGCTGGCGGGCGGCCATATTTTGCTTGAGGATGTGCCGGGAGTCGGCAAGACGCTGCTGGCCCGCGCGCTCGCGCGGCTGACAGGAGGCCGCTTCCAGCGCATCCAGTTCACTTCGGACCTGCTGCCGGCGGATGTGACGGGAAGCTCGGTATGGGACGGCAGAGCCGGCGAATTCATCTATCGCGAAGGTCCGATCATGGCCAATATCGTCCTGGCCGACGAGATCAACCGCACATCGCCTCGAACGCAGTCTGCGCTGCTGGAGGCGATGGAGGAGAGATCCGTCACCGTGGACGGGACTACCCGGCGGCTGCTGGAGCCTTGGCTGCTGATCGCTACCCAGAATCCGCTTGACGACGAAGGAACGCATCCGCTGCCGGAGGCGCAGATGGACCGCTTCATGATGAGGCTGTCGATCGGCTACCCGGACAGCCGGGACGAGGTGAGGATGCTGGAAATGATGGCGGCAGGCGAGCAGCGGCAGCCGGAGCTGCTGCGGCCGGTCGTCTCCGCTCGGCAGTGGCAAGCCATGGTGGAGGAGAGCCGGACGGTGCATTGCAGTCCGGAGCTGCTCGCTTATATCGTATGCGTCGTCCAGGCGACGCGCATGGCCCCGGAGCTGACGCTCGGCGCGAGCCCGAGGGCGTCGCGGGATTGGCTGCGGGCAGGCCAGGCGATGGCTTACGCGGCAGGCCGGGATTACGTGCTGCCGGATGATCTGAAGGCGGTCGCCGCAGCGGTGCTGGCCCACAGGCTGTGCGCCCGGGACGGATATGGCCAGCCGGATCCGGCAGCCGCGGCAGGCGCGCTGTTCCGTATTCTGGGCTCCGTGCCGGTTCCCGGTTCCCGGGGGGCAAAGCCGTGAGCGCGTCCGGCAGCGGAGCGGGAGGGCCGGGACGGCATGCGGCGGGACTTCCGCTGGCAGGTGGAATGGGGAGCGGAATGATGCATGACGCCGGAAGCCCGACATTGAACGGAGCCGGCTATGCGGCTTCGCCGGGAATTGCGGCGCAAGGCGGCATGGCGGCGCCCGGAGCGGGAAGCATGGCAGTCCGGGCTGCTTCAAGCTTGCCTGCGTCCATCAAGCCGCGCCGCCTGGCGCTTGCCGTTCTTGCCATGCTGGCTGCTGCAGCTATGTTCGCAGCAGCTGTCCGCGGCGGGGCGGCGGAATGGCTCGCTGCTTCCGTGCTTGGGGGCGTACTGGCGCTTGCCGCCTTGCCGGGATTATGGATGGCGGGCAGCGGGCTTCAGGCTGAGCGGCGGCTGGTGCCGGGAAGACAGGACGGCTCGCTGGAGGTGACCCTTGTGATTCGGGGGCGCCGGGTGCTGCCGCTGCTGATGCTGCAGGTACGGGAGGAGCTGGTCAATGAATCGGCGGGCCTCACGCAGCCTTTGACGATGGCTGGCTGGTCTCTTCCCTGGCTGAAAAAGGAGTGGACGCTGAAGTATGAGGCGGCGAACCTGGGACGGGGCTGCTACCGGTTCCGGGCCGTGACGGTGACAGCCGTCGAGCCGTTCGGACTGGCCGCTTCCCGGCGGAAGCTGGAATGCGGCGGTGAGTTCACCGTCCTTCCCCAGCCTGAGGGAGACCGGGAAAGCCTTCCTCCGGCCGGAGCGGACAGGCCGCAAGGCGGAATCGGCGGCAAGGAGCCTGGCGAAGGGCGGCGGGAGCGGCGTTCCGGCGGCGCCGGCCCAGGCACGAGGCCTTACCGGGAGGGAGACTCCGTCCGGCATATCGATTGGCGGGCGGCTGCCAAGGGACGCGAGCTCCGGACCAAGACGGACGAGGCCGGCCCCGGCGCCGTAGCCGTCGTGCTTCTGGGCTCGGGAGCCGGCGGCGGCGACGCGCTGCTCGACCGCAGCGCGGGACTCGCGCTGGCTGCGATGCTGGAAGAGCGGCGAAGCGGACGCTCCGTCCGGCTGCAAGCCGGGGCAGGCACGGTGCTTGTCCGCGTCGGCGGTCAAGGCAAAGGAGCCGTCGAGGCGGCGGCGCGTCTGCTCGCGAGGCTCAGCCCGGCATCGATGGGTACGCTGGCGGAGCAGCTCGACCGGCTGCGCTCGGACAGGCTGCTGCCCCACGGGTGCAGCCTGGTCATGGTGACGCCGGACTGGCAGGACGGAGAAGCATGGAGCCATGCGGCGGAGGCGGCCCAAGCGGCCGGCTGCCGCTTTGAATTCAGGGTGCCGATGCTGCAGACGGTGCCTTCCGCCGCCATGCGGGAGCGGATGCGCTGGGCGCAAGCCAGAGGATACCGCGTCTCCTGGATCTCTCTATCTTCGCCGGCCGCCAAGCCGGCTCTTCATCAGGGAAAGGAGGGTGGCCGCCATGACGGGAGGTAAAGGCGCCGGCAAGCAGCATGGAGCTGGAATAAAGCAAGGAGCGGGAAAGCGGCAAGGAACCGGGATGCAGCAAGGAGCCGGAATGCAGCAAGGAGCCGGCGCGAGGATAGGATCGAGAGCTCACGGGGCCGGATATCCTCCGCAAGCTGATGATAGGCAGGGAAAAAGCGCAAGGGGCGGAACGCTCCCCGAGCTGATGTTGAAGGCGGCAACGCCTGCCGCCCCGCTGACCGGCAAGGCCGGTCATGCGGGTTTGCCTTTGCTGGCCGCACATGGGGCAGGAAGCGGCATTCCGTCCGGAAGCCAGCCGGGACAACCGGCAGCAGGAGGCTTTCTGGCGCCAACGGGAACCGGCTTGCTGGCGGCAGGAACAGCCGCTCCGGCGAATAAGCCGCTGAAGAGCACGAGCGCGCGCTCACATTTCGGCCGTCCTGCAGGAGGCAGCGGAAAGATTGCTGCTGCCGCTTCGGGAAGCGATCTGTCGGGACATTCGCTGAGCCTGCCGCTTCGTCTTGCCACCAGCCTGCTGCTGCTTGGATTGCTGGCGGAGTGGCTGCTCCCGCTCGCTCAGCTGCCGGGCTGGAACAGTTCCTTTCCGCTGGCGCGCCTGCTGCTTATCGGAGGGGCTTTTTTGGCTGCAGGCGCTATTTTGCTGCCTGGCTGGGCCGCTTCGCTGCTGAGGGCGGCGGTGCTGATCGGCGGGGCGGGATGGATGGCCGGAGGCATGCGGCTCTTGCTGGATTGGATCGGCGGCTTGCCTGGCATAATTGCGGATGATATCCGCAGCGTGGGCGCACAGGGCATCTCCGGCCTGTCCGCTCCAACGCAGGCGCTCCTGCTGCTTGCCGGACTCGCGGCGCTGCTGTCCGCGCTCCAGACACTGGTCTGGATCCGCCAATGGGGACTGGGCCTGACCGTGCTGACGGGCTTGTATCTCGGCCTGCTCTATCAATGGATGGGCCTCGACTTGCTGCCGGGCATGGCCCGGGCGGCGGCGGAGGGCCTGCTGCTCTCCGCGCTGCTGACCGGACATCGGCTGCGGCGGAGGGCAGGGGAAGCGCCTCCGCCGGTTCCGGCCGGGGCTTGGGGCTTCCCGTCCGGAGGGCATCCTGTCCGGCTGGGCGGGTGGGCTGCGGCGGCGGGCGCCGCCCTGCTCGTGCTGGGCGGCGCCCTGCTGCTGTCCAGCGGCAAGCCGCGCCTGTACGGCCCGGCGTCTTGGGCGCTCGAGGTCCAGCACAGCATCCGGGAAGGCGCCTCCGCAGCGGCTGCGGGCGCAGGGAACGCATCCCGGCTTGTCGTGGGAAGCGGCACGCTGCAAGGGGCCTTTTCCGGCTACAGCCAGGACGATTCCGTCTTGGGGGCGCCTCTCGCGCTGGCCAGGACGCCAGTCTTCACGGCGCTTTCTCCCGCACCGCTCTATTGGAGAGGAGAGTCCAAGTCCGTCTATGAAGGCCGCGGCTGGAGGGAGGATTACGGGCAGCTCCAATCGGTTCCGATCGGTTCGGTTGAGGGCTCGGAGTCAGGCGGGAGCGATGAGATCACCCAGACGGTGCGGCTCGCAAGGCATGCCGAAGGACAGCCGCTTCCGGTATCGGGCAGGAACGCCGAGCTGATGGCGGCGCAAGGGGAAGGCGCCGGAAAGGGGGCCACCGCTTACCTGAAGGACAAAATTACCGAAGCGATCTATTTGCCGCAAGGAGGCTCGGGAGAGCTGCAGTACGAGGCGCGCTCGGTCAAGCCGGAGACATCCGCTTCGGTTCTCCGCGCGCAGTCGGAGGTCAAGGAGGCGGCAGAGGGCGCCGATGCAGGGTGGCTGCAGGAGCAGATCCAGGCGAATCTGCAGCTTCCCTCCAACCTGCCGAAACGGGTGAAGGATCTGGCCTCGTCCATCGTCCGCGCGGCTGGCCCGAACCGGTACGACCAGGCGGCGGCCGTCAGCGAGTATTTGAAGGAGCATTACGTCTACTCGCTGACGGACACTTCCATTCCGAAGGAAGGCCAGGATCTGGCCGACCAGTTCCTGTTCGTGCAGAAGACAGGCTACTGCGTGCATTTCTCGACGGCGATGGCGGTCATGCTCCGCTCGCAAGGCATCCCGGCACGCTGGGTCAAAGGCTACACCGCCGGAAGTCCGGCCAAGGATCAAAGCGAGGCTGAAGCGGGAAGCCGGGTTTACGAGGTCACCGCCGCCGACGCGCATGCCTGGGTGGAGGTGTATTTGGGCGGCGCGGGCTGGGTCGCGTTCGATCCGACGCCGGGCTTTGCCGGCCCGGCCGGAGCGGCGGCCGCTCCGCAAGGCGCGAGTCCGCAAGCGCCGAACGGGCTTGAGCAGCCTGGCGCCGCGCAGGACGGCTCGCCGGCGCAGCGGCTGCGCGATGCGGCCGGCTCCGCCGCGGCCCGCCTCGCCGCAAGCGCGGCCGGCTCCGCGCAAGCCGCCGGCTCCGCGGCCGCGCGCCTGGCGCGGGCGGCTGCGCAGCCCGGCCCCGCGGCCGCGCTCGCGGCGCTCGCCGCCGCGGCCGGCGCGCTGGCTTCGCCCGCGCTGCGCGGGCGGCTGCGCCTCGCGCTCGCGCTGCGCCGCTACGCGCGCGCCTGCGCCGCAGCCGCGGCCGGGCGCCGCGGCGGCCCGCCGCCGGAGCTCGCCGGCGGGCTGCGCCGCCGTCCGCGCGGCCGGCGCGCCGCGCCGCGAGCCGCGCTGCTCGCGGCTGCGGCTGCGCTCGGCGCCCTGCTCGAGCGCAGGCATGCGGCGGCGCGCCTGGCCGCAGGCAGCGCCCGCGAGCGTGCCGCCGCGCTGGCGCCGGCGCTCGAGCCGCAGGCAGCGGCTGCGCTGCAGCGGCTTGCGGCCTGGGAGGAGGCCGCCCGCTTCGGCCCGCCGGCGGCGGCCTGGAGCGGCCCCGCGCCGGGCGAGCTTGCGGCTGCGGCTGCGCTGCTGCTGGCTCGTCCAGCCGCCGGCGCCGGCTCGTCAGGCGCCTGAAGCGCAGGGCTCGCAGCCTGCCGAAGCCCGGCCGTATTCCGGGCCATCCGGCGTCCGCAAGCGGAGCATGCTCCCTGGACTTCCCGAATTTGGACCGCCTGAGCGGCGCCGTATCCCGCTGCCGGGCTTCCTCGGCGAGCCGGTCTCCCCTTCTGGATGGGGAAGCCCCGGCCCGCGCGCCGCTGGTTTTCCGGGGGGATTTTACCTGCGGAGACGGCTTGCCATGCGCCTTGACTGCCCGGAGAGGGCTTGGATATAATGAGTCCAATTGATTGAGGGAGGTTCGGCAGTGAACAAGCCAAATGAAATGATCGTAGTTCTCGACTTCGGGGGACAATACAACCAGCTGATCGCGCGTCGCATCCGGGATTTGGGCGTCTACAGCGAGCTGCTGCCATACAACACGTCGGCAGAGCGGATCCGGGAACTCGCGCCCAAGGGCATCGTGTTCTCCGGCGGGCCGGCGAGCGTATATGAGGAAAATTCCCCGATGGTCGATCCGGAGATCTACGAGCTGGGGCTGCCGATTTTCGGTATTTGCTACGGCATGCAGCTGATGAGCCATCAGCTCAAGGGAAAGGTTCAACGTGCGGGCAAGCGGGAATACGGCCGCGCGGACGTGACCTTCGAGAACGGAGCCGCGCTCGCGCTCGGCCTGGAGAACACGCAGACGGTATGGATGAGCCATACGGATCTGGTTGTCGAAATGCCGGAAGGCTTCCGCTTGGATGCGGGTACGGAGCATGCGCCGATCGCGGCCATGAGCCATCCGGAGAAGAATTTCTACGCCGTCCAGTTCCATCCCGAGGTTCGCCACTCCGTGTACGGCAACGATATGATCCGCAACTTCCTGTACACGATCTGCAAATGCGAAGGCACATGGAGCATGGAAACCTTCATCGAGGACGCCGTGCGCGACATCCAGGAGAAGGTGGGAGAGACCGGACGCGTGCTCTGCGCCCTGTCCGGAGGCGTCGATTCCTCCGTTGTCGCCATGCTGGTCCACAAAGCGATCGGAGACCGCCTGACCTGCATGTTCATCGATCATGGCCTTCTGCGCAAGGGCGAAGCGGACAGCGTGATGGAGACTTTTGTCGGCAAATTCGGCATTGAAGTGATCAAGATCGACGCCAGCGAGCGGTTCCTCGGCAAGCTGAAGGGCGTGGACGATCCCGAGAAGAAGCGCAAAATCATCGGCAACGAGTTCATCTACCTGTTCCAGGAGGAGTCCGAAAAGCTGGCGAACTTCGAGTTCCTGGCGCAAGGCACCCTCTATACGGATATCGTAGAGAGCGGCACGGCGACGGCGCAGACGATCAAATCCCATCACAACGTAGGCGGGCTGCCGGAGGACATCAAGTTCAAGCTGGTCGAGCCGCTGAGCGCGCTGTTCAAGGACGAGGTCCGCAAAGTCGGCTCCGAGTGCGGATTGCCGGATGCGATCGTCTGGCGCCAGCCGTTCCCGGGTCCGGGGCTCGCGATTCGCGTACTTGGCGAAGTGACGGAGGACAAGCTGGAAATCGTGCGCGAATCCGACGCCATCCTGCGCGACGAAATCGCGAAGGCCGGTCTGGACCGCGAGATCTGGCAGTACTTCACCGCCCTTCCGGGCATGAAGAGCGTAGGCGTCATGGGCGACGCCCGCACGTACTCCTATACCGTCGGCATCCGCGCCGTCACCTCCATCGACGGCATGACGGCCGACTGGGCGCGCATCCCTTGGGATGTGCTGGAGAAAATCTCGGTGCGCATCGTCAACGAGGTCGACAACGTCAACCGCGTCGTGTACGACATCACCTCCAAGCCGCCGGCGACCATCGAGTGGGAATAAGCGGGTCTAAATGACCTTCCGGCTGCCGCCTCAGCGGCGTGCAGCCCAGTGCGTTTCTCACCGGAGCCCTGTTCTGACAGGGTTCCGGTGTTTGTTTTTTTCACCGCTCCGGCGCTGTGGCGATGCGCTGCAGAAGCTGTGCGGCGATGCGGCGGCGGAGCCGGTCGGAGAGGCGCGTCTTCATACGTGTCCGTATTTGTATCATTCGTCATCCGTCTTCATCCGTCCGTCCGAACAGCCGGCGGCAGGGATCTCCCGGCCCCCACAGCCCCGCATCCATGAACAATCGACCAAAGGAGCTCGACCCGTCATGCCACTTAAGCAAGAAGGCGGCCTGCTGCACGCCGAAGAGCCGATCTTCAGCTACCGACTCATCGTCCTGCTGCTGGTCGTCATTACCGCCGGAGCAAGCCAAGGCCTGCTGCTGCCGCTGCTTACGATTCTGCTCGAGCGCGGCGGCGTTCCGGAACATATCAACGGCCTCAATTCCATGGCTCTGTACATCGGCACGTTCTCTACCATGTTCTTCATCGAAAGGCCCGTCCGCCGCTACGGCTTCCGGATCGTCATCCTCGCCGGCATCGTCATGATTATCGCCGCGACGCTGCTGTTTCCGCTGACGGCAGGCTCGTTTGCCGTCTGGTTCGCTCTTCGCATCCTTGTCGGCATCGGAGACAGCGGCCTTCACTTCGCGACCCAGCTTTGGATCGTCAGCCGGGCGCCGGCACGGCAGCGCGGAAAATTCATCTCCCTGTACGGAATGTCCTACGGGGTCGGCTTCAGCATCGGTCCGCTCGGCATCAATCTGCTGCACTTTGGAGACCAGGCTCCGTTCCTGATCAGCGCCATGCTGTATGCGCTCGTCCTGCTGCTTGTGCTGAAGCTGCCCGCCGATCGTCCGGAGCCGAGGGAGCAGGGCGAGGCTGCCGGCTTCAGCCGCTACAAGTCGATCTACCGCGTCGCCTGGTACGCGCTGCTTCCGGCCATGCTCTACGGCATCATGGAAGCGTCCATGAATACAGGCTTCCCGCTGTACGGCATCGGCATCGGCCTGGATCGCGCGGCGATCAGCGGCCTGCTGCCGGCTATCGGCATCGGCGGCCTGCTGCTGCAGCTTCCGCTCGGCATGTGGAGCGACCGCATCGGCCGCCTGCCCGTGCTGATCTTCTGCGGAGCCGGGGGCGGCCTGCTGTTCCTGGCCGTTCCGCTGGCCGGATCGTCCGTCTGGACGATGGCGGCGCTGATGGTCGCGGCTGGAGGGCTGGTCGGCTCGTTCTTCTCGCTCGGCCTCGCCTATGCGGCCGACATGCTTCCAAGGAACCTGCTTCCCGGCGCCAATGTTCTCGCGTCCATTCATTTCTCCGTCGGCAGCATCGCCGGTCCCGTCCTGAGCGGGTACGGTCTTCGCTACCTGTCGGAGAGCAGCCTGTTCTATCTGCTCGGCGGCTCCTTTTTGATTTATGCGTTTATGGGCATGATAACCAGAGGAGGAAGGACTTCCCGCGAGGCCGACAGCGGAAAAACCCTTATTTCCTGATTTTTCTTTAATGTTCGGGAATAACACGAATTCCTGTCATTTGATTGTTGACATTTGTCGTAAATTCAGTAATATTAGTTACGTTCCGCAATGATAACCAACCAACCTTCGTATAATTCCGGGAATCGGCCCGGAAGTCTCTACTCGGTCACCGTAATGACCAGGCTACGAAAATTCAGGGGGCGTCCACCACGAAAGCATCTTCGGGCGGGCGTCTGCAGCTTCCATTCCATCGGACCGGCCTTGCAACGGCCTCCGATTGCTTGGACAGCCGACCTGGACCCGGGAGAGACGCCATCGCAATGCCGGCATGCCGGCTTCGAATTCCGTCTCTGCCGGGTTTTTTGCTTTTTCGGATTCCGCGCAAGGAAAATAACGCATTTCGGGGGGGACTTGCATCATGGAGCGCTTCTTCAAGCTCAAAGAGAACGGAACCAACATCCGCACGGAAATTATGGCGGGCATCACGACGTTCATGACGATGGCCTATATCCTCGCCGTCAACCCGAGCATACTTTCGGCTTCCGGCCTCAGCTGGAACTCGGTGTTTCTGGCGACGGCGCTGGCCGGCGGCATCTTCACGATCGCGATGGGGCTGTTCGTCAACTTCCCGGTCGCGCTCGCTCCGGGCATGGGCCTCAACGCCTACTTCGCGGCTACCATCGTGGCCTCCCAGGGGACGGATAAGCCAATCTCGCCTGCGATGGGCCTTACCGCCGTGTTTATTTCCGGCATCATCTTCATCATCCTGACCGTAACCCAGGTTCGGCAAATGCTGATCAGCGCGGTGCCGGACAGCCTCAAGCATGCGATCACCGTCGGCATCGGCCTGTTCATCGCCATCGTCGGCCTGAAGAACAGCGGCATCATGACGATCGCCGCCGAAACGGCTGTCACCGACGTGCAGAAGCATCAATACGTGGACCTGCTCAGCTTCGAATCGGTCATCCATTTCGGCGACCTCAAGGACCCGTCGGTCTACCTGACGATCATCGGCCTGATCCTCATCAGCCTGCTGCTCGTGCTGCGCATACCGGCCGCATTCCTGTGGGGAATTCTCGGCACGACGGTCGTGGCCTGGATTACAGGCAACCTTGACATTCAAGCCGGACTCAGCGGCAAAAGCTGGGCTCCGCAGTTTTCGGAGCTGAACTTCTGGCACTTCGACTTCGCGGGCATCATGCATGTCGGCATCGTCACGGTCATCCTGACGTTCACGTTCGTCGAGCTGTTCGATACATTCGGCACGCTCGTCGGCACGGCCAACCGCGCCGGCTTCATGAAAAATCCGGAAGAAGGCAAAAAACGCGTCGGCAAAGCGATGTTCGTGGACGCGATCGGCGTCGGCGGCGGCGCCGTTCTCGGTACGAGCACCGTAACGACCTATATCGAGAGCTCCGCGGGCATCGCCCAGGGCGGCCGCACCGGCCTGACCGCGGTCACGACCGGCATCTGCTTCCTGCTCTCGCTGTTCCTGGCTCCGCTGATCGCCCTGATTCCAGGCTCCGCGACGGCGGCGGCGCTCATTCTCGTCGGCCTGCTCATGATGCAGTCCGTCACCGACATCGACTTCAAGGATATGGTCTATGCCGTTCCGGCGTTCTTCACCATCATCCTGATGCCGTTCACGTACAACATCGCCAACGGCGTTTCCTTCGGCATCGTGTTCTACGTCGTGCTTGCCTTCTTTGCCAATGCGACGGGACGCCTCCCCGAAGGCAAGGAGAAATACAAGATTCATCCGCTTATGGTGATTCTTGCGGTATTGATCGTCGCCCGCTACGTTTACCTCGGCGCGGCCGGCTGAACGGCTCCGCGCATTCGAAAACCTTCGGAACCTCGGTTCCGGAGGTTTTTTCTTTTGTCCGGCAAAGTCCGAAGGGCTGGAAAGGCTTGTCCGATCGCTCCCTGCAGAAGGTATTAACCCGCTCTCTCCTTTCTGGAAGCTGCGGACATTTCGGTTATATCCAACCATTACCTTGAAGCTGGGGAAATAAAGGTTAGGATGAGGAGAAAAGGGGGGGTCTCACCATGCCGGACGTGTTCGAGGTTGCCGATAAGCTTGTGGATCACATCAAGGCCAATTATCCCGATGATGTCGCGCTTGCAGCCTATTATGGCTCTTACGCTCAAGGGACCGCGACGAAGCGCTCGGACTTGGATTTCTTTTTCATTCCGGCCACCGCCAGAGGTTATGAGGCGAGCCTGCAATTCATCCTGGCTGACATCAGCTTTGACTTCTGGCCCATCAGTTGGGAACGGGCGGAGAGGATGGCGGCCTTTCAGGAAGAGAAAACCTCGATCATCGCCGATTGCAAGCTGCTCTATGCGCGTTCGGATGAGGACCGCAGCCGACTTTTGCGGCTGCAGGAAAGGATTGTCGGCCTTCAGAGTCCGGAGCATGAACGCGAGTTTGTGGAGAAAGCGGAAGCAGAGCTGAGCCAGGTCTATGCCAGGCTCTACAAGCTGATCCGCGCAGGGGATTCGGGCAGCGGCGTCTATAGCCGGACGGAGGCGTCTGGAATTCTGGAGGGAGTCCTGCAAGGGCTGGCATTGCTGAACCAATCCTACTTCTCGAGAGGTTTTGGCCAAAACAAGGATCAAATACATCGGCTCCCATTGAAACCGGCGCTGCTGGATTCCTATATGCATGCCATTATGCATGGGGACCATGCGGCGGATATCCTCCATGCTTGCGAGCGGCTGACGGAAGACACCGTTGAGCTGATATCAGCTCGGAAAGAGCGCTTGAAAGGAACCCCTTCCTTCGGGGATCGCATGAAGGGGTTTTATGAAGAGGAAAAAGGAATATTGGACAAAATCCAATCGGCCTGCGAAAGAAACGATTATGATACGGCTTACTTTCATGCTGTGAAGGCGCAGGATAATATTGCCGCCTTTCTCTGCTATGCGGAGACCGGACAGTGGCCAAGCGACTTGACGCTCAACGCCGATCATCACGCCCTCTACCGGCAGGCGGGGCTGCCCGAGCTTGTTCCGCTGCTTGATCCGCACGACCTGACGCGGCTGCAGGCAGGCGCGGAACGATTGGGCGCTGCTCTGGAAAGCCATCTTCGGAGCAAAGGAGTCGAAATCAACCGCTTTTCTCATATGGCGTCATTCGAAGCTTTTCTTAAAGACGCTTCGGCAAGAGAAAAATAGAAGGAAACGAGTGCAGAGAAAATTAGGAGAAGCGAAAAGCCGAGCACGCTCGGCTTCGGCCTGAACCTCAGCCTAGAGAGCGCTTTTGACTTCATCCTCACGGAAAGCGGAAACAGCTCGTTTTACCGTTGAATGATCGAAACCGGAGCCTGATGGCTCCGGTTCTTCTTGCGCAAATAAAGGCGCGGCCGACCGCCGAATGAAAGGCCGTTTTTGTGCCCGCGCTGCGGATGGACACGATGGTTCCGGTGCCCCGCCTTTCCTGGGCGAGCATTTCACAGGTATAATAATCTCAGGCAATCTTGGACTATTCATCTAATTCGCTCAAGGAGGTACAGGAATGGAGCTACAGCAAGCAATCCGTCAGCGCCGCAGCATCGGGAAGGTCGAGGGCAGGCCGGTCGAGAAGGAGAAGATCGAACGGATCCTGGAGGCCGCTGTCTGGGCGCCCAACCATCACCACACCGAGCCTTGGAAATTTTTTGTCATGACGGGGGATGGACGCCGTGTGCTCGGAAGAGCTTACGCCAATGCCGCCTCCGACGCGCTTGCCGGACTGGAGCCGGAGGAAAGGGAGCAGAAGCTGTCGAAGGAAGAAGCCAAAGCGATGAGGGCCCCTGTCGTCATTGCAGCAGCCTGCTCGCCTTCCGACAACCCGCGCGTCATTCGTTCGGAAGAGCTCGCCGCCGTGCATGCCGCCGTTCAGAACCTTCTGCTCAGCGCTTATGAAGAAGGGCTTGGAGCGGTATGGCGCAGCGGCGATCCCATGCACCATCCATCCATGAAGTCGGCATTCGGTCTCAAGGACAAGGAAGAGCTGGTCGGTCTTATCTATATCGGCTACCCCGATATGGCAGCGCCGAAGGGCCGCCGCATTTCGGCTAAAGACAAGACATTCTGGATCAACTGATTCCTAGACCGGGCATGGAGCTTGCCTGCCAGCTCATCCCTATGCAAACCCTCTTGTCGAGGGTTTTTTCTTTTTGGTCCTAGAAAACGATCCGGAAGAGATATCCGGGAATTTGGAATATAGTTCGGATTTAGAGTGATTCTTGGGCGGAAAAAGAAATTATTATGTCAGTATTCTTGACGCCGAATGAAGAAGGGTTGTTCGGATTTGGAGATATGGCATAATAGCTGTCATGGAATTGGCGACTTGAATGGCGAAAGGTGTCCGAGGAATCGTTTCCTTGAGAAAAGCCGGATTGAACCTCGATTTTTGCTGTCGTCGATGAAGGAAATGAGCCTGCCGCTGAAGCGTTTCGGCTTGCAGGACAACGAGGAAGATCGAGGCCATGCATGGAATTGGCGTTGCGGAGCCAATTGCATTTTTCATTTGAAGGCGGCTTTATCAAAAACGAACTTTAATAGCATTATTTTTAATTAATGTTCGTGTTTTTGAGTTGACAGGCTCTGCTCAGGTTGGTAAACTAGGAAGGCAGAGCGGGCGGGGAGCGGTTTGAATTATCCTGAGATTGTCGAATCTTGTAGGAGGCCGCATTACCTTGCTCCGCATATTATTTTCAAGCAACTCGTATATCTTCGGGAATCGGCCCGAAAGTTTCTACCCGGCGACCTTAATCGACGGACTACGGGATGCCGGAAGCAGGCTGGCTGTCCACGACTGGAGAGCGAGCTGTTTGGCTTCGGCTGCGCTTTTTCAGCGTACTTACATCCCGCAGGCTTTCGAGTCGCCCGTGCCGGATTCTCCCTACCTGGAGATTCCGCCGGCTGGCCGGCATGCGGTTTTTTTTGTTTCCGGCATCCGATCGGATTTTTCGCACAAGGAATATAGACAAAGGCGGGATGAACAATCATGACTGCTATCGTGGGCGTCATTATGGGCAGCAAATCCGACTGGGAAACGATGAAGCTTGCCTGCGGCATTCTGGATGAGCTTGGAATTCCTTATGAGAAGAAGGTCGTATCCGCTCACCGGACACCTGATCTGATGTTCCAATATGCCGAGACCGCTGTCGAGCGAGGGCTGAAGGTCATTATCGCCGGAGCCGGCGGAGCGGCTCACTTGCCCGGAATGGTAGCCGCGAAAACGGCGCTTCCGGTTATTGGCGTTCCCGTCAAATCGTCGAGCCTGAGCGGACTCGATTCGCTTCTGTCTATCGTGCAGATGCCGGCCGGCGTTCCCGTCGCCACGGTGGCGATCGGCCATGCAGGAGCAAGCAACGCAGGACTGCTGGCCGCGCAGATTCTCGGCGCATTCGATCCGGAGATCAGGCGGCTCATCGAAGAGCGGCGCGAAGCCATCAAGCTGCAGGTGCTGGAAAGCGGCGAAGAGCTATGCTGAATTCCGGCAGGGCGACAGGAAGCGGAAGCGGAGCTGTACCGACCGATCAAGCGCTCGTCATACCGCCGGGATCGACTGTAGGCATCCTTGGGGGCGGGCAGCTCGGCCGCATGATGGCGCTGGCAGGCAGCGCGATGGGCTACCGTTTCGTGGCGCTTGATCCTGCGGAGGACGGGCCTTGCGCGCAGGTTGCCGAGAGCATCGCGGCCGGCTACGACGATCGGGAGGCGGCTCGGGAGCTGGCGTCGCGCGCGGACGTCATCACGTACGAGTTCGAGAACGTGGATGCGGGAGTCGCCGCCATGCTGGCGGAGCAATCTTACGTGCCGCAAGGAAGCGAGCTACTCTATACGACGCAGCACCGGCTGCGGGAGAAGCGGGCGATCGAGGCGGCGGGAGCGCGAGTCGCTCCGTACGAGGAGATTACAAGCGAGGAAGGCTTGCGGGAGGCTTGCGGCCGTCTTGGCTTGCCGGCGGTGCTGAAGACGGCGACCGGCGGCTACGACGGCAAAGGGCAATGGGTCATCCGCAGCGAGTCGGAGATTCCGGCAGCCTATGCGGAGCTGAGCCGATCCGGAGCAGAGCTGGTGCTGGAGCAGTTCGTTTCCTTCCGGATGGAGCTGAGCGTCATCGCCGCCCGGAGCTCTCTGGGCGATGTGAAGACGTTTCCGGCTGCGGAAAATATCCATATCGACAACATTCTTCATCTATCCGTCGTTCCGCCCCGCGTCCCCGCCGCCGTTCTGGAGGAAGCCGAGCGGCTGGCGGTCCGGATCGCGGAAGGGCTTGAAGTCGTCGGCCTGATCGCGGTGGAGCTGTTCCTGACCGAGGAAGGGGAGCTGTTCGTCAACGAGCTGGCCCCGCGTCCCCACAACAGCGGCCATTATACGATGGAAGCCTGCAGCACTTCGCAGTTCGAGCAGCATGTCCGCGCGATATGCGGCTTGCCGCTCGGGGATGCGGGCCTCATGAGCCCCGTCGTCATGGTGAACGTGCTCGGCCAGCATGTGGAGCCGCTGGTGCGGCATCTGTCGCAGCGCGATGGAGAAGCCGCCAGGCTTGGCGCCGTCCCGAAGCTGCATCTGTACGGCAAGGCGGAGGCGAAGCCTAACCGCAAGATGGGCCATGTCAACGTGCTCGCTCCGGACACGGCCGCGGCGCTGGAGTGGATCCGCGGAACGGGAATCTGGAGCTGAACCGGCCGGCCGTCATAAGGATCGACTGACTGAAGCAAGCGGCTTCGAATAAATCAGACAAAGGTGGATGAATGCATGCTTGAGCGTTACAGCAGGCCCGAGATGAGGGCGGTTTGGACGGAAGAGAACAAATTCAAGGCGTGGCTGGAGGTCGAGATCTGCGCTTGCGAGGCATGGTCCGAGCTTGGAGTCATCCCGCGCGAGGATGTAGCCGCGATCCGCGAGAAAGCCGGCTTCGACATCGACCGGATCAACGAGATCGAGCTGGAGACGCGCCATGACGTCATCGCCTTCACCCGCGCCGTCTCGGAGACGCTCGGAGCCGAGCGCAAATGGGTTCATTACGGCCTCACTTCCACCGACGTCGTGGATACGGCGATGGGATACATCCTCCGTCAGGCCAATGAGATTCTGGAGAAGGATCTGACCAATTTCATCGAAATACTGCGCGGACAAGCCGTAACGTACAAGGACACCGTGATGATGGGCCGCACCCATGGCGTCCACGCGGAGCCGACGACGTTCGGTCTGAAGCTCGCTCTCTGGTACGAGGAAATGAAGCGCAACCTGGACCGCTTCCGCCATGCGGCCGACGGCGTGCAGTTCGGCAAAATCTCCGGCGCTGTAGGCACCTACGCGAACATCGACCCGTTCGTGGAAGAGTTCGTCTGCCGCAAGCTCGGCACGAAGCCGGCGCCGATCAGCACGCAGACGCTGCAGCGCGACCGCCACGCGGAGTATATGGCGACGCTTGCCCTGATCGCGACGTCGCTCGACAAGTTCGCGACCGAGATCCGCGCTCTTCAGAAGAGCGAGTTCCGCGAGGTGGAGGAGCCTTTCGCCAAGGGGCAGAAGGGATCGTCCGCGATGCCGCACAAGCGCAATCCGATCGGCTGCGAGAACATCTCCGGCCTTGCCCGCGTCATCCGCGGCCATATGATCAGCGCCTACGAGAACGTGCCGCTCTGGCATGAGCGCGACATCAGCCACTCCTCGGTGGAGCGCGTCATCCTGCCGGATGCGACGATGCTGCTGAACTACATGCTGAACCGTCTGGGCAATATTCTGAAGAACCTGCAGGTATTCCCGGAAAACATGAAGCGCAACATGGGCCGCACGTTCGGCGTGCCGTTCTCCGGCCGCGTCATGACCAAGCTCATCGACAAGGGCTTCAGCCGCGAGCAGGCGTACGACACCGTCCAGCCCCGCGCGATGCAAGCCTGGGAGGAGCAGCGCCAGTTCCGCGACATCATCGGCTCGACGCCGGAGATCACAGCGGTGCTGAGCGCGGAAGAGCTCGACGACGCGTTCAACCCGAGCTGGCATTTGAAGCATGTCGATACGATTTTCCGCCGGCTGGAGCTTATCTAGGCAGCATTGCAGCAGCCTTATTTCCGGAGCAAGATCCATTCATTTATTTCTAATTGAGGCAGGGGAGAAAATCATGGCCGCAACGTCCCAAGCGCTGTCCACGGCAGCGGATCTTATCCAGGCGCCGCTGCTCTACAAGGGCAAGGTGCGGGAGCTGTACGATCTTGGCGAGCATTATCTTATCGTCGTGACGGACCGCATCAGCGCGTTTGATTACATGCTTGACCCGGCCGTGCCGGACAAGGGCAATGTGCTGAACCGGCTGAGCGCCTTCTGGTTCGAGCAGACGGCCGGCATCCAGGCGGGCCATGTCGTCCATACAGACGTGGAGCGGCTTGGCGGCATTGTCACCGACAAGGAGGCATTGCGCAACCGCATCATGGTGACCCGCAAGGCTGAGCGCATCGATATCGAATGCGTCGTGCGCGGATACATCACGGGCGGAGGCTGGAAGCAATACCGGCAGAACGGCGAGATCAACGGCATCAAGCTTCCGGAAGGGCTGCGCAAAAACGAACGGTTCCCGGAGCCGATCTTCACTCCCGCCGCCAAAAACGATGTCGGCCATGACGAGGACATCCCGTTCTCCCGGATGGAAGAACTCGTCGGCGCCGATATCGCGGCCCAATTGCGGGACCGCAGCATCCGGCTGTATGAATTTGCCCGCGGATACTGCGCGGAGCGCGGCATCATCCTTGCCGATTGCAAGTTCGAGTTCGGCCTGATCGACGGCGAGATCATCCTGATCGATGAGATCTTCACGCCGGATTCCTCCCGCTTCTGGGCGGAGGACAAGTACGTGCTGGACGCCGACATCGACAGCATGGACAAGCAGATCGTCCGCGACTACCTGCTCGGGACCGACTGGGATCAGGACAGCAAGCCGGCTCCTCTGCCCGAGGCTGTCGTCTCGAAGACGACGGAGCGTTACCGGGAAATCTATCGCCTTCTGACCGGCGCAGAGCTGGTATAGGGCCATTACAGGCAGGCGCAGAATTAGCCGAAGAATTCGTCTAATTGGGCCGTCAGGACGATCCCGGAGCAGAATTAGCCGAAAAAGTCGTCTATTCGGCTGCCAGGACGATCCCGGAGCAAAATTAGCCGAAAATGTCGTCTAATTCGGCCGTCAGGACGATCCCGGAGCAGAATTAGCCGAAAAAGTCGTCTAATTCGGCCGTCAGGACGATCCCGGAGTAGAATTAGCCGAAAATGTCGTCTAATTCGGCCGTCAGGACGATCCCGGAGCAGAATTAGCCGAAAAAGTCGTCTAATTCGGCCGCCAGGACGATCCCCGGTCCAACAGCATCGGAGGATCGGCCCCTTGCGCGCAGCGGATTTCGGACTGTGCAGCTGGCAAGCCAATCTAGCTCTTCATCCTTCTTCATCTACAACGAAATCACATTCCCCCATAAGAGGAGTTGCCATAATGAAAGCAACGGTATACGTGACGATCAAGCAGAACGTGCTGGACCCGCAGGGAACAGCCGTGCAGGGAGCGCTTCACAGCATGGGCTTTGCGGAAGTGGACAAAGTGCGCATCGGCAAATACCTGGAGCTGACACTGGACACCGAAGACCGTGCCGAAGCGGAGCAGCGGGTGCGCGCCATGTGCGAGAAGCTGCTGGCGAACACCGTCGTCGAAGACTATCGCTTCGAGCTGGAGGGCTGAGCCGATGAAGTTTGCGGTCATCGTTTTCCCGGGCTCCAACTGCGACATCGACTGCTACAAGGCCGTTGAAGAAACGATCGGACAGTCCGTCGATTATGTCTGGCACACGGCAACCGACCTCTCGGCTTACGACGCGATTCTCGTGCCGGGCGGCTTCTCATATGGGGATTACCTGCGCTGCGGCGCGATCGCTCGTTTTGCCCCGGTCATGAACGAGGTCGTCAAGGCGGCTGAGGCTGGCAAATACGTGCTCGGCATCTGCAACGGCTTCCAGATTCTGACCGAGGCGGGATTGCTGCCGGGAGCGCTGCTGCGCAACCGGGACCTGAAGTTCCTTTGCCACCAGTCGCCTCTCGAGGTCGTCAACGCGGCGACTCCTTTTACGAACCAATACGCGCAGGGCGAGGTCATCTCGATCCCGATCGCCCACGGCGAAGGCAACTACTACTGCGACGACGAGACGCTTGAGCGCCTCCGGGCGAATAACCAGATCGTCTTCCGCTACGCGAACGGCGGCAATCCGAACGGCTCCGTCTATGACATCGCCGGCGTCTCCAACGAGCGCGGCAACGTCGTCGGCATGATGCCGCATCCGGAGCGCGCGGTAGATCAGATTCTCGGCTCCGAAGACGGCAAGCGGATGTTTACATCGATTTTGAACGCATGGAGGGAACAGCATGACGCAGCAGTTAACAGCTAAGGAACCGACGGCGGAGCAGATTGCCGAGCAGAAGATCTACCAGCAGTTCGGCGTAACCGATCATGAGTATGAGCTTATCTGCGGTTTCATGGGCCGCCTGCCGAACTACACCGAGATCGGCGTATTCAGCGTCATGTGGTCGGAGCACTGCTCCTACAAGAATTCCAAGCCGATTCTGAGGAAGTTCCCGGTGACGGGACCGAAGGTGCTCATGGGTCCGGGCGAAGGCGCGGGCATCGTGGACATCGGGGACAATCAGGCGGTCGTGTTCAAAATCGAATCGCATAACCATCCGTCCGCAGTCGAGCCTTATCAGGGCGCCGCGACCGGCGTCGGCGGCATCATCCGCGACATCTTCTCCATGGGCGCGCGCCCGGTGGCGCTGCTGAACAGCCTTCGCTTCGGCAATCTGGAAAATGACCGTGTCAAATACCTCTTCGAGCATGTCGTCAGCGGCATTGCCGGCTACGGCAACTGCATCGGCATTCCGACCGTCGCGGGCGAGGTGATGTTCGACGAGAGCTACGAGGGCAATCCGCTCGTCAACGCGATGTGCGTCGGCCTCATCGACCATGACAAAATCCAGCGCGGCGTCGCCAAAGGCGTCGGCAACCCGGTGTTCTACGTCGGTCCCGCCACGGGCCGCGACGGCATCCACGGCGCGACCTTCGCTTCCGTCGAATTATCGGAAGAATCCGAAGAGAAGCGCACTGCCGTCCAGGTCGGCGATCCGTTCATGGAGAAGCTCGTCATGGAAGCGACGCTTGAGCTGATCAATTCCGGCATCGTGCTCGGCATCCAGGACATGGGCGCGGCCGGCCTCACCTGCTCCAGCGCCGAGATGGCGTCCAAGGCCGGCAACGGCCTCGAGCTGTACCTCGACGAGGTGCCGCAGCGCGAGGAAGGCATGACGCCCTACGAGATGATGCTGTCCGAGTCGCAGGAGCGCATGCTGTTCGTCGTCACGCCGGAGAACGAAGCTCAGGCGCGTGAAATCTTCGACCGTTGGGGCGTCATCTGCGCCAAGGTCGGCAAGGTGACCGACGACGGCCGCCTGCGCCTGTTCCATCAAGGCGAGGAAGTCGCCGACATGCCGGTCACCGCGCTCGTCGACGAATGCCCGGTGTACGACAAGCCATCCAAGGAGCCGGCCTATTATGCGGCGAACGCAAGCGTAGATACGGCTGCCTATGGCGAAGCCGCCGACCTGAACGCCGCTCTGGAAAAGGTTCTTGCCTCCCCGACGGTTGCAAGCAAGGAATGGGTGTACAAGCAGTACGACCATATGGTCCGCACCAGCACGGCGGTTCCGCCGGGCTCCGACGCGGCGGTCGTGACGATTCCCGGCACGCGCAAGGCGCTGGCGATGACGACTGACTGCAACGGCCGCTACGTCTATCTCGATCCCGAGGTCGGCGGCGCGATCGCGGTCGCCGAAGCGGCGCGCAACATCGTCTGCTCGGGCGCCGAGCCGCTGGCGATCACGGACAACCTGAACTTCGGCAACCCGGAGAAGCCGGAAGTATTCTGGCAGCTGGAGAAATCCGCAGACGGCATGAGCGAAGCCTGCCGCGTGCTGGAGACGCCGGTCATCGGCGGCAACGTCAGCCTGTACAACGAGAACGCCAAGGGCGCCATTTACCCGACGCCGGTCATCGGCATGGTCGGCCTCGTGGAGGATATCAGCCACATTACGACGCAGGAATTCAAGAATGCCGGCGACTCCATCATCCTGCTCGGGGAAACGAAGGCCGAGCTTGGCGGCAGCGAGCTGCAGCATGTGCTGGAAGGCAAGACGGAAGGACGTCCTCCGGGCCTCGATCTCTCTGTGGAGAAGAAGCTGCTCGAAGCCGTCCTGACTGCCATCCGCGGCGGTCTCGTCGCCTCGGCTCACGACCTGTCCGAGGGCGGCCTGGCTGTCGCTCTGGCGGAATCCGCTTTTGGCCGCGGACTCGGCGCCGAAGTGAACGTGGCGACGGACCTTCGTCCGGACCACGCGCTGTTCAGCGAATCGCAGTCGCGCATCCTGCTGAGCGCATCGCAGGACAACAAGGCGGCGCTGCTGGCGCTGCTCGCGGAGCGCGGCGTTCCGCATGCGGAGATCGGCACGGTCGGCGGAGACGAGCTCCTCATCAAGGTGAACGGCAAGCCCGGCGTGCAGGCCCCGGTAGGCGAGCTCCGGAAAGTCTGGAAGGATGCGATTCCATGTCTGATGAAGTAAGCATAGCGGTCCAGCTCGGCTCCCGCTGGGGAGAGGACGTTTCATCCGCCGCTCCCGAGCTGGACGGTGACGGCATCGCGCTGACGGGTTCGGCGCCGGAGCTGCCGGCTCCCGGGGGCTTGCCTATAGGCGGTTCAGGACCCGAGGTTCAGCCTGCCGACACCACAGTACCCGCCCGCCGACTTTCCGGCTCCAAATCCGAGGAGCTCCAAGCTGTGTCCCGCACATGGGAAAATGCCCATTACAATGCGGGCATCGGCCGCGACGACATTTTCGACAAGCTCAAGGAAGAATGCGGCGTATTCGGGGTATTCAATACCCCTGACGCTTCATCTCTGGCCTATTATGGCCTGCATGCGCTGCAGCATCGCGGCGAGGAAAGCTCCGGCGTCTGCACCGTGGACAGCTCGGACGGCAGCTTCGCTTACCATCGCGGCATGGGACTCGTGAAAGAAGTGTTCACGACGGACATCCTGGCCTCGCTGCCGGGCGACCGCGCGATCGGCCATGTCCGTTATTCCACCTCCGGGGGCAGCCAGCTCGGCAATGCTCAGCCTCTGGTATTCAAGTACCGGGGCGGCGACCTCGCCGTGGCGACCAACGGCAACATCGTCAACGCGCCGTCGATCCGCCGCGAGCTGGAGGCGCAGGGCTCGATCTTCCAGACGACGAGCGACACCGAGGTCATCGCGCATCTTATCGCACGCTCGTCCAAGGACTTCGTCGAAGCCGCCAAGGACGCGCTTCAGCGGATCATCGGCGGCTTCGCCTTCCTGATCATGACCAATGATCTGCTGCTCGTCGCCTCCGATCCGAACGGCCTGCGTCCGCTTGTCATGGGCCGTCTTGGCGAGGGCTACGTCTTCGCCTCGGAAACCTGCGCGTTCGAGACGATCGGCGCGACGTACGTCCGCGACGTCCAGCCGGGAGAGCTGCTGATCCTCGACAAGGACGGTCTGCGTGCCGACCGCTTCGAGCAGGAGCAGCGCCGGGCATCCTGCGCGATGGAGTACATCTACTTCGCGCGCCCCGACAGCGACATCAACGAGGTCAACATCCATACCGCCCGCAAGCAGATGGGCCGCCGCCTCGCGGTGGAGGCGTTCGTCGACGCCGACATCGTCACGGGCGTGCCGGATTCCAGCATTTCCGCCGCCATCGGCTATGCGGAGCAGACAGGCATTCCGTATGAGATGGGCCTCATCAAAAACAAATACACCGGCCGCACGTTCATCCAGCCGTCGCAGGAGCTGCGCGAGAAGGGCGTCAAGATGAAGCTGTCCGCCGTCCGCAAAATCGTCGAGGGCAAGCGCGTCGTCATGATCGACGACTCCATCGTTCGCGGCACGACGTCCCTGCGGATCGTCAACATGCTCCGCGAGGCCGGAGCGAAGGAAGTGCATGTGCGGATCAGCTCTCCGCCGTTCGCCAACCCTTGCTATTACGGCATCGACACGCCGGACCGGCGCGAGCTGATCGCCTCGTCGAAGACGGTCGAGGAGATCCGCCAGGCGATCAACGCCGACTCGCTGTATTTCCTCAGCGCCGAGGGCTTGATCGAGGCGGCTTCCGTTCCGGGCGACTCCAAGGGCGGCGGCCTCTGCCTCGCCTGCTTCACGAATGAGTACCCGACTCCGATCGACGAGAGCTCGGACAAGAGCTGCAGCTGCTAGGGGCGTTTTGGTGATTGCCGCTGCGAAAGCAGATGGTTCCTCCGATCGCTGTTGAACCCGGATTCCTCGATTGAAGTTTTAGTCAGGGATGGAATCCGGTTTCAAATGCGAGCGCTGGCGCTTCTCCGGAATCCATCTGCCTTCTCCGCTTTCCCCATCCCAACCGCTCAACCCAATTCCTTCCCTCCAGCCGAGGAAAGAGAGGGGGAAGCCCGGCATCGCAGCTCGCCGGCGCAGCCAAAAGCAGCCGCTCCGCCTTCCGTCGCGGAAGCTTCGCCGGGGTAGCAGCTATGGCCGGCCCACAGGGCTCGCGCGCTCGACATCGCGCGAGTTCAGAGCTGGCGGCTATGGCGGTGTTGCCCCAAAGGCTTCGCGCCGCTCTATATCGCGCGAGTTCCAGAGCTGGGGCTACGGCGGTGCCGCTCGAACAGGCTTCGCGCTGCCGCTGTGGCCGACAAGGCTAAGCCAAGCAGTGCTGAGGACCAGCCGCAGCTGTCCCGGCAGCAAGAACAGCCGCTCGCCGTGCATTCGGCGAGCGGCCGAGAATGAGCCTGGAGCGGTGCTAGACCGCACAGGCAAGCTCTTGCCGGCGGGTTCATCCGCCCGGCCAACCAGGCCCGCCAGCGCAGGGCCTGCAGGTCGGACTTGCCGCCCTTGAGCGCGATTGCGCGAGGGCGGAATCTTCCCTAAATAAGCGTGTTGACGAAGGCATTGCCGCTCGTTGGCGAGCTTTTGGCCTTTCCAACGAGGCAGCGTTGGCATTCAAGATCGGCGCAGCCTGACCGCTCGAATCCGTAGAAGCTTTAGCGTTCGCATTTGAAGACGGATGGCTTCCTTGTAATCGTACATTCAGGCCATCCGGCTTCAACAGCGATCGGAGGATCGAGCGGTCGGGCGGAGCCAGGTTTTGATTTTGCGGTCGGGCGGAGCCAGGTTTTGATTTTGCCGTCGGGCGCAGCAACAGGTTCAGCCAGTCCATGTTTTTCATACCAAAGGAGTGAACGTTCAGTGGCAGAGGCATACAAGCAGGCCGGAGTCGACATCGCGGCGGGCAACGAAGCGGTCGAACGGATGAAGAAGCATGTGAAAAGAACGCTCCGCCCCGAGGTGCTGGGCGGCCTGGGCGGCTTCGGAGGCATGTTCGGCCTCGACAAGGACAAGTATGAGGAGCCGGTGCTCGTCTCCGGCACCGACGGCGTCGGCACGAAGCTGATGCTCGCTTTTGCCATGGACAAGCATGACACGATCGGCATCGACGCCGTCGCCATGTGCGTGAACGACATCATCGTGCAGGGCGCCGAGCCGCTGTTCTTCCTCGACTACCTGGCGACGGGCAAGGTGGAGCCGTCCAAGATCGAGGCGATCGTCGCCGGCATCGCCGAAGGCTGCGTGCAGGCAGGCTGCGCCCTGATCGGGGGCGAGACAGCCGAGATGCCGGGCATGTACACGCCGGAGGAATACGATATCGGCGGCTTCACGGTCGGCGTCGTCGACCGCAAGAAGATCATCGACGGCACGACGATCGCGCCGGGAGACGCCGTCATCGGCCTGGCCTCGAGCGGCATCCACAGCAACGGCTACTCGCTCGTGCGCCGGCTGCTGCTGGAGCAGGCGGGCTACGGCCTGCAGGATGAGCTCCAGGAGCTCGGCGGCAAGAAGCTGGGCGACGTCCTCCTCGAGCCGACGAAAATCTACGTCAAGCCGGCTCTGGAGCTGATCAACCGCGTCGAGGTGAAGGGCATGGCCCATATTACCGGCGGCGGCTTCATCGAGAACATCCCACGCGTGCTGCCGGAAGGCGTGAATGTGGAGATTCAATACGGCAGCTGGCCGATCCAGCCGATTTTCTCGCTCATGCAGGAAAAAGGCGCCATCACGCATCGCGACATGTTCACGACGTTCAACATGGGCATCGGCCTCGTCGTCGTCGTGCCTGCCGATCAGGCAGAGGCGGCCGTCGCCGCGGCGAACGAGCTGGGCGAGCGGGCTTTCCGCATCGGCACGGTCACGGAGGGCAGCCGCATCGTCACGTTCCGCGGAGCCGACGTCTAATGGCGCCATTGCGCATAGCGGTTTTCGCCTCTGGCGAGGGCAGCAACTTCGCGGCGCTGGCCGCGGCCGCATCCGGCGGCCGTCTGGCCGGCGCGTCGGTGGAGCTGCTTGTCTGCGACAGGCCGTCGGCCCCCGTCGTCGCCAAGGCGCAGGCGGCAGGCATCGACGCCTGGACCTTTGCCCCCAAGGATTATGCTTCCCGCGAACAATATGAGAGCGAGATTTTGGCCGAGCTGCGGCAGCGAGGCGTCGGCCTCGTCGTGCTGGCGGGTTACATGCGTATTTTGACGCCGCTGCTTGTCGAAGCATTTGAAGGCAAAATCATCAACATCCATCCGTCGCTGCTGCCGGCATTTCCGGGCATGCATGCGATCCGCCAGGCGCTGGAGCACGGCTCCAAGGTGACGGGAGTCACCGTGCATTTCGTCGACGGAGGACTCGACAGCGGTCCGATCATCGCCCAGCGCGCGATCGAGATCGGCGAGGACGAGACGGAGGCTTCCCTCGCGGAGCGCATGCATGCGGCGGAAAACGTCCTTTATCCTTGGGTCGTGAGGCAGTTCGCCGCAGGCCTCATCACGCTGGAGGGCCGCCGGGTCCGGCTTCCGGACAGCATCGTGCCGGAGAACGATTCGGAGGATAAATAGTCAGCGACATTTAATCCGCCATTATGAAATTCATTTAATACAACCGATCAGGAGGGGACAAATTGGCTATCCGCAGGGCGTTAATCAGCGTATCGGACAAGACCGGCATCGTCGAATTTGCCCGCGAGCTTGCGGCTCAGGGCGTACAGATCATTTCCACAGGGGGCACCCACAGCCTCCTCGAAAAGGAAGGCGTCCCGGTCATCGGCATCTCCGACGTGACGGGCTTCCCGGAAATCATGGACGGACGCGTCAAGACGCTCCATCCCGCCGTTCACAGCGGCCTGCTTGCCGTGCGCGACAATGAGGAGCACCGCAAGGCGATCCAGGAGCTCGGGCTGGATTACATCGATCTCGTCGTCGTGAACCTGTATCCGTTCGCCGCTACGATCGCGAAGCCGGATGTCACCTATGAGGATGCGATCGAGAACATCGACATCGGCGGTCCGACCATGCTCCGCTCCGCGGCCAAAAACCATGCCTTCGTCACCGTCGTCGTGGATGCCGCCGATTACGCTTCTGTGCTGGAGGAAATCAAGGCGGACGGCGACACGACGCTGGATACCCGCAAGCGCCTCGCGGCCAAGGTGTTCCGCCATACCGGCGCTTACGACGCCCTGATCGGCGACTACCTCTCCAAGCTCGGCGGCGAGCCGCTGCCGGAGCGCTATACGGTCACCTACGAGAAGGTGCAGGATCTCCGCTACGGCGAAAATCCGCATCAGCGCGCGGCCTTCTACCGGAAGCCTCTGGCCGAGGAAGGCAACGTCACGACGGCCGAGCAGATCCACGGCAAGGAGCTCAGCTACAACAACATCAACGACGCGAATGCGGCGCTCGCCATCGTCAAGGAATTCGATGAGCCGGCGGTCGTAGCGATCAAGCATATGAATCCTTGCGGCGTCGGCGTCGGAGCCGATATCCATCAGGCGTATCAAAAAGCCTATGCGGCCGACCCGACCTCGATCTTCGGCGGCATCGTCGCAGCGAACCGGATCATCGGCGCCGATACGGCGGCGCTGCTGTCGGAAATCTTCCTGGAGATCGTCCTGGCGCCGGACTTCACGCCGGAAGCGCTGGAAATCCTCTCCCGCAAGAAAAACATCCGCCTGCTGAAAACCGGCGAGCTTCCGGCTGCTTCACAGCGCAAGAGCGATTGGGTCGTCACAAGCGTGGCCGGCGGCATGGTCGTGCAGGAGAGCGACGTGCACAGCATCGCGGAAGCTGATCTCAAGGTCGTGACCGACCGCCAGCCGACCGAGGAAGAGCTGAAGCAGCTTCTCTTCGGCTGGAAGGTCGTCAAGCATGTGAAGTCCAACGCCATTCTGCTGGCCAAGGATGACATGACGGTCGGCGTCGGCGCCGGCCAGATGAACCGCGTCGGCGCGGCTCGCATCGCCGTGGAGCAAGCCGGCGGGCAGGCGAAGGGAGCGGTGCTTGCATCCGACGCTTTCTTCCCGATGGGCGACACCGTCGAGCTGGCCGCTGCTGCCGGCATTACGGCGATCATCCAGCCTGGCGGCTCCATCAAGGACGAAGAGTCCATCAAGGCGGCCAACGAGCACGGCATTGCGATGGTCTTCACCGGCGTCCGCCATTTCAAGCACTGAGGACAGCTTCAGCAAATAAGGCCTTCCGACGGCTGCTGGCAGGCGCCTTGCGCTGAACGACGGAACGACATCGAGAGGCGCTAAAAGGCGCCTCTCGTTTTGTCCATCGCCGGTTATGACGATGTCATTCTAGTTCCGGTTCGCCGGGATCAGGAAGGCGGAAGGATCGACCTATATCATCTACAGGGGGCATGAATATGCGTATTCTGATCATCGGCGGCGGCGGCCGCGAGCATGCCATCGCATGGTCGCTCGCGAAGAGCGCCAAAGTGGAGAAGCTGTACTGCGCGCCGGGCAACGCGGGCATCGCGGAAGTCGCCGAGTGCGTGCCGATCGCGGCCGACAAGTTCGCGGAGCTGGCTGATTTCGCCAAGGAGGCGGCCATCGACCTGGTGTTCGTCGGTCCCGACGATCCGCTTGCCGCTGGCATCGTAGACGTATTCGAGGCGGCAGGCATTCCGGCGTTCGGTCCGGACAAAAAAGCCGCTGAAATCGAAGGCAGCAAAATTTTCATGAAGAACCTGCTGCGAAAATACAACATTCCAACCGCCCGTTATGAATCGTTCACGGACTTCGAGCAGGCTCTCGCCTACTTGCGGCTGCAGCCGCTTCCGGTTGTCGTGAAGGCGGACGGCCTCGCCGCGGGCAAAGGCGTGACTGTGGCCGCGACGCTGGAGGAAGCGGAGGAAGCGCTCCGGGGCATGATGCTGGGCGGCGTGTTCGGCGCCTCCGGCAGCCAGGTCGTCATCGAGGAGTTCATGACCGGACAGGAGATGAGCATCCTTGCCTTCGTAGACGGAGAGACCGTGCGGGCGATGGTGCCGGCTCAGGACCACAAGCCGATCTTTGACGGCGATCTCGGTCCCAATACGGGCGGGATGGGCACTTATTCACCGCTGCCGCATGTGGATCCGGCTCTTGTCGAGGAGGCTCTTCGTACCATCATCGAGCCGACGGCCCGGGCGATGGTCAGCGAAGGCCGCCGGTTCCGCGGCGTCCTGTTCGCCGGTCTCATGCTGACGCCCGAGGGAGTCAAGACGGTGGAGTTCAACGCGCGCATGGGCGATCCCGAAACCCAGGTCGTGCTGCCTAGGCTGCAGACGGATCTGCTCGATATCGTGCTCGCCGCCATGGACGGCACTCTGGACCAGATCGAGATATCATGGAGCGACGAGGCGGCCGTATGCGTCATTGCCGCATCGGAGGGTTATCCCGGCTCGTATCCGAAGGGCCGCGCCATCTCCGGCCTTGAGGAGGCCAAAGCCGCCGGCGCGCTCGTCTTCCACGCCGGTACGGCGCTGCAGGACGGCGAGATCGTCACGAGCGGCGGCCGCGTGCTCGGCATCGTCGGCCGCGGCCGCGATATCGCGGAAGCCCGCTCCCGGGCCTACGAGGCGGCAGCTGTCGTTTCCTTCGAGGGCATGCAGCTCCGCTCCGACATCGCGATGAAGGCGCTGCAAGCCGACAGATAGGCTGAAACCGCGGCTGCCGAGCAAAAGGCGAGGATGCCGCGTCAAGCAACACCGTGAAAGCCCCTTTCTTCCGGACCTTCCGGAAGAAAGGGGCTTTTTTGTCATGGCCTTGCTTTGGAAGTCTCCGTCTGGCCGTTTAATGAAGCGTTCATCTGACGTTCATCTGGCGTTCATGCACGCCGGTTACAGTGGGCAATGAGCCTGTTTGCGGAAGGATTCTCTTTCATGGCGTCAGCCTCCGGAGCCTTGCAGGCTCTTCTTATCCGCTCCAGCCGGGACGGCGTTTCCTCTGCCTGTCTCGAAAGGTGTCGAAGCAGGTCCGTTAAGAAGAGCTGCCGGGAGATGTTGTCGTTGACAATGCCATTTTTACCCAGATAAAATCGAATGGACAACCTGGAAGGGAGTGGGTTATGAGTTACGTGATCGCTTTTCTGCTATCGTTCATCATTGTCGTCGCCTTGATTCCGCCGCTGCGCAGAGCCGCCCTGCGAATCGGCTTTGTGGATAAGCCTCGTGCGGACAGCGAGCGCAAAATACATCGGGAGCCGATTCCACTGACGGCCGGAATTGCGATCTTCGCCGGATTCACCGCCGTCTACTTGATTTTTGTCCGCGATACGTGGACGCAGTCGCTTGCCATTCTCGGGGGAGGGCTGCTCATTCTGCTGATCGGTCTCGTGGACGACTGGTACAAGACGCATGGCAGGGAGTTCCCGGCGCTGCCCAAGATGGCGGTCCAGCTGTCCGCAGCTGTGCTCGTCTATGCCTCTGGCATCGTATTCGCGGGCTTCGAAAATCCGTTCACCGGCTCCTACGTCTCGCTGCCGGAGTGGCTCTCGTTCCTTTTCACGGTTCTCTGGATATTCGGCGTGACCACGGTCATCAACTTCTCGGACGGCATGGACGGCCTTGCCGGCGGACTGTCCGCGATCTCGGCGGGCACGCTGCTCGTCGTCGCGCTGGTCATGGGCCAGCAGGGCTCCGCCATGATGGCCGTCATCACCGTCGGCATCTCGGCCGGTTATCTCGTTTTCAACCGCCCCCCGGCCAAGGTGTTCATGGGAGATGCCGGTGCGACCTATCTTGGCTTCATGCTTGGCGTCATCGCGCTTGACGGCGCGTTCAAGCAAGCGACGCTGCTGTCGCTGTTCATCCCGATCCTGTCGCTCGGCGTGCCGATTCTCGACAACCTGCGCGTCGTCATCTCCCGCATCCGCAGCGGAGTGCCGTTCTACAAGGCGGACGCGTCCCAGGTGCATTACCGGCTGCTTGCCTCCGGAATGAAGCCGGTTCAAGTCGTGTCCTTTCTTTACCTTTTGAACATCTGCTTCGGACTGTTCTCCATCGTCCTGCTGCTTGCCCAGTGAGGGAGCTCCCAGCAAGGATAGTGGAAGAGAGCTTCCATTCAATCGACTGAAGCTTGGTGCTAATGAGAACGTCTTGTCCAACAGACCACAGTTTCGTTCCTATCAGAAAGGTTTGTCCAGCAGACCACAGTTTCGTTCCGATCAGAAAGGTTTGTCCAGCAGACCACAGTTTCGTTCCGCTCAGAACGCCTTGTCTCCAAGAGACCCAAGCTTGATCCAACAAGAAAGTCGGGTCCAACAGGCCAGAGCCTCGGTTCAATCGAAAAGAGCTTCGTTCCATTCGGGAACGAAGCTCTTTTTCTATACCGGCAAGCCGCGTGCAAAGACACCATTCCAGCCCATAGCTGCCGTATCAGGCAGGCGCCTTCGCAGCAATCAATCCTCCAGCGGGTCCAGCGGCGAGCCGATCTCCCCGAGGCGTCCGGCGGCGGCGTCCGCATGCAGCCTGCGCAGCCAGCGCAGCTCCGTCAGAGCATGCTCGTGCATGCCGGACATCATGTGCAGGGCAGCCCGCGGCACATCGGATATGTGCTCCTCGTACACAGCCTCCCAGTGGCGGACGACCTCTTCCTGCTCCCGGATGCGGCTCTCCAGACTGGAGACGAGCTCATGGGGATCGATGAAGCGGGCGAACCCGAGCGCCCCGAGCATAGGATGGTAGATCGGGCCGATTTCATTCATCCGGGCCAAGAACAGCTCATGGAACAGGATTTTGCCCGGCTCGGTGATCCGATAGACCGTCTTCTCCTGGCCGCGCGGATTCAGGACGGTGCGGGCCGGCTCGATGTCATGGCTGGCCGCCAGCTGGTCGACCGCATAGTAGAGCGAGCCCATCTGGACCTTCGTATGCTGGTCGATTCTGCGCTCGAGCATCGTCGTATAGATTTCGTAAGGATGCCGGTCTTTCTCCATGAGCATGCCGAGGATGATGAGCCGCAGCGGATTGGAACGGGCGGATGATTTGTTCAGGACCGCCACCCCCTTTACAGAAATGTCTGAATCGAATGATATAGACATATTGTACCACAGACCGTGTCGAATATCGGGGACGGCTGTCGGGCCGTGTTACCGGATTGTAACTCCTCCTGGAGCCGGATCCCTTACGATGGTCTCATCCAATCATGTGGGGAGAAGTTGCGCGAAATGAAAGAACGAAGGAAAAACGACATCATGACACGACTGACGTTCAGGCATTCGGAAGAAATCAACGCGGGAGCGGCGTTCAAGAAGCAGTCCCGCCATCTTACCGCAACAGGAAGGGGAAGATCGCAGGGGGCTTGGATCGGCCGGAGGCTGCTGCTGCTGCCGCTGGCCGCGGCTTTGGCGGCAGCCGGAGGCTGTTCCGCGGGCGATCTGGCAGACCGCGTATCGGCCGGAGGATTTCCGGCGGATCCCATTCCGTCCGTCTCGCCGGGGACGGATGCATCCCTTGTTTCGCCCATGCCGGCCGGAAGCCCGGATCCGTCCGCGCCTCCGGCTTCTCCGAGCTCGAGCCCAAGGCCGGCTGCCAGCCCAAGCCCCAAGCCGCATGTGAACGCTGCGCCAGCCCCTGGCAGCAACGTGGCCGACAGCGTCTACGGCCAAGGAAAGACGTCGCTTGCCGGCCTGGCCAAACCGAATGACGGAAGGCAGCATACGGCGAAGGTCGCGAAGGGAACGCGCGCGGTTGCCCTGACGTTCGACGACGGGCCGGACGGCCGCACGACACCGGCCATTCTCGATATATTGAAGAAAAATGACATCAAGGCGACCTTTTTCGTCGTCGGCACGCAGGTCAAGCAGTATCCCGACGTCGTCGCCCGCATCGTCAAGGAAGGCCATGCCCTAGGCAATCATACCTATCATCATGCCGATCTGGCTAAAACAGGCAGGACAAAGATCCTGCAAGAAATCGCGTATAATGATACACTTATCGAAAGGGCAACCGGAATCATTCCGAGCCTGTTCCGCCCTCCATACGGCTCGACATCGCCGCAGCTGAAGCAGATCTTGCGGGACAGCAGCCGGAGCATGGAGCTCTGGAACGTCGATACGCGGGACTGGGCCGGCACATCCGTCGCTACCATGCGGGCCAATGTGGATCGCAATGTGAAGCCCGGAAGCGTCATTCTCATGCACTCTTTCGGCAGCAAGCTGCATACGGCCGAGCTGCTTCCGCTGATCATAAAGGATTTGAAGAACAAAGGCTACGTGTTCGTCACGGTCGACGAGCTGCCTGAAGCCTGATTTCCGCCGCCATGCGGGGATCGCTGTGTGGGCAGAATCGGCACGAAGGAGGAGCAGGCGACTTGACCATGCGCTTTAAATACAATCGGCGGGAGGCGGGCACTGCCCGCCGTCCGTCCTTGAAACGCCGCACGGCCTGCCTGGCCGCAGCGGCTTGCCTTGTGCTGCTGGCAGGCTGCCGTTATACGGCTGCGCCCGCCGACCTGCTCACGGCGCCGGAGGCGGCCCAGCCGTCCGGCAAGCTGACGCAGGAAGTCCGTGCTTTGCTGCCTCCGGGAAGCTCGCTCGCCCTGCCGCAGCGGGAGAAGCAGCCGGAAGCCATACGCACGCTGGATCTCGACGGAGACGGCAAGCCCGAGGCGCTTGTCTCCTATACAGACAGCTACGGAGGCTGCCAGCTCATGATCGCCAAGGAGGAGGCTTCCGGCTGGAAGAAGTGGGCTACCATCCGCTCTGCGGCCAGCACCAGCCTGGACTGGCTGTCCATCGTCGATCTCGACGGCGACAAGCGGCCAGAGCTCGTGGCGGGCTGGGCGGTCAGCGTGCCCGGCGATTCGACGTCGGGGCAGCAATATATGCTGCAGGTCTACTCGTTCCTGAATCCGCAATTCGAGGAAGGGGACAGCGGACTCGTTCTGAAGCCGCTCGCCGAGCTAGCCTACGAGACGGCTGAGACCGGCGATGTGGACGGCGACGGCTTGCCCGAGATTTCCCTCGTGAACCGGAACAAAAAAGGGACTCTCCCTACGCTTCGCGTATACCGCTTGGCCGAAGGCCGCTTGACGGAAGCGGCATCCCTTCCGCTGTATCCCGACGTGAACCTGTACGACAGGCTTGCCGCGGGCAAAGTGTCCAAGGAGCGGTACGGCCTCATCGCTGAAGCAAGCGTCGGAGCGCATTCCTCCATGAGCGCCATGTTCATGTGGAATGAAGGAGCCCTCGAGCAGGTATACCCGCCGTACGGCAATCCCGACCTCGGCTTCAGTCCGAGCGGCGTCATGAACGGAGACATCAACGGAGACGGCATTCTCGAATGGAGCCGCCTCACGGAAGCGGCCGGACAGAAGCAGGACACCCCTCATGCCGACATGCTGTTCTACACGGAGTGGATGCAGTGGAACGGCCTGCTGCCCGGCGAAGAGAAGTATGATCCGAGGGAGCCGTTCGCGCCGGTGTCGATCGAGTACAACAGCTATCAACATGGGCTGTCGCTGCAGATTCCGTCGCGCTGGCGAGGCCAGTTCACGCTGACACGTCCCGACGATATCGCGAACGGCATCATTACCGTCAATTATTACAACGCCAAGTCGGGCCGTATCGCCCCGCTCTGGACGATCTGCGCCGTTCCGGTCAAGGAATGGGACGGCTGGTCGGCCGCTCTCGGCGCTCCGCGCAAAAAAGTCGTCAACCTCCGTACGGCGGGGGGATTCGTCTACGCCGCCGTGCAGGAGCCCGATCCCGACGGCAAGTGGCCGGAGGCGGAGCTGAACCAGTACCGCTCCATGCGGCTGACCGACGAGCAGCTTGCTTCTTCGGTCAGGCTGCTCCCGGAAAATTAGCGATGTCATGGAACGAATGGATCCCATTTCAAGCGGAAAGGAGGAGAGGGAAGCTTGAGAATCTTGCTGGTGGAAGATGAAGAGGCCATCCGCGGCTTCGTCCGCATCAACCTGAAGCGCAGCGGCATGGAGATGCTGGAGGCCGGCAGCGGAGAAGAGGCGCTGGAGCTGGTGCTGTCGCAAGGAGCGGTCGATATCGCGCTGCTTGATGTCATGCTGCCGGGCATGAGCGGATTCGACGTCTGCGCCTCGCTGAGGGAAGCTTATCCGGCGATGGGCATCATCATGCTGACGGCCAAGGCGCAGGAAGAGGACAAGATCCGCGGCCTGGAGCTTGGCGCGGACGACTATATGCACAAGCCGTTCAGCCCCGGCGAGCTGATGGCGAGAATCCATTCCCTCTCCCGCCGGCTGCGTCTGTCCGCTCCCGCGGCGGGCAGCCCGGCGCCGGCGCCCGGAGATGCCGATCCTTCCTTGCGGCCGGCAGGCCAGGCTGCGGCGGACCTGGTTTCCAGCGGCGCTCAAGAAGCGGCCTCTCTCTCCCGGGGGCAGGCGGCTGCATCCTTCGAGCCGGAAGCGGCCGACATGCTCGCCGCCGGTCCGTTCCGCTTGTCTGAGCGGCTCCACAAGCTGTGGAAGGACGGACGCGAGATCGTGCTGACGCCGACCGAATGGACGCTCGTCAAGCTGCTCATGGAGAGATGCGGCCAGAGCGTCTCGCGGGACGAGATCCTCAGCGAGGTGTGGGGACGTTATTACGTTGGGGATCTGAAGGTCGTCGACGTCAACATCCGCCGCATCCGCCAGAAAATCGAGAGCAATCCTTCCGAGCCGGCGATCATCGAGACGGTGTGGGGCTACGGCTACCGCTGGAAGCGAGGCGAAGCATGAAAAGCCTCAGAACCCAGATGGTGCTCAGCTATTTCCTGCTCATCTTCCTCGTCGTGCTCGTGCTTGGCGGCATGTTCATGACGCTTATCTGGAACTATTACTACGGCAGCGCCTCCAGCGCGATGAAGCAGCGCGTGGAGTCCTCGATGACGCTGCACGCCCGTTCCATGCAGTGGATGACGCCGAACGAGCGGGCGGATTACATGCTCCAGAACATGACCGAGGGCTACCCCCGCATCCAGATGCTGCAGGCCGACGGACGCATGTTCATGGATTCGGACGGCATCTCCGACAACCGGACGATCCGCACGCCCGATGTCGTGCATGCGGCGGCGGGAGATACGACGGCCTGGTACGGCAAGGACGACGCAACCGGAGAGCGGATCGCCGCAGCCTCCTCGCCGCTCTACCGGGACGGCCGGATCGTGGCCATCATCCGTTACTCCGCCTCGCTGAAGGAAGTCGACGCGATGGTCGCTCGTCTGTTCCAGATGACCGCATTGACGGCTGCCGCCATCGTCGCTCTCTTCCTGCTGCTCAGCGTCTTGATGGCCAACCTGATCGTGCGGCCGCTCCGGGAGCTGACCCGCAGAGCCCGCCGCATGGCGGATGGCGACTGGTCGCTCGGCATCTCCGGCAGCGGCAAGCGCAATGAGATCGGCCAGCTGTCGGACACGCTCCATACGCTGGCTGTCGAGCTCAACAAGCGGGAGAAGCTGAAGAACGACTTCATTTCCTCCGTATCCCATGAGCTCCGAACGCCGCTCACCTCGATCAAGGGCTGGAGCGAGACGCTCGCCGATCCTCATACGGATAGGGAAGAGCTGCGCGAAGGACTGTCCATCATCTCCCGCGAGACGGAGCGGCTGACGGGGCTGGTCGAGGATCTGCTCGATTTCTCCAAGCTGAGCTCCAAGAGCATGGATCTCCATGAAGAAGAGTTCGACCTCAATCTGCCCGTGCGCGAATGCGTCCAGCAGCTTGCGGTGCGGCAGGAGGAGACCGGCGTGCGCCTGATCAGCCTGCTGGAGCCGCAGCCGCTGTATGTCGCCGGCGATCCGAACCGGCTGCGCCAGGTGATGATCAACCTGATCGACAACGCCTTCAAATTCACCCCTCATGGCGGAACGATCCGCGTCATGTCCTCCCGCGAAGGCGACGAGGCGGTGCTGCGCGTCGAGGATACCGGCGTCGGCATCGAGCCGGAGGACCTGCCGCATGTGACCGACAAGTTCTACAAGGCAGGCTCATCCCGTTCGGGAAGCGGCCTGGGCTTGGCCATCTGCCAGGAAATCGCCGAGCTGCACGGCGGACGGCTGCTGCTCCGGAGCGAGCCGGGATCCGGCACCTCCGCCGAGCTCATTCTGCCTCTGCTGCCGGCCCGTGCCGGAGCCGAGAGGCAGGAAGCTCATTCTTTGTAGAAGAGCAACTTGCGGTTGACGAATACGTACCCGACTGCCACGAGCAGCGCTGCGGCCAGGAATGCGGCCAGCCAGTGGCGTCCGATCCAATCGATGAGCTGTTCCATGTGGATTTCTCTCCTGTCTCTTGATCATATCGTTACGTCATATAGGGTTGCACCGGCCAAGCCGTTCCATTCGGAGCGGCTTTTTTGCTGCGGTTCGGGCATCAGCCTCCTTCCATTGACAGACGGCGGAGGGAGATGCTAAGCTGATTTCAGATAATACTTACTAATTCGGTCGGAATTATGAGGATGAATGAATCGGACCCCGATAGAGAGGATGAAGCGCATATGGAAAAACAGCTGACTTTGCGTCATGACGGACTGGAGCTGACAGCTACCTTGCATTACCCTGCCGGAGGAGGAGCGGAGCGGGAGGAGCGCAAGCCCGCCGTCCTGATCTGCCACGGATTCGTCGGCAGCCGGATCGGCGTGGACCGGCTGTTCGTCAAGACGGCCCGCCAGCTTGCGGCGCAGGGCTCCTATGTGCTGCGCTTCGATTACGGCGGCTGCGGGGAGAGCGGCGGCAGCTACGGCTCGCTCGGCTTCGATTCCATGGTGGAGCAGACGCGCACCGCGCTCGATTACATCCTCTCGATGGACTGCGTCGATCCGCAGCGGATCACCCTGCTGGGCCACAGTCTCGGCGGAGCGGTCGCCCTGCATACGGCGGTCAAGGACAAAAGGGTGACGAGGCTGGTCATGTGGTCCTCCGTCGGCTATCCGTTCAACGACATCGTCCGCATCGTCGGACGCGGAGGCTATGACGAAGCCGTGCTCAAGGGATCAACGGATTATGCGGGCTACACGCTCGAGCCGGTGTTCTTCGACTCGCTGCAGCAGCATCAGCCGTTCCAGGCGGCGTCCCGCTTCGGCGGCGACGTGCTGCTCGTGCACGGCACGAGCGACGATGTCATTCCGGCCGACTACAGCTTCCTGTACCAGAAGGTTTTCTGGACCCGCGGCGACGGGCTGTGCGACAAGGAAATCATTTTCCAGGCGGACCATACCTACTCGACCCGCGCCCATCAGGAGGAGGCGATCCGGCTGACGGCCGACTGGCTGGAGAAGCTGGAGGGCCGCCGGCAGGAGTGGCAGCACTGGAGCATCTGAACCGCCGGCATCGCTTCAAGGAAATGATCTTGCAGGCGCATCGAAGGTTTCGGCAGCGGCCGTCTGCATGCGGGCTCATAACGGCGCGGCATCATTCATAGCGGCTTGTATTTCCCGGATGTCTGCAGATCCACGCCAACTTCCACATCGAAGGAATCCTCCTTCAGCATAAACTCCTTGCCATCCCGGGTCAGCTGCTTCCAGCGTCCGGGATGTTTGAGGTACAGGATCTCCTCAAGGCCGAAACGATCGGCCTCGATCGTCAGCGCGTTCCGGTATACAGAGGCTGACGCGGGCGTGGAACCTCTTCATGTTGGGATTCATCCAGGTCCAGCTCTCCAGCTGCTCCTCGGTCAGCATCCCGGCGAATTTTTCCTCCGCGAGCATCTGGACATACACGGTGCAGTCCTTGCTCTCCTCGTCATCGTCGATGCCGACGGCTTTGACGAACATCAGGTCGGCGGAAATCTCGCTCTTGAAGCAGCCTGCTGTCAGCACAAGCAGAAACAGAACAGCGGCATGATGGCAATTGGTAGTATGATCCGCTTCTTCCTCCTCTATCCGAAGGCCGCGGGAGACAAGCTGCGGCAAGTATGCTTAAATGGACATAACTGCCAACCTATGGATATTGGAGGAGGAACATCTGGATATGCACATGGAACTGCGGACCCCGGGCTTGCCCCGTCCCAGGCATCTCAAGACGGCGGCAGCGCTGCTGCTGGCCGCCGGCTTGCTGCTCGGCGGATGCGGCTCTCCCGCCTCGGTGCAGCCGACTGCGGCGCCGACATCGGCGCCTGCCCCGGAGAGCCCGTCGCCGGAGCCGAGCCCTTCCGCTCCGGCGGAGCAGGCCGGGCCGGCCGCGCCGCTGACGGGGCTGCCGCTGGCGGACGGAGCCGCCCTGACGGCAAGGCCGTACACGGTCATGGTCAACAACTTCTCCGCGGCGCGCCCTCAGAGCGGGCTGACCCATGCGGACATGCTGTGGGAGGTGCTCGCCGAAGGCGGAATCACAAGGCTGATCGCCGTCTTCCAGAGCGACACCGTCTACAAGGGAGCCATCGGCCCGGTCCGCAGCATCCGGCCGTATCTGATCGAGATCGGAGAGTCTTTCCACGGCGTCCTCACTCATGCGGGCGCGAGCACGGACGCCTACGACATCCTGCAGCATCAGGGCAAGCCGTATCTCGACGAGATTTCCAATGCGGGCGGCTACTACTGGCGGGACAAGACGCGCAAGGCGCCGCACAACCTGTACACCGATCTGGAGAAGATCACGAAGATCGCCGACCGCAAGGGCTATCTGAAGTCGGCGGGAGGGCCTTCCTACACCTTCTCTCCGAACGCTTCGGTCGATGCCGCCTCTCCTGCGGCCACCCATGTGGAGCTGAGGTTCCAGCTGCAGAATTACAAGGTGTCGTATGAGTACGATTCCGGCTCTGACGTGTACAAGCGCTTCATCGACGGCAAGCCGCATGAGGACCGGGAGAGCAAGGAGCAGCTCGCCGCCGGCAATCTGGTCGTCATCGGCGCCAAGCACCGGGCGTACGACGATTATGGGCGGCTGGAGGTCGGACTGAAGGATGGAGGGCCGGCGCTGCTCATCCAGCGCGGGCAAGTCATGGAGGCGCAGTGGAAGCGGGGCGCGGACGGCTCGTTCCGCCTCGAGAAGGACGGGAGGGAGCTGAACTTCGTGCCGGGCAAAACGTTCTGGCATGTCATGCCCCTCGATCCTTCGCTTGAGGGCCATGTCACGTACAGCTGATTACATTCGAGTTAGGAGCCGGGACGGCAGCATCTCCCGTTTCATCTGGACGCCGGAGCGGATATACCCGCCCGGCGTTCTTCGTTATTCCTTTTTCGGCATAGGAGCGGAAGAAAGGGGAAGACTGGGAACAGGCGAAAAAGGTCGAATATTGTCGAAAAAACGACAATTTTGTGTCAGACGGCTTGTTTTCGTTTACAAATTCTTTACAAGATGCGGAGCAACTGTGATAAGATTAGTTCGGCCCAAATTGGGCAAGCTGCATCATTTTCCTGAAAGCAAAGGGGACGAACATGGCCAAGAAGAATATTTTCTTCAAGACGCTGGAAGAGATGGCGGACACGATTGTCGAATGCGTGGAATATTTTGCCCGCGGTGTCGAGGATTTGACGAATGTCGGCGAGTTTGCCAAGGTGATGAAAGATTATGAGAGCCAGTGCGACCGCTATACACATACGATCATTACGGAGCTGAACAAGACGTTCATTACGCCGATCGAGCGCGAGGACATCATGGCGCTGACGACGGCTCTCGACGATGTCGTGGACGAGATCGAGGCTTGCTCTTCCCGCTTCGAGATGTACCAGGTTACCGACCATGACGAATACATTCGCCTGTTCGCTGACAATCTGGTCCGCAACTCGCATCAAGTCAAGAAAGCGATCTACCTGCTGTCCCAGAAAAAGCTGCTTGCCATCCGCGAGCCGAATATCGCCATCAACGAGCTGGAGAACCAGGCCGACGATCTGCTGCGCGTCTGCATCAAGGCGCTCTTTACGAACGTCAAGGACCCGATCGAGCTCATCAAGCGCAAGGAACTGTATGAAATGCTGGAACAGACGACCGATTACTTCGAGGACGTCGCCAACACGCTTGAAACCATTATCATGCGTAACAGTTAATAGGATAGGGGACTAACCGCAGCCCATGGATACAACATTTGTCGTCATGATAGCGGTGGTGTTTCTGGCGCTGGCATTCGATTTCATCAACGGATTCCACGACACGGCCAACGCCATCGCCACCTCGGTCTCGACCCGGGCGCTCAAGCCGCGCGTAGCCATCATCATGGCCGCCGTCATGAACTTCGTCGGCGCGCTCAGCTTCACCGGCGTCGCCAAGACGATCGGCGGCAGCGTCGCCGACCCGGCCACGCTCGCCCACGGCGAGCAGATCGTCATCGCGGCGCTGCTCGGCGCCATCATCTGGAATCTGGTCACCTGGTGGTTCGGCATCCCGTCGTCCTCCTCCCATGCGCTGATCGGCGGCCTTGCCGGCGCAGTCATCGCGGCGGACGGCTTCGGAGCCATCAACGCAGGCGGCTTCACGAACATCATCAAGGGCCTGATCTTCTCGCCGTTCATCGCCTTCGCGATCGGCTTCACGCTCATGTGGATCCTGAAGCTGATCTTCGCCAACGGCAACCCGCATCAGCTCAACAAAGGCTTCCGCACCGGCCAGATCATCACGGCTGCATTCCAGTCGTATACGCACGGCACCAACGACGCGCAGAAGGCGATGGGCATCATCACCTTCGCGCTCGTGGCCGCAGGCATCCAGGACCACCTGGAGGTTCCGTTGTGGGTCAAGCTGTCCGCAGCGACGGCCATGGCGCTCGGCACATCGGTCGGCGGCTGGAAGATCATCAAGACGATGGGCACCAAGATCTTCAAGATCGAGCCGATCAACGGCTTCGCGGCCGATCTTGGCTCTGCCGCCGTCATCTTCACCGCGACGCTGATCCACTTCCCGGTCAGCACGACGCATGTCATCACGTCGTCCCTGCTCGGCGTCGGGAGCGCGAAGCGCTTCGCCAACGTCAAGTGGAGCATGGCGGGACGCATCGTCATCTCGTGGATCATCACAATTCCGATCGCGATGGGCCTGTCCGCCTTGATGTACAAGATCATCGAATGGATCTTCCTATAGGCGCATTGGACGGCTCATGTTCATCTTGCAAGGCAAGCAGCCCGTCCGGACCGCTTCATGCGGCCGGGCGGGCTGTCTTTTGCGCCTGAACAAGTTATTCATCAAACTTCGTTATGCGCCCTTTCCGGCGCCGGCGGTTGCGGCTGCGCGAACCTTTGGCGGAGCCTCCTTTGCGTTTGCGGGAACCGGACGGACGGCGTTTCTTGTTCTTTCTTCTTTTCTTCGAAGGTTTCCAGTCGTCGTCTTCCAGATTCACCAGCTTGGATTTGTCAGAGCCTTTCTTGCCGAACGATCCCATCATGACCTTCATCAGCGGAGCCATCTGCTGGAAGCTGCCGATGATCTTCTGGGCTTTGGTCATCGTGCCGAGAATGCCGTCAAGGCCGCCGATCCGGTCTACGAAGCCCTTGATATCCGACAGCTTGTCGAGCGAGAACAGGCCGCCCTTGGCTGCGGGAGCAGCCGCTTCCAGCGTGGCCAGCGGTCCGATCGACGTAGCGGGACCGGACGGCATCAAGGAAGGGGACGAAGACGGCATCGGAGCGAAGAGCGACTGCTGGGGCATATGCTGAAAAGGAAACGAATTGCCGAGGCCTGGAAAAATGCCTCCCTGAGAAGGCGGTCCGGAGGCAGGTGTGTTGCGCTGGCCGGATGGAGGGTAATGATTCGGGTTCACTTGCAATCACATCCTTGGTATAAGGCGGATTTATTCCGCTTTTGTTACAGTGTATGGAATAGGCGGGCGGAAGGTATGGACGATAGCCCGGTTATTGCCGAAAAACCCATGGGGGGATGCCTGCAGGAGATTTCCATGGAAAAGGAGAGCGCCTGGTCCTGCGGCCGGAGAGGCATCGATTGGTGCATAACGATGGGCCCGGCGCTGATTGCTCATGGGCAACCGGCTGGGGCATCGGCTATGGCAACGGCCGATATGAATCGCGTGAAAGCGGGCGCTTGGCAGCGGTTCAGCAGCACGAGACAGGGCTTCCCGAGGGAGGGCTCCGCCGAGGAAGAAGAGGATTTTTGGCGATTTATTACGATAGCGTTTTCATTATTCTATTGTCCTCTAAAGCGTGAATACGGTGACTGGTTGTTTTCTTCGCCGTATCCCTTTAGAATGAAAGGTAGCGACACTAGCCAGAAAGTCAGCGATACTCTTACCGAGGTGAAGGATTAATGCAGCTAAAGAAGCTGAACGATAAAGCAGTCGACCAATTATTCGAAGCGGTGCTCACGCTCAAGAGCGTGGAAGAATGTTATGTGTTTTTTGACGACCTGTGCACGGTCAACGAGGTCCAATCCCTCTCTCAGCGTCTGGAAGTCGCGCGCATGCTGGGCAAAGGAAGCACCTATAACCAGATCGAAGCCGAGACGGGAGCGAGCACAGCGACGATCTCGCGCGTCAAGCGCTGCCTGAACTACGGCAATGACGGGTACAAGATGACCCTCGACCGCCTGGACCGCTAATGAGCTCCGCAGGCCATCCTATTCCGCTCGGCAACCCGGATGGGGAGCGGTCCTTGCAAGCGTCGGCGACTTCATCATCTTCTTTTCCCTCCCCTATTGTCCGTCCCGGCATTCTTGTCATCAGCCACGGCTCCCGCGACGGGGGCTGGGTGGCGCTCGTGGACGAAGCCGTCGAGGCGGCAGCGATACGACTTCAGCAACCGGCCGGCCCTGTGCCGGTCGTTTCGTCGTTCCTGGAGCTCGTGGATGGGCGTCTGATCCAGGACGGGGTCGACGAGCTGCTGGGACGCGGCGTCACGGATATACTCGTGCTGCCGCTGTTCGTCTCGTCGGGAGCGACGCATGTCGACGACATCATGCAGTCGTTCGGCCAGCCCCCGGCGGGGAACCGGGCAGGAGAGATCGGGATGTTCCGTGTTGGCGGCGCCCGCATCTATCCCGGCCGGCCGATCGACGACGAGCCGGAGATCGCGGAGCTGCTGCTCGCGAATATCCTGGAGCTCTCACGCGATCCCGCTCAGGAGGCGCTGCTGCTGATCGGCCATGGCTCACGCGAGCCCGTGTTCCACGGCCGCTGGCGCGAAGGAATGCGCCGGATGGCGGAGCGGATCAGGGCAGCGGGCGGCTTCGCCCGGGCGGAGACGGCGATGCTGCTGCCGGATCAGGCGGCATGCAAGCTGTCGGCGATGCTGCGCAAGCGCCCTCGGGAGCGCGTCATCGTCGTTCCGCTTTTTCTTAGCCAAGGATATTTCACAACCTCGGTGATTCCCGGACGCCTGAGTGAGTTAGAATATGAATATAATGGTCGGGGGATGCTCCCGGATGCAGCGGTCGTCCGCTGGATGCAGCTGCAGATGCTGCAGTGGCTGGAACAAGCAGGAGGATGAAGCATGAGCAAGACGTACAAGAGAGCCCGTCTGATCTATAATCCGACTTCCGGGCGCGAAGAGATGAAGAAAAGGCTGGGCGATATCCTCACCATGCTGGAGCGCGGGGGCATTGAGACAAGCACCCATGCCACAGCCGGGGAGGGCGACGCCTCCATCGCGGCGGCCGATGCGGCTGACCGCGGCTTCGACATGATCATCGCCGCCGGCGGAGACGGCACGCTCTACGAGGTCATCAACGGCCTCGGCGAGAAGGAGAACCGCCCGCCGCTCGGCATCCTGCCGGTCGGCACGACCAACGACTTCGCCCGGGCGCTCGGCATTCCGCGCAACCTGGAGTATGCGTGCGAGCTGATTACACGCCAATATGCCCGGCCCATCGACGTCGGCCGCGCGGGCAAGAAGTACTTCATCAATATCGCCGGCGGCGGCTCCATGACGGAGCTGACCTACGAGGTTCCGAGCAAGCTCAAGACGCTGATCGGGCAGCTTGCCTATTACATGAAGGGCCTGGAGAAGATGACGCGCCTGCGCGCCACCGAGGTATTCATCCAGGCGGAGGGAATTCCGGAAATCCATGAGGAGATCATGCTGTTCCTCATCTGCAACAGCAACTCCGTCGGCGGCTTCGAGAAGCTGGCCCCCGACGCGAGGCTGGACGACGGCTTGTTCGAGGTCGTCGTGCTCAAGAAATGCAACCTGGCGGAGTTCATCCGCATCGTCACGCTCGCCCTGCGCGGGGAGCATTTCAACGATCCGCATCTGATCCACTTCAAGACGCCGCGCATGCAGATCACGACGCCGGACTATGTCCAGCTCAATCTCGACGGCGAGTACGGCGGCACGCTGCCCTGCACGTTCACGATGCTTCCTTCGCATCTGAATATCTTTGTGGACCAGGATGGGAAGGCTAGCTACTAGCATCTGGAAAGCTATTGCCTCCGAAGCCGGAAGGTCATTCGAGAAGCCGGAAGGTCATTCGAGAAGCTGGAAGGTCATTCGAGAAGTCGGAAGGTCATTCCGATCGCTGTTGAAGTCCGGATTTCTTGATTTGATTACCCCCTTGATGGGGGAAATCCGGCCTTCAAATGCGAACGCTTGCGCTTCTTCACGACCATTCCGGCCTCTCCGGCTAGAAGGATTAAGTGCCTATCCATGGCTGCATGCTACGCTTCCTGCACCTTTGAGTAGGATTCTGCTCCTGTACGTAGTTGCAAGCTTGCATTCTGCACCTTGCAGGTGCCTGCTGCGATTCCTGCACCTGTATGAAGTTGCATGCTTTGCATTCTGTACCTGTCCTTACTCGTTTGGATGGTACAAGTTGCACATAGGTGGCAGAAGCCCGCCACATGTAAGCCTGCGACATGTAGGAAATGAACTTATATGGAGAAACTGGCCTCACCTTCCGCCCCTAGCCCACTTCTTTGAAAGTGCCAACCGCACTTTCTGCACCTGTTAATATGCTCGTTGAACGGTACTTCTGCACATCGGTGGCCGATGTCGCCACAAGTTAATGAATAGAGCGCCAGACATCATTATGCCTGGCGCTCTTTGTCTTACTGCTGCTTTGCTTTCAGCAGGTTCAGAATTATGATCACCGCCTCGGCTCGCCAGTAGACCGACCATCGGGAAGGCTCTATGGTTAGCATCCCTTTCAAAAGGGCTTGGAGACTTCTGCCACGGAGCGAAAGAGGCGGAAATATGGTATTCTTGACTGACGGACAAGGCCGCGAGCGGAACCGTTCGTTCCGCGACATAAGAGGCTGGGAGCCTCTGTCGGACCTTTTAGACTACGAAGAGAACGGATGAAACGAAGAGATGAAACCAGCTTTGCCAGTCGGCAAAAACGATATCGTCACGCTCGACATCATCGGGCTGACGCATGAAGGCGAAGGGGTTGGCCGCGTCGACGGCTTTACCTTATTCGTTCAGGGAGCGCTGCCGGGCGAGAAAATTACCGCCAAGGTGCTCAAGACCAAGAAAACCTATGGTTATGCCAAGCAGCTGGAGCTGCTCCAGGCAAGCCCTGACCGTGTCGAGGCTCCGTGCCCGATCTACAAGCAGTGCGGCGGCTGCCAGTTGCAGCATATGAGCTATGAAGGACAGCTGGCCTGGAAAAGGCAGCATGTCATCGACAGCCTGGAGCGCATCGGCAAGCTGACCGTGGCAGGCAGCTCGCGGGCGGTTGAAGGCCGCGAGACCGCTGAGTCCGGCGCTGCTGCGGCCTCCGAAGAGAATAGCTCGCGCGCAGGCGTGGTCGTCCATCCGACGATCGGGATGGACGAGCCTTGGCGCTACCGCAACAAGGCGCAGGTCCCCATCGGCATGGCGATGGCGGACCTGGACGGAGGCGCGGCCGGCAGCCTGATCGGCGGCTTCTACGCCCGCGGCTCGCACCGCATCGTCGACATGGACGCGTGCTTGATCCAGCACGAGAACAATGACTCTGCGGTGCGGCAGGTCAAAGCCATTGGCAACCGCGTCGGCATCTCCGCGTACGACGAAGCCACAGGGCGCGGCATCCTCCGCCATGTCGTCGTCCGGACCGGATTCGTCACCGGCGAGATGATGGTCGTCCTCGTCACCAACGGTCCACGCATTCCGCGCCTGGAGGACTGGATCCAGGGCATTCGCGAAGCTCTGCCCGCGGTAACGAGCATCGTACAGAACATCAACAAGCGGCAGACCAACGTCATCTTCGGAGACGAGACGCGCACCCTCTGGGGCAGCGATGTCATTTACGACGAGCTCGACGGGATCCGCTTCGCCATATCAGCACGGTCGTTCTACCAGGTCAATCCGGTGCAGACGCTCCGGCTTTATCAATCCGCTGTCGACTATGCCGGCCTGACCGGCAGCGAGAATGTCATCGACGCCTATTGCGGCATCGGGACAATCTCGCTGTTCCTGGCCCGCCGCGCTGGACATGTGTATGGGGTTGAGATTGTTCCGGAGGCAATCGAGGACGCCAAGCGGAACGCTTCATTAAATGACATTGAAAATGCATCGTTTGAAGCGGGAGCTGCCGAGGTTGTCATTCCGCGCTGGCGCTCGGAAGGCATCAAGCCGGACGTCATCGTCGTCGATCCGCCTCGCAAAGGCTGCGATGAGCAGCTGCTGGACACGATTCTGGAGATGAAGCCGGAGCGGGTTGTATATGTGTCGTGTAACCCAGCGACCTTGGCGAGGGATCTGCAGGTGCTGGAGGCCGGAGGGTATAGGACAGTTGAGGTTCAGCCGGTGGATATGTTCCCGCATACGGTGCATGTGGAATCGGTCGCTTTGTTGGTAAGGAATGGTACAGAAGGCTGAGATTACAGTGGTGGAGCGGGGATTCGTGACTAGTACAGATGAAATGAATATGCGAAACAGAGGCTAGAAAATAGTAGAGTTGACTGATTGTTGACGAAATTAATAGATTAATATTAGATAACACCCGAACACACCTGATAACACCTGATGCTGAAAATCAGGTGTTTTTGCTTTTTTAGCTAGGTGATCTGGTAGGAGCTTAGAGTTTATCTAAGCTATTTTCTCTAAATGACTCCTAGATCAATTTCTAGCGGTACAATGGCAAGAGTAATATGCAGGAATAGCGGGAGCCGATCAATGAGGCATTGAGTTCACAATCTCTATTTGTTTAGAGAGTATTGTGTTAGTTGCTGATAGTAAATTTTTACCGGGCCAACATACCTAGACCTCCGATCAATAGATGACAAGGAATATCAAAAAGTATGTGGAATTATGTAATGATAATTTTTGAAGTTTCGCGATTAGGTGAGAATGCTTTTTTTAAAATTCACTAGTTGACCAACTTGGAGGATAATATGACGTACTGCTTTGCTTGGAAACAAAATGGTTGTGTGTTTATGGTTGGAGATTCATTAATGTCAAGTAAAGAAAATGATATATTAAATTCAAATGTAAGTTCTATTGGTGAAGAACATGGTAAATACGGAGATTATTATGTTGAAGAAACCACCTCTAAGTTATTTAGAATTGAAAATTTATTAATTGCTTATTCTGGAAAAGTAGAACATTCAAAAGATATTATTAAACAAATTGAGTTACAGTTAAGCTACTTTGATATTGAAGAAATATTACAAAATATCAGTAATTCATTCTCCCATGCAGCTGAGTTCGAATTATTAGTTGCCAAGAAAAAAGCAAGTTCAAACATGTTGTTTTATGTAACACCTTCTTCATTCGAAAGAATTGATGAAGCTAAAAGTATTGGGAGTGGCAATAAAATAACCCAACTTACAGATACATTATTAAATTTCACAAAAGGATTTGATTTTGAAGAAGATGATCCCAAAACAATTCTCAGTAAAATGGTTGCTTTTTTGCAAATAATTATATATAAGAATGGATTTTTAGAATATGGGGTAGGAGGAACGGTTTGCGGAGCTTGCCTAGAAGAAGAAATTATTTGGAATGATGATTTGTTTTATCTCTTTTATGAGAGAAATTTTGAAGATAGAGTGACATTAAATGTATCCGTTCGAGAGGATGTTTTACTTACAGGGTCGGATTTCAATGAAACAAATAAGATATTTGGATCACTTACTACAAATAAAGATAGCTTTAAAAGACATAATATTATTAGAAAATTACTTAAGATACTAAACACAACACCTCCAAGATTTATTGTTTTTTATAGTAAATTTTATAATTGCATTTATTTTAACGATACGAACAGAAGGAACATTACTAGTATAGGATTTAGGTATTTAAAACGTGGGTCCCAGATAAAAGTAGCCTTCATTAATAATCCTGATTTAGTTTTACAACTATGTTCATACCAATCAGACGAAAAAATAAATATACCTGTTTTCTATATTAAGTCGTTTCAACTCCCATATATATCGAGAGAAGATTTGTTAAATATGTATAATATTGAAGATGTAATGGATATGAATGAAACTTACGATTTTGATTTAGACGAAATAGACATCAAAATACCCAACAACTTAATAAGAAGTATCAACATTGATAAACTTGCCGAAATCGATGATGTCCTTATTATTGACTTTCAGTTTCTTTTTACAAAAATAAAAGAACGCCTTGATCATTATAAAGGTCTTAATATTAAACTTAATGCTAGTAATATCTTAAAAGCATTTACCAAATTTATGGGCAGATACACCGCTGAAAACTCACTTAAAAAATATATAATTTATTATTCGAATGGTGAAGATTATATTATTGACGGAGAAAACATACTTACAAACTTTATAAGCTCAATTGAAAATGTAATAAGTTTTGAGTTTTCTAATGATAATTACTACTTAGGTGTAGTAGCTAATACATCGATATTTTTAAAAGAATATTATGTAAATGAAAAATACTTTGGAATAGATAAAATATGTAAAGTGTTGGATAACACTCCGATTAACCAAATACTTGAGCTTCTCCCTACATCTAATTATAACCCAGAAGAAACCGACTTAATTTTAATAAGAAATCATAAATATGAAACTAATATTAAAGTTCCAATAGTGTATTACGTCGTGGACTATTTAATAGATGATATGTTTAATATATCGCAAGATAATGCATTATTATGGGACTCATATAAGGATACTGAAGAGGAAGAACTTATAAAAAATATGATCAACGATACACTTGGGATATATGACAATTAATTTTTTTTGTGTGAATTAACATCAAGGAGTTAAACGATCGTTTTATACAGTTTTATAAAAGAAAGTGTACTTGGTGGGATGAGAATAAGTATGATTCTTCAACAGTTCCAGAATATCATAGAGTACTGATAAGAATATCTGGGGTAAAAATAATATTAATCTATAATTATAATGTTAATGTACAGAATGTACTGAGACATTTGCGACACTGAGTTTTCTCAATTGATTACGGATATCTAATCAAATGTTATACAATTAAAAAAAGGCAAAGAACTGTGTGTACTACCACGGTACTTTGCTTTTTTTATTCAACTTGTCATTTTAGAAAGTCGTGATATGATCTTAAAAATCAAAAATAGATCATATCAAAAATACCTTAAATTATCTAAACATGAACTTGTGGCAAGACTGATTCATGCTGAACAATTTGTTGCGGAAACCATAAAAAAATGGTCCGCATAATGGTTTGAGAAATTTATTCGGTCAAAATATTGTGCAGCTTACGTGTAAACGATTTGCATGCTTCCCCTTAACAGAGTTCTATAGCTGCCGCGTTTAGGTATAGCGTATCCAATAATCTTTAAAAGTTCAAGAATATTAGTTGTCTTCTCCATTTTGGACATAATGCATGTGCAATTGTACTCGACCATATATGTTTTTGCGTGCATTTGCAAATTCCAGCTTTTCTACGCTATCGAAACCCTTTCTTACCGCAATTGAGAGGCTGTTCATCAAACTTTTATCGAGATCTTCTTGCAATGCGAAAAGATCGAGTTCCTCTACCATTCGAGTTACAATCATCATAATAAAAGAGAGACCCCTCGGAATAAAGGTGGATACCAGTTCACGAGCCCGTGGGCACATTTTCGCCGTTTCGGTCTTTCCTTCAGGGTCGCCGCCTAACAAACGCTCTATCTCGTTTAACGGCCTGCCACTTATCCATCCTTGTATGCCAGGAAGAAGAGCAGATAAAGTATTTCCTTCCAATGACGATGTAGAAGATCTTCCTGTAGCGGCGAGTGCGGATCTATAAACATCTTGAAACAAATAAACTCGAGATTTCGTATCTTCCGTCAGCCAACTGATGGTCCAGTCCACCCAACTGCTAATTGAAGTTGGTATATGCCCCGCATCGGCGAGCAATCTAAGTCTCAGTAGTTCTAAAATATCTAACGGAATGCCGCTTTGAGAGGCGAGCTTGATCTCGACTCGATCCGGATTGCTCTCTAAGGCCGCTTTTGCTTCATCCCATAGTCTTTCAACTTTTTGCGAATAGTTTTCTTCTTCTCCCCTGTTTTTTGCTAGAAATGCACCAAGGGAGTGTGATAAAAAATCTTCCGGCAATGCCACTTCCGCTTCCGCTTTTATAGCGGCAATACGGTTTACCGTATAACGGACTTCGCGATCTTGTAGTTTCCCCTCCGAAATGCGATCAAGAACAACCTCTAACGGATCGCTTATGGTCACACATCGGTCGTCTTCAGGCAGAACAGACAATAACTTTTGTTTTAATTCATCAGTGGGAGGAGTACCTGGAATGAACGTCACGATGGGCTCTGGGATTAGAATAACAACGCCATTTGCTAGATGACCGGCTCGGCCAGCCCTGGCTGCTGCGTTTAAAAGCTCATGAGCCTGTAACTCTTCGCGTTCTTGGTCAGCTCCCATACGTTTGTCGCCTGCAAGTACGGCAAGATGAGCCGGAAGATTGAGACCCTGTGCAAGGGTTGGTGTTGCAACAATAACTTTGGCGCCGTTGCTTCTTCGAAAAAGTCTCTCGGACAGCATCCGTTCCACTCTTAGCATTGATGCATTATGAGGCACAGCTGTAAAACTGGAGTCACCGAAGATCGAATGCTTGGTATGTCCCAGCTCCAGCCTCAGACCTTCCCATAGTTCGCTTTCAGATTGATTTAGTTCAATCGTTCCGCCCAGATTACTGCCAATATTCCGTGAAGTACGTACGGCATCGTCCTTTGTGTTGACGAAGATGATCGTTTTAAGACCAGCCATACCCGCTTGTATAGTAATTTGGGCAGCGATCTTATTCGCATTAGGACTTACCCTAACTCCACCATATCTCCCCAATGTGCCAGCGAGCTGTAGAGGTTCATCCATGATTTTAGTAAATAAAACTGAGCTAGTAGGTAGCCAATTATGTTGCAACCCCCAAACTACATGAGGAACTGCCGACAGTTCTCGCTCCGCTGGTGCCCTTAAACCAGCTGCAACTTTACGTTTCTGTCTATTAAGATCACGTTGTTTCTCACTAGCTCGCTTTTTGGCGTCATTGATCTCCGTTTCGTGATAGACAACTACACCCCGTGCCTGGCGACTGGGCTTCCAGAGGAGGTCGACAGCTTGACACGGACGACCTGTCAGATCGGCGATCCAATCCGCAAACTGTTGACCATTTTTCAACATAGCCGATAAAAACAACAGATCTGCATCAGGAACAGTAGTATAGAACGCCAAGAGACACAGCATCCCATCTAACGAACGCCTGATATTACCCGACTGAGGGCTCAAGATGTGGCATTCATCAAACACTAACAATCCGACACTTTCAAATGACTTCGGGGTAAACGACAGCATTGCAAGGCATCGCTCCGGGGTCATGACTTCAACATCCTGAAGTTGAGTGCCTTCGATAAAGAGAGAATCGAAGTCGTTCGATACATCCAGCCCAAATTGCTCCTTCGGAAAAATGGCTTGCAAGTCTTCGGTAAGCTGATCAACAAGAGCGTGGGTTGGAGCTAGAAATACAACCTTTTTTCCTCGGGAGAGGGTTCCAGCAATTTTCAACACGCTCACGGTCGTTTTACCCGCACCTGTTGGAAGAACCAAAACTGCGGATTGCCCTGTTTGATAAAATTGCTTCTCGATGGCTTCTCGATGATTTTTCCAAAGAAAGGGCATATCATTGGCCCGAAAACGCAACCACCTGCCCCAAAACTCTTTATCTGCTCCATTAGGCGGAGGAAGTTTCGTTAGGGCAGCATGCTCAATCGCATTAGCTGAAGAAAGCAGTAATGAAGCCAAGTGGGCAGGACCGGCATACGCAGTGCTCAATTTCACATCATGATAATCAGTTCTCTTGAGCGATAGTTCAATTACATGGGAAAAAGCCTGTTGCGCGTTCGAATACTTTCCGGTTAGGGTATCAGGAACGGGCACGGACATCATATGTGCAGCAAGGAGCTCAATGCCCTCCACAAGTACAGCAACTAAGGAACGAAGTGCGCGATCTTGCAACGTTCCTCCCTCAGGATTAATATCTCGCCACTTTGTCGCGCGTTCTAGGATCTCATTCAGTCTACCGGATGTGAGATCTTTTATATGTTCGCCGAGAATCTTCACCTCGTAAGGTCCACTTGGTTTCGGAATAAAACTAACTGCTTCAAACGCATCAGCATATTGTTCAGCCGCAAGAAACAAAATAGCAGCTGCTGCAGAGGAATCCACACTGTCTCGGTCGATTGGAGAAAACCGATCTTCACCTGATGCATGCGTCCCGCCTCTCGCAATAATGAGCCTCGCCGTTCCAGCAACAAAAGCAGCTGCTCGCCGGAGTGTCGAGTCCTCTTCTATAGATGCAATCGTTTCATAAACATCCGCTATGCGTTCCGGCGGCCATTGTTCATTCGAGTCTCTATCCACTGTGCCGTCTGCACTTTTTAAGCGGGTAGAAACGAGTTCCGCATAATGACCAGTCAATAATGCAGGGAGATTGCGAGCATCCAGAGTGGGAAGACTCGGGGCCGAACTAAGTAACATTGAAGTTCGTGTGTCAAACATCGGCAACCTCCATCTTCTCAAATTCATCGAGAGATTGGATCACATGATCCGCCAACTCTTGAAACCAATCGCGCAGATTTCCTGTTACGATAAACGTTGCGCCAATTCGCTGGGCCTGCGAAATATCTGTCAGCCCATCATACCCTTTAAACAACTTTTGGCGCTCCTCAGCCGTACAGATGTCCGAGTTAACAGTCAAAGCCGCCCGGTAGGTTCTATGTGTCTTATTATGAACTCTTTCCGCAGCAAAGATTGCGGCTGTACCTGTCAAACCGCTCTGTTTTATAAGAGAAACTGCATTTGCCAACAAATCACGCCCACGCTTATTTAGATGATGTTCGTTAAAGGCAATCATAACTTTGTCTCTAAACGTATCTCTTGGGTTTTGTGTGCATTTATCTTCACAAATCGTAGTATGCAGGACAACTTTCTCTTCGGGATCCATTTGAATGATCAAACCATCAAGACCTTGGGTCGTCGAGCTGATATGGGGATCTTTCAGATATGTATTCTCGGCCGATGCTTGGCGTGCCTCGATCCAGGACATACACTCGAACAAAAAACCGTCTCGGTGATATCGAGAAACCTCTATTTGATTAGTGGTTGTCCCACGAATCCGCAATTGTTCCCGGGCTTCTTGATAAAATTCGGCTCTCGAACGTACCGGTACAATTGAATCAAGTTCTTTAATAATTTCAGCTGCATGCTCGGCTTGTCCGAGAGCGATCACTGCAATAATCTTGCCCAACTCATTAATCTCATCAACCGACCATAAATAGCCGGTGACATGATCATCAACATCAACTGCTTGTGAAGAAATAGCAGGCAAACCTAAACCACCTTTTGACGTTACCTCGGAAGCTTCAGTTCGTTCTGAGAAAAACTCATTGGTCATAAGATCCCCCTGTATCACTGTAGGTATTAAATTACAACTTTCGGCAATACAAAAGATAAGTCCTGCTTTTTGTAAATAAGCTGTCTAAACGACGATACGCTAATTTAGAATGTCGCAGGTAAAACAATGGATAGAGAATCGGATGATTTCTGATTTCTCTATCCATTGTTTAGTTCGAAAAATGGATGTCATTGTTATTAAGTATAAAAAACATTAGCAAGTATCTTTTTCTGCCATTCTCAAGATGCGTAATCCACTATTTCACGCTCTGCATTATTCCGCTATGGATGAGGATGAAGTATTGCAAATGATGGACTCTTTAAGAAGATCAGGGAGGGTTTGATTTGTAACTTTTCATCAATCTTTCTCATATGAGGAATTCATTGAAGGTATTAGAGCGGAAACAGTCGATAACCGAATAAATTACAAGGTGCAGCCCGGGATATTCGTGATATTTGTTCAGCAGCTCAATCTGAGTTGCCGTTTTTTAGTGTTGGCGAACAGTTCGGTAATTATCAAGTTGTAAAGGTTAACTCAAACAACATGACCTACACGCTCACCAACTACGCCACACGTTCATCACAGGGCTTGTCAGGGCGAATGAAGATATAGCGGTCATTCAATCACTGAGCGGTCATAGTTTAGCAGACATGATACTGCGTTACTCCAAACCCTCCGAAGAAGACAAGCTAAGAGCCATTGAAGGGCTTTATAAGGACTAATACAAACAGAGCCATCCTGATTAGGGCGGCTCTTATCTTACGTTCTACGGGCTACTACAGGCTTTTAATTTGACCCCACCCGGTGGCGATTGTTTTACTTTTTGTTGTCGCGACAAAGTTTACCCTTGTTTGCTCCGCACCAAATTTTATGGAAATGTTGGTGTACGCACAGCGTCATTCCTATTCGTCGAAAATTTCAGCAAATACGTTCCTTTTCCTGAAATAAAAGCCCCTGCAATTGATTTGAAGGGGTCAATGGGTAATCCAATCTATGAAGATTCGGAGCGTGGCGACTTTTTAACGGCTGTCGTACCCATGTTGATTTTATTAAGAAATAGTCCGAAAAGCCTGTACCATTTCAGTTGTTGTTTTGAAACGCATTGATTTATCTGGGTGTAATCCTTTATTTACAAATTCACGTAACTTCAAATTAGGAATTGCGTCTGTATTGGTTTTTCCTGTCATCACAAAATAGACAATCCTTGTTAAAGCATATGTTTCATGCAGAATGCTATAAGTATCAAATCCATCAACAACAAGAGAAGGGTCATTGAAGTAACCCTTAAATTCAGTGTTAGCAGTTGTAAGTGAGCTATCTGGGACTTTGACTAAACCGAAATCTGCGATTTTCACAACATGAATATCGTGGTACTCTTTCAGCAAAATATTTTTAGGACTAATATCTCTGTGCAATCTATCCTTTGAGTGGATATATGCAAAAGCCCGCAAAATTTGATTTACAATACTCTTTCGTAACCCTATTGCCATCGATGAATTATTTTTTTGGATGAAGCTATCAAGAGTATAGTCCATGTATTCCATTATATATTCGTTGTTGGCTTCATTGTACTGATAGACTTCAAGAATATAAGGTGATGAAAATTCTTTCATCTCGTCAAATTCACGTCTAAATCTTTCGAGTTCTTTCGGTGTTAAGTCCTTTTTTGCCCGTTTCAACACAAAATTTTTATCATAAAACGTATCCCGATACTTGTGAACATTGGCGTATGAACCATTCCCAATTTGTTTTAGTGAAAATGATCTTGTTGTTTGAGGATGGTCTATTGTTACAATACTGTTCGGAGTAAATAGCGGTATTGTATAATATAAATCTATTTTCTTCATATGTGGGGGGAGGGCGCTTCCACCGCTTGTACTTAAAAAATCGCGGCAATTCTTTATTAGCTCAAAATAATATTCAGTTATCTCAAATGCTAGCTTTGTGTTTTTGAGAGCAGTATACAAGCCTAATGTTATTTCGATAGTTTTTATTAGCTTCCTGCTTGGGTCTGCCCAGAAATGTGCACCATTTTCATTGGTAGGAAGTCGCTCGTTCATAGTTCTAAATAAAGAAATAAAATCATAATGAAGTGTTGCCAGTATTTCGCGTAATCTTGCATGCTCTACACCAATGTATATTTCTGAAAATTCTGCGTTTATTGCGCTGTTAGAAAGCAGTTCTCTATATTGCGCTTCAATATAATTTTCTATGTTCATTTTATCCCCCTCCCCTAATAAAAAAACGATATTGTCAGCGCCACAAAATTGTATGTTTATGCCGTTGCCAAACAAAAGTGTATCCATGAAATCACACCGTAAACATATATAGAAAATTGTAGCAGATAGATAACGTTAGTACCACCATAAGGGCGAACTGAGAAATCGCATTAGGTTGGCGAAAAATAATTAGCGAACACTGCCACATCTATTCCTGTCTATTTGTCCATTTTACGCAACCCACACATGTGGAGAGTGTGGCGTTGCTATCCCTTGAGAAATAGGGAGTAAGAAGATAAACAATAACTTTTGACAACTCATCTAAGAGCCGACCGAGAATTAAGGATAGTCTACTTTTCGAGCGGCTTTTTTTGTTCAGTCTGATATCACTTATTAATTTTATTAGAAATTTAAGTATCTTAGGCCAAAAGGACAAGTAAAACGGAGATCTAAGGAAATACTAAAGAGGGGACACCCTCTTTTTTTTTGGATCTATTGGTTGACTATGATTCTCTCGGGGTTATAATATACTTTACTTTACCATGCCGTAAGTGAGTTTTACCTCTTCGGAATAAGGATTTCTCCTAGTATTGATAGAGAGGTTTTTGATATGACAGATAATTTTTGGCGTGATTTACCACGGCCTTTTTTTATACTGGCGCCCATGGAAGATGTGACGGATGTTGTTTTTCGCCATGTCGTTAGTGAAGCTGCCAGACCGGATGTGTTTTTTACAGAGTTTGCGAATACAGAGAGTTACTGTCACCCGGAGGGGAACCACAGTGTTCGCGGGCGCTTGACTTTTACAGAGGATGAACAGCCCATTGTAGCCCATATCTGGGGAGATAAGCCGGAATACTTTCGTCAGATGAGCATCGGTATGGCGAAAGAAGGATTCAGAGGCATCGATATTAATATGGGTTGTCCTGTAGCGAATGTAGCAGAGAACGGGAAGGGAAGCGGCCTGATCTGCCGTCCAGAAACCGCAGCGGATATCATCCAGGCCGCAAAAGCCGGGGGATTGCCCGTCAGTGTAAAAACAAGGCTCGGTTTTAGTGCCTTAGACGAATGGCGCGGCTGGTTAAGCCATATTTTGCGACAAGACATTGTTAATCTGTCCATTCATCTGCGGACAAGAGAGGAAATGAGCAAAGTAGATGCTCATTGGGAACTAATTCCAGAGATTAAGAAACTTCGTGATGAGGTGGCACCGGATACACTTCTGACCATTAACGGGGATATTCCTGACCGTCAGACCGGCTTGCAGCTCGTTGAGCAATACGGCGTGGATGGTATTATGATTGGGCGCGGTATTTTTCATAATCCATTTGCTTTTGAGAAGGAGCCGAAGGATCACAGCAGTGAGGAATTGCTTGATTTGCTAAGGCTGCATCTAGATCTCCATGATCAATATTCAGAACTGGAACCACGTTCGTTCAGACCGCTTTCCCGATTCTTTAAAATATATGTCCGTGGATTTCGAGGGGCAAGTGAATTAAGAAATAGCTTAATGAACACGAAATCAACAACTGAAGTGCGTGCGCTGCTCAATGAATATGCAAATAAGGAGCATGATGGGGCGGAGGAAGAAGGAAATTAAGTGGCCAAGTCAGGAGAGGCAACGGACGATTGCGGTAAAGAGTGGTTGGTTCGATAGTGACAATTCGGCGTAGAAATTAGAAAAAAACTTGAAGATGTTGAGGATCGGATGAATGGAGACGGGGCAAACCCAGAGACAACTATCCTTTCCTCTGTTTTTATATGGAGGGGATTACATGTCCTGGAGCAAATTGAAGCAACAACTGGAGAGCTTTCTCTGTCCTGCGTTAGAAGGAAGGGTAGAATACCGCGCACCGGGTTACCGTTATTTACCTGATAAAACAGGTATTTGTTATATCTCTGTAGATAAAAAGAACGTACTCAATATGATGGATAAAACCAGCTTCATCAGATGGTATCAGACGGAGCTGGAAATCAAGAATGATCCAGATATTCAAATTCCTATCAACAATGACGATATTGAAGCGGTTAGAAAAGCTACCAAGGGGACCGTGCCGGAAGATCGTCTAAAAGTAATTGCCAGAAGCAGAATAAGTTCAGAATATGCAAAAGAGCTTTTGGCAGCACAGGCTTCATTAAGTAAATCAAATTTTATCGTTGTGGCTAATAAGTTTTTATCTACTTCTATAGAGGAAAGCTTAGAGAGCAATGATATCTTATTGAATATCCTAGCCTTGGTGGACAGAAGGTTTGGAAAAAAGCGGATCTTAACCATGTCCGAGAAGATGAAGTTAAAGCATCCAAGTGTGCAGTATTTCTATGAACTAAGGCGCAACACATTGTGAAGATAAGTTTTGTTCACACTGTCTACTCCACACATGTGGAGTCGGTCATATTGAGGGTTCGAACATGAGATGTGACAGATTCGATTGTCTCCGGCTTTCGCAGTGCATTTCGCACAATGACGGCCGGTTGGGGGAACAGTATGCAGTACCGAGAGGGGAAGCTGCTAGAGATAAACGATGCGAGCAATTGATAGGCGATCCCGAGAATGTCGCAAAATGAAGGGGTGTCCAATAAGTCATAATAATGACGATGTGACACCCTTTTTTATACGGGCTATTTATTGACTTTTTTCACCTGGGGAACTAAAGCAAATGTCCGCCAGACACTTCAATGTCCTGGGCTGTAACCCAGCCGAAATCATCAGACAATAAGTTCACAATGACCTTCGAAATATCTTCGGGTTGGCCGATTCTGCCAAATACAGATTGCTCAGCCAGCGTCTGAATGAATTCAGGATGTTTGTCGAATACTCCATCGCCAAAATTGCTGTGCGTAGGACCGGGCGAAACTGCGTTGACCCGAATTTGGCGAGGTCCAAGTTCTTTGGCGATATAGCGAGTCCAATTTGAGAATGCTGCTTTTAACGAGCCGTAGATGGAGTAGCCTGGGAATGATTGGTTTTTGGAAGAGCTCGTAGTATTTACAATAGCTCCGGCATCCTCCATGAATTCGACAAGTTGCTTTGTTAAAAAAACCGATCCTTTGAAGTTCGTATTAAGAATCTTGTCGAAGTATTCTTCGCTCATATCAGAGAGCATCATTGGCCCACCGACACCGCCATTATTAACTAAGTAATCAAAAGTCGTTCTGTTCCAGATGTCTTGGAGGCTCTTTTTCACTTCAAGAGCAAAACCTTCGAATGTAGATATTTGAGTCAGATCCAGCTTCAGTGCGAGTGCCCGAACGCCTTCATTCTGCTCAATTTCCTTAACGACAGCTTCTGCCCGGTCCTTATAGGAATTGTAGGTGAGAATGACGCTAATTCCACGTTTGCCAAGCTCGAGCGCCGTCGCTTTTCCAATGCCATTACTTCCACCTGTTACAATCGCAATTTTCATAAGATCTTCCTCCTAATTTTGTGTTCGTTTATGTTCGATCTGGTTTCAATTTTAGTCGCATCTGTTGAAATAACATAGATCTAATAATGCCATCTTATTGCCTAAAACCACCACGTTATCTTTCGTGCAACCCCAATTATCCTTTATATATGTCCTATGATGAGTCTAAAAATGCCGAATCATTTCAGAGCTGTGTTGAGTGACAAGAAGTCGTGTGATAAAATAAGTGCATGAATAACGTCCTTGATGAAATTATTGATCTAATGAGCGGGGCAAGTACTCGACAAATGGAAACCGGAGTACCGGGGCTAAGTATGATTAAGGGAGACATCCCCGCTCATCAACTCGCATCGCTCTACGAGCCGATGATTGGTTTTACGGTTCAAGGAACAAAGATTCTTTCCATCGGGGAGCGCAGCACTGACCTGAAAGGGCCATCATATTACGTGTTGCCGGTGCATGTTCCTGCAAAAGCGAGTGTACATCTAGACCGCGAGGGCCGTCCTTACATGTCCCTTGGCCTTAAGTTGAATCAGAATGTTCTTCAGAGTATATTGAGAGATCTTCCTGAAAATCAATTACCGACTGCTTCAGAGCATTTCGCAGCTTGTGAAATGGACATTGAATTTATGGAGGCATGGCTGCGCTTACTGCGTTTATCGAAAACATCAAGAGACATTCCTGGTCTTGCACCAGCTTATGAGCGCGAAATCCTATATCGCGTTCTAATGGGACCACAAGGATGGTATCTGAGGCAATTTGGTCTACGGGAAAGTAATCTATCTAAGATTCCCCAGAGTATAAAATGGTTTCGCAATAATTTTATGAAGCCAATAGACATTGGCGAGATGGCATCAAAATCTGGTATGGCTATAAATACCTTTCACCGTCAGTTTAAAAGGGCAACGGGTTTAAGTCCTATTCAATTTCAAAAGCAATTAAGGCTTTTGGAGGCTAGAAGCCTCATTGCATTTGAGGGCTATCCAGTAGCAAGTGCCGCATATCAAGTTGGCTATCAAAGTCCCTCGCAGTTTAATCGAGAATACTCTCGCTTCTTCGGTTCATCTCCGGCTCGGGACACTGAGAATCTAAGACGAATCGAAAGCACAAGGGATTAGATAGCGGGCTTCTTTTTTTTGTATACTCCACACATGTGGAGTGCTGTTCGCTACTGGTAAGAAACGTTTGAATACAAGGCGCATCGGCGATCAAGCCCTTCCTTAAATATGGAAGGGCTTTTATCCCGTTCATCCCGTTCAACAAGTGGATGACGAAACTTATGCCAGCATAATGAGCAGCGTAGGTGTACCTGAACCGGTCGTTCCGATTCGGGTTGGAATTCGGAGTGCGAGGGTCTACGTCAAATCGTAAACGAAATTCAGGCTTAATGGAGCGTTGTGAAACAGAGGTTGATCCCGAAGGTCTTATGCGACCGGAGCGATTGCGTCTTTTTTATGCGGGGTAAGGAAAGTTTGGAGAATGTTTGGGGAATAGTACTTCATTATGAACCGTAATGGAGCGTAGAGGAATGAAAGTATTATCCATGATTCAACCGTGGGCGACTCTGCTTGTCCAAGGCGAGACTCTCTATGAAACAAGATCCTGGAAGACCCGGTATCGCGGACCGTTGGCCATTCATGCAAGCAAGAAAGTCGATAAGCAGGCCTGCAAATATGAACCCATTCGTTCTTTACTCGCCAAGAATGGCTATACGGAACAAAACCTCCCTACGGGGGTTATCCTTGCAACCTGCGAGCTTACGAATTGTTATCAAGTCATCGACGCTAATGATACGTCAGCCATTCTGGATTGCGGGAAGGTCGTGACGGGGGATGACTTCCTGTTAGGCGATTACAGTCCAGGTTATTTTGCGTGGGAAATAGCGGGTTTCCGTCTGCTGAAGACCTATATTCCAGTGAAGGGAAAACTGGGACTATGGGAATATCCGATAGGCGAAGAGTTGATGATATGACCTATGTAAATTAATGGAGGTTCTGACTTGACCAATCACTTGTTTTCTCCTTATGAAATTAACGGTTTACAATTGAAAAATCGGGTAGTCATGGCCCCCATGTGTCAATATTCCGTAACCGCTAGGGATGGCAAACCCAACGAATGGCATTACGTTCACTACCTTAGCCGCGCAATTGGCGGTGCAGCCTTGATCATCATGGAAATGACGGACGTTGAGCCGGATGGTCGAATAACCGACTTTGATTTAGGGATTTGGTCCGATGACCATATTCCGGCATTTGCCAGAATTATTGATGGGGTTCATGCTCATGGGGCCAAGATTGGGATTCAAATTGCTCATGCTGGCCGAAAAGCGGAAGATGCTAAAGAGCCAGTGGCCCCTTCCGCTATTCCATATCCGGGATCCCGCTATAAGATGCCCCGCGCACTTACAGTCGATGAGGTAAATCAGATGGTACAGCTCTACGCTGATGCAGCCCGCCGGGCTGTTCAGGCAGGCGTAGATATGATTGAACTTCACGGGTACGCGGATGGGGGGTATGGTATGGAACATGCCATTAAGTTATCTAAAGCTTACCATGCAGCAGGTGTAGATGTCTTTCATGTAAGTTCTGGCGGGGAAGGACCCGTAGGGGAAAGAAAGCCTGGCAACTACCCAGGTTATCAAGTTCCTTTTGCGCGCAAAATTCGGGAGGCTCTTGGGGTTCCCGTCGTAGCTGTAGGCATGCTTGAGGACCCGGCACTTGCTCAATCCGTCATCTGCAGCGAAGAAGCGGATTTAGTGGCGATCGCCCGTGGCATGCTTCGAGATCCTTACTGGACTATCCATGCTGCTAAATCGCTTAGAAGTGAATATACCACCATTCCAAAGCAATATGAGCGGGCTTATCATTAATGGGAAAATAGGGAGGCTATCCGAATGTCATTGAAAGAGAAGCGAGTCATAGTTGTAGGAGGCACATCAGGAATTGGATTATCGACTGCCAAGGCATTTCTGGATGAAGGGGCAAAGGTAGTTATCGCAAGCCGTTCCGCTGCCAAGCTCTCGGAAGCCAAACAAACGCTTGGCGGGAATGTTGAAGCTTACGAGCTGGATTTTCGGAGTGAAGAGAAAGCCGCGGAATTTTTCGAAAAGGTTGGCAAGTTTGATCACTTGGTGATCACCGCTGGCGAAGGCGCGATGGGTGAGTTCCGCGAATTGCCGGTTGAACAGGCGCAAACTGCCTTCGACAGCAAGTTCTGGGGCCAGTATATCACCGTTAAAGCAGCTATCCCCTATTTGAACCAAGAAGGTTCCATCTCCTTGACTTCCGGCGTTTACGGCAAACGGCCTCCGAAGGGGGCATCCACGCTGGCTGCGATCAACTCTGCGTTGGAGGGTTTAATGCGGGGATTGACGGTGGATCTTGCCCCGATTCGGGTCAATGTGGTTTCTCCCGGAATCGTAGATACGCCTGTCTACGCAGGTATGCCGGAGGAAGACCGGAAATCCATGTTCAACGCCATTGCGCGCCAATTGCCTGTCGGACGGATCGCGCAGTCGGAAGATATTGCCGAAGCTTATGTTTACCTTGCGAAAAACGGATTCACCACTGGCTCCGTTATCCTGATTGAGGGCGGGGCGCTCCTATCCTAAACTCAGTACGTAAAACATATTAAAGTGCACGGAGAAGGTCATGAATATCTACGCGAGTAGAGTTCGTGGCCTATTTTTCAAACAAGATTTAACCTATATATTCAATGTGCTTTTCCGAACATCCGTCAATTTGTGCCCTCGGCTTGAGGAATGCGAGGAATTTAATGCACCTTTCCATTTGGTCAATTACCCGCCGTTTCCACGCCGGCTTTTTTTGATTTAGAGGAAGCGAGGAGATGTCCCGTCTAAACATTTCTGTCGTTAGACAGTTTTAAATACAAGAAAAACTGCCCTTCAATGGATTCCATTTAAAAAAAAGTAAAATACGACAGAAGATAAGTTTGTGATCTGAGTGTTACGAAACGGCGAGCTGCGGGAGGCATCATGGGAGTAAGCCCACGGAAGCAAAACTGGGATCAAACGTTGAACTTATCCGATCCAGCCGGTAAACACGGCGCCTCCTTGGGGGCGATTCGCGGCGATGAGTTCACCGTCGTGCGCTCTAATAATTCGCTGCGCGATCGTAAGCCCAAGCCCCGTGCCACCGGATTCCGGGTTTCTTGAATCGTCGCCCCGGTAGAACGCATCGAATAGATGAGAGAGGTGTTGCTCTGGAATGCCGGGCCCGCTATCTTCGATAGTAAAATGGGCTCGCGTTTTCTCCACGCGCAATCGTATTGTAATGAAGCCATTTGCTGGCGTATAGCGAAGGGCGTTATCGATCAGATTTCCGATCGCGCGCCGCAGCAGATGGGCATCGCCCTGAAGCTCGCCGCTCTCCGCCGGGGCTTCATAGATCATTTCAATTCCTTTTTCCCTCGCCAAAGCGATATAATCCGCCGTGATATCCTGGAACAAGGCGCCGATGTCCAGCGGCTGCGGCCGCAATAATTGCTCCAAGGACGACATCTGCCCGTACGAAAAAAGATCAGCCACGAGCCGTTCCAATTGCTCGGCCTTTTTGCTGCAAATAGCGGCATATCTAGCGGTTTTCTCCGGATTGCCGCCGCGTTCCAGCCTTGTCAGAAATCCCCGCAACGCGAATAAGGGCGTTCTTAAGTCATGCGCGATCGAGCTGATGAAGAATCGCCGTTCTTCCTCCAGCTCGGATTGGCGTAGGATCGATTCTCGCAGGCCCTTGCCCATCGCTTCGAAAGCGGCGCGAACATCCGCGACCTCCATAACCGTCGACGCGGGAAGTTGAAAATCCAAATCGCCCCCGGCGATCCGCCTGGCTGCCACGCTCATCGCCTCCAAAGGCTTCACCACGACGCGGCCCATCTGAATCCCGATGAACAGAATGGCCAATATTCCCGCGATGATGGCGAACGCCGTCGCCAATTCGCTCGTTTGCTTCGGAGCATAGAAGAGGGCCTTTCCTTGCAGTCGCCCTTGTTCCATGACGCTTAGTTCCCTTGAAGCGTCCGATTCCGATCCCGAAAGGATGGAACGATAAATTTCATTGCCCGAAGCATCGAGCAGGACTATTCCCGTATAAGAAGAGGTGACCTTTTGGCCGATCGCCGACTGCCAATCCGGATCGCGCCAGTGTGCGACGTCTGCGTCCCCGACATCGCGCATCAACTCGTTCAGGGCCGCCTGTTGGCGTGAATATTTGGCGTTTTCCAATACATACCGGTCGAATAAGCCCGGAATTTCATAGAACAGTTGCGGAAGGATGAGCACAATAAGCATGCCGATAACCATCCACTGGCGGATGCGTAGCGGTTTCATCGCTGCACCCCTTCGAAGCGATAACCGACGCCCCAGACGTTGGCGATATACGCCGGCTTCCTCGGGTCTTCTTCGATTTTTTCGCGAATTCTACCGATGTGGACGATGACGGAATGCTTGTCTCCGACTCCTTCCCAGAAGCGCTGCAGCAATTGCCCGTACGTGAAAACTTGGCGAGGGTACTCCGCGAACAAGCAAAGAATATCGAACTCTTTGGGCGTCATCGGTACCGGAACGCCGTCAATTCTTGCTTCGTGCGCCGGGATGTCTAGGACGAGACGGCCGAAATCCAACTCGAGCTTGACGTCCTTTTCGTGCTTGCTGTATCGGCGGAGCACGGCTTTGATGCGGGCGACGACTTCCTCAGGCGTCGCGGATTTCACGATATAATCGTCGCCGCCCAGGCTAAGACCCCTGATCTTATCCATGTCTTCGCCGCGCGCGCTCAGGAACATAATCGGCGTATCTTGCGTTTTCCGGATTTGCCTGCAAAGCTCGAGCCCGCTCTGACCGGGCATCATCACGTCCAGCAAAATGCAGTCGACCTGGTTGCGCTCCAATGCTTCGATCGCTTGGGCGGCATTATATGCTTCCACGACTTCGAACTGTTCGTCTTCGAGATAATCCCTCATTAACTCCGCGATTTCTTTGTCGTCGTCGACGATCAATACCATTCGTTTCGTATTCATGTTGTTTCCTCCAAATTTGTTCAGATGCCCTGAAGTCATTCTAGCATATGCACTCGGACCAGAGTTCCGAGTGAGCGGAATGAAACCGCACGTTGAGCGTTTTGTGACTTTTTCACTCAGTGTTTAGTGATATTTGAAAGGTATCGTTAGCAATGTCGATAAGCAATATCACTGTGGGAGGAAGAAAAGTGCATGCAAGGGTTGATTCATTTTCTGAATATTAGTTTGAGCATTTCTAGTCTGCATCGTAGCGAGAGTGATTATTGTCGAGCTGGCGACGTTCTCTGATGACTCGAATTGGGAGACGCACAAATCGTTTGTCAAAATTCAGCGCTGAGGCGGCTTGGGAATGCTCGCGCTCGTCGTGTTCAGTTCCTATCGATTCAGGCATGTCCGCTTTTGTGACGGGGGAGACGATCGAGACCAACGGCGGCATGTTCATGCGTTAAAACTGTTCCAAGAAAGAAATCATCATACATACAAAAAGGAGAATTGACGACAAATGGAAACGAACTTGAATCCGCAATTGGCAAAGCTGGTGCAATCGCAACATCCCGAGAAAATATTGGTGTTCGCGCGTAATTTGGACGACAAGGCGCTAGCGGCGATTTACGGCATGGACGTCGATACGTACCTACTCGTCAAAAAGCAATTGACGCAACAAGCGAAAGAAGCGGCGGAGCAATTGCTGCAATACCCCGATTTTGCCGCTCGGGTCGACCGCTTGCCGTTCAAAGCGGGCGAAACCGTGGTCGGTCTGGGCGAAAGCACGACGGACGATTTGCTTTCGTGGTTCGAAATTCTTCGGCATCTTATCGAGCTGCAAAGGCCGCAAGACGGAATTCACTTTGTCAACGAAGGGATTGCCGGCAATACGACCACCCAGGTTCTTGGCCGAATCAACGGCATCGTCGCCAGGCGGCCAAATTGGATCCTGTGCATGATTGGAGGAAACGATACGCTGCGCATCGGGCCCGACTCCACGAAAACGCAAGTCAGCTTGGAGGAAACGGCCAAAAACCTGCACGAGATTCGGCGGATCGCCGCGGCGCGATCCAAAACCGAATGGGTATGGATTACGCCTTCGACTATCGACGAAGAGCGCGTCAACGCGTATACGTATTTCCAGATGGGGCAGCTCAGTTGGAGAAACGAAGATATCGTAGCGGTCGGCGACTTGATCCGCGGCATGACCGATCTGGTCGTCGAGACGCAAGCGGGCTTCGGGCAACCGGCGCAAGAGAAATATATGGGCTTTGACGGAGTCCACCCTTCAGTCGAAGGACAACAAGCGATCGTGCGCTGGGTTATCGAGAGCCTTACCGGGGGCAAAGAGTAATGAAAATCGTCGTATTCGGAGCTACGGGCGGAACGGGCCGCCAAGTCGTCACCCAGGCGCTTGAGGCGGGCCACGAAGTGACCGTTATCGCGCGGAATCCCGAAGCCGTCGACATTCGCGGCGAACGGTTGGGAATTTTCCAAGGCGACGTGCTCGACCCGGCATCGTTCAGCAAACGGATTTTCGGCCAAGACGCGGTATTATCCGCGCTTGGCGTCAATCATCGCAAGCCTACGACCGTTTATTCCGAAGGAACGGGCAATATCGCGAAAGCGATGCAGGAGGCGGGGGTGCGCCGGTTGGTGTCCCTGTCCTCTTCTGGCTTGGAGATTCCCGGCGATACGCCATGGATGATCAAGCTGACGATTAAGCTCGTGATCCAACCGATGTTTAAAAACGCTTATGAGGACATGGCCCGGATGGAGAAGAAGCTTAAGAGGTCCGGGTTGGACTGGACCGTCGTTCGCCCTCCGCGGCTGACGAACGGACCGAAGACGGGCGCTTACCGAACGGCGATTAACAAGCATCTGCATAAGGCCGAGGGCATTGCGCGGGCGGATTTGGCCGACTACATGATCAAAGCGGTTCCGGACGAGGCATCCTACCAAGCCATCGTGGAAATATCCAACTAAACGAAAAGAAAGAAGAGCAATCCGATGTCAAGCATCCGTACGACAAAGATCGGATGGGTTATCGCAGCGCTGCTGCTCGGCATTCTGATGGCGGCTATGGACAATTCGATCGTCGCGACGGCCATGGAACGATCGTCTCGGATTTGGGAGGTTTCGACTTCTTCGTATGGGTGACCTCCCCGCCTATATGGTCGCGATGATGGCGGGAACGCCGATTTTCGGCAAACTATCCGATATGTACGGCCGTAGAATCTTTTTCGTCACCGGTTTGGCGATCTTCATCGCGGGCTCTATCCTGTGTGGAACTAATTCCGGCTGTACTGGCTGCCGTCGCGATCTTTTCCATGTCGAATGAACGGGTGGCGTTAGCTCCTAAAGGCAAGTTAAAACCCGACAGCAGCAAAGCGAAAGAAAGAGAATGACAGGGGAGCGCAAAGTTCGGACTGGCTGAACACCAAAATGGCTTTATCGTCATCGGGCGAGCAGTATCGTCTTCTGGTTGTTCAAGCGGTCATACCTCCCGCTGATTGTATGTTTGTGACAGTTTGCTTGATACAAAAAATCTCGAATGGATCGATACGGAGGCTGTAGAATGAAGCTTCAAAAAAAATGGTGGCTCCTTGTCGTTCTCTCGTTAGGAGTGATGATTCCCTTCTCCACCCCTTATTTTGCTCTGGATCCTGCGAACAGCCGGATTCCCATCGTTTCGAGTACGGTGCAGTTCCCTCTACTGATCGCGCATATCGGAACGGCCATGATTGCTCTTATTGTCGGATTGATGCAGTTTATCAATTATTTCAGGTTAAAGAGGCCGAACATACACCGATATTTGGGACGGATCTATGTTATATGCGTGATTATAAGCGGGTTGACGGCAATCGGACTATTTTTCTATGAAAGCAATTATGTAAAAGCCATGTCTTTCTTCGTCTTGTCGGTGCTGTGGCTGTTTACCTGCTGGAAAGGGTATCGAGCGGCCCTGAATAAAAGATGGGACGAACATCGGATCTGGATGTTCCGGAGTATGGCGATGACGCTGGTCGCCGTTTGCGCTCGGCTATTGGTGCCTTTTCTTATTCTTGCCTATTTGGCCAGCAAGGGATTTTCAGTAGACAGCAGGAAAGTTATGATCGATGCGATATTGAACGTCAACATCTGGACGGGTATTGTCATCAATTTAATTATCGTGGAATGGTGGATTTTCGGATCTAGAAAGAAATGACAAAATAGTGTTTCAGGGAGGTTCCAAATGTGTGGTGGGGACATCATGTGTTTTTTTCGTTCGGTCTGGAGAAAACAAGAGCAGCCTGAGGATGAAACGATCGCTCCCGCGGAGGAGCGATCTTTTTTATAACAATCTAGATAAAAACCGACATTCTCTGTCCGAGAGGATGACGGGTTTTCTTGGGAATAAAGGAAACTGATGTTTCGTGTAGAACTATGTAGAAATATGGCTGTTTTTAAAAAACTGCGGAGGCAGATTATGTTGAAAGAACAGATGAGATATTCTCGTTTAGCGCATCTTACAAAATTGATCAATACGAAGCTGGAGCTGCGTGAAGTATTGCAGCATGTAACGACGGCAATATCCGAAGAAATCGTTCAATGCAATTCCGTAGGTATTTATTTACCGCAGGAGGACGGGACGTTCAGAGGGTATGTAGGCAAACCGCAGGTTATTAACGGATGGACGCTGGATATGCATGTCATTGATACGGATATGGACTTGCTGGCAAAAGAAGTAATTGAAACAAAAAAGACCATTTACATACCGGATACATCAAAGGACAATCGGCCCGACCCCAGAGCGGTAGAAGGGTTTAAAATCAAATCATTACTCGTTCTTCCGATCTCGTTTGAGCAGGAATTATTCGGTCTTGTTTTCTTATTTGATTATGGCATTCCGATGAATCTGACAGAGTCGGAAATTCAAAGTGTCGAGGCATATGTGAACATGGCAGCCGTAGCGATACAAAACGCAAACAATTTGGCGCATAAAGAAAATCTCATTGCCGAGAAGCAGCTGTTGCTGGATGTGACCCGCGATTTGGCGATGTGCTCCACGTTGAATGAGAGTTTGGATATTTGCTTTTCGTACTTGGGGAAAGTCTTGAACAACTCCAATATAGGCGTTCACTTATTAGATCCCATAATGGAAAGAAAAATTAGTCCGGCGAAGTTAAGCAAGGATAGTGACTGGACGGAAGAAGACTGGCTGAAGACACACGGTTCAAGCGAATTGGATCCAAGCACCGACCTTTTGTTTCAAGAGGTCATTCACTCGAAAAAAGCCCTCCTTATTCCGGATGTCTTCGCAGATGTAAGGCCCAACCATGAGGTTTGCCGCAATTTCGGCATCAAGGGCATATTTATTCTCCCATTGGTTTCGATGGGTGAAGTATTGGGCGCCATACCGGTTGTCGATCTTGAAAAAGGGAATCTCGTGTATCCGAGCGCTGTGGTGGAACTCGCGCAATCCATTGTGGATGCTACCGCTTCGACAATATCAAACATCCTGTATATGGAAAAGCAAGAGATTATCATCGTAGAGAGAACTTCAGAAATCACGGAGAAAAATAAGGAACTGGAAAGATTCGTAACCGAATTGCGGCAGCTTAGCCGAGAGAAGGAGTTAATTCTCAACTCGGCGGGTGAAGGGATATTTGGTTTGGATCTTGACCGAAACATTACATTCTGCAATCCGGCCGGCATCTCCATATTGGGCTACGGCACAAAAGGTGAATTGATCGGACAATCGGCAAGCATTATTTTCAACGGCAAAGATAATCTGGAGAACAAGGATAATGTCTCCGCCGGTTTCTATAGGAATTGGGATCCTTACGATAAGGATCATAGATTTTATCGCAAAGATAATACCTGCTTTCCCGTTGAATATGTCATCTCCTCCATTAGGGAGGGTGACGAGATTGTGGGGGAAGTGGTCACCTTCAAGGATATAACGCAAAGGAAACAAATGGAAGAGGAAATCAAATACCACGCTTACTTCGATAGCGTCACCGATTTGCCTAACCGGGTTTTCTTGAGAGACAGACTGAATCAAGAGATCACTCATGCAAAGCTCAGTGGAGAAAAACTGGCCCTTCTTTACTTGGATTTAGATCGGTTTAAGTTCATCAACGATTCTTTGGGACATAGCCTCGGCGATCAATTATTACGGGAAGTTGCCAGGCGGCTCAGTCTTTGTGTTCCAAAGGGTGCAACGGTATCGCGTCAAGGCGGAGATGAATTCACCATCTGCTTGCCCCATGTTAAAAGCGAAAGTGAAGTGTTGCAGGCCGTTCATCTCGTCATAGATTCATTCACGGAACCCTTTCAATTATTGGACAATGAAATTTATGTTAAGACGAGTGTTGGCATTAGTTTGTTTCCCGATGACGGCGATACGACCGAGACATTGATTAAAAATGCGGATACTGCGATGTACAAATCCAAAGAAATATCGGGCAATAGTTTTCATTTCTTTATTGAAGGAATGGACACCCGAACATTCGAAAGCGTTAAACTCGAGAATGCGTTATATAGAGCTCTGGATCAAAAGGAACTCTTGGTTTATTACCAGCCGTTAATCGACTTGACAACGAATCAAATTGTGGGCGTAGAGGCTTTGCTAAGATGGAATCACCCCCATAAAGGAATGATAGCGCCAGATCAATTTATTCCGATTGCTGAAGAAACAGCCTTAATCGTGCCCATCGGCGAGTGGGTTCTTAGAGAGGCATGCAAACAATTAAAACAGTGGCATGACGAAGGACACCCCCTGTTAAGCGTATCCGTTAATTTGTCGGCCCGTCAGTTTGAGCAAAACAATTTATTTGCATTGGTTAGCAACACGTTAAGTGAAGTAAACTTGTCCCCTGAACATTTGCACCTGGAGCTTACAGAAAATCTTATTATTAAGAACAGAGACTTAACGTTAAAAACGATGAAGGAATTAAAAGGCTTAGGCATTAAAATCGCGATCGATGATTTTGGGACGGGATATTCTTCGTTAGGATACTTAAAAAGCTTGCCGATTGATACTTTGAAAATTGACAAATCGTTTTTACTGGACAATACGGATGAGAACGATAATGCAGCGATTACAAGCACCATTATTACACTGGCTCAAAACCTGAATCTTCGTGTCATTGCCGAAGGGGTTGAAACAAAGCAGCATGTAGAATTTCTATCCGCTCGAAACTGTTATTTAATGCAAGGTTATTACTTCAGCAAACCTATGAGTGCAGAAGATATAAGCAATCGTTTATTAACAATGGCCGATAATGGAGGAAGGATTCGAACATGAAAGCAGCCCGTGCAGTATTAGAATTTTTAAAACAAAATGACGTGAAGCATATTTTTGGTATTCCGGCGGGCTCCGTCAACGCTTTTTATGATGCGCTTTACGATATGCCTGAGATAGAACCGGTGGTAACAAAGCATGAGGGAGCCGCTTCCTACATGGCGGCTGCCTATGCAAAATACACAGGCCGGATGAGCGTAGCGATCGGTTGCAGTGGACCGGGGGGAACGAACCTGCTTACCGGGGCGGCCAACGCGATGCGCGAACATTTGCCCGTTTTATTTTTAACTGGCGCTGTTCCTGTGAATACCATGGGATTAAACGCCTCCCAGGAACTGGATGCCGATCCTCTCTTTCGTTCCGTCACCAAATATAGCGTCATTGTAAAAGAGGCAAAGGATTTGCTCCCTGAAGTCGTTAAAGCAAGCCAAATTGCAATATCCGGCGTGCCGGGCCCTGTTCACATAGCGATCCCGATCGACGTGCAGCATGCCGAAGTCGAAAGCCTTGATTCTCCGGTTTTTCTTGAAAGAAAGCCTATGACTCCTGTTCTAGAAACGATTCAAAAAGCAGCCAAAGCGTTATTGCAGAGGAAAGATGGCTGCATTCTTGTCGGACAAGGCGTCAGAGGTGCTGTCGACTCGTTAATCGAGCTGGCGGAAATGCTGAATTGGCCAATCGTCACAACCCCGCAGGCAAAAGGATATATTCCGGATCATCATCCGCTTCTTGCAGGCGTATTTGGATTTGCGGGCCATGAAGCCGCTTCGACCTTAATTACCGAAGGCACGGGTCAAGCCCTGTTGATTGCGGGTTCAAGTTTGGGCGAAACCGCTACGAGCAATTATAATCCGAATCTTACCAAAGGCCGATTCACTGTCCAACTTGACTTTGACCAGTCGGTGTTTAATCGGAAATACGAGATCGATATCCCTGTCTTGGGCGATATTCGTTTGAGCCTATTGATGATAATCGAAGAATTAAGAGTTTTGGGGTTGTCGAGGGAAAGTAAGGACCTTGCCTTTAAAAAGATTGTTAAAGGGAATGAACCGTCATTTCAGGATATCGAGGCGTACAACACGAGAAATGTCCTGTTGAATATTCAGAAGCTGTTGCCGCCCGCAACCCGGTATACCGTCGATATTGGCGAGTTTATGTCCTATGTCATACATTACATGAAGGTTTTGGATTGCGATTCCTATGACATCAATGTCCATTTCGGAGCAATGGGAAGCGGCATCGGGTCAGCTATCGGTGCAAAATTAGCTGAACCTGAACGTCCTGTCGTATGTATTACAGGCGATGGTTGTTTTTTCATGCATGGAATGGAAATATTGACAGCTAAAGAAAAGGGTCTGCCCATTTTGTTTATTGTGATGAATAATGCGCGCTTAGGAATGGTTTATCACGGGCATTCGCTGCAATTTAAGAGAACCCATCCATCCTTTGATCAGGAAGCGGTCAATATCGCCGAGATGGCCGCCGCTATGCATATTCCCAGCTTTAGAATCAACGGTTTGGACGATATCAACCCAGACATGATTTACCGTTTATTGGATTCCAATGGGCCGGCTATATTAGAAGTGGCTTTAAGGGACAACAATGTTCCTCCGATGGGGGATCGTGTTAAATTTTTATCGTCTTTTGGGAAGTAATGTCGATTGCTTACAAATGAGAGTATGAGTGTTGAATGACATTCCTTACTGCCATAATCGTTTGTCCCTTAAAGGAATCTGGAACAGGTTCGCCTTCAGGGCTTGTGAAATAGCAGCTTCCTTTGTTCTCCTCGAATTGGAATCCCAGAGAGATTAATGCGTTGATTAAGTCGACCGGCAACGCTCCGGAGCCGGTTTGCTCGGTAAAGTAGTTTGTGGGGAAAATTCTCACATCAACATCTCCGGTTCCGGTATGAACAACAAACAAGTCTTTTTCATGCCGAATCATCCATTGATTTTTGGAGTACAAAGAGATTTTGGCCCCTTCCAACTTAGAGAGGGCATCTAAATTAATACTCAGAATTTGATTTATCCATTTGCGGACTTCTGCGCCCGTTGCTTTGTTGCCGCTGTGCTCCAGATAGGTATCCAGGGCTGCCCGGAACAGGATTGGCGAATCAGCGATGGATTCCAAATCGATATTGAAAATCTGGTGGACAATATTTATAATGTCAAAACTGCTGATACCTTTTTCATCAGCACCCATGTGCTTGTCCATTGCCTCTGCCTTTGTCATCACGCCATCCTCCTTCAAAACGATTATATCGGGTTTCAGGTGGAAAAGCACTCATGATGCAACAGCAAAACAAACATAATCTCCAATACGGCTAAATGCTCGTCCATTGTGATAATGGCGGGATGTGCATTTTCATGGATTATTTGTTCGCTAGGGTCTACACGTCTACGCTTCTTGGAGATGAAGTCTCTTGTCTCTTCACGATGATGTACAAGAGTGCCTGTGTAGACAATGTTTTTGAGAATGACGCTTACGGAACTTTGATTCCATAATGTCCCTCTGTTGCCGCCACCTGATACAGTTCTAGGGGTTGCAATACCTCTGCCTATGAAGTAATTGCTGATTTTGTACATGCCTCAATTCTGATACAGATAGAGGTCGAACATAGTTCTACATACCTACAAACATTCATCAGGAGGGAATCAAAAGAAGTGCAACGTGATACTAGAACTACATTCAATCAGCCCAATAGGTCAACGCCCTCCCAAGTTAATAGGGCTATTAACGGTCAATCTAGGGCGGCTAGTTCCCAAGTAAATAGGACTACAGTCAGCCAAGCAGGGGGAGCAGGAAGCCAGTTGAATACTACAAATAATGTGAATACCGTAACTTGCCGCAAATGTAAGTCACAGCAAGTGGTAGCCAACAAAAGAGGTTACAGCTTTGCTAACCTGTTCAAAACTCTTGGTATTATGATTCTTATTGGCATACTTCTTATCATGGCAAGCGGTTTTGCTTTTATGTACAGTAAGAACGGTGGTGCTGGTTCGGCACTTGGGGCATTTGGCATTGTCGGAATCATTATTTTTTTCCTAACTCTACCTGTAAGTATTTTGGTGGGCTTTGTCGGCAGAAATGAGATTGTCAACGGCTGTATGAACTGCGGCTTCAAATGGAGACCTGCCAAGAAGAAGTGAAATTTGACGGGGGTGGGTCAATTTTTGATATACCCGCCGCACTATGACAGTCAATAGCATTGTCTCATGAGGGAGCAACAATACTCTTGCAAACTGAATATCTTTCTACCAAGCTGCTTTATTCAATAGTCGCTTTCTGCGTCAACAGGGGCAACAAGCCGCCTTCTGTGTCAGCAGGAGCGGCTTTTTCTGTATTTTGGATACTTGTTAGGGGTGGGTCAAATTTTGACGTACCTCCATCAACTTTTGATGCTAGTCATTGTCGGGCTCGTAGAACGTCTCTTTTTTGGCTTCCTTTGCCAAGGTGTCTATTATCGCTTCTCTCCATAGTCGAATCCCCTCGCCACCTACTTTTTGAATCCAGTCCTCACATTGCCTTAATCCGCTCTTGTAGTAATACTCGGCTACAATATTGTGGATGACAGGGTCGAACCACCATAAAAAGCCTCGTATTTCTGTCCAATCGTAGATTACTCAGTCAGGGAGGGCATCACTAAACCCCACTTTCATGTGCGGGTTGCGGACGAAAGACCATGAATGTTTTGTTTGGATTGTTATTGATATGACGAACAGATCATACAGCTTAAAGATGTAAGAAGTAAGTCTATTATCTTAGTAAACCAAGCTGCTTTATTCAAGATATCTAAGACTTTGTGCCTAAGTTTTTGTTCTTCCCCTTTGCTGAGGATTAGAAAATGCTGTAGAAACTTGGCTCAACTTTAATGCTTCGGTTGTACAGACTTCGATATAGCAATATCTTACAATCTGTTTGTTACAGTGAAGGAGGTATTGTGTCGTGTCCGATCTGTTCCAAACCATTACCAACGCGTTTAAGGATGCGATGGCAACAGATGTACTGCCATTACCCACTGTTCTCGACGCTCTCGGCGATAAGCTGGAGCGGTTATCCGGCGTATCCGTGGACTGGATGGGGCAAGGCGTGCAACACTGGCTTGACGAGTTCAAAATTATTTTCGGAGATCAAAATCTTCGGGACTCGCTTCTTGTTCGGGCCCTTCAGATGAAGGCGCCGCGAGTCGCGGAGTCTTTGACGATTCTCGGCGTCATCACCTATTCCTTCGTGGATGAACCGGTCATCGGAGCGAACAACGTTCATCATTTCAACATTAAATGGGACAAACTGACTCGGCTTTTCAGCAACCCCGGCCCTACCGCAGCCGACCCGGGTTGGTGGATCGGCAAAATCCATACTATCGATGACGTTAAACGCGTCCAAGTTTACGCCTCTATGCTCGCCGTCTCTCCCGCAGCCTTGATTCGGCTCGAATATGAACGGAAGGGATTCGCCGCATTGCCTTCGCCTGAGGTAGCCGACCCGACGATTGATCTAACCGATCTCCTCGGGTTAGTCCATTCCCCGCTTCCCGTCCGTTTACCTACCGCGATTTTGAACGACTTTCTAGCTTATGCCGCCCAAACCGGCCTTCCGGCTGCTGATCCCACCGACTTGTTCAACGTTATTGGTCCCGACATACTGCCGGTTGACGGCCAGCATCGGCTGAACGGCTTCGGTATCGAAATTGCGCTTCAGAACGTGCAGAACGTCCTCTCGAAAACGCTTGATCTCGGAGGCGGATGGAAGCTGGGCATCGCCAGTCCCGACGCGGGAAACAAAACGTACCGGGTCTTCCTCCAGGATGGTCACTTGGATCATTCCCCGCCGCAGCTCTCCGAAGGGGAGTTCGAAATATTCGTCTCCAAACAACCACCCTCCGGAGAAGACGCGATGGTGTTCGGTCCCAAAAACGGCACGCATCTCTCTTTGGGCTCGGCGCGAGTCTTGCTTCAAATGCGGGATAGTGAACCGTACTTTACGCTTAGCCTTGATCTTCAACGAATCACTCTCGTGCTGACGACCGAATCGCTCCAATCGATCGGCGGTTCTGCATTGCCCGCTTCCGTGCAATGGGAAGCGGAGCTGCGGCTGGCATACGAGGCGGGGAAAGGCTTGCTGCTGCACGCCGGAGCCGACGGCGTCTTCTCCGCCTTATTCGCGGCGCCTATGTCGTTCACAATCGGATCCTCCCCTGTCGAAATAAAGCTCACTCAGGTACAGGTCAAACTCGAGATCAAGCCGGATGAGATTGGCGGCACCTTCTACGCAAGGATGCACCTGAACTTTGGAGCCAGCGCCCAACTCGGTCCGCTTCATGCGACCATGGATGCCGCGGGCGTCATGTTCGGCCGCTGGGAAGAGGGCAACGCGTTTACCGTCGAACCTCCTGCGGGCGTAGGTCTCGAAATCGCGGCCGGCCCCGTCAGCGGCGGCGGATTCCTGAAGAAATACGACTCCGGCGAGTATAGCGGAGCCATGCAGCTCAAGGTACTGGATGGAATCGGCGTGACCGCCTTCGGCTTGTACAAGCGACTACCGGAGGGCGACCCTTCTTTCGTCGCGGTGCTCGGCGTCAAATTTCCCTTCCCCGGCATTCAACTGAGCTGGGGATTCGCGCTGGAAGGCGTCGGCGGGCTCGTCGGCATAAACAGAAGAGCCGATACGGACCTCCTGCGGGATCGGTTATCCAACGGCGCGAGCGGCCATGTTCTTTTTTGCGAAGATCCAGTCAAGCAAGCGCCCGCGCTGCTTAACGACCTTCGCGCGTTTTTCCCCGAGGAAAAGGGCATCTTCGTTGTCGGCCCGACCTTCAAGCTGAATTGGTTGGAATTACTGCATCTTGACGTAGGCGTCTTCATCGAACTTCCCGGACCCCGCAAGCTCTTCCTCACCGGATCGGCGCGCATGCAGTTAGGCGCGGACGAGAATCTCGCGCTTGTCAATATCAGGCTTGATTTCGTCGGCGGAATGGACTTCACGCAGCAGCTTATATTTTTTCAAGCCGCGCTTGTGAATTCTCATGTCATGCTTATCCTCGACATTACCGGGGAAGCCGCTCTTCGGATCGGTTACGGCCCGAACGGCTACTTCGTCTTTAGCGTAGGGGGATTCCACCCCTCGTTTAATCCCGGTCCGCTTAATATTCCCCGGCTCACCCGAGCCGGCGCATCGCTCTCCATGGACATGGTCGTTAGTGCATGGCTTAAGCTCGGGATGTATCTCGCCATTACGCCGAACACATTGCAGTTAGGCGCGAACGTGGAAGCAGGTCTCTCCATCGGCCCTATAAGCGCGCACGGTTGGTTCTCTTTCGATAGTTTAATCCAATTTCGTCCGTTTTTCTTCGAAGCCGAAATCGACGCTGGGTTCGACGTCGAGGTCGCGGATTATTCCTTGTGCGGCGTTCGCGTTCAAGGCAATATGACCGGACCGGGACCGATTACGATTAATGCCAGAGCGAGCATAAGCATCCTTTTCTTCGAAATCTCGGAGAGCGTTACGCTGGAGATCGGATCCGGGCACAGGGACACGGCTGGGGTCGACGAGGACATTGTCAATCTTCTCAAAAGCGAACTCTCCAAAGCGCAGAACTTGAGAGCGGAAGGTGAAGACGGGAGCGTACTGATCCGCACGCGAAAAGCTGCTGCAGGAGGCGCGGACGGTAGCATTCTCCGCATCTCCCCGGTCGGATCGCTCATTTGGGAGCAGAAGCGCGTCCCATTGGCGCTGGATATCACGCGCTTCGAGGGGGTCGACCTCGCCGGTCCTCACCATCTGTCCGTCAATCTGGACGAACAACCGGAGTTGAACCAACAACCCGAGATCCTCTGCACGCCGGAGAAGGACTGGTTCGGCGTCGGCACTTTCGCCAAGCTCGGAAAAGCCGAACAATTAAACGCTCCGACGTTCTCCGAACTGCAGTCCGGCTTAAGAATCGGTGCCGGTAAACTGGATTTCACCGATACGCGCGATTACACCGTTAATCTTGACCTCTGGAAATTACCGAAGAGATTTCCCAAGTTTGCGTGCGAAAGAATTGTTCTCAACTATGTAGGAGCCGGCTTGCTGAACTTGCAGCGCGAACGAGGCCATTATGTCCCCGCGCGTGCGACCGAACCGATGGTGAAGACGCGTCAGGAGAACTGGTCATCTTACGACAAGCAAGGAGCGGTGCACCGCTCGGCGCTTAATCCGGCGCAAGCCATTCTCTCCGCAAGGACGGAGAAGGGCGGATTCGCCCTATCCGAGCTGGATTCGACAATCGATCTAAGCGAGGTGATCTGACATGACGGATAACGCTCCGGGTCCTCTTCAATTTCACGCCAACGCGCGTTCGCCTTTGTTCCGGGCGATGAAGGAAGACGGGCAACGGCTTGTCGGCTCCTTAAAGCTGACGTTGAAGGACGATGTTACCGGAAGTGTCGCTAAAGCGGAATCCCCGCTTTCCTTCGCCGTCTTTTCGGCTGACGAGATTGTCGGCCTAAGAAACGGAGCCATTCTCGGAGTCGCCCCGAGGCCGTTTACCCACGGCGCGGAGACGACGAAGCTCCCTCACGTGGATTTCGCGGAACAAGATTTTCCGTGGCGCTATACGCCCAAGGAGAATTCGCCCACCCTCAAGCCCTGGCTCGCGCTGTTAGTCGGTACGCCAGAACAGCTCGTCATCAAAGAAGGACAACTGGTCACGGCAAGCTCGGACTTATTGACTCATTACCTGTTGGAGAAATCGCACTTGTGGGCTCACGTGCAGAATGGCCGATCCCGCCTTCTAGCTAACGTCGAGCTGCAAAAATTCACCGAATACGTCGCCGCTCTTGTTCCCGCCTTCGATGCGCTAGGAGGGCCAGCCTGGTCGAACGGAGTTTTATCCGACCACGCCGTAAGGACCGTGCTCTACAGTTGGAAATTTTGGACTGCGGAAGCGGGCGACTTCGAGACGCTCGCCGCGGCCTTAAAGGTGAAGGAAGGCGGCGACCTTGGACTGGCAAAGCTGCGCTATGCCCGTCATGTAGAAGAACCTTCGATCGAAATCGATGTGACGCTAGAGGCACGAGGCGCCCTGACTTCGCTCAAGCTGCCGCCTGTTACGCCCGAAGCGATAGACAAAGAAGCGATGGTCAGAGAGGATTTGAACGCTCTGGCACAAGACGTGAAGGACGTCGGCGAGCCGTTAAGAGACATCGTCGGTTTGCCGCAGTACGGCCGCCCTTGGTTGCCCGATCCGCGTTCAACGATATGGGGAAAGAAGCTGAACGACGATCCCCGCTACAGATCGATCTCGGGACTTGGCGCTTGGCTGGGCATCGAAGCGCAGGAGGAGCTCATGAAGGCCGCGGTCGAGCAAGCCGGGAGCCTGCTTGAAGCATCGCAACGCATTCGCCAACTCGCGCAAGGGTTGTTAGCTTCGCAAAGCTTGTGGCTGCGATGGCTGCCGGACCATCCGCTTCGACGCCTCAGCCTCTTCGGACCGGCGATGGGGCGCATGCGCGCTTCCGATGGCCGCAGAGTGCTGGACCGAGTCACCTCCGGGACGAGCCCATTGGCGCCGGCTTTGTTCTCCAGCGCGGCGATGCGGGTACTTCGAAACGGCACAGCCCGGACGCGCCATCACAACGGTACGTTCGATAGAGCCGAAGCTCTCGAAGCAGCCAACCGTCCGATCGACCCGACCATAGGCACTGCTGCGGGACTCCCGCATGCGAACGACGTTTTGGGCAAACTTGGTTTTCTCCCGTTGGAAAAGCAATTCGGATTAAAGCCGATCGTTCCGAGGCTGCTGGAACGCTTGTATGAAATCGGAGAGAAGTTCGATGGGCAGCCTAATTCGCCGGACATGAGATCGGAGTTGTTGCGTGCGCTAGTCCAATCGGATCTCGGCTGTGCGCAGGATATCACGGGGATTTTAGAACAATCCGGTCTTCGTTTACTAGTTAAGGAGCAGATTGTCCGAACCGTGCTGCGAATGTGCTTCTACGATACAAATGCGGAAACGGAAGGAATCGAACTCGCTTTCGTCTTGGATTCGCTGCTTCCGCCCCCGCCCTCCTTCGTTCGTCCCGTCGAGCTGAGTAAGCTCGCGGGAGTCATTGGAGCCGCAATCGACCCGACCCAAGATAAGCCGCCGGCTTGGCGGCGAGTCGCTTCGACGATCGAAGGCTTGGATTTATCCCATCTCGCTCCGCCGGAACTGCCGCTCGGGCTTTACTTTCCGACGTGGCAGCTGTTGAACAAGCTTGCCAAAGAGTGGCTCCTGCCGGGCGTCGGGGACTTGCCCAAAGACTCCGTTGTATCCCTGAAAACAAACCCGGCTTTTATCAACGCCTTCATGGTCGGAATCAATACCCAGTTCATGCGCGAGATGCGTTGGCGCAATTTGCCCGTCGACCCGACATTTACTCCTCTCCGCCGATTCTGGGGTCGCGTGAATTACGAGAGGACCCCGGCGGCCGAGGACGTAGCGAGACAACCCGATATCCTTCCTTTCCTGGAATGGGTAAAGGCGCCGGAAGCCGATCTCGACTCCCCGAAGCTCGTCCTTCAAGATCCCGGCGACATCAAGTCGACCGAAGATCTGGTCGTTGTATTTCGTACCGACTTGTTCCGAAGATATCCCTCTACTTTGGTCTATCTTGTACGCAAGTCGGGGAATGCGACATTAGATGATGACAATCTCAAGACAACCCCTGATTTCACTTACAACGCAGGTGAAATAGACAGCCGGACTTACGTCGGGCCGAACTTCATGGCCGAGTTGGAGACGGATCTGCATGCGTTCCTCTTCGATATCGACCCGAACACGCTCGATGATTATTGGCTCATCCTTGACGAGCCGCCGGCAGAGCTAAGATTCGAGTATAAGCCGCATCCCGTGCCGGACAGTCCCGACGTGACCAGCGTCGATTTCGCCAAGAGCACGATCGACCACCCGACCCGAGTGGCGTGGGATGGCCATTATCTTAAAGAACAGGTGGATTGATAATCATGGTATTCGCATATCGAGATCACCGGCTGGACCTGGTCAAGAGGGCAATGGAAGTTTTGGCCTCGGAGGAGAAAAAAGCGCGAAAACTCTCTCTTCCCGGATCGGGCGGGCGACCCCGTAGAGGGCAGGAGCCCAACCCGATTCCTTTCCCGTTTCCGGTTCCATCGCCTATAGACCGTCTTCGGTTGCAGCAGTTGTCGGGTTGGAGAACCCTTCTGGAGCGGGAGCTAGCGTTGTTGAACACTTCCGGTTGGCAGGTTACCGATGAAATCTACCGTGAAGTCGGCCTGCAATGGCTATGGGAAAACGCCGGCAGCGCGTTTAACCGCATGAAGGAGGATCCCGCGGTTCAATTGTTGAAGCAGCCTTCCGGATTTACGGCGGAAATGGGCCAGAATATCGCGGACGTTTCCCTTGGAAAGGGGGATGCGTCTGCCGGCTTCGCGGATCAAGTGTTGGCGGCAATCGCCGGCGATGAACGGATTTTCGACGATCTTCTGATCAACGGACACCGGCTTTGGTTTTTGGAGCGCGAAAGCCGTTTCTATCCCTATGACGAAGTCGGGGTTCTTCTCCCGCTGCGTCTGGAGACATTGTTCGACGAGCTTGCTCCGGGCCAGTGGATGCTCTCCCTTCGCGTGATACCGGACGAAGCTTCCCTCCAACGAGATTCATCCAACGTAAGCGAGTCGGAGCGTCGGTACTTGGACGACTTCTGGGCCGATCTCTATCAGTCCGTTAAGCAGCGGAATCCGATCAATCTGATCGAGTTGTTGGCCCTTATGGAGGATCGCTCGCTCGCCGGCTCTGCTTGGCGTCGGCTATGCGGACGACTGGCTCCGGCAAGGGCAGCATGGCTCGTCTCTTCCTTCTACCCATCCGCGTTCGGCGAAGGCCCCTTTACCGCGAACGTTCCTGCCGAACGAATCGGCGACGCCAAGCCGAACAGACTTGGCGGATTGCCTGATTCGATGGAAGTATGGGCCGTGCATGCCAGTCTCCTCCAAGAGACGGGCTTACCTCTGCGCAGACTCGTAGGTACGCTTCAAGCTGACGGAGAAGAGGGTGCGAATGATCGGAAAAAAGCCTTGGCTAGTCTATCTCTGCCGAATGACAAGGATTTCGCGGACAATGTCTGGTGGGCGAATTGGGAGATGGCTAAGCACATCGGGCTTGGATTCGAGGAAGTGCTGCCTGCCGAATGGACGCCTTCTTCCATTCGCGCGATCTACGTTGTCGGGCTTGGCGAAGCGACGCCGGAAGAGCATTTCCGCACTCAAGCCGATGCCGGGGAGATGGGCATTCTCCGTCTAGGAGAGCCCACCAACAGCGTCCATGGCGCGGAAGCCGCCGACTTGTTCAATGATCCGGACATATGGCTCGGCGTGGCGTTGACCCGTATCCGGCAGCAAACGGAGCCAGAAGATTATGCCAAGCAACACCCCGTTTCGGCTGCCGTTAGCCGGGCCTTGACGGGAGATGACAGGTCCATGCCTTACATACCTGGGGGGGACGCGAACGACACCCAGGAAAGCGTACGATTCGTTCAAGCGTTATGGCCGGCATTGTGGGGCCATTTTCTGCGTGATCTGTGGGGCAAAGGAGACGAAGCCCTCGCTCTCGGCAGATGGGCGACGCAAAATTTGTATCCCGAGGGGCCTCTTCCTCCGGTTCGCATCGACGACCAGCCTTACGGCTTGTTGCCGGCGACGGTGTGGACCCGGTGGGAAGGCGACACGGACGGAGAGGGTGAACTGGAAACTCGGCTGGCGCGTCGCATGACGCAGTTGAGCAGAAGTTGGGCCGCCTCCGCCGAAGGCCGCGGGACAACGTTCGGTTCGGATACGAATCGGCTGATCGATCTTCTCGGCCAAGATGCTTTGAGTGCCTCCTATGGCTATCGCATCTTCAGTTCCGCGGAATTTCTAGCTGCCGCATACATAAAGGACAATCAACTTTTCCGCGAAGTTATCCATTCCTACTACCAGAGCGCCAAATCCGTTATGGAGAAAGATCCGGAACGCCTCTTCGTGAGCATGCACGAGGGCATCTATGAAGTCGGGCTTCAGTTGATCGCCGCCAAGCACTCTCCTCATAGATTTCCAGTGAAAGAAATGATCCATTCCTTCTTTTCGGGCAAATCTTTCGACAATATCGTGTTTGAGGAATTTCGAAGCGTTTGGCCGGACAGCCTACTCATTCGTATGATGCTCCATGCTTTGTCTCTCAGCCAAGCCTGGTATTCGCAAGCCGCCCTTGGCAACATGGAGCCTTTGCTGGAGCCCTTACGGAACAATCAGGCGAGTTCAGTCTTAGAGGCCTTCCGAAGGGCATTCCCTCCTTTATTTCAGAATGCCCAGGGCGGACCCGACATTCATGCGATTATTTTGTCCCATATGGACGCTTTGAAGCAACTAGCGGGAGAACTGGACCTCTTTTGGAAACAGCCGGAGGATCAGGAATCGCGCTATGCGTGGTTCGAGATCCCCGTCGATCGGCTAGCCCAGTTGGAACGAGCCTTTAAGGCTACGCTGGACACGGCGACTCACCGGATTGATCCCTGGCTGATCGGACTCGCTTGGGGGCGTATCCAAACGGCCGGCAATAGTATCCGCAAAAGATTCAGGCTCGGCGCGTACGGCTGGGTCGACGGCCCGTTCTTAGGTAAGCCCGGTCCTAACGATGCCGGACGACTCCATGCGCCTTCTTATTCGCAGGCGTTAACGGCGCTCGTCTTGCGGGACAAATACTTGACCGCCCAAAGAGATGTAGCCGCGATCGATGGAACGGCGGCGGGCGGCCCCGGTACTTGGCAGATTGACCTGAACTCGCAAACCGTGCGCATGGCCATCGAGCTCGCTGAGGAGACGCGCATGGGATTCCATTTGTATGAAGTCGTCGGGAGGCGCTTGGAAGGCATCGTCGGCAGCAAGGAGAAAGTGGAATTCCTTCGGCATGCCTATCCGATGCGGCCGTCCGATAACCCCCTCAGGGAAAGCTGTCATGGTATCGACGCGGTCAACGGATGGAAACAGGGTAAAGCTTTTCCCGAACTCACGGAAGGTCAACCAGAGGAAGTCGACCTGCTCTATCGTACGCTCGATGCCTACGCCGACTTGCTTGTGACCGACGCCGTGCATCAGATCGTCACCGGGCGCCCGGACATGGCTTCGGCGACCATGGAAGCGGCCTCCGGTTTGGGAAGACCTCCGTCCTTAGAAGCCGTTCGTACGCAGCCTTCCGGGTATGCACTGCACACAAGCGTCCTAACCGCTCTTCCGTGGGCGGAATTGCCTCTGGATCTATCCGAAGAACATCCTTGCCGGATCGCCGAACCGTCGCTTTTCGATTACGTAAAGGGATTGTTCCCGGGGGGTGACTACACGTGGAACGTGAAAGGCACGGTAACTTTGCCGGCGGACGACGGCGGAGAAGCAACCGAAGAGGAGCAAACCGGCAGCGTGACGCTGGTTCAGTTGGGGCTCGGTTGGACGCTCGCCGAAGCGGCTTTGCTGCCGGAGGAAATTTTGGCGGACTTGGCCGGCGCTAGGTGTAAGTTCAATAGAGTCGTTTCGGTAACGTCTCCCGCGGCCTATTCCGCAGCCCGGCAATTGACTGGAATATTCGCCAGTCAGCCAGCCGACGCCAGATCGCTGACGAAGGATATCAAGCTTACTGCAGCGAGCGCGAAGGCATTGGATAACGGGATCAAAGACGACCTTTTGGAAAGATTGAACAACCTCGCGACAGTCTTGACGGCGACTTCGAAGGAGCTTCGGGAAGCGGCGGACGACACTCAGTGCCTCTTCGCACTGCGCAAAGCGCTCCGGTGGGGCATCGTACCCACTAGCGACACATTCGAGCGCCGAATGCTATTTCATGGATTCGTGCACGGTACGCTCCCCGATACGGCGGAGACCTTGTCGCCGGATTTGCTCGAACGTCTGGCTCGATCCGCTGCCGAAACCCTCGAAACCCGTTTGCCGCAGCATCAGGAACTCAATGCGGAAATCGCCGATCTGGCGCGGATCGTATCCTCTGTGGCCACGCCGGACGGTTCGCTCCCTATTCTCGGCTTTTGGCAGAAGGGAGACGCATTATCCCTTACCGGCATGAAGCTAGACGATGACTCGCCTCTTCAAGAAGAGTGGCTCACGACGATGGCGACAGTAAGAAGGCCTCTTGCGAAGCTGGAATCGCTTCAATTGCAAGCATTGTCGCTCGAGACGCACGAATCCATGGTTGCGAAGAGCAACTTCCCGGTCGATCCATGGCGCACCGGGATTATTGAAGAGAATGCGGCATTGAGAAGGGCCGGCAAAGCGCCGCAATTCGATATCCCGCGGTTCGTCGCCGTTTACGGTCCTTCGGATGCGTGGTCGGGCGATAAGATGGCCATCGGTTTGTTGGACAAGTTCAGCGAGAGCATTCCTATGGCAGAGAGGAACTCCTTCGTCGCGCTAGGTTTCAACGCCCCGTCTTCAAGGGCGCCGCAAGCGATTCTGCTCGCGGTCCCGCCCAAGCCCCGGGAGAAGCTTGAGGGCGAAACTCTGATCGACATTCTCTCTGAGACGAGGGAACTTGCTCACGCTAGAGCCGCAAGACCCGAAGATTTGAAAGAACTTGGCATGCTCGCCTCCAGTCTTTGGTTCCAGGACGGTGCCAAGGACAGCGTTCGGTTCGACTCAAGCTTCCAATACAGGAGGTCGATTCTCTAATGGCCCAGACCACCTTTTACGATCGATATGTGAGGCTCGAACCCTATTCTCGCGTTCGTGACCTGGATCGCGGATTCGAAGCCAGCGTCTATGATCCCTGCTGGTTTCTTGCCCGCCAATGGCAGATGGGAGAACACCAGGGCGAGAATGCTTCTTCGCCTGTCGCGGCCCATTATAGGCTTTCCTTGGAAGATATTCGGACGCTTCCCGGCGAGCCTAAAGTGAATTTAACTGAGGTTCCCGCGGAAGCCGTCGTCGAGTCGGAGCTGGACGACTGGTGGACGATGGGAAGGCGCATTCGAGTGGGCCGACAGGTCAAAGCGTTGCTTGGCGACGCCGATGCCCATCCGGAGTTGCGGTTCAATCGACCGCCTCCGCCGTACGACGCCTTTCACGGCAAAATCGACGGGCTTGCGGCGTGGCGCCAAAGAGCTGCTGTTCCCGAATTGAACGACTTCGATTGGGGCGAGACGTCTCCTCCCGACAGCCCGCTCGCGTGGAAATCGGCCCATCTCCATTACGAACGGTCCTTCGATGCATCGTCTTCCGTTCTGGAAGTAAAGCGCCATCATGGCGGACCGATGGACTGGTATTCCGTGGATGCGAAGGAACCGGGCAATGGCGGCGAACCCGCTCAGATCGTGGAGGGGACCGTGATCCCTTCGCCGCTCGTCTATCCGGGTGCTCCGAACCCCCGTTGGTGGCAAATCGAAGAAGCGAAAACCGACATCGGCGGGTACCCTCCCGATCCTTCAAGCTTCGCGACGATGCTGCTGGTGGACTTGATCTATTCCCACGCGGACGACTGGTTCCTCTTTCCCGTCACCGTCAGAGCCGGCAATGTCTCAACGATCAAGGAAGTCGTGATAAAAGATTGTTTCGGAAGATCGTACAAGAGTACGGATCCAGCGTATCCGGGACTGCTTCCGCCTTCCGATTGGGGCATGTTCAATTGCGCGGGAATGGACGAGGCGTCCCTCGTGCTGTGGAACATCGCCGAGTGCCCGCTCGAAAGCGAACCGATCGAACGCGTACAGTTCGGCATCGACGAACAAACCAACTATCTTTGGGGCGTGGAACGCATCGTGGACGGACGCGAGGTCGAATCGAAGGAACGGATCTTGATCGACGATGCGGCGAACCCCCTGATATTGGACCCTGCGAGCAAACCGAACAGCGCCGTGCACAAAGCAAAATCTTTCCAGTACATCCCAGGCGTAGGAGCGCAGCTTTATTGGCACCCCTATGATCTCGTGACGGAAGACAATAAGCGCGTCTTCGTGCAACGCGGGCTCGCCGACCTGTCGCGCCATCAACCGCTTCCGCTTCCCCATCCGGCAGCCGAGACGTTATACGCGGGAACACCGAACGCCCGTCTGCTTCACAGGGTCGATCCATCGGCCATCCCCTCGAACGGTATCGAGATCGAACGTCGCTGGATGCTCGCCCGGGATCTGCTCGGCAATCCCGTATCGTGGACGCAACGCCAACGCAAGCCTCTCGTTTCTCCACCCGTTCATCTTTTGCGTTTTGACGTCATGGAGGAAATCGAGTTGAAAGTGTAGGGCTTTTAAAAATGATGAAGGATAAAAGGAGAATTTGCGATGGGGACTAAAGTGTTTTTTTTCAGCGGTGGTAATTATGTTCGTTATGATAGGGGAGACGATAAGGTAGACGAAGGTTATCCTCTTACTATCGTAAATAATTGGCCTGGCATGCAAGTCTCGGGTTTCGACACGAATCTTGATACGGCGGTAAATTTGGGTGGAGGCAAGCTCTTTTTCTTCAAAGGCAGCCAGTATGTTCGTTATGATATTGCCTCAGACAAAGCGGATGATGGCTACCCAATAGCAATCGCTGATGGATGGTCCGGTATGCAGGCGGCGGGATTCGATAAGGACTTGGAAGCGGCGGTTAGCCTCGGCGACGGCAAAGTCTATTTCTTTAAAGGGGATCATTATGTTCGTTACGATATTGCAAATGACAAAGTTGACGACGGTTATCCGCTCATGATCGCAGATAATTGGCCTGGTATGCTGCCAGCGGGATTCGAGCAGGATCTGGACGCTGCAATAAATTGGGGAGACGGCAAGATCTTCTTTTTCAAAGGGAGTACGTATGTTCGATACGATATCGCCGCCGATAAAGTTGACGATGGTTATCCCCTTGCGATCGCAGACATGTGGCCTGGTATGCAAACAGCGGGGTTCGACCAAAACTTGTGCGCCTCTTTCGATCTCATTGACTTGAATAGCGAGATATGGATTCCAGGTGCTGAAATACGTCGGAAAACACCTTTAGGTCCGAAATATAGACCCATGCCATGGCGCGGAGTACTGCATACAACTGAGGGGGGGACTTTCTCCGGAGCGGATGGCACATTTGATACGAACAAAGACTGGCCTCATCTCATTATTGAACCCAAAACGTTCAAAGTCGTGCAGTACATTCCGCTAAACGTCGGGTCAAGGGCTTTAGGCGACGCCAATGGAACGCTCGCGTCGAACTCGGCTCATGCCGTACAGATCGAAATCGTTGGCATGGCGAAAGATTCCCCCGATTTACCACCGGAGCATTTGGCATTCATTCGCGATGTTATGCGTCAGATAGAAGATTTGGTACCCATTCCAAGAAGATCCGACCGTACTTTTCTTCATTTTAACGAGGTGAATGCGCACCCGGAGAATCGGATGTCGGTTCAGGATTGGGCTGTCTTCTCCGGTTGGTGTGGTCACCAGCACGTGCCTGGGCAAAATCATTGGGATCCTGGTGCAATCGACATTAGTGCTTTACTGAATTCATGATCGCCGGGTTCTTTCATTGCAGACCGAGCCTGGCAGCTATTATGCGCGAAAATCGATGATCGATGAATGATCCAAAGCGGAAACTGTCGCAGGAGATCCGGTAGCAAAGGAAGTAGAACAATTAAGCATCGATAGATACGAAGGACTAACCGGCTACGACCCCCTTTTTCTCGGCAATGATTATCAAATACCTCTTCCCGTATTTCGGGAAGACCTGCAGCAAGACATTACTCCTCTCAAGACGGGCGATAAAATATTGACCTGCACCCACTTCTCTATCGCGATGAGCAAATCCCGCAAGCTGGCATTTTACACGGCGGTAAATATCGACGGTAAACAATCGATCGAAATGAAGCGCAAGGATGACAAATGGTATTTTGATCCGCGGATAGATCGCGCATTCCAGTGCGGTCCGGATGACATGCGTTATCGGGGCATTCAAATTCCGGCCGAATTTTGGAAGGCTGCCGTAATGAAATCGAAGAAGTGACGGGACTGCGGTTCGGCAATCTGCGCGAGCATGACCCGATGCGAATGGAAGCTGAGATGACACATGTCATCGAAGATGCAGGGGACATCAAGCTATGAATTCGAACAAGCAACGAATAAATTAGGAGGCTTAGAGATGGGCTCAAAAGTTTACTTTTTTAATGAAGCTCAATATGTACGTTATGATCGAGAGGAAGACACGGTTGACGGCGGCTACCCCCTGCCGGTTGCCGATTTTTGGCCGGGTATGAAAGAGGCGGGTTTTGACGTCAACCTCGACACGGCGGTGAGTTTAGAAAACGGCAAGGTTTATTTCTTTAAAGGAAGCCAATATGTTCGTTTTGATAGTGCGGAAAATAGGGTGGAAGACGGCTACCCGCTTTCAATCGCCGAACAATGGTCCGGCATGCAAGAGGCGGGATTCGAGCAGGATTTGGATGCGGCATTGAATTGGGGAAACAACAAGATCTACTTTTTCAAAGGGAATCAGTATGTACGATATGATTTAACTGAAGATAAGGTAGACGACGGGTACCCGCTTTCAATCGCCGATCAATGGCCCGGCATTCAAGAGGCGGGATTCGAGCAGGATTTGGATGCGGCATTGAATTGGGGAAACAACAAGATCTACTTTTTCAAAGGGGATCAGTATGTTCGTTTTGATTTTGTTGGAAATATTGTAGACGACGGGTACCCGCTTGCGATCGCAGCACAATGGCAAGGTATGCAGGAGGCCGGATTCGCATTTGGCTTGAGTGCGTCTATTAATCTTAGTATTAAGGAACAGAGTAACACTGACCCGGAGCATTGGTTCCTTCCTGCTGCGTCTATGCCTAGAGACCCTCACTATACTTCAGGCAATGAGGTCACGCCACTTATTGATGGAGAGGCATACATGTCGCATCTAGCGGCTCGTATAGCAGCAATGCGTCCAGGCGATTACTTTTATCAGACCGGCTGGCGGGTATCGCCGGATCAATTGCTTGAGCCGACTACAGCTGGGCCGCCTACCTACAAGCAACAGGTTGTGTCGCTGATTCAAAGTGGAGTAACCGTGCGGGCCATCTTATGGTACCATTTTGGATCCGGGTTGATCCAATGGACAATGCCAGGCCAGATTTTCGGTTTGCTCTATAAGCACCCGGGCGAGAATATGAGTTTTGTTTCTGCCATCAATAACTTGGGCGTCTCCAATGGCACCGCTATTCTCGACGGTCGGGTAGCCCTTAGCGGGTCACATCATCAGAAGACGGTCATATTGAGTTCGGAAGGTTTGGACTGGGCTTATGTCGGTGGTATTGATATTTGCGTAGACCGCTGGGATATTCCCGAACATACGAGTCCGCCGCAACGGCAAACAGAAATTATGGATGCCTGGCATGATGTCCAATTAGCGGTAAAAGGTCCCGCTGTGGCGCAAGTATGGGAAAATTTCAGGCAACGCTGGAATGATCCTTCAGCACCTCATTATTTTCCTGGCGTGCCAGGCGGTTCAAAACCTTCTCCTATGAATGAAGCACCACCGAGTGGTGTCAGCATTGGCAACCAGCATGTGCAGGTATTAAGAACGCTGGCTTGCAAAGGCATATACTCGTTTATGCCGAGCGGTGAGCAAACGATTCGCCTGGCGTATGAGCGGGCCATCGACAATGCACGGCATTACATCTACATCGAAGATCAGTATTTGTGGCCATGCACGCTCATTGACAAGCTGCAGAAGGCTGCCGATCGCGGAGTAAAGATCATATTTATGCTCGCGCATAAATACGATATTATTGGACTCTCCATCGTTCATGAGCGAATGCGAGCAGGCGCAATTAATCAAATCCGCCAGAACAGCCCGGCCAATGTTTATGTCTATCATTTGCAACAGACCGGTCTTGATAAAGATATCTATTTGCATTCAAAGCTAATGATTGTGGACGATTGTTACGCCGCCGTTGGGACTGCAAATATTGGTTTGCGCAGCCACACCACGGATTCCGAAATGCACTTGGGCATCGTTGACGGGAATGTCGTACCGGGATCGATGAACGGCGTGGGCGTTCAAGTATGCAGTTTCGCGAAGGAGTTGAGACTCGCTCTTTGGCGCGAGCACCTGGGATTGCCGGACAATAGCACAATCGATGATCCTATTCTCGGCCTGATCCAATGGCCGGATCAAGCTTCGTCCAATCCTGCCGTTCCGAATCGGCGCCATCATGCCGTCTGTCATCATATACAACCGGGACCGGTTGATCATAAGGCCCTTCGCCGTCTTATCCTTGAATTGATCAAGATGAACTTTGTCTTTCCGATTGCTCTGCCAGCCATGCCGCTAGAGCTAATACCGGATGTCGTTCTTGAAAATTTGATTCCAGACCCGGAAGCGATCATTCGCAATCATTTCATGAATGTGGAGACGAAGTGCTGAGTTGCTGGTACGATCATCTTCCGCCTGAGGGCCTCGGCTCTCAGGCTTCTCAAATCGAGAAAACCCTTATAAATCAAGGCAATTCCATGCATCGACCAAATGGAACAAAATCTCCGTTGCATACGGTGCATGTGGAGTGTCTAATATTGATAGTTCTGAAAGAAATGCGTAATAAATGGCACGGATATTGACATCACTTTCGGTAGTAACTATACTGGTTACAACGGTGGTGATGCACTTGAAACAGATAAGTACTCGCTTTTCTATTGCTGTTCATATCCTTTCCCTGATTGCTGTCAGTCCAAACGAATGTACGGGGGACTTCATTGCGGGCAGCGTAAATACAAATCCCGTTATAATCCGGAGAATTATGGGGATGTTAAAAAAGATGGGGTTAGTGGAAGTACGGCCTGGGGTTGGAGGTGCTTCTCTACTCAAAGCACCTGAGGAAATTACGCTTCTCGATGTTTATCGGGCTGTAAATGTAATTGAAGACAACCAATTATTCCGTGTTCACGCAGATCCGAATGAGCGATGTCCAGTCGGGCGGAACATTGAGTTGGTTCTCCAATCCGAGTTGAATGAGGCTCAATCCGCTATGGAACACAGGTTGGCACAAACGACTTTGAGCCAACTCACACCAAGGTTCAAATAAATGAGAGCTCCTTTAAGAGAGCTTTTATTTTATAGAATTGTTGTAACTAATATTGTTATAACAATGGGAATTACAACAAACATATTTGGAGGAATAGAAGATGAAAATGTTAGTCACAGGAGCGACAGGGAAATTGGGGACTTTGGTTGTAGAGACGCTATTGAAATCTGCACCAGCGAGTCATCTGGCTGTCAGTGTCCGCAATCCAGAGAAAGCGGAAGGATTGCGAGCTCGTGGAGTAGAAGTTCGTGAAGGAGATTTTGACCGTCCAGAAACATTGGACTCTGCTTTTGCAGGTATCGATCGTTTATTGATTATTTCTGCGGATGGAGACAACGAAACAAGAATTCGGCAGCACACAAATGCTGTTGCTGCTGCAGAGCGTGCTGGAGTTAAATTCATTGCATATACCAGTGCAACGAATGCAAATGAAAGCAAGTTATTCCTTGCTGAAGTACACCGTGTCACAGAAGAAGCCATCGTCAAAACTGGCATTCCTTACTCCTTCTTACGCAACAACTGGTACTTGGAGAATGAAATTTCGAGCATTCAAGGCGTGATAGCAGGAGCTCCCTGGGTGACTTCTGCTGGATCTGGCAAAGTGGGTTGGGCACTGCGCCAAGATTACGCGGCTGCGGCTGCAACCGTATTGGCGGGGAACGGACACGACAATACCATTTATGAACTTTCGGGTAAACTGATGACTCAAGAAGAACTGGCGTCTGCTCTTGGCACGGTACTAGGCAAGGAAGTGCCTGTCCAACAGGTCGATGACGCCACTTATGCCGACATCATGAAAGGCGCAGGTGTACCCGACTTCGTTATCCCTATTCTCGTAAGTATCCAGCAAGGCATTCGAGAAGGCGCACTGGAGATCGAAAGTAATGATTTCGAAAAGCTGCTCGGTCGTCCAGTTACGCCAATTAGGGAGGCACTAACTGAAGTAGTTAACGTGTGATCTCTCAAACAAAATAAATGAACTTAATCGAAAACCGACCTTTCGTAATGTGAGGTCGGTTTTCGATTTGAAGGTTCAAATCTTGCCAAGTCGTTACGAGGAACGATAGTTAAATTCATCGTGGGTGATTTGCTGCCAGGGGTGCTTGGCTGGGGAGCGGGTGTAATCGTATTGGAACCTGAATCCTTCCAAGACAGAATTCGTGAGGAAGTCCAAAAATGTTGAAACGCTACTGACATAACGCTGTCAGCAGCGTTTTTTTATAATCGGAATGTAAACGTAAAGGAGTGGTGAGATAAAGGTGAAGTACGTCTTGCATCGGTTGGGAGATACAGCCAATCGATATCCACAAGCTCATTCACGGCAGGCGTGACTTCCGCCTAAATTTGAGAGGAGAAAAGCACTTGGTTATGAATACTGCTACAGCTAATCGGTGAAGCAGGTTACTTTAACAATTATTATAGGAAGGATGATATCTTGTGAAATTCGCTTCTGTGCGCATCATTACCAACGATGTAGATCGTCTCGTCGAGTTCTATGAGAAAGTCATGGGTGTTTCGGCGGAGCGCCCCGCGCCTGTATTTGCCGAACTCGTTGTGCCATCATGTACCCTGGCAATCGGCCACTCCCAGACGGCGCAGCTTTTCGGCGCTGGTTCCGTAGCGGCAGCCCATAATCACAGTGTCATCCTCGAGTTCCGCGTCGACCATGTCGAAGCCGAATACGCGCGCTTGAAGCCATTTGTCGATGAATGGGTACAGGAACCGACGACGATGCCATGGGGGAACCGTTCGATTCTGTTCCGGGATCCCGACGGCAATCTTGTCAACCTCTTCGAGCCGGTGACTGAGGAAGCGATCGAACGGTTCAGTGGAAGGCGAACCCTCTAATCAAAAAATAAAGCAGGTCTTCTCCTTGTTTGGGCAAGACCTGTAAAACTTGTATCCAGCCTATCTTCTGTTCGATAATGAAGTAGGCTCTTTTGCCGTTTGATTGATACGCTGAGCCATAAATAAGTAATGGCAAGTTTTTTCGGGAACACTGAGAAAAAAGGAGAGATGAAATTGTCCGATATCGTTGATTTCAAAAACGTATCTACGGTTGGTTTGGAGTCTTCGCCTGTTGCAGAAGCGCTTGCGGGATTGCGCGCGAATGAAGCCCGTTATTTTATGAACAAGTACAAGCATGAGTTTGTGGTCGTGCCAGCCGGCGAAAGCCAGGAAGCCCTTGATTATGTGAACCGGATTTTGAAAGAAGAACGTGAACTTGAGTTTGCGGCCAAGCCTCTAGAAACGTCGCAGTTTCAAGTCGAGAATATCCAATTTACGTACGTCTTTTATGAGGATGGCCTTTCGGTCAATGTCATGTATACGGTTGATGACCCTAAGAAGCGGGCCGTTGGTTTCAAGCTGTCCGAGGGGATGGAAATACCCAAGGAGCTGGAAGAGAAATTCAAGTTCGCCAGGCAGAAGTCCAAGCTGGCTGGAACAATCCGGGGTTCGTATTTTGTCATCAAAAAAGAATATTTGAGGTAACCGGATGAACGGCTCGAGTCGGGGCGCTGTGCCGGCTCCGTCTCGTCATTCATAAGCGAGCCAAGCATGGCTTGGTTATGCCCAGTGATGCTTCATGAGCAGGCGAGACTTCATAAGCATCGATTTTGGGAGCAAGCTTGGAGCTTTTGTACCCGTTCCCTCATGAGACGACCAAATCCGCTGCTTGCTCCTGTGATAAGCCATGTCCTTTGAGTCGGAATTCGCGGTCGTGTTTCAAGAGCAATCTGGAAAATGCCAAAAAAGCGGCTTGTCCAAGCCGCTTTTCCTGAACGTATAGACGGCGGCTGACGGCAGTCAGCAAAATGACCGCCAGTCCGACACATACTGATGTGGCTCCATCCGTCCGGCTCGCCTATTTCCACCAAGCCGACGTCATCTCTTCAGGAGCGCCGACAACCACAGGTTGTCCGAGCCTAGGGGTTGCGATCGCGACTCCCTCTTGGCGTGCAGCTGCAACGACACGTTCGATGGGATCGGTCCATTGGTGCAGCGCTAACGTAAACGCGCCCCAGTGAATCGGAATCAGCAGATTCGCCTGCACATCAAGATGCGCCTGCACCGTCTGCTCCGGCATCATATGAATGGCCTCCCAGCTTGCATCGTACTGGCCGCATTCCATCAAAGCGACGTCGAAAGGTCCATGCCGTTCGCCGATTTCCTTGAAGTGGGGGCCGTATCCGCTGTCTCCGCTGCAGAAGACGCTCGTATGCCGGCCCTTCAAAACCCAGGAGCACCATAGGGTCGCATTCGAATCCACTCCGCGCCTGCCCGAAAAATGGCGCGCCGGCGTGCAAGCAAGCTGCAGTTCTCCCAAATCAGCAGCATCCCACCAGCCAAGCTCCTCGATCTTGTCCGGAGCGACACCCCATCGGATCAAATGAGCCCGCACGCCGAGCGGTACGAAAAAGCGGCCGACCTTATCCTTGATCCGTTTGACCGTGCCGTAGTCGAGATGATCGTAGTGATCATGGGTAATCAATACGGCGTCCAGCGACGGCAATTGCTCGGCATCCAGCGGCGGGCGCCCGCTGAACCGTTTGCCGCCGAATATCGGAAAGGGCGAAGGCGCGTGGCCGAGCATCGGATCGACCAAGATCGTCTGTCCCTCTATGCGAAGCAGAAACGTCGAATGTCCAAACCAGATGATGCTCGTCCTCTCGGAGCTCGTGAATTCGTCCGGATCGACCCTGTCGACCGAAAGTGCCGCTGCGGGCCGGCGATTATTTCCGCCTTTGAGGAATTCCTTCGCCACGGCCAACATGGTGGCAGGATTGGCAGCCATAGGGGTTTCAATGCTGTTGTTGAATCGACGGCCGGAATATAAAGCTTCTTTTGATGCGAACTTCAAGCGCTCCGCGCGAGATACCCGTCCGCCTAACGCCGGATAGATTAAAAACGTTGCATAAACAACGGAAATGACTCCAACAATAATGATCAACCACGTCAAGCTGCATCCCGCCTTCGCTCCAACATTCTTCAGTAGAACGGCAAAAGATTCGTCCGCGAATCACGAGACTCGTCTTTGGTTCTACAAGTATACGGCTTTATTCATCATAACGCGTCCGGCGACAATTTGCGAAGCTGACTTCAAGGCAAGCTCTCTATTCGAATTAGTTGCTTGAGGAGGCAAAAAAACGATCGTCGGCTACTGCCGAACAATCGTTTTTTTGCGTTGATCAAAGGCCCATTGATGGAATAAAGTCCTCTATATGCAAATCTTCCACAAGCGCTGTTGCAGTATATTGGTCGCAACCTCAACATAGAAGGTTCGATCAGAAACCGTAGGAGACCATTCCGACTTTCATTCGTCCCTCGCTGCCAAGAGGCTCTCCATATGGTTTGAATCTCTTTCTAGCAACAGGGCGAGGGGGGAGCAGCTTATTTGAAGATCGAATAAGGAATGACGAACTCCGGCATGCCTTCCGCATAGGAGGTGTACTCGTACTGGGTGAAGTAAATGACGATTCCGTTGCGGTTGAGGAAATAGTCGCGGTCCGCCTCGATGGTCTGGAACGGAACCATCAAGTCCATATGGCGGCTTTTGATCTGCTCCTTGATTTCCTTGTTGATCGCGGAGACGTAGTTCTCCTTGCCGCCCGCGGCTTCCTTCAAGGAAAGCACGCTGCCCGTCGCGAGATCGAAGGTGTAAGGCTCGCGCACCGTCATGCCATGCGCCCCCCCGGTATAGACGTAATAGTCCACGTAGAGGCTCAATTTCCCCTTTTCGTTATAGGAGACCGTGTATCGGCCATCCAGGCTTGGCGTGCGGACATCGGCTTTCGGGTCGCCCGCCAGAATCTTCTTGTTTTCTTTGGCTTGAGGGTCCATCTCCTTGGAGCCTTCCGCCACGTTCCGGTCCGCTTCTTTCTTCAAGAAAGCGTTGATCTTGTCTTGCACGGCCGTATCGCCATACCCCGACAGGACGGGATAGTACACATGGATCGACTTGCCGCCCTCCTCGGAGGCGATGGCTTTCGTGCCGATCTTCAGCTTGTTTTCCTGGACGGCATGAATGCCGATCCTTTTGCTGGCTTGCTCATAGGAAACGGCATAGCCCATCTGCTCCAGCAGGACGCGGAGCGGCAGATACGTCGTGTTGTCCTGTACGATCGCTTCCGATCCGTTGTATATAGGCTGCCCGTTGAGCTTGAAGCTGCTGTCCTTCAAGCCGATCTGCAGGACACGGTCTCTTCCCGTGATCTTCACCGTACCGGCTGCCTTCTCGTACGTCGTGCTGAGGCCGAGGCTGGCGTTCAGGCTGCGCAGCGCGATGTAGGTCGTGCTGTCTTTATTAATCGTAGCGATGCTCGTTTCTTTTCCTTCAATGCTGAACGGCGTCGCGGCGGTTTTGAGAATGAGGCCGGCCTTCGCCGCCGCTGCTTGCCCGGCAGGCAAGGACAGCGCCATCGGCGCCGTCAGAAGAGCGGCAGTCAGCGTGGCCGCGAGCAGATTTCTTTTCCGGTTCTTTTTATTCATATTCAACATTCCTTTCTCTTGCTGGTCAAATGCTTATCTGGTTGATTACCCTCCATTAACGAGAGCTATACGGCAAATGTTGCAAGTCCTAAAAAACCTCCCCCGGCATAAACATGCTGATGAGGAGGGTGAGGATATGGACAAGAAGGCACAGCGTTTTTACCAGTTGAAGCAGAAGCAGAAAGAGATCGAACAGGAGCTTTCGGAACTCCGCAGTGAAATCATCCATCAATGTCTGGAGCTGGCGGTGCCCGAGCTTGAAGCCGGGAGTTACAGGATCAAGCTCATTTCCCAGGAGCGCAAAGAATACGACGATAAGAAGCTGTATGAGGCTTTGCCCGACCCCGAGCTGTGGCGGCTGCTATCCAAGGCCGATTCGGCCAAGATCGCGAGTCTGATTAAGCTGAAGGTTCTAACGGAAGACAGCCTGAAGGACACCTATTCGGTCAAGAAAGTGACGCTGCTGCAAGTGGATAGGAAGTAATGCGGCTGTCGTCGGAAATTTGGAAGCAAATTAAAAAGACAGGGGGATTGAATTCCCGCCTGTCTTTTGCCTGTATTCGTAGGGTTATTTCACCGTACCCTGGTCATCCGCAACCGCAAAGTTGTAGTTCACCGAGCGGACGAGCTTCTCGCCTTTGTCGTTCACGCCCTCCACGTCGAAGGAGATGTTGTAGATGCCGGGCTCGGCCGGCGCCGTCAGGGGCATGTTCAGGCTGCCGTCGACGGCCAGGTCCGGAAGCTCGCGGGTTGAGGATAAGGATGCCGGGCGGCCGGGGACCGATTTGGTCAGCTTGGGACGCTTGACGCTGCCTTTGAACGGCTTGCCGAAGTCGACGGAGAGCTGGAACGCTTCGCCTTTGCGGACCACTTTGCGGCTCGCCTTCAGCTTCGTGGAGGCTGAGCCCTCGATCTGCGCCATCGCGAAGTAGGCGTCGTTTTTGCCGTCCAGCTTCAGGCTCCATTCTCCCGCCTCCGGCTGCATGATCTGGAATACCCGGCGGACCGCCTTGCCGAAGATGCCGTCCGGATCGCTGTCCGCCGGAGCGGCCACGGAAGGATAGACTTGGCCGGATGGAGAAACGAGAGACAGCGCCGTGTCCTCCCGGCTCGTCATCACTTCCAGGGCGGCGCTGCCGATTCCGCTCTCGAGCGGGAACGAGACGGCCGATGCGCCGTCAACGGGACCGCCGCGAAGGATCAGGCTGGCATCCTGCTCTCCCGCATTTGCAGCAAGAGACGGCGAACCGAGTGCCGCTTGCAGCTGTCCGGACGGAGCCGCTTCCGGCGATGTCTGCGGCTGCCCGCTCGGCATCGCCGCTCCGGACGGGGCAAGAGCGGCCGTGGCCAGCTTCAGCTTCGGCTGCACGAGGCTCCACGTCTGGGAAGCGCGCGCCATGGCGCTGTGGGAGATGTTTTTCGTAAAGCTCCGGATGCCGTAGGGCAGGCCCATGGCGGAATATACGGATACCGCCCCGTCGTCCTCGCCCGGAAGCACGGCATGGGCGAACCAGTAGCTGGTGAAGATGCCGTCGTCTCCCTCGCCTCCGGACATATAGGTCTTGGTCGCATTCACTTCCGGCTTGACGTCGGTCTGGGCGCGGAAGTTCGCCATATAGGACGTTTGCAGCGAGTAGACGGCGTCATCCTGCTGTCCCATGATCGCGCCGAGCCAGGAGGTCCAAGTGCTGTAGGCCATATCCGCCAGCTCCGAGCCCCGGTTGGGCGTCGAGAGCTGATGGACCACGTTCACGTAAGGGGAAGCCCCGTAATAGACGAGCGCCGTCTGCGTGTCGATGCCGCCTTTGGAGTGGGCGATGATGTTGAGCTTGGGCACGTTGTAGTAGGCAGCGACCTTGCGGATCAGGGAGGCGAGAATCGGGCCGTTCTTCCACATGTCTCCTCCCGGACCGTCGGCGTCGGGCAGCTGCACGAACGCCGTCCGGTAGCCGGCATTGTAGGCGGCATCGTAGTAGCTGTCGGTCCCGATCCAGCGCTCATAGTTGGAATGAAGCCCCTGGACGAACAGAAGGACGGGCTTGTCGGACGAGGCTTGGGACGGCACCGCGCCGGTATACCAGTTGCCTGACTGGCCGGATGCATTTTCCTTATGCAGCAGAGGAGCGGGAGCGGCGTGAATCGCTTGAGGGAATGCCAAGGCCGCCCCCATGACCAGCGCAAGCGCGGCTTTCAACCGTTTTGTTCTCAACGTAAATCTCTCTCCCTTCAATAAATGGAATCGTTTTCCACCTATAAATTAAATGAGAAAGATTTACGGAGTATTCGAACGAAATGAAGGTTCTACAAAGACGGCCTGTCCATGGGCGGCAGCGATCACGTCAACGCATCGGTTCCTTCCTGAGGTAGGTCAGCATCATCTCTTCCATCTGATCCAGAATCCGCCGATATTCGCCTTCAGCCCCGTCCAGCATGAAGTTGACAGCCAGCCCGTCCCGAAAGGACCAGAAGATATAGGATGCCGCGGCATCGTCGAGGTCGGAACGGAATTCCCCGCTTGCCTTGCCCTCGTCCAGCAGCCTTCCGATGATGCCGAGTCCCTTGTCCCGGTAATTATTATGCATGCCGATCAGGTCGGGATTGCGGGAGACATAAACCATGAATTCCAGGTGGAAAGTCAGCCATTTCCGCAGATCGGCCAGCGGCTGGCTCCGGAAGCGGGTGAACAGGCTGCGGATTTTAGCCGTAGCGCCATCCAACTGCTGGAACTGGCCGTGCACCATTTCTGTCATTTCATCCATGCGGCTGTGTGCCAGCTCGATATACATCTCTTCCTTGCTGGAGAAATACCCGTATAGGGCGCCCTTGCTCATGCCGGAGCTGCGGACGATATCGTCCACGGATGTCGCCAGAAAGCCTTTCTCGACAAAACAGTCCAGGGCTGCGTCCAAAATGGAAGCCCGTTTTTCTTTTCGATACTGCTCGGTAACCTTCGGTGCCATCGTTGATCTCCTTCGGCTTTGTTTGCGTGTCATATGTTGTCCGCTAGGGAAATGATAGCATACATTTCTTCCTATGGAGGCTGGATGGAGGAAGAAAGCAAATCCAGTAAGTTTTATCCTTGCCATCCATATAATGTCCATTCTATAATAAAGACTGACCAGTCGGTTTTATTTACGCTGCTCCTATTCTATCATTCCTTGCGGAGGGATCAAGCTTTGATCACATTCAAATGTTTGAGCGAATGCACGTTGGAGGAAGCCGTCAACGTGTGGAATGAAGGCTTTGCCGGGTACTCCGTTCCCATCTCCATGTCTGTCGAGTCTTTTGTGAACCGCCTGGTGCTGGAAGAGCTGTCGCCGACCCTTTCCTTCCTTGCTTGCCGCGACAACCGTGCTGTCGGCATCGTCCTGAGCGGAATCCGCGAGGTGCAGGGCCGGAAGGTCGCCTGGAACGGGGGGACAGGGGTTGCTCAGGAGGAGAGGGGGACCGGGATCGGCCAGGCGATGATCGACCATGCGCTTGAGCTTTACCGGGAACAAGGCGTGGACATCGCGACGCTGGAGGCGATCAGCGAGAACGAAAGGGCGATTCGCCTGTACAAGAGCAGGGGATACGAGGTTGTCGATGAGATGGTCTATCTGGCCTGCGACTCCAAGCTGCCCGATCTCGCGGGGGACGTGGATGGCTTGACGGCTGTGCCGGGCACCGCGCTGGACCTGAAGCCTTATGAGAGGATGCTTCCTTGGCAGTTCCAGTGGCCGAACTATCGGCGCGACGGACAGTCTCTGGTTGTGCTTGAGCGGGGAAAGCCAGTCGCCTACGCTCTATACCGTCGCAGCTTCGATTCGACAGGAACGGGCATCGGCGTTACGATCAGCCAGCTGCGGGTGCTGGATGCAAGAGACGATCACGATGCTCTGCTTCGTTTCCTGCTGGCCCATATTGCCGAGCCCGAGCGGAGCTCGTACAAGCGGACGGTGCCTATGCTTCGTTCCGACGACGCACAGCACCGGCTGTTGACGGAGCTTGGATTCAAGCCGTCCAATCTGGAGCAGGTGTTCATGCTGCAGGAGCTGCAACGCGGCTAATAGGCTATCATCGGAAAGCAGCGATTACAGCAGCCTCTGTTCGGAGTACTTCCGAATGGGGGCTGATTTTATTTGTCCCGAAAGAGGGGAGAATGAAGGGAGGCCACTGAAAAAGCAGCGTAAGGCGCGAAATCGTTCTGGAGAAACGGATGTGGTCGCCTTTGTCCCCGGATTTCTCCCGTTAAAAGCGGCAGAAATCAGAGAAATCTGGGGACAACAGCGATCGGAAGATGGTTTCCGTCTGCAGCGACACATTTTCAGTGGCCTCGAATAAGGTGAACCCTTTCAAAGGCTTCAAAGTGGGTATATACACATTAGACAACAATCTGAAGGAGGCTGTGCATATGAGCGACCAATACAAGATGCAGGATCCGACCACCCAATATCAGAAGGCGGGTCCGGATTTTCAGCAGAAGCAGAACCCGCCTGGTCTGGAAAAGGAAATGACGCCGAAGCCCGACGCAGGGGAGAAGTCGTATCGCGGCACCGGCCGCCTAAGCGGCCGCAAAGCGGTCGTTACCGGCGCCGACAGCGGCATCGGCCGCGCTGTTGCGATTGCATTTGCCCGGGAGGGAGCGGACGTCGTGCTGTCCTATCTGCCCGAGGAGGAGCCGGATGCCAAGGAAGTCGTGAAGCTGATCGAAGAGGCCGGCCGCAAGGCGGTCGCCATGCCAGGTGACGTGAAGGACGAGTCCTACTGCGAGTCGCTTATCACTGCTGCGGTGGAGCAGCTTGGAGGCATCGACATTCTCGCGAACGTAGCCGGCATGCAGCAGTTCGTGGAGGATATCGCGGATCTGACGACGGAGCAGTTCGACGCCACGTTCAAGACGAACGTCTACTCGCTCTTCTGGCTGTGCAAGGCAGCTGTCAAGCATATGCCTCCGGGCAGCGCGATCATCAACACGAGCTCCATTCAGGCGTACAAGCCTTCGCCTATCCTGCTCGACTACGCCACGACCAAGAGCGCGAACAACACCTTCACCAAGGCGCTCGCCCAGCAGGTCGCTCCCAAGGGCATCCGCGTGAACGCCGTCGCGCCGGGTCCGGTATGGACTCCGCTGCAGATCAGCGGCGGTCAGCCGCAGTCCAAGCTGGCGAAGTTCGGCGAGAACACGCCGCTTGGCCGTCCGGGGCAGCCAGCGGAGATGGCGCCGGCGTATGTGTTCCTGGCGAGCCCGGAATCGAGCTACGTCATCGGGGAGACGCTGAACGCGAACGGCGGCGAGCCGACTCCTTAAGCCGCGGCCGCTGGAAATTCAGCCTGTTATTGAAGCTGCTGCCGCCTATTCACGTCATAAGCGATTTAACGGATAGATGAAGAACCCGAGCCTATATGGATCGGGTTCTTCTTTTTGATGCCTAATTAATTGAGGGGATATTTGACCTCTAGTATAAATTACCCAGGCCTTTCGTCCGATCTAAGTTATAAACTTACTGGAATATGATTCGTTTGGGGGATGCAAGGAAAGATGTCTTTTTGCGGAAATTGCGGCACCAGACTAAATGAACGCATGTTGTTTTGCAAAGAATGCGGGACAAAAGCAACCATGTCGATCGAAACAGATTCAATGGAAAAATCGGCAGAGGATGAAGCATTGATCATTGCTTATCCGCCTGAACCGGTCCAGTCTTCAAGCAAAAGAAGGAAGCCGGCAATCTTCCTGGCAGCGGCAGTACTGATGGCAGTCGTGCTGCTGGCCGGAGGCTTTAAGTTCGGTCAATACTGGTTGTCCGCCGATCGCTTGGTCAGCCGGTTTGAGCATGCCTTGCTGCAAAAAGACGGGCAGGCTATCGTTGGCCTCATGACCACCGATGACGAGCGTCTGGACCTCCAAAAGGCAGATGTGCAAGGCTTTCTCGCCTATCTTGAAGAGCATCCGGAAGCGGCGGGAGAACTGACGGGCAGCCTCCGCAAGCAAAGCTTTCTATTGGCAGGGGGAGAAAGTATCTCTCCCGACAGCGAATCAGCCATTCATCTGGTCAAGTCGAAAAAGCTGCTCGTATTGGATTCCTACCGGCTGTCCGTCTCTCCGGTATTCATCGAGCTGAGTACGAATTACAAGGACGCTTCTTTTCTGGTAGGTGGCAAGGAAGTGGCAAAATCCCAAAATCCGGGCGATCCGTACGTGGATGGTCCGCTCCTGCCGGGAATCTATGCCGTGGAAGCCAGGCTGAAAACCGATTACGTCGATTTGTCCTCCGTGCAAGAAGCCGAGTTATGGGGCGGGGTTCGGGAATATTCAGCGACGCTCGATCTTCAAGGCGATGAGGTGGAGATAAGGACGGGCTTGGAGGGAGACGGATTGCAAGGCAGATTGTACCTGAATGACAAGGATGTCGGCGTGAATCCGTTCGAGAACCGTTCTTACGGACCTGTGACGACAGACGGTTCCCTGAATCTGGCAGTTGAAGCAGACTTTCCGTGGGGGGCTGTCCGATCGAATGAACTTCCTATAATGGACTCGTATATGGAAGTGAATGTGGCGGATTCCGAACCGCTGCAAGCGGCTTTGATCGAGAAGGCGAACCAATTCCAGCAGGAGTGGCTGGAAGGAATGGCGACAGGGGATGCCGCCAAGCTCAAGTCGGGAACCGAAGCCATGAGAGGCGAGCTAAGCCGCAGCATTGAAGAGGCCGGATTGCAGGGGAGGCTGATGACCGCATCCTTTACCGGAGCGGCCTTTGACCTGGACTCGTTCCGTTTGGAATCGGCTGGCGGCCAGTGGCACGGCATGCTCGATACAGCGGTTCACCGTCTGAGGGCGGATTATAGGGCCGATGACTTGCCTCCGCAAGAGCTGAGAGAGGAAGTCGAGCTGCAGGGAATGACGCTCATTTACGATGAATCGGCCGCAGTCTGGATGGTCGATTCGGTTCGAGGCTTGTACGGCAGCGAATTAACTAATGAACGGGTGAAATATGTGGAGAATTCCCATCCACAGACCTTTAAATCATCCCCAAGCGCTCTTTTGAATCCTTCGGCAGATTCCGGCAAATCAGAAATCGGTGCTTTCCTTCTCCGCTATCTTGAAGCGTCGGTCGAAGCGATCAATGCGCGGGATTTCCAAGTCGTTGCCGCCATGCATGACCCTGACGGCCCTTCGTACAAGGAGTCGGAGAACTATATTCTCCATCTGGAAGAGAAAGGAATTACCGAGCAGCTGCTGAGCGCCGAAGTGGACGGAATCGAACTCCAGGAGGATGGCAGCTACAACATTTCGACGAGTGAATCATACGCCATCGCTTACAAGGACGGTACCGAGAAAACAAAGGCCTTCAAGTCTTCTTATAAAGTCGTCTTGATAGACGGCAAGCCGCGCGTGCGGAAATTGCTTGAAGTGAAAGAACAGTAGAAGAAAGGACAGGTTGAATCCATGTATTGCAAATATTGCGGCAGCGAGCTGGAGGAGCAGGCGAAGTTCTGCGTCAAATGCGGGGAGCAAATAGCGCCGGCGGCATCTGCTGCCGAATCGGCTCCGAAACCAGCCGCAGCTATGCCTACAACGGTGGCAGCGGACAATCTGGCGATGACATCAACGGCAAAGTATCGAAAACCGATCCTATTCGGAGCGGTTCTGGTCGCTATAGCCTTGATTATGATCGGCATGAATTCGTTCAGGGGAGGCTCATCCCAATCCAACCCTTCGGCGACAGTGAAGAGTTTTATGAAAGCCGCCGGCAAGCATGACTTCGATGCCATGATGAAGCTCGTCCCGCCCGATGCAAGGCCTGAAGGCGCCGATCTGAAATTGGCCAAGGAAATGCTGGATTACCGGCTGAAGGAGAACAAGGTTGAAATCGTCAGCTTCAAAATCTTGGACGTCAATAAGAGCGAGAGCAGCGCTACCGTTCGATATATGGTTCAAATAAGCCGTGACGGGGAGAAGGACGAGCCTGAGGATGATTCCATTGATTTGGTCCGGATCGGAAAGAAATGGTACATAGAGGAAGATAGTTTAGGATTTTAAATCAAGGAGGCTGTTTTAAATGCAGAAATTTTCCGAGGTTTTAAAGGCACTGAGAAATTGGTATGAATCGTTTGCGTGGTACTCCCTGCTGCGCTCCTTCGAAATGCATCTTCTGTTCGGCGGACTCGGCGTTTTGCTGCTCAAGGTTTTGCTCTACCAGATTCTCCCGTACTCCAGCTATACCACGCTTAATACGCTTTTCTATACAATTCCGCTCTCGGCAATCGCCTATCACGCATTTCTGCTCGGAATATGGCTGACGCTCGCTTCGGTGAATGTAAAGTACACGCCGTACGGCCTATGGGCTTATGCTTTCATTGATCTGTTCCCCTTCACGGGCATGTCCCTTTCATCCCTGATTACGCCTGCCGTTTATATCGTGCTCGGATATGCACTGTTCCGGTATACGAGTTCCTCTTATTCCGAACTGGCAAGCCGTGCTTAGCTTTTGTACATCCCTAATTTGAGGAGGTTGGCGAAATGAGCTTCATGAAGAAAATGAAGTCGGGCTTGAACCAGGTCAAGGACAAAGCGCAGCAAACCGTAGAAACAACCCGCATCAGTTCCCAAATTGCAGGTAAAAAGAAAGAAAAGAGCGCTTTATTTGAACGGATGGGAGAATTCGTTCATCAGACGCTTCAGAGCGGAGAATTATCGGATCAACAGGATCAAATCCTGGCTATGTCGCGAAGCGTAATCGAGCTTGAAGCCGTCATTGCGGAATTGGAGGCTCAGCTGTTCAAGGTAAAGGGAGAGCGCATCTGCGCTTGCGGCTCGGCGGTTTCCCTGGACTCCCGATTCTGCAACAGCTGCGGTCAGCCTATGCAGCATGAGGGGACGATCGAACAGACGGAAGAACCGCTGGAAGAGCTGAAGCTGTCCAAAAGCTGCGGGAACTGCGGCTCCATGATCGATGCCGATTCCAGATTCTGCGTCCTTTGCGGTCATAAAGCCGAGTAGCGGATGACCCCCAAGACCGAGATCGATCGGATTGGGGGTCTGCTGCTTTTGGAGGGGGAGGTACAACATGATTTGTATGGACTGCGGCTCGGAAGAGAAGGGGAATTTCTGCAGAAAATGCGGAGCTGACCTTCATGGGCCATCCAAGGTTTCAGCACCTCGGATGGTTCAGGCAAATTACTCGCAAGAGCCGGCCGCTCTTAATAAGGAAGCACAGAAGCCGGAGCTTCCGGACACAAGCGCGGGGCCTTCCGTGCGGCAATCGGTCCGGCTGAAGGCGAATTCTGCCGTCGTGATTTCCGGCGCGCCTTCGGCACCGGCATTTCGAAGCTGGCCGACTTTGGCGTATAGTCTTGCGTTTGCAGCTCTTTTTATTTATGCCTGTGTCCGCTTATGGACTTGATGGGCTGGGGGGAACGATTTTATGTGGGTCCGTATCATCATGCTGGCTCTGTTCGCAGCGGGGATAGCAGGATTATATGTCTATTTCGAGCATCAAGACAAGCTGCCAGCAGCTTCGATAGCAGCATCGGCTTCGGAAGCTCGACTCAAGGAGCAAGGGCAGCAGAGGGATGAGGAGTGGTGGGCGAAGAAAGAGCAGCCGCTCGAAAGCCGTCTGACCTTCCGTAAAAAATGGACCGTCGTGCATGTGGGGGAGCTGAATACGGATCTGGTTTACGGCAAGAAGCTGGGCGATCTTTCCGAACGGGACGTGTCGCTCAATCCAGATACGGCGGCGATGTACTTTTATCGGCAAGAACTGCTTCCGAATCAGGAGGACCGGCTGGCGGTCATACACGATGTGAACTCCATGGATCGGTTCGTATCCCAGCAGGTGAGCTGGACAAGCCAGGACCGGATCCAGTTGGATTTTCCTGAATTCAACCAGCCGGATGCGCAGTCGAACCCGGACTACGGTTATCTGAACGAAGCAAGGCTGTATGGCGGAATCCCGATGAAGGTCACCCTCGAGGATGAGGAAGGATCGATCCTGATCGAATTTGACGGACAAAGCAAGAGGCTGAAGCCTGGAGAGCGCGCGTCCTTCGTGAAGAGCAAGGAAATCAGCAGCGTCAAGGTGCGATCCAAAGTCGTCGTGAGCAACTATGGCTTATGGGATTCTTCACAGGTGAAATACGTTGTCAGCGGAGAGGGGGCGCAAGGATGAGGAGTGGGGTCGCGCTCGTTCTTGCCGTATGCTTCCTGATCTTGCTTGTCCCTCCACCGCCCGTTCATGCGGATATCATCAATTACAAGGCTGTGAAGCCATTGCCGGTGTTGTTCGTGCATGGTTATAACGACAAGGGAGAATCGTGGGAGCAATCGGAATTTTATAATTATGTCCAGACACTCGGCGCCAAAGTGATCAGTCTGGATTACAGCGAGTACAACCGGAACGACATCACCTCCACGGCCGTTCAGAATCGATTTGCCGAAGCGGTGGAAAAGCTGCCCGACGGTAAATTCGATATCGTCGCCCACAGCATGGGCGGCTTGCTCACGCGGTACTATTTGCTTCAGAATGAGGAACTGCGCAGCAGAGTCCGAAGAGTCATCATGATCGGAACGCCTAATCACGGTTCTCCTGTTGCTTTTCTCAATCGGGTGCAGGATATGATCGACGACCCGTCCGACTATTGGATCGGGGGGAGCAAGAACGAGGATGTACGGAAGTACCGCAGCTATTATGAGCAATATGCAGATGAAATGTTTGATCGTTACATTGGGGGGCAGATTCCAAAGCAGCCCTATGAATACTGGCTCAGCGAGCACAAGGATAAGCCAGTCGAACAGCTCCGCAGCGACGAGCTTGCAGAGGCGGGCAATGCCGACTTCCTTAAGTCCGTCGGCACCAATGTTTTGCCGGGCGGGCTGGATTACAGATACAGCCGGGCATTCGATGACTACGCCAAGCTGGCTGCGGCTCGTTCCTATTATCTCGATGACCGGGCGAGACTTTTGGGAGCCTCAGGGCTTGTATTCGACGATGTCGACGGCTCGCATCTCGCCCAAAGAGGCAAGCTGGATGAAGCCACGGCGTTGAAGGAGACCAAATGGTGCAACTTCTGGTTTACAGATTGCCAGAAGGCCAGCGCAAAAAATATCGTCATGGATCGCCTCATGATGGAGCGCTTCGACTTTTTGTACCAAGTCGATGAGGATGGAAGGATGAAATCGCAGCAGTTCGTGGCCAATCTGTTCCTGCACCGCTTGGAGCAAGAGGAGTCCCAATACCGCAGCAAGGCATTGAGCAGCAACCGCTATGTGCCGCAGTATATTACGATCGCAACCGTAGACGACCCTTGGCATGCGATGGGAAGATTGGCCGTTGACCCCTTCATCATCAATCAAAGTTCCTGGAAGTATGAGGAGCATGATTCCGTAGTTCCCATCAGCAGTGTGACGTTGGGTGGAGGACTGGACAAAAATGCAAGGCTGCTGGACCGGAATGTCAAGGATATTCCCGACCCAGGCAAGCTGAAGGAAGATACGGGCCTCCTGCAGGTCAATCGGACCGGTTATGTGGCGCACGGCTCTCAAATGCAGGCAACGGAGCTGCTTCGCCGGGAGTACGACAATCCCTTGACCGGCATAGACGATCAAAGCATCCTTGTGAAGCTGGACGGCTCGGAACAGACTTCCTCGCAAGGCAATCTCTTCGTCGTGCAGCCGACGAATGTATCGTGGGGACAAGCGTACCGAATTGAGATCCGCTCGCCCAAGCCTCTTTCCGTCAAAGTGGCGCAGCGGGACGAGTACCAAACCTGGGATGTCATGGAGACCGTAGCTCTTGCGAGAGGGGAACAGGATTTTATCGGCGAGTACAACTTGAAACCCGAGAGCAAGATAAGCGATTACCTGATTGTCTCTCCTGATCCCGTCTCGATTCGAATCGTTCGCGAAGCCGAGGAGGATGCCGAGGGAGGGGAGCCGTTCACAGGCAACTACCCTTATTATTTGCAGGCCTTGGATTGCAGGCTGGAGAATGGTCGGATTCAGCAGACATTCCGGATTGTGGACCGAATCACCGATCAAGCGCTGCCGGGACTTTCCGGTCAGGACTTTGTGTTCCGACTGGATGGCAAGCCGATTGCAGATGCGAAGCTTACGGTCGATAATCAGACGATTCGATCGGCAAGCAGCATTCTCATGGCGCTGGATTATTCCAGCAGCATGAATGGCAGGCCGAAGCTGCTCTCGATGAATGGCGCCGAAAGATTCATCCTCCACCTTGAGGGAAAAACAACGGCCCAGGTTGGCGTGCTTGGTTTTACGGAGAATGTCAAGGTTCTGTCCGGACTTACGGACAACTACAAGGCGGCCAGCAGAACCGTGTTCACGGACTTGACCGGAGGCACGGGCCTCTATGACGCGATCGTCTCCGGATCGGCCATGCTCTCGGCGGAGAAGGGGCGCAAGACGCTGTTTCTTATGACGGACGGAGAGGACTCCGGGAGCGGCGCGACGATGGAACAAGCCATTCAAGCTGCGAAGGACGCAGACGCGGCGATCTATATCCTGGCGCTCGGACAAGCCAATATGGGCGTTCTGCAAAAGCTGGCTGCAGAGACTTCCGGCAAAGCAGCCTATTCATACAGTGCGGAGGAACTATCGGAGCTCTATCAAATCATGACCGAGCAACGTGATTATATCTATACGCTGACATACAGCGCTCCCGATCTGGACCAAGCCCATTTGCTTGCCATGCGAATGACTGGCAATCGATCCAATAGCTCGGAGACGGCTTACGGCCCGCTGGTGCCGGATTCCCTTCGCAGCTGGTGGACGAAAGGCGTCCAGCTATGGGAAGATTTGAAGGAGGCGTACAAGCCCTGATGGGACGTGTCATACGCTTAGTGGAACCGGATGCGGTTTTGGCTGCGCTGCTTGCGTCGGCCGCGCTGCTGCTGGTCAACGATCAGCTCTCTTGCGCTGTCATTCTTCTCTGCTCGGTATGGTTGTTAACGAGAGACAGAGGTTTTTGGAGCCGGTATTTGAACTTCGCTTTTTTTGCAGGAATCGGTTATTTTGCCGCCCACCGCTTCGATGTGGACAAGCTGCCGGATTGGGGAATAGGAATCATGCTGCCTTTGCTGGCCGTCATTGCCCTATTGCGTCTGCACTCAGCGCCCGAATCGAATCCTGTCCTGGCTGCCGGATTCAGCCGTGTGCTAGGCACGCTACGCCTGCACTGGCTTCCTTTCTCCCTTCTGGCAGGAACGATTCTCTCCTTGCTGGCTGGGAATCGGCTCTCCGTCTATGCTGGAGCGGCACTTATCCTGCTGATTCTGCTCTTGCTTGAGCCGAGCGTTCGTCTGAGGGCAGGATTCGTCCTAACGGGCGTTTACGTTCTTTTGCTTACTCTTTTTGCGCAGCATGGATTGACGGAGCTCAGAATCCGGCCCCTATCTTTTGCTGCTTCTCATTGGGAGCAGGCCGTCTCGCCGCTGCTGATCCTGCTGATCTTGCATGCGGCCGTACAATGGCGTTCAAAGGGGAAGGGGAGGCAGCCGTGACTGAAAAGCTGCGGAAAGCCGTTTTTATTGCAGGCAATGTCATCTTCATCCCGTTGACGCCTATTGTAGCGCTGTTTCTATTGGCGGGAATTTTTTTGAATACGACCGATGCTCCTGCAGATGCGACTTTTCATGTGACGATTGGAGCCGTCTATGGGATTATCGTCTGGTGCTTTTATGCCTACTTGAGGAAGCCATATGAAGGAAACAAGCTGCAGAGGATAATGATCTATGCCATCAGCGCGCTGATCGGACTGCTGATCGTATACGCGGCAGCGTTAGCCGTCTACAAATCCCGCTACTAAGCGGATCCGACCGCATCCTTGGAATAGACAGAGGAGATTCGTACGAACAACTCCGCTGCTGCACCGAGGCCACTGAAAAAGTTGCCGCTGCGTGCGCGGATCATTCTTCCGATCGCTGTTGTCCCCGTATTCCTCTGATTCTTGCCGTTTTGCGGTTGAAATCCGGTGACACCGGGGGCTGGCCGAAAAAGCCGGTTTGCAAGCTGCAATTACGGCGCTTGCTCTTAGACACCTTCACGGCAAGCTGCCTTGATTTCGCGGGCCGATCTGTTTATGCCCATACGATCCGAAATAGTGTACCCGGAGCGCGATGGAGCATAGGAATGAGGAGATGAAGGAGGTTGGCTGAGATGGGCAGAAGCTTGCGGTTTCGCAAGGACGGCACATTCAAGATCGTTCAATTCACGGATACGCATTGGCAAAATGGAGAGGCTGAGGATCAGTTGACCCGTGCCTTGATGGAAAGGGTGATCAAGGCGGAGCAGCCGGATCTCATCGTTTTCACGGGCGATCTGATCTACAGCCTGTATTGCCGCGATCCGCTTGGATCGGTGCGCGAGATCGTCTCGGCGGCGGCAGAGAGCGGCATCTCATGGGCGGCCGTGCTCGGCAACCATGACGCCGAGGAAGGCTGCGGCGTCAGCCGCGAGGCGTTGCTGCGAGAGCTGCAGAATGCCGGCGGCAGCGTCACGGGCCATACACCAGGCATCGGCGGCTGGGGCAATTACGAGCACGCCGTGCTCGGCCGCGACGGCAAGCCAGCTGCCGCACTGTACTTCCTGGACAGCGGCGATTACTCCCGCGTCGATCGGATTCCCGGCTACGGCTGGATCGGCAGGGACCAGAGCGATTGGTACCTCTCCCGCTCGGCGAAGTACCGGAAGCTGGGCGGCGGCGAGCCTTTGCCGTCACTGGCCTTCTTCCACATTCCTCTGCCGGAGTACAATTCCGCTTGGGAATCCGGCTGCTGCTCGGGCAACAAGCATGAGCGGGTATGCTGCGCCGAGGTGAACGGCGGCTTTTTCGCCGCGATGGCGGAGGCCGGCGACGTGATCGGAACCTTTTGCGGCCATGACCATGTCAATGACTTCTCGGGAGAGTGGCTCGGCATCCGGCTCTCCTACGGGCGCGCTTCGGGTTATGCCACCTATGGCCGGGATGGCTTCCAGCGCGGAGCCCGCGTCATTCAGCTGACGGAGGGAAGCCGGGAGTTCGACTCCTGGCTGCGGCTGGAGGACGGAACGGCCGAACGGCAGAGGACGAGCGAGGCTCCGGATGACGTGCCGCTTGAATGAAAAACAATGGGCTGAATCACTGTCAGCTGACTGTTCATAAAGGTTTCCATATGCGGCGATAGACGGGTGTTCCCGGGTAATACGGCCCTTGTGAAAATGAGTCTTCATCAACCTAGACTAAAAGTCCCCGTTTCGGGACTTTTTTTCTTATCTAGAACACATGTTCGCATACCAACTCTCTCCAAGCGGCGTTTTAATCTTGCAGGGATTCGCACATACTCGAGGAGGGTATCATCATCCATGATTCCAACCCCAACTGTAAGCTTTACATATGCATGGAGCCGTCCCTATTTGCCGGCGGACGGAACCGGGAAAATCCAGCTGGTCATTGAGGCTCAAGGAGCCGCAAGCGGACAGGCGGCTTCGGAAGGAGCGAGGGAGAACGGCGCCTCTGACACGACTGCCTCCGACTTGTTCCGGGAAGAGCTTCAAAGCCAGTTTGCGCTTGCGGCCCGCCAATTGAGGCTGACACTGCAGCCTTCGGATTACGTCCGATTCAGCGGCATTTCAGGACTTTATGCGGAGGATATTTTCGGCGAAAAAATCATTCATGCTGGAGATATTTACCACAAGCAGGATAAAGCCGTTCTTGTGGAGCTCGAAATCATGCCTCATCAGACCGGCATCCATCCGGTTATGCTCATGGGACTGGAGTATAAGCACGGAGACAGCGGTTCTTCCATCAGCTCGTCCACCCTGGAGGTGACAGCGGAATTCACTCGTGATTCGAAGCTGCTGGGCCTTCCTCCTCATGCCGGCCTGAATCAACGGATCCAGAGCCTCAAGCAGGCTGGAGAAGCTGCCCGGGCGCCATTAGAAGTTAGAGACTTTGGAAGTACAGAAGCTTTCCCGCCGGTATTGCTTCCGTCTGCCGGGGGACGGGTTTCCATAGCGGGTACTATCATCCGTTTTTGACTTTCATTAGCAACGCTAAGCATGACGATGTTCCCTAGCAAGAAGCAGGCGCGAAGCAGTTGGCCGAGCGGCTGAAGGCGCTGCTTCCGGGTTGCCTTAGAGTACCTGGCTGATTATGTCATGTTGTCATTCGTACTCAGGTGGAAGCTTACCGAGAGGTGCTGCAATCGGAGTTCGGACTGAAGGTGAAAGAGGCGGGGTTCCTTCTGCCAGCCGGAATGAACAGGGTGTCTTTAGTTTTTGCATGAAAAAAAGCAGCTCCCCCAGGGATCGGGGAGCTGCTTGGATTCAAACCCTACTTCTTCACCTTGATCCCCATCGCCTCCGCCAGCTTGTGGAACACATCCGTGTTCTGGAACACGCCGCTGAACAGCTCGGAGCCGCGGCCCGTCGCAGTGACCGGCACGTCTACGCCGGTATGGCCGGAAGTCGTCCAGTCGACGACGAAGCTGTCCTTGGAGCCGACAATCGCGAACGGACCGTCTTCCTTGGAGATGCCGTCGCCGGACTCGTCCTTGTCGTCCACGGCTTCGATGGAGAAGCCGCCCGTTTCATGGTCGGCCAGCACGAGCACGAGGGTATCCGGATTCTTCTTGGCGAAATCCTTCGCGATCTGGACCGACTTGTCCAGCTCCTGGCCGGCCTTGATCGTCAGCTTGGCGTTGTTCTCATGCGCCATCTCATCCGTCGCTTCTTCCTCCACCATCAGGAAGAAGCCTTTTTTGTTCGAAGACAGGGTGCTGAGCGCCTTGCGGGTCATATCCGGCAGCGAAACGACCGGATTGTAGATGTCTCCATCGCCTTCCTCGCGCTGTTGGAACATTTCTTCGTTGGCGAACAGGCCGAGCAGCTTGCCGCCTTTCGCCTTTTGCAGGTCGGACGCGCTCGTTACATAGCTGTAGCCGAGCTTTTTGGCTTTCTCGACGAGGTTGCCCTGTGTTCCCTTGCTCTTCTCCGATGGATCCTCAGCAGGCTCGTCCTGGAATTTCCCCGCTTGTCCAGCCGGATACCAGAAGTCCTCGCCGCCGCCGAGAATGACGTCGACCTTGCTCTTGGTCAGGTATTGAAGGGCGATGTCGCTCTGGGCGGAGCGGTCCTCGACATGGGAGGCGAACGCGGCTCCTGTCGCGTCGGTCACCTGGCTCGTCGTCACGATCCCGGTGGAGCGGCCGGTTTCCTTGGCATATTCGAGAATGGTCTTGACGGATTTCTTGTTGGCGTCCATGCCGATGGCGCCGTTATAGGTTTTGACTCCGCTGGCGTAGGCCGTGGCGGAAGCGGCGGAATCGGTAATCGGGCTGGTGGAGCTGGTGTGGATCAGACCTGCGTAAGGCATGGCGTCCATGGCCAGCTTGCCGTTTTGGCCTACGGTAGCGAGCCGGATCGCTTCGCGCTGGGCCAGTCCCATTCCGTCGCCGACGAACAGGATGACGTTTTTGGCCTGCTTGGGGGCCGCGTCGGCCTTTTCGCCGCCAGCAACGGTGATGAGGCCTGCAACCAGAAGAGCTGCGGCTGCCGATCCGGCAAGCGCTGATTTCATGAACGTCTTTTGAGGCGATTTCATACGAATTCCTCCTTAGCGGGTTGAAGTGATTCAAATTTATCACATAAACATCATCGACATATTAATAATTGACGAAGAAATAATGAAGGAAAAGAAAATATGTCGGTCGCAATCAGGCTTTGGCTGGCTGCGCATCCTGTCTATAATCCGAACGGATCGGATGCTTCTTCGCAACGTCATTTTCCCCAACCCGCCCAGTTGTGGTAGGGTAGAAGCAGAGGCTTGCAGCCAGAGGATGAATCGGAGGATTCGGAAGTTTAAATACATATAATACAGGCGGCTTACTTGCATTTTTTTCTCGATGGGCGTATCTTTCATTATTACAGAAGATTTAGCATACAGGCCATGGCCGTCCTGCCTCATAGCGGGACTCCAGCTTGATTTCGGAATAGGAGGGACCAGGATGCAGCTCATCAATGCGCTTGAAGTGCAGCGCCGCATCGACCAATTGAAGGATCAGGACATTTATCTTCACCTCGAAATGACGACGGGCGCCTACGCGTCCCATAACGATAGCTCTAAGCACCCGGCGGCTACGTTCATCAGCAACGCCTCCATTCAATATTCGCAGGGCTCGATTTCGGGTGTCGGGCCTTTCCGGGTCGGCCTGAAGATGGAGCGGGGATGGGTGTATTCCGAAGGACTGACCCATTACGAAGAGACCGAGCCGGAGCGGCTGATCATGGCCGGCCATGACAGCGCAGGCAAGCTGGTCGTGGCGCTGCAGCTGAGCCGGGAGCCGTTCTGATGGCGGCGAAGAAAGGAGAGTTGGGTATGAACAAACGCATAGTAGTCGTGCTTCCTCACCCGGATGACGAATGCTTCGGCCTGTCGGGGACGCTGGCCAAAATGATCCGTGAGGGCGCCGAAGTCACCTACGCCTGCCTGACGCTCGGAGAGATGGCGCGCACGATGGGCATTCCGCCGTTCGCTAACCGGATCACGCTGCCCCAGGTGCGCAAGCTGGAGCTGGAGGCTTCCTGCCGCATCATCGGCATCCAGGATCTGCGCATGCTCGGCTTCCACGACAAAACGATCGAGTTCGAGGACCGGGAGCTGCTCGACGGCAGCATCGGCGCCATTCTGGAGGAGCTGAAGCCGGACATCGTGTTCACCTTCTATCCGGGCTACAGCGTGCATCCGGATCACGATGCGACCGGCGCCGCCGTCGTCCGCGTCATCGGAGGCCTTCCGGAGAAGGAGCGTCCGGTCGTATACTGCATGGCCTTCGCCAAAGATCATCAGCTGGCGATCGGAACGCCGGATACCGAATTCGATGTCAGCGATTATTTGAAGCAGAAGATCGGCTCCATCCAGGCGCACCGTTCCCAGTTCCAGGTTCCGGGGCTGGATGAGAAGAAGCCGTCCCGCGAGGTTCGGGAACGTTTCGGCACGGAGAGGTTCTGGACGTACCGATTCGAATAATGGCAGCAGAGATCGTCCTTTTCAGGGCGGTCTCTTTTATTTTGCCCCATGCGACAAGGCCGCCTATGAAGGCAGCTTCGACGCATTCGCCGCTCTTGGCGTCGCCTTGCCGTCCATGCTTTATCAGGTATACAGCGGGACGGCTGCGGACAAGACGAAGGTCACTGTCCATATCCAGGACCAGGCATCGGGCGAAGTGTTCAATACGGTCGTGTATCCCGACGCCATGAAAAACGGCTGATCGGCTGCAATGTGATGGCCGTCCCGATAAGTCAAAAACCCGCCCTCTCGAATGAGGCGGGTTTATTCATGCTGCTCAGAGCCTGATTCCAAGCTCTGCGGCCACGCTGCGGATATAGGCGGCTGCCTGCCGATAATCCTCGTTGGTCGACAGATGCTCGATGATCAGCGTCGTATCGGGATGAAGCTTGTTCAGCTCCGTCAGGAAGATCCGGTAGTCCAGCGCTCCCGTGCCCGGGATAACCTCGTCCAGATGCACGGTCAGCTTGCTGCCGAGCCGGATATCCTTGGCATGGCAATTGCGGATATGAGGTCCAAGCTTGCGGAAGAAGTCCTGGATCAGCTCCCCGTTCCGGTAATAGGCGCGAGGGCTGGAGATGATGTTGACCGGATCGAAATGCACGCCGAATCCGGGACGGTCGATCGCCCGGATCAGATCCAGGTAGGAATCCGCGGAGTCGGGGAATACCCAGGGCATCATCTCCAGGGCGAATACGGTCCGCTCCGGCTTCACGGCGTCGATGATGCCGCGGGTCGTCTCGACGATCAGCTCGAACGTCTCGCTGCTGAAGTTGTCCGGATCGGGGCCGTCCCATTGCTCGCCCCGCGATCCGGCGATGTTGACGCAGCAGCCCGCGCCGATATGCTCCGCAAGCTTCAGCCGCTCGATGCAATAGGCGGCCGCTCGGCTCCGGGTCTCCTCATCCCGGCTGATCGGGTTGCTCCAGGCGCCTACCTCGGAGATGAGGATGTCGCGCTTGCGCGCAGCCTTCACGTATTCGTCGATCTCGGAGAGGCCGTTTCCTTCTACAGGGAAGGGGGCGGCGCGGAAACCCGCTTCCGCCAGCGCCTCCGACCAGGACTCGGGGTTCATCTGCTCCAGCAACACTTGTCCGCCTAGCCTCATTCGCGATCCCATCCTCTGCTTGTATCGTGCAGCGGGTTTGCCGCCGCCATGCAATCATCCCGACACGGCTGCTCTTGCAAGAGCGCTTCGTCGGTTCTGCCGGCTTGCCTGCCAGTTTCGGCTTGGCTTTGCCAGCGCTTTCAATACTCATTATAGCATAGTATAAACACGCGTTTATACATGCAGGCAGCTTGTCGCCATTCGTATTCCCTCTATGCCCGCTCCATGTTGACAGCGCTTTCCAACTTACGTATAGTGGTATTCATAAACGCGTGTTTACGCTGAAGGGAGCTGGCAGCCGGATGAAAAAGACAGATATCAACAGCGTAGAAATCGCGCGGCTGGCCGGGGTGTCCCGCAGCACCGTGAGCAGGGTCATCAACAATTACTCCAATGTCCCCGCCCACACGCGAGAGAAGGTCATGGAGGTCATCCGGGAACATAATTATTTCCCGAACGCTTCCGCGCAGATGCTGGCCGGCAAGAGCTCCCGCACGATCGGGCTGTTCCTGATCGAGCCCGGCACTGTCGCCAGCGACACGCTGACCAACATGCTCATCGTGAGCGTCATCGAGCATGCTTCGTCCCTCGGGTACTTCGTGCTGACCCATATCATCCGGGATCCGGCCGATACGGTCACACTCCGGAGGGTCAAGGAAATTTTCTTTCAGCGCCGAATCGACGGCGGCATCTTCATCGGAGCGGCGATTCGGGACCCATTCCTGGACGAGCTGGCGGCGGAGGGCTTCACGATCGGGATCGTGGATCAGGTGCAGGACGGCTTGATGCGGCCGGGCCGGCTGACGGCGGAGTTCAACAATGCGCTCGGCATGGAGCAGGCGGTATCGTATTTGCATAAGCTCGGCCACCGGAATATCGCTCTCATCAACGGCGATATGAACCGGCTGTCCGGTCCGCAGAAATACGAAGGCTATGTGGACGCCATGCGGAAGAACGGCCTGACCGTCGCTCCCGAGTGGGTGCTGCCCGGAAGCTTCAGCGAAAGCGGCGGTTATGCGGCCGCGCAGCATCTGCTCCAGGCAGGCGGACCGCTGCCTACCGCCCTGATCGCAGCCAATGACAGCGCAGCCTTCGGCGCTATCCGGGCACTGCGGGAGCATGGGCTGGCCGTGCCGGAGGAGATGTCCGTCATCGGCTTCGACGACCATCCGCTCAGCAGCCGGCATCACCCTGCGCTCACGACGATCCGCTTCGATATGGGGGAGATGCTGCAGAGGCTGACCTCGGCGCTCATCGGAGAGATCGAGCAAGGACAGTCCGATGGAGACGAGGATGATCCTGCCGCCGTCCTCGTCCGTTCGATCAGGCAGGACTGCAGCCTCGTCATCCGGGATTCCTGCCGGAGGATTTGACCGCAAGGCATCGACAAGGGCATTTTCATGAGAGACAACACTCCCAAACCGGAAAGGAAGCTGCTCCCTATGGCAGGATTGCTTGGAAACAACGTCATGACGCAGATCGGAATTCTCGTCCACGATATCGACAAGGTCAGCCAGGCTTACGCGGATTTCTTCGGCATTCCGAAGCCGGAGGCGATGCTGACCGATGCGGCCGACGCCGCGCAGACCGAATTCATGGGAGCGCCCAGTCCCGCCCGCGCCAAGCTGGCGTTCATCGACATGGGCTCGCTGCAGCTGGAGCTGATCGAGCCGGACGAGCATCCCAGCACATGGAGGAACTACCTCGATGAGCATGGGGAAGGCCCCCATCATATCGCTTTTGTCATCGAAGGGATGAAGGAGAAGATCATGCTGCTGGAGGGCAAGGGATTCCCGCTGCAGCAGAAGGGTGAGTATACCGGAGGCCGGTACTCCTACATCGACACGATTCCACAGCTGAAGGTGCTCGTGGAGCTGCTGGAGAACGACTAGAGCAAGGCAGCATGGACTTGCCCGCGTCCGGAGCGGAGCATGGACAGGCGGAATTCAGCCTAACGGGACAGCATCTGGACTCGCCCAAAAGGATGGACAGGAGCCCAGCCCGATCCAAGGAGGTAACACGGACATGAACATTCTCATTACGGGAGCCGGAAGGGGACTCGGCTTCGAGCTGGCTGCCGAAGCTCTGGAGCGCGGCCATTACGTCCTCGCAGGCATGCGCGAGCCGCAGGACAAGAGCGCGGCTATGCAAGCTCTCGAGGCGGATTTTCCCGGCAAGCTGGCAAGCGTGCGTCTTGACGTGAGAGACGAAGCGGGAATCGCGGAGCTGGCCGCCTCGCTCAAGCGGAAGGGCGTGAATCTCGGCGCCATCGTCAACAACGCAGCGGTGCTGAAGGCTCGCGACACGGCTATCGAGGAGCTCGACATGAAGGATGTCGAGCATTCCTTCGACATCAATCTGTACGGGCCGATGCGCGTCGTGAAGCATATGCTGCCGCTGCTGCTCCAGCCTCGGGCTTCCATCGTCAATATTTCCTCCGAGGCCGGCAGCTTGACCCACGCTCATCCCGGCGACTACCCGTACGGCATCACGAAGGCGGCGCTGAACATGTTTACCGAGCAGCTGCGCAGCCTGCTGGGCGCGGGCGGCGTGCAGGTGCTCAGCGTGCATCCGGGCTGGATGCGGACGGATATGGGCGGGGAGAGCGCGCCGACGGATCCTCGCCGCAGCGCGGCGGGCATTCTGGACTTGATCGAGCGCAAGGCGGAATTGCAGCCGAAGTTCCATTTCGTCGATTACGAAGGCAAGGAAATGCCGATCTGATCCATCATCTCTGCAGAGCGGAGGCAAAGCCATGAAAACAAGAAGAGGGCAGGGAGCCCGCCTGAAGGAAGACCGCGGCGTCGTCAGCATCCTCGAGACGCTGGATATCGGGACGGGCGAGCGTACCGTGCTGGCCGAATTCGAGGAGCTCATCGAAGCGCCGAACTGGACGGCCGACGGCAAAAGGCTGATCTACAACAGCGGCGGTCTGCTGCATTCGTTCGATCTGGCAGGCCGGACGAGCACACAGATCGACTCCGGCTTCGCCGATTGGTGCAACAACGACCATGTGCTTTCTCCGGACAATTCGCAGGTCGCCGTCAGCCATCATGCCGAGGAGGACGGGCAATCCCGGATATACGTCCTTCCGCTGGCGGGCGGACAGCCGGTGCTCGTGACGCCGATGGCGCCGAGCTACCTGCACGGCTGGTCGCCGGACGGCCGCATGCTGGCCTACTGCGCCGAGCGGGACGATGCGTACGACATCTACACGATACCCGTCCATGGCGGGGTGGAGAGAAGGCTGACGGACGCGCCTGGACTGGACGACGGGCCGGAGTATTCGCCGGACGGCAGGCATATCTGGTTCAACTCCACCCGCAGCGGCCTGATGCAGATCTGGCGGATGGACGCGGACGGCGGGGAGCAGATCAGAATGACGGACGAGGAAAGCAACAACTGGTTTCCCCATGTCTCGCCGGACGGCCGCTCCGTTGCCTATATCGCCTACCGCAAGGGAGATGTCGCCCCGGCCGATCATCCTCCGAACAAGCAGGTGGAGCTTCGTCTCATGCCGATCGCAGGCGGTCCTTCCCGGGTGCTGGCCGAGCTGTTCGGCGGACAGGGGACGATGAACGTCAACTCCTGGTCGCCGGACAGCCGGCAGCTGGCTTTCGTGAGCTATCGGCCGCGCTGAATCGGTTCGCTCCAGCTGATTGATATCGGTCTGGAGGGTAGTATCCACATGTTTAAAGACGAATCCTATTCCAGTCGGAATCAGCCGTTCGATCTGAACGAACTCAAGCCTGGCTCCGCCGATCTCTCCGCCCGAGAGATCAGCGGAGCCTTTTTGCTGTTCCGTCGACACCTCTCTGCCTCCTTCTATAGGAGGAGATCCGCTCCGGCAAGAAACCGATTTACAACGTAACAATGTTATGTTACGTTATTGGCAACAAGGGAGGCTGCTTCATGGAGGAAGATTTGATTTCCAAGAAAGAACTGCTGGAGATGACCGGTATCTCCTATGGCCAGCTGTACCGGTGGAAGCGCAAGCAGCTGCTGCCGGAGGATTGGTTCATACGCAGATCCGCGTTCACGGGGCAGGAAACCTTTTTCCCCCGCCAGCAAGTGCTGGGACGCATCCGTCAGATCATGAACATGAAGGAAGGGCTGTCGCTGGACGAGTTGGCGGATCTGTTCTCGCCGGCTCCGGCAGAGGTGGATCTGAGCCGCGGAGATCTGCTTTCGCGCAACATTGTTTCGCGAACGGCGCTGGAGTACAGCGAGCCCTATCTGGGGACGCCGCATACGTACAGCTTCCAGCAGCTGCTGATTTTGTACGTGTTCGATTGCAGCCTGCAGACGGGACAGATTCATTTGGAAGAGGGCAAGGCCATGCTGGCCGTGCTGCTGGATGATCTTGGCCGGCTGGAGGAGTATGAGGGCGAGCTGGTGCTGCTGCGCAAGATGGGCATGTCCCTTGTCCTGCTTCTGTCCGGGGACCGGGAATTCTATGCCGAGAAGGATGCCAAGATCGTGCTGCGCATTCCGATCGCGAAGAAGACCGAAGAGCTGAAGCTGAAACTATCGGCCCAGGAAGGGCGAATGGAGGATTCAAATGGGAACGAGGAATGATTTGATCATCACCGGAATCGGCGTATCTTCCGGCGGAGACGTCGGAGCGGTTCAGATCGACGGCGTGGGCACGATAAACGGAGCTCTGTCCTGCGAAGAAGAATTCGTCGTGAACGGCAAGGCGACCGTGAAGGGCGGCGTGGAGGCGCGGAAGACCGTCATCAATGGAATGGTGACGATTGAAGGGCCGCTTCGGACGGAAGGATGCACGGTTGAAGGCAAGCTCAAGATGGAGGGCAACCTGGCGGCGGAATCGATCCAGATCAACGGCAGCGTTACCGTCCACGGGAGCGTCGAGGCGGAGAGGCTGGCCTCGAACGGCAAGCTGCAGATGGACTCGCTCAATGCGGACGAGATCAAGCTTATGCTGCAAGGAAGCAGCAACATCCGCGAGATCGGAGGCGGCACGATCGAGGTCATCGAGCTGGAGAAATCGTCCTCAAGGTGGCTGAAGCTGCTGCCGGTGTCCTTGGAGAACAGTCTCACCGCGCAAGTCATCGAAGGCGATGTCATCTACCTGGAGAACACGGCGGCCGGAGTGGTGCGCGGCGCAGTCGTCCGCATCGGACCGGGCTGCGAGATCGGCCTGGTGGAATACAAGGAGAGCTTCGAGCTGTCGGACGGCTCCGTTGTGAGAAGCAATGCCCGGCTGTAGCGCCGGAAGGAGGGATTGGCTGTGAATACGGATTCTGCAAGCCCGCACCAGGGAAATCTGAAGCTGACGGGGACTTCCTCCACGATGGGAGGCAGCTACGATAAGGTCCGGATCGTCGGGGATGCCGTCGTGAGCGGCGGCATCGCATGCAGCGGGATGAGATGCATCGGCACTTACGACATCAAGGGCAGTCTCGAAGCGGGGAGCATCCGGCTCGTAGGCGACGGGGTCTCGGAAGCTCTGCGCGCCGGAACGGTGAAGCTGACCGGGAAGGCGATCGTCGGACGGGATGCCGAGATCGGCGAGCTGGCGGGAGCGGGGGATATCGAGGTGGGCGGCGTTCTCAAGGCCGGAGACATCAGCCTGCGCGGCAGCTTGAGAGTCGCAGGAGATTGCGGAGCGGAGCGGTTCCGGCCTAAAGGGATGTTCGCGATCGGCGGTCTGCTGAACGCCGGGGACATCGACATCAAGCTGTATCAGAACTCTTCCGCCAAGGAAATCGGAGGCGGCAGGATCGAGGTCGCTCGCGGAAGCGTCATCAGTCCGCTCAGCCTCGTATTCCGTCCCTCGTCGGATGCGGTCCTTGAGGTTTCCGTCATCGAAGGCGACGATATTCATCTTGAGCATACTCGCGCAGGAATCGTGCGGGGCATCCGGATTACGATCGGAGAGGGCTGCGAGATCGGCCAGGTGGAATATAAGGAGCGGCTCGATGTGAAGCGCGGCGCCACGGTGGGGGAGCAGCGGAAGGTCTGACCTTTCGAGCGGGAGCCAAGCGGCAGGCGCGTCAATCGGGCGGATGCTCTAGGAATGAGGCCTGGTCGAAGGAAAAGGCAAGGCCGCTCCACATGAATAGGAGACGCAAAGAACATACGATCTCCCGTATGTTCTTTTTTTTGCGTTCCTTGATTCAGAAAGTGATGGTGATTTGTGGAAAACAAGTATGATTTGTTTTCTATTTAATGGTTTATATAGTTTTGTTTAGGATTATGGTGAGCCTGTCCCAAAGAGTGTCATGAAGCCTTATGCATGAAAAGATAAGCACCCTTGGCATTCACCCAGGCTATAAAGCAAAGACACTTCGTATGGCAGAGACGATGATCTTGCAATGTCGATACAATGCGAGTTGAATCGACATTTTTGTTTTGCGCCGCAAAACGTCAAAGTCAATCATTCCATTCATGAAAAGAAGGAGGGAAAATGAGTAAAGAGACATTCGATACAAAACGATTGTATTTAGACGGCATCAGGGGACTGGTGGCATTTGCCGTCGTTGTTTCGCATTACATCCAAATCTTTTATCCGGCTGCGTTAAATGGAAAGCCGCAGTAGGCTCATTTTGAATGGGATGTCTGGTACGGACATTCTCCCATCAATTTATTTTTTAACGGACAATTTGCCGTTTGCCTGTTTTTTGTGCTCAGCGGGTATGTGCTCAGTGTCAAAATGGTTGAAGAAATCGATAGCGAGACCTTTCTAAAGATGCTGCAATCCAGCGCCATACGCAGGTACATTCGGCTTGCTGTGCCGGCAGCGGTATCGGTATTGCTTGTGTATCTGGCCCTTGTCATGAATGCCTTCCATCTCCACGAAATATGGGGAACAACATGGACGGACATGAAAAAGGATTATTACGCTTTAGATCCCAATCTATATACCGTCATCAAGGCCGCTATTTTCGATCCGTTTTTCCGGTTCAAGGCGCATGCTTACAATCCAGTCCTTTGGACCATGAGCTATGAGCTGGCAGGTTCTTTTTTGATTTTCGGATTTCTTGCTTTATTTGGACGAGTGAAAAAAAGATGGATTGTGTATGCGGTCCTGTCCCTTGCTTTTATTCAAACCTATTTTGTCGCTTTTTTGTGGGGAATGCTGCTTGCCGATCTGCTCAAGCACAAATGGGTCCAAAGCAAAATACCTCCGGCACTTGCGCTTATCATGGGAAGTTACTTAGGCTCGGCGCCTTATACTCCATTGATGGGCACGATGTACGAGCCCATACAAGTGTGGACACAACATATCAATGAATGGATTCAATTCAATCTCGATCCACGGCTTCTTGCGCGAACGCTGGGTTCTGTCCTGATCTTGTTCGCCCTTCTTCGTTTAAAAGCGCTGCAGCATTTGTTCGGATGGAGAGTGTTTGCTTATTTAGGGAAGGTTTCATTTTCCCTCTATCTCATTCATTTCACTTTCCTCACTACATTCTCCGCGTTTTTGTTCAGCAAAGCGATTCATCATTTCAGCTACAATCTTGCCTATGCAATTACGTTCATGGCTTCCATGGCGCCCTTATTTGTGTTGTCGCATTATTATATGAAATATATCGATCAAGGCGCTTTGAAGCTGGCTCGCCTAGTTGAAAGGAAGATGGCCGCATCGAACGATAAACGCAAAGCCAAAACCGACAACTCTGCGTTTTTTGGATAGATTATAGAGCTTTGCATGGAGGGGTTCCTCCAGCTCGCCAGGTGTGGTACAACTAGGAAAACGCCGAAGCGAGGTGCCGACGATGAACCTGCAGCCATTGCCTTTGCCGGATGCCGAATTCCTGTCCGAGCCGATGATCGATGCCTATCTGGAGCGGATCGGTTACGAGGGCGCGCGAGAGGCGTCCGCCGAGACGCTCTTTGCCCTTCAGAAATGCCATGTCCACACGGTTCCCTACGAGACGCTGGATGTCGTGGGCGGCATCCCGATCTCTCTGTCGATCCAAGATCTGTACGACAAAATCGTCCAGCGCCGGCGGGGCGGCTACTGCTTTGAGCAGAACGCGCTGTTCGGAGCTCTGCTGCAGGCGCTGGGCTTCCGGGTGACGAATTACTTCGGCCGGTTCTGGCGGGACGAGAGCCCGCTGCCTCCGAAACGCCGCCACCATATTCTGCAGGTCGCGTTGGACGGGCGGCGGTACATGTGCGATGTCGGCGCCGGCGCCGGGTCGCCGGTCTACCCCTTGACCATCGAGGAAGGAACCGTGCAGGAGCAGGACGCGGAAGCCTACCGCTTCACACGGGACGAGGTCTACGGCTGGATGCTCTGGGAGCGGAAGCGGGGCGAGTGGAGCTGGGTGTACAGCTTCGCGGAGGACCCGCATTTGCCGATGGATTTCGCCGCATCGTCGTTCTGGTGCCAGCATGCCCCCGACTCTCCCTTCCGTCAGGAGAACAAGGCTTCGATTCGGACTCCCCATGGCCGCAACACGCTGCTCGGAGGCGAATTCCGCATTTTCGAGCTCGATTCGGTGCGGATAGAGACGCCTGCTGATGAGGAGCAGTACGCGGAGGCTCTGGAGCGCTGCTTTGGGATCCGCCGTGAATAGGGGATAGCGGCGGCGCGATGCCGGAAGCCTGTATTTTTGTGAGTTGAGGCCAATTCTTTCGCCTGCTTCCCCGCTTGGAGAGGTTTATGCAAAAGAGCCAAATTTCTGCGCCTTGCTCGTTTTGGAGCGAGAGCCGCTTGAGATCAAAAAAAATGATGTCCCGTCTGCTGGCAACAGCTTGGGACATCCTATTTCTACTGTTTTCGGACATACGATCCGTTAAATGGTCTCTCGGACAGGTTTTTTCGATTTATCGGACATACGATCCGTTATTTGCCTGTTTCATCCGCAATTCAGGGCTAAATCAGATGAATAGCGGAACCAATGTCCGATAAATCTGTTTTCAAGCCATTTTGACTAAAATAGCGGAACCAATGTCCGATAAATGTCAGATTCCATTAAAGCTCCGAGTGCTTGATGCCGCTGATCCGATCGACCGTGAAATCCGCCTCCGACAGATCCTGATTGCCCGAGTTCGGATTGATGAACCCGATTGCCCGCATGCCGGCAGCCTTGGCAGCTCTCACGCCGTTGCGCGAGTCTTCCAGGACGACGCAGTCGGCAGGCTGGACGCCGAGCACGGCTGCCGCTTCCAGGTAGACGTCGGGAGCCGGCTTGCCCTGCGGGACTTCCTCGCCGCTGACGATGCAGCCGAAATAATCGGCGAGGCCGAATTTGCCCAGAACCGCTTCAATGAAAATGCGCGGGGAGGAAGAAGCCAAGCCGATTGCGATGCCGCGGGACTTGAGCTCATCCAGCAGGTCGCGGATGCCTTCGATGGGTTCGATCTCCAGCTTATCCAGCTCCTGAAGCTTGTTCTTGAGCTGGTAGGCGATGATCTCCTCGGTCGTATGAGTGAAGCCGTATTGTTCCTTGATTGCCGCCCACATGGCGGGATTGGTCATGCCCACGTAGGGTTCGAGTTCCGTCTGCGTAATTTCCGCTCCAAGATAGGCCATCACCCTGATGTCCACGTCAAAATGAAGCGGCTCGCTGTCGATGATGACTCCGTCCATGTCGAACAAAAAGGCTTTGATCATGCGGATATGCCTCCGAATAGGGTTATATTTATTGGTGGTGTATTGGATGCTGAGTCAGGCTTCGCCAGCCATTAGGCAGCTTCTATGATTCTCATTTTGCCGTCGCTTTGGTGAAGCTTTCGTGATCGCTTCATTAGAATGATCGCTTCATTTGAATAATCGCTTTAATAGCTTCCTATAACCGGAAAATGATCGCTTCAATAGCTTCATATAACTGGCCTTTAAGCAATCGGAGTGCCGCAAGGCACATCGCTGTCGGGACGAAGCAGCACGACGTCGCCTTCTTCCGGACAGCCGCCAAGCACGAGCACCTCGGAGCGGAAGCCGGCGATGCGCCGCGGCGGGAAGTTCACGACAGCGGCAATTTGCCGCCCGATCAGCTCCTCCGGAGCGTAACGCTTCGTGATCTGAGCCGAGGACTGCTTGAGGCCGAGCTCCCCGAAATCAATGGTCAGCTTGATCGCCGGCTTGCGCGCCTCGGGAAAAGGCTCCGCCGTCCGGATCGTGCCGATGCGGATGTCCAGCTTCAAAAAATCTTCCAGACTAGATTCCATTCCTTCAGCCTCCTTCGAATCTCTTGAACGATGAACCCAGCGTATTTGCCGCGCGGGCCTGCAATAATTCTGATCCTTCATTCATTGCCGACATCCGCCGGAACAGGCTCCAAGCCTGCGATCGGCTGCCCGATCTCCCGCAGGTTGCCAAGGGCGCCGTAGCGCTGGCGAACCGGCTGCAGCGGATGAAAGGCGAGTTCGGTCCGTTCTTCGATCTGCCCTCCGTTCAGCGCCGGACAGGCCGAGCTTTTGGGAATCAGCGGCTCCTGGTGCATGCCGATCAAGTCCGCTCTCCCGCAGCGGCTTCAATGACTTCCCACTCTTCCCGCAGGATGCCCATCCGGATGGAGTCGTAATACTCCCCGTTCCAGTACCGGCATTTTCGCAGCCTGGCTTCCATCGTCATGCCGAGCTTTTCGCCGACCCGGATCATCCGCATGTTGCCGGACCAGGTCGTATACCCGACGCGTACGAGCGGCATCGTCGAGAACATTTCCCTCATGAGCAGGCGGACGGCCTCGGTGCCGTAGCCTCCGCTCCAATATGCAGGCTCGTAGATGACGATTCCCATTTCCGACCATAGAGAAGGCTCATGCTCCCAGTAGAAGCCGGCCGTGCCGATGACGGTTCCCGCCGTTTCGATGACCCACCGGTTTTGCGCGAAGGCTTCCTTCCCGCTCAGGAACTCTTCATAGGGAATCGGCTTATGTTCGTAGTAGGGCGCATCCCATTGTTTCCATTCCGGCGCCTCGTCCTTGTAAGCAAGCTCCCAGATGCGCAACAGATCCCTGTCTTCTATTTTTCGCAAAATGACATCCGAATGCATGACCAAACCGCCATCCCCCGCATCTGTTCAATTGTATTTGAATTCGGCATCTAGTTTGGTTCTCTCTGCTAGAGCAAGCAGCCGATACTCCTCCCTAGACGGGATGCAGCGGACCGGAGTTGCATCCAGCCTTCAATAGCTTCCAGCTATCGACAGCAACGAGCTATCGACAGCAACGAGCTATCGACAGCAACGAGCTATCGACAGCAACGAGCTATCGACAGCAACCAGCTCTCGACAGCAACCAGCTCTCGACAGCAACGAGCCATCGATTGCAACCAGCCCTCGATTGCAACCAGCCACGACTGCCTTTTCGCCGCCATGCAGCCGAAATCCTACACGAGCCGGCGGAATTGAGAAGGAGAAACGCCGACGAGCTTTTTGAAATGCTTGTAAAAATGCGCCGTATCCCAGTAGCCGACAGCTTTGGCGATATCATGGTTTTTCATCCCCGTGCCGCGGAGCAGCTCCATCGCCTTGTCGATCCGTACCCGGTGCAGGCAGTCGGAGAAGCTGTGGCCGGTCTCTTTGTGGATGAGCTGACCGAGGTAGACAGGATTGACATGGTAGGCGGCGCCAAGCGTCTTGAGCGAATAATCGTGCATATATGACGTCCGGATCTCAGCCAGAATCTGGCGTACGACCGGACTCTGCTCCTGCCTGGCCCCTAGCGCCTGCAAGGCGGTCCGGGCGATTCGCCGCACCTGCTCCTTGAGCTCGTCGAGGGAGGCGCAACGGTACAGGTCGGCGGCGGCCCCCTGAAAGGGAGGGAGATCCCCCTGCTGAAGCGCGTCTCCGACCTGGCGCTTTATTTCCAGCACCATCTCCGTTGCGGCGAGCCGGACATCCTCGGGCCGGACGCTGGAGCTGCCGGCGAGATCGTCCAGATCCCGGCTGATTTTTTCCATTAAAGCTTCCTCGTCAAGCGCCAGCAGCAGCTTGCCATAAGTTTCGGTCGGTATGGAAGGGCGAGCCGGCACTGAAGCCGACTCCTCCGAAGCTGCTGCAACCTCATCATACGCCAGAAGCATCTTCTCCGGGTGAAGCAGAGCGTACTCGAGGGAGGTCAGAGCCTTGCGGTAGGAATTCGGGGCTTGATCAAAACCGTGCTCCGCCGTACCTGCACCGATTCGCAGCGGGCAGCCGATCGGCGATTCCAATTCAATCCTGAGCGCCAGCAGCAGCGAGTGGGCTTGCTCCAACGCTCCGGCATCTGCATCCGGCAGTCCGAGCAGTACGACGAGGCGGTCGTTGTCGTCGAGAAACAACAGATGCGGCGCGCCTGTCTGGCTCAACCAGGCAGATGCGGCGAAGCGGATCATCTCTGCGGACGAGCCTTCCGGCATCGAGCCGCCGGCAGCTCCGCTAGAACCTTTCTCCGGATTTCCAGCGGCAGCACCGTCAAGAGCGTCTCTTTCCGTATTCTCCGTGGCAGCGCCGGCTGTCATCATGCCTTCATCCCCTGCGGCCGATGCATCCCCGGCAGCAGCGTCCCATTCCGCAATCGCCGCCATGATGTACGGACTGTCCAGCTTGAGTCCCAGGAACTCCGCCCGCGCCTCCCATTGCTCGGCGCTGATGCGGCCGTTCATCCAGCGGTACATGATGTTGTCGCGGACAAGCTCCACCTGCTCGCCGGTCAGCGCTTCGATCCGGGCGCGGTTCAGCTTCTCCACCGTGGCGCGCAGCGTTTCAGCCAGCTCCGCCATGTCGATCGGCTTGAGCAGATAGTTTTCGATGCCCAGGCGCATGCCTTCCCGGACATAGTCGAATTCGCTGTAGCCGCTCAGAATGATGCATTTCAGGGCCGGATTCCGGATGCGGCAGGCACGGATGAGCTCGAGCCCGTTCATCTCCGGCATGGAGATATCCGTAATCAGAATATCGACTGCCGCCTCGGAAGCTTCCATGTCCTTGAGCGCCAGAAGTCCGTCCTCGGATTCGCCGGCCAGCCGCAGCTGCAGGGAAGGCCAGTCGACGAGGCGGGCGAGACCTTCAAGGATGAACGGCTCGTCATCTACGATCCAGACGTTGTACATCATCTTCCTCCTTTGCATGAAGGGGCAGGCGGAGCGTGATCCGCGTGCCTCTGCCCTTTTGGCTGGCCAGGCTGAGGCCGTAGGCGTCGCCGAATTGAAGCCGGATGCGCTCGTTCACGTTGCGCAGACCGATGGAAGAGCCGGCAGACGGGCCGCTGCCTGCGGGCGCCGAGGCTGTTGAAGCCCCCTCGGCAGGCGAGGAATCCGCGGCGCCACCTCGTCTCTCCAGCAGCTTCTGGATGGCGAGCAGCCGGTCGATCTCCATGCCTTTGCCGTTGTCCTCCACCTCGATGATCAGGCATGGCTCGCCGTTCGCCGTTTCCTTCCGGGCGGAGATGTCGATCCGGTTATCCGGCGACTTCGGGTTGAACCCGTGCACGACGGCGTTCTCCGCCAGCGGCTGCAGGCAGAGCTTCAGCAGCGGAGCTTCGCGGAGTCCTTCCTCGATCTCGATGGAATAGTGGAGCTTGTCCCGATGGCGGATGCGGTGCAGCTCCAGGTATTGGCGGCAGTAAGCCATCTCGTCCTCCAGCTTGACGATCGTCTCGGGCCGCACGGAATAGCGGAAGAGGGAGGCGAGCACAAACGTCATTTCGCCGACGTCGTCAGCTCCCTGGATCATGGCGCGCATCCGGATCGCTTCCAGCGTGTTGTAGAGAAAATGCGGATTGATCTGCGCCTGCAGAGCCGTCAGCTCTGCCTGCTTCTGCCTGGCATCCGACACATAGACCTGATCGATATAGGCGCGCAGCTCCTCCAGCATCCCGTTGAAGGTCGAGGAAATCTCGCCGAGCTCGTCCTGGCTCCCCACCGGCACCCGAATCGAGAGATTGCCCTGCTTGGCCTGCTTCATCGCCCGGATGAGAATCCTTGTGCGGCGCGCGTGCCGGTACACGGCTCCGTAAGCGAGACCGATCATGATGAGGATGCCGAGAGCGGTCAGCGTAAGCAGCTTGAGCTTGAGCCCCTTGTACTGCAGCTCCATCTCGGCTTCCGGCACGATCGCTCCGACGAACAGATTGCTTCGAGGCGTCCAAAGCGCGGACGTATAGGAGGCCCGGTCGAGCTTGGCGTACCCTTGGGAAGCCAGCAGCGGCTGCATGTGCGGATAGCTGCCTTGCCACTTGCCGGAGGAGTCGAACAGCACCTGCCCGTTCGGATAGAGGACGAGCTGGGAGCCCATGGCGGTTCCGGGATCGCTGCGCAGCAGGTTTCGAATGCCCTCGGAGCTGTAGGTGACGAGCAGGGCGCCTTCATTTTGCAGCGTATCGGGATCGTTGATATCGAAAGTGAACGTATAATCGCCGCTGCCAAGACCGAGCACCGCATTCAGCCCGGCCGTTCGGGAGCTTGCCGTCCGGCTCCCCCTCATGGCGTCGATGGCGCGCTGAACCTCGTCGCCGTCGCGGCTGATCCAGCTGATTCCTTGCGTGTTGCTGCTGTTGAACACGAAGAAGAAACGCTGGCTGCGGCTGTACAAGGCGATCTGGCGGATGTCGTCCTTCTTCTTCATCTGGGCCCGGACATACGTCTCGATGTTCCGGTCCTCCGAGCCGCCGGAGGCGATATATTGGTTCAGCCGGTTTTGGATATAGGAAGGAAAGTCGTAGCGGAGGCAGTAGAGCAGATCGCTCAGCACCGGCTGGTTCTGATAGAGAGTCAGCATGATGTCCTGCGCCTGGTCGAGCCTCTGGTCCAGGTATCGGCTTACGCTGCCCGCCGTCTCGGCCTGCAGCCCGCGCTCCTTGCCCAGCACGGAGTCCCGCGAATAGCTGTACACAAGCGCTCCGAGCGAGCAGAAGGTGACGATCGTGACGAGGGAAAAAACGAGGATGATGCCGTTGAACAGTTTGGAACGGAAATAGATATGGTAGATTTCGGTCAGTTTGGCCAAGTCCGGTTCCCTCCAGCGTCAGTATGCAGCCAGCCTTACCATAGCATGAAGGGAATAGGCGGGCAATGGAATCGGAGGCGTCAGGAAGCTGTTTGGAGGGATTACCTTTAATCTGTACATCAAAGCTAAAGTATCGTCTCTACTAGGGCGCAAATCCGCCGTGCTACAGTTGAAGGGCCGGTAATACCGAGGCAAACTTCGGAAGGGGGACAACTCATGAATAGGCTTGCAACCGCATTCCGGGACCTTCGGCGGAACGGCGCGTTCCTCCTGATGGTGCTGCCGGGCGCCGCCTGGTTCATCCTGTTCTGCTATCTGCCGATGCCGGGGGCGATCTTCGCTTTCAAGGAGTTCCGCGTCGATCTTGGCGGTGGATTTTTCGGAGCGATCTTCCGCTCGGAATGGGTCGGATTCAAAAACTTCGAATTCCTGTTCAAAGCCCATGACGCTTATATCATTACGAGAAACACAGTTCTCTACAATCTCGTGTTCATCGTCCTTGGCCTCGTCTGCTCGGTCGCGATGGCGCTGCTGCTCTTCCAGCTGACGCAGAAGCGGCTCGCCAAGCTGTACCAGACGGCGATGTTCATGCCTTATTTCCTCTCTTGGGTCATCGTCAGCTACTTCACGTTCAGCTTCCTGAGCGTGGACAAGGGCGTCGTCAACCAGCTGCTCGGCACGCTCGGGGTCCAGCCGATCGACTGGTATTCCGATCCCAAGTATTGGCCGTACATCCTCGTGTTCATGAACCTGTGGAAGGGAGTCGGCTACTCCAGCGTCATCTATCTGGCTGCCATCGCGGGCATAGACAAAACCTATTACGAGGCGGCGATGATTGATGGGGCGAGCAAATGGCAGCAGACCTTGCGCATCACGCTGCCGCTCATCCGGCCGATGATGATCATTCTCACGATTCTGGCGGTCGGCGGCATCTTCCGGGCGGACTTCGGCTTGTTCTTCCAGATTCCGCGCGATTCCGGAGCGCTGTTCCCGGTCACCAACGTCATCGATACGTACGTCTACCGCTCGCTCAAGGTGCTGGGAGACTTCGGCATGAGCACCGCGGCCGGCCTGTATCAGTCCGTTGTCGGCCTGATCCTCGTGCTGACCACGAACAAGATTGTCAAAAAAATCAATGAAGAGCAGGCGTTGTTCTGATGAGCATGATCCCGAAAACTGCAGACGCCGCCGCTGTGCCGGCCGGAACAAGCCGCCGCAGCCGCGACTTCCACCGCCTCTCGCCGTTCTGGAACACCGTTTTCCATCTCGTGTCCGGGGGCTTCGCCCTGGCCTGCGTGTTCCCGTTCATCTTTGTTGTCATCATCTCTCTGACGAGGGAGCAGTCGCTGCTGGAGGTGGGCTACCGGATCATTCCGGATGCCCTGAGCTTCAGCGCTTACCGCTATATTTTCCAAACGGGTGACCAGCTGCTGCAATCCTATCTCGTCACGATCGCCATCACGGTGCTGGGAACGTTGCTTACGGTCGTGATGACGACCCTGTATGCCTACGCATTGTCCCGAAAAAGCTTCAAATATCGCGGCTTCTTCTCGTTTCTGGCCTTCTTCACGATGCTGTTCAGCGGCGGTCTCGTGCCGACGTACATCGTCGTGACGCAGTTCCTGCATCTCAAGGATACGCTGTGGGCGCTCATCCTGCCGATGGCGATGAACGCCTTCAACATTCTCGTGCTGCGCACGTTCTTCCAGACGATGGTTCCTGATCCCATCATCGAGTCCGGCAAGATCGACGGAGCGGGGGAGTTCCGCGCGCTGTTCAGCCTCGTATTGCCGATCTCGCTGCCCGGACTCGCGACGATCGCCCTGTTCAGCACGCTGGGCTACTGGAACGACTGGTTCAACGCGCTGCTCTACATCGACTCCAACAATCTCGTTCCGCTGCAGGCGCTGCTGATGCGGATCCAGAACAGCATGCAGTTCATCATCCAGAACTCGTCGCTGCTGAGCAGCGGCCAGAGCAAGGAGATGATCCGCTCGCTGCCGCAGGAGACGTCGCGGATGGCGATGGTCGTGCTGGCCACCGGCCCGATCGTGCTGGCGTATCCGTTCTTCCAGCGGTATTTCATCCAGGGGCTGACGATCGGGGCGGTGAAGGACTGACCGGCTCGATGGCTGATGGCTGATCGGGTGCCGCTTTGCGGCAGGCTGAAGCTGCTGTAAGGCTAAAAGACCGGTGGGGCCGCTCCGCGGGCCAAGGCTGAACACCGCGTGACGCCGCTTCGCGGCAGGCTGAACACCGGATGATGCCGCTCCGCAGGCGGATGGCCATTCCGATCGCTGTTGAAGTCCGGACTTTCTCGATTAGTTGAGGTCAAGGTGGAAATCCGGCCTTCAAAGGCGAACGCTGACGCTTCTCCACGGCCATTCCGCCTGCTCCGGGCATCCGGCTCAGCCTAGTAGACAGCGCCGTCGCCGAGCAGCCACGCTCCGGCTTCACGGCTCTCGCCGCGCAGCCGTTGCCTCGCAGCCAAGCGTCGGCTTCACGGACTCGTGCCGTGCAGCCGTTGCCTCGCAACCAAGCGTCGGCTTCACGGACTCGTGCCGCAGCCAGATCAGCTTCGCAAGAAGTGGAGCAATAACTGCCCTTGCTACGCTCCGGCAATCAAAAGCCGCAGCTCGCTCCGCCGACCGGCTGGCTGCCTTCGCCAAGCCGGTTCCGGGCCGCTATCGGACATACGATCCGTTATTTGGCCGATTCGGTCGGAAATGGACTTTTATCGGACATGAGATCCGTTATTTGCCCGAAAAAGGGTGATTTAGGGGCTGAAAGAGGGAAATAGCGGAACGTATGTCCGATAATTCCGGAAATCGCTCCAAAACATCAAAATAGCGGAACGTATGTCCGATTGGACCGGCGCCGATTGGTGGAAGAGCGATCAGGATTCAGGGGAGCAACCGATCCAACGAATATTTACGGCCGCCCTCTGTACCGGGCGTCCCTGAATAGATAATCTTATACTTACGGGGGATGAGAACATGAAGAAACGGATAGGAATCATGGCCCTGCTCCTGCTGGCGGGAGCTGTAGCCGGCTGCTCGGGCGGCGGCAATAACAATAATGGCGGCGACAATGCCGCAGCGGGCAATGCCGGAGCGGCGGCCAACGCCGGAACGCCGAAGGCGGACGAGAAGCCGGTCAATCTGGTCTGGTACACGATCGGCACGCCGCCGAAGGATCTGGCCGCCGTCAACGATGAGATCAACAAGTATATCAAGGACAAGATCAACGCCACCGTCGAGATGAAGATGCTGGACTGGGGCGATTATTCCCAAAAGATGCAGATTACGATCAACTCCGGTGAAAATTATGACATCGCTTTCACCAGCTCGTGGGCCAACGATTATTTCGCCAACGCCAAGAAAGGCGCCTTCTACGAGCTGGACGGCCTGCTCGACAAGCAGGGCTCAGGCATCAAGCAGGCTCTGAATCCCGCCTTCCTCGAAGGCACCAAGGTGAACGGCCACAACTACGGCGTGCCGACGAACAAGGAGCTGCCGCAGCAGCGCGTATTCCGCTTCAACAAGACGTATGTCGACGAGCTGGGACTGGATATCAGCAACGTGCGTACGATCGACGACCTGGAGCCGCTGCTCAAAACGTTCAAGGAAAAAGAGCCGGGCATCGCGCCGATCCCGGCCAAAATCGCGGAATTCCTGCCGTTCGACCTTCCCGTCAACGATCTGCCGTTCATCGGAGTGCCGCTGAACACGACGGATTACAAGCTGATCAACGTCTGGGATACCCCGGAAGCGATGAGCTACCTCAAAACGATGCACAAATACTATGAAGCCGGCTATCTGCCGCGAGACGTAGCGACGCAGAAGGATGCAGGCGATTACTTCAAGACGGGCAAATGGCTCGTGGACGTCGCCGACGCCCAGCCATACGCCGACAACCTGTGGTCCGCCGACGCCGGCTACGAAGTCGTCTCCAAGCCGATGCAGGACCCGATTACGTTCAACTGGTCCGTGGCCGGCTCCCTGCAAGCTATCAATGCCAAGTCCAAGCATCCCGAGAAAGCGATGGAGTTCCTGAACCTGCTGTATACGGATGCGAATCTCATCAACCTCGTCGACTTCGGCATCGAAGGCAAGCACTACAAGAAAACGGGCGACGAGGTGAAGGAGACGATTCCGGACAGCGGTTACGGCTTCCCGGCTTTCTCCGTCGGCAACATGATGCTGACCTACCTGAATCCGACCGATCCTGCCGACAAATGGGAAAAGTTCAAGGAATTCAACGAATCCGCGACGAACGCTCCGCTGCTCGGCTTCCAGCTTGATACGAGCAGCATTACGACCGAGCTCGCGAACCTGAAGAATACGAAGGAAGCCGTCTACAACGGCCTGTTCTCGGGGACGCTTGATCCGGAGAAGAATATCGCCCAGATCAACCAGAAGCTGAAGGACAACGGTCTCGATAAAGTGATGGCCGAGGTTCAGAAGCAGATCGACGCCTGGAAAGCGTCCAAGTAAGTCCCCGTTATGACCGAGCAGGGTCCTGAAGCCAATAGGCGGCCGGTTCGGGAATGTCGGGAATGCGTCCAAGTAAGCTTGCGCCATAATCAAACAGGCGTCCTGAAGCCAAGCCGGCTCAGGAACGCCTGTTTTTTGTCTTCCCAACATTCGCGGCGGAAGGTAATATAGGATATTACTAGAGAATTCGAGCGGCCGTGGAGCCGGGGTGCGAGGAGCAGGCTGAGCAGCAGCAAGCGAAAGTTTACGATGAACAGATAAGCAACAGACGAAGCTTACGATGAACAGATGAAGCACCAAGCGAGGTTCAAGATAAAATGCTGTGCAGCAGCAGGCGAAAGTTTACGATGAACAGATGCAGCAGCAAACATAATTTACATTGAACAGATCAAGCGGCAGCAAGCGAAGTTAAGGAGAAAAGGCTAATCATCAGAAGGTAAAGCTCCAGGTATAGGAGCCGACTATGAGAGTTGGCGGGGGCCGAGATTATCATTTCCTCCGCCTCCAATTAAGCAGGAAGGGGCTGGAAAAATGAGCGCTGGAGCTTTGCTGGCATTTGGCCTTGTATCGCTGGGCATGGTCTGCGCGCCTGGACCGAACATGATTTATCTCATTTCACGGTCGGTCACGCAGGGCCGCAGGGCGGGAGTTATTTCCCTTCTGGGGGTCATGCTGGCCTTTATCGTCTACATCACGGCGACGATGCTGGGGCTGTCCGCTCTGTTCACCGCCGTGCCGGCGATGTTCGTCATCGTGAAGACAGCCGGGGCCGCCTACCTGCTGTGGCTGGCTTGGAATGCGTTCCGCACCGGCAATAAGCAGGGCTTCGCGCTGCGCGCCCTGACGATCGATCCGCCGAAGAAGCTTTTCCTGATGGGCTTCATGACCAACCTGCTCAATCCGAAAAGCGCCATGCTGTATGTCTCGCTGCTGCCGCAGTTCCAAAATCCCGGCGCAGGCTCGCTTCTCGTCCAGAGCGCCACGCTGGGCGCGGTGCAGATGACGGTCAGCTTCGCGGTCAACCTGCTCGTCATCCTGTCGGCCAGCACGATCGCCTCTTGGTTCGGACAGCGGCCGTCGTGGCTGAAATTCCAGCGTTGGTTCATGGGAACGGTGCTGACGGCTCTTGCCGTCCGGATGGCTTTTGAGCGCCGGTAACTTCCTGGTGCAGATGCGGGCATTCTTGTGTCGGCTGCCAGCAAAAGAATGCCCGTATACTATAAGGGCTCTGCACGGAGTTGACTCCACGGGCCATCTTGCCGGCAGCGGTTGAGTGCAATTATGGCTGCATTTCCTGCCGAGCCGCCGGCCATCGGCGCAGGCGCAAGCCTGTTCAAAGGTGAAAAGCCCACGTTTTATTTTCTCCGAGCCCTTTGGGAAACAACGAAAAAGACAGCTTCCGAATAGTCGGAGGCTGTCTTTTTTAGTCCTTGAGCTCCTCCGTCCCTCTGACCTGATTCCGCCAATTCACGGGGGCCAGCGCGTTGACGATCAGCACATAGACGGGGTATGCGAGCAACGCCCCCAGAAGCATCAGCCCGACGGCCGGGTTGGGCTTGTCTCCCGGATCCGTAATCGGGAAGAAGGAGGCGAACGCATAGAAAAACAATGCCGAATAGGGAAGCCACAATAGCGCGGATATATAGCGGCTGCGCTTTTTCCCGAATTTCCTCCTCGTCCAGGCATAAGCCAGCACGGTCACGGCAAGCCATAGGATCGCAGGACAGCCCTCTACGACAAGGCGCATCTGCGATCGGCTCCAGCCGGTGAGCCGTCCGATCCGGTAGTAGTTCGCGCCAAGCTCGAAATAGATCGTGAACGGCAGCGCATAAAGCGCGCTGATCAGGTTGAGCCGCAAAAAGCCCGAAGCGAATCCCTGCACGGCGATCCCCTCTTTTCTCTCCCTTATATCCCTGTCAATACTGACGATTGGGGAGGGGAAAAAAACCGCCTGGCTTTCTCAAAACGAAAGGGTTCTGCAGCAAGGCGCTTTTGCAGCTTTCTCAAAAACGAGAGGATTATGCTGCAAGACGCTTTTGCAATCCGGGCAGATAAAGGAGCAGAAAGACCGACCGTCCGGCGGCGAAGACGATGAAGGCGGCCCATAAGCCGTCATTCCCCCAAGCAGGGAAGAAGAGAAGGGCGCTGGCTGCGAATGCCGCCAGAGATAGCAGCATGGAGTTCCGGATCGGTCCCGTTGCGGTCAGGCCGGTAAAGACGCCGTAGAATGCAATTCCCGCGCCCGCTGCGGCGGGGAACAGCATCAGCCAGCCACTATAGGCGAGCGCGCTGCGGATCACCTCCGGGCTGCTGGCGAATAGAGGAATCAGCGAGTCCTTGAACGCCAGGTAAAGCAGCGTCATCAGCAGCGCAGCAGCAGCTGTCCAGACCCAGGTGAGCCGGACCGCGCGGCGCAGCAGGGCGGCGTTTTTGGCCCCTTTGGCTTGGCCGGCGTACAGGCTTCCGGCGTTCCCGATTCCGTCATAGAGATAAGCCATGAAATAATGGATCTGAAGCAGGATGACGTTCGCGGCCAGCAACGTCGTGCCTAGAGCTGCGCTCGCTGCCGTGAAGCCGTTGATCATTCCGAGCAGGCACAAGGTGCGGATGAACAGATCGGCGTTGGCCCGGAACATCCCGGCCCATCCGCCTGCTCCAAGGGCGGCCGCAGCGCCCGGCAGGCTCAGCCGGAAATGGGGAGAACGCAGCACATAGGCCAAGCCGAGCAGCAGGGCGCCGCTCTCCGCGATCAGGACGGCCCAGGCCGCGCCGGCCGCTCCCCAGGACAGCGCCTGCACGAACAGCAACGCCAGCACGAGATTGAGCAGGTTGGCGCCGATTTGGAGGAATAGCGTCTGGCGGATATGCGCCATTCCGAGCAGCCAGCCCAGAAGCGCGTAGTTGGCGAGCGTCACGGGAGCGCCCCAGACGCGGATGCCGTAGTATTGCCAGGCGAAGCGGGCGACGTCGGGATCGGGCTTGTACAAGGCGATAAAGCCGGAGAAGATCGGCTTTTGCAGCAGGATGAAAGCCAGGCCGAGCAGCAGGGACACCGCCAGCGGACGGATGAGCTGGGCGGAAGCCTGCTCCAGGTCGCTACTTCCTCGGGCTTGCGCCGCAAACCCCGAGGTGCTGACTCTCAGGAAGCCGAACAGCCAGTAGAGGGTGTTGAACAAGACTACCGCCAGGGCTGTGCCGCCAAGCACGGCGGGATCCCCGAGGTTTCCGACGACCGCGGTGTCGACCATGCCCAGAAGAGGCGTGGACAGCGTTGCGGCCGTGAGCGGGAGGACGAGCCGCAAGTAAGCGCGGTGTCCGGGAAGGGAAGGATTGTCGTTCACTCCAGAAAGACCTCCAGCAACAGCTTCGTGTAGTCGTGGCGGGCATCGTCGAACAGCTCGTTGTTGCGGAACCGGTCGACGATATGCCCGTTTCGCATGACCATCGTCTCGTCGCTCATGAAGTGGACGGCCGCCAGATCATGCGAGATGAACAGGCAGGACAGCGACAGGTCCTTCTGCAAGTCCTTGATCAGATCCAGAACGGCCGCCTGGGTAGTCATGTCGAGGCTGGCCGTCGGCTCGTCCAGCACGAGGAAGGCCGGAGCCGCGCTGATCGCTCTGGCGATGGCGATCCGCTGCTTCTGCCCGCCGCTCAGCTCATGGGGATATTTGCCCATGGCCGAGGCAGGCAGCCGCACCAGCTCAAGAAGCGCGGCTGCGGCCGCCTCCCTTCCGGCCGGTACGCCGTCCAGAATGGCAGGTCGGAATCCTTTCCGCTGGTCGAGCGGCTCCAGGAGGGAGTCGATGATGCGCAGGCGTGGATTGAGAGAGGCGGAGGGATTCTGGAAGACGGCGCCCATGTGCGGCCGAGCTTGCCTGAGCTTGGCTTTGGAGGCCTTGGCAAGCGGCTCGCCTCGAAAGATGATTTCGCCTTCATCCCAACCGCTCAGGGTGAGCAGGCAGCGTGCCAGCGTGCTTTTGCCGCTGCCGCTTTCGCCGACGATGCCGAGGCATTCGCCTTTCTTCAGCTGGAAGCTGATGTCATGCAGCACCGCTTTGTCTCCGTAATTTTTGCGGACGTTCTGGACGGTCAATAGCGTGTTATCGCCGATGGTCATGAAGATCTTCTCCTTCCAGGCCGGCGGAGGAAGCCAGCCGCTCCGGCATCTCGCGCCGCAGCGGGGGAATGGAAGCGATCAGCCGCCGGGAATAAGGATGGGCGGGATGCTCCAGTATTTGCCGGGCGGTCCCGGTCTCCACGATGCTTCCCGTCCTCATGACCGCGATCCGGTCCGCATGCCGGCGGGCATGCCTCAAGTCATGGGTGATCCAGACAATCGAGATGCCGTAGCGGGATTTGGCGGCATCGAGCAGCCCCAGCACTTTGCGCGAGGAGACGCTGTCCAGCGCTGTTGTAGGCTCGTCTGCGATCAGCAGCTTGGGACGCAGCAGCAGGGCGGCGGCGATGGCGGCGCGCTGGAGCTGGCCGCCGCTCAGCTCGTACGGATAGCTGCCGAACACCTGCTCGGCAGGCAGACCCGCCTGCTCCAGCTCCTCCAGGCATCGCTGCTTGCGGTCGCGGGCAGCAAGGGATAGATGGGCTCCGAGCAGCTCCGTCAGCTGGGAGCCGATCGTCAGGAAAGGGGTGAACGTATTCCGGTAATCCTGGAACACATAGCTGATCTCGCGGCCGAGCAGCCGGCGCCGCGACTTGGCGTCAAGGGCGAGCAGTTCCAGGCCATGCCAGAGAATCGATCCGCTGCATGACAGCTGCCGGGGCAGCAAGCCTCCGATGGCGGCTGCGGTCAGCGACTTGCCGCTGCCGCTTTCCCCGGCGAGCGCCAGCCATTCCCCTTCCTGCAGCTCCAGGCTCAGCGAGCGGACGAGCTCTTGGCTGCCGCTGCGGATGGACAGCTCCGATATCGCGAGCATTATTCCGCTCCCCCTTTGAGCTTGACGTCGTACCGGTCGCGCAGCCGGTTGCCGGCGAAGCCGGCGAGCAGCACCGCGCCCATGACGGCCAGGCCCGGCGCAAGCATGAGGTGAGGCGCCGCATGGAAGTAGGCGCGCCCTTCGCTCAGCATGGAGCCCCATTCCGGCGCCGGCGGCTGGGAGCCGAGGCCGAGGTAGGACAAGGAAGCCATCAGCAGGATGATCTTGCCGAGATCCGCGGCCGCGAGCGCGGCGACATGGCCCATTGCATGCGGAAGGATATGCTTCAGGACCAAGCGGACCGGCCGGAGGCCGCTGAGCAGAGCCATCGCGGCGTAGTCCTTTTCCTTTTCCGCCAGCGCGACGCTGCGGGCGAGACGGGCATAGCGCACCCATTTCACGGCGATGACGGCGATGAGCATGGACATGAGCCCGGGTCCCAGAAGCGCGCTCAGAATGATGGCGGACAGGTAGTCGGGAAACGTCATGAAGCCGTCGATGATCGGCTTGAAGATGCTGTCCGTGCGGCCGCCCTTCATGCCGGACAGCAGTCCGAGGGGCACGCCTATGGCGATGGAGACGAGCAGGACGGCCAGGCCGATCCCGATGGTGGGACGGGCTCCGGCGATGATTCTCGCCAGCAGGTCCCGTCCCAGATGGTCCGTGCCGAGCCAGTGCGCCGTTCCCGGCGGCAGCAGGCGTTCTCCCATGGAGATCTCATACGGATTCCAAGGAGTGGGCGATGGGATCGTGACGAGTGCGACAGCCGCTGCGGCAGCAAGCAGCAAGCCGGCGGTTCGCATGCTTATGTTCATGAATGGCGCAGCTCCTTTCGTGCCAGTTCGGGATTGGCAAGCCGGCAAGCCGCTTCCGTCGAACGGTTGACGAGAACGATGAACAGGGCGGCGAACAGCACATAGCCCATAATGACGGGATAGTCGCGTGCAGACACCGCATCGACGATCCATTTGCCGATTCCCGGGTAATTGAACAAGGTTTCGATGACGACCGTTCCTCCGAGCAGGCTGCCCAGGCTTTCGCCGAGCAGCGTCAGCAGAGGGACGAGGCTGTGCCGGAGCTGATGCCGGAAAAAGATGCGGAAGGGATGGATGCCGCGCGCCCGCGCCGACAGGACGAACTCCTGGTTCCCGCTTTCGATCAGGCTGGAGCGGATCAAGCCGACATAGAGGGCTGCCATGGACAGGCCCAGCGTTGCGGACGGCAGGATGAGAGAGGCGATCCCCTCGTTGCCCATAGGGGGAAGCAGTTGAAGGCGAGCCGCGAACAGATCGATCAGCAGCAGTCCGAGCCAGAAGCTGGGCATGGAAGAAACGGCTGCCGACAAGTAGCGGCTCACCCGGTCCGGCCATCGGTTCCGATGCCTGGCGGCGAGCGCTCCGAGCGGCAGGGAGACCAGCAGCATGACGAGCAGCGAGCCGGCTGCGAGCGCCAGCGTATGCGGAAGCTTCTCGGCGAATTCGGCCGCGACCGGCCGACCGCTCAAGTAGGAGGAGCCTAAATCCAGCTTCAGAAGCTGGGACAGCCAGATGCCGTACTGGCGGTGCAGCGGCAGGTCGAGTCCGAGCTCCGTGCGGATTCCGCCCATCTGGTCCTGGGTTGCGGCCATCTCATCCACCCTCAGGATGCCCCGGACTGGATCTCCCGGCACAAGCTTCAGCAGGCAAAAGCTCAGGAAGGTGAGGCCGAGCAGGAATACAAGCAGGCGCAAGGCTTTTTTGGCGATAGCCGCAGCCATGTCAGCTCGCGACGTCCAGGTCTTTGGTGAGCAGATAATACTCGCTCATCGTCGTTTTCCAGCCGCGGACGTTGCCGCTGTAGACGACAACGTTATTGGGATGGACGATGAACGAGTTCAGCGTCTCGCTGTCCGCGATAGCCATCGCCTGGCGGCTCAGCCGGAGCCGTTCCTCGGCGTCGACGGCCTCATTGAGGGTGCCGATCGCTGCCTGCAGGCCGGGATGGTCGATATGGCTGTAATTCAGAGCTCCCTCCGGCAAATACCCGCTGTTCAGGAAGTAGGAGGCCTCGCCCCGCGGCGCCGTGACCAGACTGTAGGTAGCCAGGTCCCAGTCGTCGTTGGCGGCGAGATATTCATCGATGTTCTCCGCCTGGCGTATATCCAGCTTGATGCCGAGCTCGCCGGCATGGGCTTGGATAAGCTGGGCGATCAGCGGCAGCTCGGCTCGGGAGGAGTAGGTGAGAAGGCGGAAGGAGAGCGGTTTGCCTTGGTCGCTCACCTTGCCCCCCTCGACGGTATAACCCGCCTCGCGGAATGCTTCGCGAGCCTGGTCGAGGCTGAACGCCTTGGGCCTGTAGGCGGGAGAGAACGGCGCTTCGGCCGGGAAGGCGCCGGCCGCCGCCGTAGCCTGGCCGGCCATGATGTCCCTGGTGATCGTCTCGCGGTCGATGAGGAGATCGAAGGCTCTGCGCACTTGCTCCTGCGCGAGATGCCCGTTGCGCATATTGTACATCAGGAGGTGGGTTCTCAGGCTGGACCGGGATTCAAGCGTGAGGGACGGGTCGTTCTGGAGCTGGGCGAAGCTCTCCAGCGGCGGACGGAAGACGATATCGGCGCTCCCGGCCTTGATCGCCATCAGCCTCGCGTTGGCGTCCGAATTGAAGAGGATTTCGGCATGATCAAGCTTGACCGGACCGCCCCAGTAGCCGGTATTCCGGTCGACCTTGAGGCTGCTGCCGGAGCGGAAGGCAGCCAGCTTGAAGGGACCGGTGCCGACCGGATCGGAGTCCGTGGAGGCGGCAGCGACGATGGCGGTGTTGGGGTGGACAAAGCTGGAGGGAAGCTCCGGGTTGGGAGTTTCCGTCACCAGCCTCAGCTGCTGGCCGTCGGCATGGATTTCGCGAAGGCCAAGCGTGTTCCGGACAGCCGGGTTCAGCTCCTGGGCTCGTTCCAGGGACAGCTTGACCGCTTCCGCGTCGAGCGGTTGTCCATCGTGGAAGGCGGCTCCTTCCCGGATATGGAACGTCCAGTGCTGGCCGTCCTTGCTGCTCCATTCGTCCGCCAGACCGGGCTGCAGGCCGAGCTCGTCGCTGATCACGACCAGCGTTTCGGCGATGCCGGCTCTCACGGCGATGTAAGTCGTATCGGTATGAGGGTCGATCGCATGGCTCTGGATATTGAAGAGAAGGCGGAGGTTCTTCTCGCCGGCTTGTACCTGCCCGGAATTGCCTGTTCCGGCTTCCTTGGCATCGGAGCAGGCGGCAAGCAGCAGGAGGGAAATTAAAAGAGACGGAAAGAGAAACATCTTCTTGAACATGATACAGGCATCCCCTTGCAGATAATCGTATTTTTTACTATTAACAATCGCGATTGTTCTCATTATAGGGAGAGCGGCACCCTCTGTAAACCTTTTTTTAGGGACATCAACTATCCTTTATACATCGGAGATTTAACTTGGCAGCTGGCAGCACGGGAGATCGGCGGTTCCGGTAGAAGAGGAAGGGCAGGCCAATCCGCCGCGCTCCGAGCATCTGCAAGCGGTATCAGGATCGGATGCGGTACGACGGGGGAGCCGGCAACAGCCCCTCTGCCTGGAGCTGCGCCCTCGGACTGACTTCATGCCCGGCCTTGCGGGCGGATTCATGCAGCTCTATGACGATATTCTCAAATACTCGCAGTACGGCTCTGCCGCGGATTATGCCGGCGCCATCAACAGCGCCGTCAGCGGCTCCGCGGGGAGCGGCTCGCTCGGATTGCACGCCTGAACGAGGATGACAGCGGGCGGATGATGGTAGCATTTTGTAAATTCTCCTGATATAGTCGTTCTATCAGACTATAGGGGGAATACCTTCATGCCTGCATCCCGCACTATGAAATGGCTGACGGGGGTTATGGAACTGGTCCTCGGCATCCCGCTGGCAGGAGCCTTGATCGTGATCGGCTTCGGTTATGTGCCTTTATTCGTCATGCTTATCCTGCATATCATTACCTTTGCCTTGTCCAAGAGCAATGGCGAATCCAGCAGCGGCTCCATCCTCGGCATCATCACCTCGCTGATTGCCTGGATTCCGTTTGTCGGCATGGCCATGCATCTGGCCACCGCCGTTACGCTGTTCGTCAGCGCGTCCAGGACATTCGCTCCGAATCCGCCCTCGCATCCTCCCGTACCGCCGCCGCCGAGCAGCTTCTAGGCGGCGCGGCTAAGCTCAGCAAGAAGCTCCCTTCGGCGAAAGGGAGCTTCTTTTTTTTGCAGGCAGCGTCAGCAGAGGCTGGCTGGCGGCATCGGTCCTAACGCGTTCCGAGTGATCGGAATCGGCGCGGCTGCTTCCTTCCGGAACTACTATCGCTAGCGACATCTTGGCTTTCGTCTCGTGCTCCTCGTAGCCCAGATGCGTGTCCATCTCCGCCTCCAGCATTTCCTGAATCGTCTCCGCAAAGAGGTCTTTCAGCGCGTTTTGAGCATCCTGTGCCGTGACCAGCTTGTTCTCCTTAATAAATGCCCGCAGTTGCTCCTTCGTCCACAATCCTATGTGTTCTCCCCGACCTTTCGTCTATCTTCATCTTTTACAGACTGAAATAAAATGACAGCTGCCTTAGTTCTTTTCATATTGCTGGTTATCATAACTAGTTCTTTCTGTTTCTAAACAAATAACATTTTTGAACCCTGCCAGTTTTGTACTGACAGGGTTTAAAAGTGCTCTTAAAGTCCGTTTCTCAAAATTTCGTAAACTAGCGGAATCTATCATGTAGAGAGTATAACTGCCGCGACCTCTTTTCCAACACGTTCATATGATGCTTTATTAAAGAAAGGGATGATGAGATGGAAACCTATTATTGCTGCATGCGACACATGAACCAGAGAGTCCGCATTACGACTAGAGACGGTCGTGTACACGAAGGAAGAATCGTAAGAGTGGATCGTGGTAACGTGTACTTGGAGACAGATCGAAGAGACGGACCTGTAACGACCTCCGCTTTCTTGCCCTATGGATTCAGGGCTCGCACCTCCATATTGACGTTAAGCCTGTTCACACTGCTCGCGATTGCTCTAATCTAATGTGCCGGCCCCTCGCTACGAGGAGATTTTTTTGGAATCAAAAAACACGAAGCGTAGCCAAAAATGCGCTTCGTGTTGCATCAATCCACCGTTACTTCCAGATTTCACGAGCGGTTTCAACAACTATCCCCAGCGACCCTGCTGCGCGTTTGTTGGCAGGGTTTTTTGTATAACAATATGATTGTGTAACATAAGTATAAATACAACATATACGGACACGCCGTTATACAATCCGAAAGCATCGGTAAATAGACTCACCTGCATTTTGGAGGCCGCTGAAGAACTTGCGGTTTTTCGGAGAGTACAGGAGGTAGACGGAAAAATGCGACACCCGATCCGGATTTTCGGACGGTGTCGCATTTTTCATGGGTTCTTTCGCTGTTTCTTAGTCTGCCATCCTCATGATTCGCTATAAATTCACTGCGAATATTGCCATTGCCCCTTGTATTTGCATGCCTAACAGACCCGAGGAATCGGCTACGTCGTAACGATGCCAATTCTTGAGCTCGCTGTTTTTTGCTTCTATTTTATAGCGTTCTTTCGCTTTTTCTTTAAAGAACTCTGTTTCCTGAAAAGCCATTTGCTCTGTGTGCTCTCCTGATTTTATGCTCACCGAGTACGTTTGCTCTTGGCTCCTTCTTTGCAGCATCCCTCTTTGAAAGGGCATCCCTTACACATTATGCCGAGTAATAAAGTAAGTTTGATTCCGAGTGGTGGCAACATCCCCAACTGCGAAGACAAATATGCCGAAATCATTCGCGTTGAGCTCTCGATCTAGTGCTTCCATTGTATAATCGTTAGCTCCAAAAGTGCTGGCATACCAGGAATTAACCTCAATCTGTCGTTCAAGAGCCGCGGCAATCTCTCTAGCATAAGGGATCGCTTCTCTCGAGCTGCCAATAAAAGCTCTAGGTTTTCTATTCATCGTCATTTGTATAATCTCTTAAAGTGTATGAATTACCATGACCGCGAACATCTTAAGTATACAGACTCCTACCCATATAGGAAAAAATTCTCCATCTAACCGATAACGGCTGAAGAACCTGGCGGAAGCATGTCAAAATTCATCTGAAGCTCAGAATATCGCCTTTCCAACGAAGCGAGCATTCGCACGTTGAAACCAAGCGCATCCTCACCGGACATCCACTGCGGTACAGACATAACACCGGTCAGAGTAACGAAATGGCGTCCATTCCGCTCGAAGCTTGATGCCCCGTCTAGGGGAGAGATTTTGCCGCATCCGAGCCGACGGCTTTGAAATATTGCCGGACATGCCCCCGGAACTGCTGCGCCGCCTCGGACAGATAACGGCGGCTGCCGAAAGCCATTCCGATCGTCCGCCTGCAGGAGGGACCGGCCAGCTTCAGCAAGCGAAGCTCCGGGGAGAGAGGCCGGTTGACCGACAGCTCCGGCACGAAGGCGATGCCGAGCCCCCGCCGCACGAGGTTGCCGATCACCTGGGGCTCGTCGCCCTCGAAGGCGGTGAACGGGCTGAAGCCCGCCTCGCCGCACAGCCGGTCGGTCAGCACGCGGAAGTCATGTCCGGCATTCATGCTGATGAAGCGCTCTTCCCGCAGGTCTTCAAGCTGGACCGAGGCCTGTCCGGACAAGCGGTGAGATGCGGGCGCCAGCAGGAAAATCTCTTCCTCATAAAGAGGCTCCCAGACGACTTCTTTCCCTTCTACGACGGCGGAGGAAAGGACGAGGTCGGCTTCGCCGCTCTCCAGCTGGCGCTTCATCGAGGCGGAGGAGCCGATGCGCTGCCGCAGCCGCACCAGCGGGAATTGCGTCAAGAAAGGGCCGAGAAGCCCCGGAAGCAGATGGGGGAGAGAGACGGCGATCGTCACGGAGCCCTCCTGCAGGCCGGCAAGCTGCCGGATTTCACGGCGTCCCTCCTGAAGCTCCACGAACGCCTTGTCCACACGCTCCAGAAAGGCGCGTCCAAACGAATTGAGCCGCAACTGGCGGCCCTGGCGGTCGAACAGCGGCACGCCTAGATCGTCCTCCAGCCGGGAGATCGTCTTGCTGAGCGAAGGCTGGGCGATCTTGAGCTCCTCCGCGGCCCGGGTCATATGCTCCAGACGGGCGACCGTCTGGAAATATTGCAGCTGGAGCAGTTCCATTCCGCATTCTCCATTCATAGCTTTGAGTGTATGATATTATTCATTTTCATGTATTATACATAATCGATTCTACCGAGTAAAATGGGAAGCCGATACGGTCCGCTCGGAGCGTGATTATGGAGGAGGAATGAATGGCGTGGAAGGATTTCGGCATATATTCGGGGATTGGAAACGGCTGCTGCATCATGCGCATGGACGGATCGCGCTGGGCTTCCTGATTCTGGTTCCCTTGATTTATTTGGGACTGTTCCTGTCCGGCTACTGGAATCCGTACGGCAAGCTCGACAAGCTGCCGATCGCGGTCGTCAATGAAGACGAGGGAGCCATGCTCGGCGGCAAGCCGATTCATGCCGGAGCTGACTTCGTAAGCGAGCTGCAGCGGAAGCGGACGATGGATTTCCGCTTCGTCACGGCCCGGGAGGCGCATGACGGCCTCAAGGATGGAACGTATTACATGACGGTAACCGTTCCGGAGGACTTCTCCTCCTCCGCGGCCAGCCTGATGGACGCCGATCCGAAGCCGGCACGGCTTCTGTACGAAACCGACGCGGGACGCAACTTCGTCGCCTCGCAGGTCGGCTCAAGCGCCGTCAAGGAAATGAAGGCTGGCATTCAAGCCAGCCTGACCAAGGCTTATGCAGACGGCGTGCTCAGCTCCATGAAGAGCATGGCGGATGGACTCGGGAGCGCGGGCAGCGGCGCGCTCACGCTGCATCAAGGCACGGAAGCAGCCTATGCGGGGCTGAAAAGCGTTGCGGACGGGGCCGTAGAGCTGGCTGCAGGAACGGCCAAGCTCAGCGGCGGCGGAGCCAGGCTGTCGGCGGCATCGCAGCAGCTGAAGCAAGGCGCCGCAAGCGCGGCTGCAGGCAGCTCCAGCCTTGCGGATGGCATGGCGAAGCTCGCAGCGGCGCAGAAGCGGCTTCAGACCGGTTCGGACACAGCCATCTCCGGCATGGACGGACTTGCAGCTTCAAGCTCCCAAGCCGCGGCCGATCAAGCCAAGCTGGCGGCCGACCTGGCGAAGCTGCAGGATGAGCTTGCCGCCTATGCGAAGGATAAGGAAGGAGCGGGCGACGACTCCGCTCTGGGCCGGCTGCGGGAGCAGCTGGCTCAAGCCGGGGCGGCCTCGCAAGCGTTGGCGGCAAGCCAGCGTAAGCTGGCTGCCGGAGCCGATAAGCTCGCAGCCGGGGAGCAGAGGCTCCAGAGCTCGCTGAAGCAGTTCGGCGGCGGGCTTGCCGATGCCGCCGCCGGAGCTTCCGGCTTGAAGGCCGGCACCGCCAAGCTGAGCGCCGGCATGGACGGCTGGGCCGCAGCCTTTCAGTCGCTGCGCAGCGGCATGGAAGGCCTCGCAGGCGGCGCGTCGGGGTTGGACAGCGGCACCGCCAAGCTGCTCGGCGGCATGAGCAAGCTGGACGCCGGCACGGGCGAGCTGTCGGCCAAGCTTGCGGATGCGGCGCAGCGCACGGGCAGCCTGCGCACGGGCAGCGGCGTCTCCGCCATGCTCGCGGAGCCGGTGCAGCTGGTGGAATCGGAGCTGCACGAGGTTCCGAGCTACGGCGTCGGCATCGCGCCTTATTTCCTGTCGCTCGCGCTGTTCGTCGGCGGCATCATGGGCGCCAACATCCTGCCGCTCGGGCGGAGGCAGGACCAGGCCCTCGGCGGCACGGCCCAGTGGATCAACAAGCTGGGCCTGTTCTACACAGTCGGCATCGCGCAGACTGCGATCGTCGTCGCCATCGCTCTCTTCGGCTTCCGAATCGAGCCGGCCAGCACGCCGGCATTCATCGGCTTCAGCCTGCTGGCGTCGCTGACGTTCCTGACGATCATCTACATGCTGGTCACGGTCTTCGGCTTCATCGGCAAGTTCCTGTCCGTCACGCTCCTTGTCGTGCAGCTGGCTACTTGCGGCGGCACGTTCCCGCGCGAGCTCAGCGCGCCGGTTCTGCAGGCTGTCGGCCGATACCTGCCCATGACCTTCTCGCTGCACGGCTTCCAGAGCGCGATCTCGATCGGAGACGGCTCCTGGACGGCGGCGAATGCGCTGGCGCTGACGGCATGGCTTGCAGCCGCCGCTCTCGTCAGTCTCGCCTTCAACATCGCGCATGCCCGGCGGGATCCGCGGCTGGCAGGGGAGGCAGGGGCGGCTTAGAGAGCCGGCGGCCGCCCGCAGACCCCGATGCGATTCGACACCGTGCTGATACCGAACCATGAATGTCCAAGCTGCCAGCTGGATTCCCCGAAGCTGGGACAGAACGCCGGTTTTCGTTTAATGTTCCTTATCAGCATCCAGGCTCGGACAAGATCGGAGGCGAATAGACAGTGGAACAGAGACGAATCGCAGCGAAGGAATGGGACGGCAGGCTGCGCCGGGGAATGGTCGATTTTTTCAACTATTTGCTTTCGGGCGGATTCAGAAACGGCGTGATGGAGGAGGGGAAGGAAGCTGCTTCCCTGGCTCAGGAGCTGTTGGATGCGGAAGCAGCGGCAAGGTACAGGCAGGAGCGGCTGGGCGGCTTTCTGACCGAATGCAGCCAGCTGATCCTGCTGCCCGGGGCCACGGAGGATGGATTGGAGAGAATCGCTTTTCGGGTGAACGGGATGCGGCTTGAGAATCTCAGCCTGCTTGCTCCCCATACGACACAGGGCAACCGCGCCGAGGCGTTCGTGAACGGGCCGGACAGCCTGGCGGTCATTCTTGAAGAAATCGGACGCGCCGAGCGCTACATCCATTTCTCCGTCATGCTCTTCTTCAACGACAAGTCCGGCAACCGGGTGGCTGCCGCTCTGGAAGCGGCTTTGCAGCGCGGCGTCCAGGTGCGCCTCATGGTCGATGCCACGCTGAGCGCCTTAGGCTACGACCATGATCTGGAGTACGGCCGTTTCGCGCTTCTCAAGGAAAGGCTGGAGGCGGCGGGCGCGGAAGTCGTCAACACGTTCGAGAGCTGCTGTCCCAAGGAGGCATGGCCGGCGAAGCGCAAGGAGCTGGCGGAGAAGGGCGTGCCGGACAGCAGCCTGTATGTCCACGATTTCGCTCAAGCCCAAGCAGAGACGGGGCTCAACATCATCAACCACCGGAAATTCATCGTGCTGGACGGGCATACGCTTATACTCGGCAGCCTCAACGTAGGCGATCAGTACCTGGGCGACACGCCGATCATCGCGGAGGGGAATGTCATTGCCGGCGGCCGTCGGATGGGAATTCCGGGCAGCCCGAAGGAATGGCATGACGGCTGCTTCCGGATCCGGGGAGGGGCGGCGTATTCCGCGAACCGGATTTTCGCCGCTCAATGGGGCGTAGTGGCCGGGGAATCGTTCGATCCCGGGGATGAATTCTATTGCCCCTCCTCGGCGAACAGACGATATGGAGACGAGGAATGCACGCTGGTCGCCAGCTTCGCCGGCAATCCGGTGAACTTGATCCAATCGTATCATCTCGCCCTGCTGGAGCATGCCGCCGATGAGACCGTCATCGTGAATCCTTATCTCATCGATGACGAGTTCTGGAAGACTCTGCAGAGCCTGGAAGCGGACAGGGCTGCCCATATATCCATTTGCAATCCTCTCCAAATCAACGATCACCCGACCAATCTCGCCGCCGTCCGAGGCCATATGCGCTCGCCTTTCGAGAAGGGCGTTTCCTTCTACGATTACAGCGGGACGGAACGGTTTTCCCATTGGAAAGTGGCTTACGACCGCAGGGCGGATGCCGTGTTCCACGGCTCCTACAACTTGAACGAGCGCAGCGCCTGCCATGACTTCGAGCTCGGCATCCTGGTGAGAGGCGAAGCCTTCGCGGATACGGTCAGGGAAATGATCGGCTACGATCTCGGCGTATCCCGCAAGATCGAGGATGCCGGGGAGTTTTTCAAGCATCCGGCGCTCCATCCCAGCACCTATCTCAACAAGCTCATGAGCAAGTTTGCTTGAGGATGCATTCATCGGTATTGAAGCCTCCGCTTCGGGCGACATCCTGAGGGAGGCTTTTTACCGTCCCTGTCTTCCTGCGAAGCCGCCCCGTCGGCTCTTGACGAAGGAGATGAATTCGATTAATATCTAATTAGATAGTTATTAAATCCTCGAAAAGGAGGCTGGCCTTCATGCAGCTGGAGAAGGTTGTCGCTTACCACAAGGCTCTGGCCGATCCGACGCGGATCCGGATGCTGATCCTGCTGGCCGAGGGCGAGCTGAACGGACAGGCGCTCGCAGAGAAGCTTTCGCTGACGCCGGCGACGATCACCCATCATGCGGCCAAGCTGCGTGAGGCAAGCTTGATCAACGAGCGGCGCGACAAGAACACGATTTATTTTACGCTCAACGATTATTTCATCCGCAGCGGAGCGCAAGGGGCCGCCAGCTTGATCTACCGCCGGACGGCGGACAGCAGGGAGGAGAACCCGACGATGGACGAACGGATGGAGAAGTTCCGCAGCGGGGTGCTGAACAATTTCTTCGACAAGGACGGCAGGCTGAAGAGCATCCCGGCCCAGCTGAAGAAGAAGCTGATCGTGCTGGAGCATCTCGCAGGCCGGCTGGAGGCGGGGCGCAGCTACGAGGAGAAGGAGATCAATGCTTTCATCAAGGAGGTTCACGACGACTTCGCCACGATCCGGCGAGAGTTCATCATGCATCAATTTTTGTTCCGGGATAAGGAAATCTACGAGCGGAATCCGGTCGAGATGTGGCCTCGGTGGGACGCCTTGTCCTGAGCCTTGTCGAATTCCATCCCTCTTTCAAGGCTTCGGACACAACGTCCGGAGCCTTTTTCCGCCTCTTTCGTCCCTTGCTGGGAAGAGGCACATAACCTGGAACAGGCTGGTTATAATACCGGTACTTGCACATTCAGGGAGGGGGAGAAGGACGATGGGGAGCTGGCGGGGCAAATCAAATCTGTTCAAGCGTACCGGTGCCGTTCCCGTCAAAGACTTGACGCTGCGAAAGTATGAGGGCATGCAAGCGTCCGCCAAACTGGATGAAATGCTCCGCATGCTGAAAGAGGTTTTCGGGGAAACGGACGACATTGCGATCAGGCAGTTCCGCATCTTCGGAAGCTTCAATGCCGCAGCCGTCTTCCTCGAGCCGATGGTCGACCAGGACCGGATCAACCGGGACATCCTGCAGCCTTTGATGACGGCCATGAAGGACGAGCAAGCGCAAGGGCTGCATGCGAGCCGGATCGCCGATTATGCGCTCCATGACTATCTGCATGCCGCGGATGCGAGCGCGGAGATCATGATCATCCCGATGCTTCTCGCTGTGACCTCTGGCGAAACGGTGATCTGCATCGACGGGAGCAACAAGGCGCTGATCGTCAACACCCGCGACGTCAAGAAACGGGCGATCGAGCAGCCCCAGACCGAGCAGGTCATACGCGGCCCGCGCGAAGGCTTCATCGAGTCGCTCGATACGAACATCGCGCTCGTGCGATCCCGTCTCTCGACGACCGACCTCAAGGTGAAGATGGCCCCGATCGGCAGGCGTGGGTATACGAATGTCGCCGTCTGTTATTTGTCGAGCATCGCGGATCCAGCTATCGTCGAGCGGGTGCTGGGCAGGCTGGCCAAAATCGATACGGACGCCATCCTGGACGCCGGTTATATCGAGCAGTTCATCGAGGATCAGCCGTTCTCCCCGTTTCCGCAGATCCAGAACACGGAAAGGCCGGACAAGACCGCAGCGGCGCTGCTGGAGGGGCGGATCGCCATCCTGAGCAACGGCTCTCCGTTCGCGCTCATCGTTCCTTGCTTCTTCAGCCAGTTCTATCAGACGCTGGACGATTATACGGAGCGGTTCCTCATCGGCAGCCTGATCCGGTTGATCCGGCTGGTTGCGCTTGTCACCTCCCTTATTTTCCCTGCTCTTTATGTATCGTTGATCTCCTTCAACCCGGAGCTGATTCCGACCGACTTCGCCGTGGCGGTGGCGGGAGGCAGAGCCGGCGTCCCTTTCCCGACGGTGATTGAGGTGCTCATGATCGAAATTTCGATGGAGATTCTCCGCGAAGCGACCATCCGCCTTCCCCAGCTGATCGGCGGCGCGCTCAGCATCGTCGGCGTGCTCATCATCGGGCAGGCGGCCGTCGCGGCCGGCTTCTCCAGCCCGATCACTGTCGTCATCGTCGCTTTTACGACGATCGGCTCGTTTGCTACTCCCGCCTACAACGCCGCCATCGCCTTGCGGATGCTGAGGTTCCCGCTCCTTATCCTGGCCGGCTCGTTCGGCTTGTTCGGCGTGCTGATCGGACTGCTCCTCATCGCGAACCATCTGCTTGCCTTGGAATCGTTCGGCGTGCCTTATATGGCTCCGTTCGTGCCGGGCAATTGGCAGAGCTTCAAGGATCTGCTTATTCGCGGTCCCATCTGGTGGATGAGAAAGCGCCCTTCGCATCTGCACACGCTGGATGCCAACCGGTTGCCGCCCGATGCTGCGGATGCGCCGATGCTGAGAACGCTTCAGTATGGCAGCGAGGAGGGTACCCAAGGCCCATGAGTGATACGCTTTCGATATCTTCCATTCGAATGGCCGCGGTCGTGACGAGCGCCAATGTGGGCATCGGCGTCCTGACCCTTCCGCGATTCGCCGCCGTAGGGGCGGAAAGCGGAGCTCCGCTGCTGACCGTAGCAGGAAATGTCTGCGGCGCCATATCTCTGCTGCTGCTTGCTTATCTCTGCAGCCGCCATCCGGGAGAGAACCTGATCTATTTCAGCGAAAAGCTGGTCGGCGCTCCGGTCGCGCGAGTCATGAACGGGCTGCTGATCCTGTATTTCCTGCTCGTGTCCGGCATATCGCTGCGGCAGTTCGGGGAAGTCGTCGTGCTTGTCCTGCTCCAGAAGTCGCCCATGCAGATCATCGAATGCATGCTTTTGCTGGTCGTGGCCTTGTCGGCCCGGCGGGACCTGATCAAGTTTTCGTTCGTCCACTCTTTCTACCTGCCGTTCATCCTGCTGCCGGGCCTGTTCATCGTGCTGATCGCGACCCGCAGCATCGATCCGGACAATCTGCTGCCGCTGATCGGAAACCATCACGGAGACTGGCCGAACGAATCGGTGAAGATCGCTTCCTTATCGCAAATGTCCTTCGTGTTCTGCCTGCTGGTGCCGCTCATGAAATTTCCCAAGCGGGCGGCCTCATCCGTCGCGATAGGCGCGGCGGTCGGCGGCGCGCTTTATCTGCTGGTCGTCCTGACGACGGTGGGCATGTTCGGATCCGAGGAGACGAAGATTCTGACCTATCCGACGCTGGAGACGGCGCGCAGCGCGTCTATGGGCGCCGGCCAGCGGCTGGATGCGCTGTTCCTGATCATCTGGGTCATCTCGATCTATACGACGATCTATGCGACCTACTACTTCTCCGTCCATGCCAGCCGCGATCTGTTCCGCCTCGGAGACCATCGCATGTTCGCTTCCTTCTATATGCCGGCCGTGTATGCCGTGTCGATGATTCCGTCCAACATCCATGTTCTCTACTCCTTGTGGGATTGGTCCGGGCGGTACGGATTTTTGCTGACGGCAGCGTATCCCTTGCTGCTGCTGGTCATGTCGTTCATCCGGTCGGGAAGGGGGCAGGCCCATGCCTAGATGGAGGCGGATGCTGGCCTTGGCGCTGGCGGCGGCGATCGCATTGCCCTTGTTGAGCGGCTGCTGGGACCGGCAGGAGCTGGAGAACCGCGCTCTTATTCTCGGCATGGCGATCGATGAGGTGAATGAAGAAGCAGACCGCGACAACGAGCATGCGACTCATCTGAATGTGCCGGAATCGTTGCGGAACCACCGGATTCTGGTGACGGCCCAGATCGCCATTCCCGGCAGGGTGCCGCTCGGTCCGGGAGAGAGCGGGGGCGGCAAGCAGGGAGGGCTGCCGGTATGGGTCGTGAAGGTGACGGGTTATTCCATCGACGATGCGCTCAGCAACCTGCAGCAGGAAATCGCCGATCCGCGCAGCCTGATCCATCTGCGGATCATCGTCGTCAGCGAGAAGATCGCCCGCAGAGGGATGGAGGACATCAACGACTACTTCCGCCGCAACTCGGAGGTGAGGCGCTCCACCTGGATCGTGGTTTCGGATATCGAGGCGAACAAGCTGATGAACGTAGCGCCGCCGCTTGAGCGCGTCCCTACCCTCTATCTGCTGTCCATGATTGAAAAGGCGGTGGAGATGGGCAAGTTCCCTCCCCAGTTCGCCGGCAATTTCTGGAGCGCCGAATCCCGCCTCGGACAGGACGAGTTCCTTCCTTACGTGTCCATCCGCCAGAAGGAGAAGATTCTGCTCAAAGGAATGGCGCTGTTCCACGGGGGGAAAATGATCGGCCATTCGGAGCCGATCGAGATCGGCAGTTATATGGCCATCAAGGGGCTCAATCCGGGAGGGTATTCCGTCCTGGGGGACGTGCCGGGCATAGGAGCGATCATGCTCAAAAGCAACCGCCGCATAGCCGAGACGAAGGTTTCCATCCGGGACGGCAAGCCTCACGCGCATATCGTCGTCCATCTGGACACCAGCGTCGAGGAGAAGATCGACGGCGAATCCGAGCGCTATACGGCGGAGGATTTCGACCTGATCCGCAAAGATATGGAGAAGGAGGTCTACTACTTACTGCTGGAATTCATTCGCAAAACCCAGCGCTACCGGAGCGATCCGTTCGGCTTCGGGGAAATGCTGCGCGCCCGGGAGCCTGCGTACTGGAACAGCCGCATCAAATCCAAGCAGGATTGGGAGCGGGAGTACGCAGGCATGGAATTCGAGCTGGAATGCAAGGTCGCGATCCGCAGGGAAGGGCTGAAGCTCAATTGATCTCGTGCAAGGAGGCTTGGACCGAATGCTCGATTATACATACAGCCTCGTCGTGTTCGTCATCCTGAGCCTGCTGTGCGGCCTGTTCATGCTGACGGCGGATTTTCGGATGTACGAATGGCTCGGCAAAAAGAAGGAAGGCAGCTGGACAAAAGGGCTGGCCTGGATTCAAATCGGCTTTTCCGCGGTCGGAGCAGCCGTCCTGGCGGTCTTCCACCTGCTGTTGTGAGCACTGGGACGCGGCCCGAATTCGGGGGAGAGAATCGGCATGCCGCTCGGCTTCCCGGATAAATCGAATGCATCGCAGGTGAGCGGAGGGAATCTCGAATAGGGATTGTACTTTTGGCTCATCTTAACCAAGCCTGAATTCACATGTAGGAGGACTAGCCTTGAACAATCAGCCTTACCAGCCTCAGTTCCAGTCCATGAGCCAGCCTGGACAGCCGTTGCAGCAGCATTCGTTCGCGCAGCCGTACCAGCCGCAGCAGCCAGGATTTCAGCAGCAGCATCAGCAGGCCCAGCCATATCAGCCGCAGCAGGCACAGGGCGCTGCGCCTTCCGCCCCTCAGCAGCAGATGAACCTGAACCATGGCGGACATGAGTTTTTCGACATGCATGAGATTCTGTCCGGCATGATCAACGTCCTCGACCAGTTCATGATTTTCCGCGGCTTCGTCAAGGATCAGGAGCTGCTCGGCATTTTGGACCGCCAGTACAACTTCATCCTCTCCCAATACAACCTGACGGCCGAATGCTTCGCGACGGGTCAGAAGCCGCATCAGGAAACCGGCACGTACATGATGCAGCAGCCGACCAACGTGACCTTCGGCATCAAGCCTTCCCAGCCGAAAAAGCCGAACCAGTCGCTCGCGGACGTCAAGGATGCCGGCATCAGCGGCCATATGCTCGGCTTGATCAAATCAACCGCGTCCTTGCTGGCGATGGCTTCGCCGGAGATTACGAATCCGGTCGTGCGCCGCGTCGTCGCTTCCCAGATCCAGAACTATGTGGAGATGGCATTCGAGATTTTCCTCTTCCAGAACAAGCATGCCTATTACCAGGTGCCGCAGCTGAAGCAGAACGACATGCAGTCGATGCTCGGCTCCTACGTTCCGGCTCCCGGCCAGCCCCAGATGCCGGCTCCGAATTCCTTCAGCCGCTACCAGTAGCTGATTCCCGGAAAATGAAGACGGCTCATGCGATGTCGCATGAGCCGTCTTGTCGTTGGTTCGGAGGCGGGGCGTCCGCTCAGCGGCGGGGAGGATTTCCGGTAGATTCCCGGATCAGAAGCTTCGTATGCAGCAGCGTCTCGGCGTAAGGCATGCCCGGATCTTCCAGTCTGGCCAGAAGCCGCTCGACCGCACACCGGGCATAGAGCGGAAGATCGACATCGACCGTCGTGATGGGCGGTGTCGCCAGCCGGGAGAGATAGCCGTTGTCGAAGCTGACGACGGAGGCGTCCTCGGGCACGCGCCGCCCGAGCTGCTGCAGCGCGGAGCTTACCATGAAGCCGTACCCGTCGTTGACGCAGAACCAGGCGGTAGGCCCGCCGCTCAGCCCTTCCAGCCGTGTGCGGATTTCGTTGCTGTCCTCGGCCGCATCGCTCAGCAGCCAGGCCTCCTTCAGCTGCAAGCCGAGTTCGAAGGCTGCGAGCCTCATCCCCTCCAGCCGTTCGTAATAGCTCGGAGCAAAAGAGATGTTGCCGACATAACCGATGTCACGATGTCCGAGTCCGTATAGATGCCGGATGGCTTCGTAGGCGCTGAACCGGTTGTTGGTCAGGATGCAGTCCGCCTGCAGATCGGGATGGTGGTGGTCGATCAGGACGGCGGGAATGTCCGTATCCAGCACGGCCTGGATATAGGGGGTCGTAATATGGGACAGGATGAGCACGCCGTCCACGGCCCGCTGCTGGATGAACGGCGGGAGAGTCAAGGACTCCGCATCGTTCGGGCTGATGGATTGGATGACCAGCTCGCAGCCGATTTTCTTGAGCTCCCGGTCGATGCTCAGGTAGATGTCGCTGAAGAAGCTCTTCATGGAAAAGGCGTAGTCGGAAGCGATGAGCGCGATCGTCCGCGGCTTCGCCGCCGGGCCGGCTTCCTCTGTATTGCCCCTTCTGGTATAGGTGTAGCCCATCTCATCGGCCGTCTTCATGATGAGTCGGCGGGTCTCGTCGCTTACGCCGGGCTTGCCCGTCAAAGCTTGGGAGACCGAGTTCTTGGACAGATTAAGCCTGTCGGCGATGTCCTGCATCGTAATTTTCGATTTCAAAAGAGTCAGCCTCCGTCATGCTCGCTCTTCGGACCGGAAGCCCGACGCGCAGCCATTCGTCTATCATTGTTTCCGCAGCGGGGCGGGAATGTCAAGCTTCGACGGGAGGAAAATACATATCGGAATGGATCACAATCCCGCTCTTCAATTGTAACGTTACTAAAAGAAATAGTAAAGATAATCGTCCATAAATAAAATGAATTTATCGGGTTGTAACTTGACACGACCTTGATTAAGCTCCATAATGGGTCTCATAAGCGCTTTCATTTCACTTTTGATCATTGACAGCTGGATGACAGAGAATGATTTTTAACATGACAAATCAGGGAGGACATGCAGAATGAAAAAGAGAGTCCCAATGGTTTTATCCGTTGCTTTGATCGCGGGCATGCTGTCCGCTTGCTCCACCGGCCAGGGAAGCCGGAACGAATCCGGCTCGGCATCCGGGGAAGGCGTGACGACGATCGAGTTCTGGGCGGCGCCGAATCCGACGCAGCAGGCTTACTGGCAGGAGATGGCCAAGGCGTATGAAGCCCAGAACGGCAAGGTCAAGATCAACGTCAGCGCGATCAAGGAATCGCCGACCTCCGAAGCCAGCATCCAGGCCGCGCTTGCGGCCAAGAGCGCGCCGACGATGTCGGAGAACATCAACCGCGGCTTCGCGGCCCAGCTGTCGAGCAGCAAGGCGCTTGTCCCGCTGGATACGCTGGAAGGATACGACGGCCTGCTCAAGGGACGCAGCATGAGCAAGACGATCGAGCCGTGGAAGTTCGCGGACGGCCATCAATACGTGCTTCCGATCTACTCCAATCCGATGCTGTTCGGCTGGCGCCTCGATACTCTGAAGGAGCTCGGCTACAACGAGCCGCCGAAGACGTACGGCGAAGTGCTGGAGCTGACCAAGAAGCTCAAGGACAAATACGGCGACAAGAAATACCTTTGGGCGAAGCCGGATCTGGCCGACCCTACCGCCTGGAAGCGCTGGTTCGACTTCTACATGCTGTATGACGCCGCGTCGAACGGCAACATGTTCATCGAAGGCGACACGTTCACGGGAGACGAGAAAGCCGGCATCGAAGTGCTGACGTTCGTCGACAGCCTGCGCAAGGAGAAAGGGCTGCTGGCGCGTCAGGTGACGGATCCGTTCGAGAACGGCACGGGCGTGTTCACCGATGTCGGTCCGTGGACCTTTACGACCTGGGCGGAAAAATACCCGAACCTGAAGTACAACGAAACCTATGCGCTGACGATGCCTCCGGTGCCTGACGGCGTCGATCCGGCCCAAAGCAAGACGTTCGCGGATACGAAGGGACTTGTCATCTACGCTTCCGCGACGAAGGCCCAGCAGCAGGCGGCGCTTGATTTCGTGAAGTGGGTGTACAGCGACGCCAAGAACGATGCGGTCTGGTTCAAGCAGACGAATCTGCCGCCGGCCCGCGACGACCTGTCGACCAACGAATCGTTCAAGGCGATCCTGGACGAGAGTCCGCAACTGAAGCCTTATGCGGAGAACGTGCCGAATGCCGTGCCGCCGATGGACAACGCCAAGTACAACGACCTGCAGACGATCATCGGCACGGAGGCTTTCAACAAAGTGGTCAAAGGCGAAATCGCTCCTGCCGAGGGCTGGGCGGCGATGAAGGCTGCGCTGGAGAAAGCCCTGAAATAAGGGAGGTTCCGCTGTCATGGACCAACGCAACAACAAGCTGGGCTGGATGTTCGCCAGCCCTTACCTCATCTACTCGCTGATCTTTTTCTTCGTGCCGCTCTTATGGTCTTTATTCCTGTCGTTTACGAACTGGGACCTTATCGCCCCGACGTTCAATTTCGTCGGGATCAGCAATTTCCTGGACGCGCTGCAATCGCCGGCCGTCCATGCGGCATTCTGGAATACGTACAAATTCATGATGGTCTTCGTCCCGCTCGTCACCGTGATGGCGATCGGCGTCGCCGTCGTCGTCCATGGACTGCCCCGGTTCAAGGGGCTGTTCCTGATCGGATTTTTCCTGCCGTACCTCAGCTCGGGCGTCGTGTCCGCGCTGATCGTGAAGGGGCTGCTGTCCTACACGAGTCCCGTCAATGAATTCCTCCGAGGAATCGGCATGGATATCAACTGGCTCGGCTCGCCCTTCTCGGCGCTCTTCGTTGTCGGCCTGATCCTCGCCTGGAAGTTCACCGGCTATTATGCGCTCATCATCACATCCGGCCTGGAGAGCATCGACAAGGAAGTGTATGAGGCCGCCGCCATCGACGGAGTCAAGGACAGCCAGCGGTTCTGGCGGATCACGCTGCCGCTGCTGTACCCGTCGCTCTATACGACGCTGATTCTGGCGTTCGGCGTGACGTTCGGCATCTTCACCGAGGTGTATCAGCTGACCGGCGGCGGTCCCGGCAATGCGACGAACACCTGGCAGATGGAGATCTTCAAGCAGGCGTTCTCGAACATGCAGGTCGGCTACGCCTCCGCGGTCGCGCTGCTGGCATCGCTGGCGACGTTCGCCTCGATCTTCGTGATCCGCAAAATACTGGAGATATGGGGGAAGCGGAATGGTTGGGTCTAAAAAACGCAGCGGCGCCAGGCGGGCCATCCGTTACTCGCTCGCCCTCGTGCTCCTGCTCATCATGGTTTATCCCTATCTGTACATGGTGCTCAGCTCGTTCGCGGACTGGACGCAGATCGACAAGAAGCTGTTCCCGACGAGCTTCACGCTCAAATCCTACGAGTGGCTGTTCAGCGGCGGCGAGACGGGCATCACCCGTCCTTGGCTGAACGCGTTCATGAACAGCATCATCGTCTCGGTCGCCTCAACGGCGCTGATGATGCTGTTCGGCATCATGGTCGCCTACGCGCTGTCCAAGCTGAATTTCTTCGGCCGCAATGCAATGAACAACTTCGTCCTGTTCCATATGTTCTTTCCCGCGATCATCCTGCTGGTGCCGACGTTTCTGATCATCCAGCGGGTCGGACTCTACGACACGTATCTGGGCCTGATCATTCCGAAGGCGGTCAGCCTGTGGGCCATCTTCATGTACACGAACTTTTTCAAGGCCGTGCCGACAGTGTTCATCGAGGCGGCCAAGCTGGACGGGGCATCCGATCTGAAAATCATGTTCCGAATCATGCTGCCGATGTCGAAGTCGATCACGACCGTCATCTTCCTGTTCCTGCTCATGGAGCGCTGGACCGAGCTGCTGTGGGACATGATCGCGGTCAAGAGCGATTCGATGCTGACGCTGAACGTGCTGCTCTCGCAGATGTTCGGACCGTACGGCTCCTATCCCGGACCGCTGTACGCCGCTTCGACCATCCTGACGCTGCCGATCATCGTCATGTTCCTGATCTTCAGCAAGAAATTCCAGGAAGGCATGCAGTTCAGCCTCAAGTAAACATCCCATGCAGGGAGGAAACCTTCTATGAATACTCAGAAGCTCGAGCCGTCCTCGTGCCGGAAGCTGCTGGCGGAATACCGGGCATCCGGCGCACGTGCCGAGGCGCCGGAGCGGATTCCGTTCGCGGAAGTCGGGGAGAAGGATGTGTACAATATCGCCGCGCCTATCGTGGAGAGCGGCCGGCTGGTCATCCCGGGCCGCGTGGAATCCCGTGACAGCGAGCATTCCGCAGTCGTCTTCTTCGAGGAAGCGGGCGGACGCTGGCTGCCGCTGGAAGGGGCTCCGGTTCTGGAGCTCCAAGACCCGTTCCACTGCCGCATCGGCGGCGAGCTGGTCGTCGGGGGCGTGGAGATCTATCCCCATCCGGACAACGAAGGCGCGCTGATGTGGAGGACCGTCTTTTACCGCGGCAGCGGACTGGAGGATTTGAAGCCGTTTTTCAAAGGCCCGGACGGAATGAAGGATATCCGCCTCGTGGAGCTTGCCGATGGAGAGGTCGGGGTTTTCACCCGTCCCCAAGGCGAGAAAGGCGGCCGCGGCAAGATCGGCTTCGCGCAGGCGGCGTCGCTGGAGCAATTGACGCTCGACCTGATCGAAAACGCGCCTCTGCTGGAAGGACAGTTCGCGGAAGGCGAATGGGGAGGGGCCAATGAAGCCCATCTGCTGCAGGACGGCCGGATCGGCGTGCTCGGACATGTCGCCTGCTTCGACGAAGCGGGAGACCGGCATTATTACCCGATGGCGTTCGTATTCGACCCGGTCAGCGCCAGCTGCTCGGAGCTGGGCATCCTCGCCGAGCGCAGCGTCTTTCTGCCTGGTCCGGCCAAGCGGGCGGACCTGCAGGATGTCGTATTCAGCGGGGGACTGCTTCGCAGGACAGACGGCACGGCCGTCCTGTACGCAGGCATCAGCGACGCGGACGCGCAAAGGCTGGTCATCGACGACCCGTTTGCCGGCTTGTAAGCTTTGTCCGCATTATATAGTTAAGATACAAAGGAGTTCATGCCATGAATAGCTACCGTTACGAACAGAATCCGCTGGTGACCCCGGCGGACGTGAAGCCGCATCGCGAGGATTTCGAGGTCATCGGCGCCTTCAACGCAGGGGTGGCTGAATACGACGGCGAAGTCATCCTGCTGCTGCGCGTGGCGGAACGCCCGATCAGCGCGGATCCGGAGGTGGTGCTGGCCCCCGTGTACAACACGGAGAAAGGCGGTTTGGACCTCATTCCGATCTCCAAGAATGACGAGCGCTACGACTTGTCCGATCCGCGCGTCATCGTGCGCAAGGAGCATGCGCCGGCTTTCGAATACCTGACTTCCCTCTCGTACCTGCGCATCGCGCGCAGCCGGGACGGCAGGAGCTTCACGGTCGACGAGGAGCCGTTCATTTATCCGACGCAGCCGCTGGAGATCTTCGGCATTGAAGACCCCCGCATCACGCAGATCGGGGATACCTACTATATCTATTTCTCGGCCGTGTCGCCCGTCGGCATCGGGGAATCGCTCGTCTCGACCAAGGATTTCAAGACCATCACGCATCACGGCATGATCTTCGGGCCGGACAACAAGGATGTCATCATCTTCCCCGAGCGCATCGGAGGCAAGTATTACGCCCTTCACCGCCCGACGACCAAAAGCTGCGGCCGCCCCGAGATGTGGATCGCGGAATCGGACAACCTGCTGTACTGGGGCAACCACCGCCATCTCATCGGCCTGCGCGAGGGCATGTGGGACAGCGGCCGCATCGGCGGCGGAGCCGTTCCGATCCGGACGGAGCGAGGCTGGCTGGAGCTGTACCACGGCGCGACCAAGGATCACCGGTACTGCATGGGAGCCGTGCTGCTCGACCTGGACGATCCGTCCAAGGTGATTGCCCGCTCCGGCAAGCCGATCCTGGAGCCGGAAGCGGATTATGAGCGGGACGGCTTCTTCGGAGGCGTCGTCTTCTCCTGCGGCGCTCTCGTCGACGGAAATCGCGTCCGCATGTATTACGGCGCCGCCGACACGTCCATGGCTTGCGCGGAGCTCAGCCTGGCCGGCATTTTGGACAGCCTGGAGCCGGTCTGATCCGCTGCAGCATCAAAAGCATCAAAAGCATCAAAAGCATCAAAAGCATCAAAAGCATCAAAAGCATGCATCAAAAGACTCGGCCATTTCCGTTCCGATGCGAGGAATCTTTCTGGAGAGCACCAGCCCTGGCGGCATGCCGGGGCTTTTTTGCGATCATCATGGGGAGGCATCGAATCGGTTTAAACCGTTCTTCACCTGCGAAGCGGGGCGGAGTCTGGTAGACTGGCGAAAAGAAGAGATCGGGAAGGCAAGGCATCCGGTTCCCCGCTTGCTTATCCCGCGATACGGAGGCTGTACCATGATCAATGCCAACGAAATGCCCCTCACAAGCAAAAACATTACGGAAGGACTGAGAGAGATAGGAGTCGAGGAAGGGATGCTGCTGCTGGTCCACTCCTCCATGAAGGCATTCGGCCGCTGGGTTGTCGGCGGGCCGGAAGCCGTCGTGCTTGCCCTCGAGGAAGCTGTCGGGGATAGCGGCACGATCGTCATGCCCGCGCAATCGTCGGATCTGTCCGAGCCTTCCTACTGGATGCGTCCGCCGGTTCCGGAATCTTGGTGGCCGCTGATTCGCGAAGAAATGCCCGCCTATCGTCCGGACTTGACGGCCACCCGAGGGATGGGCGCCGTCGTGGAATGCTTCCGCCGTCAGGAGGGCACGCTGCGCAGCGCCCATCCGCAGGTGAGCTTCGCCGCTCGAGGACCGCTGGCGAGGACGATTCTGGAGCCGCATCTGCTGTCGCCTGCCCTCGGAGAAGGTTCCCCTCTTGAGCGGATGGCCGGGCATGGCGGCCGGGCTCTGCTGCTGGGAGTCGACCACGAGAGAAACACCACGCTGCATCTGGCCGAGCATCGCGCTTCCTACCCCAATAAGGAGCTGCTCAGCCAAGGCTCGCCCATGCTGAGGGACGGCCAGCGGGAATGGGTGACCTTCGAGGATCTTGCCTACCGCGACGATGATTTCAACACCGTGGGCGACGCCTTTGAAAGGGATTGCCCGCTGGCCGCAAGAGGGCGGATCGGGGATGCGCTCGTACGGCTGCTGCCGCAGCGGGAGCTGATCGACTACGCGGCGGCCTGGATGGAGGCCAACCGTCACTGAAACATGCGGCCTGGATGGAGGCCAGCCGGCACGGCTGCATGAGGACGGCCTGGATGGAGGCCAATCGGCGCTTGACTGCGGCCGGCTGTTCATGGAGGCCGGCCGTCACGGGCCATATGGCTTTAAAGGGTATCCGAATAGGCTGTTTGCCGCCACTCGCTTGCCGGATAGTCCCGACGGATCTGGAGAATCCTACCTCCATGAGGAGGATGGGAAGCATGTCCGAACATCTGAAGCATCCTCCGGCTGCCGCCGCCGGAGATTCGTGCTCCTCCGAAGGGGGCGCAAAAGGCGATCTCTCTTGGTGGGAGCTGTCGCTGTTCGGGGCGGGCTGCACGATCGGGACGGCTTTTTTCCTCGCAACCGGCATCGCCGTCCGTCGGAGCGGCTTTCTCGTGCTGCCGATTTTTCTGGCTGCGGCCGCGGCCACTTATTTCGTCTATGAGGCGCTGGCTTCCATGACGGCGGAGCAGCCGGAAAAGGGCTCGTTCCAAGCGTATGCCAAGAAAGCATATGGCAGATGGGCAGGCTTCAGCACCGGCTGGATCTATTGGTCTTCCGAGCTGCTCATTCTCGGCGGTTCGCTGACAGCTCTCGGGCTGTTCACGCGGTACTGGCTTCCGTCTGTTCCGCTGTGGGTTTTCGCTGCAGGCTACGCCGTGCTGGCACTCGCCGTCGTCGTGCTGGGGTCCAAAGGAATCAACACGGCCGAGAACCTGTTCGCCGTCGTGAAAATCGCGGCCGTCGGCATGTTCATCGTCGTGGCCGCCTTCATGCTGCTGAGCGGAAAAGCATCCTTGGCGGCAAAGCCGGCCGAGTGGAAGGGGCTGCTGGAGGCCGGGGGCTGGAGAGGCGCCTGGAGCGGGCTTCTGTACGCCTTCTACGCCTTCAGCGGCATCGAGGTGATGGGTTTCATGGCTGCCGGACTGAAGCGGCCTGCGGATGCCCCCAAGGCAGGACGCATCATGCTGCTCGGCATCGGCATTCTCTATCTTCTGTCGATCGGCCTTGCCGTTCTGATCGTGCCGCGCTCCGCGATGAACGCCTCCGAAAGCCCTTTTCTCCAGGCGCTCGAGGTCATGAGGCTGCCCGTGCTTGTCCATGCGCTGAACGGGGTGCTGATCGTCGCCGGATTCTCGATCCTCGTCGCCTCCCTGTACGGCGTTTCCACCATGCTGGTATCGCTGGCATCGGATGGAGACGCCCCGCATTGGCTGGCGCTGAGAGCGGGAGCCCGCCGCCTGCCTTGGGCGGCGCTGCTCGTCAATGCGGGCGGCATGGCCGTCTCCGTCGTGCTGGCGCTGCTTCTGCCCTCGACGCTGTTCGAGCATCTGGCGACAGCCGGCGGCCTGGTGCTTCTATATGTATGGATGTTCATCGTCGCAACTTATCTGAAGCTGCAGAAGCCGGGGCTTCCGGGCCGGATCAAAAGCGGGACGGCGCTCGTCTTCATGGCGGCGGCAGTCTCCGGCTCGCTGCTGGAGCCTGCAGGACGCCCCGGCTTCTGGGCGAGTCTGGCGATTGCCGTCGTCACGCTGGCCATGTCGAGGCGCTGGAAGGGTGAACAGCCTCCGCCAGCGGGGGAGGAGCACCCCGGGGGCGATGCTTGCGGGCCAAAAATCCCGCGAGGATGATTCCTCGCGGGATTTCGAATTTTAATCGCCGTCAGGCAGCTTGATCTTGCCGCTCAGGAAGGGACATTTCGACAAGGCGCTGTCGTCGTCCCGCAGATAGTATTGCTGCCATTCCTGGTTGTCCTGCTGGCCGTACCATTTGAGCGACGGATGGGCGGGGATGCCGTCGTAGTCCGCCAGCTTCCGGCGGATGATTTTTTTCATGTTGCGGCCGAAGGGCGTGGAGTCGTTGATTTCCCGGAAAACCCAGCGGGGCTGGAAAGCCACGAGAAAACCGGAAAAGGAGCGGCTGCGCCGGACCACATGGGCCGGAGTGGCGCAAAAGGCGAAGTACGGCTCGCCGCCGTAGCAGAATTCCCATTCGTGATGCCCGGGATCTCGAGGAATCGATTCCGGCCAAGGTGCCGCGTCCAGCTTGGAAGCATCGCTGAGAAGAGACCAGAACAGCTCCTCGTAGTTTTCCACGGAAGCGCTCTCCAGCAAATCTTCGGGAGTGCTGAAGAAGATGACCAGCGAGGCGTATTTGCCCGTTTCTCGGGACAAAGGACCGTACTGCGCAAGCAGATCGGCCACTTCGCGTGCCGCTGCTTCCGTACGGGGGTCAGGAGCGAACCCGAACCGCAGGTTATCGGTCAAGAACCCTTGCCTGCCCGGCACGCAAGGATAGGAATTGTTGTCGTCGGCGATCATGGAAGCAAAGCTCAGGTAGGCTTCCCGTTCCCATTTCTCCAGTGACATCGAGTGATGATCAAGCCAGCTTTTCGCATGCAGTTGTGCCATCCGTCCTTGCCATCCTCCTTTGAAACGTCGCTTCATCGTATGTAAGGAGGGGGGGGAGGGGTGAACGTCCCGGCATTCTAGGCCGTCAGCTGGAGGAAGGCCTGCCAGCCGAAGTAAAGGCCGAAGCCGATCAGCGACAGCCCTGCCAGGGAGGAGATGCCTTGCAGGATGCGGCTGCTGGCGAACCGCCGCAGCGAGCTTGCGAGTGCGGCCATGACGACGTCCCAGAGCAGGATGCCCGCGAAAATTCCGGTGCTGTGCAAGAGCAGCAGGGAGAGGCCTTCATGGGAGCTGCCGGCGATCAGGGAGCCATAGATGCCGAGCCAGAACAGGATATTGAGCGGATTGAGCAGCGCCATCAGGAAGCCGGAGCGGAAGGATGCGGTTCGCGCCGTTTCCTCATGGAGCGGACCCGGCAGCGAAGGAGAGGCGGCCTTCAGCGTTTCGAGACCGGTGTACATGAGCACGAAGAAGCCGAAAGAGAACAGCAGCGTGCGCATGAAGCCGGTCGCCAGGAAGTTCGCCACGCCGAAATAAATCAGCAGCATGTACAGCAAGTCGGCCGCCATGGCGCCGATTCCGACCAGCCATGCATGGATGAAGCCGAAGCGGGCTCCCTTGTCCAGCTGGGCGGCGTTGATGGGGCCGATCGGAGCCGACAGGGACAGTCCCAGCAGCACATAGGCCATAAAGGCGTTCATTCGCAATCCACCTCCGAAGGAAATAGGCTTGCCTGCATGGGGTACAAGTCATCCTATTCGGAGGCGGATTTTTGTAGAAGGACAAATAGGGGCGCCGGAGCGGCGTCCCTACAGGAAACAATCCGATTAAACGACTCCAACGACTCCAACGACTCCGATGTATCAACCGGCCCATTCATCCATCGCAATCATCGCTCTAAATCATCAGTCGCAATTTCGCTCTAAATTATCCATCGCAATCATCAGTCGACAACTTCGACGAGGATCGGCGTGCAGGCATAGCCGTTGCAGGCACTCTCCGAGCAGGGGCAGGCAGAGACGGCGACGACCAGATCCATTTCCGCCCTCAGCTCCACGGCGTCGCCTGCCTTCGATAGCGGACGCTCGACGGAAATGCTGCCGTCCGGATGGATGACGGTGTTCATGAACACGTTGAACGCGTAATGCTGGTCCGGCTCCGGCAATCCGTACGGCTCCAGCGCCCGGGTCAGGTTTTCGTGGCAGCTGGCGTGGTTTTTCTTGCCGTACAGGAACTCGTACATCTCCGGACGGCACGACGCGTTGATGAAATCGTGGATGCCGACGTCGTCGGCTACAACGGTCAAGATCGGACGGTATTTGTTGGAGTAAAGAATATCCCCCGGATTGACCTTCATCTTGTGGAGGGCGTCCATCGTCACGTTCGGATCGATCCTCTCGGTCGTGTCGTCGGCACGGTAAGCGACGAAATCGGCTACCTGCTCGCCTTCGACATCCGTCACCCGGATGATCTGGCCTTTGTTCACCTTGAAGCCGATTCCTTCACCGGCAGGAATCAGCCAATTGCTCTGCGGCATGCCCGGTTGCTCCCTTCCTATGGTCATCTTGTCAGTATGGCTGGAAGGCGATCGGGGCATGCATCTGGAGGGCAAGACCATCGGGAACGGCGGAAAAGTTGTCTGTCCGGCTCGCGGCGTGATATCCTGCTTGGTAGACATATCGTTTCCGGCAGAGGCGAGGCCATGGACCGGGAACATGCTGAAAGGGGTATTGCGCATTATGAGCAAGGGCGCATTCATGGGGGAAGACAGGCAAGCCTGGCTGGAGTCGTTCCAGTTCTCCATTCCGCTGAAAATCCGTTATTGCGAGACGGACATGCTGGGGCATGTCAACAACGTCAGCTACTTCATGTATTTCGAGCAGGGCAGGATCGAGTACGTCGAGAACCTGGGGCTGACCGACGAGCTGTTCAGCGACAAGACGGTATCCGTCGTGGCGGATCTCGAATGCCAGTACCTGGGCCAAATTTACCTCCGCGACCAGCTGCGGCTGCATGTGAAGACAGCCAAGCTTGGACGCTCGTCCATGGACATCCATTACGCGCTTACCGTCGGGGAAGAGCTCAGAGCCGCGGGACGCGGCACGGTCGTGCTGATCGATACGGCAAGCGGCCGCAGCACCGCCATCCCGGATCATGTGCGCGAGGCGCTCCGCTCCTTCGAGGGCGAGGGAATGACCGGATAACCGGACTTCGGTCCAGGACAGGAACATTCCACAGACGGTATGCCTCAAGCGCCCGATCGCGGTAAGCTGGTTCCAGACGACATCTTGCGGGCAGGGCAAGCGGAAGAAGACTATTTCGGCCGAACGAGCCGTATGTATAAGCGGAAGCTGCCACCGGCTAAGATCTTGAAGGAGGAACCCCCTTTGGTACCTATAAGCCAGCAGAGGATCCTGGTCTTGACCGGGACGCTGGGCGACGGCCACAACCAGGCGGCCAGAGCCATTGCCGAAGCGGCGGCGCGGCAATATCCCGACGCCGTTGTCCGGGTCGTGGATTTCATGCAATGGACGCATCCGAGGACGCACTCCGTAGGAAGATTCTTCTACATGCAAGGCGTCAAGGGCTTGCCGTCCTTGTACGGATACCTGTACCGCGCGACCCGGGACGAGAACCGCCTGTCCGGGATGTTCAAGCAGATGCGCACGTTCCGCTCGGGGCGGATGATGGAGCTGCTGGAGGAATTCCGGCCCTCGGTCGTGGTCAGCACCTTCCCGCCCGCAGCAGCCGCGATGTCCCGTCTCAAGACGGCCGGGCTGACCTCGGTCGCCACGGCGACGGTGATGACCGATTACGCGCGGCACAGCTACTGGCTGCATCCCGGCACGGACCGGTACATCGTCGGCTCCGAGTCGATCCAGCGCTCCCTGACGGAGCTTGGCATACCGGCGGGAGCCGTATCCGTCACCGGCATGCCCGTCCGCTTCTCCTTCGGACGGGCATACGACCGTCAGGAGCTGCGGCGCAAGCATGGACTCAGCCCCTCGCTGCCGGTCGTTCTCGTCATGGGCGGGGGCGACGGCTTGATCGGACGCCGGCTGCTGACGCTGCTGGATTCCGCCGAGGACATGCCGCCCGCCCAGTACGTCTTCGTCTGCGGGCGCAACGAGAAGCTGCGCCGCCAGCTGGAGAAACGGCTGGAAGGCATGGGCGGACCGCATCGGATCCTGGTGACGGGATTCATCGACTACGTGCATGAGCTCATGGCGGCAGCCGACGTCATGGTGACGAAGCCGGGCGGCCTCACCGTCTCCGAGGCTCTGTCCCAGGAGCTGCCGATGATTCTGTTCAAGCCGATTCCGGGACAGGAGCAGGAGAACTCGGCTTATCTGACGCGTATGGGAGCGGCGGTGGAAGCCCGCTCCAAGTCGGATCTCATGCGGCGGCTGCGCCAGGTCATCGCGGAGGACGCGCTGCGCGCCCGCCTGCGCAAGAACGCATCGCTGAACAAGCCGGAGCATGGCGCGGACCGGGCCGTGCATGCGATCATCCGGATGCTGGGCCAATCGGCCGAAGTGGCGGACGCCGCGGCTCTTCTCCAGGCGGGACGCTTGGCGGCTGCGCATGCATGACAGTTGAGCGGGCAGGAGGAAGAATGCGCGGCAGCTTAGTAGTCGAGGACTTCGTAGCGAAGCATGCACTTGTGCAAAGCTCCAAAGCTGCGGGAAGCATGACTAAAGGAATTCGGCCATTGGGCCGAATTCTTTTTTTGCGCTTTTTTCGGCTGTCGGCTTCAGGCGGACTGAAGAAGACTGATATTACGGTGCGAGTGCCAGGCGGCAAGCTGGTTACCCGCCGGAAGACATCGCCGCTTATCTGGTCTTCCAGGAACAGATCATGAAGGGCATGACGGCGGGTGCCGTCAAAGGCTGAAGAAGAATCGTCCTTAATATGGAATTTTATGTATAAATATGAATTATATATAGTCCTAATGGTTTAAAATATTCATAAAATTAGGTCTATAGATTCAATAAAAACCGGCTCCGTTTGGTTGGGAACCGGTTTTTTAATGCGAAGTCAATAGGACCTCTGTGCAAAAAAAAATAGGTTATGCTACTTAGTTCATATTGACGGGTTGTCTTTATGCATTCTATAATGGCAATGACTAAATGCAAATGTTGGTAATTGTAGAACTTTACTGCAATATTGATATTGTCGTCGATTGCCGTAATATTCTGAAGGAGTAACCGCTATGGTCTATGATGGCATCCTTATCGGCCTTGTCATCGGGTTTATCCGGGCAGGCTGGAAGAGCGGCTTGATCGCTCTCGGCAATACCCGCATCAAGGGCGGTTGGGTTTTTCCGCTGCTGCTTATTGTCCAGTTCGGTTTGTTCTATCTGCAAGATTATGTGTCCTTTTTCGCTCGATTCAATTCCTATTTTTATATGCTCGTTTATGTTGCAGGTCTTTCTCTCCTCTACGTAAACCGCTCTTACAAGGGAATTCATTTACTTTTTATTGGCGTCTTTCTGAATTTCCTGGTCATGCTAGTGAACGGCGGAAGAATGCCGGTGTCGCTGGAGGCTGCCTCCGTACTTGATCCTCATTATATTGAAATGCTGAGGAACGGAGATGTACTGTACAAGCATATTCTTCTCGATAGTTCAACTAGACTCTCGTTTCTGGGAGACATCATACCTTTGGGTCCTCCTTATCCAAGAAGGCAGGCCATCAGTATTGGAGATGTAATCATGAATATAGGTATCTTCTTCTATATTACATCGCAAATGTCTTCCCATAAAACTCATGAAGAGCAGCCTCGCACAGAAGCGGCTTGATCTTGAAAAAAGGGGCTTTGAAGCTTGAAAGGAGGTGACGAATATGAAAAAAGTCAATGTTAAAGTCATTCTCTTTAATCTTGCCATCATTGCTTCCTTGGGAGTTGCGCTGACTTCGGGACTTAAGGTATTTTAATATTTCAAAAAAAAGGAAACGGAATAATTGTTCTGTTTCCTTTTTAATATTTACCCGTTAAGAGGGAGAGCCAGGATGAAACAGTTGAAAGCTATTGCAGTTGCACTTAAAACCCCCTCATACCTCTATGTAGTTCTGCTATCTTTAATGGGTGGTCTATTATTGCTTTCTTACTTTCTTCCTGTCGGGATCACCATTTCTAACGACAGATGGATCACTATTTACGCCATGACTGCAGGAGTCGTCTTGCTTGACTACTTCATGTTTCAACTCCCGCCTGAAGGGCACCGTCAATCCATGGACTCCACTATTTTTTTGGCGACCGTATTTGTATACGGAGTAGAGCCAGCCCTGCTCACATTGACGATAAGTGCGTTTATCATTGTTTTCAATCACAAGGATACCAAGTGGTGGAAGCATTTCCTGAACCTATCCATGTATACCATTATGATAGTAGTTGCCAATTACGTCTATTTACAGCTTGGCGGAGCAACAGGAACCTTTAAGACATCTTACTTGTCTGCGTTCATTGTTTCGCTTGCGGCCTACTTCTCTATAAACGTCCTTTTGATTGGAACCTATTATTTTTTGGTCTACAAAGGAAGGCTCGTCGAAATCCTTCGAATGTTTATCAAGGAAGTTCTCTTTGCCTATCTCAGCATTTTACTGTTGTCGATGATTCTGGTTATCTTACTCATTTATACCCGTCTTTTTGGTCTTTTCCTGTTCTTGATTATCGCTACGCTGCTGTCCCACGTCTTCAAACAGCTTTTCCTCATGTACCACGAAATCAACGACAAAGCCAACAAGGACCAGCGGACGGGGCTGTACAACCACAGCTACCTGGAAGAGAAGCTGGATGACTTCATAAAAACCTACCGCGAGGATGGGAAGATCTTCTCCTTCGCGATGCTTGATCTCGACGACTTCAAGAAATACAACGATCTCTATGGACATCCGCAAGGAGACAAGCTGCTCAGCTTCGTCGGCTCCATCATCAAGGCGGAATGCGAGCCTCATGAATTCGTCTGCGCCCGCTACGGCGGAGAGGAATTCGCGGTCATCATGCCGGGCTATAGCAAAAACGAAGCCCGCAAATTCATCAACCAGCTGCGCAAGACGGTGAACAACTCTCCGTTCGAAGGCGTCGAAATTCTCCCGCATGGATGCGTGTCGTTCTCGGCCGGCGTCATGGAGATGAATGCCGATACATACGAGAAATCGCAGCTTGTCGGCTTGTCCGACCGGGCGATGTACATTTCCAAGTCCAAAGGCAAGAACACGGTGACGATCTACGGGGAGCAAACCTATCTGCCGCAGAAGTTCGAGCATGAGATCAACGAGCTGGAGCAGCAGATCCGGGTATTCCTTTCCAAGGATGTCTACACGTTCAAGCATTCCAAGAGGGTGTTCTCCTACGCGGTGGACATGGCGGAGAAGCTCGGCCTGAACGAGGAGGAGCGGCGGACGCTCATTCTCGGCGCGCTTATCCATGACATCGGCAAGCTGGAGATTCCGAGGGAAGTGCTGACCAAGAGAGCGAAGCTGTCCAAGGAAGAATGGGAGCTCGTCAAGCAGCATGTCACCTTCGGCAAGGAGTTCCTTCTCGCATCGGGAACCTATTCGGATCTCGTGCCGCTTGTCGAGCTGCATCATGAACGTTATGACGGGACGGGCTATCCGCATGGGCTCAAGGGGACGGAGATTCCGAAGCTGGCGCGGCTGCTTTGCATCATCGATTCCTTTGACGCGATGACGACCGAGCGTCCTTACCAGCGGACCCGTACGTTCGCGGAGGCCGTGGAGGAGATCCAGGCTTGCTCAGGGTCGCAGTTCGATCCGGAGCTTGCCGTTCCGTTCATCGCTTACGTCAACCGCCGGATCGAGCAGGACGATATCCCCGAGGAGATCATCCAGCAGCTCCGGGAACAGCAGGAAAGAGAAGGCGCTTGATTCGCTGGCCGTTTGCCGATGAGGCAAACGGCCTTTATTATTTTCCTTTAGCCTATTGACGTTTTAGGGGACGAAAAGTCATAATTTAATAGAATGTAAACGCTATACAGGTCTCCTGGACGACAAACGCAACTTCAAAAGGAGGCTGAACGCATCGCATGAGCAAACCTGACAAAGTAGCTTTGAGGCTGCAGGAAACGATGGATCGCCGCCGCATCGTCGGCATGGCCTGTGCGTTTCTGATACGCGGACGGCTCGTCTGGAGCGGAGGTCTGGGACTGGCGGACAAGGAAAGAGGCTTGCCGGTGTCGGACAAGACGATCTTCCGCATCGCCTCCATATCCAAGACGGTCACGGCGGCCGCGATGCTCCAGCTCGTGGACCGCGGGTTATGCGGCTTGGACGACGACGCAGGCAAGCTCGTCGGCCTTCCGCTCCGCAATCCGGCCTTTCCCGACCAGCCGGTTACGCTGCGGCAGCTGATGACCCATACATCGGGACTGCGCGACGAATACGCCGGATTCGCGGCTGCTTCCCGCCAGGATCCGATGATTCCGCTCTCCGAGCTGATCGTTCCTGGAGGACAATGGCATCCAGCCAAGCTGTGGGGGGATAAGCCGCCGGGGGACCCGGCCGGTTATGAATACTCCAACCTTGGCGCGATTATCCTGGCTACGATCATCGAGCGGCAGAGCGGCGAGCGCTTCGACCGCTATTGCCGCAAGCATCTCTTCGAGCCGCTCGGCATGCGGGATTCCAGCTTCAACCTGCAGGATTTCGAGGAGCCCGACCGGATCGCGGTCCTCTATGAGTACGATGCCGATGCCGGAGATTATGCTCCGGCCGCAGACGCATTCCGAGGCAGGCTGCCGGAGCTGACGGACTTGCGGGTTTATGTTCCTGGGGTCAATGGATCGCTGTTCGGGCCGCATGGCGGCCTCCGGACGACCATCGCGGATCTTTCCCGCTGGCTGGAGATGCTGGCCGGCAAGGGCGAGCGCAGCGGAGTCCGGATTCTCCGCAAGGAGACGGCGGAGCAGATGCAGGCCCGGCAGTGGTCGAGAGTTCCGCAGGAAGGCTTCTATCGGGAAGGCGGCCTGCAGCTTCAGCGGACGCATGACCTCATGCCCGGCAGGCTGATGATCGGCCATGCCGGCGACGCCTATGGGCTGCGCAGCGGAATGTATTTCGATCCCGAAGCAGGGATCGGCATGATCTACGCCATGAACGGGCTGGACGACGCCAAGGAAGGCCATGTGTTCACCGCCGCGGAGACCGATCTGGCGGCTGCGATGGCCGACATATTCCTGCGGAAAAAGAATGAGCGTTAGCGGTGTCTTTGCCCGGAGCCTGCAAGGCCGCCTTTTTAGCACAGCATGGACCGGGAGCCTGCAAGGACGCCTTAGCGAAGCCTGAACCGGGAACCGGGAATTGCCGTTGGAAGTGCATGACATGTCGGTGCTTGCCGGTCGGCCGCAGTCATCGCCGAATCGGCATGGGCCATTAGCAGGATTTCTCATTTACAACCCGCTCGAGTCGATGTTAGAATAATTAACATCAATACGGCGCATGAAGCAGACAAGGGAGAATGACGGATGCCTTTCGACAAGAACACGCTGTATCTCATAGGCGATGCCCAGTCATCCGTGAACAATCCGATCACCCAGCAGTACAGCGCTTTTTTCATCGGGCTCGTCGTTGGGAAGGAATCCGGGATCATCATCGATGCCGGCTGCTCCTCCACCATTCCGCTCACTTCGGAGTTTGTCCGCTCGATCTTCATCGGCCACTCCGTCCTGGACGTGGAGCTGGTGGCCGAGGAAATCCGGAGCAGGTACCACGGCTCTTCGCAGAAGGCATTGATCGTCGCCTTCAAGGACGCCTCCAAAAAATTCAAATCCACGCTCAATGACTAGAAGAGCAGGCCTCGGCGCCTACTTCCGGTACAGCGTACGCTGCTTTATTTATCCGTATGGCGGGACATTCCGGCATGCACGTAAATAAAACCCAGCCAACGGACCCAGGGACAAGCATGTCCCCGGCTGTTGGTCTGGGTTTTTTTCATACTCTTTATTCGATCGATCATTTCTTATATTCCGGGAGGATGGCCAATGAAGCTCTATATTTCGGTAGACATGGAAGGCATAACAGGTCTTGTGGACAGCACGCACGTCGATTCGAGCCAGCGCAGCTACCCTCGCGGCCAGGTCATCATGACGGACGAGGCGAACCATGTCATCGGCACGGCATTCGACGAAGGCTGCTCCGAAGTGATCGTCAACGACAGCCATTCCAAAATGAACAACCTGCTGATCGAAAGGCTGCATCCCGACGCCCAGCTCATCACCGGAGACGTCAAGCCGTACTCCATGGTGCAGGGGCTCGATGCATCGTTCGGCGGAGCCGCCTTTCTCGGCTACCATACGATGGCGGCCACCCGCGGCGTTCTCAGCCATTCGATGATTTTCGGCGTGACAAAGATGTACATAGGTGACACCGCCATCGGCGAGCTCGGCTTCAACGCCATGGTAGCCGGCCATTACGGCGTCCCCGTCCTGCTCGTGGCAGGCGACGACGAGACGGCGGTGGAGGCGGAGGCGCTGCTCCCGGGGGTGACGACGGCAGTCGTCAAGAAGGCGATTTCGCGAACGGCGGCTCTGTGCCTGACTCCGGACAAGACTGGCCAGCTGCTGAGGGAGAAGACGAAGGAGGCTCTCGACAACCGCTCCCGCGTCAAGCCGCTGGCTTCGCCGGAGCACCCGCATCTGTCGATCGAATTCGCGAACTACGGACAAGCCGAATGGGCGAACCTGATGCCGGGAACCCGGATCGAGGGCAACAGCCCGGTCGTCTCCTTCCAGGCCAAGGACATTCTCGAAGCGTACCGGGCCATGCTGGTCATGATTGAGCTGGCGACAAGAACCAATTACTGCTAAGACGTTTTGCCAGACCGATTAAGGGGAGTGACAGAAGGTGGCATCTTACATCCTGAAGCGGCTTGTCTCCATGCTGGTTACGCTGTGGCTGATCATCACGGTGACCTTTTTCCTCATGCATTCCGTGCCGGGGTCCCCGTTCGACAAGGACGGCAAGAACAGCAACCCGACTGCGGTGCAGAACATGATGGCTTATTACCATCTGGACGAGCCGATTGGCGTTCAATACGTGCTCTATCTGAAGTCTTTGCTCAAGCTGGATCTCGGTCCGTCGATCGGGCATTTCCCCGACAGCGTGAATTCGATGATCAGCCGCGGCTTCCCCGTTTCCTTCCAGCTCGGCATGATCGCGATCCTGTTCGCCATCGTCGCGGGCATCGCGCTCGGTACGGTCGCCGCCCTGTACAAGAACCGGCTGATCGACCAGGCGGCCATGGTGCTCGCCGTGCTCGGCATCGCGGTGCCGAACTTCGTCGTGGCGACGCTGCTGATCAAATACGTGGCTGTGGAATGGCATCTGCTGCCGGTCGCCATGTGGGGAACCTGGCGCCACGCCGTGCTGCCGGGGCTGGCGCTGGCTACCGGTCCCATCGCCATCATTGCCCGCATGACGCGGGCCAACATGGTGGAGGTGCTCACCTCCGATTATATCGAGACGGCCCGCGCCAAAGGACTGCATCCGTTCGTCATCGTCACGAAGCATGCGCTGCGCAACGCGGTGCTGCCGGTCGTCACCCTGCTCGGGGCGCTGATCGCCAACGTCCTGACGGGAAGCTTCGTCATCGAGAAGATTTTCGCCATTCCCGGCATGGGCAAGTATTTCGTGGACGGCATCAACAACCGCGATTACTCGGTCATCATGGGCACGACCGTGTTCTACAGCGCTTTGCTGCTGTTCATGATGTTTCTCGTCGATATCGCCTACGGCCTCATTGATCCCCGCATCAAGCTGCACCGGAAGGAGGGCTGAGCATGAGCGTACCGGATTCCCTGTTTGTCCCGATGAACCGCTCCGCCGTGGATGCGGAAGCGATCGTTCGGCCCCGCCTCGGCTTCTGGAAGGAATCGTGGAACCGGCTGCTGGCCAACAAGCTCGCGTTCGCTGGAGCCGTCATCATCATCCTGCTCGCCATTCTCGCTGTATTCGGCCCGATGCTGACGGACCAGAGCTATTCTATGCAAGTCCTCACCGATGCGAACATGAGCCCGTCCGCCGAGCATTGGTTCGGCACGGATGACCTGGGCCGGGACGTATTCGCCCGCATTCTCTACGGAGCCCGCATCTCGCTGTTCATCGGCCTGATGGCCACCCTGATCGACCTCATCATCGGCATCGTGTACGGGGGCATCGCCGGGTATGTCGGCGGCCGCGCAGACAATCTGATGATGCGTTTCGTGGATATGCTGTACGGCGTTCCCTATCTGCTCATCGTCATTCTGCTCATGGTCATCATGGGGCCGGGCCTGCTGACGATCATCGTCGCGCTCAGCGCGACGGGATGGATCGGAATGGCCCGCGTCGTCCGCGGCCAGGTGCTGACGCTGAAATCGTCGGAATATGTGCTGGCTTCCCGTTCGATCGGCTCCAGCGGCTGGCATATCATCCGCAAGCATCTGCTGCCCAACGCGATGGGCGTCATCATGGTGCAGATTACGTTCTCCGTGCCTTCGGCCATCTTCGCGGAAGCGTTCCTGAGCTTCCTCGGCCTCGGCATCCAGCCGCCGCTCGCGAGCTGGGGCGTCATGGCGAGCGACGCGCTCGGCGTCATCCTCTCCGGCCATTGGTGGAGGCTGTTCTACCCGGCATTCTTCATCTCCATGACGATGCTGGCGTTCAATCTGGTCGGCGACGGCCTGCAGGATATCTTCAACCCTAGGCAGAGGAGGTCATGAGCATGTGGAGACGGTCCAAAAAAGCGTCGATATCCCCAGTCGCGGCTCCCGAAGTCCCGGCCAGGGAAAAGGCGGACGACCCGTCGGAGCAGCCTTCCGCAGCCTATGGAAGCCGGACGGTACCGTCCGAAACGGCAGCTAGGGAAAAGCCGGCGAGCCGTGAACCGAAGGAAGCTGAAGACAGGACGCCCGGCAAAACCCTGATGGCCGTCGAAAATCTGCGAGTCAGCTTCCGGACCCACGGCGGAGAGGTGCAGGCGGTGCGCGGAGTCGATCTCCAGCTTCGCGAAGGCGAGACGCTGGCCATCGTCGGGGAATCGGGCTGCGGCAAAAGCGTCACCGCCCGCAGCCTGATGAGGCTGCTGCCGGAACAGACGTCGAAGCTCGGCAAGGACTCGCGCATCGTTTGGAAGGGCCGGGACCTGACGCGGCTCAAGGAAAAGGAGCTGCGGAAGCTGCGCGGCGCGGAAATTTCGATGATCTTCCAGGATGCGATGACGGCGCTCAACCCGACGCTCACCGTCGGAGAGCAGCTGATCGAGAGCATCGCCCTGCACCGCAAGGTGCCGAGATCGGAAGCGCGCAGGATCGCGGTGGAAATGCTCCGCTTGGTCGGCATTCCGAGTCCGGAAACACGGCTGAAGCAATATCTGGGAGAGTTCAGCGGCGGGATGAGGCAGCGCATCATGATCGCCATCGCCGCCTCCTGCAATCCGTCGCTCCTCATCGCCGACGAGCCGACGACAGCTCTCGATGTGACGATTCAAGCCCAGATTCTGGAGCTGTTCCGGATGCTGCAGCAGAAGACCGGCGTCTCCATCGTGCTGATTACCCATGATCTGGGCGTCGTAGCCGAAACGGCCGACCGCGTCTGCGTCATGTATGCCGGCGAGATTGTGGAGTCTGGCTCCGTTCGGGAACTGTTCCGCAGACCCCGGCATCCGTACACGAGGGGGCTGCTGGCCTCGATGCCGCGGCTCGACCGAGACCGCTCTCGCCAGCTCGAGCCGATTCCGGGCACGCCGCCGGATCTGTTTGCGCCGCCGCCGGGCTGCGCCTTCGCGGCTCGATGCCCTCTTGCGATGGAAGTGTGCCGGCTGCATCATCCGGCAGCGACGCAGGTAGGAGGCAGCCATTCGGTGTCCTGCTGGCTGGAGGATCCTCGGGCGCAGCAGGCTCCGCCGTCTTCCGCGGCCGGACGGTCGGCCGCGATCGGCTAGCCTTTCGCTGGGCTGCGGCCGGGAGCCGTTTGTTCCACATCATTTTAGCCGCTTTTTATTCGGAGCGAAGGGGGGACAAGGGGAGCCGCGCCAGGCCTGCGGCAGACAGATTAGAGGCAGGCCGTCTGACCAGATGAGACATCGGCGATATGACTTCGTTTGCGACCTCAGTGGACGCAGCGGGTGGAATGATGATGTAGAAGCGACAGCGATCTTAAGGATCATCCGCCGGCGGAGTGAAGCGAGGCGTGCAACGACTTATATCCCACTATTCGAATAAAAGGGGAGAACCACGACCATGTCCATGAAAAAGATGTCTGTTACGTTGATCAGCTGCGTGCTGCTGGCAGGAACGATTCTGGCCGGCTGCGGAGACGGCAACGATGGAGGAGGCACCGGAGAAGCCTCCGGCAAGATCCTCCGCTACAACAACGGCAAGGAGCCGACTTCCCTCGATCCGCCGATCGGCTTCGACCAGATTTCCTACGACGTGGTGAACAACGCCTTCGAGGGGCTGACCCGCCTCGGCAAGGACCAGAAGCCGGAAGCGGCGATGGCGAAGGAATGGAAAGTGTCCGACGACGGCCTGAAGTACACCTTCACCCTGCGCGACGGCATCAAATGGTCCAACGGCGATCCCGTGAAGGCATCCGACTTCGAATACGCCTGGAAGCGGCTGCTGAACCCCGACACGGCCTCCGACGCGGCCTTCCTCGCTTATCCGATCGTAGGCGCGGAGGAGTACAATTCCGGCAAAGGCTCCGCCGATGCTGTCGGCATCAAGGCGACGGACGACAAGACGCTTGAAGTCACGCTGGCCCATCCGGCGGCCTGGCTGATCCAGATGACGGCGAGCCCGGCCTTTTTCCCGGTCAACCAGGCCGTTGTCGAGAAGGATGCGAAGTGGGCGGGCGAAGCGGCGACGATCGTCGGCAACGGACCGTTCACGATTACGGAATGGAAGCATGACGACGAGCTGAAGATGGTCAAGAACAAGGATTACTGGGATGCATCCAGCGTGAAGCTGGGCGGCGTCACCTATAAAATGGTCAACGATACGAATACCGCCTACCAGCTCTTCCAATCCGGCGAGCTCGACACGACCGGCAGCATTCCGTCCGACATGGCCGACAAGCTGTTCGAAGAGAACAAGGTCAAGGTCGAAGAGGCGGCGGGCACGGCGTTCTATCGCTTCAACGTCACGATGGAGCCGTTCAACAACATGAACATCCGCAAGGCGTTCGCCGAAGCGGTCGACCGCCAGCAGCTTGTCGATCTCGTGCTTCGCCAGAAGCACAAGCCGGCCGTCGCCTTCATTTCCCCGGGCCTCGAGGATGCGGCCGGAGGCGATTTCCGCGAGAAGGGCGGAGATCTGCTGAAGTTCGACGCGGCCGATGCCAAGGCGCTGCTCGCCAAGGGCATGCAGGAAGCCGGCTATTCCAAGCTTCCGGACATTACGCTGACCTACAGCACGAACGACATCAACCAAAAGGTCGCCCAAGCGATGCAGGCGATGTTCAAGGACAATCTCGGCGTCGACGTCAAGCTGGAGAGCAAGGAAAGCAAGGTGATGGTCGCCGAGCAGAAGAAGCTGCAGCTGCAGCTGTCCCGCTCCTCCTTCCTGCCTGACTTCGCGGATCCGATCAACTTCCTGGACGGCTTCCAGTCGGACAATCCGTTCAGCCGTACGGGATGGAAGAACGCCAAGTACGACGAGCTGATCAAGGGCGCTTACCAGCAGAGCGACGAGAAGAAGCGCTTTGAGATGATGCATGAAGCCGAGGCCATCCTGATCGACGAGGCTCCGATTCTGCCGCTGTACTTCTACAACACGGTCAATCTCGAGAGCGACAAGCTGTCCGGCGTCGTGCGCCATCCATTCGGCTTCATCGACTTCAAATGGGCGGAGCTGAAGTGAGCCGTCCGGGCCTGATCCGCCCGCGCAAGCTGCAGCCCGGCGACACGGTCGGAATTCCGGCCCCCGCTAGTCCGGGCGACCGGGAGCAGGCGGAGGCTGCCGCAGGCCATCTGCGGCGCCTCGGCCTGAACGTGAAGCTCGGCCGGACGCTCTCGCTGCGCCGCGGCTACCTGGCCGGAAGCGACGAAGAGCGCGCGGAGGAGCTGAACGGACTGTTCGCAGATCCGGACATCGCCGCCATCATCTGCGCGCGCGGCGGATACGGGACGGCACGCATTGCGGATCGGCTCGACTACGGCATGATCCGGCGCAACCCCAAGATTTTCTGGGGGTACAGCGATATTACGTTTCTCCATTCGGCGATCGGGCGGCTCAGCGGCCTGGTCACCTTCCACGGGCCGATGATGATCGACTTGAAGGAGCTGCCGGATGGCGAGGACGGAGCCGGCCATGCCCGTCCCCATCCGCTTACGCTGGAGGGGTATAACGGTCTTCTCGCCCCGCATAATCTTCACTATACGGAAGAAATCGCTCCCCTTCGGGTGCTGGTTCCGGGCGAAGCGAGAGGCCCGCTTGCCGGCGGCAATCTGTCGCTCCTCGTCAGCACGCTGGGAACGCCGTACGAGATCGACACGAGGGGCAGGCTGCTGCTGATCGAAGACATCGACGAGGAGCCTTACCGCGTCGACCGGATGCTGTGCCAGCTGAAGCAGGCCGGCAAGCTGGATGATGCCGCCGGCATCGTCGTCGGCGACTTCCATAACTGCGAGCCTTCAAAGCGCAAGGAGTCTCTGAGTCTCGACGAAGTTCTGGCGGATTACATCGTGCCGGCCGGCAAGCCGGCTATGGCTGGCTTCCGAATCGGGCACTGCTCGCCCAATATCGCCGTTCCGCTTGGGGTGGAAGCTGTACTGAACACGAGCGGCCGAAGCCTTGTTTTCAACGAATCCGGATTCTCGGACGGCGCAGAGCCGGCTTAGAGCATCCCGCCCAGCCGCATGAGGAGGACAACAGCATGAACATTGAAAGCATACAGGTGATGAGGCAGTCGACCCCTCTCCACAAGCCGTTCAAAACCGCGCTGCGCACCGTGCACGACCAGGAATCCATCCTGGTCCGGATCCGGGACCGCGACGGCCGCGTCGGCTGGGGAGAGGCGCCGTCCACGATCGTCATTACCGGCGACAGCCTCGAGAGCATCGAGTCGGCGATCCGGCTGACGTTCGCCCCGCTGCTCGTCGGGCAAAGCCTGCTCGGATACGAGCGCCTGCTGCAGAGCGTGCACGGAGCGATGGTCGGCAGCAGCAGCGCGAAGGCGGCTGTGGACATGGCGATCTATGACTTGGTCGCCCAGCATTGCGGCTTGCCGTTGTACCAATTCCTCGGCGGCTACAAGGACCGCCTGGAGACGGACTTCACGGTCAGCGTCAACTCGCCCAAGGAGATGGGCGAGGATGCCGCGAGCTGCGTCCGGGAAGGCTTCAACGTGCTCAAGATCAAGGTCGGCAAGGACGATGTGCAGGAGGACATCGAGCGCATCCGCGAAATCCGCAGCCGCGTAGGCGGCGGGGTGAAGATCCGCCTCGACGCCAATCAGGGCTGGCAGGTGAAGGACGCCGTCCGGGCGATCCGCCGCATGGAGGATCTCGGACTCGACATCGAGCTGGTGGAGCAGCCGGTCAAAGCCCACGACATTGAGGGGCTGAAGGCGGTCACCGACTCGGTCCAGACTCCGATCATGGCGGACGAGGCTGTCTTTTCGCCGGCGGAGGCGCTGCGCGTGCTCCAGATGCGGGCGGCCGATCTCATCAACATCAAGCTGATGAAGTCCGGCGGCATTTACAAAGCCCAGCTCATCAACGGCATGGCGGAGCAGTACGGCGTGGAATGCATGGTCGGCAGCATGATCGAATCGCGGGTGGCGGTGACGGCGGCTGCCCATCTGGCGGCGAGCAAAAAGAACATCACCCGCTTTGATTTCGACGCTCCTCTGCTGCTGAGGAGCGACATCGTCGACGGAGGCGTCCGCTACGACGGCCGCGTCATGACGTTCCCGGATGCGCCGGGACTGGGCATCCGGGATGTGCGCGTCGCGGCCAGCCCGGGGGCGGCGGTATCATGAGCGCGGCTTTGAGGGAAGCGCGCGCGGCGGTGCCTGTCGCGACCGTATGGACGGGACCGGGCTCGCCGCGGGAGCTGGATGGTCCGGCGCTGGCCAATCCGGCTGAACTGCGCGGCTGGCTGTCTTCCATGACGGTGGACGACCGCCTGGACCTTTGCGAGAAAAATCGGGTGCAGACGCAGCTGCTCTATGGCGAGCGCGTGCTCGTGGCCGAGGAGAAGGAGGGCTGGGCTCGTGTATTCATTCCGGGGCAGAGCACCTGCAAGGAGCCTCTCGGCTATCCCGGCTGGGTGCCTCTGGCGCAGCTGGCTTTCCCTTCTCCGGGAGCGTTTCCGGACGGAGCCTGCCGAAAGAGCGAGGAGCGGCAGGAAGGGGAGCGGGCATCCGGCCGCTGCGCCGTGGTCACCGCCGACACTGCCTGGCTGCTCGATTCCGACCCGGACGATGCTGGAGGCGGCGCGCCCAAGCGGCTCATGGAGCTGAGCTATCTCACGCGGCTGCCGGTCGCGGAGGATGACGCCGAAGGCTTGACGGTGCTGCTGCCGGAAGGCGGCAAGGGCTGGCTCCAGCGCGGCGATGCCGACGTTGCGGCTGTCAGCCGTCAATCGGCCGGCGGCCGCGGCGATCATGCCGGCCGCTTCATCGTGGAGCAGGCACGCCGTTTTCTCGGCCTTCCCTACCTGTGGGGCGGCATGTCGTCGCTCGGCTACGACTGCTCGGGCCTGGCGTTCAGCATGCACCGGGCGGCCGGCATCGCCATTCCGAGAGACGCCTCCGACCAGGCGCTGGAAGGGCAGGCGGTCGACCGGGAGGACCTGACTCCGGGCGACCTGCTGTTCTTCGCTTATGAAGAAGGCAAAGGGAGAGTCCACCATGTCGGCATCTACGCAGGCGGCGGGCGGATGATCCATTCGCCCCGTACGGGGCGCTGCGTGGAGCTCGTCAAGTTCGACGAGAACTATGAGCTGTACCGCGAGCATTGCGCTTCGCGGCGTTATTGGAACCAATAGGACTTGATGGTCCGGCCTGCTGCCCTTCGGCGGCGGCCGGGCTTTTTTCATCTGCGGAATTTATTGCTGCGGCATGGTGCTCTTGGATTGCCGCTGGATGCATCGCTTTACTTTTGTTTCGGCATCAGCTCCACTTCGATGGGCATTTTTGCGTAGCCGGGGTAATCTTCGACATCGAAGGTGAGCGGCTGAGGATAGCTCTCATTTGGAAGCGGGTAGAACAGAGTCACGGCATCTTTGCTCGTTTCCGATTCGCTTGCTTGGAATCGGTCCGGGTAAGCAAGCTTATGGACGACGCCTTGGCCATCGGTAAACGTATTGGACAGCATATTATAGCCGATGTAGTGGCGATCGTTCGGATCCAAGGCGGTCAATTCCAGAGCCATGACTTGATAATCGGATCGGTAATCTTGAATGGAGCTGCTGCTCCCGTCTATTTTCAGCCTGGAATCCGGAGCTTGAAGCACTTGTTTCTTTTCCGTATCGACGACCACTTTCTGCCCTTTGTGGAACATATAAAACCCATCTGCGTGCAAAGTGAGTTTGCCGGGAGAGTCGAAATAGCTGTTCTGGAACGCCAGGGACATGATTTCATTTCCGAGGAATCCGGTATTATCGATCCATTGCTTGCCGGTTCCGTCGATCAACCGCAGGTTGAGGAAGCCTTTGATCTCCTTGGTATTGGCGGGATCCTTGCGCAGCGTAATCTCCATCTGCAGCGGCGTCTGCCGAGCCCGGACGATCGTGAGCTTCTGGCCTTCGATGGAAAGTGTCTTGTTCAGCTCGTAGGTTTTCGCCATGCCTGCGAACCGGCCGGTGTCGATGTCGAGATCGGTTTCCAGCATGGTCCCATCCAGCTCGGCCTTGAGCGTGACCCGATCCGGCATCGTCTCGCCCTGCTGCAGCAGGACGTCCACGTAGTCCTGAGGCCCTCTCGGCTGGGAAGCCGTTTTCCCCATAGCGGAGTGATTCGTTCGGATGCTTCCCGCAAGCTCTTTTCCCTTCTCGTCCAGGACTTTGATCTTGACGCTCTTTTCCCAGCCCGCCGTCATATTGGTGGTGTAAAAAATGACCAGACGCCGGTCATCGGCGATCAGGGCATCCACCGTGAGCCGTTTTCCCTTATTCTCCACCGTCTTGCCGACGGGCTGGAGAAGGTCCTTGTCAATTGCGCTGAGCAGGGCGGAGTCCTCGCCGATCAGCTTGAGGAAGCCGCTGAGACTGGGAATCTGCTGCAGGGCGCGGGCAAAAGCAGGGGATACCTTGGCGGCGCCGGCCGTAACCAGCACGAGAGCAAGCAGCAGCGAGGCGGCGCCGAGCGACCACCGCTTGCGCCGACGGGGAACCGAGCGGCTCTTGCCTCGATCGAGTCCTTCGCGGATGGCGGCGCGGAGCCTGTCGTCCTCCGGGGAACCTGGTATCGGGACTGTGAATTCTCCCGGTCTCGACAGTCCATTCTCCAAGCTGTCCGCTATTGAGCCGGCATCACCTATCTGACCTTCCTGCTCCACGAGGCTATCGGCTTGGATTCCTTTCGCGCCATCACCGCAATCGGGTTTCATTGCGCCTGCAGCACCCTTCCACCGATCACCTTCCCCCGGCAGCTTTGCATTCCGTCCCGGCTCATGAGCCATTTGTCGTTTCCTCCTTTCCTTTCTCCGCTGCGGCGAGCGCCGCACGCAGCATCTTCAGAGCTTTGTGAAGCCAAGTTTTGATGGTTCCGTCAGGCTTTCCCAGAATGCCGGCGATTTCCGTCAGCGTCATATCCTCCCGGTACTTCAGGACGATGACGTCGCGGTACGGCTGATCCAGCCTTCTCACCGCTTCATCCATATCGAGCCTGCCGTCCGCCTCGGAGGCTTCGTCCGGCAATCGCGAGGCGCCGTCCTGCTCCAGCTGCTCATGGATGCTGCCTGTCGCCTCCATCCGCTTGCGGCGGGCTAGCTCGTCAGAGCATACCCGGATCAGAATTCGCACGAGCCATGTCGTCATGAACTCCGGCTGGCGCAGATGGCGCCGCTTCAGCCAGGCCCGGCATACCGTCTCCTGCACGGCCTCTACTATATCGGCTTCCCGCTGGAGGTATGCCGCCGCGATCCGGTACATTCGCTGCCGCTCTGCGTCCATCAGCTGGATAAATGCCGTTTCGTCTCCTTTTACGGCCGCGGCCGCAAGTCGTGTTCTATCCATGATGGATCTGCGTCCTCCAGTCAGACGCTTCGGCTAGTGCTCAAGGCGCCTGTTCTCAATTCGGCGCGGCTATTCGCTGCGTCCTCATTCATTTCATCCACTATCTATTAGACCTGATGGGAAGAGAAACGGTTTTCCCGATGCTGGATTTTATTTCCTCCGGGTTAGAAACTTTTCATCCGGTGGCCCGATCGGGCTCCCTTTGTTATACTAATTGCAAATCTAGCAAACACTGAATGATAGAGTGGAAAGAAAGGGGAGCCGCCCATATGAAGCTGACGGTCGATCCGGAAGCGGCCCGCTGGTATAAGCAAGAGCTGAATCTGCAGGAAGGCGACCAGCTGCGCGTCTTCGTGCGTCTGGGAGGCTGCGGCAGCGTGCAGCCGGGGCTGTCGCTCGGAATCATGAAGGACGAATCGCGCCGGCCCGGCTTGCGGCAGGAGGAGGAAGGGCTTGTCTTCTTCATGGAAGAGGACCAGCTCTGGTATCTCGACGGAAAGGAGCTTCATCTGCGCTATGACTCCGCGCAGGACGAAGCTTTCATGGATGTCTACTAAATTCTGCAAGCGGAAGGGAGCGCATGGAATGAGAAGATGGCTGGTTGTCCTGCTGGCCGCTCTGGTATTGGCGGCAAGCGTGCCTGCCGGACCGCCCTCGGCCGCGGTTGCTGCGGCAGCGGTATCGTACAAGGTCGCGACCAAGTCGCTGCCTGTCCTCAAGGAACCGGATCGGAAAGCAGCCGTCAAAGGGTATTTGACCCAAGGAGCGACGGTTCAGGTTACGGACGAGCAATTCGGCTGGATGAAGGTGAGCGGACAGGGTCTCACCGGATGGGCGGCGGGCCACTACCTGGTCAAGTCGGCCTCCGGCTCCGGAACGTCGGGCTCGGCATCTAGCGTGTCCCTATCCGGCGCTTCAGGCCAGAAGTCGAGTGTCATCACGGGAAGCGGAGTGCGGGTGCGCAGCGGCCCCGGCACCGGCTATTCGGTCATCGGGAGCGTTACGACAGGCGACCGTGTGACCCTGCTCAAAACCTCCGGGCAATGGAGCAGCGTCAAGACGTCGGGCGGGCTGGCCGGCTGGGTCAGCAGCCAATACATAAGCTCCAGCGGGACTTTGGTGAGCATGGGCGGAGGCAGCGGCCCCGCCGCCGGCAGCGCGATGGGGAGCCTCAAGGGCAAGCGGATCGTCATCGATCCCGGCCATGGAGGCAACGATCCCGGCATGATCGGCACCACGCACAAAACCGAAGAGAAGGATCTTACGCTCAGCACATCCAAGCTGCTCGCCGACGAGCTTCGGGCGAGAGGCGCGAGCGTAGTTCTGACCCGTACGAAAGACAGCGAGAAGCCGTCGCTCCCGGACCGGGTCCGGATCGCGGAGCAGGCGTCGGCGGACGCCTTTGTCAGCATTCATTACAATTCCTCTCCTACCAAGGCTTCCGGCACGCTGGTGTTCTATTACTCCAAGAACAAGGATGTCCCGCTTGCAAGAGCGGTGGAAGGCCCTCTGGAAGGGCTGAGCCTCGGCACGAACGGCATTTCGTTCGGAGACTATCATGTGCTGCGGGAGAACAGCCTGCCGTCGGTGCTGCTCGAGCTTGGATTCCTCAGCAACGCCAAGGACGAGGCGGAGGTGCGGACGGAGAAGTACCAAAAGGAAGCCGCTGCCGCGATCGCGCAAGGCTTCGAAGCCTATTTCGCCCGCAAATCAACCTGAGAGAAGGATAAACGCCCATGAATTATGTCATCCTGGGATTGCAGGCCGTCATTCTGGCTGCCGTCGCGCTGCTCTATATCACACGTCCCAGGAGCCGCTCCGGGACAGACCCGTCGCTGCTGCGGGAGCTGGACCGGATCCGGGACGACGTCCGCAGCTACACGGCGGAGCATGCGGCGCAAGGCCGGCAGGAGGCTGCCGCCGCCGCGCGCCAGAACCGCGAGGAGCTGGCGGCTTCCATGAACGCCATGAACCGCACGCTTATGGGCAACATGAACGACATGGCGCTGCAGCAGAAGCATCTGCTGGACAGCTTCTCTGAGCGTCTGGCGGAACTGACGCGAGTGAACGAAACGAAGCTGGAGATGATGCGCGGCACGGTGGAGGAGAAGCTCCGGCATCTGCAGGAGGACAACAACCGCAAGCTGGAGCAGATGCGCGCCACTGTCGACGAGAAGCTGCATGCGACGCTGGAGCAGCGGCTGGGCGAATCGTTCAAGCTGGTCAGCGACCGGCTGGAGCTCGTGCATCAGGGACTCGGCGAGATGAAGAGCCTGGCGAGCGGCGTCGGGGATCTGCGCAAGGTGCTGACCAACGTCAAGACGCGGGGCACGCTCGGCGAGATCCAGCTCGGCAACCTGCTGGAGCAGACGCTGACGGTGGAGCAGTACGACCGCAATGCCGCTACGCGTCGGGGCAGCAGCGAGCGGGTGGAATTCGCCGTCCGCATTCCCGACAAGCATAACTCCAATCAGTTCATCCATCTGCCGATCGACTCCAAGTTCCCGATCGAGGATTATCAGCGCCTGCTGGACGCCTTGGACGCGGACGACCATCTGGCCGCGGCGGAATGCTCCAAGCAGCTGGACGCGCGCATCAAGCAGGAGGCGAAGTCGATCCGCGACAAGTATATTGATCCGCCGAATACGACCGACTTCGGCATCATGTTCCTGCCCGTAGAGGGCCTCTTCGCAGAGGTGCTGCGCCGCCCCGGCCTGTGGGAGCAGGTTCAGCGCGAGTTCCGGGTCGTCATCGCAGGACCCACGACTCTGACCGCGCTGCTGAACAGCCTTCAGATGGGCTTCCAGACGCTGGCGATCCAGCAGCGCTCGAGCGAGGTGTGGCAGGTGCTCGGCGCCGTGAAGACGGAGTTCGGCAAGTTCGGAGATCTGCTCGACAAGACGCAGAAGAAGCTGCAGGAGGCAAGCAACTCCATCGACGCGGCGGCGGTCCGTTCCCGCGCGATCGAGCGCAGGCTGCGCAAGGTGCAGGAGCTGCCGGCCGGAGAGGCTCCGGACCTGCTGCTGGAGGCCGCATCGGAATGAGGAGGCTGCCGTGAGCATCGCCAATCTGCTCGTGACCGGGTACAGGGCGCATGAGCTGAACATTTTCTCGCAAAAGCACGAAGCGATTCCGTTCATCCGCAAGGCGGTTGAGAACCGTCTCGTTCCTTTATTGGAGGACGGACTGGAATGGATCATCTCGCCGGGGGGCTATGGCTTCGATCTGTGGGCCTGCGAGGCCGCGATCGGTCTCAAGCGGGACTACCCGCAGCTCAAGATATCGATCATGACGGCGTACGCCAATCCCGACGAGAAGTGGAAGGAAGACCGCAAAGCCTATTATGAAGGCATTCTGCGGCAGGTCGATCATCATGTCAGCGTCAGCAAGCAGCCCTATGAGGGCGTATGGCAGCTGACCGCCCGCGACAGCCTGCTGCTGCGCAAGACCGACGCCATGCTGCTGTTCTACGACGAGGAGATGGGAGAGGGCAGTCCGAAGTATTTCAAGGAACGGGCGCTGCGGAAGCAGCAGGACGAAGACTATCCCCTGTTCACGATTACGGCGGAGAGCATCCAGAGCATCGCGGAGGAAGAACGGCTGGCGGATTGAACAACAGAAAAAAGGCTGGAGCACGCAGAAGGTCTGCGGCTCCGGCCTTTTTCTATTTAGATGAAATGTCTTATCGGAACGGTCATTGTCGGGTTCATCGCGGATTCAGGACGTTTTCCTCCAGCGCCTCGAACCGGTTGCCGTATGTCTTCTCTAGATGCCGATCGCCCCATTCGCATAGCGAGGTCAGAATGGATTGAAGGGATTCGCCATAGTCGGTCAGCTCGTATTCCACCTTCGGCGGCACCTGGTTGTAGCTGATGCGGTTCACGATGCCATCCTGCTCGAGCTCGCGCAACTGCTGGGTCAGCATCTTCTGCGAAATGTCCGGCATGAGCTGGCGGAAGTCGCAGGTCCGCTTCTTGCCATTCGTCAGATGGCATAGGATCACGGTCTTCCATTTGCCCCCGATGACGTCAAGCGTCGCTTCGACAGCGATATTGTATTTTTTCATGGTTGCGGTTTCACTCTCCTTGCATCGCAAAAGGAACTAAAAAGTGGCTATGGTACTTGAAAGTGCGTTCTGTTAAATTTGTTGTAACAGTTCCATAATAACATCTACCGGCAAGAGATAACATAAAGGGGCTGAATTCAAGTGCAATCATTAAGCTCGAGAAAAAATACGCTGGCGCTGCTGTCACTTGCAATCAGCGCCTTTGCCATTGGAACGACGGAATTCATCAGCGTAGGACTGCTGCCGCTGATCTCCGGAGATTTGGACATACCGGTCACGATGGCTGGACTGACCGTGACGCTGTACGCGCTCGGGGTCATGTTCGGCGCCCCGGTGCTGACATCGCTGACCTCGTCCATTCCCCGCAAGACGCTGTTGATCGCCATCATGCTGGTCTTCATCGCCGGCAACAGCCTGGCCGCCTTCTCGACCGGCTTCGGCATGCTGCTCGCGGCCCGGGTTCTGTCGGCGCTCGCGCATGGCGTGTTCATGTCGATCGGTTCGACGATCGCCGCCGATCTGGTTCCGGAGGACAGGCGTGCCAGCGCGATCGCGGCTATGTTCACGGGTCTTACTGTTGCGACGGTGACGGGAGTTCCGCTCGGAACCTTCATCGGGCAGCAGCTGGGATGGCGCTCCGCTTTCATCGGCATTGTGATCATCGGGATTATCGCTCTCGCAGCGGCATGGGCGCTAGTTCCCGGTCAAGGTTTGCGTCAGGGAGAAAGGACGCCGCTGAAGGAACAGGTCAAGCTATTGACCAGCGGCAGGCTTGTGCTGGCCTTCCTCATCACGGCGCTCGGTTATGGAGGAACGTTTGTCGTCTTCACTTATTTATCCCCATTGCTCCACGAGATAACCGGATTCAAGGAATCCGCAGCGGCGCTGATCCTGCTTCTGTACGGAATCGCGATCGCAATCGGAAATCTCATCGGGGGAAAAGCGGCCAACCGCAGGCCGCTGCCGGCCCTGCTCGTCATGTTCGCCGTGCAGGCGGTCATTCTTGTGGTCATGATGGCGGCGCTGCCGCATAAGACAGCCGGACTGATCGCGGTGTTCGCGATGGGGCTGTTCGCCTTCATGAACGTGCCGGGACTCCAGCTCCATGTCGTGCAGCTGGCGGAACGTTACGCGCCCAAGGCGGTCGATGTCGCTTCGGCCGTCAACATCGCCGCATTCAACGGCGGCATCGCGCTGGGAGCATGGCTTGGCGGCATGGTGACCGACCATATGGGGTTGATCCATACAACGTGGACGGGAGCCATCATGGTGGCAGCCGCAGTCGTCTTGACGGCATGGAGCCTGCTTTTGGAGAAGAAAAGCTCGAAGGTTGAAGCGATGCCTGCCGCTAGGCAGACGGCTTGAGCTTCTCGAGACGCTGTTCAAGGACGGCCGGGTGAAGGCGATCGGCGTCGGCAACTTCCATGTCCGCCATCTGGAGGATTTGATGAAGGACGCTGCGGTGCGCCCGATTGTCGACCAGGTCGAGTTCCATCCGCTTTAAGAACGAAAACGCTCCGCAGACAGAAGGAGGATTCCTTCCGCTGCGGAGCGTTTTTTTTTGGAAGGGCGAGCCGACTGTCAGGATGCCGGCGAACGGACGGCCTAGATCATGACCTGCCGCCCTTCTTCGGCCCGGTCCATCGTGAAGCCGATCAGCCGCCGCAGATCCGCCGTGCGGGTGGGAGCATGCTCCCCGGAGCGGCTCAGCAAGTCGCATAGCGCCACCATATCCTCCAGCAGCGCCAGCTCTCTCCACCGCTCCGGCAGAAAGCCTCCGCCTGACCGGTAGCCGGCGGCGAAGGCTTCCTCGGCCGCGGTGCCGCGAGGCTCGTAGCGGAGCCAGTTGCCGATGTCCGCCATGGCGCTGCCTGCATAGGCGAATTCCCAGTCCAGGACGGCCGACAGCTGGCGGCGGCCGCCTGTCCGGACGCCAAGCACGTTCAATGCGTTGTAGTCGGAATGGACGAGTACGGGTTGCATGGCATGCCGGTCGAGAAGAGGCGAGAAGCTGATGCCGAAATGCTCAAGCCTCCGCGTCGTTTCCGTTCCCAGCAGATTTCCTGCTGCCGTCTCCAGACAATGCGCGATGAATCCTCGCCAGCCCTCTCCGCTCAACGCGAGCGGCTCGCTGACCGCAAGCTCCCCGTCCAGGAAGCCGGCTTCCTTGAACCGGATGTCATGGATGGCCGCCAGCGTATGGCCGGCTGCACGATGCCATTCCGTCTTGGCCTCGATGCTGCAGGAGCGGAGCTCTTCCGCGAGCAGCACGCCAGGCATCCATTCCATGATCGCCCAGGGAGCAGGATAGAGCGAGCCGCTCCAGTCGGATGCCAGGAGGCGGGGCAACGGAAGGCTTCCGGCGAGCAAGCGGGAAATGGACGCTTCCTTGCGCGCGACAACCTCACCCTGCCTGTAGATTCTCAGGGCGTAGGAATGCCCTCCCGAATCCAGTTTGTACACGAGGTTGCTGAGCCCGGCTCCGGTGCGCTGAGGCGTGCAATGCCGCAGCTCCGGCAAGGCGGCTGCAGCGAGCTCGCGGATGATGTGCGGCTCGGGCTCCGGCGGCGTTTCTCCTCGTTCCCAATTCTCCTTCATATGATCAGGTCCCCTTTCAAATCCATCGTGAAGCCATCTCACCAACAATCCCGCAAAAGCATAAAGTAGGCATATGTCAAAATATCGAGATGGAGTGAGAGCCTGTGCATGAACCGTTTTCTGCTGACGGCGTGTCCGAACATTTCCCTGTGGAACCGTTCCCTGAACGTTTCCGGCTGCTTCGGCAGCAAGGAGCCGGCTTGGCGTTGACGGCGGCTATTCCATTCGGCTTGCCTGCCGGCTTCGATTGCCGAGGCCTCTTCGGCAGGTCCTGGAGCTCCGGTCCGAAGGCGGGCAAGGGAGAGCCGGAAGGCAAGATCAAGTCCATGCCGAAGCCGCTGGCCAAGTTTCTTCCGAAGGAGCTGCTGCAGGTTGATGCGCTGAGTCCCATCTCGATCCAGGTCATATTCAGCAGGCCGCTTGTGGACGAGGAGCTCGAGGCGGAGACTGCGAGGGCCTCGTTCAAGCTTGGAAGCGATCTGGAGCTGTCCGGTTCGCCCCGGCTGAAGGCGGGAACGAAGGCCTGCTACATTGTCCCGACTTCCCTGCAGCAGCCGGGCAAGCGTTATACGCTCTCCTATCGGGGCGGCGACAAGCTTGGCTTCAAAGCGGGCGTAGACCGCCTGTTCTTCCGGTATGTGCGGCAGATCTCGTACGACACGATCGAGGTGGTGTCGCTGCTCGCCGACGGCGTCGCCGATTGCGGGATGGTCTGCGCCGAAGAAGCCGGGACAGACTCCTCGGTCCCGCAGCTGAAGCTGAATCCGGACAACGTGAGCGGCAGCAGGCACTATCAGATCGTTCCGCCTTTGGAAGGAAAGACGGTGCGGGTGTGCCCCGAAGGAGGCTTGCCGCTCCTTGCCGGATATGTGGAGAGGACACAGCTCCAAGACGGCGTGCAGGCTCCGCAGTTCCGCCTGCCCGAAGGGTATGCGTTCACTCCGGGACAGCTCTATTCAGCGGATATGGATTGGGGCCGGATCGGCCGGGACGAATTCGCGGGGAGTACCTGGCAAGCGCTCAAGATCAAAGGAATCCGCTTGATCGAGCCGGATCTGATCCGGGTCGAGCTTGCCGCCGATCCTGGATGCGATCTATTCGCCGGACGCATGCTGCTGCTCACCTGCCATGGCGAAGCGTCCAAGCGGGCTTCGTACGTTCCGGGCAGCAGAGACGGCGCGGCGGGCGAATTCCGCCTGCTTCCGGGCTGGAGCCTGCAACCGGGCAAAGCGTACAGCGCCGCCCCGCTTGGACCGTGGGCTGCCTGTCCGACAGGGGGCATGCCGCTCCAATCGCTCGCACCAAGTATAACAGGGATGGCACAGAGGGCGAAGTCCGGCCCTCGGTGAGGATGGCCATGCCGATAGGTGTGTTTCTTGCCTATGAGATTTCATTGCCGCCCGTAAAGAGGATTTCGACAAAGAGCAGGGCTTCCGTCGGACACCGGCTGAAGGTTCGACAGGCGTACGCATAGTTCCGAGGCTCTTCCTTTCGACAAGAGGACAGGACATCGGCACGACTGGACGTAATCGAATTCATATCGGATAGAGGCAAAAGACCTGCCAAACATAGCAAATGAAACGCCGCTGCCGAATGTTGAATGGTCTGCATTCCGGGAGTTTGGTCCCTTGCCTTCTTATTCGCCGCGACTCTATAGTGAAAGGGATACTTGCTGCTTTTGCTCTTCTTCGCGGGACAGCCCTGATCGCTTGAGCCGTCTTTATCGCATGGCTGCTATCGCCTCGTTTGATGGGATGGCGCTGGTCCTGCAGAGACAAGCTTGCTGCTTCGAAATGGAAACGCTTACGTAATTTGGGTGCTGTTTGGATGGCGAAGGGGAAGCAAGGCGGTAAAGTAAATCGGATTCATTCCGCAAAATGTAATCGATAACATTTTGGCCTTATTCAGCTCACAGGGAGGTTCAAGCCATTCATGTCAACAATGAAAAGAATCCAGGCCGATGATTCCAGGAACGGGCGGTACAGCCGCCGATTCCCGTCCGTCCGCCGCCCGGCGGTACGGTGGCTGGCTGGAGCGACAGCCGGATCGCTGCTGCTCGGCCTGCTGCCGCTTCATGCCGCCGCCGCGCCGGCAGATCCGGCGTCGCTGCCGGCTTATTTCAATCCTTCCAAAGAGACATCGGAGCGGGTCGCGGATCTGCTCGGCCGGATGACGCTGGACGAGAAGGTCGGCCAGATGGTCCAGGCGGAACGGGCATCCGTCACTCCGGAGGATGTACTGGCCTACGGGCTCGGCTCGGTGCTCAGCGGCGGCGGCTCGTTCCCGAACGGCAAGCTGGCCGACAGCACGCTCGAGCAGTGGACCAAGCTGTACAACGGCTACCAGGACGGCGCTCTGTCGACGCGTCTGGGCATTCCGATCCTGTACGGTGTCGACGGCGTGCATGGCCACAACAACGTCAAGGACGCCACTCTGTTTCCACATAATATCGGCCTGGCGGCAACGCATAACGCCGAGCTGGCGGAACAGGTTGGCGCTGCGGCTGCGGCGGAAATCCGCGCCACCGGCATCAACTGGACGTTCGCGCCGACGCTCGCCGACGTCCAAAATATCCGCTGGGGCCGAACCTACGAAGGCTTCGGCGACGATCCAGCCGTTGCGGCCGAGCTTGGAGCGGCTTACATCAAGGGGCTGCAGGGCGGGAAGCCCGAGGACTTGAAGCGGCCGGACAAGGTCGTCGCCACGGCGAAGCATTTTATCGGAGAGGGCTATACCGACAACGGCTCCAACCAGGGCAATGTGACGGGGTACACGGAGGAACAGATCTGGGAGCTCGAAAAGCAGGTGTACGAAGCTGCCGTCCAAGCGGGCGTCGGCACGGTGATGGCTTCGTACCACAGCATTCAGGGCCTCAAGATGCACGCCAACCAGCGGCTTCTGCAGGATAAGCTCAAGGGAGAGCTCGGGTTCAAGGGCTTCGTCGTCTCCGACTACAACGCGATCGACCAGATTACGAAGGACTGGCAGGGCAACGCCGTGAGCGGCTTGAAGGCCCAGGTCAAGACGGCCGTCAACGCGGGCGTCGACATGATCATGGAGCCGGACAAATGGAAGGAGGTCGTGACCGACCTCAAGCAGCTGGCCGAGGAAGGCGGAATCTCACAGGCTCGGATCGATGACGCCGTGTCGCGGATCCTGACGGTGAAGTTCGATTCCGGCGTCTTCGAGCATCCGAAGTCCGACCCGGATCAACAGGCCGCATTCGGCTCGGCTCAGAGCCGGGCGGTGGCCCGCGAAGCGGCAGCGCAGTCGCTGGTGCTGCTCAAGAACGATGCCGTCCCAAGCGAGGACGGCTCCGAGTCGCCGATCTTGTCCCAGCTGTCCGGAATGAAGGATATTTTCGTTGCCGGCAAGGCGGCGAGCGATATCGGCAGGCAGGCAGGCGGCTGGTCGATCACATGGCAGGGCAGCGCCGGAACGATCACCAAAGGCACGACGATTCTGAAAGGCTTGCAGAAGGCGGCCGAGTCCAGCGGCAAGAAGGTGACCTATAACGAGCATGGCCGCGGCGCCAAAGGCCATGACGCGGCCATCGTCGTTGTCGGCGAGATGCCGTATGCCGAATCGGACGGGGATACGTCCAACCTGAACCTGAATACGGAGGATCTGGCCACGCTGGCCAACGTTCGGGCTGCCGATCCGGAGCTGCCGATCGTGCTCGTGCTCGTGTCGGGCCGTCCGATGACGATCGGTGACCAGCTGAAGGACATCCAGGGGCTTATAGCCGCCTGGCTCCCTGGCACGGAGGGCGATGGAGTCGCGGACGTTCTTCTCGGGGACAAGGACTTTACGGGCAAGCTGCCGCTGAAATGGCCTTTCAGCCTGAGCGCCTACGATCATGTCGACGATCCCGGGCAGTTCCTGTTCAAGACGGGTTACGGCTTGAACAAGTCGCAGCAGACTCCGGATGATCTGCCCCAGCCCCCGGCCCAGCCGGACACGAGCATTCCGGTTCCGGGCATCGTGCAGGCGGAGGATTACAGCGCGATGAGCGCGCCGGGAGCGGTGCAGACGCAGAATACCCAGGATGAAGGCGGAGGCAAGAACGTCGGTTATATCGATGCCGGCGCCTGGCTCCAATACGACGTCCACGCGCAAAGCGGCCTGTACGACGTCGAGGTGCGCTACGCCTCTTGGGGAGATTCATCGGGCGTCAAGATTCTGGACGGAACCGCCAAGGAGCTAGGCTCCGTGAAGCTGCCGAAAATCAACAGCTACCAGGATTGGGGGACGGCCGTCATGCATGGCGTTCCGATATCCGCCGAAGGCAGGCAGAGCCTGCGCGTCCTGTTCACCGGAGGGAGCATGAATCTCAACTGGCTGAAGTTCATACGCACGGGAGACGCTCCCGCTGATGAGGGCCAGCCCGGCACCGGGGATCCGGGAGACGGTACGGTACCGGAGGTGGTTCAGGCGGACGCGGTGCAGAGCTGGACGACCAGCGAACGCGATCCCGGCAATATCCAGTGGTATTACGCGGACCGTTCCAAGCCGGAGGACAAAAAGCTGCAGCAGCAGCAGCCTCTCGATATTGTCCGGCCGAACGAAGCCGTTGGAACGGTTATTTCGCTCGATCCGGATGTGACGTACCAATCCATGGTCGGCATCGGCTCGTCGATGGAGGAATCGACGGTCGGCAATCTCGCCAAGATGTCGGCGGACAAGCGCAAGGAGCTGCTGGGCAAGCTGTTCGATCCGGCGGAAGGGGCGGGCATGAGCCTTGTCCGCGTGACGATCGGCACGGCCGATTTCACCGGGCAGCCGTTCTACACGTATGATGACATGCCGGCAGGACAGACCGATCCGGGTCTGGAGCATTTCTCGATTCAGAAGGACCGCGACCTGCACATCATTTCCACGCTGAAGGAAATCCAGGCGATCAACCCGGACGTGAAATTCTTCGCTTCCCCATGGAGCGCGCCGGGCTGGATGAAAACGACGGACAGCATGATCCGCGGAGAAATCAAGGAGGAGTATCTGCCGGTCTATGCGGACTATCTCGTGAAGTTCGTGCAGGCCTACCAAGCGGAAGGCATTCCGATGGAAATGCTGACCGTGCAGAACGAGCCTCTGCTGGAGATCGATTATCCGAGTACGAAAATGCCTTGGCAGCAGCAGGCCAGGCTGATGGTGCTGCTTCGCCAGAAGCTGGATGCGGCGGGCTTCGGACAGGTCGGATTGCTCACGTTCGACCATAATCCGGGCGACACGATGGCTTACCCGGCCCAGCTTCTGCGCGACAAGGCCGCATACGCGGCTGTGGACGGAACGGCTTTCCACGATTACGGCGGAGAGCTGAGCGAGATGACCAAGCTGCATGACCTGTTCCCGGACAAAAATGTCTACTTGACCGAACGCGCGGTCTGGGGCACGAAGGGAGCCGACCGCATCGCCCAGTACTTCCGCAATTGGGCGCGCAGCTACAATTCCTGGGTCGTCATGCTCGACAGCGACATCAAGTCCCATCAATGGGTCGGCACGCCGGATCCGACTCCGGTCATCCAGGATTCCTCGGACCGTGACAACTACTGGATCGCGCCGGAGACGTACCTGATGGGCCAATTCTCCAAATTCGTGCTCCCGGGCTACAAGCGGATCGAGAGCGATTACGGCTCTTCCGACACCGTGACGAATGTGGCCTTTGTCAGTCCGGACGGACGGAAGGTCGTAACCGTCGCCATCAACCAGACCGACAAGGACCAGCCGATCAAGCTCATGAGCGACGGCACGCAAATTTCTGCGGTCGTTCCGGCCAAGGCGGTGACCACGTTCTCGTGGATTCGTCCCGAGCTGGGCCGGACGGCCCCGGGCAGCTTCCGCGCGGCGGACTTTGACAGCGCACGAGGTGTCTACCAGACCGATACGGTTACAGGCGCCGTATATGGCCTCAATGAAGGCGGGGCTTCCGAGCCGGCTTCCTTCACGTACGGCCTGACGGTCAAGAAGGCCGGCAGTTACTTCCTGGATCTCGGTTATGCCGGGCAGCCTTCCGGCGCTTCAGCGGCGATCGCGATCGACGGCTCAGACGTCGGGAACCTGACGGTGACGCGCGATACTTACGCAGGGCCGAATCCGTTCGGCTATGCGCGGGTGAAGCTGGCGCTGCCGGCCGGCGAGCACGCTCTGAGCGTGACGGCGGAGGGAACCGGATACAGCTTGCGCGACATTCGATTGACGACGGCCAGCGATAGCGCCGCCGCCCTGCCGAAGCGGATTCAAGCCGAGCAGGCGGACGAGTCCTCCGGCGTCCTCATCGAGGATGGAGCGGCCGGCACCGTTCCGGGCAGCTGGCTGGACTACCGGGTCAGCGTGCCGGAGGACGGCGCTTATCTGCTGACCTACCGTTATCGGACCGGTGGAGGAGACTCGGCCGCCGAAGCTTCCTGGAAGCTGGACGGAGGAGGAACTGTCCAACAGGATTCGCTTGCCGCGTCCGATGAATGGACGACAATGACCTCGGCCATTCCGTTGTCCAAAGGGGCGCACTCGCTCCGCCTGACCGTTGGCGGAACGGATGTATCGCTGGACTGGATCGAGATCGGGCCGCGCATCGTCCGCAAGGACAACCCGCCGCTTATCCCGGTTCCGGGCACCGCAACCGCGCTTGATTACGCCGCCATGAGCGGCCCTTCCGAAGGCGCGGGCGGAGCGGCGGACGGCCATAAGCTGACCGGCATCAAGGCCGGCGACTGGATCGACTACAAGCTGAATGTCCCGGAATCGGGAAGCTACACCTTCACGCTTGAAATGAGTTCTCAAGCCGGTGGCATGGGCGCGTTCGATCTCAAGGTCGGAGATGCTGTCCTGGCGTCGTACGACGTCCCGCAGATTTACGGCAATTGGGTCAAGAGCCGCAAGACGGCCGCGTTGCCGAAAGGTGAAGTCACGCTGCGCCTTGCCGCGAACGTGGAGGGCTTCGAGATCGGAGCTCTGGCCATTGAGCCGATCCGGACCTTCGCTGCGGACACTGGCGGCATTCTGACCATCGAAGCGGAGAGCTACTTCGATTCCGGACGCAATGCCATCGAGACGAATAAAGCAGCCGGAACGGCCAACGTGGGCTACACGAATGCGGGCAATCTGCTGCGTTATCGGGTGGACGTCCCGCAGGACGGCAACTACAAGGCGACCTACCGCTACGCGACGAAGCAAGGAGGAGTATCCGCAGCCCTGTTCGCGGACGGCGAGCTGAAAGGCACCGCGGCCCTGCCTTCCACAGGCGATTGGGGCGCGTACAAGACCGTCTCCCATATCGTCTCCCTGAACGGGGGCGTGCAGGAAATCGGCGTGCTGGATCAAGGAGACGGCTTCAACATCGACTGGATCCGGCTGGAGCCGACGACCGAAGAGAACCAGCCGGCGGTCAGCCGGGCAGCGGTTCCGTCCGCTTCCCTGAAAGCCGGCAAGTATGACTCGCCGCAGGAGCTGCTGCTTGCGAGCTCGACCGATGGCGCGACGGTGTACTACACGCTGGACGGCTCGCTGCCTTCGCCTGACAACGGCATCGCGGCAGCCGGTCCGATCGCCGTATCCGGAATTGCTGTCATCCGTGCAGCCGCGTTCAAGGATGGCTTGCCCGGCAGCTTCACGGCCGCATTCACGTATGTGACCGGCAAATCGCAGCCAAGCGAGTCGCCATCGGCCACGCCAAGCACGACGCCGTCGGCGACGCCAAGCACGACGCCGTCGGCGACGCCAAGTACGACGCCGTCGGCGACGCCAAGCGCGACGCCGTCGGCGACGCCAAGCGCGACGCCGTCGACAACGCCAAGCGAGACGCCTTGGCTGCCATACTGGCCGACACCGTCGCCATCGCCATCTGCATCGGCGGCACCTTCGGGCGCAGATATCACAACCGCCGTTCCAGTGCTCGATTCCGCATCGGGAATCGCTGTTGCCTCCATTGACGCCGATGAGCTGCAGCGTGCTGCAAGTCAGGGAGCGGCGGTCATCTCGATTCAAGTTCCCGCCTTGTCGGGAGCGAAAGGGTATCGAATCTCCATACCGGCAGCCGCTCTTACAGACGGCAAAGCCGCGCTTGAGATTCGGACGGCTGCCGGGATCGTGACGCTTCCGGCGAAAATGCTGAAAGGGTATGGCGATCTCACGTCCGGAACTGTGCAGCTCGAAATGGCCCGGATTCAAGGCGCATCAAGCCAAGCCGGGGCACGCATCACCCTTTCGGCTGCCGGCAAATCTCTCATGTGGCGCGGCAAGCTGCAAGCGGTAAGGGTCAAGCTGCCGTACTCGGCAAGCGAGGAAGAGTCCACGCATCCGCAGCGCATAACGGTGCGGATGGTGGACGAAAGAGGAATCGCCGCAGCCGTGCCGACCGCCCGCTACAGAGCGGGCTCAGGCAGTGTCGAGTTCCAGACTTCCCTGCTTGGGGAGTTCCAGATTGAATATGTGGTCAAGAAATTCAAGGATACGGCCCATCTGACATGGGCCGCCGAAGCTATAGACGCTCTGGCCGCCAAGGGCGTCATCACGGGAACCGGAGCGGAAGTGTTCACGCCATCCACGAATGTGCGCCGTGCCGACTTCGTCGTCATGCTCGTGAGGGCGCTCGGTCTCAGCGGCGAAGCAGTCGAATCCTTCGCGGATGTCCCCGCGGGCTCATACTATGAGGAGGAGGCAGCTGTCGCCAAATCGCTTGGAATCGCGGCAGGCAGGGAGGATGGAAGCTTCGATCCCATGGCTCCGATTACGAGGCAGGAAATGATGTCGCTCGCATTCAGAGCCCTGAAGCTGGCAGGCAAGCCGGTGCCGGCGGCGGCAGCGGCCGAGCTGGACGGTTATGCGGACCGCTCCTTGTTGGCGGCGTATGCGGCTGAGGCCGCTGCGGCGCTCGTCAAGGCCGGATTGCTGAGGGGAGATGGCAGCAGTCTGAATCCGGCAGGCCTGACGACACGCGCCGAGGCAGCCGTGCTGATCTATCGTCTGTACGCTTGGATGGACTGACCCGTCCAAGGAGAAAAAGCTTCCCGGCCATTGCGGCCGGGAAGCTTTTTTATTACATTAAAGGCGAAAATGGGATGAGGCGAGTCAAGCTGTCCGGGCTGCCGATGCAACGATCAGGCAGGTCCGCATTCATGTGGGCTGCTCTTCTCCGGAAGAAACGAATTCCAGCACCTGTGCGAAGGAAACAGGACGATATTCCCAATGCTCGACCGAGACGTTGAAATAACTCCGCCCGGCGTATTTCTGTCCATGGATATGTCCGTGCACGTTCAGATAAGGCATGCTGCGGTTCATGTACATGGGCTCGTGGCTGAGGAAATAGAAGCCGCGGTATACGATCGGCTGCTCGTGCACCTCGTCGAAGCCGGCTTCAAGCCACCACTGGCGGCTCCGGTCACGGTCGTGGTTGCCGAGGATCAGATGCTTGTACCCGTTCAGGGCGCCGACGACTTCCCGGGTTCTGCTCAAGCCGCCAAAGGAGAAGTCGCCCAGATGGTAGACGGTATCTCCTGCGGAGACGGCCTCATTCCAGCGTTGGATCATGACGGCATCCATTTCCCCGGCATCGGCGAACGGCCGGGATTCATAATCGATGATTTCCCTGTGTCCAAAATGATGGTCCGATGTGACAAATATATCCTGCACGGCTGTTCCTCCCCTATCAATCTGCATGCTCATGAAGCGATTGTTTCCATCGTCGCATAGATGTATAAGGCCGGCAAGGAACGTCCATGATGCGCATCATGCTGTCGTCCCCTGTATGAAAGGCGGAAAAAGCCGCAGGAATCGATCCTGACGGCTTTCATTTCATTTACGGTGCTTCTGGTTTCCGGCACGCTTGCTGCGGATGGGCTAATTCCGGGCAGTCGGCATTTTCCTGCTCGGCATCCTCTTCTTCTATCGGCAAGACGACGGCTTCTTCCATCAGGGACCAATTCCGGCTGCCGGAAAGCTTGTATCCGTCCGGATCGACGTAACAGACCGGATGGCGCGTCCAGTACCGGGGGCATGCTAATTGAGCAGTTGACGATACCGGCGGTTCGCGCGATATGAGCCGACGGTTCCATCCTCGAACGGAAGCTGGGAATCGAAATCATGGATGAGATCGACGCCATCATAGGACAGCTTGTCGATCCCGTGGCATCCTGGATGCTTGATCGTCCCGCAGCCCAGGTCTATTTTCACATTACCTCATCCTTCGCGTAAAGCGGTTCATACAGTCTATTCACGAAGGAAGCCTGCCGCCTATGCGGTAGTCCATGGCTTTCAGCTAGGGCTTTAGCTCCTCTCCGGTCCTTCTTCGCTCATCGCAGATAGGGAAAGGAAAAGATGGTACTCCGCTTGCTCGTTTCGGGTCCGCTTGGAGTGGGCCTGCGCGAAATCGATGGCAAGCTTCAGGAATTCCTCGGCTTCTTCCTTGGTCAGATAGACGTCCGAGTTGGATAGAGTGCCGGTTCTTTTCCGTCCCTTTTCAGAACTCGCAAGATATTTCTCCTTCGCGGAGTCGAACATATTGGAAGCCAGCTTCTGGGATTCGGAACGGAAGATTTCCTGAATGGACTGGTCATCCCCCTCATCCCGGCTGATATTGACGGTTCCTTCGTAAGCTTTATAGAATTTTGCCGTAATTCCGTTGATTTGCTTCGTCTCGACCAGCTCCAGCAGGCCGATCCTTTCGAGCTTGCGGGCATGATAATACACTTTGGCCGGAACTTCGCCCATTCGGTCCGCAATTTCCTTGATCGTTGCCGGATGGTCGGATTTATGAAAGAAATTCATGATTTTCATCCGGTATGGATCGGAAAAAATCCGGATCTCCTCGATCGTCTTGAGTACCTTCGTTTCGATAAGGGCCACTCCTGTCTGCTGCTTCGTACATGCTCTCCTTATTATACTATATTTTCATGAAATTCTTTTCGGTTAAAAGCAGCAGCCCAGGGATGATCATGATCAGGCCCGCAAGGAGATAGAGGGTCTGAATGGGCAGATGCTGGCCGGCAAAGCCGGTTACCACGGAACCGAGCGGAATGAGCGAGGAGCCGATCATCCCGGAAAGAGCGCCGATTCGGCCAAGCATGTTTTTTGGAGTCACCTCCATCATATAGGTGGACACGGGCGTTCCGATCATGGGAACCGCGAATCCGCCCATGATGGAAAAGACGGTGACAACGGCCAGCGGCTGCCATTGGATCAAAGATGGGATTATATACAGCGCCTGGCTGGCGCCAAGCAGCAAACAGCCGAAGACGATGAGAGAGCTTTTGCGAAAACGCGCGCCGTAGGCGCTGATCAGCAAGCCGCTGACGATCATGCCGCCCATGAATCCGATTCCCATGATGCTTTGGCCCGATGGACCGGAATGCAGAACTTCTTTGACATATACCGTCTCCATGACGTTATGGGGGGTGAGGCATACATTGAGCACGGCGGCGGTGAGCATCGTCAGCATGATCAGGCGATGGGACCTCACGAATGACATGCCTTCCTTGAACTGGCTCCAATAGGTTGCTTCGGAGGATGCGGCCGCCGAGGAAGAAATTGCAGGAGGACGATCTTCAATCGGAGAGATCCTCATGAATGCCAGTACCGCGGCAGCCGTGAAAAAGGTGCCGGCATCGATCAGGATGGCTCCTGACAAGCCGAAGGCGGCAATCAGGGCGCCTGCCGCCGCTACGCCTGCAAGCTCGGCAGTCCGCGAGGACGAAGCGCTTAGGGAGTTGCCGCTCAGCAGCAGCTCTTTGGGCAGAAGCCGGGGAACCACCGACATTTCAGCAGGGCTGGAAAAGCATTCGAAGGAGGAGTTCATGAAGGTGAAGATGAACAAATGCCAAGGCTGAAGCCAGCCTTTCCAGTAGAGAAGAGCGGTCAAGGCTACGATTGCCCCGCGTGCAGCATAGGAGGTGATGATGACCGTTTTTTTGGACCAGCGGTCGACGAGGACTCCCGTGAACAGGCTGAAGACGATGCCTGGAATGAAATTGATGGCGAAGATGGTACCCATGAGGAGCTTGGAGCCGGTCAGCATATAGACCATCCAGCTGTAGGCGATGGAGTCGAGAGAGTCTCCGAAACGCGAAATGACTCGGGCCGCCAGCAGAAATAAAAAGGGCTTATGCTTTCTTAAACCTCTGATACCTTGAGCTGGGGCTGCAGCTGCAACGGCGGGGATGCTCATCGTCATCACTCCATTCAACTTTTATGAACATGTAGTAATAATTAACGTTAAATTTATTTTAATGTTAAGGCCTCGAATTTGCAAACCCTTTTTTGAAGGCTTGTCTTTTATGCAACCAACAGCTGCTGCAGGAAGCCGTTCGTGAAGTCAGAGGTGGTGGAGAAGAATGGATGAGGCAGTAGAGCAATATTCAATATGGGAAGAAAGTGCGGGGCTTTGACGTAAAAGGATCGGGTGCAGGAGCGGATTCTAAAAGAAGGGGAGGCGCACGGGGATGCGCATTAATCGCGGGCGACGGGATCAAAGATTGAAGAAACAAAAGGGAGAGGAGGAACAGAAAGGACAATAAACAGCTATAAATGAACGCATATAGTAGAAGGGGAATTTCAGACCGTTCGGGTTTATATAGGTCATATCATCTTTTTTTGATTTTTTTTAGAAAAAGGGTTGCGCAAATCAACGTAAGCATGGTATATTCTAATTCCGGCCGAGAGATACACGGTACGGACGCGAAAAACGGACAAGCAGTACCGGCGATCGCAACTGAATTTGTTCTTTGAAAACTGAACAACGAGTGAAGCAAGTCAACGTTATAAATGAGCAAGTCAAACACCTTTATGGAGAGTTTGATCCTGGCTCAGGACGAACGCTGGCGGCGTGCCTAATACATGCAAGTCGAGCGGATCTTGTCCTTCGGGACAAGGTTAGCGGCGGACGGGTGAGTAACACGTAGGCAACCTGCCCTCAAGACTGGGATAACCTCCGGAAACGGATGCTAATACCGGATATGCGATCTCTCCTCCTGGAGAGATCGGGAAAGACGGAGCAATCTGTCACTTGAGGATGGGCCTGCGGCGCATTAGCTAGTTGGTGAGGTAACGGCTCACCAAGGCGACGATGCGTAGCCGACCTGAGAGGGTGATCGGCCACACTGGGACTGAGACACGGCCCAGACTCCTACGGGAGGCAGCAGTAGGGAATCTTCCGCAATGGACGCAAGTCTGACGGAGCAACGCCGCGTGAGTGAGGAAGGCCTTCGGGTCGTAAAGCTCTGTTGCCAGGGAAGAACGGGTGGAAGAGTAACTGCTTCCGCCATGACGGTACCTGAGAAGAAAGCCCCGGCTAACTACGTGCCAGCAGCCGCGGTAATACGTAGGGGGCAAGCGTTGTCCGGAATTATTGGGCGTAAAGCGCGCGCAGGCGGCTTTGTAAGTCCGGTGTTTAATCTTGGGGCTCAACCCCAAGTCGCACGGGAAACTGCAAGGCTTGAGTGCAGAAGAGGAAAGTGGAATTCCACGTGTAGCGGTGAAATGCGTAGAGATGTGGAGGAACACCAGTGGCGAAGGCGACTTTCTGGGCTGTAACTGACGCTGAGGCGCGAAAGCGTGGGGAGCAAACAGGATTAGATACCCTGGTAGTCCACGCCGTAAACGATGAATGCTAGGTGTTAGGGGTTTCGATACCCTTGGTGCCGAAGTTAACACAATAAGCATTCCGCCTGGGGAGTACGCTCGCAAGAGTGAAACTCAAAGGAATTGACGGGGACCCGCACAAGCAGTGGAGTATGTGGTTTAATTCGAAGCAACGCGAAGAACCTTACCAGGTCTTGACATCCCCCTGAATCACCTAGAGATAGGTGCGGCCTTCGGGACAGGGGAGACAGGTGGTGCATGGTTGTCGTCAGCTCGTGTCGTGAGATGTTGGGTTAAGTCCCGCAACGAGCGCAACCCTTGATTTTAGTTGCCAGCACCTCGGGTGGGCACTCTAGAATGACTGCCGGTGACAAACCGGAGGAAGGCGGGGATGACGTCAAATCATCATGCCCCTTATGACCTGGGCTACACACGTACTACAATGGCCGGTACAACGGGCCGCGAAGCCGCGAGGCGGAGCCAATCCTTAAAAGCCGGTCTCAGTTCGGATTGCAGGCTGCAACTCGCCTGCATGAAGTCGGAATTGCTAGTAATCGCGGATCAGCATGCCGCGGTGAATACGTTCCCGGGTCTTGTACACACCGCCCGTCACACCACGAGAGTTTACAACACCCGAAGTCGGTGGGGTAACCCGCAAGGGAGCCAGCCGCCGAAGGTGGGGTAGATGATTGGGGTGAAGTCGTAACAAGGTAGCCGTATCGGAAGGTGCGGCTGGATCACCTCCTTTCTATGGAGAATCGCTTCCTGCAACGGAAGCATTCAAAACCGAGGCATCGCCAGATGCCTCACGAGAAACCCTCGGGTTTCAAATCGGAATCGCAAGATTCCAACCGGCTTGTCCCTCACTCGTTGTCAGTTTTGAAAGAGCAAGTCTCTTTCAAGCAAGATTTCTTCATCGTTTGGTGGCGATGGCGGAAGGGAACCACGCGTACCCATCCCGAACACGACCGTTAAGCCTTCCAGCGCCGATGGTACTTGGACCGCAGGGTCCTGGGAGAGTAGGACGTCGCCAAGCGGTGCATTCTTGCGCCGAAAAAATAGTTGCGGTTATGTCCTTGGACATGGTTGCAGCGACACTTGTTCCTTGAAAACTGGATACGAACGAATATGAAATGCTGAAACATCCTTAGCTGTTTCTTAACCAGGCTATACAGCCTTAGGTTAAGCTACTAAGAGCGCACGGAGGATGCCTAGGCGCCAGAAGCCGACGAAGGACGTGGCGAACCACGATAGGCCTCGGGGAGCTGTAAGCAAGCGTTGATCCGGGGATTTCCGAATGGGGAAACCCAGCTGGAGTAATGTCCAGTTACTGCAGAGTGAATACATAGCTCTGCGTGAGGCATACCAGGGGAACTGAAACATCTAAGTACCCTGAGGAAGAGAAAACAATAGTGATTCCGTCAGTAGCGGCGAGCGAACGCGGATTAGCCCAAACCAGGAGGCTTGCCTCCTGGGGTTGTGGGACGTCTCACATGGAGTTACAAAGGAATGGGTTAGGCGAAGAGGTCTGGAAAGGCCCGCTACAAGAGGTAAAAGCCCTGTACCCAAAAGTTCATTCCCTCCGAGACGGATCCCGAGTACCGCGAGACACGTGAAACCTCGTGGGAATCCGGCAGGACCATCTGCCAAGGCTAAATACTCTCTGGCGACCGATAGTGAAGCAGTACCGTGAGGGAAAGGTGAAAAGCACCGCGGGAGCGGAGTGAAATAGAACCTGAAACCGTGCGCTTACAAGAAGTCAGAGCCCTCTATATGGGTGATGGCGTGCCTTTTGTAGAATGAACCGGCGAGTTACGTTCACGTGCAAGGTTAAGTCGGGAAGACGGAGCCGCAGCGAAAGCGAGTCTGAATAGGGCGCCATAGTACGTGGGTGTAGACCCGAAACCGTGTGATCTACCCCTGTCCAGGGTGAAGGTGCGGTAACACGCACTGGAGGCCCGAACCCACGAATGTTGAAAAATTCGGGGATGAGGTGGGGGTAGCGGAGAAATTCCAATCGAACTCGGAAATAGCTGGTTCTCCCCGAAATAGCTTTAGGGCTAGCCTCGGTGTTGAGCATGCTGGAGGTAGAGCACTGATTGGGTGCGGGGCCCGCCAAGGGTTACCAAGTCCAGTCAAACTCCGAATGCCAGTCATGTATAACCGGGAGTCAGACGGTGAGTGCTAAGATCCATCGTCAAGAGGGAAACAGCCCAGATCATCAGCTAAGGTCCCCAAGTGTGTGTTAAGTGGGAAAGGATGTGGAGTTGCCCAGACAACCAGGATGTTGGCTTAGAAGCAGCCACCATTTAAAGAGTGCGTAATAGCTCACTGGTCGAGTGACTCTGCGCCGAAAATGTAACGGGGCTAAACACACCACCGAAGCTATGGCATGTACCTATGGTACTTGGGTAGGGGAGCGTTGTGTATAGGTTGAAGTCAGACCGTAAGGACTGGTGGACAGTACACAAGTGAGAATGCCGGTATGAGTAACGAAAAGATCAGTGAGAATCTGATCCGCCGTAAGCCTAAGGGTTCCTGAGGAAGGTTCGTCCGCTCAGGGTAAGTCGGGACCTAAGGCGAGGCCGAAAGGCGTAGTCGAAGGACAACAGGTTGATATTCCTGTACCACCGTAAGCCGTTATGAGCAATGGAGTGACGCAGAAGGGTAGTGACGCGGACCGATGGATGTGTCCGTCCAAGCAGTGAGGCTGGTTTGTTGGCAAATCCGCAAACCGTAAGGCTGGGCTGTGATGGGGAGGGAAATTTTAGTACCGAAGGTCATGATCTCCAGCTGCCAAGAAAAGCTTCTAGCCAGGCGAAGGTGCCCGTACCGCAAACCGACACAGGTAGGCGAGCAGAGCATGCTAAGGCGCGCGGAGTAACTCTCGTTAAGGAACTCGGCAACATGACCCCGTAACTTCGGGAGAAGGGGTGCCTCGGTAGGGTGAATAGCCCGAGGGGGCCGCAGTGAAAAGGCCCAAGCGACTGTTTAGCAAAAACACAGGTCTGTGCGAAGCCGTAAGGCGAAGTATACGGGCTGACGCCTGCCCGGTGCTGGAAGGTTAAGGGGAGCGGTTAGGGGCAACCCGAAGCTGTGAACCGAAGCCCCAGTAAACGGCGGCCGTAACTATAACGGTCCTAAGGTAGCGAAATTCCTTGTCAGGTAAATTCTGACCCGCACGAATGGCGTAACGACTTGGGCGCTGTCTCAACGAGAGATCCGGTGAAATTTTAATACCTGTGAAGATGCAGGTTACCCGCGACAAGACGGAAAGACCCCATGGAGCTTTACTGCAGCTTGATATTGGACTTTGGTACGATCTGTACAGGATAGGTGGGAGCCTAGGAAGCCGGAGCGCCAGCTTCGGTGGAGGCACCGTTGGGATACCACCCTGATCGTATCGGAGTTCTAACCTGGTACCGTGAAACCGGTACAGGGACCGTGTCAGGCGGGCAGTTTGACTGGGGCGGTCGCCTCCTAAAATGTAACGGAGGCGCCCAAAGGTTCCCTCAGAATGGTTGGAAATCATTCGCAGCGTGCAAAGGCATAAGGGAGCTTGACTGCGAGACCTACAAGTCGAGCAGGGACGAAAGTCGGGCTTAGTGATCCGGTGGTACCGAATGGAAGGGCCATCGCTCAACGGATAAAAGCTACCCTGGGGATAACAGGCTTATCTCCCCCAAGAGTCCACATCGACGGGGAGGTTTGGCACCTCGATGTCGGCTCATCGCATCCTGGGGCTGAAGTAGGTCCCAAGGGTTGGGCTGTTCGCCCATTAAAGCGGTACGCGAGCTGGGTTCAGAACGTCGTGAGACAGTTCGGTCCCTATCTGTCGTGGGCGCAGGAAATTTGAGAGGAGCTGTCCTTAGTACGAGAGGACCGGGATGGACGTACCGCTGGTGTACCAGTTGTTCCGCCAGGAGCACCGCTGGGTAGCTACGTACGGACGGGATAAGCGCTGAAAGCATCTAAGCGCGAAGCCCCCCTCAAGATGAGATTTCCCAGTATGTAAGACCCCTGGTAGACGACCAGGTTGATAGGTTCGAGGTGGAAGCGCAGCAATGCGTGCAGCTGACGAATACTAATCGGTCGAGGGCTTATCCTATGGATCAAGCATCACGGGAGATTGTCGTAAGACGATGACCGTGAGCGAGACATGGCGAGAATGAATCGGAATACGATTCGCTAGCCATGTAAGAAAAGCAAATGGACTCAGCATCCATCCTATTCGTTCGATCCAGTTTTCAAGGCGCAAGCTTGAAAGCCTGTTTATACCTGGTGTTCGATGATTCAATACATAGAACATGGGGCCATAGCTCAGCTGGGAGAGCGCCTGCCTTGCAAGCAGGAGGTCAGGAGTTCGATCCTCCTTGGCTCCACCAAGTATTTTCCCTGATAGCTCAGTTGGTAGAGCACTCGACTGTTAATCGAGTTGTCACAGGTTCGAGTCCTGTTCGGGGAGCCATATGGAGAAGTGTCCGAGTGGTCGAAGGAGCACGATTGGAAATCGTGTATACGTTAATCGCGTATCGAGGGTTCGAATCCCTCCTTCTCCGTAGCAAGACTTTTCGTTTGGAGAGATACCCAAGTGGCTCAAGGGGACCCTCTGCTAAGGGGTTAGACTGCGTAAGTGGTGCGAGGGTTCGAATCCCTCTCTCTCCGTTCTTTTCAATCAAGGCCCGTTGGTCAAGGGGTTAAGACACCTCCCTTTCACGGAGGTAACAGGGGTTCGAATCCCCTACGGGTCACCATCATGGAAGCTTAGCTCAGCTGGGAGAGCATCTGCCTTACAAGCAGAGGGTCGGGGGTTCGATCCCCTCAGCTTCCACCATTCAACTACCGCGGGGTGGAGCAGTCCGGTAGCTCGTCGGGCTCATAACCCGAAGGTCACAGGTTCAAATCCTGTCCCCGCAACCAATATGGAGCTGTGGTGTAGAGGCCTAACATGCCTGCCTGTCACGCAGGAGACCGCGGGTTCGAATCCCGTCAGCTCCGCCATTTTTGATCACTTTGCCGCTGTAGCTCAACTGGTAGAGCAACTGACTTGTAATCAGTAGGTTGGGGGTTCAAGTCCTCTCGGCGGCATTTGACCAAATTTACATGGCGATCGTGGCGAAGTGGTTAACGCACCGGATTGTGGTTCCGGCATTCGGGGGTTCAATTCCCCTCGATCGCCCCATTGCTTCTTGGTGGGGATTAGCCAAGCGGTAAGGCAACGGACTTTGACTCCGTCATTCTCAGGTTCGATCCCTGAATCCCCAGCCATTAAGAGCCATTAGCTCAGTTGGTAGAGCACCTGACTTTTAATCAGGGTGTCGAAGGTTCGAGTCCTTCATGGCTCACTTTTTTCCTAACTTTATATGCGGTTGTGGTGGAATGGCAGACACGCTATCTTGAGGGGGTAGTGGGCGCAAGCCCGTGGAGGTTCGAGTCCTCTCAACCGCACCAATTATTCACCCTGCCAGGTGAATGAAACACTCAGCAATATTTTCTTAACATGCGGTCATGGCGGAATTGGCAGACGCGCTAGATTCAGGTTCTAGTGTCAGCAATGACGTGGAGGTTCAAGTCCTCTTGACCGCACCATCTGCGGAAGTGGCTCAGCGGTAGAGCATCGCCTTGCCAAGGCGAGGGTCGCGGGTTCGATTCCCGTCTTCCGCTCCATAATTATGTGCCCGTAGCTCAGCTGGATAGAGCATTTGACTACGAATCAAAAGGTCGGGAGTTCGAATCTCTCCGGGCACGCCATTTAAATATCGGGATGTAGCTCAGCTTGGTAGAGCACCTGGTTTGGGACCAGGGGGTCGCATGTTCAAATCGTGTCATCCCGACCATTTTTTATCTTCTCCGCGGGTGTAGTTCAATGGTAGAACTTCAGCCTTCCAAGCTGATAGCGTGGGTTCGATTCCCATCACCCGCTCCATACATATGATCGAGACATCCCTGCCGAAAGGCGGGGATTTTTTGCATTTTCAGCTAGATTTGCGAAGCCGAATTGCTGGCTGTCCTGTACAGTCGGTTCATTGCCATTCAGATATTTGGGGCACATCCGACAACTCTTGCCATAACTATCCGAATTTAGCCGTGAATTCTCCAAAGTGCTGCAGCAATGAGGCTGAATTCAGGACGAAAGCTGTTCATTATTTCCAGATGTCAATTTCCCTACTTGCCTTGAAAACAACCTTCCACTTGCATTAGCGCATGCATAAACTGCAATGCAATCGTTGATGAGGGGAGAAGATTTCAAATGCCGGGAAAATGGGGCCTGCATCAATTCTACGCCAAGGATCAGCAAATCAAAAAGCTGCTGCCTCCCACCGTGCTGTTCAACCGGACTACATTTGAACGGTTTCTCGAACAGTACGGCAGCGTCTATATCAAACCCAACATGGAGCATAAGGGAAAAGGAATCATAAAGGCATGGAAAAATGGAAGTGTCTATTCATTCGTGGTTGTGAAAGGCGGAATCCGGCGGTACGGGAATGCGGGAGCGTTGTATAACGCCATACGAAGCCATACGGGAGAGAAACAGCATGTTTTGCAGAAGACGATCCCCTTGGCGAGGATAGGCGGGAGGCCATTCGACATTCGGGTCATGATGATTCGGGACGCATCGGACCAGTGGCGTTATTGCGGAATGCTCGCAAAAGTAGCCCCTGACGGGAGCGTCGTAACAAACATGAGCCGGGGAGGCCGTGTAAGAGCTATGGATGATGTGCTGAAACAGGCCTTCAATTGGAATGAGGAAGAGAGGAAACGGTTCAAGGATCAGCTTGTGCTCAGCAGTCAGCGAATTTGCCGGCGATTTGACAGATATAAATATTCCTATCAGATCGGGATCGATTTTGCAGCCGATCGCTCTGGGAGGCTATGGCTTATCGAAGTGAATTTCGATTACCCGTCCCATGCTTTATTCAGCAGGCTGAAGGACAGAACTTATTTCAAGCTGATCAAACAAACCGTTTCCGAGTATCGCTTAGCCCGAAGCAAAAGGAGAATCAAGAAAGCGAATGACTAAGCCTACGGTGTGCCGCTCGTATTGTCTGCCAGGTATTTGGCATATTGAAGGGGCCGGCGCACCGCTTTGAGGTAATTTTGGTACTCGCCGATTTTCCACATGATATCTTTGCAGGGCTTCGGGTTGACTTCGAGCAGCCACACGTTCCCGCTTCGATCGATTCCGATGTCCATCCCGAATTCCATCATGCTTCCGAAGCGGTTTTCGATAACCCGTACTGTTTCGTGAGCGAGCTCTTCGCATTCAAGCCGGATTTGGCGCGTTTTTTCTTCCCCGAAATGCTTTGCCATAAAGGATTGGAACGGATAACCTTTATTTCCCTTGGCGATCAAATTGGTATTTGGACTTCCCTCCGCCGCTTGACGTACCCCGATTCCTGTCACTTCCCAATTGCCGGAACCGTTTTTTTGAATAAATAGCCGAATGTCCGCCCACCGGCCTTGAGCCAGCTCCAGATCAAGCCCTTGCTGCAGCAGAAATGTTCCTCCACGGATATTCTCCTTCTTTACCCAACGGTTCATGGCGGCTGCGGCTTTCTCAATCGTCGGGAACCTGTTCTTCCCAATTTTCATAGCCCGAGTACGGAACTGGGCGGAGATGCCGTAATCCCTCTTTCTTATTTGGACGACACCAGCCCCGCCGGTTCCATTTGCAGGTTTCAAATAGAGTATAGGGTGAGTTTTAATCATCTCTTTAAACGTAGATGCATGGTAAGGTCTCGTTTCCGGAATCCATTTCCTCATGCTTTTCGTATCCAAAAAGAGCTTCGTTGCCCTGTTCTTGGTCGTAAATTTTGGATTGGCGATGCGAAGCAGTCCGCTGTTACGGAGCTTCTTGAAGGATGGCGTCCATCCGCTGCGGTAACGGTCGATGACGATATCCGGCCATGGAAACGGCTTTTTTACCCATCCTCCATTTCTTTCCGGTACATACCCGTCTACGAGACGTTTGGTTACATGAACATCCTCATGTCCGAAAAAGTAGACGTTTAAACCGAGCTTCTCTCCTTCTTTATGCAAATGTCGGAAATAGCCGGATTCAAAAAAGGATTTCCCTTTCCTTCTTGCCATAACTCCTATATTAAGCATAAGGGCCTCCCGGGTTTTGGATAAGCAGATATTGAATTGTTTTAGCTTATTCATGCGCAGGTGCTTACGCTATGGACAATTGGTGCTCAAAGGGATTGTTGGATAAAAAAAGGATAAGCCTGCCATTTGCCTTCTTTGAAGCGCGGGAACATGCTTTTACTTATACGACATGAACTCCGCAACGAGAAAAGCCTATAGATGGGATGGTGGAGAAAGTCTATATCCTGTCCAAAATTAAAAAGAGCCTGTCCATCTTGACGATGGGCAGGCTTGTTGTCATTTTATACGGTTTTCAGGAATTCGACGACCGTCAGCAGGCCTTTGTCGAAGTTTTCCAGGTTGAAATGCTCGTTCGGAGCATGGAGGTTCTCGTCGTCCAGTCCGAAGCCCATCAGTACGACCGGGGATTCGAGAACGCGGGAGAAGGCTGCCATGATCGGAATGGAGCCGCCGTCCTTGGTGAACAGGGCACGGGTTCCGTACACCGCTCCGTAAGCGTCCGCAGCCGTCTGCAGAATCGGATGGGAAGGATCGATGTTGAAGGCGAAGGCACCCTCGCTGCGCTTGAGCTCGAAGCGCGCGCCTGGTTGGATATGCGCGTTCAGGTGCTTCTCGATGCGGTCCATCGTCAGCTGCGGATCCTGCTTGCCTACAAGGCGGCAAGTAATCTTCGCATGGGCGACTTTGGGGATGACCGTTTTGCTGCCTTCGCCCTGGAAGCCGCCGTACACGCCGTTAAGTTCCAGCGTAGGACGGGCGCCGACACGTTCCACGAACGAATAGCCTTCTTCGCCGTACAGAGCGTCCAGGCCGAGTCCTTCACGAACCTTGTTCTCGTCCAGGCCTTGCTTGGCGAATTCTTCCCGCATGAGAGCGGACAGCTCCGGAACGCCTTCGTAGAAGCCTTCCACGGCGACCTTGCCTTTCTCGTCATGCAGGGAGTCCAGCAGCGAGACGAGCGCGTGCAGGGCATTCGGTACCGCGCCGCCGTAGGAGCCGGAATGAAGATCCGTGTTGGCCGTCGATACGGTCAGCTCCATGCCGGCAAGGCCGCGAAGGCCGGTACAGATGGCAGGGCGTCCCCGCTCCAGCAGGGAGGTATCGGATACGAGAACGGCGTCGCATGCGAGCTTTTCCTTGTGGGTCTCGAGGAATGGAGGCAGGTTGATGCTTCCGATCTCTTCTTCGCCTTCAATGCAAAGCTTGACGTTGACGGGAAGCGTGCCTTCCTGCTTGAGGATCGCTTCGATCGCTTTGATATGGATGAACGTCTGGCCTTTGTCGTCGGTCGTGCCGCGGCCGTACAGCTTGTCTCCGCAAATCTCCGGCTCGAATGGGGGCGTCGTCCACAGGTTCAGCGGATCGACCGGCTGGACGTCGTAATGGCCGTAGACCAGAATGGTCGGTTTGCCTGGGGCATGCAGGTAATCGGCATAGACGACGGGATTGCCCGCCGTCGGCATGATCTCGATATTTTCGAGTCCTGCGCGCTTGAGCGTGTCGGCCAGCCAAGCGGCGGCGGACTGGATGTCTTGCTTATGCTCGGATAGAGCCGAGATGCTCGGAATGCGAAGCCACTGCTTCAATTCCTCCAGCTGTTCTTCCCGGCGTGAAGCGAAATATTCGGAATAGGACATCGATATGTACCTCCTGGAATCCGTAGCGTCACGGACAGCATCGGCATGAAAGCCGTGTGATTCTATTATAACCTGAGCAGGTGCAGGGAATAAACCTCCGTATGATCATTGCCGCAGCTAATGTTCGGGGAGTACGGCCGTTCCCCGTTAAGTTAAAAAAGCAGGCTAAAAAAGCAGGCTAAAAAAGCCTAAAGCATTTTCTACCGTCCATATGGATTGACGGGACAGGCTTGAGCGCCATACAATGACCACAGAAAGCAAATTGAAGGGAGGCTGATGGAGATGACGGTCATGAACGGAATGGCGATGACGGCAGCTAGCAATGCTGCGGGCAGGAACGATGCACCAACTGAATATGTCACGTACCGGGAAGCGTCATTCCCGGAGGTCTCCACGGACCATGAGTAGGACGATGCGGCGGCATGGCTTGTAGGACGGAGCTGCCCGCACGGCCCATTGATGAAGTCACGGACTCGGAGTCCGTGGCTTTTTTTGTGCGCTTAATTAGCAAAATCAAATCAGGAAATCAGGTGACTTATGATAAACGATTGGAATTATTATGCCGCCCCAACCATGGAATGGGGTCAAGAATCGGAAAGGGATCGAAAGGAGTGGAGCCACGAATCGGAAAGCCATAGAAAGGCATGGAGCAACGAAACTAAAAGCGATCGAAAAGCGTCCGGCCATGAATACGAGAGCAATCGAAAGGCGTCGGACCATGAGTACGAGAGCAATCGAAAGACGTCGGACCATGAGTACGAGAGCAATCGAAAGACGTCGGACCACCCGGCTGCCTTACCTGCTGCCAATGCTCACCTGCGTGCTCAAATAGGCGAGCAACTGAAGAGCTTTGACAAGAAATGGCCGCATAAAGATGGCGATTCTCCTGATCGGCACTATGCAGTTGTCAATTCCGGCTTATACGATTCGGTTATGCCGAATCGTGAAAAGGCTTCTCCCGCCCTTTATGTCATTCGTGGCGGGAAAAGCCTCTGAGTTACGGCCGACGGCCGATCGGATAACGGCTGCGCAGCGAATGCGCCAGCTCGCGGATGGTGGAGTTCGCCGGCATGCGGACGGAAGGGAAGATGGCATGGCTGCCGCTGCCAAAGGCAGCATCTGCGGCGGCTTCGGCGAACAGGCGGGCCGGATCCGGCCAAAGGCCGTCGACCAGCTCCTCCAAGCTTGCCATCGTGCCGGCCTCCACAAGCGGATAACTGAGATTGGTGTCCGAGCTGCCGGCGGCAGTATCGTAGAACTGACGTACGAGGCGGCCGCGCTCGGCTCCCGAGCCTCCGGCATTGACGAAAGCTTGTATGATGTAGGAGCGGGCGAGCCTGCGCTGCGCGATGCCGCAGAACTTGAGGCCATCAATGCTGAGATCGTAGTCTCCGGGACAGTAGGCTCCCGAGATTTCACCTTTGTCGACACGGGCCCCGAAGCCATCCAGCGCGGCGGCAATCAGCTCGTACATCAGCTGGAAATCATCGTTGAACCGGACCGAGGCGCTGCCTTGAAGAGGCAGGATAAGGGAAATATTCACGACTCCGGGATCAAGAGGCACGGCTGCCCCGCCGGAGTTGCGGACAGCGACGGAAAGCCCGAGGCGCTCAAGTTCCTTGGAGGCAAGCGCGGCCTCCGGCAGCCGGCTGTCGCGCGGTCCCATGACGAAGCCCGAAGGGTGGCGCCAAAGATGAAGAACGGGGACGCCGTCGAGACCGGTCTGGCGGCAGAGCAGCTCGTCCAATGCAAAGGAGTGGAGCACGTCCGGCTCCGCCCAATCATCCATGCGGTCAAGCAAAAGCAGGCCGGGATAAATTTTTTGTATCATGGCAATCTTTTTCCTTCCTTAACAACCGGATCGTTTCTATACACTTTAACATATTCGTCCTATCTCCTTCATGAAGAGTTGCCCGTTATGTCTGGCGACGAATCTGAAGGCGGGAACAGCACCTGATCAACTATGTTGAAGGAGCCGGACATGAGTTCCACCCGGATGATTGGCCGTCCGTTCTTATCGAGATGCTGGACATCACAGGTTCAAGCAGGTAGAGCCAGACATGCGCAGCCATGTAAAAAAGCTTTTCCCGGGCAGTGCCGGGAAAAGCTTTTTTTGTATCCAGGCCTTCTAGCAGGAGCAGTTCAGCACCGGCTTGCGGGCAGCCTGGGTTTCGTCCAGCCGCCGCACGACGGTCGTATAAGGAGCGTTCTGCACGAGCTCCGGCGTCTCCTTCGCTTCGCGGGCGATGCGGATCATCGTGTCGATGAAGGCGTCGAGAGTTTCCTTGCTCTCGGTCTCCGTCGGCTCGATCATGATGCATTCCTCGACGTTGAGCGGGAAGTAGATAGTCGGCGGGTGATAGCCGAAGTCGAGCAGCCGCTTGGCGACGTCGAGCGTGCGCACGCCGTATTCCTTGAGTCCGCGGCCGGACATGACGAACTCATGCTTGCAGACGCCAGGGTACGGAATCTCATAGGCTTCCGAGAGGCGCGCCATCATGTAGTTGGCGTTCAGTACGGCGCATTCCGAGACGCGTCGCAGCCCTTCCGGACCGTAAGTGCGGATATACGTGTAAGCGCGGACCAATATGCCGAAGTTGCCGTAGTACGATTTGACGCGGCCGATGGAAGCGGGACGGTCGAAGTCGAAGAAGTAGCTGCCGTCATCGCGCTTGCCGACGACCGGCTTCGGAAGGAACGGAGTCAGATGGGCTTTTACGCCGACAGGACCAGCTCCGGGACCGCCGCCGCCATGCGGCGTGCTCATGGTTTTGTGCAGGTTGAGATGCACGACGTCGAAGCCCATGTCGCCCGGGCGAGTAATGCCCATGATGGCGTTGGAGTTCGCTCCGTCGTAGTAGAGCAGGCCGCCGGCTTCATGCACGATGGCGGCGATCTCGACGATCTGCTCCTCGAACAGGCCGAGCGTGCTCGGGTTCGTGAGCATGAGGGCGGCTGTATCAGGGCCGACTGCAGCTCGCAGCGCGTCGAGATCGACAAGTCCGCGCTCATTGGACTTGATCGTGATCGTATCCAGGCCGGCCGTCGTGGCGCTGGCCGGGTTGGTGCCGTGCGAGGAGTCCGGCACGATGACCTTCGTGCGCTTCTCGCCGCGACTCTCGTGATAGGCGCGGATCATCATGAGGCCGGTCCACTCGCCGTGGGCTCCGGCAGCAGGCTGCAGCGTGACGGCATCCATGCCGGTAAGCGCGGCAAGATCGTTTTGCAGCACGTACAACAGCTCCAGTGCGCCTTGGATGCTCTCTTCCGGCTGGTAAGGATGGATGCGGGCGAAGCCGTTCAGCCGCGCCGCATCCTCGTTGATTTTCGGATTGTATTTCATCGTGCAGGAACCGAGCGGGTAGAAGCCGTTGTCGACGCCGAAGTTGCGGCGGGACAGCTCGGTATAATGGCGGATGACGTCCACCTCGTACACTTCCGGCAGGGAAGCCGGCTGCTTGCGGAGCAGGGAGGAAGGGATCAGATCCTCGAGTCCTTCCTCATCCGGCACGTCGCAGACAGGAAGGGAATAGGCTTTGCGGCCTTCACGGCTCATCTCGAAAATGAGCGCTTTCTCCGGTTTCACATCGATGATTCCGGCGCTCTTCAGTTGTTCATGGCTGCTCATGCGCGCGCCTCCTTCGTCAGGCCGCCAAGCGCGGCGGCGAATGCGTCGATCTCTTCCTTCGTGCGCTTCTCGGTTACGGCGACGAGCATGTGGCCCTCCAGCTCCGGGTAAGCGGAGCCGAGATCGAAGCCGCCGAGGAAGCCCTCGGCGAGCAGCTTGCTGTTCAGCTCCTTGGCCGATACGCCTTCCGGCAGAGAGACCACGAATTCATTGAAGAAAGGAGCGGAGCCGAACGGCAGGCCGATTCCTTCCACCGAACCAAGCGTCTTGGAGGCGTAATGCGATTTGCGGATATTGAGCTCGGCGGCTTCGCGGATGCCCTGCTTGCCCATCACGCTGAGATAGATGGAAGCGCACAGGGCGAGCAGCGCCTGGTTCGAGCAGATGTTGGATGTCGCCTTCTCGCGGCGGATATGCTGCTCGCGGGCTTGCAGCGTCAGCACGAAGCCGCGCTTGCCGTCGAGATCCTTGGTCTGGCCGACGATGCGTCCCGGCATGCGGCGCATGAGCGGCTCGGCCACAGAGAAAAACCCGCAGGTCGGTCCGCCGAGGGAGGAAGGGATGCCGAGCGGCTGGGCATCGCCGACGACGATGTCGGCGCCTAGCGCGCCGGGGGATTCCAGCAAGCCGAGCGAGAGCGGATTGCTGCTCACGACGAGCAGCCCTTTGGCTTCGTGGATGATCGGCTCGATCGCCGCGAGATCCTCGATGCAGCCGAAGAAGTTCGGCGACTGCACGAGCACCGCAGCAGTCTCGCCGCCAGCGACGGCGGAGCGGAGTGCTTCCAGGTCGGTGACGCCGCCTTGGAACCCGACTTCAACGAGCTCAAGCCCGAGGCCGTGGGCGCTTGTGCGCAAAATCTCGCGCGCCTCTGGATGCACGGCGCTGGAGACGACGATGCGCTTGCGGCGGGTATGGGCGGAGGCAAGAGCCGCCGCCTCGGACAAGGCGGTGGCGCCGTCGTACATGCTGGCGTTGGCGACAGCCATGCCGGTCAGCTCGCAGATGTAGGACTGGAACTCGAAGATCGCCTGCAGCTCGCCTTGGCTGATTTCCGGCTGATAAGGAGTATAAGCGGTATAGAATTCCGAGCGGGAGATCATATGGTTGATGACGACGGGAATATGGTGGTCGTAGAGACCGGCGCCAAGGAAGCTCGTCGTCGTTTCATGATCGGCGTTGCGGCCGGCCAGCTCCTTCAGATGGCGGAGGAGAGCCCATTCGTCGAGCGCGCCCGACATCGGCAGCGTGCCCTTGTAGCGGATTGATTGCGGAATATCGCGGAACAGGTCTTCCAGGGTGGCCGCGCCGATCGTCTGCAGCATTTCCTGCTGGTCCTGCTCGGTCATGGGGATGTAGCGATGCTGGGTCGTCATTAAGGGTTTGTCACTCCTTGGCTGATGCGGGCGATGCCGCGTTTCGTTTGTAGAAAGGGGTTTTGACGACAGCTGCCTTCAACCGCTTGCCGCGGATGTCGACCTCCACCTCGGTGCCGACCGCGGCATACTCGGCCTGGAGCAGCGCGAGTCCGAGATTGCGCTTCAGCGTCGGCGACTGGGTGCCCGATGTCACCTCGCCGATCAGCTGCTCTCCGGCGTAGACCTGGTAATGGGAGCGCGGGATGCCTCGCTCCAGCAGCTCGATGCCGACAAGCTTGCGGGGCACGCCGGCTTCCTTCTGCGCAGCGAGCGCGTCGCGGCCGATGAAGTCGCCTGCATCCAGCTTCACGAAAAATCCGAGTCCGGCTTCCAGAGGGGATATATCCGCAGACAGCTCCTGGCCGTACAGCGGCAGCCTCGCCTCGAAGCGCAGCGTATCGCGCGCGCCGAGACCGGCGGCCTCGAGGCCGAGCGGAGCGCCGGCTTCCATCAGCGCGCGCCACAGCTTGGCGGCGTCGGCGGCCGGCGCGTACAGCTCGAAGCCGTCCTCTCCGGTGTAGCCGGTGCGGGAGAGCAGCAGCTCGACGCCGCATACGGCCGCCTTCGGCAGGAACTCGAACGGCTTCAGCCCGCCCCAGCCGGCATCTGTGCAGCGGTCCAGTATTTCTCCTGCAAGGGGACCCTGCAGAGCGATCAGCGCCGTATCGTCGGAGCGGTCCTCCACCGTCACGTCCCCGATCAGATGCTCCCGCAGCCAATCGAGATCCTTGCCGATGTTGGAAGCGTTGACGACGAGCATGTACTGGTCCTCGCTGATCCGGTAGACGAGCAGATCGTCGACGACGCCTCCGTCCGGATAGCACATGAGCGTGTATTGGGCGGAGCCGTCTTTCAGCTTGGACACGTCGTTCGTCGTCACGCGCTGCAGGAAATCGCCGGCGAACTGGCCGGTGACGAGGAACTCGCCCATATGGGACACATCGAACAGCCCGGCACGCTGGCGGACAGCCTCATGCTCTTTCAGAATGCCGGTGAACTGAACCGGCAGATCCCAGCCGCCGAAGTCGATGCAGCGGGCTTCGCCGTATTCCTTGTAGAGGGAATGGAGCGGGGTCGTGCGCAGATTGGCCATGGTAGTCCTCCCTTTGTATGCTCGTACTCGAAAGTAAAGCCTGTTCGCTGATTGTTCATCTTCCCCTTGCAAGCATTCAACGCCCGACTGAAGGAGAAGCCCTCCTTGGCGCACTAATGAAAGGGAGAAAAGCAAAAAGGACAGCGCAGGAAAAACAACGCTTGCGCCGGTTGCAAAAAAATTCGCAGCCATGCTTAACGTGTCATCCATGCTCTGTCCTTGGTACCTGAGAGTTACCCTGCGCATTCGTCTCCGCAGGTTTCCCCTTGGGTGACGTCGGCGAAGCGGCGGGGCCGCAAGCTTCCGTTCTCTCCAGAGGCGCGTCCCGCAAAGGTCCTTCTGCCTGAGAGATTCCCCTGCCGGGCAGGGTTACTCCTTCGGCGCCGCTTCATGTACCGGCGATCTCTCCCGTTGCGTTCATCCGCATATTCAGTTACAACCAGTTTTACAGATGGGACGACCCTGTGTCAACAGAATTTCAGCTTAAAAGACATGCCGAGTGAGTTATGTTGACACAGCGCCCGTCATCGTTTACGCTTTGCGCATAGATTGCCAAACCAGGCCATGATGGGAAAGGATGAGCGTCCAGTGAGTGAGATTCGCGCAGGATTGGGCTATACGGAGGAGCATGAGTGGGCGGAAGCGGCAGGAGAGACGATTGTTCGGATCGGCATTACGGACCATGCCCAGCATCAGCTCGGTGACATCGTGTTCGTCGAGCTGCCGCAGGCTGGAGACAGCGTTGAAGCGGGACAGCCCCTCGGGACCATCGAGTCCGTCAAAACGGTGTCCGACCTGTACTCCCCCGTCAGTGGAACGGTCGTCCGCGTCAACGAAGAGCTGGGCGACTCGCCGGAGCTCGTCAACACCGATCCTTTTGCCGGCGGCTGGATGATCGAGATCGACACGGGCGCCGACGCCAAAGCGGCGGTAGCGGCGCTGCTTGACGCGGAAGCTTACGCCAAGCTGGCGGACTAGGCTCCCATGCAGCGGAGGAGGGCGCGTTGCCGCGCTCTCCTTTTGCCGCTTGCGGATGTCCATTTTCCCATGCGCGGCTCGGTAATATTGACTACAGGCATCCGGTCCGTTGACCGGATGCCTTTTTTGTGGTTTCAAGACTAGACCGATCGTTCTCATTCGGAGCCGTCATTCTCGCGATGACGAACAAGGACATCCGGCCGTTCCGGCTCGTGGAGGAATTCATGCCTGTGCTTGTGAATGGAACCGATGGAGGGGTCGGAAACTAAAAAGAGATAAATGACGGGGAGAACCTGTCTCAGGAGGGAAATCAGAATGGAAAAAACAATGGGAGCAGCCGCTGCTCCTCAAGAAGGAAATTCCTTCAAGGTTGTTCCGATCATGACCGCTCTGCTGCTTGCCGGATTCATCGGCATGTTCAGCGAAACGGCACTCAATATCGCGCTGAATGAGCTGATGAGCACGTTCAAGGTCGAGCCTGCCACGATTCAGTGGCTTACGACCGGATTTCTGCTTGTGCTCGCGATTCTCGTACCGATCTCGGGTCTGCTGCTCCAATGGTTCACGACGCGCCAGCTGTTCACCGCATCGCTCGTATTCTCGATTGCCGGCACGCTGATCGCGGCGAGCGCGCCGAGCTTCGCTTTCCTGTTCATTGCAAGGCTTGTCCAGGCGGTCGGCACCGGCCTGCTCATTCCGCTGATGTTCAATACGGTACTGGTTATATTCCCGCCGCACAAGCGGGGAGCGGCAATGGGCATGATGGGGCTTGTCATCATGTTCGCGCCAGCGGTCGGGCCTGCTTATAGCCGGCCTGTTCCTCGTTTATGCCAGCTGGAGAACGATTTTCTGGACGGCGCTGCCGCTTCTGGTCGTCGCGCTTCTGTTCGGCCTGATGTTCATGAAAAACGTCTCCGAGCTTGCCCGTCCGCGCATTGACATCTTCTCGATCCTGCTCTCCAGCCTCGGCTTCGGAGGCATAGTCTACGGCTTCAGCAGCGCAGGAGAAGGCGACCATGGCTGGAGCAGCCCGAAAGTCATTATCGGCATCGCCGTCGGCATCGTCGCCTTGATCCTGTTCACCGTCCGCCAGCTGCGGATGAAGCAGCCGATGATGAATCTGCGGGCATTCCGCTTCCCGATGTTCACGCTCGGCACGCTGATGATCTTCATCGGGATGATGATCATTCTTTCCACCGTCATTCTGCTGCCTTTGTATTTGCAGGCCGGCATCGGCCTGCTGCCGCTCGCGGCGGGACTGCTGCTGCTTCCCGGCGGACTGATCAACGGCATCATGTCTCCGGTCATGGGCAGGTTGTTCGATAAATACGGTCCGCGCTGGCTCGTATTGCCGGGCTTGGTGCTTGTGTTCGTCGTGCTTTGGCTGCTGACGGGCATCAATACGGGCACGTCCAAGGGCGAGATCATCCTCCTGCACAGCCTTCTGATGATCGGCATATCCATGATCATGATGCCGGCCCAGACCAACGGGCTGAACCAGCTGCCGCGGGAGCTCTATCCGGACGGAACAGCGATCATGAACACCTTGCAGCAGGTTGCGGGTGCGATCGGCACGGCGCTCGCCATCAGCATCATGACGGCGGGCAGCAAGGCTTATTATGCAGACGGCAAGCATTCGCCTGCCGATCTGTCGACCGTTCCTGCGGCCATGACCCAGGGAGTTCAAAATGCTTTTCTGTTCGTCATGATCTTTGCCGTGTTAGGTTTCGTTTGTTCCTTGTTCATCAAGCGGGTGAAAGTCGAGAAGCAGGAGCAAGTCCATCACGCCGGACATTGAGCCCACCGACACGCCCGGCATGCCATGCACCTCGCGCGGAGACGCGCGAGTGTTATCCTGCGTTCCTTGGAGCGGAGGATTTTTTTTTGGCTGGATGGATTGACAGATTTGCAGGAAGAGGATATCTTATTTATTGATCAATAAATTGTACAGAACAGGGAAGGTAAAGTAACTCATGACACCGAGAGAGGAACAGGCGGCAGGACGCAAGGAGCAGATTTTGAGCGCTGCCGCCGCGCTGTTTGCCGAGAAAGGGTATTACAAAACAACGACGGCGGATGTGGCTTCCGCGGTCGGCGTTACCCAGCCGTACGTCTTTCATTTTTTCCGGACGAAGGAAGCTCTCTACATGTCCGTCCTGCAGAGGGCGGCGCAGCAGATCCGCGGAGCGTTCGAGGCGGTTCAGGCGCCTCCCGGCGAGCTCGAGCAGGCGATGGGCCATGCGTTCCAGGAGCTGCTGGAGGGAGGCTTCCGCAGCGAAGTGCTGCTCTGCATGACGGCCCACTCCATACCGGAGCCGGGCATCCGCCAATATGTACGGGAAGAGTTTGCCGTCATTCATGCCAGCTTGAAGGTCCGTTTCGAACGGGCAGGCCTGGAGTTCCCGGGCTTCCGCGCGACCCAGTTCATCGGTCTCGGGCTAGCCATCGCCCTGTCCGAGCTGACAGGACTGAAACAGCTGCTGCCTTGGGAGGAGAGCTTGGATTGCTGAAGCTTGGCCGCTGCCTTCGAAGCTGGTTGAGCATGGAAGAAGAGTTCAACGAGTTGTTTCCGGGAATGAGGAGCGCCGCTTAACCAGCGGTTCTTTTTATCCCTGATAATTTATTGACTGATAAATAAAAGGAGAGTGAAAGGAATGGCTAAAGCGATATCAGGAAGGTTTACTGCGGAAATGGATGGCCCGTTCGTTGTGTTCGTCATCGGGATGAGGATCAACAAGCTGCTGGCCGTGCGCAAGTGGCTGCCGGTAGTCCGCTCGATGGGGCCGATGTTGCGGGAGCTGTACGCCAATGCGGATACGGGCTTCATCAGCCATGAGATGTACTTGGGCGCGCGCGGCCCTGTGCTGCTGCAGTACTGGAGATCCTACGAACAGCTGGAGCGATATGCGCGGGGCGGCATTCATCTGGAGGCATGGAAGAAGTTCAACCGTTCCGTTGGAACGGACGGGTCGGTCGGCATCTTCCATGAAACGTATGTGATCCAGCCCGGAAACCATGAGGCGGTCTACGGAAACATGCCGGTCATGGGACTCGCCAAAGCGGGCAGGCATGTCCCCGCAACCGGCCGCAAGGAGACGTCGCGCCGCAGAATGGGCGGGGATTCTGCTCCAGCCGTGCCGTCCCCGCCCAACCCTCATGCCTGAAGGGGCAGGGGGAAATTTCTGCGGCCGGTGCTGGAATGGGCCCAGCGCTTGCCCGGCCGACCGCTATTTTCAAAGATATAGTCATCCCGCAAGAGGAAGGATGATGATTGAGGAAGAAGGCCGACCCCAGCGGAGGAAGGCTCGACGGACGCAGGCAAACGCATCCAACAATGAGCGCAGTCCTTCCGGCGATCTGTACGCCGGCGATGTGAGCGCAGGTTGAAATCGCCTATAGTCAAACTAACCGGCTCCAGTCCATTGACTTTTTTGGCGGGGCGATGATACATTGGCAAAGTGCTCTTCGGTTCGGGTATGGACCGGAGCAAAAGGATGGGGCTGAACGCCCTTCGAGGAGGATTACGGATGCGAAGCATGGCACTAGCAATGATCAAACCTGACGATGCTCGCACCAAGCGTAATCCGATGCCTCGCTGATGATCCGTTAATCATCAGGCGCACGGTTACGTTCCTGTAATCGTGCGCCTCTATACGTTCCGCGACCGGAATGGCCGCCGCGGCAAGGATTCCTTACCTCCTTGCCTGCGGGCATCCGTCGGCGAAATGCAGGGCGCACCGCTTACAGGCGGCGCGCCTTTCTTAATGGGCATCGGGCACTTTGCATCACGCTGGAGAGAGAAAATGACAGAGCTGTTCAGGCAGCGCGGGAAAGAGCGCATAGCGGCTCGAACCTCAAGCAGCCGTAACGGCTCAAAGGATTGGGGAGGTGTCCAATGTTTAGTGTAATAGGCAAGCTGGGCTGGTATTTCAAGATGGAGTGGCGGCGCTACTCTCTGGCTGTCGGCTTGTTGATCTTCGTCGGCTTTCTGGAGGTGATTCCTCCGCGTCTGCTCGGTTACACCATTGATGGAATCAGCCAGGGAAGGCTTGCGGATTCTACTTTTTACTGGATCGTGGCAGGCTGGCTGGCCATCACGGTATCCAGCTATCTCATCACGTACGGCTGGATGTCCCGCCTGTTCGGCGGAGCCAACGTGCTGGAGCGGCTGCTTCGGGGCAAGCTGATGGGCCAGTTCATGAGAATGACCCCGACTTTCTACGAGCGCAACCGGACGGGAGACCTCATGGCCCGCTCGACGAACGATCTGTGGGCGATCTCGATGACGGCCGGCTTCGGCATTCTGACGCTGGTGGATTCCACGGTGTGGATGCTGACGCTGCTCGGCATGATGATATTCCTGATCAGCTGGAAGCTGACGCTGGCAGCTCTGCTGCCGCTGCCGATCATCGCGCTGCTGATGGCTGTCTTCGGCCGCATGATCCATGACCGCTTCATCAAGGCGCAGGACGCCTTCGGGGAGCTCAATGACGAAGTGCTTGAATCCGTATCCGGCGTACGCGTCGTCCGCGCCTATGTGCAGGAGGAAGCGGACCGGGACCGGTTCCATGCCAAGACGAACGAAGTGCTCCGCCGCAACATCGCGGTCGCTCGCGTCGACGCGCTGTTCGAGCCGGTGAACAAGATCCTGGTCGGACTGAGCTACATTATCGGCCTGGTTTATGGCGGAGTACTCGTATTCCAGGGTGAAATCACGCTTGGCGATCTCATTTCCTTCAATATCTTCCTCGGCATGCTGATCTGGCCGATGTTCGCCATCGGCGAGCTGATCAACGTCATGCAGCGCGGCAGCGCCTCGCTCGACCGCGTGGAGGAAACGCTGCACACGCCTGCGGACGTCGAGGACAAAGGCGAGCTCGTACAAGTGGAGCAGCCGGGCGAAATCATGTTTTCCGACGTCACATTCCGCTATCCTTCCTCCAAGGAGGATAACCTCTCGAATGTCAGCTTCCGGCTGCCTCGCGGCGGGACGCTGGGCATCGTCGGGCGCACGGGAAGCGGCAAAACGACGATACTGAAGCAGCTCATCCGGGAATATCCGGCAGGCAGAGGAGACGTTGCCGTGAGCGGAGTTTCCATCGATCGAATACCGCTCGACCGCCTTCTGGGCTGGTTCGGCTATGTGCCGCAGCAGCCGATCCTGTTCTCCCGAACGATCCGCGAGAATATCCTATTCGGTGCCCATGGGGCGACGGAGGAGGATTTGGAGCGCGCGCTCGTCCGAGCTTCCTTTGCCAAGGATGTGCTGTTCCTTCCCGATGGCCTGGAAACGCTCGTCGGCGAGAAGGGCGTCGCTCTCTCCGGAGGGCAGAAGCAGCGCGTCAGCATTGCGCGGGCGCTCATCGCCGATCCGGAGATTCTGCTGCTTGACGACGCCTTGTCGGCCGTCGATGCGAAGACGGAGGCCGAAATCATCGAGGGCATCCGCACGGAGCGGGCAGGCAAAACGACAATCATTACGACGCACAGGCTGTCGGCTGTCCAGCACGCCGATCTGATTCTCGTCATGGAGGACGGCAGGATCGTGGAGGAAGGCACCCATGAGCAGCTTCTGCAGCAAGGCGGCTGGTACCGGGAGCAATACGACCGGCAGCAGCTCGAAGCATTCGTTCAATCTTAATCGCAAAGAAGGTGAAAACAAGTGAATCAACCGAAAACAGGCAAGCGGCTGCTGCAGTACGCTCTCCTATTTAAAAAACAGATCGTGTTAGCCCTTATTCTGCTCACCTTCGCGGTCTGCGCCGAAATGGTCGGTCCGCTGCTCGCGAAGCGGATGATCGACAACAATATCCTCGGCATCGAGAAGCCTTGGATTTCCGTGGATTCGGCGGCAGACGGGAGCGTCCCCTACAACGGGAACCTGTACGTCCGCTCCGACCGTACGGATAGCCTGAAGAGCAGCGGCCCGCAGCTGAATATCGTGCAGGAAGGCAGCAAGTTCTACGCGATCGAAGGTACGCTGCCGGAAGGTAAGCGCAAGGTTCAAAACGGCGAGCTCCTGCTGACTTCGGCAGACGGCAGCAAGCAGGCTTATCCCGCCGCCAGCATGTCCCGCGATGAAGTCTATGCGTTCTACAAGCCGGAGCTGAATCCGCTCCTCGTGCTTGCTGCCGCATACTTCGGCCTGCTGGTCATCGCAGCCATCTTCACCTACGGCCAAAAGCTGCTGCTGCAGACGACTGCGAACCGCATCGTGCAGCGCATGCGCGAGGATGTATTCGCCCATACGCAGCGTCTTCCGGTCCAGTATTTCGACAATCTGCCCGCGGGCAAGGTCGTATCGCGGATTACGAACGATACGGAATCGATCCGGGAGCTGTTCGTCGCCGTGCTGGCCAACTTCTTCTCGGGCATCGTATATATGGCGGCGATTCTGGGCGCCCTGTTCATTCTCAGCCCTACGGTAGCCTGGTTCGCCATACCCGTATTTCCGATCCTCTTCGTCTGGATCGTCTTCTATCGCCGCCTGGCCGGCCGCTACAACAGCGTCATCCGCGCGAAGCTCAGCGATATCAACGCCATGATCAACGAATCGATCCAGGGGATGAGCATCATCCGAGTCTTCCGCCGCGAGCGCAGCACGGCGCAGGAGTTCAAGGAAATGAACGATGAGTTCTACTCCTTCCAGATCAAGCTGCTCAAGCTCAATTCGTGGACTTCCCACAACCTTGTGAACGTCGTGCGGAACCTGATCTTCCTGGCCGTCATCTGGATGTTCTGGGGAGGGGATCTCGGAGCGGCCGTAACCGTGGGCATCATGTACGCCTTCATCGATTACATGAACCGCATGTTCCAGCCGATCGTGGGCATCGTGAACCAGCTCACCAACCTGGAGACGGCAAGGATATCGGCCGGACGGGTGTTCGAGCTGATGGACGAACCGGGAACGGAGGTTTCCTCCGGCACGATGCCTCGCTATCGAGGAGAAGTCGCTTTCGAGAACGTGACCTTCGCTTACAAGAAAGAAGAGAACGTTCTGCGCAACATTTCCTTTGCCGCCGCGCAGGGACAGACGGTCGCCCTCGTCGGGCATACCGGCTCCGGCAAAAGCTCCATCCTCAACCTGCTGTTCCGGTTCTATGACATCGAGCATGGCCGGATTACGATCGACGGAATGGACGTCCGCGACGTTCCGAAGCAGCAGCTGCGCCAGCATATGGGCATCGTGCTGCAGGATCCGTTCCTCTTCACGGGTACGATCGCATCCAATGTCAGCCTGGGCAACCCGGATATTACGCGGGAGCAGGTCGTGCAGGCGCTGCGCGACGTAGGCGCGTACGAGATGTTC
>NZ_CM160043.1:1382500-4027500 GCF_056711585.1 Paenibacillus sp. SJS-P3 | reverse complement strand
GCTGCACTTCCACGTCGACAAGGTGCTGAGCGGGAAACCGATCGGAGTGCCGTCCCCGGACGCGAGAATCTCCTTCGTGCATTCCGCCGAAGCGGCGGCGTTCCTGTGCTGGCTCAAGGACAGCTCCCTGAACGGACCGGTCAACTGCTGCTCGAACGGGGATATATCCATCCGGGAAGTCATCGGCCTTGTGGAGAAGGCGACCGGCAAAACGGCCGTCATCCCGGAGCAGCCGGCGGACGAGCAGAGATCCCCTTTCGGAATTGGAAATTCGTGGCATATGGACAATTCCCTCGCTGCGGCGGCGGGATTCGAGTTCTACAGCCTTGAGCAATGGCTGCCCGAGCTTATGGAAGAGCTTGTCGCCGAGGCGAAGGCTGCTCATGCCGGGAACTGATCTGCTGTACGGCTAGGCCGCTGTAACATCCATGTCGGCCTGGCATCGATTGAAGCCGTATCCTAGAAGCCGCTCCCTGCCGGAGCGGCTTCTCTGTTTTTGAGATGGCGGAGCAGGAGGGCGGCTGCGCAGGCGCAGAGCAGCGCGCACAAGCCGATGAACAGGAAGCCGGCCTGCATGCCGCGCATCTCGCCGCTGCCGGAGTTGCCGAACAGACGCCCGAAGCCGTCGGTGATGGCTCCGATCAGGAGATTGCCCGCTACGCTTGCAAATCCGAGCATCGTCACCGTAAACGTGATGGCTGCATCGCTCCGGCCTGCGTAGCGGACAGCCAGAAACGCCATTACCGTCGGATAGATCGGAGCGATGCCGGCTCCGGCAAGAGCGAACAGCCAGGCTCCCGGTTCCCCGGCGAATACGGCCGCGACGGTGCAGAGACCGGAAAACAGGGAGAAAATGAGAATGGAGCGGATAAGGCCGATTCGGTCGGTAAGAGGGCCAAGCACGAGCCGCGCAGCGGTGAAGCAGACGAAGAACCCCGAGAGCATCGCGGAAGCTGCCGTCCCGTCCCAGCGGTAGGCTTTTTCCAGAAAGGCGGGAAGCCAGCCTCCGAAAGCCATCTCGGCTACGACTCCCGCGGAGAGGATGGCAACGACAAACCAGGCCACGGGATCTCTCGCATACTGGCGCACCGAGAGGCCGCCAGCTGCGGCAGGACCGTCAGGCTCCGTCTCTTGCTTGCGGGCGGACGATGGATCTTCGGCGACTTCCTTGCCGGGGAAACGTGCGAGCAGAGCCGGGATGGCAGGCAGAATCGAGAGGGCCATGACGAGAGCATACATCCCTCCCCAGCCGAGGGGACCGCCGTCTCCTGGACGGAAAGCCATCAAATACGCGGCGGCCAGAGGCGCGGCCATGGAGCTGAGACCGTAAAAGAAATGCGCTAGATTCATCATCGTCCCTGCGTTGCGGGTGAAAATCCGCGCTCCAAGCAAGGACAGGACGATCTCGAGGGCGCCGTTGCCGATGTAGAGGAAGAAGTAGGCGGCGGACAGCGAAAAAAAGCCTGAGGAGGCCCAGATGAACAGCCCGGATACGGCCATCGCCCCGAAGCTGGCGACCGTCGTCGCGCGCATGCCGAGCTTGCGCACAAGGAAGCCGGTGAAGGAGCAGGCGATCAAGTACCCGAGGGAGTTGAACGCCAGCAGCAGGCCAATCTGGAATTCGCTGATTCGCAGGTCGGCTTGCATGCGCGGAATGGCGGGGCCTTTAATGTTCTCCGACAGGCCGAAGACAAGATAGCCGGCAAAAACGACGGCAAGCAGCAAAAAAGAATTCCATGAAAACGAGCCGGCTCGCCTGCGCAAAGTATTCATAATAGATGCCGCACCTCCGGAGACTGGCATCCGGAAGGCCGGACACTTTTCGTACCAATGTATCACACCGTTCGAGGGCGGACAATAACGGGCTTGCTCCGGCATTTCCGGGGAAGAATGAGGGGATGGGAAGATTCAAGGCGGGAGAGGAATTCACCTCATGAAAAGCACATCCTGGGGAAAGCATGCGAAAAACATAGCCGCCATCCTGGCCGGCTCCGCCCTCATGGGGTTCGGAATCAATGAAATCAATCTGGCCAACGGCTTGGCGGAAGGCGGGATAACGGGCGTAGCCCTGATTCTCAACTACGTGCTTGGCTGGAGCCCCGGCTGGTCCAGCCTCATCATTAACGTCCCTATCTTTTTATTGGGCTGGAGATACATGGGGCGAACCAGTTTTATTCATGCAGTAGTCGGCTCGCTCAGCCTCTCGCTGTTCCTCCTCTTGTTCGAACCGTTCAGGCTGCCGCTTCAGGACTTGCTGCTGGCTTCCCTGTATGCGGGGGCTATCGTCGGAGCGGGATTGGGGATCGTGTTCCGGCACGGCGGCATGACCGACGGGGTGGACGTCCTGGCGATGCTGTGCAGGCGATCGTTCGGCTGGAGCCTCGGGAGGACGATTTTCGTCACCGATGCGGCCGTTGTGCTGCTCTCTTTGATCTATTTGGACCTGACAAGAGCCATGTATACTCTGATTGCCATGCTGGTCGGAGCGAGACTGATCGATCTCGTCCAGGAAGGCTCCCATTCGGCCAAAGCAGCGATCATCATTTCCCGGAAGCCGGAGCTGATCTCACGCGAGATTTTGCGCGAGCTCAAGCGGGGAGCGACGTTCCTCGACGGGAGAGGCGCATTCAGCAACAGGCGCGCCGAAGTGATTTACTGTGTCGTCAGCCGCAAGGAGACAGGCCGTCTGAAAAGGCTCGTGCATGAAGCCGACCCCGGCGCATTTGTCACGTTCAGCGACGTGCACGAGGTCGTCGGCAAAGGCTGGGCACAGGAGCGGGATGAATCGGGCGTCTAGCATTGCCAGATGCTCATTCCTATGATATAGTAAAGCTATATGGGAACAAATGTTCTTGTCTGGAGGAGGTGCGCTCATGAGCGCGAAGCGGTTGGAGACGGTCGTCGTCAAGCAAGCGATGACCCGGGTCAAGGAAGAGAAGATGCCGTTCGGCTGGTCGATCAATCCATACCGCGGCTGCGCCCATGGCTGCAGCTTCTGTTATGCGAGAGCGTTTCAATCGTTCATCGGCCTTGGAAGCGACGAGTTCCAGGATCATATTCTCGTCAAGGACAATGCCGCCGAAGCGCTTCGCAAGCAGCTGCACAATATGGCGGCTTCCCGGCGCTTCGACCTTCAGGAGCTGGCGAGGGACATCGGCCATATCGCGATCGGCACGGCGACGGATCCTTATCAGCCTGCCGAGAGCAGCCGGCAGGTGACGCGGGAGTGCCTCAAGGTGCTGGCCCGCTACCGAGTGCCGGTATCGATCACGACCCGTTCGCCGCTGGTTTTGCGGGATATGGACATCCTGGCCGATCTGAATCTGCTCTCGGTCAACATCAGCCTGAATACCCTCGACGATGAGCTCATCCGGTTCCTGGAGCCCGGCGCGCCTCTGCCGCGGCAGCGGCTTCAGGCTCTGGCCGAGCTCAGAAATGCGGGCTTGCCGGCCGGCGTGTTCGCTGCGCCGATACTTCCGCTGCTGACCGACTCCCGTCCCCGGCTCGACGAGCTGATGGGAGCGGTCAAGGAGGCCGGCGCGGGTTATATGATGACTTCCTTGCTGCGCCTGACACCGGACGTGAAGAGCTGGTACTATGGAATGCTTCAGCGATACGATGCCTCGCTTCTTCCGGCTTACGACCGGATCTTTACCGGTGCCTATGCGAGCCGCGATTACGCGGAGCGGATTCAGCGAATCGTCTCGGAGCTCAGGGTCTTGCACGGAATTCCAGAGGACCGTTTTTATAGGGAAAGTGCGGGAGGCGTCCGGGAGAGCGGAAGGGGGAAGGCTGATGCCATGCTTGCCGCGCCTGTGCGTGAAGGGAGAACTGTGCCCGTTGATTCAGCGGAGTCAGTGAATGAAGGGATATCGAAGATCAATGCAAGGGCTGATCTCTCCCCGGCAGCAGCAGATGGACATGCCGGGCAACGGCATGCCTCCGAAGGGCCTGGTTTGGCAGGCAAGCTGGCCCGCCTCAGGGAAATCCCCGGCGCGGGATGCACGCCGGGGACGGAGATCGAAGTATTGGAGCAGATGTCTCTCCCTTTCTGAGGCCTAGAAGCCGGTATGATATTTACGCGCGCTGGATGAATCGTTTTTGGTCTTGGTCTTGTCCTTCTCGTCCTGCTGTTCGATCGTCTGGTCTTCCACCGGAATGGAATCCACGTTCATCTGGGAAGGATCTGAATCCATCAGGCTTTCCTTCTCCGTCGGCAGCATCTCCGGATTGTCCCGGTCCTGGATGGCGGAGCCTCCAGGCTGATGGTCCAGCTTTTTTTTTGATGGTTCGGTCATCATGATCACCTCGTTGGATGGGTTGTACTTCTTTACCCGGCCGCGCCCGGAAGTGAACCTGGGCGATGCCATGACGAAAAATGGCAGCCTGCAGGCGGCGGCCTGCAAAGGATTGAATGCAAGGAGGGAGCCCGATTGAAGCTGGAAAGATTGCTCGGCATCACGATGCTGCTGCTCGGACGCAGGCGCGTCGGGGCTCAGGAGCTTGCCGAGCGCTTCGAAGTGTCGCTGCGCACCATATACCGCGACCTGGAGACGCTGAATATGGCCGGTATCCCTGTCATTTCCTATCCGGGCCTCTCGGGAGGCTACGAGATTATGGAGAGGTATCGTCTGGAGCGGCAATATTTGAGCTGCGACGAGCTGCAATCCATCGTGACAGCGCTGCGCGGAGTAGGGTCTGCCTTGAGCGGAGAGCAGCTCTCGTCGCTGATCGACAAGGTGATCGCCTTGGTGGAACGATCCGGAAACGGGAGCGGGAGCTCCTCCGGCGAGCGGGTGCTGATCGATCTGCATCCATGGAAGGAGAAGGAGCGGCATCAAGCCATGCTGAGAACCATCCATGAAGCGTTGGATGGATGCAGGCTGCTGAGCATCGTCTATCTCGACTGGCAGGGAACGAGCAGCGAGCGGATGGTGGAGCCGGTCGGACTTGCCCTGAAGGGTTATATTTGGTATTTGCACGCCTATTGCCTGAAGCGCGGCGATTACCGAACCTTCCGCCTCAACCGCATGGAACAGCTGGATCTCCTGACAGAGACGTTCACCCGCCGTGATGTCGATCTGCGAGAGCTCGACAAGCGCATGGCGATTCAAGACAGCCTCAAAATCGACCTGAAGCTGCTGTTTCACCCCTCGGTCAAGACGAGAGTGCTGGATGATTACGACCGGAGCTTCATTGTCATCCGGGATGACGGCTGGCTGGAGGTCACGGATCGCGAAGAACAGGGCTACTGGCTCTATTCCCGGCTTCTCAGCTATGGCCCCCATGTCAAGGTCGTGGATCCTCCCTATGTAGCCCGCAAGCTCGTGGATCAGGTAACGGAAATCCAGGCGTTGTACGAAGCCTGATGGGCTGAACGTGGCTGGAACAGCCCGGAACGGCCGATGGCGCCAGCCGCCTACAGGAATGACGCGGGCCGCATGTAGGAATGACACGATCCGCAATGTAGGAATGACGCGAGCCGCAATGTAGGAATGACGCGAGCCGCAATGTAGGAATGACACGAGCCGCAATGTAGGAATGGCGCGAGCCGCATGTAGGAATGACACGAGCCGCAATGTAGGAATGGCGCGAGCCGCATGTATGAATGACACGAGCCGCAATGTAGGAATGAAGCGAGCCGCCTTGTCTGTTGACAGGGCGGTTTTTGACGTGATAAAGTTCGATTATCAAACTATTTCAATATCGAACTTGTACAAGAAAGGAGGACTGGCGATGAAGGAAGAGCTGCTGCCGGACATCATCAAGCGGTACGAGGCCGCGAGCTTTGTCGTGACGAGGCGTTTCAATGCCTTGATCCAGGAGAAGCTTCCGGAGGATCTGACAAGGGAACAATTCGGCATTGTCCGTTATTTGAACTCGCGAGGCGAGTCGGGCGGGGGCTGCACTTCAACGGAGCTTGCGGATGCTTTTTGCGTGGGCAAAAGTACGATTACTTCCTTGATTACGCGGCTGGTCGACAAGGAATTGATCCAGCGCAATCCAGACGGCAAGGACCGCAGAGTCACGTTTTTGTCGCTCACAGACAAAGGAATTCGGACAGCGAAGGAAACCGACCGGATCATCAAAGAAACTCTCGGACGTTATATCCAGGCATTCGAGGACGAAGAAGCTCTGCAGTTCATTGAAATGTTCGAGTTTCTGGCCGACAAACTAAAGACTTGATAACCGGAGGGGAATCATACTGTGAGAACGATATTGAAATGGCGCTGGGCCATCTTGATTGTTTGGATAGCGGCTGCAGCCGGATTGATGCTGTCCGCTCCGGATATGCAGCAGCTCGTCAGGGACAAAGGCCAGATCACCGTCCCGGACGGTTATTCCTCGGCGTCCAGGCTGATCAAGGAGAAGAACGCCCAGTCCTCCGACGCGTCCAAAAAGGATGAGTTGTCGGCCGTCCTGGTGTTCCACCGTGCAGAAGGGCTGAGCGGGGACGATAAATCCGCCATCCGTTCAGGGCTTGACGCCATGAAGCAATCGGGCGGCAAGGAGGGGATCGTGTCGGTCACAGGCCCCTTCGACCAGAAGGAGCTTGAGGACCAGTTGATCTCCAAGGACGGCAAAACGATGCTTGCCCTCGTGAGCATCCAGAAAAACGGCCGTGAAGCCGCCGACCTGCAGGACGCGCTGTACAATGCGGCTTCCGGCATCAAGACGGAGCATTACTACACTTCCGAATGGATGATCAACGAGGATCAGGTCAAAAGCTCGATGGAGGGCTTGGCGAAGACCGAATACATCACCGTCATTTTCATCCTTGTCATTCTGTTCATCGTTTTCCGCTCGGTCGTAGCGCCGTTCGTGCCTTTGCTCGCCGTAGGCCTGAGCTATCTGCTGTCGCAGTCGGTCGTGTCGTTCCTCGTCAAGTATGCGGACTTCCCGCTCTCGAACTTCACCCAGATCTTCATGGTGGCGATCATGTTCGGCATCGGAACGGATTACTGCATCCTGCTGATCAGCCGGTACAAGGAAGAGCTGTCCCATGGACTAGACCGCACGGAAGCGATATTGGCCACTTACCGCACAGCCGGGCGCACGGTGCTGATCTCGGGGGCGGCGGTTCTGGTCGGCTTTGCCTCGATCGGCTTCTCCACCTTCGTGCTGTACCGCTCGGCGGTTGCTGTCGCCGTCGGCGTCGCCGTGCTTTTGATCGCGCTTGTCACGCTGGTCCCGTTTTTCATGGCGGTGCTCGGCAATGCGCTGTTCTGGCCGGCAAGAGGTTCTCTCGAGCATAAGGAAAGCCGCATGTGGGACCGCATGGGCCGTTTCTCCCTGCGCAAGCCGGTATGGGCTCTCGTTATACTCGCCATCTTCATCGTGCCATTCATGGCTGCATACAAAAATACGATTTCCTTCAACTCGCTGCAGGAAATCGGGGATGAATACCGTTCCGTCAAGGCGTTCAATCTGATCTCCGACAGTTTCGGTCCCGGAGATTCGATGCCTTCGACCGTCATTCTGAAGGCCGATAAAAGCTTCGACAGCAAGGAAGGCCTGGCTGCTGTCGAGCAGATCAGCCGCGAGCTGTCGAAAGTGGACGGCGTCAAGCTCGTACGCAGCGCCACCCGGCCTGCCGGATCTCCGCTGGAAGACCTCGAGGTATCCAAGCAAGCCGATACGCTTGGCGGCGGCATCGGCCAGAGCACGGATGGACTCGATAAAATCGGCAAGGGGCTGAAGGAAGCCAGCACCAGCCTCGCGGACAATGCGCCGAAGCTGAAGCAGGCTGCCGACGGAGCCGGCGAGCTCGTCACCGGCACCGCCAAGCTGCAGGACGGAGTCGAGCAGCTCGGGCAAGACCTCGAGCGGATCCGCAAAGGGCTTGTGGACGGATCGGCCGGCGCCAAGGAACTGAGCGCTGGACTTGCGCAAGCGCAGCAGAGCGCCGAGCAGCTGGCGGCAGCAAGCGACAAGCTGCTTGCGGGCTACAAGCAGGTAGGAGGAGGATTGGGGCAGCTGTCTTCCGCATATGGAGACGCCGCCGCCAGCCAGAAGGAGCTGGCCCAAGGACTTGCCGGATTGGAGCAGGCCTTCCAGGCGCTCGGCGACAAATATCCGGAGCTGGCGGCAGACGCTCAGTTCCAGGGAGCGATGCAATCGCTCGGCCAGCTGTCAGGCGGAGCTTCCCAGCTTGCCGGTGGACTGGAGAAGCTCAATGTCCAGCTGAGCTCGGCAGCCAAAGGCATCTCGGATGCCAATGCCGGCTTTTCGCAGGCGGCAGCTGATCAAGCGGCGCTTGGCGACAGCCTGAAGAAGCTGGCTGCGGGACTCGAATCGCTGCAGCAGGGGATTTCCCAAGCAGCAGCCGGCCAAGGCGAGATCATCGGCCGCCTGCCGCAGGTGACGAGCTGCTTCAGCTCCCTGCAGGAAGGACAGAAGCAGCTGCAGACCGGCTTTGCCGATCTCGACGCGCAGCTGGGGCAGCTTACCGGCGGGCTTGAGCAGAGTGTCGACGGCATCAGCCAAGTATCGAACGGACTTGGCGAAGCCCGGACTTATCTGGATGAGCTGTCGGCACAGCCGGATTCGGGACTCAGCGGCTGGAACTTGCCGGAGCAGGCTCTTGCCGATGCGGACTTCAAGAAAGCTCTTGAAGCCTACTTGTCTCCTGAAGGGAACATGACGACTCTCGATGTCGTGTTCTCGACAAATCCTTATGAAGAAACCACGCTCAATAAAATTCCGGATGTGAACGCGGCCGTGGAGCGCGGTCTGAAGGGAACCGGCTACGAAGGCTCCCAGTATGCGATCGGAGGCATCACGAGCACGCAGCATGATCTCAATACGATCTCGGACGAGGATTATTCCCGTACCGTTATCCTGATGCTGATCGGCATTTCCATCATTCTGATCCTCCTGTTCCGTTCGATCGTCATTCCGGCTTACATCATGGCTTCGCTGCTCATTACGTACTATACGTCGATGGCTATCGCCGAGGTCATCTTCGCCCGGATTCTCGGTTATGACGGGATCAGCTGGGCCGTGCCGTTCTTCAGCTTCGTCCTGCTCATCGCGCTCGGCGTCGACTACAGCATCTTCCTGCTCGACCGCTTCCGCGAATACAAACATCTGGCTCCCAAGGAAGGCATTCTGCGCGCCATGCGCAACATGGGATCGGTCATTCTGTCCGCCGCCGTCATTCTCGGCGGAACGTTCGCGGCGATGCTGCCTTCCGGCGTGATGTCGCTCATGCAGATCGCCACGATCGTCTTGTGCGGATTGGTCCTGTACGCATTCCTCATGCTTCCGCTGTTCGTTCCGGTCATGGTCAAGACGTTCGGAGAGGCGAATTGGTGGCCGTTCATGCAGCGCGAGAAAAGCGCGGATCATGGCCCCGAGATGCAAGGGGAGCCGTTCATGGCGGATCGGTAACAATCTGCAAGGCTGAAAGAGCAGCCAGTGAAGCCTTGCTTCGCTGGCTGCTTTCTTTTCCTCTGCATGCAGATTTCTCCCTGTTGAATGCGGGGTGCCGGAACCTCGGCGTCAAGCGCCGGCATAGACGGCGCCAGGCTTTTGCTTGCAGGGCAATAAGCTTGTCAATTCGTATAGAACAGGTCGAAAAAAATATGGTAATCTAGTAGAAGCGGAATTTAGAGAGGAGCGGATATCCATATGAGCAGCGCGAGCAGTGCGTTTGAGGGCATCTATCAGGGACAAAAGGCGATCTATCTGCGGGCGGGAGCTTACGAAGCGGTCATGCTTCCCGAAATCGGAGGCAATCTGGTTGCCTTCCGTGATCTGGTCAACGGATACCGGTTTCTGCGCGAGCCGGCACATGAGGACATGCAGAAGTTTCGGGAAAATTCCATCGTCTGGGGAATTCCGGTGCTTTTCCCGCCCAACCGGTACGAAGACGGCAAGTTCCCTTGGAATGGCAGAATCTATCAGCTTCCCATCAACGAGCCGGCAACGGACAACCATCTGCACGGTTTTCTCTATCAAACCCCTTGGGAAGTAGAAAGCTTCGGCCATAAGGGCGACGAGAGCTTCGTGACGGTATCGGTAAAGGTCAACGAGGACCATCCCGCCTATCGCCGGCTGCCATTCAACTATACGGTGCGCCTGCACTATTCCCTCGGACCGGACGGCCTGTCCCAACGGGTCACGCTCCGCAACGACGGAAGCGAGTCGATGCCTTGCCTGCTGGCGTTCCATACGACGCTCAACGCCCCGTTCTCTCCAGGGAGCAAAGCGCAGGACTGCAAGCTCAAGCTGACGATCGGCGAGCGCTGGGAGATGAGTCCGAGGATGCTGCCAACCGGTTCTTTCATGCCTCTGAGCACCGAAGAAGAGAACATGAAGGAAGACGGAATCGATCCATTCTGGACGGCGTTGGACCACCATTACACAGCCGTTCCCCAAAATGGCCGCAACCGGATGGAATTGACCGACACGAAGCGCGGAGTCACTCTCGTCTACGATGTCGGAACCTCCTACAAGCAGTGGATGCTGTACAACAATCAGGGCCGGGGAGAGTTCTTCTGTCCGGAGCCGCAAGTGAATCTCGTCAATGCTCCCAACATGAGCCTTCCAGCCGAGGAGATGGGGCTGTTCGAACTCGAACCGGGCGAGATCTGGGAAGAGCGCGCCCGCTTCTATGTCAAGGTAGGCCGCTAAGCCGCACGACCGATCCGGACGACAAGACACGACACAGACTTCGATTTCCCGGGAAATGCAAGAGGCGATCCGGATGGATTCGATACCATCGAAGGAGGTTGACCATGGATCTCAAGCTGAGCGGAAAACATGCCGTCATCACAGGAGGCAGCAAAGGCATCGGATACGCCACTGCGCTCACGCTGGCCCGGGAAGGCGCTCATGTTGCCCTGATCGCCCGTACGATAGAGGATCTCGAAGCGGCGGCGGAACGGATTCGGCAGGAGACCGGGGCCGGCGTCCTGACGGCGGCCTGCGATGTTGCCGATGCCGATGGAGTCAAGCAAGCCGTCTCGGCCATTGCGGAGAAGTGGGGCGGGAAAATCGACATTCTTATAAATAATGCGGGAACGTCTGCGGCAGCCCCGTTCGAGGAGGTCGGCATCGAGAGCTGGGAGGCCGATATCGGCTTGAAGCTGATGGGAGCCGTCCATATGACCCGCGAAGCGCTGCCGTTCATGAAGCGGGCCGGAAGCGGCGCCATCGTCAACGTGACGGCGATCGGAGGAAAGTCCCCTGCGGCGGCTACGCTTCCTTCCTCGGTGACCAGAGCGGCAGGAATCGCGCTCACCAAAGCGATGAGCCGGGATCTCGCAGCCGAGGGCATCCGCGTCAACGCGGTCTGCATCGGCATGATCCGCAGCGATCAGATCGAACGGAAGTGGAGAAGCGACGCTCCCGCGCTCAGCTGGGAGGAGTATGCCCGGGATCCGCGCCATGCCGTCCCGCTCGGACGGATCGGAGAGACAGAGGAGGCTGCGGATGCGATCGTCTTCCTCGCTTCCGATACGGCTTCTTATATAACGGGGACGACGTTGAATATCGACGGAGGCAAATCGCCCGTGACCTGATTCCGGAGGTCGATTCCGACATCCGTCTCGAACATTGAGGGATAATCCGGCGCAGGGCCAGCTTATGCGCCCTTCGCCGGCCAGAACAGGGGATAGAAAGTTGTCGAGCCAATCGAAGCGGAGAATTACGATCAGATCCAAGATTATCGCCGGTTATGCCGTCATATTGGTATGCCTGGCGGTTTCGATTCTTGTCGTCTTCACCCAGCTCGGAAAAGTACAGCAGGAAACGAATTACATTACGAGCCATGATATCGAAGTGCATAATCTAACGAACAAGATTGAAAAAAACATGCTGGACATGGAGACCGGACAGCGAGGCTTCATTGTTACCGGCGAGGATAATTATCTGGTGCCATACCGAAATGGGTTTTCGGACTGGCAAATCAATTATGACAGTCTTATGGAGCTTATATCGGACGACCCTCTTCAGATGAAAACATTGGAATCGATCCGGAAGGTCATTGAAGAGTGGCTGGCCATAACGATGCCTGTCATCGATTCCAAGCAAAACGGTGACGAGGCTGCGATCCGCGAGTTTTATGTCATTGACCGAGGCCAGCAGGACATGGACAAGCTCAGGGGAATGTTCGAGGGGTTCCGCGGCACGGAGAAAACCCTTACCGCCAAACGGCTTGCCAATCTGGAGGAAGGAAACAGCATGCTTCGAATGACGCTGCTGTCGCTGCTCGGACTGTCCATCCTTCTGTCGGCTCTGATCGGCTGGCTGCTGTCGCGCTCCATCGTGCGCACGATCCAAAATGTGACGGATTGCCTGGAGAGCATGTCCGGAGAAAGCGAGCAGAGCGCAGCCGATCTCTCGATCCGGGTGCCGATCTCGACTTCGGATGAGGTGGCCGATCTTGCTGCCGAGACGAACAAGCTGCTGAAGAAGCTCGAAGGAGAGAGCTGGATCCAGCGCTGCAGCGTAGAACTGGGCTCCCGCCTGCAAGGCGCGGAGCATCTGGACGAGACGGCCGACATGGTGGTCCGCTACATCGCGGAGGCTCTGAAGGCGCCTTACGGGGCGCTGTATATTTCCGATCCGCAGCACGCTGGAGCCAAGTTGACGCTTGCCGCGTCCGTATCGGGCGGCGGATCGGCTCTGGAGAAGTCGCCCGCTTCCTTCGGCTTCGGAGAAGGGCTTGTCGGACGCACGGCTGCCGAAAAGCTCAAGCGAAGCTACGCCGTGCCGGAGACGTATATTCGGATCTCCTCCGGACTGGGCAGCGCTCCGCCTACTCATCTGCTGCTGATTCCGGTCCTGTTCGAAGGAAAGACGCTGGGCGTGCTCGAGCTGGCCTCCTTCAAGCCATTCGAGCATCATCTGGAAACATTCGCAGAGAAAGCCGCCAATATGCTGGGCAGCGCCCTCAACAGGCTGTTCACGCAAAGTCAAATCCAGAGCCTGCTTCGCGAGTCTCAGGCGATGACGGAGGAGCTGCAGGTTCAGACGGAAGAGCTTCAGACCCAGCAGGAGGAGCTGACCGTCTCCAACGAGCAGCTTGGACGGCAGTTCGTGCTGTCGGAGGACAAGAACGACGAGCTGAGCCAAATCCAGTCGGAGCTGAAGCAGTATTCCGAGCGGCTGGAGCTGACTTCGCGCTACAAAAGCGAATTTCTGGGCAACATGTCCCATGAGCTGCGGACGCCGCTCAACAGCATGCTGATCCTGTCGGAAATGCTGGCCGAGAATCCAGCCGGGAATCTGTCCGAGAAAGAAGAGGAATTCGCCAGCATCATCCATTCTGCCGGGGTGGATCTGCTGGATCTGATCAACGACATTCTTGATCTGACGAAGATCGAGGCCGGACGAATGGATCTGCAAGTGGATGCCATCAACATGTCGGAGCTGCCGGAGAGCATGTTCTCCGGATTTTCCGGCATTGCCCACAAACATCAGCTTGACTTCAAGATGAACTGCGGCGAGGATGTCCCTTCCCTGCTGTACACGGATGAGAGGAAGCTGAGGCAAATTCTCAAAAACCTTCTTTCCAACGCCTTCAAGTTCACCCCTCAGGGAGGAGTGTCTCTGGAAATTGCGCTCGTCCCCGCCGAAGAAGCCAGGAAGCTGCTTCCGCAAGCCGGCGGAGAGGAGATCATCTCCTTCCGGGTCAGCGACACCGGAATCGGGATCGATCCTTCCAAGCAGGAAGTCATCTTCGATGCCTTCCAGCAGGCCGACGGCACGACGAGCCGCCAATTTGGAGGCACTGGCCTCGGACTATCGATTTCCCGCGAGCTTGCCGGATTGCTGCGCGGGCTCATCACGCTCGACAGCAGCCCGGGAGCGGGCAGTACGTTCACCTTATATGTTCCGTCGTTGGCCTCCTTGACGAATGCCGGCGGCGCAAGCAAGGATGCGGCTGAGGCTGAATCGCATCAATTCCAGACGACGCCGGAGCGGAGAGATTCGGAGCCGTCTTGGGGAAGGAGCGCAGCCGCCAAGCAGCAGGCAGCCGCGTCATCCGACCGGAGCGGCAGCCATCCGGCTCTGGCAGGCCGGCTTATCCTGCTCGTCGATGACGACATCCGCAATGTCTACAGCCTGTCGAATGCCCTGGAGATCGAAGGGGCCGAGGTGCTGACAGCGAACAACGGCGAGGAGGCGCTTCAGCTTCTCGACGAGCGAGAGGATATAGACGTCGTCCTGATGGATATGATGATGCCGGTCATGGATGGCTATGAAGCGACGAGACAGATACGAGAGCATCCCCTGTACCGCGATATTCCCGTCATCGCTCTTACCGCGAAGGCGATGATGCAGGACCGGGATCTATGCCTGGCCGCAGGGGCTTCGGATTACATCAGCAAGCCGATTGCGATCGAACAGCTGTATTCCCTGATCGAAGTGTGGATGCCGAAGAAAAAAAGGGTTTGAACGGGCATGGCGTCCGGGTAAAAGGGAACAATATCCAATGAAGAGAAGGCTTGAGGTGATTTCCGATGAAAACGCAAGGTCTGTTAATATCCGGCTTGGTTTTTGCCTTGATCATTGCCATATTCGCCGTCATCAACGTCGATCCGGTGCGGGTCAACTTCATGTTCGCGACGACGAGCGCGCCGCTTATCCTGGTCATCCTGATCTCGGCTTTGCTGGGCGGTCTGAGCACGGGGCTTTTCGGAATCATCCGCCAATACCGGCTCCAAAGGGAAATCAAAGGATTGAAGAGAGAGCTGGATGAATCCCGGGCGCTGCACAGCTCCGACCGGCCCGTCATCCAGGATCGGGACCTGCTTGCGGAGCATGACAACGGATTGTTGAAACCGGCTGAATAAATTCCGAGCCAAAGGCTGCGCCGTTCAAGCGGCGCAGCCTTTGCCATTGGCGAAGCTTGTCCATCTAGGAGGTCAACGATGAACTGCGAGGATCTAACGCTTCATACCGACAAATACCAGGTCAATATGATGTATGCCCACTGGAAGATAGGCACGCATAACCGCAAAGCCGTCTTTGAGATGTATTTCCGCAAGCTGCCCTTCGGCAACGGATTTGCTGTTTTTGCCGGATTGCAGCGCATTGTCGAATACATCTCCAAGCTGACCTTCAGCGAAGAGGATCTGGACTATCTCCGCACCCAGGAGGAAGGATACGAAGAGGATTTCCTGGACGAGCTGCGCTCCTTCCGTTTTACGGGCACGCTTGAAGCAGTGCCGGAAGGAACGCTCGTATTTCCGGGAGAGCCGCTGATCCGGGTCGAAGCGAGAATCATGGAAGCCCAGCTCGTGGAGACGGCTCTTCTGAACGCGGCCAATTTCCAGACGCTGATCGCGACCAAGGCATCGCGGGTCAAGCAGGCGGCGGGAGACGATACGCTGCTCGAATTCGGAACCCGGCGCGCCCAGGAAATGGATGCGGCCGTATGGGGAGCAAGGGCGGCTTACATCGCCGGCTTCCATGCCACAAGCAACATGAGAGCCGGCATGATGTTCGGCATTCCGGCAAAGGGAACCCATGCCCATGCCTGGGTACAGGCATTCGACAGCGAGCTGGAAGCCTTCATGAATTACGCCAAGGCGCTCCCGGATGGAGTCACGCTGCTTGTCGATACGTACGACACGCTCAAGAGCGGCGTCCCCAATGCCATCCGGACGGGAGAAGAGCTGAGGAAGGAAGGCAAGGAGCTTCAGGGCATCCGGCTCGACAGCGGCGATCTGGCGGTGCTGTCGAGGGAAGCCAGGCGGATGCTGGACGAAGCCGGATTTCCCGATGTGAAGATCGTCGCTTCCAACGACCTGGACGAGCATATCATCATGAATCTCAAGGCTCAAGGCTCGCGGATCGATACATGGGGCGTCGGCACGCAGCTGATCACGGCAGCGGATCAGCCCTCCCTAGGAGGCGTATACAAGCTCGTCGCCAGAGAGAAGGACGGCCGCTACGAGCCGGTGATCAAAATCTCAGGCAACCTAGATAAAGTGTCCAATCCGGGCGTGAAGGACGTTTACCGCCTGATCGATCGCCGAAGCGGCATGGCTGTAGCCGACTTCATGACTTTGCGCGGGGATTCGGCGCCGACGGAAGGAGCGATGCTCAAGCTGGTCGATCCGGCCCACCCATATGTGACGGCAGAGGCGGAGGATTATGCAGCCGTTCCGCTGCTGAAAGCAGTCTTCCGGGACGGTCAGCTGACGGGAGCACTGCCCGCATTGGATGAGATTCGAGCTTATCACGCCGAGCAGCTGAAGCTGTTCCGCCAGCCTCATCTGCGCAAGCTGCATCCGGAGCCGTATCCGGTTGCTTTCAGCGAGTCGCTATGGAGCCTGAAGACGGAGATGATCCAGCGTGTCAAGCCGAGAACGGGAGGGCGCTGATTCCGCGAAGCGTCCGATTGGACCCCGCTCGCTGCCGCTCAGGCTGCTGCTTGGCATTGTCCATGCCGGATCTTGGATGACGGGCCTGCCATTGCGGCGGATGCGCCCTCGCATGCGGCTGTTCATGAAGGGATTGGATGCGGCCGCAGCCCTTCGGGTGGAAGGCAAGGCAGTCTGGAAGGACATGGCCGTAACTGCCCATGACGGCCGCCTGATTCCTGTTCGCCTGTATCGGCCCGAGAGCGCAGGCGAGTCGGACAAGCTCCCGGTTGTTTTGTATTTCCATGGCGGAGGCTTCGCTCTTGGCGACCACACCGCCCGGCACCGATACAATCGGGCCTGGTGCGTGCTGAGCGGCTGCGTGCTGCTGTCGGTCGGGTACAGGCTGGCGCCGGAGCATCCGTATCCGGCCGGAGTGGAGGATGCTTACGATGTTTTGGATTGGGCCTCGATCCATGCGTCCGGCTTCGGGGGAGACGGCAGCCGGATAGCCGTGGCCGGCGAGAGCGCTGGCGGCAATATCGCGGCTGTGACGGCTTTGCTGGCCAAAGAGCGCGGAGGGCCGGACATCGCCTGCCAGGCGCTGCTGTACCCGGCGGTCGATCTGACAGGCGGCGCCGACAGCGCGGCACAGCCTTCGCTGCGGGAAAACGGCAGGCAGTATTTGCTGACGCTGCGGCTGCTGCAGCAGTTCGCGTCCGCTTATGCCCCGAAGGACAATCGAAGCCGGCCAGCCGTATCTCCGCTCTTGGCGGATACGCTGGAGGGTTTGCCGCCGGCGCTCGTCGTCACGGCGGAGCTGGACCCGCTGCGCGACCAGGGGCATCAGTATGCCGAGCGTCTGCGGCGGGATGGAGTCGCGGTTGAATACCGCTGCTACGCGGGAATGATTCACGATTTTACGGCGATGATGCCGGGCTGGATTCCGGCTGCGGGACATTCGCTGCGGCTGGCGGCCGCCTATGTTCGGCGGGAGCTGGCCGCTGCAGGCAGCAGGATGCCATTCGAAGCGGATTCGGGGTTTTCCCCAGGCGGCGAAGAGAGCTCGGAGCTCATGGACTCGATCTTGAGGGAGCGGAGTCCGGAGCTGATGGTCCGGGAGGAAGGATGGAGCTAGATGAGCGATGAAGTACGCATGAACAGGCTGGCGGAAGAGAACGGGCAGCTGAGGGACCGCCTGTCCGGGCTGGAGCAGGAGAAGGCTTCTCTCGAAGCTGAGGTCGCCAGGCTCAGGGCGGAGATGCAGCGGCTGCGCAGAAGAATGGGCGGCGGCGGCTCGTCCATGTCGACCAAGCTGCAGGATGCGCTGCGGGAGTAGAGGCTTGGACTTGAAGGGCATGCTTTCGTTATAATAGTAGAAAGGGCCCGTAATAGAGTCCTTGCAGCATGATTGAATGCGACGATTACGATACCCCAGGAGGGATTTAGTTATGGCAAACGAGCAACTAGCTACATTCGCCGGAGGCTGTTTCTGGTGCATGGTATCTCCGTTCGAGGAGCAGCCGGGCATTATCAAGGTAGTCTCCGGCTACACAGGCGGACATAAGGAAAACCCGACTTACGATGAAGTATGCGCGGGCGATACCGGCCATACGGAAGCCGTTCAAATCACTTTCGATGCCGATGTGTTCCCGTACGCCAAGCTTCTGGACATCTACTGGCAGCAGGTCGATCCGACGGATGCGATGGGCCAGTTCGCGGACCGCGGCGACTCGTACCGTCCGGTCATCTTCTATCATAGCGAAGAGCAGCACAAGCTTGCGGAGGAATCCAAGCGCAGCCTCGAGGAGAGCGGGCGCTTCGACCGTCCGATCGTCGTCACGATCGAGCCCGCTGCAACGTTCTACGATGCGGAAGACTATCATCAGGACTACCACAAGACGCATCCGTTCCGCTACAAGATGTACCGCAAAGGCTCCGGCCGGGACGCCTTCATCAAAGAAAACTGGACGATGAAGAAAAACGAGGACGATCTGCGCTCGCGGCTCAATCCGATGCAATACGAGGTGACCCAGAACAACGGTACGGAGCCTCCGTTCCGCAACGAGTTCTGGGATCACAAGGAGGAAGGGATCTACGTCGATATCGTTTCGGGAGAGCCTTTGTTCAGCTCCCTCGATAAATTCGATTCCGACTGCGGCTGGCCGAGCTTCACCCGCCCGCTGAGCAAGCAGGGCGTCAACGAGAAAACGGACACGAGCCATTTCATGGTCCGCACCGAAGTCCGCAGCCTCCGCGCCGACTCCCATCTGGGCCATGTTTTCGACGACGGTCCGAAGGATCAGGGCGGTCTCCGTTATTGCATTAATTCTGCTGCGCTGCGCTTCATTCCGAAGTCGGAGCTGGAGCAGGAAGGCTACGGCGAGTATGCTTCCCTCTTCCAGTAAGGTTTAACCGGCATGCCCAAAACAGCCGCCCGGCGTCATCGCGAGATGATGCCGGGCGGCTGTTTGCGTTGATTATGGTGCAGGACCAGGGCTATTCCTGCGCGGAAACTCCGTTCAGGAAGTAGAGCTCGAACAATTTCATGATTTCTTCTTCCTTCATCGGCTGTCCCGTTGCGGCCGGCCAGTCGCTGACGAGCGTGATGAACAGTTTGATCAGCACATAGGCGGTAAGCTTGGGATCGCAGGGCTTGATCTCGCCTTTGATGATGGCGTCCTGGACGGCGCCGCTGACAAAGCCGTTCAGCGCTTCTTCGGTCATGCGGATGCCGAAGCCGGCCGCCGCGCTTCCGAATTCCTTCATCTCCAAGGAGAGGCGGACGCTGAGCTCATGCTCGCGGCGGTAGGTAAGCACGTCGAGCAGGCAGCGGTGAAGATTTTCGGCGAACGGCTTGTCCGGATCGATGGCAGCCTCCGCCACGGCGAGGATCTCTTTGATGAAGTTGTTCATAATTTCCTCGAACAGCTGCTCTTTATTATCGAAAAAAGTATAAATCGTTCCTTTACCCACTCGCGCGATTTTGGCGACCTGATCCATTGTAGTGGCTTTATAGCCGAACATGGCAAAGGATTTGGCTGCAGCGTTGACGACTTCCGTCCTCCGATCGATGGACATGAAAGAGATCGCTCCTTTATATCGGGGTTCCTCAGCCATCCCTTCATTGACCGTGGAACGAAAAATGTATTTTGGTCATTTGATACCAATCATAACTTTTCTATACGGAGAATCGCAACGGCCGTTTCATTTTTTACTTGAAGAGACAGGGCTTGCACTTCGGAGGAGCTCTTGCAAGATGCCCGAGAGCATGTTAAAGTAGTTTTTGACCAACTGACCGAAATTGATTTTTGGTCAGAACTTGAAGGAGAGAGCTACAGTGATCCAGCGGATCCTCGCTGGTTAGCATGCGCAAGCTGACTGAAATGATAAACGAAAGATAGGGTGAGAAATACAATGAAAGCCTTGAACGTCGTCGGCAAAGACCTGAAGGTCATGTTCAAGAAGCCGATGCTTGCGATTTCGTTCATTGCCGTTGCGTTTGTTCCTATTTTGTACAGCGGATTTCTGATCAAGGCGTCATGGGATCCATACGGCCATCTGGAGAAGCTGCCCGTTGCCGTCGTCAACGAGGACGCCGGAGCGGTGTACAAGGGGAATACGCTTGACGCAGGACATGATTTCATCGACGAGCTGAAAAAAAACGAGAAATTCAACTGGCAGTTCGTAAGTCCTGCAGAAGCGGAACAAGGAATGAAAGACAACGAATATTATATGACGATCCGGGTTCCCAAGGACTTTTCCGCGAAAGCGACGACCTTGATGAACGACAATCCGGAGCGGGCCGAGATTATATTCGAGCCGAACGGCGATTACAACTTCATTGCCGGCCAGATCGGCAACAGCGCGATGAAGGACATTCGCGCGGATCTGAGCTCCGGCATTACGAAGGCTTATACCGAGAGCATGTTCGACCAGGTCAAGGAAATATCGGACGGCTTCTCGGAGGCCAGCAACGGCGCCGGGGAGCTGAAGGACGGAGCCGGCAAGGTGGATGACGGAGTGGCGAAGCTCAAGAGCAATCTCGCCAAGCTTGCGGAAGGCGCGCAGAAGCTGCAAAGCGGCATGGATCCGCTCAGCCAGGGAGCCGGCAAGCTGAAGGACGGCACGCAGTCGCTCGTCAGCGGCAGCGGAAGCCTCGCAAGCGGCCTCAGCCAGCTGCAAGCGGCCGGAGGCCAGCTGGAGCAGGGAGCTTCCGCGGCCAAGCAGGGAACCGACAAGCTGGCCGCAGGGCTGCAGCAGTCGGCGGACGGAAGCGCCAAGCTGCAGCAAGGGCTGCAGCAATCGGCGGACGGAAGCGCCAAGCTGCAGCAGGGCTTGCAGCAGTCGGCGGACGGAAGCGCCAAGCTGGCGGATTCGCTGGCCTCGGCTGAGGAAGCGGGCGCGAAGGTGGCCGGCGGAGCCGAGCAGGTCGCGGCAGGCTGGGAGCAGCTCGTCAAGGCGAATCCCGAGCTTGCGGACAACGAGCAGGTGAAGCAGCTGCTCGCCGCGACACAGCAGCTCGCGCAGGGAAGCAATCAGCTGAGCGCAGCCCAGCAGCAGCTGCTTGACGGCGGCAAGCAGCTGGCTGCCAGCCAGCAGCAGCTGCTTGACGGCGGCAAGTCGCTGAATGGAGCCCAGCAGCAGCTGCTGGAAGGAAGCACTTCGCTCAGCGCCGCGCAGAAGCAGCTGCTGGCCGGAGCGCAGCAGCTGCAAGCCGGCACCGGCCAGCTGCAGACGGGCCTGCAGCAGTTCAATGCGAAGCTCGGCGACGCCGTATCCGGCGGAACCAAGCTGGCGAGCGGAGCGAAGGATCTCAGCAGCGGCGCCTCGCAGCTCGCCGGCGGCCTCGGCCAGCTCGCCGGCGGCGTCGGTTCCGTCGCGGACGGAACCGTCAAGCTGGAGAATGGCGCAGGCGAGCTGAAGGACGGCACGACCAAGCTGATCGACGGCTCGGGAGAGCTGCAGACCAAGCTGAAGGAAGGCGCCGACAAAACTTCCGACATCAAGGACGGGCAGCAGACGGTGGATATGTTCGCCGATCCGGTCCAAATCAAGGAAGACGGCTCGCGCAAGATCGAGCTGTACGGCGTCGGCATCGCCCCGTACTTCATCTCGATGGCGCTGTTCGTCGGAGCGCTGTTCTTCACGACCGTCATTTCATCGCGCCATTCGTTCCAGGAGAGCGCGGGCAGGCTCGGACGCTTCATGAGCCGCACATCGGTGTATGTGCTCATGAGCATCAGCCAATCGGTCGTGGCGACGCTGATCCTGATGTACGGACTCAAGCTGACGATCGCGGATAAGCCTTTGTTCGTCGCCCTCGTCTTTGCCGCCAGCCTTACCTTTACGCTCATCGTTCAGGCTCTCGTCACCTGGGGCGATCAGGTCGGCCGCTATCTGGTCGTCATGCTGATGATTCTGCAGCTCACCTCGAGCGCGGGCACCTTCCCCAAGGAACTGCTGCCTGAATGGATGCAGGCCGTGAATCCATGGCTGCCGATGTCCCACAGCATCACCGGGCTCAGAGCGGCGATCGGCAGCGGCGACTCATCGGTCATCTACTCGCAAATAGGTTATCTGGGCATCTACGCGGCGATCGCGCTTGCTCTGACCGCTCTTTACTTCGCTATATCCGGCCGCAACAAATCCAGCATCGACGCGATGCAGGAGCCGGCCGTGCCGGTCTGATCCTTTCTCTTATGAACTCAGGGACTGCCCTAACAGTCATGAACATGACTGGGGCGGTCTCTTTTTGTTTTTTTAGCGCATTCGGTTGGAGGAGGGATATGCATGCATGAAACAGGACTCGAAGCAGACTTGAAAAACGGATTCCGCAAGCGAAAGAAATCGATTGTAAGGATGTTCTTTAAATGGTATAACCTACCTTGAAATCGCACGAGCTGCCTATGACCACTTGACCGACGAGCAAAAGGGCCAAGTTACGAATCTGGCCACGCTGACAGCAGCCGAAGCGGCTTTGAGCCAGCCTTGATAAACATGCAGCGCCGCCCAGCCTTCCGGAGCCCGGATGGCTGGGCGGCTTGTTCTTTTTCCGCGAAGTGAATAATCCGTATCCTCACCGTTTTCCCTGTTCATGTCGAAAATAGGAAGGGAATGTGGGGGAATACAGCAGCTTGGGGGAAACAGAAGATGAGTGTGTACGATTATTCGGCCGTATCCATGATGGGGAAGGAAGTTTCGCTGGAAGAATACCGGGGCAAGGTGCTGCTGATCGTGAATACCGCCAGCGAATGCGGATTCACATACCAATACCAGGATCTTCAGAGGCTGTACGACCGCTACAAGGATCAGGGGCTGGTCATCCTCGGTTTTCCGTGCAACCAGTTCGCCGACCAGGAGCCGGGCTCGAATGAGCAGGTCCAAGCCTTCTGCACGCTGCGCTACGGGGTATCTTTCCCGATGTTCAACAAGGTGAATGTCCGCGATGCGGACGTGCATCCGCTGTTCCAGTACCTGACTTCGGCCAAGCCGTTCGACGGCTTCGATGAGACCCATCCGCCAGCCAAGCTTTTGAACGCCCTCATCGAGGAGAAATTTCCGCATTTCATGGACGGGGACTCCATCAAGTGGAACTTCACGAAGTTTCTGATCGGCCGCGGCGGCCAGGTCGTGAAGCGGTTCGAGTCTACGGTCGAGCCGATGGATATGGAGACGGATATCGAAGCGGAGCTGGCGCTCGGTTAACCGGAATTCCGATGGAGAGGAACCTGAAGGACTTGAGGTGAATTCGACCGCCGGCACGCACCAATTGGCGGCGGGGCACAGATCGAAAAAAGACAAGGATGCGGAAGCTTTCCCGGTTCTTGTCTTTTTTTCTTCTCCGACCCGGGAATCTCCTCGGCCTCGACGGGTAGCGTCAACGAAGAACCGCTTCGTCTTCCAGAGCTCCTGATCCCGGAGGGCGAGTCCTCAAGCGGCTTGACGAAATGCTGCAGAGCGGGGTTGAGCCATTTGCGCTTATAATGGAGATGTCGGGCCCGGCAGTTCCGCGTCCCTTTCCGATGTCGGCATCGCTCCAGGGATGGAAACGCAATCATGGAATGCCATGGAAAACGGCCTTCAGACGGCCATGTTTCCAAAGGATGTCTTTGTTTTTGCGCGTGTCATAACGTAAAATGTTAAGTACTATATTAAAGGACCCCTTAATTCGATAAAGAAGCGGTGAGAGCATGTTCGATCGATTGAACGGGTGGATAGACGCCCTGGTCACGGCCAGCGGCCTGGATGGGCCGTATATACTGCTTCTGACGATCCCTTTAGCTATTATCCAAGGGCTGTTCGGCGTCTTTCCCTTTGCCACGATCATCATGCTGCATATCTCTATCCTGGGCATTGCAGGAGGACTCGCGGCCAGCTGGGCCGCCGGCACGGTTTCCGCGCTCGTCGTGTACTTGCTGTTCCGCTATTTCTTCTACGGCAAGGTCCAGCGGCGCTTTCAGGCGCGGATGGACCGCTACGAGCGGTGGCAGGGCAGCCTGGACCAATACGGCGCCTGGCTCGTCATCCTGCTTCGCACGATTCCCGTCATGCCGAACAACCTGATCTCGTTCATGTCTGCCGTCGCCCCGGTCAAATTCGGACCCTATCTGTGGTCGTCCCTCGTCGGAAACCTATCCCATATATGGATGTTCGGCATCATCAGCTCTTCGCTGATTTTTCCCGATGCGGATCTTCGAGTGCTGATTTTGTCGTATTTTATCTTTCTCGGCATTCTCGGCATCGTCTTTCTGGCAAGCCGGGTGGCCAAGAGCTCGCGAGTTCGAAAATGGCGGGGAGAAAGCAAAAAAAATTCTGCGTCCGACAAGCCCGATCTTCCTGTCTAAGCGTGCAGAATCTTGTGGATAATTACCTGAACAAGAGCCCGGGAGACTCTCCCCGGGCTCTTTCGGTTCTTATCAACAGCTGTGAATAAGTCCATTTCCGGGATGGTGTTTTCAACTTGCAGGCATAAGGGTATATACGTGTCAACGGCTTGACAGCCACAATATATGGTGTTAAATTTAACACCTAGACCTACATATAGCAGTTTGAAGCATGAAGCGGACAAGCTGTCAAGACCCAATATATGCTTCTTCCGGAGACTCCGGAGACGGCCCGGCCACCCCGGGCGATGCTGCGGAGAGGGCCATCGGCAGCGTTTCCGCCGCCGCCCCGATCGGGAGTCCGGGCCGAGCGATTTGCTTGCGGGAGGCAACACCCGCAGCCAGACACAGACAGGATCAGACAACATGACCATACCAACCGGACACAGCCTGATGGAGCGGCAGCAAGAGCAACGAACTCCAAGCAGGTCCTTTTTATTGTCTTTTCGACAGTAATCGGCAGAGCGGGCTCTCTGTACCCGTTCCGGTTCCGGACACAACATCTAGTTGCCATACATTTTTTCGAAGGAGTGAACCGCCATGCTGATCGCTTACGCCTCGCGTACCGGCAATGTGAAGAGATTCGTCAGCAAGCTGGGATTCCCGGCCGTGAAAATCGACGATTCCACAACCTTGGAGGAGCCGTTCGTCCTCGTGACCTATACGACCGGCTTCGGCCAGGTGCCGCCTGCCGTGGATGCGTTCCTGCAGCGCAGCGGTTCCTACCTTCGAGGCGTGTCGGCCAGCGGCAACCGCAACTGGGGACCCAACTTCGCGGGCAGCGCGGATATGCTGTCCGAGCAATACGAGGTGCCGGTCATTTGCAAATTCGAGCTTTCGGGCACGACGCGGGACGTCGAACAATTCATGCGGGAGGTGCAGCCCCTTGAGGCATATTGAGCTGAACAACGAGATTATGAAGCGCGGAGCGGACGGATTCTTCAAGTTGGAGAAGGATCGCGAGGCCGTGGCGGCATTCATGGAGGAAGCGCGAGCGAAGAGCCCAGCCTTCGCAAGCCATAAGGACAAGATCGATTATCTGATCGCGAACGACTATTACGAAAATCTGTACAACCATTATACGGAAGAAGAGGCGGTTGCCGTATTCGAGCTGGCGCACAGCCTGGAGTTCGAATTCCCTTCCTATATGGCGGCCTCCAAGTTCTACACGGACTACGCGATGCGCAGCAACGACCGCTCGCAGTTCCTGGAGCATTATCCGGACCGGGTAGCGGTCACGGCTCTGCATCTGGGCCGAGGCGACGCGGAGCTGGCCAAGTCGCTGGCGGTTTCCATGATGGAGCAGCGCCTGCAGCCGGCGACTCCGACCTTCCTCAACGCCGGCAAAAGCCGCCGCGGCGAGATGGTCAGCTGCTTCCTGCTGGAGATGGACGATTCCTTGAACTCCATCAACTACAACCTCTCGACCTGCATGCAGCTGTCGAAGATCGGCGGCGGCGTCGCCGTCAACCTGTCCAAGCTGCGTGGGCGCGGCGAGCCGATCAAAGGCGTGGAAGGCGCAGCGAAGGGCATCATGCCGGTGCTCAAGCTGATGGAGGATGCCTTCTCCTATGCCGATCAGATGGGCCAGCGCAAAGGCTCGGGAGCGGCCTACTACAACATCTTCGGATGGGACATCATGGAATTCCTCGACAGCAAGAAGATCAACGCGGACGAGAAAACCCGCTTGAAGACGCTGTCGATCGGCCTGATCGTGCCGAACAAGTTCTATAAGCTGGCCGAAGAGAACAAGCCGCTGCATGCTTTCGCCCCGTATTCCGTCTTCAAGGCTTACGGATCCCATCTCGACGATCTGGACATGGATGAGATGTATGACGAGCTGATGGCCAACCCGGCCGTCAAAAAGAAGCTGGTCATGAGCGCCCGCGACATGCTCGTGAAGATCGCCACGATCCAGCTGGAATCCGGCTATCCGTACATTATGAACAAGAGCAACGCGAACCGTAACCATGCCCTGAAGGATATCGGCTCCATCAAGATGTCCAACCTGTGCACGGAGATCTACCAGCTGCAGGAGACGTCCGAGATCGGCGACTTCGGCGAAGCGGACACGATTCGCCGCGACATCAGCTGCAACCTGGCTTCGATGAACATCGCCAACGTGATGCAGCACCGCAAAATCCGCGAAACGGTCCACGAGGGAATCGCCGGCCTGACTTCCGTCAGCGACATGACCCGCGTATCCAATGCGCCGGGCGTCGTGAAGGCCAATGAAGAGATGCACTCCGTCGGCCTCGGCGCGATGAACCTCCACGGCTATCTGGCGAAGAACAAGATCGCCTACGAAAGCCCGGAAGCCAAAGATTTCGTCCGCACGTTCTTCATGATGATGAATTTCTATTCCATCGAGAAGAGCTCCGACATCGCCGCGGAGAAGAACGAGCGCTTCCGCGACTACGATCGTTCCGAATATGCGAAGGGCACTTACTTCGATCGGTACCTGGCTACCGATTACCGTCCGACAACTGCTCGCGTCAAGGAACTGTTCGAGGGAATGGCTATCCCGTCGCCGGAAGACTGGGCGGAGCTCAAGGAGAAGGTAGCCCGCCAAGGCCTGTACCATGCTTACCGTCTGGCGATCGCGCCGACGCAGAGCATCTCGTACGTGCAGAATGCGACTTCCAGCGTCATGCCGATCGTAGAGCCGATCGAGACCCGCACCTATGCGAACTCGACGACCTACTACCCGATGCCGTTCCTGTCGCTGGATAATTTCTTCTATTACAAATCCGCTTATGCGATGGATCAGTTCAAGGTCATCGATCTGATTGCGGAGATTCAGGAGCATATCGACCAAGGCATCTCCGCCGTGCTTCACGTCAACAGCAGCGTGACGACGCGCGAGCTCGCCCGCTACTACCTGTACGCGGCGCACAAAGGGCTCAAGTCGCTCTACTATACCCGCACGAACCGCCTTGGGGTGGAAGAGTGCGTCAGCTGCGCCGTTTGATCTTTCCATGACCATCTCCGAGAGCCGCATTGATGCGGCTCTCGTTACTTAAGGCCGCCGAGCCGCGATATACAAGGAGGAAACCCCATGAAACCGATCGATCTCGCTACGCAGGATACGCCTTCTGCCTCTAGCCTGAACACGGAAGCCGCCGCTTCCGCTCCGCTGCGCGCCGTCAACTGGAACCGTCCGGACGACGACTACACCGCTACCTTCTGGAGCCAGAACCTCATGCAGTTCTGGACCGACGAGGAGATCCCGCTCTCCGACGACAAGATGAGCTGGATGTACCTGAACGACCAGGAGAGAGACACCTACATGAAGGTGCTCGGAGGCCTCACCCTGCTCGATACCGTTCAGGGAGGAGTCGGCATGCCGAGCCTCGTGGAGCATGTCGACGGCCTGCAGCGCAAGGCGGTGCTCGGATTCATGGGCATGATGGAGCAGATCCATGCGAAGTCCTACAGCAGCATCTTCACGACGCTGGCTTCCACGGAAGAGATCGATGCGGTATTCAAATGGGTGGAGAAGCATCCTTTGCTTCAGAAGAAAGCCTCGATCATCTCGGCATATTACCGCAACATCGACTCGCCTCGCTCGCTGTATATGGCTATGTCGGCATCGGTCCTGCTGGAGAGCTATCTGTTCTACAGTGGCTTCTTCTATCCTCTCTATCTGGCCGGTCAAGGCAAGATGACGAGCAGCGGCGAGATCATCGATCTGATTCTGCGCGACGAGAGCATCCACGGCCTCTACGTCGGCGTGCTGGCTCAGGAGGTCCATGCCTCCCTCAGCGAGCAGGAGCAGGCAGAGACGCTGCAGGAGCTGCGGACTCTCCTGACGACGCTGCATGAGAACGAGGACCGGTACACGGATGAGCTGTACAGCGGCATCGGACTTCAGGACGAGGTCAAGACGTTTGTCCGCTACAACGCCAACAAAGCGATGATGAACCTCGGCCTCGAGCCGCTCTTCGAGGAAGAGGATGTCAATCCGATCGTGTTCAACGGCATCAGCACCCGCACGAAGCAGCATGACTTCTTCTCCAAGAAGGGCAACGGCTATGTGCGGACCCTCAACGTGGAGCCGCTTCGCGACGAGGACTTTACCTTTAATTTCTAAACGGACCGGGCCGGTCTTGCAGCTGCCTCCAAGCGCATGAGCTTGGGGGCAGCTTTTTTTTGTGCAAGAATGCGGCCAGCTCGCCGGAACCGTCTTCATTGCTTGATGCTCTAGTGGCAGCGAAGCGGGAGATGCTTCAAGCGGGGCAGGTAGTCGTCAAAGGACAAGTACAACTGTCGGAAGAAGCAAGCTGCAGAAGCTCCAGAGGCTGCGGCTGTACATGGCTGGACGAACCAAAAAAAGCTCCAAGCCGATTGCGAGCAATGGCTTGGAGCTTTTTTTGGGGGGCGGGGACAGTCATTTCAGTTCGATGATTTCATTGATATCCTTGATCTTAAGCGCTTCCGCGATGGAACTGAGATGGTAGATGTTGAGCGTTCCGCGCTGCAGATGGCAGATCTCGGTGATGACATTGGGACGAACCCCGGCCAGGCGGGCGAGAGCGCCTTTGGTGAGTGGTTTGTACAGGCGTTTGGTTTCGCTGCTCAGCTCGGTGTAGGACCGGATGGGGAGAAGCGTGTTGGTCGATTCATCAATGAAATACTGGCGGATCAGCGTTTCCAGATTGCTTTGGATTCGATGCGTGGCTTTGTCATACGTGCTGGTAATGCTCATAGCAAACTCCCTCTCCTGTATATGTAAGAGTCCATTGACCTAATTAACTCTTATATCGGAAAGAAATCGGGAAATTTGCACTATTTATATCAACATTCGTAAAATTTATTTTTGAATTAGCGATTTTAACTTATTCGATTTGAGAACAAAAAAGAGGCTCTATTCCTTCTCTCCTGCCGGAGAATGGAAAAGAGCCTCTTTATTTGGAGCGGAAGCATGTACGCCCAACCAAAAATGGGAAATTATTACTGTTGCGCTGCGGAGCGGCGAGCGCGAACTTCCCGCGCGGCGGCCACCATATGGGCGAGCGATGCTTCCGTTTCCTCGCGTCCCCGTGTTTTGAGGCCGCAATCCGGATTGATCCAGAACAGCTCCGGATCAAGGTTGCGGAGCGAGCGCTCGATCATGGCGATCATCTCTTCCGTGGAAGGAACCCGCGGGCTATGGATGTCGTAGACGCCGAGTCCGATTCCCTTGCCGTACGTGTTCTCCTCGAAGCTGTGGATGAGCTCGCCATGCGAGCGCGACGTTTCGATCGAGATGACGTCGGCGTCCAGATCGCGGATCGTGTCGATGATATCCGAGAATTCGCAGTAGCACATATGCGTATGGATCTGAGTTTCGTCCTGGACTCCCGTCGTGACGAGGCGGAAAGCGTCCACGGCCGCTTCGAGCTCTTCGGGCCAAAGGCTTTTCTTCAGAGGGAGGCCTTCGCGCAGGGCGGGCTCATCCACCTGGATCATGCCGATGCCTGCCGCTTCCAGAGCTTCGACTTCCTTGCGCAGCGCCAGGGCGATCTGGAAGGCAACCTCCGTGCGCGGCAAGTCGTGGCGGACAAACGACCAATTGAGGATCGTGACCGGACCCGTAAGCATGCCTTTGACCGGATGGCTCGTCAGAGATTGGGCATAGACGGTTTCCTTGACCGTCATCGGCTTCGTCAGTCGGACATCGCCGTAAATGACGGGCGGCTTCACGCAGCGGGAGCCGTAGGATTGGACCCACCCATTGCGGGTGAAAGCGAAGCCTTCCAGCTTCTCGCCGAAAAATTCGACCATGTCCGTACGTTCGAATTCGCCGTGAACGAGCACGTCGATGCCGATATTCTCCTGCACAGAGATCCACTTGGCGATTTCTTCGCGGATGAAGGCCTCATAGGCGGCATCAGGCAGCTCGCCTTTGCGCCAGCGCGCCCGGGCGGAACGGACTTCGGCAGTCTGCGGGAAGCTGCCGATCGTCGTCGTCGGCAGGAAGGGCAGCTGCCATTTCTTCTGCTGGACCGGCCGGCGGTCGGAGAAGCTGCTGGAACGGAATGTGCGTGCCGCTGCAAGCCGCTTCGCTTCTTCGCGCACAGCGGCGTTATGGCGCTCAGGCAGGGCTTCGAGAGCTTCAAGCGCCGCGCGGTTGGCCGCCAGGCCGTCCCGGATGCGCTCTGCGCCGGCAAGCTGCGGGTTGCCAAGCCCGGCGGAGCCGACGGCAGCTGCAGCAGTCAGAAGCGTCAGCTCCTCCAGCTTTTCATCCGCGCCGGCGAGAGCTCCCCGCAGACCTGCCGGAAGGCCGGTTTCACCGCTGAGGCTGACGGGCACATGCAGCAGGCTGCACGACGGCTGGATATGGAGACGATCGGAAGGGACGACGGAAGCGATCTTCTCCACGAGCGCCAGAGCCTTGGTCAGATCGGTTCTCCAGATGCCGCGACCGTCGATGATGCCCGCTCCGAGTACGCGTCCGGAAGGATATCCGCCGGAGAGGAGAGCTTGCAGGTTGACGCCGCGGTCATGGACGAAGTCCAGGCCGATGCCGGCGACCGGAAGCGCGGTAAGCGCGGCATAGTCGGCAGGCGCATCGAAGTAGGTCTGGAGCATCAGCTTCAGTTCCGGAGCGGCGGCGGCGAGCTCGCTGTAGATGCTCTCCAGCCGCTTCCAATCCGCCGTATCCAGCTCGCCCGTGACGGACGGCTCGTCGATCTGCACCCATTCGGCGCCGGCATCGCGAAGCTCCGCGAGCACGCGGCCGTAGAGAGGGACCAGCCTGGCGATCCAGCTGTCGAACTCGCCGGCTGTGTAGCCTTTGGACAGCTTGAGGAAAGTGAAGGGACCGATCAGCACCGGCTTGGCTTGCAGGCCGAGCTTTTCCTTCGCTTCGAGATAAGCCTCCAGCGGGTAGTTGCGCACAAGCTTGGCTTCCGCATGCTGAAGCTCGGGAACGATATAGTGATAGTTTGTATTGAACCACTTTGTCATCTCGCAAGCGGTAGCGTCTTTTCTGCCGCGAGCCATGGCAAAATACAGATCGTTCGTCACAGGGCCGTCCTGATAGCCGAAGCGTGCTGGAATAAGGCCGAACATGGCTGACGTGTCGAGCACCCGGTCGTAGAAAGTGAAGTCGCCTACCGGCACGAGACCGATTCCTGCCTCCGATTGGCGGCGCAGGCGGCCGATCCGGATTTCTTCCATGCGGGAGAGAAATTCACCCTCTTCGATTTTGCCGGCCCAAAATGCCTCCAGCGCTTGCTTCCATTCACGCTTGTTCCCGATGTTGGGATAGCCCAAGCTGCTGCTGATCGCGTTCATTCCGTATCCTCCCGAAAATAAATGTGCGGCGGTCCTGATCTTGCCTTAAACGAAACATAACACGATTGCTCGGTTATAGACTAAGGCTTATAAGCTATAGCTGGCCATGCTCTGCGGTTATAGCCGATTTTCGTGAAGCGAAGCCTGGAGTTCAATGGAAAGGGAACCGAAAGAGAACCAAAAGAGAATGGAAAGAGAACCAAAAGAGAATGGAAAAAGAACCGAAAGAGAACCGAAAGGGAAACGGGAAGAAAAGCGAAAGGTAAAGAAAGTTGAAAGGAAAAAAGCCATAAAGGAAAAAAGCCATAAAGGAAAAAGCCATAAAGGAAAAAAGTCAAAGAGGAAAAAGCCAAAAGGAAAGCTGGCCGCTCACATGTAAATTTGATGTCAGATATATAGGGAGGGAGATGACGGAAGAGCAAATAAAAAAGGATTGTTGGATGGATGATCTCAACATATAATGATAGATAACCTAACACAAAGAGCGAATCAAGCCAGCGCGAGGAGGAATCCGAATGCATTTGACCGTCGAAGATGCGCTGTCCGTATATCCCCTTTCAGAAGGAAAGCTCGTTGCGGGAGCAGCCGGGAAAAACCGTATCGTCAAATCCGTCAATGTCATGGACGCCCCGGATATCTGGGACTGGATCAAGGACGGCGAGATGCTGTTCACGACAGGCTATCTGATCAAGGACGACCCTCAAGGCGGAGCGGGGCTGCTGGAGCAGCTGAACCGCAGAGGCTCTTCCGGACTCGGCATCAAGCTGGGCCGATTCTGGGAGCAGATTCCGCCCGCGCTTATCCTCATGGCCGACAAGCTTGGCTTTCCCCTCATTCAGCTTCCGTACGAATTCACTTTCTCCGATCAAATGAACGGGCTTTACAGGGCCGAAATGCAGCGAAGCACGAAAGCTCTTCAGGCGGCGATGGAAAAGCAGAAGCGTCTCATGCGCTTCGCCCTCCAAAGCGATCCCATTCTCCAGCTGTTCGAGGAAATCAGCGGAGTTGTCGGCTATCCTCTCGCGGTCGTCAGCGGGGAAGGCAGAGCTCTGTTCAACAACAGCGGCGTGCCGGAAGAAAGCCTTCTGCGGGCATGGCCATGGACGGGGCGGCATCCCTGGGTGAAAGGGGAAGGCTGGCAATGCTATCGCGTGCCTCTCCTCAGCGGGGCGAAGCCGGCGGGATACGCCTGCTTTGTCACGGGCGAGCCTCTCTTCACGACGCTTGAAGAAGGACTGTTCCATCAGGCGGCGGAGCTGATCGCCTATCAGATGGAAGCGCGAATTCAATCCGCGGACAACCGCAGCAGGCAGTACGAGGACCAGATCCGAGCCTGTCTAGCGGGCGTTTTGCCTCCCGCCGAGCTCGCCGCCTACGGAGAGAGCTTCGGCAATCCCGTGTTGAAAGGAGCGTACATCCCGGTTCTGACCTCGCCGGGCGGAACTTCCGACGCTGCCGGTCGCAGCGCCAGGATGGAGAGGATCCGCCAGGAATACGGGAGCCATCCCGTCCTGTCGGCATTGGGAGCCCTTCATCTGGATATGGAAGAGGGCGTCCTGTCGCTGTTTCCCGTTGGAGCCGGAGCCGATGAGCTGGCGGAGCATCTCGCGGCATGCTCCGGCAATCTGCGCAAGTCGGCCGGCTGCGTCGCGAGAGCGGCCATAGGCGGACGCAGGAGCGGGGAGCAGTCGCTTGCTTCGGCATGGATGGAGCTCAAGGAGACGCTGCGGCTTGCCGCCGAATGGGGAGTGCCGGATCCCGTCGTGCCCTACCGGAGGCTGGAGCTCGCCTATCTGTTCGAGCATTGCCCGAAAGAGCGGATGACGGCCTATTGCGACCGGGTGCTGGGCGGATTGCTGCGCAAAGAACCGGAATACAGGCAGGAAATGCTGCGGACGCTGGAGGTTTACCTCGACAACGACGGCCAGCTGAGCGAGACGGCCAAGAAGCTCTACATCCACCGGAACACGGCTTCCTACCGGATGGATAAGATCAGCGAGCTGCTAGAGGTCGATCTCAAGAAGACGGACGATCTGCTGCGGCTGAAGCTGGCTTTCCAGCTGCGCGGCATGTCAGCGAAAGGAGAGGAGCCGGCTGCGGCGCTGCGATCGGCCGGAAGGAAATAAAGAGAGGGCCGGCGCTGCGATCGGCCGGAAGGAAATAGGGAGAGGGCCGGAAGGGATAACCGCGAACGTTCCGCATGGAATGGTTGTCGGGGAGGACTAAGAGGAGGGATGCTCATGGATGCGCATGTGGTGTTTTCATCCTGGGATGGCGAGCGTCCGGCTGTCCTGGCGACGATTGTGGAGGCAAGGGGACATTCCTACCGCAAGCCGGGAGCCTGCATGCTGCTGGGCCGAGGGGGCTGGAAGCGCGGCAGCCTCAGCCCCGGCTGCCTGGAGGCCGATCTCGAGGCGAGGGCCGAGGCTTTGCTGGACATGGGCTCCTCGTCCCCCGAAGCGGCTTGGGAAAGGGTGCTGTACGAAATGGAATCGCCCGACGACTTGATGTGGGGCGAGGCGATCGGCTGCGGCGGAACGGTGACCGTCCTCCTGGAAAGAGTGGAAGGGGAGCTGGCCGCTTGCATCCGGAGGGCTGCGGCCCATAGCGGCGAGACGGCCGTGCATTTGGAGCGGGTGCTTGAGCCGGAAGGGCGGATGATCGAATACCGGCTGCTTGAAGCTTCGAGCTTTTCCGGCGTTAGAGTCGAGAGCGATGGAGCTGGAATCTATTCTTTTCCGATTCATGCCCGCCCGCGCCTGATCATCTTCGGAGCCGGAGCCGATGCGCTTCCGGTTGCGCGGCTGGCCGAAGCGGCCGGGTTTCGCATTGCCGTGGCCGACTGGCGGGAAGAGCTCTGCACGGCGGAGCGGTTTCCGGAAGCGCAGCTGGCGCTCGGAACGGCGGATTCCATCCTGCGGAAGCTGAACGTCTGTCCTGCCGATTATGTGTTCATCTGCAGCCATCAGCTTCAGCGGGATCGGGCGATGCTGGAGCTGCTCGCTCCCTGCCCGCTGCGATATATCGGAATTCTGGGCTCGCGCAAGCGGGTGGCGGCGCTGCTTGACGGCCTTCTGCCCGCAGCTCCCGTCTACGCGCCGGTCGGTCTCGACATCGGAGCGGACGGTCCGGAGGAAATCGCGGTCAGCGTCGTTGCCGAGCTGATCGCCGTGCGGCGGCTGGCCGCGCGGGATGCGAAGCCGGCAGCAAGGGCCTCCATTCGTCCGCGGCATTCGCTTGTCCCTCTTCCTCGAGACAGAGAGGCGGCTGCGCTTGGCTCAGCCGGAGGAGAAGCCGGCTTCGCCTGCCCGGTTCGGCCCGGAAGGATAGGATGACAGCGGGAGAAGATGCGGAAGAAAGGGAAACCCTTGGGATGAACCGTCCGCTGAGAATAACGGGAATCTGCCTGGCTGCGGGCTTCAGCCGCCGGATGGGAGCCCCGAAGCTGCGGCAGCTGTTGCCGGATGGAACGCCGCTCGGTTCTTCTGCGGTTCGGACGATGACGGATGCGGGACTGCAGCGCGTGCTTGTCGTCGTGCGGGAGGACGACGACTGCTCCTGGCTGCCGGATGGGCGCGGCGAAGCGGCTGGCAATGCGGCGGTGGAGATCGTGGCCTGCCGCGATGCCTCGCTGGGCATGGCACATTCCTTGCGCTGCGGCCTGGCGGCGGCCAATGACGGTGCTCGCGGCGAGCCGCCCGATGCGGTGCTGGTCGCTCTCGGCGATCAGCCGCTCGTCGACGCCGGACTGCTGGCCAGGCTGGCGGATGCCCTGCTTGGAAATCCGGAGCTCGACTGGGCCGCATGCGGCCTGCAGGGCGTTCCGATGCCGCCGGCGATCATGCGCGGCTCCATGTTCTCCGCGCTGGCCAGGCTGGAAGGAGACCGCGGGGCGCGTCAGCTGTTCGCCGGCGCGGGCTTCAGGGGTGAAATCCTCGGGGATGTGGCGGAAAGCAGCCTATACGATGCAGATACTCCCGAGGATCTGGAGACGATCCGCGAGGCATGGCTGAATCGCAAGCCGGCGGCGGACCGGAGCACGCAGTTGCCATAGGTACAGCATTTTCCATAGGACAGAAGACTCGAATCTCCGTTTCGGAGGCTCGGGTCTTTTTTTGATTGCGGAAAGGCAGGACATGGGGAGGATCGGCCAGCCTGATGAAAAGGTGACATTCATGTTACGCGAGACAAGTCGAAGCGCAGCGCCCGGCACCATTTCCGCCTCCTGTTCGTGCATCATGCACAATGAAAACCGATACAAACCAGCCTTGATTCCAAATGTATGTAAGGTTAATTGACGCAACTGAAACATGAATCTTATAGTTGGGATCAGAAAGCCTCTGCCGCGGCCCCGGGCCAGGCAGCCGATCTGAAGGAGGATAAGAGATGAAGAGGGTCATTTCGTTCAAAGCAGCGACGGTCATGTTGATGGCACTTATGCTTGTGACGGCAGGATGCGGGAACAGCTCGAGCTCGAATTCCGGCACGGCGGCAAATGCAGGGACGGCGGAGGGCGGGAGCGCCAAGCCGGCGATCGAGAAGCCTCGCGTCGCATTTGTCTACATCGGGCCTCCCGGAGACGGCGGCTGGACCTACGAGCATGACAAAGGCCGCAAGTATATGGAAGAGCAGACCGGCATCAAGGCGGATACCGTCGAGAACGTCCCGGAGAGCGCGGACGCCGAGCGGATCATCACTGAGCTGGCGCAGGACCATGACATCATCTTCACGACCAGCTTCGGCTATATGGACTACACGCTGAACGTGGCGAAGAAGTTTCCGAAAGTGATTTTCGAGCATACGGCGGGCTATAAGACGGCGGACAATATGGGCACCTACTTCGGACGCAACTATGAAGCCAGCTACCTGTCCGGCATCGCAGCCGGCAAAATGACGAAAAAGAACCTCATCGGATACGTCGGGGCGTTCCCGATTCCGGAGGTCATCTACAACCTGAACGCCTTTGCCCTCGGAGCGCAAAGCGTCAACCCCGACGCCAAGGTAAGCGTCATCTGGTCCAATACCTGGTACGATCCGACGGCGGAGCGGCAGGCGGCGGTCAGCCTGCTGGACAAAGGCGCGGACGTGCTGCTCGCCTACCAGGATTCCCCGGCTACGATCCAAGCGGCGGCCGAGCGGGGCGCGTTCGCAGGCGGCAACGATTCCGACATGAGCCGGTTTGCGCCGGACAACTATTTGACCAACCCGACCTGGAACTGGGGTCCGTATTATACGAAGGTCGTCAAGTCCGTCATGGACGGAACGTGGAAGAGCGATCAGTACATGGGCGATATGAAGGACGGCATGGTCGGCCTCGCCCCTCTGGGAGCGAAGATTCCGGACGAGGTGAAAAAGCTGGTCGAGGATGCCAAAGCCAAGCTGCTGGACGGCACGCTGGACGTATTCGCAGGTCCGATCGCCGATCAGTCCGGAGCGGCCAAGGTCGAGCAAGGCAAGTCGCTCAGCCTCGACGAGATTCTCGCCATGGATTGGCTCGTCAAAGGTGTCGACGGAACGATTCCGAAGTAAGGACAACCGATAATCCGAACCGGAGCAGGCGTGTTCAGATCCCTTGTCCCCAAGGGGTCTGAGCCGTTTTTGCACCCACGATTATTACTGAAGGAGGACTGCCGAGATGAATGCCATTCCAGCCGTCGACATGCGAGGAATCGTAAAGAGGTTCGGCTCCGTGACCGCCAACGACCATGTGGACTTCCAGGCGGCCAAGGGGGAAATCCATGCGCTGCTCGGGGAGAACGGGGCCGGCAAAAGCACGATGATGTGCATGCTCTCCGGGGTCTACCGCGCTACCGAGGGAGAGATCTGCCTGAACGGCAAGCCTGCCCGGATCCGCTCGCCCAAGGAAGCCTCCCAGCTCGGGATCGGCATGGTGTTCCAGAACTTCCGCCTCGTGCAGACGCTGACGGCTGCGGAGAACATGGTGCTGGGAGAGAAGGGCTCGCTCTGGAGAGGGCGCGGCTGGCTGAAGCGGAAATCAAGGGAAATCGAGGAGCTTGCCGCTCGTTTCGGACTCGGGTTTCCGGTGGACCGGCCGATATGGCAGCTGTCCGTCGGCGAGCAGCAGCGGGTCGAGATCGTCAAGACGCTGTATCGCGGCGCCGACATCATCATCCTCGACGAGCCGACTTCCGTGCTGACGCCGGGCGAGGCGGAGCAGCTGTTCGCGACGCTGCGGCAGATGCGGGCCGAGGGCAAGACGATCATCATCACGACGCACAAGATGAAGGAGGTCATGAGCGTCGCCGACCGCATCTCGGTCATGCGCAAGGGCAAGATGATCGCCTCGCTCGCCAAGGAGGACACGGACGAGCGGGAGCTGGCCCGCCTGATGGTCGGCAAGGAGGTCGTGCTGGAGCGCAAGGAACGCGGGGAGGCCGGAACGGAGCCTCTGCTCGCCATCCGCAGCCTGAAGGCGGCCGGACACGGCGGGCGCCAGGCGCTGGACGGACTCGACCTGACGGTGAACCGGGGCGAGATCGTAGGCATTGCAGGCGTCGCGGGCAACGGCCAGAAGGAATTGGCCGAGGTGCTCAACGGACTTCAAGAGTGGAAGTCGGGCGAGATCGAGTTCGACGGCAAGAAATGGAGGAACGCTTCGGTGCGGGACACGATTGAGGCCGGAATCTCCCATATTCCGGAGAACCGGATGAAGAGCGGCCTCGCGGGCAGCCTCGCGCTGACGGACAACCTGATCGCCAAATCGTACCGGAACAGCGAGCGCTCCTCTCGTCTCGGACTGCTGCGCGGGCGGGCCAACAAGAGCTGGGCGGCGGAGCAGGTGGAGCGCTTCGACGTCCGAACGCCGGGCATCGATACCCCTGTCCGGATGCTGTCGGGAGGCAATCAGCAGAAGCTGCTGTTCGCCCGCGAGATCGCGAGGGAGCCGAAGCTGCTCGTCGCCGTCCATCCGACGCAGGGACTGGATGTCGGCGCGACGGACAGCGTGCATCGGATGCTCATGGACCTGCGGGAAACGGGCAGCGGCGTGCTGCTGATCTCGGAGGATCTGGATGAGATCCTGCAGCTGTCCGACCGGATTCTCGTTCTGTTCGGCGGCCGGATCATCGGAGAGCTGAAGCATGATGAAGCGGACCGTGCGGTCATCGGCATGCTCATGACAGGGATGGGAGAAGCGGCTGCAGCCGCCGAAGCCGAGCAGGAAGGCAGTCCGGACGGCGGCAAGAAGGAGGCGTTGGCATGAGCAGGCTGAAATTCATCGCTGTCGGCGCTTCGGCCGCCGGGGCGGCATTGGCGCAGAGGCACGCTGCGATGCCGGAGGAACCGAGCATGGCTTCGTCCGGCGGAGCGGACTTGGCGCAGAGGCGGGAAGGGATGCCGGAGGAATCGAGCAAGGCTTCGACCAGCGGATCGGACTTGGCGCAGAGGCGGGAAGGGATGCTGGAGGAATCGAGCAAGGCTTCGACCGGCGGATCGGACTTGGCGCAGAGGCGGCAAGGGATGCTGGAGCAATCGAACTGTGCTGCGGCTGCCTGGGCGGCATCGGAGCAGCGGCAGCAAGAGCAGCCGCCGGCAAGGGGCGCGCAGATGCTGGCTTCCGCCGGGGGAGATATCGTCTATATCCCGGCAGCTCCGATAAAGGCGGCATCGGCTGGCAGATCGGCTGGGTCGCCCGAAGCCTCGCCAGGAAGTTCGAGCGCAGCGGGAGCGCCCGGGACGGATAAGCCGCGCTTTCCGTTCCGGCTGGAGATCGATCCTGCGGGCAAGGGCTCGCCGTGGTGGACGCCGGTCGTCTCCATCTTCATGGGCTTGCTCATTTGCGCCGTCTTCATCGGGGCGAACGGCATGAACCCTGTTACCGTATACGCCAAAATGTTCCGTGGGGCCTTCGGCACCGAATTCGGACTTACGGAAACGCTCGTCAAAGCGATTCCGCTGCTGCTGTGCGGACTAGGCGTCTCGATCGCCTATCGGATCTCCGTGTGGAACATCGGCGCGGAGGGGCAGTTCCTCGCAGGCGCCATGGGCGCGACCGCGGTTACGATCTACATGCCGGGCTTGCCGCTCTGGCTGTCGATTCCGTGCATGCTGGCGGCGGGCATCGCCGCCGGAGCGTTCTGGGGGCTGCTGACCGCCATTCCGCGGACGTATTTCCAGGTCAACGAGCTCATCACTTCCCTCATGCTGAACTATATCGCCCTGCTCGGCCTGAACTACGTCGTCTTCGGTCCGTGGAAGGATCCCAAGGGCTTCAACTTCCCGGGCACGCCGATGTTCGGTGACAACCAGTCGCTGCCGGTGCTCGGCGATTCCCGCCTTCATCTCGGGCTGCTGTTCGCCGTCGGCGCCGTCATCCTGTATGCGGTCATGATCCGCTACACCCGATGGGGCTACGAGCTCAGGCTGATCGGAGCCAATCCCGATGCGGCGCGGGGAGCGGGCATCAACATCCGCCGTCATATCCTGATCGTCATGGGCATCAGCGGCGGACTGGCCGGCATCGCCGGCATGGCGGAGGTGTCGGGAGTCGCCCACCGGCTCATGTACGGCATCTCGCCGGGCTACGGCTATACCGCCATCATCGTCGCCTGGCTCGCCAAGCTTCATCCGGCGGGACTGCTCGTCACCTCGTTCTTTTTCGGCGGCCTCATCGTAGGCGGCTACAGCGTGCAGACGATCGGCATGCCCTCCTCCATCTCTTCCATGATTCAAGGAGCGATCCTGTTCTGTCTCATCGCAGGCGACATGGCGGCCAAGTTCCGAGTCCGCCGCACCGCCTGACACCGCGCCGGGAGGCTATCGACCTATGGACTTTCTCATCATGCTGCTTGCAGCCGCCATCGCTTCCGGCACACCGCTGCTGATCGCGACTCTGGGCGGAATTCTGAACGAACGCGCCGGCATCATCCAGCTCGGCACCGAGGGCATCATGCTGATGGGCGCGGTAACCGCCTGCATCATCTACCTGCGGACGGGGAGCCTTGGACTCGCGCTGCTGGCGGCAGCCGGCGTCTCGGCTGCGCTTGGCCTGATCCATGCCTTCATGACGGTGTCGCTGCGGGCCAACCATATCGTCACAGGCCTCGCGATGACGCTGTTCGGCACCGGCCTCAGCGCTTACCTCGGCAAGCCGGTCAGCGGCCAGCCGATGCCGGCTCCGGTGCCGAAGGTGAATCTGGCTTTCCTGGACGGCGTACCGGTGCTCGGCGACTTGTTCGCGCATCTGGATGTGTTCACCTGGGCAAGCTTCGCGCTCGCCGTCCTCCTGCATCTGCTCATCCACCGGACTTCGTTGGGGCTGCATTTGCGGGCGATGGGCGACAATCCGGCGACTGCGGACGTCATGGGCATCCGCGTCCAGTTGTCCCGCTGCCTGTACGTCACGGCGGGGGCCATCCTGATCGGGCTGGCCGGAGCGGATCTGCTGCTCGTCTATTCGCCGGTCTGGAACGAAGGCATGACGGCCGGCAGAGGCTGGATCGCCGTGGCGCTCATCATCTTCGCCCGCTGGAATCCGCTGCGCGCCTTGCTGTGCGCCTACTTCTTCGGGGCGCTGGACTCGCTCGGCTTCCGCATCCAGCTGGAGGGTACCGCAATCCCGTCGTATTTCCTGAAAATGATTCCGTACGTCGTCACGATTCTCGTGCTCATGTATCTCGGCTGGCGCAACCGCGGCAAGCCGTCCGGCTCGCCCGAAGCGCTGGGCAGCCCTTACATTCGGGAGCAGCGTCTGTAAGGACGTCCGGGACTGAGGGGTCGGGGCTTCGGTCGCGAAAGGCATGCATGGGGCACGGCGTTCATTCCGTGCCGGAAGGAGGAAAAGACATGGCGGTTCAATCCATGCCCGGCATGCAGCCGGCGCTTCTGAAGCCGATGTCGCTGCAGGAAGCCTGGCTGCTCCGGGCTGGCCGGGAAGCGGCGGCCGTGCCGGTTGCCGGGGGATCCCTGCTGCGGACGCAGTGGGAAAACGGGGCGCCGCTTCCGCCGTATTTGCTGGATTTGAGAGGAATACCCGGGCTAGCGGACATCGCGTCAGATTCCGAAGGGGTCCTTGTCGGCTCGCAGGCCACGCTTGCAGCCGTAAAGCGTTCTGCGCCCATCCGCGAGCGCTGGCCGCTGCTGCATGAGGCTGTCGGCACGATCGGCGGTCCTGGCATCCGCAACCTCGGCACGCTGGGCGGCAATGCCGCCTCCGCGATCGGGGACTCGCTTCCGGCGCTGCTGGCGCTGGAAGCCGCACTCCTGTGGTACGACGGAGCCGGGCTGGCCGAGCAGCCGCTCGATGAATGGCTCGATGAGCGCCGCTCCTCGGCGGAGCCGGAACGGCGGCTGCTGGCCGGAATCCGGCTTCGGGAGAGCCGGGCGGAGCCGCAGGCTGCGGGCGGCTGGCATTGCTGGCGCAAGGTCGGGCGCCGCGAGTCGTTCACTCCGTCGCTCGTCAGCTTCGCCGCGTCGGGAACGATGCTGCCGGAGCAGGGCGGACAGCCCGCGCTGCGGCTTGCCGCCGGCGGCGGCTCCTGCATCCCGCAGCGGCTCCGCCTCGCGGAGCGGGCCGCTCTCGGCGCCATTGCGGGCGGCGCGAGCGTGGCCGAAGCCGCCGCTGCCGTCCATGCTGCGGCGCTGGCCGAGTTCCTGCCTGCCGGCGACGTCTTCGCGGATGCCGATTACCGGCGGCGGACGGCGGCCAATCTTGCTGCGGCAGCGGTGTGGGAGGCTTGGAGCGGAAGCTGACTTCCGGCTTCAGCCGAAAATGTGGGTGGCGGGCAGCGGGCGAAGCCGCTGCTCGTACGGAGAGCTTGCAGCCGCAACTGCTGGAGAAAGGATACGGAGAAAAACGGATGTGCTCTGGAGAAGCGGCAGCGTTCGCCTTTGAAGACGGATTTCCCCTTATCAAGGGTGGGAAATCAAGAAATCCGTCTTCAACAGCGATCGGAGGAGCCATCCGTTTTCGGAGTTCGGGCTGCCCGCTCCAGAATCGGAGGAGCCATCCGTTTTCGGAGTTCGGGCTGCCCGCTCCACAGTCTAGCGATCCATTTTACGATACCGGAAGGAGAGGGACGCGATGATACTTGACCGTGAGTCCAGCGGAGAGCGCTGGCGGACCCGGCCGGACGGTCCGGACAAGGTGAACGGAAGGCTGACGTATTTGACCGACATGCAACTTCCGGACGCGCTGTGCGGACGCGTGCTCCGAAGCGCTCATCCCCATGCGGCCATCAAGTCGGTCTCCATCGGCAAGGCGCTGGCATTGCCCGGCGTGCATGCGGTGCTTACCCATAAGGATGTGCCGGGCCTGAACCGGTTCGGCATCGCTTTTCCCCATCAGCCCGTGTTCTGCGAGGACCGGGTCCGGTATATCGGGGACGCTGTGGCGGCGGTCGCCGCGGACAGCGACGAGCTCGCGGAAGCCGCGCTCGCCCTCATAGAGGTCGACTACGAGCCGCTGCCGGTGCTGAGCGATCCTGTGCAGTCTCTCGAGGAGGAGGCCCCGCGCCTGCATGAGGACGGCAATCTGCTGCATCGGACGGAATACAAGACGGGGGATGCGGAGGCGGCTTTCGCCTTATGCCATCATATCGTCGAGAACGTCTACTCCACTCCCCGCCAGATGCATACCTACATGGAAACCGAGGGCGGCCTCTTCATTCCGGAGAAGGATGGCAGGCTGACCGTGTATTCGGCGACTCAGCACGGCCTGATGGACCGGATGCAGCTGGCGCGCATCCTGAACTGGGAGGAGGAGCGGATCCGCGTCGTATCCAGCCCGATCGGCGGCTCCTTCGGAGGCAAGGACGAGCTGAACGTCCAGCCTTACGGCTGCCTGCTCGCGCTGGCGACGGGCCGGCCGGTGCGCCTGCACAATTCCCGCATGGAGTCCGTCCGGGCCGGGCTGAAGCGCCATCCGATGATCATCTCCATGAAGACGGGCATCGGGAAGGACGGCAGGCTGCTGGCCCACCGGGCGCGCATTTTATCCGATACGGGGGCTTACGCCACGCTGGGAGCCGAGGTGCTCAATTTCTCTACCGAGCATGTCATCGGACCTTATCTTCATCCGAACCTCGATGTGGAGGGCTCGGCGGTTTATACGAATAACGGCGTATCCGGGGAATTCCGCGGCTTTGGCGGCAATCAGGCCATCTTCGCCCTGGAGGGGCAGATGGATGAGCTGGCGGAGCTGCATGGAATGGATCCATGGGAGTTCCGGCGGCTCAACATGCGCCGGACGGGGGATCCCGGACCGCTCGGCCAGCCGATCGCGCAGACGGACGGGGCGCGGCAGGTGTGGGAAGCGTTGGAGCGCAGCCCGCTCTGGAGGCAGCGCAGGCAGACGCTGGAGCGGAAAGATTACAGCCTCGGCAAAAAGCCGTGGATCCGGACCGGCGTCGGAGCCGCGATCACGATGCACGGAGCCGGTCTCGGCTATGGCATTCCCGATCCGGCGGGAGGCATTCTGCAGCTGGCGGAGGATGGCGTGATCGAGGCGGTTTTCGGCTACGAGGAATTCGGCCAAGGACTGATCGCCACGCTTCAGGGGATGCTGATCGAGCAGTTCGGGTTCGGGGCCGCCGACGTGCGCATCGTCATCGGGGACACCGACAAGGTTCCGAACAGCGGCTCCAGCACGGCCTCCAGGGCGACGAGCATGATGTGGATGGCGCTGCGCAGGCTGCATCCGGAGCTGACGCGGCGCCTCAAGGAAGAGGCATCCGATGCTTCGGGCCTCGAGACGCATGAGCTGGAGACCGGCGAGGGAGGAGTCCGCGATCGGCAGGGCGGTCTGATCCTGTCTTACCGGGAGCTGTCGCAGCGCCTCTGCGCGTCGGGCCGGACGCTGCGCTGCGAGACGACGTTCCATTATCCCGTCACGACGAAAAAGCATGTCGGAGCCCACTTCCTCTACACTTACGCCGCCGTGGCGGCGCGGGTGGAGGTCGACCTGCTGACCGGCCGGGTCAAGGTGACCGACCAGTACCACGCCGTAGCCGCCGGCCCCGTCGCCAATCCGCAAGGCTATCTCGGGCAGATCGAAGGAGGAGCCTCGATGGCGCTAGGCTTCGCGCTGAGCGAGGATGCCGTCATGGAAGAGGGGCGTTATCTGACCCGCAATCTCGATACGTATCTCGTGCCGACGGCGGCGGACAGCGGGCGGTTGACGGTGGAGGCCATCGAGGAGCTGCCGGAGGACGATGCCTACGGTCCCCGCGGAGTCGGGGAGATCGGCTCGGTCGCGCTCGCTCCCGCCATCGCGGCTGCGATCCGGCAAGCGACCGGCATCAGAGCAAGGAAGCTTCCGGTGCAGCCGGAGCTGCTCCAGCGAGCTTTCCTGGGAGAGACGCAAGCGGAAGCGGAAGGAGGCGGAGCGGATGCCGGATAATAACAGCCCGAGGTATCCCGAAGGCGAGGCGAAGCTGGAGCTCAAAAGGCATTCGGCGGCGGCATCGATCCAGGATGAACGGATAGCGGAACAGAGCGGGCGGCCGGCGCCTTCCATGCCGGAGCCGGCGGAGGAGGAAGGCGGCGGGGAGCCGCCGTTCGAGCTGACTTTCCGCCTCAACGGCGAAGAGCGGACGATCGGGACATGGCCCGCCCGCCGCATGCTCACGGTGCTGCGGGAGGATCTGGGCCTGACGGGGACTAAGCGCTCCTGCGAGATCGGACGATGCGGAGCCTGCATGGTGCTGCTGGACGGAGAGCCGGTCAACAGCTGCCTGCTGTCGGCTTACCAATGCAGCGGCGCGGATCTGGTGACGATCGAGGGGCTGCAGGGAGAGCGGGCCGGCCGGGTCAAGGCGGCTTTTCTGCAAGAAGGAGGCTTTCAATGCGGCTACTGCACGCCGGGAATGGTCATCTCCGTCTCTTCGCTGCTGGAGCATAATCCGTGCCCGAGCCGTTTGGAGACGGAGGAGGCGCTGGCAGGCAATATTTGCCGCTGCACCGGGTACGGAAGCATATTCCGGGCGGTATGCAGAGCCTCGGAAGGACAGGGTGAGATACCGCCCGCCGAATAGCCCCAAGCCGGAAGGGCAGACCAGCCCTATAACGATAGAGAAGTCAGGAGATGAAAAGGAATGGAGCCAAGAGACCATCTGCCTTATTTGCAGCGTGCAGTCGAAGTATCGAAGCGGGCGAGGGCGGCGGGCAACACGCCGTTCGGAGCGATTCTGGTCGACAAGGAAGGCCGTGTGCTGCTGGAGCAAGGCAACATCGAGATTACGGAGAGCAATTGCACCGGACATGCGGAAACGACGCTGATGGAGAGGGCCTCCGCCGTCTATGACAGGAAGTTCCTGTGGGACTGCGTCATGTACACGACGGTCGAGCCCTGCGCCATGTGCGCGGGATCGATCTATTGGGGCAATCTCGGGACGGTCGTCTACGGCATCAGCGAGAAGCGGCTGCTGGAAATGACCGGCGACGACGAGCAGAATCCGACGCTCGATCTGCCGTGCCGGGAAGTGTTCGCAGCCGGAAGCAAGCCGGTGACGGTCATCGGCCCGTTCCCCGAAATCGAGGAAGCGGTCGTCGCCGTCCACGAGGGGTACTGGTCGTGAGCGCGGAGTGGACGATGGAACAGCTGAACGGATTGCCGGCCGCATCCTTCGTGGAAGCTCTCGGCGGCATCTTCGAGCATTCTCCCTGGGTAGCCGAGGCGGTCGAGCCGCTGCGGCCGTTCGAATCCGCGGAGGAGCTGCATGCGGCGATGGTGAATGCCGCGCGGAGCGCGCCGGAAGAGAAGCTGCTGGCGCTGCTGCGCTGCCATCCCGATCTCGGCACGAAGCTGGCGATGAGCGACCTGTCCGTATCGGAGCAGAAGGGAGCGGGTCTGGACAGCCTGAGCGCGGAGGAATACGAGCGTTTCAGCTCGCTGAACCGGGATTATGTCGGCCGCTTCGGCTTTCCGTTCATTTTGGCCGTGCGGGGCAAGAACAAGGACGACATCCTCTCTTCGCTGACCGAGCGCGCGGCCAGGGAGCGCGGAGAGGAGTTGGATCAGGCGCTGCGGGAAATCGCGCGCATTACCGGCTTCCGGCTCGCTGATCTGATCTCGGAATGACGACAGGCCCCCGGGAGCCAGGGAGCTCGGGCAAGGAGACAAGGGCAATCGAGGAGGAGCTTGAATGGCAGGGAAATTGACGACCCATGTGCTGGACATGGCCCATGGCGGCCCGGCCGCCGGCATGAAGCTGCAGCTTGTACGGCTGGCGGGTGCCGGCGGCAAAGGCATCCTTCATGAAAACGCCACGAACGAGGACGGAAGGCTGGATCAGCCTCTGCTCGAAGGCGAAGCGTTGACGCCCGGCATTTACGAGCTGCTGTTTTTCGCAGGCGATTACTTCCGATCCCTGGAGCCGTCGGCGCAAGGTTTGGAAGAAGGGACTGGAGCGGCCGGGGAGCGGTTTCTGGAGCAGATTCCGATCCGCTTCACCGTGACGGCTTCGGGCGGAAATTACCATGTTCCGCTGCTCGTCGCTCCTGGCGGATACAGCAGCTATAGAGGAAGCTGACCATCAAACGAAAAGAGGCGGATGGGATGGAAGAACGCGGATTCCAAAAGATCGTGCGCGGCGGCCTTGTCGCGCTGCCCGGCCATGACGAGCCGCAGCAGGCGGACATCGGCATCTGCGGCGGCAGGATCGCGGCAGTCGGAACCGGGCTGGAAGCGGCCGGAGCGGAAATCATCGACGCCGGGGGCTTGCTGGTCATGCCCGGCGGTATCGACGTCCATGTCCATTTCAATGAGCCGAACATGGGCCACTGGGAAGGGTTTCCGACCGGCTCCGCGGCGCTGGCTGCCGGCGGCTTCACCGCATATGCGGACATGCCGCTGAACGGCTTGCCCGCGACGGTGGACACCGCGGCGCTGGCGCTGAAGGCGGAGGCGGCCGCGGGCAGGTCGGCGGTCGATTACGCTTTCTGGGGCGGGCTTGTGCCGGGCAAGCTGCAGGAGCTCGAGCCGATGGCCGAGGCGGGCGTCGTCGGCTTCAAGGCGTTCGTCTCCAAGCCGGGCGGCGAAGGCGAGGGCCGCTTCGTCGAAGCCGACGACTGGACCTTGTATGAAGGAATGCGCCGGATCGCCTCTTTCGGCGGGGTGCTGGCGCTGCATGCGGAGAACGACAGCATGACGACGGCTCTCGGAGATGCCATGCGGCGCGAAGGGCGTACGGGCGCTCTCGATTTTGCGGCGTCGAGGCCGCCGATCGCGGAGCTCGAGGCGGTCAACCGGGCGCTTTTCTACGCCGGCAGGACCGGCTGCCGCCTCCATTTCGTGCACATCAGCCACCCCGATTCCGTAGAGCTGATCCACAGCGCCAAGACGAGCGGGATGGACGTCACGGTGGAGACATGTCCGCATTATCTCATGCTGACCGAGGAGGATATGGCGAGGCTTGGAGCCGTCGCCAAATGCGCTCCCCCGCTGCGCGACGCCGAGAGCAGGGACCGTCTGTGGGAGCAGCTTGCCGCGGGCAAGATCGATCTCGTCGCCTCGGATCATTCCCCCTCTCCCTTCGAGCTGAAGGAAGCTCCGGGACTGAGCTTCTTTGACGGCTGGGGAGGCATCTCCGGCGCCCAGAGCACGATGGAGCTGCTGCTCCACGAAGGCGTGCGGAAAAGGGGGCTGCCTGCCGGACTTGTAGCGAGGGTGCTGTCGCAGGCGCCGGCAGCGCGCTTCGGCTTCGCGGCCAAGGGCGGCATCGTTCCCGGACTTGACGCCGATCTGGCGCTGGTGAACATGGAGCATCCCTATACGCTCGAGAAAAGGCATCTGCAGTACCTGCATCCCCACAGTCCGTACGAGGGCATGGAATTCGGCTGCCGGGTGGCCGGGACGCTGCTGCGGGGCGAACATGTCTATTCCCTGGAGAGCGGCGTTCTGCCCGGCGGCGGGGCGAGAATACGCGCCGGTCTCGGCAGCTATGCCGGCAAGGCTTGATGGATGGGAAAGGAGGCCGGCTCATGGCCAGACATAGAGAGGCTGCAACCGCGGACGGGGCGGCAGCCTGCATGATGGATATTCTGGAGGAGCTGGCTGTGATCGGGGCCGAAGAGGCCGGGGCGGAACTGCCCAGGACGGAAATGATGGCGGTCGGCACGGAAGCTCACGCTCCAACGGCTGCTGCGGAGACTGATTCCGGCGATTCGAGAGCAAGGCCCAGCAACGCGGAAGCCCGGGGAGAGCAGCCGAGCCTAACGGGAGTTCAGCTCGGCGATTCGAGAATAAGGTCCAGCAACGCGGAAGCCCTGTCCCGCGAGTCGGGAGAACGGACGATCCTGGCGGAAGTCCAGCCCGGCGTGACGAGGCTGCTCTACGATGGGGCTTGGCTGGAGGCCCAGCGCCATCTGGAGGCGCGGTTATCCGGCCTCGGCCTGGAGACGCGCTGGGACCGGACCGGCAGCCTGTACGGGCGGCTGCCCGGAAGGGATGGCGGCCGGACGATCCTGACCGGCTCCCATGTGGACACGGTCCGCCGGGGCGGCCGTTACGACGGCGCTTACGGCGTCGCCGCCGGCATCGCCGCGCTGGATGCGCTCAACCGGCTCTACGGACCGCCGCGCCGGACGCTGGAGGTCGTCTCTCTGTGCGAGGAGGAAGGCAGCCGGTTTCCGTTGTCGTACTGGGGATCCGGCAATCTGACCGGACTGTACGGTCCTGCGGACGCGGGCAAATACCGCGACGCAGATGGCGTGACGCTGGAAGAGGCGATGCTTGGCGCCGGCTTCGGCCGGGAGAGCCAGCCGGATCCGCGGCGGCATGACCTGGATGCCTTTGTCGAGCTTCATATCGAGCAAGGCGTCGTGCTGGAGCGGGCCGGCGACGATGTCGGCATCGTGGAGGCGATCGTCGGCCAGCGGCGCTACGGGATGACGCTGACCGGCGAGGCGAATCACGCCGGGACGACGCCGATGGGGCTGCGGCGAGACGCGCTGGCGGGAGCGGCGGAAATGCTGCTCGCTGCCGAGAAGGCGGCGCGGGCGCATGGAGACCCGCTCGTCGCGACCTGCGGGCGCATAGAGGTGCAGCCGGGTACGGTCAACGTCGTGCCGGGCGAGGCGGCCTTCACGCTGGATGTGCGGCATGACGATGCGGCCGGGCTGGACGCCTTTTGCAGCGGGCTGCTCCGCACATTCGGCGCTATCGCGGACCGCCGCGGCTTGAAGCTGGAATCCACGCTGTGGATGGATGCGGCTCCGGCTCCGATGCATTCCGGACTTGCGGCCATGCTGGTAGCTTCGGCTGCGGGCCTCGGCCTCAGCAGCCGCCGGATGGCGAGCGGAGCCGGGCATGACGCGCAGCTGCTGCAGGGCATCTGTCCGACCGCGATGCTGTTCGTGCCGAGCAGCGGCGGCATCAGCCATTCCCCGCTGGAATATACGAAGCCTGAGGCGCTGAAGCGGGGGCTGGCCGTTTTGATGGACGTATTATACGAGCTTGCTTATGAGGAGAGATTGCCATGAAACGATATGCCGACCTTTCCCCGTCTCCGAGAATCATCATGACGCCTGGACCTGTGGAGGTCGATCCCCGGGTGCTGCGGGCGATGAGCCACGGCATCCTCGGCCAGTTCGATCCGGAGTTCACGGGCCTCATGAACGAGACGATGGAGATGCTGCGGGAGCTGTTCCGGACGACGAACCGCTGGGCTTATCCGGTGGACGGCACGTCCAGATCCGGCATCGAAGCGGTGCTGGCCGCGCTGATTGAGCCGGGAGACCGGGTGCTCGTCCCGATTTTCGGACGGTTCGGCTATTTGCTGCAGGAAATCGCCCAGAGGCTCGGGGCGGAGGTCTATACGATAGAGAAAGAATGGGGCACTGTCTTTGAATCCAATGAAGTGATCGCGGCCATCGAGGAATGCAAGCCGCAGGTCGTGCTGATCGTGCACGGCGAAACGTCGACGGGCCGCGTGCAGCCGCTCGCCGAGATCGGCCGCGCCTGCCGGGATCGGGATATCCTGATCGCCGTGGACGCCGTCGCCACGCTCGGCGGCGTGCCGGTCGAGACGGATGCCTGGTGCCTGGATGCCGTCATCGGAGGGGCGCAGAAATGCCTCTCCGTGCCGTCCGGCATGGCGCCGGTCACCTATAACGACCGTGCCGAGCGCAAGCTGCTCGCGCGCAAGAGGGTGGAGCGCGGCCTGCAAGCGCCGGCTTCCTATGCACCGTCCGTGTCTACGCCGTCCGCGTCAGTGACATCCACGTCTACGCCGTCCGCGCCAATCGCAAGCTCTGCCACCTCGAGCCGGGCCTTGCTGCTGCAGCCTGCCGAGACGGAGGGCGGGCGGAGCGTCATCCGCAGCAACTACCTCGATCTCAGCCAGCTGCAGGACTACTGGAGTCCGGCACGGCTCAACCACCATACCGAGATGACCTCCATGCTGTACGCGCTCCGCGAAGGCTTGCGCCTCGTGCTGGAGGAAGGGCTGGAAGCCCGCTTCGCCCGCCACCGCCTCCATGAAGGTGCGCTCATGGCAGGCCTTGGCGCCATGGGCCATCGCTTCTACGGAGATCCGGCCTGCAAGCTGGCGGTCGTCACCTGCATCGAGATACCGGCCGGCATCGACGGCGAATCGGTGCGGTCCATGCTGCTGGAGCAGTTCGGCATCGAGATCGCGAGCTCCTTCGGTCCGCTCAAGGGGAGAATCTGGCGGATCGGCACGATGGGCTACAGCTGCAGCAAGCGGAACGTTCTGCTGCTGCTCGGTGCGCTGGAGGCTGCGCTGCTGCGCCACGGGGCCGACCTGCCTGCAGGAGCGGCGGTGCAGGCGGCGCTGCAGGCTTATGAGGAGGCGGCGTCATGAAGCCGGTCATGCCGATGGGCTATCAGGGCATGGTGGCGGCTCCCCACTACATCGCGAGCGAGGTCGGACGCGACATGATCCGGCGCGGAGGCAGCGCCGCCGATGCGGCGGTAGCGATCAGCGCGTCGCTGGGAGTCGTGTATCCCCATATGACCGGTGTCGGGGGAGACAGCTTTTTCATGCTCTACGATGCGGCGAGCGGCGGGCTGGCGGGATACAACGGCAGCGGCCGCGCCGGCAGCGGGCTGCATCCCGGCGTTTACCTCGATGCGGGAGAGAGCGCCATTCCCCAGCGCGGGGTGCGCAGCTCCATCACGGTGCCGGGTATGGTAGACGCCTGGTGGGAGGTATGGCGGCGCAGCGGACGCCTTCCGTGGGAAGAGCTGCTGGAGCCCGCCGTCCAGTATGCGGAGAAGGGCTTCCCGGTCTCTCCGAACCTGCATCGCTGGATGCTCGCGAACAGGAAGGAGCTTGCGGCCTGCGCTCCGCTCGCGGAAATTTACCTCCCTCATGGCATCCTGCTCGGCATCGGCGACCGGCTGATCCAGACGGAGCTGGCCCGCACGCTGCGGGAGCTGCAGGCAGGCGGCCGGGACGCCTTTTATTCCGGCCCCGTCATGCAGAGGATCGTAGACGGCATGCGGCGCGACGGCGGCCTGCTGTCGGAAGGGGACTTCACCTCCCATCAAGGCGAATGGGTGAAGCCGATCTCCGTCAATTACCGGGGCTATGACGTTCACCAGATGCCGCCGAATTCGCAGGGGTTCTCGGCGCTCATGATGCTGAACGTGCTGGAGAATACAGATCTGTCGGCCGTGCCGAGGGAATCCCCGGAGTTCTACCATCTGATGGCCGAGACGGTCAAAAAGACGTTCCGCGACCGCGACCGCTATTTGACCGATCCCGACTTCGCGCATATCCCGCTGGAGCGGCTGCTGTCCAAATCCTACGCCAGGCATTTGTATGAGGAAATCGACCGGAGCTTCCCCGATCCGGCTCCCCATCTGTCTCCGGCGATGGGCCAGGATACCGCGTATGCGGCTGTCGTGGACGGGGAAGGAAACGCGGTATCTTTTATCCAAAGCTTGTATTATGATTTTGGGGCGGCCTACATGCCCGAGGAGACCGGCGTGCTCATGCAGAACCGGGGCTCGTTCTTCTCGCTCGATCCGGCGCGTCCCAATGTGCTCGCGCCCGGCAAGCGCTCGTTCCATACGCTGATGCCGGCCATGATCACGCGGGGCGGCAAGCCTTACGCCCTAGTCGGAACGCAGGGCGGCGAGGGCCAGCCGCAGACGCAGCTGTCGGTCATCACCGGCCTGCTCGACTACGGCTGCAGCATCCAGGAAGCGCTGGCGCTGCCCCGCTGGATCTACGGCCGGACCTGGGGCTCGGGCAGCGACTCGCTCAAGCTGGAGAACCGCGGCCTGGAGCAGACCGCCCGAACGCTGGAGCAGTGGGGCCACGCGGTCGAGCTCGTCGGAGCCTGGGACGGCGTCACCGGCCAGTCGCAGGGCATCGTCATCAGCGGCGATGGGCTGCTGACCGGCGCGGCCGATCCAAGAGGGGATGGCATGGCCATCGGCTGGTAGGCCGGATGGGTTCAATTTGGAAAGGAAGTTCGTCTTATGATCGCTACGTTATGGAATTTGTTCTACTCTTTCGGCGTCGCCACGCTGCTCGGCTACGGCGGCGGGCCGTCCATCATCCCGATCTACCAGGATCAGGTCGTCAACCGCTACGGCTGGATGAGCTCGGAGGAATTCGGCAAGGCGCTGGCGTTCGGCAATGCGCTGCCGGGGCCGATCGCGACCAAGCTTGCCGGTTATATCGGCTACAAGGTCGGCGGAGTGGCGGGCAGCGCCGTCGCTCTCGTCGCGGTCGTGCTGCCGACGGCGCTCATCATGGTCGCGCTCTCCGGCATCATGATCAAACTGAGCGACAACCCCGTCATCAAAGGAATGATCAAGGGCATCCAGCCCGTCATCTTCGTCATGATGGCGATGCTGGCCTATGATTTCTCCAAGTTCGCCTTCAAGCCGGCGAACGGAATCGTCAGCTTCCTGCCGTTTCTGATCGCGGCCGTCTTTTTCATCATGGTTCAATATCTGAAGCTGAACGCCGTATGGGGCATCCTGCTGTCGCTGGCGGTAGGCGCGCTGTTCCTGCGGGGGTAGGCGGTCATCCGGCAAAAAAAGGCTGGGCAAGGCAGAATTTCTGCCTTGCCCAGCCTTTCTTGCAGTGAGGAGCCGTCATCGTTTCCTGAAAAAGCCAATCCGGAACATCGAGGCCACTGAAAATGTGTCGATGCAGACGGAAATCATTCTTCCGATCGCTGTTGTCCCCAGATTTCTCTGATTTCTGCCGCTTTTAACGGTTGAAATCCGGGGACAAAGGCGACCACATCCGTTTCTCCAGAACGATTTCGCGCCTTACGCTACTTTTTCAGTGGCCTCCGGAACACCCGGATTGGCCTTTTTAGATGGATCGATTTCCGCTTTTTCCGGCTGCTCAGCCCCGATTCCACACGCTCTCCCCGTCATGGCCTTCCGTATAAACGATGGTCTCGGGCTTCAGCTCCAGCACGACGATATTGGGATCCTCAGGGCCATCCCAATAAGCGCCCATGTCGTCTTTCCACAGTTTTTTGACGATGCCCTCGTCTTTTTTAACGCTTGCTGACCCCTGCATGTCGACGATCGCACCGGGCTGCTTGCGGCCCTCGAGCCCGAGCAGCAGGCTGGCATGGGGATTCTCTTCCAGCTGATCGACCTTGTGGGATCTGCGGTCGGCGAGGAACAAGGCGTTCAGACCGTCATGGAAGACGGCCATGTAACGGGAACGCGGCTTGTCGTCCTCGATCGTGGACAATACGCCGTACTCGTATTCGTGCAGAGCTTCGACGATTTTTTTTTCCAGTTCGGCACCTGCAAGCTTGTTCGCCATTCGTCAATCTCTCCTGTCTGAAAATGAAATGGGTTCAAAAGGATTCATCGTGTTCCTGTACCCTGCCCGGATAGGAATGAACCTCTGCGAGAACCCAAATAGAGGGGCGGCCGGGAGGACGGATTGCCTTCGTCGGAGGGGAAATTCACTCCGCCTAGGTTTGGTTGTCGCCTCAACGGGTTCCAAGCTGCTTTCGCTTATGTTCCCATTCGTTAGGTTAATGTCCTGTAACAATGGAAAACGGAAGGAGGGGCTGGCTGTGAATGAGTGGATCGGCATGTTCTCATGGATGTTCATCCTGGTCATTGTCACGCTGCTGCTGATCAGCTTTAGTCTCTCCCTGGAAAAGCGCGCGGCTTGGAAAGAAGCGAGAGGAAGCCGCGGCCGGTACGATTCGATTTTCGAGCATAATCCCGATATGGTGTGCCTGTTCAATCCGGAAGGCGAGCTCATCCGTCTCAATCCGGCCGCCCTCAAGCTGACGGGGTGCCGATTCGGGGACTTGGCGGGACTTTCGTTCTGGCAGCTGATCCATCCCGATGACGCCATGCGTGTCAGCCGCAGCTTTCTGCGTGCAAGGCAAGGGCTGACCCAGACGGCGGAAGTCAGAATCATTACGAAGGAAGGACGGGAGCTCGAGCTGTCTACGGCATTCGTACCGTGGAAAGCAAGCTCGGAAGTAGCCGATATTTATACGATTTCCAAGGATCTGACCCCGCGCAACGCGGCCCAGAGGGAGCTGATGAAGGCGAAAACCGAGGCGGAGGAGGCCTTGAAGATCAAAAGCGAGTTCCTTGCGGTCATGAGCCATGAAATCCGGACGCCGTTGAACGGCGTGCTCGGCATGAGCGACCTGCTGCTCGATACGGAGCTTAGCGAGGAGCAGCGGGAATACTTGCATATCATAAGGGGAAGCGGGGTCAGCCTGCTGACCGTCATCGATGACGTGCTGGATTACTCCAAGATGGAGTCGGGCCATATGGCGCTTGCTTCCGATCCCTTCTCGCTGCGGGACGTCGTGCTGGACTCCATGCAGCTGTTCATCGGCAAGATGCGCGAGCGGCAGCTGCAAGCACTGCTGGAGCTTGATTCCGGGCTTCCTGAGGTGCTGGTCGGGGATGAGATGAGGCTGCGCCAGATTCTCACCAACTTGATCAGCAATGCGGTGAAATTCACGGAAGAAGGCGGGATTGCGGTCAAGGTCAGGGAGACGGGACGCAGCGGCTCGGAAATCGAGGTGGAGTTCCAGGTCTCGGATACCGGCATAGGCGTAGACGAGGATAAGCTCGATCTGCTGTTCCAGCCGTTCAGACAGACGGATTCCTCCATCTCCCGTCTGTACGGAGGAACGGGGCTTGGTCTTGCCATCTGCAAAAATCTCGTCGAGAGGATGGGCGGCGACATCCATATGAAACCGCTCGACAAAGGAACGGAAGTCGCGTTTCGGATCAAAGCCGGTTACAGGGACAGCAAAGCGGTGTCATTCGGGCAAGACGACAACCGTAAGCAGTCCGTCTGACTACTATGTAAAGAAATAACTTGAGAAACTAGGAGGATCGAGTATAATAAAGAAAAAAAGCTTCCAGCCTATGGAAGACGAAAGGGATTGAAAGAAGATGAATATTGCCGTTATCGCCGGAGGGAACCGGATCAATTCGACCAGCACGCTGCTGCTTCGGTACATGGAGAAGGAGCTGAGCAAGCAGGACATCGAGGTGACATTCATCGATCTCCATAAGCTTCCACTGCCGCTGTATTCGGCGGACCAGCCCGGGGTTACGCAGAAGCTGCAGCTTCCGATCTTCACTTCTCCCGAGACAATGGAGTATTTCGAGAGCAATGTGAAGCAGTTGGTGGCGGCGGTGCAGAACGCCGACGGCATCATCCTCGGTACGCCGGAATACCATGGGTCCTTCTCCGGCACGCTCAAAAACGGACTCGATTATCTCGGCTCCGCCCAGTTCGAAGGCAAGCCGGTGCTGGTCGCGAGCTCCGCGGCCGGAGCTGTCGGCGTCAGCTCGCTGACGCAGCTGCAGACGGTCGTGCGCAACCTGCACGGCATCAACTGCACGGAATGGGTGTCCATCGGCGGAGACAGCCGCAACTTCGGCGAAGATGGCGAACCCGAGCAGGACAAGGTCAAGCAGCGCGTCCTCTATGCGCTGGAGCATCTGACCCGTCTGGTGCGTCAGCTGAGACTATCCGGAGAGTAAGCTTTCTGGCGCGAGCGCGGCCTTGACAAGCCGAGTGCAATCGGAGAAGCCGGGCGTCCTGCGCAACCGGATGGTTGCCGGACAAGAGGCATTCACCAAACCTGCGCAAGGCAAGGACAAATCGACTCCAGGAACACCGAAAAGAGGCCGCCTCCAAGTCGACGATTGACTTGGAACGGCCTCTTGCTGCATTAATCTTGGCATCCGGCTTGGCTCAATAGCCCCGTCCGTAATCCACGATATTCCGCGCCGGCTTGCCGGTGCGCGCATATTCCTTGAGATTCTCGATGAACAGCGCGGCGATGCGCTCCTTGTAGCGGTCGGTGTCGCCGCCGATATGCGGGGAGATGATGACCTGCTCCAGCTCCCAGAGCGGATGGCCCTGCGGGAGCGGCTCCGGCTCGGTCACGTCAAGGCCGGCGCCGGCGATGGAGCCGGAGCGCAGAGCGTCGACGAGGGCATCCGTATCGACGGATTTTCCGCGTCCGATGTTGATGAATACGGCGGAGCTTTTCATCGCCGCAAACTCCTTCTTGCCGAAGACGTTCTCCGTTTCGGGCGTATGCGGCAGCACGTTGACGATGTAATCCGCCCGCTCCAGGACGGAAGCGAGATCGGAGAGGGCATATACCTCGTCCATGTGCGGAGTCGGCTTGGCCGTGCTGCGGACTCCGATCGTCTCCATGCCGAGCGCCTTGGCGATGCGGCCAAGCTCGGTGCCGATCTCGCCCGCTCCGATGACGGCCAGCGTGCGTCCGTACAGCTCAGTATGGCCGCTGCGCTCCTGCCACTCGCCGCGGGTCTGGGCGCGGATGGACAAATGCAGCTTGCGCGAAAAGGCCAGCATCATGCCGAGCGCCGTCTCCGACATCGGGACCGGATGCACGCCGCTGCCCGTCGTCAGGATGACGCCGGCCTGCTCGAGTTTGTCCAGCGGCATTTTTTCCACGCCGGCAGACCAGGACTGGAGCCATTTCAGGCTGCCGCCCTCGCCGAGCGATTCCTTCTCGACCGCAGGGCTCCAGCCGCAGACAATCTCCGCCTCACGGAAAAGGGCGTCCTCCAGCTCCTTCGGCCTTCCGAATACGATGTTCCAGCCCGGCGCGGCGTCGCGCACCTGCTGTTCAAGGTCTGGCGTGAGTCCGTGCAGGCAAATCATGGTTGGCATAGGGCTCATCTCCTAACGGGTTTATGCAGCCGCAGCTGACGATGGTTCTTATTCTAGTCTATCAACGAATGCGGTCCCAATTCAAACATTGGGCGCGGTTCAAATTCAAACATTGGATGCGGACCCAATTCAAACATTGGGCGCGATTATGTCTTGACTTTGCCGATCTGCCTTTGTAAGATAATCCCTAATCGAATAGAAGACGGCAATGACCGAAGACATGATCTCCGCCGCCGGACGGCACAGAGAGGGAAGCCCAGGCTGCAAGCTTCCCCGGGAACCGGGCGTGGATTACCCCTTCGCAGCCGTCCGCCGAAGCCCGCGCAGCGGGTGGGTAGGCGGCACCGGCCGATCCCCGTTATGGGATTCCATGAGGACTCGCAGCTCCGCACGCAGGGCATTTTTTCGCCTTTGCGCCTAGCGTCTGCTTGTCGAACAAGGGTGGAACCACGAGCTGAACGCACTCGTCCCTTTCCAGGGACGGAGGCGTTTTTTTGTTGGGCGAAAAGCGGTTATCGGCTGCTTTTCCCTTCCGGCGCCAGCGTCCGCCGCCCCTGAAAGGGCGGTGAACAGCAAGCATGCGTTCAATACTCGGAAAGGGAGGAAGAAATCGTGGACATCGACATTCGGCTGGCAGACGGAAGCGCAAGGAGGTACCCGCAAGGAACCACAGGCAGAGATATCGCGGAATCGATCGGAGCCGGACTTGCCAAGCGGGCGGTAGCGGCGAAGATCGACGGAAGCCTGATGGATCTGGGAGTCCCCGTACGGGACGGCTCGCTCGTCGAGATCGTCACGCTAGGCAGCGAGGACGGTCTTGGAGTTTACCGCCACAGCACGGCTCATATTCTGGCCCAGGCGCTCAAGCGGCTGTACGGCGGGGATGCCGTCAAGCTCGGTATCGGACCTGTCATCGCGGACGGATTCTACTACGACATCGACATGGAACGAAGCTTGTCGAGCGATGACCTGGCCTCCATCGAGCGGGAGATGGAAGCCGTCATCCGGGAAGACCTGCCCATCGTACGGAGGGAGATCGGGCGGGAAGAAGCGCTGGCCCTTTTCCGGGAGCAGCGGGAGCCTTACAAGGTCCAGCTTATTCAGGAACTTCCGGAGGATGTCCGGATCACGCTCTACTCTCAGGGCGAATTTACGGATTTGTGCCGCGGTCCGCATCTTCCGTCGACGGGGCTTGTGAAGGCGTTCAAGCTGCAGAGCGTGGCTGGAGCGTACTGGCGCGGGGATTCCGCCGGCCCGATGCTGCAGCGCATCTACGGAACGGCTTTCCTCAAGAAGTCGGAGCTGGAGGAGCATCTGCATCTGCTGGAGGAGGCGAAGAAAAGGGATCATCGCAAGCTCGGCAAGGAGCTCGGCCTGTTCATGTTCTCCGAGGAAGCGCCGGGCATGCCTTTTTACCTGCCGAACGGAATGACGATCCGCACGGAGCTGGAGGACTTTGCCCGAGACTTGCAGCGCAAGCGGGATTACGACGAGGTGCGGACGCCGCTCATGATGAACAAGCGCCTGTGGGAGGAATCCGGGCACTGGGACCACTATAAGGACAACATGTATTTCGCGCAGGTGGACGAAGCGGAATTCGCGCTCAAGCCGATGAACTGCCCGGGCCATATGCTGGTGTTCAAAAACAGCCTCCATTCCTATCGCGAGCTGCCGATCCGCATCTCCGAATTCGGCCAAGTGCACCGCCACGAGTTCAGCGGCGCGCTGAGCGGCATGACGCGCGTGCGCACGTTCTGCCAAGACGACGCCCATCTGTTCGTGCGGCCGGATCAGATCGAGAGGGAGATCTCGTCGATCATGGAGCTCATCGACCATGTGTACACGGTATTCGGATTCACCTACGAGATCGAGCTGTCCACGCGGCCCGAGGACTCCATGGGCTCGGAGGAGCTGTGGGAGGAGGCGGAGCGTTCCCTGCGGCAGGTGCTGGAGAGCCGCGGCGTGAAGTATCGGCTGAACGAGGGGGACGGCGCCTTTTACGGGCCGAAGATCGATTACCACATCAAGGACGCTCTCAAGCGGAGCTGGCAGTGCGGCACGATCCAGCTTGACTTCCAGATGCCGGAGAAGTTCGGCCTGTCCTATGTGGGAGAGGATGGAGGCAAGCATACGCCGGTCGTCATCCACCGCGCCGTATACGGGTCGATCGACCGGTTCATGGGCATTCTGACGGAGCATTACGAGGGGGCGTTCCCTCTCTGGCTGGCGCCTGTGCAGGTCAAGCTGCTGCCGGTGTCCGACAAGCATCTCGATTATGCGCTGCGGATGCAAAAGCAGCTGCGGGAGGCCGGGATCCGGGTCGAATGCGATGTCCGCACGGAAAAGCTCGGCTACAAGATTCGGGAAGCGCAGCTGCAGAAGATTCCGTACATGCTTGTGCTCGGCGAGCTTGAAGCTGCATCCGGCAGCGTGTCTGTGCGCAGGCGCGGGGAAGGCGATCTCGGCTCCATGAGCATGGAGGAGCTGATCCGGAACGTCCGGGAGGAAATCGAGGTCCGGCGGGGAGGAGCAGCGAATGCTGATTGATCTGACCCATGCGGTTCGATATGAGCTGCCTGTCTATCCGGGCGACCGGGAGACGGTCCTCATCCAGTCCAGCGAGATCGGCCGCGACGGCTGCAACAACCACCTGATACGGGACATGACCGGAAGTTCGGACCGGACTATTTTCAGTATTATCCGGTGCTGAGCGAAGCCTTTGCGGAGCTGCTCGTCCGCAAGCGGGTTAAGCTGGTCGGCCTGGATACGCCGTCTCTGTAAATTAAACAAAAACGGACCTTCTCTTCGGGAAGGTCCGTTTTTATTTCAATACCCAGTCAAATATCCATAAAGCTTGCTTTCCACTGAGTTTTCCAGCACTAGATTCATGTGAACAACCGGAATAGAGTCGCCGTTTTTATCGAACATCGTAGCTTCCACAGCGCTGTTTTGATCCGGATGTGCTTTGCCGAGGTAGTAAAACTCCGTTCCCTCCGAATCGCTTTTCTTCACGAACACATGGAGATCGATCCCGCGGCTATCAGCCTCGATAATCGTTCTAACTTCGTCAGAATTCAGCGTCCGTCTGCTTCTAGTCGACCATTTCAATACCTCTGAGCTGCTGAATTCCTCTTGATATTTGGTGCTCGCATCGACGTCTTCATGTTTGTGATAGGTAACAAAGATAGGGCAGGTCATATACTTTGTTTTATATCCATACATCGTCGAGCTCTCATCGCTATGCCAGTTCAAGAGCTTGCAGGCATCCTTACGCGAATACTTCTGATACAAGGTAAGCGGTTCGGTTCCTTCGTATTGCCCGCTGATACCGGCTGCTGTTTGGATTAGATCCGCAACCATTTCTTTGAAATAAGAGTTGGTTTGTAAGGAGCTAGACATCGTCGGATGTAAGGAGAAAAGTTGGTTCTCCGTCATGTGAACAACGGGAATATCACCATATTTCTTCCGCGTCGGCTCTGTGAAGAAGGTCATATCAAGCACTCGTTTTACAGAGTCAATCGTTGCGGGATCGGTCGAGCATCCCTCTTGCTCCAGGGAAGATGCATACTTCTCATAGGTTATCTGTCCATGTACCATCAGCAGATCAAGCAATATGATCTCATAACGACGTTTGCCATTCAGAACCTCCGCAGAGAGCATGACGAGATACTGTTGCTCTTGCTGTGATAATGGCGATACAGGCTCTTTGATCTTCTGCAAAAAGTGATAATAGCTGCCATGCTCCTCCGAGAAAATCAATGGATCGATAGAGTTATTCTCAATGAAATCAATTAATCGAGGAACCCGATTCAGCCGATTTTTGAGTTGGAAATAGGATTCTCTTAGGATCTTGAGCGCATTTAAATTGCTATCATTGATTGAACGGAAAATCTGTTGTCGAGCTACTTCTTCGAAGTTAATCGTAGAGACGCCCTTGATATAACTCGTGTCCTTCATATGTCTGCGAATATTATCTTTGTTTTGAGTTTTGTCTCCAGACAAGGCTATTGGAATCAAGTAGTTGTTTTTATAGTTTCCAATAAAGTCAATGATGGTGACATAGTCCTTATTAGGATGCTTGCGTAGACCACGGCCCAGCTGTTGTACGAACACGATACTAGATTGAGTTTGACGCAGCATGACGACCTGATTAATACAAGGGATGTCGATTCCCTCGTTGAAAATATCAACCGTAAGAATGTAATCAAGGTTTCCAGACTCCAGGTCAGTGACACAGCCAGCACGTTCTTCCTGGGAGTTCTCACCTGTTAGAGCTACCGTTCGGAAGCCTCTATCATTCAATATCTCAGATAGCTGATGGACTTCTTCCTTACGGCTACAGAAGATGAGACCTTTAACGGATTCACCCGAGAATCCGTAGTAGTCTATTTTATCGATGACATAGGAAGCACGCTCATCCGTGACCAACTGAGATAGCATCGTGGTGTCGTCAATCAGCTGACCATTGTATTCAAAGTCGGTCACACCGAAGTAGTGGAACGGGCAGAGCATATCTTCATCTAACGCTTCTTGCAGTCGAATCTCATAGGCAATATTGTAATCAAATAATTCGTAGATATTGAAATCATCGGTTCTCTCAGGAGTAGCCGTCATTCCTAGCATAAACTTGGGATGGAAGTAATCCATGATTTTATGATAAGAAACGGCACCAGCCTTGTGAACTTCGTCAATCAGAATGTAGTCGAATATTACAGGATCAAAGCTAGATAAAGTAGATTCCTTGGACAAGGTCTGTACGGTTGCGAATAAATATTTGGCATTTGTATCTTTGCTAGAGCCCGATAAAATACCATATTCGCTATCGCTACCGCCAATGATACGTTGATAATCCATCATGGCCTTCTGCAAGATCTGCTCCCGATGAACAATGAACAGCATTCGTTCTGGAGCAAAGTTGCGGACATCAAATGCAGAGAGGAATGTCTTACCGGTTCCAGTAGCTGAAATGACCAAGCCCTTTTTCTCACCTGCTTGGCGTAGGGTATCTAGGTTTTGCAACGCTTTCTGCTGCATTTTATTAGGCTGAATAGGAGCGAAGCGTGTTTGTGGATTCTCAGGTTTCGTAGGCAGTGCCTGAGAGACCTGACGATTAACTTTTTGAAATTCTTCATACAGAATCTGATACAACTGAATCGTATTTTCCGAGAGAGGAGCAGCCTTGCTCCATACCAGTTCAAACTCTTTTTGGAATTGCTCTAATAGACCTCCATGTTTAAATGAAGTCAGCTTTACATTCCATTCATAGTTGGATTTCAACGCTGCAGCCGTCAAGTTGGAGCTACCCATAATAATCGTGGAGTGTCCATCATGCTGGAAGACATAACCTTTGGCATGGAAGCCACTCAGTTCAGTCAATCGAACTTCAATGTTTGGTATTTTTAAGAGCTCACGATAAATTTTTGGCTGATTGAAGTTCAGGTAGTTCGATGTTAAGATCTTCCCTTTAACTCCCCGAGCATGGAGATCCGCCAGATGAGACTTCAGCGTAGCCAGGCCGCTCTCAGTAATGAAAGCAACAGAGAAAATGAAGGATTGGCAGTGATGAAGCTCATCCAACAACGGGGTAAGAACGTAGTTGTGCGTTTCGGAGTTGTTAACTAGCAGCTGGGGTTTGTACTTATCGATTGACTCTTGCTGTTGATTGATAAACGCCCAGCTCAAGGAGTTGTTTAAATGTGTGAGAGTGTTTTCCATTTCATTAGACCATCTTTTTTTGGATTTTGGTCACAGCAGGGATGTCGGCAGGAGCCCAATCGAGAGACATTAACTCTTGCGGCGGAAGCCAGGATATCGCAACATGTTCATTCAGAACAGGCTTACCGTTGATTAACTGGCAATAGAAAGTCGTCAGATGAATTACGGCAAAATCGTATTCATATTCAGTTGTTTCGATCCATTCTCCGATTTCAATCATGCAATCCATTTCTTCTTCAATTTCTCGTTTCAAGGCATCTTGCGGTGTTTCACCTTCCTCGATCTTCCCACCAGGGAACTCCCATTTATACGCTAAAGTTTTTGTTTCTCCGCGCTGGGCGCATAGAATTTTTCCATCTTCGATGATTACAGCCCCAACGACGTGAATATGCTTTTTCATTTCAAGTAACCTCCGATTATGCAGTTAGATGAAGTTGAAGTGCTTTCCTAATTATCACTACTCTTATTTTAGTATAGATTCATTGAATTCGGCTATAAATGTTCGACTGCGTATGAGGATAAGACTTTAATTCAAGTCAGCATTTGAATAGCCAAGGGCAGTCAAGAAAAGTGCTTCTTCGCATGCCTTCATCGTGCTTATTTTTAAGTGAGCTCTCGAGATTGTCGTTGGTTTTCCCTCATCATGATAATATCAATAAGAGCGGGCATTGATTAGAACGTTGGCATCTTAAAAGTCAGTCATACGAAGATGAAGAAAGATCTTTGGATGAGCTAAGGCGATTGATGCTTTCTGAGAGTGTTCATGTTGAGGAAAGTTGAACGAATAAATCTTTAAGCCTTATTTACTAATCAAATATAAATTTTTCGCTCAAGTTAAAATCACATGTTAAGGAGCCGCAACCATGCCGACTTACAATAAACTCGTTCGGGATCTGATCCCGGCTATCATCCTGAAACAAGGGTTGGAGCCGAAAACACGCCTGCTGGACGAGGAGGAGTATAAGCAGGAGCTCCGGACCAAGCTGACCGAGGAAACCGGCGAATACTTGGCTGCGGAGACCGATGCTGAAGCCGGTGAGGAGCTGGCTGACATCCTGGAGCTGCTGCATGCCTTGGCTGCGACGCATGGCCTTTCCCCGGAGCAGCTTGAGAGCATCCGTGCGGACAAGGCTTCCAAGCGGGGCGGATTCAGGGAGCGCATCTACCTGATCGAGGTCAAAGATGCCTGATAATATCAAGCTCATCACCGAGAATCTGGCGGATGAGCTGATTCCCGGTATCCAGCAGGCTTCGGGCATTTATATCCTGACTTCGTTCGTTATGGAATCCGGTGTCCGCATCCTCGCCCCGCATCTGAGGGAAGCGCTGGAGAGGGGAGCCGAGGTCAAGCTGCTCGCTGGAGACTATCTGTTCGTCACGCAGCCTGAGGCGCTGCGGGCGCTGCTTCGCATTCATCCCGGTATCGAGGCGAGGCTGTGGCGCAGCCGCGGCACGTCTTTCCATCCGAAGGCGTATCTGTTCGACTATATGAACGGCCAAGGCAAGTTCATCGTCGGCTCGTCCAATCTGTCCCGTTCCGCGTTCAAGATGGGACTGGAGTGGAATCTGTCGGTCAACGCTCAGCTCGAGCCGTTCACATTCCAAGAAGCGCTGGACAAGTTCATGCGCCACTTCTACCACGATCAAACGAATGCGCTGACCGAGGGAGTGATCGCGGCCTATGAGCAGGAGTACATGCGCAATCGTCAGAAATACCCGGAGCTCGTGCGGCAGATCGTCGAGGAGGAGGAAGCCGATCTCGGCGGCGCTGCGGTCAGCGGGGGTGCGGTAAATACCGACAATGCTGCTGACGGTGGCACTTCATCCGAAGCGTCCGCGCTGGTTCCGCGACCCGCGCAAGCCGGAGCTCTCGAAGCGCTGGAGAATGCGCTCGATGAAGGCTACAGCCGGGCGATGGTCGTCATGGCGACCGGTCTCGGCAAGACTTATTTGGCGGCATTCTTCGCCCGCAATCGGTTTCGGCGCGTGCTGTTCGTCGCCCATCGGGAGGAGATCCTGCTCCAGGCGAAGCAGTCGTTCCTCCATGTCATGCCGGACAAGTCCGCCGGGCTCTACAACGGCATGGCCAAGGAAGGCGAGGCGGAGCTGATCTTCGCTTCGATCTACACGCTCGGAACGAAGCGTCATCGCGAGCTGTTTGAGCCGGATGCCTTCGACCTGATCGTCATCGATGAATTCCACCATGCCGCGTCCAGGTCGTATCAGGCGCTGCTTGATTATTTCCAGCCTAGATTTCTGCTCGGCATCACGGCGACGCCTGAGCGTCTGGACGGCAAGGATGTGTATGCGCTATGCGACGGCAATGTGGCTTACCAGATCCATTTCATCGAGGCGATTCAGAAGGGCTGGCTAAGTCCGTTCCGCTACTACGGCGTCTATGATGATACGGACTATTCGCAGCTGACCTGGCTTGGAAGTGGATATGACGAAGCGGAGCTGCTTGCTGTCCAACTGCGGGAAGAGATGGCGGAGCGCATCTATGACGCTTGGCTGAAGCATCGGCAGACGCGGACGATCGGGTTCTGTTCATCGATCTCGCAGGCGAATTTTCTCGCACGTTATTTCTCCAGCCATGGTGCGGTCGCAGTAAGTCTGAGCTCGGAGTCGAGTCCGGCTCAGCGCCGGGAAGCGGTCCGGAGGCTGGCGGATGGCGAGCTGGATGTGATCTTCACCGTGGATCTGTTCAATGAGGGCGTCGATATCCCGTCGGTCGATACGCTGCTGTTCGTACGGCCGACGCAGTCGCTGACGATCTTCACCCAGCAGGTGGGCCGCGGCCTGCGGCTGCATGGGGGCAAGGACAGCTGCGTGATCATCGATCTCATCGGCAACTACCGCAACGCGGACATCAAGCTGAGTTTGTTCGATACGGGAGCTGGCGGGGGGAAAGGCAAGCCCAGCGGTATCTTGCCGACAGTTCCCGCTGGATGCATGATCGACTTCGAAACTGGAGTCATTGATCTACTCAGGGAACTGGCACGCAAGCGGCAGCCGCGCAAGGAGAAGCTGCTGACCGCATATCGGGATCTCAAGGATGATCAGCAGCGGCGGCCGACTTATCTGGAACTGCATTTGCACGGCCGGGAGAACTGTCGTGAGTACAAACAGGAATTCGGCGCCTACGCGTCATTCCTTGGCTGGGCGGAGGAACTGAAGCCTCAAGAGCAGGAGGTGCTTAAACGCTATAAGGATTGGCTGCTGGAAGCGGAGGGCACCGGCATGACGAAGTCCTACAAGATGGTGCTGCTGCTCGCGATGCTCGAAAGAGGATCGGAGCGCTGGCCGCAGCCGATTGCCGCGGTAGAGGCGGCACCGTTCTTCCATCGGTATCTGACCGAGAAGCAGTATCGCCGCAAGGTGGATATGTCCGACAAGCAGTCGCAAGCGTTGCTGGACTATAACGAGAAAAAGATCGCAGCCTTGATCGAAGACATGCCGATGGCCAAATGGAGCGGGAGCTCCAAAGGACTCGCGACTTTTGATGAGCGCGGTTTTGGCTTCAACTTGGACATCGCTGGGTCGGATCGGGAGATTCTATACCGCTGGACGCAAGAGATTTGTGAATACCGCCTTCATTCCTACTTTGAGAAGAAAGCTGGATAATTGGGTTGGGTTGATCAGTTCGACCTAACCTTCATGGGCTTCCGGGAAATTTCCCGGAAGCTTTTTGTGCAATCAAGGAAACGTTCGAGTCCTCCTCCGACATTCAGCTTCAATACCCTTCATGAATGGAAGGACGGTGTTTTTCACGTCAGCAGGCTTGATGATAAGGTGCATTAAAATGTCGACCCTCCGGGAGGGGCGACTGAAAATTAAGATAAGGCGAGAAATCGTAATGGAGAAACGGTTGTGGTCGCCTAGCTCAACCGCCAAAAGCCTAGGCTTTGTGATAAGGCTTGCCAGCGTAGAAATGAACATGAGGTCCGTAATTCAGCACATCGCTAAACCGATCGGAGAAGGCCATAATAAATAGGCGAAGACACGTCCGATTGCAGGGATGCATGATCCCGAAAGGGATTGCGAGGCTGCCCGGACTGTCATCGCAATAAACCGCTGCGGGGAGGGTTGAAGGCTGCGGCATGATGCCGCAGATATTTGTAAGCGTTTACGGCTTGTCTTCTATCATTCTTTCTATTAATAAGGAGGCAATTGACGAATGGCAAAAACGAAACGCGCCTCGATGCTGCTGCTGGCATTGGCGCTGATCTTCGGATCGCTGTCGCTGCGTCCGAATGCGGCCGAGGCGGCGACGAACCTGGCGCTCGGCAAGTCCGTCGCAGCAAGCGGCTATGCGGATGTCTACCAGGCATCGAACATCAACGACGGCAATGCATCGACCTATTGGGAAAGCGTCAACAACGCCTGGCCGCAATGGGTCCGGATCGACCTCGGAAGCTCGCAGAGCGTCGGCCAAGTCGTCCTGAAGCTGCCTTCGGGATGGGAAGCCCGCACACAGAATATCCTCATCTCCGGCAGTACGAACGATTCTGCTTATACCACGCTTAAAGCGGCCGCGAACTACACCTTCGATCCTGCCAGCAGCAATACGGTCACTGTCTCGTTCACGGCAGCAAGCGTGCGCTACGTGAAGCTGACCGTCACCTCCAATACGACTTGGCCGGCGGGCCAATTCTCGGAATTCGAAATCTACGGCGGAACCGCCCCGACACCAACACCGACACCGACACCAACGCCAACACCAACACCAACACCAACACCGACACCAACACCAACACCGACACCGACACCAACGGCCACCCCGACGCCAACGCCGACAGCCACCCCGACCCCGGGTCCCGGCTCGAATCTGGCTCTAGGCAAGCCTATCTCGGCCAACTCGACGGTCTATACCTTCGTGGCGGCCAACGCCAATGACGGCAACACGGCTACTTACTGGGAAGGCGCCGGTGGCTCCTATCCCAACACGCTGACCGTCAGCCTGGGGGCGAATGCAACGCTCAGCTCCGTCGTGCTGAAGCTGAACCCCGATTCGTCCTGGGGCAAGCGCACGCAGACGATCCAGGTGATGGGCAAAGCCCAGAATGGAAGCTCGTTCACGAGCCTCGCCGCTGCCAAGGACTATGTCTTCGATCCGGCTTCGGGCAACACGGTGACGATTCCCGTCTCCGGCACCGCGAGCGACGTGCAGCTCGTCTTCACGGCCAACACCGGCTCCCCCGCCGGCCAGGTCGCCGAGTTCCAGGTCGTCGGAACGCCGGCTCCCAATCCGGATCTCACCGTAACGAGCCTCTCCTGGACTCCGGCTTCCCCCGTGGAAACGGACTCCGTGACGCTCACCGCAGCCGTCCGCAACATCGGAACGGCAGCCTCTACCGCCACGAAGGTCAACTTCTACCTCGGCAGCGCCTTGGCCGGAACGGCCGATGTCGGCGCTCTTGCGGCAGGCGCTTCCGTCAACGTGCCGCTGAGCATCGGAGCCAAGGATGCAGGCTCCTATCAAGTAACCGCCAAGGTCGACGAGAACAACGCGGTCATTGAACTGAACGAAACCAACAACAGCTTCACGGCCGCTTCGGCGCTTGTTGTCAGCCCCGTTTCCAGCTCCGATCTCATCGCTTCCAGCGTAAGCTGGAGCCCGGGCAACCCGGCTGCCGGCAACACGGTCAGCTTCTCCGTCATCCTCAAAAACCAAGGAACGGCGGCATCCGCGGCAGGCGCTCACGGCATTACGCTGACGCTGTCGGACGCCACGAGCGGCGCTGTGCTGAAAACGCTGACCGGCTCCTACAACGGCACGCTTGCCGCAGGAGCTTCCACGGCTCCGATCAGCCTCGGCACCTGGACGGCCGTGAACGGAAAATACACGGTCAAGACCGTCATCGCCGTCGACGGCAACGAGCTGCCGGTCAAGCAGGCGAACAACACGAGCACGCAATCGTTCTTCGTCGGACGCGGCGCGAACATGCCTTACGACATGTACGAAGCCGAAGACGGCGTGACGGGCGGCGGCGCCTCCGTCGTCGGGCCGAACCGCAACATCGGCGACATCGCCGGTGAAGCTTCCGGCCGCAAGGCGGTCACGCTGAACTCGACCGGCAGCTATGTGCAGTTCACGACCAAGGCGAGCACGAACACGCTCGTCGTGCGCTTCTCCATCCCTGACGCTCCCGGCGGAGGAGGCATCGATTCCACGCTGAACGTCTACGTCAACGGCAGCTTCTCCAAGGCGATCCAGCTGACGAGCAAGTACGCCTGGCTGTACGGCAATGAAACGAACCCGGACAACAGCCCTTCTTCAGGCGGTCCGCGGCACATCTATGACGAAGCCAACATGATGTTCGACACGACGATTCCGGCGGGCAGCACGATCAAGCTGCAGAAGGATGCGGCCAACACGACGAACTACGCCGTCGACTTCATCAACCTGGAGCAGGCGACGCCGATCGCCAACCCGAACCCGGCCAAGTACGTCGTCCCGGCCGGCTTCTCGCATCAGGACGTACAGAACGCGCTGGACAAATTCCGCATGGACACGACCGGCACGCTGGAAGGCGTCTACCTGCCGGCGGGAACGTACTCGACCTCGAACAAGTTCCAGGTCTACGGCAAGCCGGTTAAAATCGTCGGCGCAGGCCCTTGGTATACGCGCTTCACGGCGCCGGCCACCCAGGACAATACCGACATCGGCTTCCGCGCCGAAGCGACGGCGAACGGCTCGACCTTCTCCGGCTTCGCCTACTTCGGCAACTATAAGAGCCGAATCGACGGACCGGGCAAGGTGTTCGACTTCTCCAACGTGGCGAACATGACGATCGACAACATCTGGACCGAGCATCAGGTGTGCATGTACTGGGGAGCCAATACCGATTACATGACGATCAAAAATTCCCGCATCCGCAACACCTTCGCCGACGGCATCAACATGACCAACGGCAGCACGAACAATCTCGTCTCCAACATCGAGGCGCGCGCGACAGGCGATGACAGCTTTGCGCTGTTCTCGGCCATCGACGCAGGCGGAGCGGACGAGAAGGACAACATTTTTGAAAACCTGACCTCGATTCTTACTTGGCGCGCTGCAGGTCTGGCGGTGTACGGCGGCTACGGCAACACGTTCCGCAACATCTACATTGCCGACACGCTCTGCTACTCCGGCATCACGATCAGCTCGCTCGACTTCGGTTATCCGATGAACGGCTTCGGCGCTTCGCCGACGACCAACCTGCAGAACATTTCAGTCGTCCGCTCCGGCGGCCATTTCTGGGGACAGCAGGTATTCCCGGCCATCTGGGTATTCTCGGCCTCCAAAGTGTTCCAAGGCATCCGGGTGAGCGATGTGGATATCATCGACCCGACTTATGTCGGCATCATGTTCCAGACGAACTACAGCGGCGGCCAGCCTCAAAACCCGGTCACCGACACGATCTTCACGAACGTCTCGATCTCCGGCGCGCAGAAGAGCGGCGATGCCTACGACGCCAAGTCCGGCGTAGCCATCTGGGCCAATGAAATGCCGGAACCGGGCCAAGGGCCGGCAGTCGGCTCCGTGACGTTCAACAATTTGAAGCTGACGAACAACTTCACGAATATCAAAAACACGACTTCGACGTTCAAGATTACGGTCAACTGAAGCGCTTCATGAGCCATCCAGGCTCATGCGAGGTTGAGATTCCGTTACGCTGAACCTGTCGGATAAGGACGCAAATCGGACCATAGCCCGCCGGAGAGGATGCTTTCCGGCGGGCTATTTTTTGCCGTGACAGGCTGAACGGTGATCTTCCCGGAATTTCCTTGGGCTCATTCCCTAGCAGGAGCGATGGAGAGCATGCCGAAGTTATTGGAACGGCCCCTAACGAAACGACAGGGGAGCGACATCGGGAGGCTGCCGGCGGACAATGCCGAAGCCCAATGACTGGAGGCGAAGAAAATTCGTAAACTGTTCGAGTACAACTGGCAGGTTCGCCGAGATTGGCTGGACTGGTGCAAGACGGTAAACGAGGAAGAGCTGATGAAAAGACGGACAGGCGGCATCGGATCCATTCTTCTGACGCTGTACCACATTGTGGCTGTCGAGTATGGCTGGATTTGCGGTGGAATCCAGGAAATAGAGGTTGATATTCCTTCGTTCGAAGAAGTGGCGAGCCTTCGGCAAATGACCGCATTCTCCGCCTCCTGCCACGCGGAGCTCGCTCCTTTCGTGCATGATTGGAACGACAGCATGGAAAACCGCATCATGATCGACATCACGGATGAAGGAGAGCGTGTTCCCCATACATACGGCGAGGTGATGCGGCATTTGATCGCCCACGAAATCCATCACGCCGGGCAATTGTCTGTATGGTCGCGGGAGCTTGGAAAAGAGCCGGTTACGGCCAACTTGATCGGCAGAGGGCTGTTCGAAATGCCGGTTTAATCGTACCGTCGGTCGCATCCGCATAAAGATTCAATATCGTCCGCAGCGGCAGCAATCGCAATCGGTGGAAGAGCAAAGAGCAAGCCCTTGCCGAATACCGGGAACGTAATCGCTGAATAATCCATGGGAATACAAAGAAACCGGCAAAGAGACTGGCTCCGTGAGCCCTTGCTCTTTGCCGGTTTTTAGTGCCGGTTCCATGGATGCGGCGGTCAGCTCCTGCGATTGGCCGCGCAAAGCAGCTTCAGCTCTTTGTTCGAATTCGCAGCCTGCCCGTTTTTTGCGGTCGACGGAGTTCGGTTAGGATGAGCCGATGCGCTATGGTAAAGTAAGAAGATAACGCATTTCCGCCCTATCGGGGCAAGACTGTACATAAGGAGCTTGGTCGCTCATGGAAATCTTCATCATGGTGATGGCGCTGCTGGTCCTGATCGGGGTCTCCAACATCATCAACCGCTTCATTCCGTTCGTCCCGGTGCCGATCATTCAGATCGTGCTCGGCATCGTGGCCGCTTATTTCCCGTGGCTGCATCATGTGCCGCTGAATCCGGAGCTGTTCTTCGTGCTGTTCATCGCTCCGCTGCTGTTCAATGACGGCAAGATCACGCCGCGCGAGGAGCTGTGGAAGCTGCGCTCCTCCATCCTGCTGCTGGCGCTCGGCCTCGTGTTCACGACCGTGCTCGTGGCCGGCCCGTTCATCCACTGGATGATTCCGGCCATTCCGCTGTCGGCAGCGTTCGCGCTGGCGGCGATCCTGTCCCCGACGGATGCCGTCGCCGTCGGCTCCATCGCGAGCCGCGTCAAGCTGCCGGGCAGCATCATGCGCCTGCTGGAGGGCGAGGCGCTCATGAACGACGCCTCCGGCCTCGTCGCCTTCAACTTCGCCATCGCAGCGACAGTGACCGGCTACTTCTCGCTGACCAATGCCGTCGGCAGCTTTTTCGTCATCGCGCTGGGGGGTCTGGCGCTCGGAGCCGCGCTCGGCTTCGCTGTCGTCTGGCTGCGCGTCTGGCTGCGCCGCTGGGGAATGGAGGACGTCACGGTCCATATGCTGATCCTCATCCTGACGCCGTTCGTCATCTATCTCGCGGCGGAGCATCTGCATGTCTCCGGCATCCTGGCCGTCGTGGCCGCAGGCGTCGTCCATGCCATCGAGAGGGATCGGATGGGTCCATCCACGATCAAGCTCAACGTCGTCTCCGACAGTACCTGGTCGGTCATCATCTTCTGCCTGAACGGCCTTGTGTTCATGTTGCTCGGCCTTGAAATTCCGGATGTCATCCAGGTGGTCTGGGAAGATCCGAATTACAACAACGGCAAGGTCATCGGGTATATTTTCGCCATTACGGCGCTGCTGCTCCTGCTCCGGATGGCTTGGGTATGGGCCAATGAACGCAAGTTCAAGACGTCGCTGCTGACCGCCTTGTCCGGGGTGCGGGGAGCGGTGACGCTGGCGGGCGCGTTCTCCATTCCGCTCTTCCTGGGGGATGGCTCCGTGTTTCCGGAACGCAACCTGATCCTCTTCATCTGCGCCGGCGTCATCCTGATCACGCTGCTGCTCGCCAGCGTCATGCTGCCGCTGCTGACCCGCTCGTCCGAAGACGGCAAGACCAAGGATATGGAGGCGGCGTCCAAGGAAGCGGAGCGCCGCGCGCGCATTATGGTGCTGGACGCTGGACTGAGGACTGTGCAAGGGGAAATGCGCGAGGACAATCAGGCGGCGGCTCTTGATCTGCGCGCCGACTACGTCCAGCGCATCCAGCAGCTGCGGCTCGGCCTTGCTGCGGAGGCGGAATCCAGAAGCGCCGTCGTCGACCTGCGCCTGCATGCTCTCGAGGCGGAGCGCAAGGTTGCCCGCGAATGGCTGGAGGAAGGCCGAATCACGCCCGACATGGAGGAGGCCTTCCAGCATTATCTCAACCGCGTTGAGCTTGCCCTGACGAACCGAATCAAGCTGCTGGCTACGCTGCTCTACGGTTTGTTCCTCCGCCTGTTCACCAAGCGGGGAAGGCACCGCAAGGCCAAGCTGAAGGGAACCCGGAGCAAGGAAGCCTATCTGGAGCTCAAGCAAGCCTCGGTCAAGGCGGCCGGGGAACGGATCAAGGAGCTGGAAGGCCGTTACAGCAAGGATATCGTGCTTGCGATGGTGGCGCATTACCGCGAGCTGGAGCTCCGTCTATGCAGCGGCCAGGCGGCGCTCGGCCGCCCGCTTGGCTCCAAGGAAGGGCGCAAGGAGCTGGAGCAGAAGGCCGTCCAAGCCGAGCGCAATGAAATCCAGCGCTTGTTCGAGAGCGGGGACATCGACCGGAAGCTTGCAGGCAAGCTGAGGGTCTACGTCAATTACCGGGAAGCAAGCCTGCATGAGAACGACGAAGTAGGGGTTCATGCCCACTAGACGGATACAGTTATTCCTGTTATACATAGGCTGTACGATGGCAGGTCCTTCGTTCGGGCCGGCAGCGGGAGCGCGGGAGTCGGGACGGACAGGGCAGCGGCATTCATGAAAGGGGAAGCGAGCCACATGGACGGCATTCAGGAGCAGAAGCAAATGCGAGAGCAGGAGTCGGGGCCGATACGGTACATTCCGATGGACGACAGCCATTACGAAGACTCCATCTCTCTGTGGAAGCGGATGGACGGATTGGTGCTGAGCGGGGCTGATTCGCGCGAGGCGATCTCGGCCTATCTGGAGCGGAACCCTGGCCTGAGCCTGGTCGCCACTGCTGCAGGCAGAGTCGTCGGCACGCTCATGGCAGGCCATGACGGAAGGCGCGGCTGGCTGTACCACCTGGCCGTAGACCCGGAATTCCGGGGAAGAGGCATAGGCGGCGAGCTCGCGGAGCGATGCCTGCGCGGACTCGGAGAAGCCGGCATCGAGCGCTGTTATCTCATGGTCATGGAGAACAACGACGGGGGAGCGGCCTTCTGGACGAAGGCCGGCTGGGAGCAGCGGGACGGCATTCTGCTCTTTTCCAGGGATCCGGAGAAGCCGGCGTCCGGCGCGGGCAGATCGGGAGCCTCCGTCTCCAAGGAAGAGAAGAAGGCCGGAAGCAGCTGCAGCTGCTGAGCTTGGCAAGAAATCCGAGAATGGAAGGGCGGGGCGGTTGATGCAGACAACAAAGCTGCCGAAGGAACAGAAGAAGCAGCTCATCGGAGAGCTGCAGCATTATTTCCTCATGGAAAGGGACGAGGAGCTCGGGGAGCTGCCCGCGGAGCTGATGCTGGACTTCATGCTCTCGCTGCTGTCGCCGGTCATCCGCAATCAGGCTGTCGAGGATGCCGTCCGAACCGTGCGCGAGCGTATGGGAGCGCTGGAGGAGGACCTTTATTCCCTTCAGCAAGGGAGCCGGACGGCGCGGAAATGAACAGCGGCTGGAAATAAACCGCCGCTTGAAGTGAACCGCAGCTGAAAAAAAACGCAATCGGAAAGAAACCGCAATCGGAAAGAAACCGATTCGGAAAAGAACGGAAAAAGCCTGTCCTGCAGCCGGTAAACCCGGCGCGGGACAGGCTTTTTTTTCAATACATGTTCTTGCCGTAGAAAATCTCGTCCATCTCGCCCTTGAGCTTCTCGGTTATCTCCTGCTGCTCTTCCTCGCTCAGCTTGTCCTTCGAATAGCCGAACAAATAGTTGTTGAGATCGAACTGCTTCAGCTTGCACTTCGTGTGGAAGATGTTCTCTTGGTAGACGTTCACGTCGATCATGTGGAACAGGTCCTTCGCCTCGTCCGGGATGTAATTCTGGATCGAGCTGATATCGTGGTCGATGAACAGCTTATGCCCGGTAATGTCGCGGGTGAAGCCCCGCACCCGGTAGTCCAGCGTCATGATGTCCGTATCGAAGGAGGAGATGAGGTAGGTCAGCGCCTTCAGCGGGCTGATCTCGCCGCAGGTGGACACGTCGATGTCCGCCCGGAACGTGCTGATGCCTTCGTCGGGATGGAATTCGGGATACGTATGGACGGTGATATGGCTCTTGTCGAGCTGAAGGACGACGTTGGAAGGCATCGGTCCCGGAGATTCGCCGAAGGTGCCCTGGGGAACCTGCACGACGGGGCCTTCGGAGACGAGCAGCGTGACGCTGGCGCCCTGCGGCTCGTAATCCTGCTTGGCCGTATTGAGCACATGCGCTCCGATGATATCCGACACATGATGGAGGATATGGTTGAGACGTTCGGAATTGTACTGCTCGTCAATGTAAGCCAGGTAGGCCTCGCGCTCCTGCTTGTTGCGCGTGTAGCATATATCGTACATGTTGAAGCTCAGCGATTTGGTCAGGTTGTTGAACCCGTGAAGGGCGATGACCTGCTCGTGTGTCAATTTCATCCGGCAATCCTCTCCTTTGCGCGCCTGTGCCAAGTTATTCGTACTATTACCCCGGCCTGCAAAAGTTTACCCTCGCCCCCGTCTTGCGGTGCCAGGGAAGGCAGACGGCGAAGCTGCAGCGCCGCCAAGCACGCCAAGCGTCAAAGCATGCCAAGCACGCCCAGCTTTATCAGCCCTGCGCCTTGGGCACGGGCGGCACCGCTTGCTCCGCCTTGCCGCCGCCCCGCCTGCGCGAAGCCCGCTCAGCCGGATCGAACCGCCGCTGCACATACCCGAGCACGATGTCGGCGACAATGGCGAGCAGGGCGGCTGGAAGCGCTCCGGCATAGATGCGCAGCGAATTCTGGCCGTTGATGCCGGCGTACACTTCGCGGCCGAGGCCGTCGCCGCCGACAAGCGGGGCGATCGTGGCCACTCCGATGGCGATGACGGCCGCGATGCGGATGCCGGTCATCATATAGGGCAGCGACAGCGGCACGCGCACGCTCCACAGCAGCTGCCAGCGGCTCATCCCGACGCCGCGGCCGGCTTCGAGAAAGCTGCTGCCGACCTGCTGCAGGCCGACATAGGTGTTGCGCACGATCGGGTTGAGGGAGTACAGGAAGAGGCCGGCCATGACGGTCGTGTTGCCCAGACCCATCCAGAGCATGAGCAGGACGAGCATCGCGAGGCTCGGCACGACCTGAAGGATGCCGGTGATCGCCAGGATAATCCGGGCGAGCGGCCTGCTCCTGGTGCACAGGATGCCGAGCGGCACGCCGGCCGCAAGCGCGAGCAGCACGCCGGCCGCCACCAGCTGCACATGCTGGATGAAATATTCGGACAGCAGGCCGCGGTTGCGGTACAGGTAGTCCCAGAAGTCGGCAAGCGTTTCTTGCTGCTCAGGCATTATGGAATCAATCCTTTCTCCTTCAGGTAGGCGAGCGCGACTTCGCGCTCGCTCTTTTTCTCGATGTCGACCTTGTAGTTGAGGCTCACAATCGTATCGCGGTCCATCGTGCCGAACAGCGGGGCGATCGCTTGCTTGATCTCCGGATGGCGGGCTTCCATGTCCTTGCGCATGACGGCCGACGCATCATAGGGCGGGAAAAAATGCTTGTCGTCCGCCAGCGTGGCCAGATCGAAGGCTTTCAGCCGGGCGTCTGTCGAGTACGCGAGGACGATGTCGACCTGCTTGTTCTTGACGGCGGAATATACGAGGCTCAGCTCCATCGGATAGGACTTGGCGAAGGAAATGCCGTAAACCTTCTGGAAAGCCGGGTAACCGTCGCTGACCCGCTCCAGCCAGGAGGTGTCCACGCCGAAGCGCATGGAGGCGGCATCCGGCTTGATGTCGGATATGGTCTTGTAGCCTTTCTGCTCCGCGACTTCGCGCCGGACGGTGAAGGCATACGTGTTCTCGAAGCCGAGCGGATCCATCCAGTCGAAGCCGAAATACTTGTCGAAGCCTTCCTTGGCTTGGCGCAGCACCTCGGCACGATCCTTGGTCGGCTTTACGGGAAAGTGGTTGTTGAAGATCTCGCCGGAATACAGCGTGGCCAGATCGATGTCGCCCCTGTCGAGCGCGCTGAATACGAGCGGGCTGGCAGCCAGGTCGGGAATGACCTTCACCTGCAGATCCGTGCTGCGTTCAATGAGGGCTTTGTACATTTCCGCCAGAATCTTCGTTTCGGTAAAGGTCTGGGCGCCGATCCGGAGGTCCGCCTTGCCCGTGCAGCCCGGGGCGAGCAGGAGGAACGCCAGCAGAAGCGGAAGCGCCGCCATGCGGCCGGCTTTTCCGGAGTATTGCGGCTTCTCCGGCCGGCTTGTCGCTTTCAGAATCGCGAACCGTTCTGCCGCCCGCCTCATCGCTTTCAGGACCGCGAACCGTTCTGCCGCCCGCCTCATCGCTTTCAGGACCGCGAACCGTTCTGCCGCCCGCTTCATCGCCTTCAGGACCGCGAACCGTTCTGCCGCCCGCTTCATCGCCTTCAGGACCGCGAACCTGTCCCCCGGCGGGCTTATCGCCGTAAGGCGCGCCATCCAATCCACGGGCATGTCTGTCCAATGTCTGCTCCTCACGCTGCTGCGCCTCCCCTCAAGCCGAAGCGGCGGGTCAGGGCGCCTTCTATCCAGCCGAGCAGCAGATCGGCGGCCAGCGACAGCGCGATCGCCCCGAGCGCACCGGCGACGATGAGATAGGGCTGGTTGACGCCCATGCCGGAGACGATCAGCTGTCCGAGGCCGCCGGCACCGATCAAGGTCGCCAGAGTGGCCCAGCTGATGACGTAGACGGTCGTCAGCCGGATGCCGGACATGATGTACGGCACGGCCAGCGGCAGCTGGACGCGCAGCAGCCGCTGCGCGGACGAATAGCCCATGCCGCGCGCCGATTCCAGCACATGGGGATCGACGCTGCGGAAGCCTTCATAAGTGTTGCGGAGCACCGGCATGATAGAGTAGAGCAGCAGCGCAAGCACCGCCGGCTTGACGCCGATGCCCATGAGCGGAATCAGGATGGCGAGCAGCGCTAGGCTCGGAATCGTCTGCAGCAGATTGGCCGCGAAGAACACGGCGCTGTTCAGCCAGCGGATCCGGTTGTAGACGAGCAGCACGCCGAGCGGCAGCGAGATGGCGCAGCCGAGCAGCACGGCGGCGAGCGAGATGCCCAGATGCTCGCGCAGCGCGGTCAGGATGTCGGGAAAGCGGTCCCGGACAAAAGAAAAGAAGCCGATCATGAAGGATCCTTCCCTTCGTCGTCAGTACGCTCCGGCGCCGTCCCGCCGCTATCCGTTGGGGAATTTTCTCCGCTGTCTCCTCCCGCTCTGCCACGGGCTCCTTGGTCATCATCATCAATGTCTCTCTCCGCATCGCCGCGAGCTCCTTGGCCGCCGGAATCGGAGCCGCTGTCCGCAGCGGAACCGCCGTAGCCACTCGTTCCGGTATCCCAATCCCGTTCTCCGTCGCCTCCATCGCCGAGCGACGGCAGCAGCTCCGCCAAGTGGCGGACGACGCTGCCGCGGGTAATAAGTCCGATGAAGCGTCCGCCTTCGTCCACGACAGCGACGTTGTGCAGCCGGTGGCTGGCGAGCAGCTCGACGGCCTGCGCCAGCGGAGTGCCCGACTGGACGACGTAGCGCACGGGCATCATGACGTCGGACACGGTCTTTTCCTCTTCGCCGTACCGGTCCAGAACGTTGTAGATCGACACGCTGCCGAGCAGGCGCCGCTGGCGGTCCACGACGTACAGGGAATCCACCTTGCGCCGCTCCATCGTCAGAATCGCCTCGGCCAATCCGCGGTTCGGATACGTGATGGCCGGCTGGGTGACCATGACGTCGTTGACGGAAGCGGAAGGGGAGTCGACCGAAGCGTTCGCTCCTTCAAGCTGCAGCGCTTCTTCCTGTCCGACACCCGCGTCCAGACGCTTCTGCCCGATGAAGGTGCGGACGAAGTCGTTGGCCGGGTGGCGGAGAATCCGATCCGGCGTATCGCTTTGCACGACTTCTCCGTCCTTCATGAGGACGATGCGGTCGGCGATCTTGAGCGCTTCGTCCATGTCATGCGTGACGAAGATGATCGTCTTGTGCAGTTCCTGCTGCAGCCGCGCCATGTCTTCCTGGAGCTGCTCGCGGCTGAGCGGATCGAGGGCGCTGAACGGCTCGTCCATGAGGATGACGTCCGGATCTGCCGCCAGCGCGCGGATGACTCCGACCCGTTGCTGCTGGCCGCCGCTCAGCTCCGAAGGATAGCGGTCCCGGTATTGGTCGGGATTCAAGCCGACCATCTCCAGCAGCTCGTCGACGCGGCTCGCGATCCGATCCTTGTCCCAATGCTTGAGGCGCGGAACGGTGGCCACGTTGCGCGCGATCGTCATATGGGGGAACAGCCCTACGCTTTGGATGACGTAGCCGATGCTGCGGCGCAGCTCTACGGGATCGATCGATGCGATGTCCTTGCCGTCGATCGTGATGGAGCCGCTGGTCGGAGCGACAAGGCGGTTGATGAGCCGCATCGTGGTCGATTTCCCGCAGCCGCTCGGTCCGATGAGGACGGTCATCTCGCCTTTGCGGAATTCGAGGTTGATATCTTTGAGGGCATGGAAGCCGTCGTCGTACTTCTTGTTGACATTCTTGATAACAATCATGGCACGCAACCTCCGCCCGATTCCTGAAGTGGTAGTTAAAGTATGGCCTTCCAGCGCCGTTTCATCCGCAGAAATTCCTTGCCGGCGACACTGGGGCCGGCCGGTCCAAAGCCTCCCGCATCCGCGGCGGGGCACGGTGAATTCGGGCTTCACGCAAGTTGCGGCGGGAGACGTATTGGCGCTGCTTCCCCGGTTAATGCTACAATTTAACTCTAGAGGAGGCGATTGACGTGGCGTTTTGGCAGCCTTCCAAGTTGACGGTCTATCTGGTCGCCGGCGTCGCGACTTATCCTTCCACGTTTCAGGAATGCAGGCGCATGCTGGATCGGCTCTTTGGCGAGCAGGGCACGGAGGTGTCCATGGAGGTGCTGTTTCCCTACGGCGATTATTCCCGCAAGCTGTGGCGGCAAGTATGGGAGGTCCGGTCGGATCTGACCCGGCTGCTGTTCCCGAGCCGGATCGGAGCCCGCGCGATGATCCGCGATCTCGGGCGCTCTTATGCGGGCGGACCGGTGCTGCTGCTCGGCCACAGCGGCGGAGGAGTCGCGGCATGCCGGGCCGCGCGGCTGCTGCTGGAGCAAGGCATTCCGGCGGATGACATCCGGGTCGTCCAGATCGGGTCTCCCCGGGTGCCGGTTCCGGATGAGCTGCAGGAGAGCAGCGCGTATTTCTACGCGCTCGACGGCAGAGGCCGGCCGGACGATCCCGTGACGCGGCTAGGGAGCTGGGGAGGCTGGCTGCGGCTGCCTGGCGGAATTCCAGCCTGGAACCGGATGCGCTACGCGCCGGGTTATGTGAAGGGGCTGCCGGTCATCGGCGGGCATACGAATTATTTCCGCCACCAGCTTCCCTATGTGGACGGAGACTCCCGCAGCAATCTCGACAAGACGATCAGCGCCGTGGCGGACTGGTTGAAAGGCGACCTGCCTTCCGTTAAACTACAAAAAGGTAAGTAAATATAATTCGATTAGAGAAAGGGGCAGGCCCATGTACGAGATTCGCCGCAACGCGGACCGTTCCCATCGCGAGAACGAGTGGCTGAAGAGCAGCCAGAGCTTCAGCTTCGGGGATTATTATGAAGAGAGCAACCGCAGCTTCGGCTCCATGGTCGTGTTCAACGAAGATATCGTCGCCGGCGGCAGAGGCTTCGGCGCCCATCCGCATCGCGAGATGGAGATTGTGTCCGTCGTCCTCAGCGGCAGGCTGAAGCATGAAGACAGCTCGGGCGGCAGCGCCGAGACGACCTACGGCGGCGTTCAGCGCATGACGGCCGGGACAGGCATCGTGCATTCGGAGGTCAATCCCGACCCGGACGAGCCGGTTCATTTCCTGCAGATCTGGTTCACTCCCGAGACGAGGAAGCTGGAGCCGTCCTACGAGACGAGCTTTTTCGATCCGAAGTCCATCCATGGACAGCTGCTGCCGATCGTCTCCAGGGATGCGGCGGGACCCGGCGCTGCCGGCATCCATCAGGATGTGAATCTGTATCTGAGCGAGCTCGGCGGCGGCCAAGGCATCATCCACTACACGCGCGAAGAGCGCCTGCTGGCCGTCTTCGTGCTGGACGGCAGCCTTGGCGCGGAAGGCGTCGACGGCGAGCTGGCCCAAGGCGACATGCTCCGGGCTTCGGGCTTCGACAAGCTGGAGCTGAAGGCGGGCCCGGACGGGACGCGGCTGCTGCTGATCGACATGGCTCCAGTCAAGGGAGGCGATCCGGCATGAACGAGCGGCTTCTGATCAAGCTTGTCATCGGCCGGACCCTCCTCGATACAGGGGCGCATTCGCTTGCCTTCCAGGTGGAAGAGGGCGGCAGGGGATGGATCATCACGGTGTCCAACCTGGCCGCTGCAGACGCGTCCTACATCGGAGACAATATCGATCAGCTGAACTTCTTTCATTTCGTAAGCGACGATGGTTCCGGACTTATCCGCAAGTTCTGGCTGTACGACCTGGACAGGCCTTCGTATGTGTACGATCCGGCGATGCAGGAAGCGGTATTCGAGGTGGATTCCCGGGTAGCCTACTCCAACGAGAAGGTGTAACCGCCCAGCAAGCGATTTCATAGGATAGGGAATGAGGAAGGAGGAAGGGAATCATGGCAAATACGTACACGTATACGCGGCGAGAGGAAGTGGCCAATGCGGTCACGCATGGAATCGGCACGGCGCTGAGCGTCGCGGCACTCGTGCTGCTCATCGTGTTCGCGGCCGAGAAGGGAACGGCGCTGCATGTCGTCAGCTTCACGATCTACGGAGTGGCCATGCTGCTGCTGTATGCGGCTTCGACGCTGGTGCACAGCTTCCGGGAGGGGCGGGCCAAGCAGGTTCTGGAGGTGCTGGACCACTCCTTTATTTACGTGTTCATCGCAGGCACATACACGCCTCTGCTGTTCCATATGGTCGGCGGCAAGCTGGGGTGGACGCTGTTCGGCATCATTTGGGGAATCACGATATTCGGCGTGCTGTTCAAATCGTTTTTCGTGACGAGATTCCTGTTCACCTCGACGATCCTGTACATCGCGATGGGATGGCTGATCGTATTTGCCTGGGGCCCCCTTACGGCTCGCCTCGCTCCCGGCGGAGTCGCTCTGCTCATTGCCGGCGGTCTGCTCTACACGGTCGGCACGGTCTTCTATGTATGGCGGGGATTCCCGTACCATCACGCGGTATGGCATCTGTTCGTGCTGGCCGGCTCGGCCGTCCATTTCTTCGCGATCCTGCTCTACGTGCTTCCCTGGAGCTGATGCCGCCGTATGCGGCTCGGCTGCTGTCAGCCGTTCATAGAGGCAAAACAAAGAGGCTGTCCCATAAGTCATGAAAATGACTGGGGGCAGCCTCTTCGCTTTTTCCCGCTTATCCCTGCTCTGCGGACGAAAAACTTCGCCTGCTACAGCATATCGGAATCGATGATGCGCCAATGGAGGCGTACCGCCTGCTCCAGCTTCTCCTTGTCGCGGCTGCGGAACAGCTCGGCGATCAGGCGGTGCTCGCCGTTGATTTCCTGCAGGAGGGCAACCAGCCTTTCCTTGTCCTCGCTGGCATAGGATTGCCGCAGGAATCCGTTCTTGAGGGAATCCAGCATCTCGATCAGGGTGGAGTTGCCGCATCTGCGGAGGTAGTATTCGTGGAACTGCGCCTGATGCTCGTAATAACGGCTGAAGTCATAGGCATCCAGATCGTCCTGAATCGCCGCGACCAGATCGTCGAGAGCCTCAAGGTCCCTATCGCTCAAGTGATCGACAGCCAGCGTGGCGGCCAGCGAATCCAGCGTTCCGATCAGGAGGGAGTAATCCTCCTTTTTTTTCTGGTCGAAAGCTTTGACGGTGAAGCCCCGTCGAGGCAGGTAATCGAGCAGGTTGTCCGAGCTGAGCTGGAACAAAGCCTCGCGGGTAGGCGTCCTGCTGATGTCCAGCCTCTTGCATATTTCGGCCTCGTTGATCTTGGAGCCGGGAAGCAGCGTTCCTTCCTGGATCCGCTGGGCGATGTACTCATAGACATGATCCTTGAGGGACTGGTACTTCGGCTGCATGCCTTCACTCCTCTGTTGAAGCGTTGCTAGGTTATCGTGCATGGATATGCAATTTATTTGTATAAATACTCCATATGACACATATTATCATCGGTTTTAAGCTTCATCAAGGGCATAAAAAGAATAATGATGACAGTTGCATGTTCGGTTTATGCACATGAATTCCATTAATCAAGAAAATCATTGTTAGATTCCATTTTCTATGTTATTATTCCTTTCATACGCGATAAGCGCTTCCATACTAGAATATTGTATACAAATGAAGCGTGTTTTAACCCTCCGGATCTCTGTTGGCCGGGTGGAGGCAGGGCGCCTGGATGTTTCCCGCATCCGGGATTTTTTATCCGTCATATTGTATACAAAATACAATATGCATTTAAAGGAGAGAAAAAACATGCAATCCGCAGAAGCCATCGCTTTATCCGAGCGGCATGCCGCCCGCAATTACCACCCTCTGCCCATCGTCATCGAGAAGGCCTCCGGCGTCTGGGTGCACAGCCCGGAAGGCGAACGCTACATGGATATGCTGAGCGCTTATTCGGCTCTGAACCATGGCCATCGCCATCCGGTGCTGATCCGGGCGCTGCAGGACCAGGCTGCCAAGGTGACGCTGACTTCCCGGGCCTTCCACAATGACGCGGCGGCTGCGTTCTACGGCAAGCTTGCCGACTTCACGGGCAAGCCGAGAATCCTGGCCATGAATACGGGCGCCGAGGCGGTGGAGACGGCGCTGAAGGCCGCCCGCCGCTGGGGCTACACAGTCAAGGGAATTCCGGAGGATCAGGCGGAGATCATCGTCTGCACGGGCAACTTCCATGGAAGAACCCTCGCGATCACCTCTTTCTCTTCGAGCGAGGAATACAAGAGAGGATTCGGTCCTTTCCTGCCGGGCTTCAAGCTCGTTCCTTACGGCGACCTGGAGGCGATGGAGGCGGCGGTCGGGGAGCATACCGCTGCCGTGCTCATCGAGCCGATCCAGGGAGAGGCGGGAATCGTCATTCCTCCGGACGGTTACCTGCGCGGAATCCGGGAGCTGTGCAGCCGCCGAGGCATGCTGATGATCGCCGACGAGATCCAGACCGGCTTCGGCCGCACCGGCAGGCGCTTCGCCTGCGATTGGGAAGAGGTGGAGCCGGACATGTACGTGCTGGGCAAGGCGCTGGGCGGCGGCATCATGCCGATCTCGGCCGTGGCGGCGGATGAAGGCGTGCTCGGGGTGTTCGAGCCGGGATCGCACGGGTCCACATTCGGCGGCAACCCGCTTGCCTGCGCGGTCGCCTCCGCAGCGCTGGACGTCCTGGAGGACGAAGCTCTGGCGGAGCGTTCCGAGCGTCTCGGAGCTTATCTGCTGGAAAGGCTGCATGCGATCCGGAGTCCCCGCATCCGGGAAATCCGCGGCCGCGGGCTGTTCGTCGGCATCGAGCTGGACCGTCCCGCGCGAGAGTACTGCGAAGCCTTGATGTCCAAAGGCCTTCTGTGCAAGGAAACGCATGATACGACGATCCGTCTTGCCCCGCCTCTCGTCATTGCCGAGGAGGAGCTCGACTGGGCGCTTGAAAGACTGGCGGAAGTGCTTGAAGCCGACATCGACCACAAAGGAGACGGTAGCGATGATGAAGATGACGACGGACATGAATGAGCGGCAGCGGAACGGGCAGCGCAAGATTCAGCTGATTCGAGTGCCATTCTGGCTCGGCGGGGGCCGTGCAGGTACGGAGCTTGGACCGGAGAGCATCATCGAGGCCGGACTCAAGCGGCAGCTGAAGGCGATGGAGCTGGAGCTGGCGGAGGAATGGGAAGTCGACGTGCCGGGAGATGCGGTGGAGCCGGCCCCTTCCGGATGCTTGATGAAGCACAAGGCCGAAGTGGCGGAAATGGCTGGCCTGGTCGGAGAGAAAGTATATCGCAGCGTCAGTTCAGGGGCTTTTCCCCTCGTGCTCGGCGGAGACCACAGCGTCGCCATCGGAACGCTGGCCGGCCTCAGCGGACATTACGGCAAGCTGGGAGTCATCTGGTTCGATGCGCATGGGGACTTGAACCACGAAGGCACGACCCCCTCGGGCAACATGCACGGCATGGCTCTGGCGGCAGCGGTCGGACACGGCTCCTTCACGCTCGCGGACATTCCGGGAGCAGGGCCGTTGATCCGTCCTGAGAATGTCGTTCTCGTCGGCGTGAGGGAACTGGATCCCGGTGAAAAAGAGTTCATCCGCTCGTCCGGCATAACTTGCTTCACGATGCATGAGATCGACCGGATGGGCATTCATGCGGTCATGGAAAAAGCGATCGCCGCAGCCGGGCGGGATGCCGACGGCGTTCACATCAGCTTCGACCTGGACTGTCTCGATCCCTTGCAGGCTCCGGGAGTGGGGACGCCGGTTCCCGGAGGACTGAGCTACCGGGAAGCCCACTATGCGCTGGAGCTGCTGGCGGAGAGCGGAATCGTCACTTCGATGGAGCTGGTAGAGGTGAATCCGGTGCTGGATCCTGCGCGGCGGACGGCCAGGGCAGCGGTTGAGCTCGCGGCTTCCTTGCTCGGCAAGCGTATTTTATAGGCGGAAAGGTTGCGATCCGGGCTGCTGCATGATTATACGGAGCAGCCCTTTGCATTAAGCTTGATTTTATCGTTTGTTTGGTTGCTGTTTGGTTCATTTCAACGAGCAAAACCATGAAAAAAGTCGTTTGCTGTCAAGGAATATACCGAATCGTAATAATTGAAAAGATAGATTGAGAGAATAGGATCGCAATGTTATAATTCCTACCATACGTTATACAGTCTTTAGTATATTGTATACATAATAAGGGGGAATGAAATCTTGTCCAGCCGCTTGAAGCTGAATAGAAAGCTGTTGTCTGCCGTCATTGCCGGTTCGATGCTTGCATCGCTGCTGGCTCCTGCGGCATCCGCCGCGCTGCCGAGCGCTTATGATTCGGCGACCGTCCAAACAACGGATGCACAAACGAGTGTGCCGCTCAACGGATCTCTAGTGCAGGGAGCGCCTGGCTACGAGGCGTACCAATACATGATCAATCTTACGGATACGATCGGCACGCGGCCGGCGGGTTCCGCCAAGGAAAATGAGGCGCGGGATTATATCCAGGAAGAATTCGCCGCAATGGGGTACAGCCCCACCGTCACCGAGTTCGTCTACAACTCCAAGAACGGCGGCAAAAGCTACAATGTCGTCGCCGAAAAGCATGGCGCATCTCCGCGCACGATCATCGTCGGCGCTCATTACGATTCCGTGAAGGCGCCTAGCCGCGGCGCGGACGACAATGCCTCTGGCGTCGCCGTCATGCTTGAGTCTGCTAAAGCGGTATCGCAGCAGACGGTTCCATACACGATCAAATTCGTTGCCTTCGGTTCCGAGGAAGCCGGCCTGCAGGGCTCCAAAGCCTATGCAGCCGCCATGTCCGAGGCCGACAAGGCCAATACCGTGGCCATGATCAACCTGGACAGCCTCGCTGCCGGAGACCATATGTATGTCTACGGATCTGCCGGAAAGGGCGGCTTCGCGCGCGACCAGGCGCTGGCCATCGCCGGCACGCTCGGACTGGACCTGCAGACTCAGAACGGGGACAATCCCGAGTATCCTGCCGGGACGACCGGCGACTGGAGCGACCATGCTCCGTTCAAGAACGCCGGCATTCCGTACGCTTATCTGGAAGCGACCAATTGGGCGCTTGGCGACAAGGACGGCTACACCCAGACCGAGAAGGACGGAGCCATCTGGCATACAGCCAAAGATACGCTGTCTTATCTGAACGCCAATTATCCCGGCAGGGTCGAAGAAAGGCTGAGCACCTTCGCGTCCGTGCTGACGAACCTGCTGCTGGAAATCGAAGAGCCGTCCGACAAGCTGACCTTGAGCAGCGACAAGGCCTCGATCACCGAGAAGCGCACGATTACGGTCGATATGACTCTTCCGTCCGGAATTTCCGCGACGGATGCCGTTTATATGAATTGGACCTATGGCGGCAAGCCTCTCAGCGACTGGAAGAAGTACAATGCGCAGAAAGGCGATTATTCCGGAGCTCCCTTCATCTATCTGGAAGGCAAGCCCGTTGTAAGCGGACGCCATCTTACCGCCAAGATCACGTTCGACCTGCCCTATGACCGCGTCAACGTGTCCGGCAGCCCCTACCGCCAGCTGTATCCGAAGCTGCTCGGCACGAACGTGCTGATGGTATCCGATACTGACGGCGTACCGGTCGCTTCGGCGCCGATCAAGCTGAACGTCTATGACACCTACCGCACTTATGACGAAATCAAGCCGGAAATCGACCGCATAACGGCTGGCGCGAAGAGCGGCCGCTACATCGAGACCCGGGTGCTCGGCAAGTCCGTCCAGGGCCGCGACATCAACTTCACGATTCTGGCCAAGGACAAGGCGTCCGTCGACCAGTATGTGAACGAGACGCTGCCCGCCATGATCGAAGATCCGGCCGGGCTGCAGGAGAAGATCCGCAGCGGCAAGCTGACGGACTACAAAGTGCCGGTCTGGATCAACAACATCCATCCGGACGAAGCTCCGGGCGTGGATGCGATCCTGAACTTCTTTGAGGAAATGACCAAGAAGGACACGATCCAGTACGGCACGACCGACAGCTCCGGAGCCGCGCGCCAGGTAAGCTTCGATGTGGCGGATGCGCTGGATGACGTCATCTTCCTGCTGAACTACACGCAGAATCCGGATGGCCGCTACCTCAATACGAGGGCCAATGCGAACAGCTTCGACCTGAACCGCGACAACTCGTACCAGACGCAGCCGGAGACGCAGATCGTCGCCAGCGAGATCGCCAAGTGGTCGCCGCTGTCCTTCCTGGATTTCCACGGGTTCGTCGGCCAGTTCCTGATCGAGCCGTGCACGCCTCCCCATGATCCGAACATCGACTACGATCTGCTGATCGACAGCATGGTGGAGCAAGCCGATGCGATGGGCCGCGCCGCTGTCGCCAACACGAAGTACGATGTGTACCACATCCCTTATCTGGAAGCCGAAAAAGCGGCTGCAGACCCGAGCTACAAGCCGATCGCCAACGCGACGGGCTGGGACGACGCTTCGCCTGCCTACACAGCCGTATTCGCCATGCACCAGGGCGCTCTCGGCCATACGATCGAGATTCCCGAGCTGAATGAAGATTCGACGACGGCACTGCTGTATACCGCGCTTGCTTCGACGGATTACGTCATGGCGAACAAGCAGAAGCTGTTCCTGAACCAGCTGGAAGTGTACAAGCGCGGCATCGGGAACGTGGACAGTCCGACTGTCGACAAGTATCTGGTCAATGCCAAGCATGAGTCCATCGGCCGCCCGCGCGCCGAAGGCAAAAGCTTCTTCCCGGAGTACTATGTCCTTCCGGTCGACGCATCCAACCAGAAGAACGCTCTCGAAGCGGTCAATATGGTGAACTACCTGATCCGCAACAGCATCAAGGTCGAGAAGACGACCGATTACGCAACGATTGAGGGCAGGACGTATCCTGCCGGCACTTATCTTGTTCCTATGCATCAAGCCAAGCGCAGCTTCGCCAATCTCGTCCTGTATGACGGCATCGACGTTTCCGACTTCAGCGAAATGTATGCCGACATCGTACAGAGCTTCTCTTATATGAGAGGTTTCGACCGCTACGCGGTCTACGTCAAGAACGCGTTCGCCGGCAAAACTGAAGCGGTAGCGAAAGCAGACAAGCCCGCATCGGTTATCAACGGCTCTTATGCCCATTATGTCATCCGCAGCAGCAACAACGATGCGATCCGGGCGGTCAACGAGCTGACGGCTGCCGGCAAGGCGGTTACGCTCCTTACGGCAGGGGGACCGGATTACGAGAAGGGCGACTACCTCGTCTCGTATGCGAACCTGAAGCTCGTCAAGGACAAGTATTCCCTGGTTACCATTCCTTGGTATTCCGCGAGCTCCGTCCCAAGCGGCAAGCTGCTGAAGTCCGCTGCCGTATCCGCATCCGGCGTTCCGGCATTCGCGCTCAAGGATCTCGGCTTCAAGATCGCGGCCGATCAGGCCGCAGCGGATGTGCTCGTCAATACGGCCGGCAGCAAAGCCTTCATTGAAGCCGGCAAGCCTTTCATCGCATATGGAAGAGCGGCGATGAATACGCTGAAGGGGACGGGACTGCTTCCGGGATTCGATTTCGCGACTACGGGCAGCACCCATGAAGGCTTGATCAAAGCGGTCCTGAACCAGGACAGCGTCATCTCCGCTCCATATCTGGGAGATGATTATCTGTACACCCAATCCGGATCCTATATCAAATCCGTGCCGGAAGGCGCCGAAACTCTGGCCTCGGCAAGCGCTGCAGAAGATTTCTTCATCGCCGGCTGGTGGCCTGGGCATGACGTCGTCAAAGGCAAGGTCATGGGCTTCAAACTGGCCAACGCGGCCTTGAACGTGACCGTCTTCGCCGCCGAGCTGACCAACAAGGCCCATCCTCAGGCTCAATACCGTCTGCTCGCCAATGCCATCTACGCGGCAGCGCCTGCAGCGGCAGCCGCTTCCATGGACGATGGAGACGGCGAGATCCCGACCTCGTCGGTTTCGCCTTGGACACCGGCGCCGACCGTAGCACCGACGGCTACGCCTGCACCGACCGCGACGCCTGCGCCATCGCCGTCGATTCAGCCTTCGGCTTCTCCGACGCCGGCGCCGGCTCACAGCTTCCGCGATCTCGACTCCGTCAGCTCTTGGGCTGGAGATGCGATCGCAGAGCTGTACGCCAAGGGCATCGTCAAAGGACTGGACGAAAACAGCTTCGGTCCTAAGAAGGAAGTAACCCGCGCCGAGTTCCTGACGATGCTCGTGCGGGCGCTCAACGTGCCGAGCGGGACGGCGAGCATGTCGTTCGGCGATGTGAGCCGGAATGCCTGGTACTATGACGCTGTCGCTGCCGCTGTGTCGGCAGGCATCGCCAAAGGCACGGGCGAGAGCAAGTTCGAGCCTGGCCGGGCGATCACGCGGGAAGAAATGGCGATCATGGCGGCGAATGCGTTCAAGCTGGCTGGCAGCATCGCAGCTGCGGATTCGTCTGCGGCGCTTGCAGCCTATAAAGACAGCGGCAAGATCGCTTCCTATGCCAAATCTTCCGTAGCTCTGCTCAGCGAAAAAGGAATCCTCACGGGAACGGGAAGCGGCGGATTCGAGCCGAAAGGCAAGGCCAACCGCGCTCAGGCTGCCGTCATCATCAGCCGGCTGCTCCACGCATCCTGATGGATTGAAATGAAAGAGGGAAAGAACTGTTCCGAACAGTTCTTTCCTTGTTCATTTCTTGCTTTTAACCATTACTAGCAAGAGTACATGATAAAATATCTTTATTCGTAAATAACTTCATCTTAAAAAGACGTAAATGGCATCATTTTGAAACTTGCGCTTCAAACGTTGTGATTGCTTATTATCGGTGTTATACTGGCATTCGTAATTATTTATTCGTTTTTTCGCATATTTACTTTTGCTAGCCATCGGACGGGTTCCAGCCCGCTCCACATCGATTAAATAGAGGCGGGAGAGATGATCATGAAGAAGGTTTGGACAGTAGCGATCGCGGCAATGCTGGTGCTGACCGCATGCGGCCAGAAGGGCAATGTCGAAAGCAATACGGGTGGTGCCGCGAATACGGGCGCGGCCGAGAATACGAATGCGGGCACGGAGCAGAAAACGCTGGTGCTCGGCACGAGCGCGGACTACGCGCCATACGAGTTCCACAAAACGGTTGACGGCAAAGACGCGATCGTCGGCTTCGATATCGAGATCGCCAAGGAAATCGCCAAGGATATGAACGCCAAGCTGGAAATCAAGGACATGGATTTTGACGGCCTGCTGCTGTCGCTCGATACGGGCAAAGTCGATTTCGTCATCTCGGGCATGACGCCGACCGAGGAGCGCGCCAAAGCCGTCGACTTCTCGAAGATCTACTATTTGGCCGATCAAGGCGTGCTCGCCAAAAAAGGAAACGAAGGAAGCTTCAACACGCTGGACGATCTGAAAGGCAAAAAAATCGGCGTCCAAAAAGGTTCGATCCAAGAAGGAATCGCCAAGGAAATCGAAGGCGCCAAGCTGACTTCGATCGCCAAGATTCCGGAACTGATCCTGGAGCTGAATTCCGGCCGCGTGGACGCTCTGATTCTGGAGAAGCCGGTTGCCGACCAGTACGTCAAAGCACAGGATACGGTCGCGCTGACGAACGTGAAGATCGAGCAGTCCGCCGACGAAGCAGGTTCCGCCATCGCCATCAAGAAAGGCAACAAGGAGCTTGTCGATTCCGTCAACAAAACGATCGACCGTCTGAAGGAAAGCGGAGAGATCGACCGCTTCGTCGTCGAAGCCAATGAACTGGTCGGAAAATAAGGGACGGATGGTGCGAATAAAATGAATCTCGATTTTTCCGCACTCAACGGATACTGGTCTTACTTTGTGGACGGAGCCTGGCTTACGCTCCGTCTTTCCGTTTTGGGAGTGCTGTTCGGCACTGTCTTCGGCGTATTGCTTGCCCTTGTCCGCCTTTCCCGGATCTGGGTGCTCAAATTCCTTGCGGTAACGTACATCGAGATCATCCGCGGCACCCCGATGCTCGTGCAGATTCTGATCATCTACTACGCGCTGCCTACGGTCGGCATCAACCTGCCGGCGTTCGTCGCAGGCGTCGTCGCCTTGACGATCAACAGCGCCGCTTATATGGCGGAAGTATTCAGGGCGGGCATCCAGGCCATCGACAAAGGCCAGACCGAAGCGGCCCGCTCCCTCGGGATGTCCCGCGGCATGACGATGCGGCTCATCGTGCTGCCGCAGGCTTTCCGCAACATGCTGCCGGCCATCGGCAACGAGCTTATCGTCATCATCAAGGATTCCTCGCTGATTTCGGTCGTCGGCCTCGCCGAGCTGCTGTATAACGCCCGGACGATCCAGGGCGTGACGTTCCGCTCGTTCGAGCCGCTTTTGGTCGCAGGCGGCATCTACTTCATCATGACCTTCACGCTGTCCCGCTTGCTTATCTTGCTTGAGAGGAGGATGGGCCAGCGATGATCGAAATTCAAGAACTGCGCAAATCGTTCGGCAAGAACGAGGTGCTGAAGGGCATCAACGCGAACATCAGCAAGGGCGAGGTCGTAGCCGTCATCGGCCCGAGCGGCTCCGGCAAGAGCACGTTCCTGCGCTGCCTGAACCGGCTCGAGGAGCCGACCGGCGGCATGATCCGCTTCGAGGGCCGCGATGTGACGGGCGCCCAGAAGGATCTGAACTCCATCCGCCAGAAGATGGGCATGGTGTTCCAGCACTTCAACCTGTTTCCGCATATGTCGGTTCTGGACAACCTGACGGTATCCCCGCGCAAGGTGAAGGGGCTCGGCAAGGAAGAAGCCGAGAAGATCGCGCTGGAGCTGCTGCGGACGGTCGGTCTCGAGGACAAGCGCGATGCTCGTCCCGACAGCCTGTCCGGCGGCCAGAAGCAGCGCATCGCCATCGCCCGCGCGCTCGCCATGCAGCCGGATGTCATGCTCTTCGACGAGCCGACATCCGCGCTGGACCCCGAGATGGTCGGGGAGGTGCTCGACGTCATGAAGAAGCTCGCCCAGCAGGGCATGACGATGATCATCGTCACCCATGAGATGGGCTTTGCCCGCGAAGTCGCCGACCGCCTGATCTTCATGGACGGCGGTTATATTGTAGAGGAAGGCAATCCCCGCGAGGTGTTTGCCGCTCCGCAGCATGAGCGCACGCGCGAATTCCTTTCCAAAGTGCTGTAGAACCCGGCCTGCAATGAGCCGAACCTTGAAAGCCCCCGGGCCTTCAAGGTTTTTTTTGCATTCCCGCCAATCGGTCCATGTTCTGCACCCTGCTCCTGCCGCATAGTTCATTAGAAAGGATGGCCTGATCGGGAGAGGTGGAGGAAGCATGACAGGAAACATCGAGAGCTGGCTTCGCTGCGCCGCGGCGCGGATGACCTCGAAATTCAGGCATTGCGTCTGGTGTTCCACGGAAGCATCCGGCACCGATGCCGTGTTGGAGAGGCTGAAGGAAGCGGCGATTCCATTCCGGCTGCAAGAGCTAAGCTACGATCAGGGACTGCTTGGATGCAGCCTTACCGAGTACCGGTTCTATGTGGCCAGCAAGGACCGGGAAAAGGCGATTGTAAAGCTCCGGGCCTGATCCGAATGAAGCGGATGCAAGGATGCTTCCTTGTTTTTCGTATATGGGAAAATGAAGGACATGCTCTAATGAGGCGGAGATCGCGATGCTCCTGCGGCGGTCATTGGATTTCGGAAGGAGTTCAGGCATGGCGGGAAGCGGCGATGCGGCGGGAACAACGGCAGCTGGAAGGAGGCTCCTGTCACGCCGACGGTCGAGAAAGGCGTATGCGGGGTCGATTTCGCGACGGACAAAGATCTCATGGAGGGACTTATCGGCGTATACGTGGATTCCGACCTGAAGATCGTCGGATGGGCGGGGCGGGAGTAAGGCCGGGCTGAATGTGGAATGCGAAGGGCGCCTACTTGATGTGATGGACGGCTCTGCTGGCGGAGCTGTCCTTTTTGACTTGCCGCGGCCATTTTGAAAAGCCTCGATTGGATTCTAATTCTGCTTCAGTACCGATTTCAGCTCTATGATTTGTTCAATATGCCGCCGCTCATGCAGATGCAGCAGCTCCACCCATTGATCCAGAGGCAGATCGCCGAAGCGGGGATGATGCACGGCTGCTTCCTTCAACACGGATTTATCCTCGATCGAATCCAGAAATGCCAAGAAATTTGACCTGGCGCCGTTCAATTGCTGGACGATTTGCGGAATTTGAAAGGGGCCATCATCGGGCTCTGAAACCTTGGGGGCTGGAAATTTGATGGAGCGATCGGACACGATTTCGATGGGCTGCCGCTGTGGTCGGGATTGCTGCTCTTGGCGCAGGCCGAATGCAAGGGCTTTTTGGAACAAGATTTCCGTCTTCAACAAATGCTGGCAAATTTGAGCGATGCTCCACGCATGGTTTTCCGCGATCTCATTGAACTCGTCTTCGGTCAGAGCTGAAATTTCCTGCAGCAGCAGCTCTCTTGCTGCGTTCAGACCAGGTTTGCTATCCTCCATCCCCTATCGCCTCCATAAACTGACGGTTCTTTCAGCCATTATATATCAAGGTATTAGGACTTAGTACTAATATCGAGGGCTGCCTGTCCGAGGAATGCCCGGCCGTTTTTCCCTGTCCATACGGCGGGCCTTCTTGCTTGCGTCCATTGATAAAAATCCCAAATTTCGCAACATTTCCATCGGACCTGCGTTTTATTCTAAGTGCGATAAGCGATTCGGCCGTTCTTTACCGATTAGAATCAAAGGAGACCCGATCCATGAAACCGATGAAATGGCTGCTCATGCTTTCCTTGTTATTGCTTCCTGTGTACGGCGGCAGCGCGAATGCCAGTCCTCAGGACGGTGCCCAGACGCTCGTTCTGACCAAAAACAGCACAAAAATGATGATCAACGGCGCACCTTACAACGCGGTGCAGCCGCTTACGATCAGCAAGGACTACTCCTACGCCGCCTTCAGCTCGCTCGCCAAGCTGTACGGCTATCAAGTCTCGTACGATGCCAAGACGAAGGAATCCATCGCCATCAGCGCCAAGGGCGAGATCCGGTTCAAGATGAACACGAAGGATATCCTGGTCAACGGGACGAAATGGACGGGAGAAGCGCCCGCCTACTCCTTGAAAGGATCGCTCATGATTCCGATCCGGACCTGGGCGCTCATATCCGAGAGCAAGATCGCCTTCTCCGGCAAGACGGTCACGCTGACCTGGCAGCAGTCGATGCCCAGCGCGGCCTTCCAGGTGACGCCGCAGCCGCTGTACGCTGGCGATCCCGTGCAGTACATGGACCAGTACTCCTCTCCTGCCGGCTTGCCAATGCAAAATGAGGAGTGGACCGGCCGCCAGGATGTATTCGCCGTGGCGGGGACGTATACGGTCACAAGGCGGGTCCAGGATTCCGCAGGCACCTGGAGCGACCCGTACTCGGTGACTGTGCAGGTCCTTCCGGTGAACATGCCGCCGGTGGCGGACTTCTCGACCGACAAGACGGTCTACCGTCAAGGCGAGCAGGTTCAGTTCACGGATCTCAGCACGGACGACAACAACGCGATCGATCCGGCCAAGACGAAATGGACCGGGCGCCAGCTGGGCTATTTCGAGCCGGGAGAAAAGACGATCGCGCTGAGCGTAACGGATACGCAAGGCCTCACCTCGACTGTGAGCAAGACGATCACCATTACGGACGAAGTGCTCTATAACGAGACCGAGTTCGGCATGCTGTATACCCCTGTCGGAGAGAAGTACAAGGTGGACGGCGGGGCCGTGCTCAGCATTCCGACTTTGTCTTATGATTTTCAGTCGGAGCCGTCGCGGATGATCCGCAGCAACAGCCCGGAGCTGTGGAAGCAGGAAGGCATCGCATACGACGACCAGTTCTCGGGCAACATCCGCTTCCTCTTCCACAACAAGAATACGCTCAGCTACAATGTCCGCATGTACCTCGTCGTGACGAACGAAGGCAATATGCCGGCGAACTTCAGTGTCGGAGCGGTCGGCACCGGCGGACCGGATCCATCCGAGATCCGCACCGGCAAACTCTCTACGGTGCGTTACCTGAGTGCATTGCAGGCCAATGGCGCAGCGGTGACGACACAGGTAAGGCCGGGGCAGTCGGTCAAAGTGCTGCCGCAAATATCGGAGTCGGCGATCAAGCCGGGAATGGTGTACTCGGCCTATGCGGATGTCGCCGCCGACCAGACGCTGCGCTTCCGCGTCGTCGTTGTCGCGGACGGCAAGGATCCGCTGCAGAACCTGGATTTCCTGGACCTGATGCCGGCTGACGGAATTCACACGCGGGGCTCTTTCAACAATACGACCCGCGACATCCAGATCGACGGCGTCCTCGGCACGAAGGAAGAGCGCGTCGTGCTCGGCGACAACGTGCTGGATCCCTATCTGGACGGCTATGACAACACGACCGGAACGCTGCAGTACAATGTCGGCAATTTCGGCGTGCTGTACAAAATGAAAGTGACTTTGGCGCCGCGCACGATCGTCTCTCTCAATCCACGGGGAGGGTTGTACGCGGGAGGCTTCCTCGTCAACGGGCAGCTGGTGCCGGTCACGAACAATGACCAGTTGAAGGATCAGAACGAAGCGGCCGTCATCTACCGATCCGGCAACACGCAGGAAACGGTGGAGCTTGTCTACATGATCGCCTCCGGCAGCAACCTGCCGATTACGATGATGTTCCAGCCGATGCCGGCTGTGAAAGGCTGAGCCAGCTGGATTCACGTTCATCCAAGGTTTGATCCAAGCGTAATAAACCGTCCGGTTTTCCGGACGGTTTATTTTGCTTCTTTGGATATAAAGAGGGGAGAGCGAATATCGCCAGCTCGAAGCGGCTGGATGTACGGGATGCAAGGCTCCCGGCGATTTTCATCTGGCTGTGAGGACGGCAGCAGGCGTAATAATGCCTGCCTGCTATTGCCTGGCAAGTCTCCGGGCGGCTTACGTCAGAGGCCTACGTTACGCGCTTGCTGTCTTTCATTTTTACGGCCATGCGGTAAGCGTCCAGGCTTGCTTGCAGGAAGGCTTGTTCATCGGCAGACAGCGCCTGCAGTCCGCCGGTCAACGAATCGGAACCGGCGGCCGCCTTCAGTCCGAGCAGATCGTCAGAGGGGACATCGAACAGCCGGCAGAGGCGGGCAAGCATCCGCAGATCCGGTTCGTTCACGTTGTTCTCGTATTGGGATACAGTCGACTTGGCGATTCCGAGCACGTCGGCCAGCTGCTGCTGCGTCCATCCGCGAAGAAGCCGCAGCTCCCGGAGCCGGCTTCCGATAGCCGGCTCCGGAGCGGAGACGGGGTGGTCAGGCTTGGACATGACGCAATCATTCCTCCGATCGAAAAAAGGCGGCCGGGGAGACGGAGGCAACTGAAATGTGTCGCTGCAGATTGAAATCATTCTTCCGATCGCTGTTGTCCCCAGATTTCTCTGATTTCTGCCGCTTTTAACGGTTGAAATCCGGGGACAAAGGCGACCACATCCGTTTCTCCAGAACGATTTCGCGCCTTACGCTACTTTTCCAGTGGCCTCGGAGAGACGGCCGCTCGCTTTTCTATTGTACCGGAGAACAGGCAGACTTGCGACTGCATGCGGCAATGGATCGGCATGCTCCGCCTTCATGCTTTTTCCGGCGGCGGGCGGATCCGGCCCGGCTGAGAGGGGCTATTTCCCGCCTTCGCCCGGAAGGCTCGGGGAAGGACACCAGCCGATCGGATCCATGCACATGGCGTCGACGAATCCGGGCTCCTGCAGCGCGAGCGCGCGGAAGTAGCTGCTCAGCACATGATTCCCCGATATGCCGCCGCCTTTGAAATCAAGCTCGCTCGGATGGCGGACATGCGAGTAATAATAGATCGTCTTGGTCCGCGGATCCTGATAGACGAGCGGAGGGAGGTGAACGACGATATCGTCCTTGTTGGCGATGCGGAAGCTTTGCGGAACCGCTTTGTTGTAAGCGTCGACGAATTCCGGATTCCCGACACGGGGGGCTGCGAACGTATACACGACGGGAGCGGAGAAACCGCTGTTCTCCGCGAGATCGACCGCCGCCAGGACGGCGAGCGCGCCGCCGAGGCTGTGCCCGGTTACGAACAGCGGATTGCCGGGCGGAACTTCGCCCAGCAGCTCCATGACTTGCGGCCTTGCGCTGCGGTACAGTTCCGTGAATCCGCGGTGAGTAGCCCCGCCTCCGGGGATGAGATCGAAGTCCACTTGATCGGCCATGAAGTCGGTGATCCATTCCAAGGTGGAGCTGGTGCCGCGGAAAGCGAGAATGGAAGTGCGGGCCGACTTCGCGACGAATCCGAACGGCTGGGAATACCCGTTCAAGCCTCCGGCTTGGAAGGTGCCGACAAGCTCATATTCCTCCGGAAGCCGGATTGTTCCCATGCTTTGGAGCTGCATATAAGTCTGCCCGCACATCGCCGCGAGAAACAGGGCAGTACGGGGATCCATCTCCGGGGAGGCGCTGCTCAGATTGACCTCTCTGCTCACGCTTCCAACTCCTTTGCCGCTGTATGCTTGTGTATGCATTATATGCGGACGGTCAAGGATATGCGCCTATGGACGGGGGCTGTGAGCGGATAATAGCGCAAGAGCGGCTGCCATGGGATTGAAGTCCGGAAGGACCTCCCGTGCTTCTGATGGGTCTACAGATGCTCGATCAGATCTCCGGCGATCAGGGAGGCCGGGGAGCGGCGTGCGGCGGCGGCGCGGTCTCCCGCCGCTCCATGGCGCCAGACGCCGAGAGCGGCTGCGGCTGCAGGGCTCTTCCCTTGGGCGAGCAGGCCGCCGATGATGCCTGCCAGCACGTCGCCGGTGCCGCCGGTCGCCATGCCCGCATTGCCGGTCGGATTCACGAAGCAGGTCCCGTCCGGAGCCGCGATGACGGTGCGGACTCCTTTCAGAACAAGCGTGACCCCATGCTCGGAGGCATATCGGCGAGCTGCTTCGATGCGGTTCCGCTGCACTTCCGGCGTAGACAATCCGGTCAGCCGGGCCATCTCGCCGGGATGAGGGGTGAGGACGACGCCGCCCTGGCGGCGGGGCCAGGAAGCGAAGTCCTTTTCTGCGGCGAGCTGGTTCAGCGCATCGGCATCCAGCACGATCGGCAGCGATTCCGGCAGAGCTTCCCACAGCCGGCGCAGCCAGCCGGAAGGAAGCTTGCCGAGGCCAGGGCCGATGACGAGCGAGTCCATCCGGGCAGCGGCGGAGGCGAGCTCGACGGGATCGACATCCTGCCAGCCGCCGGTGCCGCCATCCTCTAGAGCAGCCAGCATGAGCTCCGGCCGCAGGCCGATGACGGCTTCCGCCATGCGGTCCGGCAGCGCCCAGGTGACGAGACCGGCTCCTGAGCGCAGGGCGGCGGTCGCGCAGAGCAAGCCGGCGCCGCTCATAAGCCTGCTTCCTGCCGCGGACAGCACATGGCCGTACGTCCCTTTGTTGCTGTCGGCCTCGCGTCGGTCATCCGACTCCTCGCCCAGCACATTCCGCAGCACCGGTTCCGATAGCATATGGACCGCTGGCAAGCCCATAGCTGCAGGATCGAGAGAGGCGCCGATCGGAGCGACGAGGACGGCGCCGGCCATTCCGGCGCCTGGATATTGAGCCAGGCCGATCTTGGCAAGGCCGAAGGCAACGGTAGCCGAAGCCTGGATGCAAGGATCCGATACGGCGCCTGTATCCGGTTCGACGCCGCTCGGCAGATCGGCTGAGATGATCGGCAAGCCGCTGCCGTTGGCTTCGCGGATCAGCGAGGCGAAGGGCTCGCGGAGCGGGCCGGAGACCGTACCGGTTCCGAGCAGGGCATCGACGATGCCTCCGAACCCGTTCCATTCGATTGCGCCCGGCGCGTAGACTTGTTCATCCGGCTGCAGGGCGCCCGGAAGCTTGTGCAGCAGCTTGCGCTGGCGGACGGCTTCTTCGTCCAGCTGCTCCGGAGGAGCGGAATAGATGATGCGGACCGGCAATCCGAGAAGCGCCAGATGCCTGGCCGCCGCCAAGCCGTCGCCGCCGTTGCGGCCTTTGCCCGTCAAGACGGCCCATGGCCGCATCCCGCCGCGGTGGCCTTTGTTTATCGCATTTTTCTCTGACCAGCGGCTGGAGCCTGCGCCTATGTCCGGATTTCCCGGCAAGCGCAGGGCATACGGTCCTTCAAGCTCATGGCCGAGGGCGAATCGGCATACCGCCTCGGCCAATGCGCGGCCAGCGTTCTCCATCAGGGTCGCCGCCGTCAGGAGACCTCCTTCCATCGCTTTTTCTTCCAGGCGGCGCATTTGCTGCGCGGTTGCGAGATTCATGGTCATCCCTTCCTTCTAAATGTTGCTGCTTCTATAGCTGTCTTACCCTCGTTCGGATTCCTTCAATAGAATCCTTGTTCCGGCACGCAAAAAAAGCCCCCGCTTCCCGAGGGAAGCGAAAGCTTTCCAGCGTAGGCTCGTCCGGGATCGGACGAGCTCCGGCTTGCCGCTTAATCTGTCCGAGCCTCCCCGTTAAGGGGTTGTTCTCCGGCCCGTAATGAGCGAGATGACGAACAGGATCAGGAAGATGAAGAAGAGGACCTTGGCGATGCCTGCCGCTGCGCCGACGATGCCGCCGAAACCGAAGATTGCCGCCACGATGGCGATGACAAGGAAAATAACTGCCCATTTTAACATGAGATTCACCGTACCCTTCTTAGGTTAGTTTACGGATTCGACAGCCGGGCAGGACTTGATGCCTGCCCTTCTGTCAAACCCGCCGGACGACTGTGCCGTCCGCTGTTGTAGCAGTATTAACCGAGCCTGCAGGGGCCGAAACAACAGAGGGCAAGCCTAAATTTTCCTACATCTAGTACGAGATATAACAAGAGATCAAGGCGGGAGGCGCGATATCCATCTTCGGAGGCAAGGATGGATATCTCCTTCAGCATGGGAGGGAACGGAGGCAGCCACGGATAGGAGAGAAGAAGCAAACGGCTTGATTGGATCGGCGGCCTGACGGGTAAAGACGTAAAAATCAAGCGGGCAGTCGCATGACCGCCAAGGAGGAAATGAAATGAGCATGATCTTGGAGATCAGCGTACTGGTTATCGCCCTTTCAATCGCCGTTCTCGTCGGATTTCTGGTTCAGACGCTGCGCAAAGCCCAGCATTCGCTGGAAGCGGCAAGCGGAGCGATCCGCGAGGTGCAAGGGGCCGTCAAGGAATGGAAGGGCGATGTGGATGCCCTCGTCGTGAGCGTCAAGGATTTGACCAACCAGGTCAACCATCAGATCGATGCCGTCGATCCATTGATGGCTTCGGTTCGCGAAGTCGGCAAGACGGTCCACGAAGTGGCGTCGGCCGCGCGGGAGTTCTCCTCCGGCTGGACCAGCAAGCTGCGCCGCAAGGCGCATGAGTCGGCCGTCCATTCTCAGCTGGAAGAAGGCGCGGCAAGCGCGGCGGCAGCATCCGAGAAGTCTCTCAGCGGCGCGGCTGCCGCCTATGCCGGAACGGCGGTCCCGCTGCGGTCCGGTACGCCGGCGACGGGAGAACGCCCACGCAAGGTGCCCGTTCTTGCGGATGAAGCTTCTTCTTCTCCGGCATGGGTAGGCTGGCTGGATGTAGGCATTCAAGCGGCGCGTCTGCTTCGTGCAGGCAAGAGCAAGGCGTAAGCAAGCGGCTGGTCGGCGGAAGGCTTCCGCCGGCTGGACTTTATCGGCAACATGGGCTACCATAAGGACAGAAAAAAAGGCGGCAGGGGGATAAACCTTCCTGCTTTTGCCATGATTTCCGGGGAGATTACATTAACATGCGCATAGTAGTAGTAGACGACAACGCGATGAATATAACGGTCGTTCAGGAAATGCTCAAGCGGGCCGGATACAGGGATATCCGGGCAGCCTCCTCGGGTATGGAGCTGTTCTCGATTCTCGGCTTGTCCGAGAATGGAGAAGAGATGAGCGAAGTCGCGCCTGATCCCGGCGTCGATCTGATCCTTCTGGATATGATGATGCCCCGCATCGACGGCATCGCGGCATGCCTGGCCGTTCAGGCATCGGAGCGGCTGAGGGATATCCCTGTCATCATGGTGACCGCCATGGGAGACTCCAAGAAGCTGGCCGAGGCGCTGGATGCCGGCGCGATCGATTACGTCACCAAGCCGATCAACCGGATCGAGCTGCTCGCCCGAATCCGCGTGGCGCTGCGGCTCAAGCAGGAGAAGGATTGGCATAAGGAGCGCGACAGGCGGATCCGGGAGGAGCTTCAGCTCGCCAAGGAAGTGCAGTCGGCCGCATTGCCTGCCCGTCTAGAGGAAAGCGGCATCCAGATCGACGCGCTCTATCAGCCATCCGAGGAGCTTTCCGGAGACCTCTATGCCTGGAACCGGATCGATGAGAACCGCTACGGCATCGCCGTCATCGATGCGATGGGCCACGGGATCTCCTCCTCTCTCGTCTGCATGTTCATCGCTTCCGTCCTGCGAGACGCGATGGTAACGAGAGTAGAGCCGGTCAGCGTCATGGAGGAGCTCAACCGGCGGGCGCTGCAGCTGCAGTTCGCCGATCAGCTCATCCAGTATTACTTCACGGCTCTCTATCTTGTCGTGGACCTGGCCAGCGGCACCGTCGAGTATGTCAATGCGGGGCACCCGCCTGGCATCCTGGTCCGCTGTGATGCCGGCCTCCCGCTGGAGAGACTGTCCGGCGGCGGCATGGCGGTCGGAATGTTCGAGGACGTCGCCTTCACCAAGCATGTCCTGAAGCTGCAGCCGGGCGATCAGCTGCTGCTGTTCACCGACGGCCTGATCGAGCTCGTCAGCGGCCCGGAAGAGAGCCGGCTGGATACGCTGCTGGACCATCTGGCCGGCACGGTGCGCCATACCGGATCCCTACAGGATCTGGTGGGCGGAGAGGAAGGACTGGATCGGCCCGATGACTGCTGTCTGGTCCGGATTCAGATCAGCTGAAGGCGCTTGGCTGACGATCCAATGAAAAAGGCTGCAGGCCTGTCATCCGCGGATGACGAGCTTGCAGCCTATTTGCATCCGATTCAGCGCTTCTTGATCCATTTGTACCAGACGAAGTAGACGAGAAGGGGGGTAGGGAAATGAAGAAGGCCCCAGATTCCCCAAAACCAGCGGTTGCGTCCCCGGCGCCCCGCATCGATGAACAGCCAGGTGCTCTGGGCCAGCAGCACGGTTAGGACGAGGATCCAGACATAGATCGGAACGTCGCTGATGGAAGGATTATTCCTGCTCATGTGCGGCAGCCTTTCTTCCCGAAGCAAGCTTGAGCACACAGGCGACAACCGCTCCGACGGCAACGAGAAGCTGGGTGGCGAGATAAGGAACGAGCGCGAACGCTGCCGCGCAGAATACAACCCCGAGCACGAGCGCGGCGACACCCCAAAATAGGAGAAGATCGCGAAGCAAAGCCTGGCGCTGTCTTGCCTGCACGGTTCGTACAAGCCCCTCCAGCTCGTTCAGTCCGGGACCCCCTTCATCCGGCAGCTCCCGGTCCAGCTGCCTGAGCTCGCGGACAAGTCTCGCTTCGACATCCGTTTCCATGTCGTTCGCCGATTCCTTCTCATCAGATTCCTTCATGGGCATCCAGCTCCTTCCGCAGGCGGGCCAGACCGTGATGGACGCGCGACTTGGCCGTCCCCGGCGATACGCCTGTCATCGTTCCGATTTCTTCGTACGAATAGCCGTAGTAATGCTTGAGCAGCACGGCGGCGCGATGTTCCACCGACAGAGCCTCCAGCGCCTCAAGCAGCTCGATGGACAAGCCGGGACAGGCTTGCTGCAGGCGCAGCCGTTCGGTGTCCCGGTATGCCCTCAGCCAGCGGCTTCTCCGGTCCTGCTTGCGCCTGTCGTCGAGAAACGCATGAGTCGCTATCTGCAGCAGCCAGGTCGTGAACTTCGCCTCCGCCCGATAGTTCCTTATGCCTTCAATGGCGCGGATCGCCGTTTCCTGAGCCAAATCCTCGGCATGAGGAAGGCTCAACGTGAGCTTGATCAGATACTTTTTCAAAAAGAGATAGTGCTCGTGAAGCAGCGAAGCCAGCGCATCCGGATTGCCCTTGCGCGCGAGAGCTTCCCGGCTGCCGAGAGGAGCGCCTGCAGCAAGCTTGCTTGATTCCGTCATCTTCGTTCCATCCTGACCTTCCGGCGTCGTATGTCCCTCACCGGCTTATTTGTTGTCGGCAGTTTTATATTTGTCGCCTGTCGGCAACGAAACGTTCATCGGAATCAAAAAAAGAATAAACGCTTTGCATGGAGCAAAGAGGTTTATTCTTCTTCGGATGGAGACCCCGGATAAGGCCGCCGGCTTCGCCCGCCCGCGAAAGGGGCTTTCCCGGACTTGCGGCGTTGGCGGCGCTCGGGAGCCCGTGCGGCCGATCTGGAATTCGGCGAAGCCGAGGAATCGCCAGAAGGAGTCGAAGGGCGGTCGGTGAGCAGATCGCCGGTCCAGCCTTTGTGCCAGAGCCAGGCATAGAGGGCGCAAGTCACGGCGACGACGGCGCCGCACATGATGATGAAGCCCCACTCGGAATTTCTGCCGGGCAGATGGAGAAAGTTCACGCCCCACAACGTTCCGGCGATGGTGGACGGAACGAACAGGGCGGTGAAGATAGTCAGCGTCTTCATGATGTCGTTGCCGCGGAAGCTCGCGATCGCGTCGTCCATGGCGATCAGCGTGTCCATCTCCGACGTGTAATGGGTCAGCAGCGAGTCGATCCGCTCCAGCTTGTAGCTGAGCCGCTGGAAGGAGGCGGACTGCACGATTCCGTCCATGAACGCTTCCTTGGCGGCGTCATGCACTTCGCGGACGGGGAGGAACAGATGATTCCAATGAAGCAGGTCATGGCGCCGCTCGAAGATGACGGGCAGCAATGCGGTCCGGTTGCGGTTATGCACCGCATTCTCGAGTCCGGTCAGCCGCCGCTCGAATTCGTCGAGGCCGCTGTGGAACACCTCGAGGGCGGCGCTCAGCAGCACCGCGAAACCTTCGGGTGCGGTGGCGCAGCGCTCCAGCGATTCGGACCAGGCGGATGTCTGCAGCCGCAGCGGCAGCCGCAGATCCTCATGCCAGGTGACGAGGCGCGATTCCTGCAGCCAGAAGTGAAGAGGGCGGGTGTCGCGCCCTTGCTCCGACAGCTGGATCATCAGCGTGCCGGAGAGGATGGAGACGCCGCCGCTCTCCTCCGTGTACGAGACGAGGTTGTGACGGCGATCCGAGGCTTCCCGAATCCATGAGCTGCAAAAAGGAAGCTCTCCGCACAGCCTGGCCGTCTGCTCGGCGCGGCTTTCCTCGGCCGCAGCTTCCGCTTCGGCCGAGGGGCCGGGAGCTGGCGTCGGTGTTCGCGACTTGCGGCTTCCGAGAGGGGGAGAAGGCGCTTCATCCGTGCTTCCCGGGAATGCGGAATCCCGCTGCTCCTGAATGATATGCCATTCCCAGCCTGCCGCATAACGGAGCATGCGGTGAATCATCGGAGCGCCTCCTTCCATGATGAATTGATCTTCAACATCATACCCCGAAGAGGTTCTGCTTACAACCGGACTCCAGGCAAGATGAAAAAACCGCATCCGGCAAGCCGGATGCGGCCAGTGAAAGACGATATGAGGGCAAGAGGCGCGGATCAGGCTTCATCATAGGCTTGTCCGTCTTCCGACAGGAGCCGCTTGAGCTTGTCGATGGCTCTCCTCTGGATGCGCGAGATGCTCATCTGGGAGACGCCCAGGCGATCGGCGATGAGACGCTGCGGAATGCCTTCCTCGAATGCGAGCATCAACACCTGCTGCTCCTCGGGCTTCAGCTGCTGGAGAGCGGCCTGCAGGTCCATCTTCTTGTCGACGGAGTCGAAGTCGTCCGCCTGCGAGCCGATCAGCTCGCGGAGCGTCGTCGTGCTCTCGTCCTCCGATATCGGCGTATCGAGTGAAATATAATGGTACAAGTCGCGGCCGCCGAGTATTTCCAGCGTTTCCTCGGTCGTAAGATCCATCCGCTCCGCAATCTCTTCTACCCGGGGAGAACGCTCCAGGCGTATGGTCAGCTCGTCGATAGCCTGCTGGACGGCAATCCCTTTTTCCTTGATCCGGCGCGGAACCTGAATATACCAGGACTTGTCCCTCAGGTAGTTCTTCATATGGCCGATGATGCTTTTCATGGCATAGGGCTCGAACTGCACCCCCATCGAAGCGTCGAACTGGGCGAACAATCGAAGCAGGGCCATCTGGCCTACCTGATACAAGTCTTCGTATAGATCGGGCCGATTCCGCGCGATTTTGCCGGCTGCCATCTTGACCATCGGTTCGTAATGGGTGATAAGCAGCGTAGCCGTATCGTTGTTGGGATTGCTTTGATATTCCAAAATCAAGGCTGTGCCCGCTTGCGGCGATTGGCTAGCCGGGTTCATGGTCATGCCAATTCCCCACTTTTTACCAGACGTTTGGTAAGAACGACCTCCGTCCCGATCTCGCTGCGCACTTCGACCTCATCCATAAGCGCCTGCATCAGATAGAGGCCGAGTCCTCCTGCCTGAATGTCATGGATGGACTTGCCATGCAGAGGCTCAGCTTTTTGAGCGACGGAAGCGGCGTCGAAGCTGGCCCCTTCGTCCTTGACGATGATCGACAGCGCATCGGGGGTGCGGACGAATCGGATCTCCATTTCACCGGCTCCGTCCGAATGCCCAGCATAAGCGTAGAGCACAGCGTTGTTGCAAGCTTCGGATACGGCGACCTTCATATCTTCGATTTCTTCATACGTAAATCCGACTTTGGTCGCGACTCCGTACAAGGTAAGACGAATCAGATCCAGATATTCGGATCTCGCCGGGAGGCGTAGAACTATTTTTTCTTCAGCAGGATTCATATCTTTTTTCGGTCCTTTCTCGGCGCAGGCGGAATTCTTAGGATTTGGTCAAAAAAGGAGTGATTCCGGTCATGTCGAACAGCTTGCGGATACCCGGAGGAATGGCTTCGACCTCGAACGGGGCGTTCTTGGCATGACGGGCTTTGAGCACGGAGACGAAGATGCCGATTCCCGTGCTGTCAATATATTTAAGGTCGCTCAGGTTAAGGATCAGCTCGCGGTCGGTCAGCTCCATAAGGGGAGCCATGGCGGCTCTGAGCTGGGACGCGGAGTCAAGGTCAAGCTCTCCGCTCAGGTAGACGATGCAGCGTCCTTCCTGAGTTTCGGTGCGCAGTTGGAACTTCTCGTTCTGGTTCATAGATCCCTCTCCTGATTAAGTGTCATGACAAAAATGATTTCATTAAATGGTCATACAGGATAAATAACCTGTCCGCCGATATCTGAAACAGCTTTTGAACCGATTCATCCTGAAATATATTCTTTCCAGAGCCGGTTTTTCCTTCCAAGGGCATGGGTAATGAACCCTAAGCGAAAATCGCAAGCGAAGGGAGGAACCGCACATGGATAACCGCAACGTACAGGTCGAAGAGCGGCATGTCGAGCATAAATCGGACTCCAGCATGGTGGCCGCCACATTCATCAAATATGCCGCCTACATCATCATCTTCTTCGGAGTGCTGTACTTCTTGATCCGCTATATCATCCCCATGTTCTGATCCGGCATGCGCCATGACGGCGCGGTCCGCATGAGGCGGACACCGCGAGGGAATAGTGATAATTGGCCTTACAATTCCGTACTGAAGGAGGAAGTCAGAATGAGCAAGACGATCGCTGTTTTCGACAATCAGGAAAATGCCGTCAAGGCGGTTCAGGCGCTCCGTGACGGAGGATTCGCCCCGGATGAGATCAAGGTGCTCGGACGCGACCGCGACTCGATCCGCTTCATCGAATCCGATACCGATGTCCATGCCGACGAGCTCCAGGACATCAAGGAAGCTCGCCGCAACGACTCGGGAGCTTACCCGCTGGATCGAACGGGCTTTGTCGTCGGCGCCGCGCCATTCGGCGGCAATACCATATCCAGCGGCGGAGCGCCGTTTTTTGCCGGCGGATACGTGCTTGCCGACGACGTCATCGGCGGAGATACGCCGTTCGAGTCGATCTTCAAGGAGCTTGGGCTCAGCGACAATCTGGCCGAAGAGGCGAGGGACGCCGTCGCGGAAGGCGGAATCGTATTGATCGCCGATCGCGAGGACGGATCGGACAGCGTCTACGAGGCGGATGGTCCTTCCCAGGATTCGCTGGCCGGAGCCGAGACGATCTTCCGTTCCAATGGCGCCACGACGATTCTGACCTAAGAAGCAATGCGATGCGGCCGCCTGCGAGGCGGCTTTTTGCGTTCGTACAGATTTACATTTATATAGAAGAAACAGCCCTTCAGATGCTGTGCGAGGTCAAAAACAAGCCTAAACGGAAGCAGGAGGCCTCTTTTGCGGACAATAGTCCGGTAGGCGGCGGCTCAGCCGGTTTGACGCTCCAAACGTTTTAGAAGTAAAATTTAATTAATTGAGTTAATTTCCGGGCCATAGCCTGGATATAGAGAGAAAGCGAGAGTGGTGAAAACCGTATGAGTACCGCAAGTCCAACCGCTGCGGGAGGAGCAGCTGGATTCAAAAGAGCTCCTCTGGTGGCTGCATTGATTATAGGAGCTTTCGTGTCCCTGCTCAACCAGACGCTGATCAATGTCGCCCTGCCCCAAATGTCCGAGGATCTGGGCATCACGACGAACACGGCCCAGTGGCTGACGACGGGCTTCATGCTCGTCAACGGCATCCTCGTTCCGCTTAGCGCTTATTTGGTCGCCCGTTTTTCAACGAGGCTGCTGTTTATTTTATCGTTGGTTCTTTTCTGCATCGGCACCGTCGTCTGCGCCGTCGCGGGAGGGTTTCCGGTCCTGCTGACTGGCCGCCTGATCCAGGCTGCCGGCGCCGGCATCCTGATGCCGCTGATGAACGTCGTGTTCATGACGATCTTCCCGGTCGAGAAGAGGGGCCAGGCGATGGGCATGATGGGCATCGCGATGATTTTCGCGCCTGCCGTCGGCCCGACGCTGTCCGGATGGGTCATTCAGCATTACAGCTGGCCGGTGCTCTTCTACATCGTCCTGCCGATCGCTCTCGTCTCGCTTGTTCTCGGCATGTTCCGCATGCGCAACGTGCTGCCGCAGTCCAAGCCCGTTCTTGATTACTGGGGCGTTGTCCTGTCGACAACCGGCTTCGGCGGCCTTCTGTACGGCTTCAGCGAAGCCGGCACGAAAGGCTGGGACAGCCAGCTCGTCCTCTGGATGCTCATCATCGGAGGCGTCAGCCTGGTGCTGCTCGTATGGCGGCAGCTCGTCATCAAAAATCCGATTCTGGAGTTCCGCGTCTTCAAATTCGATATGTTCACGCTGACGACCATCATCAACATTCTCGTGACGATGGCCATGTTCGCCGCGATGATCCTGCTTCCGCTGTACCTGCAGAAGATTCTGGGCTTCTCTCCGATGAAGGCGGGCCTGCTGCTGCTCCCCGGCGCGATCCTCATGGGCATCATGAGCCCTGTCACCGGCATCATCTTCGATAAAGTCGGAGCCCGCTGGCTGGCGGTCACCGGCCTTGCCATTACGGTCGTGACGACGTTCGAATTCAGCAGGCTGACCGACAACATGAGCTACACGCATCTGATCTGGCTGTACACCGCCCGTATGTTCGGCATGTCCATGCTCATGATGCCGATCATGACCGCGGGCTTGAACCAGCTCCCAAGGCGGATGATCGCGCACGGAACGGCGATGTCCAACACCTTGCGGACCGTTGCCGGAGCTCTCGGCACGGCGCTGCTCGTGTCGATCATGAGCAGCAGCGCCAAGAGCAAGGGCGCCGAGATGATTACGGCCGCCGGACTCGATCCGAAAGACCCGGCGAACGCCAAAGCCGTCCTGCACATCACCCAGGAAGCGACGATCCACGGCATCAACCTGGCCTTCCTGGTTGCGACCTGGATATCCGCGGCCGCGCTCGTGCTGGCGTTCTTCATACGCAAGACGCAGCCGCATGTCGAGGTAACTCCGGACAGTCCCGCGAAGCCGGCCGACTCCTCCCAGACTCCGGCGGCAAGCTCGCAGCAATAAAGAAACCGAAGAAACCTCCTTTGTCCGTCCGCGGGCAAAGGAGGTTTCTTGCGTTATATTCTCCCCGGGCGGTCAAGGGCGACAAGGTCGGCCAGCGGATGCTCGAAGCCGAGGATGAGATCACGGAGAATGGATGCCCCCATCATGCTGTATACGGTTCCGTTTCCCCCGTAACCGAGGCAGTAATAGACGTTCCTCCAGGCTGGATCGCGGCCGATGAAAGGAAGATTGTCCAGCGACTCTCCGAACGCCGCGCTCCATTCGTATTCGAGCGTGCTGTCCAGCATGGGGAACATGGAGGCGAGGCTGCGGGACAGCTTGTCCATTCGGCGCAGGCGCGCTTGCTCGTCATGGACGGGAGCGGCTGACGGCTCGTCCAGACCGCCGATGACGACTCTCCCCTCGGGAGTCGTGCGGACGTACAGGTAAGGACGGGCAGTCTCCCAGATCATCATGCGCTCGTGCCACGCGCCGAACGATGACTGCACCGGCGTGACACCGGCAAAGGAGCGGTTGATCTCCGCTTTGAGAAGCTTTCCCCTCAGCTCTTCGGGCTCATAGCCGACGGCATAGACGACATGGTCGGCCTCGACAATCGCGCCGCCTGCCGTTTCCAGCCGGTGGACTCCATCGGTACCGGTCGTATGCCGAGCCACTTCGGTTCCTTCATAGACGACCGCTCCGTTCGCTGCCGCTTCTGCGGCCAGGGCATGGACCAAGCGGAACGGGTTCACTTCCGCATCGCCCCGGGTCACGACCGCTCCTGGACCGGAAAAAGGGAAGCGGGACCGGATATCCTCGGCACTCCAGCAATCGACGGGGAATCCTGCTTCATGCAAAGCTTTATACTCCGCCTGCACGCCCGCAAGGTCCTCATCCGCGGAAGCGAGGTAGAGGCTGCTGCGGCGGCGGAAGCCGGTGTCCGCCGGAAGCGAGCCTGCCACCAGGGCGAGGTGCTCCAACGATTCCTTGCATGCTCGGTAAAAGCGTATCGCATCCTGCTTGCCGATCTGTTCCATCAGACGGCAGAGCATGATGTCGTTGGAAAATTGCAGCAGGCCGGTATTGGCCGAAGTGCTGGCTCCTGCTACGGCATCCCTTTCCAGCACGCAGCAAGAGATGCCGCTCCTGGCAAAAAGAAGCGCGCACAGCGCGCCGGACATGCCGCCCCCGATGATGGCGGCCTTGACCTTCGCATGGCCTTCAAGGGCGGGGTAGGAAGGGACGGCGGCGAGCGTATGCGGCCAATATAGGTTTCCCGCGTGATGGTCTTTCATAGTGGTGCACCTCCCGACTTATTATGGAGCGATCACCCTGAATTCATGAGGGCAAGCCAAAAAGCGGCGCCGTCCATCATTGATGGACGGCGCCGCTGCTTGAGACGATCAATCCTGGGCCGGATCGGGAACGAGCCCTTCCTCTTCGAGCTCGGAATTGGTGCGCATCCTTTCCATGTCCTTGCCGAGCCGCTTCATATCCTGCTCGTCTTGAACCATGGAGCCGTTGCGCGCATCCTCGATATCCCGGTGCTTGCTGCCGGCCTGGCCGTCAGGCTGGGGGAATTCCTCCCGGCTGCCTCCGCTCATGGCCATCGGCCTCCTTAGTTGTTGAAGCTGGAGTTGGATTTGTTGATGGACGGCGTGTCTTTCATCGCCTTGTCGTGGTTGTCGGAAGCTTCGCTCTTGATGTTGTCCACATGCCGGGTAGCTTCCGAAGCGACCTTCTGCGCATGGTCCTTCACGTCCGTTACGGCATCCTTCGTTTCCGCGATCGCGGTCGCGGCCGTTTCCTTGATGACATCCTGCTGGATCAGCGCTGCATCCTTGGCCTTGGCGGCCAGCTCCTGCACCTTGGAGGTGAGGGCGGAAGCCTTCTCTCCCGCCGTGCTTGCGACGCCCTTCGCCTGCTCGGTGAGCATGGCTCCCTGACGCTTGGCGTAATCAGCCGCATCCGAAGATTTGCGGGCGAGATCGGAGCGGAGCTCCTTGCCTGGCTTCGGTGCGAACAGCAGTGCCGCCGCCGCGCCGATCGCGCCGCCGATCAAAAGTCCTTTTGTCATTCCACCGCTTTTTGCCGTTGTTTCGTTTGCCATATCCGTTCATCTCCTTCAAGTGGTTGTTGTTGAATTTATAAACGTCTGCACGTCCGTTGAAACCTTAATTGCGGGCGGCGGCAGGAGGTTATCTTTGGAAGGAGTGGTGAACGGCCTCCCCGGACTGGTATAATGAATCGTCATGTTGAACGCTGCCGGAGCCGGACGGTTTGAACCTGCGGAGAGCCGGCAGAATATGAAGGTAGGATAATGTCCCGCAGGCAGGCAACTCCGGCCGCGGGGGGACGGGAAGGATGCTGAGGATGGAAGAACGTAACGAAGCTTTCCGTGACGGCGTGGAGCTGTCGATGACGACGCGAGGGGATTGGAAGGAGAACAGCCATGCCGGACATCTGGCTGCGCGGCATGCGGGTGGCGCGCCGGCCGCGCGCGCTGGCGATGCCGGGTCCGTCTCCTTCATGCGCTCGACGGCGAAGCCGCTGCAGGCCGCTGCAGGCATAGCGGCGGGATTGATGGAGCATTACGGGCTCCCGGAAGGCGCGATCGCCTTGATGTCCGCATCGCACCGGGGCGGGGAGCAGCATGTCGAGCTGTTGGAAAAGATGCTGGAGCTGACCGGCGTCCGCGAGGAACAGCTTGCTTTCCATCCCGATTATCCGCTCGGGCGGAACGAACGGGATGATGTCATGCGCAGGCAGCTGCCGCCGCGCAAGCTGTACCATACCTGCTCCGGCAAGCATATCGGCTTGCTCGCCTTTTGCCGGATGAACGGCTGGCCTCTGGAAGGATATACGGCCATGGATCATCCGCTGCAGCAGGAGTTGCTCCGCCATATCGCCCTGTTCACGGATCTGGATGAGAGCGCCATCGGAAGCGCCGTCGACGGCTGCGGCCTGCCTGTGTTCATCGTTCCTCTGGAGAGGCTTGCGCTGGCTTACGCCCGGCTGGCGAGTCCACCCGACGACTGGGCGGATGAGCCGCTGCGCAGCGCAGCCCGGCGGATCTCGGCCGCGATGCTTGCTTATCCCGACTTGGTCGAAGGACAGGGCAGGCTGGCCAGCGTGCTTCTCGCCTCGGGCATCGTGGCCAAAAGCGGAGCGCAGGGAGTGTTCGCCCTGGCTCTTCCCGAAGCCGGTCTCGGAGTCGCGTTCAAAGTGCTGGACGGCGGAGAGAGCGCATGGCCGGTCATAGCCGCCTCCGTGCTGGAGCAGGCGGGAGATGAAGCGGCCCGCCTTCGCGGCGTTGACGCCGCGAAGCTGACGGAAGCGGCCAGGAAGATCCGAGAAGCCTATCCCGAGGAAATGATCAACGACATGGGTACGGCGACCGGACGCAGGGAAGCCGTTCTCAAGCTGGAATGGACTTGAGCGCAGGCAATTATTTATAAAAACGGTCTGGACCTTTTCGGTCCAGACCGTTTTTTTTTTACGGCCGGTCAAGGCTCCCGCAGGGAATGCCATACCGACTCTCGGTAATCGGTCGGAGATTCGCCGTGGAAACGGCGGAACTGTCTGGAGAAATACAGGGCATCCTGCAAGCCGACGGACGAGGCGATCTGCTCGACAGTCAAATCCCGGCGTTCGCGAAGCATGCGCCGCCCCTTGTCGATGCGCAGCCGCAGGAGGAACGAAACCGGCGACATGCCGGCATGCTGCTTGAACACCCGGGACAGGTAGGCTCGGCTGTAGCCGAACGATTCCGCCATCCCCTCCATGCTGATCGGCTCCGCATATTGAGTGGACAAATACCGGATCATTTGGGAAGCGATGCCTCCGTCGTCGGAGCCTTCGCCGGGCTCCGGCCTCGATTCCCTGCCGCGCGCGGCGGCAAACTCGGCCAGCACGGCATGCAGGCAAGCGACGGCGCCGAGCTGAGCTCCCGCCGGCTGCCGCAGATAGCGCATGCTCCGCTTGAGCGCAAGCCTCGGTCGGCTGCAGCGTCCCGTATCCGCTGTCGGAGAGGCGACGTCGAACCCGGCGGCCGCAGCGGCATGCGGCGCCCATGGTCCTTGGAAGGCGATCCAGCGGTAGCACCATGGGTCGGCTGGATCAGCTTGATAAGAGACCAGCTGCCCGGGCTCGATGAGGAAGGATTGGCCGGCTTCGAGCCGATGGACGGCGCCGCGGCATAGAAACTCCCCTTTTCCCGACAGCACATGATGAAGCAGATAGAAATCATGCACCTTCGGCCCCAATCGATGTCCGGGCTTCGTCTGGCTCTCTCCTGCGAACAAAACCTCCAGCGGCATCTCCGCGCCTTCTTCGGAAGCGGGAACGACCTTGTAGTAAAAGCTCTTCTCCATCCGCCGATTCTCCTTCCCCGTCTCCGATCATGAGCCGCATGCTCTCTAGCGAAAGTGTACCCGAATTCTGCGCCGGGCGCGAGCGATAGAGGACCGGTACGAAGGAGGCATGCCTGCCTGGCCGCTCGCGGAAAGAAGGATGGGCATATCGGCCTTCGGCTTTGCTGGAGATCCCGGCCTTGTCGAATGATGCCTATGTTCTATTTCCTAGAGGGAGAGGGACTTGGGAATCAATTTTAATTTTAGTAAGAAAATTCCAAAAATTTCGATTGTGAATCCGAAAATACGAGACTATACTTGCTTTATTCTAAGACAAGATTCCTTGCCAATCGGCATGATTCGGATAGATCCGCATTTCGCTCGCGCAGCCACTGCAGCCAGCCCTTGATCCGCCTCCCTCCCGCATTCCCCGCAGCCGCTCCCGTTCCAGCGCTGCTTCCTGTCATCGGCTCCCGCAGCTATCATCCTACTCGATGCAGGGGCACTGCAGGGTGGGCCAATCCGATCCTTTTGAAGGGGGTGATGAATTCGACCGCCGTCCGGCGGCGGCAGCAGAAACGCTGATCCCATTAAACCAAGTATAGGGAGTGGTTAAGTTTGAATTTTAGAAAGAAAAGCAAGAGACCGATGGCTGTCCTGATGGCCGTCCTGCTCGCATTCTCGTTTCTGGAACCGATCCATGCGGCTGGCTCCGCAGCTTCGGACAAGCTTGACCGCAATTCATCCATTCAGAAAGCCGCGGCCGCCAAGGTGGACGGCAAGCTGCTCAAGCAGTTCGGGCAGTCGGAATACGTCACTTATCTCGTCAAAATGAAAGCCCAGGTCGATACGGCATCGGTGTCCAAGCAGGCGCTGCAGAAGGCTTCCCTGCAAAAGGCGACGCTGTCCGCGGCGAAGCTGTCCGCCCGCAGCGCGGTCGTCAGCACGCTTAGAGATACTGCCCTGCAGACTCAATCGGAGCTGGACGACTACTTGGAGAAAGCGCAGAAGAGCGGAAAAGTGAAGAGCTACAAAAGCTACTTCATCGTCAACGCGCTGGCGGTCACGAGCACGAAGGAGGTCATGGAGGAGCTCTCCAAGCTTCCGGGGGTCGACAAGGTGCTGCCCGACGAAACCCGCTATCTGCAGAAGACCGAGGTGAAGCCGGACGTGACGGCGCCCGGCGCCGGAACAGCGGCGCAGCCGGCCGCCGGAGTCCAGAAGGAGGCTGTAGCCGTGCCGGCTGCCGCGCCGAGCAGCGTGGAGTGGAACATCGCCCGCATCAACGCTCCGCAGGTATGGGCCCAGGGCATCGACGGGACCGGCATCGTCGTCGCCAACCTCGATACGGGCGTGGATTATACCCACCCCGCCCTGCAGCGCAAATGGCGCGGCCTGGACGCATCCGGCGCCGTCGTCCATCCGGAGCTGAGCTGGTACGATCCGCATAGCGGGGCGCTGCTGCCTTCTGACGGCGACGGCCACGGAACCCATACGATGGGAACGATGGTCGGCTCGGAAGCGGACGGCTCCAACCAGATCGGCGTGGCGCCGGGAGCGAAATGGATCGCGGTCCGGATCTTCGATCCGGAAACGACCGACAGCATCATTCTGGACGGAGGCCAATGGCTGCTCGCTCCGGTCGATGCGCAAGGCAATCTGCATCCGGAGCTGGCGCCGGACGTCGTGAACAACTCCTGGGGCGGAGGAGCCGGCATCGACGAGTGGTTCCGGCCGATCGTGCAGGCATGGAGAAGCGCGGGCATCTTCCCCGAGTTCTCGGCCGGCAACACGACGCTGACGAACCCGGGCGGACCGGGATCGGTCGCCAATCCGGCGAACTATCCGGAATCGTTCGCGACCGGAGCGACCGACATCTCCGACAACCTGGCCGACTTCTCGCTGCGGGGTCCGTCGCCTTACGGCGAGATCAAGCCGGAGGTGTCCGCGCCGGGCGTCAATATCCGCTCCTCGATTCCGGGCGGATATGAAGGAGGCTGGAACGGCACGTCCATGGCGGGACCTCATACGACCGCTCTGGCCGCGCTGCTGCTGCAGGCGAACCATTCCCTGACAGTCGACCAGCTGGAGTCCATCATCATGAATACGGCGACTCCGAGAACGGACAGTGCCTATCCGAACAGTCCCAACAACGGCTACGGGCATGGCGTCATCAACGCGCTGGACGCCGTAGGCTCCGTTCTTCAAGGCATCGGAACCGTATCCGGCAAAGTCGTGACCGGCGGGGATGATCTGGAGGAGCCCGTGCTGGAGCATGTGCCCGTAACGACGGCCTTCACCGGCTTCGACGTTCCGATCACCGCTCATGTCTACGACAATGTGAGCGTGAGCTCGGTCGAAGTATTCGCGCGGGCAAAAGGAACCCAGACGTACGTGTACCTTCCTGCCGAGAGAGTGTCGGGCGATTACAAGGACGGGATCTACTCGGCTTCGATTCCCGCATTCCTCGTGACGAAAGCCGGACTCGACTATTACATCCGGGTCAACGATTACGGCAATAACGGCATTCAATCTCCGGTCTACTCCGTTGAAGTCAGCGACGGCGTGAAGCCTGGCTACGCGCAGGACTTCGAGAGCGGCTGGACGGGCTTCTCGACCGGAGGCGAAGGCCTTCCATGGCAATGGGGCGTGCCGGTCAGCGGACCGGGCAGAGCCGCTTCGGGGCAGAAGGTCGCCGCGACCAATCTGACGGGCACCTATGCCTCCAACTCCAACTCCTATCTGCTCGCTCCTCCGATCGACCTGACGGACAGCCCGCAGGGCGCCGTCCTGAGCTTCAAGCACTGGTACGACTTGGAGACCAACTATGACAATGGAACCGTCTATATCTCCGCTGCAAGCACGAACAATGAATTCGTGCCGGCCGTTTCCTTCACCGGAGCGAGCGGAGGCTGGAAAACCCAGCATATCGACCTGGCTCCGTACGCAGGCCAGCAGGTTCTGGTCGCCTTCAATCTGTCGAGCGACAATACCCAGAACAAAGCCGGCTGGTATCTCGACGACATCTCCATCGACGGACCGGACAGCCAGGCTCCCGGAGCGCCGACAGGCCTTGCAGGCGAAGCCGACGTGCTCGGCAATGTCCGCCTGACGTGGACGCCGCCCGCCGACGAGGACCTCAAGCAATTCGTGGTCTACCGCGCGGCGGAGGGAAGCGCCTCGTACGAGCAGATAGGCGTCGCGCCGGCGGCTTCCTACACCGATACGGTGACGGCGACGCAAGCGACCTATTCGTATGCCGTATCGGCCCAGGACTACAGCGGCAATATCGGTCCGAAATCCGATCCGGTCACCGTGTCGGTCAGCAGGGCCGGCATCCTGTACGAGGATGACTTCGACGGGGATACGGATAACGGCTGGACTCATTCCGGCACGAAGGACGAGTGGGAGCGCGGCATTCCGACGGCTCTGGGACCAGCAGCGGCAGCCTCGCCTCCAAATGTGTGGGGGACGGATCTGGATTCGACCTATGAGTCGAGCGCCGATTATTCGCTCGTTTCGCCGCCGATCGATCTGACCGGGGCAGGACATGCGTCGCTGACGTTCAATCAATGGTACGAGATCGAGGGCCGCTATGACTTCGGCCTTGTGGAAGCCTCGCGCGATGGAGGCGCCACCTGGACGGAGCTGCTGCGCTTCTCCGACAACACCGCAGGCAAGCAGTGGACGCCGGTCGTCTACAATCTGGATGCTTATGCAGGCTCGACCGTGCAGATCCGGTTCCGGCTCAAGTCGGACAGCAGCGTCGTCAAGGCGGGCTGGTATCTGGACGACTTCCGCATTCTGGATACATCAGCCTCCTTGCAGACGCAAGGCGATGCCGCAGCAGCGGCGATTCCGGGCCGCCAGAAGAATTCGGTCCAAGGCCCGCTTCTGAAGGTCGGCCATACGGACGCAGCCAGCTTCAAGCCGCAGGCGCAGCCGCAAGCTCAGCAGCAGGCCGACCAAGGAAGCATCGGCATTCAGAGCCTTCCGGCAAGCGCGACGGTCACCGTGCTGGAGACGGGTCGCTCGGTCAAGACGGATCCCGCCACCGGCAAATTCTCCTTCTCCCATGTGGCTGGAAGCTACACGCTGAAAGCCGAAGCCTACGGCTACTATCCGCAAACGAAGCCCGTCGAGATCACGGACGGCGGCACGGCCAAGGCCAGCTTCAGCCTGGAAGCGATCCCGCATGGGCAAATCCATGGCGTCGTCCGCGACGAGCGGAGCGGGGAGCCGATCTCCGGCGCCGTTGTCGCCGTCCTGGAAGATGCGGCCGTTGCGCCTGTACGCACCGCAGCCGACGGAACCTTTACGTTCGACCTGCTTGAAGGGACGTACACCCTTTCCGTTCAGAGCGGAGATTATTACAGCAAAACGGTCTCGGTCACTGTGCCGGGCAACAAGGCGGTGGAGCTTGCCGTCCAGTTGAAGCCGTTCATCGGCTTCCCGGGCGAAATCGCCTACGATGACGGAACGGCCGAGAACGCCAGGGCGTTCAACGCCGCGAACAACGCCTGGGCGGTACGCTTCACGCCGGAAGGCGGAGCCGCCCAGGTGACGGGAGCGTCGCTCCGATTCTGGAACACGGAATTCCCGAATCCGGGCGGAACGGCTTTCAAGTATGCCGTATACGACGCATCGGGCTCCGCAGGAGCGCCGGGCAGGCTTTTGGCAGGACCCTATGATGGAACCGCCCTGCGCAACGATCAGTGGACGACAGTGACGCTTGCCCAGCCTATCACGGTATCAGGCGATTTCTACATCGTGTATATCCAATCCAATGCAGGTCTCAGTTCTCCGGGGCTCGGAACGGACGAAAGCGGCAAAAACGCGCTGCGCAGCTGGCAGCGGGTCAACGGCGTCTGGAGCCCGTCTCCCGTGGAGGAAGGCAATTATATGATCCGGGCGCAGGTGCGCTATGCTGTAAATGCTCCTGTCATTACGTCTCCGGCAGCGGATACGTATACGAATAATGCCGAGCTTGCCGTGTCCGGCACATCGGCGGCCGACGGCGCCGAGATCCGGGTCTACAACGACGGCCAGCCAAGCGGAACGGGAACGGTAGCGGGCAGGAAGTTCAGCGTTCCCGTCACCCTCCATGCCGGAGCGAATGTGCTGACGGCGGAAGCGGTGATCGAAGGCAAGGCGACGGACCGCTCGGAGCCGGTGACGGTCATTCTGGACCGGACGCCTCCGGCTCTGGCCGTGACATCCCCTGCCGAAGGCGCCGTGACGAACGCGGAGGCCGTGACGGTGACCGGCACTGCGGCGGATGAATTCTTCAAGCAGCTCACCGTCAACGGGCAGAAGGTTCAGCCGAAAGCAGACGGAAGCTTCACGCAGAAGCTGCTGGTCGAAGAGGGCGCGAATGCCATTACGGTCATCGCCTCCGATCTGGCCGGCAACGAGAATACGGTCGTCCGCAACGTCTATGTCAGCCGCAAGCTGCCGGCGCTCACGAATATCCAGCCTGCGCAGGACGTCCATATCCAATCCGGCCAATCGGTCGCGATTGCTTTCGACAGCAGCCCGGGACTGACGGCTTCGTTCACGATCGAGCTGCCCGCAGGGGCAAGCTCGCCGGCCCGCAGCGGCTTCCCGCTGACGGAGACGTCGCCAGGCCATTACGCGGGAACCTATCAGACTTCTTCCGCTCTTCAGCTGCAGGGCGGCATCATCGTCCTCTCGGCCAAGGATGCGGCAGGCAACACTGCCGTAACGGAGGCTCCGGGCAAGCTGTACGTCAGCGCTCCGGCGCCGACGCCAACGCCGACGCCGGTGCCTTCACCGACACCAACGCCGACACCAACACCGACACCGGTGCCGACACCAACACCAACACCAACACCAACACCGACACCAACGCCAACACCAACACCGACACCGACACCAACGCCAGTGCCTACACCGACACCAAAGCCGACGCCAACACCAAAGCCGACACCAATGCCAACGCCGACACCGTCGCCAACGCCGACACCAACGCCAACACCAACACCAACACCGAATCGTCCGCCTAGCGCAAAAATCAGCGCTCCATCCGTCGGACAAAAGAGCAAGGACATTACGTTCAATGCATCCGCATCCAGCGATCCGGATGGAAGCATCGCCAGCTACAGCTGGAGCTTCGGCGACGGCAAGAGCGGATCGGGAGTCAAAGCCGTCCATAAGTACAGCAAGGCCGGCATCTACAAGGTGACTCTCACCGTGACCGACAACCGGGGAGCCCAGAGCAATTCGGAGCATATCATCGTTATTTTCTAGCTTTTCCGGCATAGGAGCGATTCGGCTCTAATCGGATCTGATCAAGCGGCTGTCACCGTTTCCGCGGGTGGCGGCCGCTTTTTATCTATTGCGGCAGGCCGATCGCTTGTCAGGAACCGGCAAAATCGATCCCTTGTCAGGAAAGAGGGATGCGCGGATCCCATCCCGTCTTTCCTTCTCTGCGCGAACGACCGCCAACTATCCAGTTGGCGAGGTCGTTCTGCTTGTCAGGAAAGAGGGATGTGCAGATCTCATCCCGTCTTTCCTTCTCTGCGCGAACGACCGCCAACTACCTGGCCGGCAAGGTCGATCTGCTTGTCAGGAAAGAGGGATGCGGGGAACCCATCCCGTCTTTCCTTCTCTGCGCGAACGACCGCCAACTATCCAGTTGGCAAGGTCGTTCTGCTTGTGTCACAAAAATCCATAAGAACCGCACATCATGCCATACCATGCCGGCTCCCGCAGCTTTATACTGGACCTATAGATGACAGCAAGAGAAGCGGCCGGCGACAGCTGAAGCTTGCCGAAGGCTGGCTCCAAAATTCCTTATGAACAGGATGATCAAAATGGCGGATCTGCTTCAACTGAACCAGCAATTCCTGCAAGCTTTCGGCGAGAACGGGCAAAACATCCATTATTATTACGCTCCGGGCCGAGTCAACCTGATCGGAGAGCATACGGATTACAACGGCGGTTATGTGTTCCCGGCGGCGCTGACGTTCGGCACGACGCTGCTGCTTCGTCCCCGCGGGGACCGGGTGCTGCGGATGGCATCCGCCAACTTCCCGCTGACGGGAGAGATCGATCTGGACTCCATCGCCTACCGCGAGGAGGACGACTGGATGAACTATCCGAAAGGGGTCGTCAAGGAGCTTCAGAACCGCGGAAAAGGGCCTGCCCACGGTTATGACATGCTGTACAACGGAGAGATTCCAAACGGAGCCGGCCTTTCTTCCTCCGCTTCCATCGAAGTGCTGACGGCCTACGCGCTGCTGGCCGAAGGCGGGCATGACATCGACAGGACGGAGCTTGCGCTCCTGGCCCAGAAATCCGAGAACGAGTTCAACGGCGTCCAGTGCGGCATCATGGACCAGTTCGCGGTGGCGAACGGCCGCGAGAACGAGGCGATCCTCCTGATGTGCGATACGCTGGAGCATCGGCATGTCCCATTCGATTCGGGAGACTGCGTCCTCGTCATCGGCAATACGAACAAGCGGCGCGGCCTCGTCGATTCCAAATATAACGAAAGACGGGCGGAATGCGATCAGGCTGTGCAAGACCTCCGCTCCGCCTTCCCGGACCTGACGCTGCTGGGGCAGCTGACCCCGGAGCAGCTGGAACAGGAGTCCGGACGGATAGCGAGCGATACGGTCCGCAAGCGCGCGAAGCATGTCGTGGAAGAAATCGCCCGCGTCCTGGAATCGGTGCAGGTGCTCGAGAAGGGCGACCTGAACGCATTCGGAGCCCTGATGAACGCATCCCACGATTCCTTGCGGGATCTGTACGAAGTAACTGGTCCGGAGCTTGACGCCATGGTGGAAGCGGCTCGCATGGTGCCAGGCGTGCTTGGCTCCCGGATGACAGGCGCCGGCTTCGGCGGCTGCACCGTCTCCCTGGTCCGCAAGGACAGCGTGGACGGCTTCAAAGCCGCTGTAGCGGAGAATTATACGAAGAAGACAGGGCTGATCCCGGACTTCTACGTCTGCTCGATCGGCGGCGGCGCCGGCCGTCTGGACGCTCCGTTCTGATCGCTGCGATTGCCGGACAATGAAGCTTCCGGCCCTTGGACAACCAGCATCCCAAGCCGGATGCCCAAGCGGCGGAATTTGTCGTATGATTCAGTAGGCAGCATAATAGACGAGCTTTTCGAGAGGAGAGAGAACCATGGCTGTATTGGTAACGGGAGGAGCCGGTTATATCGGTTCGCATGCAGTAGCCGCGCTGCTGGAAAATGGCGAGGAGGTTGTCGTAGTCGACAACCTGCAGCAGGGCCACCGCGAGGCGGTGCTCGGCGGGAAGCTGTACGAGGGGGATTTGCGGGATGCCGGGTTCCTGGACCGGGTATTCGGCGAGAACTCCATCGACGCGGTCATCCATTTTGCGGCGAGCAGCCTGGTCGGGGAGAGCATGAAGGACCCGGGCAAATACTACCATAACAATGTCTATGGAACGCTGTGCCTGCTTGAAGCGATGAACCGCGCCGGCGTGCGCCGGATCGTCTTCTCCAGCACGGCGGCGACTTATGGAGAGCCTGAGCAGGTGCCGATCTCCGAGCTGGACCGCACGGAGCCGACCAATGCATATGGGGAAACGAAGCTGGCGATGGAAAAAATGATCCGCTGGTTCGACCGGGCGCACGGATTCCGGTTCGTATCCCTTCGATATTTCAATGCCGCAGGCGCTCACGAGAGCGGGCGCATCGGGGAAGATCATGATCCCGAGACGCATCTGATCCCGATCGTGCTCCAGACGGCTCTGGGCCAGAGGACTCATATCTCGGTATTCGGAGAAGATTACCCGACGGCAGACGGCAGCTGCGTCCGCGATTACATCCATGTCAGCGACCTTGCCGACGCCCATATGCTCGCCGTCAAGCGCCTGCGTCAAGGAGCGGACAGCGCCGTCTACAATCTGGGCAACGGACACGGCTTCTCCGTGAAGGAAGTCATCGAGATCGCTCGCCGGATTACGGGACGCGAGATTCCGGCGGTGATCGAGCCGCGCAGAGCCGGCGATCCCGCTGTGCTGGTCGCTTCTTCCGAGAAGGCCCGCAGTGAGCTGGGATGGAATCCGCAGCGCAGCGATCTGGAGAACATCATCGCCAGCGCTTGGCAGTGGCACCAGGCCAAGCCGCAAGGCTACAACAGCTAAACGGCTGTCAAGACAGGCCGTATTCCCGAGAGGAGAGCATTTCCATGAATGAAATTCCACTTATTCCGCATGAGCAGGATGTCTCGGAAGCAATCGGAAGGCTGGTCGCCTACGCGCTGGAGAGGGGCATGCTGGAGCCGCTGGACGCAGGCTCGGCGCGCAACTCGCTCCTTGACCTGTACGGTCTGGCTGCTCCAGCGGCAGGCTCGGAAGAGCTTCCGTCCTGGGAGCAAGGGCTGCTGGATGCGCCGAATGACGCCGACAGGGCCAAGCTGGCGGCAGGCTTGCCGGCAACGGGAGCCGAGGCGCCGGAGCTGCTGCGGCCGCTTCTCGACTATGCCGCCGCATCCGGCATGATCCGGGACAGCGCTACAGAGCGGGATTTGCTGGATGCTCGATTGATGGGATTGCTTATGCCGCGGCCATCCGAGACGCATGCCCGCTTCCGGGCTGCGGCAGCGGAGCGCGGCATCCGGAAGGCGACGGATGAGTTCTATCGGCTCAATATCGATGCCAACTACATCCGTCTCGACCGCGTCGCGCTCAATATGAACTGGATCCATCCGACGGCTTACGGACCGCTCGAAATGACCGTCAACTTATCCAAGCCGGAAAAGGATCCAGCCGAGATCGCCATGCTCAGAAGCATGCCCCCTTCGGCCTATCCGAAGTGCTTGCTGTGCAAGGAGAACATGGGTTATGCCGGAAGAGCCGATCATCCGGCCCGGCAGAACCACCGGATCCTGCCCTTGCGTCTGAGCGGCGAGTCCTGGTTCCTTCAATATTCTCCGTATGTGTACTACAAGGAGCATTGCATCGTCTTCCGGGCCGAGCACAGCCCGATGTCGATCACGCACCGCACTTTCGGGAGGCTGCTGGAATTCACGGAGCAGATTCCGCATTATTTCGTCGGCTCCAACGCGGATCTTCCCATAGTCGGAGGCTCGATCCTCAGCCATGACCATTTCCAGGGAGGACGGCATGTCTTCCCGATGGAAGAGGCGCCCGTAGAGGAGAGCTTCTCCCATTCGTCCCGGCCGGACATTTCCTACGGAATCGTCCGGTGGCCGATGAGCGTGCTGCGGCTGGCGGGACGAGACCGGCGGCAGCTCGCCGAAGCCGCATCGGATGTGCTCGACGCGTGGAGAGGGTACAGCGATCCGGAGGCGGAGATCCATGCTTATACGGAGACGGGTGGAACGCGCATTCCGCATAATACGATTACTCCGGTGGCAAGGCGCAGGGAAGACGGAGTGTACGAGCTTGATCTCGTGCTTCGCAACAACCGGACCAGCGAGGAGCATCCCGAAGGCATCTTCCACCCGCATCGCCATCTCCATCATCTGAAGAGGGAAAATATCGGCCTGATCGAAGTGATGGGGCTGGCCGTGCTGCCCGGGCGGCTCAAGGCGGAAATGGAAATCATCGCTGCCTGCCTCTCCGGATCGCTGCAATGGAATGATGTCGCAGCGGGTGCGGACGGTGCGGCCATGGCTCCGCATGATCGTTGGTTCGCCGAGCTTCAGCATCAATGGGGCAAGACGATGGATCGCGAAGCCGCTATGCAAGCGGTTCTGGATTCCGCAGGAGACAAGTTCCTGCAGGTGCTGACCGATGCGGGCGTCTATAAGCGGACGGCTGAGGGCCGCGCTGCGTTCAAGCGGTTTGCCGCCGCTGCGGAGCTGCAGCCGGTCAACGGCTGAGCGGAACATATGGAGGCCGATGGACATGGCTGCACGAAAACGCAGAACGGTATTCAAGCCGTTTTGCGTTTTTTTATGCGCCAAATGAAAGAGAGAGCGCGAACGATGTCGAATTGGCTGGAAAAGGTGAACATTTTTTCGAAAGGGTAGAAGCATATGTTCAATAATGGCGAATAATAAGATGAAAATTAACGCATTCAAGCAAAAAAATAATTGTATAAGTCAAATTTCTATGGTATTTTTTAATGTATATTCGTTAATTAATAAATGATAATGAGACACATCATGATATTTGGAGGGGTAAAATTTGATGCCGATTATGCCGCTTGATGAATTTTTGAAGCTGGAATCCGATGAGCAAGTTGAGAAACTTAAGCGCTGGAAGACGGATTACACGCTGAAAGATATCCGGGAAGCTTGGGGCTTCAAGCATTCCGCTCAATATTACATGCTCCTTAAGAAGCTGCGCATTTACGAGCGCGTGGTCAACAAATCCGACAAGTTCTATCCGGACCAGCTGGCAGGCTCCAACACGGAAGCGGGCGAATTCGCTTACCTGCCGCGCGAGATCAAGCTGCCGGCCGACCAATTCGGCTATCAGCTCAACGTATCTCTTACGGGACCGGAGCTGGCCGACAAGCTCGAGCGGCTGGCGCAGTTCCTTCGCGGCGAGCAGAAGCTCGTGAGCGTGAAGCTTTCCGTGGAAGCGGCTGCCGAAGAAGCGGCTGCAAGCGAAGCTGCACCGGAAAAAGAAGCCGTCTAAACGGCGACAAGCCAAACACCCCCGCATGCATGGCATGCGGGGGTGTTTTTTGCTCTCCGGAGCCTTGCGGCCCTGCGGCCCGGACAGGGATCAGCGCGGCGCGCGGAGCTTGCCGAGCTCGGAGACGAGAGCTTCCACTTCGCTGATGCTGAAGTTGGATTTGGACGATACGATTTCATAGAGTTCCCGGATATCCTCATAGCAGCCCGGTCCGAAGCTGGAAGCCTGCATGGCGGCCGCTGTGGCCATTTTCAGCTTGGTTTTGATGGCTTCGATCATGAATTCTACATTTTCCTGGGTCGGCTGGCTAAGGTCAGTCATGGAAAACCTCCTGCGGATATATGGCTTTCAACCATTGTACCATGAAAGCCGTTGCCTTCCCATGCTGCGCCATCCCGCCGCAAATTGAACGGAGCCTGCGCTTCCGGTACAATAGAAGCAAACTAAACTGCCAGCGCAAAATGGGGGCGCGGATATGAAGCGGGAACTGAAGCAAATCCGTCCGGAAGACGCGGCCAAGTGGGCAAGGGTCGACGGGCGGGGTCTGGAAACGTTTTTTGAATCGGTTGCCGAGAAACATCCCTTGCGAGACGAGGTCGTCTTTCTATGCATCGGAAGCGACCGTTCGACGGGCGACTCGCTGGGACCGCTCGCCGGCTCCATGCTGCGGGAAAAAGGCTTTCCCCGGGTAACGGGAACGCTTGAGCAGCCATGCGATTCGGAGCAGGTCGGTCCGATTCTGGCGACACTCAGCGAGGCGGCATGCGTCATCGCCATCGATGCTTGCCTCGGCCGCTCGGAATCGACGGGGCTTTATCTCGTGCGCAGCGGTCCGCTTCAGCCGGGACAAGCCATCGGGCAGCAGCTGCCGCCAGTAGGAGACTACAGCGTCGCCGCTGTCGTCAATACTCAGGGGCATAAACCCTATTGGATCATCCAGACGACAAGCCTTTACCGCGTGATCGGCATGGCGCAGGGAATCGCGGACGCAGCTGCGGCTGCCTGGCCTGCGGCTCCCTCGGACATGCCCGCGGAGGGCGGAGCGGACAGCCAATTCGGTTTCGCGAGCAGGTCGGCGGGCAGTCGCAGGGGCAATGACGCTTCTTGATGCCGGCTTTTATATGATGAACCATTGATGTGCACAAGCCGGCGGAGCGGATGGAAGGATTCTGGAGAAGCGAAGTTCGAATTCCGAGTTCAACTTATCAGGATTAGGAAAGGAATGATCGAAGATGTCCGACCGATCGCTTGCAACCCGCAAGCTGACGCTGAGCAACGGCACGGAGCTGGCCTATAGAGACAATGGAGGCGCAGCGGGACAAGAGGATGTGCTTGTTCTTCTGCACGGCTTCTGCGGAAGCTCCGCCTATTGGGAGAAAGTGCTTCCGATTCTGGAAAAAAGGTATCGGGTGCTGACGCCGGATCTGCGCGGCCACGGCGGTTCTTCGGGAGCCCGGGAAGCGGTGCTCGGCATGGAGGAGCTGGCGGAGGATGTCGCCGCCCTCCTGGATGCGCTGGAAATTGGGCCGGCTGTCGTGCTGGGCCACTCGCTCGGAGGATATGCGGCGCTTGCTCTGGCCGAAAGACATGCAGCCCTCCTGAAAGGATTCGCACTTGTCCACTCCACGCCGCTGCCGGACAGCGCCGAAGCGCAAGCCGGGCGCGACAAGGCGGCTGCGGCATTGCGCTCTGACGGCATCAAGCCCTTCGTGGACGGCCTTGTGCCGAAGCTGTTCGCGCCCGAGCGGGCCGAGTCCGAGCTTGCTGTACGGGCGAAGGAGATCGGCTACGGCACGTCGGCGGAGAGCGCCGCTGCCGTAGCGCTCGGCATGAAAGCCCGTTCCGACCGCAGCGGTGTCGTGGAGCAGTCGGAGCTGCCCGTGCTGCTCGTCGCCGGAGCCAAGGACGGCGTCGTTCCGCCGGAGCGGGTGTTCGCCGCGCGCGGCAGCCGTTCCAGCACGATCGTACTGGAAGGCAGCGGGCATATGGGGATGATGGAAGCTCCGGAGAAGCTGGCGGAAGCGATCGATGATTGGATGCGGGAGAGCTTCCCGGCCAGCGAATAAACAGCCAGGCTGGATATTCCGGCGGCGGGAAGGAAGGAATTCATGTTCCAGCGGGATTATATCATGCGGATGATCGAGCAGCTCGGACAGGTAGCTGCGGCCGTGCTTGGGCTCAAAAAAGAATTGAGGCATGCCGAGGCGCTCCAGGCGATCGAGGAGCTGCTGGAGAAGCAGTTCCGGCTCAACTCGCGCCTGCTGCGCAGCCTGTCCGACGAGGATCTCGTCGCCATGCTGTCTCGCAGCGGGAATCCGGATCATGCCCAGCTGCAGGTGCTTGCCGTCCTGCTCCGCGAGGAAGCGGACCTGCTGCTGGAGCTTGGACAGGAATCCGCCGCCTTCGCGCTCAGGATCAAATCGATCCATCTGTTCATGAGGCTGTCCCTGATGGGCGCGGAACGGATTGTGGCGGATCCGGACGAAGAAGCCGAACGCCAGCTTGAGGCGCTTGCTTCCTATGAGCTGCCCCCGGATACGAAGCGGCTGGCAGCCCGCTGGATGGAGCAGCGGGGAAATTTTGCCGGCGCCGAGGATCTGATGTTCGAGCTTGAGGAGGACGGGGAGCTGGCGCCGGGAGAGAACGAGGCGTTTTACCGCAGGCTGCTGCTTCACGACGATCGGCGGCTCGCTGCGGGAGGGGTTACCCGGCTTGAGCTTCTTGCGGCTCTCAAGGAAGACCGTATAGGATAGGCGCTTCCAAGGTACAGGAAGGAAGCTGCCCTAACAATCACACGAGCAGTTCGGATCCTCCCAAGCGGGGCCCCGCACCGGCCTGTCGCCGGAGCGGGGCCCCGCTTGGCGGAAACGATTCAAGAAGGAGTTATGGATGACATGGACAAGCAAGAGGAAACGACCGCCTGGGAGCAGGCGATAGGCGAAGCAGCCGAGAGAGGGGAGCTTCTTCAAGCTTCGATGAGCGGCCTGAGGAAAAGCTCGGACGAGGTCGCGCCGCGAACGGTTGTCAGGCCGGTCAAGCTGAAGTCGGGCTTCCGCTACCAGTTCGAGAGCCATCATAAGACCAAGGTGCTTCATGAGAATCTCGAGCCGGAGGCCGCAGCTGCGCGCATCGTCCTGCTCATGAAGGAGCATTACCGTCAGGCGATCTTCAAGACGCCGGAGGCCGATCTTCAGCTTCTGCTGAACAAAAAGGGCAAAGCGGCGCTGCTCCGGAAGCCGGCAACCGCGAAGATGGCGGAGGGCGGACCGGCTTCCCATGACCGCACGAAAAAGCGGATGCTTGAAGGCTCCATGCCGGCGCCGTTCCTTGTCGAGCTCGGCATCATGACTGCCGAAGGCCGGGTGAAAGCGGACAAGCAGGACAAATATCGCCAAATCAACCGTTTCCTTGAAATGGTGAACGATGTGGCCGACCAGCTGCCTGAAGGCCGGGAGCTGAAGATCGTCGACTTCGGCTGCGGCAAGTCCTATCTCACCTTTGCCTTGTACCACCTGCTCGCGATCGAGCAGAAGCGCTCCATTTCCGTCATCGGGCTGGATCTCAAGGAGGATGTCATCGCTTTCTGCTCCTCGCTGGCGGACAGGCTCGGCTATGAGTCGCTTCGCTTCCAGGTGGGAGACATCGGCCGCTTCGGCGAGCTGTCGGCCGCGGACATGGTCGTCACGCTGCATGCCTGCGACACGGCAACCGATGCGGCGCTGGCCAAGGCGGTCGGCTGGGATGCTTCCGTCATCCTGTCGGTGCCATGCTGCCAGCACGAGGCATTCGGCCAAATACGCAGCGAGGAGCTGGCTCCGCTCCTGGGGCATGGCCTGCTGAAGGAGCGGTTCGCGGCGCTGGCGACGGATGCGGCCCGGACGGCGCTGCTGGAAGCGGCAGGCTATCGGACTCAGGTGCTGGAGTTCATCGATCCTGAGCATACGCCCAAAAACCTGATGATCCGCGCGGTCCGCAGAAAGAGCTCGCCAAGCGGCAAGCTCGAAAGGGAAAAGCTGCTGGAATACCGCCGTTATCGGGACAGCCTCAATCTGGATCCGGCTCTCGAGCGGGAGCTTGCGGCGGCCGGAAGGCTTCCTTCACTATAGATCCTTCCCTTCCTATTATCGATATCTACAGAGAACCTTGTTTCTTTATCGAAACAGGGTTCTCTGTCGCGCTTAATTGAGGGTAGCGGACCCTGCCGCCTGTGATATAATGGAAGACAATGGATTTTTAAGCGAATGGGTGAAGCAATTGGAATCATGGATATGGGCTGATTTCAGTTTGTTCGTGTTTATGCTTGGCCTATTTTTCTATCTCTTTCTCCATAACCCTATGACGCGACTACATAAGGTATATTTGCTTTTTCACTTCTCCATGATGCTCTGGCCGCTGACTCAATTCGGAGCCAAGACGACGGACAATCCCCATTTCCAGCTCTTCTACATTTCGGCTTCCTTCTCGTCCCTTTCGCTGCAGGGAGCCGGCTGGCTCGTACTCACCTTCTTCCTTACAGGCCAATCGTATTTGCTTACCCGCAGGGCATCCGCAGCACTGGCCGTCCCCGTCGCCCTGACGGTGATCGGCATAATGGCCAATCCGAGGGGGATGTTCGTCCGGACAGGCGGAGACGTATGGTCGCAGAGGGAGTACGGCCCCATTTTCTGGTTCATGATCGCCGAGATTGTCCTGCTCTGCCTACTGTCCATGATCTGTGTCGTGAAAGCGCTGCGCAAGGGGGTGACCCCCAGGCATCGGAGCCAGGTAGGGATGGCGCTCAAGGGAATGCTGCTCTTCCTGGCCTTCGGATGGGCCGATCTCCTCGTCAATGTCTTGTTCAGCGAGTACTTCCCCGATATTCCCGGCATTACCTCGCTTGGACTCGCTCTTTCGGCCTTATATTTCACCACGTCGATCCAGCGCTACCGCGTTTTCGATATCGTGCGGATCGCACAGAAAGATATCTCGGATTCGCTTGCAGCCGGTCTGGTCGTCATCGATGCGCATGACGTGGTGCTGGAATGCAACCGTTCGCTGGAATCGTACATGCCGGCAAAGACGGGGGACCGGGTCGATCTGGCGGCATTCCTTCGAGAATGCGGTACGAACACCGCGGAAACGGAAGCCTTCATGGCCAAATATGGATCCGTCATACCGGAGCGGGTGCAGATGGAGCTGGCCATCCCAGGACCGGATGCCTTCGGAATGAGGCATGTCCTTCTGGATGCTTCCCCCATCCTCTCCGGGACGAAAGAGCTTCTCGGCAGGGTGATCTCCATGCAGGATGTGACGGAGATCCGTTATTTGGTGGAAGAAAAGAACAGGCAGAACGAGATGCTGCAGCATCGCAACAGAGAGCTCGTCCAAATTCAGGAGGAGCTGTTCAAAGCGAACCTGAAGCTGGAGCAGATGGCGACGACCGACAGCCTGACCGGCTGCTACAACAGGCGGTTCCTGATGCAGAGGCTGGAGCATGAGATGGCGGCCAACATCCGCTATCACATTCCTTTCGCCGTCATCATGTTCGACATCGATCTGTTCAAGCAGATCAACGACAGCTACGGCCATATTATCGGGGATGAAGTGCTGTTCGGCACGGCGGAGGCGGTAAAGGGCATTCTTCGCAGATCCGATCTTCTGGCCCGCTACGGAGGGGAGGAATTCGCCATCTACTTGCCCCACACGAACCGGCAGCAGGCGGAGAAGCTGGCCGAACGGCTCAAGGAGACGGTGGAGAGCAACCGCATCATGACGGGAAAATCGGGACTTTCCATATCGGTTACGATCAGCGTAGGCGTGTTGTCCGTCGAGGGCCGCCAGACTCCTTCGGATGCAAGGGAATCCACGGCTTACATTCGGCATTTGTTCGAGCAGGCGGATGCGGCTCTGTACGAGGCCAAGAACAACGGGCGCAATTGCATCGTAGGCCGCAAGCTCGCTTGACGGCCTTATGGGACAGATGACCCCCTTAAAGGCATGACACGACCGCGAATTTTCTGATAGAATAGAACCAATTCCTGCAAGTTCAATTTTAGCTGCAAGAAGGCATGATATTCTAAAAGCGGAGCCGTAAGTCATGAGAAAAGTACTAGTTAGCAGCGTACAGCCGGGCGCAAAGCTCGCAAGGCCAATCTTTCGCGAGGATGGCAACATTCTGCTCGGAGTGGGCATGGAGCTCAGCAGCCGGTACATCCAGCGATTGACCGAGCTTGGCATCGACATCATATTCGTGGAGGATGCGCTTACCGAGGGCATCGAGCCGATCGAGACGATCCGGGACAGCACAAGGCGGAAAGCCGCGGAAGCGATGCACAAGCTGATGACGGTCCAGATCAGTCAGCCGCAAGCTCGGGGCAGAGCCGCTCTTCCGGAGATGGGCAGGACGTTCCGATCCGTCTTCGGCGATATCATGAACGATATCCAGACCCGGGAGGACGTATTCGTCGAGCTCGGACAAATTCATACCCACGATTCCTATTTGTTCCAGCATTCCATCAATGTGGCCGTGCTGGCGGGCATTATCGGCATTGCCAAAGGGTTCAACCGCAACCAGCTCGAGGAGCTCGGCATCGGGGCGCTTCTGTTCGACATCGGCATGACGCGCGTACCGAAGCCGCTGCTGCAGAAGCCGGGGCCTCTGACAGCGGAGGAACGGAAGATCGTCGAGAACCATACCGTGGAAGGCTTCGATCTTCTCCGCAAGCAGCATGACGTGTCCCTGCTCTCCGCGCACTGCGCTCTTCAGCATCATGAACGTTATGACGGGAGCGGCTATCCCCGAGGGATCAAGAAAGACGAGATTCACATCTATGCCCAGATCGTCGGCATCGCCGATGTGTTCGATGCGCTGACCGCGTCACGGCCATACCGCAAAAGATACACGCCTTCCGAGGCGATCGAATTTTTATTCGCATCCGGCAACACCTACTTCGATCTTGATCTGGTCCGACTGTTCTGCAATCATATTTCCATGTATCCCGTCTCCACGACGGTGGAGCTGAACACGGGGCAGATCGGCGTCGTCTCCAAAAACTTCCAGGTCGCCGTGCATCGTCCGATTGTTCGCCTCATCAAGGAAGCAGACGGCTCGGAGCCGTCCGTACCGTACGATATCGACCTGCGGACCGAGCTGCATCTGACCATAATCCGGGAAATTTAGTTTTTGCCAAGGCACCCTACAGGCTCAGGAGGAATGTTCCATGATGCAAATGCCGGAATCATCGCTATCCCCTCAAGCAGAACCGGATCGGCAGTCTGGAGAAGACAGCACCTGGCTGGAGCAGACATTGATCCCTTCGCTTCTGCTCGGCAGCCGGACGATGGTCGAGCAAGACGGCTTAATCGAGGAAGGAACGCTTACTTTGATGGAGGGCGACCTCATCGAGGTCGGAGTTGCAAATCCCCAGCTGTTCGTGCTGGGCAAATCCGTCTGGCTCAGCGTGGAGTCGGTTTCCGGGATGTATCGGATGCCTTCGCGGGTGATCGGACGCCGCGACGGTTCCCTCGCCTTGCTGTTTCCTTACGAGCGGTATTTGCTTCCGGAAGAGAAGAGGATTCATCCGCGGATCGAAGTGAATTGCGCCGGCCGACTGCTGGTCGGAGACCGGAGCGGGAACCGCAAGCCGACCCGCACGGATCTGCTCCGCTTCCAATGGTCGGATGAGCTTCGCCACAACGGGCTCGACGAGGCGCTGCTGCAGAAGCTGGAAAAGCTGATGGACGAGGAAGATCTTTCCCATCTGGAGCAGCAGGACGAGCTTCGCCGCAAGAAGGCGGCGCTGGCCGAAATCACGGTATGCAACATCAGCCTGGAGGGCGTGGGATTCAGGGCGTCGAAGGAAATCGATCTGCCCTGCTCCGGCGAAGTGGAGGCCGTCCTTGACCTCGGGTTCGAGCTTCATTGCAGGCTTGAGGTGTTGTGGAGGCAGGACGCCGCAGGCGCTCCCTCCTATGGAGCGAGATTGGGAGCGCTGGAGCCGGAAGCGGCCCGTCAGCTCCGCGCTTTCATCGTCCATGAGCAGATGAAGCAATATTATTTGGCCCGCAGAGCCGGACGGCAAGGTTCGGAGGATGGGACTATGTAATAGGATTGCCTGAGATCATCCCGGGTGCTGCCGCTTGCAGAAGCCGGGATGATTTTTTTGCGCCAAAAGCCTGCTCTGCAGGCTTTTTTTGTTTTTGCCAAAGACGAAGACAAACGCAGCTCCATGGATTCCTTGAACGAGAGGGCTCAAAAAGGGATTCTCTGAAAAGAAGGTATGGAGGCCGGGAGAGCGGCAACAATGGGAGCAGAAGGGGGGCTGCCGCATGCATTCGGAATCCGGCGGAAAAAGCGTCCAGCAATCGGAGGAAGTTCCTGCGCGAAAAAGAGGCCGGAATGCGCTTGGACGCATCCGGATGAACGGGATATCCTTGCGCGGAGCGGCGGGAGCTACGGCTTGCGCAGCGCTGCTTGTCTGGGTGATGAGCCGGGCGGGAATGTATTTCGATGAGCGCTACTACGGCTTGCAAACGATGCTTTGCCTAGCGGCGGCAGCTTCGCTCCTCGGTGCAGGGATTAGGCGGCAAGCGCAGGGAAAGATACGGCCGGGGCCGAGGCGGGGAGCGAGCAGGATGGACAGGCTGCTGACAGCGGCCTGTTTCCTTGCTGCGGCATTGTCGGTGCTTTGCGTTGTCGGGCTTGCTTTCTCGCCTGTTTCGGTGCGAGGCAGCCTGAATGAAGCGCTCCGCTGGAGCGTGCTGGCCGCACTGATCGTGCTGCTGCGAACTCGGCTGGCCGGAAGCCGCAGTGTGGCTGCCGGCATTCAGCTGTTCGCGGCTGCCGCTGTTGCCGTCTCTATCGCTGCGTGGTTCGGCTGGATTCGCGGAACCGATTATATTATGTTCACGGCGGATGAACGGTTGTCCTCATCAGGCATGAGACTGGCGGGCTGGCTGCAGTACAGCAATTCCCTCGGGGCTTTTATGGCGTCGCTCCTTGTGTTCCAGTGGATGATCCTCGCCGGCGGCAATCGCCTGCTCCGCTGGAGCGCTGCGCTTCTCGCCGCGCCTTGCTTAGCCGTGCTGGTGCTGACGGAGTCGCGAGGCTCATGGGCGGCTGCCGGAGCCGGCTTGCTGCTCGGGATGCTGCTCGCTCCAAGAGACATCCGATGGCGGTGGCTGGTGTCTGCCGCCGGGACTTTGCCGGGGGGAGCGGCGCTGACGGGATTAGCCTACCGCCTCGGGCCTGCCGCCTGGGGCATTCCCTCCGCCGAAACGCGGTTAAGCGAGGCGGCGGCTTGGGCAGCTGCTCCGGCTGTGCTGGCTGTCGGCGCATTATTCATGCTGCAGCTGGTTTCTACGTGCCGGAGAGAGGTTCCATCCGATCCTATTTCCAAGCCTCTGGCTGAAAATCTATCCGAATCTCGCATCGAAGCTGCTTCGAGCCGGGGGGAGCGAGGTTGGAGGAGCCGGCTTTTTACGAAGCCTTTGATTTGGAGGCTGCTCGCACCAGGAGGCTTCCTGTTGGCGGCAGCGCTGCTGTGGCTGCCTTTGAGTCCTGTCCATCGGGCGGCCGCTTCGCATGAGACGGGGTCATCGCGGCTGATGTATTACCTGGATGCTCTAAGCATCGCGGCGAAAGCTCCTTTTCTAGGGACAGGAGGGGATTCGTGGCGGAGCCTGTACCGCTCTGTGCAGCGAGTTCCGTATACGGGAAGCGAAGTCCATAGCGGCTACCTCGACCAGCTCATGGATCATGGAGCCGCAGGGTTGCTCCTGATGCTGCTGTTTGCAGCCGTCGTGCTGGCATTGGCCGCTTCGGGAAGAAAGGATGGTGCCGCGGCGCCTGCGGCGCTGCTTCTGCATGCCGCGGCGGACATCGATATGTCGTACGGACTGTTCTGGATCTTCCTTATTTTCCTGGCTGCCGGAAGCGCCTCGATGGGAGCGGAAGGGGACGCGAGGGAAACGCTGCTGGAATGCAATGTCTCTATCATGCCGGCAAAAGAGAGAGGGGCGCCTATTATGAATCGGCGCGAAATGCCAAGCATCGCGCGCCGGGCCGCGCTGCTGCTGTTCGCCTGCTGGCTGGCGGCCGCTGCCGCCGCCAGCCAGCAGTCCGGCCGCGCCGTGCGGCTGCGCGAAGCCGCCTCCGGCGCGGCCGGCGCCGCGCGCATCGCGCTGCTGCGCGCGGCGGTCGAGGCGGACCCGGCATGGACCCGGGTCCGCCTCGACCTGGCGCCTCTCCTCCCGCCTCGCGGGAGGACGGCGCTGCTGGCGGACGGACTGCGCTATGAGCCGCAGTCCGCTCCGCTGCAGTGGGAGCTCGGCATGGCTTATGCCGAGCTCGGGGATGCGCCGCGCGCGGAAGCGCGGCTGCGCGCGGCGCTGCGCCTGGACAAGTGGAACGCGTCCAGGCAGGCGGCCGTGCCGGAGCTGCTGCTCGAGCTGGCGCAGCTGCAGCTCCGGCAAGGAAAAGCTGCGCTGGCCCGAGGCACAGCCAGGCGGGCGCTCGGGCTGTATGCGGACTATGCGGAGCTTGTCCGGCAGGCACCGCTCCTCGGGACGCCGGCGAACAGCCGCGGCTTCCGCATGATGCCGGAAGCTGCGGCCGCTGCCGCTTCGCTGGCGGAGCTGCTCGACGGCTGGCCGGTGGCAGCAGTCATTCCTTAGCCCGCTGCCTTGGTTCCGAGCTCGGGCAGCCGCAGCTTACGCGCCGCGGCATGGATTTCCTTCAGCCGCCGAAGGCATCGCGGAATGCCGTCTTCAGCTTTTCCGGGTCGGCCTGCCACAGCTCGGCAATTTCGGCGGCGACGTTGTCGTCCCACCAGTCGCACAGCTTTTTGCGGTTGTCGCGGTTCTCGTGGACGAACACGAGATTGAGATAGACCTTGCGCGTGTACAGCTTTTCCGCCTGCTCCATCTGCTCCTTGGAAATATATCCTTTCAGGCGCTTGGCGGTCCGGTACAGCTCATTGCTGCAGGCGCGCCGGATTTTGCGGGCGGTAGGGAGCTCACGCTGATGCTTGCTGCCTGGCATGCCGTTCATCGAGCCCACTCCTTTCCCCACAATATATGTTCGGGCAGGCAGGATGTGCAGGCCGGCGCAAGCCGAAGACCATCCGCTTCTTCACCGAGGCCACTGAAAATGTGTCGCTGCAGACGGAAATCATTCTTCCGATCGCTGTTGTCCCCAGATTTCTCTGATTTCTACCGCTTTTAACGGTTGAAATCCGGGGACAAAGGCGACCGCATCCGTTTCTCCAGAACGATTTCGCGCCTTACGCTACTTTTTCAGTGGCCGCTTCTTCACCCGGAACGTTTTTTTTCGAAGGCGACCGCAGCTTCCAGCCGGATCGGTTCCAAGCGAGAGATCCGCCGCTTTTTCTCCCCGGAACAGTCTCCGGCAAAAGCAATCCGCTTTTTCTCCCCGGAACAGCTTCCGGCAAAAGGCCCTCCATAGCTGCTTCCTGCTTCGCCTTTTCCTGCTTCGCCTTTTCCTGCTGCCGCGGGACGTCAAGGCCACGTTTGGCCGATAGTTTCATCTCCGTTTCCGGCTTGGGGCGGGATCCGCCCTCAGACTTCATGAAAAAAAGCTGCTTCCCCCAAGAAGGGAACGCAGCTTTTTCGGCTTTCCGATCGTTTCAAGCATGTCCGGTCCCGGCCAGCCTACTGGACGTGGATGTATCCGACCATCGGTCCGCCGTGCTTGAGGTCCGTATGGGTCATGCAGATGATCGGATAGGTGCCTGCTTTTTCCGGCGTGAAGCTGACTTCCGTCACCGCCCCTTTTCTGACCTCTCCTTTTACGCCAAGCCCTTCAATGACGAACGGGTGGCTGGCGCCGTTGACGCCGGTGATGCGCAGCGTGACCTGCTCGCCTTTCTTCACTGTGAGGAAGCTCGGGCTCCATTGATACACTTCGATTTCCTTGCCGTCTGCCGTCTGGCTTCTGAACTCGCCGGTGACCATCTCGAATACCTGCGAATTCGCCGCTGCCGTCGCCGACGCCGCTTCGCCGGAAACGCTCGGATACAGCCTCCAGCAGGCGACGGCAAGAATGGCGATCGTGAGCGCGAGAGCCGCGAACCGGAGCTGTTTTCTCGTTACGATAATGGCATTCATTACGGTCCACCCCTTCTTGTCCATGTCATCAATACATTCTATGCATCCGTTTCGGCTGCCATGACCGTTTGTCCTATGGCACCATTCGGGAAGCCTATGATAGAATTACCGGGACAAAACACCGATGGCGAAAGTATCGCCGCATTATGAGATTGGAGTGGAATGCATGCACTTTTTTCATGAACTCGTCACTTATTTGCTCGGCATCGTAGAGAAGCTCGGGTATTTCGGCATCATTCTGGGGCTTGCCATGGAAGTGATCCCGAGCGAGATCGTGCTCGGCTATGCCGGCTATATGGTATCCACGGGCAGCATGACCTTCTGGGGCGCGGTTCTTTGCGGGACGGTCGGCGCGATCCTGCAGCAGTGGATCCTGTATGCGATCGGCTTGTACGGGGGGCGTCCGTTCCTGGACAAATACGGAAAATACATCAAGATCAAGCCAAAGCATATCGATATCGCCGAAGGCTGGTTCCAGCGCTACGGTCCGGGCATGGTGTTCACCGCCCGCTTCGTTCCGGTGATGCGCCAGGTCATCTCCATTCCTGCGGGAATGGCCCGCATGCCGCTGTCCACCTTCACGCTTCTGACGGCGATCGCTTCGCTTCCGTGGTCGATCCTGTTCGTCTATATCGGCCGCAGCCTGGGCAGCAACTGGGAACAGATCAAGGACAAGGCAGCTCCTTACACGATGCCGGCCATTCTGGTCGCCGCCGCGGTGCTGATCATATACGTGCTGTTCAAATACTTGCGTTCCCGCAGCCGCACGGTCTGATTGTGGCGCAGTCCGGACCTTTGGTACAATAGATGGAAATGCGCCTGAAGCCGCCGCCGGCGGCAAGGCGACAAGGAGTGGATAACCTATGGCCAAGCAAATAGCGGACAAGCTGTCGAAGGGAATCACGCCGCAGCAGTTCCGCGAAGGCATGACGAAAAACAAGGAAGCTTTCGATTCCTGGTACGACCGCTTCGAATGGGAAAGCGAGGACGACCGTGAGTTTTTCGAATCGCTGAACAACCGTGATGATCTGCGGGTGCTGATCCTGATGGCGGATTGGTGCGGCGACGTCGTGCGCAACATTCCGGCCGTGCTTCGCGCGCTGGAGAACAGCGGCGTGCCCGTCGAAGTGCTGATCATGGAAGAGCATCTCGATACGATGGACCAGTTCCTCACCATGGGAGGGCGCTCGGTGCCGATTGTCATCGTCGCCGACACCGGCGGCCATGTGCTCGGGCAATGGGGCCCGCGCCCGGCCCGCATCCAGGAGCCGATGGTCCGGTTCAAGCAGGAGAACACCGACCGCGAAGCGCCTGGCTATCAGGATAACCTGGCCGAGACGCGCAAGGAGATCATGCGCCGCTACGGTGAGGACGCTGCCTATCAGAGAGAAGTCGTTCGCGAGCTGCGCGAGCTGTTCTCGTCGATCTGATGAGCACGATGAAGATCGAGAAGTTCGTGCTCGGCCCCATCCAGACGAACTGTTATCTGTTGATCAACGAAGAGAGCGGCCAGGCGGTCGTCATCGATCCCGGCATGGAACCGAAGCGTCTCGTGGAGCGCATCCGCAGCGGAGGCTTCAAGCTGGAGGCGATCCTCCTGACGCACGCCCATCTGGACCATATGGGCGGTGTGGACGAGGTTCGCAAGGCATTCGGATGCCCGGTCTATATCCACGATCTAGAGGCGGATTGGCTGACCGATCCCGCAAAGAACGGATCCCTGCGATGGAGCCATATGACTCCGCCGCTCGTGACCGACCCGGCCGAATACGCCCTCGACGAGGGCATGAAGCTGGAGCTGGCGGGATTCAGCTTCCGCGTCCTGCACACTCCGGGCCACAGCCCCGGAAGCGTCAGCTTCCTGCATGGCTCGGACCTGTTTTCCGGAGACGTGCTGTTCCGGCAATCGATCGGGCGCACGGATCTGCCTGGCGGACGCGAGGCGGACCTGTACAACTCCATCCGGTCCAAGCTCTATCGCCTCGATCCGCAGGTCAAGGTCCACAACGGCCACGGGCAGGCGACGACGATCGGGCATGAAATGCAGAATAACCCTTATGTACGAATCGGCTGAGAGCGATTGTCCGCTTCCTTCCGCCCGGTTGTTTCCGCGGAAGGGGCGGTTTTTATTTCCTTCGGCAGCTTTTGATTCCTATCAAGCAATGGAGAGGCGGCAATGAGATTGGCGGATAGAATCGGCACGGATACGGACGCGAGGCAAGAAGGGGAAGCGCGGCCAGCGCTTTCGCCGGAGGAGATGGCGGCCGAACAGGAGCGCATCGTGAAGGGCGTCGCCCAGGAGCTCGGCCTTCCTCTTAGCAAGGTGAAGGCGGCTGTCGGGCTGCTCGACGAAGGCAACACGATTCCTTTCATCGCCCGCTACCGCAAGGAAATGACCGGAGAGCTGGACGAGAACGAGCTGCGCTCCATCGAGGAGAGGCTGAATTACCGCCGCAGCCTGGAAGAACGCAAGCGGGAAGTGCTGCGGCTGATCGGCGAGCAGGGAAAGCTGACTCCGGAGCTGGAGAAGGCCGTGCTCGGCTCCATGAAGCTGCAGGAAGTGGAGGATCTGTACCGTCCTTACCGGCAAAAGCGCAAGACGCGCGCTTCCGTCGCGCGAGAGCGCGGACTCGAGCCGCTTGCCCGGTGGCTGCTGTCGCAGCCCCGTCAAGGAGATCCGCTGAAGCAAGCCGAGGCTTACGTTCATCCGGACAAAGGCGTCGAGACGCCTGCCGATGCCCTGGCGGGAGCTCAGGACATCATTGCGGAGGAGATGGCCGACGAGGCGAGGACACGGGCATGGGTGCGCAAGTTCACGATGGAGCAGGGAGCTCTTCGTACCGTCGTTCGGCAAGCCGGAGAGGAATCCGTCTACGAGATGTACTATGACTATCGGGAGCCGCTGCGCAAGCTTCCTCCGCATCGCGTCCTTGCCATCAACCGCGGGGAAAGGGAAGAGGTGCTCCGCGTCAGCCTGGAGGTTCAGGCCGATCGGATCCACGACTACATGATCCGGCACACGCTGCGCCAAGGAACCTCGCCCGGCGTCAAGGAGGCGCTCGTCTCCGCCATCGAGGACGCCTACAAGCGCCTGATCGCTCCTTCCATCGAGCGGGAAGTCCGGTCGGAGCTGACGGATAAGGCGGAAGAGCATGCGATCGGCATTTTCTCCGCCAATTTGCGGAATCTGCTTCTTCAGCCGCCGGTTCCCGGATACGTGGTGCTCGGCGTCGATCCGGCTTATCGGACCGGCTGCAAGCTGGCCGTCGTGGACGAGACCGGCAAGCTGCTAGAAGTCGCCGTCACCTACCCGACTCCTCCGAACAACAAGGTCGCGGATGCGGAACGGATCATCGGCGGACTGATCGACAAATACGGCGTTACTCTCATCGTCATCGGCAACGGCACCGCCTCGAGAGAGACCGAGAGCTTTATCGCCGGCCTCATCAAAAACCGGGCCGCAGCAGGCAAGAAGGGCGCTGAGACGCTCCAATACATTATCGTCAGCGAGGCCGGCGCAAGCGTCTATTCGGCTTCCAGGCTTGCCGCGGAGGAGTTTCCAACGCTCGATGTAGCGGAGCGCAGCGCGGTTTCCATCGCTCGCCGCCTGCAGGATCCTCTGGCCGAGCTCGTCAAGATCGAGCCGAAGGCGATCGGCGTCGGCCAGTACCAGCATGACGTCAGCCAGAAGCGGCTCGGCGAGACGCTCGGCGGCGTCGTGGAATCTGCCGTCAACCATGTCGGAGTGGACGCCAATACCGCTTCGGCATCCCTCTTGTCTTATGTGGCTGGAATCAATGCAACGACCGCCAAGAACATCGTGAAGCATCGCGAGGAGACCGGCAGGTTCGGATCGCGCGCAGAGCTCAAGAAGGTGCCCCGTCTGGGCGCCAAGACGTATGAGCAGTGCATCGGCTTCATCCGCATTCCCGAAGCGGCCAACCCGCTCGACCGGACCCCGATCCATCCCGAATCCTATGCCGTCGTCGCCGGACTGTTCCGGGAGCTCGGAATCGGCATGGACGCCATCGGAACGGATCGTGCGCGGGAGCAGCTCTCGGCGGCGGATGCATCCTCGCTCGCTGGACGTCTCGGCGTGGGCGAGCCGACCCTGAAGGATATCATCGATAGCCTGATGCGTCCGGGAAGGGATCCGCGCGAGGAGCTGCCTGCGCCCGTCTTCTCCAAGGACGTGCTCGCGATCGAGGATCTGCAGGCCGGCATGGAGCTCCAGGGGACGGTCCGCAACGTCATCGATTTCGGCGCCTTCGTGGACATCGGCATCAAGAACGACGGCCTTGTCCACATCTCCCAGATGAGCGACCGCTTCGTCAAGCATCCGATGGATGTCGTGGCGGTCGGCGACGTCGTGACGGTATGGGTGCTGAATGTGGACTTGAAAAAAGGCCGTGTCGGCCTCACCATGCGCTCACCGGGATAATTTGCCGGCCGGGCCAGGTCCCGTTGTCGCATGGAGCTTCGCATCGACGGCAGCTCGGCTGTCGCCCGTGAAGCCGGCCAAGCCAAACAAGGTGTCCTGCGGGCTGCAGGGCACCTTGTTCGGCTATTTGTCCATAGCCGTGATGGAACGGTTTCATTGATGGCACGTCGGCAGCGTGAAACTCCGCTATTTCCTCCATCACCTTGCCAGACAAGCCTGCAGACAAGGAAAAGACAAAGAGGCTTCCACGCTGCCGGAAGGGCAGGAGAGAAGCCTCGGAATCAGACGGTCGTGGCGGAATCGTCGCGCGGCTCTTTGGTGCGATAAATGAACCAGCAGTCGTTCAGGATTCGGATCTGCCGGAGGTCCTTTTGCTGGAACGCGCGCATCAGTTGGCTGCTCAGCCATTGCGGCATCGCATCTTCCCCCCTCTGCCAGGAATGGTTCGTATAGCATATGGGGGGTGCTGACGGAGCGTGCAGGTCCAACTTCCGGTCGAGCCGGCTTACGCCGCAACGTTCCGTCCTAGTCCTCGTACTCTTCCTCGTACCACTGCTCGAGCTGGGCTTGCAGCGCCACCATCTCCGTCCGCAAAGACTTGATCGGATAGGCCTTCTCTTCGATGTTGCGGAAGCTCTCTACAAGCTCGTTGAGATAGTCGATGCCGGACTGGACCGGCACCGCGCCGTCATGCAGCTCGAGCTCGGAGAATTCGGCGATGCAATGGGGCAGGCTGGGAACGTTGGCGGCCGTAAGCTTGTCCAGCTCCTTGTGGAGGCGAAGGTTGAGGGCGGACAGCTGGTAGGCGTGGGTTGCGGGCATCTCGACGATGGAAAGCTGCTCTTCCTGCCGGAACAATACATATTTCATGGTAGGCATGGCTTGGGTTCTTGCTCCTCTCCCGCCCGCGGAGGGCGGCAATCTACTTGACAGTGTAGCCCAAGGTGGCTTTACAATTCAAGAGGGAGGGATGTCCAGAGGTGATGGAGGATAAGGAGCTGCAAGCATGGGTGGAGCGGGTATCGCTGGAGGCGTTCGGGATTCCGTTCCGGCACCGCGCGACGTTCAACAGAAGGCTGACCTCGACGGGCGGCCGCTACTTCCTGAAGTCGCATAACATCGACATCAGCGCGAAGCAGCTGGAGATCTATGGCCCCGAGGAAACCGAGAAGATTATCCGGCATGAGCTTTGCCATTATCATCTGCATTTGCTCGGGATGGGATACCGGCACCGCGATGCGGATTTCAAGGAATGGCTCGCTCGTTCGGGAGGATCCAGGCATTGCCGTCCTCTGCCCGACAGGGAGCAGCGCAAGCCGCTTCCGTTCCGCTACAAGCTGGTCTGCACCGGCTGCCGCATGGAATACAAGCGCAAGCGCAAGGTGGATCCGGCTCGCTACCGATGCGGAAAGTGCAGGGGGAAGCTTGTTTTGACAGCGCTTGACAGCGCCAGCGAGGCATGATAAATTAGATTTTGTTACCGTTTATTTCATTGTTCCCTGATAGCTCAGTTGGTAGAGCACTCGACTGTTAATCGAGTTGTCACAGGTTCGAGTCCTGTTCGGGGAGCCATTCGGAGAGATACCCAAGTGGCTCAAGGGGACCCTCTGCTAAGGGGTTAGACTGCGTAAGTGGTGCGAGGGTTCGAATCCCTCTCTCTCCGCCATTCTTCTGGACAGAAGAGACCGTATCCGGTCTTTTTTTGTTTGAAGCCGGGCAGCAGGCCGGCGAATTTTTCCGTCCTTCCGGACCCATTTTTTTTGAAAAAGGGCTTGCACGGAATCGTCCCATATGATATATTCATTCATGTTGTTTGAAAAGTTCTTCCCTGAAGGACAAGCTGCATGGCCCGTTGGTCAAGGGGTTAAGACACCTCCCTTTCACGGAGGTAACAGGGGTTCGAATCCCCTACGGGTCACCATATTCGAGCCATTAGCTCAGTTGGTAGAGCACCTGACTTTTAATCAGGGTGTCGAAGGTTCGAGTCCTTCATGGCTCACCATTTTTTCCTAGGTTTTCCCCTAAACGTGCGGTAGTGGTGGAATGGCAGACACGCTATCTTGAGGGGGTAGTGGGCGTACGCCCGTGGAGGTTCGAGTCCTCTCTACCGCACCATATCCGATTATGACGCCTTCCGTTCACGGAAGGCTTTTTTGCGTTCAGAACCAAATGTCCAGACCTAAGATAAGGGGTGCCCAGGCTGCAAGGGGCACCCCTTTTCCATGCCCTTGAAAGGGTGGTCCGCCCTCAGGACGACTCATGCATGGATGTCGCGCAATGGAAGGATTGTCGAGCATGATTTTTTTCTTTGCGCGGAGAGATCAGGAGTTGATTGTCGTCGTGACCGTCAATGAGGGGGTGGAGGTGCTGGTGGAGGTCGTTCCGTCATAATTGTGGATGGCCAGGTTAACGGGTGTGCCGGGGAGGATATCGGCTGTCGCCAGGACAAGTCCGGTCGGGCTTGGCGTAGACAGCTCGCTTTGCTGCAGGATGCCGTTGACGTATACGTCGAAGGAACCGCCGGGGGCGACGGCAGGCAAGCTTCCCACAGGCACGGGATTGCCGGCGTCGTCAAGGAAGCTCGTCTCGGGAATCGTCGTCGTTCCGGCTCCCGCATCGATCATCGGCGCGGTGACGGCGGCATTGAACCGGGTAGCCGTGTCGACGACGTGGGTCGACGTGACCGTATCCACGGTTCCGCTAATAACGCTGCTAGCGGCAAAAAAGGCTTTGATCAAGGACGGAGGCATATCGCCTTCATCTCCTTTCAATTCGGATGTTATAGCATATGAGCGGCTTGTCTTCAAGGCAACAGGCATTTGCTTGTGGCGGACCTTTGTCCTGCGCCTTCTTTTGCGCGGCATCCGGGACAACAGGAGGCTCACGCTCTCCAGAAGGACAGGGGCTCCTCTAGGAGGAACGTCCCGGCTCAGCAGATGCAGGCTGTTGGGCCCGATTCGATACAAGCATGGCGGCTGGATGAACTGGTTGACATAGAGGTTGTACCAGCTGACCTGGCTGGGAGCGGGAATGCGGCCTGCGCCTCCGCGGGACGGACCGAAGTCTCTGCAGATACCGTCGGACAAGCCGCAGAAATAGATCCTCTTGACCTTCAGAATGCGGCTTGAAGAAGCAGGCCGCGGTTTGCGGACGCTTTTCCTTTTTGCATGTCTGGTGGCGTTGCAGTCCTTTTTTCCTGTTCGCTTGCCGGTTCGCATAGCCATCCCACCTCTCCATAAGCTTATGCCGGTGCAAGAGGAACCGAAACGGCATTCGTCGCTGCAAGGCGATCTTGCCTTGCGGAAAGAATGTAAGGTTACTTCCCTTATAGACCGAGGGGAAGAAAGTCATGTCAGATGAAAACGGAACCATTTTTATTGAATAGCGCATACATTTCTAGAAGGAATTCTAAATCGTGAATATTCCGATCAGTTATGTGATGTAAAGTAACATTTCATTGATTTCTATCATATTTCGTTGATTCAACCCATAGAAATGGCTTCCATCCCGAACGTACAATGTACGCAGGGGGGAACAACATGGCACAACTGGAAGTCGACCTGCACCAACGCCGCAAAGAGCGGCCCGCGATCATTCGCTTTCTGCGCCAATGGGACCTGCAATTGATGGTCATACCAGCCTTTATCCTCATTGTCATCTTCTTCTATCTTCCGATGTACGGAACCATAACCGCGTTCCAGGACTACAACATTTTCAAGGGCATATCGGGAAGTCCCTGGGTTGGCTTCAAGCATTTCGAGCGTTTCTTCAACGACCCCGTATTCGGCAGGGTGATGCGCAACACGCTCGTCATCAGCTTTCTGAAACTGGTCATCTGCTTCCCGGCACCGATTTTGCTCGCGCTCATGCTCAATGAGGTCCGCAGCCGCTACTTCAAGCGGATCGTCCAGACGATCAGCTACCTGCCCCATTTCCTGTCCTGGGTCATCGTCTCGGGATTGGCCATGTCCATTCTTTCCACGGAGAACGGAAGCCTCAACATGCTTCTCCAGTCGGTCAATCTGATCGACGAGCCGGTCGGATGGCTCAACATGCCGGAGCATTTCTGGAGCATCCTGATTTCGGCCAATGTCTGGAAGGAAATCGGCTTCGGCTCCATCGTGTATTTGGCTGCGATCGCCGGAGTGGACCCGAGCCTGTACGAAGCCGCCTCCATGGACGGCGCGAGCCGGTTCAAGCAGATGTTCCTCGTCACGCTTCCAACGATCATGCCGGTCATCATCATCTTCTTCATCCTAGCCGTCGGCAACCTGCTTACGGCCGGCTTCGAGGACATCCTCCTGATCGGCAACGATCCTGTGCTGAGGCCGGTGGCGGATGTGCTGGAAACCTATGTATACAGGATGGGCATCGAATCGCAGCGCTTCTCCTATGCGACCGCCGTCGGACTGTTCAAAGCTGTCGTCAGCGTCTCGCTTCTCACCATAGCCAATCTGCTGGCGCGCCGATCCGGCAACAGCCTGTGGTGAGATGACATCTTGGATCGAAGGAGGAAGAGAGGCTTGAAAATCAGACTCAGCTATGGCGACCGGTTTTTCACCGGGTTCATTTATACGTTTTTGATCCTGCTTTCCGTCACATGCTTTTATCCGTTCTGGAACGCGGTTGTGGTGTCCTTTAATGAAGGAATGGACACCGCTCTGGGAGGCGTGACGGTATGGCCCCGCGCCTTCACGCTGGAAAACTACGAGATCGTGTTCCAGGACAGCCGGATCCTCCATGCGTTTCTGGTCTCCGTGCTCCGCACGATTGTCGGAACCGCATCCGCCATTCTCTGCACGGCGATATTCGCCTACGGCATGACCCGCAGCGAGCTTGTCGGACGCAAGTTCTACATGGTCGCCTGCATCATCACGATGTATTTCAGCGGCGGCCTCATTCCGACCTTCCTGCTGATCCGCAGCCTGCATCTGTTCGACTCCTTCTGGGTATTCATCATCCCGTCGCTGATCAGCGTCTGGAACATGATCGTCTTCCGCACGTTCTTCCTGGGACTGCCGGTCGGATTGGACGAGTCGGCGCGAATTGACGGCTGCGGCTACTGGGGAACCTTCTTCCGCATCGTGCTGCCGCTGTCGGGTCCAGTCATCGCGACCTTGGCTTTGTTCACGGCGATCACCCACTGGAACGACTGGTTCATGCCGAGCATCTACATCAACAACGAGAACCTGATCCCGATCCAGACGAAGCTGCAGCAGATCCTCAACTCCAACATCATGACCGAGCAGATGCAGCAGCTCGACTCCGCCGCTCAGGCCAGACTGTCCGCGATGAAGAGCATAACGGGCAAATCGCTGTCGATGGCGACGATGATGGTCGCCACGCTCCCGATCATCTGCGTGTATCCGTTCGTGCAGCGTTATTTCGTGAAGGGCGTGCTCGTCGGCGCCGTAAAAGGCTGAGCCGGGTATCCTTGCAGCGGCGATTGGTTTTAAGAGCACACAAGTCCGGCAACGGGCCGTGCATTTAAAATAAATATCTTAGAGCTCGAAAAAGGGGATGAACGAGTTGAGCAAATGGAAAGTGACTGCGTTCAAGAGCATGGCTCTCGCCATGGTAGCGGCTACGGCGCTGGCAGGCTGTTCAGGCGGCAACAACGGGGGCGGCAATTCCGGATCGGCAGCGAACAATGGCGCGTCTCCGGAGCCGGCGGCTTCGACGGCACCTTCGCCATCCGCATCGACAGCGCCGGAGGCGACCGGCTGGCAGGTAGGCAGCGAGCCGCTGGAGTACAGCATGTACGGCCACTATGATTGGTACACGATGCCCAAGTGGGGAGGAGACGTCTCCTCCAAATGGATCATGGACAACATGAAGGTCAACGTCACGCCGATCCAGTCGGGAGGCAACGCCGCCCAGAAGCTGAACACGATGATCGCATCCGGCAAGCTTCCTGACGTCATCTGGCTCGACAAAGGCGCCGATGTCGAGAAGCTCCGCGAAGCCGACATGCTGGTGCCGTTCGACGACTATATCGACAAATACCCGAACTTCAAAAAATGGGTCGGAGAGAAGAACATCAACATGCTTCGCTCCAGCGACGGCAAAATCTATCAATTCCCGAACTGGTACAGCAGCCAGCCTTTCGGAAATGCCGGCTACCTGGTCAACAAAAAATATTATGAAGCGCTCGGCTCGCCGAAGCTCGAGACGACTGATGACTTCTACAATTATTTGAAGGCCGTGAAGGAGAAGTTCCCGACGGTCGTGCCGTTCAATCCGGATCTGGCCGTGGACGGACAGGGTCTTGACGTCATCTACAGCGCCTTCGCAGAAGATGCCAATCTGGCCGCCATCTCCAACCGCGCCGCCATCACCGGCGACAAGCTGACATCGATCTTCAAGGATCCGGTTTACCGCGAGTCGATGCTGTACAACTCCAAGCTTTTCCGCGAGAAGCTCATGAGCCCTGACGCCATGACGCAGAAGAAGGATCAGGTCAAGGAGAAGGCGTTTACCGGGAAGGTCGCCGTATTTGCAGGCGCAAGCCCGACGGAGTACGGTACCGCCGGGGATGCCGAGCTGAAGAAGGTGGACCCGAACGACGGCTACTTCATGATCTGGCCGATCCACAAGGAAGGCCTGAACAAAGACAAGATTTTCCCTGGCACCTACACGGGCCTTGGCTGGAACGTAAGCGTCATCACGAAATCCGCTAAAGACCCGGAGAAAATCTTCGCTTTCCTGGATTGGCTGACCGGACCGGATGGAACCCGCACGCTGATGTGGGGACCGGAAGGCATGTACTGGGAAGGCCACGACGAAGAGGGATCGCCGCTCTTCAAGGACACTTACCTGACGGATGTCGAAGGCCGCACCAAAGTCATGGACGCGACCGTCAACCTGCAATGGGTCGGCAACTCCGCCTTCATGGATAAATCGAAGATGAAGTTCGAGTCGACTCTGCCTGACGACCAGAAGACATGGGAAACGAGATACCAGAGCACGATTACGTGGAAGACGCAAAAAGACGCCACCGAATTCATCAACCTTGATCCTGCGCCGAACTCCGAGGAAGGCATCATCCAGACGAGCCTGGAAGAGATCTGGGATGAATCCCGCGCCAAAGCCCTGTATGCGAAAAGCGACGAGGAAGTGCTGGCCATCCTCGACAAAGCCGACAAGGACGCGATGGCGATCGGCTACCAGCAGCTGCTGGACTACAAAACGAACAAATGGCATGAGAACCAGAAGATCATTGCCAGCAACGGCTGATTTCCATCCCCAAACATCGGTTTGAAAGCTATACTGAAAGCAGGTCCGCCGTCCCGGAGGGGCGGCGGTCTTTTTTCTTCAAGCCGCCGGCTAAATTCTACATTCCGGCCGGAGCGGCCCATGCCTTATTCGCCAACTGCGCTCGCTGCTGAATAGATGGCGGCATGCTGCCAGCCGGCAAGGGAGGAGACAACATGTACAAGGTTCTGATCGTGGATGACGAAGAGCTGGATCTGAAGGGCATGCAGACATTTATTCCGTGGGAATCGCTAGGACTGGAGATCGTCGGGGCGGTGCACAGCGGCTTCGATGCGTATGAGATTCTTGCCCGGGAGCCGGTCGATATTCTGGTGACGGATGTGCATATGCCCAGCATGTCCGGCCTTGAGCTTGCCGAGAAGGCGCTCGAGCTTCATGAACGGATTCGGGTCATTTTTGTGAGCGGCTATCAGGACTTTCACTACGTGAAACAGGCCCTGTCGCTCCGCGCGTGGGATTATGTGCTCAAGCCCATGGATGATGCGGAGCTGGAGCAGGCTCTGCGGAAGCTGGCCGATCAGCTCGACAGGGAGAAGGCGGCAATGGCGGCAGCGCGTCAGGCGTCATCGGCACAGACGTCGCCGGCACGGGAGCCACCGACCGACCAGGAGCAGAGACTGCCTGCTGCGGCTCCCTCCAAGCCGTCCAAAAACGCCAGGCTGATCGCGGAAGTCGTCCACTACGTGGAGAGCCGCCTTCATGAGAACATCACGCTGAAGGAGGTTGCGGATGCGTTCGCTTTCTCGCCCAATTATTTGGGAGCCTTGTTCAAGGAGGAGACGGGAGTCAACTTCAGCGAGCATCTGATCGACCGGAAGATGAGGATCGCCGGGGAGATGCTCAGGGGGACCCGGCTTCGAATTTATGAAATCGCGGATCGCGTCGGATATAAATACATGCCTTATTTCAGCCGTCAGTTCAAGGAGACGTTCGGCGTGACGCCTAATGAATACAGGAGGCAGGAATGAAAGGCAGGCGGCAGAAGGGCTTCATTCCGCTCGGCATGAAGCTGTTCGCGTCTTATGTGCTGCTCACTCTGGTTCCTCTGGCCTTGCTCGGCTGGATCGCGAATTCCATCATGGTCGGCTCCGTCCGCTCCCAGACGGAGAACAACATCCGCGGCACTCTAAGGCAGATGGAGGATAACGTCCGCTACCGGATCGACGATACCGTCCGCATCACCGACATGCTCTACCAGGACAGCATGCTGGTGAGGGCGCTCAAGAGCAAGGAAGAGGGCTGGGCCAACTACGACGCGACCAAGAAGGTGCTGCTGCCGAAATTCTGGGAAGCGATCAATTCTACGGACCGCAGCATGAGAATGTCGGTGTACATCAAAAACGAGGTGTATAACGAGATTTATGATCTGAGCAAGGACGGCGAGGATATTCTCAAGTCCAACAACCGTTCCTTTGAAATCCTGCATCTGTCCCGCATCCAGAAGGAGGAGTGGTACAAGTCCCTTCCGAAGGAGCAGTTCGACGTGACGATGAAATGGGTCCAGATCGGGGACGACGCCAAGTTCGGGAGAATCTCGCTGATCCGCCGGATCGTTGATACCTACACGCCTTCCGATCTGAAGGAGCTCGGCCTGGTCCGGATCAGCGTCTATTTCAACGATTTGTTCGACAGCGTGGACGCCAAGAAAATCATGCCCGGCAGCCGCCTCTATATTGTCGATGAAGCGGGCAAGGTGCTGCATGCTTCGGGGAGAGATATCGATAACGTCCGAGCGCCTGCCCCTGCGGCGGGAGCGCAGGAAGCCGGCAAGGGCAGCCTTGTCATCCGCGAGCCTTTGCCGGGGCTCCAGTACAGCTTGATCGCGGTCATACCGGAGGATGTCCTGCAGGCCGATGCACGCAAGATCACCTGGCTCACCGTGCTCGTCTGCGGCATCAGCATGGTGCCGATCATCGGCGTCGCTCTGTTCGTCACGCGCGCGTTCACGAAGCGGATCGGCAAGGTCATCTCGGTCCTCCAGTCGTTCCGCCGAGGCGATTATCGCCGCCGAATCCAGTACAAGGGCCAGGACGAGTATTCCATGATCGCCGATGCCCTCAACGAACTCGGCGCACAGACGGACAACCTCATCCAGGAGGTGTACCTGACGAAGCTGCGCAAAAAAGAGGCGGAGCTCGAGACGCTGCAAGCTCAGATCAATCCGCATTTCCTCTACAATACCCTCTCTTCGATCAGCAGGCTGGCGAAGTTCGGCGAGGTGGACAAGCAGCATCAGATGATCATGAATCTGGCCCGCTTCTACCGGATGTCGCTCAACGACGGGAAGACCATCATTCCTGCGGCGGACGAGCTGGATCAGATCCAGGCTTACCTGGCCATCCAGCAGGTCAAATACGGCGACCGCGTCGAAGTCGGCTATCAATGGGACGAGCGGCTCCTCGGTTATATGACGATCAAGCTGATTCTCCAGCCGTTCGTGGAAAATGCGCTTGAGCATGCCTGGAAGGGAGACCGGATTCGAATCTCGATATCCGCGGAGCTCAAGGCAGGCATTCATCCCGTCATCGAATTCAAGGTGGCCGACGATGGAATCGGAATGCCGGGCGGCCTGGCGGAGGAGCTGTTCAGGGAAACAGGGCGCAGCCGGCAAGGCTACGGCATCCGCAACGTGCATGAGCGGATCCGCCTCTATTATGGAGAGGGCTACGGGATCTCGATCGAAACCGGAATGGAAGGGCAAGGGACGGCGATTCGGATCCGAATTCCGGCACGAAGAAGCCTCGATGCGCCCGATCATACGCTGCTGGAGCAGCATGGCTGATGCGCGCGTGGGCATGCCGCGGCGAATCAGGTATACTGGAATCATTCTGCTGTTATTCAGGAGGCAAGGAAAGATGAATGAAGAAACGCTTGGATTGTTCCGGACTTTGACGGAGATGCGCGCCGTTCCCGGCCATGAGAAGGAGCTGCGCAACTATGTGGAAAGCCAGCTGGCCGCCTGCACGGACGAGCTTGTGCGCGACCGCCTGGGCAGCATCTTCGGCGTTCTCCGCGGCGACGAGCAGGGGCCGCGGATCATGGTGGCCGGCCATATGGACGAGGTCGGGCTCATGGTATCGGCCATTACGGACAACGGCATGATCAAGTTCGTCACGCTCGGCGGCTGGAATGCCCAGACGATGCTGGCCCAGCGCATGGAGATCGTGTCCGACAACGGACCGGTCATCGGCGTCATCGGCTCGACGCCGCCGCATCTGCTGGACGACGCTTCCCGCAGCAAGGTCGTCGACGTGAAGTCGATGTTCATCGATATCGGCGCCGACAGCCGGGAGGAAGTATTCTCCTACGGCATTCGGCCCGGACAGGCGATCGTGCCGGTATGTCCGTTCACGCCGATGGCGAACCCCAAGAAGATCATGGCCAAGGCTTGGGACAACCGGTACGGGGTCGGGCTCGCGATCGAGCTTGCCCGCGAGCTGAAGGGCAAGAAGCATCCGAACGTCATCTATGCCGGAGCGACCGTGCAGGAGGAAGTCGGCCTCAGGGGAGCGCGCACGGCGGCGAATCTCGTTCAGCCCGATCTTTTCCTGGCGCTGGACGCCAGTCCCGCGGCGGATGCGACCGGAGACCGCAATGCGATGGGGCAGTTGGGCAAGGGAGCCCTTCTGCGCATCCAGGATCCCGGCATGATTACGCACCGCGGCCTCGCCGAATTCATCCGCGAGACGGCCGAGGACGGCAACATCCGTTACCAGTATTATTTCTCCCAAGGCGGAACGGATGCGGGGCAGGTCCATCTGTCCGGCATCGGAGTGCCTTCGGCGGTCATAGGACTCCCGGCGCGGTACATCCATACAGCGGCATCCATCATGCACATCGATGATTATGCGGCAGCCAAGGAGCTTTTGTTTGCGCTCGTGCAGAAGCTCGACAAGAGTGCTTTTGAATCCATTTTAGATCAATAGCCCTATGTTGGAATGCCATCTCCCCTACTGGGGAGATGGCTTTTTTGCGATCAAGAGGGACTGGATTTTAGGTAAGATAGAAAAAATAATTCCATCGAGACGCAATTATTGTTTAACGTATTAATTATATATTGCGTTAAAGCGTTGCATCAAAAAACAATGAAAATCATAAAAAAGTATTGGTAAAAATAATGGTTTAAAGCACTCATCCAGACTGGTTTCGAATGGTAAAAAAATTCCCGTTTTTTGAGACATTTTGTTTGTTTATCCCCTAAAACGCATACTATCTACAAATCCACTTCCCTTTTTAAAGATGCCACGGACCTTACAGCGGCTTGATTGTAAGCGCTACCCCAATAAAAAGAATCTATGAATAATTATGCAGTTAATAAAATTTTAATTATTTTCAGAACAATCTATATTCGGACGTTAAAAACCGTGCTACAATTGGAACCGGAAATGACATGTTTTGGCTAGAGCCAAGGAGGAATGTGGAGTGGCAGGTTCATTCAAGTGGAAAACCTTGCTCGTGGGTGTGTCCGTAATGGGGGTTTTGGTTGCAGGTTGCTCAAGCAACAGCAACAACGGCAGCAACAGCAATTCCGGCGCAAAGACAAATACGCCGGCATCGACAGCACCGGCTGACAACACGGCTACGAACGCAGGCGCGACGGATCCGGCCGGTCCTAAAAAGGGCGGCACGCTGACGATCGGCACATTCTCCGACATCGTCAACACGAACCCGATCTACGTATCCGATACGTCTTCGGGCGATGCGGTACAGTTCATGTTCGCGAAGATGCTGGACTACGACAAGGACGGCAACATCGTAGCACAGCCTTGGTCTCTGCTGGAAAGCTTGCCGGAGATCTCGGCCGACGGCTTGACGTACACGCTGAAGCTGAAAGCCAACGCCAAATGGAGCGACGGCCAGCCGGTAACGGCCGAGGACATCGCCTTTACGATCAACACGATCAAGAACCCTGACGCCGCTTCCCAAGGCATCAGCAGCTACGACAAAGTCGACAAGGTCGAAGCTGTCGACGCCCAAACGGCCAAGATCACAATGAAGACAGTCTTCGCTCCGTTCATCTACACGCTGGTATCCGAGATTGCTCCTTCCCACATCCTGAAGGACATCCCGGTCAAGGAGCTCGAGAAGAACGACTACGGCAAGGATCCAGCCAAAACGGTCACGAACGGCCCTTGGAAATGGTCCGAATGGAAGCAAAAGCAATACCTGAGCTTTGAAAAAGAAACGAACTACTGGGCTGCTGACGTCAACGACGTCAACATCGACAAGATCGTCTACAAGATTTATGCCGACCAGAACACGAACGTACAAGCCGTCCTCAAAGGCGACGTCGACCTCGTGGGCGCCATTCCGGTAACGCAAGTCGAAGCCGTCAAAGCCAAAGGCCTGAACGTGCTGCTTGCTCCTGGACCGCTGTACGAGTACATGAGCTTCAACTTCAACAAAATGAACTTCGGCGGCAAGGAGTCGCTCTTCGCCGGCGAGAAGACCCGTCAAGCAATCGCCTACGCGCTGAACCGCCAAGGCATTCTCGACAACATCCTGAAGGGTACGGGAAAAGCCCTGAACGCGCCGTTCCTGCCAGGTACTTGGGCAGATCCGGGCGACGCAGCCGTCAACTACAACTACGATGTAGAAAAAGCGAAAGCGCTGCTTGCTGAAGACGGTTGGGTAGCAGGCAAAGACGGCATTCTGGAGAAAAACGGCCAGAAATTCACCTTCGAGCTTCAGTACAACTCCGGCAACAGCCGCCGCGAGAACGTCTCGACGGTCATCCAGGACAACCTTAAAGCAGTAGGCATCCAGGTCACGACGAAGGGCATCGACTTCGCATCCTGGCTGGAGCAGAACATCTACCCAGGCAAATACCAAGCCGCTCTGCAGGCATGGTCGCTGAACAGTCCGGATCCGGACAGCGAGTCGGTCTTCTCGTCCAAGTACTTCCCGCCGAACGGTCAAAACTCCGGCTGGTACAACAACCCGACGCTGGATAAGCTGTGGGTCGAAGGCTACACGACGACGGACCAAGAGAAGCGCAAAGAGGTGTACAAACAAGTCGCCCAGCAAATCTCCACCAACCTGCCTTACGTCTTCCTGTACCAATACGGCACGCCTGAAGTGCTCGGCCCACGCGTCAAGTACAACGCTGAAGACGCTCCTGTAGCGGCTTTGCCTTATGGCGGATTCTTCGGAATCAACAAATGGTGGCTTGAGGATTCGAAATAAGACATCGTGACTCAGACAGAATCATAGAAAAGGGGGAAGGCGACGTCCTTCCTCCTTTCTCCTTTCCTCATATCCACCCTTCATGCTGTTGGAAGACGGTTTTGCCCTGTGCATAACCGGGCGGTCTGCAGCTTGGGACCCACCACGGTTCTGCTCGGCGCAAAGCCGGCAGCTGCCAGCAGGTTGGGATTCAGTATTCAAGGAGGTAAGCCTGATGGGCGAGTATTTGATCCGACGGACTTTGCAGTCCGTCATCGTGCTGTTCCTAATTTCGATCTTTACATTCGGGTTGATCCACGCCGCTCCGGGCGGGCCGACCCAAATATTCCTATCCCCCGGACTATCTGTGGAAGCGGGCCAGATCAAGGCTCAACAGCTCGGCCTCGACAAGCCGATTCCGGTCCAATATTTCAAATGGATGGGCGACATCCTGACCGGGGACCTGGGCGCCACCTTCAAAAACAATATCCCGGTCGGCGACATCCTGTGGCCGACGGTGAAGAATACGATGATTCTGATGGGCGCATCGTGGATTCTGACGCTGATTATCGCCATCCCGTGGGGCATCTACAACAGCACCAAGGAATACGGCTTCTCCGATCAGACGGCTTCCTTCATCTCTTATATCGGATTTGCCATGCCCGCTTTCTGGTTCGGCATCATCCTGCAAAGTTACTTGTCTCTCGAGCTCGACTGGCTTCCCTTGTCGGATATGTACACCATGGGCAAGGAAGGCGATATTTCGGATCTCATCATGCACTTGATCCTGCCTGTATCCGTGCTTTCGCTCGGCATGCTGGCCGGCTACTTGAAGTACGCGCGCTCCAGCATGCTGGAAGTGCTTGAGCAGGACTACATCCGCACCGCGAGGGCAAAGGGCGTGAGGGAGAACAAAGTCATCTTCCGCCATGCGCTGCGAAATGCGCTGATTCCGCTCATTACCCTGTTCGGACTTGATCTGCCGATCCTGGTCGGCGGCGCATCACTCACGGAAGCCGTCTTCAACTGGCCAGGCATGGGCCGTCTGTTCGTCGAGATGGCCAACTCCCGTGAATATTCCGTCCTGATGGCGATTACGCTGCTCGGCGCCGTGTTCGTCGTCGTCGGCAACCTGATCGCGGATATCCTGTACGCGATCGTCGATCCGCGCGTCCAGATAAGCAAAGGAGGCAAGTAGGATGAGCGCGAATCTGCAGCCCACAAGCACCCCTATCGTACCGAACCAAACGGATGCGCTGCCCAAGGCGGACAAGCCGATCGGGCCATGGCTCCAGACATGGAACAAGTTCAAACGCAACAAGTTCGCTATGACCGGCCTCGCCGTCCTCCTTATCTTCATCCTCTCGGCGATACTGGCCCCGGTCATCGCGCCTTATGATCCCGCCAAGCTGGATCTGATGAACGCCAACATCAAGCCGTTCACAGGCGACCATATTCTCGGTACGGATGAGATGGGACGGGACATTTTCTCCCGCCTCATCTATAGCGGCCGGGTCTCGCTGCTGGTCGGCTTTTCCGTTGCGGCGATGGCCGTCATCGTCGGCTCGATCATCGGCGCGGTGTCCGGCTATTTCGGCGGTTGGATCGACATCATCTTCATGCGTCTAATCGATGTCATGATCTCCATCCCGACGCTGTTCCTGAACATTCTGATCGGGGCCATCTTCGGCACCAAGTTCATCTATATGATCCTCATCCTGTCGTTCACGAGCTGGGTGGGCGTAGCGCGCCTCGTGCGGGGCAACTTCCTGCAGCTGCGCGAAATGCAGTATGTCGAGGCGGCCAGGGCAATCGGCGTCTCCAGCTGGGGCATCATCTTCCGCCATTTGCTGCGCAACGCCAGCTTCCCGATCATCGTCAACGCGACGCTGATGGTCGGCAGCGCGATCCTGGCGGAGTCGGGCCTGTCCTACCTGGGACTGGGCATCCAGCAGCCGCAGACGAGCTGGGGCCAGATGCTCAGCAACGCGCAGGAATTCATGCTTATTGATCCGATTCAAGGGGTTTATCCCGGCATGTGCATCCTGATCGTCGTGCTGGCGGTCAACTTCATCGGCGACGGCATCCGTGATGCGCTGGATCCTCGTCAAAAAATGCATCTTTCTCCAAGGAGGCTGGAAAAATGGCGCGCAAAATTCTCGAAGTCAACGAAATGAGTGCCGGCTTCCTCGTGAACAAGGAGATCCTGAAAGCGACCGACCGGATCTCGTTCAGCGTGGAAGAAGGCCAGACTCTATGCATCGTAGGAGAGAGCGGCAGCGGCAAGAGCGTCACCTCGCTAGCCGTCATGCGTCTCATTGATTACGCGGGAGGCATGATTCTCGAGGGCGACATCAAATTCAACGGTGAAGTTCTTTCGGAGAAGGATCAGGATGAAATGCGCAGTATTCGGGGCAACCAGATCGCGATGATCTTCCAGGATCCGATGTCTTCGCTAAATCCCGTATTCACGGTCGGAGAGCAGATTGCCGAGAGCCTTCGTCTCCATCAAAGGAAAAGCCCGAAGGACGCCATGAAGATGGCTGTCGATCTGCTTCGCGAGGTCGGCATTCCGTCCCCGGAGGTTCGTGCGCGCCAGTACCCGCATGAGCTGTCCGGCGGCATGTGCCAGCGTGTCGTCATCGCAATCGCTCTTGCTTGCCGGCCGGAGCTGCTGATTGCGGATGAGCCGACAACGGCGCTCGACGTAACCGTACAGGCTCAAATCCTCGATCTCCTGCAGCAGCTGCAGAAAGAAACGGGCATGTCCATCGTCCTCATCACTCATGATATGGGCGTAGCGGCAGAGGTTGCAGATCGGATCGTCGTCATGTATGCCGGCGGAATCATGGAAGAGGGCTCCGTCGAGGAGATCTTCAGCAAGCCGAGCCATCCGTACACGGTCGGCCTATTGAAGTCGATTCCAGGATTTGAAGCGAAGACGGATGAAGAGCTTTACACGATCCAAGGCAATATTCCGCGGATCAATCAGCTTCCTACCGGTTGCCGCTTCCATCCTAGATGTCCGCATGCGATGGATATTTGCCGGCGCGAGGAGCCGGGATTTTTCCAGCTCGGCAACGACCACAAAGCAGCCTGCTGGCTGTTCGAGGAGCATTCCGATGAGTCTCCGCTATCCCCAAGGATCAACATCGGCAGTCAAGGGGAGGTAACGGTATGAGCAGGCAGCTGTCCAACGAAACTTTGATTGAAGTCAAACATATCAAGAAGTATTTCCCGATCAAGAAGGGCTTGCTCAGCCGAGTCGTCGGCCAGGTCAAAGCCGTGGACGATATTTCCCTGGAAATCAAAAAAGGGGAGACCTTCGGCCTCGTCGGCGAATCCGGCTGCGGCAAGTCGACGCTCGGGCGCGTAATTCTGCGGCTGCAGAGCGCCACGGAAGGATCGGTCGTCTATAACGGGGAGAACATCCATGAGCTTGGAACGAGCAAGCTTCGCGATCTCCGTCAAGATCTGCAGATCATCTTCCAGGACCCGTTCGGCTCCCTGAACCCTCGCTTTCGCGTGAGCGATGTCATCGGTGAACCGCTCAAAGTGCATACGAATATGTCTGGAAAAGATATCGACGCCCGTGTCGTCGAGCTGATGGAGCTTGTCGGCCTTGACGCTTCCCGCCGCAACCGCTATCCGCATGAGTTCTCCGGCGGCCAGCGCCAGAGGATCGGCATCGCGCGCGCGATCGCGCTCAATCCGAAGTTCATCGTCGCGGACGAAGCCGTCAGCGCCCTGGACGTATCCGTCCAGTCCCAGGTGCTCAACCTGCTGTCGAAGCTGCAGCGCGAGCTCGGCTTGACGTTCCTGTTCATCGCCCACGGTCTCAACGTCGTCCGCCACATCTCGGATCGCGTCGGTGTCATGTATCTGGGCAAGCTGGCAGAAGTCGGCCCGACGGAGGAACTGTACAACAAGCCTCTGCATCCATATTCCGCGGCGCTGCTGTCCTCCATTCCGAAGCCGAATCCGGCTCTCAAGCGCGAGCGCATCATTCTCAAGGGCGATGTGCCTTCGCCGGCGAACCCTCCATCGGGCTGCCGCTTCCACCCGCGCTGTCCGCTCGCGCAGGATCGCTGCAAGGCCGAAGAGCCGCTGCTTCGCGACGTGCTGCCTGGCCGTCAAGTAGCTTGCCATTTCCCGCTTCTTGAGGAAGGCGATCTGCAGCGCATGGCTTCCGGACGTTTGGGTTAAATCGAAGATTCACTATGAATAGAAAAAAAGCTCCCTATGCGGGGGCTTTTTTTCGTATGTGCATTCAATTGAAACGGCCTTCAATGAGGCGATGGGATATCCCGACCTCCAGCCCTCCGTTAGGACAAGATCCGCCAATCCGGGAGAATAAGCCGGCTCGGCCGTCATACAATGGGACTAAGGATGCATCATAGGGACACATCTGGGGAGGGAGCGGGAATGGGGACCGGGATGAGCATGGAATCGATCTTCTCCACGGCAGGAACGGCATTCACGATTCTTATTGCAGTCATTGCGGTGATCATCGGTGCGGGCCTCTTGAAATCCTACTCGGGCTGGAGCCGCAACAACGGCCAGCCTCAGCTGTCTGTGAAGGCGGCCGTGGTCAGCAAGCGGTCGCGAGTGCGCAGCCGGCAACCCTACGAGGAAGGCTCGCATCAGCAGACGCAGACCGATTACTATGCGACCTTTGAAGTCGAAAGCGGCGACCGAATGGAATTTTCCGTTACGGGCAAGGACTTCGGCTTGCTGGCTGAAGGGGATGTCGGAAAGCTCACCTTCCGCGGCTCCCGATACCAAGGGTTTGAAAGAGACAATAACCGTGTCATCCAATTTGGATGACGACCATAACGACTTGAAATTCTTGCCGAGCAAAGAGAGCTGCTTGCTTCCCGTATCGAACGTTGGGAGAGCATGCTGAGGACATTGTCGGATACGATAAGCGCGATTCGGAAAGGGGAGCCTTATTGTGATTATGATATGGCTGCCGAGGCGAATATCGACTTTCTCGAATTCCGACAAACCGGACTTGCTTATTATTTGTATGCTGCTGCCGAAACGATGAGAGACGCTCAGGTCTAGTGTCTTCCCATATAAGCTGAACCGAAAAGGCGAGCTGGATATCCGCGGATATCCAGCTCGCCTTTCTTAAAAAAATCCGCCCGCGATGTACATCGGGTTCATTCCGAGGTTCTTCGACTTCACTTGCTTTATTACAATGACCGCTGATTTGGACAAGCTAGAACAGCAGTCCCATAAATTCCTCTATCTCCATCGGACCGAGATAAGGGACGAGATCGACCCCTTCAAGCGCCTCCCGGACGGAACCGGGTTCATAGCGGATGCCGGCCAGCAGCTCCTCAAGCTCCGATACTTCAGCGGTACCGAAGAAGTCTCCGTAGATGGATGCCTGCTCGATTCGGCCCTCGGCGACGTTCAGCCGCACATCATAGGTGCCGGCAGTCAAGCGTTCGACTTGACGCATATTGAAGGCAGGGGAACGCCCGTAGTTCCAATCCCAGTTGCGATAGCGTTCCTCCGAGATTTTGCGGACACCATCCCAGTCCGCATCCGTCAGCTCGTAGGCTTGGACGGGCTGGCCATCATATAAGGTCTCAAGCAGATAGGAGCGGAATTGCTCCACCGTCATCGGCTTCTGCAGGAATTCGGAAATGTTGGCGACACGGCTGCGAATGGACTTTGTCGACTTGGATTTGAACTTCTCCGGATTGGCTTTGAGCGCCGATGCGACATGCGTAATGTCGGATTGGAACAGCAGCGTACCGTGAGTGAACATGCGGCCGCGCGTCGCGAACTGGGCGTTGCCCGATATTTTGCGCTCGCCGACCTGGATATCATTCCGCCCGCTGAGCTCGGCCTCCACGCCTAACGAGCGAAGCGCTTGAATGACCGGTTCCGTGAATTTGCGGTAGTTGCGGAAGGATTCGCCATCATCCTTGGTGATGAAGCTGTAATTCAGGTTGCCGTGATCATGATAGACGGCCCCGCCACCGGATAGCCGGCGCACGACATGAATATTCTGTTCCTTGACATAGTCTTCGTTGATTTCCTCCAGCGTATTCTGGTTTTTCCCAATGATGATGGACGGTTCGTTGATGTAAAACAGCAGATAATCCTGATCTGCGGGAAGATGGCGGAGAATATATTCTTCGAGAGCCAGGTTAAGGGATGGATCATGCATGTCCCGGTTGTCGACAAACAGCATTGGCGCTTCCTCCTCGACTTCTATGTACGGATGTTGATTCCACTGTACCATAATGGAGCTCCATGCAAAAATGCCGCCTGCTGGGGCAGGCGGCATTTGCATGGAAGAGATCAATAAAGGGAAATCGTAAGCGTGTCTTTTTCATTGATCGTATGGAGAGTGGCTTCGCTTCCCGAGATTTCGACGCTGATCAGGGAACGGATGGAGCCTTTAAGAGCATTTTTGCCTGTGGACAGCTTGCGGTTCAATACCTCGCCTAACTTGTCGAGCGCTTTTTTATTATTTTGTTCGGCGATATATACAGGAATCTTCTTGTTTTGGAAGGAAATCAGAGTTCTCATGTTCTTATCACTCCAATCAATTCGAATGGTTGAGTATATTGTACCCAATCAAGATTAATAGATTCTTAAAAAAGGGTTATGAATTCGTTACAATTAGCCCGGAATCAAGCTTTTCCGTTCTTAAATCGCATGCAATCTAATCCTTTAGTAAAGTAAGTATAATCATTGAGTGCCTTGGATGCAACCCATAGCCCAAAATTTCATGGCTAAAAAGGTTCCGTGATAAACGTTCTTCATGCGCTTGCGCATTCCTGCCTGCAAACGCGAGGAAGCGGACATATCTTTTCCCCGGTAATCTGACAGATTTCTGTCGAGAAGGCGTTACTTGACCTTCGGGACGGAGATGCCGGCTGCAGCCATGCGGGCATAGGTCATGGAATCGCTGTATACGCCATGAACGCCGGTGGCAAGGAGCGAACGAATCGCTTCGAGATCATTGACGGTGTGTACATACACCGGAACCTGGAGCGTTGCGAGCTGCTGAACCAGCTTGACGGATTTGCCGGCACGCTCCTCCGGCATCGTGACGGCATCGATGGATTCCGTCCGTCGGACGAAGTCAAGCACTTGGTTATCCGAATCGGGAGATTGATAAAGCGTATATATATAGGAAGAGAAGGAATGAACCTGTTCGATCCAGCCGTACATTTCCTGGCTGTAGATCTGGGGAATGATTCGGCTCAATACTTCGGTATCGGACCCGGATGCTCTCATCAAAGCTCGGAACGATGCCTGGGCTTCCTCGGCCGTGGAGCCCTTCGTATCGGTAATGATCCACATATCGGGATGCTTGCGCATGAGATCGCAGATCTGCTCGAAGCTCATCGCATGGTAGCGCTCCAAGATAGGCAGATCGAGGATCGTTTTACGGCTTGTCGGCTTGCCCATTTCCGGGCGGGGCAGCTCCTGGCGGAAGCGGTCGTAGAGATAGGAGCCCCAGTCGTGACGGCTGATCAGATATCCGTCTGTCGTAAGCTGCAAGTCGACCTCGAAAAGCCGGTAGCCCTTATCGTAATTCTGTTGGAAGGCTTCATACGAATTCGTATAGAAATGGTTGTCCACCGAGCCCAGCGCATGAGCGGCCAAAGTTTCATTGGTCCAGGCAGGGGCCGGGTCCCGTCCGGCAACGAAAGCGGATTTGGCGCCGGAGTACAAGGGGGCTGCAACGATCAGAACGGAGATGGAAAGAATAATAAAGGATGTCCATTTCTTCATGCTGACGACACCTCTTTCGGATGGTTTCCGCTAAAGCTATGCCTGAGTCCATTCATTACCCGATCAAGGAGCGGATGAAATACATCTTGACTTGACTGGATAAAGATACATGGGATACTCTTCTAGGTATCACTATACCTTCTCTATGACAGGCATTCCATAACATATGGGAGAAATGCCCTTTTGGTTGAAGAGGTCATCTCTTGAATCGGTTGTCATCGCCTGCTTCGATAGAGACGTTCAAGGATTGGAAGGATTACGATGGGAATGTTGATGAAATACGCGTTGACCGGCGTATTGAATACGGTTCTGGATTATGCGATTTTCGGCCTTCTGAACGCGGTTTTTGGAGTCCACTATTTGATCGCGCAGACGATCAGCTACGCGGTCGCGACAATCAACAGCTATCTGGTCAACCGGAGCTGGACGTTCAGAAGCTCGGAACCGGGACGCAAAGGCGAATGGCTCCGGTTTTTGACCGTGAACCTGTTCACATTCGGAATTTCGACTGCTGTATTGGCTGTTTTCCACGGCGGATTGGGATGGAATACACTCATTGCGAAAGGAATTGCCGTCGTCGTTGCGACCGGAGCCGGATTTGCCGCCAATAAATATTGGGTATTTCGCGTCAAGGAAGTTTCTCCGGATGTGACCAAAGTCTCGAATTCTGTCGAATCGGGTCTGGAAAAACCTTGAACGGCATCATCATTTCGCTCTCTCGTTCCTAAGTCCCTGAATGCGGTCAGCTGTTGTAGGACTGCTGCGGGGGCGCCGAAACAAGAAACAACAGAACAAAGAACAGGAAAACCGCTCAAGAGAGCGGTTTTTTGTTCATTCAGGGACATGGGCGCGCCTGCGACAATAGTCTGCTTCATGGAAGCCATACGGAAGCTTCCATAGATGATGACGATAACGCATACATTTACATGAAAACGTAAACAAGTCTGAATATTTCTACCATCCATACCATGAAAACTAGGAGCAGGGTACTTGAAAACAGGACTGAAAATGAACAGGAAAGACTAATCCAAACACATCTTTCTTCCCTCTAGCTTTTGCGACGAACTGTGTCATAATCGAACCAACAAGCTGAATAGCAGCGAATCTGCTGTGAGGCTGACTGCAATCCCCTGGCAGCCCGTGTCTGAAAATACCGAATGCTGAAGCTTACATCCGACAACAGACGCGATTATCATCCACGCATGGCGAGCATCAATGGAAGCGACGATATAGGGAGGGACAACGGGATGGCGGTCCGCAAACTATCGCTTGTCACGGAATATGAGGGACTGAACGAGCAAATCCAGAGAACAAGGGAGAGCCTGCAGGCATTTATGGAGATGGAGCAGAAAAAGCTGAAATTGCGCCAATTCCTTCAAGTACTCGCGGAGGATGAAAGCCTCGGCTCCGCCAATAACGCCGATTCGCTTGCCGAGCTGCTGTATGTAACGGAATATCCGCTCCGCCGTGAATTCGTGTTCGATTACAAGAAGAACCGATATGAGCCGTGCAACCAGAAACCGCGGATCGATCTGGCCGAGCTTCTGACGCTTCTTCTGGACAAGAAGGGCATCGATAAAAGCTTCGAGGATCTGATGGAGCATATCCTCCACGGCGGAAGCCTGGATGATTTCCTGGAGAGAAGTTAACAAGCCGGCAAAAGATAGAGGAAAGCGAATAGGCAATCCGCTCTTTTTTTTCTTCAAAAGTTCTCGAATTGAATAATTAAAGAAAATTAATAATTCGAATAGGAGCCTGTTCTCGTATTTTCAACCATTTTTTACTGGAGGGAACATCTTGGAAATCAAACATTATGCCTACATCATCCGCAAGCGGCTATGGCTGATCGCAGCCATCGTCATCGTGAGCTGCTCGCTGGCCGCAACCTACTCCTATTGGTACGCCAAACCCCAATACGAGGCTTCGGCCAAGCTGCTCGTCGGACAGGTCAAGGACGGCGGCGGTTTGATGTCCAGCATCGACCTCAGCATGATCAACAGCAATATCCAGCTGATCAAGACCTACAAGGAAATCATCAAGACGCCGCGCATCATGCAGATCGTCGCCGAAGAGTATCCGCAGCTCCACCAAAGCGCCGGCGAGCTGGCCGGGAAGGTGACGGTGACATCGGTCAACGACACCCAGGTCATGTCGGTTACCGCCAGAGACGAGTCGTTCGCCGGGGCAGCGAATATTGTGAATGCCGTCTCGCTCGTCTTCTCCAAGGAAATACCCAAACTGCTGCAGGTCGACAACGTCTCGATTCTGAATCAAGCCGATCCTGCCGCCGGGGCCGCGCCGGTCGCTCCGAACGCCAAGCTCAATATCGTCACGGCGTTCGCGCTTTCGCTGCTGGCGGGTCTGGGGCTGGCCTTCCTGCTTGAATATCTTGACGACACGATCAAGTCCGAAGAAGATGTCCGCGATGTCCTTGGACTGCCTGTGCTTACAGCGATCCCGAAGTTCAAGGAGAGGGAGGCGACGGCCAAGGGCGGCAGCAATCTGAACAATACGGGAACGATACCGGCTTCCGGCCATGTGGGGAGGAAAAGCAATGTCTCGCTTGACGCGTAACTGGACTCTGATAACAGCCAGCAATCCGAAGTCGCCGATCTCGGAATCTTACCGGATGCTGCGTACCGGGGTGGACTACGCCGGAGTCGACGATCCTGTCGACCTGCTGATGGTCACCTCTTGCCGGGCAGGAGAAGGCAAAAGCACGACTTCGGCCAACATGGCCGTCACCTTTGCCCAGGCGGGGCAAAAAGTGCTGCTGATCGATGCGGATATGCGGAAACCTTCTCAGCATCATATCTTTGCTCTCAGCAACCGGGGAGGACTCACCGGAGTGCTGCAAGGACGCAGCACGCTCGAGCAGGGGGTTCAAGCTTCTGAAGTGGACAATCTCGATATTTTGACAGCGGGCCCGACTCCGCCCAACCCTTCGGAGATGCTCGGGTCGAGAGCGATGGCCGCGCTGCTGGAGCTGGCCAAGGAGCAGTACGACCGGGTCATCGTCGACACGCCTCCGATCCTTGCTGTGACGGATGCCCATATTGTAGCCGGCAAATGCGACGGCGTCGTGCTCGTCATCGATTCCGGCAAGGTCAAGAGCGATACGGCGCGCAAAGCGAAGGAAACGCTTGAAAATGCCGGGTCGCGGATGCTCGGAGTCGTTCTCAACAATGTCGACCGGGATGCGAACGGCGGCTACTACTATTACTACTACGGCAGCGAGGAGCAGGCTTGAGCACGGAGGATGGACGGATTTTTCCCGCAAGCGGAATTTGAACCGCCATCAGCCATGAGGACTGGCCGGCAAGCCGGTCGAGGCGGTCCGTAATCAAGCCAAGGTAATGTCTCCTGCACCTCTATCACCGGAGGCACTCGGTCATGCTGTGGGCCAGCGGCCTTAGACGTTCATCGTCGAGGGCATGACGTGAGGCGGGGTTGGATGCCCCCTGTGTTGGTTTGGAGATTTTTCCGGTGAGGTTTCACCGGTGCCTTTGAGAAATGGAGTTGTGCGAGAAACGAGCACGGCGGATATAAACTTGTTTCGGCGAATGGCGAGTGTCGCGAGCAAATCAGGTGCTTCAAGCGAGGAAATGAAAAGGCGGAATGGCCATCTGATGGCGGAAGAACGATGCGTAGGTTTTTGTGACAGCTGATAGCGGAAGAACGATGTGTAGGTTTTTGTGACAGCTGACAGCGGAAGAACGATGTGTAGGTTTTTGTGACAGCTGATAGCGGAAGGGACGGAATCGTTCTGGAGAAGCGAGAGCGTTCGCCTTTGAAGACCGGATTCCCCCAAAGGGAATAAGTTCAAGGAATCCGGGCTTCAACAGCGATCGGAAGAATGATCCGTACCTGCAGCGGATTTGCTGAACTAGGAAGAACGATCCGTACCTACAGCGGATTTGCTGAACAAGGAAGAATGATCCGTACCTGCAGCGGATTTGCTGAACAAGGAAGAATGATCCGTACCTGCAGCGGGGGTTTGCTGAACAAGGAAGAATGATCCGTACCTGCAGCGGATTTGCTGCAATGATCCGGAAAGGCCATCCGCCTGCGAGTATTCGAGCAAACGAAACCATTCCAAATAGATAGGGTGAGCGTCATGCAAAAAGTGAGAAAAGCGATTATTCCCGCCGCCGGCCTAGGAACGCGATTTTTGCCGGCAACCAAAGCGATGCCGAAGGAAATGCTCCCGATCGTAGACAAGCCGACGATCCAGTACATCGTCGAGGAGGCGATCGAGTCCGGCATCGAGGACATTATCGTCGTCACCGGCAAGGGCAAGCGGGCGATCGAGGACCACTTCGACATCGCTTTCGAATTGGAGCATACGCTTCAGGAGAAAGGCAAGCTGGACATTCTGGAGAAGGTCCGCCGCTCATCCAACGTAGAGATCCACTATATCCGCCAAAAAGAAGCCAAGGGGCTTGGCCATGCGGTCTGGTGCGCCCGCAACTTCATCGGCGACGAGCCGTTCGCGGTTCTGCTCGGGGACGACATCGTGCAGTCGGATGTGCCTTGCACGCGGCAACTGATCGAGCAGTATGAACAGACCGGCAAATCGGTCATCGGGGTCCAGACCGTAGGCGTCGAGCAGACGCATCGCTACGGCATCGTGGATCCGATCGGCAATCTGGATCACCCGCTCAGCAGGCTGCATGGCGTCAACCGGTTCGTGGAAAAGCCGGCTCCGGGAGAAGCGCCGTCCAATCTGGCCATCATGGGCCGATATGTGCTGACGCCGGAAATTTTCGAATTCCTCGGCAGGCATGAGACAGGAGCGGGTGGAGAAATCCAGCTCACGGACGCGATCCAGCGGCTCAACGAGCATCAGGGCGTGTATGCCTATGATTTCGAGGGGATCCGTTATGATGTCGGCGAGAAGCTCGGGTTTATTCTCACGACGCTTGAGTTCGCAATGCGCAACCCTGAGCTTCGCCATCCGCTGCTCACCGAGATGGGCGAGATGCTGGAGCGGGAGCTGGGCAGGGGGCTGCTGGCGGCACGCGGCGAATAAGCTGCCCGGGAGCTGGAGGAACATACGGAAACGGAGTTGGGAGCATGAAGGTAACGGTCGCAATCTGTACGCATAACCGCGCCGCAGACACGAAGGAAGCGGTATGGAGCGTGCTGGGGCAGCAGTTCGATTCCTCGCAGTACGAGGTGCTCGTCGTGGACAACAAGTCGACGGACGGCACCTGGGAGACGATGCTCGAGCTGCAGCGCATGCCTGGCGTCGGACCGGAGCGGGTGCGCTGCGTACGGGAGGAGACGCTCGGCTTGTCGGCGGCGAGGAACCGGGCGATCAGGGAAGCGAGAGGTCAATACATCCTCTTCCTGGACGACGACGCCGTGGCGAAGCCCGGCTGGATGGGAGCGATCATCGACGTATTCGAGCGGGATGCCGGCATCGGATGCGTGGGCGGCAAGATCGATCCGGTATGGGAAGGCGGCGAGCCGGAATGGCTTCCGGACATGTTCAAAACTCTGTACACGGTGCTGGATTACGCGCCGGGCGTCACGGAGATGGAAGCTCCGCGGATTCCATTCGGGGCGAACGTCGCGTTCCGGGCGGACGTATTCAAGCGCCATGCCCCGTTCCGCGAGGATCTCGGCCGTGTCGGCAGCAATCTGCTGTCGAGCGAGGAGAGCGAGCTCATCGACCGGATCCGGGCGACGCATAAGGTGTGCTACACCCCGCATGCCGTCGTCGACCATAAAATCGCCAAAAGCCGCATCAGCCGCAAATGGTTTCTGCGCCGGGTGTACTGGCAGGGCATAAGCGATGCCGCCCGCAAGCAGCGCGGCCCCGGATATCTCCTGAAGCAGGCGGTGAAGGTGCCGGTCTCGGCGCTGCTGCTGCCGTTCGCCTTGGCTGATCGCCGGAAAGCGATCGTCCAGCTGCGCCGCATCCAGTACAGCAATGGCTATATCGCCGGCTGCCTCGGATTGTACAAGTAATCGGAGAGGCACTCTCTTTTTTTACCCTGGAGGTCGCGTTATGAATAATAAAATGAAAAAAAAGAGAGGCGTCGATCTGTGAGCGCGGGTGTTGCCGAGGAGGCTCCCGCCCCGAACGGAAGGTTGGCCAAGGCGGTGCGCCAACTGAGAGGCAAAGGAATAGCGGCGACGATCGCCAGGACGAGCGGCACGAACATGCTGATCATGCTGCTCGGCACGCTGACCTCGATCCTGACTGCCCGGATGTTCGGGGTGACCGGGAAAGGGGAGCTGGCCGCCATCCTGTTCTGGCCCTCCTTTCTGGCGGGGCTGACCGGCTTCGGCTTGCCGACAGCGCTGATCTATCAGGTCAAGCGAGGCGCATCGATGGCGGGCAGCCTGGCAGTCAGTCTGGCGGTGCTCCTGCCGGCGAGCCTCATTACCGGAGCGGTCGCCTGGATCGGCCTTCCCCATTGGATGGACGGATACAGCCCGGAAGCGGTCGCTTCCGCCAGGCTGTACACGGTGATCGCCGTGCCGATGGCGCTGGCCGTCAATCTGATCGCGGCCGCGGCGCAAAGCGCGGGCCGCTTCCAGGTGTACAACGGCATTCGGCTGTATGTGCCGCTGCTCAATCTGGGCGGGCTCGCCGGCCTGTGGGCGGCAGGCAGGCTGACGGTGCCTTCGGCCGTCATCGTCTATCTCGTCACGACGGCGGCCGTCATCGCGCTGGCTGCGATGGGCATGCGCCGCGAATTCGCCGCGATGAGCTGGAGACAGGCGTGGAACCGGAAAGTCGCCGCTCCGCTGCTGTCGTACGGCAGCCGGGTGTTCGGCACGGACCTGCTCGGCACGCTGTACGGCCAATTCGACAAGCTCATCATCCTCTCGCTGCTCACGCCCCGGGATTTCGGGCTGTACTCGGTCGTATACGCCCTCTCCCGGATGTTCAACGTCGTGCAGACGGCGATTACGAGCGTTGTGTTTCCCAAAGTAACGGGCGAGAGCCGGGAAGCGGTCATCTCCACCGTCAGCCGGGCGTTCCGGCTGTCGATGCTGCTGATGCTGGCAGCAGTCGTGCCCGCGATGCTGATCGGAAGTCGGCTGATCGGGCTTGTATTCGGCCCCGTATTCCTGGAAGCGAGCGGAACGTTCTATCTGCTGTCGATCGAATGCATCATCGGCGGGGGATCGTGGATTCTCGCCTCGGCTTTCAATGCGATGGGCCGTCCCGGGATGGTGCTGATCCGCCAGATCATCGCTCTTGCGGCAACGGTGGCGCTGTTCTTCGTCCTGACGCCGCTGATGGGGCTTGAGGGACTTGCGCTGGCGCTGCTCTGCGGGGCGCTGATCCGCATGGCGGTGTCCATCGCCTCGATGCGGCTGCTGTTCGGCGTTCCTCTGCGCCGCATCCTGTACGACCGCGAGGACTTCCGGTTCCTCCTGAACCGGATCCAGTCAAGAAGAATGGCGGCTGCGGCCGCCGGAGGAGGAACGAGGAAGGCATGAACAAGCTTGAATCCTATTCGATGGAGCAGCTGAAGGAGCGGCTCTCGCTTATTACGAGAAGCATCCCGAAAGGCTCTGAAATCATCTATATCGACTATCCCGTGCACAGCAACGGCGGGGACATCCTCATCATGAAGGGCACCGAGGCGTTCTTCAAAGCTTACGGCATCCGCGTCCGCGCCCGCTACAGCGTGCTCGACTTCCCGGACGGGCTCAAGGTTCCGCCGAGCTGCATTCTCGTGCTGCACGGAGGAGGCAACTTCGGGGATCTCTATACGAAGCATCAGCTGCTGCGGGAAAAAATCGTGGAGCAGTACCCGGGACACCGGATCGTCATGCTGCCGCAGACGATCTTCTACAAGAGCGAGCTGAACTTCGGCCGGACCGCGGCCGTGTTCAACCGGCACCGGGACCTGCATCTGTACGTGCGGGACACGCTCAGCTACGAGATGGCCCGCAAGAAGTTCAAAAACATCAAGGTGTTCATGTCACCGGACATGGCCCACCAGCTCTATCCGATCGCCTCATCTTCGCCTCCTGCCGGCGAGACGCTGTTCTTTCTCCGGAACGACATCGAGAAGACGCCTCATCAGGAGCGGCTTGAGCGGTCGGGAGGAGCAAGCAGCGCGGCCAAAGACTGGACAAGCCTCTATACGGCGGCTGAGCGCAAGGCGCTTGTCGTCATGATGAAGCTCTACCGTCTTCCCGGAGCGCGGGGGCCGCTGCAGCGGATCTGGTACCGGTACTCCCAGTTCCTCGTGAACAAGGCGATCCGCGAATTCGGCGCCTACGGCAGCATCGTCACTTCAAGGCTGCACGGCCATATTCTCGCCTGCCTGATGGACAAGCCGAGCGTCCTGCTCGACAATTCCTACGGCAAAAATACGAGCTATTACAATGCCTGGACGAATCGGGTGCCCGGAGCCGAGCTGTCGGCGGAAACCCTGGCCAACTAAAAGCGTCTTCGGCAGCCTTAATCCAAATGAGCGGAGGATGATTTCACTTGGCATTTCACGACAGAAGCGAGGAAGCGGTCGGCGGGGGCTGTCCGGCGCAAGCGCGGCAGCTGGCGATCTACGAGCAGCTTAAGCGGTCGGTCGACATCGGCTGCTCGCTGGCCGGCCTGCTGCTGCTGAGCCCGGTATTCGTCCTGATCGGGCTGCTGATCAAACTGGAGGATCCTCGCGGCACGGTGTTCTTCTACCAGACCCGCGTCGGCAAGGACGGCAAGCCGTTCCGCATGTACAAGTTCCGCTCCATGGTATCGAATGCGGAAGAGAAGCTGAAGGAGCTGATGGCGCAGAACGAGGTGCAGGGGGCGATGTTCAAGATGAAGAACGATCCCCGCGTCACCCGCGTCGGCCGCTTCATCCGCAAGACGAGCATCGACGAGCTTCCCCAGCTGGTGAACGTGCTGCTCGGGAACATGTCCCTCGTCGGCCCAAGGCCGCCGCTGCCGCGCGAGGTGGCGGAATATACGCCGTATGACCGGCAGCGCCTGGACGTCACGCCCGGCTGCACCGGCCTGTGGCAGGTCAGCGGACGCAGCAGCCTGAGCTTCGAGCAGATGGTGGAGCTGGACCTGCGCTATGTGCGGGAACGCTCGCTCGGCATGGATTTCCGGATTCTGCTGCGGACGGTGAAGGTGCTGGCGGGCAGCAAGGACGCTTTCTAAACAACCCCTACTGGAGGAGAACGGATATGGACAAGCAAGCAGCGATATACGTAGCGGGCCATCGCGGCCTGGCGGGATCCGCCATCTGGCGGGCTCTGGAAGCGAAGGGCTACCGCAATCTGATCGGCCGCACGAGCCGCGAGCTCGATCTCCGCGATCCGATTCAAGTGGAAGCCTTCTTCGGCAGCCAGGCGATCGATTATGTGTTTCTCGCCGCAGCCAAGGTCGGCGGCATCGTCGCCAACAACGATTTTTGCGGGGACTTCATCCGCGACAACCTGATGATCCAGACGAATGTCATCGAGGCTTCGCGCAGGCATGGCATCAAGAAGCTGCTGTTCCTCGGCTCGACCTGCATCTATCCGAAGCTGGCGCCTCAGCCGCTTCAGGAGGACAGCCTGCTGCGCGGCGATCTGGAGCCGACGAACGAGGCTTACGCGATCGCCAAGATCGCCGGCATCAAGATGTGCCAGGCGTACAACCGCCAGTACGGCACGAAATTCATTTCCGCGATGCCGACCAATCTGTACGGGCCGAACGACAACTTCGACCTCGAAACGTCGCATGTGCTTCCGGCCTTGCTGCGCAAAATCCATGAGGCGAAGGAGACGGGCTCTGCGGAGGTGGAGATCTGGGGAACGGGTACGCCGCGCCGGGAATTCCTCCATTCGGACGATCTCGCCGACGCCTGCATCTTCCTGATGGAGAATTACGAAGGCGACGACATCGTGAACGTCGGCGTCGGGGACGACATCAGCATCCGCGAGCTGGCGGAGATGATCGCTTCGGTCGTCGGTTTTGAAGGCCGGCTTGCCTTCAACTCCTCGCGGCCGGACGGGACGCCGCGCAAGCTGGTCGACACCGGCCGCATCAACGGCCTCGGCTGGAGGGCGGGAACGCCGCTGCGGGAAGGCATCCGCAAGGTCTATGCCGCTTACCGCCAAGCGGAACCGGCGCTGGGCTGACCTCCGAGGCGCCCTGCCGCACGGCCGCCGCGGATCCGGGAGCTTGGCGGCCAGAGAGTTTGATCAACCGGGAGTGGAAGCAGCGCCTCCGCCGCACAGAAGCGCGAGAGAAGCGCATGGCGGAGCGAACCAGCAGACATGAACCGTACTGTCGTCGTCCGGAATGGACGGCTTAATCTAACAAACTATTGGGGGATGCGGAAGATGAAGAGAGCGCTAATTACAGGAGTAACCGGTCAAGACGGATCGTACCTGGCGGAATTGCTGCTGTCCAAGGGCTACAAGGTGTACGGCATGCGCCGCCGCACGAGCACGCCCAATTACGAGAACGTGGAGCGGATCAAGAACAGCATCACGTGGCTGTCGGGCGACTTGACGGATCTGGCTTCGCTGATCGAAGCGGTGCGGGCTTCCGATCCCGACGAGGTGTACAACCTGGCGGCGCAATCCTTCGTGGCCGCATCGTGGCCGCAGCCCCTTGCCACCGCGCACCTGACCGCGATCGCGGTGACGAACATGCTGGAGGCGGTCCGCATCGTGAAGCCGTCGGCCCGGTTCTACCAGGCGTCCAGCAGCGAGATGTTCGGCAAGGTCGTCGAGACGCCGCAGAAGGAGACGACGCCGTTCTATCCGCGCAGCCCATATGGAGTAGCCAAGGTGTACGGCCACTGGATCACCGTGAACTACCGCGAAAGCTTCGGCATGTTCGCCTGCTCCGGCATCCTGTTCAACCACGAGTCGCCGCGCCGGGGCGTGGAGTTCGTCACCCGCAAAGTGTCGGACGGCGTTGCCCGCATCAAGCTGGGCCTGGCGGCCGAGCTGCGGATGGGCAACCTGGATTCGCTCCGAGACTGGGGCTTCGCCGGCGACTATGTCAAGGCGATGTGGCTGATGCTGCAGCAGGACGAGCCGGATGATTTCGTCATCTCTACCGGCGAGATGCATTCGGTGCGGGAGCTGCTGGATGTCGCCTTCTCCCATGTCGGCCTGGACTACCGGGACTATGTCGTCATCGATCCCGAATTCGAGCGTCCGGCTGAAGTCGACCTGCTGCTCGGCGACTGCACGAAGGCGAAGGAGAAGCTCGGCTGGGAGCTGGAGGTCGGCTTCAAGCAGCTCATCACCATGATGGTGGATGAGGACCTCAAGCGGGTCGGCCTGGAGAACGCGTACCTTCATGCCATGAGCGTGAACGCTTAGGGGCTGCCATGAAGACGAGGCAACCGGCAGCCGCCGCTTCCGGCGCCGTCCTGGACGGCGGGGTTCCGGAGCCGGCGGAACGCAAGTGGATGGAGAGGGGCATCCTGCTGTACCTGATCTTCGCGGCGATGGCTTATCTGCCCGAGGCGCTGAACGACATTTTGAACGCCAGAATTTCCTACGCCAAATTCTCCATGAACGAGCCGCTGTTCGGACTGAACATCCGGTATATCAAGGACGTGATTCTGGTCCTGATGACCACTGCGTTCTTCGTCCTGGATGCCCGGAAGGGGGAGCGTTATCGGCTTGCCAAATGGTATTTGCCGATACTCCTGCTGATCGCTTACGGCACTTGCGTTCTCGTCTTCCGCGAAGCTGGCCTCAATATGTACCAGGTCGCTGCGGGAGGGCGGTCGCTCCTGCTGATCGTGTTTTGCTTGAAGGCAGCGGCTTACGCGGGCCGTCCCGCGTTCGTGCGCAGGCTGTGCCGCTGCGCAGCATGGCTGCTCGTCATCGAGTTCGCGGTGCTGATCGCCCAGTATGTTTTGTTCACGGGAAGGTTCGGAGTCGTCAATCCGTTCTCCCTGCGCCTGATCGGAACCTTCGGCGGCATATCGATCTCGGGTTACATGGCGCTTGGCAGCTCCATTCTCCTCTATACCGCGAGGGGACAGCTCGACAGGACCATGCTTCGCCTGTCTCCGCTGCTTCAGCTGCTCTGCCTGGGCATCGCCGGCATTTCGGGAACGCGTTCGGCCATTATCGGCTGCTTCCTCATCCTGTTTTTCCTGCTGGTGGAGAAAGCGTTCAACGGGCGCAAGCTTCCGGAGAAAGGCTTGCTGATGCCGGCTGTCGTCTGCTTCTCCATGCTGGTGCTCACGGCGGGCATCCAGGCCGCGACGCTGATGGCGGATCGCGGCAGCATCGTGGAAGCCCAGGTCAAGGGAGGCAGGATCGACATGGTCACGGGCTTCTTCACGGACAATCCATTCTCCGTCGTGCTGTTCGGAGACGGGATCGGCTACGGCACCAACAGCGGCGTGAATCTCAACAAGCAGCTTGACGTGGATCTGGAGCATAAAATCATGGACGGCACCATCAACTCGATCCTCACCCAGTACGGCTTGTTCGTCCTGACGCTGCTGGCCGCCGCCGCGATCGCGGCGGCGCCGGCCGTGCTGCGCAGGCTGAGGGGGCAATCCATGCAGCTGTACGTGCTGCTCGTCGTCAATGTCGTGCTGTGCATCTCGACCAACATTCTGGAGCAGTTCGTGTACTTGTTCCTGCTCGCCCTGTCGGCGGCCGTATTGGCCCGCCGGAACCAACAAGCCTTCGCGGAAGAGGATCCGTCCTCCGGGACGGAAAGCCTGCTCTCCAGCGGACGGATGAAGGAGAGTCTTACATGAAGCCGCTTGTGCTGCTGTCCGACGCATACGGGGGACATGGCGGCATCGCCAAGTTCAACCGGGATCTGCTGACCTCGCTCAGCTCGTATCCGGGACTGCGGGAGGCGACCGCGATTCCGCGGCTGATGCCGTTCCCGCCCGAGCCGATCCCGGCCAACTTGAATTACGTCACGGAAGGGCTCGGAGGAAAAAGGCGCTATCTGAGCGCCGTGCTTCGCTCCCTTATCGGCCGGGCACGGAGGAGCGATCTCATCGTATGCGGCCATATCAATCTGCTGCCGTTCGCCGTCCTGGCCAAAAAGCTGACAGGGGCCAAGCTCGCCCTTGTCATTCATGGGATCGACGCATGGGATCCCGTTACCCGCAAGGGAACGAGCTATTCGCTGCGCCAGGTCGATGCAGTCATCGCGGTGAGCAAGCTGACGCTGGACCGCTTCCAAGGCTGGGCAGGCCTCGAGAGCGTACCATCGTTCGTGCTTCCGAACTCCTTCGAGCCCGGGCTGTTCGTGCCGGGACCGGCCCCTGAGGCGCTTCTCGACCGATACGGACTGCAACGGTCCGATCGCATCGTAATGACGCTCGGGAGGCTCGCAGGCCAGCAGCGCCGCAAGGGCTTCGACGAAGTGCTCGAGGCGATGCCTTCCCTGCTGCGCGACGAGCCATCGCTGAAATATCTCATCGTGGGAGACGGGGCCGACCGCGGCCGGCTGGAGCAGAAGGCTGCCAGCCTCGGCCTGGAGGAAGCCGTCGTGTTCACCGGCATGATCAAGGAGGAAGAAAAGGCGGATCACTACCGCCTGGCGGACGGCTTTGCAATGCCGAGCCACGGCGAAGGCTTCGGCATTGTGCTGCTGGAGGCGATGGCCTGCGGCATTCCCGTGCTGGCGAGCAAGGCCGACGGCAGCAGCGAGGCGCTCATGCGCGGCAAGCTGGGCATCCTGGTGAATCCTTCGGTTCCATCCGAAGTGGAGCTAGGCATCCGGCGGCTGCTGAGCAAGCCAAAAGGCGAGGTTCCGGAGGAGCTCGGTTACTTCTCGTTCGGCAATTACACCGCTCGGCTCCACGATATTTTGGACCGGCTGGGCAAGCCTGCGATTCCACAGCAAGACCGGGATACGGGAAGGCTGCCTAGCTCCATTCATTGAAAAGGGGGAAGCAAAGATGAAAATCCTGCATGTCATCGCGAATCTGGCCCCCCGTTACGGAGGGCCGGCCAAGGCGGGGCTGGAAATGGCCGCCGTGCTGGCGGCCAAAGGACATGAAGTGACGATCTTCACGACGAACCAGGACGGCGACGGCGTCCTTGACGTGCCCGTGGATACGCCGGTCGTCAAAAACGGGGTGACGATCCGCTATTTCCCGGTCATCCAGCCTAAATTCTGGAGAACCTCGCCGGCGATGGCGCTTGCGTTGAACAAGGAAATTCCGAAGTTCGACATCGTCCATATCCATTCGCTGTACCTGTTCCACGGCATGGCCGCAGGGCATTTCGCCCGCAAGCACGGCGTGCCTTACATCGTGCGGCCGCACGGCACGCTCGATCCGGTCATGCATGCCAGGCACCGCGGCCGCAAGCGGATCATGGAGACGCTGTTCGAGAACCGCAACATTAGACTCGCCGACGCCCTCCACTACACGACGGAGGAGGAGCTGGTGCTGGCCAAGCCCTATGTCCATGGCAGCTCCGGCTTCGTCGTTCCGAACGGCGTCAACACCTCCGAATACGCGGACCTTCCGATGAAAGGATCGTTCCGCCGCGGCTACCGCCTGCTCGACGGCAAGAAGATGCTGCTGTTCTTCAGCCGCATCAACTTCAAGAAGGGCCTCGACATCCTGGTCGAAGCCTTCCGCGACATCCATCGCCGCCATCCGGATACGGTGCTGGTGCTGACAGGCCCGGACGACGAGAACTACGGCCAGAAGGTCAAGGAATGGCTGGCCAAGGCGAACTTGAGCGACTTCGTCATCTTCACGGGCATGCTGACCGGCAGGGACAAGCTTGCCGTGCTCCGTGATGCGGATGTCTTCATCCTCCCTTCTTATACGGAGAATTTCGGCATCTCGGTTGTGGAGGCGATGGCCTGCGAAGTGCCGGTCGTCATCTCGGACAAGGTCAACATTTGGCGCGAGGTCGTGCAGGAAGGCGCCGGACGCGCCGTTCCATGCGATCCGGGCAAGGTAGCGGAGGCGGTGTCGGAAATTTTGAACAATCCGGAACTCGGAGCCGAAATGGGGCGCCAGGGCAAGCAGCTCGTGGAGAAATATTACGAGTGGAGCCAGGTTGGCGTGCAGCTGGAGCAGGAATACCGGCAGCTGATCGGCAAGAGCGGACGGCAAAAGGCAGGACGCTCTGCCGGCGCCGCTCTGGAGATGACGAGATGAACCGCATCCGGCTGGATCGGTACAACCAGGACTGGTACTCCCGGGGCCGCAGCGGTCCCGTCGTTCTGCTCTGGTGGCTCGTGCAGGGAAGCCTGTTCCGCTATTCGCTGCATCCGATGTACGGCTGGAGAAGGTTCCTGCTCCGCCTGTTCGGAGCCCGCATCGGCAGCGGCGTCCAGATCCGCTCCACAGCCCGCTTCACCTACCCGTGGAAGATCAGCATCGGAGACTGCTCCTGGGTCGGCGACGACGCCGAGTTCTACAGCCTCGATCAAATCGAGGTCGGCAGCCACTGCGTCGTCTCTCAGCGCAGCTATCTGTGCACCGGCTCGCATGACATCGGGGATCAGAGCTTCGGCCTCATCACCAAGCCGATCGTCATCCGCGACGGAGCCTGGATCGCGAGCGACGTCTTCGTCTATCCCGGCGTCACGGTCGGCACGATGGCGGTCGCCGCGGCCCGCAGCACCGTAACCCGGAGCATTCCGGACGGAGAGGTGCATGCCGGCACGCCGGCCGCATTCGTGAAGCGCAGGTTCGCGGAGGAAGCTGCGGACAACGCTGCGGGCAGCACGGCCATCGCCGACAGCGGGCTGCCGCCAAGAAACAGCGGCTATGCGGGAAGAAGCGCCGGATAGCCGGCCAGAGAAAGCAGGGAGCCCGGCCGCAGCGCCGGCCAGCCCGCAAGAAGGGAGGCCTGGAGAAAAGTGAGCAAGCCGCGCATCGTTTTCGTCATCAATTACTTTTATCCCGACTACGCCTCGACCGGCCAGCTGCTGACAGAGCTGTGCCTGCATCTGCAGCATGACTTCGACATTACGGTCATTGCGCAGCAGCCGGGCTACGCCGGGGAGAAGAAGGACGCCAAGGCGGCCCGCTTCGCCGAGGATCGGCTGGAGAACATCACCATCCTGCGGATCCGCCTGCCGGAGGTGGACAAGCGCAGCAAAGCAAGCCGCCTCAAGTATATCGCATCCTATTTCTTCCATGCGGTACGGCTGCTGCTGCGCCAGCGCGAGGTCGACTTCATCTATACGATCTCCCAGCCTCCCGTTCTGGGCGGGCTGATCGGCACCATCGGCAAGCTGTTCAAGCGGGCCAAGCATATCTACAACATCCAGGATTTCAATCCCGAGCAGGCGCAGGCGGTCGGCTTCATGAACCATCCGCTGATCCACCGGACCGCGCTGGAGCTCGACAAGCTGAACTGCCGGCTGTCGGATCATATCATCACGGTCGGACAGGACATGAAGGAGACGCTGGAGCGCCGATTTGCCGGACGCCGGGTGCCTGCGCATACCGTCATCAACAACTGGACGGACGAGCAGGACATCGTACCTCTGCGGCGGGACGATCCCGGCGTGGCCGCATTCCTGCGGGAACACGGGCTGGAGGATAAATTCGTCGTCATGTACTCCGGCAATCTGGGCCTCTACTACGATCTCGAGAATCTGATCCGCATCGCGCCGCAATTCCGGCAGATGTCCGACCTGATGTTAGTGTTCATCGGGGAGGGAGCGGTCAAGCCGCTCATGGAACAGTTCGTCGCGGAGCATGGGCTCGACAACGTGCTCTTCCTCCCATATCAGCCGAAGGACAGGCTCCGCTACTCGCTGAACGCGGCCGACGTGCATCTGGTCGTCAATCAGAAGGGCATCAAGGGCGTGTCCGTTCCGAGCAAGATCTACGGCGTCATGGCCGCGGGAAAAGCAGTCATGGGCGTCCTGGAGGAAGGCAGCGAAGCCCATCGCCTGATCGTGGAAAGCGGCTGCGGCAGCTCTTCGGAGCCGCAGCGTTACGGAGATGCGGTACGCCAGCTCACGGAGCTGTATGCGATGGGGCGCGGGGAGCTGTCGCGGCGAGGGCTCGCCGGGAGAGCTTACCTCGAGCGCCATCTGCGGCGCAGCCTCTCGCTGGAGAAGTACCGGCAGCTGCTGCTCTCGCTGCATCGCAGCGGCGGACGGCGCGGGCGTCGGGTCCGCGTCGCTTCGGCTCCGCTCGCCGAGCTGCGGCGGACGCCGGCCGAGAGCGGAGCGGCGAGCCGGGCGGAGCCGGCGGGACGATGAGATCCGGCAGCGGGGCAAGCGGCTCCAAGCCGGCAAGAAGCAAGCATGGACTGTACAGGCGCACGTCATTCAGCGGCATGGCCGCAGCAGGAGAAAGGTGGAGGAATACGATGAAGCTCGTTCTTTTGTCCGGAGGCTCCGGCAAGCGGCTGTGGCCGCTTTCCAACGATCTGAGATCCAAGCAGTTCCTGAAGGTTCTGGAAGATGAAGAGGGCTCCCGGGTTTCCATGGTCCAGCGCGTCTGGGGGCAGATCGAGGCGGCCGGCTTCGGCGGTTCCGGTTATATCGCCACCGGCAGCAGCCAGACGGAGCTCATCCGCGGCCAGCTCGGACCGGATGTGCCCATGATCGTCGAGCCGGCCCGCAGGGATACGTTCCCCGCGATCGCTCTCGCGGCCGCATACCTGTTCTCCGTCGAGGGAGTAAGCCCGGACGAGACGGTAGCGGTGCTGCCGGTCGATCCTTATGTCGAGGAGAGGTTCTTCGAAACCGTAGCCAGCCTGGACGGAGTGCTCAGGAGCACAGGTGCGGACCTGGCTCTGATCGGGGTGAAGCCGAGCTATCCGTCCGAGAAATACGGCTACATCGTGCCGGAACAGCCTGCCTCGCCGGGAGACGAATCGTTCCGCGTGGGCGGCTTCCGCGAGAAGCCTTCCGTAGAAGCGGCGGCCGGCCTCATGGAGCAGGGAGCGCTCTGGAACTGCGGCGTCTTCGCATTCCGGCTGGACTATATGCTCGCCATCATGGAATCCAAGGGCATTCCGCTCGTCTACGACCAGCTCGTCCAGGATTACTCCAGCCTCGAGAGCATCAGCTTCGATTACGAGGTCGTGGAGCGGGCGCGCAACATCGCGGCGGTCGCCTACGACGGGTACTGGAAGGACCTCGGCACCTGGAACACGCTGACCGAGGAGATGAGGGATCCCAAGATGGGACGCGGCATCGTCAGCGGAGACTGCGTGAATACGCATCTGATCAATGAAACGGATATTCCGGTCACCGTGCTCGGCCTCTCGAACATCGTCGTAGCCGCCAGCCCGGACGGCATTCTCGTCACCGAAAAAGGAGCGAGCACGAGGCTGAAGGAATTCATCGGCCACGATCAGCGGCCCATGTACGAGGAACGCCGCTGGGGCTGGGTCAGGGTTCTCGACGACAGCCTGTATGCAGACGGAACCTGCGTGTTGACCAAGCGCGTCGGCATCGGCGGCAGCCAGAGCATCGGGTACCGTCTGCATCAGCATCGGGAGGAAGTATGGACGATCGTCAAGGGCGAGGGAGAGTTCATCTGCAACGGCACGTACATGCAGGTGAAGGCAGGGAATGTGCTGCATATCCCGATGAAGACGCTGCATGGCATCCGCGCCACGAGCGATCTCGAGTTCATCTCGGTCCAGACCGGCCGCCATGAGCAGGAGAACTCGATCATGGAGCTGTACAGCAGCTGGGAGGAAATCCAGCAGAACTGCATGAGAGCGTAATTCGGCGAGGCCGCCGGAAGGAAGGACCTCCGGCCGGCCAGCCGGCAGAGGCCTGAAGGAGGATGCGGCATGGCCGTGGCGATCGCCTATTACATTTCGGATTACGGATACGGCCATGCCGCCCGCAGCATCGCGGTGATCAGGTCGATGCTGCGGCAAGCCTCGGAGCAGGGCCTGCCGCTGAACCTTCATCTGGTCAGCGGCCGCGCGCTTCCTTTTCTGGAGCAGTCGCTGCGGGCAGAGTTCGAAGCGGGGAGCTGCGAAGGACACCGCCTTCAGCTGCGCTTCATGGAATCGGGTCCGGGCTATGCCCTGCGGCAGGGCACCTGCCAAGCAGATGTCGGGCTGCTGCGGCAGGCTTACATCCCCTATATCGATAAAATGCCTCGGAGGATCACAAGAGAAGCCGCATGGCTGGAAGAAGCGGGCATCCGGCTGGTCGTCTCGGATATCGTCCCCGAGGCGTTCCCTGCCGCTTCCAAGGTGGGCATTCCCTCCGCAGGCATCTCTAATTTCACCTGGTATACCGCCTATCAGGACATGCTGCCTGCGGAGCTGCTGGAACCTCTTGCCAAAGCTTACCTCGACATGGATCGGTTCATCGCCCTTCCTGGAGCGCGCGAGCCGGCGTGGGCCGCAGAGCCGAGCATCGATGCCGGATTCTTCTCCCGGCAGGCGGGAACCGCCGAGGCGGCTCAGCTAAGGAAGCGCCTGGATCCGAGCGGGGATCGCAAGCTGATCTGCTTGTTCCCGGGCAAGGACACGGGCAAGGTCGATCTGCTGCAAAGCCTGCCGCTGCTGAGCGACCGGAGATGGCTGCCCATCGTGTCTTCAACGATGGAACTGCCCGAAGGTTTGGAGCCTATCGTCCGCATTCCTGCCGAGGCGACCGAATCCCAGCTCTATGTCGCCGCGAGCGACTTGGTGCTGACCAAGCCGGGATGGGGCACCGTGGCGGAAGCCGTCGCCTTCGGCAAGCCGCTTGTGCTGCTGGAGAGGCCGCTGTTCCGCGAAGACCGCTGTACGATGGAGGCGCTGGCCGGGCTTCACCCCCATCTGGCGATGAGCGAGGACCAGCTCATGCGGCCGGATCTCGGCGACCGGCTGCTGCACTGGCTGGAATCAGCAGCCTTTGCCGGTCCGCCTGCCGCGGGAGGCCGTCCGGACGAGGCAGGGCTCATCGCGGCCCGCCTGCTGGGCTGGGCTTTGATGGAAGCCGCCCATGAGGAAGGGACTTCCGTCAAGGCTGCTCTCGGGGAAAAGATCGAATCGCAACGCTGAACGCCAAATTTCGCATAACGGGAGTGGAAGCCATGAAGATTACGGTAGTAGGGACAGGATATGTCGGGCTGGTGTCGGGGGTCTGCTATGCGGAGCTGGGGCATTCCGTCATTTGCGTGGACAAGGATCCTTTGAAAATCGCCACTTTGCAAAACGGGGATATTCCCATCTATGAGCCGGGGCTTCAGGAGCTGTCCGTCCGCAACGCGGAGCTTGGCCGGCTGAGCTTCACCTCCAGCCTGGATGCGGCAGTCAAAGGCGCCGATCTCATCATCATCGCAGTCGGAACGCCGCCGCTGCCGGGAGGCGAAGCGAATCTCGCCTACATCGAGCTGGCTGCCAAGGAGATCGCCGATACGATGGAAGGCAACCCCGTCGTGGCCATCAAAAGCACGGTGCCTGTCGGAACGAATGAAAAGGTGCGGGACCTGATCCGCAGCCGCACCGAATGCCCGTTCGACAGCGTCTCGCTGCCGGAGTTCCTGCGCGAGGGCTCCGCCGTCCCGGATACGATGCATCCGGACCGGATCGTCGTCGGCACGGATTCTCCGCGTGCGGAAGCTCTGCTGCGGGAGCTGCACGTCGGTCTCGGCGGCGCTTTTGTCGTGACGGACATCCGCAGCGCCGAAATGATCAAGTACGCATCCAATGCGTTTCTGGCGACCAAGATCTCCTTCATCAACGAGATTGCGAACATTTGCGAGAAAGTCGGAGCGGATGTGACGAGGGTCGCCGAAGGCATGGGCTACGACAAGCGGATCGGCTCCTCGTTCCTGAAGGCGGGAATCGGCTACGGAGGCTCCTGCTTCCCCAAGGACACGCAAGCGCTGATCCAGATCGCAGGGCATTTCGATTACGAGTTCAAGCTGCTGCGCTCCGTCGTCGAGGTGAACCAGGGCCAGCGCTTCAATATCGTGCGCAAGCTCGAATCGATCTTCGGCGATCTGGAAGGACGGACGATCGCGGTATGGGGGCTTGCGTTCAAGCCTGAAACCGATGACGTGAGGGAAGCTCCTGCCCAGGAGATCATCGGGGAGCTTCTGGATCGGGGAGTCCGGGTCCGGGCCTACGATCCGATCGCAATGGACAATTTCCGCAGCCACTTCGGCGGCGGAGCGGGACGGGTGGACTGGTGCTCCGGCGCGCTGGAAGCCGCCGCGGGAGCCGATGCGGTCTGCCTGCTGACGGAATGGGAGGAATTCGTTTCCATCGACCTTGCCGAGCTTCGCGCGATGCTCCGCCAGCCGGTGCTGATCGACGGCCGCAATGCTTTCCGCGAGCAGGATCTCGCAGGCACGGACTTCGTGTACTACTCGGTCGGACGCCCCGGCATGACCCGCGGAGTGAAGGATCCGATTCCCGAGCTGAGCTATTGATCTCTTGCAGCCCGCCCAGGCAAGCCCGGGCGGGCGAAGCTGCAGGACGAGCTGGGAGGAAGGCATGATTCCCAGGCGGTCTCCGCTGCCATCCGTTCGCATCATTCAACGCTTGACAAGCGATGGAGAAAACTATTCCAAGAGGTGAAGATGCAATGACATGGAAAAAAAAGATGACGTTGTCCACACTGGCCGCCATCCTGGCGTCAGGCGCTGCTGCGGCTGTTCCTCCTCGTCCGGCAGCCCATGCCGGGCTGATCGGTTATGCCTATGCGGCCGACAGCCTGCCGCAGCCTGGCACGATCGACCAGGCGCTGGCCCAGTTGTATGCGCTTCACGCCGCTCTTCTGGCCGGAGATCCGGCCGATTACCGGGATGTGCTGAATTTCCGCGAGGAGCTTCGCTCCCTCGATCCTGCGGCGGAATTCGCCATCGCGGCTCCGGTGTGGGACAAGATCCAGCCGAAGCTGGCGGCGTCCGAGGATCTGGAGTTCATCAAGAGCAATCTGTTCCTGCTCATGCGGGACACGATAGCGCTGCTGTACGCGCCGGAGGCCTCCGATCTTCAGGCGATCCGCTCCAATGCGGATTACCGCCGCGCGCTCGTGCCGATCGTCCGCGCGGGCGGAATCGACGACCTGACGATGGACGAGGTGGTCGAATTCATGTACGGGAACGGCGCGGACAAGCGCGGCGTCGAGGGCACGATTCGGGAGTTCGTGTCCCGCCTGAGCCAGGCTGAGCTGATGCAGCTGCTGTTCATGCCGGAGAAGCGCAACGAGCTCATGCTGCGGGTGCTGACGGACATGCTCGGCCGCACGGGCGACTATGCGTTCAGCCGCATGCTGCAGGCCTACGGCATTACTGGCGCGGATCTGGTGAAGGTGCTCGGCAATGCCCAGGAGCGGCTGCAGCTGGAAAAGCCTGCGGGAACGGCTTTGCTCGTCGCGCTCATGAGGATGACGAGCTCTGAGCTCGTCAAGGTCGGCAATGGCGGGCGCATGCATCAATATTCGCTGCTGCTGAACGGCATCGCCGCTCCGGAGGGAGCGATCCGCTGGTATAAAATCGAAGGCGATGCCGATGTGCGTGTTTTCGTGAACGGGCTGGTCACCATTCCGGACGACTCGGCTGCGGGAAGCGCGCTTCTTCAGGCGAAGCTGATCAATCCTTACGGAGGACCGGAGAAGATCGTGTTCGAGAAAAGAATTACGCTGACGGCGGAGTCGGGGGCGACGCCGAGCCCGAGTCCGGATCCTGGGGCAAGCCCGACGCCGGGCCCGGGAACGAGCCCGAGCCCGGATCCAGGAGCAAGCCCGACTCCGAGCCCGGGAACGAGCCCAAGCCCGGATCCTGGGGCAAGTCCGACGCCGGTTCCTACGCCGACGCCGGATCCTGGGGCAAGTCCGACGCCAGATCCTATGCCGACGCCGGATCCTGGGGCAAGTCCGACACCGGTTCCTACGCCGACGCCGGATCCTGGGGCAAGTCCGACACCGGTTCCTACGCCGAGCCCGGATCCAGGAGCAAGCCCGACTCCGAGTCCGGGAACGAGCCCAAGCCCGGATCCTGGGGCAAGTCCGACGCCGGTTCCTACGCCGACGCCGGATCCTGGAACCGGCGGAGGCTTCCCTGGATTCCCGGGCTTTCCGGGAGGAGGCTTCCCTGGCGGAGGAACGCCGGGCAGCGGCAGCGGATCCGGCTCCGAATCGGGTAACGCCGGTCCGGGAAGCATCGCCGAGCGGATCCGCTCGATCGTCGAGCAGTATCTCGCCAGGATCGAGGCGATCCGCAGGGAGCTGGCCGCTTCTCCGACGCCGGCGCAGCGGATCGCGCTCATCCGCGAGGCGTTCAAGGCTGCCCAGGAAGCGCTGGATGCCATCGCCAAGATCAACCCGACGGCGCAGGAGCCTGACTCGGCCGGCCTATCCGGCATCAAGTGGGACTCCGCCGATGCCCTGGCCAGCCTTGCGGCTGTGTCCGAGGCGGCGGCTTCGGTCAAGAGCGCGCTGGACGGACTGGATGGATCCGGCTCCGACCTCGCCAAGAAGCTGCGCGTCAGCGTTCTGCTCGATGCCGGATCGGCCGGCAGCAGCTGGTCGCTGGAAGTTCCCCGGGAAGCCTTGACCGCTGCGCAGACATCCGGCATCCAGTACATCGGACTGGCCGGCGGCGGAGCGCAAGTGTCCGTTCCCGTAGACGGGCACAGCGGCGACCTGCATATCAGCCTGACCCATGAGGCCGACAGCGAAGTCCGGAAGGCGACCGATCTTCCGCTTGCCTCGGGCGGATATTCGTTCAAAGTCCGCCAGAATGGACAGGCTTCGGCAACGAGCGCCAAACCGCTCCGGCTCTCCTTGCCGGTGTCGGCGGACAGTGCGGGCAGCGACCTGCTCGGGCTCGTGAGAATCCGTTCGGGACGCGCGGTCGATTTCCAGGCCGGCACGGTATCCTCGTTATATGAAGCGGATGTGCTGGATTCGGCGGCGGTCTATGCCGTCGTCGAAAACAAAGTGGAATTCTCCGACTTGGCGAAGGTCAAATGGGCGGAGGCGTCCATTCAAGGCATAGCCGCCAAAGGAATCATGACTGGCGTAGCTGCCGGCAAGTTCGACCCTTCCCGGTCGGTTACGAGGGCGGAGATCGCCAAGATGATCGTCCGAGCATTCAATCTGGAAGGATCGTCGGCTGATATCGCGTTCAAAGACGTGAAGGCGACCGACTGGTTCGCTCCGTATGTAGCTGCTGCCGTCGCAAGCGGCATTACGAACGGACGGAGCAGGGACAGCTTCGCTCCCAACGCTCCGGTCAGCCGGCAGGAGCTGGCTGTGATGGTGACGAGGGCGATGCAGGCGGCAGGCGGCTACCCGGCTCTGACGAACCCGGATGCGGCGCTGGCAGCCTACAAAGACCAGGCAGCGGTAGCGGCTTCCTTGCGCCCCGGCGTCGCTCTCGCAGCACAGCTCGGCATCGTCGGAAGCGACGGCGTTCTTCAGCCGGCGAAGCCGGCATCAAGAGCTGAGGCAGCCGTCATTCTCTATCGGACGCTGAAGCAGCTTCAATCCTGATTGAGGCCTCTACGGTTGTTTCGCCGGCAGTTGCCGGCGGACAGCCGTTTTGCGCTTCGGCAAGGAAATCGCGAACCAGGAGGGCATGGTATGAGAACCAGACGAATCGCGGCCGTGCTGGCCGCTTGCGGATTGCTCGGAGGAGCTGCATTTTTCTCGATCGGCTGGGCTGGGGAAAAGGCGCTCGGACTGCTTGCGGATCCGTCGCTTGCCGGTATCCAGGAGGAGGCGGGTGCCAGGGCAGGGGCCACCCCGTCTCTCTCCGGAGCCGAGCACGCGGATGCCGGACATCAAGGTATCCGGACGGACGAAGCATCTCCCGGACGTTCCGGTCCTCCCTCTGTTCCGGATGCTCAAGCGGAATCGGCTTCAGCAGTCGGCAAGGCTTCATCCGGAGCGTCGGTAGACCGGGGAGGGGGACTGTCGGTGGAGAAGGCCAGGCAAGCAGGGAAGAAGCTGTCCCTGTCGGAGAAGGCGGAAGTGCTCCGTATTTTGACGGGAAGCCTGGGAAGCAAGGAAATCACGGTCCTCAAGGAACTGGCTAAGGGAGGACTAAGCAAGGACGAGAAACAGGAAGTCAAGGAGCTTTTGCTGGAGCAGCTGGCGCCGGGCGACTACAACCGGCTCTCGGCGCTCGCCTTCAAGGCTGGAGCGGGCGGCGGAGGCAAGGCGGAGCAGGTCAAGCGCTGAGCGGGCGATCCATATCAAGCAAAGGGGAACGAAGGATGAAACGGATTGGAAGGAGAAAAGCGGCGGCTTATGCCGCGGCAGCGGCTCTGCTGCTCATGGGGACAGGGGCAGGCAGCGCGGCTGCAGCCGCTGCGAAGCCGGCTGCAGCTGCCGTTCAGGCGGCGGTGAAGGCGGAATCCATCGGAGCGAAGCTGGTCGTCGACGGCAAGCTGCAGAAGTTGAAGGAAGGAATTTATATTTTAATGGAAGGAGGCCGGGTATACGTTCCGCTGCGCGTCGCAGCTGCTGCTCTTGAATGCAGGGTGGAATGGGATTCCAAGTCCCGAAGCGTGTCGCTGTGGACGCCGTCCGTGCGTCAGCAACAAGCTGTGAAAGGAAAGGCCGGGACGGTCTACACGGTCCCATCAGCCCCAGCCGGCCATAAGCTCAGCCTGACGGATGCGAAGGCATCGTTCTCCGCCGATGGCAAGGCGGCTGTATTGCCTAAGGAACAGCGAGCCTATATCGCCGCAGACACGATCTATGTCCCGCTGCGTTTTCTGGCGGAGCTGTCGGGCGCAGCCGTCCAATGGACATCCTCAAGCCAACTGATCGAATTGTCGCTGCCAGCCGCAGCCGCAGGCGGGGCGGGCGGCAGTTCGGAAGGCGGCCTCAGCGGACCTGGCGAAGGCTCATCCGGAGCTTCTCCGGACACCCCGGGTTCGGCTCCAGGGAGTCCGGAGTCTCCTCCGGCATCCGAAACGTCGCCGGGAGGCGTGCCGACTCCGGCAGTTCCGGGAACTGGAGCACCGGGAATACCCGGAGTGCCGTCTGTTCCCGATCCCGGTCCTTCTGTTCCAGCACCATCTCCAACGATACCGCCGGGTTCTGGCAATCCGCCGGTGACCGTGCCTCCTGCGCCGACTCCTGCGCCGCAGCCCTCCGTGCCCCAGAAGGATATTCAGAATGCGGCGGAGGACAAGCTCAACAGCCTGCTGGTGCAGTGCCAGAACAAGCTGATGGATGCCGCGTTCCGGTACATGCAGTCCGGCAGCGCGGAGGCGAAAAGCAAAATCCGCGCGGAAGGAGAAGCGGCGCTGGCCGATTGCGACCGCAGCTTCGAATCCATTCTGGCGGACACGGGAACCAAGCTGGAAGCAGGCGGATATTCCACAGCGATTCTCGCCACTTACCGGAATATTTACGAGGAGCAGAAGGCTATCGGGGTGAAAATGCTCGACAGCATGATGCAGAAGCCTTGATCGCCGCATCTCCGGCATGGAAGGAGTGGAAGGCATGGAAATGCAGAAGAAAAGGAAGAAGCGCCGGCGCCAAAGCAGGAAGTCTCGAAGCTGGAGCCTCGGAAAGCTTGCCTTGGCAGCCGTCATGGCTGCGGCGCTGGTGCCGGCTGTAACGGGATACATGCATCATCGAAGTCTGGGTGCAGGCGCTGGAGAGACAGCTGTCGCTCCTCGGCTGGAAGCAAGCAAGGACAGCCCGTCGGAAGTGCTCCCGATGGACCGGGAACCGGACAGCCCCGCTCCGGCGGGCGCTGGCCTCTCCAGCGGGCAGGCTCTTCTCCCTGGAGAAAAGAATCCGGCATCCGCAGGAACCGGCAGCGGCAGCAGCAAGGCCGGAAGCCGCCCGGCCTCGCCTGCGCCGGAAATGTCTCCCTCGCCGATGACGGAGCCGCCTCAGCCGGGATCTTCAGCCGCGGGAAAGAAGGAGCCTCTTCCGGCCGCATCGCCGGGGGCTGATAAGACGACCGATGGTCATGGAGCGGCTGCGGCCTTGGCGGCTTCCGATGAAGAAGTCCGCGCCTTTGAGGTTAGGCTGGCTGCTCTTCAGAAGCAGTGCGTAAGCGAGGCGGGAAGCGTGCTGGAGCTCGCTGGAACGAAGTCGGACGCGGTCCGCAGAGGAGAGCTCGACCAGGAGGGGGCCGCTAAGGCCGTCGGCGAGTTGAACGAAAAAATGGACGAGGCGCAATCATCCTGCGGCACCCGCTTCAAAGCGCTGATCCAGGAGGCTGAGCAGGCATCCGTATCATCCGGGAAGCGGCAGCAATGGGAAGAAAGCTATGAGGCCTCCAGCAAGCTTTTGAGAGCCGGCTTGACGGAGCGGCTGAAAGGGCTGAAGCAGGCAGGCGGATGATCGGCGAAGCGGGTACCGCTCCGGACTGTCGACGCCGATCGTCTTTTGAAGCAAAAAAACCGGCAGGCTGCAATCAGCCATTGCCGGTTTCGTCTTTTCGAAAGCTGCGTTCCCTTACGACTCTTTCAATGAGAAGTCGGATCAGATCGACGTCCTCGGTCTCGAGAGGAATGCCGTCCCAGTGAAGCTGCTGGAGATTGAGCCATTCACGGGCGTTGCTGGTCGGTTCTGCAGGCTCCGAGAAATCGGTCAGTCCAAGCAAGTAGTCGGATGTCGTCTGCAGCCGACGGGCGATGGTGTGGATGGATTCAAGCGTAGGCTGGCGATAGCCGGATTCATAACCCGCATAAGTGCTCTTGGCTACGCCGACGTAATCGGCTACTTCCTGCATGGTCAGCTTTCTCTTCTTGCGCAGCTGCTTCAGTCGTTTCGCGAACATTTCTCACCATCCCCCTTAAGGACAATATGACCCTGTCGAGCTGCCGAGGCTGCAAGTATTCGTAGCCATATTAAAAGTGCATGACGATTCTATGTACTCTACTAACTTCATTATAGCATGGCATGCGGCAACATGCACCTAGGAAAATAGGTCATTGGAATCATGATAGTAAGACTATAGTCACTGTTCATAAAGCGATTATAAGATACGGGATACCGTTATCGGTTCTATGTTTTTTCAATTTATCCTATGCATTATCCGTAATCACGGCCGTATTCGGAATGAATGATGAGAATGCGGGCTTGGCTTCAAGGGAAAGCTCTTGGAAGGAATGCAAGAGATAATAGGTTGAAAGTCCTATTATAGAAGGGGAATGGAGCCGGGGCGCTTCAGAAAATCGAAATTAGGAGCAGGCTTGCTGCAGGCATATTTAACGCAAGTGACCGTTTATGGTATGCTTTGGATAGATAGTTGTACGAACGGAGCGTATTCATTCATGGACACCAAACAATGCGCCGCGTGCGGCCGTGATAAACCCGAGGGGGCCTTTCCCAAGCGTACCGGCCGAAACGGCAGAAGGGGCACTTGCCGCGCATGCCAGCGCCGGCGCAAGCGCGGAGCCGACGAGAGCGGCAGCGCCAGGCAGGCGCTTCCCGCTTCGCTCATCCTGCCGTCCCAGCCGGTGCTGTCTCCCTCAATCGTAATGACTCCTTCCGTGGAGACCTATGCCCCGGTGGAGACGTCTTCCGCGGCAGCGGAGCAGGCAGGCGGGCTGGTCAAGCGCAAGCGCAAGCGGCGCCGGCGGCGCAAAACCCGCAAGGGAGCGGTAGCGGCACATTCCCACACTCCCGGCACTCGGCTGCCGTTCAAAGCCATCAAGCCGTTCAAAGGCTCGTTCACGTACGATCCCTCGTTGCTGAACGATCGGGGCACCGGCATGATCCAGCTTCGGGGCCGACGGGAAAGCGGCAAACGCTGGCATACGGAGATCGACCGCGATATCGCCGTGCGCATGGTGCAGGAAGGAGCAGCCGGCATTCTCCATCCCAGGCTGATCCACAAGCTCTATACGAAGAGCGATTTCAGGCTGCTCATCCTCCAGAGGGACAACTATGTCTGCCATTACTGCGGCCGGTTCGGCGATACGATCGACCATGTTTTTCCGAAGTCGAAGGGCGGCCTCAGCACCCCGGCCAACTGCGTGTGCGCCTGCTCCGAATGCAATCTCAAAAAAGCGGATACGCTCCCCGATTATCTCTGATCCAATCTGTATGCTGCAGCCGCCCGGCTATTCGCCGGACGGCTTTTTTTCATGCCCTCGGCAACGCTGCTTCCGTCGGTTAGAAATTTCTCATCCGGCTCTCATAGAGCGGTTTCGAAAAGGCCTGAAAGCCGCGCGCCGGCTCGATCAGGCCTCATGAGAACGCCTGCCCGGACGGATGCTCGGAGTGCAGATTCCCAGAATCTTACTAGCCAAACCTGAAGTAGGGCGTGCTAGGATAGGGTTGTCCGGCAAGCTCGGGACGACACCAACTAGAATCTTCGCCAACGCGGAGAAAATCAGGAGGAGAATTTACGTGAACAAACGCACTTTTCTTGCCATAACAGTAGCAGCAGGCGTCGCCTTTTCCGGTACGGCCGGATATGCCGGCACAGCCCAGGCTGCCGCGGCCAAGCCCGCATCTTATACCCTTCAGCAAATGCTCAGCTCTTACGGAGTAGACTTTGAGGATCTTCTGAATAAACTGCAGCAAGGCGGCTTCGTCGTGAAGAAGCCGGCGCCGACGGCAACTCCGGCGCCGAAGGCAACTCCGGCACCGGCCAAGACACCTGCGCCAGCGGCGACGCCGGCACCGGTCAAGACGCCAGCACCGGTCAAGACGCCAGCGCCGACGGCACCGGCCAAGACGCCGGCACCTACCGTGAAGCCTACTCCGGCTCCTGCCAACCCGGGATCCGGCCAGCAGGGAGCGAGCGATACGTCCACTTTTGCGCAGCAGGTCATCACCATCGTGAACCAGGAGCGCGCCAAGCAAGGCCTCGGAGCTCTTACGAGCGACACGCAGCTGACGAAGGTCGCTCTCGACAAAGCCAAGGACATGTACGTGAACAACTACTTCTCCCATACGTCGCCTACGTACGGATCCCCGTTCGATATGATGAAGGCTTACGGAGTCACGTACAACTATGCGGGAGAGAACATCGCCAAAGGACAGCGCACGCCTCAAGAGGTCATGACTGCATGGATGAACAGCGAAGGCCATAAGGCGAACATCCTGAAGTCGAACTTCACCAAAATTGGCGTCGCTTATTACAACGGCGTCTGGGTTCAGGAATTCAAAGGCTGATTACCGGCCATTCAGCGGGCTCCCCGTCCTGACGGGGGGCTTTTTTTGTGCTTGGCGGAATGGTTCCCTAAAAGAAGAACAGTTGACTTGCGAGCGGCCGACGCCATCAGGAAAAGCCCTGTTTCGCCCTTCGCAACCTCCATTAGAATTTTTTCATTCCGCCGGGAAGGCGGGCGGCGCCGATGCGCCGATCCCCTTTTGCCGCATGGGATCACGCTTCCTCAGGCAAAAATGAGAGCCTTTCATAATTGCTTCCTGTCAGTTTTTGGACGGTCCCCGGCGCGGAAGGCTGTGTTATTCTGAGTCCCGACGAGTTGCCGCGAACTCACATAACGGTTCCAAGCTTCATGGGGAACCGCCGAACTGGAGGACATAATGACGATGACGATGACGATGAAAAAACAGATGACATCCCTGCTGCGCCCGATCGGAAGGACAGCTGCCGCTTTGCTGGCAGGAGCCGTGATCTGGACCAGCGCCTCGCCTGCATTCGCCGCCACGGATTACATCGCCAAGGACGGCGACACGTTCTGGAACCTGTCGAAGCAATTCGGCGTTCCGCTAGGCAAGCTGATGTCGTTCAACCAAGACGTCGAGGCCACGAATATCTATGCCGGACTTACGCTCTCGATACCTGCCACCGAGACGGCCAATGCGGCCGCCGGAGCCGCGCAGAAGGCCAATGCGGCTGCCGGAGGCATTCAGCTGCTCTCCAAGGAAGACGGAGCCAAGCAAGTGATCGCCCCCAACGGAAACTCCTATCAGGTGACGAAAACCTTGAACATCAAAGCGACGGCTTATACGTCGGCCGCATCGGAAAACGGCAAGTGGGGAGCAGTCGACTACTTCGGCAACCCGCTCAAGGTCGGAACAGTCGCCGTTGATCCGAAGCAGATTCCGCTGGGAACGAAGCTGTACATTACGGGCTACAATTACGAAGGCCTTCCAGTCGGAGGCATGATTGCGACAGCTTCAGATACGGGCGGCGCCATCAATGGCCAGCGCATCGACATCTTCGTGCCGGGGACGACGGCGCAAGCCCAAAACTTCGGCTTCCAATATGTCAAGGTGCATGTACTGAAATAGCAGCGAGATCAACCGGTTCCTTTCATGGAGCCGGTTTTTGCTTTTCATGCTGAGGCTCGCGGCTTCTATCGTATAGTTTGAATTCCTCTACAGCCTCCGATTCGCCGAGCAGCTCGGGCAGCGTCACCAATTCGTATCCCTTCTGGCGCAGCATGGCGATCATGCGGGGCAGCGCATCCAGCGTTCCGCTCAAATCTTCTCCCGTTCCGCCTCCCGCATGCTGCAGAATGATGCTTCCGGGCACGAGCGTACGCTTCACATTGCGGATGATGGCATCGGCGCCGAGCCCTTTCCAGTCCTCCGTGTCGACGTTCCAGTTCACGACGAAATAACCGTGTCCCTGCGCCCAGCCGAGCTGCTCCGGCTTGATTTCCCCATACGGCGGACGCATGAAGCGGGGAGTGAAGCCAAGCTCGGGAAGCAGGATTTTATCCGTCCGGCGGATCTGCGAGATGAATTCCTCCACGGACAGCCGGGCATAGGAAGTGTGATTGTAGGAATGGCTTCCCACCGCATGCCCTTCCATTCGGATCCGCTGCACCATATCCGGATGGGCTGCGGCACGCTGCCCGACTAGGAAAAAGGTCGCTCTGGCATGCTCGCGTGCCAGGATGTCGAGCACACGAGGCGTATAATAGTTGTCGGGCACGTCGTCGAAAGTAAGCGCGGCCCGCTTCGGAGCAGCCGGCCCCCTTGTGGCGAATGCCCCCGGGTAACGGCTGGACAGAGCCGCCCACGATACAGCGGATCGCCGCTGTTTGCGCTTCTTGGACGATGCATCAGAATGGGAGATGCCGGCTTCAGCGCCTGCGTTCCATGCCGCGGCGGCCTTGATCCCGGCCGAAGAGGAAAGGCTGCCATCCGCCGAATCCGGCGCCTGCATCAGCAGAGCGGCCGCCAGAACGAGGCATGCTGCCGCAGGCCGAGCAATCGGCCGCATCTTGCGGAACGAGTCCAAGCGGCATTTACTTCGCTTCAAGCATCATCTCTCCTTCCGGACTGATGGGCGGTAAGCCCGCTCAAGCTTTGGGATTCCTGCCGGTACATGATTCCCTGCGGAAGGTTGGATCATTCCTGCGGACAGGACGGAGGGACAAAAAAAGCCTCCGGATTTCCCGGAGGCTTGAGACGGCTAGACTTTGAACACTTGAATCGTCCGCTGAAGCTGGGACGCCATCTGCTGCATTCGCCCGGTTTCCTCGACGACGGTCTGGATGGCTTCGATCTGCTCGTTCATAGCCGCCGATACTTGCTCGGTTCCGGCCGCAGATTGCTGCGTAATGGCGGATATGTTCTGGATGGCGGAGGAGATCAGGCGGGCGCTTTCCTGCATGCTTTCGCTTTCTTTGGAGAAGGTGTGGATTTGTTCGGTAATGAACTGCACGCTGGAGACGATCTGGCTGAAGATCTCTTCCGTTTCCTTGATCATCTCGGATTGAAGCTGGACGGCCTGCTCGTTGATCTTTATATTAGACGCCGCTTCCTTGACGCCTTGCTCGATCCCTTTGACCAGATGGAAGACTTCCTTGGTCGAAGCAGTCGATTCCTCGGCCAGCTTGCGGACTTCCTGGGCGACGACCGCGAAGCCGAGTCCGTGTTCTCCTGCGCGCGCCGCTTCAATAGAAGCATTGAGGGAAAGCAGGTTGGTCTGCTCTGCCAGATCCGATATCGTCCTCGTAATGGAGGAGATGCCTATGGCTGCTTCGGAGAGCTTGCTGATGGCCGCCGATACCTGGGTCGCCGCCTCTTCCGTCCGGCGGGTTCCTTTCGCCTGGGTCTCGACGGAGTGGCGCCCCTTCTCTACCAGACGCATCGCGGCTTCCGAGCGCTCGTTCATCAGGCGGCTCGATTCCGCATAGGCGGAAACCTTCAATTCGATGTCGCGGATGGAATCCGTCATGTCCCCGACTTCGCCAGAGATCTCGTTGGCTCCGGTCGCAAGCTCGCCCGCCGACGAGGCCACTTGCTCCATGACGTTCTTGACCTGGCGATTCTTCTCGAAGATGCCGGTGCTCGTCTCGCCAACCGTACGGCTGATCTTGGAGGTGTCGACAAGGATGTCCCTGAGCTTCTCGATCATGCTGTTGAAGGAGTGGCCGAGCTCGCCGAGCGAGGATCCGGAGACGTCGACTTTCTGCGTGAAGTCGCCCTTTGCGATGCGATAGGCGACGGCGGTCATCTCTTCGATCGAGCCCATCAGGGAGCGCTCGATGACCTTTGAGAGCGGAAATGCGGCGGCTGCGCAGATGACGATCGTGACGAGGACCGGCCACAAGGCGGAACCGGCAATCAGCGCGAAAACAAGGCTTACAAGACTGAATGCAACGACCATGCCGTACAAGGCGTACTGGATTTTGCTTTTGACGGAAAGAGAATTGTACCATTCCATGAAAATCGCTCCTTATTGATAGGAAATGAAGACAATGTATGTAAGCTTGAAAGGGAAAACGGAATAAATTAGGTCTTTTGTATTATCCATATTATAACATTGTGTCTGGGAAAAGGTCTATAATTGTCGAATATCTATTGAAAAACAGGGAATATAGACCCGGATAATCGTAGAATTTTATCATATTTTGTAAAAATTTAGTTGATTGCTGGAAATGGATGTCCTATAATGTCGCTACAGGCCTCCTAGAAGCGTTTTGACCAAGATGCCCCAGCAACAGGGGAATGGAATTCACGACAGGGAGGTGACATTAATGAATCCATATGGTTCTGCGCCGCTGGCCAGACAAGTCGATTATGTATTTCGCCAGCTGGAGACGGAGCTTACGCATGCATCCTCAGGGACCGTGCTTATCCATATCCGTAATAATACTGTCGGCAAATACGGCATCAGGCATAACCCCATCGAGCTAAAAAATAATTCCGCCTCGTTCTCGCCGAAAGGGCTGACGGCAGCCCAGGTGCAGGAATTCCGGCATATGGCCGTCGAAGCCCTCAAGCACAAGAAGGAATGGACCCACGGAGAGATCCTGTACGACTTCTCGGTCCGTCAAGGAACGGCATCGAGCTGGTCCGCCAGCATGCTCTGCGAGTCGAACTACAATCTGGCGACTTCCCCGTTCCGGTTCGAGCCCAAGCATCCGAAGCTGTACGAGCGCAAGGAAGCAGCCGAAGAGTAGCCATCTTGACAATCCGTTGCAATCGAGCGGACTATTCCCTTCAACGATGCTGCGCGGACATTCCAATGAAACCGTATGACCTTCCCATGCAGGTAATGAAAATGAATGCAGAACGAATGGACAATCTCGTAAACCGCTCTTCAATCCAATTGATCGCAACGCCCCCAAAAGAACAGCCTTTGTCCTCATTGGACAAAGGCTGTTCTTTTCTAATGGAGTCCGCGCCGGAATGCGGCGCGTCCGAGCTCGTACGGATCAGCGCATGCGTCCGGCGTTGCCGGAGAGCTGCTGCTCGGCGATTTCAACGAGACGCTTCGTTATGTAGCCGCCAAGGGAACCGGCATCGCGGGTAGCCATGTTGCCGTAGTAGCCGTCTTGCGGAATTTGGATGCCGAGTGCTTGCGCAGCTTCGAATTTCATTTGCTCGAGCGCTGTTTGGCAGCCTGGAACGACGAGGCGGTTGGTGCGGGATCCTGCCATGGAATTCACCTCCTAAGTGGTCTGGAGGTAGTATGCGCACATTGTTTCCAAATATATGCATGGAAAATTTCCACGCGGTCTTTCTTTCAATAAAGAAGGCGACTTCCATTAAGAACGCGAATGCGGCGACGGCAGCGGCAGGGCCGATTTTCCTTCGGGAACAGGAGCGGATGGGGAGGAGGGGGGCGGGCTGCCGCCGTGATCGTGGATTCCCTTCTCCTGCTGCCAGCCTGCGGGGCTGCCTTGATCGGGCAGCATGCCGAGCAGAAGGGGGAGGAGGAAAAGGGCGTACATCGCCCATTGAAGCGGTCCCGCCTTTCCCGGCGAATGAGCGCCGCAATCGCAGTCGGCCTGGATATCCTTTCCTTGAAGCAAGGCCATGGCGGCGTACAGCTGGCATACGGCCATGGCATACAGCGCGATCGCAGACAGCTTGATTCCCGCGAATGCGCCGGATGCGGCGAACTGGCCGAGCGAGTCCGTCTTGGCTAGACCCGTCATGTAGAGAGCGAACGCGCCCATGATGAGGGCGCGCGCGAGCTGGTGGAATGCTTTCGTACGGTATTCCGGCTGCAAATAAGATCAGCCTCCTCTCGCAAGCGTTTCACATCAGGACAGAAACAAGGCTTCGACGATCCAGGAACCGGCCAGGACCAGCAAGGCTGCTGAAGCGGCAGCTGTAAGGACAAAACGGATGCGGAACGAGGCGAGCAGCATCATCAGGCTTTTGAGATCGATCATCGGTCCGAAAACGAGGAAGGCCAGCAGCGCGCCATGCTCGAAGCTGCCGCCGAGGGAAGCGGCGACGAAGGCGTCGGATGTCGAGCAGAGCGACAGCAGGAAGGCAAGCCCCATCAGGAACAAATGCGAGTACAGCTGGCTGCCTCCGAGCTCTTCCAGCATGGAGCGGCTGACCGCGGTCTGGAACAGGGCGGCAAGCGCGGCGCCGAAGATCAGGTATTTGCCCATATCGAAAAACTCGTCCGAGGCGTGGGTCATCATGCTGATCAGCCTATTGCCCGGGGGCCTGGGGAGTTCATCCTGCTGCATCGACGCAGTGCCGTACATGGAAGCGAGGTCGGCCTTGAGCGGGTTACCGCGCATGGATTTCCAGGCGATGATCCCAGTCAGGACGGCCACGGAGAAAGCGAGCCCGATCCGGGCGAGGGCCATTGCCGGCGCGCTCCCGAAGGCGCTGAACGTCGAGTAGAAGACAACCGGGTTCACGACCGGTCCGGCAAGGATGTACGTAATGCCTGCACTCGCAGGCATGCCTTTGCGGATGAGGCGGCGGACGACGGGAATCATGCCGCATTCGCACAGCGGAAACAGAATGCCGGCCAGCCCGGCGATCAGAATGGCTGGAAGCGGCCGCGAAGGGATCAGGCGACGGATCAGCTCGTCCGGCACGAACACCTGCAGGATGGCGGAGAAGAGGACTCCGAGCAGGACGAAGGGAAGGGCCTCGAGGATGATGCCGGTAAAGACCGTTTTGAACGGCTGGATATCGGCTGCCCATATTCCCGCATCCCTGCGGATGACGGCAAAGGCGGCAGCGGCGGCTCCGATGGAGGCGGCTGCGGTCAGGAGGGGAACAAGGCGGTGAGGTGACATGGACAGCCTTCTTTCTTCGGTCCGATGATAGAGCCGGCGCGGCCTGTACCAATGTATGCGCGGCGGCCGAGGAGCAGAACGGACGCCCTTGACTTTTGGGGGAAGGAGGCTATAATCGGGGTAAGCAAATGGCTGTGAACAGAAACAAGTAGGCGCTGTAAGCGAGGATTCCCCAAGAGAGCCGGCGGCAGCTGAGAAGCCGGCGGAATCGGAAGGCGCCGAATGGACTCTGGAGCCGGGAGCCAGTCTCCCCGGGTAATCCACGTTATCGGATCCAAGGCTGGATTTATCCAGCGAATTAGGGTGGCACCACGGTCTCTCGTCCCTTGCGGAGGAGGGGTCTTTTTGTTTTTTTCAATCCACTGAAGAAAGGCGTGGTTCCAATGAAGAAAGTCCTCTCGGGCATTCAGCCTAGCGGTCAGCTGACGCTGGGCAACTATATCGGCGCTTTGCAGAACTTCGTCAAGCTTCAGGAAACGCATGAATGCTATTTCATGGTCGTGGATCTCCACGCCATCACCGTGCCTCAAGATCCGGAAGCGCTGCGCGAGCAGTCCAAGTCGATCGCCGCGATCTACCTGGCCGCAGGCATCGATCCGGAACGCGCGTCCATCTACATGCAGTCTCACGTGCGCGCTCACGCCGAGCTGGGCTGGATTCTGACGACGCTGACCTCGATGGGAGAGCTGGAGCGGATGACGCAGTTCAAGGACAAGGCTGCCGGGAAGGATTCCGTTGGCGCAGGCTTGTTCGTCTATCCGTCCCTGATGGCGGCGGACATCCTGGTCTACAACGCCGACCTCGTCCCGGTCGGAGACGACCAGAAGCAGCATCTGGAGCTTACCCGCGATCTGGCGCAGCGCTTCAACAGCCGCTTCGGCGATTTCTTCACCGTGCCAGAGCCCTATATCCCGAAGGTAGGCGCACGCATCATGTCGCTCGACGACGCCTCCAAAAAAATGAGCAAAAGCAATCCGAATCCGGGCAGCTTCATCGCGCTGCTGGATCCGCCTGACGTCATCCGCAAAAAGATCAGCCGCGCCACGACGGATTCGGGCAGGGAAGTCCAGTACGACCTTTCCGCCAAGCCGGAGGTCAGCAATCTGATGGGAATCTACTCGCAGATGTCGGGCTTGTCACTGCAAGAAGTAGAAGCGAAGTTTGAAGGCCAGGGCTACGGTCCGTTCAAGAAAGACCTGGCCGAGCAGATCATTGCCGTCCTGGAGCCGCTGCAGGAGCGTTATCGCGATATCCGCAGCTCCGGCCAGCTGGAGGAAGTGCTGCGCCGCGGCGCAGAGAGAGCATCGGCCGAAGCCGACGTCATCGTTGCAGGCGTCAAGGAAAGAATGGGGTTCCTGAAGCCGTGAGCTGAAGGTCGAAGGAAATGCAAAAAGGGTGCATCGCTCGGAGCTTGTCCGGGGGCACCCTTTTCTTTGTCTATATCCGGCCGTTCAAGAACGCTTGAGACGCGACTTGAGCATGAAGCCGAGGCCGATGAACACCGTCGTAACGATGGCCAGCGTAATGGCCAGCCAGGCGCTGAAGCTGATGGAGATTGCGGTGGCTACCATGAGAACGCAGGACAGCAGGGAGTAGATCAAGGCAAGGGGCTTGGACATGGCGGAATGCCTCCCGATTCAGATTAGGATGAGGAAGAAATTTTGAAGAGCCGTAGAATAGAACTTCCGGAACGGAACATAATAAGCTGGCAAGCTTGCAACACACATCACAGTGCGAACTTCGAAAGGAGCAACTACAATGGCAGGCAACAACAGCGGAAGCAACAACAGCGGAAGCAACAGACTGATCGTCCCAGGTGCAAAACAAGCCCTTGAGCAAATGAAATTCGAAGCAGCACAAGAACTGGGTGTACAAATTCCAGCAGACGGATACTACGGCAACGTAGCAACCCGCGATGCAGGATCCCTCGGCGGCTACATCACGAAGAAACTCGTGCAAATCGCCGAGCAACAACTGTCGGGCCAAGGCCAACAACTCCGCTAATAGCGGGAAGATAAACAAGAGGAAGCTCAAGGGAAACCTTGGGCTTCCTTTTTTTGCTGTTCATTTTGCGAGAACAAATTAAAAAGCCCCTCTTATTGTGAAGCAAGGGGCTTCTGCGGTCAACCGTTTCGGGGTGCTCTTTTAATGGAAGCAAGCTCAGTAGGTGTTCATCCGCAGCCTCTTCTTCAGCCTATCGTCGCTCAGCCATCCGACATAAGAGCCGAGCGTGGCGTAATCCTTGTCCATCAGAACGACCGCTACGAACGGGTACTGCTTGCGATGGCGGTAGCGCACGTCGAACCATCGCACCTCGTAGCCGTACGAATGCTCCAGCACCTCGGAGCAGGCGAACGAGGAGAAGTACAGGAACGCTTTGACGGATGCGTCGAACTTCGACTGGTCTATCGCGGGATGATCCATGCAGCGCGCGCTGCCGGACCATTTGAGCTCGCCGTTGCGCAAGTCGCCGATCATGAAGCTTCCGTCTTCATGCCGCTTGACTACATTCCAATTGTTCAGCGTTATCGTCGGGATGAGAATATAGCTATCCCCTTCAGCATGGGAATCGTCCAGCGAAGGCAGCTTCCGCGCCACGCTTCGATGGACCTGCGTTCTCCAGACGTAGTAGACCACGAGCAGTCCGTACAACACCGGAAAGATGAGCTGCGGCTGGAAGACTCCGAAAGCCCAGAGCAGCAAAGCGGCTGCATGGCCGGCAAAAATAGTCGGATCGAAAATGTGGATGATGTTCCACGAGATCCATTTGGCCGTAAAGGGCCTTGCAGCCTGGGTTCCGTAGGTATTGAAGCAATCCGAGAAAACATGGGCGGATACCGCGAGCAGCACCCACCCGGCCAGATGCAGCCACGGCAGCGTGCCTTGATAAGCCCAAGCGATCGCTCCCGTGATCAGTGTGGTCCAGATGAGGACGGCGGGCAGGGAATGCGAGGCGCCGCGATGGTTGCGGATATAGACGGCATTGCTTTTGAGCCGAAGGAAGCCGTCCAGATCCGGAGCCTGCGATCCGATGATCGTGCCCGCCAGGACGGCCGCGAACAGGCTCGGGTTTCCCGCGACGGCCGGATCGACGGTCGACAGCCCGGCGAGTCCCAGTCCGGCGACCAGATGCGTTCCTGTATCCAGTCCAAGCACCTCCTGAAGATTTCAAATGGCTTTGGAAGCGGCCTAGACGGCCTAAACGCCCCCGCTCCCGGTCTTTCCATTATGCCCTCGTCGATGGTTTCTTATGTCGGGCTTGGGCTGAGAGCCCGGGTCATGCTAGGATGGAGAAACTTGATGTCGCGAGGAGGAAACGGAATGAATGCCTATGCTCTGATGGTTGAATACCGCATCGAGGAGGAAGCCCGTGCGGACTACCTGGCCTTTATCGGGCGGCTGGCTGAAGGCGGGGTGCGGGTATCTCTATACGAGGGTACGGATCAGCCGAATTTGTTCGTCGAAATTTGGCCGGCAGCCTCGGAGGAGGAAGCGCGGGCATGCCAAGAAGAACGCCTCTCGGAGCGTTCCCCATGGTTTGGCATTGGCGGGATGGTCGCCGGGGGGCGTTCCCGCATCCATGCGTGGACGTTCAAGCCGTCGCTTGGACGCCAGCCTTTGGCTTAGCGTTCCGTCTCAGGCGTCAGATTGGAGATCGTCTGTCCTTGGAACTGATACTCGTAGGCGATCGGACCGTCAAAGGTGACATAGTCGAGATTCAGCGTCAGGAGCAGATAGCGCATATTCGTGGCGGGATCGCGGATAATGATATGATCGCGGCCTGCCGCCTCGATGACGCCGCGGAAAATTTTGGCGTTCCATTCCTTGTTGTTCTCATAAGTCATATAGAACGTCGCCATCTTGCTGCGGTTCAAGCGAAGGATGTTCTCGACATACGATTCCTCGCGGGCCGGCACGGTCGTGATCGTTCCGGCATTGGGCGTGATGACGGATCCGCTCGGAACGTTCGGAGGCATCTGCATGAAGGCGGCTCCCGGAATCATCATGCCGTCATGGCTGTACATGGCGGCATTGACGCCGCCGACGGAAGGATGGCCGTAGCCCGTGCCGGCGCCGCCGACGGAAGGATGGCCGTAGCCCATGCCGGCGCCGCCGACGGAAGGATGGCCGTAGCCCATGCCGGCGCCGCCGACGGAAGGATGGCCATAGCCCGCGCCGGCTCCGCCGACGGAAGGATGGCCGTAGGCGCCATAAGAACGATAGTAATCGAAGTCATAAGCATTCGACATGAAAGGTTTCCCCGCTCTCTCTGGATAGATGCTTGATTTCGGTCAGTACACGTCCGGGCAGTCGCCGGGGGTCGGCGCGAAGAAGCAATGCGCTTTGAAGCGCCCGGTGTTACTTTGGTCATACCAAGTATCGGGGCAATCTCCCGACGGCCTGAAAAACCATAGGGCGTTGCTGGCAGGATGCTGGCGCTCCCCGCCGATGACGCGTTTGGCCAGCCGGATTTCCTTGTCCCTGGCCTTCTGATAGAAGTAGCTCTTCTGGACCGCCTCGTATCCTCCGGGACTCTGGTACACCATGTCCGGAATGGACCGTATATTGCGGAAATCGAGGCAATTGCCAAGTATCCGGTTGACGCCGACGTTGCCCACCATCAGCATGCCGAGATCGCCTTCGCCTTCCGCTTCCGCCCGCATCAGCCGGGCAAGCAGCCTGGTGTTCGCATCGTTGGTCTTGATGACAGCCATTATTCCTGTTCACGCTCCTTTTGCGGGAGCCTGCGGCCTGCTGTTGCTGCGGTGCCCTCCCGCCTGGGCTCCTGACCACACCTTACTGTATGCCGGGGACCGCGAGATGTGCCTGTTTTCGACTTGAAAATGAAAGGCGAGGCAAGCCCTGGGAGGCAAGGCCCGGCAGCATTCGTCAACAAATAGTCTTCATTGACATGTCGAATTCATGAACTTGCCTTTCCTTACATTGTCACAAGCATTCATTTTCGGTATCATTAGTACCGTTGACTACTGAAGCCCTTAGGCGCGATGCGCTTTTGCGCTCCAAAAACAGGAGGCGCACGACTGTGTGGAAAGACTTGATTGCCCTTACCAAGCCAGGAATCGTTCGCATGAACGCTTTTGCGGCTTTTGGAGGATTCTGGGTAGCTTCCCAGTGGAGCATCGACTGGCTGAAGCTGCTATGGATGCTGATCGGAACTTCTCTGACGATGGCTTCTGCCTGCGTCATTAACAATTACTGGGACCGCGAGCTCGACCTCAAGATGGAGCGGACACGCAACCGCGCGCTGCCGACAGGGCGGCTGAAGCCGGGCTTCGTCATTACCTACGGCATCATTCTCGGAATTGCCGGCCTTGCCGTGCTGTTTACCCTGGTGAACGTTCTATCCGGCTGGCTGGGACTGCTAGGCTGGTTCGTCTATATCGTCATCTATACGATCTGGCTCAAGCGGAGCTCGACCTGGAGCACGTCCATCGGCGGCGTATCGGGAGCGATGCCGCCGGTCATCGGCTACTGCGCCGTCACCGGCCAAGTGGATGCCGGAGCTTGGCTGCTCTTCGCCTTCCTATTCCTCTGGCAGCCGGCACACTTCTGGTCGCTGGCGATTCGCCGCGTAGAGGAATACCGCGCTGCGGGCTATCCGCTGCTGCCGGTCGTGAAAGGCATCAAGCGGACCAAGCTGCAGATGATTCCTTATGTGCTGCTGCTCATTCCGACCGTAATCCTGCTCTACACCTATGGTTACACGGGCCAATGGTTCCTGTGGGTTTCCGGGCTGCTTACCGTCATCTGGTTCGCTCACACCTTGACAGGCATGCGCGCGAAAACCGCACAGGAGACAGAGAAATGGGCCAAGGTCAATTTCCTCATCTCCGTCAACTACCTGCTTGTCGTTTTCCTGCTCATGATCGCCAACACGTACAGAGAGCCTGGCGCGGCGTTCATTTCAAGCATCCTGCCTTGATCGTCTTGCATGCCTGTCCGCCCGGACAGGCTTTACTTACATAAGAGGAGAGGTAAACGTTGCCATTCATCCGCAAGCATGCTTTCAAAATCGCCTTGTTCGCGCTTTGCGCCGCCATGGGCATCTACCTGCTCGTATCAAGCCGGGCCGACAGCACGCAAGCCGTCAATTTTCCGCAAAACAGCCCTGCGCCTGAGTTCACGCTTCAGAACGCTTTGGAAGACGGAAAGGAAGTCAAGCTTGCCGATTCGGACGGCAAAGTCCGCGTCGCTTATTTCTACTGGTCTCATTGCCCGGACGTCTGTCCCGCTACGACTTTCATTCTGTCCAAGGTGCAGGACAAGCTGAAGGAGGAAGGGCTGTTCGGCGACAAAGTCGAGCTGATGTCCATCACCTTCGACCCTGAGCGCGACACTCCCGAGGCCATCCGGACCTTCGCCTCCAAGTTCCATGCCGACCCTGCGGGCTGGCTGTTCCTGCGCAATCCGGACGAAGCGGCCACGGCCAAGCTGGTCAAGGATTACGGCCTGTCCCTGCTCAAGGATACCGATGGCAATTACAGCCATAACGACGTGTTCACGCTGATCGACAAGAAGGGCAATATACGCAAATACATTACCGGCGGCATGGATCAATCGATGACACCGGACCAAAAGGCGGATTCCATCGTGACAGCCGTCAAAAGCTTGCTCAAAAAATAAAGCCTCTTCCGAGAGGCAGACAGGTTGTCCATTCCTGCAAGAAATTGCAGGAATTTTTTTTGGACATGAGGGAAGGAGTGGCACTCATGGCATTGCTCGGCTCGATCCTGCTGCATAACATCATTCCGCTATGCGTCATGATCCTGATCGGGGTCGTGCTGCAGCGGATATTCGTGCTGGACATCCGTACGCTGTCCAAGCTGAACTTTTATCTCTTTTCTCCGGCAGTCATCTTCAAGCTTTTGTACACGACCGATATTCCATTTTCGCTGATCGGCCAGGTGCTGCTGTTTTTCGGCGTGTTCATGGCGTTCCAGTACGCGCTTGTGGAGATCGTGATCAGGCTGAGGGGATTTCAGGGGGGCATGAAGGCGGCGATGCGCAACAGCGTGCTGTTCTACAACAGCGCCAACTACGGCATTCCGCTCAACCAGCTGGCTTTCGCTGCGAATCCGTTCACGCTGTCGATCCAGGTGCTGATCATGATGATGCAGTCGCTGCTTCCGAACACATACGGCATCTACAGCGTCAATGCGCATAAAAGCAGCTTCCGCGACATCCGGCGCACGATTTTGTCGCAGCCGGTCATTTATGTGATCCCGCTCGCTTTTGCGCTGCGCGGCTTCGGTGTCGGCATTCCGGTCTATCTCGCGACGCCGCTCGATTATGTGGCGAATGCTTTCATCGGGACGGCTCTGCTGACGCTCGGCGTGCAGCTCGGGAGCATGAAGCGCGGCAGCGGCAAGGGGAAGACGGCGGATCTGGGGCTTTCCCTGGCGCTTCGCCTGGCGGCGGGCCCGGCGCTGGCCGCCTTGACGGTCTGGCTGCTCGGCATCGACGGCCTTGCGGCCAAGGCGCTCATCGTGAGCTCGGCGGTGCCGACTTCGCTCAGCAGCGTGCTGCTGGCGGTCGAGTTCGACAACGAGCCGGAGTTCTCTTCGCAGGCGGTGCTGTTCTCTACGATATTGAGCATCGGCACGGTGACGGCGGTCATTGCGCTGCTTCAGATTTAGCTGGCTGCCAAAGCTTGAGTGCTCAAGGCCGTTGCGCTTAAGGCCGTTGCGCTCAAGGCTGCTGTGCTGAAGGCCGCTGCGCTCAAGTGCTCAAGACTGCTCAAGTGCTCAAGACCGCTCGGCAAGCCGCCGCTCCTCCAATCGCTGTTGAACCCAGGTTCCTCTGAACTTGGCGGATACAGCTGTAGGAACCCGGTTTCAAAGGCGACCGCTGACGCTTTTCCGGATGCGGCGGCCCGCCTTCGCTGGCTAGGCAGCGGGGCAGGAGCAAGCCGGCCATGCGGCTGGACCGCGCTGGCCGCTGGAAAAGGCAAGACAAGCTGCCGCAAGACCGCTGCGCTCAAGCCCGCTGAGGCAAGCCGCTGAGGCAAAACCGCTGCGCTCAAGACCGCTCGGCAAGCCGCCGCTCCTCCAATCGCTATTGACCCCCGGTTCCTCTGAACTTGGCGACAAAGCGGTAGGAACCCGGTTTCAAAGGCGACCGCTGACGCTTTTCCGGATGCAGCGGCCGCCTTCGCTGGCTAGGCAGCGGGGCAGGAGCAAGCCGGCCATGCGGCTGGACCGCGCTGGCCGCTGGAAAAGGCAAGACAAGCTGCCGCAAGACCGCTGCGCTCAAGCCCGCTGAGGCAAGCCCGCTGCGCTCAAGTGCTCAAGACCGCTCGGCAAGCCGTCGCTCCTCCAATCGCTGTTGACCCCCGGTTCCTCTGAACTTGGCTACAAAGCGGTAGGAACCCGGCTTCAAAGGCGACCGCTGACGCTTTTCCGGATGCGGCGGCCCGCCTTCGCTGGCTATGCAGCGGGGCAGGAGCAAACCGGCCATGCGGCTGGACCGCGCTGGCCGTTGGAAAAGGCAAGACAAGCTGCCGCAAGACCGCTGCGCACAAGCCCGCTGAGGCAAGCCGCTGAGGCAAAACCGCTGCGCTCAAGACCGCTCGGCAAGCCGCCGCTCCTCCAATCGCTGTTGAACCCGGGTTCCTCTGAACTTGGCGACAAAGCGGTAGGAACCCGGTTTCAAAGGCGACCGCTGACGCTTTTCCGGATGCGGCGGCCCGCCTTCGCTGGCTAGGCAGCGGGGGAAAGGGCAAGCTGCCATGCAACTGGACGTTGCTGACAGCTTGACCGCGCTGGCCGCTGGGAAAGGCAAGCCCGCTGTGCTCAAGAGCTTGCGAGACCGCTGAGGCATGGCGCCTTTTGCAAGAAAGCAGCTCCTGGCCGGTTCGCTATATGGGGGAGGGACAACTGCTCCGGCATGGCTCTTGTTCCTAGAGCCCGTCCTCTTTGGACCATCGCGGCTCCGGTCCCGCATCGGGGAAGATAAGCTCGGACTCGAAGCCTGCCTTGAGAAGCTGCTCCAGCAAATATTCCTCGGGAGTTCCTTCGACGCCGGGATAACCGCGACGGGTATAGATATGCTCGGCGTCCGGGAATTCATCGCGCAGGATGCCGCGGATGCGCCGGCCGGATGAATCATTGTCGGTGAAGATGTAGACCTGGCTGCCGCCGGCCTGCTTGCGCAGCGTCTCCAGCTGCTTCGAGCCCGGAGTGCCGAAGGTGCACAGGATCGGAACTTCTTCCGACAGCACGCGCCGGAGGCGGCTCCGGTCGTTCTTGCCTTCGACGATGATGACGGCTTCTTCCACGGGAATCGCCTCCTTATCCACTAAGATTAACCTTGGACCGCCGGTTATTCAACGCTGCTCGTTTGTCTTTTCCACAAAAAAAGGAGGTCTGCCGAATTCGGCAGGCCTCAAGTTTTACGAGAGCGGGAAACCAGTTCTCATATCATTAGAAGCAGAAGCTGCTGATGATGATAACGAGCAGGATGAACAGAACGAGGATTGCGCCAGTGGAAGTCCAGACTCCTCCCACTCCGCCTACGGGAGCATAGCCTACACCTGCACCTTCGACATAAGACATTGTATTGGTCACCCCTTTCTGCTTGGTGAGGTCATCCGGGCGCCGGCCCGCGGGCAACGAGCTGGCGGTCCGTCAGACATTGTTCAATGTATGTACCTGCATGGTGCGCGCCCTGTGCATTCACCCAGTCCTCGGCAATTGGGCGGATGGCGCTGCAGGAATCCGGTTCCGGCCTCCCCTTCCGTGGAAGGGAAGCACGGCGAGAGCGAGCATGAGGAAGACGAAGGAAATATAGTAGGGCGAGACGAAATGCCGGACCTGGCCCGCGATCATAGGTCCGAGGAAAGCTCCGATGGAGAAGGCGATCGACAGGATCGAGAACGTGCGGCCGTAGCGCTCGGTTCCGCTAAGCTCGATGAGCAGCGTCGAGAGGGCGGGGAAGATGACGCCTTTGGCCATGCCGACGACGAGAAGCAGCGACACGAGCGGGGCGTTGAATCCGGCTGCGATGCCGAAATAGGCGATGGCCAGCAGCAAAGCGCCCCAGAGCGTGCGGCGGAAAGCCGGAATGCGGTTCAGGAACAGCATGCTCAGGGTGATGAGACCTCCCGCGCTTACGACCGAGAACAGCCATCCGGTACGCATCATGCCCTCGGAAGTGGTGGACATGAGCGGGAGCTCGAAGCTGAGAATGCCTTGCGAGCAGCTGATGGCGACGGGAAGCAGGAAGACGATCCACGGAAAGCCTCCGGAATCGCCGGCGGGGACGGCCGCAACCGAAGCGAGCGCGGCTTTTGGCGGAGCGTGGCTCAAGGACCGGGGACCCGCCGGGAGCATGGCCGTCTCCTTGCGGTCGCGGATGAACAGAAGCGCGCAGATGCTGGTGCCGATCAAAATCCAGCCCAGCAGGTAAAAGGCGCTGGAGAAGCCGATCCGGGCTACAAGAAAAGCCCCCGCCGCGGGCGAGACGACCGACGCGAGCGTGTGGACGAAGCCGCTGCCGCTCATCAGCTTGCCCTGCTGGAGAGCGTCCGTCGCCATTCTGGCCAGCAAGGCGCTGCAGGCAGGGGACAGGAAAGCCAGGACGAAACCGCTGATCGAGCGGAGAGCGAGCAGCTGCCATGGATTCGTGACCTGAGCCTGAAGCAGGAGGATGACGCCGGCTCCGAGCAGGCTGAACACGATGAACATGCGGCTGCCGAAGCGGTCGATGCCGAAGCCGGCGATGATGTTGCCCGGCAGATGGGTGAGGGAGTACATGCCCATCATAAGCCCGATGAACGAAGGCGCGGCCCCCAGCGAGACGGCGTACGGAGTCAGGATGGGGTACTGGGCATGCAGATCGAAAAAGGCGACGAATAAAAACAGGTACAGCCACATGGCGGTTCTCACGTTGTTGCCCTCCTTCAGGCTTGCGGACTCGGCTTGTTCAGGACTTTACTACTTGTACGCCCTTGCGGGACAGGATATGCTTTATCGCCGCCTCTCCGGCCGCGTTTACGCTCCCGGCAGCGTCGGTTATAATGGGACTATTGACCGCGGGGCCGGATGCCGGCCCGGGGAACGCGGATATGCGACAGGGGGCATGGCGCGTCATGGATAGCTTGGGTTACGACTATGAGACATGGAGCACTTTTTTCAAGGAGAACTGGCTTGTGCTCGCGGTAGGACTCGTCATCCTGCTGCTGGTCATCGGCATCGTGCGGACAGTGGCGAAATGGGCGCTTGCGGCGGTCATCGTCATCGGTCTCGTGCTGTACAGCGGCTACAACCTGCAGGATCTGAAGGGTCTCGGAGGCAAGGTCCGCGATCAGGCGGTGACCGCCATGGCCGGGGAAGCGGGCAGCGCCGAGTACATGGACAACGGCGACGGCACCTACACGGTCAAGACCGACAATCTGGAGCTCAAAGGAAAGAAGGGCGAGGATAAGGTGAATGTGTCGTTCAAGGGGGCTCCGCTCGGAACATGGAGCATAGACGGCACGATCAGAGCGCTGATCGAAGGCGCCCGAGGAAAGTAGCCGGGAGGACGGCGAGAGCAGGGAGAGCGGATGCTCTTTGCCGCAGAGAACGATAGGACTTCGACGTAAAAGGACAACAAGGGAGGGGCATGCATATGTCTATGGCCATCATCCAGAACAGTCTTCAGCCGCTCCTTGATATGGAGCCGGTATCGCTTGCCGTGCTGCTTGTCATCGCCGTTTCCCTGCTTCAAGGATTCGGACGAGGGGCGAGGAATTCCTCGCAGCGGCTGTTTCATTTCATCTGGGAAGGAGTGCTGCTGATCGCGGCTCTGGCCGGAGCGGCCAAGCTGGCGCAGCTGCTCTCCTCTCCCGCCAGCCGCTGGCTTCAGGCCCATGTCCATCTTCCGCAGAAAGAGATGGCCGGCCTGGAGCAGGCCTGGTATACCTTCCTTACAAGCGTGAGGGACCTGCCTCTGCTTCGCTTCGGCGTCTTGTTTCTGATCGGCTATGCGCTGCTTCGCCTGCTGCTGTCGACCTTGACTCCTCTTGCGTGGAGAGCGTTCGGAGCCGCGGCTTATCCTGCCCGTACAGCAGAGGAAGTCGGGGGAGAGGCCGGAGCCGGCAGCAGACGTTCGGCCAACCGGGCTGCGGGAGCCGTCATCGGCGGCCTGCACGGGGTCGGCCGCTCGCTCGTGCTGCTTGCTCTTCTGTTTCTCTATGTATCGGTATTTCCAACAGCTCCCTTGGCCGGGAACATCGAGAGCTCTCCGGTCTACCGCCAGGCAGCGGACAAGCTGCTGCAGCCGGTTGCCGGAGGGCTGCTCGAAGGCAGCGGTCCGGTCATTACGGAAGCGGTCGGCAGTGAGTTCCAGCAGGTACTGCAGCGGAGATACGAGATCATCGACTCCAACATTCCGGCCGATATCGGGGACGCCGCAAGGCAGGTCACAGCCGGTGCAGTGAGTGACCGGGACAAGGCGGAGCTTCTCTACGAATGGCTCGGCAAGCGGATCGCCTATGATTGGGACAAGGCGGACAATTACACGTCCAAGGGCATATGGAAAGAGCAGACGCCGGAGGAGACGTTCAAGTCCCGCAAGGGCGTGTGCATCGATACGGCTCGTCTGTACGCGGTCATGGCGCGGTCGGCCGGACTGGAAGTCCGGGTCGTGACGGGCCTTGGAGCCGACGGCCGCGGAGGGTTCGGCAGCCATGCCTGGAATGAGGTCAAGCTGGCGGATGAAGGCGGCAAATGGATTCCGCTTGATGCGACCTGGGCTTCGACCGGCGATTGGTTCGATACGGCGGACTTTGACAAAACCCATGTCAGGAAGGTTTGAAGTGGTTCGGAAGTAAACATTTTTGCATTCGGAAAATGACTTGATAAATAAAAGGTTTTTCGTATCCAAGCACTCCTTAGGAGTGCTTTTTTTCATGTGCCGGAATATCTGTTGGTATAACAAAAATATGTTGCACTATGGAAACTTTATTGTATACTATAAAAAATAAGTCTTAAGCCCAACTGAAGAAATCAACAACGAAGGCTTGTGCCGTCGAGGGGGAGAGGAATTTGAAGGCAGGGAGATGGAGATGGAAATGGGAGAGGCTGGCTCTGACAGGCTTGCTTCTGTCCGTGCTCATGATTGCCCAGGCCTGTTCGGGCGCCGGCGATGCCGGAACCGGGGCGAGCGGGGGCGAGCTGGCCGTGACGGTTACGACGGGAATGATCGCGGATGCGGCCGAGGCGGTGGGCGGGGATCGGGTGCGCGTGGCGGCGCTGATGGGACCGGGCGTAGACCCCCACCTGTACAAGGCTTCGCATGGGGACATGGTCAAGCTCGACAAAGCGGACATCGTCCTGTACGGAGGCCTGCATCTCGAAGGAAAGATGACCGAGGTGCTGCATAAGCTCGGCCGATCCCGGACGGTTGTCGCCGTCACGGACGGGATTCCGCAGGGCATGGTGATGGAGACCCAGCCCGGCAGCCCGGATCCTCATGTCTGGTTCGATGCGGAGCTGTGGATGCATGCGGTGGAGAAGATCCGGGATACGTTTGCGGCGAAGGATCCGGAGCATGCCCAGGCCTATAAGGAACGGGCCGACGCTTATTTGGCGGAGCTGCGGAGCCTCCATCAGTATGCGTCCGACAAGCTCGCTTCGATTCCGGAGCGGCAGCGGGTGCTCGTGACCGCCCACGACGCCTTCGGCTATTTCGGCCGGGCCTACGGGCTGGAGGTGAAGGGGCTGCTGGGAATGAGCACGGCATCGGAGTTTGGATCGAAGGATGTCGCCGCGCTGCGGGATTTTCTGGTCGACAACGACATTCCCGCCGTTTTCGTCGAATCGAGCATTCCTCGAAAGTCGATCGAATCGGTCATAGAAGGGGCAGGCCGGATGGGCCATAAGGTCGTCATCGGGGGCGAGCTGTTCTCCGATGCGCTGGGAGAGAAGGAAACTCCGGAAGGAACGTATATCGGCATGTTCCGCCATAATGTCGACACGATCGCAGAAGCTTTGAAGGGAGAGAGCGAATTATGAACGTATACGAAGAGGCAGCAGCCGATAACGGCATTCGAGATGCGGGCAAGCCGAAGCGCATTGTCCTCGAAGTGGCAGGGCTGAGCACGGCTTACCGGAACCGTTCCGTGCTGCGGGAGGTTTCGTTCGCGGTTCCGGAAGGGGAGCTTGTCGCCATCGTCGGACCGAACGGAGCCGGCAAGTCGACGCTGATCAAGAGCATTCTCGGCCTTACGCCGGCGCTTGGAGGGGAAGCGAAGGCATTCGGCGAGACCATTGATGCCGCCCGCAAGCGGATCGGATACGTGCCGCAGCGCGAGTCGGTCGACTGGGACTTTCCGACGCATGCGCTCGATGTCGTCATGATGGGACGGTATGGGCGGCTGGGCTGGTTCCGCCGTCCGGGCCGCAAGGAGCGGGCCATCGCTCTTGAGTGCCTGAGGGGAGTCGGCATGGAGGCATTCGCCGAGCGCCAGATCAGCGAGCTGTCCGGCGGCCAGCAGCAGCGGGTGTTCCTGGCGAGGGCGCTGGCGCAGGATGCGGATCTCTACTTCATGGATGAGCCGTTCGCCGGCGTCGACGCGGCGACCGAGAAAGCGATCGTCGAGCTGCTCCGCAAGCTGCGCGCGGACGGAAAGACGGTCATCGTGGTTCACCATGATCTGGCAACCGTTCCGGAGTATTTCGATTCCGTGCTGCTCCTGAATGTAACGGTCCAGGCTTTCGGCCCTACCGCCAAGGCTTTCACGGAAGAGAACCTCCATCGCACGTACGGAGGCCGGATTGGATTTGCCGGGGCAGGCGCTGCCGCACCGGCCAGCCAGAGGCAGGCTGATCCGGCTCCGCGGCAGGCAGATCCGGCTCCGCGGCAGGCTGGTCCGGCTCCGCGGCAGGTTGATCCGGCTCCGCGGCAGGAAGCCGTCCCTACCCTTCATGGAGGAGGGCGGCCATGACCGGGTTATGGGCTTCCATCGAGGCGCTGGCCTCAGATCCCAACCTGCGCTGGATCGCGCTCGGCTGCATGCTGCTCGGCCTGAGCAGCGGCATGATCGGCTGCTTCGCCTACTTGCGCCGGCAGAGCCTGATGGGCGATACGATCGCCCATACCGCGCTTCCCGGCATCTGCGTCGCTTTCCTGCTCACGGGGGTCAAGTCGCTGCCGGTATTCATGCTCGGCGCCGTGGCGGCCGGCATCGCCGGCACGCTGGCGATCCGGCTCATCACCTCGCGCTCGCGCATCAAGGAGGATGCGGCGATGGGCATCGTGCTTTCCTCGTTTTTCGGAATCGGCATCGTGCTGCTGACGATGATCCAGCACAGCGGAGACGGGAGCCAGAGCGGCCTCGACAAGTTCCTGTTCGGCCAGGCGGCTTCCATGGTGGGCAGCGACGTGCGGCTTATGGCCGGGGTCTGCCTGCTGCTGGCTGCCGTATGCACGCTGCTCTTCAAGGAGTTCAAGCTTCTTTCGTTTGATCCCGCCTTCGCCAGGGGAGCGGGATTCCCCACAGGGCTGCTGGATTTTCTGATGCAGGCGCTCGTCGTCGTGGCCGTCGTCGCCGGCATCCAGGCCGTCGGGGTCGTGCTCGTCGCCGCCCTCCTCATCACCCCGGCCGTATCGGCCCGCTTCTGGACGGAGCGGCTCGGGCGGATGATCTTCCTGTCAGGGCTGTTCGGGACGGTCAGCGGCCTGCTGGGAGCGTGGATCAGCTCGCAAGTGAATCAGCTGCCGACCGGCCCGGTCAGCGTGCTGGCGGCAGCGGCGATCTTTCTCTTATCCGTGGCCTTCGGCAGCCGCAAGGGCCTCGTTGTCGTCGCGTTGACCCGCAGGGGCATGCGGCGCAGCCTGGAGCCAACGTCTGCAAGCAAGGCAAAGGAGGCCGGCTGACATGATGGATTTCTGGATTTTGCTGACCGGCTCCCTGGCCGCCGTGAGCTGCGCCGTACTCGGCTGCTTCCTCATCCTGCGCCGCATGGCTCTGATCGGAGATGCCATCAGCCATTCCGTATTGCCGGGAATCGTCATCGCTTATATGTTCAGCGGATCGCGGGATTCGATCCTGATGCTCATCGCCGCTGCCTTCATGGGGCTGCTGTGCGTCTTTCTCATCCAATGGTTCAACCAGCGGGGAATCCAGAGCGATGCCTCGATCGGCGTCATCTTCACTTCGCTGTTCGCGATCGGAGTCGTGCTCATCAGCCTGAACGCCAGGCAGGTCGACCTCGACCTGGACTGCGTCCTCTACGGGGAGATCGCTTATGCGGCCTGGAATACGCTCGAGATCGGCGGGGTCGGCATCGGGCCGCGCTCCGTATGGCTGCTCGGGGGAGCGCTGACGCTGATCCTCGCCGTCATCGGACTGTTCTACAAGCAGTTCAAGCTGTGCGCGTTCGATCCGCTGCTGGCGGCGGCGCTAGGCATTCCGGCCGCCCTGTTCCATTACTTGCTGATGGGCCTCGTATCGATCACGACGGTGAGCTCCTTCGAAAGCGTAGGCGCGATTCTCGTCGTCGGACTGCTCGTCATCCCGCCGTCCACCGCCTATCTGCTCACCGACCGACTCGGCAGGATGATCGCGATCAGCGCGGCTTGCGGCGTGCTCTCCACGTTCCTGGGCTTCCTGCTCGCCGTATGGCTGGACGCTTCCATCGCCGGCTGCATCGTGGCGGCTGCCGCGGCATTGTTCGCGGCTGCATTCGTCCTTTCGCCGAAGCACGGCCTCATGGCGGGACGGCTGCGGCGGAGGCGGAGAAGCCTGGAGGGAGCCGCCTGAGCGGATTCCGCCTTCTCGTTCCGCTCTTTCTTTCATCGATGGCTGACGGCTGGATGCCGGCATGCCGTCGATGTTTTTTATTTGCGCAGACGGAAAGAGCGGCTCCGTAGCCAAAATACCATGCAGATGCGCCAAAATAGGCAGGCGCGCGGCCGCAGCGCCTCGGCGTATAATGAATCCAGCCGGCTGAATCGCATTTGGAATCCTTGTCCGATATGATAAAATATCAAGCAACACCATCTGGCAGGGAGGAACATATGAGAGATTACAAACTGCTTGCCCTCGATATGGACGGGACGCTGCTGACGGACGAGCAGACGATAAGCGAAGAGAACGCGGAGTGGATCCGCCGGGCGATGGAGGCGGGAATAACCGTCTGCTTCTCGACCGGCAGGGGCTTCCAGGGAGCTTTGCCGTTCGCGGAGCAGCTCGGGCTGGACACCCCGATGATTACGGTGAACGGAAGCGAGATCTGGAGCAAGCCGCATGTGCTCTACCGGAGGACGCTCATGAACGCCTCGGAGATCAAGCGTCTGCACAGGCTTGCCGTCCAGCATGCGGAGCCCTGGTTCTGGGGGTACTCCGTCGAGGGAGTCTTCAACAAGGAAAAGTGGATCGAGCCGGCCGACGGCTACGATGATTTCCACTGGCTCAAATTCGGCTATCATACCGAGAACGACTCCATCCGCGAGGAGATCCGCCGCGAGGTCGAGAGCTGGGGCTCGCTGGAGATCACCAACTCGTCTCCGTGGAATCTCGAGCTCAATCCCGCCGGAGTGAACAAGGCGACCGCCATCCGCGAGCTGTGCGGCGTGCTCGGCATCGAGATGTCCCAGGCCGTCGCTGTCGGAGACAGCCTCAACGATATCGAGGCGATCCGCCAAGCCGGGCTCGGCGTCGCCATGGGCAATGCCCAGGCAGCGGTCAAGGAAGCGGCTGACGCCGTTACGCTGAGCAACAACGAGCATGGAGTCGCGCATGTCATCCGCGACATGCTGCTGAAAGGGTGAGCCGGCGATGACGCTAGCAATTATCGGCTGGATTCTCGTCGTCATCCTGTTCCTTGTCGGCATGGCCGGAACGGTCTATCCGATCCTTCCGGGAGCGCTCGCCATCTACGCGGCCTTTTTCGTCTACGGCCTCTTCATCAGCTTCTCGCCGTTCGGCTGGATGTTCTGGACGATCCAGACGCTCATCGTCGTCGTCCTGTTCATCGCCGATTACGCCGTGAGCGCATGGGGCGTCAAGAAATTCGGCGGCTCCCGGGCATCCGTCGTCGGCAGCACGATCGGGCTGATCGTCGGCCCGTTCGTCATTCCGGCGTTCGGCCTCATCATCGGCCCGCTGGCTGGAGCGATGATCGGGGAGCTGTACAAGATCGTCATGGACAAGGAGCCCGTATCGGGACCGATCCTGAAGCGCACCTTCATGTCCGGCATCGGCGCCGTCGTCGGCCTGCTGTCGAGCACGGCCGTGAAGATCGTCCTGCAGCTCGCCATGATCATCCTGTTCATCCTCTGGCTCGCATTCTGATGTCCATCTTCCCAATATCTACTTAAAGGAGTTCACCATCAATGATCAAACTGACGATCTGGAACGAATTCGTCCACGAGAAAGAACATGAGGAAGTCCGCAACGTCTATCCGGACGGAATCCACAACACGCTGGCCAAAGGGCTTGCAGACTCCGGCCTCGACATCAAGACGGCAACGCTCGAGGAAGCGGAGCATGGCCTGAGCGAAGACGTCCTGAACAACACCGACGTCCTGATCTGGTGGGGTCATATGGCGCATGACCGCGTCGAGGACGCCATCGTGGAGCGTGTCCACAAGCGCGTCATGGAAGGCATGGGCCTCATCGTCCTCCACTCCGGCCACTTCTCCAAAATCTTCAAGAAGCTCATGGGCACGGGCTGCGACTTGAAATGGCGCGAAGCCGGCGAGCGCGAGCGCATCTGGGTCGTCGATCCCGCGCATCCGATCGCAGCCGGCCTGCCGGAGCAGTTCGCGCTGGAGCAGGAAGAAATGTACGGCGAGCACTTCGATATCCCGGCTCCGGACGAGCTTGTGTTCGTCAGCTGGTTCGAAGGCGGCAACGTCTTCCGCAGCGGCTGCACGTTCCACCGCGGCCAAGGCAAGATCTTCTACTTCCGTCCGGGCCACGAGACGCATCCGACTTACTACGATGCCAACGTGCTGAAGGTCATCTCCAACTCCGTCAAATGGGCGGCACCATCCGGAGCGGCTGTTCCGGTGCGCGGCCAGAGCGTGCCTTCGCTGGAGCCGATCTCGCCTAAAAACGTATAGTTCCAGCAGCGGGGCAAACCCGGCTGCAGCAGAGCCCATCGATCCCGCAGATTTCTCTGCGGGATTTTTTATTGCCGCGGCAGCGCATGGCCGATTCGGGATGGACGGGTGTGGGGGGGAACCGTTTTGTGGTACACTAGCAGGGTCATTCGTATTATTCGTGAAGGAAGAAGGAACCCGACAACATGGTCAAAAAAGACTCCCTCATCCGGGGCACTCTGATTCTGGCGGCGGCCGCGCTCATCGCTCGGGTGCTCGGACTGTTCCAGCGGGTTCCGCTGGATTATATGTTCTCCGGACCCGGCAACGGGTATTTCGGCATCGCCAATACGGTCTATCTATACCTGCTCATCATCGCCACGGCCGGCATTCCGAGCGCCATCAGCAAGATGGTTTCGGAACGCTACGCGCTCGGAAGGCCGCGCGAAGCCCAGCGGATCTACCGCGCCGCGCTGCTGTTCGGAGCCGTCACCGGCGTCCTGCTGTCGACGCTGCTGTACATATTCGCGCCTTACTACGCCTCCAGCTTCGTCCGCACGCCGGAAGCCTCCTCATCGATCCGGGCGATCGCGCCGGCGCTGCTGCTGTTCCCGATCATCGCGATGATGCGCGGGTACTTCCAGGGCAGGCAGATGATGTCGGCAGGCGGCATTTCCCAGATCGTCGAGCAGATCGCGCGTGTGCTCGTCGGCATCGGACTTGCGCTCATCGTGCTCAATCTCGGCTGGACGGACCGCTGGATTTCCGCCGCCGCGACTTTCGGCAGCGTGTTCGGCAGCATCGGCGCCTTCCTCGTCATGCTGTATTACGCCCGCAAGCTGAAGCGCTCCGACATGGAGGAGGAGCGCTCGCTCGGCCGGGCGGCCCGCGAGAGCGCGGCAGCGTCCGAGGCAGCGGCTCCTCCGGTGCGGCTGCGCAGCATCTACAAGGAAATTTTCGCCATGTCGGTGCCGATCGTCGTCACGGCGATGACGGTTCAGTTCATCTATCTGATCGACTCGACCTTCTTCATCCGTTGGACGGACAGCTATTACAGCGCCTATGATACGGCGAGCCGCATCCGCGACTATCTCATCTTCAACGCGCAGTCGATTGCCGGCATCCCGCCGATTCTGGCGATCGCGCTCAGCCAGTCGATCATTCCGGTGCTGTCCGCCGCCAATTCCGTCGGACGGCTGGATGAAGTGCGCAAGCAGGCTTCGCTCGTCATGCGCATCGTCGTCTTCACCGGCGTGCCTGTCGCCCTGGTGCTGACGGTTGGAGCGCATTCCGTGAACGGGCTCCTGTTCTCGGATCCCGGCGCCAGCGGCGTCGTGGCCGCTCTGACGATCGGCACGATCTTCCAGATCACGATGATGACGAGCAACTCGATCCTGTTCGGACTCGGCAATCCGCGTCCGGCGATGATCAGCGCCATCATCGGCTACGCCGTCAAGATCGTCGGCAGCCTGGCGCTCGGCCCGCTGCTGGGCGGCTACGGCTTCATCATCGCTTCCATGCTCTGCTTCATGATCATCACCTGGCTGAATATGAGGGCGATCCAGAACAAGGTGAAGCTGAACGTGCTCGGCCGCCGCTGGCCTGCATACCTGCTGACGATCGTCATCGCCGCCGGGGCAGGCTACGGGACCGACATGACCGTCAGAGGCGTGCTCGGCTCGATTCTCCCTTCCAAGCTCGTCTTTTTTGCCGGCACCATCGCCACTGGCGCCGTGATGGGCATGTTCTACCTGTTCCTGCTCATCGCGCTCGGCGTCATCAGGGAAGCCGACGCAAGCTCCTTCCCTGGCCCTCTGCGCAAGATTCTGCTTCCTCTGGTCCGCCGCTTCGGGCGCCGGGAGACGGAAGCGCACGGTTCCCGATAATGATCCTCCCGGAGGCTAGGCGGCAGGACTTTTACAAAACGGTTCAAACTCGGTACGATAGAGTAAATCCATACAAAAAGGGTGATTGACATGCGCAAAGTAACGACCGACGAACAGTTCCGCGAAACCGTCGCCTCTTCCGGCGTCACGGTGGCTGTCTTCAAGACGACCTGGTGTCCCGATTGCCACTTCATCGATCCGTTCATGCCGGAGATCGAGCAGAACTACGCGGGCAAGATCGAGTTCATCGAGATCGACCGCGACGATCTGCCCGAGCTATGCTCCGAGCTGAACATTCTCGGCATTCCGAGCTTCATCGCTTTCCGCGAAGGCAAGGAAGTCATCCGCTTCGTCAGCAAGCTGCGCAAATCGAGGGACGAGATCGAGCAGTTCCTCGGCCGCGCGATCGAAGTATCCGCCGCGCTGTAAGCCTCGGCGCAGCCCGGCTTGGCAGCCAGCCCATCAGGGGCCACTCTCTGATGGGCTTTTATGCTGCATGCGTTATTTATTCCCCGTTAAGGGCATGCAAGCTGCCAGCTTCAGCGGGACAAAATAACGCCGGAATGCTTGTACAAATCATGTCTGATCCGACGCGGAATGATGCCATTATCGTCACATTTTCAACATGGCTTTTGCATTTTTTTGCCGCTATAATGAGGGTTGTATCCATCGAAGGGGTGACTAACAAACGATGATCTCCCGCCTATACCGCCTGCTTGCATGGATGTCCAGCATCGGCATGTTCCTCGTCCTGCTTGCAGGCGCTCTCGTGACCAATACGGGCTCCGGAAGGGGCTGCGGCGATGACTGGCCGCTATGCAACGGCAAGTTCATTCCCGCCTTTACCCTCGAGACAGCCATAGAATATTCGCATCGCGTCGTGACCGGACTGGTCGGCATCATCGTCGTAGCTACCTTTGTCATGACCGTGATGGTCTACCGCCGCTTCCGCGAGCCGCTCTGGTTCGCTGGCCTGACGCTGTTCTTCACGATCGTGCAGGCGCTGATGGGCGCCGCTGCCGTCGTCTGGTACCAGAGCCCTCCCGTCATGGCGCTCCACTTCGGCATCTCGCTGCTTGCGGTCGCCTCGACGGTGCTGCTCGTCCTGTGGGTGAGGCGGATGGACAAGGGGCATGATCCCGCCTCGGCATCGATGCTTCCAGGCTCCGTGTATACCAGGGTTTTATCTGCGGCGATCTATTGTTACGTCGTCGTTTACCTCGGCGCCTTCATCCGCCATACAGACTCTGGAGGGGGCTGCCTCGGCTGGCCGCTGTGCAACGGCGAGCTCGTTCCGGAGATCAATGGAGCGACCGGCATCGTCTTCGTCCACCGGATCGCCGGACTGATTCTTTTCTTCGTGCTTCTCGGCCTTTTCCTTCATGTCCGCAAGCAAGCCGGAAGCGCCGACCCGGCCGCGCGCTCTGCCCTTTGGGTGCTCATTCTGGTCATTTGCCAGATTTTCAGCGGCGCATGGCTGACCGCGACCATCGGCAACGACCAATGGTTCATCTTCACCAATATGGTCCACAATCTCATCATTACGATCTTGTTCTCCATCCTTATAGACCTGGGTGTCCAAGCCCGGAAGAGACGTTAGGAGCCGATCATGACTTTTGCAAACCTAAGGCAATTCGTAGAAGCGCTGCGCAAGGACAACGACCTGGCCGTCATCGAGGCTCCGGTGGATCCGAATCTGGAGCTGGCGGAAATTCACCGGCGCGTGATCGAAGAGGAAGGACCTGCCCTGCTGTTCACGAACGTGAAGGGCAGCACCTTCCCCGTCCTGACCAATATGTTCGGCACCGCCCGCCGCGTCGATCTGGCGTTCGGCACGAAGCCCGAGGAGCTGATGAAGACGGTCGTCGGCGCGATGGACCGCCTGCTGCCGCCAACGCTCGGAGCCGTATGGGGCGAGCGAGGCATGGTGAAGGATCTGCTCAAGGTAGGACTCAAAAACGTTCCGAACAGCGCCGCGCCGGTCATGCAGGCCGTCCGCAGGGAAAACCCGCTGAAGGGGCTGCCGTTCCTGACCAGCTGGCAGGATGACGGCGGTCCTTTCGTCACGCTTCCGCTCGTGTATACGGAGCATCCGTCCCATCCGAAGAAGCATAATGTCGGCATGTACCGCATGCAGATCTTCGACGACTCGACGACCGGCATGCACTGGCAGATCCACAAAGGCGGCGGCTTCCATTATCACGAAGCGGAGAGGAACAACCAGGAGCTGCCGGTAAGCGTATTCCTCGGGGGACCTCCGGCGCTGATCGCCTCGGCGATCGCTCCTGTTCCGGAGCATCTGCCGGAGCTGATGATCGCATCGCTCATTCTCGGCAGCAAGCTCCCGGTCACCCAGGATCCGCTGGGACGCCACCGCATTCCGGCGGAAGCCGAGTTCTCGATCCACGGCAGCGTGCCGCCGCATCTGCGCAGGCCCGAAGGCCCGTTCGGAGACCATTTCGGCTATTATTCCCTGCAGCATGATTTCCCGGTATTCAATGTCAGCCATGTGCATCACCGCAAGGATGCGATCTACCCGGCGACGATCGTCGGCAAGCCGCGGCAGGAGGACTACTACCTGGGCGAATATCTGCAGCGGCTGCTCAGCCCGGCTTTCCCGATGGCCATGCCTGGCGTGAAGGATCTGTGGGCTTACGCGGAGACCGGCGTCCACGCCTTGGCCGCCGCTGTCGTGCGGGAGAGCTATTCGCGCGAGGCGCTTGCGACCGGCTTCCGCATTCTTGGCGAAGGCCAGCTGACGCTGACCAAGTTCCTGATGCTGACCGACCAGCCGGTCGACCTGTCCCGCTTCGACATGCTGCTGGAGACGATTTTGGAGCGCTTCCGCCCGGAGACCGACCTGTTCGTCTTCGACAACACATCGCATGATACGCTCGATTACACGAGCGGCAAGCTCAACCATGGCAGCAAGGCGCTTTTGATGGGCGTCGGCGAGCCTGTGCGTGAACTGCCGCATGAGTATACGGAAGGCCCGATCGCCGAAATCAGCGACATCGCGGTTTATTGCCGCGGCTGCCTGACCGTCTCCGGAGCGGACTATGCTTCGGATCCGGAGCTTGCGTCCAAAGTATTGGAGAGAGCCGCCGAGAAAGGAACCGACTGGCCGCTGATCGTCCTGGTGGACGACGCCAGCTCGGTCGCTTCGGCCCAGACGCCGTTCCTGTGGACGGTATTCACCCGGTTCAATCCCGCGGACGATATCTATGCCCTGTCCGAAGCGAGGCGCCATCATATGGCCTATCGCCTTCCGATCATCATCGATGCCCGCATGAAGCCGGGGTATCCGGACGAGCTGTTCCCTCGGGAGGATATCGTTTCTCTGGTCGACGGCAGATGGAAGGAATATTTCCCTAAATCCTGAATGCCTGAAGGTTTTTGGCTCTGCTGCACAGAAGCTAAGAAAATCCGGAGGAGGAAGGTCCATGCTGAGAATGTTGTTCGGGGAAGCGCCGGCCAAGCCTGAGGGCAAGATGGCCGAAGCGGTCCAAGCGATGGCCGATTATGCCTCCCTTCTCCACAAGCTCGTGGAGGAAGGCAAGGACCGCAATCATAAGGCGCGGACTTACGAGGTATGGACGATCGGCCTGATCGCTTCCCTTGATGAGCTGGAGCAGAGCTGCTACGCGGCATCACGCTTCTGCGCGATGGTCACGAGCTCCAGCGTCGAGGACATGGGCCCGGATGAACGGCTGAATTACAGGCGCTACGTCTATTTCGACAAAAATGCCTTCATCCGGCTGTTCGCATTGCTGGACAAGCTGGGCACGCTGCTCAATGACATGCTGTCGCTGGAAACGGAGCAATTCAAGAGGCAGTTCTCCTACTTTACGGTGCTGCACCGGATGAGGGACAAAAAGCTTCATCCGGGGCTTGCCGGTCCGCTCACGGATATCAAGAACCAGTATGACGAGCCGATCGTCCGATTGCGGAAAAGGCGGAATGTCGAGATCCACAGCATGAACTCCGAGCTGCAGGACGATCTGATGCAGCTGCATCTCAACTTCGGAGACGAAGTGAAGCTGGAGGATATCAACAGCCAGATGGAGGATCTGGCCCAATGCCTGGACATGGCGGCGGGAACCGTCCATCTCGTGTTCGATTATGCTTTGTCTCTATTGAAGCCTGCCGTAAGCAAGTGAGTCGAGGCAAGGAGGAGAAGCGTGGAGCTGCATGGAAAAACGGCGCTCATAACGGGCAGCGCCAAAGGGCTGGGCAAACGGGCGGCCGCTGAGCTGGCCCGGCTGGGATGCGATATCGTCCTGAACTACCGTTCCAGCGGGGCGGAGGCCGATGAGCTCGCTCGGCGCTTGGCACAGCAATACGGAGTGCGCGCGACCGCGGTGGAAGCGGACATCGCCGACCCCGGCGACACGGGCAGGCTGGCCGAGGAGGCGCTGAAGCTGAGCGGAAGCGTCGATATTCTGGTGAACAATGCCGGCCCGTTCATCCGGGAGCGGAGAGTATTCGCCGATTATGACGATGAGGAGATCATTTCCCTGCTTCATGGCAATCTGCTTGGCGCAATGCTGCTTGACCGCAAATTGCTGCCAGGCATGCGCAAGAGCGGCTGGGGACGCATCATCCATTTCGGGTTCGGCCATGCGATGGAAGGCAGGGCGTGGCCGCATCGTGCCGTCTATGCGGCGGCCAAGACCGGCCTCGTCTCCTTCACCAAGACGCTTGCCGTCGAGGAAGGCGAGCATGGCATAACGGTCAACATGGTCTGTCCCGGCGATATCCGGGGCGACTTCAAGGAGAAGTCCATTGCCGACGTCGACGGAATGAGAGATCCGGATTCGCCGCTCGGCCGGCCTGGCACCGGAGAAGACGTGGCAAGGGTCATTTCGTTCCTCTGCCTGCCGCAATCGGACTTCCTGACCGGCAACATCATCGATGTGACAGGCGGCTTCGATCCGATTCGCACGAGCATCAAGCCGGTCCAGCCCTGAGACAAAAGCACGAGCGGCCGATCGCCTCCAAGGAGGCAATCGGCCGCTCGTCTGTATATCGCGATGATGATGGATGCGGGCAATTAGAAGACTTGCATGACCTCTTGCACGCCTTCGACTTCTTCAAGCAGGGCGCGCTCGATGCCGGCCTTCAGCGTGATGGTGGAGCTGGGGCAGCTGCCGCAAGCGCCCATCAGGCGAAGCTTGACGATGCCGTCTTCCACGTCGACGAGTTCAACGTCGCCGCCGTCGCGCTGCAGGAAGGGACGGAGCTTGTCAAGAACGTCCAGTACCTCATCATACATCGTGCTTTGTGCGTTTTCGCTCATTGCAATCAACTCCTTTCTTATCTATTATAATACAAAGCCATTCAATTGAAAATGGACGGCAAAGCAAAGAGGTGAAACGACATCATGTTGAAACCGATCATCGAATTCTGCTCCAGCAATATGCATCACGGCACCGACCGGCTGATGAAGCAATACGAGCTCGATCCCGAGCTTGAAGTCATCGAATACGGCTGTCTCGGCAACTGCGGCGAATGCTATTTGTTCCCGTTCGCCATGGTGGATGGAGAGATCGTGAGCGCGGGGAGCGTCGAGGAGCTTGAAGCCGCCATCTCAGCAAAAATCGCCGTCAGCGCCGCCGAGCGCGCCGCGCTGGACAAGCTGATCGACGATTTATAGAGCTTAGCCGAAATGATTTTTGGAGCGCCACAGCACGCCGGTTTTGAGCACTCGGGGCACACGGCCCATAATGGCCGTCTTGCCCATGAGGCCGAAACCGGCTTTTTTGCCGAGCGAACCGAGCGTGCCCTTGAGCTTTATCTGTCCAAGCTTGGGCGTGCGGCCTTTCCATACGGCCTGCATGACGTCGGCCACTTGCTTGCCCATCGCTCCCGCCAGCTGTCCGCTGGGAGAGAACGGCACCGAGGCGCAGTCGCCGATGACGAACACTTCCGGATGGTCCGGGAGCTGATGCAGCTCGTTCACGACGAGCCGGCCCTGGTTGTCTTTGGGCACATTGAGATCCTGGACGACATCGACCGGCTGGATGCCGGCCGTCCAGATCGTCGCATCGGTATAGATTGGCTCCGGGGAGTTGCCGTCATGCAGAATGCCGCCCTCGAGCAGCTTGAGGGAGACGTTGCCCCTCATTTCCACATGATGCTCCAGGAACCATGACGACACGTACGTCTTCAGCTTCGTCGGAAATGCCGAGAGAATGCTCGGTCCGCGGTCGATGATGCGGATGTTGAGATCGCCTCTGCTCTCGCGCAGCTCAGCCGCGATCTCGACGCCGCTGAGGCCTCCGCCGATGATGGATACTTGGCCGTAAGGCTTGACGTCTCCGATCCTGCGGTACGTCCTGCGCGTCGCGGAGAACGTCTGGATGCTGCTGGAATATTTCTCCGCGCCGGGAATGCCGTGATAGTTGTCCGTGCAGCCAAGCCCGATCGACAGCCAATCGTACGACACGGGATCCTGGCCTTCCAATAGGATGTGCTTGTTCTCCAGATCGATACCCGTCACTTCACCGTAGGTGATCAGCAGACGGGGGTCGTTAGGGAACGCGACGCGCAGCTCGATCTCCGGCGAAGTGCCGGCAGCCAGCGCGTAATATTCCGTCTTGAGGCCTTGGAAAGGCATGCGGTCGATCAGGACGATGATGGTATCGGACGGAATGTCCCCGTCAAGCAGTTCCTGAGCCAGAGCCATGCCGCCGTAGCCGCCGCCCAAAATGACAAAACGTTTCATGATATCCCAACCCTTGTTTCACTATTCAGCTGATGTGAACCTAATATGCTCGCCAGCCGTTCTTCTTACTCAAATACCTTGACTTCATTGTAGAAGGTGTCGCGTTCGACCGGAATACGTCCCGCACCCTTTATTAACCAGATCAGGTCTTCACGTGACAGACCTTCCGGAGTCAGGGCGCCAGCCGCATGGCTGATGCGCTCGCGAACCAGCGTTCCGTGCACATCGGATGCGCCCATCGCCAGCGATACCTGGGTCAGCTGAGGGCCGATATTAATGAAGTAGGCCTTGATGTGATTGAAGTTGTCCAGCATCAGGCGGCTGATCGCGATCGTCTTGAGGTCCTCGAAGGCCGAATTGCGGCGGCGGATGCCCGCCCTTGGGCTGGCCGGCTGCATGGAGAGCGGGATGAACACGAGGAAGCCGTTCGTCTCGTCCTGCAGCTCGCGGATCGACATCATGTGCTGGATGCGCTGCTCGTGGGTTTCCACGGCGCCGTACAGCATCGTCGTATGTGTCTTGATGCCGAGGTTATGCGCGGTCCGGTGGACGTCCAGATACTGGCTCACGTCCGCTTTCTCGACCCTCATCTTCTTGCGGTATTGGTCCGACAGGATTTCGGCGCCGCCGCCCGTCAAGGATTCGAGGCCGGCGTCCCGCAGCTCCTTCAGCACGCCTTCATAGCTGAGGCCGCTGATGCGGGAGAAGAAATCGATCTCGGCCGCCGTGTACGTCTTGAGCGTCACATGCGGATATTTCTCCTTCAGCGCCTTGAGGGAATCCACATAATATTGGAAGGGAACATGGGCATTATGGCCGCCGACGATGTGGAACTCGCGCACGGTTGGCGTAATATGCTGGTCGACGTATTGGATCATTTCTTCCGGGGTGAGCGTATAAGCGCCTTCGTCCCCCTCATCCTTGCGGAAACTGCAGAAGGCGCAGTGGGCTTCGCAGACGTTGGTGAAATAGAGCGTCATCGTATCGATGAAATAAACCTTCTTGCCGTTCTTGCGCAGGTTGACCTCGTTGGCCATCTGTCCGATGCTGAGCAGATCGTCGGAGCGGTACATAAACACGCCGTCTTCAAGCGTCAGGCGCTCGCCGGCGGCTACTTTCTCGCGGATGCCCTGCATGACGGAGGCTTCCGTCGGAGTAATGATATTCATGAATAGGACCTCCTTGTCCGTTCCAGTTCCTGCGGCCCGTGCGCCACCTCGGCGGGTCCGGCCCGCGGTTGTGGGAAGCTGCAGGTCAAGCGTCCTGCTTTGTGAAAAAAAGTACTTATTCGTGCGTCGTATGCAAACAAATCGTATTCATTATAAACCTTGAGTTGTTAAGCTTCAACAGGAAAACGGCAAAAGATCAGTGATTTCAAGGGAGTTATGGAGACGGGTTGTCCGCCTTGGGCGGACGCGGTAATGAGGTAAAGCGCCCGCGGACATCTGTTCCGTGCAGGCTCATGCCCGGCTTGACCGCCGCGCGCGCCGGACGGACGCTTGTTTCCGCTCCAGCTTGCTTGAGCCCCGGGTGCAATAGGAGTATACTTGAATCAATCGCCAGCTTTGACAGGAGGATGAAAACGATATGATCGAGATCAGTGAAACGGCCTCGGATAAAATAAAAGAAATGCTCGCCGCCGAAGAAGCAGCGAACTTGTTCCTGCGCGTCGGCGTCAAGGAAGGCGGCTGCAGCGGCTTCTCCTACGGCATGGGCTTCGACGACGAGCAGAAGAGCGACGACCAGGAGCTCGACGTCAACGGCGTGAAGGTCGTTGTGGACAACGACAGCGCCAAGTACCTGCGCGGCCTCGAGATCGACTGGAAGGAAGGCGCCATGGGCGGCGGCTTCACCATCCACAACCCCAACGCCACCGTTACCTGCGGCTGCGGCTCAAGCTTCCGCACGGCGAGCGACGCCGGCAAGCCGAAGCCGGACGAGTGCTGAGGAGCTTTGCAGACAAGGCTCTGAGACTCTTGAGCAGGAAATAAGTGTTCCAAGGTCTGCATGTTGATAGTGCGAGAAGAGCTTCACAAGAGTTGTAAATTGTTATTTAGAAATTTAACAATTCGCGATTTGTTGGATTGATATTATCAATTCGCGTCACGACAATTATGGGATGTGAATTCCACCTCCCGAGTATGTATGTTGCACATACATACTCGGGAGGTTTTTTTGTGTTGAACAGAAAACAGCAAATAGTTCCAACCAGAAGTCGTTTTGAAAAGAGATGATATACCGAGGCTGACATTTAACCGCGTCATAGGTCCTCCAGCGGAGATATTTATTGTTCTTTCGAGATCTCCATTTATGGATATATTTATACCATCCATATATATGCTGTGATAATCTTTAGGCAAAAGGGAAAGGAAGATGCCCATGAAGAGAAAAGGAATAGGTGCTCTGCTTGCTCTGCTGCTCTTGTTTGCTTTTACCGCCCAACCGCTATTGGCGGCCCCCAAAGCTGCAAGCGTCAAAGTCACATTCGTAAGCGCGAAGCTCGTCGAGAACAATCATGTCGGCAACGAATGGTGGTATGAAGCCCGGGCGGGCAGCAAGGAGATTGAGGAGGGCCATTCTGTCACGCTGACGTTAAAAGGCAGCGAAACCACAAAGCTGAAAGTGGACGTCGAGGAACAGGACAAGATTCCCGACATCGGACAAGGCAGCGCGACCATCAAGCTGTCTAATATAAAGGGCACGGTGACAAAAAAAATTAAAGTGACCGTCGTCGAGAATCGCGGCCGCTATTCAGGAAATACCGCGACATGGGAGTTCGCTTTTAAAATCTCGAAAGCTTCGTAAAATCGAATAAAAAGATTCCCGCAACTCCGAAGACGATGAGCAGCCAACGGCGTGATGGTCGTTGTGGGCAACGACAGTGCCAAGTACCTGAGCGGTTTTGAATCGACTGGAGCCCCGGAAGCGAGTCCTCTCGTTCCGGGCTTTTTTAATTGAGTTCAAGATACCGCCTTCAGACCGCTCACGCCGATCACGATCAGCAGCAGGCTCAGCATCCGCATCCTGCTTTTCGATTCGCCGAAAAAGATCATGTTCGCCAGGACGGCAAGCGAGGTTCCGAGCCCGATCCATACCGTGTAGGCAACGCTTAGTTGGAGATATTGAAACGAAGCGTACAGCAGGATGAACGATGCCGCGAAGCCTCCGGCGAACAGCAAGGCGTTCAGCCAGCTTTTGCGCTTGGAGAAGCGGCTGAGTCCTACGACTCCGGTCACTTCGCAGACAGCGGCGGAAAAAACTAAGATCCAGCCCATGATGATAACCTCCATGTTGTCTTTATAAATGCTTTGAACCGGCCATTGGATGCTTGCCGGTTTATTTTAGCTGTTGGGGGAGGAATCGGCGCTTTTGCCGTCCGCCAGCTTCAGCATGACGATTCCGGTCAGCAGCATAATCATGAACAGGCTCTTGGCGACGCTGAAGGTGCCCCCGAACAGGGTGACGTCCATCAATGCCGTGCCGATGGTTCCGGCTGCGGCGAACAGGGCGTAAACGGTGCCGGTAGGGATGAACTGGCAAGCCCGATAAAGGAAGTAGAAGTCGATGACGATGAGAGCGGCGATCAAGACGAAGTGCCAAGGCAGATTCGCGGTATGGAAGCCATATACCCAGATCCATTCCATGAGGCAGGTCAGTCCGACGAACAGCCAGCCTAATTGCGGCTTGGCGGCTTTGATTTGTTGCGCATGCATGATAGACACACCTTTCGAGATGAATGAAATCATTTAGGAATGAAACGGTTAAACGAATAAAAGGGTGAAACGAATGAATCGTCATAGGAATGAAGTCCTGATATCAGTAAAATCTTTTTATGAATGAACGTCAGTCATTATCTGCTGTGAAAAGACGGACAGCCGTCATTTCACTCCCAGCCCAGCGGCCAGAAACGCTTTAAGCTCCGCAACATGCTCCTCTACGACTGCGCTGTCCGTGGCGGCGTACAAATAATTCTGCTCGGCGGCGGTTTCGATAAGCCCGAGGACAAGCTTGGCTGCGTAGCCGGTCGCGAGGGAGGGGCGTATTTCGCCTCGTTGCTGGAACTGGACCAGCCGTCCGGTGATCCATTTGTAAATAGGGTCGTAAATGACTTCCCATTCCCGGACATGCTCCGTCTGCGTAATGCCGGAGTAGATCAGTGTGGACAAATCCTGATGCTGCTCGGTAACCTCGAAGATCGCTTCCACCATGCCGTCCAGCTGCTCTCTGGCGCTGCCGCCGTCATCGATCGCATGCAAGCGGACGAGAATGTTCTGGACCATCACCTCCGCGATCGCGGGCATGACCGACAGCTTTGAAGGAAAATACAAATAAAAGGTGCCTTGGGCGATTCCTGCCGCTTTTACAATGTCGGAGATTTTGGTTTTTTCCATGCCCTTCTCCTGCAAGACCGCAATGGCGGCATCGATGATAAGCTGTCGTTTATCCAAGGGAAGCACGATCCTTTTCACTTATGAATGAATGTCAGTCATTTATGTTTAGTTTGCTTGTTCCCTTGCAGGATGTCAAGGTTCAGGGCCGGTGCCGCTCTGTCTGGACCTATAGGGGAAGAAGCGCCATGGAGTGTAAGAAGCGCAGCTAAGAGATTGCAGCTGCATGGCGCAGGCGCCGCATGATGAAATGCCTGCTGCAGTCCGTTATAATTAGAAATGCAATTATTCATCATTGACCAATCCCATTCACCTAAGGAGAACCATGAGATGACTGACATCAATGGATTTATCGCCGAGTGGCGCAGCCACCGCAACGTATTGCCTCAAATGCTGGAACAGGTAACAGATGAGCAGCTGGGCATGAAGCCTTGGGAGCAGGCCATGTCATTGTCCGAGCTCGTCGTCCACATCGCCGGCTCGATGGCCATGTTTGCCGCGACGGTTGCGAACGGCTCTTTCAAGCCGGGAGACAAACCGAACCCAATCCATACGGCCGATGAGCTTCGGGCGTTTGCCGCAGCTGCAACGGAACAGGCGGAGGAGCTGCTTCGCTCGATCGGCGGGGAGCAATTGGAGCGGGAAATCGATTTCTTCGGAAACGCGATGCCGGGACATGTCCTGCTTCAGAACGCGAAGGATCATGAGATTCACCATAAAGGCCAATTGTTCGTCTATCTGCGCTTGGCCGGCATCGAGAAGCTGCCTTTCTTCGTCAGCCGCGGGTAGCAGCGGACGTTCAACTGACGTTCCAACAGCCAGGCGACGGCACATGGCCCGAAGACGTTTGCAAGCAAGTGCTCTTCGGACGGGCCGAGCTTGCAGTCATGATCTTTGTTCGAACTCATAAGGAAGCCCCGGCGTCGGATTTGATCGCCGGGGCATTTTTATATTCAGAGGATAAAGGAGAACGCCCAGCCAGAGCACGGCCAGCTGAATCCGTGCGCCAACTTGATGTGGCCGCTGAGGCTCTGTTAATGAAGCTGCTCGGAGAGCGCCCGTCCCGCTTGCCGTCCGGTGAACAGGCAGCCGCCGAGGAAGGTGCCCTCCAGCGCTCGGTAGCCGTGCACGCCGCCGCCTCCAAAGCCGGCCGCTTCGCCTGCGGCGTAGAGGCCGGGAACGGGAGCTCCCTCGGAGTCGAGCACCCGCCCGGTCAGATCGGTCTGGAGGCCTCCCAGTGTCTTGCGGCTGACGATCCGCAGCCGTACGGCGATGAGAGGGCCATGGGCCGGATCAAGGAATTTATGGGGAGCCGCCGTACGGATGAGCCTGTCGCCGAGATAGCTCCTGGCTCCCCGGAGCGCCACGATTTGCAGGTCTTTGGAGAACTTGTTGTCTATTTCGCGGTCTCTGGCGACAAGCTGCCGTTCCAGCTCGGCGGATTGGATGAGCGAGCTGCCGGCTATCCGGTTCATGCCTGCAGCCAGCTCGGCCACGCTGCCGGCTGTGACGAAATCCTCGCCATGGTCCAGGAAGGCCTGGACCGGACCGGGGACGGAAGAGAGGGCCCGCCCCAGGACGCCCCGGATGCTCTTGCCAGTCAGATCCGGATTCTGTTCCGAGCCGGAGAGGGCGAATTCCTTGCCGATGACCTTATGGGTCAGGATGAACCAGGAGTAATCGTACCCCGTATCCTGGATGGCTTGGAGTGTGCCCAGCGTGTCGAAGCCGGGGAAATTGGGGGCGGGAAACCGCCTTCCTTCGGCATTCAGCCACATGGAGGATGGACCGGGCAAAATCCGGATTCCATGGAGGTCCCAGACAGGGCTCCAGTTTTTGATGCCCTCGGTATAATGCCACATCCGGTCCCGGTTGACGATGCGGCCGCCCGCCTGCTCTGCGATGCCGAGCATCCGCCCGTCGACGTGGGCCGGGACGCCGGACAGCATCGTCGCGGGCGGGCGGCCGAGCCGCTCCGGCCAGTTCTGCCTGACGAGCTCGTGGTTCGCGCCGATTCCTCCGCTGGCCACGAGCACGGCTGAGGCATGGAATTCGAAATCGCCTATTGGCTCGCGCGAGCTCGCTTCGCCGCGTCCGGCCACGCTGGGCTCCAGCACGGCTCCATGCACCCCGGCGATGGCTGCCCCTTGCTTGATGAAGCCGTCGACCCGGTGGCGGGGACGGTAATCGACAAGCCCTGACGTTATGGCGTCCCGGACTCGGGCCTCGAAAGGCTTCACGATTCCAGGTCCCGTGCCCCAGACGATATGGAAGCGAGGCACGGAATTGCCATGCCCCTCGGCAAGATAGCCGCCGCGCTCCGCCCAGCCCACCACAGGAAAGAAGGAGATGCCGAGGGAGCGCAGCCAGGCGCGCTTCTCTCCGGCGGCGAAGTCCACGTAGGCCTCTGCCCACTGGCGGCCCCAGCGGTCTTCATCCTCCGCGCGGTCGAAGCCGGCGGAGCCGAGCCAGTCCTGAAGGGCAAGCTCACGGGAATCTTTGATGCCCATCCTGCGCTGCTCAGGCGAATCAACGAGAAACAGCCCTCCGAACGACCACCAGGCTTGCCCGCCCAGCGACGCTTCCGGCTCTTGATCGACGAGCAGCACTTTCTTGCCGGCAGCGGCGAGCTCGGATACGGCGGCGAGCCCGGCCAGCCCCGCTCCGACTACGATGACGTCGTAGTTCATGGATGGACCCCCTATATCGGAATAAAGCGTTTTCAAGCATGAACGGGTTTGACTCAATCGTTCTGTATGTGGCCTGCCAACCTGCCGGTGGAACTGACTCGAACATTCACCATTGAACATAACCAATAGATGCCAAACTGTAAAGCAATCTTGAATCAGAAGCCGCATCCGGTCCATCGACCTCTCTTGGGAGCTGCGCTTGGTCGGTTCCGCCCCGCCTTCTCCATGGCCTCTCACCTCCCGACCTAAGCCCGGCTCATGGTTTTTCCCTTTGTGGTAAACTTTCCTTATATGGAGGGGAATTCTATGTACCGAATCACGATCGTCGAGGACGATGACAAAATCGCCGAGCAGCTGGCGGGAGCGCTGGAGCGTTATGGCTTCCAGCCGCAGCGGGCGGCCAGGTTCAAGGATCTGAACGAGGACTTCCGCGAGCACACGCCTCATCTGGTGCTGATGGACATCAATCTGCCGTATTTCGACGGCTTCTATTGGTGCCGCCAATTCCGCCAGCATTCCAAGGCTCCCGTCCTGTTCATCTCCGCGCGCTCGGGCGAGATGGATCAGGTGATGGCGATCGAGAACGGCGGGGACGACTATGTGACCAAGCCGATCCATCTGGATCTGCTCATGGCCAAAATCAAAAGCGCGCTGCGCCGCGCTTACGGAGAGTACTCGACTGCGGCTGACGCCGCAGCCTCCGGCGATGCCGATCAAGCCGTCGCCATGGGCGCTCTCGGCCTGGATGCGAGCCGCAGCCTGCTGGAATGGCAGGGCGGCTGCGTGGAGCTGACCAAAAACGAGCGGCTGCTCGCGCAGAGCCTGATGGAGGGCGGAGGCCGGATCGTATCCCGGGACAGCCTGCTCGAAAATCTGTGGGACGACACCAGCTTTGTCGATGACAATACGCTCACGGTCAACGTCACCCGGCTCCGCCGCAAGCTGGAGGAGATCGGCCTTGGAGGCGTGCTGGAAACGGTGCGCGGACAGGGCTACCGGCTGAATGAGGCCGCGCTTCGCGAAGCCGGAGCAGGCCGTCCGTCCACTGCCGGAGAAAAACAGGAATGAAGTCGCACTCGGCTCTGCTGCTTTATTTGCGCGGCCAGTTGTTCAGTCTTGCCGTCGTGGCGTCATCCCTGCTGACCGGAGCGGCGATCTGGTACCTGGAAAGGGTGATGTCTTCCGCCGGCGTCGATTGGGCGGTTCTTGGTTATTTCCTGCTCTTGTCGCTCTGCGTGACAGGAGCCGGACTGACGCTCGGCTACCTGCGCCAGAGGACTTACCTGAAGCAGCTGCTCCGGATGATCGGGCAGCCGGCCGGCTGGAAGCCGCTGCTGTCGCCGGTCACGGCGGAGCAGAAAAAAACGGCCGAGCTGATCTCGGTGCTCGGCCATCAGAGCCAGGACCGGCTCGAGCAGCATAACCGCGAGCGGGAGCTGCACCGGCATTTCGTGTTCCAATGGGTGCATCATATGAAGACGCCGGTATCCGTCATCGATCTGATCGCGCAGAACGCGGCCAGCAAGCCGGGCCTTGTCGGCCAGGAGCTTCAGGATGCCTCGGCCAGCCTCCGGGAGGAAACGGACAAGCTGACCCGCGGCCTCGAGCAGATGATGCACACCGCCCGCCTGGACGAATTCGCGATGGACTTCCATCCGAGGCGCGTCTCTCTTCACGAGGCCGCCCGCACGGCGGTCAACGCGCACAAGAGGCTGATCATCGCCGCCGGCGTCTATCCCCGCGTCACGGGGGAGGGCTGGGTCGAGACCGATGAGAAATGGCTGCATTTCCTGCTTGCGCAGCTGGTGGCCAATGCCGTCAAATACTCTCGACCCAAGCCCGGCAGCAAAAAGCTGGTCATCGCGATCGTCGGCCAGGCCGGCGGACGGACAAGCATCTCCGTCCAGGATGAAGGCATCGGCATTCCGGCGCAGGATATTCCCCGAGTGTTCGATCCGTTCTTCACCGGAGAGAACGGCCGCAAGACGGAGGAGTCGACGGGCATGGGCCTCTATCTGGCCCGGGAGGTCGCCTCGCGCATGGGCGTCGGGCTGGAGCTGGAATCCGCGGCGGGAGAGGGGACGACCGCGACTCTGTCCTTCCACGGGGAAGCCATCCATAAGGATCTCCATGTCAGGTGACAACTTTGTAAGGCGGGCTGTAAGCTGAATCAATGGGCCGGCTCCGGCCTCCCGGCTATACTTGGAACCAAGCCACATACAGAGACAAGATAGAATCGGGAGGATCCAAACGACATGAACATACTCGAAGTCAACTCGCTGGGCAAAATATACAGCACCAAAGGCGAAGTCAGCTACAAAGCTCTGGAAAGCATCGATCTCAACGTCGGCGCAGGGGAGTTCGTCGGCATCATGGGACCGTCTGGCAGCGGCAAGACGACCCTGCTCAATCTGCTGTCGACGATCGACAAGCCGACATCCGGCACGATCCAGGTGCGCGGCATCAACCCGGCCGGCCTGTCCGAACGCAAGCTGGCGCTGTTCCGGCGCCGCGAGCTCGGATTCGTGTTCCAGGATTTCAACCTGCTCGATACGCTCAGCCTCAAGGAAAACATCGCGCTTCCGCTCGTGCTCGACGGCGCTTCTCCGTCCAAGATCGAAGCGGCGCTGGAGCCGGTGGCGGCTCTGCTCGGCATCGCTCCGATATTGGCGAAGCGCCCTTATGAAGTATCGGGCGGCCAGAAGCAGCGCGCCGCCATCGCGCGGGCGATCATCCACCAGCCGTCGCTGCTGCTGGCCGACGAGCTGACGGGCAATCTCGATTCCAAGTCGGCCAAGGACGTCATGGAGTCGCTGAAGGACCTCAATGAACGGCTCGGCGCGACCGTGCTGATGGTGACGCATGACCCGTTCAGCGCCAGCTACTGCCAGCGGATCATTTTCATCAAGGACGGCCGCTTCTTCTCGGAGATCCGCCGCGGGGACAACCGGCAGGCGTTCTTCCAGCAGATTCTGGACTCGCTCAGCGTGTTGGGAGGGAATTTCGATGACGTTCCGTTCGCTCGCGCTTAACAACATCCGGGGCAGCTGGCGCTCCTACGCCGCCTTTTTCCTCAGCAGCGTGTTCTCGGTCATGATTTTCTATCTGTACGCCTCCTTCCTCATGCATCCCGATGTGGCAAGAGGCCACATCGTCCATGCCAACGAGGTCAAGCCGATGATGAAGTTCTGCGAATATCTGATCGTCATCTTCTCGTTCTTCTTCGTGCTGTACTCCAGCTCCGCTTTCCTCAAGACAAGGAAAAAGGAGTTCGGCCTGCTGTCGCTGTTCGGCACGACACGCGGCCAGCTCCGCAAGATGGTCGTCTACGAAAGCATGGCCATCTCGGTGCTCTCCATCGGGGCGGGACTCGGTCTGGGCATCCTGCTCAGCAAGCTGTTCCTGATGGCGCTGGAGGTGCTGCTGCAGAGCGATGTGCCGATTCGCTTCGCCATTCCTACCCAGGCGGTGCTGCTTACGGGCGGAGGCTTCCTGCTGCTGTTCTTCGTGATCGCCCTCATTACGGCGATGACCGTAGGCAGGCAGCAAATCGTCGAGCTGCTCGGCGGAGCGAGGCGGCCTAAGAAGGCGCCTGCCGCATCGCCCTGGCTGTCTGTTCTCGCTGCGGCTTCCCTCGCTGCGGGTTATGGGCTGGCCTGCTGGATGACGCTGATGAACTTTCTGATTTTCGCGCTTCCGATCATCGGCCTGACGACGCTCGGTACGTACTTCCTCTACACGCAGCTGAGCGTGGCCGTTCTCAATCTGCTCAAGCGGAGCAAGGGCATTTTCTACAAGCGGACGAACATGCTGGTCATCTCCCAGATGTCTTACCGGATCAAGGACAACGCGCGGGTGCTGTTCGTCGTCACGATCCTGAGCGCGGTCGTTATGAGCGCGGCCAGCACGGTGTTTGTGTTCCAGAAGCTGCAGCGCGATCAGATCCTGGAGCATACTCCGTTCACGGTCGGATATGTGGAGCGCGGCGGCGGCCATCCGGTCATGGACCCGGCGCAGGCCCGCAAGCTGCTCGAAGACGGAGGAGGCCGCATCGCCGAGCAGGTGGAGCTCCAAGGCGTTGTGGCGAAGGGTCTCGCCGCGGCGGCGGCTGGCTGGACATCCGACGATTCCCGCAAGGCGATGGCGGTGTCGGCTTCCGACTACAATCGGCTGGCCGAGCGGGTTGGATTGGAAGCGGTGAAGCCTGCCGAGGGCGAGGCCGTCATCAGCTTTCCTTATAAGGAAATGAAGGGAAACAAAACGAAGCCGAACGAAACCGTCTCCGGCCAAGCTGGCGGAAAGAGCTTCGAGCTGAAGCTGCAGAAGATCGTGTACGGCAGCGTCTTCAGTTCCGTGAATGACGCGACTTATCTGCTGGTCGTCGCCGATTCCACGCTCGGAGCATGGAAGGGCGGGGCTCCGTCGGCGGAGCGCCTCTATGCATACGGCTTCGAGCTTGGCGATTGGGAGCGTGCCCTGCCGGCCGTCCAAACCTTCGAGAAGGCGCTCACGAAAGAGCAGAAGAGCTTTGTCCAGAGCTACAGGGTCGAGAGCTACCGCGACATGAAGCAGTCGATCGGCCTGACCATCTTCGTCGGCCTCTTCATCAGCATCCTGTTCTTCGTCGCCGCAGGCAGCCTGCTTTACTTCAAGCAGTTCACGGAGCTGCAGGAGGATCAGAGCCAGTTCCAGGCGCTGCGCAAAATCGGCCTCACCGCCGGCGAGCTGCGCCGCACGGTAGCGACTCAAGTCGGCATCCTGTACCTTGCGCCCTGCCTGCTCGGCATTGTCCACAGCGTATTCGCGATGTTCGCCTTGGGCACGCTGATCGGAACGCCGGTCTGGATGTACGGACTCATCATCATGGGCATCTATATTCTGCTCCAGGGCGTGTATTTCCTGATCTCCTGCACAGCCTACACGAGGAGCATTCTGAAGCTGCCCGCAAGCTGAGCCGAGCCCGATCCCAGTGATCGGGAGAGTGGGCCGATGGGCATGGCACGCCTTCGCGAGAAGCAATCGAAGTGCGAGTTGTTCCCTCGTACTGGCAATAGAAATCGTGTGATAGGCAATGGAGCCAGATAAGTGTTCTCGTCAAAAAGAGCGGACCCCCGGAAAAGATCCGGGGGTCCGCTTTTTCTTGATTGTTAAGCGCGGCTTCGCGAGAGCAGCAGGAAAGAGCCGCCGATGATGAACAGCAGAGAAAGGAACGGGAATACGGAGGCGACGCCGCTGAGCAGCGCGCTGATCGAGAAGACGGCGCTGAACAGCAGGCCGATCACGAGCAGGATATTGATCGGGATAAGCAGCCAGCGGTTCCGGTTGCCGAACCAATAGAATTCCCAAAGGCCGAACGGGACGGCCAGGATGAAGCCGGGCCAGATCGAGCCCCAGTTGTCCAGCAGCATGGCGAACTGGCAGACGAGGCCGGCCGCCAGCAGAATCCCGCCGGGAATGAGAAGTCCCGGAGCGCGGCGTCCGAGCAGGGAGAAGTACATCCAGTGGAAGAAGATGCCGAGCGGGATCACGAACAGGCTTGGCCAGAAATGGCCGAAGATGAATCCGGGACCGACGCTGCGGCCTTGCTGCAGCATCATATAGACCCCGAGGAGAATGAGCGCCGCCCCGAGGACGGCTTTTGCTTGGCGAGTCATGATTCCACCCTTTCGGCTGTCGACCGCCTGCAGAACGCGGATGATGAGCGGAACAGCCCGTTTTTTTCCACTATACCAAGGCTGGCGCCGGCTGTCCTCCTGCCGGAGGGAAATTCGATCCCGGACTTAAGTCCAGGTCGAGGCTGCCTGAGCCTCTTATCCTCCCCCGGAGTCTGTCTGGAAGGCTGCAGCGGGCTATAGAGGCCATAAGCCTCGGACAATCATCCAAGAGAACGAACGCCTGAAAGCATAGAATAGAAGAGAAAGAGGAAAGGAGAACGGATCCAAATGGAGGAATTCGCAGTAGATTCGGCCTTCCCGGCGAATGAAGCGCCTGCGGCTGCACAGGATGCTCCCGCCCAAGGAGAAGCGCTCGCCGAGACGGCGGAAGCCGAGGATGAGCTGGCCTATGTGCAGAAGGTGCTGTCGCTGCCGCTTCATGCGGGGAAGGGCGGCGGACGCATGCTGTCGAGCAAGATGGCCAAAACCGCCGCGCTGCTGGCCCACCCGTCCATCGCTCCCCATATTCCCCCGACCCGGCCTTATACCGAAGCCAATCTGAAGAGCATGCTGGAGCTGCACGGGATGGTCGTCATCAAGCCGGTTCGCGGAACCGGGGGAATCGGAGTCATCAAGATCGAGCGCAGCGGAAGCGGATACAGCTATACGCACAGCTCGAGGACCCGCTCGGCCTCGTCGGTCCATTCCCTCCACAGGGCTATCAAGCCGCTGCAGAAGGGGCGCGCCTACATGATTCAGAAAGGCATCCATCTGGCGACAGTAGGAGGAAGACCGATCGACTATCGGGTCAAATACGTGAAAAACGGAAGCCGCTGGGAATTCCGCTCCATGGTCGGGCGCGTCGCCAGGCCGGGATTGTTCGTCACGAACCTGTGCCGGGGCGGCAGCCAGCTGACGGCGGCCCAAGGTATAAGCCGCTCGCTGTCCTCGAAGCTGGTGAAGAGCAAGAAGCAGGAAATGCGCAGCCTGACCCGAATTTCAGCGGCTGCGCTTGAAGCCCGCTTTCCCGGCATGGGCCAGCTCGGATTTGATTACGGACTTGATAAAAGCGGGAAAATATGGATTTTCGAGGTCAATACCCGGCCTAAATAAACATGCAACCGAGCATTATCATTACCCTCCGCATCTTCGGCTCAACCTTGATGGATCCTGTAAAGTTTTTATCAAAATTTTGTATTCATCAAACTTTTTTATCGAAATTCCTTCCCCCTAGGTTGTGTATAACTCTGTCCACAATAAGCATGAAGAGTTTCCTCAGGATTTTCCAAATACCCACAATTTGTGCACATCTTGTACACCGTTCCATGTGGATAACGGAACGCTTGTTCCTTGAAAACGGCCCATGCTAAGATTGGGAAGAAATAGAAATCCAATCCGAAAGGAGGCTGAAATATGGAGTTGTTGTCTGATGAGCTGCTGATCGAGACTTACTTCAACGCGGTCCAGTTCAACCTGGATTACGATTTCATCAAGCTTTTGAAGGGTGAGCTGAAGCGCAGACAACTGAATCCCGATTCCATACGATTAGGCGCTTGATGACTTCTTGGCCGCGCTTTATGTTCCACGGCCATCCGGATGGGAATCATGGATGGACGGTCACAGCTCAATGCGGACGCTGACTCCGCAGCTGCTGGAGCAGGCGGGACAATACACCATATGATGACAAGCCTGTTCCAATCCGCTGGACAGATCTTCGGTCTGCACCGGCGAGTACGGCGAATACGGGCCTGCATAATCAGCCGCGGGACCGCAGTCTTCGGCCGGTTCCGCGCAGCGCGGGCATGCCGCATCGAGAAGCCGGATTCCATTGCATACAGGACACAACATAAAATAGGGTACCCTCCCAAGACATCATTTGCTGCCGCTCAATTCGGAAGCATTGCGCATGTCGAGGTAGGGTACCCTTATTTTTTCGGTTCTAACGGGTTTGGTTTGAGGATCTTTTTCCATTATGTGCTACAGCTTGAGATTGCTGCTATGTCCAGGCGAGAGCTTGGCGGAAGGATCGATATAGACTTTGGCGTTGTTGACGGCCGTCGGCGCTTCGCCGAAACCGACCGCGATCAGCTTCAGCTTGCCCGGATAGGTCGTGATGTCGCCGGCAGCGAAGATGCCGGGCACGCTCGTTTCCATCCGGGTGTCGACGACGATGCTGCCTCCTTGGATATCGAGGCCCCACTCGGCGATCGGGCCGAGAGACGATACGAAGCCGAAGTTGACGATGACCGTATCCGTATCCAGCACGGTTTCCTCGCCGGTCTTCACATTGCGCAGCGTGACCCGCTCGATGTAGACCTCGCCCTCCAGCTTGGCGATCTCGGTAGGGACGAGCACGCGGACGGTAGATTCCTGCAGCTTGGCTACGCTGTGTTCATGAGCGCGGAATTTATCCCTTCTATGGATCAAGGTGACGCTTTCGGCGATCGGCTCGAGCATGAGCGCCCAGTCGACGGCGGAATCGCCCCCGCCGCTGATCAGCACCTTCTGGCCCTTGAACTGATGCAGATCGCTGACGAAGTAATGCAGGTTCTTCTTCTCGTACAGCGCCGCCTCCGGCAGCTCGAGCCTGCGGGGCTCGAAGGCGCCGACGCCTGCCGTGATGATGACGGCGCGGGCCCAGTGGACGGCTTTGTCGGTACGGATCTCGAACAGCCGCTCCTCGTGCTTGACGAGAGAGGCCACCTTCTCCTCCAGGCACACTTCAGGCGCGAAATGATCCAGCTGCCGCCGCAGCGAATCGACGAGCTCCTGAGCGGTTACTTTGGGAAAGCCGGCCACATCGTAGATGTACTTCTCGGGATACAGGGCGGCGAGCTGGCCGCCCAGCTGCGGCATGCTTTCGATGATCTTGACGGATGCCTGGCGCATGCCGCCGTAAAAGGCGGCGAACATGCCTGCCGGCCCGCCGCCGATAATGGCGATGTCGACCGGTTCCGCATTGGATTCCAATCCTGTCATTTCCGCACCTCCAGAACATGGGCTACAGGACCATTATACGCCTGCCAGGGCATCCAAGGGAAACGGCGCAATTGTACGTTCTTCTAATTATTTTCGTAGGAAATGACCTTGATGTGCCAATCCTTATTTTGATATCATGGCAGGAGTATATTTAGAGCATTAGATAGCAGGATGTCAAGAGATGGATTGGAAGGGAACGCCATATGAGCAATATACCGAAGATCGTCATACTGGGAGCAGGCTACGGAGGCATTCTGACCGCGCTCAAGCTCCAGAAGCAGCTGAATTACAACGAAGCGGACGTTACGCTCGTCAACAAGCACGACTACCATTACATTACGACCCATTTGCATATGCCGGCAGCGGGAACGGACAATCCCGAGAATGCCCGCGTCAATATCTCCAAGCTGATCGATGAATTCAAGATCGACTTCGTGAAGTCCACGGTCGTGCAGATCCGGACCCAGGACAAGAAGGTCATTCTGGAGGACGGAACGCTGTCCTACGACTACCTGGTCATCGGACTCGGAGGAGAGCCGGAAACGTTCGGCATCCCGGGCCTCGCCGAGCATGCGATGAACATCCGCAGCATCAACTCGGTCCGCCTCATCCGCGAGCATATCGAGTACCAGTTCGCACGGTACAAGCGGGAGCCGCATCGCACCGATTATCTGACGTTCGTCGTCGGGGGAGCGGGCTTCACCGGCATCGAGTTCGTCGGCGAGCTGGCCGACCGCATTCCGCAGCTATGCCGCGCGTTCGACGTGGACCGCTCGCTCGTGAAGCTCTACAACATCGAGGCGGCGCCGTCCGCGCTGCCGGGCTTCGATCCGGAGCTGGTGAAGTACGGTATGGACGTGCTGGCCAAGAAAGGCGTCATCTTCCGCATCGGGACCGCGATCAAGGAATGCTCGCCCGACGGCGTCATCGTCGGCGACGGCGAGGAGATCCGTTCCAAGACCGTCATCTGGACCGGGGGCATCCGCGGCAACCGGCTGATCGACGAGGCCGGCTTCGAGACGATGCGCGGCCGCGTCAAGGTCGACGACTACTTGCGGGCTCCGAACCAGGAGAACATCTACATCATCGGCGACAACTCCCTGATGTTCAACGAAGAGGGCCGTCCGTATCCGCCGACCGCACAGATCGCCATGCAGCAGGGAGTCACCTGCGCCCACAACCTGGTCGCGGCGATCCGCAGCCAGCCGCTGAAGACATTCGCCTTCAGCAACAAGGGCACGGTCGCCTCGCTCGGCAAGGGCGAGGGCATCGGCGTCGCCTTCGGCAAAAAATACCAAGGCCGCAAGGCCGCCTGGCTGAAGAAGATGATTGATCTGCGCTATCTCTTCATCATCGGGGGCATCCCGCTCGTCCTGCGCAAAGGGAAGTTCTTCTAATGCGCCACTGCAGCGTGCAGGTGCGCGGCCTGCTGACGAGAGACGAGCTAGACCGGTACAACGCGCTGATGGAGGTGGGCTCCTACCTGGAGTCCCAGAACCGCTATGATCTGGCCTACACGGTCCAGAAGGAAGTGGACCGGCTGATCGAGCCGGGCATCGAGCGGCTCAAGGAGAAGGGCCGGCAACGCGACCGGGACACCGAGGAATATCTGAATGCCAAGAAGCTGGCCGCCGAGGCCGGTCTTGAGGACGACGAAGACGAGGATTGACGGCAAAAAGCCGCAGGCTAAAGGGGGAACCCTTCATCCTGCGGCTTATTTTCTGGTGCCCCGCGCCGGTTGCGCAGAGCTTGCCTCGATCGGGAATACCGGTCGGGGAATCAAACGGACAGCAGCTGCTCCAGCTTGGCGCCGTCGAGCAGATTGCCGATGAAGAACTCGCCGAAGTCGCCGTAGCGAGCGCTCACTTCGTCGAAGCGCATCTCGTAGACGAGCTTCTTGAATTGGAGGGCGTCTTCCGCGAACAGGGTCACGCCCCATTCCCAGTTGTCGAAGCCGACGGAGCCGCTGATGATCTGCTTGACCTTGCCGGCGTACTGGCGGCCGATCATGCCGTGGCTGCGCATCATCGCGCGCCGCTCGTCCATGCCGAGCATATACCAGTTGTCTCCGCCGTCGCGGCGCTTGTTCATTGGATAGAAGCAGATGTGTCGGGCTTTCGGAAGCGTCGGCTTGAGGCGGGCCATGATGTCCGGGTTCTGCATCGGATCCTCGCCCGGCTTGCTCATGTAGTTGCTGAGCTCCACGATGCTGACGTAGGAGTAAGCGGGCTTCGTATAGTCGCCGAGCGGACTCTTGTTGAAGCTCGTCTCCAGCTCGTTCAGCTCTTCTAGCGTCTCGCGAAGATGCATGATGACGAAGTCGGCTTTCTGGCCGACGACGGAATAGAACGCCGTGCTGCCCTTGCGGTCCTGCTCGTCGCGCGTCCACCCGGCCAGCATGGACTGGATGGAGTCCAGCGCGGAAGCGCGGTCTCCGGCGCTTGCCGCTTTCCAGGCCTGCCAGTCGATCGTGCGGAAATCATGGAGAACGTACCAGCCCTCCAGCGTTTGTGCTGCGTCACTCATTTCCGTTGTTTCTCCTTCCTAATGAAAGGGCATGCCTGCACCCCTCCTGCCATGTCTCCCATTGTATCGAATCGCCTCAAGCAGAGCAACCGGAGCGGGAAGCTACAAATTGACTTGCGGGCAGGCTTGGCATAAACTTAGAGGAACCACGTTTGGTATGCGAGAACGGAAGGATGATAGGCAGCATGCTTCAAATCATAATTGCGACGGTGCTCTTTTTTGTGATGATGTTTGGAATCGGATTCATTCTGAACATGCTCATGAAGACGACCTGGTTTCCGATTTATCTGTTCCTGATCGTACTGGTGCCGATCTACATATGGTCCACCTGGGACCACAGCGTCTCGGTGGCCGATAATATAGGAGAGTTCACGTTCATCGATTGGATGCCGGTCATCGGCGCCCTTGTCGGAGCCTATGTAAGCGGGTATGCCATCCGCAAGCTTCGCATCGGCGGCTTCAAGATGTTCTAGGCGTTTTGCCAGGGTTTCTTAATAGGAAAGCGGCCGACATGCGGCGCTTTCGCGGCCTGCTGGTTCCATAGGCTGCGGGCGCTGCCATGTCTTTTTTTTCTCTCCCGCCTAAGGCGATCACAGGCCAGGCTCCTCATGGGACCGGCTGAGGAGGGCGGCGCCATAAAATGGTCGGGCAAGAAGGCGGGACCGACTTCTCGAATGGTGTCGGATAGGCTCGATTCTATGATACACTAGTAGGACAAAGAAAGAAGGGGTGGAAGAAACGATGCGCATAGACAGCCGGCTGCAATTCACCGAACATCACCGGTTCTGTGTGTACCGGAGCTTCTCGCTAAGTCCGCTCGACCAGCGGATGCTGACGCTTATATACCAGCCGATGACGGGAGCGGCCGCCGCTTCCCTCTATCAGTTTCTTTATTATCAGGTCGCGGAGGGATACAGCGGGTATTCCTCTCTCGACAGCCAGCGCAAGCTGTTCCTCGGTCTCGGCCTCGACATGAACGACGCCGGCCGTCGCGAGCTGGCCGCATGCGCCTCCGTTCTGGAGGCGCTCGGGTTGCTGACGACCTGCCGGCTGTTCTTGCCGGGCCAGGAAGACGTCATGTACGAATACGAGCTGACAGCGCCGCTGTCGCCGGCCGAGTTTTTCCAGAACCAGCATCTGAGCATGCTGCTGCGGGACAAGGTCGGCAAGTACGGCGTCGTGAGCCTCCAGGAATCGCTGTTCCAGCGGGAGCCGGACGAGCTCGCCCAGCATGAGCTGATCAAGGAGAACATCTCGATGCCGTTCTACGAGCTGTTCCGTCTGAACGTCGCCGTCGATCTGGAGCTGGAGCAGGCTCTCGAGGAAACGTCGCCGGTCCGCAAGGCTCCGGTCCAGCCGGAGCAGCCGAGTGCCGGACTCCAGTATGGCGACCTCATCTACCGGTTTCCGCGGGGATCGGCGAACCGCCCTTACGTGGAGAGGCTGCGGGGAGATCAGGACCGGATGGCCCAGCTGAATTACGTCGCGTACAAATACGGTCTAGGGGCGGCCGACCTCAGCAGGCTGCTGGACGAAGAGGATGTATTCGACGGACGCGGAGAGCTGCAGCTCGACGAATTGCAGCTCAAGGCCGCTCAGATGTACCGGCAGGACCGCAAGCGCGAGAGCGACCGGGCTCGCCAGACTTCGCGGATGCAGGAGGAGACGGAGGCCGAGCAGCCGGAGCACGGCGTGCTCGCGGAGCATTATTTGCCGGTTCCGTCGCAGCTCTCCGGACGATGCGACATTCAGCAGTACAACATGCTGATGCGCAACGAGCCGCACACCCGCTTCCTGCGCAGGTTTTTCCCCGGCGCCGTGCCGGACTGGATCGAGCGGCAATTCGAGAGGATCGACCTTCACTACAAGCTGCCGGGTCCAGTCATCAACGTGCTCGTCCATTATGTCTTCGGGATGAAGGGATCCTCGCGCGTCACGAAAACGTTCATCGAAGCGGTCGCTTCCAACATGCTCGTGCAGCAGGTGGACGAATTCGAGAAGGCGGTCGGCTATGTGAGGGAGCAGATCGAAGTGGAGCGCTCCCGCGAAGCTCAGCAGGCTGGCGCCCCGGGCAGGGGACAGGCTGCTTCCCAGCCGCGGAGCGCCCCGGCTGCCGGAGGCAGAGGCGGATACCGCCGGACCGGGGCCTCGCGCAAGCCGGTGCTGCCGGTCGCAGGGGATGACGCCGCAGCTCCGGAGGTATCGCCGGAGGAGCTGGAAGAGATTTTGCAGCTTGCCCGCAAGCTGGACGGCAAAAAGTAGGCTGCTTGAGCCCATCGGGCTTTTCGATAAGTTGTAAGCATGAGAGGGAAGGAGGAGACCGACATGGAATCCCTGAAGGATTTGCTCAAAACGATGCCGGGAGGAGCCCAGATTCGCGCCCGGGCCCAAAAGCAGCTGCAGGAGCTGCTTGACGATCCCGGCGTCCGCAAGCTGAGGGAGCAGCATCCCGACATTGACGAAGGCGTGGTGCGGCGCAATTCCAACCTCGTCTACCAATACGTGAAGGAGCATCGCAACTGCTCGGCCTGCCCGGGACTGGATGAATGCCCCAACGACTTCCAGGGCCATTATACGCTGCTGTCCGCGGACGACTCCAGCGGCGAAACCCGCCTGATCGACCGGAAGACAGCCTGCCGCAAGTTCATCGCACGCCGCAACGAGGAGCTGATCCGCAGCCGCATCCGCAGCTTCTACGTCAGCGACAAGGTGCTTGCCAAAGCCTATTCCTTCGAAGACATTGCGAGGAAGGACTCGGCCCGCCTGCCTGCGGTCAAGCAGATTCTTCAATATATCGACCGGACCAAAGAGCAGGGCCTGCAGACCGACGGCCTGTACCTGACCGGTCAGTTCGGAACGGGCAAGACGTTCCTCATGGGTTATATGATGGGGGAGCTGGCGAAGCTCGGCTACTCGGGCGTCATTGTCTACATGCCGGATTTCGTCGAGGATCTCAAGGCCATGTTCGGCGAGCCGGGCCGCCTCAAGGAGACGATCGATCTGATGAAGGAAGCCGATATTCTGATCTTCGACGATATCGGCGCCGAGAACTTGAGCCCGTGGGTTCGGGATCATGTCATGGGCTCGATCCTGAACTACCGGATGGAGCGCAAGCCGACCTTCTATACCTCGAACCATGCTCTTGACGATTTGGAGCAGCATTTCAGCTTCACGAGCAAGGACGGGGAGGAATACCACAAGGGCCGCCGGATCATGGACCGGATCCGTCCGTTCGTAGAGGTTATCATGGTCAAGGGAAGCAACAAGCGCGGATCCCGGGGAGCTAATCCCGGAGCGGAAGCCTGACCATCTCAAGCCATAACGTCCCGATCGAGACATCCGTCTCGCATCGGGGCTTTTTTGTCGTTTTCTTCACCTGCTTGACCGATTCAAACAAGCTCGCCCATGACGCCTTGCAGGAACAAGCCCGCGGCGGATTACCGGAAGTTTGCTCGAAACGTGACTTGTTTTGGATGAGACAGCCTTCGACAGAAACATTTCCTCCATAGTACCGTTAAAGAGGGTACATTCGCTGGCCCGCATCCGCGATACGGTTTTTTCTTCTTCCGCGGTTCCAGCAGAAATCCCTTAGGAGGACTGCAAAGATGAGGAAAATCGCTCTGGCATTGCTCGCGCTATCGTTGCTGCTTGGATTAGCCGTCCCAGCCGCGGGAGCGGCGACGCTCACGACGGAGGAGAAGTTCCAAGTGCTGAAACGGCAAGGTATTATGACCGGTTTCGAGGACGGATCGTCTCGCCTGAACGAATCCATGTCCCGCGAACAGTTTGCTTCCGTGCTCTACAAGCTTCTCGAATTGCCTCGTTCCAATTCCACAGTCGGCTTCGCGGATGTTCTGAAGACACGCTGGTCGTTCACAGCGGTCCAAGCGGTGCGAAGCGCAGGCATCATGGTCGGCAAAGGAAATAATCGATTCGAGCCGACCGCCGCGGTGAAGGTCGAAGAGCTGGCTGTCGTGTTGCTGAAGGTCAACAGCATCCCTGCCGATCCGAAGTCCGGATTCGTTGGCAAAGTATCGGCCTGGGCGAGGGCTGCGGTCGGAACCTCTCTTAGCAAAGGCTGGATCGCCCCGAGGAACGACTACACGGTCAACGCTACGCGAGGTGTGCTCGTGGAGGCTGTCTACGCGGTCTATGCGGGCTGGGCCAGTGCGCTCGACGTGAAGTCGGTCGAAGGACTGAACGTCCAGTCGGTGCGGGTGAACCTGAAGGCGAAGGCCGACTCGGCGGATATCGGACAATTCTCCCTGAAGGACGATCTCGGCAACGTCGTGCCGATCCTTCTCGCGACGGTCGGAGGAGACGGGATGTCGGTATTGCTCACAACGGGCTACCAAATCGAAAACCGCAAGCATTACTTAACCATCGAGAGCAAGGCGTGGGCGTACACTTCGGCGAGATCGGACATGGTGAAGCCGACGATAACTGCGTTCGACCGGTCAACAGCTCGCAACTATGTCTTGACGTTCTCAGAGCAAGTTGACAACAAGACGGCAACGAGTCCCGCGAACTACTTGTTTTCCGGCGGATTGAAGATAACGACGCTGCAGCTCTCTTCTGACAAGAAGCAGGTCACGTTCTCCACGTCGGATCAGTCGGACAATACTCGATACTGGCTGACCGTTAAGAACGTCAAGGATCTCGCCGGCAACGTCATGGACACGCGATCGGATTTGTCTATCGTAGGCAACGACGACACGACAAAGCCTGCGATCATCGATTCGGAATTTAAGGTGAATGCGGATGCTTCTTTGACCGTCAAATTCAGCGAGAAGGTGAATCGGGACATTGCCGTGCAGACCGGACGGTACAGCATCGACGGCTTGGCGATCGTATCAGCGAGCCTGGACAACGAGGGGCGCACCGTCACGCTTCGGACATCCGCCCAACAAGACAAGACCGTGTACAGCCTTGCCGTATCGGGCATTCCCGACCTGGCTGGCAACATGATGGATAAGAAATCCGGCCTTCTGTTCGGGGGCATCTCCAATCCGATCCTGCCGGTGAAGCTTCAGAGCATAGCCGCGGTTAACGAGAACACCATCGAGATCGCGTTCGACAGAGATATCAAGGACGCAGACGTCGGTTCCTTATCTGCAACGATTCTCAAGGATAACGGTGCCAACGTCTCGATGTCCGGCTGGAGCAAATACGTCGTCCGCAAGCCGGGAACGAATAGGATCGTTGCGGTCCAATTCCGCACGGGAACCGATCCGAATCCGAGCTTGTTCGATCCTGGCCACGTATACACGGCGAGGGTAACAGGCGTGTCGTCGCTCATCTCGCAGGACGGCGCGAACGAATCCAAGTTCGGGGGAACCATTGCCGCCAACGAGGCTCCTTATGCGAAACAGGTGATCGTCTTGAACCGAACGACGATTAAGGTCGTATTCAGCGAACCGGTGAAAAACGTGAACGAGCCGTATTTCGTGATGAAAGAACAGGGAGGAGATGCTGTCGGCATCTCCCACGACGAATTGAACAACACGGGCGCGGTTGTCACCGAGGTGACGCTGAAGCTGTCCAAGGATATGACGCCGGGCCAGGTCTATGTTCTCACGTTCAAACCGGGCATAACCGATGCGGCAGGCTTCAATGGATGGAAGACGAAGAACGGCAATGAGGACATCAGCCTTCTGTTCACAGGTGTTTAATTTTCTAGTACTCTTGGTCACCAAGGCAGGTCTGAGCGTGATCAATACCAAAGACAATATGGCATTATTGACGGCTGCCGAAAGAATGGATCGCTCTCACCCGAGACGTACAAAGTCTTTTATTGACGAGACACCTAATGGTGTCGTATGATCGAATTGTCACCAAATGGTGTCCGATCGCGGGTTCAACTAAAATACGTAGGAGAGGGTGTTGTGAGCGAGAACAACCAGTTGCGGGATGTATATGACGCGATTGCAGATCCTACCAGGCGCCGGCTGATCCGTCTGTTAGCAGAGGCGGAGGAGATACCGCTTCATGAATTGACGGCACAGTTCGAGATGGGCCGGACAGCCGTTTCCAAGCATTTGACCATCCTTAAAGAGGCCGGACTGGTGCTTGACCGGAAAGTCGGCAGAGAAACGCGATTCAGGCTGAATGCCTCACCGCTTCGAGAAGTTCAAGATTGGCTGGCTTTTTACAGCAGGTTTTGGAGTACGAATATGTCGCGCCTGAACCAACTATTAGAGGAGGAAGAAAATTGAGTTTAACCTTATCCTTGGATTTTCAGTACACGGCATCGATCGAGAAGCTTTGGTCCGCCGTAACCGATTCCAACAAGCTTGCCAAATGGGTGGTCGACATCCACAGCGGCCAGGCGATGGAAAATGATTTCAAGCCCGTCGCAGGACATCATTTCCAGTTTCGCACTCAGCCGTCCGAATGGTGGGATGGAATTATCGATGGTGAGGTTCTCGTCGTCGACGAACCAAACAAAATATCCTATACTTGGGCCAGCGGCGGGGAAAAGCACACAGTCACCTGGACACTGCAGGATTTAGGGGACGGGAAGGTAAACCTTCATCTCGAACAAGTCGGATTCACCAATGCTCAAGGACTCGAAGGTGCAAGGTATGGCTGGAGCAAATGGTGCGGCGAGCTTGAAAAGGTATTGGGACAATAAACGATAACGGCATTCGGCTTAGGATTGCAGTTCCTTCTTCAATGCTGAATTTGAACCCTGCTTAGCTCGAAGTAGACCTAAACCGGCTGCATGCACCTTGCAGCCGGTTTAGGTCTACTTCGGATCATCGGACAAGCTCTTGTCGTTTCTTTTCAAGATCGCACGAATCCGTCTGGAAATGTCGGAATGAAGGAAAAGAACAATCGGAAGGGTGTCAAGCATGAGCGAATCGAATCAGGAGTACATCGTCATCTCGGGTGCGAGGGAAAACAATCTCAAGAGCGTATCCTTGCGCATTCCCAAGCGGAAGATCACGATCTTCACCGGGGTATCCGGATCCGGCAAGTCCTCGATCGTTTTCGATACCATCGCAGCAGAATCCCAGCGTCTGCTGAATGAGAACTTCAGCATGTTCGTCCGCAGCTTCCTGCCGCGTTTTCCGCAGCCGGATGCAGACGCGATCGAGAACCTCAGCATGGCCGTTATCGTCGATCAGAAGCGGCTGGGCGGCGGCTCCCATTCCACGATGGGCACAATCACCGATATCTCTCCCATTCTTCGTCTTCTCTTCTCCCGAGTGGGACAGCCCTATGTCGGAAAAGCGAACATGTTCTCCTTCAACGACCCGCAAGGCATGTGTCCCCAGTGCAACGGGCTCGGCCGCAGCCTGTGCGTCGACATGAGCAAGGCGCTGGACATGTCGAAGTCGCTAAATGAAGGGGCCATCTTGCTGCCCGGCTATGCGGTGAACAGCTGGGACTGGAACATGATCGTCCAGTCGTGGCCCTTCGATACCGACAAGAAGCTGAGCGATTATTCGGATGAGGACCTGGAGCAGCTGCTGCACGGCAAAGCTAGGAAAGTGAAGATGGATTTCGCGGGCAAGGCGACGAATATTACGGTGGAAGGCGTCATCGAGAAGTTCTCGAACAAATACATCAAGCAGGATGTGAAGACGAAGTCAGAGCGCACCCAGCAGGCTGTCGCGCCTTACATCACCGAGGGCGCCTGCTCCAGCTGCCACGGTGCGAGGCTCAGCCGGGCCGCGCTTGATTGCAGGATCAATGGATACAACATTGCGGAGCTGTCTTCCATAGAGGTCGGCCATCTCATCCGCGTCATTCGGGAGATTGATGATCCGGCAGCCGCGCCGGTAATCAAGTCGCTGTCGGATAGGCTGCAGCATCTGGTGGATATCGGGCTTGACTATTTGACGCTGGACCGGGAGACGGATACGTTGTCCGGCGGCGAGTCGCAGCGCGTCAAGATGGTGAAGCACCTGAGCGGCAGCCTGGTGGACGTCACCTACATCTTCGATGAGCCCAGCGTCGGCTTGCATCCCCGTGATGTGCACCGGCTGAACGGGCTGCTTCAGAAGCTTCGCGACAAGGGCAATACCGTCCTTGTCGTCGAGCATGATCCCGATGTGATCAAGGTGGCGGATCATATTGTCGACGTCGGGCCTCACGCCGGCAGCCGCGGCGGCTCCATCGTGTATGAAGGAAGCTTCCAAAAGCTGCTTGAGGCCGATACGCTGACAGGCACCCATATGAAGCGGCTGCTCCAGCTGAAGCGCGATTGCAGGCAGCCGTCCGGCAAGCTCAGCATCAAGGATGCCACGCTGCACAACCTGCGGAACGTGAGCGTGGATATTCCGACCGGGGTGCTGACCGTCGTTGCAGGTGTCGCCGGCTCGGGCAAGAGCACGCTGATCAACGAAGTGTTCCTCAGTCAGCATCCGGATGCGATCGTCATCGACCAATCGGCGATAGGGGTGTCGACGCGCTCGAATCCCGCGACCTACACAGGCATCATGGATGATGTGCGCAAGGCGTTCGCTTCCGCGAACAAGGTGAGCCCGAGCTTGTTCAGCTTCAACTCCAAGGGGGCCTGCGAGAACTGCCAAGGGCTGGGAGTCGTGTACACCGACCTCGGCTACCTCGACAGCGTGAAGCTGCCCTGCGAAGTCTGCGGAGGCAGAAGGTTCAAGGAAGAGGTGCTGATGTACAAGCTGAACGGCAAGTCGATCGCAGAAGTTCTGGAGATGACGGTGGAGCAGGCATTGGATTTCTTTCAGCTAAAAGAAGTTGTGCGCAAGCTCCGGGCGATGAGCGATGTAGGGCTGAACTATGTCACGCTCGGGCAGCCGCTCAGCACGCTCTCGGGCGGAGAATGCCAGCGCATCAAGCTCGCAAGCGAGCTGCATAAGCAGGGCAGCATCTACGTGATGGACGAGCCGACGACCGGCCTTCATATGTCCGATATCGGACACCTTCTGGAGATCATGAACCGTCTCGTGGATGCCGGCAACACCGTCATCGTCATCGAGCACAACCTCGAGGTGATCAGCCAAGCGGATTGGATCATCGATATGGGACCGGACGGAGGCAGCAAGGGCGGCCAGATCGTGTTCGAGGGCACGCCGGCGCAGATCGTCCAAGCGGAGCAGTCGATCACGGGAAAATACTTGATGTAAGGAAGCAGAGCAGAGCTTGTGCAAGCGGGTTGAGCCAGCAACAGGCGGAGAGTTGGACTGGCGGGGAACGAAACGAATGCGGTATAAGGATGGACAGCTGAAGGCTAATCTCAGCTGTCCTTTTCCATTCAAGCAGCGCTATGCGGATGAATATGAAACTAATTTCATTCCATAGGATCAACATGCGAACCCGATCGGAAGGGTATCAGCTTCAGTTATGGACCCCATAAGGGTTGTTGAAAAATCCGTTGACACCAATGGGAATAGGCTGGTATTATTTGATCCATAAACCAACTAAACAACTAGGAATTATCTCACTTGTTACCGGACCTCCGGAACAGGCGGACTTATCTTCCATGAAGGGGTGCTCGTCCATGACAAAGAAAAAGCTTCGCACGCTGCCTGTCCTTTTGCTCTCGGCTTCTCTCGCCTTCACCCTGACCGCCTGCGGCTCCGGCAACAACAGCAATAATGGAAATGCAGCGGCCGGCAATACCGGCGGTGCGGTCAACGCCGCAGGCGCCAAGACAGAGCCCAAAGGATCTGTCGAGCTGCTCAACGTATCCTACGATCCTACCCGCGAGCTCTATGGGGCGTATAATGCGGCGTTCGCGAAATATTGGAAAGACAAGACCGGCCAGGAAGTAACCGTGAAGCAGTCGCATGGCGGCTCCGGCAAGCAGTCGCTCTCCGTCATCGGAGGCCTCAAGGCTGACGTCGTCACGCTGGCGCTCGGCTACGACATCGATGCGATCGCCTCGAAAGGGCTGCTGAACAAGGATTGGAGCACGAAGTACGAGGACAACAGCGCTCCGTATACGTCCACGATCGTATTCCTGGTCCGCAAGGGCAATCCGAAGGGCATCAAGGACTGGAACGATCTCGTGAAGCCTGGCGTGCAGGTCATTACGCCGAATCCGAAAACATCCGGCGGCGCCCGCTGGAACTATCTTGCGGCATGGGGCTACGCCTCCAAGCAGGACGGCGGCGACGAAGCCAAGACGAAGGATTTCATGAAGCAGCTGTTCAAGAACGTTCCGGTGCTCGATTCCGGCGCGCGCGGCGCGACGACGACGTTCACGGAGCGCGGCATCGGCGACGTCCTGCTCGCGTGGGAGAACGAGGCTTTCCTTTCCCAGAAGGAGCTTGGGGACAAGTTCGAGATCGTCTATCCTTCGATCAGCGTGCTGGCGGAGCCTCCGGTAGCCGTCGTCGACAAGGTCGTGGATAAGAAGGGCACCCGCGAGGTCGCCGAGGAATATCTGAAGTATCTGTACAGCGACGAAGGCCAGAAGATCGCCGCCGACAATTTCTACCGTCCGATCAACAAGACGATCGCGGAGCAGTACAAAGAAAAATTCAAGGAGCTTGAACTGCTCCAGATCGACAAGGACTTCGGCGGCTGGGCCGAAGCGCAGAAGAAGCATTTCGCCGACGGCGGAACGTTTGACGAAATCTACACGCCGGGATCCAAGTAAAAGGTTCTGGACGATACAGGAGCTGACTTCACATGAAAGGTTCCCGCACTCGGAGCATTTTACCCGGATTCGGATTGTCGATGGGCATCACCGTGTTTTACCTTTGCATCATCGTGCTTATTCCACTGTCTTGCGTCCTGCTCAAGACGGCGGAGCTCAGCTGGGGAGAATTCTGGTCGACGGTGACCGCTCCCCGTGTCATGGCTTCCTACCGCATCAGCCTGCTGACTTCGCTGGCGGCAGCGGTAATCAACGTCGTGTTCGGCTTCATTGTCGCATGGGTGCTGGTACGCTATTCGTTTCCGGGCCGCAAGTTCCTGGACAGCCTCGTCGACCTGCCGTTCGCGCTTCCGACCGCAGTCGCCGGCATCGCCCTGACGGCCATCTACGCGCCTAACGGCTGGGTCGGAAAATGGCTGGAGCCGCTTGGCATCAAGGTGGCCTTCACGCCGCTCGGCATCACGATCGCCTTGATCTTCATCGGCTTGCCTTTCATCGTCCGGACCGTTCAGCCCGTTTTGGAGGATCTGGACGCAGAGGTCGAAGAAGCGGCCGTCATGCTGGGAGCCGGAAGATGGCGCACGATCCTGCGCATCGTGCTGCCGGAGCTGACGCCGGCGCTCCTGACCGGCTTCGCGCTTGCGTTTGCCAGGGGCATCGGGGAATACGGCTCCGTCGTCTTCATCTCCGGCAACATGCCGATGCGCACGGAGATCGCTCCGCTGCTGATCATGACGAAGCTGGAGTCGTTCGAGCTGGAGCAGGCAACGGCGATCGCGCTCGTGCTGCTCGTCATCTCGTTCGCTATGCTGCTCGTCATCAATTACATCCAGTGGCGGGCCGGCAGGCGCGCGCTGTCGCGATAGGAGGAATGCCCTGTGGCCGGTACCGTAACTTCCCGATTGTCCGCCAAGGCCGTTGTCCGGGCGAAGCCAGTAAGCGAGCCGCGTGCCGTCAAATGGCTGCTCATCGGCATCGCCTTCGTATTTCTCGCGCTGATCGTCCTGCTGCCTCTTCTCACCGTCTTCATCGAAGGAATGAAGCGGGGCTGGGATGTGTATATCAGCGCCTTGACAGACCCCGACGCCGTGGCTGCTCTCAAGCTGACGCTGCTCGTAGCCGTCATCGCGGTGCCTTTGAACGCCGTCTTCGGCGTGGCGGCCGCATGGCTCGTAACCAAGTTCAGCTTCCGCGGCAAAAACCTGCTCGTGACACTGATCGACTTGCCGTTCTCGGTGTCGCCCGTCATCGCGGGCTTCATCTTCCTGCTGCTCTTCGGCGCCCAGGGTTATCTCGGCCCATGGTTGGATGAGCATAATCTGCAAATCGTATTTGCGACTCCAGGAATCGTACTCGCGACTATGTTCGTGACATTTCCTTTTGTAGCCAGAGAGCTGATTCCCCTCATGCAGGCGCAGGGCACGCAGGAGGAGGAAGCGGCCGCCACGCTTGGGGCGAAGGGATTCCGCATCTTCTGGAACGTTACGCTTCCCAACATCAAATGGGGCCTTCTGTACGGCATCGTGCTCTGCAACGCGAGGGCTATGGGAGAGTTCGGCGCCGTATCGGTCGTATCCGGACATATCCGCGGTGAAACGAACACCCTGCCTCTGCATGTGGAAATACTGTACAACGAGTATCAGTTCTCGGCATCCTTTGCCGTGGCTTCGCTGCTGATGATGCTTGCGCTGGTTACGCTTGGCGCGAAAAGTCTCGTGGAATGGAAAACCGCGCAGCGGGATAAAGAAACCGTGGAGGGATGACGGATGGCGAAACCTGTGGAATTGGATGAAGCCTGGCTGGAGCGCATCGCCGACCAGGTCAACGGACTGGAGTACGGCGCGGTGGTCATTACGGTGCATGACGGACGCATCGTGCAGATCGACCGTACGGAGCGCAAGCGGTTCGATGCCGCCGCCCTTCGGCAGCCGGGTGCCGCTGCGGCTCAGGGATGAATCCGAAGCAAGATGAATAGAGAACGGAATAAAAGGACGAGACAGGGCTTCCCCTATCTCGTCCTTTTGGTTCTGTCAGCCGGCTTTGCGCTCAGAGTCTTGCGCTTGAAGCCAGATTCTCGAATTAGGCCGATAAAAAAATGAATACCCTCCTGGCCGGAGCCGGAGGGTTGGATTGGATGTGTGGGTGGAACGGGAGCCTAGGAAATGATGTATTTGACAACCACCATGATAATATAGGCAACGGTCATAAAGCCAAGCATGCCGCCGAATCCGACCATAAGATCCATCAGGTCGTCACGCGGTTCCTCATTCAGATGCTCGCGCGGATCTCTTACATTGACGCTCTCCATTGTTCGCCCTCCTCGCTTCAAGACTCAGGTATCGCTGTCCCGGCCCGGAGGCCGTTATGTATCCGGACAAGACGTTATCGCATCAGCTTGTAATAGTATACCCAACCTGGCGGAGTTATGTAAAGGTGAAATTTGGCTTCTGGAACCGCTGCTGAAAGCGGTATCCGGCCGCGGCTGACGGCTGCCTGCTCCCTGTGCTACAATAGAGAATACGGCAAAAGGCCAGCGGGGCCGAGCCGCGAAAGGTGGATTGTCCATGGATCCCATCAAGGGGAAGCTAGCTCTCCTTCCCGACCAGCCGGGCTGTTATCTGATGAAGAACGGCGAAGGCACCATCATCTATGTCGGCAAGGCCAAAGTGCTGAAAAATCGTGTCCGTTCCTATTTCAACGGAACCCATAACGGCAAGACGCAGCGTCTCGTCTCGGAAATCCGGGATTTCGAATATATCGTGACGGCAAGCAACATGGAAGCGCTCATTCTGGAGTGCAACCTGATCAAGCAGTATCACCCACGCTACAACGTGCTTCTGAAGGATGACAAGTCCTTTCCTTATATCAAGATTACGAATGAGAAGCATCCGAAGCTGGAAGTTACCCGGCGGATCGTGAAGGACAAGGGCAAATATTTCGGCCCGTATCCGAACGCCTATGCGGCGCAGCAGACCAAAAAACTGCTGGACCGCTTGTACCCGCTTCGCAAATGCAACACGCTGCCCGACAAAGTATGCCTGTATTACCATCTCGGCCAGTGCCTCGCTCCTTGCGAATTCCCGGTGGAGCAGGCGACGTACGATTCCATGGTGCAGGAGATCGCCCGCTTCCTGAACGGCGGCCAGGACGAGGTCAAGGCGGAGCTGCAGCGCAAAATGCTGGAGGCCGCGGAATCGATGGAGTTCGAACGCGCCAAGGAATACCGCGATCAGATCACGGCGATCGATGCCGTCATGGAGAAGCAGAAGATCACGCTCGCCGACGCGCTCGACCGCGACGTGTTCGGCTATGCCACCGACAAGGGGTGGATGTGCGTGCAGATCCTGTATATGCGCAGCGGCAAGCTGATCGAGCGCCATACGACGTCCTTCCCCTATTACGGCGAGGCTTATGACGACTTCATGACGTTCGTTACCCAGTACTACAGCGACAACCCGGCTCTGCCGAAGGAAATCCTCCTGCCGGTGCCGCCGGGCGAGCTCCATGCCGGGGCGACTGTGGAAGACGGTGCTGCCGGGGGAGCGGCTGGCCGTGGGCAGCAGAGCGCAGCAGGAGCAGCGGAGACATCGGTGCCGGCTGCACAACCCGCAGGAGCAGCAGAGACATCGGTGCCGGCTGCGGAAGCGGCAGCGGACGACGGCGGCGAGCCCGCGGCCGGATCCCATGCGGAGGAGATCCGCTCCTCGCTCCAGAGCTGGCTCAAGGTCAAGGTCCATATTCCGCAGCGCGGGCGCAAGCGCGAGGTCGTCGGCATGGCGGAAGGCAACGCCAAGGTGACGCTCGACGAGAAATTCAAGCTGATCGATCGCGATGAGGAGCGCAGCGTCAAAGCTGCTTCGGGCTTGGCCGCATCCATCGGCTTGACGACGATCCGGCGCATCGAGGCGTTCGACAACTCCAATATCCAGGGAACCAACCCGGTATCGGCCATGGTCGTCTTCATCGACGGCAAGCCCGACAAGAAGGAGTATCGCAAGTACAAGGTCCGGACCGTCCAAGGGCCGGATGATTACGAGACGATGCGCGAGGTCATTCGCCGGCGGTACGAGAGGGTGCTCAAGGAAGGGCTGGAGCTTCCCGATCTTATCGTGGTGGACGGCGGCAAAGGGCAGATCAGCGCGGCGGTCGATATCCTCGAGAACGAGCTCGGCCTTCAGGTGCCGGTATGCGGGATCGTGAAGGATGCCAAGCATAAGACGGCGCAGCTTATGGTCGGCGATCCGCCGGAGCCGGTCATGCTGCCCCGCGACAGCCAGGAATTCTATCTGCTGCAGCGCATCCAGGACGAGGTCCACCGCTTCGCGATCACGTTCCACCGCGAGCAGCGGGGCAAGTCCATGGTTCAATCGACGCTGGACTCCATTCCCGGCATCGGGGAGAAGCGCCGCAAGCAGCTGCTGAAGCATTTCGGCTCCCTCAAGAAGATCCGCGAAGCATCCGCCGAGGAATTCAAGCCGCTCGGCATCGGCGCTGCCCTGGCGGAGCGGATCGTGGCGGCGCTGAAGGAAGAGTAGCGTCCCGGCGACAAGCGGGATTGGCGAGAAAAATGGGGAAAAAGCCTGCATGGCTGTCTGCACCGCTTTCGGTGCCGGCTGGCCGGGCAGGTTTTTCTTTACCATGCGGGATCGTGAAGCGGGCCTGGATCCAAGCCAAAACTGCTGCCCTTTTCGGCTTGGCGCAGGGGGTGCAAGGTTCGAAACGAGCCTTATAGGTCACCTTGCGGCTTGGCGCAGGGGGTGCAAGGCTCGAAACGAGCCTTACAGGTCACCTCGCGGCTTGCCGCAGGGGGTGCAAGGCTCGAAACGAGCCTTGCAGGGTGCCCCTCGCGGCTTCGCGGAAGGGTGCAAGGCTCGAAACGAGCCTTACAGGGTGCCCCTCGCGGCTTCGCGTAGGGATGCAAGGCTCGAAACGAGCCTTACAGGGTGCCCCTCGCGGCTTCGCGTAGGGATGCAAGGCTCGAAACGAGCCTTATAGGTCACCTTGCGGCTTCGCGGAGAGGATGCGCAAGGCTCGAAACGAGCCTTGCAGGGTGCCCTCGCGGCTACGCGTAGGAGAAGGGGCTGCCCCAAAGCCATCGGCTTTAGGGACAGCCCCTTTGAGTTCCAGCGTGATAGGGAGCGCAATCTCAGCCCGGCGCCAGCGGAATGCTGCTGCTCCGCCGCGAGCCGTACCATTTCATCGCCCAGGCGACGCCGGCAGGCGCGACGATGTAGACGATGCCCGCAAGGATGTTGCCGCCTCCTCCGATGAGGAAGAGCGAGATCGACATCAGCACGGAGTCCATGATGGCATGGGCGAATACCGCCGTGAAAAATCCGAACCGAAGGAAGATGTATCCGAACAGAAGGCCGAGAATCGTCAGCTCGATCAGCCTCGTCGTAGACGGGTAGATCGGATAGGTCACATGTCCGAGCGCCCAGATGATCGTAGGGATGAGGCAGGCGACGAACGGGTTTTTCAGCCACTTCATCAGCAGGCCGATGCCGAACAGGCGATAGACGGCTTCCTCCTGGATGGCTGCGCACCACGCCAGCAGCGGCATCAGCAGCGGAGCGGCGAGGTTGTAGGGCGACTGGGTTACGTCGCTTGTCGACCAAGCTCCGGTAAATGCCGACAGGCCGATCAAGATAACGGTCTGCAGGCCGAGAAGGATGAAGCCGAGCACATAGGCAAGCTTCATGCTGCTCCAAGCGGTCTCTCCGAAGCGGGACTCGCGGGAGGTCAGCCACAGCCGCCTGCCCTGCGCGCGCCATAGCCCATCCCCGGCGACGAGGGAGAAGTAGGCGGACAGAGCGAGCAGGAAGGTGAGGCCCATCGTGATGACGAGCTGGACCAGGACGACGGTCTCGGCGTTGGGCCGCGCTCCATACATGGCCCGGAGGCCGTCGAGCATGTTCAGGTTGTTGATGGCATAGAAGCCGAGAAACACGAGGCTGATCGCCCAGCCGCGGCGGAAGGAGCTGTACTTCCTCATGACGATCGAATAGATGACGGCGAGAACGAACAGGATTCCGCTCGGCAGCAGATTGCCCAGCAGCGACAGGCTGGAGGCGATCCGATCCTGATCCGCCGTGTAGGCGAGGTAATCCTTGGGCACTTCATAGCGCGGCATGAACTCCGCCAGGACGGTCTTGCCGCCAGGCTCAGCTGCGGCGGCGGAAGGAGGAGCCGCCTCTATGGTGAGGCGGGCTTGGCCGATCCCTCCTCCTTGCACGGCATACACCGTCTTGTAGCCCGCCGATTCACCGATCCTCTCCAGCTTGCCGTAGCCGAGCTCGGCGGCTTGCTTGGCGGCAAGCCGGTCAAGCTGTTCCGCGCTGGGGGCAAGGACGTCCGCGGATTCTCCGGCAGAGGGCGTGAACACCTGCTTCCAGCCGATCACCCGGCCGCTGGACATGCCGACCTCGACGAACATCTGCCCTTCGGGCAGGGAGAGAGACACCTGCCATGTATCGGCCGGAACGATCTTGCCGGGTCCTTCCTCGAATTTTTTGGACAGCTTTTCTTTGCTCAGATAACCGGTTATGTCCCGGTCGGATTGGTGGACCGTATGAGCGGCGAGAGGCTCGGAGCCGGTCAGCTGCCGGGCGAAAGCCATCGCTGCCTGCTGCGCCTCGCCCTTGGGAACAGGCTTGTCGGAAGCTTCCTCTCCCGACAGCCCTCCCGCGAAGGAAGGGATGATCTGCAAAATCAGGAAGATGGCGGCTCCAATGATTCCCGTCCAGAAATACTTACGATAGCTTTTCTCCAACTCGGAGCTGTTCATGATTGTCCTCCTGACGATGCCTGACTGCAGGGCAAGCTTTTATAACCTTACCACAGCGGCTTTCAAATTATCCACGCCGCGGCAGGGAGAGATCGAGATTTCGCGCAAAAGAAAGAGCAAGGGCAGGATTACGCCTTGCTGGACTTGTCCCAGCACTATTTTCCGTCCCATATCGCTCCGCAAGCTTGGATTGGGACATTGGTAACCTGTCCTCTATCCTATATAATCAAATCCGACCATATAGAACAGCCGAATTTCCAAAGAATACGGGGGAACCATATAGCTGCCTGGCGCAGCTTGGGGTGAATTCCGTTCCGGCGCAGGCGGCTGCCTGCCGGGAGCGGATAGGGCAGCCGTCATGCCCGAATCCGACAGCTAACCTCGGAGGCTGCTTGACCGGACTCGCAGGGCGCACAGGCACTTGGGTTTCCAGTGCTTTTTTTTGTGCTTCCGAAGCGACAGGCTTACGATGCCAGGACTTCGCGATCGGCAGGGATATGGAGACAAAAGGAGAGTCGCCGGCATGCAATCATGGTCTTCAGTATTCAAGCAAGCTTTCAAATTGTCGCCGCCGCGCATTCTCGTCGCCGGATTCGCCGTCATGATCGGCATCGGCTCGCTGCTGCTGATGCAGCCGTTCGCAACGGCCGGCGGAGAGGGCACGAGGTGGATCGACGCCCTGTTCACCGCTACTTCGGCGGCTTGCGTCACAGGCCTCGTCGTCGTGGATACCGGCACCCACTATTCGATTGCAGGCCAGATCATCATTCTTCTGCTTATTCAGATCGGAGGGCTCGGCTTCATGACGATGGCGACGCTGTTCGCCCTCGTGCTGCGCAAGCGCATCTCGCTCAAGGACCGGCTGCTGCTGCAGGAAGCGATGAACCAGAGCTCCATAGAGGGAATCGTCCGGCTTATCCGCAAAGTTCTGCTGTATTCCCTCGTCATCGAAGCGGCGGGAGCGCTGCTGTACGCGGTCCGCTTCGCATCGGACATGCCGATCGGCCGCGCCGTTTACTTCGGCATCTTCCACGGCGTATCCATGTTCAACAACTCCGGCTTCGACATCTTCGGCGATTATCGGAGCCTCACCGGCTATGTGTCGGATCCGCTCGTCAATATCGTGACGATGGTGCTGATCGTTACAGGAGGCCTCGGCTTCATCGTGTTGTCCGATCTGATGGAATGGAGGAACAACCGCAGGTTCTCCCTCCATTCCAAAGTGGTCTTGCTGGCCACGGGCAGCCTGATCGTCATCGGAGCGGTCGTCATCTTCATCTTCGAATATTCCAACGCCAAAACGATGGAGCCGCTCGGCTTCGGAGGCAAGGTGCTCGCAGCCTTCTTCCAATCCGTCACGACGCGCACGGCGGGAGCCAACTCGCTCGATATCGGCGCGATGCGCCAGGCGAGCTTGTTCTTCATGATCATCCTCATGTTCATCGGGGCATCGCCGGGCTCGACGGGCGGCGGCATCAAGACGACGACGTTCATGACGCTCGTCGCCGCGATGGGCGCTATGATCCGCGGCAGGGAGGACATCGTCCTCTTCCGCTACCGGCTGGGCAAGGAGCGCATCATGAAGGCTTTGACGATCACGATGCTGTCGCTTGCGCTCGTGCTCGTCGTGACGATGGTGCTCTGCACCGTCGAGGACCGCGATTTCCTGCGGATCCTGTTCGAGACGGTATCGGCATTCGGCACCGTCGGGCTCAGCACGGGAATCACGACCAGCCTGAAGGATGTCAGCAAGCTGCTGCTCAGCCTGACGATGTTCGCCGGCCGGCTCGGTCCGCTGACGATGGCATACGCGCTGAGACCGAAGCAAGGCAAGGAATTATATAAAAATCCAGAAGGCAAGATTATCATCGGATAGGAAAGGAAATAAAGAGACACAATGGGAAAGAGTTCAAAAGGAGAGCAATACTGCGTCATCGGGCTGGGCCGATTCGGCTCCAGCCTGGGCAAGGAGCTCATGCAGCTCGGCTATGAGGTGCTCGGCATCGACCGCAGCGAGGAGCTGGTGGACGATATGAGCGCCGTGCTCACCCATACGCTATGCGCCGACGCGACGGACGAGGATGCGCTGCGCGCGATCGGCATCCGCAACTTCGACTGCTGCATCGTGGCCATCGGGGGAGACATCCAGTCGAGCATTATGGCGGCGATACTGGTCAAGGATTCCGGAGTCGGCAAGGTCGTCGTGAAGGCGGTATCGGAGCTGCACGGCCGGGTGCTGGACAAGCTTGGCGTCGACAGGGTCATCTATCCGGAGCGGGATATGGGAATCAGGGTCGCCCATCAGCTCGTATCGCCCAATCTGCTCGACTATATCGAGCTGTCGTCCGAATACGCCGTCGCGGAGCTGGCTGTTCCGGGCTGCCTCAACGGCAAGGCGCTGTCCGAGATCGACACACGCAAGCGCTACGGCTGCAGCATCGTAGCGATCAACAAGCCCAAGGGCATCATCATCGCTCCCCAGGCGAATTCCATTCTGGAAGAAAAGGATGTCATGGTCGTCATCGGAACGAACGAGGGCATCGAGCAGTTTGAAAACGCGGTGAGCCGCAGCTGACGACCGCCGTGGAGGGAAATAAGCGGCCTGCCGGGCAGGAGCGGTCCGCTCCAGGCCAGGCATACGCATAGAAAGAAAGGCAGGAGGCGCGTCAGTCGACGCGGACTCCTGCCTGTTTGGTTTCAGCGGCCCTCTGCTGCATGGCCTTCAAACTTGCCACCGGCGAAGCCGAGCGGCGGAAGTAGTTCGCGGCCGCTTCGCGGATCCAGTCTCTGACCGCAGGCTCCAGCCGGGCCGGGTCGCCATGGATGAGCGAGGTGGTCCGCTTGGCCTGCTCCAGCTCCAGCACCGGGACGACCATAAGGTCGTTGTCCGCCAGCATCTGCTGCCGGATATAGGAGCGCGGCAGCAGCGTCGCCGCTCCGCAAGTATGGAGCAGCCGCAGGATGGCTTCGAACGAATCGATTTCCATTTTGACATCGGGATGCAGCCTGTGGGTGTCGAACAGCTCGTCGGTCAGGTTGCGGTACCAGGTTCCTTTGGAGAAGAGGATCATCGGCAGCCCGCTGAGCGTCCGGATCGCCAGCTTGCCGTTCTCGGTCAGCAGATGGCAGCGGGGAAGCACCAGCTCCAGATGGTCGTCGAACAGCGGGACGCAGTGCAGCTGCGGGTCGTCGATGACGGATGCCACCAGGCCGAGATCGATTTTTTTGTCCCGGACGAGCGATACGATCTCGTGGGTCTTGCCGGTGACGGCCTTGATGTCGATCTCGGGATGGCTGGCGGTCAGCGCCTGGATGAGATCCGGCAGCGTCGTCTGCAGCGTCGTCAGGCTGGCCCCGATCGTCAGGCTGGAGCGATGAGTTTGCTTGAACTCGCTCAAGGTGCTCATGTATTTGCGATGCAGCTGACGGGCCTGGAGCGCGTAGTCGTAGGTCAGCTCGCCGATGCGCGTCAGCTCCAGCCTGCGTCCGACGCGGCGGAACAGCTGCGCGCCGAGCTCCTGCTCGAGCTTGGCGATCTTCCGCGACAGCGCCGGCTGGGACAGGTTGAGCAGCGCCGAGGCTTTGTTCATGCTGGACTGCTCGACCACGGCGGCGAATACGTTGAGATCTTCGTTGAGCATTTCCTGCAGCCTCCCGATCCTTTAGAAGAGAATGAATGAGCAAGGCAGCAAATCTTATCTTGCGCATGCCGGCAGCTTCCCTGAGGAGAGCTGCAGCTTCATGGCTTGAGCTCTTATGCATATAGGTTATAACATTGTATAAGGAATAAACAATATCTTTATAAGGAAAAAAAGAGTACGATGGAAACTGTGGCTAAACTGTGACCGGAAAAAGCAGGGGAAAGCTGTCGGGTTTTGTTGACGCTCCCATGCACGGGCTGTAAAATGGATAAGGTTTGCAACAAAATTCGACCGATGATGACTAGAAATCAAACGGCTGGAAAGGAGAACGCTTTATTTATGAATGGTAACTCGTACTTAACGCGCAAGATTCACTCGCTGCTCGGGGTGATTCCGCTCGGCCTGTTCCTCGTTGAGCATGCCATCACCAACTACTCGGCGTTTGAAGACGGGCCTGAGGGCTTTAACGACAGCGTCGGGTTCCTGAACGGACTGCCCCTTGTTCTCTTCCTGGAGATCTTCGGCATCTTCCTGCCGCTCCTCTTCCATGGAGTATACGGCTTGTATGTCGCCTACCAATCGAACTGGAACAACTCCCGCTTCAAGTACGGACGCAACTGGGCGTTCACGGCGCAGCGCGTCACCGGCGTGATCACGTTCATCTTCGTCATCTGGCATGTGTTCGAGACCCGCTTCCAGGTCGCCCTGGGCAACCTGACGCATGAGGAGCTCGGCGCCCGGATGCACGAGATCTTCACGAATCCGGTCTACATCGTGCTGTATGCGATCGGTGTCCTTTCCGCTGTCTTCCACTTCGCGAACGGCATGTGGTCGTTCCTCGTCAGCTGGGGCATCACGGTCGGCCCGCGCGCGCAGCGCGTCTCCGCCTATATCTGGATGGGCGTGTTCGTGATTGTATCGGCTCTGTTCCTGCTTTCCATCGTGGCCTTCACGGGCAGCGACTTCGCCGAATCGGCATCCGCCGTACGTACCTGGATCGGTTAATACGACAGACAAGGAGGACCTCATAATCATGGCTAAAAACAACATTATCGTCGTCGGCGGCGGACTCGCCGGCCTGATGGCTACAATCAAGGCGGCCGAGGCAGGCGTGCACGTCAACCTGTTCTCGCTCGTGCCGGTCAAGCGCTCCCACTCCGTGTGCGCGCAGGGCGGCATCAACGGCGCCGTCAATACAAAGGGCGAAGGGGACTCCCCTTGGGAGCACTTCGACGACACCGTCTACGGAGGCGACTTCCTCGCCAACCAGCCGCCTGTCAAGGCGATGTGCGAGGCGGCGCCCGGCATCATCCACCTGATGGACCGGATGGGCGTCATGTTCAGCCGCACGCCGGAAGGCCTGCTGGACTTCCGCCGCTTCGGCGGCACGCAGTACCATCGCACGGCGTTCGCCGGCGCGACGACGGGCCAGCAGCTGCTGTATGCGCTGGACGAGCAAGTACGCCGCTGGGAGGCCGCCGGCCTCGTCAGCAAGCATGAGCATTTCGAGTTCATGGGAGCGGTCGTGGACGAAGACGGCGTCTGCCGCGGCATCACCGGCCAGGACCTGCGCACGATGGAGGTCCACTCCTTCCGCGCCGACGCGGTCATCCTGGCGACAGGCGGCCCCGGCATCATTTTCGGCAAGACGACCAACTCGGTCATCAATACGGGCACGGCGGCCAGCGCCGTGTACCAGCAAGGCGTCCACTACGCCAACGGCGAGATGATCCAGATCCATCCGACGGCCATTCCGGGCGATGACAAAAACCGCCTCATGTCCGAATCGGCTCGCGGCGAAGGCGGCCGCATCTGGACGTACAAGGACGGCAAGCCTTGGTACTTCCTCGAGGAGAAATACCCGGCTTACGGCAACCTCGTGCCGCGCGACATCGCGACCCGCGAGATCTTCTCCGTATGCGTCGACCAGAAGCTCGGCATCAATGGCGAGAACATGGTCTACCTCGATCTCTCCCATAAGGATCCAAAGGAGCTTGACGTCAAGCTCGGCGGCATCATCGAGATCTACGAGAAGTTCGTCGGCGACGATCCGCGCAAGCTGCCGATGAAGATCTTCCCGGCGGTCCACTATTCGATGGGCGGCATGTGGGTCGACTACAATCAGATGACCAACATTCCGGGCCTGTTCGCCTGCGGCGAATGCGAGTACCAGTACCATGGAGCGAACCGTCTCGGCGCGAACTCCCTGCTGTCCGCCATTTTCGGCGGCATGGTGACGGGACCCAAGGCTGTGGAATATATCAAGGGACTTAAAAAGTCCGCGGAAGACGTTTCTTCCAGCATCTTCGACCGCGAAGTGAATCTGCGCACGGACAAGTACGAGTCCATCCTGAAGATGGACGGCACGGAGAACGCCTACGTGCTGGCCAAGGAGCTCGGCGAGTGGATGACGAACAACATGACCGTCGTCCGCTACAACGACCGTCTGGAGCAGACGATCCAGAAGATCAAGGAGCTCAAGCAGCGCTACACCAACATCAACATCAACGATACGGCCCGCTGGAACAACGCCGGAGTCGCCTTCACCCGCCAGCTGTGGAACATGCTGGAGCTGTCCGAGGCGATGACCAAGGGCGCGCTGCTCCGCGACGAAAGCCGCGGCGCGCACTACAAGCCGGAGTTCCCGGAACGGGACGACGAGAAGTTCCTGAAGACGACGATCGCGAAATTCACGCCGGAAGGCCCGGAGATTTCGTACGAGGAAGTCGACACTTCGCTCATTACGCCGCGCAAGCGCGACTACTCGAGCAGCAAGCACTAAGGAGGAGGGAGAACGACAATGGCAACCGAAACAGCTACCAAGACCGGTAAAATGGTCAAGTTCATTATTACCCGTCAGGATTCGCCGGATGCGGCTCCTTATACCGAAGAGTTTGAGGTTCCGTACCGCCCGAACATGAACGTCATCAGCGCCCTGATGGAAATCCAGCGCAACCCGGTCAAAGCCGACGGCGCGTCCACGACTCCGGTATGCTGGGAGTCGAACTGTCTCGAGGAAGTATGCGGAGCCTGCTCCATGGTCATCAACGGCAAGCCGCGCCAGGCATGCAGCTCCCTGGTCGACAAGCTGGAGCAGCCGGTACGCGTCGCTCCGATGAGCACGTTCCCGGTCGTGCGCGACCTCGTCATCAACCGCGAGCGCATGTTCAACGCCCTCAAGCGCGTCAAGGCATGGATTCCGATCGACGGAACCTACGATCTCGGACCGGGACCACGGATGGCCGAGACGAAGCGCCAATGGGCCTACGAGCTGTCCAAGTGCATGACTTGCGGCGTCTGCCTCGAGGCTTGCCCGAACGTCAACGACCGCTCCAGCTTCATCGGACCGGCGGCGATTTCCCAGGTTCGCCTGTTCAACGCCCATCCTACGGGCGAGATGAACAAAGCCGAGCGCCTGGAGACGCTGATGGACGACGGCGGCATCGAAGGCTGCGGCAACTCGCAGAACTGCGTGCGCTCCTGTCCGAAGGGCATTCCGCTCACGACGTCGATCGCCGCGATCAACCGCGACACGACGGTGCAGCTGTTCAAAAACTTCCTGGGCGTGTAATCGGCCCCGCAATACGAAGACCCCGTACCGGCTCGGTACGGGGTCTTTTTTGTTCATTTCAGTCTGGTTTAGAGCTTTCCGGTCTGGTTAGAGCCGCTCACTTCCTTCCGGCTCATGCAACGTCCTCGTTAGAGGCGCTTATACGGGAGCCGGCGCTCCGAGAAGCTTGGCGACATGGCTCTCGATCTTCTCGGGCTTGTCGGTCGGCGCGAAGCGCTTCACGATGCGGCCTTCCTGGTCGACCAGGAACTTGGTGAAATTCCACTTGATCGCCTTGGTGCCGAGGAAGCCTCTGGCGTTCTCGGTCAGATAACGGAAGAGAGGATGAGCGCCGCTGCCGTTGACGTCGACTTTGGCGAACAGCGGAAACGTGACGCCGAAGTTGATCTTGCATGCTTCCTGGATCTGGTCGTTGTCTCCTGGTTCCTGGTTGGCGAACTGTCCGCATGGAAAGCCGAGAACGGCCAGCCCTTTGTCCCCGTATGTCTGATGAAGCTTCTCCAGTCCGTCGAATTGAGGCGCCAGGCCGCACTTGGTCGCGGTATTGACGATCAGCATCACCTGGCCTCGGTGCCGCTCCAAGGTTTCTTTGGCGCCGCGCGCCGTTTCGACTTCAATATCATAAATAGACATCGGTTTCGCCTCCAACTTCATCGCTCTAATTAAATTGTATACAATTTAAATGACGCTGTCAACATTGCCAGCCTCAATGGCTCCAGGGATGAAACAAGCGGCCTTTTCCTGAAAAGGAAGGGCCGCTTGGCTGGTCCCGCAATCGGACTTGCAGGTGTTGGAAGATAGTGTCAAGGAGCGGAAGTATCCGACAAGGCGGCCCGGATGAACTGCAGGGAATTGTCCAGCTTGGCCGTGTCGCTGCGGATGGCGGCAATGAAGCGGCCGCCCTCCAGGCCCATGCTTTTGACGAGAGGGCTGTCCGTGACATCGACGCCGTAGACATGCTCTTCGTTCGGAGTATCCTGAGCAGCCGCGCTCAAAGCATGGTCGTCGTTGTATTCAGAGCCAAGCGCGTCCTTATGGGTCTCAAGAGGGAGAAGGGCGTTCTGGGAAGCCAGCTTGTCGAAGCTTGCGCGGTCCAGCAAGTAGACGTCGTCCTTGTTCGTGATGAGATCGAGAACGCTCTTCTGGACCATGGCCATGTCCTGTCCGGACTTGGGATCGGCCGGTACGTAAGTGAGATGGACGATCACTCGTTTCCAATCGGGGAACCGGCTCACGAGCTGCTGCTCGGCTGTCTTCACGTCGCTTCCGGCCGGCGAGCCGAATTCGCCGAAGTAGGAGAGAGCCAGGGCGGCGGGAGGAAGCTTGGCCAGCTCGGCCTGCTCCTCCTTATGGTTCAGGTAAGCATTGATGCCGTACACGACGGCGGCGATCAGCACGATCGCGCCCAGCAAGTGAAACTTATAATAGCTGAAGAAGTGGTCCACCTTTTGCGCGGATCCCGCCATTCCCTTGTATTTCCCATACGCCTTCTTGTTGTACTCTTCCCGCGCCATCGCTTCCTCATGCTCCAGGATCGTCCGGTACGCCGCATTGATCGTCTCGAGGCTCGGAGATCCCGCCTGTTCGCCGTCCCCGCCGCGGGCTTGCTGGCTGCGAGCCCTGCGCAGCAGCAAGGAGTATTTCTTCTCGACTTCTTCCTTGGAAGCGTTGTCGGGCAGCCCCAAGTCCCGGTATGCCTGCTTGATCGTATCCATGCCTCACCCTCACTGTCCGCTATTGATGTCCATACTAGTATAAGCCCCCGCAGGTACGGATTTCCACCATCCAGCCGAACTTGAGGAGATCGGGACGGAGCCGGAAACAGCAAAAAAGCCGCCCGGTCGGGCGGCCAGATGGCACGGAACGCTACATCCAATGCTCTCCCCAGTCCTGAATGGACTCGATGACAGGCTGCAGATGATGTCCTTTGTCGGTCAGCTCATATTCAATCCGTACAGGCATCTCCGGATAAACCTTGCGGTTCACGATCTGAGCCTGTTCGAGTTCCTTCATCCGATCGGTAAGCATCTTGTCGCTCATCTCCGGAATTTGTTCCTTGATTTCCTTAAACCGCTTGGGCCCGCCGAGCAGCACCCGGATGATAAGGCCCGTCCACTTTTTCCCAAGCAGCTCGATGGCGGCTTCGTACTTGGGACACATGGTGGAGTAGTCCATTCTTATCACTCCTTCTTGTGCTACCATTGTACCATATAAACTAAGGAAATGTAAGCGACTGTCCCTGAATTGATTAATTTTATATATTAACTTGACTAAGGTTAGTTAATGATTTATGATAAGTGCATTCAAGCAACGGACGAATACATTCTATGAAGAGGCGGGGTTCATTATGTTCGATACGGGGATTCTTATCTTAAGGGTTGTTGCAGGGCTGCTGTTCGCGGCGCATGGCACGCAGAAGCTGTTCGGCTGGTTCGGAGGCTACGGAATCAAGGGAACGGCAGGCTGGCTGGAGTCGCTCGGCGCCAAGCCCGGCGTGCTGATGGCGGTGCTCGCGGGGCTCTCGGAGCTGCTGGGAGGGCTGCTGCTGGCGCTTGGATTGTGGGTGTGGATCGCCGCGGCGCTGATCATCATCCCGATGCTTGTCGCGATCGCTAAAGTTCACGGGGCGAACGGCATCTGGTCAACGGCCAACGGCTACGAGTACAATCTGATTCTCATCGCGATTGCGCTGGCTGTCGCGTTCACTGGCGCAGGAGCCTATTCCATCGACGCTGTCTTGAGCTGATCCTCATCCGCATGGCCTCTTCTTGCCCGGCAGCCGGTTCGGCTGGCCGCTGGCAGGAAGAGGCTTTTTTGTCCTGAAATGCCGGATGAAACCCGCAACTTTTCCAGCTCTGCTGCGTCTTTGGACTAGAACGGATAAAAAAACGATTTGCCGGACCGAAGCAGTCCGGTATAATAGACAGACATTTGGCGGGGAGGACTCGTCAGAAAGCGAGGTGCGGCGATGGCAGACGACTGGGGCTTCTTCGAACGCCATTCCGAGGACAAGGAATTGATGAGGATCCTTGTCAATTGCGCCTGGAGACAGGATGCGCACCCGCCGGGCTTGAACCAGCTGTTGTCGATTACAATCAACCTCTACTCCATCCGCAGCCGGCATAAGAACAAGGAAAGCATGATATCCGAGCTGGAGAGGATGGAGCATGAGCTGGAAGAGGCCGTGCAAGCGGGAGGCAATTCCGTCTATATCGGACGCATCAATACGCCGAGAAGGCTTGAATATTATTATTATATGGAGAGCGGGGCGTCGCTGGAGCCGCTGCAAAAGATATTGTCGTCAAGAAGCGGCAGCAGGCTGATGCATTACGTCAAGCCGGATTCCGAATGGGAGTTTTACCGATATTTGCTGCCGGACACGCTTGAAGAGCTGTTCATCCATAATGCTCAAATGGTGTACGCGCTGCTGAACCGGGGAGATGATATCCGGAGGCCGCGCAATGTGTATCATTGGCTGCTCTTCCGCGATCATGACGGACGCAAGCTGATGCGCATGAAGCTGGAAACGATGGGGTACCGGATCGAGGAAGGCAAGAGCGGGGAGCCGGAGCCCGAATACCCGTACCCTCTCGTCATCAGCCGCTTCGAGGACGTCAGGCTGGAAACCGTCAACGGCCGGGTCGACGAGCTGTACCGAATGATCGGGGCGGGCGGCGGCAAATACGACGGCTGGGGATCGGTCATGAAGCTTACCGCATCTTACCGCATCAAGGCTTGGTGGAAAAAGTGGCTCGGCTCGTTCTCGGCCGCATGCCGCCCCAAAAGCTGATGATGCGGACGGGCAGCATTTGTTGCCGTCTGCTTTAAAGCTTGATCAATACGAGGCCTGCCAGAAGGCAGGCAAAAGCGAGCCATTGCAGCCTTGTCAGGCGTTCCCGGTACAGCAGGATCGAGCCGGCCGCCACGACAAGGCTGTTTGTCGCGAAGATGGGAGCGGCTATGCCGGCCTTGCCGGTCTCGAGCGCCCAGGCATAGAGCTGGAGCCCGCCATAGGAGAACAACCCCGCGAGCAGGCCTAGACGGAGGCCGATGCTCCAGCCATCGGCGGATGATTGCCGGACTGCGCTGCCGCTCTTCCGGCCGGAGCGCTCCTTAAGGACGGCTGCCGCAAACCAGAGCAGCGAAAGGAAGTAGCCGGTCAAGAGAACGGAGGAGGAGGGCAAGCCGAGCTCGCTCGTCACCTTCAAGCCTCCGTTGCGGAAGGTGAACAGAACGACGGCTGTCCCCGTGTACAGGAACCAGCGCCGGTCCCCGATCGAGAGCGGCTCCGACCGGCGCAGGGCGATCAGGACAGCGGCTGCCAGCAGCAGGCCGATTCCGGCCGCCTCCCATCCTCCAAGCGGCTCGCCGTATATCCATACCGACATCGCCACGACAAGGACGATGTTGAGGTTCGTAATCGGCGAGGTGAGACTGGCGGGGCCGTAGCGCAGCGCCTGCATGAACACGACGTTGCCCCAGGCGGAGCCTGCTCCGACAACCGCTCCTGCGAGCCAGGCTTTCCAGCCAAGCGCGGCCGTCCAGCTTCCGTCCGCCAGGCATTGGAAGAGAAAGCCGGCCGTTCCTGTCACGTATAATCCCAATAGGAGGGAGGTGTTGTTCCCTCCGCGCATTTGGGATACTTTCATCCACCAGCCGGCGAAGCCGAACACGGCCGCGCTGCCGATCGAGATCAGAAGCCATATAGCAGAGTCTGTCATGAGGGTCGGTGCTCCTTTGTTGCCTGTATTGGAGGGGTAGAAGCAATCTGTTACACAAATGAAATATTCCTGTCACGCCTTTATTACAATGAGGGGTTAAGATAGTGACATGACCCCCTTTTAATAAATATACTTGGGACCTTCCTTCCGGAAGGTCCACTTTTTTTGCCCTTATATAGAGATGATGGGGTGAACGGCATGAAAAAGCAACTACAGTCTATCATGCGGAGCCTCATGCTTCATCCGGGGTTTTGGGACTAGGCCGTCCTTAGTCTGCTCCTGTCAGCCCCAGCCGAGAGTATCCGTCGCAAGGGACAGCAGGAGCAGAGCGCACATGGCCGCTCCGGTCCATAGATTGCGGCTTCGATTCACCGATGCGGCGCCGGTGTCGGGCAGGGATCGGACATATAGGATGGCCCCGACTGTCACCAGTGCAAGCTCGGCGGCCATACTAATGGACGTCCATTGCCACAGTCCGAGCCCGAGGAGAGGCAGCCCTCCAGCATTGCCGGGCAGAATCGGCAGGTCTGCGCGGTGCATGGCGAGGTCAAGCGCCCAGTGGCTCAAGACGACGGCGCCGATCGTCCATCCTCCCTTTCGTCCCCATTTTCGGGAAGCGAGCCATCCGACAGCCATAGCGATGATCAAGGTCCCGACCAGCGAGTGCGTGTAATCCGCATGAATGATGCTGCCGCCGTAACCCTCGGCGCCTGGGACAGGCTCCATCGTTTCCTTGCCCGTCAGGAGGAAGGGAACGAAGATCACGTCGAGCAGCTGCGTGCCCAGCATGAGCGTCCAAAGCGGAACCTGAGGATTTTTGGCTTTGACGGCTGCGGCTAATCCGAAATGTCCAGCGAACATCGAACCTCACCCCTTTCCTTGCCTGGAAGAACGTCTGGCCCGGGCGTCCGCCCAGCCCATTCCAACCGTGAACAGAAGCATGAAAACGATAAAGCTCATCGTCGAACCTCTCCTTGTCGCCGAAAACTAATGGATTTAGTTTTACTATAACTAATCGCATTAGTTTTTGCAATCCTTTCCAGAGATAGATTTTGCAAAGCTTGTCCGCATCACAAAAAAAGAGCCCATAGGGCTCAGAGACGGATAAATCGAAGCTTGCATCCTTACGTTAGAGGCTCTTGAATGCGGATCCGTTGAAAGCTCTTCGAACGCCTGAGCGGCTGGCGGCTCAACAACGTCTGCTCAAAGAGGCACTGCGACCGGCTGCTTCTGCCGATAGAAGAACCATTCACGGAAACCGATCGATTTCAGCAGGGCGCGGACTTCCTCGAAGTCGTCCCCGACCCGCGCGGGCACATGGGAATCCGAGCCGAAGCTGCATGTGACGCCGAAGTGATGAGCTCTTTCCAGAATTTCGTTGGAAGGGTACCAGCCGCCGACCGTTTTCGTTTTGCCGGAGGTGTTGATCTCGATCGACGCCCCGCTTCCGGCGATAGCCTGCAGAGCCAAGTCGATGCTCTCGGAAGCCGGGATGTCGGAGAAGGCGGGATAATATCCCTTCATCGCGTCGATATGGCCGAGCACCTGGAACATGCCGCTGACGGCCGATTGCCTGATCAGCTCATAATACTCGCGCTTCTGCTCGGCCTGCGCCGATTGTGACAATCCCTTCCAGCGGGTTTTGTTGAAGATGCTTCTGCCTGACGTGAAATGGACCGAGCCGATGATATAGTCGAACGGATAGGCTTCGTAAGCCTTGCGGTATGTATCGGCATGCTCCGGAAAGAAATCCGACTCCATGCCCAGCAGCACTTCGATCTTGCCTTCGTATTTGGCCTTCAGGGCCAGCACTTCCTCGACGTAGCCCGCCAGAGAGCTGCGGGCCATCGCAATGCCCGGCTCCGGATGGTCTTCTTCCCTGCCGAAGTAGGGGGAATGGTCGGAGATGCCGATCGCGCCGATTCCGGCGTCGATTGCGGCGCGGATATAGTCCTCGATGCTTCCTGCGGCATGGCCGCAGCGGCTGTGGTGGGTGTGCAGGTCGAATTTCATCGGATCGGTTCCTCCTCAAGTTCATATCGGGTTCAAAGCAATCCTTTGTACGGAAGGCTCGCTACTCGCTGCTGATGAACTGCGCTTCGGGCATGCCCTTGAGATCGCTCAGGAACTGCTGCATGGCGGAGTTCAAATATCTTCCCGACTTGTAGACGACGCCGATCGGATGGGTGACCTCCAGCTCCGTCACCCGGATCATTCGCAGCGTGCCTGAACGGAGCTCGTTGGCGATGGACAGGTTGGAGACGATAGCAGCTCCCAGGTTGATCTCGACCATCCGCTTGACTTCCTCGCTGCTGGACAGCTCCATCACGATATTGGGGATGATGCCGTTCTTGGAGAAGATGCGGTCGACGAAGCGCCTGCCGAGCGTATCGGGAGACAGCATGATCAGCGGGATATCCTTCAATTTGTCGATGGAGGCATGCTTGAGCTCGGCCAGCGGATGCGCAGGGGATACGACAAGCTCGAAAGTATCATAGTACAGAGCCGATGTCTGCAGATTCGGATTCTTTTCGGACAGATAGGTGATCCCTAGATCCACGCTGCCTTTCTCGACGCTGGCCATGACCTGGGAGGACGGCATCGAATGGATCGTCGTCTTGATCAGCGGGAACTGGTTCTGGAAGTAGGACAGCACCCGGGGCAGAATCTGGATGGCGATGGAGCTCGTCGTCCCGAGCACGATATGGCCCTGCGGAATATGGTTCAGGTCGGACAGCTTCTGCTTCAGCTCTTCGACGATGGACAGGATGCGCATGGCATGGTCAAGGAACACCTGTCCCCGATCCGTCAGCGTCACAGGCTGGTTCCGGTCTACCAGCACCGTCTTGAATTCCTCCTCCAGGCTCTTGATCTGGGCCGATACGGCCGGCTGAGTCAGGTTGAGCTGCTCCCCGGCTTTGCGGAAGCTCATCGTTTTGGAGATGGTGAGCAGCGTTTCGAGCTGGCTGATATTCAGAAGAGGTTTCCCTCCTTTTGATAAGAGTTTTTTATCATTTCTTCTTAGTATATAGAAGAGAGCAAGGCGGGTAAAGCTTCCGGATATTTACAATAAGTTGAAAGACAGCGCTTCCTCCTGCAGCAGGAAAAGGTATCCGGACGGCGAAGCTGTTGCATACGGCCGCCTGCACGGAGCCGAAGCAGAGGAGGATTGCATTCCTTATGGACAAAAAGGCTGTCAGGGGCTGGATCATGTACGATTGGGCCAACTCCGCATTCGCTACGACGATGATTGCGGCAGTCATGCCGGTATATTACGACCAGGTCGCGGGAAAAGGCCTTGAAGGCTCGCTGGCCTCCGTCTACTGGGCCAACACCCAGAGCATCGCCATGCTGTTCGTCGCGCTGCTGTCGCCGCTCGCGGGAGCTGCGGCCGACCTGCTCGGCTCCAAGCTGCGGTTCCTGATCGCCTTCACCCTGCTCGGAGCCGTTCCGAGCTCGCTGATGGCCTTTGCCGGGGAAGGGGACTGGTTCCTCGCTTCCTGCCTGCTTATTCTCGGCATCATCGGCTTCACGACCGGCGGCACCTTCTATGACGCTCTCCTGCGCGACGGCATCCCGGAGAATGACCGCCACAAGGTAAGCGCTCAAGGCTACGCGATGGGCTATGCGGGCGGAGGGCTGCTGCTCGCCGTCAATATCCTCATGATCCAGAAGCCAGAGTGGTTCGGATTCGCCGATTCGACGGCCGCCACCAAAGCCTCGTTCGTAACGGTCGGCATCTGGTGGCTGCTGTTCTCGCTGCCGCTGTTCCTGAACTGGAAGGAGCCGCGCCCGGGTCGTGCGTCCGGTCCGGCGCTGAGGAGGGTAGGGCAGACGGCCTGGCAATCCATGCGGCGCCTGGTCGGAACGCTGCGCTCGCTGAAGAGGTACCCCGAGCTGCTCAAATACATGATCGCCTTCTGGTTTTTCAACGACGGCATCAGCACGGTCATCGTCATGGCGACGATCTACGGCTCCAGCATCGGCATCGAATCGAGCGATCTCATCCTGGCGCTGCTGATTACCCAGTTCACGGGCCTGCCGGCGACGCTGCTGTTCGGACGGCTGGTGTCCCGATTCGGCGCCAAGCGGATGCTGATGTACTCGCTGGCTGTGTATCTGGTCATCGTCGTGCTCGGCTACTTCATGACGAACCAGCTGCATTTCTACATCCTGGCGTTCATGGTCGGCCTTGTCCAGGGCGGCAGCCAGTCGGCCGCGCGCTCGCTGTATGCAGGACTTCTTCCAGCAGGCAGATCCGGCGAATGGTTCGGATTCCTCGCCCTTTCCAGCAAGTTCACCTCCATGCTCGGCCCGCTCGTCTTTTCCATTGTCGGTACGCTGACAGGCTCGACCCGGACGGCGATATTGTCGGTTGCCGCTTTCTTCCTGATCGGAATGGTCCTGCTGTCGCTGGTCGACTTCGTCAAGGGAGCGCTGCAAGCAGACCAAACGGAGCTTCCGGACGCCTCGGCAGGCGGCAGCGGCTTCGGAGCCGGAGCCTAGCTCCGCGCGGAAGCGGCCGTCCGGCGCTCTTCCCTCATCATTCCCGAAAACAGCAAACCCCTTGCATTTGGCTGTGCTTCGCAGCCGCTCATGCAAGGGGTTTGCTTCGTCTTCGGGGACCGGCCGCTCTCATCACAGCCAATCTTTCTTGCGGAACAGGAACAGCATGCCGCCGCCCAGCATAAGCATGAAGCCCATGATGAGGTAGAAGCCGTAATAGAAATGCTCTCCCGGCAGATGGGCGAAGTTCATGCCGTAGATGCCGGTGATGAAGGTCAGAGGCATGAAAATCGTCGTCAGCGCCGTGAACACGCGCATGATCTCGTTGGCGCGGCTGGACAGGCTGGACTGGTAAGCCTCGCGCAAGTTCGCCATGAGGTCGCGGTACGTATCGAACGTCTCGGTGATCTTGACCGCATTCTCGTAGATGTCGCTGAAGTACTTCTGCAGTTGGTCGTCGATCAGGCGCAGATCCTTTTTGTTCAGCGTGGCGATGACGTCGCGCTGAGGGCCGAGCACCTTCTTGAGCCAGAGAATCTCGCTGCGCAGGCCGATGATCTCGCCTAGATGCGACTTTTTCGTATGCATGAGGATGTCTTCCTCGAGACTTTCGATGCGCGCCTCGATCCTGTCGCCGACGAGGAAGTAATTGTCCACGACAAGGTCGACGAGATGGTACAGGAAGCGGTCCGGACGGTTGACGTCCTGCTCCCATAGAATCGGCTTCAGAGAACGCAGCTCGTTGATCTTCTGCTTCGTGACGGTGATGATGTAATGCCGGCCGAGAAACATGTTGAGCGCCCGGAGGAAGATCTCCTCGTCATCGAACCTGATGCTGTTGATGACGATAAAATAATGGCCTTCGTACAGCTCGATCTTCGGGCGCTGCTCCTCCTCGCTCAGACAGTCCTCGACGGCCAGGTCGTGGAGGCCGAACAGCGGCTGGAGGACGGCAAGGTCCTCGACGTCCGCGTCGATCCAGTAGAAGCCCTCAATGGGGGGGGCAAGCGTTGCTTGCAAATCTTCGACGGGGACGAACACCCCGTTGTTGACCATGCGGATTTTCATGGCTTATTCTCCTCTCGCGGAAGAACGAGCAGGAGCCGGATGCCGCAGCCGTTGGCGGCGGGCGGAGAAGAGCCTGCAGCGCAGGGAGATCAACGTCCACGCAAGGCGGGGTCCGACTTGTCGTCTTCTTGGTGTTGGGTTTGCTGATTGTTGCTAGAGGCTGGCTTAGGCCCTTCGCCTTCCATGGCGTTTCACTCCTTGTTCCCCTCGGGGCAGTATGAAAGTCTTGTCTAGTATACTCTTTAGGACAGGATGGACTCAAGGGAATTTAGACGGGGAGATGTCGCCTGCCGCCGCCCTCTCCGCCGGCTTGTTCGTACAGTGTATGCGGAAGGCGGGAAGGGGGTTCCCGGGCGCACGCCGCCAAACAAGGATACCGGAAAATAAAGCGGACGCAACCTCTAGAGCAGCGGTGCATGCCGATATCAAGGCAGGCCGAGAACATAACGGCGAGCGGAACGTTTGGATAGGATTGCAATGTCCCGCGCAGCGGAAAAAACCGGAACCCCGCCAAGCGGCGGAATTCCGGTTGTGTGCATGCTGTCGCGCCGGCGGAAGTCGGTTCAGCCGCCGAGAAGCCGCAGCAGCAGAACGGCCGCTTGGGCGCGCGTGGCAGGCTGTGCCGGGGCGAGGATGCCCTCCGGCATCCCGGCCAGCATGCCGGCTTGAAGCAGGCCCGCGATGGAGGCCCGGGCATACGGGGCTGTCTTGCCGCCGTCTTTGTAAGCGCCAAGAAGCGAAGGGATCTCCGTGGCGTCCGGCTCCTGGAGCTTGCCGAGCAGCTGCAGAGCCCGCATCGCCATGACGGCGAGCTCCTGGCGGGTCAGCGGCCTGGACGGCTCGAATGATCCGCCGCCGGTTCCCGAGATCAGGCCTGCTTCCGCAGCGGCCGAGACGGCTTGGCTGTACCAGGAGCCCGGGGGAACGTCCTTGAACGGCGCAATGCCCGCCGAGACTGCTTCGGGAAGCTTCAGCGCGCGGTACAGAAGGACGGTGAATTCCGCGCGAGTCACGGCAAGGTTCGGCTCGAATGCGCCGGCAAGGGAGCCGCGGACGATATCCAGCGCGGCGAGCTTGCTGATGTCATCGGCAGCCCAAGGCGCATCCGAAAGATCGGTAAACGGCCGGCCGCTGCCGGCCGATCCGCCCGGTGGAGAAGCGGAAGGCGCGGGAGCCGATGACGGCGTTGGAGCCGCCGATGGGGCAGGCGAAGCGCTCGGTGTCGGCGTCCAAGCCGGCCCTGGAGCCGGCGTCGCAGAAGGCTCCGTAGTCGGAGCCGGATCGGCGCTCGGCGAAGGGGCGGTACTTGGAGCCGGATCGGCGCTCGGCGAAGGGGCGGTACTTGGAGCCGGATCAGCGCTCGGCGAAGGGGCGGTACTCGGAGCCGGATCGGCGCTCGGCGAAGGCTGTGTGCCCGGATTCGGCTCCTCGGCCTGCCGTTCCCCGACTACGATGCCGAGGCCGTTGGTTCCGACGTAAACGCGGCCGAACACACGCGGGTCCCCCGTTATCGTCCGGTTGGCGGCGCCGAACTGATGGGTATCGTCATTGATCCGCGTCCAGCGGCCGCCTCCGTCATCGGAGCGGTAGATGCCCCACTTCCCATCGACCTTCGCATAGCTGTACACAGCCATGCAGGGCTGTCCGGGAGCGGCTTTGCCGAAGCCGATCGAAGCCGACTCCTCAACGCCTTGAACCAGCCGGAAGCTGGCTCCGGAATCCGTGGAGCGGTACAGGCCGAAGGCATCCTCGGGATTTTTATTGTCCGATGCCGCGGCAAGCCAGATATCGCCTTCAACACCCGGAACGGCTTTGAATTTGCTGGTGATCCGCTTCGGAAGCCCAGTCGCCGCTTCCTGATGGAAGGTCGCTCCGCCATCGGTGCTCGTGTAGAAGAAGCCTTCGCTGAAGCCGTAGAACTTGTCCGGATTCACGCGGTCGGAGCTGACGGCAGCGCCGGCTGGAATGCCGGCGGACGGCTGCCATGTCTGTCCGTCATCGGCGGACCGGCTTACGGGCTGGCCTTCCGGACTCCAGAGGATGGAGCTGCCGTCGGCGGAAGCGGCCACATAACCGCCCCCGACGGAAAGGCCGCTTCCCCATGGATTCATGCCGGGCTTCCAGGTGATCCCGTTGTCCCGGGACACCCCGATGCCGGCATCCGAACCGGAGACATTGCCGACCCGCACGATGAAGTCGGGGTCAAGCTCGGCATAGTCCAAATCCGTGCTTGTTCCGATATAAGGATTCGTGATCATCTCGGGAGCTTGGGTCAGATCGGCATGGCGGAAGCCTCCGATATCGCCCATCGCGCTGAGCAGCGGAGCTCCTGCCGGCGGGCTGATGAGCCCGAGCACGGATGTCTCCTCGATGCCCCCCGCCTGGACGGACAGATGCACGGGCCCGTAGACGCTGCCTCCCGCTGTAAGCGGCTGGTCGAGCGCGGTCACGTCGGATGCGCCGTACAGCGTCGCTCCCGTTCCGTACAGAATCGAGCCGGAGTCGAACGGATCGATCTCGAGGCTGCCGATCATCCAGCCCAGCTTGGGCGATGTTTCGGGCAAAGGCTTGTCCTTCACTCCCCAATCCAGCCAAGGGGAAAGGGAGTAGTCCAGCTCGTAGCTGTTGTTCCGCTCCGGGTAATTCCCGAACGTCCAGAACGGCTTCCATGTCCGGCCTCCGTCGAGGCTGCGGTAGATCTGCTCGTCGGGCCACCATTTGTTCATCGTCGCGACCATGACGGTGCCGGGATGGCGGGCGTCGACGGCGAGGCCGCCGTACGGGCTGGAGGTGCTTCCGGAGCCTTCCGGACTGATGTCGCTCCATTCGCCGGAATCCGTATCGAGAACCCAGACCGAGCCTTCGCCGCCGTTATAAGGTCCGATAACCTTGGCGTAGGTCACGTAGAGGCGGCCGTCGGACGAGAGGACGCCGTGATGCGGCAGGAAGCCCTGGTCGGGCTGGCCCGGTACGGCTTCCCATGTCGCTCCGGCATCCCGGCTGCGATAGACGCCGGCATCCCGGTCTGCCGTTCCTGCATAGATGACCGGGGTCGCGCTCCCCTTCGTTCCGGACGAAGGGTCGAAGGTCACCCAGACGACTCCGATGGGATCCTTCATATAGTCGTCGGAAGCCGAGCCGACGGCGGTGAAGGCTGCGACCCGGCTCCAGGTAACCCCGGCATCGGCGCTTCTCCACAGGCCGTTGCCGCTGCGCGCGCCGAGATAGAGGATGTCTCCGTCGTTCGGATCGACGGCCAGCCGCTCGCCCATGGAGCGGCCGGGCATATTGCCTCCGAGCTTGAAGGGAAGCTCCGTCCGCTGCCAGCTGTCTCCCCGGTCGGAGGAACGGTAGATGTAGCCGTTCATGTCGGTCCAGTCATTGGTATAAGTGCCTAGCGCGGCATAGACCCGGTTCGGATCGGACGGATCGGGCGCGATGCTCTCTACGCCGAGCAGATTCCATTCCTCCATGCCGACGCCCTCGAGCAGCTGCTTCCAGACGCCGCCTGTGGAGGCATCCCGCCGGTATGCGCCGCCCATGTCCGTCCGGACGTAGGCAAGTCCCTGTTCGGCCTTGCTGTAGACGATGCCGGGAATGAATCCTCCGCCGACGACGGCTGCCCGCCCCCAGCTGTAAGCTTCGCTTGAGGCTTGTGGGGCCGCATTCCCGGCCGCGGCAGCGGCGGGCGATTGGGCAGGCAGCGATAGAGCGGCTGCGAGCAAGGTGATGCAGATGGATTTGAACACGATAGACCTCCTTTGGCCGATTCAAAATGTAAGCACTTACATTTTAAGGCGTGCCGGAAGGGGCGGGATACCGGCTAAATCGGTCGATTAATCAGATGGAAATCGGAGATGGCGGCGGAAAGCCGGCCTTGGCCGGAAAGCAAAAAAGAGTTCCCAAGGCCGATACAGCCGAGGAAACTCTTCCTATCCTTCAAAAAGCGTCGATCAGTGCCCTTCCGCCCCGTCTTTTTCATTGGAAAGGCCGGTAACCTCGAACAGCTTGAACAGCAGGCTGAACACGACCGCTACGACGGTAGCTAGTGCCATGCCGGAAATGGAGAAGCTGCCGAACTTCAGCGACACGCCGCTGAGGCCGGTCACAAGCACGACTGTCGTCAGGAACAGGTTAGACGGCCGGCCGTAATCGACTTTCTCCTCGATCAGGATGCGCAGGCCTGAGGCCGCGATGACTCCGAACAGCAGCAGGGAGACGCCGCCCATGACCGCCGGCGGAATGTGGGCCACGAGCGCAGAGAACTTGCCGAAGAAAGACAGCAGGATGGCGATGACTGCCGCGCCGCCGATGACGAAGGTGCTGTAGACGCGGGTGATGGCGAGCACGCCGATGTTCTCGCCGTACGTCGTATTCGGCGTCGCTCCGACGAAGCCCGATACGATCGTGCTGAGGCCGTTGCCGAGCAGCGAGCGGTGCAGGCCGGGATCCTTGGACAGGTCCTTCTTCACGATGTTGCCGGTGACGACGAGATGGCCGACATGCTCGGCGATGACGACGAAGGCGGCCGGCAGGATGATGGCGATCGCGTTCCAGTCCAGCACCGGCATGGTGGCATGAGGCGCCTGCAGCCATCCGGCCGCGGCGATCGCTTCGCCCGCTTCATGCGTCATTCCCATGAAATAAGCGACGACATAACCGGTGACGATGCCGATCAGAATCGGAATGATCTTCAGGAAGCCGCGGAAGAGCACGGAGCCGAGGACGGTGACGAGCAGAGTGATGATGGAAAGGGTGATGACGTTCGAATCGGGCGTCCATGAGGCCGCCGTCGCCGCATCCGGGGCGATCCAGCCGGCCATGCGCGCGGCTACCGGCACAAGCTCGAGACCGATGACGGCGACGATGGCGCCCATAGCCGCCGGCGGAAAGACGACATGGATCCATCCCGTGCCTGCCGCCTGCACGATGAGGGCGACGATGGTGAAGACGATGCCAGCCGCGATGAAGCCGCCGAGCGCCGCCGCGTAGCCTCCTCCGGAAGCATGGGCCGCGATGACGCCGGCTGCCGGTCCGATGAAGGCGAAGCTGGAGCCGAGGTAGGCCGGGATGCGGCCTTTGGTCAGGAGAATGTAGAACAGGGTGCCGATGCCGTTCATAAGAAGGCAGATGGCTGGATCCACGCCCAGGATGTTGGGAACGAGAACGGTGGAGCCGAACATGGCGAACAGATGCTGCAGGCTGAGGAGAAGGCCCGGGCCGAGCGGCGGCCTTTCCAATACTCCGATTTCACGTTTCAAATTCATGACGCCCCTTTTTCTCGATTTGTTCGTGAAGGAAGAATGGCAGATGGGTTCCATTCTTCCCTTCTCGCCGCGACATGCCGCCTGGCTGCTATAGCCGCCGTACCGGTGCAAGCGGACAAAACTTCGTTGATTTTATCCGTTTCTGCCGTTTTTAGCAATGGGCAATATTTTGGGGCGGCGCTGCCGGATGCAATTCGCTTCTTGACGGCCCGCCCGGATATCCAGTATTGTAGGTACAGAAGCCGACTGGCCAATTGAATATCGATACTTTCTTATCAAGAGTAGGCGGAGGGACCAGCCCGATGAAGCCCGGCAACCGGCGTGCGAACGCACGGTGCTAATTCTTGCGGATGCGCATGCGGCAGCGGCGTGTCTGGGAGATGAGAGAGGCGCATGTGTTTCCGTCGATACGACCCTGCGACCCTTTCTCAAGCGCGAGAAGGGGTCTTTTTGCATGCAGCATCGCCTGTGACCCCGCCCCCTGCGATACCGTACAATTCATAAAAAGGAGTGACAGGCATGCCGATCAAAGTACCCGACCATCTGCCCGCCAAGGAGGTTCTGGCGGAAGAGAACATATTCGTCATGGACGAAAGCGTCGCCTACCATCAGGATATCCGCCCGCTGCGGATCGCAATCCTCAACCTGATGCCGAACAAGGAGACGACGGAGACGCAGCTGCTCCGCCTCATCGGCAATACGCCGCTGCAAGTGGAGGCCGTTCTGCTGCATCCTCGCACGCATACGTCGAAGAATACGTCGTCGGACCATCTGCAATCGTTCTACAAGACGTTCGACGAGATCGCCCATCTGTATTTCGACGGCATGGTCATCACCGGCGCTCCGGTGGAGCAGATGGCTTTCGAGGAAGTGAACTACTGGGAAGAGCTGAAGGACATCATGGACTGGAGCCGCAGCCACGTGACTTCGACCTTCCACATCTGTTGGGCTTCTCAGGCCGGTCTGTACCATCATTACGGCGTGCCCAAGTACGATCTCGACCGGAAGATCTTCGGCGTGTATCCGCATACGGTGGAGAAGCGCGGGGTCAACCTGCTGCGCGGCTTCGACGAGATGTTCTTCGTGCCGCAGTCGCGCCACACGGAGGTCCGCCGCGAGGATATCGAGGGCATAGCCGATCTCGACATCCTGTCGGAATCGCCGGAGGCCGGCGTGTACCTCGTCGCCTCCAAGGATGGGCGCCAGATCTTCGTCACCGGCCATTCCGAATACGATCCGGAGACGCTCAAGTACGAATACGACCGCGACGTCGCCAAAGGCATGGAGATCGCCCTGCCGATCAATTATTATCCCGGCAACGATCCGTCCCGCAAGCCTCTGTCCACCTGGAGGGCGCATGCCAACCTGCTGTACTCCAACTGGCTGAACTATTACGTCTACCAGCAGACGCCGTTTGATCTCGGAGCCCATATATAAGTCCGCGATCCGGCCGTTTGAACCCATTCATCCTACTTTATTGAAGCGAAGGAGCCAGCAGCCCATGAAGATCGAAAGCCGCCTTGCCCAAATCGGATCCATCGAAGAGCCGGTTACCGGATCGATCAGCTATCCCATCTACCAAGCGACCGCATACCGGCATCCGCGCCTCGGCCAGAGCACCGGGTTCGATTACGCCCGCACCAAGAGCCCGACCCGCAGCGTCCTGGAGGAAGCAGCCGCAGAGCTCGAATCCGGCGACGCCGCGTTCGCCTGCAGCTCCGGCATGGCCGCCTTGCAGACGATCTTCGCCATGTTCAGCCAAGGCGATCATCTCATCGTCTCCCTCGACCTGTATGGCGGCACCTACAGGCTGCTGGAGCGGATCATGTCGCGCTTCGGCGTCACGACCTCCTACATCGATACGAACGATATCGAGGGGATGGAGAAGCTGCGCCGTCCGGAGACGAAGGCGGTGCTGATCGAGACGCCTACCAATCCGCTCATGATGGTGACGGATATCAAGGCGGTATGCGGCTGGGCCAAGGAAAATGGCTTGCTGACGATCGTGGACAATACGCTGCTGACGCCGTTTTTCCAGCGCCCGCTGGAGCTTGGCGCGGATATCGTCATCCACAGCGCGACCAAATACCTGGGCGGACACAACGACGTTCTCGCCGGACTCATCGTCACCAAGGGCGGGGAGCTGTCGACGGAAATGGGCATTCTGCACAATTCCATCGGGGCGGTGCTCGGGCCCCAGGATTCCTGGCTGCTGATGAGAGGAATGAAGACGCTCGCCCTGCGCATGGAGCGCCATCAATACAACGCCACGCGGCTGGCGGAATATCTCCAAGGCCATCCCGCTGTCGCGGAAGTGTTCTATCCGGCGCTCAAGGACCATCCCGGCCATGAGATCCAGAACCGGCAGTCCTCCGGAAACACAGGCATTTTCTCCTTCAAAGTCAAGGATGCCCGCTACGTCGAGCCGATTTTGCGCCATATCAAGCTCATTGCCTTCGCCGAAAGCCTCGGCGGCGTCGAGTCGCTGATGACGTACCCGGCCGTCCAGACCCATGCGGACATTCCGGAGGAGATCCGCCGCGCTGTAGGCGTGGACGACCGGCTGCTGCGCTTCTCCGTCGGCATCGAGCATGCGGACGATCTCATCGATGATCTCGGGCAGGCTCTGGAAGCCGCGCGGACCGAGATCGAAGGCGGTGCGCAGGCATGAGCGGACAGGACAAGCAGCCGGAGAGCTGGCGCGCCGCGGACAAGCGGCGCTTCGCCACGAAGCTGATCCACTTCGGCTCCGAGGTGGACGAGTTCACGGGCGCCTCCAGCACGCCGATCGTGCAGGCATCTACGTTCCATCACCACGATATCTACAACCCGCCCAACCATGATTACAGCCGCTCGGGCAATCCGACCCGCGCCGCAGTCGAGGAAGCGATCGCCCTGCTGGAGGGAGGCGCCCGCGGGTTCGCCTTCGCCTCCGGCATGGCGGCCATCTCGACCGCCTTCCTGCTGCTGTCGGCGGGAGATCATGCCATCGTGACGGAAGACGTCTATGGAGGCACCTATCGCTTCCTGACGACGGTCCTGAGCCGAATGAACATCGAGACGACGTTCGTGGACATGACGGATCTGGACGCGGTTAAGGCTGCGCTGAAGCCGAATACCCGCGTCGTCTTCATGGAGACGCCGTCCAATCCGACGCTCAAGATTACGGATATCGCCGCCGTGGCGTCATGGGCCAAGGAGCATGGCATCCTGACGATGGTGGACAACACCTTCATGAGTCCTTACCACCAGCGTCCGCTGGAGCTCGGCGTCGATATCGTGCTGCACAGCGCGACGAAGTTTCTGGGCGGCCACAGCGACGTGCTTGCGGGCCTCGCGGTTACGGCCGACGAAGAGCTCGGCAAGCGCCTTTACGCCCTGCAGAACGGCCTTGGCGCGGTGCTGGCTCCGCAAGAGGCCTGGCTGCTCATGCGCGGCATGAAGACGCTGCAGGCGCGGATGGACCAGAGCGAGAGCAGCGCGCGGAGACTGGCGGACTGGCTGTCCCGGCATCCGGGCGTCGGCCGCGTGTATTATCCGGGGCTGCCGGATCATCCGGGCCGCGAAGTCCACGAGCGCCAGTCGCTCGGATACGGCGCGGTCGTGTCCTTCGATACCGGCAGCGCGGCGAGAGCCAAGGAAGTTCTCAGCAAGGTGCGTCTGCCGATCGTCGCCGTCAGCCTTGGCAGCGTGGAGAGCATTCTTTCCTATCCGGCGATGATGTCGCATGCGGCCATGCCTCCCGAGGTGCGGGCGCAGCGGGGCATCGGCGACGGCCTGCTGCGCTATTCGGTCGGGCTGGAGCATATCGACGACTTGATCGAGGATCTGGAAGAAGCGCTTCGGGAATCCTGACCGGAGCATTCGGCACCGTCGCTGTCGGCGGTGCTCTTTTTTACGGCCTTCCAATAGCTGATAAATGATATACGGATAGGGAGTGTGCTCTGAGCTTCATTGGCACAGCCTGGCCGATCTGGGAACGGGCCAAAATGCCCTTGAGAGGCGATATGGAGCGTTCTTGAGGCTGCAAGCCGGTTTTTAGCTTCTCCTCCTCACCGTAGCTGGAGATTCGTCGTCTTTTTGGAGAGTGACGATGGGACCTTGTTCATGTTAGGATTAGGTTGTGAAAATGGGAACGTACTATGTGAAATCGGGAACAATTACGGCCGGGAACGACCTGGCTTGCATAGAGGAGGCTGCCGGATGCAACAAGTGGACCGCGTGCTGGACAAGGCGCTGCTGGGAGAGAGGATCAGTCTCGAGGACTGCATCGTGCTTCTGGAATCGGACGAGATCGAGAAAATGGGACGAGTCGCAAATGAGCTCATGGTGCGCAGGCATCCCGAGCCGATCGTGACGTTCAACATCGGACGCAACATCAACTACACCAATATTTGCGACGTATACTGCCGCTTCTGCGCTTTCTATCGCCCTCCGGGCTCGAAGGAAGGCTATGTGCTGCCGGACGAGACGATCCTGCAGAAAATCCAGGAGACGGTCGATGTCGGCGGCGATGAGATCCTGATGCAGGGAGGGGTCAACCCCGATCTGCCTTTCCAGTACTATCTCGATATTTTGCGCAAGATCAAGGACCGCTTCCCTGAAGTGACCATGCACAGCTTCTCGCCGGCGGAGATCCAGAAGATGAAGGTGCTCTCCGGCTTGTCGCTGGACGAGACGCTGCTGAAGCTGCACGAGGCGGGACTGGATTCCTTGCCTGGCGGCGGCGGCGAGATTCTGGACGACCGCACCCGCCGCAAGATCAGCCGGCTGAAGGGTTCCTGGACCGACTGGATGGACACGATGAAGGCGGCTTGGCGCAACGGCATGAACACGACGGCGACGATGGTGTACGGATTCGGGGAATCGATGGAGGAGCGCGCCCTGCATATGCTGCGCGTCCGAGAAGCGCAGGACGAATGCAAGGCGCTCGGTTATCCTTCTCCCGGCTTCCTGGCCTTCATCACTTGGCCTTTCCAGCCGGACAATACGAACCTCAAACGGGAGAAATCCAAGCCGGAAGAATACCTCAAGATGGTGGCCATCAACCGGATCATGCTGGACAATATTCCGAACATGCAAGCGAGCTGGGTGACGATGGGGCCGGAGATCGGCAAGCAGTCGCTCTCGTACGGAGTCAACGACTTCGGCAGCACGATGCTGGAGGAGAACGTTGTGTCCGCGGCGGGGACGACCCACAAGGTCAACATCGAGCTGATTCTCCAGTATATCCGCGAGTCGGGCAAGATTCCTGCACAGCGCAACACGCGCTACGACATTCTTCGTGTCTTCCATGACGGAGAACACGCCGAACGCGACTTCGTCATGCAGAACTAGATGGTTGATCTCGACGCTAGTCCCGGTGGATCGCTCCGAGCGGTTCCCAGCGGACCAGCGTCTTTTTTGGTATGTGCCGCGGATTCGGAGCTGCTGTGAAGCTGAGCCTCGCAACGGATGAACGAAGGGACTTCGGGTTGCGGCGAGGCCACTGAAAATGTGTCGCTGCAGACGGAAATCATTCTTCCGATCGCTGTTGTCCCCAGATTTCTCTGATTTCTGCCGCTTTTAGCGGTTGAAATCCGGGGACAAAGGCGACCCCATCCGTTTCTCCAGAACGATTTCGCGCCTTACGCTACTTTTTCGGCGGCCTCGGGTTGCCGCCAGGCATCTTTTTTTTCGGCTGAAAAAACAGCCCCATGCTGCCTTCCAGGCGGCAATGGGGCTGTATGGTCGTTCAGGAGAAGCTTGCTTGGGGCATATCGGCTTCTTCCGCGATGATGATGCGGTTTTTGCCGGAGGATTTGGCGGCATAGAGGGCTTTGTCGGTTCGGGCAAAGAAATTCTCCTTGCCTTCGTCGGCATAATCGGAGAAACCGATGCTCACCGTAATGCGGCGGGTTCCGAGCTTGTCGTATACGGCCGAAGAAATCTTGCTCTGCATCGCCTCCAAAATATGAAGGGACTTCTCCGCGGCTCGGTCCGTGAAGATGACGGCAAGCTCCTCGCCGCCGTAACGGGCGACGAAATCGTTCATGCCGGCCTGGGCGCGGACGATCTCCGACACTTTCTTCAGGACGAGATCGCCGGCCCGATGGCCGAACTGATCGTTGACGCTCTTGAAATTGTCGATGTCGATCAAGGCAAGCTGCAGCGGCATCCCGCTGACATCATGGTGGTCGATCAGCTTGTCGAGGTATTCATGGAACGTAATATGATTGTAGAGTTCCGTAAGCGCGTCCGTTTTGGCCAGCTTGTCCATGATCGTATTCTTGACCATCAGCTCTTGGTTGAAGCGAGATGTATGGATGTAATACTGGCGCATTTCCTTGCCTCTCGCAATAACCCCCCAAGCCACAAGGCTGAATGCCCCCATCATGGCCGTAATGGAAAGCATGCCGACCAGGGAGATGTCAAGATTGTCGTTGAAGACGTAGAGGCAGAACAGGGATAGCAGGCAAAGGACGTCGGCAAAGACGAGCTTTTTGGAGGAAAAATAAAAAATGGACACCAGCACGGGCAGGAACAGCGCAATGACGATATAGTTCACTTCGATATTGATTTGAACGATGATGAAGGTCATGAGAGCGGAAGCGACCAGCAGCGAATAATCGCGCAGTCTCTCAGACAAATAGCGGATAGCAATCTCTGCCCCGACCAGCACGGAAAGATGGAGCACCGTTGGGAGCAGGATGTATTTCTTGAAGAAGATTCCGGAAGCAAGCGGAGTGATGAAGGCCAGATACAAGAATTCGAATAAGATCATTAAACCGAGCAGGCACCAGAATCCATTCATCAGCATCCTGTTCCAGCGCGCTCGGGTGAAGTCCAGCAATTGATCGTCCAAATAGAGTCACTCCAGCATGCAAGCTTGGTTACACGTTAATCAATATACCATGAAAAGATCGCCAATCCAATCCTCATTATGAATAGGAAATGTCCGCAGAACCACCTTTTTCCTCCTCCGGAAAATGCTTATTCCAGGCCTCATGCCCTTCTCCTCGCCGAATATCCGACCATGCCGGGCATATACTAAAGCGAAGGAAAGGGGTTGAGCGCGCATGGAGCTGCTTGTTGTGGATCTCATCGCGGAGGAAGAAGACCGCGGCGAGGCCTTGTGCCGCGAGCTGAACGGGGCAAGCTCCGGCTGGGCGGAAGGTGCGGAGCGATTATGGGACTGGTCGCCGGGAGCGTCCGGCCGCAGCCTGATCTGCACGGCCCGGCTGCCCGGATTCTCTCTCTCCGAGCATGGAGGACTTGTCTATGCGCAGGCCGCAGCCATGCTGTCGGGCTATATCATCGAGCGTTACGAGCCTGTGCTCATCCGCACGATCATCCGCAAGCAATTTCATTATACCGGCGACGAAGAGATCGCTACTATAGAGCAGTGCTGCAGGCTGGTCCTGTCCGGCGAGCAGTGGCATATCGAGGAGCCGCATCCGCTCGCGGGAGGAGAGGCGAGCAGCCGCGGGCAGCGGGAGGCCAAAGTGGCCACGGAGCTGGAAGGCTTCCTCGCGGAGAATACGCGTCTCAACCTCCAGGGGTTCGTGACGTTCAGGCTGCAGGGCTATTGGCAGGAGCTGCGTGAAGCGGCGGAGTATGCGGTCGAGGAATACGTCATGGATAAGCAGTATCAGGAATTCATTTCCCTGCTCAAATATTTCGTGGCGGTGCAGCCGAGCCGCCGCAAGCTTGTCCATGTCGTCCAGGATGACGGACAGGAGATCAAGCTTCTGGACGCGGATTTCCTTCCGCTGGACACCCGCTCCGAGGACCGCGCCATCGCCGAGCTGGTGGATGCCGAGCTCAACGTGGAGGATATGGTCCTGAGCAGCCTGATTACGGCCGCGCCGGCCTCGATCCGGATCCATACCCCGACTCCGGATCATCAGGTCATCCGTACGATCCAGGCCATTTTCGAGCAGCGCGCCGAAGTATGTCCAGGCTGCCGCGATTGCGGAGTCGGCGGGACCTCCCAGGCTTTGGGCGCCGGAGAGCCTTGACGGGCAACGTTCCGCTTCTATATAATGTGGTCAAAGCATTGATGAAGCCAAGCGGCGTTTGACGCGCGTCCCAGAGATAGGAATCCCGGCTGAAAATTCCTAACGCAGGCGCAAGCGGCCGTACCCCTTCGAAGCTGCATGATGGAACCCGGACCTGTCCGGAAAGTAAATGATGCCGGCCTAATCCCCGTTACCGGATCCCAGAGAACGCCTCGGCGTTGAATTAGGGTGGAACCACGGGTCTGAACGTACAGCACTCGTCCCTTTGCGGGACGCAGTGCTTTTTTGCGTCCTTAAGATCCTATTTATAAATCAGGAGGCGGCATGACAATGGCAATTGAAATCAGGCTTCCCGACGGCGCGGTCCGTGCTTATGAGCCGGGAGCGACAATCGAGGACGTAGCGGGATCCATCAGCTCCGGACTGCGGAAAAATGCGGTGGCGGGCAAGCTGGACGGAAAAGTCGTGGATTTGAACACGGAGATCATGGACGGATCGCTTGTCGAGATCGTCACGCTCGATTCGGCGGACGGACTTGAGGTATACCGTCACAGCACGGCACATCTGATGGCCCAAGCGATCAAGCGCATCTACGGAGAGAAGACGGTCAAGCTGGGCATCGGTCCGGTCATTGAGGACGGCTTCTATTACGATATCGATCTGGAGCAATCCATCACCCCTGAGGATCTGGAAGTGATCGAGAAGGAGATGGAGCGGATCATCAAGGAAGATATTCCGATCCGCCGCCGCGAGGTCAGCCGCGAAGAGGCTCTGGCAACGTTCGAGAAGATGGAAGACCCGCTCAAGCTGGAGCTGATCCGCGACCTTCCGGAAGGCTCGGTCATCACCATCTACGACCAGGGCGAATTTTTCGATCTATGCCGAGGGCCGCATCTGCCGTCCACGGGCAAGATCAAGGCGTTCAAGCTGCTGAGCGTTGCCGGAGCCTACTGGCGCGGCGATTCCAAGAACAAGATGCTGCAGCGGATCTACGGCACCGCTTTCCCGAAGAAGGCGCAGCTGGACGAGCATCTTCATCTGCTCGAGGAAGCCAAGAAGCGCGACCACCGCAAGCTCGGCCGCGAGCTGAAGATGTTCACGTTCTCCAAGGAAGTCGGACAAGGCTTGCCGATCTGGCTGCCTAACGGCGCCCGCGTGCGCCGCACGCTGGAGCGCTACATCGTCGACCTCGAAGAAAAGCTCGGTTACCAGCATGTCTATACGCCGGTGCTGGCCAATGTTGAGCTGTACAAAACGAGCGGGCACTGGGAGCACTACAGCGAGGACATGTTCCCCAAGATGGTCATGGACAACGAGGAGCTTGTGCTGCGTCCGATGAACTGTCCCCACCATATGATGGTGTTCAAAAGCGACATGCGCAGCTACCGCGACCTGCCGATCCGCGTAGCGGAGCTCGGCACGATGCACCGCTACGAAATGTCCGGCGCCCTGACCGGATTGCATCGCGTTCGGGCCATGACCCTGAACGACGCGCATATCTTCTGCCGTCCCGATCAGATCAAGGAAGAATTCGCGCGTGTCGTCAACCTGATCCGCAAGGTATACGAAGACTTCGGCATCAAGGAATACCGCTTCCGTCTCAGCTACCGGGATCCGCAGGATACGGAAAAGTACTTCCAGAACGACGAGATGTGGGAAATGTCCCAGCGCATGCTGCGCGAAGTCGTCGAGGAGCTCGGCTTGCCTTTCTTCGAGGCGGAGGGAGAAGCCGCATTCTACGGTCCTAAGCTCGACGTGCAGATCAAGACGGCTCTCGGCAAGGAAGAGACGCTCTCTACGGCTCAGCTGGACTTCCTGCTTCCGGAACGCTTTGAGCTCGAGTATGTGGGCGAGGACGGCAAGAAGCATCGTCCGGTCGTCATCCACCGCGGCATTATCAGCACGATGGAGCGCATGACCGCTTTCCTGCTGGAGAATTTCGCCGGCGCTCTGCCGCTCTGGCTGAGCCCTCAGCAAGCACGCGTCATTCCGGTATCCCAGGTATACGAAGGTTATGCCCGCCAAGTCGAGGAGCAGCTGCTTGCGGCAGGCATCCGCGCCGAGAGCGACCTGCGCAACGAAAAGCTCGGCTACAAGATCCGCGAGGCGCAGCTGGAGAAGATTCCGTACATGCTGATCGTCGGCGAGAATGAAGCCGGAGCCGGCACGGTCTCGGTGCGCAAGCGCGGAGAAGGGGACATCGGGGCGAAGCCGGTAACCGAGCTTGCAGCGGAGCTGGCAGAGGAAATCGCCAAGAAAACCGTTTAATTGAAGCAAAATTCGACAAAAACTGAATAAAGCCTGCGGGCAGTGGGTAACCTCCGTTTAAAGGGGAGATCACTGACTATGCCCACAGGCTTTTTGTTTTACCGAAAATCCATCCATCTTCTCGTTGTTGCCGCGATTATCGTCCTCGTCCTCGACTCAGGCCGCGTGCCGGTCATAGCCGATTCGGAGTCCGATGCCGCGCCTCGCAAGCTGGAGCAGAGAACCAATGCTGTACCTGTTCCCGAGCGGGCTGCCGTACGTCGTCCCGCTCCGAAGGCGGCGGACAAGCCTGCCGCTCCGCCGCAGCCCGCTGCCGCACAGCGGTCGGCGTCGCCTGGGATGCCGGATGCCGTCTCGTCTGCGCCGGAGCAGCCCCAGCAAGAAAGGCTTGCACCGGTCAAGAGCATCTCGGTGCTGGCGACAGGTTATACGGCCGGAATCGAATCGACCGGCAAGAGGCCTGGACATCCGCTCTACGGCATCACCCGTTCCGGTGTCAAGGTCATGCGGGGGCAGGTGTCGACGATCGCCGCGGATACGAAGGTGCTTCCGATAGGGACGCTGCTCTTCATACCAGGATACGGTTATGGGGTCGTGGCGGACACCGGCTCCAAGATCAAGGGGAAGCGGATCGACCTTTACTTCGACACGACCCGCCAGGTCTACAAGGAGTGGGGAAAGAAACAGGTTACGGTCCAGGTAATCAGGTATGGCTCCGGCAAGCTCGACCAGCGCATGCTGAACCGGCTGAATGAAACGGTGAAAGCCGTCGGAGTGCAGCAGCCGAAGAAAACCAAGCTATAAAAAAACCGCCAGCCGGCCTTATACGTCAAGGCCGCTGGCGGATTTGAACTTGCGGATCATGAGCTGGGTCTGCACATTGACGACCCCTTCCAGAACGTATAGCTTGTCGTACAAGAACTTCTCGAGTTCATTCTCATCTCGCAGCAGTGCGTGGACATGCAGCGTGCTGGAGCCGGTCATCTGATAAATGTTGACGACCTGCATCTCCTCCGACAGCTGCTGTCCGACAGAGTCGACGCAGCGCGGCTCGACCTGGACCTCGAAGAAGGCGGATACCGTACGGCCAAGCTTGGCCACGTTGACACGTACTGTGAAATGTTCAAGCACGCCGCTCTCCAGCAGGGATTCGACCCTCTTCTGGATGGCAACGCGCGAGAGGCTCAGCGTTTCCCCGATCTTGGCGTAGGGCATCCTTCCGTTCTCTAGGAGCAGCTGTACAATCTGTTGATCGATATCGTCCAAATGGGGGAGTTTCATTGAAGCGGACTCCTTTCGCAAACTGATCTCGTGTTAATAAACATAACATAATCATTCGACATTGAATAGTCATTTTTTGATTTCGAACAGCAAGCTTACCCCACTGATTTGACGCTTTACGTAATTAAATCACTGCCATTCCGCGGATATGGAAGCAATGAATCCACATTCTTCTCCTTTAGGAATGAATTAAATGTTATATATATGTCATATTTGGACCTGATTATGAAGGCCGCACAGTTTTCCGCTAGCCCCTGCCGCTTCTGCACTCGCAGCAGCGGCTTTTTCGTATTTTGGAACCATAGTGGGAGTGCCGGCAAGTTTTCATAGGAGGTTTCCTTTATTTAGTGCTTGCCTCCGTCTGCAGACGGAGAAGGGAATCAACCGTCAGACTCTACCTGCATGTTGAGCGGCACGGTATAATGAGGACACGAAAGCAGATGAGAAGGGCAAGGAGATGTCGATAGCATGAAACAAACCCATATATGCCGAGTTCTCGGAGGACTGGCCATAGCGGCAGTCGGCGGCTTGTTCATCCTTCACCAGATGGGGATGCTCGGCTTCCAGCATCTTGACATCGGAGGGTTCATCAGCCGATATTGGCCGCTTGTTCCGCTCTTGATGGGGCTGTCCACGCTGTTCTCGGGAGGATCGCTCTGGGCCGGCGCGGCCATGGTGCTGTTCGGACTCGTGATGCTGGGGCGCAACATGGGATTTTCGTACTGGTCGTTCGGCGACGCGGCGCAGTTTCTGCTCCCTGTAGTCGCCATCGTGTTCGGACTGAGGATGGTCTTCTCGCGCGGCGGCCGGCGGCAGCGCCATGAAGAGCCGGAAGACGACGGAGAGTGGACCTCGTACACTTCTTATCAAGGTCCCGTTCCCCCGGCTCCTCCGCTGCATCCGGACCCGCTGCATCCGGAAGAAGGGCCCGGACGGCCGGGAGATGGCGGAAGGTTCGGGAAGGATGGACAGCCGGCTCATGGCGGCGCCCAGGCACCGGCCGGCAATGCCGGAGACGGTTACGCTGAGCGGGAGTCCGGCTGGTCTCCGGAGCCGGGCCGGCCGGTGGACTGGAAGCGGGCCAAGCATGAATTCAAGCAAGCGAGGCGCGAATACCGGGATGCGCATCGCCGCCACCGCGGCCATGGCCGCGGCAGGGATCATCATGGCCGCACGGAATGGTGGAACACGGATCCGAACGCTCAGACACGCTCCAACTTCATCGGGGATATCCATCTCGGCCATGATTACTGGGATCTCGTTCCGCTCAACATCTCCCATTTCATCGGAGACACCGTGCTGGATCTGACTCGCGCGAACATTCCGACGGGAGAGACGAAAATTACGATCAGCTCTTTCATTGGAGACGTGAAAGTATTCCTCCCCGCCGATTCGGATGTCGGCATTCAGGTCGTATCGAGCGCCTTCATCGGCGATTCCAAGGTGCTTGGACGCAAGGAAGGCGGGATGTTCCAGCATTCGGATACGCAGAGCCCGAGCTTCCGCGAATCAGAACGCAAGATCAAGCTGGTGTGCAGCACATTTATCGGAGATGTCCGGGTGACGAAGGTAGGGTGAGGTCGGGACGTGGTCGTTAAGCTGCTTAGAAGCGGCAGGCTGGAGCTGATATCGTTCTTCGTGCTCAGCACGGTCGTGCCATGGTGTGTCATGTACTGGATCAAGCAAGGATGGATGCACAAAGCGTCTTCCGGCCAGCTGTGGCTGACGGGAACGCTCCTGTGCCTGATTGTCAGCATCGGCCTCGGATATTGGATCGGCAAGCGTCAGCAGAACCGTATCGACGCCGTGCATCTGGCGCTCAAGCAGGCCGCGAGCGGCAATCTGGCGGCTCGTCTGCCGGAAGGAGAAGGATATTCGCTGGCGGGGGCTTACCATGAATTCAACCTGATGGCCGAAACGCTGGAGAGGAAGCTCCAGGTGATGCAGCGGCAGAACGAGATCCGCGTGCTGCAGCAGGCGGCATCGAATGAAGAAGCCGTTCTGGAGGAGCGCAAGCGGCTGGCGCGGGACCTGCATGACACTGTCAGCCAGCAGCTGTTCGCCATCCATATGTCGGCCTCTTCCCTGCCCAAGCTGCTCGAGATCAGTCCCGAGCGGGCCGGCGAAGTCATGAAACAGCTCATCACGATGTCCTCTCATGCTCAGAAGCAGATGAGAGGCTTTATCGCGCAGCTGCGGCCGCTGGAGCTGGAGGGCCGCTCGCTCGAGGATGCGCTGGCGCGCTGGTTCCCGGATTACTGCAGGCAGAACGGCCTGCAAGGCGTCCTTGACTGGAGGGTGGAGGAAGAGGTTTCCGAGGCCAAGGAGCATCAGCTGTTCCTGATCGTGCAGGAAGCGATGGCCAACGTCGTGAAGCATGCGGGGGCCGGCAGCGTCACGCTCTCGTTGTCCGATACGCCCAGCAGCCTGACTTTGGTGCTGCAGGACGACGGCCAGGGCTTCCGGGCGGATCAGGTCCGTCCGGGCTCCTACGGCCTCTCGACGATGCAGGAGCGGGCGATGCAGCTGGGCGGCGACGCAGCCATTATCAGCAAGCCGGGAGGAGGCACGCGGATCCGCGTGTCCCTGCCGAAATATGGAACTGAGGAGCGGGAAGAACAATGACGGGAACCGAATGCTGCCGGATCATGATCGTGGACGACCATGACATGGTCCGTACCGGTCTGAGGACTTATTTGATGCTGGAGCCCAAATTCGAGGTGGTCGCAGAAGCGGGCAGCGGCGAGGAAGCGCTGCGCCTGCTTGACGGGATGGAGGAGCTTCCCCATCTCGTCCTGATGGACCTGATGATGCCGGGCATAGACGGCGTAGAGGCGACTCGCCGGATCACGGAGAATTTTCCGTCCGTAAAAGTCGTGCTCCTGACCAGTTTCCTGGAGGATGAGAAAGTCGTTGCGGCCGTCGAGGCCGGAGCAGTCAGCTACGTGCTCAAGACGGTCAGCTCCGAGGAGCTCATCTATGCGCTCAGCGGCGCGCTGCGGGGCATGCCCGTCATGACGGCGGACGTCTCGCAGGCGCTCACCCGCGGGCTGCGCCAGCGCTCCGCGCAGATCGTCGACGAGGGATTGACGGAGCGGGAGAAGGAAGTGCTGCTGCTGGTCGCGGAAGGCCAGGCCAACAAGGAAATCGCCGAAGAGCTTCATATCAGCATCAAAACGGTTAAGACACATGTAAGCAACCTGCTGATGAAATGCGAGGTCGATGACCGGACGCAGCTGGCGGTCTATGCCCATCGCAAAGGATGGGTCAAATCCTGATCGGGATCGGCCAGCGGTGGATTCGAACTGAAGCATGACGAGAACGACATGGGGAAGGGTTCAGGACGTCAACGCGGCCGTCCGGCAGCTTTCTGCACATAACGCCCGATCCGGCAGGGAATGCTGACCATATCGAAGCTGACAAGGAGAGATATCCATGATTGAGATCGCATCCCCATTGGAATCGACCGAGCATGACTTCGTACAGATCAAGCGCGTGCTGGATAAGCAGGGCTTCGTGCTGGGAGGCAATTGGGATTACGGCAACGGGTCCTTCGACTTGAATCTGGACGAAGAGAACAAGGTATGGCTGCGCTTGCCGTTCGACGTGCTGCGCGGCAACGTGGACGACCAGACCGAGGACAACGACGCCTCTATCAAGCTGACCACTCCGTACGTGCTTCGCCATCTGTACCGGGAAGGCAGCGATCCGGAAGCGAAGATGCGCACGGTAGGCGCGCTGTTCGACCAGTTCCAGGCGCCAGTCGACCCGGATGCCGACGTCGCTCCGGAATGGGTGGAGAAAGCCAAGCAGGTGCTTGACGACACCGAGGCGCAGCTCAACGTTCCCCGCTGAATCTATCTTTTGGGCAAGGCCTTTGACCCGTTCAGGCGGAATCAAAGGTTTTTTATTTTGTCTTATGCCCTTTTTCAGTTTCTTTTAAGGTAGATTGTGCAAGATAGACACATAACCATTCCACGCTGGTTCCACGGACGGCAAGGCCGCGGGCAAGCCATTCCGCAGGCAGTCCGGCGCCTCCCGCGGGGAGGATGAGGGAGCTCATTTCATAGAATCGAGGAGGAATTTTCGATGGAAGACAATCGCAATGGCAACGGCCGCTTCGACGGATTCTGGGACGAAGAGAGCAAGAAGAACGAGGAACGCGCAAAACAGGATTCGCCGGATAACTCCGGCGGCGAGCGCCAGGAAGGCTCCTCTTACTACTATTCCTACGGCCCCTTCCGCCAAGGACAGCCCGACCGGCAGGAGCCGCGCCGGGAAGGGCAGCCTTCCGGGACCTACGGCGCTTCCGAGGAGCGCCCGCAGGAGGGCCAATCACGCGAGGTCGTCGTGACGCCTCCCCGCCAGCTGCGCCCGTTCGTACCGGCTTCCAATGCAGGCAAGGGCGAGTGGCAGAGCGGCGGCGGAAGCGGCGGCAAGCGGCGCGGAGGAGGCTTCCGCACCGCGGCCGTATCCTTCCTCGCCGGCGTGATCGCGGTCGGCGGCCTGATGTGGGCGTCGGATGAGAACGATTGGTTCACGAAGGGACAGGCGCTGACCTCTTCGGGCATCGTATCGGGCCAAGGAGACAGCACCGCGACCGCCAGCAAGGTTTCTACGGCGGCCGACACGACCCGTCCGATGAACATCTCGCAGATATCGGAAAAAGCTTCGCCGGCAGTCGTGCTGATCACGACCTACAGCAACGCCAGCAGTTCTTATGGCGGCGGCCTCGACAGCGACCCGTTCTTCCGCCAGTTCTTCGGCGACCAGTTCGGGGGCGGCAGCCGCGGCCAGCAGGGCGGAGAGCTGCAGGAAACGGGACTCGGCTCCGGATTCTTCTTTGAGAAAGACGGCTATATTCTGACGAACCAGCATGTCATCGACGGTGCGCAGCAGATCAAGGTCAAGGTGCAGGGCACGACCAAGGAGCTGGAAGCGAAGCTGCTCGGAGCGCGCAAGGATCTCGACCTCGCCGTGCTCAAGGTAGAGCCGCAGGACGGCAAGGACTTCCCGACGCTGCCGCTCGGCGACTCCGAAGCCAGCAGCATCGGCGACTGGCTCGTCGCCATCGGCAACCCGAACGGCTTCGACCATTCCGTTACGGTCGGCGTGCTGAGCGCCCGCGAGCGTACGATCCAGGTCGCTTCGGAATCCGGCGGCACCGCGCGCAACTACCAGCATCTGCTGCAGACGGACGCCTCTATCAACCCCGGCAACTCCGGCGGTCCGCTGATCAACATGAACGGCGAAGTCATCGGCATCAATACCGCCATCAGCGCGGACTCGCAGGGCATCGGCTTCGCGATCCCGACGAGCACGATCAAGGAAGTCGTGGATCAGCTGAAGGCCGGCCAAAGCTCCGCTCCAAGCCCGTTCATCGGCGCGACGCTGGCTGACATCACGGACCAGATGAAGCAGGAGCTCGGCCTCAGCAGCACGGAAGGCTCCATCGTCCGGGAAACGACGTTCAATGCTCCGGCCTACAAGGCAGGCCTGCAGCAATATGACGTCATCACCGGCATGGATGGAACGAAGTACAAAACGAAGGAAGACCTGATCGCGGTCATCCAGAAGAAAAAAGTCGGCGACAAGGTGACGATGAACGTCATCCGCAACGGCAAGAAGATGGACATCACGATCGAGATCGGCGACAAGAGCAAGTACAACGTCGAATAACCGTACGACGAATGTCCGGTTGTTCCGGAGCGCAGGCGTAGTGACGCCTGCGCTCCTCTTATGTCCGCCCCGCCGGGGAAGCGGGACGGACCGGCTGCGGATTTCAATTCGCCGCCGGCTGAGGTAGGATAGATTCAACGAGCAAGCGAGGGGAGCTGGGCCATGAGACCGCATATCGTGGTGGTAGACGATGATGAGAAGATTACATCCATGCTGCGCCGCAGCCTGGCGTTCGAGGGATACGAGGTCACGACGGCCGGCAACGGGCTGGAAGGGCTCAAGGCGCTGCTCGGAGCCGATCCGCAGCTGCTGATCCTGGACGTCATGATGCCGCAGGTGGACGGCTGGGAAGTATGCAGGCGCGTCAGGGAAGGCGGCAGCGCCGTGCCGATCCTGATGCTGACCGCCAAGGACGATATCCATGACCGCGTGAAGGGGCTCGATCTCGGCGCGGACGATTATCTGGTGAAGCCGTTCGCGCTCGAGGAGCTGCTCGCGCGGGTGCGCGCGCTGCTGCGCCGCAAGCCGGACAAGCTGGATGAGCCGGGCAACCGGCTGTCCTTCGAGAATCTCATTCTCGACCTGGATTCCCGCGAAGCGATGCGCGGCGGACGCCGCATCGAGCTGACCGCCAAGGAATTCGACCTGCTCCATCTGTTCATGCAGAATCCGAAGCGCGTCCTTACCCGCGACTCCATCATGGACAAGATCTGGGGCTACGATTATAGCGGGGAGTCGAACGTGCTGGAAGTTTATATCGCCATGCTGCGGCAGAAAACCGAGGATGCCGGCACAGACAGCCGCCTGATCCAGACGGTCCGGGGCACCGGTTACGTCCTCCGCGGAGGAGTGAGCTAGAAGTGTCCATCCGATTCAAGCTTACGCTTACCTACAGCGCGATTCTTGCCGTCATCCTCATCGTCATGGGGGGGACGGTTTATGCTTTTCAGAGCTATAAGGCTTATTCCGACGTGAAGAACAAGCTGGAAGCCCAGGGGAAGGATTTAGGGAGTCAGATCAAAAAATACAGCACCTTCCTTCCTGGAGAACTGCAAGTGGATCCATCCTCCCTCCTGCAGGGAGAATTCTATATCCAGATCGTCAACTACCGTACGGGAACCTACAATCTTTCGGCCAACATGGAGCGATATCATCTGGTATTTCCGTTCCAGAAGGACTCTTCTCAATTGAAGAAATCTGATTTCGTCAAAACGAAGGCGAACGGTTATCCGTTCTACGTGTACCAGGTTCCGATTGTGGACATGGCCAGCAACGGGAAGGTCGTCGGCCTGCTGCAGGTCGGCTCCAACATCATCGTCCAGGAAAATACGCTCCAGCAGCTGCGGACCATCCTGGTCTTCACTTCGCTGATTGGCCTGATCGTCGCTTTCACCGTCGGGATGCTGATGGCCCGCCAGTCGCTGCGCCCGATCGAGATCGTCATTCAGGCCGCGGAGCAGATCGAGAATGGAGCTGACCTCAGCAGGAGGATCGCCTGGAAAGGCCCGAGCGACGAGCTCGGCCGTCTTACGGACACTTTGAACGGCATGATCGGGCGCATGGAGCTGGCCTACAACGAGCTGGACGAAGCTTACGACGCGCAGCGCCGATTCGTCTCCGACGCCTCGCATGAGCTGCGCACGCCGCTGACGACGATCCGCGGCAATATCGATCTGCTCGAGAAAATCTGGAAGCCGGCTCTTGAAGACGGTACGAACCGCATTCCCGAGGTTTCCGAGCATGAAGCGATGCGCCAGGAAATGTCTCGCGAGGCGATGAAGGATATCGGGGACGAGGCGCGGCGGATGAGCCGGCTCGTCAACGATCTGCTTGCCCTGGCGCGGGCCGACGCAGGCTTCGTCATGGAGAAGAAGCCGGTGGAGCTGACTGAGGTCGTCGAGGATGTCGTGCGGCGCGCTTCCATGCTGCCGCGCACGGCAAGCTGGAAGCCGGGAGACCTGACTTCCCTCGTGGGAGTCGGCGTTATGGGCAACCCGGATTATTTGCGCCAGCTGCTCTTCATCTTCATCGAGAACGCGTTCAAGTACACGCCCGAGGGCAGCGTCATGCTGCGGGCCGTCGTCAGCGGCGCCCAGGCAGGCATCATTATCCAGGATACCGGCCTCGGCATGGAGCCCGAGCAGGTTCCCCATATCTTCGAGCGCTTCTACCGCGCCGACGAATCGCGCGGCATCACAAGCGGCACCGGGCTCGGGCTGTCCATCGCGAAGTGGATCATCGACGAGCATGAAGGCTCGGTCGAGGTGCGGACGGTTCCGGGAGCGGGAACGACGTTTACGGTTTGGCTGCCTATCGCCTTTTCTGTGCATGTCGAATAGAGTATAATGAATACAGTGCGGCCGTACCGGATAGTTCAAGCCGGCCGGGAAAGCAGGTATTTCGATGGAAGTGGTCAAGATTTCGCCGCGCGGCTATTGCTACGGCGTCGTGGATGCCATGGTGCTGGCTCTTCAGACGGCTCGCAACCTGGATCTGCCGCGTCCCATATACATTCTGGGCATGATCGTGCACAACGGCCATGTGACGGAGGCATTCAAGGAAGAAGGCATCATTACGCTTGACGGGGAGAACCGCTTGGAAATTCTCGAGCAGGTGGAGAAGGGGACGGTCATCTTCACCGCGCACGGAGTGTCGCCGGCGGTGCGGCGCCGCGCCAAGGAAAAGGGGCTTACGGTCGTCGACGCGACCTGTCCGGACGTGACGAAGACGCATGATCTCATTTCCGAGAAGACCGCGGAGGGCTACCATATCATCTATATCGGCAAAAAAGGCCATCCGGAGCCGGAAGGCGCGGTCGGGGTTGCGCCCGACCTCGTGCATCTCATCGAGAGGGAAGCGGACATCGAGGTGCTCGATGTTCCCGGAGACCGGATTCTCATCACGAATCAGACGACGATGTCCCAGTGGGATATCCGGCATCTGATCTCGAAGCTGCTGGAGAAGTACCCTGCGGCTGAGATCCACAACGAGATCTGCCTCGCTACGCAGGTTCGCCAGGAGGCTGTCGCTGATCAGGCCGGGCAGGCCGAGCTGACGATCGTCGTCGGCGATCCGCGGAGCAACAACTCCAATCGTCTTGCCCAGGTATCGGAGGAGATATCCGGGGTGCCGGCTTATCGGATCGCCGACTTGTCGGAGCTCAAGCTGGAATGGCTGCAGGGCAAGCAGCGCGTATCGGTGACATCCGGCGCTTCCACGCCGACGCCGCTTACGCGCGAGGTCGTCGATTTTCTGGAACGATACGACGAGAAGGATGCTTCCACCTGGGAATTGAAGCGTACGGTCGACATGAAGAAGCTGCTTCCCAAGATCAAGACCAAGTCAGGCGCATAAAGAGGGTAGGAAGATGGCTGGCAATATAGCAAAATCCAGACCGAGGCCGATGTCTGCTCGGATCGGGCGCTGGATCCGGTACAAATTCATACAGCTGCTGAGGGCTCCTGGCGGTCCGTCCTTCGTGGCGATGGGCTTCTCGATCGGATTGTTCTGTGAAATGTTCACGCTCCCCACGTACGGGCTGGCTTTTTTCCTGATCTTCCCTCTGATCTATATGCTGCGCGGCAGCCTTGCGGGGGCTCTGATCGGATTCGTCATCGGGAAGGTCATCTATCTGCCGTTCGCTTATCTCCACAACAAGGTCGGCGGATGGGTGCTTCCGACACACCTTGTGTTCGACATTCCGTTTGTCGGGGCGGAGGTCAACCGGTTCCTGCTTCTCAACTTCAAGCTGATTGTAGGCGGCATCATCGATGGCATATGGCTGGGCGCCCTGTTGTTCTTCACCGTCCGTGCCCTGCTGCGGTATTATGCTGCGCGGCGCAAGGAGAAGCGCAAGCTGCGCCGGGTCCTCCCGCCGGCTCGTACGGCATCGGAATGATTCATTACCCCATACGGTTGATCTTAAGCGTTTCTTCTATATAGAAGAAACGCTTTTTTTCTATCCGCACAAAAACGGGTTTCCGGACATGGGGCTGCGGAGATCAGTCTTCCAAGAAGGAAAGGAAATCGAAAGCCCCTCCCGGCACCGCGGATTCCATACCGTTCTATTTCTACGATCTGGAAGGTCGTTCATTCAAGGTTCATTTTGGCCGCTTACAATGAGCTCATGACCCGATAGAGGAGTGGGGATAGAGATGGAAATCAGGGAGAGGGCAAGATCCGGCAGGCGGCTGGATCCGGTGCTGGCCGCCGCCATGCTGGCGTCCGCTTTTTTGAACCTGTATGGAATAGGGAAGGAAACCTACGCCAATACGTATTACACGACCGCAGTAGGCAGCATGCTGCAGAGCTGGCATAACTTCTTCTACGGCTCGCTGGACTCTGCCGGATCGGTGACGGTGGACAAACCCCCGCTTGCCTTCTGGATCCAGACGGCGTTCGCCTACGTGTTCGGCTTGCATGGCTGGAGCGTCATTCTGCCGCAAGCGTTGGCTGGAATCGGCTCGGTGCTGCTTGTCTACCTGCTCGTCAAGCCTTCCTTCGGGCTCGCCGCCGCTCGCATCGCTGCCTTCGGGATGGCGCTGGCCCCGGTCGGCGTCGCGGTGTCGAGAACGAACAATATCGATGCGATGCTTGTCTTCACCCTCTTGCTGGCGGCGTGGTTTCTGCTGCGAGGCGTACGAGGGCAGCGGACGGGCAGCCTGCTTGCTTCCTTCGCCCTGATCGGAGCGGCATTCAACATGAAGATGCTCCAGGCGTACATGGTCCTTCCGGCCTTTTATCTGCTCTATCTGCTGGCGGTACGCTTCCCTTGGAAGAAGAAGCTCGCTGTGCTGTCCGGAGCAACGGTTCTCATGCTGGCCATATCCGTATCCTGGGCGGCAATCGTAGACTCCGTGCCGGCCGACAAGCGGCCTTATATCGGCAGCAGCACGGGAAATTCGGTGCTGCAGCTCGCTTTCGGCTACAACGGAGTTTCCCGGCTGACGGGAGACCGCAGCCCAGGTGCCCAAGGCGGCGCCGGCGGCTTCCCCGGGACAATGGCTCCGGGCGGCGCTCTGCCTGGAGGCAGCCAAGGCCAGGGCGGAATGCTCCCGGGAAATGAAGACGGCACCTGGCAGGACGGCCAAGCGCAAAACGGAACCGGCGGCACGGGGCAGGACGGGCAGCCTCAAATCAATGACAACAGCGCGGACGGACAAAACCAGCGGAACGGCTCCGACCGATCCGGACGCTTCGAGCGGGCAGGAGGAGCCGCAGGCGTTCCCGGAGGCTTCGGCGGCAATGGAGGCGGGGCTGGCGGGATGTTCGGCACCGGGGAGAAGGGGCCGCTCCGCTTGTTCCAGCAGGCTCTCTCCGGCCAAGCGAGCTGGCTGCTGCCTTTTGCCCTGATCGCGGCAGTCGCGCTGCTCTCCGCATGGAGACGGAAATCCATGACGGAGAAGCATAAGGAAACGCTGTTCTGGCTGGCCTGGCTTATTCCCGTCGGCGGATTTTTCAGCATCGCCGGCTTTTTCCACCAATATTACCTCATCATGCTGGCTCCTCCGGCTGCGGCGTTGTTCGGGGCAGGCTGGAGCGAGATGTGGGCGAAATACCGCCAAGGAAAAGGCTGGCAGGTCTATCTCCTGCCGGCTGCCGTCGCTGCGACTTCGATGTTCCAATGGCACATCCTGCGTCCTTACGAGAGCACGATCGGCGTAGGCTGGTCGCTCGCGGTCGCGGGGCTCGGACTGCTCGCCGCGCTCATTCTCGCCGTCCTGAATTCGCGCGACAACAGCGCTGCGGTCCGGTGGACAGCCGTCGCGGCTGCTGCGGCGCTGCTGATCGGCCCTGCCTACTGGTCGGCGACCCCGATCGTGTACGGTCAGAACTCGATGATCCCCGCAGCCGGCCCCGACGGCCAAAACAGCATGGGAGGCGGAAGGGGCGTCTTCGCCGTCTCTGGCTCCAGGACCGGCGGACAATGGGATGCGGTGAACGGAGGACAAGGCGGCTTGCCGAATTCATCGGAACAAGGCGGACGGCCGAATTTCTCCGGGCAGTCAGGAATGCAAGGAGGCTTCCAGGGCATGCCGGGAGGAGCCGGCGACAGGGGAGGAAGCGAGAGCTTGAACGAAGGACTGCTCGCCTATTTGAAGCAAAACCAAACGACCGACTATTTGCTCGCCGTGTCCGATTACGGGACAGCCGCTCCTTATATCGTGGAGGCCAAGCAGAAGGTCGTCATCCTGCACGGCTTCCAGAACTCGGATCCGGTCTATGACTCTGCCAAGCTGGAGCAGCTGGTGAGGTCGGGCAAGGTGAAATATTTCCTCGTCGGAGGATCGGGCGGAGCAGGCGGCCGTGAAGGCGGCAGCGACCTCAATGCCTGGATCGAAGAGCATGGCAAGGCCATAGACGCGAGCGAGTACGGCGGTTCCCCGGCGGCAAGTCCGGAGGGAGAGACTTCCGGCAGCTCCGCATTCGGACGCAGCGGCGCCATTCTGTATGAAGTGACTTTGGATTAGGGAGGCATGGGGCAAGATCCAGGTTCGATCAATCCGAATTTATAGCGGAACAGGCTGGCCAATGATTATCGGCCGGCCTGTTTTTGGCATCAATGAATCACGGGGGGCATATCATGTGGAAACGGATCTTGACGTAAGCAGAGCAACCTTGTATATTTACTTTATCAAATAAAAGCATAAAAGCTTAAAAGCGAACAAGCACGAAAGCGAAACGGAGCGTGTTTACTATGATCGTCATTACCCAATCATCCATCAACGAAGAGCGCATACAGGAAATCGTATCCCACATCGAGCGTTCAGGCGTGCAGGCCCATGTCTCCCGCGGCATCGACCGGACCGTCATCGGCATTATCGGCAAGGCGGAGCCGGCCCTTGCGGAGCATCTGCGCCAGATGAAGGGCGTAGAGGATGTCATCAAGATCTCCAAGTCCTACAAGCTGGCCAGCCGCGACTTCCATCCCGACGATACGATCATCGATATCAAGGGAGTCAAGATCGGCGGCAGCGATCTTGTCATCATGGGCGGCCCATGCGCCGTGGAGACTCCGGAGCAGATCGACGAGATCGCCCGCCTCGTCAAGGCAGCCGGCGGCCAGGTGCTTCGCGGCGGCGCCTTCAAGCCGCGCACGGGTCCGTACAGCTTCCAGGGCGTCGGCGTGAAAGGACTGGAGATGATGGCGGATGCGGGCCGGCGCCACGGCCTCCTCACGATTACGGAAGTGATGACTCCTGAATACGTCGATATCTGCGCGGAGCATGCCGATATTCTGCAAGTCGGCACCCGCAACATGCAGAACTTCGATCTCTTGCGCAAGCTCGGCACGATCCAGACGCCGGTCCTTCTCAAGCGCGGATTCAGCTCCACATACGATGAATTCCTCAATGCGGCGGAATACATCCTGGCAGGCGGCAATCCCAATGTGATGCTTTGCGAGCGGGGAATCCGCACGTTCGAGACGTACACCCGCAATACGCTCGATCTGTCGGCGATTCCGGTGCTGCAAGGCCTCAGCCATCTGCCGGTCATCTCGGACCCGAGCCACGGAACGGGACGCCGCGAGCTGGTGGAGCCGATGGCCAAAGCTTCCGTGGCTGCCGGCGCCAATGGGCTGATCATTGAAATGCATACGGATCCCGACAATTCCATGACGGGAGACGGCATCCAGTCGCTGTTCCCCGATCAATTCGCCCGCCTGCTCAAGGATTTGGAAAAGCTTGCGCCGATCGTCGGCAAGAATTTTGACACGAGCAAGGCAGAAGCGGATCAATTCGTTGTCTGGCAGAAGTAGAAACGGCTATCTGGAGGAGAGATAAAGAAAGCGCTTCCGCATAAATATGCGTAGAGCTGAATTTCAACAGATGCAGCTAATATCGATATTGCTCGTAATACATCCGTAAACCCTTTTACGTCAAGGGACTTACGGATGTTTGCGTTGAGAGCGTCCGCAGAATGTGAATATTGTATAAATGTTGTGAGTATTGCTTACACTTGTTCCAAAAATACCTGACATACCTATTGACGCTTAAAAGCAACGGTTTTATAATTACTTCAAGGTTTAGAGCCAAAGTTGAACAATCTCGGTCTTAACTAATGCTAACGTTCGGAAATGGAGGAAATTTTAGATGTCAGTTCAAAGCGTATTGGACAAAATCAAAGAAAATAACATCCAGTTTGTCGATTTCCGGTTCGTGGATCTCTCCGGCCGCGCTCACCATATCACTCTTCCTGCGACGGAAGTTGACGGTGACACGTTCGTGAACGGCGTCGCATTTGACGGTTCCTCGATTCCTGGCTTCCGGGGCATCGAAGAATCTGACATGGTCATGATGCCGGATACCGGTTCGGTGTTCCTGGATCCATTCACGGATCACCCGACTTTGAACGTCATGTGCAATATCTTCACACCGGATGGCGAACGCTACGACCGCGACCCGCGGAGCATCGCCCAGAAGGCAGAGGAATTCCTCCAATCCTCCGGCGTCGGCACGACAGCATTTTTTGCCCCTGAGTCCGAGTTCTTCGTCTTTGACGACGTTCGTTACGAAAGCTCGATGAACTCTTCCTCCTACTTCGTCGATTCCGAAGAAGCGGCTTGGAACACGAACCGCAAGGAAGAGGGCGGCAACCTGGCGTTCAAAGTAGGCGTCAAAGGCGGCTACGTGCCGGTTGCCCCTGTCGACTCCCAGCAAGACCTTCGCAGCGAGATGGTCCGCCTGATGCAGGAAGCGGGACTCCGCGTCGAGCGCCATCACCATGAGGTGGCTACGGCCGGCCAAGCGGAGATCAACTTCCGCTTCGATACGCTGACCAAGACGGCAGACAATCTCCTGCTCTACAAATACATCGTGCACAACACAGCCCGCCAGTACGGCAAAGTGGCTACGTTCATGCCGAAACCGCTCTTCGGAGACAACGGCAGCGGCATGCACGTTCACCAATCGATCTTCAACGGCGATTCGCCGCTGTTCTACGAGAAAGGCGGCTACGGCAACCTGAGCGAAATGGCGCTGCATTACATCGGCGGCATTCTGCATCACGCTCCGGCGCTGATCGCGCTGACCAACCCGAGCACGAACTCCTTCAAACGCCTGGTTCCAGGCTATGAAGCACCGGTCAACCTGGTGTTCTCCAAGGGCAACCGTTCCGCTGCCGTACGTATCCCGGTTGCAGCTGTTACGCCTAAGGGCTGCCGCATCGAGTTCCGTACGCCGGACTCCACGGCGAACCCGTACCTGAGCTTCGCGGCGATGCTGCTTGCAGGGCTGGACGGCGTGAAGCGCAAAATCGATCCGACCGCTCTCGGATTCGGTCCTTACGACAAGAACATCTACGAGCTGTCCGATGAAGACAAAAAAGAAATCCGCAGCGTTCCAGGATCCCTGGAAGAAGCTCTGGATGCTCTGGAAGCCGATTCCGGGTTCCTTACCGAAAACGGCGTCTTCAGCCAGGACTTCATCGACAACTACGTTGCCTTCAAGCGTCAGGAAGCCAAAGCCGTCGCAATCCGCGTCCATCCGCATGAGTACGGCCTCTATTTCGACTGCTAATCCGGACTTATACCATTCAAGATCAGAAGCTCCCTTATCGGGAGCTTCTTTTTTTGCTCAAAGACGAATGATCTTCAACGCTTCCTCAACCAGCGTTCGTGAAATTATCACTTGAACGAGAGAGGTAATCTTGTTAAGATAGCCATAACTTTATTGGAGTGTATCTTTCCAGCGACAGAGACAGGGGTGCAAGGAACATGACGAAGAGGGCTTACAATTTCAACGCAGGACCTGCGGCGTTGCCGCTTGAAGTGCTTCAGCAGGCGCAGGAGGAATTTGTCGATTACAAGGGTGCCGGCATGTCCTTGATGGAAATGTCGCATCGAAGCAAGCTGTTCGAGGGCGTCAACGACGAGGCGGAGCAGCTGCTGAGGGAGCTTCTCCAAATTCCGGATTCCTACAGCGTCATGCTGCTGCAAGGCGGCGCAAGCACGCAATTCGCGATGGTGCCGCTCAATTTCCTTCATCAGGGATTGACCGGAGCGTACGTGAACAGCGGCAGCTGGGCCAAAAAAGCGATCAAGGAAGCGAAGCTGATCGGCGAGACAGCGATCGCCGCCACCTCGGAGGGCTCCAAGTTCACCCGCATGCCGAGTCTGGAAGAGATTGTCCTGCCTGACAACGCGGCTTATCTTCATCTGACTTCCAATGAAACGATCGAGGGCACCCAGCTTCCGTTTTTCCCGGATACGGGGGAGGTTCCGCTCATCGCCGACATGTCCAGCGACATCATGTCGAGGCCGCTCGACATGAGCCGGTTCGGCATGATCTATGCCGGCGCCCAGAAAAACCTGGGGCCATCCGGCGCGACGATCGTCATCGCCCGCAACGATCTGATCGCCAGCAGTCCTGCGGCGCTTCCGACGATGTTCCGCTACGACACGCATGCGAAGTCCAAGTCCCTCTACAACACGCCGCCTTCCTTCGCGGTCTACATGATCGGGCTTGTGCTCAAATGGCTCAAGGGCAAAGGCGGCCTGGCTGCCGTCGAGCAGACGAACAGAGACAAAGCGTCTCTCATCTACGATGTCATCGACCGGAGCGGCGGCTTCTACAGCGGGGTGGCCGACACCGGCAGCCGCTCGTTGATGAACATAACGTTCCGCCTGCAATCCGATGAGCTGGACAAGGAATTCGTCCGCCAATCGGAAGCGGAAGGCTTTGTCGGGCTGAAGGGCCACAGAGACGTCGGCGGCCTGCGCGCGTCCGCCTACAATGCGGTTCCGCTTGAGAGCTGCAAGGCGCTTGCCGATTTCATGACGGAGTTCCAGAGGAAGAACGGCTGAGCAAGCCGGACATAAGAAGAGCTCTTGCCTCTTGAGGCAAGAGCTCTTGCGTTAACGGCAGGCAGTGGAAAAGCAGATGCATGAAGGCCGAAATTATGCCATTGCCGCTGTCTGGTCCTTGGGGGAAGGGCCGGTAAGCTTGTATCCGACATTGCGGACCGTCATAATATACTCGGGAGACCGGGCGCTTTGTTCGATTTTGTCCCGGAGATGGCTGATATGGACGTCGACGATCCGAGTATCGCCGAGGAAGTGGTAATCCCATACGCCCTGCAGGAGCTGCTGCCGGCTCAGCACTTTGCCGCGATGGCGGCAGAGGAAGACGAGCAGCTCGAACTCCTTGGGCGTAAGCTCGACCTGCTCGCCGTTCAGATGGACCTCGCGCTTGGCGAGATCGACCTGCAGCGGTCCGACTTCATAGCTGACTTCGGCATGGATGCCGGGATAACCTTGCATTCTCCTGAAAATAGCGCCGATCCGGGAGACGAGCTCCTGGGGGCTGAACGGTTTGGTCATATAGTCGTCCGCGCCGTTGTCCAGTCCCGCAATGCGGTCGGACACATCCTGCATGGCGGTAAGCATGACGATCGGAACGGCATTGCCGCGGCGGCGCAATTCCCGGCATACTTCGATGCCGTCCATCTTGGGAAGCATCAGGTCGAGCACGATGAGGTCCGGGCGGAAAGGCTTCAGCATGTCGAATACAGCCATTCCGTCGTGGACGGACCGCACTTCATAACCTGCAAGGTTGAGATTGAATTCCAGCAGCATCGAGATGGATGGTTCATCGTCAACGACCAGCACTTTTTTCTTCGTCACCTTGTTCGGCTCCTTTTACCAGATCTTGACTCCAGTATACAGCCCGAGCTTCAGATAGGAATTAAGGCTGCGTAAAAGGAATGTAAAGTCTACCCAGAAGTTTGACCGAAAGGAAGTCGCAAACGATGTCTTATCATATCGTCCTGGTGGAGCCGGAGATCCCGGCCAACACCGGCAATATCGCCAGAACCTGCGCGGCTACCGGAGCGCATCTGCATCTTGTCCGCCCGCTCGGCTTCGATACCGACGACCGGACGCTCAAGAGAGCCGGCCTGGACTATTGGCATGCCGTCCAGGTCCATTATTACGATTCCTTTCAGGAAGTGAAAGATGCTTTTCCGGAAGGCAGGTTTTTCTACGCCAGCACCAAGGCATCCAAACGCTACGACCAGTTGGATTATCGGGACGGAGACCTGTTCGTATTTGGAAAGGAAACCAAAGGGCTGCCTCCCGAGCTTGTCGCGGCCAACCTGGATACCGCGATCCGCATGCCGATGACAGGCAGCGTCCGTTCGCTCAATCTGTCCAATTCTGCGGCGATCGTCTTGTTCGAGGCGCTCAGGCAATCGGACTTTCCCGGCATGGCTTGAATATTTGGCGTTCTGTCCAAAAGTTGGAGAATATTAAGCAACTATGAACAGAGGAAGGATTTGCTTCCTGTCATGGAGAATGGTAGGAGAAAAGGACATCCATATGCCCTGTTGCATGATTTGCAAGCCGAAGGGTTGGTTGTGACTAGATAATTCAGACATAAGGAGCGGATACAACCGATGAAACCGGCTGGAGTCGTACGAAAGGTCGACCAATTGGGCCGCATAGTGCTGCCCAAATCCCTGCGCAAACGTTACCAGATGAACGAAGGGGATCCTGTGGAAATCCTCGTTCAAGGGGATCAAATCATTTTGGAGCGATATCGTCCGCGCTGCGTCTTCTGCGGATCGATGGAGCAAGTAGCTGATTTCAAGGAACGTTATTTGTGCTCGGAATGCATGAGCCAGATGCAGCATCTGCGCCGCTGATTCATGGAATGATGGCAGAGAAGCCCGATACCGGGCCGATCTGTGCAAGCAGCTTCGGAAGCAAGGCCGCGAGGCCGGGCTCCGGGGCTATTTTTTGTTCCGGTGCAGCCGCCCATCACGTCCGGGAGGAAGGATATAAATGGTTGAAATTTCCTGAATATTCAGTATGATAGTGACATTCCGACAGCCTGCTGACAGGCCGGAGCGACAGGAGGAAGGTCCAAATGGAATATACAAGGCTGGGCAAGACCGGGCTGGAGGTATCCCGGCTATGTCTGGGATGCATGAGTTACGGAATTCCGGATAGAGGCTCCCACCCATGGACGCTGGACGAGCAGGCAAGCCGTCCGTTTATCCGCAGAGCGCTTGAGCTTGGCATTAATTTCTTCGATACCGCCAACAGCTATTCCGACGGCACGAGCGAGGAGATCGTAGGCAGGGCCCTCAAGGATCTTGCGCGCCGCGACGATGTCGTGATCGCGACCAAAGTATATTTCCCCACGCGATCCGGCCCGAATGGCGGCGGCTTGTCCCGCAAGGCAATCATGTCGGAGATCGACAACAGCCTGCGTAGGCTTGGCACCGACTATGTCGACCTGTACCAGATTCACCGCTGGGATCCGGGAACCCCGATCGAAGAAACGATGGAAGCTCTCCATGATGTCGTGAAAGCCGGGAAAACGCGGTATATCGGCGCTTCATCCATGTACGCCTGGCAGTTCCTGCAAGCCCAGCATGCGGCGGAGCGGGGAGGCTGGACGAAGTTCGTCAGCATGCAGAACCACTTGAATCTGCTCTACCGGGAAGAAGAGCGGGAGATGCTGCCTCTGTGCGAGGAGCTTGGCGTCGGCGTCATTCCCTGGAGCCCGCTTGCCCGGGGACGCCTCACCCGTGACTGGGACCAGAGCAGCGAGCGCTTCGAGAGCGATCTGGTCATTCCGCGGCTGTACGCCTACTCGGAGAATTCGGACCGGGTCATCGTCGAGAGGGTCGGGCAAATCGCGGCGTCGCGCGACGTGCCGCGGGCCCAGGCTGCGCTTGCGTGGGTGCTCGGCAAATCCGCCGTGACGGCGCCGATCGTCGGAGCGACCAAGCCGCAGCATCTCGAGGACGCCGTCGCGGCGCTGCAGCTTAAGCTGACGCCGGAGGAGACGGCGCTGCTCGAGGATCCCTATATTCCGCATCCCGTACTCGGCCACTGACTTGCGGCCGGAAACGACGAATAAGCCCCGGCATGAGTAGCATGCCGGGGCTTGTCTGACGATCAGCGTCATCGGATGGGATTATAGTCCCTTGGTTTTGTCGTCATTGTAGGCGGCCGTGAACATGGCCGTCAGGAACAGCAGGGACACGACAAGAACCACGATGAATGGAACGGACATATGTAGCACCTCCGAACGAATTGATACCATTATACCCAACCTGCTGGAAAAAGAAAACGGTTCTATTTGTGAACAACCTGTGTCAATCCTCTTTGCGGTATTGACCTGGAGAGCATCCCGAATGCTTCTTGAATACCTTGCTGAAATATTTCTCGTCCGAGTATCCGACCTGGCTCGAGATTTCCGCGATCTTGAGGGAGGATCCGAGCAGCAGCCGGCGGGCCTTGTCCATCCGCAGCTTTTCCACGTAATCGCTGAGCGTGTTTCCCGTTTCCTGACGGAAGCGCCGGCTCACATGCTCGCGGCTGAGAAAGAAGCGGGAAGCCAGCGTCTGCAAGGATAAGTCTTCCTCCAAATGGCCGTCGATATACGAGATCATCTCGGCGATGATGCTGCGGTCCTGCCGGACTCTTTTGAGCAGGCTTTCCATCCAGTCCAGCAGCAGCAGCCGGAACTCCTTCTCCGTCTCGTCGAGCAGCAGCCGTCCGTCTTCGTCGAACCGGACCGGCAGGGGGGCTGTCCGGGACTTGGCCTGCTCATCTTCGGCATCTTCCGGCAGGAATTCCTTATGCAGGCGCGTGAACATCATTTCGCTCTGCCGTTCCCATAGGGCGAGATCGCCCGGCGTGACGATGCCGGAGCGCCGGACTTTGCCGAACCAATCTCTCAAAGCGGCGGTCGCTTCCGCAGGATTGCGGATTTGCAGAGCGAGGCGGAGCGGCTCCTCCAGATCGGTCAAATGCGGAGCTGCGGAAGGCTGCACGGTTCCCGCATGGGAAATCCTCACGCCGTCGGCGAGGAGATTTCGGCGCTGAAGCGTCTGCCTGGCGGATTGGACGGACAATCCGGTCTGCTCGGCTTCCGGCACGAGCCTGCCGATGCCGGCATACAAATCGGCCCTAAGCGTCATTCGAACGGCTTCGAGAAGTCTGGCCGTCCTTTCCGCGATGAAATCATGTCCTTCCCAGAACAGGGCGATCACTTCATCGGCTGCATTGGGGGAACGGAAAGCATATCCGCACTGCCATTCGCTGCGCATCAGATCGTTGAATACGTTGATGATGGCGTATTCGAGCAGCTCCTTGTCGCCGCGAAACCGCTTGAGCAGCTTCTCCTGAACCGGAAACAGGCTGAAGACGGCAGTCTGGAAAGCCCCTTGCTGCGGAAAGCCCTGGAATTCGGAATGAAGCTGCGCGGCAGCCGGCTCGGACTCGTTCGACACCGATGCCAGCTTGCCGAACAAGTGGCTCCAGTATACGGGCTTGTACTGGTTCATGGCGATTCCGCTCTCGACTTGGCGCTGCCTTTCCTTTGTTTCCTGGCACCAGGACCCGATCGCGCGCTTGGAGGCTTCCATCAGCTGATCCGGATCGATCGGCTTGAGAATATAGTCGATTCCACCGTACTTCATCGTTTTGCGCACATAATCGAAGTCGTTGTAGCCGCTGATGGCGATGATCTTCGTCTGGGGATAGTGGTCGCTCAGCCATTCCATGAAGCGCAGCCCGTTCGTGATAGGCATATGCACGTCCGTCAAGACGAGCGCGGGCAAATGCTCGGCGACGAGCAGCTTGGCCGCTTCGCCGTTGTCGGCTTCAAGAATCAGGTCGACGCCAAGCTCCTTCCATTCCACAAGCAGCTTGACGGCTTCCCGGGCATGGGTTTCGTCGTCGACGATCAATATATTCATGATGATTTTTCTCTCCTGTCTCTATATAAAGGGGCATCACGGAAGCCCTCTGGTCAATCCGCGGCCGGAATGACAAGCGTGACCATCAGCCCGCCAAGCGGAGCCGCTCCGGATTCGAGCTCCATGCGGGCGCTCTCGCCGCAATGCAGCCTCAGCCTCGCAGCGACGTTGGCCAGTCCGATATGACTGCCCGACTCGTCTCCGATCTCTCCGTCCCGGCTGATTCGCTGCCTTACAGAGGCCAGCTTTCCTTCATTCATCCCGGGACCGTTGTCGGCGATTTCGATTGTGATCCGGTTGTCCTCCAGCTGAGTGCGGATCGAGACATGGACCATGCCTCCAGCGGGATCGAAAGCATGCTTGAAAATATTCTCCACCACCGGCTGGATAATCATCCGCGGAACGGAAGCCCGCTGCGCGACGGGATCGCCGGATATCTCATAGGTCAGCTTGTCGCCGAACCGATGGCGCTGGAGCTCCAGGTAAGAGCGGGTATGATCGATTTCCTGGGAAATAGAGACAAACTCCTCCGCCGTATTCATGGAGTAGCGCATCATTTTGCCGAGCTGCATGATCAGCTTGTACAGATCCGGAACTCCGCGCTGCAGCGCCGTCGTGCCGATCGATTGCAGGGCATTGTACAGGAAATGCGGATGGACCTGGGCTTGCAGCGCCTTAAGCTGATTCGTCTTGTTCGCCAGCTCGAGCCGATATTCGCGAAGGACCAGATTGTTGATCGTCTCCATCATCATCCGGAAGCGCCGCGCCAGCTGTCCGATCTCATCGGACTGGCGCAGATGGATATCCGTCTCGAGGCGACCGGACTGGATCTGGTTGACGTAGCCCGTAAGCTGCTTGATCGGCCTGGTGATCCAGAAGGATACGAACAGGGCGGTCAGCGTCACGAGAAGCAGGGAGCCGAGCAGCACCCACGTATTGGCCTGCGTGATCTGACGGGTCGCTCCATGCAGGACGGAAGGAGGGATGCGCTTGACGAGCACCCAATTATGATCGCCGGCTTCAAGCGACTCATAGATGAACACGCTCTTGGAATGGGAGTCCTTAAGCTCCACGTTGCCGCTCTCCCCGGCGGAGGCCAGCTTCAGGATCGGTTCGGCCCATGGCTCCTTGAGCTTCAGGCCCTTGCCGTATTGGCCTGGTCCGTAGACGATGGTTCCGTCGTGCGCGAGCAGGAATACTTCCTCGCCTCCGCCGGCGCTGTACAACTGGGCGCAGATGGAATCGATGACCTCGGTTGTAATGTCCAGCGAAAGCGTGCCCATCTGCTTGCTGCTCGGAATTTGATAGACCGGCCGGATCAAGGTGATGACGGGCCGGGACAGGATGAGCGGCGTGGAGTTGATTCCATAGCTGCTGCTCATATGAAGAGGCTTGATCGTATAAGATATGCCTTCCTCCAGAGTCGTTCCCGGCGCGGCCACGATTTGGTCCATCCGCTTATACTGTCCGCGGGAGAAGAGATATCCACGCTCCGCTCTGCCCGAATGGAGGTAGACCTGATAAATTTCCTTGACCGACGAGGACATGATCTGGAGGCTGACGAAAATCTGATTGTCGACCAGATAGTCGCTGCGTCCTGTTTCAAGCGTCCTGTACAGGGTAGTGTCCGAATAAGGAGCCAGGGAAGTTTGGAAAAAAGACTGAAAATAGTTGGCCAGGTTGGTCCTGCCCTGGTAAAGGAGGCTCGAGTTCTGCCGCACTGTGTCGGCGGCGACGAAATCTGCTGTCCTTGTATTGGTAATGATGAGCGATGCCAGCATCGGAACCGCGATCGCCAGCAGCAGGAAAACGGCCAGCTTGGTTCGGATGCTTCGCTTGATCCAGTAGAATTTCAAGCTCCGATGCTCCTTTATGGGCCTATTTAACTACGCCCTTATCGTATTATAGCGGTCCCTACGGGCAGCATCAATATTTTACCCCTATTGAGTCATCATCCTCTGTGGGAGCGGGGAAAGCGAAAGCGTATACTTGAGGAAAATCCACAAGCTGTCCGGATAATGGCGCTTGGCAATGGAAAGACTTACTAAGATTCCTTCTAGAGAAAGGGGAGAAACGGGATGAAAAGCAAAGGATGGTCGAGCCAGTGGCTCCAGCAGATCGTATTCACGGGCCCTGCGACACTTGCGTTCGCGATAATCGTCGCACTTCCCTTCTTCATGGGCATGTTTTACTCCATTACGGACTGGAATGGTGTCGGAGGGTATAATTTTGTCGGATTCGACAACTTCTCCCGGCTGTTCCATGACCAGACATTCATCAACTCCTTCAAGTTCACGGTGAAATTCACGATCGCAGCCGTCATCCTGTCGAACCTTGTAGGCTTTGTCCTGGCGCTGCTGCTGACGCAGCCGGTCAAGTCCCGCAACGTGCTGCGGACGATCTTCTTCATGCCGAACGTCATCGGCGGCCTGCTGCTCGGCTTCATCTGGCAGTTCATCTTTGTAAAAGGTTTTACGGCCGTAGGCGACAAAACAGGCTGGGCCTTCTTCAACCTCCCTTGGCTCGGCGACGAGCCGACCGCATTTTGGGGCATCGTCATCGTGACGATCTGGAGCACGGCGGGTTACTTGATGGTCATCTACATCTCCGCCCTCATCAACGTTCCCCGCGATCTGATCGAAGCGGCTTCCATCGACGGAGCGACTGCCTGGCAGCGCCTGCGCCATATCACGGTGCCGCTGATCATGCCTGCCGTCACGATCGCGCTGTTCCTCGCGCTGTCGTGGTCGTTCAAGTCCTTCGACATCATCCTGTCCCTGACCAAGGGCGGACCGTACAACTCGACGCAATCCGTCGCGCTCAACATCTACAACGAGGCGTTCCAGAACAACAACTTCGGCTATGGCACAGCGAAGGCGCTCGTATTCTTCATCGTCGTCGCGCTGCTGACCTCGCTCCAGGTGTACCTGACTAAACGCCGGGAGGTGCAGGCTTAATGGAAACGTCCCGATACCGCATCAGTACCTTCGTGCTGGAAATCATCGCGCTGCTGGTCGCGCTCGTATTCCTGGTGCCGTTCTACTTCCTGGTGAGCAACTCGCTGAAGAAGTACGGAGATATCCTGCTCGACTCCGCATCCTTGCCGAGTCCTGCGACGTTCGACAATTTCACGAGAGCATGGGAAATCATGAAGTTCCCGGCTTCGTTCGCGAACTCGCTCGTCATTACGCTGACAAGCATCATCGGCCTTACGGTCATTTGCTCGATGGCCGCATACCGGATGGTTCGCCGTCCGACCAAGTACAACAACCTGCTGTTCATGCTTTTCGTCGCGGCCATGGTCATTCCGTTCCAATCGATCATGATTCCGCTCGTCAAGACCGCGAGCTGGTTCCATCTGACGAAGAGCCTTCCGGGCTTATGGGTCTGCTACATGGGCTTCGGATCGTCGCTCACGATCTTCCTCTATCACGGTTTCGTGAAGTCGATTCCGCAGGAGATCGAGGAATCCGCGACCGTGGACGGCTGCTCGCCTTACGGAGTCTTCTGGAGAATCGTGTTCCCGCTCCTCAAGCCGATGACAGCTACGATCATCATCCTGAACAGCCTCTGGATCTGGAACGACTTCCTGCTGCCGAACTTGATTCTCGGCGAAGGCCAGCGGACGATTCCTCTGTCCACGTACAGCTTCTTCGGCCAATACACGAAGCAGTGGGATCTGGCTCTTGCCGGTCTGGTCATGGGCATCCTGCCGATCCTGATCTTCTTCCTGACGCTTCAGCGTCATATCATTTCCGGCATTACGGCCGGTTCGGTGAAAGGCTGATTCTTCTGTTCAAAGTCATGCTGACGATTACCTGCGGGTGTCGTCAGCATCTTCTTTTTTCGACACCTTCCTATGATAATATTGATTTCCTGATGAAGCATCAATATATTCCCCATATATTCGCAATATGTTCTGTGGGAACGTTTGCGCAGAATGGTTTATACTTAAAAAGCTCCGAACATAAACGTTAAATGCAACCAGTTGGACATACTATCGTGGAGTACGATTTCAAGGGGGTAAAAAAGCAATGTTGAAAAAAGGATTGCTTACGGCCGTCTCGGCAGGCCTGGCTATTTCGATGCTGGCAGGCTGCAGCACGACGAACAACGGCGGCAACACGGAAGGAAACGCCAATACCGGCTCCGGCGCAAGCGGAGAGCAGGTAACGCTGAATATTTTTCAATTCAAGGTCGAGATCGCCGATGCGATGAACCGGCTGAAAGCCGATTACGAAAAAGAGCATCCGAACGTCAAGCTCAATCTCGAGACGATGGGCGGCGGAGCCGACTACGGCGCGGGCCTGAAAGCGAAATTCGCTTCCGGCCAAGAGCCCGACATCTTCAATAACGGAGGCAACTCCGACCTGAACACCTGGGTCGACAAGCTGGAGGATCTTACGGATCAGCCTTGGCAGAGCGACGTTGTCGAGACGGCGAAGGAAGCCATTACCCGCGACGGCAAAAACTACGGCCTCCCGATGGGCATCGAAGGCTACGGCTTCATCTACAACAAGGATCTGTTCGCCAAAGCCGGCATCACGGAGCCTCCGGCTACGATGACGCAGCTCAAAGCCGCGGTAGAGAAGCTTAAAGCGGCCGGCATCACGCCGTTCTCGAACGGCTACCAGGAGTGGTGGGTGCTCGGCAACCATACGTTCAACGTAGGCCTGGCCGATCAGGAAGATCCGGCCGCCTTCATGAAGAAGATGAACGAAGGCAAGGGTGAACTTGAAGGCAACAAGGTGTTCCAGAACTGGTTCAACCTGTTCGACCTGACGATCCAAAACAGCAACAAAAACCCGTTGACGACCGACTACAACACGCAAGTGACGCTGTTTGCGAGCGGCAAAGCAGCGATGATGCAGCAAGGCAACTGGACTCAGGTGCAGATCGACGGCATCACGCCGAACATGAACATCGGCCTGCTGCCGATGCCGATCGACGACAGCGAGAAGAGCGGCAACATCCTCGTCGGCGTTCCGAACTACTGGGTCGTGAACAAGAACTCCAAGAACAAGGAAGCCGCCAAGGAATTCCTGAACTGGCTGGCAACCTCCGAGACCGGCAAGAAGTACACGGTCAACGAGTTCAAGTTCATCCCGGCTCTGAAGAGCGTGGAAGTGACGGACGAATCGATTCTCGGACCGATCGCGACGGATATCATGAAATACAGCAAGGAAGGCAAGACGAGCGGCTGGTACTTCAACCAGATGCCGGAAGGCGTGCCTCAGGAGGTCGGCGCGGAAATGCAGGCCTATGTGGCGGGCAAATCCGACAAGGCGCAGCTGCTGAAAAATATCCAGAAGAAATGGAACGACATGATCAAGAAGTAAGCAGCTTGATCCAGCAGCAATGAACTTCCCCGGCAGCCAGCGGCTTGCCGGGGTTTTTCTATTGCAGGGCGGCAGGGCTGGCGGAGACGGGCTGCCGCATTATGTGCAAACGTATGCGTGCTGAGGAATCGAGACGGCGGCAGGAGGAGGCCGTTTCTTTCGTTCGATAAAGGAAAACGATATAATATTCCATTTATTTCGACAATCGCTTTCGACAAAAGGTGTAGAATATTGACAAAAGCTTCGGATGTCAATATTCTACACCTTTTTGTTCAACATTCTCTGTGGCAACGCTTGCATGCCTGAGGTTATACTTCATTTGTAAGCATAAGTAAACACTTCAATTTACAAAAGAGGGTCAACATACCAAGGAGGAATTTTCCTATGAAAAAGGGATTGCTTACCGTCATGTCCGCGGGTCTCGCGCTCAGCGTGATGGCCGGCTGCAGCACATCGGGCGGCAACAGCGGCGGCTCCGCAGACCAGAACAGTAGCCCTGCGACGAATGCGGCTTCCAATACGAATTCAAGCGGCGGCGACAGCGGCAAGAAAGTCACGCTGAATATTTTCCAATTCAAGGTCGAAATCGCCGACGCGATGAACCGGCTCAAAGCCGATTACGAGAAAGAGCATCCCAACGTCACGCTCAATGTCGAGACAATGGGCGGGGGCGCAGATTACAGCGCAGGCCTGAAGGCGAAGTTCGCTGCCGGCCAGGAGCCCGACATTTTCAACAACGCAGGCAACTCGGAGCTGACCACCTGGATCGACAAGCTGGAGGATCTGTCCGACCAGCCTTGGGCAGGCGATATCATCGATTCGGCCAAGGATCAGATTTCACGTGACGGCAAGCTCTATGGAATGCCGGTCGGCGTAGAAGGCTACGGTTTCATCTACAATAAGGATCTGTTCGCAAAAGCCGGCATCACGACTCCTCCAAAAACGCTTACTGAGCTTGAAGAAGCGTGCAAAAAGCTGGAAGCAGCAGGCATCACGCCGTTCTCCGACGGCTACCAGGAATGGTGGGTGCTGGGCAACCATCTGTTCAACGTAGGCTTGGCCAACCAGGATGATCCTACGGCATTCGTCAACAGCGTGAACGAAGGCAAGGGCGGACTCGCCGGCAACGCCGTGTTCCAAAACTGGTTCAAGCTGTTTGACCTCACGTTGAAATACAGCAACAAAAACCCGCTGACGACGGACTACAACACGCAAGTAACGCTGTTCGCAAGCGGCAAGACGGCCATGATGCAGCAAGGCAACTGGACTCAGGTGCAAATCGACGGCATTACGCCGGACATGAACATCGGCCTGCTGCCGATGCCGATCGACGACAGCGAGAAGAGCGGCAACATTTTCGTCGGCGTGCCTAACAACTGGGCTGTCAACAAGAACTCCAAAAACAAAGACGCCGCCAAAGAGTTCCTGACTTGGCTTGCGACGTCCGAGACGGGCAAGAAATATATCGTGAACGAATTCAAGTTCATTCCGGCCTTGAAATCCGTTGAAGTCACCGACAGCAAGGTGCTCGGCGCCATCGCCAACGACATCGTCGCCTACAACAAGGAAGGCAAATCCTCCGGCTGGTTCTTCAGCCAGATGCCTGAAGGCCTCCCGCAGGAAGTCGGTTCGGAAATGCAGGCTTATGTCGCCAAGAAAGTCGACCAAAACCAGCTTATGCAAAACATCCAAGACAAATGGGACAACATGAGCAAGAAATAAGCTCGTTCTGAACAGCGCCCCTGGAGCATATATGCTTCAGGGGCGCTTTTTGTATTGAAGCGGACGCAGACGTTGGACGGACTGTTGGGGACTTAACGGATCGAAATACTTGAAAGCTCGAATAGGGACCAAGAAGCGCAGCATGATTTCTTGCGAGGCATTACGTGAACTTATTTCCCATATAGGCCGGCATATCTGCCGTCCGTCAGGAGGGGTGGGCATGTCTGGAGGGGAAATCGTGCTGAACTTGAGCGAACCCAGCGCCGAACGGTTTCATTTGTTCGGCAGGGAGGAGATTGAGCCGGCCATGAAGCGGGCGCTGGAGCCTCAGCGCGGGAACGAGCGGCTGCCGCGGACGCTGCTGAAGCTGGCCGGCAAGTCGATCCCGGAAGCCTGGGAGTGCCTTTCCGTACCGACGCCGCTTGCGGCGCTGGATCTGCTGCTCAGAGACAAGCATTGGACGGGAGATGCAGCCGGAGCGGTGCCCGCCGAGCCGAAGGCGCTGGAGCTGATGCGGCTGCATGGTCTGGATGCGGAGAGCTTCGGCGATGTTGGAAGCTTTGGGCACAAGAATGCCGTACGGCTGGAAGCGGTGCGCATGCTCTATCTGGAGCAAGCCAGGTGGGAGACGGCCGAAGGCTCGGAGGCTCGGGACGCAGCGGCTGCGGATGCCTTGACCGTGCCGAGCGGCTGCCGGCTCGCTGTCGTTCGGCTGCCCGACTGCCGGTGGGGAGCGGCGCAAGAAGAGACTTGGACGGATAGCGCGGAAGCTTTGCGGCTGCTCGGCGGACCGAAGCGGACGCTTGTGGCCGGACCGGATAGGACCGAGGTCGCCGCGATCGGCTCGCTCAGTACCGGAATGCCGAATGTGGAGACGGCGTGGATCGCAGCCGAGCCGCAGGTCATCCGCCGTCTGGCGGGATTGCAGCGGGCTGCGGGGACGGCTGACTTGTTGGGCAGCCGAATCATGGAGGAGCTGCTTGAGATCGGCTCGCTGTCCGATCGCATCAAAGCGGCCGCTGCCGGTTGGGATGCCGCGCTGCAGCATCTGGAGGCGGTGCTCCGCACGACGATGCCGCCATCGGTCGGCTGGCGAAAGGCTGCGCGAGCCGGCGAGCTGTCGCTGCTGCTGCCGGAAGGGCTTGGCCTTGCGGCGCTGGCGAAAGCGGCCCGCCTGAAGGGAATCAGCTTTTCCGGCGGCAGCATTCAGGGCCGCGGGCGGCCGCGCGCCGTCGTAACGATCAGCTGCGAAGCAGGATCGGGGGAAGCTCGGCTGGAGCATGGAGTCCGGCTCCTCGGCGAGACGATCGGGGAGTTCCAGGCTCGGTCGTAGTCGTATTATTTTGGATGCCAAGACTGATTGGGCTGTAACGACGGTGCAGCAGTGCAGGAAGTGTGCGGATGGTTGGCGGCATGGTGCGTTGCGAGCGAAGGCGCTGATGGTTGGCGGTACGTCAACGTTGCGGGGATATATTGATTGTTAGCGATGAAGAGAAAATGTACTGATAGTTGCGGCGTGGTGCGTTGCAAGGGAAGGTGCTGATGGTTGGCGGTACGTCGCACTGCGGGGATATATTGATAGTAATCGGTGCAGAGAAAATGTGCTGATAGTTGCGGCGTAGTGCGGAGCGAGGGAAGGTGCTGATGGTTGGCGCGCACTATGGAGGATAGAACTTTCTGATGGTTGGTACGGCCAAACGCTGTGACTTTTGCAGCTCAACAAGCTGTCTGTCTTCCCATCCCATACTGGAGTGACGGTTCACTGTGTTTAGCTGTCGCGAAGAGTTGCCCCCGGTAATCATCACGTTATTCGTGCGACTATCGGACATAGGATCCGTTATTTTGAACATTATGCCTTCATTTGAGGATTATCGGACATAGGATCCGTTATTTGTGTCGGCTCTATCATAAATTCGATAAGAATATGAAAATAGCGGAACGTATGTCCGATAGAACAGGAATCTCGTGCTTTTTGGGGAAATAGCGGAACGTATGTCCGATCGGACGCAATATGCCGGTACCTGGAGCGGAAGTACAGAACGCTAGCCAGCGAGGCCAACCCCCGTTCGGAGCGGAAGCCCAGAACGCCGGCCAGCGAGGCTTACGCCCGTTCGGAGCGGAAGCCCAGAACGCCGGCCAGCGAGGCCAACGCCCGTTCGGAGCGGAAGCCCAGAACGCCGGCCAGCGAGGCCAACGTCAGTTCGGAGCGGAAGTACAGAACGCCGGCCAGCGGACCAACGCCTGTCCGGAGCCGAGGCCCTGAACTCCACCTGCGGTCCAATATCCGAATGAAGCTGCCGGCATGCTGCCCAATCGGACCCCAAACGAAAAAACATCATTGCTTATGGCCGTGTTTTTTTTCGATTGGATCTCTCCGCCGGGCGCTGAGCTCCTTGCTCGGGCTGAACCAAGCCCGCCGCCTGCTCACGCCAGGCGGCAATGACAACGGCATGCTGCTCAAGCGCGGCTTCGCCTGCCGGCAGCAGCTGGTAGACGCCGCGCTCGATCTTGGCGAACCAGCCGTAGTAGTTGCTTCGCAGCAGCTCGCCGGCGCGGGCGACGCCGGTCAGGTCGCGCAGCCGAGCCGGGGACAGCGGCCCGGCGGCCTTGAGGCCCCAGGCCAGGCGCAGCGCCTTCTCCCGGTAGGCGGTCATCATGACGCGCCCGGACGCGCGCCCGCTGCCGCCGACGTTGTAGTCGCCGCTGCGCTCCCGGAATTCCTGCAGCAGCCGCTTCTCCCGCGAAGGCCTGCGTCCGCGCATGGGCGCGTCGCCGGGCTCGCAGAGCATTTCGAGCACCGGAGCCTTCGTCTTGTAGAAGGTGACGGTGAGCAGGCCCATGCCGAGCATGCGGCACAGCTCGGCCAGCTCTCCGAAGCGCTGGTTCACCGCGCCGCGCTTCGAGCGGTTGCGCTCGACCGCGAGCACGACGCCGTCAGCGATCCGCATCCGCTGCAGGCCCTGCAGCAGCAGCGCCAGCGTGAACGTCTTCTTGAGCTCCACGATCAGCGTCTCGCCGCCGTCCGGACGGATCGCGACGAGGTCGCAATGAAGCACCTCGCCTTTGACCTCGTAGCCGAGTTTTTCATAGTAAGCCTTGACGGGGCCATAGAGCTCCGCTTCTTCTCTAACCGCCATCGTACAAGCCTCCTTCCCGAGCTGTCTCGGAACAAGGGCGCCGCCCGCTGCCGCCCGCTGCCGCGCCATGCGGGGCATCCAGCGCACGCCTGTTCCCATCGTCCGTTCATTATAGGAGATGCGCGGAGCAATGGCAATTCCTTTAAAGCGGCGAAATTTTCGGTCAAGTTATGAGGGGGGTCCGCATAGGCTTAAATACTTCGAATAGCTGCTATTCGGAAGCGGAAGCAGAGAGAAGCCTGGGCGAAGAGGGACTCAAGGGAAGCTTTAGCGGAAGCGATGGGAGGAGGCGCAGCATGGATATTTTCAAACGGATTGCGGAGTACAAGTCGGAGGGCGACCGCCTGGCCTGGTCAGGCACATTCAAAGAGTACATCGACCTGCTCAGGAGCGATCCGTCACCGGCGATGACGGCGCATTCGCGGGTGTATGAGATGATCAAGTCGCATGGCATCGAGGAGAAAAACGGCCAGAAAACCTATAAATTCTTCCAGCAGGAAATCTTCGGCCTGGACCGCGCCGTGGAAAAGCTGATGGAGGAATATTTCCACTCCGCCGCGAGAAGGCTGGATGTGCGCAAGCGGATCCTGCTGCTGATGGGACCGGTCAGCGGAGGCAAGTCGACCATCGTCACGATGCTGAAAAAAGGGCTGGAGAAGTTCTCGCGCACCGAGCAGGGAGCGGTATACGCGATCAAGGGCTGCCCGATGCACGAGGATCCGCTGCATCTCATTCCCCACGAGCTCCGTCCCGAGCTCGAGAAGGAGATCGAGGTCCGGATCGAAGGCAATCTGTGCCCGTCCTGCCAGCTCCGGCTGAAGACGGAATTCGAGAACGACATCGAAAACGTGCTGGTCGAGAGGGTATTCCTGTCCGAGGACAACCGGGTCGGCATCGGCACGTTCAGCCCTTCGGACCCCAAGTCGCAGGATATCGCGGATCTGACCGGCAGCATCGACTTTTCTACGATCACCGAGTACGGCTCGGAATCGGATCCCCGCGCCTACCGCTTCGACGGCGAACTGAACAAGGCGAACCGCGGCCTGATGGAGTTCCAGGAGATGCTCAAATGCGATGAAAAGTTTCTCTGGAACCTGCTGTCGCTGACGCAGGAGGGCCAGTTCAAGGCAGGCAGGTTCGCATTGATCAGCGCGGATGAATTGATCATCGCCCATACGAACGAATCCGAGTACAAAGCGTTCATCTCCAACAAAAAAAACGAGGCGCTGCAGTCGCGCATGATCGTCATGCCGATTCCGTACAACCTCAAGGTGTCGGATGAGGAGAAGATCTACGCCAAGCTGATCGCCCAGAGCGACCTGCGCCATGTCCATATCGCCCCTCACGCGCTCCGTACATCAGCCATCTTCTCCATCCTGACCCGGCTCAAGGAATCCAAGAAGCAGGGCATGGACCTGGTGAAGAAAATGCGGATGTACGACGGGGAAGAGGTCGAAGGGTACAAGGACGCCGATCTCAAGGAAATGCAGAATGAATTTCTGGAGGAAGGCATGTCGGGCATCGATCCCCGCTATGTCATCAACCGCATCTCCAGCGCCCTCATCAAGGGTGAAATGGACCATATCAACGCGCTCGACGTGCTGCGGGCGCTCAAGGACGGGCTCGACCAGCATCCTTCCATCACCAAGGAAGAGCGCGAGCGTTACTTAAACTTCATCTCCGTGGCGCGCAAGGAATACGACAGCCTGGCCAAGAACGAGGTGCAGAAGGCATTCGTCTATTCCTTCGAGGAGTCGGCCCGCACGCTGTTTGAAAATTATCTCGACAACATCGAGGCTTACTGCAACTGGTCCAAAATCAAGGATCCCCTCACAGGAGAGGCGATGGACCCGGATGAGCGGCTGATGCGCTCCATCGAAGAGCAGATCGGCGTATCCGAAAATGCGAAGAAGGCATTCCGCGAAGAAATTCTGATCCGCATCTCCTCCTACTCCCGCAAGGCGCGCAAATTCGACTATACGAGCCACGAGCGGCTGCGCGAGGCGGTGGAGAAGAAGCTGTTCGCCGATCTCAAGGATATCGTGAAGATCACGACGTCCACGAAGACGCCGGATGAGAACCAGCTCAAGCGGATGAACGAGGTGACCAAGCGCCTCATCGACGAGCATGGCTACACGCCGGCGAGCGCCAACGAGCTGCTGCGTTATGTGGGCAGCCTGCTCAACCGCTGAGGCGGCCCTGCGGGCTTCAAGCTTGCGCAAGCAAGAGCCGTTTCCAGGTCCAGCGGACCCGGAGACGGCTTTTTTTCTTGCGGAGCCAGCTTCCAAGCGAGACGAGAGCAGGGCCGTTTCCTGCGACGGTCTTTATCCTCATAATGCGCATTGGACTGAAGGAACCGCTGCCGCTCGCGGCTCATCCTCTTTGCCCAGCTATTGGTCTTGAAGACGGTCTTCCCGCATAAACTTCCATGATTCGAGCGCGAATTCGCTTTGTTTATATATGTTAGTTATATTGACATACATTGGTAGGATCTTGTATGATCTGGGTAAAAAAACTGCAGCCACATCTTCATTCAACCGTTACGGCCGGCATCCCGTCCCCGCTGAAGCCCATACCGGAGGGAGGTCTACGCGCATGTCCAAGGCAGAGCCGCATCGCGCGGCTGCTTACGAATCCCGTTCTTTTTATGATGAAATGTACGATGAGCGGGGCGTTGTCCGGCCCCACTACGAGCAGGTGCACCGCCATTTCTCCGCCATGAAGCAGCCGGAGCAGGAGCGCCGCCGCCAAGCGGTCGGGAACCGGATGCTCCATGAAGGCATCACGTTCACCCTCTATGCGCCGGGAACTCCCGATCCACTGGAACGCACGATTCCGTTCGACTGCATCCCGCGCATCATCCCGCCGGACGAATGGCATCATCTGGAGCTGGGGCTGCAGCAGCGGGTCAAGGCTCTCAATATGTTCCTCCAGGATATCTATCATGGGCAGCGCATCATTCGGGACGGACTCATCCCGAGGCGCATGATCGTCGGCAACCGCTACTTCCGTCCCGAGATGGCCGGCCTGCATGTTCCCGGCGGCGTCTACGTGACCGCCTCAGGCATCGACCTCATCCGCGACGAGCAAGGTTATTACGTGCTGGAGGACAATCTGCGCAGCCCTTCCGGATTCTCCTATATGTTCAAAGGCAGGACGCTGATGAACGAGCTGTTCCACGAGCTGTACCTGTCCAGCTCGGCGGCGGATACCGACCGCAGCCTCAATATGTTCCTGCGCAGCCTGAGATCGCTGGCGCCTTCGGGGCGCAAGGATCCGCTCATCGTCCTCCTCACCCCGGGCTCCTACAATTCCGCCTATTACGAGCATACCTTCCTCGCCCAGCAGCTCGGGATCCATCTCGTGGAAGGGCGCGACCTCGTGTGCAAGGACCAGAAAATCTATCTCAGGGACCTGCGGGGCCTCCGCCAGGTGGACGTCATCTACCGGCGCATTGACGATGAGTTCCTCGATCCGCTCGCCTTTCAGCCGGATTCCATGCTGGGAGTGCCTGGACTGATGAACGCCTATCGGGCCGGCAATGTCGCCATCGCCAACGCTCCCGGAACAGGCGTGGCCGACGACAAGGCCGTGTATGCCTATGTCCCGGAGATGATCCGCTATTATATGGGGCAAGAGCCGATTTTGGGCAATGTGCCGACCTATATCCTTTCGCGAAAGGAAGAGAGGGACTACGCGCTGGAGCATCTGGAAGAGCTGGTCGTGAAGGAGACCTCGCTCTCCGGCGGATACGGAATGCTGATCGGGCCGCAGGCTTCCCCGGCTGAGCTGGATGCGTTCCGGGAGTCCATCCGCCGCCATCCGGAGCGGTACATCGCCCAGCGAACGATGAAGCTGTCGACCGCTCCGGTCATGGGCGCTCAGGGGATGGCGCCCCGTCACATCGATCTGCGGGGCTTCGTGCTCAGCAGCGGCTCGGGAGAGACCCATGTCGTGCCCGGCGGCTTGACCCGGGTGGCGCTGCAGGAAGGCTCGCTCGTCGTCAACTCCTCCCAAGGCGGAGGGGTCAAGGATACTTGGGTGCTCCGGCAGCCATAAGCGGAACCTGGAAACAATCGAGTCTGAAAGGATGATGCGGCATGCTGAACCGCAATGCGGAGGCGCTGTTCTGGATCGGACGTTATATGGAGCGCACGGAAAATCACGCCCGTCTCGTCGATGTCCTGTACCATCTCCAGGGCAGTCCGGAGAACAAGGGCGGTGATGAGCTGAGGGCGGAGGTCGAATCGGCGGGCAAATGGGCTCTTGTCGTCAGCTCCATCGGCAGCCGGGAAGCTTATGAGGAGCGATACGCGGCTTACCGGGAAGAAAACGTGCTCCAATACGTCACGATGGACCGGGACAACTCCAATTCCATCCTGAGCTGCGTCAGCAGCGCCAGGGCCAACCTGCGGACGCTGCGGGAGAAGATGCCGGGCGAGCTGTGGGACACCGTCAACGGCATGTACTTGTGGCTGCGGGAGCGGCAGGAGGCGGGCTGGAGGGAGGAAGCGCCGCATCTCTTTTTCCGCCGGATGAAGGATTGGGCGAGCCTGTTCCAGGGGTACAGCCACTCCGTCATGCCGCGCGAGAATGAATGGCGCTTCATGGAATGCGGACGCCATCTGGAGCGGATGGAAAATACGCTGCGCATCCTGCAGGCTGTGCGCGGCTGGGTGCCCGGAGGAGGCTGGAACGGTCCTGAAGCCTATCCTTACCTGCAGGCGGTGCTGCGATCCATCAGCGGCTACGACGCCTTCCGCCGCTACCATGCCGACGGATTCGGCGTGGAGAGCATCGTGGAATTCGTCATGCTCAACCCGGCTTTTCCCCGCTCCGTCCATTACGCCCTGCATAAGATGGATGAGCATCTGTGCAGTCTGGAGCTTCAGGATAAGCAGCTTCGGATTTTGCATGGGCGGATCGCGCGAAGCTCAGGCCGGGCGAAGGCGGATCTGGCCTGCCTGGAGCGGGAAGATCTGCTGCTCGACGGCGAAGGGCGAATTCCGGCCCATCTGCTCGAACAATGCAGGCAGCTGGGCTCCGCCATGGAATCGGCGTTTTTTCGGATCGGGGAGGCCAGCGCGTGAAGCTTCATATTTCCCACATGACCCGTTACCGCTATGCCGATCCGGTTACGGACAGTGTCAATGAAATCAGGCTTACGCCGGCTACCGACGAGCGCCAGTCCTGCCATCAGCACAGCATTTCGGTCGAGCCCAACGCCCCGATGTTCGCCTATGAGGACTATTTCGGCAATAAAGCGCATGCCTTCACCGTCAATGCGCCTCATACGATGCTGACGGTGAGGACGGCCACGGTTGTGACGACGAAGGAGCCGCCTGCGGCTGGAGCAGCGGCCGCCATGCCTTCAGAGAAGGCATGGGCTTGGCTGCGAGGAGACGAAGCGCTCGACCGGTTCGCGGAGTATCTGCTGCCGACGGGATACACCGAGCTGTCCCCGGCCATCTCGGCCTTCACCGATGCCCGCGATCCGCAAGATGCCGGAGTGCTGGGCTGGCTGGAGAGCTTGTCTGCCGACATCCAGGCGGAATTCATCTATGACCCCGAGGCGACCAACGTGTATACGAAGGCTGCCGACCTGCTGGAGTTCCGGCGCGGCGTCTGCCAGGATTTCGCCCATCTGATGCTGGCCTGCTGCAGGTTCAAAGGCATACCGGCCCGTTATGTGAGCGGCTATCATTTCGTCGGGGATTTGAGGGGCGGCAATGCCGACTTCGAGCAGGCTTCGCATGCATGGGTCGAAGCTTATATTCCGTCGGCGGGATGGCGCGGCTTCGACCCGACCAACGCCTCTCCGATCGGGGAGCGTTACGTGAAGCTGGGACATGGCCTGGATTACCGGGACATCGTTCCCTTCAAGGGCGTGTATATCGGCAGCGGCGCCCAGGAGCTGGACGTGCATGTCGATGTCAGCCGGCTGGAGGACTGAAGCCGCATGGCGATGCCGGCGATTCTCCTTTCCGGCGAGATGATCATGGCAGCCGGAAGACCCTTTTTCGTTCAGCCGCTCCCCGCAGCTTCGATTTTGGAGCGGATCCATAGGATGCCATAGAGCAGCAGAGGCAGATAGATCAGGAAGATCGAGGCGAAGGGACTCCAGTTTTTGGCGAGGAAATCCTGGACGAACACGGTGTTGGGATAGCACATCTGGGCGAGCACGACCAGTCCCAGCCCGAGCGGGATGACGAAAGCTGCCTGCTGCTTGATTCCGAATACCTGGGCGAAGCCCATGACGGCCGCATCGAACGCCAGGACGATCTTGATCAGGATGGACAAGACCCAGATCAGGATTATGATCGCCTCGATCCGCTCCAGGAAATGGCCGATGCTGATATTCTTGGCCAAGGTGTAGGCGGGAAATAGCTGGTTGGACGTCACGGCATAACCGAGCACGCCGATGCTGCTTACAGTCGTCAGGACTAGGACGGCGCCTCCTACGAGAGTTCCGCCCAGATACGCTTTTGTCTTGCTGCCCGATTTCCGGATGTGGGGGTAGAGCATCGTCAGCACGATCATCTCCTGCAGTCCATACAAGGAAACCCCGCCTTTGATGGATGGCATGAGTCCGTACTCCATGACAGGCTCGAAATTATGGATATCCATTTTGGGGATGGTAGATAGAAACAAGAGGGCGAACAAGAGCATCAGCCACGGGAAAAATATTTCGGCCGCGCGGGAATAGGCGCTTTTTCCGAGGCGGACGGCGTACACCACGATGCCGACGAACAGCAGCTGCAAAATCTCGATCGGCGTTTCCGGCAAATTCTGAGTCGTCATGAAATACCCCAGATCCCCTACCATGATGGAGGCGAGCAGGTAGAAGAAAGCCGCGAACGCCACGCCGACCAAGGCTCCTGCCCATTTGCCGAGCGCGCTCCGGCACATCTGGACCAGCGACTCGCCCTTGCGCAGCCTTCCCAGCGCCGCATAGAGCGCAACCGTCGCCAGATTGATGCCGACGCCGATCATGGATGCCAGCCAAGCGTCCTGCTTCGCGTCCAGCGCCAGGCCGGCGGGAGCGATCAGAATGGAAGTTCCGATCGTGAAGAAGACGGTCAGAATGGTGAACGCGCGGACGGATATCATTTGATCTTGCGGCATCGTCTCATTCCTCTCAGGTGAACAGGGCGTAAAAGGCTTTGGAATAGCCGGAAATGACCATTGCGATTCCGATCAGCGGATTGGGCGGGACGGGCATGAAGATGCATGCCAGGCTGCCGGCCGTAGCCGCTGTCAATACCGCCGCAACTCCGACGGCTTCCTTCTTCTTGCCCTTTTTCCACAGGGCGGGAAGATCCAGCAGGCCCGTCAGCAGCCAGGCTCCTGCAATTCCAAACCACAGCCACATTTCTCCATCCTCCTATTTCTGGATCTCATCTTCCATGGACTTGATCGTCGTGCCGATCCGGCGGATCGTGCTGACGGACGTTACTTTAACCCTCACCGTTTCGAACTCCCGATCCCAGTCCTTGATTTTGTGCCATTCCTTCGGATTCTGCCGGTGAAGAGCGTCTCCGAAGCCGAACACGTCGACCTTCAGCTGCTTCTGCAGCTTGTGGATCGTTTTGTTCATCATGGCCTCGATCTGCTCGTCGACCGCCTTGGTCAGAGCGGACAAGGTGGACGGATCGGTAATGTCCAGCCGGCAGCCGATATCCGAGATGTCCTGCTGCGTATGCAGCACGACCTCGAATTCGTCCGGGGAAAGGGAGCGGATGTTCGCATGGGAGCGCAGCACCTGATAGGAGACGAGTCCTTTGCTGCTTGGGCACGGGGCGGTCAGAGTGGTCATGTACATGGAATTCTGGATGAAGTTGAGCACGCGGGCATCATTCTCATCCATCCATCCGGCCATCCGATCGTATTTGAAGGCGGCCATGCCGTCATATTTCAGCAAGACAGCCGGATTAATATCTTGTCCGCTCGAGATTTTTTCGCCTTCCGCCGGCTTGCCGACGAGCTCGATCGTCGTCAGGGCCGGACCTTTGCCTTCCTTGGATAAATTCTGGATCAACCGGTCCACCGTGACCTTGCTCGTAGCCGACCAGGTATTGTCCGACGTTTCCAGCTTCGTAAACAAGCTGTTCGATGGAATCGGATCGATCGGACTGTACATGTCCAGGATTTCCGATGCCGAAGCGTTTTTGGCTACGATGAGATAGAAGTCGGTCCGCAGCTCCCGGTTGCGCGAGATGAAGTCGAGCGGCTTGCTGATGCCGCCGCGTGCGATTTCCTCCCCGAGGATGAGAATGCGCAGATGGGAAAGGTACATTACTCTCGATACCTTGACCGTCATCCGCGCCAGAGCGTCCGGAATGGTGAGCCCGCTGGCCTGATAGGTGACGACGGGGCTGAAGCTTCCGCCGCCGCTTTTCTTCTGGGCCACCTGTCCCGGGTTCACGATCTGAGCCGATACCTGGTAGAGGCCGTTCTTCTTGTCGATGCCCATGCCGACGACGATGCTGATATCGTTGAGCTCATGGCGGCTCCAGCAGCCGGCGAGAGGCATGAGAAGCAGCAGCGAGAGCAGGGCAGGCGCGAGCCTGGAGATACGCAGCATCCGGATCATTTCTGTCTCCTCAGCTTTTGCGGGTGGAGGCTGCGGGGCCGATTTTTCATCCGCGGAATCGTGATCCGGAACAGCGTGTCCTTTTGATCGCCCATGATGAAAGGAGCCATCGGGGACATGTATGGCGCTCCGAAAGAGCGGAGGCTGCACAGATGCAGCACGACGGCGATGATGCCGAGGAAGACGCCATACAGTCCGAACGATGCTGCCAGCAGCATCAGTCCGAAGCGGATGATGCGGGCGGCGATGCCCATGTTGAAGGCAGGCAGGACAAAGTTGGCGATCGCGGTGATCGACACGACGATGACCATCGCCGCGCTGACAAGTCCGGCATCGACGGCGGCCTGGCCGACGACGAGCGTGCCGACGATGGAGATCGACTGGCCGACCGTCTTGGGCATGCGCACGCTCGCTTCCCGCAGAATCTCGAAGGTCACTTCCATGATGAGCGCTTCGATGAATGCCGGGAACGGCACCCCTTCCCTCTGGCTGGCCAGGTTGAACAGCAGCGTCGTCGGCAGCATCTCCTGGTGGAACGTCGAGATCGCGATGTAGAACGACGGAGTCAGCGTCGCCAGGAAAAAAGATGCGAACCGGAGCAGGCGGATCAGCGTGCTGAAATCCGCTCGCTGATAGTAATCCTCGCTGGACTGGAAAAACTGGCTGAAGAGAGCCGGGACGAGCAGCACGAAGGGGGTGCCGTCCACCATGATCGCGACCCGGCCTTCCAGCAGCGCGGCGGCGACCACATCAGGCCTCTCCGTATTGAAGATGGTCGGGAACGGAGTGAACGTTTTGTCCTGGATGTATTCCTCGATGTAGTTGCTCTCCAGAATTCCGTCGATCTCGATCTGCGATAGCCGTTCCCTGACCTGGTCCAGAACGGCGGGAGCGACAAGGTCCTTCACATAAGCGACAGCCACCGCCGTATTGGTCACGGTGCCGAGCGTCATCGACTCGAACCACAGATTCTGATTCGCGATCTTCCGCCTCAGCATCGCCGTATTCCAGCCGAGCACCTCCGTGAAGCCCTCGCGCGGGCCGCGTACGACGGACTGCACGTTCGGCTCCTCGACGGAGCGGGCCTTCACTTCCTTCGTCGCAACCGACAGGGCGGAGGAGGAGCCCTCCAGCATGAGGATGCTGTGGCCGTCCAGGAGCTTGTCGTACAGCTCCTCGAACGTATGGAGCATTTTGACGGAGCCTTCCGTGATGACCCGGGTTCTGTAATAAAGGAGCCATTCCTCTACGGTCGCGCAGTCGGAATCCCTGCCGCCGCGCGAGAACAGCGATTGCATCATGAAGGTGGAATTGGACATGCCATCGATGTACCAGACGGCGCCTTCAACGGAAGTGCCATCGCTGAGGCTGGCTTGGAAGTCCCGATGGATCAGGTCGGGGCTGCTGCCGAATGCGGCATGGATGATCCCGGCATTGATATTCAGGGCGGGGCTGAGCGCACCGGAGGTCCCTGCAAGCGTCTGATTCGTCATCCCCTCACCTGATTTCCTATATGATTGGTATAGGTAGGATGAGCAATATTACGGTTCCTTATCCTTAAAATAACATTTGGCTGCGAAAAAAAGGCAGCATCCCTTCCGGCCGGAGCCGAACGGGATGCTGCTCTTTGTTCCTTTGTTCCTGAACGGAGCCGAACGGGATGCTGCTCTTTGCTGCATTGTTCCTGACGGAGTCGAACGGAATGCTGCCCTTTGTTCCTTCCGCCCGGCAACAGCGGAAAGGAAAGCAGCGAGCATGTCGATGCGGATCAAAATGGCGACCTGCGCACCGCCATTCTGCCTGCCGGGCGGTGCCGGTCAGTCGGCCGAACGGCGCTGCACGGATTCGGCCTCGATCAGAGAAACGTAGATCCGCTCATGCTCGACTTCTTCGCCGCCTATGATTCGGAGCAGCTGTTCCGACGCCATCGCTCCCCATCGGTACTTGGAGTAATCGATGGTGGCGAGGCGAGGCTCGAGATACTGGGTCAGGTCGATGTTGTCGAAGCCGACGAGCGAGAGCTCCTCGCCGATCCGGACGCCTTTGCTGGCAGCGTAATTGTACAGGCCGATGGCCATTTCGTCGTTGAGGCAGAATACGCCTGCCGGGCCTTCGTTCCGCTCCAGAATGATGCGTCCGGCTTCCTCGCCCGAGCCCTTGTTGAAGTCGCCTTCAATAATGACGGCTTCCAGCTCCGGATGGCGGTCGAGCGTCTGCCGGACGGCGATCATCCTCTGGCGCGAGTCGAAGGTGTCGGCCGGCCCGGTCACGACGTACAGCTTGCGGTGCCCCGTGCCGATGAGATAGTCCATGGCGAGATTTGCGCCGGCCTTGTTGTCGAGCAGCACCTGATTCACGGCGGGATGATTGAGTTCCCGGTCGAGCACGACCAGCTTGTGCCCGCGGTCGGCATAATCGAGCAGCTCCTCGTCCGAGAAGGTGGAGTCGAGAATGATGGCTCCGTCGATCATCCGCTCCGGCAGCAGGCGATGCGACTGCATGCCGCTGCAGACGATCAGGTCATAGCCCTTGCGGTTGAGCACTTCCTTCATTCCTTGCAGCAGATCGCCGTAGAATGCGCCCGTGAAGTCGGTCAGGAACGCCCCGATGATCCGGGATTCCCGCTTCTTGAGCTGGCGGGCCGCCGCATTGGGAATATAGTTCAGCTCCTTGGCGATGGCCAGAATCTTGGCGCTGGTTTCGGATGTGACCTTCGGACTGCCGTTCAGCGCATAAGAGACCGTCGATATCGACACTCCGGCCTGCTTGGCGATATCCTTGATGCTGACCACCGAGATTCCTCCTGGAGAAGGTTTTTTTTTCAACTATACCACAACTTTCCTATTCGTAAGCGTTCTCTATCGGCACGCCTCAGGCTTCGATGACAATCTCGTTCATGGCCTCGGCATCGGACAGCCACAGCGACTCCAGCCCCGCCAGCGGCAGCTCCGCCCCGGTGCTGCGGTAGGAGCCGGCAATACGGCCGAATGCCGCTTCCTCGCCGTTGACGGCGATGCGCCGGATTTCTCCGCCGCTGCCGGCAAGGGAGTAGAGAATTCGCACGGAGCGGCCTGCGACCGCAAAGCGGAAGCTCATGCCGTCCAGCTCGGCAGGGAGGACGGGATCCAGCTGCAGGACGTCTGCCGCCACGCGGATGCCGAGCACGTTCGAGATGAGCTGGTTCATATAGATTCCCGGGCCGCTGGAGTAGATGCGCCAGCCGCCCTTGACGGCGGCGGTTCCCTGCCGCAGCTCTTCGAAGCGCGCTGTGGCCTCGTACCGGGTCGCGAAGCGTCCGTCGGAGCTGCTGAAGTAGGCGTTGCTCTGCCGAAGCTCCGCATTCGGAACCGAATCGACGATTCCGATCGGGTTGATGACCTGCAGCGCCTGCCAGGCTTCGTCAGGCTTGCCCAGCTTGGCCATCGCCTCGATGAAGCGGATATGGGCGTGGACGTACTGAAGGCCGATCTCGCGGCCGAAGTTGGCCGCCTGCTCCGCGCGCTTGAAGAGGGTGCTGACGCCGCCCTCATAGGCAGCGGGCCGGTTCATCAGGCGCACGCCGTCGGGGAAGCTCAGCTCGCGCTTGATCAGCGCGTAATGCGCCTCGGCCTGCTCCGGAGTAATCAGCCCGGCTATCATGCTGCGCGTCATCGGCAGGAGGCGGTACTGGATGCCGGTGCGCTCATCCGACGGGTGCAGCCACTTGTCGGGATGCTGGGCGTCCTCCATGTAGAGGAATCCGGGGATGACCTCGTCGGGATTCATGTACCGGTGGAAGTCCTCGCGGATGCCCTCCGCCAGCTTCAGCAGTCCTGCCCCGAAGGCGGCATGCGCGGAGGAGCGGGCTCCGCCATCAGCCGGGGCCAGCAAGCCCCCGAGCTGCCGGACCGCCTGATAGGTCAGCGCGACGGTCCAGCTGCTGACCATATAGGCGCGCAGCTCAGCGCTCGCCGGCTGCAGCGTATCGTCCCAGTCGCCGTCTCCGTAGGAGGAGAGGGACGTGCCGTGCAGGAAGCGGGAGCGGATATAGTCCATCTGCTTGATGACGTGATCGAACAGGGAATGTTTTTGCTGCGTAGGCTCGAAGGTGTCATCTTCGGTATAAGGCAGCTCGGCTTCCAAAATAGAGAGGTCGCCGGTCGCGGCGATATAGTCGCCGAGCAGCTTCAACGGCCAGACGATGATGTCGCCGTGGCTTTCCTCCTGCTGGACGCGGTAATAGCGGTCGAACATGAACCATTGCGGCCAGCCTCCGCTTGCCTCGTACTGATGGGCGTAGACGGTTCGGATAATATCCTTCACGGCCTCGTAATGCTGCACCGCCAGGAAATATTCCGCCGGCCCCTGGCAGACGTCCCGCGTTCCCCAGGCGGCGCCGCCATATTGCTCCAGCCCGTGCGGAACGGCGAAATGAACCCGCATGTTGTGCGTGTACCACCAGGCCAGCATGTCGAGGCGCCGCACGGAGGCGATGTCCTGCGGATGCTCCAGCCGGAAGTTGTTCATAAGCTTTGCCATGCCGGCGCGGTAGCTGTTCTTTTCGCGTTCGAAGACCAGAGGCTCGGCATGGTCCGGCTCGGAGCCTCCCCAGCCGTTCAGCCGGCCTCCGATGCGGAGGCTCCAGGCTGCCGAAGGAGCCGTCTCCAGCACGAGCAGAGGGGCGGCGCCTGGAGTAAGGGAGGGCATGAGCCTCCGCTCATCCTTGAGGACCATTTCGGTGCCCTGCGCGTTGATGCGGTAGGAGAGCGCCGGGTATGCTTCCCGGATCGGCGATCCTTCGGAGGCGGAGACGATGAGGCTGCCGTCCTGCTGCCGGAGCTCGTACGGAAGCTCGTAGTCGCGGTCGTTCATCGTGATCTGCGCCGTGACCAGATAACGGCGGGGCTGATGGCTGGCGGATGTGATCTCCAGCACGGCATCCGGCGCGGAAGAGCTTGCGAAGCTCGTGATTTCCAGCGTGTCGTCATCGAGAACATAAAGCCAGCGGGCATAGTTGAAGCCGATCTCGAACAGGCTAGGCATCGCCAGCAGGCGGTATTGTCCGTCGACCTCGGCGTATAGGCGCAAGCCGGAAGCATGAGCGGCGTTAAGAGCGCTGCGTACATGGCCGATCAGCTTGTTGAAGGAAGTGTTCCCGACGACCAGCTGGGAGTGGAACACTCCGTACATATAAGCGGTCGTGGTGAGCATCTCGGCTGCTGCCCGGTCCGGAGCTCCGCTCATCAGGATATGGCCATGCGGCCGCTCCATGGAGAGCTCCTTGGCCTTCAGCACGACATGCTCGTAATCCGGGGTGAAAAAGGACAGCAGCTCGCCATCTGAATATTCTTCCTCCAGCCGGACCGGGTAACGCTGCGCAAGCTCGGCTGGCGTCAGCGGCCGGGAGAGCAGCGGATCGCCGAGATCGGCGGAGCGGAGCGGCACCGGCACGGGCAGGGCCGTCTGCAGCGGGCAGGCGGCTGGCCTCCTGCCAGGCTTCCTCCAGCTGATCGGCATATCCTGCTTCCGTGACGGCTTCCGGATGATGCTCCCGGAACATCCCGTAGAAGACGGCCTCAGCGCCATTGGCCGGATCAAGCGTCTTCGACTGCAGAGCGGTGTAGGCGAATTCGTATTGGTATGCCTCGGAGGGCAGCCGCTCCAGGCTCAGCGCCTCGGGCCGGTGGCTGTCCTTGAAGGAGAGGCCGAAAAATTGGAAGCCGTCGGTCGAGTACGATTCGGCTCCCGTGAGGCAGCCCTGCTGCATGTAAGGGAACGATCCGCCTTGCGGCTGGTTCTGGCGGGAGCAGACCCTCCAGCCCCAACGCTCGTCGCGGTAGGCCGAATGGTCGATGTACTGCGAGCAGTAGGCTTCGTTGCTGCGCACTGCCGCCGGAGCGCCGAGGCCGATGTCCTGGCCGTAAATGACATCGGTCTGCAGGGAGACGCCAGCGGAGTCGAGCTTGACCTCCCAGAACCAGCTGTCGCTGGAGGACAGCAGGAAGGAGACTTCGTACGCCACTTCTTCCGCGGTGCCGCTCCAGGTGATTCTTTGCCCTTGGCGGCTGACGGCGCTTCTCGAGGAGACGCCCAGCAGAGGATGGATGGAGAAGCCGCCCGGACGGCGGATCCGCAGGTACAGATTGTTGAGCGATCCGTCCAGCGGGCTGGACAAGAGCTGGTTGAGCATCATTCCGCCGCCGAGCGCCTCATACAGGTCGCCGGAAGTATGGAAGGCGAAGGATAAAGACCCGGATTCCAGTCTCCACAAGGCTGGCTGAACATTTGTTTGCGGGGTAGGCATGGGGTGTTTCCTCCTTTCGATAGACAAGAAACGCCTGTTTATCCGGAAAATAGATAATAAAAACGTTTCGACAACATGTAATCCGAGTATAAACAAAGGTGGGAAATGAAGTCAAACCTTTATTGAAAATCAATGTAAGCGGATTTTTTGAGGAGAGGCTACCCCTTTCGGCTATATTTGAAGAGAAAAATCTTCATCAAAAAAGCCTTGAATGCGATTTCAAGTTGATCTATAATTCAATTCGAAACGTTTCAATCGAGCATAGGGCAACTTAACCAGGGGAGGAAATACAAATGAAAACGAAAACTGCAAGCGCCGCCATCGCGGCCGTCATGCTCGCAGGAACCGCTTTGGCGGGATGCTCTTCGGGCGGCAGCGACTCCGCTGACGGAGGCAAGGTCACTCTCTCCGTATGGGCGATGGGAGACAGCAGCAAGCCGATGGAACAGATGGCAGCCGCCTTCACCAAAGAGAATCCGAACGTCACGGTCAAGGTTCAGGCGATCCCTTGGGGCAGCGCCCACGACAAGCTGCTGACGGCGGTCGCTTCCAAGAAAGGTCCCGACGTGCTGCAGATGGGCACGACCTGGATGCCGGAGTTCGCCGCGGCTGGAGCACTGGCCGATCTGACGGCCGACCTCGGCAGCTACCCCGAGCTTGCAGCGGACAATTTCTTCAAGGGCACCGTCACCTCCACCCAGTTCGACGGCAAAACCGTCGGCGTGCCCTGGCTGGCTGAAACGCGAATCCTGTTCTACCGAACGGACGTGCTGAAGTCCGTCGGCTACGACCAGGCTCCGAAAACCTGGGATGAGCTGCTTGACGCCTCCAAGAAGCTGACCGAGCGAGGCAAGGACAAATATGGAATCGGACTCGATCCGAAGGAGCCGACGCTCAGCTTCATGTTCGCCCGCCAGAACGGCGCCAAGCTGATCGAGGACAACAAAGCGCAATTCGACCAGCCGCAATACCGCGACACGGTCGCTTATCTGGACAGCTTCTTCAAGAACGGATACGCGCCGGTCGATCTCGGCCTCGATACGTCCCAGACGTTCGGCGGCGACGGCATGGTGCCGATGTTCATCAGCGGACCTTGGATGATCAAGACGATCAAGGACCAAATTCCGGACATCGACGGCAAATGGGCGACGGCCGTTCTTCCTGCCAAGGAGAACAACATGAGCTCGCTGGGCGGCTCCAACCTGACCGTATTCAACTTCACCGACCACAAGGCGGAAGCGATGAAGTTCGTCTCCTTCCTGAGCAAGCCGGAAAACCAGCTGGAATGGATGAAGCAGACCGGCGAGCTGCCGGCCAACATGAAGGCATGGGAAGATCCGCAGCTGAGCGGTGATGCCAATATGAGCGTTGTCGGCGAGCAGCTGAAAAACGCCGAGCCGATGCCGCTGGTCAAAGCCTGGGACAACATCTCCCAGAACTTCGTTAAAACCTTCGAGCAGATCTACCGCGCGAACGGAAATATCGATGCCCAGCTCAAAGACTTCAACGCGCAATCCCAGCAGCTGCTGGACAAATAAATCGCTGACGGCCAGGGGCCGGCTGCCGGAATCTCCGGCAGCCGGCTGATCTGCACTCCGCCTTCCGTCAGGACCCGTAAAGGAAGTGAGATGGATGAAAGGACCTTCAAGGGCTGCGCCGTACGTCTTCATCGGCCCGACCCTCATCCTGCTAGCCGTGTTCTCCCTGCTGCCCATTCTTGTCGCGGTCTACATCAGCTTGACCGACATGGACCTGGCGGGACTGGCCAACTACTCCAGCATCAAGTTCGTCGGCCTGCAGAATTATGCCGATGTGCTGGGCGATCCCGTCTTCCTGCTGGCGCTGCGCAACACGCTGTTCTACGTCGTCATCGGCGTGCCGCTCGTCATTGCCTGCTCGCTCGGAGCCGCCCTGCTGATCAACTTCGGACGCTCGCGCGCGTTCAAGGTATTCCGGGTCGTCTATTACCTGCCGTCCGTGACGAACGTCGTGGCCGTGGCCGTCGTCTGGAGCTATCTGTACAATCCGGGCATCGGCCTCTTCAATTACGTCCTGACGTCGCTCGGCTTCGACAAGGTGGCCTGGCTGACCGACCCGACGATCGCCAAGCTGTCGCTCATCCTGCTGGCGCTGTGGCGGAGCATCGGCCTCAACATGATCATCTTCATCGCGGCGCTGCAGGGCATCGACCGCTCGTACTACGAGGCGGCGCAGCTGGACGGCGCAAGCAACTGGCAGCAGCTGACCCGGATCACGATTCCGATGATGCGCTTCGCCATCTTCTTCGTCAGCGTGACGACGATGATCGGCTGGCTGCAGTTTTTCGAAGAGCCTTTCGTCATGACCCAGGGCGGGCCGCTCAACGGCACCGTATCCGCGTCTCTGTTCATTTACCAGAACGGCTTCCAGTTCAGCAACTTCGGCTATGCCGCCGCCGGATCGTTCGTGCTCTTCTTCATCATTATCGCCGTCACCCTGCTCCAGCTGAGACTCCAGCGGAAGCAAGCCGAGGAATAGGAGGCTTACCGTCATGTCCTTGACACCTAAACAAGCGCAATCGGCAGCCCCGACCGGCCGCTCGCGGGATAAGCTGCAGCAGTGGGCCGCCGGCATCGTGCTGACCGTATTCGGCGTCGCGATGATTTTGCCGTTCATCTGGATGCTGCTCTCCTCCTTCAAGACGGAAGGGGAGATCAAGCGCATTCCGCCGACTCTGTGGCCGGAAGCCTTCACGCTCGACAACTTCGGCAAGCTGTTCACCGAGATGGACTTCGGCACGTACCTGACCAATACGCTGCTTATCACGCTGTTTTCCTTCGTCGGGCTGCTGCTGAACGCGATGGCCGGCTTCGGCTTCGCCAAGTACAGCTTCAAGGGACGCGAGAAAATGTTCCTGCTCGTGCTCGCCACGATGATGATTCCGGGCCAGGTGACGATGATTCCGGTCTACCTGATCCTGAACAGCGTGAGCCTCACCAACACGATGCTCGGCATCGTGCTGCCGGGCTTCACGAGCGCCTTCGGCATCTTCCTGTTCCGCCAGTTCATGTCGACGCTGCCGGATGAGATCATGGAGGCGACGCGCCTCGACGGGGCAAGCGAATACCGGCTGTTCGCCCAGATCGTCCTGCCGATGTCCAAGCCGATCCTGGCCGTGCAGGCGATCCTCACGTTCATCGGGGGCTGGAACAGCTTCCTGTGGCCGCTCATCATCGCCAACGACGAGAAGCTGTATACCCTCTCGGTCGGCCTGTCGCTGCTGAAGGGCCAGCATGCCACCAACTTCGCTCTGCAGATGGCGGGAGCGGCATTCATGGTCGTTCCGATCATGATCATCTTCGTCTTCTTCCAGAAGCATATCATCGAGAATTACAATATTTCGGGCATGAAATAAGGTTAGAACAGGGCTGTCTAATTCCCCCTGTTTCCGACTCGACCGGCAAGGTAGGCCACGTCTCCGTGCTGTCGCTTGGAGACGTGGTCAACAACATGGCCGGCTAATAAGCTGCTCATGCAGCTCACGACGATCCCCATGCAGGGAACGCTTTGTAAAAGCGACCCGGCGAATGGGGATTTTTTTGGTTTAAGCACAGACTAAGAATGATTTTTTTCCATTCAAAAAGGGAATTTTAATAGAATAAATTAGGCCAAGGAGATGATGTCAGTTCGTTTCTCAGCTCATTTTCAAACGCAATTTTTTCTTTGGAATAAATAATGATTCAAATAAAGGCAGGTTCTACAACTTGCCTCGAGACAACCGGAAAGGTTCACGACGTTCGAAAAAATGATACAATATTTATAATGACGCATCGAAATCGTTAGCGAGTATAGATCAGGAGGAAGATAAGGAAATGAGTTCTAGAACATACCCAGCGGCAGATCCGCGGTTCGTATATCAGCCTTCAGCCGAAGGGGAGAAGCCGTATCGCATCTTGCTGTATTACAAATACGTGACGATAGAAGATCCGGAAGGATTTGCTCAGGAGCATCGAGAGCTCTGCAGAAATCTTGAGCTGAAGGGCCGTATTCTTGTTGCCCCTGAAGGTATTAACGGCACGGTATCCGGCACCGTCGATCAGACGAACGCCTATGTGCGGTACATGCATGAGCACCCGTTGTTTCGGGATCTCGTTTTTAAAATTGACGATGCGGACAATCATGCCTTTCAAAAAATGTTCGTCCGGCCGAAAAAGGAACTGGTTACCTTCCGGCTCGAAGACGATGTCAACCCGAACGAAAAAACGGGCAAGCACTTGAAACCGAAAGAGTTTTTTGAAATGCTTCAAAAGGACGACGTCATCGTCCTGGACGGCCGCAACGACTACGAGTTCGATATCGGCCATTTCCGCGGAGCGATCCGTCCCGATGTCGAATCGTTCCGAGAATTTCCGGAATGGATTCGCGAAAACATGGAGCAATTCAAAGACAAGCCCATTTTGACCTATTGTACAGGGGGGATCCGCTGCGAAAAGCTGTCCGGCTTCCTCATGAACGAAGGCTTTAATGAGGTGTATCAGCTGGACGGTGGAATCGCCACGTACGGAAAAGATCCCGAAGTTCAAGGAAAGCTGTTTGATGGCAAAATGTACGTGTTCGATGAGCGGATTTCGGTACCCGTCAACCAGGTAGAACCCGTCGTTGTCGGCAAATGCCACCATTGCGAAAAACCGGAGGATCGTTACATTAATTGTGCCAACGACTTCTGCCATAAACAGCACATCGTCTGTCCGGACTGCTATGAGGAGCACAATCAATTTTGCTCGAAAGAATGCGAAGAGTTTTGGCTGAACCGGGCGGAAGGCTGACCATCGGCTTGTTGAACGCGGAGCATGCCGTATTTTCAATGGATTTTGTTGAATTTCCAAATATGGATTGACCTCTAATATAAGGGGTATCCGCATTTATTGTGGGTACCCCTTTTTGATGTTCATTTTTGGGGAACTTGTGCATGTACCGCCTGCAGCACGTTTGGATTCATTTTGTTTCTTTAGTGAAGGGCATGATTGGTTGCCCAATATAGAAAACGCTGTTATGGTCGGCAGTCTCGGGCAAATCATCGGGAAGCTTCTTTCGGTGATGCGGCAGCTTATTTTTAGTGCCACAGAATATGGACTGGTATATAATTCCAATTAAGAGCAACACAGAACTTGAATCCGCCTGCATATCAGTTGTTACTGACGAAATCGGCTCAGAGCTTTGTGGTGGATTCTATACAGAGGAAGTAACGAATCTTAATGATAAATGATAAGCGAACGAACCGAGGTGACATATGTCTTTCATTTTGCCATCACTAGAACAGATCGAGGACATTGAGAATGCTGAGATTGAGTACATGACGGATCGGATGTCAGCCATCCAGGCTCGACCCGGAAATCCGGAAGGAATCGAGATTCAGCGATTCGGGAATGCAGTCTGTTATTACAGCAAGACGATGACTTGGGCGGCCTTCAATACAATTAAAGGATTGAGGTCGGAAGACATTGATGCCATAGAGCCCATAACCGAATTCTATAGAGCAAGAGCTCGAACACCTCGATTCGAAGTGATTCCTTCGTTGGTGGATCAGAGCTTCCTCCGGCGATTGTCTGATCGGGGCTTCTATCAATCCGGCTTTCACACTTCAATGGTCTGTGAACCTCAGACCTATCCGGATGGTTATTCCAATGGCGTCACCTTGTTGGAATGCGGAGAAGATCAGTTAGAGCTGTATGCAGCGATTCATTGCCGAGGAACAGGGCTGTCCGATGAGGGCATCCCATATGTTTTGGAGAATAATAAGGTTTTGTATTATCGACCTGGATGGAAATTCTTTATCGCGTGCCTGGATGACGTTCCGGCAGCGGCCGGCGTGATGTTCTGCAAGGATAATAAGGCATCCTTGACCTTTGCGGCTACTTTGCCCCAATACCGGAATCGGGGATTGCATCAAAGCTTATTGAAGAGACGAATAGAAGAAGCCTTGATGAACGATTGCAAGCTAGTCGTCAGCCAGTGCTCATTTCAATCTCAAAGCCATAAAAATATGGAGCGCTTGGGAATGAAAATAGGTTATGTGCGAGCATCCTGGACGGAGAGAGCGGCGGAATAAGCAAAATGAGCGGTCCACCACTATGTAGCTGCTATCGGACATACGATCCGCTATTTAGCCGCTGTGAAGCCAATTTCACATTTATCGGACATACGTTCCGTTATTCCCCTCTGCAATATTTGGATCCCAATAATAATTCACAAATAGCGGATCCTATGTCCGATAATCAACCAGATCCTACGAATTCCCTCAAATAGCGGATCCTATGTCCGATAATCAACGAGTTCCCTCAAATAGCGGATCCTATGTAAAACCACATTCCGGTCTTATGTTTGAGGTTTGGTTTCATGTACCTGCCGTTGATTGTTGCTGCCGGATTTGAGCGAGTCGATTTGGAAAGGTTGTGGAATTGGTGAAAAGGGTTCTTGCAGGCGGATTTATTCTGTTAAGCGGAGTACTGCTTTATTTAGGGGTGCATCTTGCGGCGGCCATGTATCTTCCCCACATTACGGCATGGTCGACACCTCCAGGGAAATATGGAACAGCGTTGAGAGAAACAGGAGGATATGCGGCAAATCTTGTTTCCATCCTGTTTATGATTGGAGGCAGCCTTATTTTGCTGATTGAACTTTATTTCCCGCATGCAGCGGCAAGATATAAAAAAGCGGTTGCGGAGAGAAATATGGAATATGAAAATGAACATAATCTAAGGAAATAAACCGTTCAAAGAAGGAAATTGGCTGCAGCCGCAGCTCACCGAACGGTTCGTGCGAATGTAAAGCAAGCTTGAGAACAAGTAGGAAATTACGTCGAGAAAGACATGCCCGTGTGATAGTCGCAGCTTGAAGCTAGGTCTGGACAGGGTGGCTTTTGAGCCAATTATTAGGATTGTTCTAGCTCTTTCGTTGACGCATTGGTTCCTCAGGGCGATTCTCTTTCGAATTTCGAAAGAAGAGATTGTCGAGCTCAGGCCGAAGAGCGGATGGTTGGGGAAAAGCCATTCTCGTGTTTTTGGCGTTCATCCTTATCATCCTGTTGCTTTTAAATGATCAGGACATCAGCAAGAAGTGGCTCTGGATGGCATTTCTTTTCTTTGGCCAGGGCTTTCAGACTTTTATCGACTGGAAGTATCGAAAGCCGTCTAAGGAATACTTGATTTCACTAATCGTACTGGTACTTGGAGAAGCTTTGATCTTCTTCATTCATTAAAAGAAGGATACCGGAGCTTCGCGATCCGGTCCTTCCAGTTGGATCTAGTCCCGTTCGAGCTCCAATCCGGCCAGCGACTGCTGAGAGCGATAGAGGTAGGGCGAGATGCCGAAGCGGGCGCGAAACACCCGGTGAAAATAAGAGTAGCTGGCGAAGCCGCAAGCCTCGGCGATCTGCTCCAGTTTAAGCTCGCTGTATTTGATCTGCTCCACTGCAGCATTGAGGCGGATCTCAATCGCGTATTGGATCATGGTCTTGCCATAATGCTCTTTGAACAGCCGTACGGCTCGCGACAAGCTGAGGCCTCCGTAAGCGGCGGCTTCCTCGAGCTTGAAGGTGGCCATGGCATGCTCTTCAATAAATCTTTTGATTCTCAGTGTCGCCATGCCCTTGCGATCCGTCTGCACATTCTCGGCGATGGCCCGGTCGACAGACAGGCAAAGGCTGCGCAGTAGAACGTCCTTCAGCTCGTCATTTCCCTCCAATGAGCCCCGGCGCTTCTCCAGCATAAGGCTGCGCCACAAGCCGATCAGATTGTCGTCGGATCCGACCCGGCTGACCGTCGGGCGGACCTTCCGATCCCACCAGACATCAATCCATGAGCCTTGGCAAAACAGATAATAATCTGCGCTGGACAAGCGTCCTTTTCTTAAAGGCTCCCCCACGACGAGATGGTAATCGTCCCCGGGCCGGAGCAGCAGCAGATCGCCTCCGTTCAGGATATACTCCTGGCCGCCAGAGAAGACCTGGCAGGCGCCTTCGGTCTGAAGGCGGAAAAGGTAGTGCTGCAGCCCACTCTTCAAGTCCTGAGTAAAGGGTTTATAATGATTGGAATAGTCGCAGATAAGCAAAGATGTGTCCAAAAAGAAACCCTCCCATTGGAATTCCGAGCAAATCGTTCATGTTCTAAGGAGATTGTATATGTTCATTTTAGGCTGTAATCCCCTAGAATGAAACCAGAGAATAAAACATGTATGCAGAGGAGCTTGCCAGTATGGAAAAACTTAACATTGGACTTCAATTGTTTACGCTGCGGGATGAAACCGCTGCAGATTTTGAGGGCACGCTTCGCAAAGTCGCGGAGCTTGGCTACAAAGGCGTCGAGTTCGCCGGTTACGGCGATCTGAGCGCCGATAAAATGAAAGCGCTGCTTGACGAGCTGGGCCTGCAGGGCTTCAGCAGCCACGTTTCCCTGCAAGCTCTGCGCCAGGATCTGCAAAAAGAAATCGATTATCTGAAGACGATCGGCGCCAAATACATGATTTGCCCGTATCTGATGCCGGAGGACCGTCCCCAAAGCGGCGAGGAATGGAGCCGGCTATTCGCCGAGCTGCAGGGATTCGGCATTGAAGCCGGCAAGCAGGGGTTGATTTTCGGCTACCACAATCATGATTTCGAGTTCCATGGCCAAGTCGGCGACGACAACGCTTTCGACGCCATGTTCAAGGAGACGACATCTGAAGCGGTTCAGGTCGAGATGGACGTATGCTGGGTTCAATTCGCAGGCCGGAATCCGGTCGAGTACATCGGCAACTACGCCGGTCGCCTGCCGCTGCTGCACTTGAAGGATTTCAGCGCGGATGAGCGGGGGCAGATGAAAACGCTGGAGCTGGGACAAGGCTCCGTTGATCTGCCTGCCGTCATCGAGGCTGCAGCCGAAGCGGGCGTGCAGTGGCTGATCGTGGAGCAGGACGTCTGCCAGAATCCGCCGCTGGAAAGCATCTCGAACAGCTACGAATGGCTGAAAAGCAACTACTTGAACGTCTAATAAAGGAGGAACATAAGCTGTGAGCAAAATCAAAATCGCTGTCATCGGTTGCGGCGCCATCGCCCAGCGCCGACATATTCCGGAGTATGCCGCCAACGAGAACGTAGAGCTGGTCGCATTCGCTGATCCTATTCTGGAGAGGGCCGAGAACATGGCCGAGACTTATGGCGGCCAAGCCTTTGCTTCCTTCGAGGAGCTGCTCGCCCAAGCGGACGTGGACGCGGTGAGCGTATGCACGCCCAATCATCTTCATGCCTCCATGGCGATTGCAGCCGCTAACGCAGGCAAGCATGTCCTGGTCGAGAAGCCGATGGCTACGACGCTGGAGGAAGGGGAGCGGATGATCGAGGCCGCCCGGAGCAACGGCGTTTTCCTGATGGTCGGACATAATCAGCGCCTGATGCCTCCGCATGTGAAAGCCAAGGAAATTCTGGATTCCGGAGAGCTGGGCAAGGTGCTCACCTTCCGCACGTCCTTCGGCCATCCCGGACCGGAGGCTTGGAGCGTGGACGGCGCGGAGAGCTGGTTCTTCCGCAAGGACGAAGCCATCATGGGCGCCATGGGCGATCTCGGCGTGCATAAATCCGATTTCATCCGGTATTTGCTGAACGACGAGGTGGCGGAAGTCGCCGGATTTATCGGCACCTTGGACAAGGAAGGCACGGACGTGGATGACAACGCCGCCTGCCTTCTGCGCATGAAGGGCGGAGCGATCGGAACGCTGGTCGCAAGCTGGACGCAGTACAAAGGCGGAGACAACAGCACGGTGCTGTGGTGCGAGCGCGGCGTCATGAAGATCGGCACGGTGGACGGCGACGAGGTCATCGTCGAGCCTGTCGACGGTTTGGTGGAAACCTACAAGGTCGGCGCCATGGCGACGAACGAGAAGCAAGTGCCGAGCGGAGTCATCGATGCATTCGTGGATTCCATCGTGACGAACACGCCTCCGGCAATTTCGGGGGAAGAGGGCTTGAAGTCGCTGCAGGTCATTCTGGCAGCCTTTGAATCCCAGAAAACCGGACAGTTCGTCAAGCTCTAGGAAAAAACGAAAGACCCGAAGTACGGACCCAGGGGGGCCGGCCTTCGGGTTTTTTCGTCTGCCGAAAAGCTACTGCCAGTTCACAACAATCGTCGCCGTTCCGGTAGCGGGAGTCGTGAAGGTATGATTGGAGCCGCCTTCCCAAGTGACCGTCGTTCCGTTCTTCTTCAAGAACTTGAACTGGAGAGCGGTGCCTGCCGGCACGCTGACATCGTAATACCAAGTCGGGTAAGCGTATAGGATCTTGTTGAAGATCGGTCCGATGGCGGCGGCTGGAGCCCAGTTGCCGAGCTCGGATACGCCGCCGGAGAGGTAGACGTTCTCTCCAAACGCCGTCGTCGCATTCTGCACCACGAAGCGGACCGAGACCTGATTGCCGGTCAGGATGTTGAAGCCGTTGTACACATTGCTGTCGACCGCGCCGGAGGTGCGGATCTTGATGCCATAGCTGCCTGCGGCGACGGAAGGAACGGTGACCTTGATCTGGGTATCTTCCCAGGAGACGATGCCGGTTCCCGTTACGGCCGTGCTGCCGAAGTATACGGTGCCCTTGGAGGAACCGAAGCCGCGGCCGTCGATCGTGACCGTGTTGCCGGGCTTGCCCATGACCGGCCCGGCATGGCCGACGACCGGAGCTGTCGCCGCCGCCGTATATTGCCATACGGCCGTACCGCCTGCAGCCAGGGTGAATGTGCCGACAGCTCCGCCGGATGCCGCCGCAATGCTGTTGCCTCCAAGCAATCCGCCGAGAACATCATTGTAGGTTCCCGCCGGGAGGGAGGTGGCCAAGCCGCTGATGGATGCAGCCGTGGACAGGTTGCGGTTGACGGCTACGACCGCGACATTGTTGCCGAATTTGCGCTCATAGATGTAGACGTCGTTGTTGATCCAGCGCTGCTGGGTCGTGCCGTAGGCGATGGCCGGATTGGATTTGCGCAGAGGTCCCAGCAGACCGCTGACCTTGTAAGCGGTCGTCGTCGTGGAGAACGACGGCATCATGGCGCGGTTGTCGGGATCCGTGCCGCCAGTCATATATTGCTCGGTGCCGTAGTAGATCGCCGGTACGCCGCGCGAGGTCAGCGTGAACGCCAGCGCCTGCTCGAGACGGCGGTTGCTCAAGGAACCGGTTTTGAAGCGTTCCATGTCATGGTTGTCGATGAACGTGACCTGATCGGATACTTGCGCGTAGTCGGAGCCGGTCGCCGCGACCATGGCGTCCAGGCCGTACATCGTGTCCGTGCCGTCGCGGAAGACGCTGCGGACTTCCTGGTTGAAGCGGAAGTCGAGCAGGCTCATTCCGGATTCGTTGGCGAACTTGGTGTTGTCCGCCTCTGCGGCGGCCGAGCCCATGAACCATTCCCCGAAGACGAAGACCGGCTTGTACCCATAGATGGAGGCGAGCCAGTTTTTCTGCCAGCCCATGGACATATGCTTGGCCGCGTCGACGCGGATGCCGTCAATGCCGAGATCGAGCCACACCTTGATCGCATCCTTGAAGTAGGTGTCGATCGTGCTGTTGTTCTGCTCGAGATCCGCCAGATCATACAGATTTTTGTAGATGCCGTTCTCAAGCGTGGAGAAGTCAGAGCCGCCGTTATGGTGGAAGAAGCCGTTCGTATCATTGGTATATCCGCCGAGCAGCGTGCCGTTGTTGTAGAGCTTGCCGTTCTCGGCGAAGGAAGTATCCGTCTCCATGGCCGGAGAGGTGTGGTTCGGCGCGAAGTCGATGATGACTTTGATGCCTTTGGCATGAGCGGCATTGATCAGGTTCTGGAAGTCCGTGAAGCTGCCGAAGGCAGGGTTCGTCTTCTTGAAGTCGCGGGCCCAGTAGCCGTGATAGGCGGTATTGGTCACCCCGGAGTAGTTGATGACGGAGTAGATGTTCTCCACAGGCTGGGAAATCCAGAGCGCCGTTACGCCCATGCCGGTAAAGTAGTTGTTGTTGATCTTGTTGACGATGCCTTGCCAGTCGCCTCCGCAATAAACGCGCTTGTTGGTGCAGCCGGAGCTGAAGGCCGCTCCCGTCGGATTGTTGGCGGCATTGCCGTCGGAGAACCTGTCCGTGAAGAGCTGGTAGATGACGTCCGTGCTGTAATTCTGTTTGTTCCCGACCGCCGTGTCAGGCGCGGCGGAAGCGAGTCTCATCGGTGCCGCAGGCGTAAGCTGGGCTCCAGCGAGCATCGTGGCGATGGCCGCTCCCGCAAGGATTCGTTTCAACATTACGTTCATCAATATAACCGCCTTTTCAAGTGATTAATATGAAGCGCTTACATATGCTTTCAAGGCCTTGACGATTCCGGAAAGGCAGCCTCCTTTCTATACAAATAAACCCCGGTTTTCTCCGCTGACGGAGTAACCGGGGTTGTCTTAAACCATCTGGTTTAAAAAGCATAGCCCTCAAATTAAGGTTGGCTCAGTCATCATAAAAAATGTTTGGCATCGCTGTCAATAGGAAAATCGTTCGTCTTGCGGAGCGGAAGGAAAGGGTATATGGAAGTGCGCAGCAAGTCCCGGAATGCACAATGCAAGGGCGGAAAATGGCCGTATATATAGAAAAAACCGGATAAAACCTCATTTAGTCATTAACGTTATTTTCCAGCAATGGTATAGTCGGAATGGAAACAAGATGAGAAGCGGAATTGAAAAGATTGGATCAGGAGGTCGCTGATGAATGCTTCCGATTGGCCTTCCGATCAGGAAGTCAGGCTTCAACGAAGACGAACGATAAAGCGAGCATTGGGAATCAGTTTCATTGGTTTCATAGTCCTATTCGGAATGGCTGCTTTCGGACTCCACCATCTGGGAGGAAGCCTGTTATCCGGCATGTTCGCGAATGAAATCATCCATAGGTCGGTCCAACCGACCGGCAGCTTGGAGCTGGTCGCATTCCAAAGGAATTGCGGAGCGACAACCGGTTACAGCTATCAGCTGTCGATCCTCCAGCAAGGATCAGGATCAAAACAGTCGGGGAATGTGTTTATTTCAACGAAACCATTCAAAGCGGAATGGACAGGTCCACGTTCTATTGCCGTCACCGGCGATACGGGCGGCGCTTTAAAAAAACGCGAACGATATAGAAAAATCCATATTCGGTATAACTAATCACGATCGGGCATGACTTCCCTTTGGTCTGGGAGAAAGGAAAACGAAAATGAAAATAGGGGAATTGCTTGGCAGCGGGAACACGGCCAATGTTTATCGCTGGGGGCGCACGGAGGTCATCAAAGTCTTTCATCAACGTGAGCATTCCAGGCATGAGGCCAAAAAAGAAGCGCGGAATGCGGAAGCCATTCAATCCTTGGGTCTTAAAACGCCGGCTTTCGGCGGGTTAGTGGAGGTTGAAGGCAAGACTTGCCTGGTGTATGAGCGAATTGATGGTCCCACGATGCTGAGCCGAATTGAGATGGCGAAATCTAGCGTTGTCTACTACGCCAGACAAATGGCGCAGGTCCAGTTCGATATCCATCAGGTAGAAAGCCTTTCCGGTTCTAATTTAAAAGAGGGACTGTCGCATCAAATACAAACGGCAGAGATTCTAAGTGAACGAGAAAAACAATCGGTGATGGCAAAGTTGAAAGACTTGCCGGATGGCAGGAAATTGTGCCATTACGATTTTCATCCCGGCAACATTATTCTCTCTGCGAATGGGCCGGTTATTATCGATTGGATAAATGCATTGGTTGGTCATGAAGCGGCGGATATCGCTAGAACGTCCATGATGCTGCGTTCGCATGCTGTCCCGCGAGACGCTCCCGGTTGGCTGCAGGGAAGAGTGCTGCGCGAGCTGTTTCATGATGAGTATTTGAAAGAATATTTGCTGTTGTCCGGCATGGGGATTAGGGAAATCGAAGAGTGGGCGGCTCCTACGCTGGCGGCTCGAATCGGCGAAGTGCAAAACGAAGATCGGGACGAGATTGTTCACTCGTTGAGAGCGACTTTAAAAGCCTTAGGACGGATCCTGTACGGAGATATTCGAGCAGTTAGAAGCGGAGCTTCCTACATTTAAAGATTAGAAGCTTTGTTCAAAGCACGGGAACAATAAGAAATTGAAATTTAAGTCAACAGGATCAAAAATACGAAAAGCCCCTTCCCGGATATCCGGAAAGGGGCTTTTGCAACGAAGAACTCTTAGAAAGCGGCTGCTTCGGCTTTGACTTTGTCCAGACCTTCGCGTACGATGTCGGCAGCGCGGTCGCGGAATTGGTTGTGGCCTTCGATGACGATCTCCTCGGCTTGGATGCCGAACAGGGCGAATGCGCCTTTGAGAGGACGGATGGCCGATTCGAAGTCAGCCATAGGAGCTGTGGAGTACACGCCGCCGCGAGCCGTCAGCAGGGAGACCTTCTTGCCGGCTGCGAGGCCTATAGGACCTTCGGCTGTGTAACGGAAAGTCTTGCCTGCTTGCGCCAGGTAAGCCATATAGTTGACCAGCGGAGCCGGAGCCGAATAGTTCCAGAGAGGAACCGTGATGACGACTTTGTCGACTTCGAGGAATTGGTTGACATATTTTGTGACAAGCTCGACTGCGGCTTGCTCTTCAGGAGTCGTGTCCATGCCTTGTCCAGCCTTGAACATGCCGGTCATGGCCGTGTTGCCATAGAAAGGAAGCACTTCCTCGTACAGATCCAGCTCGATTACCGTGTCGTTCGGGTGAGCGGCTTTATAGGATTCGAGGAACGTATTGTACATTTGGACGCTGATCGCTTGATCAGCCGGGCGGTCGTTTGCTTTGACGAAAAGAATGGATGCCATGATGGAAACGTCTCTCCTTGTGTCTTTAAATTGTGTTTGCAATAGTGACAGTATACATCGATAACGAAAATAATGCAACTAAACAAAGTGAAGTGAATTCCTGCCTTTTTAGGTTTCCTTATCCGCTGCTGACGCATGCGAAGGGTTTTCTGGAAACCATGGTCATGTGATAAAATAGGCTTCAAATCCATTCCTTCCCACATGAACTCCACCACAAAGGAGAATCCGCATGGCATCCAAAGCGCTTGAAGTTCTCATCGCGATCATTTTGGGCTTCTTCACGGGCATCTTGCTCAGCGGAAACGGCATTCATGTTCGGGAAAGCGGAATCCACATCCTGCTGGGCTGCATCTTTTGGATGCTCACGTTCTCGTACATAAAGCGCCGCCCGTGACGGACGATTCCATCCGAAGCTGCTGCATCCTGCATCGATGCCGCATCAACAGCCGGCTCCATCAGGAGCCGGCTGTTTTTTCGATTGTCCTATGGGGTTTCTTCAAATGAACTTTCGGCTCGTCTTCTTCCCGTCGCAGCTGAAGACGATTTTCTTGTCTTCGACGACGGTCTCCAGATGCACGGACTTGCCCCAGAGGGTGACGACGTGAGGGAGCGTGCGCTCCACATACTTGAGATCCAGCTCCACGCCTTCGTAATGGTGGATCAGGTACAGCTCGCCGACGCGATTGAAATCGCCGTTATGCACCTCGATGACGGGAAATCCGCCATTGACGCGGGAGTAGACGAGCTGCTCGCGGATATTTTTCCACGCCTTGTCGGTGATTTTCCATTCGGGGCCTTTCTTCTCGAAAATGAACAGGTCGAGATCGTCGACAAGCTGCTTGGTCAGGTAATTGCGGAGAAAGGAGGTGTCGGAGTCCAGCTCCCGGACCTCGAAGATCTTCTCCCGGCCCCTTCCCGGCTTGTAGCCGAAGCGGCGCTGGTCTTCCTCCGTCGGCTGCTCCCAGCGCTTCTCGATATCCTCGAAAATTTTCAGCCCCAGGTAATAAGGGTTCAGGATGCCGCGGCCGGGCACGACGACGGAGGCGTTCAGCTTGGCGAACTCGATCGTCTCCTCGCTGTCCAGATCCATCTCGCGGATGATCCGCTGATGCCAGTAGGACGCCCAGCCTTCGTTCATGATCTTGGTTTCCATCTGCGGCCAGAAATAGAGCATTTCCTCGCGCAGCATGCTCATGATGTCCCGCTGCCAGTCGGCGAGGTGAGCCGAATGCTCCTCAATAAACCAGACGAGGTCCTTCTCGGGACGAAGGGGGAACTTCGGCGGCTCCGGCGGCCCCGCCTTTTCCTCCGACAAGACATTTTCCAGCCCCCACAGGTCGTCGTACTCTCCCGCTGTGCGCTCCTCCGCGTTCTCGGCTTCCCGGCGCAGGTATTCGTCGCGCTTCGACTTGTCGAGCTGGCGGGGCTTGATGAGCGTAGGATCGATATGCTCCTGGATCGCGAGCACGGAGTCGATGAAGCGCTCGACGGTCTCCGTTCCATAGAGCATCTCATACTGGCTGACCCGCTCGGCCGTCGCGGACATGCTCTCGACCATGTCGCGGTTCGTTCCGGAGAAGCGGGCATTGTTCTTGAAGAAGTCGCAATGGGCGAGTACATGGGCGACGATGAGCTTGTTCTGGATGAGCGAGTTTCCGTCGAGCAGGAAGGCGTAGCAGGGATTCGAGTTGATGACGAGCTCATATATTTTGCTGAGACCGAGGTCGTACTGCAGCTTCATTTTGTTGAACGTCTTCCCGAAGCTCCAATGGCTGAAGCGGGTCGGCATGCCGTAAGCGCCGAACGTATAGATGATGTCTGCCGGGCAGATTTCGTACCTCATCGGATAGAAGTCCAGGCCGAAGCCTGTGGCGATTTCCGTAATCTCGTCGATCGCCCGCTCCAGCTGGCGGATGTCGTCCTGAGTCATAAGCTCAATCCCTCCGTGCCGAGATAAGTAAGGTTCATACCCACTGTATGCGGCGGTGGACGGGACTATGAGCGGCGATATGGGGATTATGGAAAGCCCGCAAAAAAAAGTGACCCTCCGGCATAAAGCCGGGGGGCCCAAGGTGCTGCTATATTCAAAGGGGGGTCATGTGCTTATTATAAAACCGCTTTCTTAAAAAAAGCTGAAAACCACGTTTCAGTTGCATGACATTTCGTTACGATATGTTTGCCGGGGAGAAAGCAAAGATCATCTAATGGCTGCATACCTCCGCGGTTGTTTGGTGAACGGCCCTCGATTCGAGTCAGCCTTCAGCTCTGCCCAAACAATAACAAAAACCATATTGAACGCAAAAAAGCGCTATGATACAATCTATAGCGACGTTGAATTGGTGAAGTTATGGATGTAGACATTCTATTCCTAATCTAATTTTACATCTGGAACTCTGATTTGTCAATGCTCTTTTTTGCTCCAGAAAAAGGAAGACGAGGAGTGTGTTGAGGGAGAGATGGAAGCGAAGGATTGGAAGCAGGAACAGCAGCGGCTGGAAGGGGTCCGGAACAAGCTGCAGGCGAGAATAGACGAACTGGAACCGGAGGTCGCCGGACTGCGCGGTCAAGCTGCGGATATCCGCAAGCGGTTTTGGGAAGATGTGACGATCAACACGAGCACGGACGAAGACTTTGAAGAGACATTCCATACGATCAACCAGCAGTCCGCGGTATTGGCCGAACGGGAGCGCGGCCACAAGCTGTTGGCGCAGCAGTGGAAAAGCATGAAACGTCTGCTTCCGTCGCCGTATTTCGGACGCATCGATTTCAAGGAGGATGGGCTGGAACTCGCCGAGCAGATCTATATCGGCGTATCTTCCTTCGTCGACGAAGACGGCTTGAGCTTTCTGATCTATGACTGGCGGACGCCGATCGCGAGCCTATATTACGACCACTCCCCCGGTCCGGCTTCTTATGCAACGCCCGCCGGGCCCATCGATGGGACGATGGAGCTGAAGAGGCAGTTTCAAATTCAAGACGGGCACATCCGCAACATGTTCGACGCGAGCGAGACGATCGGAGACGAGCTGCTGCAGCAGGTGCTCGGCAAAGGCGCGAACCCGCAAATGAAGAGCATCGTGGCCACGATCCAGAAGGAACAAAATGCGATCATCCGCAATGACAAAAGCCGGATGCTTATCGTCCAGGGGGCGGCCGGCAGCGGCAAAACTTCCGCGGCCTTGCAGCGGGTGGCGTACCTGCTCTACAAGCATCGCCAGACGATCAAAGCCGACCAGATCGTGCTGTTCTCTCCGAATCCGATGTTTGCCAGCTATATCTCCACGGTTCTTCCGGAGCTCGGTGAAGAGAATATGCAGCAGACGACTTTTCAGGAGTATCTCGACTATTGGCTAGGTCCATCGCTCCGCCCGGAGGATCCCTTTGACCAGATCGAATATATGCTGACCGCTCATGGAGCGCCGGGGCATGAGGCTCGTCTTCAGGGGATCGAATACAAAGCTTCCGAAGCTTTCCTGCAAGCTCTGCGGAGCTATGGGGCTTGGTTGGGAGAGCAAGGCATGCGATTCAACGGAATTCGCCTTCGTGACCGCGAGCTGATTGCCGCGGAGCGGATGGAAGCGGAATTTTACGGTTATGACCGTTCCCTGCCTTTGTACAATCGGGTCGTTTTGCTGCAGGAATGGCTTCTGAACGAGCTGGCTTCGCTGGAACGCAAGGAACGGAAAGCGCCTTGGGTCCAGGAGGAGTTGGATTATCTCGATTCCGATCAGTACGCGGAGGTCTTCGACATGCTTCATAAGGAAAGGGAGCTGTTCGACCTTGCGGAGCATTACGCCGCAGTCCGCGAGAAAATCATCAAGAAGCGCCGGGAGGATGAGAGCGACTTCGACTTCGCCCGGAAGGAGGAGGAGCTGCTCCGCCGCCGCATTGTGAAAGAACTGTTCAAGCCGCTGAGGAAAAGCGTGAGGAAATTCGCGTTTATCGATGTCGATGGCATCTACGGGCAATTGTTTGCCGACGAAGCCGCTTACCGGGAGCGGACAAACGGGGGCGCCATCCCACCGCTGTGGCCCGATATATGCAGGCAAACGAAGGAAGCGCTGCTCCGGAATGAGCTGCTCCACGAGGATGCGACGCCTTACTTGTATCTGAGAGAGCTGATCGAAGGGGTTCGGACGAACACGGAGATCCGGCATGTCTTCGTCGATGAGGGCCAGGACTATTCGATGTTTCAATATGAGTATCTGAAAAAGCTGTTTCCACGAGCCCGGATGACGGTGCTCGGCGATTTCGGGCAAGCGATCTTCGTTCAGGCGACAAGCTTGGACACATCCGATTCGCCTCTGCTCCGCCTTTTTGGAGAAGCCGACACGAGCCTTGTCCGTCTTGTGCGCAGCTATCGTTCAACGAGGGAGATTGTCGAATGGACGAAATCGATGCTTCCGGGCGGGGAAGAGATTGAATCGTTTGAAAGGGGAGGCCGCAAGCCCCTTCTGACGAGGCTGGACAGCGGGGAGAAGCGCGACGCGCGGCTGCTGGCTGACATCGCGGCGCTCAGGGCCGAGGGCTTTGATTCCATCGCTGTCATTACGAAGACGGCAGCCGAAAGCCGGGAAGCCCATGAATCGTTGCGCAATCTTGGAGGCGAGGCTCTCCAGCTCATTGCGAAGGACACGGCGGGTTTTGAAAAAGGAGTGATGGTCCTTCCCGTGTATCTCGCCAAGGGTGTCGAGTTCGATGCCGTTCTGGTCTATGAGGCCTCGTCCGGAGCCTACGGCCGGGACAGCGAACGTAAGCTTCTGTACACGGCATGCACGCGGGCGATGCACCGGCTTCATCTTTACTCGACGGGCGATTGGTCGCCGTTCGTGCAGGCGCTGCCTGCGGATTTGTACGAGATTGACGGATCGGTACCGAGGCAGCTGGAAGAAGGCGCAGCTTCCGACGCGGACATCCAGACCCGGCGATGATGGGGCAGGACCGAGCGGATCGGTACCGATGCGCTCGTATGCAATTAGCCTCGGCCTTAGCGGCCAAGGCTTTTTTTGTGCTGATTTTGCCCGTTCGTACAGAACGGCAGTCAGAACCTTCCCAGCATGCTTCACCATTGAACATCTTCCTCGACAGAAGCGCAGGGGACTATCGGTTCAGCTTGAAGGTTATAATTTCATCATCATCTCCATACGTTTCTTTGCACTCTCCATATGATTGCTTTATCTCGCGATGTTTTTTGTCTAAATGGTTCGGGATTAAAGCAACCGGGGTAATTTTGCTTGGAAGCCGAGGGCGAAGGGCAAGAGATTCCGTCCTTCAAGCAGCGTTCGCACCGGGAAGAAACCCGTTTACAGAAGTTGGCTTCGGGTGTACGATACATCATGTTTCTAAAAGAGGGCAAAGTAATCATTCACGCTGCGCATGATGCGCAAAGGAGCAAAAAGAATCATGGTCAACCGCATGAAACGCCTTCTGATCGGGCGCCCGATGAAGAGCCGAGAGCTCGAGGGCGAGAAGCTCACCAAATTGAAGGCGCTGGCCGTCCTGTCCTCGGACGCCTTGTCTTCCGTCGCCTACGGGACGGAGCAAATCCTGATCGCCCTAATGGTGGCCGGCTTCGCCGCCGTATGGTACTCCATTCCGATCTCGCTCGCCGTGCTCGGCCTTCTTCTCATCCTCATCCTGTCTTACCGCCAAACGATCTATGCCTACCCGATGGGGGGCGGGGCTTATGTCGTCGCCAAGGACAATATCGGCACGACGACCGGCCTGCTGGCCGGCGGCTCGCTTCTCATCGATTATATACTGACGGTAGCGGTCAGCGCTTCCGCGGGGACCGACGCCATCACGTCCGCCTTTCCTTCCCTGCATGACAGCCGGATTCTGATCTCGATCATCGTCATCGTCCTGCTGACGATCATGAACCTGAGGGGCACGACGGAATCGGCTTCGGTGCTTGCCGTGCCGATCTACCTGTTCGTCGTATCCATATTCGTGCTCATCATTTCCGGCGTGGTCAAATACGCCTTCGGCGGCGCCCACCCGGAAATCCCGGAGATCGGCGCGACGGTGAGCAACATCAGCCTGTTCCTGCTGCTGAAGGCGTTCAGCTCGGGCTGCTCCGCGCTCACGGGCGTGGAAGCCGTTTCCAACGCGATCCCGAACTTCAAGCAGCCGGCGGAGAAGAATGCCGCCTCTACCTTGATCATGATGGGCGTCATTCTCGGCTCGATGTTCCTCGGCATCAGCTTGCTGGCCTATTGGTACGGTATTACGCCGAAGGCGAGCGAGACGGTCGTATCGCAGATTGCCGCCGGCACGTTCGGACGGGGCATCCTGTACTACTTCATCCAGGGCGTTACGGCGCTGATCCTGTTCCTGGCCGCCAACACGGCCTACTCGGCCTTTCCGCTGCTGGCGTTCATGCTGGCCAAGGACAAATACATGCCGCATGCCTTCATGGTGCGCGGCGACCGGCTCGGCTTCTCGAACGGCATCATCTTCCTGGCGGTATTCTCGATCATCCTCGTCGTGGTGTTCGGCGGCGACACCGAGAACCTGATTCCGCTCTATGCTGTCGGCGTGTTCATCCCGTTCACGCTGTCGCAGCTCGGGATGATGATCCGCTGGCTCAGGCTGAAGCCGAAAGGCTGGATCGGCAAGCTCGCCATCAACACCGTCGGCATGCTGACGACGCTCGGCATTACGCTGATCTTCATCTTCACGAAGTTCGCGCATGTCTGGATGGTATTCGTATTCCTGCCCATCGTCATGCTGCTCTTCCATCGCATCCACAAGCACTACACGAAGGTGGCCGCCGAGCTGCGGATCAACCCGGAGGTCGACAAGCCGGTCATCAAGGGCAGCACGGTCGTCGTGCCGGTGGCGGGCATCACGCGAGTCGTCGCCAATTCGCTCGGTTATGCCAAGTCGCTCACCGACAACGTCGTAGCCGTCTATGTAGGCTTCAACGAAGAAGACATCGCTCGCATGGAGAAGAAATGGGAAGAATGGAACCCGGGCGTCCGCCTCATCACGCTCCGCTCCAGCTACCGGAGCATCACGAGGCCGATCCTCAAGTTCATCGATACCGTGGAATGGAAAACGGGCGAGCATGACCATATCACGATTCTCATTCCGCAGTTCATCACCAAGCACTGGTGGCAGCATATCCTGCACAACCAGACGGGGCTTCTGCTGCGGGCCTACCTGTTCAGCAACAAGGATATCGTCATCGCCACGGTGCCGTACCATCTGCGGCATTAGGCCTTGAAATGAATAGCAAAAGGAAAGCGGGCGAATCCTATTTGGACCGCCCGCTTGAATTTTATTGCCGCCGGCATTATACTTACTTTTAATAAGTAACTTATTCAAGGAGGCAATCAGGATGACTCAACCGCATCTCTCCATCCATCCCGGCGTCTCGATCGGTCTTGTGAAATTGAAGGTCAAAGAAATCGATCGTTCCGTCCGGTTTTATACCGATATCATCGGCTTTCAAGTTTTGCGCAGAGACGAGGAGGGCGTCTGGCTGACAGCCGGCGGTCCGGAGCCTTTGCTGCTGCTCGAGGAACGCCCGGATGCCGTGCCGGCAGCGGGACGCACCGCCGGCCTGTACCATTTCGCTATTCTCGTGCCGGACCGCTTGTCGCTCGGCCTTGTCCTGCGCCGTCTGGCGGAAGCAAGGCTGCCGGTCGGGCAAGGAGACCACTGGGTGAGCGAAGCCTTATACCTCGACGATCCCGACGGCAACGGCATCGAGATCTACCGCGACCGGCCGCGCAGCGATTGGAAGCATGACGCCGAAGGCCATGTCCTCATGGGGACCGATCCTGTCGACGTCGAGGGCTTGCTGCAGCTGGCCCAAGGACATGAATGGCAAGGGCTGCCGGCCGGAACGGTCATCGGCCACGTCCACTTCCATGTCTCCGATCTGCAAGCCGCTTACGACTTCTATTGCGGCCTGCTCGGCTTCGACCTGATCGCCGACGGCTGGCAGTCGATGGGCGCGCTTTTCGTCTCGGCGGGCGGCTACCATCATCATATCGGACTGAATATATGGGCGGGCAAAGGAGCTCCGCCTGCGCCCGAGCGCGGAACGGGGCTTGCCTATGCCACGATCCTCTATCCGGATGCCGAATCGCTGGCGACCGCCATGAGCAGGCTCCGCGACGGCGGAGCGGAGGTCAGGGACGTGCCGGAAGGCGGGGAAGTGACCGATCCTTCGGGAATCCGGCTGCGCCTGGCGAGCGCCGCGAAGCGGGCATGAGGCCGGGTTGATCGTCAAGCAAGGCGTGCTTGTCAAGGGGAGACGGGCGCTTCCAGCTCCCGATCCTTCCTATCAGAGACTTCCAGGCGGAGCTGTCCCCGGCTCCGCTTTTTTTGTGCTATAATTCGGCCATGACGCAAGTGGAAAGGGGAGGATCCGGAAATGGTGAAGAAAAAGCAGGCGCCTGCTCGGCGTCCCGAGCCGGGAGCGGAAGCCGCCAAGCCGGCGACGCTCAAGGATCTGCTGCCGGCGGATATGGTCCAGCGGCTGAAGTCGCAGGCCGACGGCATGAAGGCCGAGCAGGAGCGCGTCCGTGAAGAGGAGCGCCGCCGGGCGGAGGAAGCCCGCAAGGCCGAGCAGAAGCGCAACGAGAGCAGCATGGAGTATCTGCTCGACAACAGCAGCATGGACTGGAAGAAATTCAAGTAAGAAGGTCTCATCCGGTTTGGGGATGCGCTTGGGTGGTAATAAAGGAAGCGGACGGCGGTTCTGCAAGGCAGAGCCCGCCGCAGCCCGCGAATACCGCAACCCCAGCAGGAGGATCAACCGACATGATGACCGAAGCAAACCTATGCCATGAACGCGAAGCCTTCCAGCCAGCCCTCGTCGATCCTGCGGATCTGCAGGAGCAGCTGATGGAGCTTGACCATACATTATATGAAATGCGGTTCTATCTGAAGCGCAACCCCGAGGACGAGATGGCCGTCCTGCATCTGAATCAGTTCGAGCGCAAGCGCCGCCGTCTCGCTGCGGAGCTTGCCGAGGCTAAGGCAGCCTCCTCGTTCTCCCTCAAGGAAGAAGAGGATCTCCAGCCGGCTTGACACCGGTCTTGAAATGGAGACGTAATTGGCAGGCAAGCGGATTGTTTGGAGCCGGAAAGCATTAGGACCATTAATCGCCAAGCGGCAGTCAGGATTTCCTGGCTGCCGCTTTTTTGCATTCCTTGGTGTGCCTTTTTGCATTCCTTGGTGCGCCTATTTTCACTCCTTGGTGATGCCTTTTCTGCAATCCGCTCCCTTACGCGACCGATGCCGGCCCTTCTAGCCAAAGGACCACAACTCCAAAAGAAATGTCATGGGAGCGCTTCCGCAATCCCCATAAAATGGAGGCGCTGCGGCAGAAGCCGCAGACAGTCAAAGGAGGAATTCATCATGTTCAAAAGATGGTCCCTGCTTCTGCTTGCCTTCAGCTTGACCTTGGCCTTGGCGCTCTCGATGGGCAGCGGCAAGGCCGAGGCCGCTCCGGTCTCGACCTTCTTCAACGTCATCAAGCAGGACGGAGCCGATCCGTGGATGTACAAGCATACGGACGGTTATTACTACTACACGCAGACGACCGGCAACAACATCACGCTGTGGCGCTCCAAGACGATCAGCGGCATCGATGCCGGCGACAGCGCGGTCATCTGGACGCCGCCGGCGGGCACGATGTACAGCTCCAACATATGGGCGCCGGAGCTGCACTACCTCGACGGCAAGTGGTACGTCTATTTCGCCGCTGACAACGGCAGCAACGAGAACCATCGCATGTACGTGCTGGAGAACGCGAACGCGAATCCGCTCGCGGGAGGCTGGACGTTCAAGGGCAAGATCGCCGATCCGGCCGACCGCTGGGCGATCGACGGAACGGTGCTGACGGTCGGGGCGAGCCGCTATTTCATCTGGTCGGGCTGGGAAGGCACGGTCAACGACAAGCAGCATCTGTACATCGCCCAGATGAGCAATCCGTGGACGATCTCTTCCGCACGGACGAGGATCGCGACTCCTGCCTACGCATGGGAAACGAATACGACTCCGCAGGTCAACGAAGGCCCGCAAGTCATCGTCAGGGGAAGCACGATCAGCCTCGTCTACTCCGCCAGCGGCAGCTGGACGGACGGCTACTGCCTCGGCCTCGTCACGGCGGGCACATCCGCGAACCTGCTGAACGCTGCTTCCTGGACGAAAAAGAGCGTGCCGCTCTTCGCCAGCGCGAACGGCGTCTACGGTCCCGGCCATCACAGCTTCACCAAGTCGCCTGACGGCACCCAGGACTGGCTCGTCTATCACGCCGCCAGATGGCAAGGGTCCGGCTGGACCCGCAATGTCCGTACCCAGCCGTTCGGGTGGAATGCCGACAACACGCCGAATCTCGGCGCGCCGGTCAATCCCAACGCTCCGATCGCCAAGCCTGCCGGCGAGCCGGGCCGGGACCGCTACGAGGCGGAGAGCGCGCTGCTGTCGGGCGGAGCGGCCGTGGCGAGCGAAGGGAGCGCTTCGGGCGGCAAGAAGGTCGGCTATCTCGATACGACGAGCAGTTATGCCCAGTTCACCGTCTCTGCCCCGTCTGCCGGCTGGTACGTGCTGGCTGTCCGCAACGGCAACGGCACGAGCGGACAGCCTTGGGCGATCCACTCGCTGTCCGTCAACGGCGGCGCGGCGTCCAGCTTCTACGTGGCCTATTCCGGCTGGAACAACTGGGGCGCCTCGACGGCCAAGGTGTACCTGAACGCCGGCAACAATACGATCCGCTTCAGCGGCTCCAGCAATTACGCCGAGATCGACTGCATGGACATCTTTCCGGCAGGGTGACCTGTAAATATGTCCATTGTTCCTGTAGAAGCGGCATTTTTTCGCCGCATCCCTTCCCTTACGATAGAGCTATCAAAGCGCTTGCGCCTTGAACTACCAGGCAAAAGGGGATTAGAAACAGATGAAGACTCCGAAGTTCAAGAAAGCTTCGATCCTTGCCATGACGATGATGGTTCCGCTTCTTGCAACCGCTTGCTCCAGCAACGGCGGCGACAACGCGCCGGCCGGCGAAGGCCAGAAAAGCGGCAGCGGCAAAAAGACGGAAATTTTGTTCTGGTCGCCGTTCTCCGGCTCCGACGGCCCGTTCATGAAAAAGATCGTGGACAAATACAACAGCTCCCAGGACAGCTACAAGGTCAACTTCGTCATCCAGCCGAACGGCGAGTACTACAAGCAGCTGGACGTGGCGCTGAGCACCGGCAAGGAGCGTCCGGACCTGATGATCATGCACGTGGACAGCGTGCCGACCTACCAGAGCAAGGACCAGCTGCAGCCGGTCGATGAGCTTGCCGCTTCGGCCGGCATCAATCCGGCGGACTTCGCGGAAGCGCCGGTCAAGTACGCGACGATCGACAGCAAGCTGTACACGATTCCGCTGGACATCCACCCGCTCGTCATGTACTACAACAAGGATCTGTTCGAGAAGGCCGGCATTACCGCGCCTCCGACGAACCGCGCGGAATTCGACTCTGCGGTGGAGAAGCTGACCGACAAGTCGAAGGGCGTCTACGGCTACGTGGTGCCGAGCCTGTGGCCGCAGCAGTTCATCTTCCCGTCGCTCGTCTGGCAGAACGGCGGCGAGCTGTGGAACGGCAGCGACGTCGCCTACAACTCTCCGGAAGCGGTCGAGATGGTGCAGTGGCTGCGCGGCATGGTCGAGAAGGGAATCTCTCCGGGCAACGTGCAGCAGGACGGCGAGAACACGCTGTTCCTCCAGGGCAAAAACGCCATCCAGTTCAACGGCCCCTGGATGAAGTCCCAGTTCGACGAGGCCGGCCTCAACTACGGCGTCGCCGTCATTCCGCAGATCGGCAAAGCGAAGCAGGCGGTCTATGCCGGCTCCCACGGCTTCGTCGTGCCGAAGGCCGTGACGGACGCGGGCAAGATCGCCGGCATCGGCGACTTCCTGAAGTATGTCGCCGGCAACTCGCTCGACTGGGCCGAATCCGGCCAGGCGGTCGCCTCGCACAAGGTGCTTGAGAGCGCCGAGTTCAAGGCGATGGAATTCCAGAGCACGGTCGCCCAAAGCTTCCCGTCCGTTCAGTTCGCGCCGAATGTGCTGAATTGGGGCACGATCGTCGAGCCGCTGTGGGGCGAGCTGAGCAACGCGATCCTGGGCAAGAAATCTCCTCAGCAAGCGATGGACGATGCCGCGGCGAAGTCGCGCCAGGCAATCAAAAAATAACGGCTTTCCAAACGTTGGGGCGGAAGGGACGGGGAGCGCGGACAGCCGGCTTCCCGTCCCTCCTTCCGTCCACGACTCTCGGAAAGATGAAATGGAGGCATCGTCTATGAAAAGCGCCTGGACTTCCCGGCTGACCTCGTTCCTGTTCATACTCCCCTATCTGGCCGCCTTCGGGCTGTTCCTGCTCTTCCCGATCCTGTACGGCGTCGTCATCAGCCTTCAGGACTTCGAGCTGCTGTCGGCGGAGCATGCCTTCGTCGGCTTAAGCAATTACGTGACGATCTTCACGCCCGGCACCTACGAGAACAGCCTGTTCTTCAAAGGCCTGTGGACGACGGCTCAGTTCGTCCTGTATTCCGTGCCGCTGCTCATTGTCATCGGGCTCGGCCTCGCGATGCTGCTGAACGCGCTGCCCGCCCGGGTGCGCGGCTTGTTCCGCACGTTCTATTTCCTCCCGTACGCGCTGTCCGCCTCGGTCATGGCCGTCATCTGGCTCATGATGTTCGACACGAACGCCGGCTTCCTCAACAGCCTGCTCGCCAAGCTGGGCATGGCCGGAATCCCGTGGCTCACCGATACTCCCTGGGCCTGGATATCGCTCGTCTCCACGACGATCTGGTGGACGATCGGATTCAATATGATCATTTTCATCAACGCGCTCAACGAGGTGCCGGAGGAATATTACGAGGCGGCCTCGATCGACGGCGCCGGGCCATGGTCCCGCTTCGTCTCCATCACGCTGCCGACGATCCGGCCCGTCATGCTGTTCGTCATGATCACCTCGACAATCGCCTCCTTCAACATCTATGCGCAGCCATTCCTGCTCACGCGCGGCGGTCCCGGCGATACGACCCGGGTGCTGCTGATCAATGTGCTCGACCAAGCGTTCGCACGCAAGGATGTAGGCTCCGCCTCGGCGATGGCGATTCTGATGGCCGTGCTGATCATGGCCGTATCCGTCGTCCAGTTCAAGCTCACCAACCGGAAGGAGAAGGCATAGATGGCGAACCCGAAAACCAAAAAAGCAATTCTTCTCCTGCTCGCGGCCGTCATCGCTCTGGTCATGGTCCTGCCGCTCGTATGGATGCTGTCGACCGCGTTCAAGAACGACTTCGAAGCGCTCTCGGGACGGATGGATTTCCTCCCGCGCAAGCCGACGCTCGACAACTTCAAGCAAGGGCTGGGCGGCGAGCTGATGAATACGCCTGTGCTGCGCTGGATCGCGAACTCGCTGTCCGTCGGCATCATCGGGACCGGACTCGTGCTCCTGATCGATTCCATGGCGGCCTTCGCGCTGGCGAGGCTGAACGACCTGCCGCTGAGGCGGGTGCTGCTGCCGATGTTCATCGCCTCGCTGATGATCCCGGGCGTGCTGACGTTCCTGCCGATGTATATGGAGTTCAACTCGCTCGGCCTGATCAACACGTACCCGGCTCTCATCCTGCCTGCGACGGCCGGTGCCTTCGGCGTGTTCCTGCTGTACCAGTTCTTCGTGTCCTTCCCGAAGGAAATCGAGGAGGCGGGACGAATCGATGGAGTGAACAAATGGCAGCTGTACTACCGCATTCTGCTGCCGTCGGCCGTACCGATCATGGTGACGCTCGGCATCTTCACGTTCATGGGCATTTACAACGACTTCGTCTGGCCGCTGTACGCCACGACCTCGCCGGAGATGCGCACCATAACGGCCGGCATCGCGATGATGGCGACCGGCAGCTATACGCAGAGCTATGGCAAGCTGATGGCGATGACGACGATCGCGGCGCTTCCGGTCGTGCTTGTTTTCATCCTGGGACAGAAATCCTTCGTCCGGGCGATCACGAGCGCCGGCGTTAAGTAGCGCTGAGAAACGAGCAGGGGACTCGACAGCGATCGGAAGAACATTCTGACTGCGCAGCAATTTTTTACGGATTCCTTATGAAGCCCGAAAACAACAGAGCAAGGAGACGACCGATGTCAATACGAGGCAAAAGAGCTTTCCTGCTTGCGGCGGGAGCGCTTTTAGTCCTGATCGCAGGAGGAATCTATTGGATGCAGCAGCAGGGAGACGACGGGAAAACGCTTTCGTATAATGGGCATGGAGGCATGTTCAAGAACACGCTCGCCGAGATCGATACGCCGGACCCGAGCGTGGTCTATCGCAACGGCTTCTACTACATGACGTTCACGCATCATGGAGCCGACATCATGGTGATGAAGTCCCGGACGCTGGATTTCCGCTCCGCAGAGCGCAAGGTCGTCTGGTATCCGCCGGCGGAAACGGCTTATTCGGCGAATCTATGGGCGCCGGAGATCCAGTATCTGCAAGGGAAATGGTACATCTACTTCGCGGCCGACGACGGAGACAACGCCAACCACCGGATGTATGTGCTGGAAGGCGAGAGCGACGATCCCATGGGCAGCTATGCCTTCAAGGGACAGATCAAGGACGATGCCGGCAAATGGGCGATCGACGGGCTGGCGATGGAGCATGAAGGCAAGCTCTACTTCGTCTGGTCGGGATGGGAAGGCGACGTGAACGAAGCCCAGAACACGTATATCGCGCCAATGAGCGATCCTTGGACGATCAGCGGGCCCAGGGTGCTGCTGAGCCGGCCGGAGCTGGACTGGGAAAGGGGCGGCGGACCGCCTTACATCAACGAAGGCCAGTCGCTGCTGTACAAGGATGGCCGAGTCTTCATCGTCTACTCGGGAGCGGGCAGCTGGACGCCGCTATACAGTCTCGGGCTGCTTGCGCTGAAGCCGGGCGGCGATCCGCTGGAGCCTTCCGATTGGACCAAGGCGCAGGAGCCTCTGCTCGCCATGGACGAGGAGGCGGGCGTCTACGGACCCGGGCATAATTCCTTCGTCCCTTCGCCCGACGGAAGCGAGACATGGCTCGTCTATCATGCCACCTCCGGCCCGGCCGACGGGTGGAACAACCGCAAGGCGCGGGCTGCGCGGGTGGAATGGGACGAGAACGGACTGCCGCTCTTCGGCAAGCCGCAGCCGCTGGCGACGCCGATCCGGATGCCTGCGGGAATGGGCGTCATCCGGGCGAAGGACGCGGTCCGGGACGGAGACCGGCTCCTCTTCGGAGCGATCCCGTCGACAGTGGAGGCCGGCGCTCCGGTGCTGGTCCATTACCGGAATGCCGGAGGAATCGAGGCTGCCGCGCGCATCGGAACCGATGCGGGACAAGCGGCGGAGTTGAAGCTGGCGCCGACGGAGGCGGACAGCATCGGCTACGCCTATGGACAGGTCGGATTGCGCGCAGGGATGAACGAGCTGGCGGTAGAAGCGGCTGGAAGCGGCGCGGAGGTGCTTGCCGTGGAGATTCCCCGCTATGAAGCCGAGTGGGCGGCGTTCGGGGGCGATGCGGCCGAGGAGGAGAATCCGTATGCCTCCAGGGGATCTGCCGCCGGATTGTACGGCGAGGGCGATTCGCTGCGGTTCGCCAATGTGAGCGTGCCTCGCGGCGGAAAGTACACGGTATCGGTGAGCGTCCTGAACTCTGGAGAAAGCGCGGAGCTGTCGCTTGCCGCGAACGGGGGACGCAGGTCGGCCGTCAAGCTGAAGCCGCAGGAGCGCAATGCCGCAGGCGTGTACGAGGCGGAGCTGGAGCTGAAGGCCGGGGAGAACGAGCTTGTTCTCTTTGACAGCCAAGGAAGCTTCATTATAGATTATGTGGATATATGGAGAAGGCCCGGCTGACGGGTCTTCCCGGGGAAGCGGTCCCAATAGGAGCGGAAGAGCGGGCCGTACCCGGAACGCCGGGAAGGATGCCGTCGATCATTCCGCTTGAAGATCAGCGCGAGACGGAGGAGCATGCAGCATGACAGGCAGCCGAAGCAGCAGGAGCAGTCGGGACAGTGTGATGGGATATGGGAATCTGACGAAAAGGCGGATCGCGCTGCTGCTGGGCGCTTCCATCGCCGCGGCGGCCGCAGCGGGCTGCTCCGGAGAGAAGCCGGCCGAGAAGCTGCCGGATCCCGTCCAGCCGGTCGTGCTGGAATATTGGACCCCCTTCAGCGGCGGGGACAATATTTTCATGACGGAGCTCGTCGAGAAGTTCAACGCGGAGCATGAGGACATCCGGGTCGAGCAGATCAATTCCCGGCTGGACGACTATTACTCGCGCCTCCGGACCGCCATCCTGGCCGGCAATGCGCCTGACTTGGCTGTCGTCCATGCGACGAACCTGCCGCAATTCGTCCAGAACGGCTACATCGAGAAGCTGGACGAGCCGGCCGCGGATACGGGGCTGGACTGGAGCATGTTCAATGCGAATATCGCGGAATCGACTCTGTACGGCGGCAGCCATTACGCGGTTCCGCTCGATACGCATGCCTTGGTGCTCTACTACAACAAGAAATTCCTGCGGCAGGCCGGGCTTCTCGATGCGGAGGGCAAGCCGGTTATGGAGCCTGGAGAGAAGGGCTTCGCGAGCTTCCTGGAGCGGATCAAGGAGCGCGTTCCCTCCGGCATCGCTCCTCTTGCGCTGCCGAGCACGAGAATCGATTCCGTCTGGCTGTGGTGGAGCCTGTACAACCAGATCGACGGCGGTGGCCGGTTTTTCAGTGCGGACGGGACGAAGGCCGTCTTCGACAACTCCGATTCGCTGCGCGCGCTGGAGTTCGTGGACAGCCTCTACAAGCGGGAGCTTGTTCCTCCCGGCATCAACGATGCCTTCAAGATGTTCCACGACGGAGAAGCGGCGGCGCTCATCACCGGCATGTGGGGCACCGGAGCATTCGAGAAGGCCGAGGGCCTGGAGCTCGGCGTCATTCCTTTTCCCGTCATATACGATCATCCTGCGGTATGGGGAGACACGCATACGCTGGCTCTGCCTGCCAAGGCCGGCCTGTCGCCGGAGAAGCGGAAAGCCGCGCTGACGTTCGCCAAGTGGGCGGTCGACAACGGCGTCATGTGGGCGGAGGCCGGGCATGTCCCGAGCTCCAAGAAGGTCGTGGCGAGCGAAGCGTTCTCGGCGCTCAAGTTCCGCAGCGACTATGCGGCTACCGCCAACTACGTCGTCTATTGGCCTCGTCATGTCAAGCAATGGACGATGATCGAGAAGCTGATATCCGAGTGGGAGAAGATGATCTACCGTCAGCAGACTCCGGCGCAGGCGCTGGAGCGGGCGGCGGCGAGCGTGGATTCGCAGCTGGGCAAGTAGGCATCCGGGCGGAAGGGGAGAAAGGAATTTGAAGGCATTCGGCAACTGGTTCCGCAATCTGGAGCTGGCGCGCAAGCTGATTCTCATCAATGTCGTTTTCATCGTGCTGCCGCTCGGCCTGATGGGGTATCTCGCCTTCTCCCGCTTCTCCGCTACGACGGAAGCCAAGGTGGGCGATTACCAGCTTCAGACGCTGAAGCAGATGACGCTGAATATCGACACCTATATGAACGAGCTCAACCGCCTGACGGTGATGCCGTACCAGTATCCCAAGGTGACGGCTTATCTGGAGTCGAAGCGGGCATCGGGACAGGCGCTGTCGCTGGAGGAGATCAACGAGCTGAACAGCTTCGTCACCCAGGTGTTCCTGAACGGGCGCGTCGACATTCTCGGCGTCTCTCTCTACGGCCAGGGCGGCGCGTCGTACGTCGTCCTTCCGGAGAGCCAGTATGTAACGACCTACAAGCTGGACGAAAGCGCGGAGTGGCTGGACCGGTTCAAGGGCCAGTACGGCGAGCCGGTGTTCATCGCGACCCATGACGTCCGGTCGACCGGCGGCAACGTGTACCAGGCGTTCTCGATCGCCCGCGAGCTGCGCAGCTTCGACAGCGGCCAGTCGCTCGGCTATATCGTGATCGACGTGGATCCAAAGTTCATCCGCGAGATTCTGTCCAAGGTGAAGCTGGACCCGGAGGAGTCTCTCTACATCGCCGACCGGTCCGGCAACCTCGTCATCCGCAAGGACGACGGGGGAAGAGAGAAGGCTCCCGGGCTGTACCTCGGGCGCACCGGGGAAGGCGTCAGCCATGTCCGCAATGACGGACGAGGGCTGCTGGTCTCGCATTTCACCTCGGAGGTGACCGGCTGGACGACGGTCGGCATCGTGCCGGTGGCGAGCCTGATGAAGGATACGGATACGCTGCGGACGTTCATCATCGGCATCGGCGCTACGAGCGTCGGACTTGCGCTGCTGCTGTACGTGTTCATCGCTTACCGGATTACCCGGCCGCTGCGCAAGCTGAGCCGTCTCATGCGGAACGTCGAGCGGGGAGAGCTCGGCCAGAGCTTCCATGCGGAGGGGCGGGACGAGATCGGAGCGCTCGGCCGCTCCTTCAACGAGATGGTCGCCAAGCTGAGCGAGCTCGGCTACCTGCTCTACGAGACCGAGATCCGCGAGAAGGATGCCCAGATCGCTGCTTTGCAGAGCAAGATCAACCCGCATTTCCTCTACAACACGCTCGGGTCGATCAGCATGTATGCGGAGATGGAGGGCAGCCGCGAAATCATCACGATGTCGAACAATTTGAGCCGTCTCCTGCGCTACAGCCTGAGCGGACGCAAGGAGCGGGTGACGCTGAAGGACGAGCTCGACCATGTCTCCGGGTACATGAAGATTCAGCAGATGCGCTACGAGGAGCGGATCAAGTTCACGATGGAAGCCGATCCCTCGCTGCTGGACTGCGAGGTCATCCCGCTCATCATTCAGCCGCTCGTGGAGAACGCGATCAACCACGCCCTGGACAAAGGCGCTGGCCAAGGGCGGATCGCGCTGACGGCGGAGGCGGCGGGGCAGGTGCTGGAGATTGCGGTGGCCGATGACGGAATCGGCATGAACGCGGAGGCGCTGGAGGCGCTTCGCGCCCATCTGCGGAGCACCAAGGAGCTCGGCGGGCAGTCGGGCAACGGCCTGCTCAACGTCCACCGGCGCATCGTGCTTCACTATGGCGAGGAATACGGCCTGACCTTGGAGAGCATGCCCTATCAGGGCTTCAGGGCCGTGCTCCGGTTTCCGCTGCTTCATCATGCAGGCGCCAGATTGGAGGAGATCGGGTAAATGCCGAAACTATTGATTGTCGATGACGAGTCGATCTTCCGCAGGGGGCTCCGCAAGATGATCGCCGGCCTCGACGAGAGCTGGGAGATCGTCGGCGAAGCCTGCGACGGATACGAAGCGCTGGACAAAATCGAGGAGCTCGCTCCCGACGTCCTGCTGACGGATATCCGCATGCCTCGCATGGACGGCATTCAGCTGCAGCAGATGGCGGGCAGCCGGCGCCAGGAGCTGCTGACCGTCGTCGTCAGCGGCTACGACGACTTTGCCTACGTCCAGCAGTCGATGCGCCAGGGGGCGATGGATTATCTGATGAAGCCGGTCGAGCGCGAGGAGCTGGCCCAGGTGCTGGAGAGGCTGAAGGCAGAGGTGGAGCGGCGCCGGAAGTCCGCCCGTTCGGAGGCGGGCTGGGATGCGCAGCCGGCGGTGCGGCGCCATATGACGGAGCATCTGGCCGAATCCCTGCTGTCGGGCAGAGTGGACGAGAGCGAGCTGCGGCTGCTGGAGCAGATGGGCATCGCGCTCCCGCATCCGTACTTCGTCTGCATGGTCATCAAGCTCGACAAGCAGTCGGTCGGGGAGGAGCGCTACCGGAGCGGCGACGCTTCGCTGTTCCAGCTGTACATCCAGCAGTTCGTGCAGGAAATGCTGGACCGGCACGCCAAGGGGCTCAGCTTCGTGCTGTCGGACTCAAAGGTTGTCGCGCTCATCAATCTGGAGCGTCCGGAGCCGCTGCCCAGCCGATCGGATTCGCTGGCGGACATGATCCGCAGGCAGATCTCTTCCCTGTCGCGGCTGACGGTGACGATCGGAGTCGGCCGGCCGGCCGAGGGGCTGGCCGGCATTCCGAAGGCGTACGGCGAAGCCGAGATCGCGCTGCTGCACCGGCTCATCGTCGGCGGCGACAGCGTGCTGGACTACGCCGCGGTCGCCGGGAGCGGCCGGTCGGACGACGAGGCCGCGAAGCGTTCCGCCGACAGCCTGGAGAAGGCGGTCATGGAAGGCCGGCGCGGGATCATCGCGGCCATGGCGCGGCAGTGGATCGACGAGCTGTGCGGCACGGCCCGCACGCCGGAGAGCATCCACCAGCAGCTGTGCAAGCTGCTGATCCGCCATTACGAGCTGGCGGAGGAGCTCGGGGCGGCGGGCGCCTGGCTGGACCGCTCGGATATCGGCAGGATGCTCGTCGAGATTTGCGCCATCACCTCCCGGCAGGAGCTGGCGGAGCGGCTGGAGGAGCTGCTGTGCCGGCTTGCGGAGGCGATCCAGCAGTCGAGGGAGCAGCAGGACCGGGACCCGATCGCGGCGGCCAGCCGCTACATCGAGGCGAACTTCCGGGAGGCGCTGACGCTGAAGGACGTCGCGGACGAGGTGTATTTGAACCCGGCTTACTTCAGCAATCTGTTCAAGCAGCGGACGGGCGTCACCTTCATCGAGCAGCTGACCCGAGTCCGCACGAGAGAGGCTCAGCGCAGGCTCGCCTTCACCAACGAGAAGATCAATGCGATCGCCGAGGAAACCGGGTTCGCCCATGTGCGGCATTTCAACCGGGTGTTCAAAAGCCGGCTCGGCGTCTCGCCCAAAGAATACAGGGACAGCATGCGCGCGGGCGGCGATCTCCCGCTGGCATGAGGCTTGCGGCGGAATGACAGGGTTGAGGGCACGCCGAGTCTTCGATTCGCCATGGCCGATAAGAGCGTGAGGTTTATTGAAGAGCGAATGAAGTCCATTGGAGAGCGCATGAAGGTTTATTGAAGAGAAGGATCATGAAGTTTATTGAAAAGCCTATAAAGTCTTTTGAAGAGCCGGACCATGAAATCTGTTGAAAAGCCCATAAAGTCTATTGAAGAGCGCATGAAGTCTGTCTGAAAAAGAAGGCATGAAGTCTGTCTATTGTGAGCAGCAGGTCCCAAATAGGAGCGGAGGGTTATGGTTATGGGAGAGCAGCATCGCGCGGAGTATCCGAGGCCGCAATTCGCCAGAGAGAATTGGATCAATCTGAACGGGCCATGGGAGTTCGGCTTCGACGACGCCGGAGAAGGAGAGGGAAAAGGCTGGCATAAGGGAGAGACGCCTTTGGAGCGCGTCATCGAGGTGCCGTTCGCTTTCCAGAGCAAGCTGAGCGGCATCGGAGATCCGGACTTTCACGACATCGTCTGGTACCGCCGGGAGCTGGAGCTTCCCGAGCCGTTGGCAGGCAAGAGGATTCTGCTCCATTTCGGAGCGGTCGACTACGACGCCTCGGTCTGGGTGAACGGCATTCTCGTCGCCCGCCACGAGGGAGGGCATACGCCGTTCAGCGCGGATATCACCGACGCCCTGCATAAGGACGGGCGAAGCAGCCGGCTCGTCGTGAAGGCGGCCGACTACAGCAAGGACGTCACGCTGCCGCGCGGCAAGCAGTATTGGAAAAGCGATTCGGCGAGCATCTTCTACACCCGCACGACCGGCATCTGGCAGACGGTATGGATGGAGGCGGTCTCCGAAACCTCGCTGGGCAAAGTGAGATTCACGCCGGATATCGACCGCCAAACGGTGGAAATCCGCTCCTGGGTGCAGGGGCCGCTGAGAGAGGGATTGACGCTGCAGGTGGACATTTCGTTCCAGGGCGAACCGGTGGCCAGCGATACGTTCTCGGTGCGCGGCGCGCATGAAGCCCGCAGCATCCGGCTGGCGGACTTCAACGACCACGGCCTCGGCCGCTGGTGGTCGCCGGAGCGGCCGCATCTGTACGACGTCAGATTCCGGCTGCTGGACGAGAAAGAGGTGCTCGACGAGGTGACGAGCTACTTCGGGATGCGCAAGATCTCGATCGAGAGCGGCAGGCTGTGCCTGAACAACCGGCCTTATTTCATGAAGCTGGTTCTGGACCAGGGGTATTTCCCGGACGGCAACCTTACGCCGCCGAGCGACGAGGCGATCCGGCGCGATGTCGAGCTGACCAAGGAGATGGGCTTCAACGGAGCGCGCAAGCACCAGAAGCTGGAGGATCCGCGCTATTTGTACTGGTGCGACAAGCTGGGCTTGCTCGTATGGGGCGAGGCGGCAAATGCGTACGAATATTCGGAGGAGTACGTGCGGCGCTTCACTCAGGAATGGCAGGAGAGCATCGAGCGGGATTACAACCATCCGTCGGTCGTCGTCTGGGTGCCGCTCAACGAGAGCTGGGGAGTGCCGAACATCGCCGTCGACAAGCGGCAGCAGGAGCATGCCCAGGCGATGTACCATCTGACAAGGTCGCTTGACGCGACGCGTCCGGTCGTTTCCAACGACGGCTGGGAGATGGTGAGCACCGACTTGTTCAACATCCACGATTACGAATGGCGCCGGGAAGTGCTGGAGAAGAGATATTCCACGGCGGAAAACGCCGTCTCGGCAACGCCGGCCGGGCGCGTGCTGGCGGTGGACGGGTTCCCGTACCGCGGACAGCCGATCCTCGTGACGGAGTTCGGCGGTATCGCCTACAAGAAAAGCGACTGGGAAGGCTGGGGCTATTCCGGAGCGGAGAACGACGAGGACTTCGCGGCCCGGCTGAACGCGGTCATTTCGCCGCTGCTTCTATCCGGATGCGTGCAGGGGTATTGCTATACGCAGCTGACGGACGTGGAGCAGGAGATCAACGGCCTGCTGACGTACGACCGCCAGCCCAAGCTGCCGCTGGAGACGATCCGGACGATCAATGAGGGACGCTGGCGGCAATAGAATCAAGCAGAGGACTGTTCCGTAAACCTCTTTCCTAGACCTTTCAACCGGATTTAAAACCGGAATAAGCCGAGAAAACCGTCTAAATCGCTCTCGTCGGGCTCTCGGGACCGGAATAAGCCGAAAAATCCGTCTTATTCGCTCTCGTTGGGCTCTCGGACCGGAATAAGCCGAAAAATCCGTCTTATTCGCTCTCGTTGGGCTCTCGAGACCGGAATAAGCCGAAAAATCCGTTTTATTCGCTCTCGTTGGGCTCTCGGACCGGAATAAGCCGAAAAATCCGTCTTATTCGCTCTCATTGGGCTCTCGGACCGGAATAAGCCGAGAAAACCGTCTTAGTCGCTCTCGTTGGGCTCTCGGGACCGGAATAAGCCGAGAAAACCGTCTTAGTCGCTCTCGTTGGGCTCTCGGACCGGAATAAGCCGAGAAAACCGTCTTAGTCGCTTATCCAGTCTCAGCCCTCGGTGCGAACCAAGCCCTCCACTTGCACTGGAGATGGAGGTTAGGTCGGAGATTCTGCTTCAGAGGGAGCAGGAACGGCATTTCGAAAATAGCTAAACCCGGCTCCGAGAGAGCCGGGTTTAGCTATTTAATGAAATGGCCGCGGCATGTGTTTGATTTTCCCCAACCCAGACTCGGGGAGAACACGACGACTGAAAATCACCCGCCAGCTAAAGCGGTCCCCGTGGGATCAACTCCTCGGTTCAGCGCCGATCCGGGCCGGATGACGCGCTTGCCACATAAGCGGACAACACTCGCAGCGGCCATATGTACCGGCTGCTGTGGTAGTTCAGATACACATGACCGGGCAAGCCGCCGCCGGTCGGATAGCGGCTGCGCCAGTCTTCCGCTTCCAGCAGTTCGATCAGGCATTCGATGCCCCGATCGATGGCGGCGGGGGGCGAAGAGGGATGAGCCATCAATCCCTCGAGCGCCCAGGCGGTTTGCGATGGCGTGCTTGCTCCGAGCGCGCGGTATTCTGCGGCGACGTCGCTGAAGCAGGATTCGCCCCAGCCGCCATCCGCATTCTGCACGGAGAGAAGCCAGTTCATGCCGCGGTAGAGAGCTGAAGCGCTGCGCTTGGCACGCATGGCCATAAGACCGGCGAGTGCGGCGCCGGTACCGTGCACATAGGCGATTCCCCAGCGTCCCGGCCAGCATCCGGGGCGCTGCTGCTGCTTCAGGATCCAGGCGGCTGCACGGGCAGCGGCGTCGCTATCCGGATTGTCTCCGCCTTCATCGGCGTCGATCGCTGCGCTTACCCATGAAGGCGACGGGGCATTCCGGCGGCTTGCCCATAACAGCGTACGGGCGGTCAGATCGACGGTTGGCGGATCGGTGACGATCTGCGAGGCCTGTTCGAACTGGATAAGCCCGATCAGCGGGCTTCCGGCTTCGCGCTCGAAGGCTGGCCAGCCGCCGCTTTTGTTCTGCATCGACCATACCCAGCGGTCCCCTCGTTCCCGGGCTTCATCCGGAAAAGCATCTCCCGCATGTATCCGTTGGAGCATCGAGAGAGAAGCGGTCGTATCGTCGATATCCGGGTAGCGGGTGTTCACATCCGAAAACCCCCAGCCTCCGGGCGGCGTGCGGTGATTGCGGCGGGCCCAGTCGCCCTTGACCGTCTGCTGACGGGAGGCTATATATCCGGCCGCCCGCTGGAGCGCGTCATGTTCTCCGGGAAGTCCGCTTTCATGAAGCACGCAGCCCAGCATCGCCGTATCCCATACGGTCGAGGAAGCGATCTGCAAATGAGAGATCTCATGCCGCGGATCATCCCATACGAGCGACTGGATTCCTTGTAGGCCGTGCCTTATGATCTCATGGCTTGGCGGGTAGCCGATGGAGACGAGAGCTGCGATCATGAGGATGGTGGCGGTCGAATAGGTGAGCAGAGTGCCGTTCGGCTCTATCCGCTCGAGCATGAATTTCTCGCCCTTGTCCAGCGATGCCGGGTATAGAGGGGAATGGCCGGCGGCGAGCGCCTCGGCCATGCCGGCGAGCGGCCCCGGAAGCGTAGGAGGCTTCAGGAAGCTCCGGCTCTCTCCGGCCACGAGCTCCGAGAGATTGGGCAGGCGTCCATCGCCCAGCTTGAAGCTGCCGGAGGCCAGCATGAGCACCGGCACGAGATGGACGCGGGCATGGCCGGACAGATCGAACAGGCTGATCGGCAGCCAGGACGGGGCGAGCAGCGTCTCGACCGGAATGCGAAGAACCCGCGGCCAATCCAGCTGGCCGGTCATGCAGAGCAGTACCTGCGTCATCATCGTCCGCACTTCTCCAAGCCCGCCTCGTGCGAGAATGAAGCGGCGGGCGTTGACCATCCGAGGATCGCCGTATTCGTAGTAGCCGGTGGAGAGCAGCGCGTAATAGGCTTCCACAGTCGACTCCAGATGGCCTTCCTTCTGATCTTCATGCAGCTTCCAGCCTCCGCCGTTCTCCTGAAGCACGGCGATGCGCTGAGCGATCCGCCCCGCGAGCTCGCGGTGATCCTCCATCCAATCCATCGCCTGCAGCAGAATCAGCAAAAAAGCATCGCTCATGACGCCGCTCTCGCAGCACAGCCGCCATGCGCCGTCGGGACTCTGCCACTCCAGAAGCTCATCCCGGAGCCGTTGGGCCGTTTCCTTCGCCTGTCCGCTCCATTTCATGTCGTCTCACCTCGGTTTCAGCAAGGATATTCATCGCGCCGGGAGGCACTCGTCCAATAGCGCGCGCCATGTTCCGCGTAGGTTGAACCATACGGCCGTTAAAGAAAGCCGTGTCGTATGCCGGAGGAGCCGGTTGGACCCGCACAAGCATCATTCTGGTCCTGTTCATTCTGCTTGTCATCATAAGCCGAGTCTGGTTTGTATAACGCGAGCAGCGGCATGAGGGGCAGGATGCCGGGAGGCGTCCTGCCGCAGGCAAAGGGCTGTGCCGACCGCTAGACCCCACAAGGTCCGGCGGGGCGCAGCCCTTTTGGCGCGTCGCGAGGCGGCAAATGCCGACCGCCAAGAGACGGCCTTTAGCGTGAACGCCGCGAGACAGCCAATGGCTGGACGCTGCTAGACAGCCGATGGCAAGACGCCGCGAGAAAGCAACAGCATGACGCCGTGAGGCGGCCATCGGCGTGAATGCCGCGAGACAGCCAATGGCATGACGCCGAGAGGAGGCCATCGGCGTGAATGCCGCGAGACGGCCATCGGCGTGAATGCCGCGAGGCAGCCAATAGCATGACGCCGCGAGCCGGCACTCGGCCTCATCATGGCGGGCCAGCCAGGGCGGCTGCCGGCCGGGCTTCAGCCTGCCGGCTTCGCGAAGAACCGTTTGAGGGCATTGTAGACCTCGCTTTTGTCGCGGATGACGGAGAACAGGAATTTCTTGTCCTGGATATGCTTGTAGGCGGACATCAGGGTGCTGCTCCGGTTGTACTGGTTGACCTCGCCATAGCCGAACAGGTTGGACCGCTTCATCAGCTCGTCGATCAGCTTGATGCATTTCTCGTTGTCCGAGGTCAGGTTGTCGCCGTCGGAAAAGTGGAAAGGGTAAATATTCCAGTTGGCCGAGGGATAGCGGCTGTCGATGATGTCGAGAGCCTTCTGATAAGCGGATGAGCAGATCGTGCCGCCGCTCTCGCCGCGGGTGAAGAACTCCTCCTCGGTCACTTCCTTCGCTTCCGTATGGTGGGCGACGAAGACGATCTCGACATGCTCGTATTTGCGGCGCAGGAACTTGGTCATCCAGAAGAAGAAGCTGCGGGCGCAGTATTTCTCGAACGAGCCCATGCTGCCGGATGTATCCATGAGGGCGAGCACGACGGCGTTGGAGTGGGGCTTGATGACTTCCTGCCAGGTTTTATAGCGCAGATCCTCCGGAGTAATCCCCCCGATGCCTTGGCGTCCGGCGTTGGCGTTGCGCCGAAGATTCTCGAGCAGCGTACGCTTCTTGTCGATGTTGCTCATGATGCCTTTTTTGCGGATATCCTGAAAAACGATGTCGGCGGCTTGAACGTTCTCCTTCTGCTTCTGCTCCAGCCTCGGCAGCTCCAGCTCCTCGAACAGCAGATCCTCCAGCTCATCCATGGTGACTTCGGTCTCGAAATAATCCTCTCCGGCCTGATCGCCGGCCCCTTGCCCTTTGCCTTTGCCTTTGGCGGCGGAAGGATCCACGCCAAGGACGTCGCCTACCTGAGAGTCCCCGTCTCCTTGTCCGACATGCTGCTGCTTGTTGTAATTGTAGACGAAGCGGTACTCGTCGATGCTTTTTACCGGCACCTTGACGGTTTCGCGTCCATTCGAGAGGATGATGCTTTCGTCGGTGACGATATCTTTCAGATTTTGCTTGATGGCCTCGCGCACCTTCTGCTGATGGCGGGTCTGGTCCTGATAGCCTTTGCGATGCAGGGACCAATCCTCGCGGGAGACGATGGACAGCGGTTCCGTCATAGCCGCTCACCCCACTATGTGTATTTCAGAGCCTGTAGGACCTGTTCTCCAAGTATATTCATGGGGAGGGGATTCATTACCTGATGCCGGTGCCGGGGTCCGGCGTCTACTGGCGCTGGACGAGCCTCGAAGAGGATATGGTATAATAGGAACATTCGCGAGCCGGATAACGTGCTTGCAAGAAGAGGTGAAGCCGCATCATGTTTCCCCGTTATATCGCCTACGGCTCGGTGCATGCCCTGATCTCCGTCGCGCTCGGAGCGTTCGGCGCCCATGGGCTCAAGGACCGTCTTACGAGCGACATGCTGGACGTATTCGAGACCGGCGTCCGTTATCAGATGTATCATGCCATTGCCCTTATCCTCATCGCCTTCGCCGCCAGCCGTCTGGGAGAGATCCGGGCCTTGCGCAACGGCGGCCGTCTCATCAATGCCGGCATCTTCCTCTTCTCGGGAAGCTTGTACGTGCTGAGCATGAGCGGAGTCACTTGGCTCGGAGCCATCACGCCGCTCGGGGGACTCTGCTTCATCGCAGGCTGGGGGCTGACTGCCTGGGCCGCCTGGAGCGCCCGGGGCCGTTCCTGAGAGCGGAGCAGCCGCCCGCGGATTCGTAGCCTTGAAAGCAAAAATGCGGCGGCACCTTGGAGGTGCCGCCGCATTTGCAAAAACAGGGGAATGAAGGACGAAGCAGCCGGCTGGACTCGGGCGGACGCGCTGCGTGCCTGCATGCTAGTTGAAGTCGTCGATTTCCTGGAGCAGGAAAGTGTAGACCTGCTTCTCGTCGACATGATAGACGGTGATGAGATTGCCTTCGATGTTGAGGATTCTTCCCGGAATGCTCATTCGGACGCCCTTGCCTTTGTTGACGCTGAGCCGGACGAGAGTCTTTTGTTCCATATGATGCAGCAGGGTGGATGTGACGCTCAAGGATTCGGAGCCGTTGGAAGGCTGTGCGGCCTCGGGCGATACGGAGCTTGCCGTTGGCGTTGCCATCCCGAATGGAGCATGTTCTTCAGGGAACGAGGCGCCTACGAGGGAGCTCTTGCCGATCTTGTAGCTGCTTATGCCTGCCGACTGGAGCAGCAGCTTGAGCCTGGCCTCGGCAAGGTCCCGGGTAACCGCGTCAATAATGAGATCCGTCTGGAAGGAATAGGTATTAGGTCCTTTGCCGTTCATGATGTATGTAGTTCCTCCGAACTTCATAGAGATAATGGTATAACTATATCATTAGATCACCTAATGACATAGACCTATTTTTGAGGTCGAGATCCGCTATGGAATCGGTTTTCAATTATGGGTTATAAGCTATAAGTCCATGAGATCGAACCCTGGCAAGGGATAAAATAAGGGATATTCTGGAAGATAAAAGGGATTCAACTTATAGAGGAGGTTTTCCGAATGTCCGCAGGCATATTGGAAAGATTGCGCGAGGAAACGGCGCCCAGCCATGAGCAGCTTGAAAGCAATGCATATGCCAAAGCCATCATGGATCAGACGATGACTCTTGAGCAATACAAGCAGTATTTGGAGCTGTTCTATGGCTTCATCAAGCCGATGGAGGCCATCGTGCTGGCCCGCCCCGCAGCGGAAGCATGGGGCATCGATCCCTCAAGGCTCGCCAAGCTGCCTTTGCTAGAGAAGGATTTCATGGAGCTCGGCTATTCGAGGACGGACATCGATTCCATTCCCATATGCGCTTCCCTTCCGGATGTCTCCGTACCGGCGCGCATGCTCGGTTATCTATATGTCATGGAAGGCTCCACGCTCGGCGGACAGGTCATCAGCAGGAAGCTGGCTTCCGGCTTGCAGCTCGCCCCCGAATCGGGATTGTCGTACTTCTACGCCTACGGCCCCGACACGAGGGCAAGATGGGGCGAGATGAGGGAGCTGCTTGTTCGGGAAGGCTCCGAGCCGCGGCAGGGTGACGAAATGGTCGATGCTGCAAAAGAAACGTTCACTCTTCTGGATGCCTGGATTCATGCCCGCCTCCAAGAGCAGGCCGTATAACAAAGAAGGCGGAGGCCTGAGCGGCAATGAAAGATGACGGAAACGCGAATGAACACGAGCTGCTAGACAGAACCCTTCTGACGGAAGGCGATTTCGTCGCCGTGACGAGGGAGGATGGCTGCCGAATCGGCCCGTGCAGCGCCAATGCCGAAGAGCTGCTCGGCATCGCAGCCGGCAAGGCTGCTCGGAACGCCTTTGGCCGCTGTCGGCTCTGTTGACGGCGGCCTTTGCTGTTGACGGCGCCATCGTCAAAGAGCGGGCATTCACCTTCCCCGACCCTCCACGCATACAATACGGGAGTGCTGAGAAGGGAGGTGGCCCATTGTCATGATGCAGATTGTACCCGTTGCTCTCGGAGACGGAAAAACCGCGCTCGGCATCGAAGTGAAGCTGCCTAAGACGACGCTGCTCGCTGTAACGACGGATAAAGGATATATCATGTGCGGAGCGCTGGACGTCGCTTTGTTCGACAGCAACCCCAAGCTGAAGGAACGGGGAGTCGTCGCTGCGCGCGCCGTCGGCGTCCGGACGCTGGAGGAGCTGCTTGACGCTCCGCTGGAATCGGTCACGGAGGCGGCTGGAGAAGCCGGCCTCTATGTCGGCATGAAGGGAATCGAAGCCGTCCGGCAGCTGGCTTGACGGAAGAGCAGGAGGATTTCCGAATAGAGGAATGAAGCAGGATGGCAAGGAGGGGCAGCGGAAATGCTGCCCTTTTTTGTTGTTTTTTTGGAAAATAGGCCATCTGGCTGGAGGGATTGATCCGTTCGTTGATGAAATAGACACAATCGATTTCCTGGAGGGAGAATGAATGCGTCCATTTGCCAATGAAGAGTGGTTTTCTGCGATCCTTCCGAATTCTAACGTGCCGTTGAGCGGGATGATGAGCATTTCGGGTAACGGCCATATTGTATACATTTATGAAAATTTGGACCGCTACATTCAAAATGCGGTTGCGTTTGTCCGTATGGGAATCCAGCAGGGGCATCAGACCGTGATGGTTGAATCCGCGACGCTCTATCAAACCATCCGCATGCTGCTATCCCGCCAGATGGATGAGAGCCAGCTTGCCCTTGTCCATCATATCGATCGGGAAGAGCTGTACCGGATCGACGGAGGGTTCCGGAGCGGCATCTTCATGGAGAGATTTTCCCGCGCCGTGGAATCCTATCAGAAACAAGGCTTGCTCCTGCGTGCCTGGGGCAATATTCCGCTCAAGGATGTCGAAGAGGTCAGCCTCAAGCTCGACGCTATGGACCATTTGGCGGATGAATGCATAGGCGGGAACGGGCTGATCTCCGTATGCGCCTATGACGGCAGGCAGATATCGGCTGCCTTCCAGCTCGCGCTGCTGCGGAGCCACGAATATCATATGACCGACGAGGAATTCGTCGGGTCCAGCCTGTACCTGCGCCGCTCCGATATCTACCCGTCCCTGGCCGTGCAGAACGAGCAGCAGATCGACATGGACCGCAGCAAGCAGGAAGCAAGCCAGATGCGGAGCCAGCTGCTGGCGACGAAGCATCAGCTGGAGTCTTTCATCACCCGGAACTTGGATCCGGTGCTTATTCTGGATGACCATGACCTGACCGTCAGCGTCAACCAGGCTTTCGAGACGACATTCGGCTGGACCATGGATGAGCTGGTCGGTATTCCGGGCCATGCGCTGCCTCTGCTCCCGGACGAGAAAACCTTCGAGGTGGGGCGCAATAAAACCATCATTACGGCGGGGAGAAGCATCGAGGGCTATGAATCGGAGCGGGTGACGAAAAACGGCGTCCGCCTCCATGTCATGGTGTCGAGCTTTCCGCTTCTCGACGCCGAGGATCGGATCAGGGGCAGAGCGGTCATCATTAGGGACATTACAGAGAGATTGCAGGCCCAGGAGCTGCTGATCCGCTCGGAGAAGCTGTCGATCGCGGGGGAGCTGGCGGCCGGCATCGCCCATGAGATCCGCAATCCGGTCACGGCGCTCAAGGGCTTCCTTCAGCTCCTTCAGTCCGGAAGCACGGAGAAGCGGGATTATTTCTATGAAATCATGGCCTCGGAAATCCGCCGGATCGAGCAGATTCTCAGCGAGCTGCTCATGCTGGCCAAGCCTCAGGCCGTCCACTTTGAAGCGAAGGATATCCGCCTTCTGCTGGAGGATGTCGTCACGCTGCTGAACGCGCAGGCGATCCTGAATGACGTGCAGATCATCACTTCTTTCAGCGACGAGGAAATGATGATCATGTGCGAGGAGAACCAGCTGAAGCAGGTGTGCATCAATATGATCAAAAATGCGATCGAGGCGATGTCAAGAGGCGGCAGCCTGATTATCGACGCCCGGATGAAGCCGCACGGACGAGGTGTGATGGTCAGCTTCATCGATGAGGGCTGCGGCATTCCGGCCCATTTGCTGGAGAGGCTCGGACAGCCTTTCTACACGACCAAGGAGAAAGGGACCGGCCTTGGCTTCATGGTCAGCAAAAAAATCGTCGAAAACCATGGCGGCACGGTCACGGTACATAGCGAGGAGAACAAAGGAACGACGATCGTCGTCGGGCTGCCGCTGGACGGCGATCGGACAGGCGATGACGACTGAGGGAGTCCGCTGTCCCAATTATTCATTGCCGATCAGGGCTGAGCACAAAAAGCCGCCATGGAGATCTCCCTGGCGGCTTGCTGCTGTCCAGCGGCATTATCCCTGGCGGAGCTCCTCGAACAGCTTCTTGAGGTTTTCGCCGTAGGGCGGCCGGATAACGCCTTTTTCGGTAATGATGGCTGTGACATATTCGGCAGGCGTCACATCGAATGCCGGATTGTACACCTTGACGCCTTGAGGTGCGGTGCGCTTGCCGAAGCCCTCGGTCACTTCCTCCGCGTGGCGCTCTTCGATCGGAATCTCCGCTCCGGTAGGCGTGCCGAGATCGATGGTGGAGAGAGGACATGCGACATAGAAAGGAATTCCGTGGGCTTTGGCGAGCACAGCCACGCTGTACGTGCCGATCTTGTTGGCGACATCGCCGTTCGCGGCGACGCGGTCGGTGCCGACGATGACGGCGTCGATCCAGCCCTTGTTCATGACCATGCCGGCCATATTGTCGCAGATGAGCGTCACGTCGACGCCGGCCTGCTGCAGCTCGAAGGCGGTCAGCCTCGCCCCCTGAAGGACAGGACGGGTCTCGTCCGCGAATACTTTGAGCGAGATTCCGCGCTCTTGAGCCAGATAGAACGGAGCAAGCGCCGTCCCGTACTTCGCGGTGGCGAGTCCGCCTGCGTTGCAGTGGGTCAAGACGCCCATGCCGTCGCGCATGAGCTCCAGCGCATGCTCGCCGATCATCCGGTTCGTCGCCTCGTCCTCGCTTTGGATGGCGATCGCCTCGTCGAGCAGGCTTTGCTTGGCCTCATCGAGGGAGACGGCGCTTTGGGCCAGCTCCGCCGCGCGGGCTTTCATGCGGTCCAGCGCCCAGAACAGGTTGACGGCCGTCGGACGGCTCGTCGCCAGATAGCCGGCTTTCTCCGTTACGCGGCCAAGCCAGGCGGCGAGGCTGTCGTCCGCCTGGAAGGGCTGGCCGGGCAGGCCGCTGCCGAGCACAAGCCCGTAGGCGGCAGCGATGCCGATGGCGGGAGCTCCCCTTACTTTCATATGTCGGATCGCTTCCCAGACGCCTTCGGCATCCGTCAAGGGAAGATAGACGGTTTCTTCCGGGAGCAGGCGCTGGTCAAGCAGCTGAAGCTGGCTACCCGCCCAAATGAGGGATTGCAGGCCGGGGTATGCGGCTGAGCTGTCGGTCATGATGGTTCCTCCGTTCATTATCCCTGTCCGGCGATCGTGCCGGCGGAGCCGGCCTTCCGGGCAAGGTGTCGTTGCGCCATCCGCGCTCAGCGCGCGGATGCAGTAAGGGCGATGTCGATGACTTCCTCGATCGAGGCGATGGTGCGGTGGCGCTTGACGAGCTCCTTGCCGATCGCCAGTGCCATGCGCTTCGCGCGCTCGCGGACGGCGTCGTCCGGAATCGCGTCGAGATCGGCGACATGGGCGAAGCCGACGACGCGGCGGACCATCTTGGCTCCGGCGAATCCGGCCGTATCCTGCAGCAGCCGGCTCATATACAGATCCTGGAAGCCCGCCGCGGCGGAGAAGACGGGATCCTTGCCGTGCTCGTCCCACAGCGTGCGGAACTTGGCGGCGAACTGCGTCCATACGCCGCGAACGGTCTCCGCGAGGAATTCCCGGTACTGCTTGCGGGAATCCGCCTCCGGGCTCCAATGCTCCTGTCCGGCAAAGTTGAGCAGCAGGTTCGCGATGACCGCGCCGATATCGAAGCCCATCGGGCCGTAGAAAGCGAACTCGGGGTCGATCACCTTGGTGGAGTCGGGCAGGGCGAAGATGCTGCCGGTATGCAGGTCTCCGTGGATCAGCGCCTCTCCGCGGGTGAGGAACTTCTCCCTCAATACGGCGATTTCCAGATGGAGCGCGGCGTCCGTGCGGAGCGCCAGCGCCTCGTCGGCGATGGAATCCTCGTAGTTGTTGCGCTCGTGCTCGCGGTAAGGCTCGTCGAAGATGAGGTCTTCCGTAATCTGGCACAGCTCCACGTTGACGAACGACTGCTGGCGCAGCTTCTTCTCCTGCTGGCTCATGCCGAGATCCGAGGTGAAGAACAGCGTCTGGGCGAGGAAGGTGGAGATGTCGCTCGCGAATCGCGGATACAGAGTGCCTTCCATCAATCCTTTGCGCATGATGACATGGCTGCTGAGGTCTTCCATGACGGTGATCGCCTGCTCATGGTCGGTGAAATAGACTTGCGGCACCAGCTCGGGCGCCAGGCTGTGCTGGATCTTGAGAGCTTCGCCTTCGATCCGCGCGCGGTCGACCGACAGCGGCCAGGACTCGCCGAATACTTTGACATAAGGCAGCGCCTGCTTCACGATGAGCCCTTTGCCGGTCGCAGGCTCGGTAATATGGAAGACGAGATTCAGGTTGCCGTCGCCGATCTCGGTGCATTCCAGCTCCGCTCCGGGAGCGAAGACTCCTCCCACCGTGCGGGCGAGCTCGACCGCTTCCGCCTCGCTGTAGGGATGATATGCTGGCATTAGTGATTTCCACCTTTCATGGGTAGCATAATAAAAGAAGGAACAATTCATGAGATCGCTTGCGGCCGCGTGCGGACGCCAGGCTTTCGTTCTACATAAGCCCTAATTATAGCCCATCTTTTTTAGACTTGAAATAGGCTCGTTTGATATAATGGGGCGAATATGCTTGACGGGTGAAAGGATGTGTAGCCGAAGTGAACGTATCTGACGGAGCCGGCGCAGGAGCCGCAGCGCTGAAGGAATGGGCCGTCGCGGTCCGGGCGCTCGAGGAAGGGCGCCAGATCGTCGTCCTGCGCAAGGGCGGCATAGCCGAGGAGACCCGGCACTTCCGGCTGGAGCGGCCGGATTTCTATCTGCTCCCGGCTTATGAGCATCAGCGGCCGGAGCTTCTCAAGGAGGAAGCCCGTCCGCTTCTGGACGAAGTGCTCGGAGAATGGGCGGGCCCGGGTGCCGGCACGGTGTCGATATCGAGCTGGGCGCATGCGGTCGAGGACATTCCGGTCACGGATCCGGAGGTTCTGGAGCGGATCAGGGAGCGGCATATCTGGACGGATTCCTTTGCCGAGGAACGCTTGAGATGGAAGAAGCGGGATCCGCTGCATGTGCTGCTGCTTCGGGTGTACAAGCTGAGGCAGCCGCTGCGGCTGCCGATGGAGCCGGCTTTCACCGGCTGCAAGTCGTGGATTTCCTTGCCCGAGGGGCTGGACGGCGAACAATCGGAGCCTGTGCTTGGAGACGAGGAGTTCAACCGGATGAGAATGGAAATCCGAAGCTTGCTCGGCGCGGCCGCGATTGATTGATTTATAACGAGTTTTATACTAAAATTATTATTGAGAACGACTGAGAATGAACTTCGGGCGCAATTGTTCCCGGAAACTCGCAAAGCAGACAGCTTCCACGGCGGAATCCGCCCAGCGGGACACCGTCGCCGGAAGTACTCATATTTGAAGGGAGCATTTCAAAGATGGCAACGCAATTCGTCATTGACGGACTCAAGGCAACGATCGAAGGCAAGGAAATTCTCAAAGGCATCAACCTCAGCATGAAGGGTGGAGAAATCCACGCGATCATGGGACCGAACGGAACGGGCAAAAGTACGCTGGCTTCCGCACTCATGGGGCATCCTAAGTATGAAGTGACCGAAGGCACCGCGACGCTGAACGACGAAGACCTCATGGAGATGGCAGTGGACGAGCGCGCCCGCGCAGGCCTGTTCCTGGCGATGCAGTACCCGAGCGAGATTTCCGGCGTGACGAACTCCGACTTCCTGCGCAGCGCGATCAACGCCCGCCGCGAGGAAGGCAGCGAGATTTCCCTCATCAAGTTCATCCGCCAGATGGAAGGCAAGATGAAAGAGCTGGACATGAACCCCGAGTTCGCCCACCGTTACCTCAACGAAGGCTTCTCCGGCGGCGAGAAGAAGCGCAACGAGATTCTGCAGATGATGCTGCTGGATCCGAAGGTCGTCATCCTGGACGAAATCGACTCCGGCCTCGACATCGATGCCCTGAAGATCGTCGCGCAAGGCGTCAACGCGATGCGTTCCGAGGACCGCGCTTTCCTGGTCATCACTCACTACCAGCGCCTGCTGAACTATGTCAAGCCTGACTTCGTGCATGTCATGATGCAAGGCCGCATCGTCAAATCGGGCGGTCCTGAGCTGGCTGAGCGTCTCGAAGCGGAAGGTTATGACTGGGTTAAGGCTGAGCTTGGCATCGAAGACGAAACAGTCGGCCAAGCCTAAGACGGGAGGGAACCAGATGAGCACAGAAGTATCGAACCCCGTTGAACGGGCATATGCGGAAGAAGTATCCCGCGGCAAGGGCGAGCCGGCATGGCTGACTGCCCTGCGCGGCGAAGCGGCCGAGCTGTCGGCCAGCCTGGAATGGCCGAAGCCGGAGAAGATCCGCATCGACCGCTGGAATCTTGGCGCGCTTGGCCAGCATGGCCAAAACACGGCTCTTGCTTCCGAAAACGAGCTGCCTGAGCAAGCGGCATCGCTCGTAGCCGGCGCGCAAGCACTGCTGGTGCAGCGCGGATCGGGCAATGTCCTGCGCCGCCTGCCGGAGGAGCTGGCAGCCAAAGGTGTCATCTTCACAGATCTCGAGACGGCTGCTTCCGAGCATCCCGATCTCGTGCAAAAATACCTGTTCAAGGCCATCGCCAAGGACGAGAACAAGCTGACGGCGCTGCACGCTGCGCTGTGGAACGGCGGCGTATTCCTGTACGTGCCGAAGAATGTCGAGGTTGAAGTTCCGCTGCAAGCCCTCTTCTACAACGAGGATGCATCGGTATCGTTCGCTCCGCATATCGTCATCGTGGCCGAACGCCACAGCCGCGTAACTTACGTCGACAACGCTCTTACCGTTGGCGGAGGAGCCGACGCGGTCCACCATTCCATGGTGGAGATCTTCGTTGAAGCCGGCGCCCACGTCGACTTCGCTTCGATCCACCAACTGGGCTCCAACGTGATCGACATGTCCGTACGCCGTGCTGTGCTTGAGAACGACGCGCGCATCCAATGGGTGATCGGCGATCTCAACGACGGCAACGTCATGTCCGATACGCTGTCCGTCCTCAAGGGCAACGGATCCTCCTCGGATGCGGCCGTCGTCAGCATCGGCGCGGGCAAGCAGCGCATGAGCCTGACGACTCAGGCCAAGCACTTCGGCCTGAACTCCGACAGCAACATGGTCACCCGCGCCGTCATGAGAGACGAGGCGACGGCGATCATCAACGGCATCACCAAGATCGAGAAGGGCGCGACCAAAGCCAACGGCGTTCAGACGGAGAAAGTTCTCATGCTGAATCCGAAAGCCCGCGGAGACGCGAACCCGATCCTTCTCATCGACGAGGATGACGTAACGGCAGGCCATGCAGCCAGCGTAGGGCAAGTCAACCCCGAGCAAGTCTACTACTTGATGAGCCGGGGCATTTCCAAGCAGGATGCAGAACGGCTCATCATCTACGGATTCCTAGCGCCGGTTGTAACTGAAATTCCGATCGACGCGGTCCGCGAGCAGCTGCAGCAACTGCTCGAAAGGAAGCTGAACGCCTAATGAATATCGAGGAGATCAGGAAGCAGTTCCCGATTCTTCATCAAGAGGTTAACGGGCATCCGCTCGTTTACCTCGACAGCGCGGCGACTTCCCAGAAGCCGCGTTCCGTCATTGAGGCCGTCAAGCGTTATTACGAATATGACAACTCCAACGTGCATCGCGGCGTCCACACGCTGGGATCCCGGGCTACAGACGCCTACGAGGGCGCTCGGGCGCGCGTAGCGGAGTTCATCGGCTCTCCTTCGCCGGAGCAGATCATCTTCACGCGCGGCACGACTACGGCGCTGAATCTGGTCGCGTCGGGATATGCCCCGTCCGTATTGGAGGAAGGCGACGAGATCGTCATCACGCCGATGGAGCATCACAGCAATCTGATTCCCTGGCAGCAGGCAGCCAAGCGCTCCGGTGCGGTGCTGAAGTATATTCCGCTGCAGCCGGACGGAACGATCTCGCTCGAGGACGTGGAGAAGACCGTTACGGACCGCACAAAGATCGTATCCGTCATGTATGTCTCCAATGTGCTCGGCGTCATCAACCCGATCAAGGAAATCACCGAGATCGCTCACCGCAACGGTGCCGTGATGGTCGTAGACGGCGCGCAGAGCACGCCGCATATGAAGATCGACGTGCAGGCGCTCGACTGTGATTTCTATGCTCTTTCCGGTCACAAAATGTGCGGACCTACCGGCATCGGCGCGCTCTACGGGCGCAAGCCGCTGCTGGAGAACATGGAGCCGATCGAGTTCGGCGGCGAAATGATCGACTTGGTCGATCTGCAGGATTCCACCTGGAAGGACATTCCATGGCGCTTCGAAGCCGGCACCCCGATCATCGCAGGCGCGATCGGCCTTGCGGCAGCGATCGACTTCCTGGAGGAGATCGGCCTCGACAACATCGACCGTCACGAGAAGGAGCTTGCGGCCTACGCCTACGGCAAGCTGTCGGAAATCGACGGCATCACGATCTACGGACCGCGCGAGGGCCGCGTCGGCCTGATTACGTTCAATCTGGACGACGTGCATCCGCATGACGTGGCTACGGCTCTCGACTCCGAAGGCATCGCCGTGCGGGCCGGCCACCATTGCTGCCAGCCGCTGATGCGCTGGCTGGATGTGACGGCCACTGCGAGGGCAAGCTTCTATCTGTACAATACCGAGCAGGATGTCGACGCTCTGGCGGCTTCATTGCTGCGGACAAAGGAGTTCTTCGGACATGCAATTGGATGATTTGTACCGCCGGGTCATCATGGATCACTATAAAAACCCCCGCAACCGTGGTACGATGGACGAAGACGCAGTTACGATCAACCTCAACAATCCAACCTGCGGCGACCGCATCTCCCTCCAGCTCCAGCTGGAAGGAGACGTGGTCAAGCAAGCGAAGTTCACCGGAGAAGGCTGTTCCATCAGCATGAGTTCGGCTTCCATGATGACGGAGGCGGTCAAAGGCCGTACGCTTGAAGAAGCTTACGCCATGGCCGACAAGTTCTCCGCTCTCATGAAGGGCGAGCCGGTGGAATTCGAGGAGCTTGAAGATATAGAGTCCCTGTCGGGCGTGAACAAATTCCCGGCGCGCATCAAGTGCGCCACTCTGGCTTGGAACGCCCTCCGCAAGGGCGTCGAGGCTCAGGGCAAGTAGGCTTGATTGCAGTCCGTCGCTTTTGCGGCGGCTTTGGTTGGCGACTTTCCGTTAGGCAGGATAACGCAGAAAGCAATGAGTTCTGGAGAAGCGCAAGCGGTCGCCTTTGTCCCCGGATTCCACCTATTGAATATTGATGAAAGGAATCTGGGAGCAACAGCGATGTGAAGAATCATTGTTTTCGGAGTGAATACTGTGCAATAGAGAGTTCCAATCCCATAACAAGGAGCGTGAAAACCATGGCAAAATCGATGCCGGAAATGGAAGAATATAAATACGGATTCCGCGACGAGCACAAATCAATTTTCCAGTCGGGCAAAGGCCTGACCCCGGAAATCGTCCGTACGATCTCCGAAATGAAAGGCGAGCCGGAATGGATGCTGAAATTCCGCCTCAAATCCTTGGAGCAGTTCAACAAAATGCCGATGCCGACATGGGGCGGCAACATGGACGATCTTGATTTCAACGACATCCAGTACTACGTCAAGCCTTCCGAGAAGCAAGGCAAGACATGGGAAGAAGTGCCGCAGGAAATCAAGGAGACGTTCGACAAGCTGGGCATTCCGGAAGCCGAGCAGAAGTTCCTCGCCGGCGTATCCGCCCAGTACGAGTCCGAGGTCGTCTACCACAGCATGCAGGAAGACCTCGAGAAGCAAGGCGTTATCTTCATGGATACCGACTCGGCTATCCGCGAGCATCCCGAGATTTTCCGCGAGCACTTCGGCACGGTCATTCCTCCGACGGACAACAAGTTCGCGGCTCTGAACAGCGCGGTATGGTCCGGCGGCAGCTTCATCTATGTTCCTAAAGGCGTAAAATGCGAGGTGCCTCTGCAAGCTTACTTCCGCATCAACTCCGAGAACATGGGTCAGTTCGAGCGCACGCTCATCATCGCCGACGAAGACAGCTTCGTGCACTACGTCGAAGGCTGCACGGCTCCGGTCTACAGCACGAACTCGCTGCACAGCGCGGTCGTCGAGATCATCGTGAAGAAGAACGCACGCGTCCGCTACACGACGATCCAGAACTGGGCTCCGAACATCTACAACCTCGTCACCAAGCGCGCCGTTGCCGAAGAGAACGCCACGATGGAGTGGGTCGACGGCAACATCGGCTCCAAGCTGACGATGAAATACCCGGCTGTCGTCCTGAAGGGCCGCGGAGCGAAAGGCATGGTTCTGTCCATCGCCGTCGCAGGCAAAGGCCAGCATCAGGATGCCGGCGCGAAGATGATCCACCTTGCTCCCGACACGACTTCGACGATCGTCTCCAAGTCGATCTCCAAGCACGGCGGCAAAGTATCCTACCGCGGCTTGACCTCCTTCGGACGCAACGCCGAGGGCGCCAAAGCCAACATCAAATGCGATACGCTCATTCTCGACAACCAGTCCACGTCCGACACGATCCCGTACAACGAGATCATGAACGACAACGTGACGCTCGAGCATGAAGCCACCGTCTCCAAAGTATCCGAGGACCAGCTCTTCTACCTGATGAGCCGCGGCCTGACGGAAGCCGAGGCGACTCAGATGATCGTCATGGGCTTCATCGAGCCGTTCACCAAGGAGCTGCCGATGGAGTACGCCGTCGAGATGAACCGTCTCATCAAGTTCGAGATGGAAGGAAGCATTGGATAACGGTTATTCACCGAGCCTTTTCTGGTTCCAGGAACCCTGAATTTGCCAACAAACTAAGATACTTCGCGTAAAGATCAAGGGCATTGCCCTCGTTCTTTCACGTAACGTGCAGATACGTATCCGCAGTGACTTTCACGCTTGCGTGCCCAAGTCCCTCGGATACGTATTTTTATTTGCACGGGCTTCCAGCAGGTGCACGGCATGCGTATGCCTGAGGGTGTGTGGGGGGAGAATCGGTAACCTTCACGCTTGCATACGGTTTTGAAATAATCTCTTATGACATTGAATCGCAGCCATCGGACGTCTTGCAACTGAATTCACTTCAGTGTCGTGATGGCGACCTCGACAGTGAACCGAAAACGGGTAAAGCAAGTCTGCAGCAGTGTGCCGAGAGCGAGTACCTGATTAAAAGCCGTCAAGGAACGAACCGGCCCATTACGATGGCCTACAAGATCATGCAGGGGATCGCGACCGCCGTGATATTTACAACTATGCTGCCCCGCTTGCATAATGGTAGTGGACAAGTCTTCCGGGGGGCCTATATTCTTGAAATACATTGAATTCGGATTCGGGAACAGCTGGCTCCTCCGGACGGAGATCGAGCTTGCGGACGGTACGGAACACGAACAGAGGGGCATTCTCGGACCTCTGAAGCCGCGTTCCGCCTACATTCGCATATGGATCCGGAGGACGGTATTCATTCTGGATACCCGGGAAGGCTTCAAGCGCATCCGGAAAGGCAGAAATGCCTTCAAGATCATCGTCGGAATAAGCAGCTTATGAACAATGACATACGGAGGAATTGCGGCATGAATCAGTCCCAGCAGGTATCCTTGGACATGTACAAGCCCCATCATCTCGAAGGCTTGAGCCGGTTCAAGCTGCCGAAGGAGCAAGCTCAGTTCACGGCCATGCCGGCAGAAATGCTGGAGGAATCTCCGGGCAGATTCCCGGTCGTCATTCTGGCTGGCGGAGAGCCAGTCGGTTTTTTCGTCCTCCATGCGAGCGATCGGGTGAAGGATTACACGGACAATCGGAAAGCGCTGCTGCTCACAGCATTCTCCATCGGTCATTCCATGCAGGGCCGCGGCTGCGCCACCGCAGCTCTGGAGCTCCTGGCGGAGTTTGTCCATCGGGAGCTTCCCGGCCGCGACGAGGTCGTGCTGGCCGTGAACGGCAAGAACATAGCGGCCCAGCGGCTGTACGTCAAAACCGGCTTCAAGGATACCGGCCGCAGACGGACAGGGAATCTTGGGGAGCAATGGATCATGAGCCTGGCTCTGACGTGAAGATCGGAGGAATCCGATGTTTGACTCCTTGGGATTCGCACTAGCAGTAGAAGACCGCCACCGGCATATCCGGGGCGGTCTTTTTTTTACATATAAACCTGGGTAATTTCATACTCGCGTTCAATCGTCAGGTCGATGAACTCTTCCTCCATCTGAACGAGAGGGCGGAAAAACTCCGTTGGATGAGTCATGACGATGATGCCGGATTGCCCGGAGTCGAGGTCGACCCGCTTGCCGATGAAGTTGGGGATCATATGCCGGATGAAGGTGTGGGTCGTAATCGGGTCAAGCTCATGGAAGCTCATCCGGTACAGCTCCCGAAGCACATAGAGCAAGTCGCGCTTTTCCTGGTAGACGCGGGCTGAGATCATGGCGCTGTACACATCTGCGACGGCCACGATCTTGGCGATCGGGGAGATATCTTCGTTGCTGATCCCATGGGGATAGCCGCTCCCGTTCATGCGCTCGTGATGCTGCAGGGCAGCCGTGGAGAGATAGGGGTCTTCGTAGGAATTAAGGATGATTTCTTCTCCGTACAGGGTATGGCGCTTGATTTCCTTGTATTCTTCCGGGGTCAGCTTCCCGGGCTTGTTCAGGATGCTCTTGGGGATCCTGCATTTGCCGATGTCATGGAGAAAGCCGGCTTTGCCGATGCGCAGCGATTCCTGCTCTTCATGCCCCATCCATGAGGAGAGGTAATAGGACAGCATTCCGACCTGGACCGAGTGCTGGTACGTATAGTCATCGGTCGTATTCAGCAGGAGCAGCATGGAGACGACATCGCGTTCCATCTGGAACCTGGACATGAGCGGCTGGAAGGTGCGCTCGACGTCTTCTTCCGTTACTTTTCCTTCCCCTGCAGCCTGGCGGAACAAACCCTCGCATCCGGAAATAGCGCTCTCATAAAGCGGCTTCATGGCAGGCAGCCATTTGGGCGACAACCCGGACTCGATCGTCCTGTGTCCGAATTCAGCGATCTCTGCCGCCGGCAGCTCCTCCAAATCGACGTAATCGATTCCGTGCTGCAACAGCTTGCTGATTTCGTATGACCGCAGCATCGTGCCGCTGGACATGACGTTCAGCCCGAACTGGTTGAATGCGTCGCTGTTAAGCCGATCGCCTTCTTTGATTTCCGATACATGCACCCTCATGTTGCACCTCGACAGTGTTTATATTCTGCTGCCCACCCTTATCTAAATAATCCTAAATACAGGAAGCATAGGGTGAAAGTTGAACCTATTCACCTATTATATCGGTATAAAGGCCCTTTGCTTTAATAGGGTCATGAGTACCTTGGACTAGTGCCCTTCCATCTGGGAAAATTATGACCGTCAATCCGCTCTCGGATCGGTAGCGGAGACTATAGGGGCCCAGCTCCGCGCGGCCGCTGGATGCCAGCCGCGAAGCGAGCTGCTGGAGATCGAGCTCCAGAGTGCGCGAAGGCGTGACCTGCACGGAAGAGGCGCCGCACAGGACGGCAGAAGACTCCTGCTGCAGCTCTTCCAGGAAGTCGAACTCTCTTCTGGAGCAGCAGGGGCAATCGGCTTTCCTGGCATTGCCCGCCGATACCTGCATCCACGAGTTGCGCCATACATCCAGCTGCAGGAGCGATCCGCTCAGCGCTTCCCTGTTTCCCGTCAGCCATTTGATGGCTTCCATCGCCTGCAGGGAACCGATGATGTCGACAAGCGGGGAGAGCACTCCGGCCGTCTCGCAGGTGTCGGCAGTCCCGCCCGCCGGCGGAGAGGGGAACAGGCAGCGGTAACAAGGCGTCTCTCCAGGAATGACGGTCAGCGTCATTCCGCTTGCGGCGACGGCTCCGCCATACACCCACGGAATGCCGTGTTTGACGGCATAGTCGTTGATGAGATAGCGGGTCGAGAAATTATCGGTGCCGTCTACGATGATATCCGCTCCGGCCAGCAGGCTGGGCGCATTGGCTGAGGTCAGATCGGCGATTTCGGCAAAGACGCGGACCGAGCTGTTCGCTTCCCGCAGCCGCGCGGCCGCAGCCGCCGCCTTGGGCGTGCCGAGCGCCGCGTCCCGCTCGGAGTAGAGCATCTGCCGCTGAAGGTTGCTCCATTCCACGATATCCCGGTCGATCAGCACGACTTCCCCGACTCCACTGCGGACCAGATGGGAGGCGATGACGCAGCCGAGAGCGCCCATTCCCGCGACGGCTGCCCGCGAGGAGGCAAGGGAATGCTGGCCTGCCTCTCCGACAGGAGCAAAGCGGATCTGGCGCGCGTAGCGAGTGGAGGAAGGGGGGAGCTGTCCGGCGGCGATGACTCCGTCTGCCGCTGCTTCGTCCATGCTCATCCCTCCACGGGCGATGACGGAATGTCCGCGAGTGGATTCCAAGGCCCTTGCTGATGCCCCTTCCATTCGGATCCGTCTTCCCAAATCTCTTTTTTCCAGATCGGCACGACCTGCTTGAGCCGTTCGATCGCGTAGCGGCTCGCATCGTAGCCTCCGTCCCGATGCGGCGAGGAGACGGCGATGACGACGCTGGCCTCGCCGACGGCGACGGGGCCGATGCGATGGTGGATGGCGCTGATGGTGCCGGGCCATCGTTCGGCCAGCTCCGCTCCGATCTGTTCCAGCATCCGCAGCGCCATCGGCTCATAGGCTTCATATTCCAGCAGGACGGTCCGCTTGCCATGCGTCCACTCCCGCGTCGTGCCGATGAACACGAGGGCAGCTCCGTGATCGGGGTGAAGGACGAGGGAGGAGACCCGGCCTGCGTCGAGCGGCGCCGAGGTGATGACGTAGCGCTTAGCGCGGCTGTCGTCCTCCTTGCCGAAGGGCTTGTCTTCCCCGCCGGAGACGGGAGGAAGAAGGGCGAGCTTGTCGCCGCAGCCCACGATCTGCCCGTCTGCGGCGTAAGCCTCGTTGCAGGCGACAAAGCTGACATCGATAAGGCCCGCATGAGCCGGATAAGCGGCGGCGACGGCGGCTTTGAGGCTGCCAGCGGCCATGCTGTCCTCAGGCAGCTCCAGCGTGATTTCCGGCATGCCGATTCTCTCCGGCAGCCCGGCGAATAAAGCGATTTTCCATGCATATTTCATGGAGTTGATCTCACCTGTCTTTAGCGGCTAGTTTGCTTCCAGCATATCATATGTCCTGCAAAAATGTTAAACTGATAAAACAATCAGGAGGGGGAGAGCGAGATGCTGAGCGATCGATTCGGCCGGATCCACGACTATTTGCGCATATCGGTCACGGACCGCTGCAACCTGCGCTGCCTCTACTGCATGCCAGAAGAAGGCATGCAGTTCGCAGATTCCGACACGCTGCTGAGCTACGACCATATCGTCGAGGTCGTCCAGTCGGCGGCGGCCCTCGGCTTCCGCAAGCTGCGCATCACCGGAGGAGAGCCGCTCGTACGTCCGGGTCTGGACGGCCTCATCCGCAGTCTCAAGGCCGTCGAGGGCATCGAGGAGATTTCCATGACGACCAACGGGATGCTGCTCTCCAGACATGCGGAGGCGCTCCGCGATGCAGGCCTGGACCGCGTCAACATCAGCCTGGATACGCTGGATCCGGCGCGCTTCCGGTTCATCGCCAGGCGCGGCGGGCTGGAGCAGGTCATTGCGGGCATCGAGGCGGCCGCGCGGGCAGGACTGGGCCCGATCAAGCTCAACTGCGTCCTGCTCAAAGGAATCAACGAGGATGAGATCCGATCGTTCCTGCGGATGTCGATCGAGCATCCCCTGCATGTCCGTTTCATTGAATACATGCCGATCGGCCATGACGACGAGCAGTGGAGAAACGCTTATCTTCCTCTCGGCCGAGTCATGGAGGAAGCAGGCGGGCTCGGCATTCCCTATGCGCCGGTGTCGCGGCTTGCCGGCAACGGCCCTTCGGACAATTGGGCGTTCTCCGGAGCTTCCGGCTCGTTCGGGCTGATCCATCCCGTCAGCGACCGCTTCTGCGCCGCCTGCAACAGGCTCCGCTTGACCGCGGACGGAAGCCTGCAGCCTTGCCTGTACTGGGTGGATGAGCTGAACGTCAAGCAGGCGCTGGGGAATCCGGCTGCCATGCGCGAGCTGTTCTTCCGAGCGGCCAGGCTCAAGCCCGAGAACCACGAGATGGCGGCCAAGCTGCATGGAGAAATGCTGAGCCATACTCCTACTGCCCGGCGGATGTCCCAGATCGGCGGCTGAAGGGCTTCGGGCTTAACTGTACATCAGCGGCTGTTGGAAGACGCCATTCATAGATCATAACCTGGAGCCCAGCGGGAGGATGTCCATGGATGAGAGAATCATAGATCGGGAGCCGCTCGTCGTGCTGCTCCACAGCAACGATATCCACAGCCGTCTGGAAGAGGCGGCCCGAATATCGGATTATATCGCGGATACACGGCGGACTTGGGGAGCGGACCGGGTCATGGCCGTCGACATCGGCGACCATCTCGACCGGATGAGGCCGGAGACGGAAGGAAGCGGAGGCAGCGTCAATATCGAGCTCCTCAACGCCGCCGGATATGAAGCCGGCGTGCCGGGCAACAACGAAGGGCTGACATATACCAAGGAAGAGCTGGAGCGGCTGTACGGCTGCGAAGCGAGATTCCCGGTGCTCTGCTGCAATCTGGAGGATGCCGATGCCGGCGAGCTTCCGGAATGGCTGCTGCCCTCCCTGGTCATCCCTAAAAACGGTCTGGCCATCGGACTGATCGGAGCTACGGCGCCATATCCGAACTTCTACGGCCTGCTCGGATGGACGGTCAAGGATCCGGTCGAAGCGATCCGGGAGCAGGCGGAGCAGCTGCGTCCAACGGTCGATGTCCTGGTCGTCCTGTCCCATCTGGGACTTCCGGTAGACCGCAGGCTGGCTGAAGAAATCCCCGGCATCGACCTCATTCTCGGCGGCCACACGCATCATCAGCTGGACGAGCCGATCGCAGTCGGGACGACCTTGCTGTGCGGTACCGGAAAATTCGGCGAGCATGTGGGCAGGATCGAGATCGGAAGAGATGCCGAGAGCGGCCGGCTGACGTTTCAGGCCGGCCTCATCGCGACGGCTTCCATGAAAGAGGAGCCGCGGGCGGCCATGATTTTGGAGCGTTTCAAGGAATCAGCCCGGCTCAGCATGTCGCGAGCCTGCGCGGTGCTGGACCGGCCGCTCCCTCTCGATACGGACCGCGAATCTCCGCTCGCCAACCTGCTGGCGGCCGGAGTGCGCCGCTGGACGGGAGCCGATATCGGCCTCGTCAATTCCGGGCAACTGCTCGGCGGCCTGGCGGCGGGCGAGATCAGCGACGGACTGCTGCACTCGCTGTGCCCCTCTCCGGTCAACCCTTGCCGCATTCTGCTCAAGGGCAGCCAGATCCGCCTGGCGCTGGAGCAGTCTTTGCTGGAGGAGTACACCCGCATGGAGATTCGCGGCTTCGGCTTCCGCGGCAGGGTGCTCGGATGCCTGGCCATGGATGGACTCGAGCTGGAGTGGGATGAGCGCCGCCCTGCCGGCAGCCGCATCACGATGCTGAAGGCAGGCGGGAGCGATCTGGACGACGACAGGGAATATCCGGTCGGAACGCTGGACATGTTCACGTTCGGCGTCGGCTATCTGTCCCTGAAAGAAGGCCGGGACATCAAGTATTTCCTGCCCGAATTCCTTCGCCATGTCCTGGCCGGAGAGCTGCGGAGCCCTGCCGGCCTGGACGGCTGCTTCCTCCGGCGCACCCGGCTGCGTCCTTGATGCGCGCGGCCGGAGAAGCATAACATTCCGGTTCGGACATGCCGATAAACGAATACGTATGCTCAGCATTATCGACTCGTGAAATTTATGGACGGCAGGAGCGACCTGGGAATGATTCTGATGCCTCTCAGCATGTGCAGGCCGGGGATGATACTGGCCAAGAAGATTCTCTCCGAAGAAGGGATCGTGCTCCTTGGAGAACGAATGGAGCTGACCGCCCGAATCATCGAGCGGCTCAAGGAATGCCATATCAATTTCCTTTATATACAGGATGAATTCACGGAAGACATCATCGTGCCGGAGCTGATCAGCGAAGACACGATGAGGGTAGCGATGACCGAGATCCGCAGCAGCTTCCGCCAGATGATGGACGCGCCTCCGCGCAAGCGGGGGGTCGCCTATCCCTTTGTCGGCAAGCAGCTTGCCGATGTGATGAACCGGGTCATCGACGATCTGACCTCCCATAAGGAATCCGTCGTCATGCTGATGAACATGGCCTCGATCGACCATTACCTCTATCAGCACTCGCTCAATGTATGCGTATATACGACCATGCTTGGAATATCGCATGGCTACTCCAGGGACAAGCTCATGATGCTCGGCATGGGAGCGCTGCTCCACGACGTCGGCAAGACCCGGATTTCCTCGGAGGTGCTCAAGAAGCCGGGCACGCTTACTCGAGAAGAATACGAGGAAATGAAGCGCCATACGTTGTACGGGCATGAAATATTGGCGAATGAGCCGAATATCCCTCCTCTCGCAGCTCTTTGCGCTCTCCAGCACCACGAACGGCTGGACGGAAGCGGCTACCCTCACGGGCTGGCGGGCAAGGAGATTCACGACTTCTCCAAATGGATCGGAATGGTGGATTCCTACGACGCCATGACGACCAACAGGATCTACCGGAACCCGATGCTCCCCCATCAGGCGGTTGAGGCGTTGTATGCGGGTACCGGTACGCAGTACGAGCAGTCGATGGTGCAGCTGTTCCGCGACAAGGTCGCGATCTACCCGATCGGCATGACCGTACGTCTGCAGACCGGTGAAGTCGGAGTCGTCGTGGATGTCCGGGCTACCTGTCCGCATCGCCCTATCGTGAGGGTGCTGCAGGATGACGTCGGGATGCGGCTGAACGCTCCTTACGAGATCGACATGAGCCTGCAGCTCACCCGCATGATCGCGGGCGTCAACGACGAGCAGCCGGAGGAGACCGCCGCTGTAGGCGTATAGCTTCGGGATTTGGCGGCCGGAATGACGGACGAAATCCAAGCCCCATGAATGAAGCCCATCGTGAGCAGGCCTCGAGAGAGGCCTGCTTTTATTTGCTTCCGAACGGCCGGGAGCCGTTTGATATGTCCAAGCCGTAGAAGTACAATAGACCCAGATGTCTACTACGAAGAATTAAGGTGCTGTTAGAAATGACTTCCAACCTGCAACAAACGTCAGCTCCCCTCTCTCCGGCCAACGATCCTTGGGATCCGCTGGAGAGCCTCGCCCGGCATGGCAGCCATGCGCTGACAAGCGTGGAGTTCACGGTCACCAATCTATGCAATATGCGCTGCGAGCATTGCGCGGTCGGCGACACGCTGACGATGCGGGAGCCGGACAAGCTGCCTCTGCAGCTTCTGCTCCGCCGCCTCGACGAAGTCGGGCAGCTGCGGACGATCAGCATAACCGGGGGCGAGCCGTCCTATTCGGAGCGCACGGTCAAGGACTATATCGTGCCTATTCTGCAGTATGCGCGCAGCCGGGGCATCCGTTCGCAACTCAATTCCAACGTGACGCTCGATTACGGCCGCTATGCCCTTATCGCTCCATATCTGGACGTGATGCACATCTCCTTCAACTATACTTCTGCGGAAGATTTCCATGAGGTCGGCTTCGCCCGTTCGGGGCATGCCGTGCCGAAGACAGCCGCGGTCCGCATGTACGAAAGGATGATGGACAATGCGCGCAGGCTCAGCGAAGACGGCGTGCTCGTGTCCGCCGAATCCATGATCAATTACCGCACCCATCGCAAAATGCCCGAAATCCACCAGCTGATCCGGGAGATGGGATGCGCCCGCCACGAGGTGCACCCGATGTACCCGAGCGCATGGGCGAGCGATCTGCCCGCGCTGTCCAAGGAAGAGATGAGGGCGGCCGTATCGGATCTGCTGGATTGCCGCGACGAATCGATGTGGATGCTGTTCGGCACGCTCCCGTTCTACTCCTGCAGCGATGATGAAGAGGACCGCAGGCTGCTTGCCAGGCTGCGCGGCGAATCCCGGGTCACCGTGCGCAACGACCCGGACGGCCGCAACCGTCTCAACGTCAACCTGTTTACGGGCGATGTGTTCGTCACGGACTTCAGCGATATTCCGGCCTTCGGCAATATCGGCCGCGACCGGCTGGACGATGTGTTCGGCCGCTGGCTGGAGCATCCGCTGAGCCGCAGCGTCAACTGCCACTGTCCGGCAGCCGCTTGCTGCGGTCCGAACCTGCTCGTGAAGGACATGTATTACCGGGATACCGACTTCTTGTCGAAAAAAGCGATTTTGTAGCCCTGCCGCGGCCGCGCCGACTGCTTCGGCGGGGCCGATTTCGGGGAATAGGGGTGAAAAAGGCTCCATGCCTGCTTACTATTGATGGAGGGTATCCGAAATGACCAAAGAATTCGTTCCTGGCGAAATTATTCTCAACCTTGCCCTTGTCGCCGTTCTCGTGCTGCTCAACGGATTTTTCGTTGCGGCCGAGTTCGCGCTCGTCAAGGTACGCTCGACGCGGCTGACGCAGCTGCGCTCCGAAGGCAACAAGAAAGCCGCATACGCGCTGCGGGTCACGCATCGTCTCGACGCTTACCTCTCGGCGACCCAGCTCGGCATTACGCTGGCTTCGCTCGGACTGGGCTGGGTCGGCGAGCCGGCCGTCTCGCATATGATCGTGGAGCCTCTGCTGTTCAAGTTCGGAGTCACGAGCGAATCGGTCATCTCGACGGTATCCCTGATCATCGGGTTCCTGGTCATCACCTTCCTGCACATCGTGCTCGGCGAGCTCGCTCCCAAGTCGCTGGCCATCCAGAAGGCGGAGGACGTTTCCCTCTGGCTGTCCGGACCGCTCATGTTCTTCTACAAGGTGTTCAAGCCGGCGATCGTCGTGCTCAACGGAGCTGCCAACGGCCTGCTGAAGCTGTTCGGCATCGCTCCGGCCAGCGAGCATGAGACGGCCCATACCGAAGAGGAGATCCGCCTGCTCGTCAACCAGAGCGCCAAGAGCGGAGTCATCGATTCCAACGAAATGAAGCTCGTCGACAATATTTTCGATTTCTCCGACATGGTGGCCCGCGAGGTCATGCTGCCCCGGACGGATATGGATTGCCTTTTCGCCAACCTGTCCTTCGGCGACAACCTGAACATCGTCTACCGCACCAAGCATACGCGCTATCCGGTCGGCCTGGAGGACAAGGATCAGATCATCGGGTTCGTCCATATCACCGACCTGTTGACGGCGGATGCGGGACGCGACCATAATGTGCGCGAGCTGATCCGGCCGGTGCTGAACGTGCCGGAATCGATGGAGATCAGCCAGGTGCTGCAGCTGATGCAGCGCCGCCATTCGCAGCTGGCCATCGTCGTGGACGAGTACGGCGGCACGGCCGGCATGCTGACGACGGAGATGATCCTCGAGGAGATCGTGGGAGAGATCCATGACGAATTCGACCAGGACCAGCCGAGCGTCGTCGTCAAGGATCAGGTGACGACCGTCGAGGGGCGCATGCTCATCGACGATATCAACGATATGTTCCGCCTCGACATCGAGGATGACGATGTCGATTCCATCGGAGGATGGCTCTTCATCCGGCTGGAAGGAAATCCTGCAAGAGGCAAGAAAGTCGTCTATGGCGAATATGTATTTGAGATAGCAGATTGCCAGCGACTTCGCGTGCTGCGCGTACATATCTACCGCGATCCCGCAGCCGAAGCCCTTCCCGCAGAGGCGGAGCAGGCCGACAGCTGAACCCTGAGAGGCTGGACACAGCTCTTGCCGGGGATGCGGCCGGGATCAGCCAGGGGCGCCGCACCCCTTGGGGAGAGAAGCCGATGTCTGTCAAAACCCTTGTTTTCATCGCAGTAGGCCTGCTGTTGCTGTACTTGAGCTTCACCGTGGGGGCTCCGTTCCTGCTCGCTCTCGTCGTCGCCATCTTCCTGGAGCCGCTGAACGGCCTGCTGATGCGCCGGGCGAGGATGAACCGGCTGTCCGCGGCGATCGTCTCCTGCACGCTGTTCACGCTTGCGCTGCTTGCGCTGGCGGGAGGCATCGGCTTCAAGCTGATCGCCGAGCTCATCGCCTTCTGGGATCGCGTGCCGGGCATGGTGGCGGATGCCAACCAATACTTCCTGCATACGACCGACAACGCCAAGGACCTGTACACGAACATGCCTCCCGATGCGGCGGCGCAGCTCGAGAAGGTGCTGGGCGGCCTGACCGGGACGCTGATGTCCGTCGTCACGGGCTTCTCCAAGTCCGTCGTCCAGTTCGCCTCGGGGCTGCCGGGAATGTTCATCTTCTTCATCGTGTTCATCGTAGCCGTTTACATGTTCAGCTTCAGCCTGAATACGATGCGCAAGTCATTCCTGTCGCAGTTCCACGAGGATTCCCAGCTGCAGGTCGGATCGGTGCTGGACAATCTCAAGTCGTCCATCTTCGGATTCCTGCGGTCCCAGCTGCTGCTAAGCCTCGTCACGTACATCATCACGCTGCTCGGCCTCGTCATTCTCGGGATCAACTACTCCCTGGCCATCGCGCTGCTGATCGTCGTCGTGGATATACTGCCGATTCTCGGCACCGGGTCCGTGCTCGTCCCTTGGGCAGCTTACCTCATGATGACGGGCCAAGTCGGGACGGGCATCGGCCTGCTGGTGCTGTTCCTCGTCATTACGGTCGTCAGGCGGATCATCGAGCCGAAGATTCTCGGAGATTCCGTCGGCATCGGCTCGATCTCCGCGCTGGTCAGCCTGTATGTAGGCTTCAAGCTGGTCGGCGTCATCGGCGTGTTCATCGGACCGCTGGTCGTCATCATCTACATGGCCGCCCGCAAGGCCGGACTGTTCAAGCTCCGGATTCGGCTGTAACGAAGGCGAAAGCCCGCTGCTCTGGCATAACCAGGAGCAGCGGGCTTTTTTGTGCGGCTGCTCGGGTCGATCCGCTTGCCTCATGGGGGAGGCATGAGCCGCGAATACTCCGCGCATCCACAGCCATGCGGATAAAGAAGCCTTCAGGAGGCGGCCGGCTGCTTGCTGTCCTCTGCACGGTTGATGCGGGCAAAGGGCAGATACAGCAGGAAGAAGAGCAGCAGCGCGACCAGCTCGAGCGAAAGGATGTACCACGGATAAGGACCGAGGACATCCAGCAGCGAGGAGGACGAAGGCTTGCGTGCAAGGAACATATAGTTGGCTCCCGTCAGCCTGTCGACGGCATAAACGAAGACGGCGATGACATTGACGGCTGCCCAGGCGGTGAAGACGGAGCGCAGCGTCGGCCGGAATCCTTCTACCCAGACCATGTAGAGGGCGGAGACGATCAGCAGGCCGTGCGCGATGAAAAATTCCAGGAAACGGAAATGTGGGTAAGCGTATGCCAGCACAGGCGTGGCCAGTGCCTGGAGAGCGCCACCGATCGCCGTGAAGTAGACGATGCCGAACAGAAAACGGCTGCGCAGCAGCAGCATCAGGACGGATAAGTACAAGGAGATGCTGCACAGCTCGAGCGGCAGCGTGGAAGAGGGGCTGTATACATCTCCGCGTACATACCAGACATTGAGCAGAATCTCGCATGCCGCCAGCAGCGCCGCCAGGATGAAGCGTCCGGGAGCCGGCCTCAGGGCGAGCTTGCGGCGAAGCAGATAGACGGCCAGCACGACGGCGGCAATGAGCAGCAGGCTGGCCAGATGGGCCGCCCCGAAAGGCGCGAATTTCGCTGTCACATCCGTTCCAAACATGAGGAACCCCCTTTTTGTATTTTTTTCCACCTATTGTAGCACAGCCCCGTACGCTGCGGGATTTGGGGGTTCCTTCTTCTGGCAGCGAACGGAATTTCGAAGTCCTCCTCCTGGCAGGGAAGGATCCCCGGGTTCCTTCGGAACGATGCTGGGAGATTCTTCTCTCGCGTGAATATTCATCTCCTGCCGGAAAGTTAAGAATTTCCTAAGCCGCATCTCCCGCGATTATTAAGAACTTCCTGGTAAGGTCGTAATCATAGGGAGGGATTGCGGCATGTCATTTGAAGCCATCCGAAGAAAGTTTTATCTCGCATGCGTTTCATCGGCCATTCTCAGCGGAGCTTGCGGATACTTGCTGCTGCGGCTGCTGAGATTGTTGACCCGGTCAAGCGGAATCGGGAGAGGGAGCCTGCCGGCCCGGTCGGCTGCCTGGATCGTCAATCATGTCGGCGCCAAACCGGCGCTGCTGATGGCATGTGCCGCCCTTTTTCTGGTTTTCTACCATTGGCGCTCCGGCAAGCTGCGGGAAGAGTATGAAGCCTGCCTGCCGACTGCGGAAAGGCTGCCGAAAGAGGCGATGATGAGAAACTCCCTGCATGAAGCGGAGAAGCAGCTGGCCGACATTCGGGGACGCATGCAGCGCTGGGAGCAGCGGAATGGAGAAAGGACGGACAAGTCCGATGCGCCGGATGAAAGGGAATATTAAGAAGCCGTGGAGCCGCCTTCCCTTATGGCAAAGCCGCTTCTGGTTCGATGCGGCTGCGGTTGCGGCAGCCTTATGCATGCTCGGAATCGCCGCGCTGCACTGGGCGGGAGACGCCGTCACGGACGGCGCGCGCGCACTTGGCGAGCCGGTCGCGCCCTCGCTTCTGATCGACCGCCAGGGCAAGCAGCTGGGCGTGCTGACGAGCCCGCAGTATGGATATCGTGGAGGAGAGCTGGAGCGGCAGCTCCCTCATCTGTTGAAGGAAGCCTTCGTGGCGACGGAGGACAAAAGGTTCTATTCGCATGGCGGCATCGACTTCCGCGCCCTGCTCAGAGCCGCGGCAGCAAATGTCTCCAGCGGCCGGATCGTCGAGGGAGGCAGCAGCATCACGCAGCAGCTCGCCAGGACGGCCTATCTGTCCAATGAGAAGAGCTTGCTGCGCAAAGCTCTCGAAATGGCCGCCGCGCTCTCCTTGGAACGGCGCTATTCCAAAGACGAGCTGCTCCGCCAGTATTTGAGCCGGGTCTACATGGGCAAGCAGCTGTACGGTGTGAAAGCGGCGGCTGAGCGCTACTTCGGCGAGTCGAGGCTGGAGCGTCTGGAGCTGTGGCAGATTGCGACGCTCGCAGCCATCCCGAAGGGACCGGCGCTGTACAATCCGATCGACCACCCGGAGCGCAGCAAGGAGCGGCGCCAAGTCGTCCTGCGGCTCATGCGCGAGCAAGGATATATTACGCAGCGGCAAATGGAGATGGCCGGCGCCGTCGATTACAAGGCGCCTGCGGCGCCGAAAAAGCCGGCGAGCGCTTCTCTCGCAGAAGCCGTCATCCGGGAGGCGGGGGAGAGAGCTTCGCTGTCCGAAGAGGAGCTGCTCGGCGGGGGATACACGGTTGCGGTCGGTCTGGATGCGGGCTTGCAGGCTGACATCGAGAAGAAGCTTGCCAGAGATGCCGATCTGCCCAAGAGCTCTCTCGGCAAGCCGGTTCAAGCGGCTGCCGTCGTGCTGGACAACGGGACTGCCGAGATCATGGCCTTCGCGGGAGGCAGCAGCGGGGCCTCGGGCGGATTCAACCGTGCGTTCGCCCGCCGCCAGCCCGGCTCGGCATTCAAGCCGATCTCCGTATACGGACCGGCGCTGGAGACGGGCTTGTACTCCCCGGAATCCATGCTGGAGGACCGCAAAGCCAGCTACGGCGGCTACGCCCCGACGAATCCGGGAGGGGTATACAGAGGAAGCGTCCCGATGCGGCAGGCCGTCCAGAATTCGATCAATTCCCCCGCGGTATGGCTCCTTCAGCAGATTGGGCTGCAAGCCTCGGTGAAATTCGCCTCGGGGCTCGGTATCCGGCTAGGGAAGGAAGACCGGCATCTGGCGATTGCGCTCGGAGGACTGTCTTCCGGAGTTACGCCGGTTGAGATGGCCCAGGCTTACCGGGCGTTCGCGGCCGGAGGAAGCTATGAGGAAGCGCATCTCATCCGCAGCATCACGGATCGGCATGGCAGAATCGTCTATGCCTTCCAGCCTGCCGGCAAGAGGGCGATGTCGGCGGAAACCGCGGCCGCCATGACCTCCATGCTGCAAGGCGCCGCCCGGGACGGAACCGGCAGGAAGGCGGGCTTGGGTCGAGAAGTGGCCGGCAAGACCGGCACGACGCAGCTGGAGGGCGGTCCTCCCGGATCGAGCCGGGATGCCTGGTTCGTCGGGTATACGGCACGTTATACCGCATCCGTATGGATGGGCTTGGACAGAGCCGGAGCGGAGTACATGACGGCATCCGGAGCGGATGCGGCCCGTTTGTTCGCCGTCATAGCCCGAGCTGTCGATTCGCGTCCAGTCGCGGGGAGATGAGGCTGGGCTCCCATATCGGGCATGATTGCCTGCATGCATCGGAATGGATGCCGAGCGTGCGGAACAAGCGGCTTCTATCGGCAGGACGATCATGCAGGCGGCTGGGAGCTGCCATCCTGCGATTCGTGCCGGGTCGCACGGTCTTTTAAAATTATGGCAAGTTGGAAAAGCCATCCTACATACCCTTTAAACGAGCATAACAGCAGGGCGCCGAATGTCCCGGCTTGACGAGCCGACGCGCCCAGGTCAGTCAGAAGGGATGATGGCATGAACATGCAGGCAGGCAGGCAAGGAGCGGGAGCTCCGGCTTCGTACGGCGCTGCACCGGGTCCATACGGCGGCGTCATCGGGAATCAAGGCTATTCTCCCGGAACCTATCGAAATGAGCCCGAGTTCCAGGCTTCTGTCCAGGGAGGCTATGGAGCTCAGGGCGGATACGGGAATCAAGGCGGATACGGCGGAAATCAAGCCCAAGGAGGGTACGGCGCCGTCCAGCCGGCAGGCTATCAAGGCGGGGAAATTCCTCCTCCGGGCGTGCCCGGAGCCGGATACCGGGAGTGGTTCCCGTTCCATGGTCCGTTCGATCCTTGTCCGCCCATTCAGGTGAAGACGTACGTCATCCCTCCCAACCAGTATATTCCCTATCAGCCGATGGGACTGCCTCAGTATCCGCTCGAGGAAGCGCTTAGGCTGGGCACGCTGTGGCCGGCGCTCTACAGTCCTTACGAATCCAGATGCGGAAGGAGCTGACCGGGATCTATGAGCGAGGAGAAGCAGGTGTTTGACATGGAAGCCTACTATGCCCAGTTGAGGGAGCTCCAGACGCTGGATTTCGCGCTTGTGGAGCTGAATCTGTATCTCAACACCCATCCGGGAGACATGCAGGCGATCCAGCAGTTCAACCAGCTGGCCCAGAAACGGCAGGCTTGCGCCCAGCAGTTCGAAATGCAGTTCGGTCCGCTCGTGAACTTCGGCAACAGCTACTCCCGTTACCCATGGCAGTGGAGCGAGACTCCATGGCCGTGGCAGGTATGACCGCATGTGTTCAGCAGGGTCGGAAATGCGGCAAGCAGGCAACATAGCCGGAGCCGGCTGTCAGCGCAGGTGCAGCGGGTGCGCAGCGTCGATGAGGGAGGAGCCGGCAAGGCTCCCCCTGGCGACGCGGGCTAAAGAGACAGCTGGGAATGAAGCGGAGCAGGACAAGGCAATAGCGTCTCATAACCGGGAAAGCGGGGTGGAACGATGTGGCTCTATGAAAAAAAGCTTCAGTATCCGGTTCGAGTAAGCAAATGCGATCCCATGATGGCCAAATTCCTGACGGAGCAGTACGGGGGGGCGGACGGGGAGCTGGCGGCGGCGCTGCGCTACTTGAACCAGCGCTACACGATTCCCGATAAGGTCATCGGAGTCTTGAACGATATCGGCACGGAGGAATTCGCCCATCTGGAAATGATCGCGACGATGATCTACAAACTGACCAAGGACGCAACGCCCGACCAGCTGAGAGCGGCGGGGCTGGGAGCCGATTTTGTCAATCATGGCGGGGACTTGTTCTACGAGAATGCCGCCGGAATTCCTTGGACGGCTACTTATATCGCGGCCAAGGGCGATCCGCTTGCGAATCTGTACGAGGATATCGCGGCAGAGGAGAAAGCCCGGGCCACCTATCAATGGCTCATCGATTATACGGACGACGTCGATCTGCAGGACAGCTTGAAGTTCCTTCGCCAACGGGAAATCGTCCATGCGATGAGGTTCAAGGAATCCGTGGAAATTATCAAAGCGGACATGGGCCAGAAGAAGATGTTCTGAACGAACTGCGACATATCGGAAAACGAGAAGAGTCTACAGGAACATAGGGAAAAACGCCGGGGGCGCTCCGGCGTTTTTTGTTTGGACGGCAAGAGAATCAGCGGTCGAATATGGAAGGGGGACGGTGTCCGCCGCCATGGAAACCGCCGCCATGGAAACCGCCGCCATGGAAGCCTCCCCCTCCGTGGAAACCGGAGCCGCCGGGACCGAAGCCCGGGCCATGGAACCCGGGACCGAAGCCGGGGCCGTGAAAGCCGGGACCGAACCCGGGACCGAATCCAGGACCGAACCCGCCGATCGGGTACTGAATGGGGAGAGGAACAACTTCCGGATAGGGCGGATAAGGGTAGGGGTACGGATAAGGCGGGTAGCCGGGACCTACAGGTACAAATGACATGCGCATGCCTCCGATGGATTAAGGATGTTATAGCCTATGCCGGCACGGGCGGAACGGACACTGGCCTACTTGGCCGAAAAGCGGTTTAATAGCATTAAAGCGATTGAGTTGTGCAAAAAGGGAGGAGAGCCGTCATGCGTCCTATCGCGCTCGGCGCCGCATCGGCATTATTGTTCGCGGTCACGTTCGTGCTCAACCGCGGGATGGAGCTTGCGGGGGGCAGCTGGCTCTGGAGCGCATCGCTCCGATATTTCTTCATGGTTCCGCTGCTCATGCTTCTCGTCGGCGCGAGAGGCAGGCTGCTTCCCCTGTTCCGGGAGATGAGGCTCAGGCCCGGCAGCTGGCTGCTGTGGAGCTTTGTCGGCTTCGGGCTGTTCTACGCCCCGATCTGCTATGCGGCCGCCTATAGTCCCGGCTGGCTGACGGCGGGGGTGTGGCAGATCACGATCATATCCGGATCGCTGCTGGTTCCTTTCTTCTATGAGACGGTCATGACTTCGGAAGGAGCCCGCAGAAGGCGTCAGAAGCTTCCGCTGAGAGGACTTGCGTTGTCATTGATCATCCTTGCGGGCGTCGCGCTGATGCAGATCGGATATGCGAGCCCGCTGGACGCCGGAGAAGCATGGCTGGGGATCATGGCTGTCGTCGTGGCCTCCTTTGCCTATCCGCTTGGCAACCGCAAGATGATGGAGCTCTGCGGAGGCCGGCTGGACGCCTACCAGCGAGTGCTGGGAATGACGATTGCCAGCCTGCCTTGTTGGCTGCTGCTGGCCGCGCTCGGCTGGTCGATGGATGGACCGCCGTCCGGCGGCCAGCTGCTGCAGACGCTGCTCATCGCCGTGTTTGCCGGAGTGGCGGCTACGGTGCTCTTTTTCCACGCCACCGATCTGGCCCGACGCAGCACGGAGAAGATGGCTTCCGTCGAGGCCACCCAATCCCTGGAGGTGCTGTTCGCGGCGGGAGGAGAGATGCTGCTGCTCGGAAGCGCCTATCCTTCTCCGATTTCCTGGATCGGAATGATCGTCGTCATGGCCGGAATGGTTCTGCACAGCTATGCCTCCCGCCCGCGAAGCAGCTCCTTGCGCGCGGATAGAGCCGAAGCCAAGGAGGGATAGATGAACCTTGCCGCAGCAGCGGCGCTGCTTCCATTTATTCCTGAAACTTTCATCCCGCTCCCTTCGTCTGAGTCGTTGACTATATGTGGAGAGAGGGATGACGTTGGCGCAATTAGCTTCCCGCTCGCAGGCCCGCAAGAAGCGGAGCCGCAAGAAACGGGGATTTTTCGCAAGTCTGTTCCGCCTGTGCCTGATGTTGTGCGCGGCCGGAATCGTCGCATCCGGAGCTTTGGCCGCATGGCTTTTCTATACCCCCAGCGGAAATGAATACCGCTATCTGGCGGCGGATACGCTGATTACGACGCAGCATCGCATCTGGGCCAAGTATCTCATCGGCCAGGAGGAGCTGGACAAGCGCGTCGCCTCCTACCAGCAGTCCTTCGACAAGATGGGCCAGGAGGCGGATCATCATGAGATCATGCAGCCGGCCGGTTCGTCGACGGCTTCCGACAAGCCGAAGGAGCTGGTCACCGTCGAGCCGATATCCCGCAAGTCCTTCAAGGGCTTCGTGATGACGGTCAGCGATCCGACCAAGATCCGGCTCGGCATTCCTGCCGCCAAGGGCAAAGGGGAAAAGGTCACGAGCATGGTCAAGCGCTACGGGGCGATCGCGGGAGTCAACGCCGGCGGATTCGCGGACCCGAACTGGAAGGGCAACGGCTTCCAGCCGATCGGAGCCGTCATTTCACGCGGCAAGGTGCTCTACCAGGATCTCGACAAATCCAAGAGCACCCAGATCGTCGGCCTCGACAAGAGCGGCAAGATGATCGCCGGCCATTACACGCTGAAGCAGCTGGAGGATTTGGGCATTCAGGAAGGCGTCACGTTCCAGCCGCGCATCATCGTGAACGGCAAGGGGCTCGTCAAAAACCATGGCGACGGCTGGGGCATCGCTCCCCGCACCGCGATGGGCCAGAAGGCGGACGGATCGATCTTGTTCGTCGTCATCGACGGCCGCCAGCCGGGCTACAGCATCGGGGCGGATCTGTACGACGTGCAGAATATCCTGCTGGATCACGGCGCGGTCATTGCGGCCAATCTCGACGGCGGCTCGTCCACCGTGCTGGTGAACGGCGGAGAGATTGTCAACAATCCGTCTTCCCAGCATGGCGAACGGTACTTGCCGACCGCGTTCCTGGTGTTCGACGACCCCGATGCGGTCAGCATCCCCAATGTATGGCAAGGGCTGAAGCCGGGAGACATCGACGCCTCCAAGTGGTAGGTTGCCTATTGCGGGCGCTTCCCGTATGATGATGGCAATCAATCAGGCAAAGGGTGGGAGCATGGCGAAGGAAATCGGCATCAATAAGCTGTTCAGGCCCGAAGCGGTCATTTTCGATATGGACGGCACGCTGTTCCAGACGGAGACGCTGCTGCGGCTCGTGCACGGAAGGCTGTTCGGCACGCTCCGCGACGAAGGCTTGTACACGCAGCCTGAACCGCCTGTCGAAGCGCTGCTCGGCTGTCTGGGCATGCTGCTGGAGGATATATGGCGCAAGCTGATGCCGGATGCCTCCGAGGCGGCGAGGCGGCGCGCGGACGTGCTGATGCTGCAGTACGAGCTGGAAGGGCTGTCGGCCGGGGACGGGCTGTTGTACGAAGGCGTGCCGGAGACGCTGGCGGAGCTGAAGCGGCAGGGCATCACATTGTTCGTCGCCAGCAACGGCCTCCAGGATTATGTGGAGGGCATCGTGCTGCATAAGCGTCTGGACGGGCTGTTCGCCGGACTGTACACCGCTGGCGGCCGGGGAACGGCTTCCAAGACGGATCTCGTGCGTCTGCTGCTGGAAGAGAACGGCATCGGCAGCGCCTGGATGGTCGGCGACCGCTCCTCCGACGTGCAGGCGGGAGCCGGCAACGGGCTCGCCGTCGTCGGCTGCGCATACGCAGGCTTCGGCGACAGCGGCGAGCTGGACGGCAGCGACGTGCGCATCTCCGGCTTCGCCGAGCTGCTGGAGCTGCTGCCGGAAGCTTGAACCGCATACCGAAAGCGGCATCCCATTGGGATGCCGCTGTTTCATTCCGTCTGTTGGAAGGAGCTGACATTCCATGATGGCTGTTGAAGCTGGCGATGGCGGATCCTTGGTCAATGCGAAGACAGGGACTGAGCAGCGAGACACCAGGGACCGAGCAACACGAAGACAGGGACAGAGGTGCAGCTAAAAAAGGAGTCGAGCACGGTTTTCCCGTGTCCGATTCCTTTTTGCATGAGAGGCCTATGATTCAGCCGGACCCTCGGCAGACATAGAGCCCGTATCCGTCTCGGCCGCCGCTTCAGAGGGCGGTTCAAGTTCCGTCGCTTGGCTTTCGGGCGTCCAGTCTTCTTCCGGCTCCGGAAGCCGTTGGACGGAACGGACCACCGGCCGGTCGGCGGCCAGAGGCTTGCCGGGCAAGACGGGGCTGCGCCTCAGGAACCCGCCCGGAACCCGGACGCGCGCCTGGCCCGTTTTGCCGAAGCTTTCTTTTGCCGAAGGCTCCCTCCGGACAGAGAGGCTGCCGGCCTTGCCGCTATCGACGGGAGTTGTTTCGGAACGGCCTTTCCGCTGGTCAGCCGGACGGATTCCCTTCGTCCGGTCGCCGCCCGCGCGCCTGCCAGCCTTGCCGGAGCCGACGGGACGGCTGTCCTTGGTGCGGCCGCCCGACTTGCGCTTCGCCTTGCGGTTATAGAGGTACAGGGCATATTCAAGGGGTTTGACGATCGCCCGGTCGTAGGTATCCGGATCTCCGCTCTGCTTGAACACTTCGCGTGCCGGCTTGGGATTGACCTCCAGCAGCCAGATGCCGCCCTGACGGTCGATCGCCAGGTCGAGGGCGAGCTCGCACAGCCTGCCGTACTGCCTGCCGTACTGCCGTTCCAGATATTCGGCCACTTCGATCGAGAACTGCTCGGCCTCGAGCCTGATCTCGGATGACTGCAGTCCTTCATCGATCCAGGAATCGAGCAGCTCTTCCATTTTTGCCGCCTTGCCGCCGCCGTGAAGGTTGGAGGTGATGCTGCCGGCCGCTCCGATCCGTCCCGCGCAGCCGGTCGGCTCCCATTCGCCGCGTCCGTTCTTCTGCACGAGCATCCGGTAGTCATGGACGCGTCCGCTCGGAAGCTTCAGCTGGATGCCCTGCTGGATGATATAGCGTCCTCCGCCGAGTCTCCAGGAGCTTAGACGGTTCCGAAGCCCGTTCGCGCCGACTTTCTGGGGCCGGATGATCTTCCGCGACTGGTCGCGTCCCTGGATGGAATACATGCTGCCGCCAAGCTTTTCGATCCGCAGGATGCCGCGCCCTCCTGTGCCGTTGATCGGCTTCAGGAAGACGAGCGGATGCTTCTTCAGCATGTCGGTCAGATCCCGGTGGGAGGCGTACATCAGCGTCTGGGGCTGCTTGTTCTGGAAGCGGGGCTGCGACTGAAGCGTTTTGTATATCTTCCATTTGTTCCTCAGCGGCCGGTTCAGGAATCCGAGATGCCCGTAGCGGGAGCGGAATTTCTTCAGCTGCTCGAACCGGGGCGAATTCTGGATGCGGCAGCGGTCGAAGATGAGATGCGGAAAGGCCGACCGGCGCCGCGACCATATTTTCGTCGAAGGGTCGTAGAACATGGCATTGATCCGGTTTCCTTCGTAATCGACATCCGCCGGGGTGAACACCATCACGTCCATGCCGAGGCGCTTGCCCGCGACGATCATCCGCTGGTAGACGGGCCTCTCCTCGAGCTGCTTCTGGTTATTGAGGTATAACGTTAAAATGCCGAGTACGGGTCGGGCCACTGTCATCTCTCCTTGATGCGTCCGGCGGTCGGCTTGTTCCCCCCGGATGTTGGATAAGCGGCGAAGCCGGCCGGGAACCGGCCGTTCCGCTTCGAAGCCGCGGGGAGGCTGGGCTTCCGGGCCTTGCCGCGGACGGAGGATCCGCTGCATGAGCGGCGGCGGCTTCCGCTGCGGCAACCGGCCAAGCAGCGCTTTGGAACAGGAGCGTCGCCTTGCCGGTTGGGCCGTCCTGCAGGGATGTCGCCGCAAGACCGGCGCGGAAGCACATTTTCATGCTCGCGGTATTGTCCGCGGCGACTCTGCAGGAGAGATGCCCCCAGCGCTCCTGCAGCGCCTTCAGGAGCAGGCTGCCGGCTCCGCGCCCGCGCAGGGGAGGGGCAACGGCGACAAGGCAGGCCTCCAGGCCCGCCTCGCGGGCGAAAGCCGCGCCCGCCGTCTTGCCGTCTTCCGTCGTGACCACGGCGATCGCGGCTGCCGGCGCAGACCGGCTGCCGCCAAGCTGCCTCGGCTCGAGATCGGCCGGCTGCAACGCTTCCAGCGCGGCGAGTCCCGCTCCGGTCAGCCTGCCGCTGCCCCAAGACTTGATGAGCCGGATCAACCGATCCCGGTGACAGCTCCACTGCGCCGGTGTGAGCAGCTGTACATTCATATGCTTATGCGCCTCCAACCTTCCCCTGTTTCGGCGAGCGCATCAGGTACGATCCGTATTGGAAAATGCGCTCGAGCGATTTTTTGCGGATGTGGGGCTCGTCGAACTTCATCGGCTTGGCGTTGGCTTCGAAAAACCACAGGCAGCCTTCCGCGTCGACGCCGAGATCCATCGACATTTCGCCATGGCATTGCCCGCTGGCTTTCTCGATCTGCCGGGCCAGCTGCACGCAGGCGCTCTTTGCCTTGCTCATGAGCTCGCGGGCCTCCTGGGTGCCAAAAGCATGCTGGAGCAGCTTCTCCGGATCCTCGATGCTGCCTCCTCGGGGAACATGGGTCGTGATGCTTCGGGAGCCTGCGAGGCGGGCGCCGATGCCGGAGACGGCCCATTGGCCGCTTCCGTTTTTCTGCACGAGCGCGCGGAGGTCGAACCGGCGCTCCTGGTACAGCGCGAGATCGATGCCCTGCTGAGCGATGTACGACACTCCGCCGCTCTCTCTTAGAATACGCGACCACAGCTTGCTTATCGTCGCGCAATTATACGTGCTGCTTTTTTTCTTTTGCTGGATGCGCAGCCGATAAGGCAGCGTCTTGCCCTCCATCACCCGGATGGTCATGATTCCCTTGCCTGCCTTGCCGCTGACCGGCTTCAGGTAGAGATAGGGATGCTGGCTGATCATCCGGCAGAGGCCGGTGACCGAAACCATTTTGCGGGTGGACGGAATATAGCGCTTCGTCGCCTGGGATTTCTTCAGCCACTCGAACAGCTCCCATTTGTTGAAGAAGGAAGGATTGAAGACGCCTTTGATCCGGGGATGCTGCTGGCACAGCCGGATCTTTTGCTGCACCTTCGGGCGCATTTCGTCCTCGCGCTGGGGAATCCGATTGTAGACGAGGTCGGGGAAGGGGAAGCGACCCTTGATCCATTCCCCCGTCTTGTCGTTCAAGCCGTAGCCGATCAGCATCGGATCGGTGAAATTCAGGCTTTTGCAGGGCAGGACATAGACGGTGAAGCCCATATCGCGTCCGGTTTTGGCCACGTCGGCGAAGTTTTCGCGATTGCCTCTGAACCCGAGCAACCGATCCGACATCGTCAGGATAGCCAGAACCGGCCGCTTGGAAGCGAGCTCGGCGGGAGGATAGCCGGGAAATTGCTCGAGCTCCATCAGCTGTCCCTCCCTCGGAAGCGGCTCAGGTACAGGCAATGTTCCAGAATATATTCCAGAGAGGCGCGGCCTTCCGTCTTCAAGGCGGGATGCTTGAAAATGGACCGTCCGGGCTTGGCGTTGGCCTCGAACATCCAGACGTCGCCCTCCTTGTCGATGCCGATATCCAGACCGAGCTCGCCCAGGCGGTGAGGATAGTTGCGCTCGATTGCCTCCGACATCCTCACGGCTACTTTTTTCGCTTTCTCGAGCACTTCGCTCGTCTCTCCGCCGAATGCGCGCGAGAGGGCGCTTGCCGGCGTCATCAAGGAGCCGCCGTTCTTGATATGCGTCGTGACGCTGCCGCGTCCCGCTTTTTTGGCCCCGATGCCGGCGGTCACCCACTCATTGCGGCCGTTCTTGTGCATGTGGAAGCGGAAGTCGATCGGGCAGGAGTCGATTTCCACGAGCCGGATGCCCTGCTGCACCACATAACCTCCGAAGGAGCTTCCGATGCGGGCATGAAGAGTCTTCATGAGTCCCTGGAAGGTGCCGAAGCGCAGCAGCACGTTTTTGCCGCCGCTGCGGTAGCGGGCGAAATAGCCTTTTTTCGGCTGGTAGGTGAGACGGTAGATGCCGGTTCCGAGACTGCCGCCGGATGGCTTGAAGTAGACGAAGCTATGCTTGCTCAGCAGCTCCTTGATCTTCTCCTCTGTCGGTGCGGATACCGACTCCGGCAGATGGCGCAGCGCCTCGACATCCTTGTCGAGCAGCTTGTAGACATCGGATTTATTGAAGAAGCTCCAGTTGAAGAAGGGGATTCCCTTGCGCACGAAGCGTTCGCGGAGCGTGGAAATATAGGTGCCGGTCTCGGCCTTGCGGCTCGGCAGGCGGTTGTAGACGACGTCCGGAAGAGGTACGGTCTTGCGGTACCAGCCGCCGTCGGCATTCAGGAAGTAGCCGTTCACCGTTTCCTGCTGCCAGTTGATGTCGCGCGGGGCGAACCCGAAGAAGTAGGCTTTCTTGTCTCCGATGCGGATCAGTTCCTTGATGAAGCCGGTGCGGGAGCCGAACGGCATGGAAGAGGAGACATAGCCGTCGCTCAGAATGCCGACGAGCGGCCCGAATTGCACCTCGTCTTCGTTCGCGTGCAGCATGAACACGTTGCCGGACTTAGGAACGCGGATGTGCTGGCGGATGGCGGAGCCGAGGTATACATGGTTGCCTTCCCTTTTGACGGACTTCACCGAGGCCGTCACCGTTTCCCTTCCAAGCCTGATCGACAGCTTCTTTTTTCCGGACAGCTTCAGCGACCGGTACAACGGTCCCGACACATAGACCACCCGGTCGTTCTTGCCGGAGAAATGCACATTGCATAAAGTAAGACTCATGAGGAACCTCCTGGGCGTTCTGTCGCTAGGGTAACGGATCTATGTCAATGGATGATGATTCAACATGCGGATGAGGCTGCGTCCGGCGGGCGTAGGACTCGGTCCCTCGCATAGGAGCCGGGCATAGAGCAGCGGTCGTTCCACCGCCGTGCGGGCGGTTCCGCCCGCGAAGCCGGAAAAGGCTTCGCGCCCCGGCCTGGAGTTCATCTCCAGCAGCCACAGCCTTCCATCCGGCTCGACGCCGAAGTCGAGGCCAAGCTCTGCGAAGCGGCCGAAAGAGCTTTCCGCTGCTTCGGCCGCTGCCAGCGCCAGCCTGTCGATGCGGGCTGCGACCGCGTCGGCGGCAGCAGGCCCGAGCTGCATGGACAGACCGTCTCGGGCCGGAATCGCTTCGCCTCCTCCGTGGAGGTTGGAGGCGACGCCTCCGGGCCTTCCCCGGCGCATCGCTGTTCCCGTCAGCCGCCATTCGCCGCGGCCGTCCTTCTGGACGAGAGCGCGGATGTCGAAGGGCCGGCCTTGGCGGTCGCAGAGCGGCAGGCAGGGCTGGACGACGTAGCGGGCGCGGCCGGCCAGCCGGCAGATCAGCGCTGCGGCTGCGTCCAGATCCGGCTGGAGGCTGCGGAAGGGCCGGCTGCCGCCGTCCCGGCCTCGAACGAGCCAGCCGCCTTCGGCTGCGGGAGCCGCGCTGATGACGCCGCGGCCTTGCATGCCTCCGTCCGGCTTGAGAAAGAGGGATCCGTATCTCTCGGCTGTCTCGCATAGCGCCTGCCTGCCGGCCAGCGGACGGCATGGAGGCACGAGCTCGGCGAGCTCGGCGCCGCTGCGGCGAAGAGCATCATACTGGGCGGATTTGCCGGGCAGCCAGCCGTTCAGGACGACATGGGGCTGCAGGGCGGCCAGCCGGCTCAATGTGTCCCTGTAAGGGCGGGTGCGGCCGGCGACGAGAGGGCCGCAGCGATCGTAGATGACGGCAGGCCAAGGGACTTCCCTTTCGGACCAGCCGCAGCTCTCCCTTACATAGCCGGTAAGAGTGCCGCTGTCCGGATCCAGGCCTCCCGGAGTGAACACGTACAGATTCACTCCGAGCTCTTCGGCCCGGCTGCTGAGGGCGGCGAGAAAGCTGTCTTCCGGAAACGTCCTGCGCTGCTCCCGGCCGCCCTCTCCTTCATGGATATCCGATACCAGGACGCCGACGCTGCTTCGGTTGCCTCTCATATGGACCGCCCCCTTTATTCCGTCAGAATCCCGCCAGATAGCGGGAATACTGGATCATGTTGCGTACCGAAGGACGGATCTTGCCTTCGTTCAGCGGCGTGTTGTCGTTCTTGGAAGGCTTGGAGTTGACCTCCAGCAGCCATACCCTGCCCCCGGTATCGAGGGCCAGGTCGATGCCCAGCTCGCCGAAGTGGGCCGGTATCCGGGCGTCGATGCCTTGCGCAATATCGAGTGCGGCTTTTTGCAGCTTGGCGCCGGCGCCGGCCTTGTAGCCGGGAGCCAGATTGCTCCGCGCCACCGCTTCCTTGACCCGGCTGAGCGTTCCGCCGCGGGCGAGGTTGGATACGAAGTGATTGCTGCCCGCCGTACGGGCGACGATGGAAGTCAGCGCCCAGTTGCCGCTATGGTTTTTCTGCACGAGCGCCCGGAAGTCGACGGGCCGCTTGCCGATATCGATGAGGGTGAGGCCTTGCTGCAGCTGGTATCGCACGGTTTTCAGCTTGCCGCCCAGCGAGGAATACAGCTTAGCCAGGCTGGGATACGATTGGCGGCGGATGCCGGCCGGCGCCGTATAGGTGGCCAGCACGCTTTCGCCCTCGAGCTTGCTTACCCGGATGATCCCTTTGCCGAGGCTTCCGCGCTCGGGCTTGAGGAACAGGACGGGATGCCGCGGAGCCATCGACTTGAGATCGGCATAGCTGCGCAGCAGCCTGGAATCCGGGAGGTATTTGGCCAGGCTGCTTTCATGCCCGAGAGCGCCGAACACCTCGTTTTTATCTAGAAACTTCTCGTTGAACACTTGAGTTCCATATCGTGATTTCGCTTCTTTGAAAAACTGCTGCACCGAAGGGCGGTTCTCCAGCTTGCGCGTGGTAAGCCGGTTGTAGACCACATCCGGTACGGGCATGCTGGTTTTCCGCCAGCCGCCGTTGTAGACCCACCCCTCGATGCGCGAGCCCGATACCGCCGCATCGGGAGTCAGGAAGTAGACGGAGGCGCCTTGAGCGGCGCAGGCATCCACCAGCTCCCGGCAGAACATCGTGATCGCCCCGAATGGCCGATCCGTCTGCTGCGGATAATCCCGGCTGATGAGGACGCCGATCAGAGGACCGAACGACAAGGTGCTCGAGCTCTGCTTGTAGCTCGATCGCAGGACGGCTCCTCCCGGTATGCCCATTTGGCGGGCCAGCGAGGCGCCGATTTTCATGACGTCGCCTTTGCCTCCGGATGAGATGCGCACCGTAGTCCGGAACGAGCCGAACTTCAAGGTGACAGGGTGGCCGGGCGACAGTTTGTATTGCTTGACATAAGCATCGCCCAGCAGGATGGTATCCTCGGCCAAGGTGCCTGCCTGCGGCACCTGGACGGTGATTTTGGATTTAAGCATCGAAGAATCTCCTTCCAGAGCGAAGGGTAGTGCGGGTTGGCGGTCGGATGGGTATTGGTGAATGAAACGGATTAATTCATCATATGAGGACATCTATACCTTGGTGATAGGCGCCTCCAATAAGGACGGGGCGTTTCGGCCTGATTGGGCGGATGCCGGGGCGCGGAGGCGCGCAGTCCAGTCCGCAAGGGACAGGCTGCTGTATGCTTGCAGCGAGGCCGCTAAAAGTAGCGTAAGGCGCGAAATCGTTCTGGAGTAACGGATGTGGTCGCCTTTGTCCCCGGATTTCAACCGTTAAAAGCGGCAGAAATCAGAGAAAGCTGGGGACAACAGCGATCGGAAGAATGATTTCCGTCTGCAGCGACACATTTTCAGTGACCTCCCGCGCATCGATACCTTTTTCAGCGGCCCGCTTGCAGGGGCCATGCTTTTTTGCCAGCGCCTCTTCCATGATGGTATGATGGGCGCAGGAAACACGAGGGAGATGAAGCCATGAACGTATATGACCGTGCTTACGAGCTGGCCCAAGCTCTGCAAGGCAGTCTGGAGGCCAAGCAGGTCATGGAAGCCCGCGCTGCGGCGGACCGGGATCCGGATGCCCGGCGGATGCTGGCCGACTTCCAGCGGCGCCAGGTCGAGCTGCAGCAGCGCATGATGGGCGGCGAGGAGCCGTCCGCCGAAGAGCTGGACGGCCTCGGCAAGCTGTACGAGCTGCTGAGCCTCAATCCGCTCGTTCAGGACTATTTCGAGGCGGAGAAGCGCCTTGGCGTCGTGTATGAAGACGTCAACCGGATCATCGGCAACTCCATGCAATCCGTGCTGCTTCCTTAACGGATCCTATTCCTATTCCTTCTCCCTGGAGGGCATGTTCGTCCGCTCGTCCGCATAGGCTAGACAGACAAGCAGCCTACTAGGAGAGTTAGGGGGAAGGATTGCGGATGAATTCCGGCAAATGGAAGCATGGAATCTACCTGCTCGCGGCGCTCGGCATGCTCCTCTATGCGCTGCCGCGCCTGGAGCTCGGCAGCCCGTGGAGCTTCGCCACGGTGTTCGGGGTGTTGTGGTCGGCGCTGGCTCTGCTCGTCATCGCGGCCAACCTGCGCGTCCTGATCAGCGACCGCGAGCGGGAACGCAGGCGCGTAGCCGCCATACGACGGCAGCGGGCGATGCAGAACCGCAAGCTGCTGGAGAGGAAGCCTGAACGCCGTTACCGCGGCTGAGAGGCGGCAGTCTTCGGGGGACGAGAAAAAGACCGGATGCAGGAGCTGGAGCCAGCTTTCTGCATCCGGTCTTTTTTGGCTTCTGAGCCGGTGCGGATTCTTTTTTCATGATCAACGGGTCCATCAGACCGTTTCGGTCCCTGCTCCTGCCCGGTCCGTTCCAGCCGCAGCCTCTCTGCCGCCGGACAGAATGGGAGCGCAGGGAAGTACGACGCTGACGCAGAGGAAGGAGCCGTCGAGCCGGGCGGAAGCAGATCCTTTGTAGTGCCTGGCACGCTCCGCCACGATGGAAAGCCCGAGTCCGGAGTGGCCCGAGCCGGACGGCTTGGTGGTATATCCCGCTCGGAACATTTTTTGAAGAATCGCGAGATCCGTTCCGGCCCGGCAGCGGTTGGAGACGGCGATGGTCATGCCGCGCCCGCTCAGGGAGGCTTCGAGCCGGACTTCGCGCTGTCCGTCCGGCAGCTCCGCGGCCTCGTCGAAGGCATTGTCGAGCAGGTTCGCCGTGATGCGGACGAGGTCGATGCTCTTGAGAGGAGGCAGCTCGGCTGCCAGAAGCAGATCTGCGATCTCGTAGTCCAGCGAGATTCCGAGGGACTTGGCCGCCTCTTCCTTGACGCTGAGAAGGGCGGCGACGGCTGGAAACGGCAAGGCGGCGAGATCGGCGGCGACCCGGTTGACGGCCTGGATCTCCTCCAGCACCTCTCCCATATAAGCCGTCAGCTCCTCGTGCTTGCCCAGCTTCAGCATGAGATGCATCGTCTGGACATGGTTGATGAAATCATGCCTCTGTCCCCGGATCGTAGCCAGCATCCGGACGAGATCGCCTTCGAATGCCTGTCCGCCCTTGTCTTCCCCTTCGCGGCGTGCTTGGGCGATCAGCCGAAGCGCCATGAAGATGATCGGGGCGATCGTCGAGACGCTCAGAACGAGAAGGAGCGAAGAGGTCTGCCGGACGCCGCTGACGACATAGTGCTCGAGAAACAGGAGCGCCAGCAGCATGAACTGCAGGGAGACGAGCAGGATGAAATAGAGCATCGATGACCCTGCCGCTTTTGCAAAGCCCTTCTTCAGCATGGCTCCGGGATGGAAATTCCGGCGCTCCATCAGCAGCGCCGCCAGCGCGAACAAGGCGAAGGAAGGCCAGCAGACGGCGATCTTCAGCCAGACAGGTCCGCTCAGGACGCTCTCGTAGGCGGTGAACTGAACCGCGGCGCCCATTGTAACCATATCCGACAGGATGATGAAGATGAGCAGCAGCGCTTGCAGCACCAGGCGCTGCCGCAGACTCATTTCCCGGAAAAACAGCCAGAGAAAAAAAGCAATGGAAAGGATCGTATTGCTGAAATGCGCCCAGGCGGGAAGCTCGAAGAAGAAAAGATCGGTATATAGGGAGGACGCCGCGACGAATCCAAGAATCCGCTTCCAGAGGCCTTCGGTCCGGATGCCGAGAAATTGGAAGGTGAAGCAGGTGAAGATGAGGCTCTGGGGAATGGATACGAAGACATAGAGAGTGGCAGAGCGCATGAGCAGGCTGTAATCGATATTCACACTTGGCTCTCCTTGTCGGACCATTTACGTATCGGTTCAGGCGTTCATTTCTACTTTAGCGGCTTTTTGCTAAAATGAACACATCGATTTTTCATCGGCGAAAGGCGGCGAAGCAGGTGGCCTCAGACAGCAGCGGCAAATCATCCATGGAAGCATTAACGAAGCACGAACAGCTGATCCGTCATATCGAGGAGCTGGAGCCGGGAGTCCGGATATCGGTCAGGGGCATCGCCAAGGAGCATGGAGTCAGCGAGGGAACGGCCTACAAGGCGATCAAGGAAGCCGAGCAGACGGGCCTTGTCGCGACCAAAAAAAGAATCGGAACCGTACGCGTGCACCGCTCCCGCAGAGGATCGCTCGAAGGGCTCACCTTCGGCGACGTGGCCGATATCGTGGAGGGACAGCTGCTCGGAGGCGCGGAAGGCCTGCAGCGGACGCTGCATAAGTTCGTCATCGGCGCGATGGAGCTGGAGGCGATGAGCCGTTATATCAACGAAGACAGCCTGCTCATCGTCGGCAACAGGCAGGAAGCCCACCGGACCGCGCTGCAGCAAGGTGCGGGCGTGCTCATTACGGGCGGCTTCGGCACGGGGGAAGAGGTCATCGCCTTGGCCGACGAGCGGGGGCTTCCGATCATCGTCTCCCGCCACGACACCTTCACCGTGGCCTCGATGATCAATCGGGCCATGTATGACCGGCTGATCAAGCAGAAGATCGTGCTGATCGAGGATATCATGAGCTTCGGGCGGCCCGCGGACGTGCTCGGCGCGAAGGATACGGCGGCGGATTTCCACCGGCTTGCTGGCATTACGGGCAGCTTCCGCTTTCCGGTGCTGGACGAGCGGGGGCGTGTCACGGGCATGATGACGGCCAAGGATGCGGCCGGATCGGATCCGCAGACGCCGCTGGAGCGGCTGATGACCCGTCATCCCATTACGGCTGCCCCCAATATCACCGTCACCTCGGCCGCTCATACGATGGCGGCCGAAGGCATCGACCTGCTGCCCGTCGTCGACCGCCACCGGAAGCTGCTCGGCGTCATCACCCGCCAGGAAGTGCTTGAAGCGATGCGGATCACCGGCCGCCAGGGCGAGTCCGGAGAGACGTTCGACGAGCTCATCGGCGCGGGCTTCGAGCGCCGGGAGGACGAGGGCTCTTTCCGGTATTCCGGCGTAGCCGCGGCGCAGATGTCCGGCACGCCGGGAACCGTATCCGAGGGCGTCCTTGCGACGCTCATGATCCAGGCTTCCCGGCGCATGGTCAGGGAGAGCGGGCGGAGCGACCATATGATCGAGAGCGTGACGTCGTACTTCATGCGGCCGGTCGCCATCGATTCGCAGCTGCATCTGGAGCCTGCGGTGCTGGAGATGAGCCGCAAGTCGGCCAAGCTGGAAATCCAGCTCAGCGATTCCTCCGGAGTGGCGGCCAAGGCGATTCTGTCCATGCAGCTGATGGACGGCTATTGATAGGCTGCCGAGCCTTCTGCATCTGCATGGCATGAATCTGCCGACAGGCATGGACCCCGATCCGGGCTCGCCAGGCAGGACGATTACGCTCGTCTTCCTGATTCCGTCTCTCTCTTTTTAACGACAGGCCGTTTTTCCATGAGCGCTGCCTTCCCGGCGCTCTTGGCAAAAGCGGCCTTTTTTTCATTTGATTTTTCCATTCATTTACAAGCTGAAAGCGTTCATGGTACACTGAACTAGAGATAAATTGATTTTAGTAACTTTATTCAAAAATAAGGAGAGCCATGCCATGGATCGTAAATTCACGAAAATAGCCGCACGGGAACCGGACGGCCAGCTGTCCATGATGTATCCGCGCGGAGGCAATCGTTCCGGAGCAGGCAGAAAGGCGATCGGAATGACGCGCAAGGTGTCGCTCACGCTGAGCGACTCGTTGTGGGCCGAGATCGACAGGCGATGCGGCCGGAAGGGCCAGTCCAGGTCGGAGGTTCTGCGGGGTCTCCTGGAAGCCGCTGTCGCTGCAGGGGCCTTTGGGGCTGAAGAAGCCGAAGAAACCGAAGAAACGGAAGAAACCGAAAAATAATGGGATGAAGGCGCAGGTGGCGGGAAGATGCGGCTGATGATCAAGCGGGATCTATTGATGGAAGCGTGTGATCAAGTTGTTCCGGCGGGGGGCAATTTCCGGACCGGGGAGCTGCATTTGACCGCGAGCGCGGGTGAGCTCGCCGTGAGCGCGGCTGCCGGGAGGGTCGTGCATCAAGCCGTATTGCCGGAAGATGCCGGCTTGCTGAAGATCGAGGATATAGGACGCCTGGCCCTGCCAGCCCGTTATTTCCTTGCCGTTATTCGCCAGGCGGACGGGGAATGGCTTGAGCTTGAAGGACCATCAGGCGGCATGGCCTGCATCAAGGCCGGGCAGTCGGAGCATCGGCTGGCCGTTGCCGAATCCGGAGAAATCCCCGTTTTGGCCGATGCTGCCGGCAGCCCTGCTTTCGTTTTGGATGCCGGCAGCTTCCATTCCAAGCTGAAGCAGGTTTTTTTCGCCGCAGCGGCTTCGGGCTCAAGGCTGCCGTTGACCGGCATTCTGATCGAAGCGGGAGGATCGTCCTGGAAGCTGTCGGCTACGGATGGAGTCCGTTATGCCAGCTGCCGCATGGGCGCTTGGGGTGACGGAGGAGCCGGCTGGAGCTGTCTGCTCCCGGCCAAGCCGCTTCACGACTCGCTCAAGGCGCTCGGAATGGAAAAGGGAGCCTCCCTAGCCCTTGCTATCCTTCCTTCCCAGGTCCACCTGTCGGCAGGGAGGGCAAAGGTTCAGCTCCCGAGGCTGGAAGGCAGCCTGCCGCATATCAAGGAGGACATATTCGGGGAGGGAGCCCGAGGTATTTCCCTGGATTCGACTGTATTTCGCCAAGCGCTCGATCGTGCCTGCCTGGTCGCGGGACCTTCGGGGGCGGTGAGACTGAGCGTGGATGCGGAATCCGCCTTCCTGTCCGCCAGGACGGCAGGAATAGGCGATACCCGGCAGAGGCTGCTCGGGGTTGAGCGGATCGCCGGCGCTGAATCGTCCTGGCAGGTGCTGTTCCACGGAGGGGGCATGAGGGAAATCGTGCATGCCATCGACTTTTCCCGGCTTGAGCTGGCAATCGGGGGCCTGCAGAAACCGATCCGGATCACCGTTCCCGATGACGACGGACGGCTGTACATGGTAGCCCCCATTCTGGATGCGGCGCTGTCTTCGCGAGGAGGCTGAGCCCGATTGCAGACGTGGTGAGCACGCTGAAGACCCGCTGTCCGGGCTGCCTGGCTTCTCGGCCCGGCGCCGGAACTTCAAAGACCGTGAGCGGCTCCGATCCGCTCCATCGCATTTCGAGGGGAATGACAAAAGCCGGCCTGCACTCTGCCGATATACGGCGGTGCAGGCCGGCTTTGCTGTTCCGGAAGCAGCGGCAAGCTTCAGCTGCCGCTGCGTTCCATGGCGGCGCGGATCATGCTGCGGTTGCGCAGGCCGGCAAAGATGTTGAACAGCCCGAGCACCATGAAGAGGGAGCCGATGATGACGCGCAGCGTGGAGCCGCTGTACATGAACATCTGGATCAGCGAGATGAATATCAGCATGCTGCCCATGCTGATATTCATGCGGGCGGCGTGCAGCGCGCGTTGGCGCTGGTCGGAGGAACGGCGGGATTTGAAGCTGTAGACGACGGACATCGCAGAAGTCAGGACGATGCCTGCGATGAGAATCCACTGAAGCCATACGACGGGATCGTTCATGGTCGAGTGCTGCTCCTTTTTCAACTTGCGGACGCGAAGTCCGGTTTTTGGCCATTGTACCACGAATGCGGATGCAATCGCGAACAGGCTGCGGCGGAGGCCAGGCGGAGAATGCGGCCTTGAACGGCCGATGGAGACATGATCCCTTGATTTAAATATCGCCGCCGATGCGGTGCAGCCGCCGGTCTGCTTCCGGAAGAATGATCTGCAACGAGCATTGCCCCGCCTGCCGCTCCGACCACGGAGACGCGTCTGTCGACGGGAATCTTGATCTCCTGCCGGGCTGTTTCCGAAATGGCTGCCTTTCAGCGGGAGTCGTCCTGCTTGGCGCTGCTGTTCATTTCCGGTCCCTTTTGGCTCACGCTGACCCATACCTGAAGCCGGTTGTCGACGACGAGCACGGTTTTGATTTCGAGCAGCAGGTTCTTGTCCTTGTCTTTATAGATTTTGCCGGCGAGCAGCTCGCGTGCCAGCCTCGACTCGCGGTCGATGTCGTAGATGCTGCGCCCCTCCAGCACCTTCAGATCGTTGTGAAGCATCTTCCGCAGCCGCGTTTTGGCGGGCTCGTCGAGCGACGCGGTGACCGGACCGTTCTCGAAGCGGATCTGCAGCGACTTGATGATGGAATGCTGTTCGTTGAACTTGGTCAGCTTCTCGATTTCGTAATCCCGTTCGTTGAGCTTGCCTTCCAGCTCGCTCTTGAGGTTGGCGATCCGGTCGAACTGGGCCTGGAAGAGAGCCTGGTAGAGGGCGGCGCCGATGACGATGCCGCAGATGACAAGGCCGAGCGCTTGAGTAAGCCTGGCGAAGCGGGCGAAAGGAGGCATGCGCATGGGATCTCCTCACACCCCGTCCCGGCAGATCATGCGGATCAGCTCCGTGCCGGCATGCGCCCCGATGAAAGCGCAGATTATGAACAGCAGCTGCTGGGCCACCGGGGACAGATGGCCTTGGGAAATGTTGCTCTCGATGACCCGCATGGGATCGATCGTGCCGCCGACCGCGGCGACCAGCGCCCATATTTTCAGACGCGACGCCGTATCGATCATCATAAGGGACGGCGGCGAGGAAGCCAGCACGGAGGCGATGCCCGCGAGCAGGGTGCCTCCGACTACGACTCCGAAGGCAATGAAGCAATCGATCAGGGCTTTGGTCAAGATCATGTTCATTCGGCTCATCCGCCTCACCTGTTTCGTCTAATAGTAGGGAGCGCTTGTCTCTCTTCCTCCATTCTATGGGCTTGGCCGGGTTATTTATGATAAGATAGACGGAAAGAGCGAACAAGTGTGCCCCGCATGGGGAGAGGGAGAGAGCCGATGAGCGGAAGCGAGAGTTTCGTGCACCTGCATGTGCACAGCGAATACAGCCTGCTGGACGGAGCGGCGCGGATCCGCGACCTGACGGCGCGCGCGGCGGAGCTCGGCATGACCTCGCTGGCTCTGACCGATCATGGCGTCATGTACGGAGCGGTTCCCTTCTACAAGTCCTGCCTGAAGCACGGCATCAAGCCGATCATCGGCTGCGAGATGTACATGACGGCAGGCTCCAGGGCGGACAAGGGAACGCGCAAGGACAATCCGATCTACCATCTGATCCTGCTCGCCAAAAACGAAGCCGGCTACCGGAATCTCATGAAGCTGTGCTCGATCGGCCATCTGGAAGGGTTCCACTACAAGCCGCGGATCGACCACGAGGCTCTCGCCCGGCACTCGGAAGGGCTGATCTGCCTCAGCTCCTGCCTGCAGGGCGAGGTGGCGCAGCATCTGCTCTACGACCGTCCGGAGGAAGCGCGGAGAGCGGCGCTCCGTTACCGCAGCGCGTTCGGCGAGGACTTTTTCCTGGAAATCCAGGATCACGGCATGACGGAGCAGAAAAAAGTGATGGCCGGCATGATGGCGCTGGCGGAAGAGACGGGCATCCCGCTCGTCGCGACCAATGACGCCCACTACCTGCGGCAGGACGATGCCGCTGTACAGGATGTGCTCATCTGCATCGGCACCGGCAAAAGCGTCAGCGATCCGGACCGCCTGCATATGCACGGCGATCAGAACTACCTCAAGAGCCCGGAGGAGATGCGGCGGCTGTTCCGCCACGTGCCCCAGGCACTGGAGAACACGGTCCGCATCGCCGAGCGCTGCAATCTGGAGCTGAGGCTCGGCGAGCACGCGCTGCCGGAGTACAGCCCGCTGCCGGAGGGCATGACTGCAGCGGCTTATCTGGAGGAGCTGTGCCTGAAGGGAATGGCGGAACGTTACGCCGCGGACGCTCCGGGAACGACAGGCTCGGCAAGCGCGGTTGACGGAGCGCCGGGAGAACGGGGAGCGGGATTCGGGCCTTCTATGGCGAAGGCTGGCGGAGCGGGCGGGACGGCTTCTCCGGCAGATGGCGGCAGCTTCCTGCGGAAGGCGGAGGAGAGGCTGCGCTACGAGCTGTCCGTCATCGAGCGGATGGGCTTCAGCGACTATTTCCTCATCGTCTGGGATTTCATCCGCTACGCCCATGAGCAGGGCATCCGCACCGGTCCGGGCCGCGGCTCGTCGGCGGGCAGCCTCGTCGCCTACTGCCTGCGGATCACCGATGTGGATCCGCTGAAGCACAGGCTGCTGTTCGAGCGGTTCCTCAATCCCGAGCGGATCAGCATGCCGGATATCGACATCGACTTCAACGACGAGCGGCGCGACGAGGTCATCGCCTATGTAAGCCGCAAGTACGGGGCCGGGCATGTCGCCCAGATCATTACTTTCGGCACGCTGGCGGCCAAGGCGGCCGTCCGCGACGTCGGCCGGGCGCTGGACGTGCCGCCCGGCGACGTGGACCGCGTCGCCAAGCTCATTCCGGGCCAGCCGGGCACGACGCTGGAATCGGCGATGGCTTCCGTGCCGCAGCTGCGCGAAAGCGCGGATCACCCGGCGACCCGCGATCTCATCGCGATGGCGCTGAAGGTGGAAGGCATGCCCCGGCATGCCTCCACGCACGCCGCGGGCGTCGTCATCGCCGGACGTCCGCTGACGGACTACGTGCCGCTGCAGCCCGGCTCCGAAGCGGCTCCGCTTACGCAGTATTCCATGGAGAACGTCGAGGCGGTCGGCCTGCTCAAGATGGACTTCCTCGGCTTGCGCACGCTGTCCATCCTGGAGCGCACGCTGAACTGGATCCGGGAAAGCGAAGGGACGGATATCGACTTCCGCGCCATCGCCGACGACGACCCGGCGACGTACGAGATGCTCGGCCGCGGGGATACGACGGGCATCTTCCAGCTGGAGTCCAGCGGCATGCGCCGCGTGCTGAAGGAGCTGAAGCCTTCCTCGTTCGAGGACATCGTCTCGGTGCTGGCTCTGTACAGGCCCGGTCCGATGGAGTTCATTCCGCAGTTCATCCGGGGCAAGCACGGGCTTGCGGAAGTACAATATCCGCATCCTTCGCTGGAGCCGATCCTGAAGGACACGCACGGCATCATCGTCTACCAGGAGCAGATCATGCAGATCGCCTCTTCAATGGCCGGCTTCTCGCTCGGGGAGGCCGACCTGCTGCGGCGGGCCGTCTCCAAGAAGAAGCGCGAGATTCTCGACGAGCAGAGGGCGTCCTTCGTCAGCGGCAGCCTTGGCCAAGGCTATCTCGAAGAGGAGGCGGACCGGGTATACGACATGATCCTGCGCTTCGCCGACTACGGCTTCCCGCGGGCGCATGCGGCGGCTTACGGCGTGCTGGCGTTCCAGACGGCCTGGCTCAAGCGCCATCATCCGGTCGCCTTCATGGCCTCGATGCTGGCTTCCGTGACGGGCAACCAGCGCAAGACAGGGGAGTACATCGATGAATGCCGGCGGATGGGCATCCCCGTGCTGCCGCCGGACGTCAACCATAGCGGAGTCACCTTCGCGCCGGACGGCGGCGCGGTCCGCTTCGGCCTTGCCTCCATCAAGAACGTCGGCACCCAGGCGATCGAGTCCATCCTGCGGGAAAGGAAGGAGCGCCCCTTCGCGAGCCTCATCGATCTGTGCCGGCGCGTCGACCTGCGCGTCGTGAACAAGCGCGTCCTGGAATGCCTGATCGGCTCAGGCGCTCTGGAATCGATGCCCGGCCACCGGGCGCAGCAGCTCGCGGCGCTCGACGAGTCGGTGGAGACGGCGCAGAAGTGGCGCAAGGAGCGCGAGGAGCTGCAGATCGAGCTGTTCGGCTTCGAGGAAGTGCAGAACTGGGACGTGGAGCTGCCGGCCGTACAGCCCTATTCCGCCGTGCAGCAGCTGGAGCTGGAGCGGGACCTGCTCGGCCTGTATCTGACCGGCCATCCGCTCGACGCTGTCGAGCATGTTCTCGACGGACTGGAGCTCGACCGTCTGGTCGACCTGGCCGACGCGCCGGATGGAGCGTCCTGCGTCGCCGCCGTGCGCGTCGTGTCGCTGAAGCAGCTGCGCACCCGCAAGGGCCAGCAGATGGCCTTCGCGGAGGCGGAGGACCGCATCGTGCGCGCCGAGGCGGTGCTGTTCCCTACCGCATGGTCCCGCTTCGGGGACAAGCTCGAAGCCGGCAGCCTGGTCATCATCCAGGCAGCCGTGCAGCATGGGGACGAGGACTTCAAGCTCATCGTCGATGACCTCGTCCCCCTTGACGCCGGCGATCCCGGCTTCGCCGCCGGGGTCGCCCGGCTGCGCCGCCAGGCGCGCGCCCGCAGCGCGCGCGCCGCGGCCGCGCCGCAGGCGGCCGGGGCTGCGCCCGGCTCCGCTCCGGGGCGCGGGGCAGGCGCGGCCAGGCCGCCTGCGGGCCGCCCCGCCGCCGCAGCCCCTGGCGCAGCCGGCTCTGGAGCAGCCGCCCCTGGAGCAGCCGCCCCCCGCCGCGCAGCCATCCCTGGCGCAGCCGGCTCTGGAGCAGCCGCCCCTGGAGCAGCCGCCCCTGGAGCAGCCGCCCCTGGAGCAGCCGCCCCTGGAGCAGCCGCCCCTGGAGCAGCCGCCCCTGGAGCAGCCGCCCCCCGCCGCGCAGCCATCCCTGGCGCAGCCGGCCCTGGCACAGCCGCCCCTCGCGGGGCTCAGCGGCTGTATGTCAAAATCGCGGCGGACCGGGAGCATCCCGCCGCCCTGGAGCGCCTCAAGGCGCTGCTTGCCGACCATCCGGGTCCGCTGGGGACCGTGCTCTTCTACGAGAGCGAGGGCAGGACGATCGCGCTCAGCGAGCGCTACAAGGTCAAGCCTTCTCCCGAGCTCGTCGGCGGAATCGAAGGCTTGCTCGGCAAAGGCTCCGCTGTCGTCAAATAACAGCCCGCCCTGGCCGGCTGCTCCGGCACATTCCTGCATCTCCTGAATAAGGCCGTCCCGCTGCTGGAGAGGGAACGGCCTTTTCATATGGATTGCAGACGGAGCCACTGTTTTTCGAGGAGAAAGCAGATTGAGCGGATAGCGGTTATCGGTCGGCATGATGATGCTTACCTCGATCGCGATAAGGACCGCCTCCTTTCCTGACGGCCCGGCATCAAGGCCGCAGCCTGCTCTTGATCCATTGATCCAGCGGCGGCCACCAGCGCTGCCTGGTCGTTTCGGCTTTCAGCGCGATGGCCGGAAGATTGAAGGAAATTTCTCCGTTCCTCGGAATCATATACGCCAGCTGTTTCTCCAGCTTGCCCGGATAGAACCGGTCGTCGGAGCTCAGCCAGGCGATGCATTCGCCGGCGGCGATCGCTATGCCGGCATTCAAGGCGCTGGCCGTACCCCCTCGCCGCCGCCCTGATGCCCGCTTACTGCACCGGAAATTAACGGAACATTTCCCGGGACACGCGCATAGAGTAGGAAACGCAAGTCGTCAGGCTTTGGCTACCATGGCGGTCGAGCCGGGGCGAAGGACCTGGGAAAGAGGGGCGGCCGGCTGGCCGCGCCTCTACTCGTGTCTCCGCTTGCGGCCACCGCTCTCACGGCAATATTTGCGGGAGGGAATGCGGATGAGTTCCGAAATGGAGCGCTGGCTCGGCCGGCGCGGCGTAACCGTGGATGATGTGGCGTCGATCGTGCTTTCCCTGCAGCGTCCCTACAATCCTCTGCTCACGATGGAGGAATGCACGGAAAGCGTGCGCACGGTGCTGGGCAAGCGGGAGGTCCAGTACGTGTTTTACACGGGCATCGCCTTGGATGAGCTGGCGGAGCGGAAGCTGCTGCCGCATCCTTTGCAGGCCATCATGGAGAAGGACGAATCGCTCTACGGCGTCGACGAGACGCTGGCGATGGGCATAACGAACGTATACGGAATGATCGGCTTGACCAGCTTCGGGTATCTCGACAAGGTCAAACCCGGCATCATCAGCCATCTGAACGACAAGACGACAGGCAAGGTCCACGTCTTCCTGGACGATCTCGTAGCGGGACTGGCCGCCGCCGCTTCCGCCCGGATCGCCCATCAGGATCCCAATGCGCTGCGCTACAGCGCCTTGGACCGGAGCGAAACCTCGGATTGAAAAAGAGGGATTCCGCATGCCGGGGACGAATGTACCTGCTGATGCTCCGGCATGTTCCTTCAGGTCCGTGCGCCGCGAGGCGCCGGAATGCCTGGTGCAAGCCGGACGAACAGAGATCCATCGGTTTCGCCGCAGGCTTCTTGGCATGTTCCTGAAGACATTTTCTTCCCCTTGCTCTAGGGACGGAAGACAAGCCTGGCAAGGCTCTAGCTACGCAGAAATACTCCTTCCGACCCTTTTCCAACCCGCAATCCGGGCCGAACGCGCCGATCCGACAGTCCTGTTTCTTGCGGGAAATTATTTTCCTATGCTATGATTGTGAGATCATATGGCCTGTTTCCGGAATATCAGGAGGTACCTTTCATGTGGACGGTCATCTACATCGCGCCTACCGCGAGAATCGCGGATAGGATCCAAAAACGGCTGACGGAAGAAGGCTTTCTCGTACAGACACGTCCGATAAACATGTCCAAGCAGCAATACGAGATTCTCGTTCCGTCCGGAGAGCTGGAGGAAGTCCAGGAGGTCCTGAGCTCCATTCTTCATTCGTGATGGCCGGTTCGACTATACTTTAGCGTCTTGAGAGGTGTCACTCGTGTTCAAGGACTTATTTCATAAACGCAAATACGCGACCGTTCCGTCGGAACGTGAGCGCAGCGACAGCCAGGAGCGTCCCAAACGGGACATTCCCGAAGGGCTGATGAACAAGTGTCCCAAGTGTGGGACGATTCAATTCAGCAAGGAACTGGAGAAAAACCTGAAAGTATGTCCGTCATGCGGGCATCATTTCCGGCTCAGCGCCTGGGAGCGTATCGGAATGACGCTCGATGACGGACGTTTGTCTGAATTCGACGCCGATATGATTTCCGAGGATCCGCTGGAGTTCCCGGGCTACGCCCCCAAGCTGGAGACCCAGAAGAAAAACTCCGGCCTGAAGGATGCTGTCGTCACGGGCACCGGCGAGATCGGCGGATTCCCTGTCGTCGTCGCGGTCATGAGCTTCGACTTCTTCAGCGGCAGCATGGGCTCGGTCGTCGGGGAGAAGATCACCCGCGCCATCGAGCAGGCGCATGAGCGCCGGCTGCCTATGCTCATCTTTTCGACCTCGGGCGGAGCCCGGATGCAGGAGAGCATTCTGAGCCTGATGCAGATGGCCAAGACGAGCGCCGCGCTGGCCAAGTTCCAGTCGGACGGCGGCCTCTACATCTCCGTCATGACCGATCCGACCACCGGCGGCGTCACGGCGAGCTTCGCGAGCCTCGGCGACTACAATCTGGCCGAGCCCGGCGCCCTGATCGGCTTCGCAGGCCGGATCGTCATCGAACAGACGATCCGCCAGAAGCTGCCGGACAATTTCCAGACGGCGGAATTCAATCTGCAGCACGGTCAGCTGGACCGCGTCGTCCACCGCAAGGACATGAAATCGACGCTGACCCGCGTGCTGGACATGCATGCCCCTGTGAAGGAGGAGACAGCCCATGGCGTCTGAATTGCCTTTTGAGAAGCCGCTCGGCGACCTTCGCCGCAAAATCCAGGAGCTGAAAGGGCTCAGCCAGGATACGGGCATCGACTTCACCGACGAGATCGCCCGTCTGGAAGCCCGCTGCAAGCAGCTGGAGGACGAGATGTACAGCGAGCTCAGCCCTGCCCAGAAGATGCATCTGGCCCGCCATCATCAGCGTCCGACCTCGCTCGACTTCATCCATGACATCTTCACGGATTTCCTGGAGCTGCACGGCGACCGGCTGTTCGCGGACGATCTGGCGATCGTCGGCGGCCTGGCCAAGCTGAACGGCGTGCCGGTGACAGTCATCGGCCACCAGCGCGGCAAGGATACGAAGGACAACATCGCCCGCTTCTTCGGCAGTCCCCATCCGGAGGGCTTCCGCAAGGCGCTGAGGCTGATGCACCAGGCCGACAAGTTCAAGCGGCCGATCATCACCTTCATCGACACGAAGGGCGCTTACCCCGGCAATACGGCCGAGGAACGCGGCCAGTCGGAAGCGATCGCGCGCAACCTGCGCGAGATGGCTCTGCTCGGCGTGCCGGTCATCTGTGTCGTCATCGGCGAAGGCGGCAGCGGCGGAGCTTTGGCGCTGGGCGTCGGCAACCGCGTCCTGATGCTGGAAAATGCCATCTACTCCGTCATTTCTCCCAACGGCGCCGCGTCCATTCTCTGGAAGGATGCTTCCAAGGCGGACCAGGCAGCCGAAGCGATGAAAATCACGGCGAAGGACCTGCTGTCGTTCGGCATCATCGAAGAGATCGTGCCCGAGCCCAAGGGAGGCGCGCACCGCGGCCAGGCGGAGCAGTCGGCGTTCATCAAGGATGCCCTGTGGCGCCATCTGCAGGAGCTGTCGGTTCTGACCTCGGAGCAGCTGGTGGAAGACCGCTATGCGAAGTTCCGCAAGATCGGACGATTCGCATTCGCCCCGTCGGCTTCGGCCGTCGAAGGACCGCAGGGGCACGAGCCCCAGGCCGGAGGCGACTCGCAGGAGCGCTTCAGCGGCGAGGCGGCGGTCGAGACCGGAGCCGCTCCGGTCGAAGCGGGCGCATCGGAGGCGGGAGAGACATCTCCCTCCGCGGCTGCCCAAGCTGCGCGGGTCCATTAAGAGAACCAGCCAGGCAATGACGGGCGCTGCCGCCTCGGCAGCGCCCGGAGCCATGTCGACATGCATAGGTCATCAGGACCGGGAGTCTAGTTCCCGCGGGCCAGGCATGCTTCAAAAGCCATGTCTATATTTCTGCCAATTGTGGTAGAATGATTGATAGTGTTCACAAGCAAGCTATATTGATGGAGGAATTCATACCCATGCGCAAAACAAAAATCGTCTGCACCATCGGCCCGTCCAGCGAGTCTCTGGAAAATACCAAGAAACTGATTCTTGCCGGCATGAACGTCGCCCGACTGAACTTCTCCCACGGAGATTTCGAGGAGCATGGAGCGCGTATCACCAACATCCGCCAGGCATCCGCGGAGCTAGGCAAGACGGTCGCGATCCTGCTCGACACCAAGGGTCCTGAGATCCGCTTGGGCAAGCTGAAGGAAGAGCCGATCGAGCTTCTCCAGGACGACTATATCGTGCTGACGACGGAGGAAATTCTCGGAGACCGCCACCGGATTCCGGTTACCTATAAAAATCTCCCTGCCGACCTGCAAGTCGGCTCCACGGTGCTCATCGACGACGGCCTCATCGGCCTCACCGTCGTCGACATCCAGGGCACGGAGATCAACTGCCGCATCGTCAACAGCGGCCAGATCAAGAGCAAGAAGGGCGTCAACGTGCCAGGCGTGCATATCTCCCTGCCGGGCATCACCGAGAAGGACTCGAACGACATCGTCTTCGGCATCGAGCAAGGCGTCGATTTCATCGCCGCTTCCTTCGTGCGCAAGGCTTCCGACGTGCTTGAGATCCGCGAGCTGCTGGAGCGCCACAACGCGAGCCACATCCAGATCATTTCCAAGATCGAGAACCAGCAGGGCGTGGACAACCTCGACGAGATTCTCGAAGTGTCCGACGGCCTGATGGTCGCGCGCGGCGACCTCGGCGTGGAGATTCCGGCCGAGGAAGTGCCTCTCGTTCAGAAGAACATGATCCAAAAGGCCAACCTGGCCGGCAAGCCGGTCATCACGGCGACGCAGATGCTGGATTCCATGCAGCGCAATCCGCGTCCGACGCGCGCCGAGGCGAGCGACGTGGCCAACGCGATCTTCGACGGCACCGATGCGATCATGCTCTCCGGCGAGACGGCCGCAGGCAAGTACCCGATGGAATCCGTCCTGACGATGTCCCGCATCGCCGAGCGCGCGGAATCCGCCCTGGACTACCGCGAGATTCTGGTCAAGCAGGCGAACGCTCAACAGACGTCCGTCACGGAAGCGATCAGCCAGGCTGTCGCCAACTCCGCCCTGGATCTGCAGGCCAAAGCGATCGTTTCTTCCACGGAGAGCGGTTATACGGCCCGCATGGTATCCAAATACCGTCCCAAGGCTCCGATCATCGCGGTTACGACGGATGAGCGCATCATGCGCCGCCTTGCGCTGACCTGGGGAGTCATCCCGGCCAAAGGAGCGAACGCCGACACGACGGACGAAATGTTCAACATCGCCGTCGAAGGCGCGCTCAACACCGGCCTTGTGAGCCTCGGCGATACGATCGTCATTACGGCCGGCGTTCCTGTCGGACGCGCCGGAACGACGAACCTGATCAAGGTTCACCATATCGGCGAGCTCGTGGCCAAAGGCCAAGGCATCGGCAGCCAGACGGCAACCGGCAAAATCGTTCTCGCCCGCACGCCGGAAGAAGCGATCGCCAAAACGAAGCCAGGCTCCATCCTCGTGACCGTATCGACCGACAAGGACTACATGCCTGCCATCGAGAAAGCGGCGGCGATCCTGACGGTTACAGGCGGCATCACGAGCCATGCGGCTGTCGTCGGCCTCAATCTCGGCATCCCGGCCGTCATCGGCATCGAAGACGCCTTCGAGCTGTTCCAGGATGGCATGGAAGTGACCGTGTACGGAGAGATGGGCGTTATTTACACCGGACAATCCCAAGTCCTCTAAAGCGGTCCGTCATCCGAGAGGTCCGGCCGCTCGGGACGACCAGATAGAGCTGTGCAGGCCGCATCCGCGCCCTTCCGACCCGCGAGGGAACGGGAGGGGCGGCGCGTTTTGCACGGCTTTTTCTTTTTTGCCGACCATGTTGGCAAGCGGGTACAGAAAGGATGGCAAGAGCATGAAAGCTGAGGCTTGGCATCTTCATCCGATTCGGGTGAGATACAAGGAAACGGATGCCATGGGCATCGTCTTCCATACGAACTATATGGTCTGGTTCGAGATCGGCCGCACCGAGCTGATCCGCTCAGCCGGATATCCGTACCGGCGGATCGAAGATGAAGGGCTGCTGCTGCCGGTCGTGGACATCGATTGTTCCTTTCATTCCCCGGCCCGTTACGATGACTGCCTTCTGATCTGTACCCGGGTGGAGAGCTATACGCCGATGAGAATGGCTTTCCGCACGCAGATCCGCCGGCTTCCGGTCGAGCCGGGCGACCCGATCCCGAACGGGTATCCCCCGATCGAGGCGGATGCAGCCGGAGCAGGATTGCCCGGCGAGCTGCTGGTGTCCGGAGGGACGCGCCATGTGTGGGTCGGCAGGGATTTCAAGCCTGCCAGGCTGGATAGGCGGCTTCCCGAGTTGTACGCTTTTCTGAAGCAGCATGCGGGCGAACCGGTCCGGAAAGGGGCGAATCGATGAACAAGGCCAGGCAATGGGGATTCATGCAGAGGTTCATGCTCGGGATTGCGGCTTATATCGTGGCGGAGGTCATCGTCATCATGCTCGCGTCCCGCTGGATCGGAGGCGCCGGAGTCGTGCTGCTGATGGCTGGAACGGCGGTGCTCGGGGGCGTGCTTGCCCGTACCCGCGGACGTAAGGCGTGGGAGGAAATGAGGCTGCGGATGGGCAGGGGAGAGCCGCCGGGCCATGCGCTTCTCGACGGGCTGTGCATCCTTGGAGGCGGCTTGCTGCTTGTGCTGCCGGGCTTTATCGGGGACATGGTCGGGTTGACGATGCTGCTGCCGTTCACGAGAGGCTTTTACCGGGCAAGGCTTTACCGGCTGCTGGAACGCCTATTCCGCGGAGGCGGCGGAGGGAAATTCTTCATCATCGGCCGCTGAGCCGGGGACGTGCATTCAAAAAATGGGCATTTACCGTCCTTTTACAGCATCTTAATATAGAAGAAACAGTTGCGCCGCATAATAGGGACAACGAGCAAGGAGGCTTCTGACTCATGACAAAAGCATTGTCCCCCTATGTGAACCGGGACCTCAGCTGGATCGAATTCAACCGGAGGGTTCTGGGCGAAGCCCAGGACGCCTCGACGCCTCTCCTCGAAAGAGCGAAGTTTCTCGCGATTGTATCGAGCAATCTGGATGAATTCACGAGCGTGAGGATGGCCGGCATCCAGGACCAGCTCAAGGCCGGATACGCTAAGGTCGATTTTACCGGCTACACGCCCCAGGGACTGTGGAAAAGACTGATCAAGCGCACCGGACAGATGGTGGCCGAGCAGTACCGGGCTTACCGCGAAGTGATGCGGGGACTGGCCCGCGAAGGAATCGGATTCAAGGAAATGGGGGATCTGAGCGCCGCCCAGGAAGCGGCCATGGACGAATATTTCCGGACGATCGTCTTTCCCGTACTGACGCCGATGGCGGTCGACCAGAGCCGGCCTTTCCCGCTGCTGCATACCCGCGAGCTGTATTTGGCTGTCCTGCTCAAGGACGACAGCGGGGACAGCGAAGCCGATCCTTATTTCGCGATCGTGCAGGTGCCGTCGATTTTGCCGCGCTTCGTGCCGGTGCCGTCGCGGGGCAACAGCAAGAAGATGGAATACGTGCTGCTGGAAGACCTGATTCAAGCCCATATCCATACGCTGTTCAACGGATACATACCTTTTGCCGTCCACTCGTTCCGCCTGATCCGCAACGCCGACTTGACGCTCAACGAGGAAGGCGCGGAGGATCTGCTGGAAGAGATCGAGAAGGAGCTGCGCCGCCGCCGCTGGGGCATGCCGGTTCGGCTGGAAGTCGAGGAAGGCTTCCATCCTTATGCGCTGGAGCTGCTCAAGGAGGAGCTCGAGATCGAGGATCATATTCTGGAGATCGGAGGTCCGCTTGATCTCGGCTTCCTCATGAAGTTCTCATCCGCGCTGCAGAGCAGGGACAGCCTGCGCTTCCCGAGGCTGGAGCCGATCTATCCGCCGGAGCTCGAGGAAGACGACAGCCTGTTCGACGCCATCCGGCGCCGGGACGTGCTGCTTCATCATCCGTACGAATCGTTCGAGCCGATTGCCGACTTCGTGCAGCAGGCAGCGGAGGACCCGAACGTGCTTGCCGTCAAGATGACCCTGTACCGCGTCAGCGGCCAGTCCAAAATCGTGCAGGCGCTGGCGGCGGCGGCCGAATCCGGCAAGCAGGTGACCGTCGTCGTCGAGCTGAAGGCCAGGTTCGACGAGGAGCGCAATATCGCTTGGGCCCGGCAGCTGGAGAAGGCGGGCTGCCATGTCGTCTACGGCCTCGTCGGACTCAAGACGCATGCGAAGATTCTGCTCGTCGTGCGCCGGGAAGAGGGGATGCTGCGCCGCTACGTCCACGTCGGAACGGGCAACTACAACGACAGCACGGCCAAGGCGTATACGGATGTAGGCTTGTTCACCTGCCATCCCGTCATCGGCGCCGACGCCTCGGCGCTGTTCAACGAGATGACAGGGTATTCCTCCCCTTATGAGTGGCAGGCATTCGCCGTCGCGCCGACCGATCTGATGGATAAGCTGTTCCGCCTGATCGACCGGGAGAAGGAGCATGCCTTGGCAGGGCGCGGCGGTTATATCGCGGCCAAGATGAATTCCTTGTCCAATCAGGAAATGATCGACAAGCTGTACGAAGCTTCCCAGGCCGGCGTCAAAATCGACCTCATCGTCCGCGGCGTCTGCTGCTTGCGGCCGAGCGTGGAGGGGCTTAGCGGGAATATCCGCGTCTTCAGCCTGATCGACAGGCATCTGGAGCATTCGCGGCTGCTCTATGTCCGCAACGGCGGGGATGAGGAAGTGTACCTGTCCAGCGCCGACTGGATGACGCGCAACCTTACGCGCCGGATCGAGCTGATGTGCCCGGTATTCGACGCCAACCTGAGGGACAGCCTGGTTGCGATGCTGGAGCTCATTCTGAGCGACAACGTCAAGCTCCGCGAGCTCAAGCCGTCAGGGAGCTACGAGAAAGTGCCCGATGCGGACCGGCCTCCTTTGCGGAGCCAGTTCGTCGCGGAGAAGATCTCTTCCTGGAAGCAGCCGGGCACGGACGATGCCGGCATGATTCATTCCTAGTCCCCATTTCTTTCGTCCCAAAAGAAAGAGCCGTCCCGGATCGAAGCGGGGCGGCTGTTTCGGTATTGGAGAGGATTCGGCTCTTGTGCAAGAGAAGGAGCGCTGCTTTTTCATCCCCTTGATCGAAGATGCCGGAAAATCGGTCAGCGGATGATGGACAGCGTAGGGGTCAGGCCCCATATCTTGGCGAATTCCCGTCCGCCGTCCTCGATTTCCTGGCTTTCCAGCGCCAGCGAGCCGGAAGGGCGGATCGCCTGCAGCTGCAAGGACGAGCCCTTGATGGAGATGTCGAGACGGCTGACCGGCTGCGTCTCGCTCCGGTCGAGCGTGGCGGCCAGCTGGAGGAGCGAGCCGAGCAGCGCGGCCGCTTCGGCATCGCTGTCCTGAAGGAGGGACGCAAAGGGCTCAAGCTGGGACTTCAGGCGGCTGCGGCCGTGGAAGGAGGCGACAGCGGCCGTCAGGACGTTCTCGCGATGCGTCATGCCGTTCAGGCTGCAGTTGGTGAGCAGGTAGAACGTATGCTTCGGATAGGCCGCATGGTCGATCGAGGCGCCGATCCGGTACAGGATGGAAGCCGCGTCGAGCACGACCGCCGCCCTCCCGCCGAGCGCCAGCAGGCTGGACGCCGCCTGCGTGTCCTTGAGGCTGTCCAGCAGCTCCAGCGACAGCCGGTTGACCTGATTGACGTGGGCAAGCGGAGCTTCGGGATAGAGGGCGTACGTATTGCTCACGCTGTAGCCGAGCACGTCGTCGAGCCGCGGCCGGTCGGGGAACTGGGAGGCGAAGAACAGCCCGTCCCGCAGCCCTGCCGCGCATACCCGGTACTCGGTCGCTCCGGTCAGCCTGCGGAACAGCATCAGAACGGCCAGTCCGGGCAGGATGAGGTCGACCCTGTCCTTGGACAGTCCGGGAAATTTGCGCCTTTTGTCCATCGGCATCTCCCGCAGCGTGGCGAACAGACGGTCCGCGTCTTCGGAAGGCATGGAATAGTTATGGGTTTGCGGGAAAGGATATTTCCGCACCGCTTGGTGGATCTTCGCCAAGGAGCGGATCGTCCCGCCGACGCCGACCATCGGGAGGCCGGGAGACCAGGCGAGCCAAGGCTCCTTGCCTGCTGCTGCGGTTACCTCGGCTTCCAGCGCCTTCAGCCCTTCATCGTCCAGCATGCCTCCCTTGAGGAAGCGGCGGGAGAGGCTGACGCAGCCGAACGGGAAGGAAACGCTCTGGACGAGCGTACGGTCGCGGAACAGGGATATTTCCGTACTGCCTCCCCCGATGTCGATGAGGAAGCCGTTCTGGATATCCATCGTGTTGACCATGCCGAGAAAACCGCAGGAGGCTTCCTGCTCGCCCGGAAGCAGCTCGACCTGCAGGCCGGTTTCGGCGTTCAGCACGGCGATGACCTCCTCTCCGTTGGCCGCATTGCGGAGGGCGGCCGTCGCTACCGCGCGGATCGTTCCCGTCCGGTGGTGGGCGCAGATCAGGCGGAAGTGGCCGAGAATCTCGACCAGCTCCCGCGTCGTGGCTTCATCGATCGTACCGTCCGCGGTTATTCTCGAGCTGAGCCTCGCCGGCCGCTTGCTGCCGTCGATGACGCGATGCGCTCCCGAAGCCGTCTGCTCGTAGACGACGAGGCGGATGGAGTTGGAGCCGATGTCGATGATGCCGGTTCTCTGCTCGTTCATGACCTTATCCTCCTTGAAGCTGCCGGTCGGAACCGGCGGCATAGTCAGTCCAGTGTACCATTTCGGCGGCCGGCCTTTCCAATCGCAGCTGCAAAAAGGCGGCAGGAAAGGAAATTGTTCAGCAACAAGATAATTCTATGATACCGATAAAGCAATTTTATGTCGCAACAAGTTGGATTCGGAAGCAAAATTCGTTATGATAATAAGGACGACTGATTCATTCGGGTTTTCGTGGATCTCTTCCAGCCTCTTATCACACTGCCGAGGCGCAGCATGAAGGCGCTGCCAAGATGCGGACTTCCGTCCTGCATCTGTAATCCCATGTCCGCATACTACTATTCGCCCTGCCACCCAGGCCGAAGCCAAAGGAGAGATAACTATGACAGCTACCAAAGGACTTGAAGGCATCGTAGCCACAACCTCGTCCATCAGCTCCATCATCGACGGCGTGCTGACTTACCGCGGCATCGACATCGACGATCTCGCTGAGAACGCAACCTTTGAAGAAGTGGCCTACCTGCTCTGGTACGGCAAGCTTCCGACCGCATCCGAGCTGGAGCAGCTTAAATCCAAGCTGGATCAATATGCCGCGATCCCTTCCGAAGTCGTGGAAGGCATCAAGCTGTATCCGAAGGATACGAACTCCATGGCTGCTCTCCGCACCGCGGTCTCTTCGCTGGCGCTGTATGATCCTGCCGCCCAGGATATGTCCAAGGAAGCCAACGTAGACAAAGCGATCCGCCTGCAGGCTCAGCTGCCGACGGTCATCGCGGCTTTTGCGCGCATCCGGGAAGGCAAGGAGCCCGTCGCTCCCAAGGCCGGCCTGTCCGTCGCCGCCAACTTCCTCTACATGCTCTCCGGCGACGAGCCGGACGAAGTCGCCGTCAAGGCGCTTGATCAGGCTCTCGTTCTCCATGCGGACCACGAGCTCAACGCTTCGACGTTCGCAGCCCGCGTCACGGTCGCCACGCTGTCCGACATCTACTCCGGCGTCGTGTCCGCCATTGGCGCGCTGAAGGGACCTTTGCACGGAGGCGCCAACGAAGCCGTCATGGTCATGCTCGAGGAGATCGGATCCCCGGACAACGTGGAATCCGTCATCAACGAGAAGCTCGCCAACAAAGAGAAGATCATGGGCTTCGGGCATCGCGTCTACAAAAACGGCGACCCGCGCGCCAAGCATCTTCAGAAAATGTCGCAGGAGCTCGGCAAGCTGAAGGGCAACATGGACCTGTACAACATGTCCGTGCACATCGAAGACATCGTGACGGGACAGAAGGGCCTGAAGCCGAACGTGGATTTCTATTCCGCTTCCGTCTATACGACCCTCGGCATCCAGCGCGACCTGTTCACCCCGATCTTCGCGATCAGCCGCCTGTCCGGCTGGACGGCGCATATTCTCGAGCAGTATGATAATAACCGACTGATCCGCCCTCGCGCGGAATACACCGGTCCATCGAACGCCAAGTTCATTCCGATCGACCAGCGCTGATTCATGGGCCCATGCCCCGGCCCGTCGCCGGGGCAGGCTTCATGCGCCTTGGTCCTTGCCTTGGACGAGCCGCATATGGACGGGCATCATAGCAAGACCGCAATCATATCAGAGGAGGAATACCCACTCATGCCGCAACTCGAAAAATTCGCGCTTCCGACTGAAGGCGAGCAAATTACGATTCAAGACGGAAAGCTGCAGGTTCCAAGCAACCCGATCGTTCCTTTCATCGAAGGCGACGGCACCGGCCGCGACATCTGGCGCGCATCCAAGCGCGTGCTTGACGCCGCTGTTGAGAAAGCTTATAAAGGCGAGAAGAAAATCGCCTGGTACGAAGTGTTCGCCGGCGAAAAAGCGTTCAACCAATACGGCGAATGGCTTCCTGCCGATACGCTGACTGCGATCCGTGAATACATCGTCGCGATCAAAGGTCCTCTGACGACGCCGATCGGCGGCGGCATCCGCTCCCTGAACGTCGCTCTCCGCCAAGAGCTCGACCTGTACGTCTGCCTGCGCCCTGTGCGCTACTTCGACGGCGTGCCTTCCCCGGTGAAGCGTCCTGAGCTCGTGGACATGGTCATCTTCCGCGAGAACACGGAAGACATCTATGCCGGCATCGAGTACCAAGAAGGAACGGACGCTGTGAAGAAGGTCCTGTCCTTCCTGCAGAACGAGATGGGCGTCAACAAGATCCGCTTCCCGGAAACTTCCGGCATCGGCATCAAGCCGGTATCGGCTGAAGGCTCCAAGCGCCTGGTGCGCGCTGCGATCGAATACGCGATCGAGCATGGCCGCAAATCCGTGACGCTGGTCCACAAGGGCAACATCATGAAATTCACCGAGGGAGCCTTCAAGAACTGGGGCTACGAAGTGGCTGAAGCCGAGTTCGGCGACAAAGTATTTACTTGGGATCAATACGACCGCATCAAGGAAGAGCAAGGAACGGATGCGGCCAACAAAGCACAGGAAGAAGCTCTCGCAGCCGGCAAAATCCTCGTGAAGGACGCCATCGCCGACATCGCCCTCCAACAAGTGCTGACCCGTCCGACCGACTTCGACGTCATCGCGACGCTGAACCTGAACGGCGATTACCTCTCCGACGCCCTCGCTGCCCAAGTCGGCGGCATCGGCATCGCTCCAGGCGCCAACATCAACTACCTGACGGGCCACGCCATCTTCGAAGCTACGCACGGCACGGCTCCGAAGTATGCCGACAAAGACGTCGTGAACCCTGGTTCCGTCATCCTGTCGGGCGTCATGATGCTCGAACACCTCGGCTGGCAGGAAGCTGCCGACCTCATCTACAAAGGCATGGAAGCTTCGATCAACAACAAAACGGTTACGTACGACTTCGCCCGCCTGATGGAAGGCGCAAAAGAAGTCAAATGCTCCGAGTTCGCGGATCAAGTCATCGCCAACATGTAATACTTACCAGAGCCCGCTTCGGCGGGCTTTTCCACTCTTCCGGCGGCATTTCGGCCAGCGGCAAGCGTCGATCTGCAAGCGGCGATGATGGTTGCGACGAGTTGGCGTCATAGTTCGACATTCCAATCCGATGGAGGTTATTCAGATGGCAATTAAGCGCAATAAGATCACGGTTGTAGGCGCAGGCTTCACCGGAGCGACGACCGCTCTCATGCTGGCTCAAAAGGAGCTGGGCGACGTCGTTCTCGTCGACATTCCGCAGCTCGAGAACCCGACGAAGGGCAAGTCGCTCGACATGCTCCAAGCTTCCCCGGTTCAAGGCTTCGATGCCAACATCATCGGCACGTCCAACTATGACGATACGAAGGATTCCGACATCGTCATCATCACGGCAGGCATCGCCCGCAAGCCGGGCATGAGCCGCGACGATCTCGTGAACACGAATGCCGGCATCGTCCGTTCCGTATGCGAGAACATCAAGGTATCGAGCCCGAACGCCTATGTCATCATCCTCTCCAACCCGGTAGACGCGATGACCTACGCGGCCTTCGAGACGCTTGGCTTTCCGAAAAACCGCGTCATCGGCCAATCGGGCGTGCTCGATACGGCCCGCTACTGCACGTTCATCGCGCAAGAGCTGAACGTATCGGTCGAAGACGTGCGCGGCTTCGTGCTCGGCGGACACGGCGACGACATGGTTCCGCTCGTCCGCTACTCCAATGTGGGCGGCATTCCGATCGAGAAGCTGATTCCGGCCGACCGCATCGAGGCGATCGTGCAGCGCACCCGCGTCGGCGGCGGCGAAATCGTAGGCCTGCTCGGCAACGGCAGCGCATATTATGCTCCGGCGGCATCGCTCGTGCAAATGACCGAAGCGATCCTGAAGGACAAAAAACGCATCCTGCCGGTAATCGCCCTGCTGGAAGGCGAATACGGCTATGACGGCCTCTTCCTCGGCGTGCCTGCGATTCTCGGCGGCGACGGCATCGAGAAAGTATTCGAGCTTGAGCTGACGGCTGAAGAAAAAGCGGCGCTCGACAAATCCGCCGAGTCCGTGCGCAACGTCGTGAAGGTTGTAGCCGGCACGAACGCGTAAGCGGGACTCGTCGCGGGTCGGATCCGGAACAATATCCTGGGGCCTTCGGGTTCCGGGATTTTTTCTTTTGTGAACCCGCTCCGGCGGCGGATCGCACGGAGTCTATTGCATTCGTACCCTCTCGAATGAGAGAATTTTTAAGAGGATCCGAATTCAGGTAAGGTCTTAAACCGGTATCGATCCTCCGAAGCATATATAACACGCGAGAACCGGCTGAAGGAGGCTGAAGATGGAAGAGGAATCCTTGATTACGCATGAAGAATATTTGACATCCGCGGAGCTTTTCCGCTCGGCATTCCCGACATTTGCGGCAGAGGTGGAGAGAGTGGAGGCCCGGCGAGGCCGGCTGAACGACTTCCAGCTGATGCAGGCGGTGAGCAAGGCGACCGACAGCATCGTCATCCTCGGCTGGAACTGCCGCAAGACGGTCGCCGCCATGTTCGACGTCTACGCCGAAATCTATCGCCGCGAGGGCAGGGAAGCGGCCGACAAGTGGGTGGAAGCGACCTTCGGAGTTTCCTACTCGCCGGAGGCGGGCGAGATCAGGCAAAGCTTGCTGGAAGCGATGGACAGGGTCCACATCCTCATCAAGGCCAAGGAAGCGGAGCTGCAGCTGCTGTACCGGGAGCTGCACGAGCTGAGGACAAGGCTTGAAGAGCCGCAGGCAGACATGAATGCGGCTGCTGACGAGGAGGAATAGATGGCGGTGGCGGAAGCCGCGGCATCCAAGAAGGAAGGCTCCTGCCCGCCATTCATGAAAAGAGGAGCAATGGAGCGGTTCGGGTCGTCCCCGAGGGACAGCGGGCGTTGATCGGGCGGCAAAGGACCGCGCGGTCCGCCTGTTTGCTGATTCCGCAGAATTCCGCAGCTGGTCGATCTTCCCGGCAGAGCGGCATGCGGCGGGTCCATGCTATAATAGACTTCACCGATAGAATCAAAAGGTTGGACTGGCCGGGAGGTCTTTATGAGTACAGCTGCTGGGCAGATACGGTCAGAAGGCGGTTTTCGCACGCATACCGCCGGCATAGACATCGGCACGACCTCGCTCGCCGTGACGATCTGGGATGCGTCATCGGGGCTTGCCGTGCACACCGCGACCGCGCCGAACCGGGCATGGCTTCCGGCGGAGCATCCGTGGGAAAAGCTTCAGGATCCGGAGCTGATCGCGAGCGATGCCGCAGAGCTGCTGGAGCAGTGCCGGCCTTGGCGCGGCAAGCTCGCCGGAATAGGGATTTCCTCACAGATGCACGGCGTGCTCTATGCAGATGGGCATGGAAGAGCGGTCAGTCCATTGTATACGTGGCAGGACGCGCGAGGAGGAAGGGCTCGGGCGGGGGAAGGAGCGGGAGGAGAGTCCCATGCCTCCATGCTGTCCCGCCTGTCGGGAAGCAGCGTCTACAGCGGTTATGGATCGGCTACGCACAGCTATAATAGGGAAAATGGGCTGGTTCCGGACGGAGCGGCCTGGCTGTGCACGATCGGCGATTATGTGGCGATGAGGCTGTGCGGAGCCCGCGAGCCTGTCATGGACGCCACTCAGGCCGCCGCGGTCGGCTTGTTCGAGCTGGAGTCGGGCCGCTTCGACGCTGCCGCCATCATCAGAGCAGACATGGATCCTTCCATGTTCCCTCGAGTCGCAGCTGCCGCGGAGGAAGCGGCAGTCGGCAGTACGCATGACGGCATACCGGTCTATGCGGCCATCGGCGACAGCCAGGCGGGTTTCATCGGCGGCGCCGGCATCATGAGGGGGACGCTGCTCGTTACGATCGGCACGGGAGCCCAGATCGCGCTCTACAGCGAGGAGCGGGTATCGGCGGCAGGGCTGGAATCAAGGCCGATGCCGGGCGGAGGGTGGCTTCTGACAGGCGCGGCTCTCGCGGGAGGCAAGAGCTACGAGCTGCTGGAGCGCTTCCTGCGGGAAGCGGCGGAGCTGGCCGGAGGCGTTGTGCCGGAGCGGTTGTACAGCCGCATGAATGAAGCGGCCGAAGCCGAGCTGGACCGGCTGGAACGGGAAGGAATCAAGCCGGAGCTGACCGTCTCGCCGTTATGGCTCGGAAGCCGGAGCGATCCGGAGGTCTCCGGCAGCATAACCGGAATCCGCGAGGGCGGCTTCACGGTGCCGGGCTTGATCGCCGGATTTCTGCTGGGAACGATCGACGAGCTGCTGGGCATGCTCGCTCCGCTGCCTGCCGGCCTGCGTGCGGGCATCGTCCGCATCGCAGGCACGGGCAACGGAATCCGGCGCAATCCGGCCATGCGGAGGCTGCTTGCCGCAAGGACCGGCTTGACGCTCCGGACGGCGGCGATGGCAGAAGAAAGCGCCGCCGGTGCCGCGCTGCATGCGGCCGTTTACTGTGGACTGTACCGCAACCATGAACAAGCGATGCTCGCCGCCGGCAATGCCGGAGGGGAGCTTGAAGAATAACAGCATTGCCGCGCCGTCGGGGACGGCGCAAGAAGGGGGTTCATCCATGATTATGCTGGAGGAAGCGCGCGATTTGCTGAAGCGCGTCTACGGCTATGATTCTTTCCGTCAGGGACAGGAGGATATCATCGCGGCCATAACGGGAGGCAGCGACACGCTGGCGATTCTGCCTACCGGCGGCGGCAAGTCGGTCTGCTACCAGATTCCGGCGATGCTGCTTGCCGGCACGACGATTGTCGTGTCGCCGCTCATCTCCCTCATGAAGGACCAGGTCGACGCTCTGCGCAGGGTCGGCGTTCCTGCCGCCTTTCTGAACAGCTCTCTTGGCGCGGCGGAATATCGAGAGGTGCTGAGGGCCGCCTTGAACGGCGAATACAAGCTGCTTTACGTGGCTCCGGAGCGGCTCGATGCTCCCATGTTCGGGGAGCTGTCCGAGCGGATGCGCATTCCGCTCATCGCGATCGACGAGGCTCACTGCGTGTCCCAGTGGGGACATGACTTCCGCCCGAGCTACCGGCAGCTGGCCGGCTGGATCACACGGATGGAAGACCGTCCGCTCGTAGCCGCCTTCACGGCGACGGCGACGCCGGAAGTCTCGCGCGATATCGCGGACATGCTCGCCCTGCGCGATCCGAGCATCTTCATCAACGGCTTCGCGAGGGAGAACCTGTCCCTGTCGGTCGTTGCCGGCGCCGACAAGAAACGGTTCCTGACCCGCTTCCTCCAGGAGCGCCCGGATCAGTCCGGCATCATCTATGCCGCGACGCGCAAGGAGACGGAGGCCGTCCACGCGGAGCTGCTGCGCCAGGGCATTCCCGCCGGCAAATATCATGGCGGCCTTGGCGACGAGGAGCGCGCCGATGCGCAGGAGAAGTTCCGCTTCGACGAGACGCGCGTCATGGTCGCCACCAATGCCTTCGGCATGGGCATCGACAAGCCCAACGTCCGCTTCGTCCTGCATTGGCAGATGCCCGGCGACCTGGAGTCCTACTACCAGGAAGCGGGACGCGCCGGACGCGACGGCGAGGAGAGCGAATGCCTCCTTCTGTTCGAGCCGCAGGATGTCCAGATCCAGCGCTTTCTCATCGAGCAGGGAGCGGGCGATGACGGACGCAAGAGCGTGCAGCTGTCCAAGCTCTATTCGATGATGAACTACGCGCGTACGGAGCGCTGCCTGCAGCAGTTCATCGTCGACTATTTCGGCGAGAAAGGCGTGCAGCCCTGCGGCAAATGCGCCAACTGCCTCGACAAGAGCGAGCGGCTGGACATGACCTCCGAGGCCCAGAAGGCGCTCAGCTGCGTCGGCCGCATGAAAGGGCGCTTCGGCGTCGCGATGGCGGCCAAGGTGCTGAAGGGCTCCCGCGACAAGAAGATCATCCAGTTCGGGCTTGACCGGCTCTCCACCTACGGCCTCATGAGGGAATGGCCGGAGAAGGAAGTCTCCGACTGGCTCTACTGGCTCGTCGCCGAAGGCTACCTCCGCATGAGCGAGGGCCAGTATCCGACGGTGTCGCTGACGGCGGAGGCGCTGCCGGTGCTCGAGGGCAGTAAGACGGTCGTGCGCCGCAAGATCACGACGGTCCGCAAGGCCGCCCAGAGCGGCGGTGGCGAGTCCTCGCCGCTGTTTGAGGCGCTGCGCGACTGGCGCCGGGCAGCTGCTGCCCGCGAAGGCGTGCCGCCGTTCATGCTCTTCTTCGACGCGACGCTGCGCGAGCTGGCGGCGGCCCGGCCGTCGTCGATGGACGAGCTGATGAGCGTGAAGGGAATCGGCGCTGCGAAGGCGGGCAAGTACGGCGAGGAGCTGCTCGCGATCACGGCGGGAGCGGCCGCGGATCTCTCCGGAGAGCAGGATCTGTTCAGCCAGGCTGGAAGCGTGCAGCCGCCATCCGCCTCCGCCAGGCGGAGCGGCGATGCAGCTTCCGGCGGAGCGGGCAGCCATGCCGCCACCTACGACCTGTTCGCGGCCGGCAAGGACGTGGAGGAAATCGCGCAGGAGCGCGGTCTCAGCCGCGTGACGGTGGAGAACCATCTCATGCGCTGCGCGGACGAGGGCGCCGAGCTGGAGTGGAGCCGGATCATTCCCGAGGAGCAGGAGCCGCTCATCCTCGAAGCCGTGCAGCGGCTTGGCGGCGACAAGCTGCGTCCGCTCAAGGACGCCCTGCCGCCGGAGGTGGACTATTTCGCCATCCATGGCGTGCTCCGCAAGCATGGCATCAGCAGAAGCTAGCATAGCCGGCATGCATGCCGATCGGCACGCGGAAGCTTCGCATCGTCGAGAGCCGGAAGCGGTTATAGCGGCAAGGCGGCGGCAGAAGAGAAGGCTCGGCACGAAAAGAGCAGTCCGGAAGGGGCGGAAGCCTTGGCGGACTGCTCTTTTTGATGGACAATGCAGCGGGTGTCCCCTGAAAAGCCGATCGCCATGGCTCTGATATTCTGAATCCGGAGCTGAAAGGATCGGCGGAATGGAAGGATGAAATCCGGAAACGGCTGTGCGGGATGCGAGAAAGAGAAGAAAATAAAAGCCAGAGCAAGCGATGAGGCGTTTTATGCGCTTTTTCGCAGGTTAGTTTTGTAAAGCGAACATTGATTTAGTATACTGGACGATAGATAGGCCAAGGAGGTAAATAAATGAATTCGATCATGATTTTTCTGCATGTGCTCGGAGCGGGAGGAGTCGGCTTCTACCTGATTCTTCCGTTCCTCGTGGGCCGTGCATCCCGCCTCGCGGGAGCGGGACAGCAAGGGCTGGCCGAAGGGCTGATCGCCGGCAATCGGGTCGCTCAGTATTTCCTGATCCTGCAATTCCTGACGGGCGGTTATTTGATCTCTCAGGCGGATTACACCGTGCTTTGGATGGTCGTGGTCATCGTGCTGTTCCTCGCCATCGCGGCGCTCGGCGGCATCCAGACCAAACCGCTGAAGAGAATCGTCAGCCAGATCCAGGCAGGCCAGAGCGCTACGGAGGAGATCGGCAAAGTACGCATGTTCAGCTTCATTCTGCTCGTTCTTTATATCGTGACGCTTTACCTGATGGTGAATCCTTTCTACAAATGATTCAGCCGTCGGCCTGACCATGCCTGATTGGTGGAAATATCCAGTGACAGGGGGAGCGGCAAATGGATAACAGAATTCCGGAGCTGCTTACGTTCGGAGAGAGCATGGCGCTGTTCATGCCTGCCGAGCAGCGTACGCTGGAGCATGCTTCTACGCTCGAGATCGCCTTCGGAGGCGCCGAGAGCAACACGGCGATCGGCGCCGCGCGGCTCGGCTGCAGCGTCGGATGGTTCGGCGCCCTCGGCGACGATCCGTTCGGGCGGAGAATCCGGAAGGCGCTGCGGGGCGAAGGCGTCGATGTATCGAGGGCAGCCCTCAGCAAGGAAGCTCCGACGGGAATGATGTTCCGCGAGGAGGAAGCTGGACGGCTCGCCGTCCACTATTTCCGCAAAGGCTCCGCGGCGAGCAGGATGCTGCCGGATCATTTGGATGGCGCTTACATTGGCGGAGCCCGGCTGCTGCATGTGACGGGCATCACGATGGCGCTGTCGGCCGAAGCGCGCGAGACCGTGTTCCGAGCCATGGAAATCGCAGCCGGAGCGGGAGTCAAGATTAGCTTTGATCCGAACCTCCGGCTCAAGCTATGGTCTGTGGACGAAGCGCGGGAAAGCATTTTGCGGGCGGCGGCGATGGCGGATTATTTCCTCCCGGGCTGGGACGAGCTCAAGCTTCTGTACGATACGGAAGACGAAGCTCTTATCCTGTCGCGCTTGGCCGAGCTGAAGGCGGTTACGATCATCAAAGGCAAGGACGGCGCTTCGCTCCTCATGGAGAACGGGGCCGCGGAAGCGATTCCTTTCTATCCGGCGGACAAGGTCGTCGATACGGTCGGAGCCGGAGACGGCTTCGGCGCGGGCTTCCTCGCCGGCCTGCTGAAGGGCATGAGCGCCCGTGAAGCGGCGAGGATCGCGAGCATTTGCGGCTCTCTTGTCGTTCAGGGAAGAGGAGACTGGGAAGCGCTGCCGAGCTGGGCAGCAGTCCAGCAGCGGCTGGATAATTCGGTATGGGTGGAGCGTTGATCCGATGACGGAAATACCGAACAAGGGCGAGCGGCGGCGGGACGGCATTCTGACCGTGCTCAAGCAGCAGGGACGCATAACGATCTCCGAGATCGTAGAGAAGTTCGGCTGCTCCGAGGCGACGGCGCGGCGGGATCTGGAGCTGCTGGAACGAACCGGACCGCTCGTGCGCACGATCGGGGGGGCCATGTACGACGGCATGAATCCCGTCCGGGACAGCTCCTTCGCCGAGCGGCAAGGAATTTCCCTGCTCGAGAAGGAGCATATTGCCCAGGAAGCCGCACGGCATATCGTGGAGGGGGACGTAGTCGGCCTCTCCGGAGGAACGACCAATTACCTCATCGCCAAGCTGCTCAAAACCCGCAAAGGCATCACGATCGTGACCAATGCGGTCAACATCGCGATGGAGCTTGCGGGAAGCGAGATCCAGGTTGTCGTAACCGGCGGCATGATGAGGCACAACAGCTTCGAGCTATGCGGTCCGCTTGGGGAAGGCATGGTATCCCATCTCAACATCGGCAAGATGTTCATCGGCGTGGACGGCATATCGGAAAACGGCGGCATCACGACCTACTCGGAGCAGGAAGCCCAGATCGCCAAGGCGCTGATGAGCCGATCCCAGATTACGTACGCGGTCTTCGACCAAAGCAAGGTGGGCCGGACATCGCTGTTCTCCATCGCCCAGCTCAAGGATCTGGAGGCGGTCATCACGGACCGCCATCTTCACGGGAGCCTGGCCGACGCGGCCCGGCGCTGCGGCGTCGCGGTCTATGTGGCCGGCGAAGCCGATGAAGAGGATGAAGCCGCGGAACAAGGCTGAAGCGAGATATGCGGCACACCATTCATCGTCAACATCCCGGAGCCTGGGAGGCTCCGGGATGTTTTTTCATTCTCAACAATGGAAAATAAGATCAGCGCTCGTAGACCGCCTCGCCGCCGACCCAGGTCGCGGCGACATCGAGGCTCTCGTCAAGCAGCACGAGATCGGCCCACTTGCCTTCGGCGATGCTGCCGGTCTGGGCGGACATGCCGAGCAGCGCGGCGGGGTTGCCGCTGCACAGCCTGCTGACCATCGGCACGCTCCAGCCGCTGGCTTCCTTGAACAGGCGGAGCGCGCCGGCCATCGTGAGCGTGCTGCCGGCCAGATTGCCGGCTCCGGTCAGGCGGCAGATGCCGTCCTTCATCGTCACCGGCTGGCCGCCGAGCTCATACTGGCCGTCGGAGAGGCCGGCAGCCGAGATCGCATCCGTAATGAGCGAGAGCTTGTCTGCCGGCTTGGCGCGGGCAAGCAGCCGCATCGCGGCCGGATGCACGTGATGGCCGTCCGCGATGAGCTCCGCATGGATGCGGTCATCCGTCAGGATGGCTCCGACCGTGCCGGGCTCGCGGTGGTGGAGGCCGCGGCTCGCGTTGAACGCATGGACCGCGCTGCGGAGGCCGGCGTCCGCAGCCGCTTCCACCTGATCATAGGTGGCATCCGTATGGGCGGCGGCGGCGATGATTCCATGCTCCGACAGCCAGGCGATCAATTCGATGGAGCCTGCCAGCTCTGGAGCGAGCGACAGCTGCTTGATCAATCCCGGATAAGACGCATTCCATTGCTGCAGCCATTCGAGCCGGGGATCGACGCGGAATTCGGGGTTCTGGGCGCCCATCCATTTGGGGCTGAGGAACGGACCCTCCAGATGCACCCCTCCTATCCGCGCATGCGGCATCGGAGCGCTGCGGTATTCGTCGGCTGCTTCGAGGACGCGGGAGATATGCTCCTCCGAAGCCGTCATCGTCGTGGCGAGCAGCGTCGTCGTTCCATGCGAGGCGTGGAACTTCGTGATCGTATCGTAAGCTTCCTGTGTGGCGTCCATGAAGTCGGCTCCGTAGCCGCCGTGGACATGCAGATCGATGAAGCCCGGGAGCAGCCAGCCCCCGCGGCCGTCGATCGTCGGGATATCCGAGCCGCCGGCTTGCCCGCCCGGCTCGATGGCCGCGATGCGGCCGTTCTTGACGGTGACGGAGCCGTATAGCGATTCATCGCCGACGGCGATATTTACATGGCTGACGCGAAAGTGCTGCATCCTTCAGTCCCTCCTGTTGCCAGCAAGCTTGCTGCCTCCCGATCGAGCAGAACCGTCACCCGCGCATGGGTCTGCAGCAGGGAAGCGGGGCAATCGGTCGTGATCGGGCCGGTCAGCGCCCGCTTCACGATCTCGGCCTTGTCCGCGCCGCGCACGACGAGCAGGATGCGATAGGCTTTCAGAATGGAGCCGACGCCCATCGTCACCGCTTGCCGGGGCACCTCGTCGATGGAGGCGAAAAAACGCGCGTTGGCTTCGCGGGTCGCTTCGTCCAGCGTCACGACATGGGTGCCGGCGCTGAGCTGGCTGTCCGGCTCGTTGAAGCCGATATGGCCGTTATGCCCCAGTCCGAGCAGCTGCAGGTCGACGCCGGCCTGCTCGAGCATGGCGTCGTAGGCGGCGCAGTGGGCTTCCAGGTCGCCCGACATGCCGTCGGGCAGGAAGGTCCGGTTGAGCGGGATATCGATCTTGGAGAACAGATGCTGGTTCATGTAATAAGCGTAGCTCTGCTCGTTGTCCGGCGTCAATCCTACATACTCGTCAAGATTATAGGTCGAGACCGACTTGAAGGAGATTCCGGAGCGGGCGGCCGTATCGACGAGGCTCCGGTAGATGCCTACCGGCGTCGAGCCGGTGGCCAGGCCGAGAACGGCATTCGGCTTGGCGGCGACGAGCTCCGCAATGAGCGAGGCTGCAGCGGCATCCAGCTCTTGGTTATGTTGAAACACGCGAATTTCCATGATCGTTCATCCTCCCGGTGAGCGGCTTTTCGTTTTCTTTAGTCTACGCTTTTTTTGATTCCGTGACAATTAAAATGATCATGACAAACATAAAAATGATCATTTTAATCAATGGTCATAGTTGCCGCAGCCGGTTTGCCGGGGAATGTCCGAGCGGGGTATGATAAGAAGACTTGAACCACAGGGAATCAACCACGATCGATCTAGATGAAGGAGTCGAAGGATGAGCAGCTCACGATATCAGGATACTTCCGGCGGCGGGACGGAGCAGCGCAAGGCGGAGCATATCCGCATCTGCCTCGAGGAGCAAGTGCAGGGAACGGGCGCCGGCAACGGACTGGACCGTTACCGCTTCCTCCATAACGCCTTGCCCGAGCTGGACTGGGCCAGCATTTCTTTGGATACGGGCTGGCTGGGCATCCGCATGAAGGCACCGCTGCTCGTGAGCTCGATGACGGGCGGGACGGACGCGGCGGGCAGAATCAACCGGGGTCTTGCCGAGGCTGCCGAGGAGCGCGGATGGGCGATCGGGTTGGGCTCGATGAGAGCCGTTTGGGAAAAGCCCGAGCTGGCCGATTCGTTCCGGATCCGGAGGGAGGCGCCGAGCGTCCCGATCATCGCGAATGTCGGAGCGGTGCAGCTCAATTACGGACTGGATGCCGATGCCTGCCGCAGGCTGGTCGAAGCCGCGGAGGCGGATGCTCTCGTGCTTCATCTCAATTCCTTGCAGGAAGTGTTCCAGCCGGAGGGCGATACCTCATTCTCGGGCTTGCTGGCCGCGATTGAGCGGCTCTGCCGGAATGCGGGCGTTCCGGTCGGCGTGAAGGAGGTCGGCTGGGGCATCGATCCGGACACCGCCGTCCGCCTGGCGGAAGCCGGCGCCTCGTTCATCGACGCCGCCGGCGCCGGAGGCACCTCCTGGAGCCAGGTGGAGAAGTTCCGCTCGCGCAGCCCTCTTCGCGCCCAGGCGGCCGAGGCTTTCGCCGATTGGGGAATTCCGACGGCGGAGTCCGTCCTCGGAATCCGCCGCCGGCTGCCCGGCATGAAGCTCATCGCTTCAGGCGGATTGGCCAATGGAGTCGAAGCGGCCAAGGCGCTCGCGCTTGGAGCCGATCTTGCGGGCTACGGGCGGGCGCTTCTGCCGGGCGCCGCGAGCGGAGCGGACGCGGCAGAGGCCATTGCCGGCCAGATGGAGCGGATCGAGTTCGAGCTGCGGACGGCGATGTTCGGCATCGGAGCCGGCGATCTCGCGCAGCTTCGCGGCCATGAACGGTTGAAGCCTGTCTATCCCTGAGAGGGACGGACAGGCTTCTTTTTTCCAGGATGGAGATCCCGTCTATTTGATCAATCCCGTTCCTTGGATCTTCACCTTCGCCCGCACTTCGAATTTCAACGTCGGGTACATGCTCTCCCACTCCTGGAACGATTCGGAGCTGAGATGGGTAGCCCGGTAGCGGAGGCCGAAGCCGAACGGGTCGACGCCCGCCTTCTGGATCTTTTGGAAGAGCGCGATCGCATCCTTCTCGATGCCATGCTCGAACATTTTCTGCAGCCCGTTCCAATCCTGGTTGAACACATTTTTCGGAGCTTCCTCGATCGAGCCCCCTATGTTCACCTTCATCTTCAGAATACCGCTGCTGCTGACGGAATAACGCGAGGAGATGTCGGTTACGGTGAGGATGATGGGACGGCCGTCAAGCTTGGTCTTGATGATGGAGTTCACATACTGCTGGTCCAGCTGGTTGAACAGCTGGGTTTCCTCCGGCGTGAGGATGGTCCGGACCTTGTTCTTGTCCAGCAGAGCGAGGCGGTCGACCTCGTATCCGTTGCCGGTCGTGCTGATGACGGGAAGATAGGGATCCATCCCTCTCTCCGTCCTCCTGCGCTGCAGATCGAACAGATGCTCCGTGCGGATGTAGGAGGAGCGGGTGCCGTCCCCTCCGAAAGTAAGGAACAGCGAGTTTCCGGAGTACCGTTCGGACAGGGGTATTTTCTTCAGGACGTCTGATGCCTGGCTGCCAGCCATGGCGATGTAAGCCGAGCCCTGGATATCTCGGCGCCTGACCATCCAGTCCACGGATTCGCTGATATCGTCATGGCTCAGCTTCTTTCCGAGCAGGAACATTTTGCAATGCCCCAGATCGAGCTCCTTGTCGAGCGAGGCTTTGATCAGCCGGACGCCCTCCGATATTTCGGCGGCTTCGATCGTTTCCACCTGCGATTTTTCCATGCCGGGCTCGATTTTGGAATTCGGAATGGACAGCCGGAGCGTAATGCGGTAAGGCTTTTGCTCGTTGCCGGACTTGTCGATCGCGACGGCGACGACAAAAAAACGCTTGTCGATGTCGACGAACCCGCATCCGCCGAGCGGCAGCAGGAGCAGCGCCATGGCGGCCAGCAGCCATGATCGGAGCGGCATCGTCCGCTTGCCTGGCGACAAACTCTTCATATCGGCTTTTTCCTTCTCCGCGAGATGATGAACAGGAACAGCACGGTCGCCGCCTCGAGGAACATGCGGACGATGAGCCAGGTCTCGGCGATTTCGAAGTCGATTTTTTCGTTCAGGAACAACAGCGACACGAACGAGAGAGCGAAGAATGAGCCGCATACCCACCAGTTGGCTGCAGGGGCGATGGTGTAATCGACTTGGAATTTATATTTTTTGCTCATGCTGAGAATGAACTCCATCGCCTGGTTCCATCCCGTAATCGTATAGACAAGGGACAGTCCCAAATACAGGAACAGGAAGACGAACAGGACACGCTCGATGAAGCCGTATTTCATCGTCATCGAATCCGCGGTTTGCGTCCACACGTACAGGTAGCGCTCCACCCCCATCGTTCCGTGGAAGCCGATCGGCAGGAAGAAGGTGACCAGCAGGATCAGCGTGCCGGATACCGGAATGATCCACCGCCCCTTCAGCCGGAAGTTGGGCGGGTTCACCCGGTTCAAGATCGCCATGTTGATGTACCCTGTGAAAATAAAGGTTCCGGCCCCGACGCTCGACAAGGTCGGATAGCGGTCCACATATTTGGCGATCGTGTAGATGGCGTCCCAGCTCAGGTCCGGGCTTCGGACACCTTTGAAGAGAATAAGCAGAACCAGCGGAGTAACAAGCAGCATCGTTATTTCGAGCAAATAGAGGATTGTCAGCGCCGAGCGGGTCGCTCCGTATGCGCAGAGCAAGCCCAGGATGAGCATCAGGTTCCATTCAGGCTGATCGGGGGTCAGCACGCGGTTCATGAGCAAGGTGAAGGCGATCAGCGCGAAGCTGGCGGCGAAAAACCACATGAACGCATACAGCGGCAGCAGCATCTTGACGATCCATTCCGGGAGGAAGAGCCTCAGGATCTCCGGTAGACCCATGCCGGGGAACCGGGCCAGAGCGCTGGTCGAAGCGTAAGCGATCAGCGTTCCGATGACGATGGCGACGATAAGGGAAGATACCGCTCCGCTCATCCGGTCCTTGATCAGGACGGCGGGTACGAACAGCATGAGATTGAGCATCGCCACCATGATGAAGCTGTAATAGAAATAGCGGTTCATTCGTGCTTCACCTCTCCGATATCGGCATGCTTCAGATCCCCGGGAAGGATCAGGCGGAAATAGGGCCGGCCGAAGCTTCGCTGGTTGCATAAGTAGATGACGAAGTAGAAAATCCCGCAAGCAACGCCAGGCAGCCCGAAGAAAATGGCGAGCAGGATGAGCGGGTATTTAATGAAACGGACCGACAGAGAGAGCGAGTAGATCGGAATGACGAAATTGGATATGGCCATGACGGAGGTGACGATGATCATGATGCTGCTGACCAGTCCGGCCTGCTGGGCAGCCTGGCCGAGAATGAGGCCGCCGACTGTCGTAGCGGTGGATCCGATGTATTTGGGCAGCCTGACGCTCGCTTCCACGAGCATCTCGATCATGAAGAGCATGATGAATACTTCCACGAAGGAAGGATACGGAACGGCCGCCCGGCTGCCCGCGATGGAGAAGGCGAGCTGCACCCGGAACAGCTCCGGGTTGTAGGAGACGATGGCGATATAGAGGGCGGGCAGCGTCGTCGTGAGCATCAGGGCGAAGAAACGAAGCGACAGAAGCAGGATCGACATCCAGAAATTTTCGTAACGGTCTTCCGTGGCGACCATGAGGTCGAAAAACGTGATGGGCAGGATGATGGCGAACATGCTTCCCTGCATCATGATGATGACTTTGCCGTTGGCCAGCCCCCGGGTTACGCGGTCGACCCTTTCGGTGATAAGCTCCATCGGGAAGAGCCGCTTGCGGTTGTCGTTCAGCGCCTTGGCCAGCTCTCCGGTAGCGCTCAGGATATCGGTCTGGATGCCGCGCAGCTTGGCCCGGGCGAGGCTCAGCACCTTGGGATCCACCTTGCGATGATCGAACATCATGAGGACTTGGGTTTTGGACAAATAACCGACCGTATATTCCTCCACCTGGAGATCCGGGGTAGCGTAGCGGGCGCGGATGATGTTGGCCGAATCCGAAAGATCCTCGCTCAGCGCGATTTGCGGCCCTTCGATGGAGCTCTCCACGCTCGTTTGCGGCGAGGTGTTGCGGATGACCTTGGCTGCGGAATAGCAGAAGTAGCTCTGCTCGACCTTGAGAAGCACATATCCTCTCAGCATCAGGTCGGTCCAGATGGCGGGATCCTCCACCGGCTTGAAGGAGGGGTCGCTCCTCACCACGTCGGCGAACGGCTTCAGCTCCCTTGAGAACGGGACGAAAATGGCGTCGTACAGCTTGTTTTCTTCGACGAGGGTAGCGATGTACGCGATCTCGAGTATGAGCGAGTTGTTGCTGATCCGATGCGTCTTCACATCGTTGGATGTAGCGAACAGCTCGTTGATCCGCTGCAGCACGGGCGTCTCCTCCATTTTCCAAGTAAGGGCTAGTATGCCTGATGGAGAAAGAAATTATGTCATCTTTTGCCGCCCGGCCGCGGGATGCTTTACAATGAGGGGACAACTAGGGCTCAAGGACAGACTCCTCCTGGCTGGAAAAGGCTTGGCCCGGCAAGCTAGGCGTCATCCAAGCCCGCCGGGGAGCGTCGAGCGAAGAAAGCGTGGTTGATAGCGTGAGTGGAACAGCAAAGGGAACACCTGATCAAGGCGGAGGGAGGCCGGGTCGGGAGGATGGAGGCAAGGCGGCTGCCGGAAATGCGGCGGAACACGGAGCGGAAAGCGGGGAGACGGTGGCGGAACGGCTTGAAAACGGCTGGTTCCGAGTGAAAATGCCGCTGCCCTATTCGCTGCGCTATGTGAACAGCTATCTCGTTCCGGAGACGGACGGCAGCTGGACGCTGATCGATCCGGGTCTCAATACGGCTGAATCCCGGGACATCTGGCTGCAGGAGCTGGAACGCCTCGGAATCCGCTTCCGCGGCATCGGCCGCATTCTGCTGACCCACCAGCATCCCGACCATTACGGCCTGGCTGGCTGGTTCCAGCAGCAAGCGGGCTGTCCGGTGCTGATGACGGCCGAGGCCGGCCGATATGCCCGCAGGCTGTGGGGAAGCGGCAGCGTCTTTGCCGCCGAATTGACCGGCTGGTTCCGTAATCATGGCATGCCGGAAGAGCTGCTGGTCCAGCTCGGCCCGCATCTGGCGTCTTTTCGCGAACGGGTGGAGCCGCAGCCTCGGCTCACGGATCTGGAACCGGGAAGCCGGCTGGATATGGGCGGGGAGAGCTGGGAGATCATCGACGCGCCGGGACATGCCGGCGGGGGAGTATGCCTGTACAGCCCGGCCAGCTTGACGATGATCGCCGGGGATCAGGTGCTGCCGCGCATTACGCCGAATATCAGCCTGATCCCGGGAACGCAGGAAGACCCCGATCCTCTTGGTTCCTACCTGAACAGTCTTCGAGAGCTGTCGGGCCTTGAGACGAAACAGGTGTTGCCGGGCCACCGCGACCCGTTCGCGGATGCCGGCCGCCGGGCCATGGAGATTATTGCCCATCACGAGCGGAGGCTGGAGCATCTGCGCGGATTGCTGGCGGAAGGACCGGCCAGCGCGTTCGACCTATGCGAGCGGGAATTCGGAAGACATCTTCGGCATAACATCCACAACCTGCGCTTCGCGATGTCCGAGACGCTCGCGCATCTGGCGTGGCTGGCCAAGCGCGGCGAAGCAGCCGTTTCCGGCCCGGGCGGCGGACCGTGGATGTATGCTTCAGCTTGAGCCGAGGACATCCGATAATGTAGAGGGATTAGGCGCCGCTCCGTGCCGCTCATCCAGGAAAGCGGAGGGCCGGCGGGAGTTTTGTGTCTGACATCGCATAGATACGAGGAGGAACGCGGATGAAATTTTATGCCCTGCCGGGAAAAGAACGGTCGGTCGATGCATACGGCAGCAAGGGAGCGATGTTTTCCGGCATTACGCGGCATGACGGCCGCATCCAGTTCAGCAGCTTCCGCATCGAGCCGGACGGAGTCGTCGGGCGTCACCCGGCGGCGGTCAGCCAGCTGTTCCTCGTCGTCGACGGGGAAGGATGGGTCAGCGGCCCGGACGGGCAGCATTACGCGATCCGCACCGGCCAGGCGGCTTTCTGGGAACGCGGCGAAAGCCATGAATCCGGTTCCCGGAGCGGAATGACCGTCCTGCTCGTCGAAGGAGAGGAATTAGTCATCGAGATGCAGGAGCTGGCCTCGCTGTAAGCGGTGGCGTTGGATCCGGCAGCAGACGGACAGGGTGCATGAAAAAAGAAGCTCTTCCCTATGGGGGCAAGAGCTTCTTTTTTATTTGGAGCGGCCATTACGCCAGAGGAACCTCATCTCTGTGCTCGTCACGGTCGATCTCGCGCTGGGCCTGCTTGCGGTGGGCGATCCGGCTCGCGGCGGAAGCCGCGATCGCGCCGACGATGTCATCGAGGAACGTATGGATCTGCCCGTCGTTCTTATCGTTCAGACGCACGAGAATGCCGGGCTTGAGCTTGTCGATGTAGCCGAAGTTAGTGAGGCCGATGCTGCCGTATACGTTCACGATGGAGAGGGCCAGAATCTCGTCGCAGCCGTAGAGCCCTTCGTCGTTGCCGATCATGTCCTGCAAGGGAGGGATCAGCTTGCCTTCCTCGGCCAGCACGTCGAGTTGAATGCCGGTCAGGATCGCGTTCTGCACTTCTCTTTTGGCCAGGACGGCATCCACGTTCTCCTCGCACTCCGCGAGGGACAGATCCGGATAGTAGTCCTTTTGCAGGAACAAGGCCAATTCGGCGATCTGGGTTTTATTGACGCCGCGCTTCTCCAGCCATACGGCGGTCGCTTCCGCCACCGCCTTGCTGTTGAGCGCATAAGTTCCGGGATCGGACATATCTCTGCCTCCTAACATCATTTTGAGCCAAGCTTGGTCTAAAAGGATGGTACAACCCATACACATAGTACTACAAAAAGAGCCAGCACCACCAGGCTGCGGCAAGCGGCCGGTTAACCCAAGGGAGGATATCGACAATGAAGAAACAGCGCTACAAATGGATTCGCCGGGCAGCTCTCACGGGCGCCCTTACCCTGCCGGTCGTCACGGCGGGCTGCGGCTGGTTCTCGCCGTCCGAGAGCAAGGACATCGATCCGCCGCAAGGAGTGACGGGATCTGTCCTTCCCGGCACGGACGCTGCCGTCACGGCTTCCTCGGACGGAGCGGCCACGGTCGCCGACCAGACGGCGGCGAACGGTCTGACCGTCTATCTCAAAGACAAAAACGGTTATTTGGCGCCTGTCACGATTCAGGCCAAGCTGGACAGCAAGCTGACGCCGGAGGCGCAGGCGCTGGAGCTGCTCGTGAGCGGAGGGCCTTACGCCAAGCTTCTGCCTGAAGGCTTCACGGGCGTGCTGCCCCAAGGGACTGAGATCCGCAACGTGCAGATAGACAAAAAGACAGGCGTTGCATCGGTTGATTTCTCCAAGCAATTTTACGACTACAACGAGCAGGAAGAGCGCAGCATCGTGGAAGCCGTCACCTGGACGCTTACCGGCATGGAAGGCGTAAGCGGCGTAAGCTTGTGGGAGGAAGGCGAAAAGCTTCAAGAGATGCCTGTAGGCGCCTTCCCGCTTGACCGTCCGCTGACGCGCACGGTCGGCATCAATCTTGAGGCCCAGGACGGAGTCGATTACAGCCTTTCGACGCCGGTGACGCTGTACTTCTCCGGCATTACGGATCAGGACGCCCAATATTATGTCCCGGTTACGCGCCTCGTTCCCCGCACGTCCAATAAGCTGGCATCGGCCATGAAGCAGCTGGCCGAAGGGCCGCTCGACGGAAGCAGCCTTACTCCTGTCTGGGTGCCGGACGTATCGGTCAAAACCCTTGAGCAGTCCAAGGGAACGGTCACGGTGGATCTCTCCGACGCACAGTACAAAAAAGGAGAAGCGGCGCCTTCCGAAATGCTGCAAGCCGTCGTCCTGTCGCTGACCGAAAACAGCGGCGCGGGCAAAGTCCAGATCAAGCTCAATGGCCAGTCCGACTTCAAGGACAGCCGCAATGTCTCTTATACCGAGCCGGTCAGCCGTCCGGAGCATCTGAACGCATTCAAATCGTAATAGGCGAGGGATGGAAAGCGATCATGACCATGCATGGCCAGGGAGCGGGAAATATGCCTGCTCCTTTTGGCGTTGGCAGGAGGGGCTTCCCGCCGGGATGATTTTCCTCTTCCCGTCTGCTACAATGAGGGCTATTGCCGGATACGGCTTGAAGGAGGATGTTGGATCAATGAGAACGGACGGAAGACAATTCGGGCAGCTTCGCCCCGTGACGATCACGACGGGCGTCAATAAATATGCGGAGGGTTCCGTGCTGATCGAAGCGGGAGACACCAAGGTGCTTGTCACGGCAACTGTGGACGAGCGTGTCCCTTCTTTCATGAAAGGGCAGGGCAAAGGCTGGGTTACAGCCGAGTATTCCATGCTGCCCCGCTCGACGCATACCCGCAACCAGCGCGAATCCCAGCGCGGAAAAGTAGGAGGCCGCACGATGGAGATCCAGCGGCTGATCGGCCGCGCGCTCCGTTCGGTCGTCAACCTGCAGGCGCTGGGAGAGCGGACGATTACGCTTGACTGCGACGTGCTCCAGGCTGACGGAGGAACCCGCACGGCTTCGATCACCGGCAGCTTCGTAGCGCTGGCGCTTGCGGTGGACAAGCTGGCCCGCACATCGTCTTTCTCCGTCTATCCGCTCACGGACTACCTTGCGTCCACGAGCGTCGGCGTCATAGCCGACCAGCCGCGGCTCGACCTCAACTACGAGGAGGATTCCAAAGCCAAAGTCGACATGAACGTCGTCATGACCGGAGCCGGCAAGTTCGTGGAACTGCAAGGCACAGGGGAAGAGGAGCCATTCTCGCGCGAGGAGCTGGACGCTCTTCTCGTACTGGGAGAATCTGGAATCCGGGAACTGATTGAAATTCAGAAGCAGGCGCTCGGAGAGGCCGGAGTCCGGATCGGCACGGTCCAGGCATGAGCAGGCTTCTCGGAGGCTCCGGCCTCGTCGTCGTCGCAACCGGCAATCCGGGCAAGGTCAAGGAATTCGCTCATGCCTTCGCTTCGCTGGGCCTTGAAGTCCGGAGCTTGAAAGACTATGAAGGAATGCCTGAAATCGTCGAGGACGGCGACAGCTTCGCAGCGAACGCCCGCATCAAGGCAGGCCAGATCGGGCGTCTGCTCGGCATCCCGGTGCTGGCGGATGATTCCGGCCTATGCGTGGATGCGCTCGGCGGAGCGCCTGGCATCTACTCGGCGCGGTACGCGGGACCGGGCGCGGCGGATGCGGACAACAACGCCAAGCTGCTGGCAGAGCTTGCTTCGGCAGGGGCTGATGTTCCGGGCGATGAGATGCTTCGTCCCGAAGGCGCCCGTCTGTTAAGCGCCGCGCGCTTCAAATGCGCTCTGGCCCTCTACGTTCCTTCCGAAGACCGCTTCATCGAAAGCGAGGGAGCGATGGAAGGTTATGTCATCGACAGCCCCCGCGGCTCAGGCGGTTTCGGCTACGACCCGCTGCTTTGGGTTCCGGCCCTTCGCCGTACGGCGGCAGAGCTGAGCATGGAGGAGAAGCAGGCCGCCAGCCATCGCGGCGCCGCCTTGCGCTCGCTGCTGGAAAAGCTTCAGGGCTGATTTCGTCGGTTTCGGCGGGAGTCTTGTAGCGGTCTCAGCAGCCGTTATTCGCAGCGGTATCAAGCAACGAGTACAGTGCCGGACCTGCGAGTTGCTGTTCGAGGTTAAAGCGAGTAGGCGGGTTAGTTATAGAGGACGCAGGAACCGCTGTTCAAGGTGACACCGCGCAGCCGGTTCGATACTTTGATGTATGAGCGTTGTTCGATCCCATAATTGACCAGCTGGTTTGATACCGGACATACGATCCGTTATTTGAGCATATTTGTGCAGCCGCGTAAATTATCGGACATACGATCCGTTATTTGTGAACAAATAGCGGGATACTGATATTGACGCTTCGAATAGCGGAACTGATGTCCGTTAAAAAAATTGGAATGTTAATTTCGGGACAAATAACGGACCTGATGTCCGTTAAAAAAATTGGAATGTTAATTTCGGGACAAATAACGGACCTGATGTCCGTTAAAAAATTGGAATGTCAGTTTCGGTGAAAATAACGACCTGATGTCCGTTAAAAAATTGGAATGTTATTTTAACCCCTTCCAAAGGGTTCGTTCCGAATTGCATCGTCGCAAACGGAACCGCCTTCTGCCGCTTTGCGCCTATCCCTCGAAAAAACAAAGCCGCCGCAGCATCGCTTTTCACGCGATGCCGCGGCGGCTTTTGTTATCGGATCGACACCTTGTATTCCTTCAGCCAGCGGTTGACCTGGTAGAGATAGGCGAACAGCTGGGGGCCGGACATGAGCTGGCCGAACCAGGGGATATTGGAGCTGGCGGCGTCCGAGCCCGCGATCTCGCGGACTTTGGCCGTGTCGATGAGAGGGAGGATCGGAGAGGACGGATCGTCGAGCACATCCAGCAGCTTGGAGCGCACCGCGTTCAGGTAGGCCGGATTGTGGGTTTTCGGGTAAGGGCTCTTCTTGCGGAAAAGCACGTCCTCGGGCAGGACGCCGCGAAGCGATTGACGCAGAATGCCCTTCTCGCGATCGCCGGAGGTTTTGATCTCCCATGGAATGTTGAACACGTAATCGATGAGGCGATGGTCGCAGAACGGAACCCGGACCTCGAGCCCGGCGCCCATGCTCATCCGGTCCTTCCGGTCGAGAAGCGTCGGCATGAAGCGGGTGATGTTGAGGTAGGACATCGTCCGCATCTTGCGCTGCTTCTCCGTTTCGCCTTTCAGATGGGGAACGGCCGCAACCGCTTCGGAATACCGGTCGCCGATGTATTCCAGCGGGCGGATCCATTCGCGCATCTCCGGCGAGAGCAGCCCGGCCCTCATCTCCGAGGCCAGCGCCCAAGGGAACGTAGAGGCATTCAGCGACTCCTCGCGGTGGAACCATGGATAGCCGCCGAACACTTCATCCGCCGCCTCACCCGAGATGGCTACGGTAACGTCCTTCTTGATTTCCCGGCAGAACAGCAGCAGCGAAGCATCGACATCCGCCATGCCGGGGAGGTCGCGCGCGGTCAGCGCGTCATCCAGAGCGGCGACAAGATCCGGCGTGTCGAAATAGACGTCGTGATGCTCGGTGCCGAGATAATCCTTCATTCTCTGAATCCAGGGGGCATCGGAGTTGGGCTGGAACGCATGGGATTTGAAATGCTTGTCGTTGTCGACATAGTCGACCGAGAACGTATGCAGCTGCGAGTCTCCGGTGCGGTTCAGGAAGTTCACGGCGAGAGAAGTCAGGGCGCTGGAATCAAGGCCGCCCGACAGCAGCGTGCCGATCGGCACGTCGGAGGCGAGCTGGCGCTCCAGCGTATCGCGCAGCAGCTCGCCGACATGTGCGGCAGTCTGCTCGACGCTGTGCTCATGCTCGTAGCTTCGAAGCTCCCAATAAGTATGGGTACGGACGCCGCTGCGGTCGACGGTCATGCATTTCCCCGGGAGCAGCTCGGTGAGCTGGCTGTAGACGCCGACTCCGGGAGTCCGGGCCGGACCGACGATGAACAGCTCGGCGATTCCTTGGGCGCCGACCTCGGGCTTCACGGCCGGATGGGCGAGCAGCGCTTTCGGCTCCGAGCCGAAGATGAACTGGCCGCCAGCCTGGCTGATGAACAGAGGCTTGACTCCTACCCGGTCGCGGGCGAGGAACAGCTTTTCCTCCTTGGCATCCCAAATGGCGAAGGCGAAGATGCCGTTGAATTTCTCTACGGAAGCGGGTCCCCACTCCATATAAGAGGCCAGCAGCACTTCGGTATCGCAGGTCGTCGAGAAGACGCGCCCTCTGGATTCCAGTTCCCTTTTCAGCTCCGGCGCGTTGTACAGCTCCCCGTTGTAAACGATGACGTACTTGCCGTCATCCTGATTGCGAATCATGGGCTGTGCGCCCTTCTCGGGATCCATGACCGCCAGCCTGCGATGCCCGAGCGCGCAAGGTCCCGAGATCCAGGTGCCCGAAGCGTCGGGTCCTCGTAGGGCAAGCGTCGTCGTCATCCGCTCCAGGTCGTCGCTGTGCAGCGTCAGGTCGCGATTCCAATCGATCCATCCGGTGAATCCGCACATGGGTTATTCATTCCTCTCTTGTTGTAAAAGGTCGGGCAAAAAAAGCGGAAACCAAGAGATCATCCGCCTGCTGTCGTTTGCGGCGTCCGTACTTCGTCCGCCTGTTCTCCCCGAATCGATGCTTGCGGCATGAAACGACGTACTACCATGAATATGCGGAATTCAGGCATAACATGTCTGTCCGCAGGGAGACACTACTAAGGAATTTGACGGTTAAAGGAAGGAGCTGTCGACATCTGTGAATGTCTATGAAGAAGAAGGGCAGCGAAAGACCTACTATGTCTCCGTCGGAGCCGGCCAGGTTTTGGAGGATGAGGAGGCGGCCGCCTATGAGCTGGAGATCATCGCCAGCGAGCATGAGCGCGACGGGCTGAAGGCGCTGTTCGCGGAGCTCTCGAGCATGGATGAGGCGGAATTGGCCCATTTCCACAGCAGCCCCTTCGGCTCCGCCAGCCTGGAGGAAATGAACCGGGGCTACGAAGGGCTCAACAAGCAGATCTACACCTTGATCTACCGGCTCGGCACCGAGAGGACGCGGAAGCATATCGAATCCATGAACATGGAGATCGGGGGACTCGAGGGGTGAATGTGATCGAAGCCAAGGTCGTCCGTTCCGTCGACAAGGAAGGAATTCCATGCGGAGAGGTGCAGGTGAGCACGGACGATCCGCAGTGCGAGCAGGTACTGGCATATTTCAGCCTTTCCAGGGACGAGGACTACGACCTCGTCTCCATCGTTCGCAGCGACGCGGACCTGCTGACAGACTGGTTCGACAACAGCATGCATACCGCCTTTGAAGAGATCACGATGCAATGGTTCGAAAATGAAAACGGAAAGACCGATTGGGGCCGCCGCGAAACGTTCAAGCAGCAAGTTCTGAGCAGCGGCCAAGTACGCTCCGAGCTCGGCAGGCTGCTCGGCTGAATGCAACGCAGGCAGGACAACAAGAAGGGACTGTCCCGGAAGTCATTTCATGACTTGGGGGCAGTCCCTTTCTGTTTTTTGGATATGTCAAACAACGATGTTCATATTTCCAAACAAGCAGAGGATTTGCCGGAGCCCTTACATCGGAATCCGCTTGTCTTTCCCGTTCTTGCGGGTGAAGGGCAGATGCAGGCCGAACGTTTTCTGCGGTTTTTTCTGGATGCCGTCCTGGCCGAACTTCAAGGCCGCGTTGATCTCGCCGCCGAGAATGATGATGATGGAGCTCAGGTACAGCCAGGTAAGAAGGACGATGACCCCGCCCAGGCTGCCGTACGTTTTGCTGTAGTTGCCGAACTGGTTGACGTAGATCGAGAACAGAAGCGAGGTTGCGATCCATCCGATCGTCGCGAAGATTGCGCCCGGCAGAACTTCGCGGAAGCAGAGCCGGCGGTTGGGCGTAATCCAGTACAGCAGGGTGAACACCATGATCATCGCGGCGAACGGGACGAGGTAGCTGACGATATTCCAGATCGGTTCGAACCCGCTCGGATAGTCGAGCAGCTGGAACAGGTATTCGCCGATCGTCTTTCCGAAGACGAGCATGAGCATGACGAGAATGATGACGACGGCGAGCACGACGGTGGCGATGATCGAGATGCCCCGGACTTTCCAGAAGGGGCGGTCCTCCTCTTCGTCATAGGCTTTGTTGAGCCCTTTGATGACGGCATTGATGCCGTTCGAAGCCGCCCAGATGGTCGCGATCATCCCGATCGAGAGCAAAGCTCCGTTGCGGTTGCCCGACACTTCATGGATGATGTCCCGGACGGTATTGCTCCCGTCCTCCGGCATGAGCCGCAGCAATTGTTCGATCACATCGTCTCCGGACATGTCAATGAAGCTGACGATGCTGACGATGAAGATCAAGAAAGGGAAGAAGGCCAGCAGCAGATAATAAGTAAGCTGGGCGCCCATCGCAGGCACTTCGTCATCCTGGAAGCGGCTGATCATATTCTTGACGAAGTCCTTTAGATTGAATCTCTGTTTCATCGGCATAACAGGCCCCTCCGTTTTCGGTCTGTAAAATAGATACGGCACAAGCCTGCGTTCTATGTCCGCCGGGCCGACGTCCTTTGCCTGGACAAGAGCCGGCGGCGCTTGGCCTGCGCATTTGCATGTCTTTACCCCGGCGAGGGCAAGCAAAAACGATGGAACGGCACATTTCGATGCGCGGCCGTTCCGCCAATCTTTCATTGCTTTTAACCGCTAAAGGATTCTATAATGGACAAAATGAAGAGCGGGCGCGAATACGGAGTGGTTCTATGTCGGAGAAAATAGAAAAAATGGTGGAAGCCGCGAGGCTGTATTATCAAATGGACTACAGCCAGCAGGATATCGCGCGGTTGCTCGGCGTATCCCGGCCGACGGTATCGAGGTTCCTGCAGCAGGCCAAGACGGAGGGCATCGTCCAGATCACGATTCACGATCCGCAGGAGAACCATGACCGGATCTGCCGGCGGCTCGAGGAGCAATTCGGGCTGAGCCGGGTCATTGTCGTCTCGACCCCGTCCCATGACGATGCCGTAGTGAAGAAATATATCGGCGAAGCGGCCGCGGCCCATCTCTACGAGATCGTCAAGGCCGGGGACACGATCGCCGTGACATGGGGAACGACGCTGTACGAGGTCGCCCAGCGGCTGCCCATGAAGAGCGTCAAGGATGTCCGCGTCGTCCAGCTGAACGGCGGGCTCAGTTATTCCGAGACGAATACATACGCATCCGAGATTGTTCATTTATTCGGCGGGGCTTTCAATACGCCTCCGCATCTGCTGCCGCTTCCGGCCATAGTCGACGAGCCTGTCGTCCGCCGGGCGATTGAAGCGGACCGTCATATATCCAAGATTCTGGAGATCGGCAGGGAGGCCAACATCGCCGTGTTCACCGTGGGCGTGCCGACCGTCGATTCCGTGCTGGTCCAAGCCCAGTACTTGCGGCCGGAGGAGCTGGAGACCGTGCATCGGGCAGGCAAGGGGGATATTTGCTCCCGATTCATCGACATCGACGGGGACATCTGCGACGAGGAGCTGGATGCGCGCACGATCGGCATCCGCCTCGAAGAGCTCCGATCCAAGGAGCATTCCATTCTCGTTGCGGGAGGCGTCAAAAAAGTCGAGGCGATGTATGCGGCTATGCGGGGGGGATATCCGAACACGGTGGTGACGGATTCCTTTACCGCCAGGCAGCTGCTCGAAATAATCGGCTGAGGCCGCCTCTATTCCGGTCCGGAGGCAGGCGGAATTCCGTCAGGCTGCATCACGTCTTTCCGAAACGGAAGATTCCGGTGCAGTTTTTTCGGTTTTTTCTATTTGAGCGAAGTCAAAATCGCCCCTGCCGCAATCAGGACGACTCCGACACCGTTCCAGAGCGTGAGCTTCTCTCCGAGAAACAGAACGGCGATGACGATCGCGAGCACGACGCTCAGCTTGTCGACGGGACCGACCTGCGCGACTTTGCCGACCTTCAAGGCGAGGAAGTAGAACAGCCAGGATACAGCGCCGGCCGTTCCGCTGAGGGCGATGAAGCCGAGCGAGCGCTTGTGGGCGACGATCTCGGCCATCTGGCCGAATTTGCCCTGCACAGCGACGACAGCCAGCAGGAACAGGGCCATGATGACCGCGCGCATGGCCGTGGCGCTGTTCGCGTCCATATCTTGGAGTCCGATCTTGCCGAATATGGAGACAAGGGCGGCTGCTGCCGCGGAGAGCAGGGCGAGCGGGAGCCAGAGCATGGGCGTGCACCTCCAGGGTTGCCTAATTTGGCCGGCATATATCTCTAGTGTGCGTGGGGAAGGATAAACCATGCGCGGAGCAAAGAAAAAAGCCCCTTCACGAGGAAGGGGCTTGTGTCGAATCATGAAAATGGCGTCCCGGAAGGGATTCGAACCCCCGACCGTGCGCTTAGAAGGCGCATGCTCTATCCGACTGAGCTACCGGGACAACTGGGAAGCCGGACAGCTGATGCTGCGGACCTCGAAAAATGATACTTCCTGATACTACAGGAATAACTTGCATAAATCAAGCTTTTTGCGAACTGTTTTTTCAACCGGTTTCACGGAGGCGTCCAGCGGCCTTCCGAAGGCTTGCAGCAGGCCTGAAGTTCTCCTTTTGAGGATGGCATGTTATAATTGACGCGTAATTTGGTGAATAATTGGCGTCATAGACAACAAGGCGGTGGTACCATTACGACTTCCAACGATTTTCCCCGCGAGGAGAAAGAACATAATGTCTATCTGCTGCCCGGGACGCTCGATCACTATCAGGAGCAGCTGACGCGGATGCTCGAAGCCGAGCAGTACGGAGAGGCCAAGAGGCTGCTCCAGTTTCTGCTGCAGACGCGCGGCGAGCAGCGCAACTACGAGGAATGGGAAAATCTTCTGGCCTGGCTGGAAGCGGCCTTTCCCGATACGGGGGACAGGGAGGAGGAGGATCCCGACGAGGATGAGCTTCGCCAGGCCGCGCTGTCGGGCGGGGAACAGGATGAATCGTACGTGCAGCAGGTTCTTTATATCATGAAGAACCACCCGATGCTCGACCAGCAGCTGCTCGCGCTCGAGAGGGCGGCGCACTTGCGAAGCCCCGAGGTCGACGACTCGATTCTCGGCTGGCTGGAGGAAGAGAAGCTTCATCCCGTCGTCCAGTACAAGGCTCTGCAGTGCTTGAAGCGCAGGGGCGTGGCCGGTACCGTCCGGCTGGAGCGTCTCGGCGAGCGGGTCGAGCTGGAGATCGAGCGCACCCCGCTCGCTCTGGAAGACTACCCTGTCCCGGTGCGGCGCATCGTGGAGAGGGTGGAGGGCGTCGCCGAGACGGCGGATCCGACGCTTCCGCATTTTGCCCGCGAGCTGTGGAAGGAATGCCTGCAGTACCTTTACGGCAGCTCGGCTTACGAGCGCATGCTGAGCGAGGAAGAAGCCGTGGTCGACAGCCATGCGGCGGCGCTTCACCTCACCCTTCTGCTGGCTGTGTACGGGTCGGCGGATGAAGACGAGATCAGGCATACATACGGCATTACCGGAGAGCTCCGATTCCGTTACGAGCAGGCTTGCCGCTCCCTGCGCCAAATAACGGATTTGCAGGAAGGATACGGCGAACGCTGACTTCTCTTGTAATCGATGGGCGGATTCATTATAATGGAGTGGTTTATTACACGTGTATATTCGGCGCAAGGCGCCTATTTTTTGGAGGGGACAGCATAAATGGCAGCTACTTGGGAGAAAATAGAAACGAACGTCGTCTCGATCGACGTTGAAGTCGGAGCGGAGCAAGTCAAGGACGCGCTCGACCAGGCATTCAAGAAAGTCGTAGGCCGCGTGAACGTTCCGGGCTTCCGCAAAGGCAAAGTACCGCGGGGCATGTTCGAATCCCGCTTCGGCGTGGAGAGCCTCTACCAGGACGCGATCGACATCCTGCTTCCGACGGCATATGAGGATGCACTCAAGGAAACGGGCGTAGAGCCGGTTGACCGTCCGGAGATCGACATCGAGCAGTTCGCCAAGGGCGAATCCTTCAAGTTCAAGGCAAAAGTGACTGTCAAGCCTGAAGTGAAGCTTGGCGATTACAAAGGCGTCGAAGTCGCGGCGGCTGATGCCGAAGTAACCGAAGAAGAGCTGAGCGCGGAGCTGGATCGCCTCCAGCAGCGCCATGCCGAGCTGGTTGTCGTTGAAGAAGGCGCTTCCGAGAACGGCGACGTTACCGTCATCGATTTCGAAGGCTTCGTCGACGGGGAAGCTTTCGAAGGCGGACAAGCCGAGCGTTACACGCTTGAGCTGGGCTCCAACTCCTTCATTCCGGGCTTTGAGGAGCAAGTCGTCGGCATGGCGACGGGAGACTTCAAGGACGTTGAAGTGACTTTCCCTGAGGAATACCATGCAGAGAACCTGGCCGGCAAGCCTGCCGTATTCAAGGTCAAGCTGCACGAAATCAAGCGCAAGAACCTGCCAGCCCTGGACGACGAGTTCGCCAAGGATGTGAGCGAGTTCGATACGCTTGACGAGTTCAAGCAGGATCTGGCCTCCAAGCTCAAGGAGCGCAAGCAGCAAGAGAGCGAGCAAGCCCGCGAGAACGCTCTCGTCGACAAGGTTGCCGAGGCTGCCGAAGTTGAAATTCCGGAAGCGATGATCAACAGCGAAGTGGACTTCCTGCTCCGCGACTTCGAGAACCGCATCCGCCAGCAAGGCCTCAACATGGACCTGTACTACCAGTTCTCCGGCCAGGATGAAGCCGCTCTGCGCGAGCAGATGCGCGCCGATGCCCAGAAGCGCGTCCTGAACAACCTTGTTCTGGATGCCATCGCGAAGCAAGAGAACATCGAGATCTCCGAGGACGAAGTCGGCGAAGAGCTCGAGAACCTGTCCAAAATGCACAACCGTCCGGCAGCCGAGCTGCGCGAGATCTTCGAGCGCAACGGCAACCTCGACAACATGAAGGAAGACCTGAAGCTTCGCAAGACGATCAAGTTCCTTCTTGACAACAGCAAAGTCGCAACCGAAGTCGCTTAATATTCCTGCGGCAGAGGATGCATCCTGTAAGGCACGTCATTCGCACGTGCCTTATTTTTACCACATAAGCTTTAGGGTTGACTGCCTCGGCATGGATTGCGCTGCCGAAGGAATGGGGGAGTTCCCCCATACATAAGATTCAACACAGCCGGAACTTGCGCGTTCCCCGGCCCTGCCTGCAAAAATGACAGGGGATGTCCGAACGTGATAAAATGGTCGTGTATCTGAATTCCACAATGGAAAGTAGGTTGGTCGCATGAATTTGGTCCCTATCGTAGTCGAACAGACAAACCGCGGTGAACGGTCTTACGATATCTATTCCCGTCTCCTCAAGGACAGGATTATCTTTCTTGGCAGCGCCATCGACGATGACGTCGCCAATTCCATCATCGCCCAGCTGCTCTTCCTTGCGGCTGACGATCCGGAGAAGGATATCCACCTGTACATCAACTCGCCCGGCGGTTCGGTCACGGCCGGCATGGGTATTTATGATACAATGCAATTCATCAAGCCGGACGTATCCACAATCTGCGTAGGCATGGCCGCCAGCATGGGGTCCCTGCTGCTGACCGCAGGAGCCAAGGGCAAGCGCTTCTCGCTTCCCAACAGCGAGGTCATGATCCATCAGCCGCTGGGCGGCGTTCGAGGCCAGGCCTCGGACATCAAGATCCATGCGGATTGGATTCTCAAGACCAAGCAGAAGCTGAACCAGATCTATGTCGACCGCACAGGACAGCCTTACGAGAAAATCGACCGCGACACCGACCGCGACAACTTCATGAGCGCGGACGAAGCTCAGGCATACGGTCTGATCGACAAGGTTATTACTGTTCCGGAAGCCGCAGTTCTGTAACATCTTCCTCCAAGGGGTGATCAAGTGTTTAAATTCAACGAAGAAAAGGGCCAGCTCAAATGCTCGTTCTGCGGCAAGTCCCAGGATCAAGTACGCAAGCTGGTAGCCGGTCCCGGCGTTTATATATGCGATGAATGCATCGAGCTGTGCACCGAGATCGTCGAAGAAGAGCTCGGCCACGAAGAAGAGCTCGATCTGAAGGATATTCCGAAGCCGAAGGATATCCGCGCCATTCTGGACTCCTATGTCATCGGCCAGGAAGCAGCGAAGAAATCGCTGTCCGTAGCGGTATACAACCACTACAAGCGCGTCAATTCGCAGAACAAGCTGGAAGACGTGGAGCTGCAGAAGAGCAACATCATGCTCGTCGGCCCTACAGGTTCCGGCAAGACGCTTCTGGCGCAGACGATGGCCAAGATTCTCAACGTTCCGTTCGCCATTGCCGACGCGACTTCCCTCACGGAAGCCGGCTATGTGGGCGAGGATGTCGAGAACATCCTTCTCAAGCTTATTCAAGCCGCCGATTACGACGTCGAGAAGGCCGAGCGCGGCATCATCTACATCGACGAAATCGATAAAGTGGCCCGCAAGTCCGAGAATCCATCCATTACGCGCGACGTGTCCGGCGAAGGCGTGCAGCAGGCGCTGCTCAAAATCCTCGAAGGCACCGTGGCATCCGTTCCTCCACAGGGCGGGCGCAAGCATCCGCATCAGGAATTCATCCAGATCGATACGACGAATATCCTGTTCATCTGCGGCGGCGCGTTCGACGGCCTGGAGCAGATCATCAAGCGCCGCATCGGCAAGAAAGTGATCGGCTTCAGCACCGGCGCGGACGGCACCAAAGACATGAAAGCCGGGGAATACCTTTCCCTCGTGCTGCCGGAAGACCTGCTGAAATTCGGCTTGATTCCGGAGTTCGTCGGCCGGCTTCCGGTCATCTCGACTTTGGAGCCGCTTGACGAGCCGGCTCTCGTGCGCATCCTGTCCGAACCGAAGAACGCTCTCGTGAAGCAGTACCAGAAGCTTCTGGAGATGGACAATGTGAAGCTCGAGTTCGATGCAGGCGCCCTGGACGCCATCGCGAAGGAAGCGATCAAGCGCAACACTGGCGCGCGCGGTCTCCGCGCCATCATCGAAGGCATCATGCTGGAGATCATGTACGAAGCTCCTTCACGCGAGGAGATGAGCACCTGCGTCATTACGGAGAAGGTTGTCCAAGACCGGGTCATTCCGGAGCTGACCGCCAAAAAAGGCAAGAAAAAAGAAGAAAGCGCCTGAGTTGAAGGGACGCAGCATCCTTCGATGACGGGCTTCAAGCCTTGACTCTCGTCATCGTTCCACCCTGCCGGACCTTTTTTTCAGCGGTCCTCGCAGGGTGGACTTTGGCGTTTCATAGGGAGAGATCATAATGTATTCTCGCAAAGACACCGTGCCCGTCCGAGTAGGGGATCTGACGATCGGGGGCAGCAACGAAGTCATCATCCAGAGCATGTGCACGACCAAGACTGCGGATGTGGAAGCGACGGTAGCGGAGATTCTCCGTCTGGAGGAAGCCGGCTGCCAGGTCGTCCGGGTTACGGTCAACAACAAGGAAGCGGCGGAAGCGATCAAGGAGATCAAGAGCCGCATCCATATTCCGCTCGTCGCTGATATTCACTTCGATTATCGGCTTGCCTTGCTGGCGATCGAGAACGGGGTGGACAAGGTCCGCATCAATCCCGGCAACATCGGCCGCCGCGAGAAAGTCGAAGCCGTCGTCAAAGCCTGCAAGGACAAAGGCATTCCGATTCGGATCGGTGTCAACGCAGGCTCCCTGGAAAACCATCTGCTGGAGAAGTACGGCTATCCGACTCCCGAAGCGATGGTAGAGAGCGCGCTCTTCCATATCGGTATTTTGGAAGAACTCGATTTCCATGACATCATCGTGTCGCTCAAGGCATCCGACGTGCCGATGGCGATCGCGGCCTACAGCATGGCGGCCGAGAAGATCAAGTATCCGCTCCATCTGGGCATTACCGAAGCGGGCACGCTCCATTCCGGCACGATCAAGAGCTCGGCCGGCATCGGCGCCCTGCTCGCGCTCGGCATCGGCAACACCGTGCGCATCTCGCTTAGCGCGGACCCGGTCGAAGAGGTCAAGGTCGCGCGCGAGCTGCTGAAGACATTCGGACTGATCACCAATGCGGCGACGCTCATCTCCTGTCCGACTTGCGGCAGGCTCGATATCGACTTGTTCTCCATCGCCAATGAAGTGGAGGAGTACATCTCCAAGGTCAAGGTTCCGATCAAGGTGTCGGTCCTCGGCTGCGCCGTCAACGGTCCCGGCGAAGCCCGCGAAGCCGATATCGGCATCGCCGGCGCACGCGGGGAAGGCATGTTGTTCCGGTATGGAGAGATGATCCGCAAAGTTCCCGAGCAGGAGCTGCTCTCGGAGCTCAAGAAGGAAATCGACGAAATCGTCCGCGTGTTCGAGGCGACGGGAGAAATTCCGGGACGCAAGGAGCATCTGCCTGCGTAAGCTGCACGTAAAGACGGTCATGACCGGCCAGCCCTAGCGCTGCCGGTCTTTTTCATGACCAGATCAAAGAGAGAAGGGTTGATTTTGAGCAAGCTTTCGAAGAGACAGACTGTCCTTTATCTGGCTTTTCTCATTCTCGTATGGGGCATCAACTGGCCGCTGTCCAAGGCGGCTCTTCAATTCAGTCCCCCTCTGCTGTTCGCAGGACTGAGGACGCTGTTGGGGGGACTGATCCTGTGCGCCGTCGCGGCTCCCAGGTGGAAACAGCTGCGGCTGAAGTCGAACTGGATCTATTATGCGGCAGCCGGCGTGCTTAATATTACGCTGTACTACGGTCTTCAGACGGTCGGTCTCCAATACATGCCGGCCGGCATTTTCTCCGCGATCGTATTCCTGCAGCCGGTCCTTCTGGGAATCGCAGCCTGGCTATGGCTGGGTGAAGGCATGCATGGGGCCAAGCTGGCCGGCCTGCTGGTCGGCTTCGCCGGCGTGGCCGTCATCAGCATCGGCAGCCTCGGCTCCGGATTATCGCTTGAAGGCGTGCTGCTGGCGCTCGCCTCGGCGCTGAGCTGGTGCATCGGAACGGTCTACATGAAGCGGGTCGGAGGCAGGGTGGATATCGTATGGATGACCGCCATGCAGCTTCTGATCGGCAGCGTCCTTCTGTTCGCTTCCGGCGCAGCCGCATCGGAATCGTACGCCGCTATCCGCTGGACGGGGACTTTCTGGCTTGAGCTCGCCTTCATCTCTGTATTTGTCATCGCGCTCGGGTGGCTGGCTTTCTTCACGCTGGTCGGTTCGGGGCAGGCGAGCACAGTCGGGGTATACACATTCCTCATTCCGGTCGTGGCCCTGATCGTCAGCGTGCTGTTCATGGGAGAGCGGGTGACGGTGCGGCTCGTCGCGGGGCTTGCGCTTGTGCTGACGAGCATCGTGCTCGTGAACCGGAGGCCGGGGCCTAAAAAAGAAAAGACGGAACCGAAGCCGGCGGCGTCTTAGCCGTATCGGAGCGCATGCTGGCGGGCATGCGCTTTTTGGCGTTTTGCAAGAGCGTAGCTGTCCGGCATGCTCCTCGAAGCTGTGTCAGATAAGTGATTCGTGTCACTGTCCGTTGCTCCTTGAAGCTGCGCCTGTTGTCGGATCGAATCTAATTCGGGAAGCCGGATTTAAACCTGGCGCCGCAGGCAATACTATCCGGTATGGGTCTTTTATTCCGGAAACGCTTGAGAGGAGCGGGTAAGCATGACGTTAAGCTTGTTTTTGATGCTGGTCCAGGTATTTTTCGCTGTCGTAATCGGGGTCTACTTTTGGAATATGCTGCGCAGCCAGCGCACGAACCGGTCCGCCGTGGACAAGGAATCGCGCAAGGAAATGGATAAGCTCCGGAAGCTTCGCTCCATCTCGCTGACGAAGCCGCTCGCGGAGAAGACGCGTCCGCAGACGATGCAGGACATCGTCGGGCAGCGCGACGGCCTTCGCGCGATGAAGGCGGCGCTCTGCAGCGCCAATCCGCAGCATGTCATCGTTTACGGTCCTCCTGGAGTCGGCAAGACGGCCGCAGCCCGGGTCGTGCTGGAGGAAGCGAAGAAAAATCCGACTTCCCCGTTTCTGGCGGAAGCGAAGTTCACGGAGATCGACGCCACGACGGCCCGCTTCGACGAGCGCGGAATCGCCGATCCTCTGATCGGCTCCGTGCATGATCCGATCTACCAGGGAGCCGGAGCGATGGGCGTGGCCGGGATTCCGCAGCCGAAGCCGGGCGCTGTGACGAAGGCGCATGGAGGCATGCTGTTCATCGACGAAATCGGTGAATTGCATCCCATCCAGATGAATAAACTGTTAAAGGTTCTTGAAGACCGCAAGGTTTATCTCGAGAGCGCCTACTACCACTCCGAGGATCCGAACATTCCGATGTATATCCATGACATTTTCCAAAACGGCTTGCCGGCCGACTTCCGTCTCGTCGGAGCGACGACCCGATCTCCGCAGGATTTGCCGCCGGCGCTCCGTTCCCGCTGCATGGAGATTTACTTCCGGCCGCTGCTGCCGGAGGAAATCGGAGAGATCGCCGACAACGCGGTGAAGAAAATAGGCTTCGCGCCTTGCCCGGAAGCGGTGGATGTGGTGAAGCGCTACGCGACCAACGGCCGCGAGGCCGTCAACATCATCCAGCTTGCCGCCGGCCTTGCCCTGTCGGAGAAACGGGAAGGCATCAGCGCCGCCGATATCGAGTGGGTCGTGAACAGCAGCCAGATCCCGCCGCGTCCGGACCGCAAGATTCCGGCGGCGCCCCAGGTCGGCTTCGTCAACGGCCTTGCCGTATACGGCCCCAATATGGGCACGCTGCTGGAAATCGAAGTGAGCGCGATCCCGGCCGCTTCCGGCAAAGGCGCCTTCACCATTACGGGTGTCGTCGACGAAGAAGAGCTTGGAGGCGGACAGCGGACGCTCCGGCGCAAGAGCATGGCCAAAGGCTCCGTGGAAAATGTCATCACCATGCTTCGCCGCATCGGCATGAGGCCGCATGACTTCGACCTCCACATCAACTTCCCGGGCGGAACGCCGATCGACGGACCGTCGGCGGGAATCGCCATGGCGACCGCGATCACATCCGCCATACGCGGCATACCGGTGGACCACCGGATCGCGATGACCGGGGAAGTAGGGATCCACGGCAACGTCAAGCCCGTCGGCGGCGTGCTTGCCAAGGTGGAGGCCGCCTTCCAGGCCGGTGCCGACACGGTCTATATTCCGAAGGACAACTGGCAAGAAATTTTCGCGGGCTTGAACGGTCTGCGGGTGATCCCGGTCGATCGGGTGGAGGAAGTGTTCCAGACGGTCTTCCCGCAAGGATTCATGGCGGAGGAAGCGGTGGAGGACATTTCCGAGCCGGCTCCGATCAGCGATTTGTTCCTGACGCCGCAAGTACCCTATTTGCAGGCGGATTCTCGGGAATGATACAATAGGGGGACTATCTAAATGGGAGGTGTTGGCATGGGACCTGCCAAAGGAAGAAGCCGCAGGCTGCCGCTGCTCCCGCTTCGGGGGCTGCTTGTATACCCTAGTATGGTGCTTCATCTGGATGTGGGAAGGGAGAAATCGGTCAAGGCGCTTGACCGGGCCATGCTCGACGATCATATGATCCTCCTCTGCTCGCAATCGGAAGTGAATATTGAAGAGCCGACCGAAGAGGATATTTACCGAATCGGCACCATTGCCCGGGTGCGTCAGATGCTGAAGCTGCCTAACGGCACGATCCGGGTGCTGGTCGAAGGCGTTACGAGGGCGGAAATCCAGGATTACGTCGCCCGCGAGGAGTTTTACGAAGTATCGATTCGGGAGCTTCCGGAAGAGGAATCGACCGATCCGGAGATCGACGCTCTCATGCGCACGGTGTTGAACCAGTTCGAGCATTACATCACGCTGTCCAAGAAAGTCACTCCCGAAACGCATGCCGCCGTGTCGGATATCGACGAGCCCGGCCGGCTGGCCGATGTCATAACGAGCCATCTGTCGCTCAAGATCAAGGACAAACAGGAGATTCTCGAGACCGTCGACGTCCGCGCCCGGCTGGAGAAGCTGCTGGATTTCCTGAACAATGAGCGCGAGGTGCTGGAGCTGGAGCGCAAGATCAGCCAGCGCGTGAAGAAGCAGATGGAGAAGACGCAGAAAGAATATTATCTTCGCGAGCAGATGAAGGCGATCCAAAAGGAGCTCGGAGACCGCGAGGGCCGAGCGGGAGAAGTCGAGGAGCTGCGCTCCCAGCTGGAAGCAGCCGAGCTTCCCGAGAAGGTCATCGAGAAGGTCGAGAAGGAAATCGACCGTCTGGAGAAGATGCCGGCGTCCTCAGCCGAGGGCGGCGTCATCCGCAACTATATCGATTGGCTCTTATCGCTGCCTTGGGGCAAAGCGACCGAGGACGACCTTGATCTCGCCAAAGCGGAGGAAGTGCTGGACGAGGACCATTACGGGCTCGAGAAGCCGAAGGAGCGGGTTCTCGAATATTTGGCGGTCCAGAAGCTCGTCCAAAAGCTGAAGGGACCGATCCTTTGCCTTGTCGGACCTCCCGGAGTCGGCAAAACTTCGCTTGCGCGCTCCATCGCCAAGTCGCTCGGAAGGGAGTTTGTCCGCATTTCTCTCGGCGGCGTCCGGGATGAGGCTGAGATCCGCGGCCATAGGCGCACGTATGTCGGCGCGATGCCGGGACGGATCATCCAAGGGATGAAGAATGCCGGGTCGATGAATCCGGTATTCCTGCTCGACGAAATCGACAAGATGGCTTCGGATTTCCGGGGCGACCCGGCTTCCGCTCTGCTGGAGGTGCTGGATCCGGAGCAGAACGGGACGTTCAGCGACCACTTCGTCGAGGTGCCGTTCGATCTCAGCTCGGTCATGTTCGTGACGACGGCCAATGCGCTGCACAACATTCCGCGGCCGCTGCTGGACCGGATGGAAGTGCTCAATATCCCCGGGTACACGGAGCTTGAGAAGAGCCAGATCGCGCGCCGCTACCTCATTCCGAAGCAGAAGAGGGAGCATGGCTTGAAGGAAGAGCAGCTGGAGATCGAGCCCGAGGCGCTCCTGCAGCTGATCCGCGGGTACACGCGGGAATCCGGCGTCCGCAATCTCGAGCAGCAGATCGCGGCGATTTCCCGCAAGGCGGCCAAAAGGCTCGTGTCCCAGACGGAAGGGGAAGCGATCCGGGTCGACGAGGCCGTCATCAAGGAATGGCTGGGGCCAGCCAAGTTCCGCTACGGCATGGCCGAAGCGGAAGATCAGGTCGGCGCCGTCACCGGGCTTGCATGGACCGAGGTCGGCGGCGATACGCTCGTCATCGAGGTGACGGTGCTGCCGGGGACGGGGAAGCTTACGCTCACCGGCAAGCTCGGCGATGTGATGAAGGAATCGGCGCAAGCCGCCTTCAGCTACACCCGCTCCCGCGCGGATGAGCTCGGCATCGATCCGCAGTTCCATGAAAAGAACGATATCCACATCCATATTCCCGAAGGCGCAATTCCAAAGGACGGACCTTCGGCAGGCATCACGATGGCGACTGCACTGATATCGGCTCTTACCGGCCGAAAGGTGGATAAGAAGGTCGCCATGACCGGCGAGATCACGCTCCGGGGCCGTGTGCTGCCGATCGGCGGACTCAAGGAAAAATCGCTTGCCGCCCATCGGGCCGGCATCCGCAAGGTGCTGCTGCCGTTCGACAACGAGCGCGACCTGCGGGATATCCCGGACAGCGTGCGCGATGATATGGAATTCGTTCCTGTCGCGCATATGGATGAAGTCGTCCGCCATGCGCTGCTGCCGGCAGAGGACGGAACAAGCGGCGAGCAGGCCGCCGCAGAAGAGAAAGCAGGGACTCCGATTTTATGAAGATTACGAATGCAGAATTTATCATCAGTGCGGTTCAGCCGCATCAATATCCTATCGACGCCTTGCCGGAGATTGCTCTGGCAGGGCGTTCGAATGTCGGAAAATCTTCTCTGATCAACAAGCTCATCATGCGCAAGAATCTGGCTCGGACAAGCTCCCAGCCGGGCAAGACGCAGCAGCTGAACTATTACAAGGTCAACGAGGCTGTCTACTTCGTCGATTTTCCCGGATACGGCTATGCCAAGGTATCCAAGACCGAACGCGAAGCCTGGGGCAAAATGATCGAGCGCTATTTGCAGGGCCGCGAGGAGCTGAAGCTCGTGCTGCTCGTCGTCGATATCCGCCATGCGCCAAGCAAGGACGACGTGCTCATGTTCGACTGGCTCAAGCATTATGACATTCCTTTCTGCATCGTCTGCACGAAGGCGGACAAGATTCCCAAGAGCCAATGGGACAAGCAGATCAAGCTGGTCAAGCAGACGCTCGGCGCAAGCGCGGGCGACCAGGTCGTTTTGTTCTCCTCCGAAAAGGGTAATGGAAGAGACGAATTATGGAGCGTAATCGCGTCCGCGGCAGGATATGAGGGAGAAGTTCTTCAAGGAACGTCGGAATCGTAAGCATTTTGCATCTTTCTTGATGCCAATCACGGTTCCTTCCGGATAATTCTGAAATTCGGCGGATAATCGCGGCCGGCCGGCAGGAATCGTTTGAGCCGATGCCGTATAATGGTTGTAGGTCTTTTATTTGCCCGAGGATGCGGAAAAAGCGTTCGAAGCCGGAAAAGTGATAACGGTCGCCTTTGAAGACGGATTTCCCTCCTTAGAAATCTAATCAAGGAAATCTGGGTTCAACAGCGATTGAAGGCTCGGACGGTTTTGGAGCGAATGCAAGCGGGCAGTGAACATTGCAACCATAGCTTCAAAGAACAAAGAATTGAGGAGATTTTTATGGCTCAGCGGATAGCCACCGAGTACGTTCAAGCCAAACTGCGACTGACACGCGATGAGATGACCCGATTCCTCCGTTTTTTTGACGAGCAGCAAGTACGCCTTGGTGTCAAGGTGCTCGATAACGGCAGCCAAGAGGCGGTTCTCGAAGACTGTGCAGGGAGGGAAGAAGTCCGCTTTTTATTCCAGCAGGATGAAGATCGCTTTGTATGCGAGTGGTCCTGCCGCATCACCAACGTCGCGCTGACCAATGCGCTTCGCAAGGCGGTCTCGGCCTTCAAGGGCGACGCCGTCGTCAAACGCATCTACAGCCATTATACGATGTCCTATCAGTATGTAGCAGGCGCCGTGCATCAGATCGCCGAGCAGACCGCCAAGGGCAGCCGCATCGTGTACCAGTTCAAGGACACGCTGGGCGAGCTTGAGCGGGCTTTCCGCCTCCAATCGGTGGAGGGGGAGATCCAGTGGATCCAGCAGGCCGTCAACGAGCTGCTCGATCGCCGCATCGATGCTGCAAGCGCAGCCGAGAAGCTGGACATAGACCGCAGCCTCAAGTTTTATTCCGACCGGCTTTTCGCTCTCGAGGCCTGATTCCGACCGCTTTTTCCGATGCCGCCTCCGGGCGGCTTTTTTCATGTCTCCGCCTTTTGCAGGCCTGCTTCGGACATGCAGCTGGAGAAGGGCTGTCCGCGTGCAGGAAAACGGCGTATTTTCAACAGAAAAAAAGGTTGCATTTCCTATAGATAGATGGTATTTTTAATTTCGTTGAAAAAAACCCAATATAGGAACCAGGATTCACTCAGGACATGGATATGTTGCGAGAGAGAGTTATCCCTCGGGAAGTGAATGACGTAGGTCCTAGCGGATGAAATTTTTAATCATTTTATTCCTAGGAAGGGGGAGCCGGAAGATGGAATATTCGACTTTCGGAAGACATGTTGCTGTTGATGCTTGGGGAGTAGACTTCGAACTCATTAACAACGCAGAGTTTCTGCAAGCCCACATGGTAGAGGCTGCTGAAGCATGCGGAGCATCTGTGCTCTCGGTACAGGCAAAACAATTTGAGCCCCAAGGCGCAACCGTACTGGTGCTCTTATCGGAAAGCCATCTCTCGATTCACACGTATCCAGAAAGAGGCTTTGCTGCTCTTGACTGCTACACCTGCGGTGAGACCGTGGACCCACAGCTGGCGATCGATTACATGCTGGCCGTGCTGAAACCTAAAGCCGCTCACGCGAAGAAGCTGATTCGCGGAATGGGCGAGCTGCAAGTTGTAGAACCGGAAATGAAACAAATCGAGCTGGTTTAAAACCCAGCCTGCTGTACAAATAACCATGGGAGGCTCCATGGTTATTTTTTTTAAGCCTGGAATAGAGAAGGGGCTGCGGGCCTAAACTAGACAATGGATGAAATGGATTGTCCTTGTCGGAATGGGCTTCTTGCCCGGCGCAGCGAAGGCAGGGGCGGACTAGCCCTCGGAAGCCGGCTCCTCTTGCTGTCGTCAAGACATTTCCTTCCTTTTGGCGAGCCGGTCAAAAAAACGTCATAACTTGAGTCTTCCCTCCCAAAAAACTATGTTATAATAATTCTAAATTAGTTGCTCGGACAAGGCAGCTCAGATACGAAAAATAAGGCGGTGATGTCACTTGCATATTATTGTGGTCGGGCTTAACTATCGTACGGCTCCCGTCGAAATCAGGGAGAATTTCGCAATCGCGGACAGCGATCTGCCCCGTGCCGTGGAAGCCCTCAAGGCGACCCCAAGCATACTGGAATGTGTCATCGTCGCGACCTGCAACCGGACGGAGCTGTATGCGGTCGTTGACCAGCATCATCTGTGCGGCCACCATATCCGTACGTTCATGGAGCAGTGGTTCCGCCTCCCACGGCAGGAATTCACCAGCCATCTTTATATGCATGAGGACGATCGGGCTATCGAGCATCTGTTCCGGGTGGCTAGCGGCTTGGATTCCATGGTCATTGGGGAGACGCAGATCCTTGGGCAAGTGCGGAATGCCTTCCTGCTCGCTCAGCAGCGGCGCGCGACAGGCACGATCTTCAACATGCTCTTCAAGCAAGCCGTAACTCTGGCCAAGAGCGCCCATACCGAGACATCGATCGGAGAATCAGCGGTATCGGTCAGCTATGCGGCCGTCGAGCTCGGCAAGCGGATTTTCGGCCAGTTCAACCGCAAGACGGTCATGATCATCGGAGCCGGCAAGATGAGCGAGCTTACGGCCAAGCACTTGTATGCGAACGGGGCCGATCGGGTGCTCGTCGTCAACCGGACGTTCGAGCGCGCGGCCGAGCTCGCGGAGAAATTCAGCGGCATTCCCTGCTCCATGGAAGAAGCGGAGCGGAGGCTGCATGAGGCCGATATCATCATCAGCTCGACCGGAGCCCAGGGCTATGTGCTCAGCCGCGAGCAAGTGGCGGCCGCCATGCAGCGCAGGAGAGCCCGTCCGCTGTTCATGATCGACATCGCGGTTCCCCGCGACCTGGATCCCGCGATCGCTTCCGTCGAGAATGTATTCCTGTACGACATCGACGATCTGGAAGGCATCGTGGAGTCGAACATGGAGCATCGCCGCCAGGAGGCGGAGAAGATCGGAGTCATGATCGCCGCCGGATTGCAGGAATTCCATCAGTGGTACCGCACGCTCGGCGTCGTGCCGCTGATCCGCTCCCTGCAGGAGAAGGCCGAGGATATTCATAGCCAGACGATGGACAGCCTCTCCAAGAAGCTGCCCGGACTGGACGAGCAGCAGCTGAAGGTCATCCACAAGCTGACCAAGAGCATGCTGAACCAGATGGTGCAAAATCCGATTCACAGCATTAAGGAGCTTGCGGGCGATAAGAAAGCGGATGAGGCGATGGAGCTGTTCGCCAAGCTGTTTGCCCTGGAGGACGGCGCGCCGTCCAAGACCGTCAAGAGCCAAGCGGCGAGGACAACGGATACGTCCCGTCAAGGCTCGGAAGAAGCCAAGCCGTCCAAGGGCGCCTTTGCAGCGGTCATGCGCTAGGCTGCCAGGATTATCGCCCTCATCTCCAAGGTCAGGAGGGCGCCATGGTCACCATTTACGACACGATTTTGTATTTATACGCCCTGAGCCTTCTGTTCTACTTCTCCGATTTCGTCGACGCGAATCGGAGAGCGAAGCGGATGGGCGCAGGGCTGCTTGTGTTCGTATGGGTTCTGCAGACTGGATACGTGCTGTACCGGATCTGGTCCCATCTGGACATGACGCTGTTTTCCAGATTCGAATACTGGCTTGCCGTTTCATGGCTCCTGCTTACGACATCGCTCGTCATCAGCCGCTTTTTCCGAATCGAGTTCATCGTGTTTCTCGTCAACATCATCGGTTTCGGCGTGCTGGCGCTCAACTTGTTCAGCGGGCCTTCCCGCGGAATCCCGCTTCCGGACTGGAAGCTGGCCAATGAGCTGCTCATTTTACATATCAGCCTCGTGCTTTGCTCCTTCGCGGCGCTGGCGATTTCGAGCGTGTTCTCGGGCATGTACCTGTTTCTGCACGGAAGGCTCAAGTCGCGGAAATGGAATCGGACGACGGCGCGGCTCCCGAGTCTGGAGCAAGCCGATCGGTTCGCCTATCGTCTCGTCATGATCGGCGTTCCGCTGCTCGCCCTTTCTTTGTCGGTCGCGGTTGCTCTCGTCATCGTCGAGAACAGGTTCCAATATTTGCTCGATTGGAAAGTCATCACCTCATTCGCGGTCCTCATTTTGTACAGCTTCTATTTGATCCAGAAAAAGATTCTGCGCAAAACCGCGCTGGAGACGGCGCGCTGGAACGTGTTTTGCTTTGCTTTTCTCGTGCTGAACACGATGATCAGCCCGGCATCGGATTTTCACCGCTGAGATCAAGGCGGCTTGAAGGAGGAGATGGCGATGCCGGGATATCCGGTCGTGCTGCGGCTGGAGGGGAAAAGCTGCCTGATCGTCGGAGGCGGCGCGGCTGCCGAACGGAAGGCGGCCGGATTGCTCGACGGCGGCGCGGACAAGCTTACCGTCATCAGCCCGGCGGTCACGGCGGGCATCCAGGCGCTCGCCGGACAGGGGCGGTTGAAGCACATGGACAGAATTTACCAGCCGGGAGACGCCGCAGGCATGTTTCTCGTCGTGGCGGCCACGGGCATAGTCGAAGTCGACAGCGCAGTCATGGAGGATGCCGGTGCGGCAGGCGCGTTGTTCAACCATGCTTCAAGCGGACAATCAGGCGACTTTATTACAGCTGGCGCGGTAAGGCGTGGCGGGCTGCTGCTGGCCGTCACGACGGGAGGCGGCTCGCCTGCCCTGTCGTCCGTCATCCGGGAAGAGCTTGAAGACTTATATAAGGAGCCTTATGCGGAGGCTGTAAGGCAGCATGCGGAGCTGAGGCGAAGGCTGCTGGCCGAGGAGCTGGATCAAGGAAAGCGAAGTCGGCTGCTCCGCAGCGAGGCGAAGCGGCTGGCAAGCTGGGCGGCTGCCGGAAGCAGGGGACTAGAGGATCATGCCCGATTCGGGGCGGAAGGAGATGGGGATATTGAAAACTGATGAGAACGGCCGCAGAGTCATTGTCGTCGGCACGCGCCAGAGCGCGCTCGCGCTGACGCAGACCGGCCAGGTCATAGAGGAGCTGCAGCGCCTTGCGGACGAGCATGGCTTGGATTACGGCTTTGAAATCCATAAGATCGTCACCAAAGGCGACCGCATCCTGGATGTAACCCTGTCCAAAGTAGGCGGCAAGGGCTTGTTCGTCAAGGAGATCGAGCAGGCTCTTCTAGACGGCGATATCGATATGGCTGTGCACAGCATGAAGGATATGCCGTCCGAGCTGCCTCCCGGACTGATCAACGGAGCGGTGCCGCGTCGCGTCGATCCTCGGGATTGCATCATTGCCCGCGGCGGCATTCCCCTGGAGAAGCTTCCGATCGGCGCCGCGGTCGGAACAAGCAGCCTCAGGCGGGCCAGCCAGCTGAAGGCTTACCGGCCCGATCTGGATATCCGGTCGATACGCGGCAATATCGACTCCCGGATCCGCAAGCTGGAGACGGAGGGGCTGGATGCGATCGTGCTCGCCGCTGCCGGCTTGAAGCGCATGGGCTGGGAGGACCGCATCACCGAAGCGGTCTCCGAGGATGTCTGCCTGCCTGCCGTCGGCCAGGGGGCTCTTGGCATCGAATGCAGGGAAGATGATGCCGATGTCCGCGGTTTGCTGGATCTGCTCAACGATTCCGATACGGAACGGACCGTAGCGGCAGAGCGGACATTCCTCGGCGCTCTCAACGGAGGCTGCCAGATTCCGATCGGAGCCCATGCGGTCATCCGTTCCCGCGATGGCGGCGAGCTCGTCATGGAGCTGACCGGGATGGTAGGCTCTCCGGACGGGGAGACGATCCTGAAGGAAATGCGGGTCGGACGCGATCCGGAAGCATTGGGGCTTGAAGTCGCCCAGGCGCTGAGAGAGATGGGCGCAGACGAGATTTTGGCGGAAGTTGGGGGATAACATGTCGAAGGGGATCGTGTATCTTGTCGGCGCCGGGCCGGGAGACCCGAAGCTGATTACGGTGCGCGGCATGGAGGTGCTCTCGCGGAGCGATGCCGTCGTCTACGACCGGCTGGCCAGCCCGCGCCTGCTGCGCGGACTGAGGCCGGGGGCCGAGCGCATCTATGTCGGCAAGCAGCCGGACCGCCATACGATGAAGCAGGAGGAGATCAACCGGCTGCTTGTCGATCTGGCCTTGCAGGGAAAAACCGTCACTCGTCTCAAAGGAGGCGATCCGACCATATTCGGACGTGTCGGCGAGGAGGCCGGCTTGCTGGCCGAGCACGGCATTCCGTTCGAGATCGTGCCTGGAATCACGTCGGCGATCGCCGTGCCGGCTTATGCCGGCATTCCCGTGACGCACCGGGACCATGCGTCGTCGCTCTCGATCGTCACGGGCCATGAGAGCCCGGACAAGCTGGACCGCTCGATTTACTGGGACAAGGTGACGAACGCGACGGGCACGCTGATCTTTCTGATGGGCGTCGCCAAGATCGGGTATATCAGCGAGCAGTTGATGAAGCATGGCCGCGCGGCCGATACCCCTGTAGCTCTCGTCCGCTGGGGCACGAGGCCCGAACAGCAGACGCTGACGGGCACGCTCGCGGACATCGAGGCGAAGGTCAAGGCGGCCGGCTTCGAGCCGCCGGCGGTCATCGTCGTGGGCGATGTCGTCAAGCAGCGGGAGACGCTGCGCTGGTACGACTTGAAGCCGCTATTCGGCACGAGAGCGCTTGTGACGCGCTCGCGCAGCCAGGCCAGCGAGCTGGCCGACCTCATCGAGGAGCTTGGCGGCGAGCCGTGCGAGTTCCCCGTCATCGAGATCGTGCCGGCGCGCGGAGAAAGCGACGCGAGAGCGTTCCGCGACGCTCTGGACGAGGCGGAAAGCTACGACTGGCTGTTTTTCACCAGCGTCAATGGCGTCGAGCATTTCTTCCGCGGACTGGCCGAGCTCGGAGGCGATATCCGCCGCTTTCACCGGGCGCGCATCGCCGCAGTCGGACCGAAGACCGGCGATGCGCTTCGCTCGCGCGGGCTTCAGCATGAAGCGCTGCCGGGCGGCTTCCAGGCGGAGGGCATGCTGGACCATCTGGACGAGGCGCTGAAGCCGGGCCAGCGGGCTTTGTTCCTGCGCGGCGATCTGGCGCGAGGGACGCTGCCGCGGGATCTTGCCGCGCGTTCCATCTCTGTGGACGCCGTCACGCTGTACGAGACGATCGTGCCTCGGGATCAGGATGAGCAGATGCTTGAACGGCTGCGCGAAGGCGCTGTCCATGTCGTCACCTTCACGAGCTCCTCGACCGTGACGAATCTGCTCGAAGTGCTCAGGCGCTTCGGGGAATCCGATCCGGTGGGCTTGCTTCGCGGCTGCGAAATCGCCTGCATCGGTCCCGTTACGGCCCGTACGGCAGAGGAAGCGGGGCTTGCGCCTACGATCATTCCCGAGGAAGCGACGATCTCGTCGCTGGCCGAGGCGATCGCAAGGCGGATGGCCGAGCTTCGGGACGCCGTGCAAGGCTGACAAGCAGCGGGCGGTTTCGGGCGGCTCGCAGGGCTGACAAGCAGCGGGCGGTTTCGGGCGGCTCGCAAGGCAGACAAGCAGCCAGCGGCTTTCGGCTGGCTAGCAAGCAGTCCGGCAGCTCTATCGGCATCGACAAGATAAATCAGGGAGGGCGCCGAGTGCTCCTTCCCCTGTTTTGCATACGAACACAAGGAGGAATTCATATGAGTTACCCGATCGTCCGGCATCGCCGGCTTCGCCGCACGGCGGCGATGCGTTCCATGGTCCGCGAAACGATTCTGACGGCCAGCGATTTCATTTATCCGATCTACGTCATCCACGGTTCCGGCATCAAGCAGGAGATCTCCTCCATGCCGGGCGTATACCGCTTCTCGCTCGACCTTCTTCAGCAGGAAATCCGCGAGATCGTCTCGCTCGGCATTCCTTCCATCATGCTGTTCGGGCTTCCGGACCATAAGGACCCGGTCGGATCTTCCGCCTACGACGCCAATGGCATCGTGCAGCAGGCGACAAGGCTGATCAAGGAATGGGCTCCGGGGCTGATCGTCATGGCGGATACTTGCCTGTGCCAATTCACGGACCACGGACACTGCGGCATCGTGCATCAGAACGAGCGGACCGGAGAAGCCGAGGTCGACAACGATCCTTCGCTGGAGCTGCTCGTGCGCACGGCGGTATCCCAGGCGGAGGCGGGAGCGGATGTCATCGCTCCTTCCAACATGATGGACGGCTTCGTCGGCGCGATCCGCGCAGGTCTGGATGAGGCCGGCTACAGCGACATCCCGATTCTTTCCTACTCGGTCAAATACGCCTCCGCTTATTACGGACCGTTCCGCGAGGCGGCCAATTCCGCTCCGCAGTACGGAGACCGCAAGTCGTACCAGATGGATCCGGCGAACTTCCGCGAGGCACTCCGCGAAGCTGACAGCGACGTCGCCGAGGGCGCGGACATGCTCATGGTCAAGCCGGCGCTCGCCTATCTCGACGTCGTGCGCGCGCTCAAGGAGAATTTCGACCTTCCGCTCGTCGCCTACAACGTCAGCGGCGAGTACGCGATGGTGAAGGCGGCGGCAGCCAATGGCTGGGTTGATGAGCGCAAGATCGTGCTGGAAACGCTGCTCGGCATGAAGCGGGCCGGAGCGGACATGATCATCACTTATCATGCCAAGGACGCAGCCCTTTGGCTGCAGGAGGTGCAGAACTGATGGCGGACAACGTTCACGGCAGAAAAGCGGATGAGAAATCCAGCGCGGCCTTCGAGGAAGCGAAGCGCTATATTCCGGGCGGCGTCAACAGCCCGGTGCGCGCCTTCAAATCGGTCGGCCTCACGCCGGCTTACATGGAGCGCGGCGAAGGGGCGATCGTGTACGATATCGACGGCAACTCCTATATCGACTATGTCGGCTCCTGGGGCCCGCTCATCATGGGCCACGCCCATCCCGCAGTCATCGAGGCGGTCAAATCCGCCGCAGAGCGCGGCACGAGCTTCGGCGCCCCGACGCTGATCGAGACGGAGATGGCGAAGCTCGTCTGCGAGCGCGTGCCGTCCTGCGACATCGTGCGCATGGTCAACTCCGGCACGGAAGCGACGATGAGCGCCCTGCGCCTTGCGCGCGGGTATACTGGAAGGAGCAAAATCCTCAAGTTCGAAGGCTCCTATCACGGCCATGCCGACAGCCTGCTCATCAAAGCCGGCTCAGGCGTCGCGACGCTCGGCCTTCCCGACAGCCCGGGAGTACCCGAGACGGTGGCGTCCCAGACGATTACCGTTCCGTACAACGACCTTGAATCGGTCAAGCTGGCGTTCGAGAAGTTCGGCGAGGAGATCGCCTGCATCATCGTGGAGCCGGTAGCCGGCAACATGGGCGTCGTGCCGCCTTTGCCCGGGTTCCTGCAAGGGCTGCGCGACGTCACGACGAAGTACGGCAGCCTGCTCATTTTCGACGAGGTCATGACCGGCTTCCGCGTCCATTACAACTGCGCCCAAGGCCTGTTCGGCATTACCCCCGACTTGACCTGCCTCGGCAAAGTCATCGGCGGCGGCCTTCCCGTCGGCGCCTACGGCGGACGCCGCGACATCATGGAGCGCATGGCTCCGGCCGGTCCGATCTACCAGGCGGGCACGCTGTCCGGAAATCCGCTTGCCATGGCGGCCGGATACACGACTCTCAGCCTGCTGACGCCGGAAGTCTATCAGCAGCTGGAGAAGATGTCGGTGCGGCTGCAGGCGGGCTTCGAGGACAATGCGCGCGAGACCGGCGTACCGGTGACGATCAACCGCGTCGGGTCCATGGTCTGTCCTTTCTTCAACGACAGCCACGTCATCAACTTCGAGACGGCGCAGCAGAGCGATCTGGGCCGCTTCCGCGCCTACTTCGCGAATCTGCTTGAGCTCGGCGTAAGCGTCGCGCCTTCGCAGTTCGAAGGCATGTTCGTCTCGGCAGCCCATACGGCGGAGCTGATCGACGAGACGATCGCTGCCAACCGGGAAGCGCTCCGGCGCTTGTAGGAGAGGATTCCGGCATGGAGCTGATGATGGAATCTGCTTATCGCCGCGGAGAATGGCTGCATGTGCCTGTCTCCCCGGACGGAGATGCCGGAGAGCCGAGAGCCGGAAGCCACGCGCACGAGACGCGCCTGCAGCTTCTGGCTCTTGGCCTTTGGCCGGCCAAATGGATCAATTCCCTCTTCTCCACCGGAGGCATCGGCTGGACGCCGGACGGCGAGCTGCGGCTGCGGGCGTTTCCCGCCGCAGCGGCGGCCGACCCGCTGCAGCGTCGTGCCGCGGCCGTCCTTGCGGCGTCCGGCGGAGCATATGCGCCGGACTGGCCGGAAGTGCTGCATGAGGACGATTGGTGCCTCGTCCTGAACAAGCCGGCCGGCATGCCGGTCCACGGCAGCGGCGAAGCGCCGCGTCCAGCGGGAAGCAGGGCTTCCCATGCCGCCGCAGCGGGCAAGGCGCCTGCCTGCCCGGCGACGCTGGACGAGGCTGCCGCCTGCCGCTGCCTGGCGGCGGGGGACCCGCTTCCGGCGAGGCATATCCACCGCATCGACGACGATACGAGCGGCCCGGTGCTGTATGCGAAAAACGATCTGGCCCAGCAGGTGCTCGATGCTGCGATGCGGGAGAAGGCGATCGGACGCCAGTATTGGGCTGCCGTACACGGCGCGCCGAATCCGCCTGAGGGCAAGATCGACCAGCCGATCGGCAAGGACCGGCATCATCCGTCGCGGAGAAGAGTATCGCCGGGCGGAGACAGGGCTGTCACTTTCTACAAGGTTCTGGAATCCTGGCGCTCGGCAGCTCTCGTTCAGCTTGCGCTTGATACCGGAAGGACGCATCAGATCCGCGTTCATATGAGCCATATCGGCCATCCGCTGCTTGGAGACGGCCTGTACGGCGGAGCGTCGCCGCTGCTCGGCCGTCAAGCTCTTCACGGAAGGCTGCTTCGGTTCCGGCATCCATGGACGGGCTCCGATATGGAGATCGAGGCCCCTCTTCCCGCCGACATGGAGCGTCTGCTGGCAAGGCTCCGCGCCGGGAAGCCATAAGAGATAGGATTGGCTCTCTGTGTCGGGAATTCGGCCTGCCATGGGTCTGTCCCGGGAGGCATCGTCTCGTTGGCCGGCTTGAGGCCGTCCTCGGTTTATGAACCGCTTTGCATCGTTTTGAGCGATGCAGGGTGGTTCTTTTTCATGGCCGAAAGAAACGAAGCCAGCTTCTCTTCCATTGCGGAATGAAACGAAGCAAGCCAGCATCTCTTCCATCACGGAATCAAGCGATACAGGTTGTGTTTCTTCCATCGCGATATTGAGCGATACAGGTTTGGATTTTTTTCATCGCCGGACATGAAGCGGCAGAAACATGTTTTTCTACCTGGCGAAATAGGTCTCGATCCGGCCTTAGCCAGCCCTTTATGCCGGTTTTCCCGGCGCAAGCACGCGGAAGCCGGCCTTGCCGATGACAGCCGTCAAGCAAGAACAGCCTGCCCTCGTCATCGAGTCCCACTCCCAAGTAGTCATGCTATGGGACTCCTTGCCATATAGATGGTATGGAGCAAGGCATATGCCCAAGCAATAGCTAGGGAAGGGAGGCTTAAGCGTGAGCGAACTAACACAAGGACTGCGGTTCGACGTGTATGAACGCGTCCATCTGCCCGAGGAAGTTCCAGCTATCGACGAGCTGGAGGAAATCGAACTCGTTCCCCGCATCCAAGTCGTTCAGCAGGGAGAACAAGCCATACTGCGAGGCCAGCTGCTGCTGAGCGGAGTATACCGCACGGCGGACCGTTCGGCGTCCGCGCAGTCGATGGAGCATCGGATACCGGTCGAGATTACGCTTCCGATGAACCGCATCGAGAGGCTGGACGACATCTCCGTGGAGATCGACAACTTCGACGTCGACCTCCTGTCGGCGCGTACGCTGAACATTACCGGCGTGCTGTCGTTGTCCGGCATTCGGGTGGAATCCTCCTCCGAGGAGGAGGGGGAGTGGAAGGAAGAGCCTTATACGGTGGTGCATCGCCAGGAAGCCCAGCCGACGGGCGACATTTCTCCGGTCCTGTATCTGGAGCTGGATGAGGAGGAAGACGAGCCGCAGGTAGAAGCGGGGGGAGAAAGGGAATTCGACCAGGCAACTCCTTATCAGGATGCAGAGGCGATTGCCGGCCAGAGCATTGATCCGGTCGAGGAGGCGCAGAGCGAGCCGTACGCCTATGCTGCCGGCTGGACGCAGCTCGGCTTGTCCAGCGGGACTCGCGAGGAGGAAGGGAACGCCTCCTTCCAGCAGGAGGAAGGTACCTCCAGGCAGGATGCCGAGGCGGCAATCGAAGTTCTCGCGGACAGCGGAGGAAGCTCCAGCCCGTTCCGCGCGCCGATTCCGCCTGCTTCGGAGATTCCCCAGGTCCAGCACGAAGAGCGGCAGTCGGCCTTCTCGGCGCTCCGGAACATAGCCGGGGAGATCATTCCGGCAGAGCCGGAAGCGGCGGCTGTCCCGCAGGAGGAGGATCCGGCCGCCGTCCTGTACGGCCGCCCGGCTGCCGAACTGCCGCCGGTCGAAGAGACCGATTCCGAGCCTCAGCGAGCCGAGGCGGAAGCGGCCGGGGGAGGGGATTCCGCATCCGCCTTCGCCGCGGAGCCGTTCGAGAAGCATGAGCCGCTGCAGGAGCAGGAGAAGCAGGAGCTGCGCATCGCGTTCGGAAGCAAGCGATCGGCTTCGCCCGAGGAAGCCGGGCAGGAGCTTGCTTCTTCGCTGATCGGCTCCAGCCGGAGGGAGCGGGAGCAGCGGCAGGCGGCCGAGCGCAGCCGGCAATCCCAGGAATCCCAGCTGGCAGCGCCAGCGGAAGAGGTGGAGTGGCAGTCGTTGTTCCTCGGCCGGGTCAGCGATGAGAAGCCGTTCCGCAAAGTGCGGATCTGCATCGTGCAGCGGGAAGAGACGCTGGATCTGATCGCCGACCGCTATCATCTTCAAGCCCGCGAGCTCGCTCTCTACAACCGCCTTGCCGATCAGGGCGTCGCGGAAGGCCAGATTCTCTACATCCCTTGAGCGGGAGCGTCCCGAATCTATCCCGGCTCCGTCCATGGCTTACCATACCGCGCCTTTCCCCGCTTTGCGGGGGATGGCGCCTTTTTTGGCTTCGGCTGCTGTTCCGGCCCGATCCCGGCATTTGTCCGCTATGGCTGCCCCCGGGCATGGCTGCTGCCTAACCAAGTTGACTCCAGCCTTCAAGAACGCTAAAATGAAGCTATCTATTTTTCCGAAGTTTGAATAGCCGACGTTGAAAGGGAAGAGCATTCGCCTCGCCTACAGAGAGCAGACCGCAAGCGCTGGAAGGTCTGCAGGCAAGGAGCGGATGCGGGTCGCCCCGGAGTTGCCCCGGTCATGCTGCGTCCGCAGCGGAAGCCGGAGCCGGCCGCAGCCGATATCCTGCGCCAAAGTGCCGCAAGGAAGCTTTCTTGCGGAACAAAGGTGGTACCGCGGAAGCTTGAAGTCTTTCGTCCTTTGCGAAGAGGATGAAAGGCTTTTTTTTGTCGAAAAAACGGCGTTCGTCTTCCTGCGGGACTTCGGCACCCGGCATCAGCCGGAGGCAGACGTCCGCTGTCTTCCGCGCAGGCCGGCCAGCCGAGGCGTTGTCAAAAAGAAGGCCATAAAAAACGACTTTCATTGATAAGGGTGGAAATCCAAGATGTCAGAGACTCAGCAGCACACGACGGAAATGCCGACGACCTACGATCCGAAGACGGCGGAGCAGAAAGGAACCGATTTCTGGGAAAAGGGCGGTTTTTTCCAAGCCGGCCGGAAGCCTGAAGCGAAGCCTTACACGATCGTCATCCCGCCTCCCAACGTGACGGGCATGCTCCATATCGGACATGCGCTCGATTTCACGCTGCAGGATATCATGATCCGCACGAAGCGCATGCAGGGATACGACGCCCTGTGGCTGCCCGGCACGGACCATGCCGGCATCGCGACGCAGACCGTAGTGGAGAAGAAGCTTCGCGAGCAGGGCATCACGCGCCATGATCTCGGCCGCGAGAAATTCCTGGAGCAGGTATGGGAGTGGAAAGACACGTATGCGGGCACGATCCGCAGCCAGTGGAGCAAGATGGGCCTTTCCCTTGATTACTCCCGCGAGCGTTTTACGCTGGACGAAGGGCTTTCCAAAGCCGTTCGCGAGGTGTTCGTCCGCTTGTACGAGAAGGGGCTGATCTATCGGGGCGCCAAGATCATCAACTGGGATCCGGCAGCACGCACGGCCTTGTCCGACATCGAGGTCGAGTACAAGGAAGTGAACGGGCACCTGTATCATCTGAAGTATCCGCTCGCGGACGGAAGCGGCCATGTGACCGTCGCGACGACCCGTCCCGAGACGATGCTCGGCGACACGGCTGTAGCGGTGCATCCGAAGGATGAGCGCTACGCCGCTCTCGTCGGCAAAATGCTCGTGCTCCCTGTTACCGGACGCGAGATTCCGATCATCGCAGACGATTACGTCGAGAAGGACTTTGGCTCCGGGGCGGTCAAGATCACGCCGGCTCATGATCTGAACGACTTCGAGGTCGGCGAGCGCCACAGCCTGCCCAAGATCATCGTCATGGACGAGAGCGGCGTCATGAACGCCGAGGCCGGACCTTACCAGGGTCTCGACCGCGCCGAAGCGCGCAAGAAGCTCGTCGCCGACCTTCAGGAGAGCGGCGTCCTCGTCCGCATCGAGGACCATGTGCATCAAGTCGGGCACAGCGAGCGCAGCGGCGCTGTCGTCGAGCCTTACTTGTCCACGCAGTGGTTCGTGGCGATGAAGCCGCTCGCCGAGCGCGCAATCGAAGCCCAGAAGTCCGGCGAAGGCGTGAACTTCGTGCCTGACCGCTTCGAGAAGATCTACCTCAACTGGATCGAGAACGTCCGCGACTGGTGCATCTCCCGCCAGCTGTGGTGGGGCCATCGCATTCCGGCCTGGTACTGCGACTCCTGCGGCAAGCTGCATGTCGCCCGCGAGGATCTCGAAGCCTGCCCGGACTGCGGGCATGGAGAGCTGCGCCGCGACGAGGATGTGCTCGACACCTGGTTCAGCTCCGCCCTTTGGCCGTTCTCCACTCTCGGCTGGCCGGACGAGGACAGCGCCGATTTCAAGCGGCACTATCCGAACGACCTGCTTGTCACCGGCTACGACATCATCTACTTCTGGGTAGCCCGCATGATTTTCACGGCGCTGGAATTCACGGACCGCATTCCGTTCAAGGACGTGCTCATGCACGGCCTGGTTCGCGACGCGGACGGCAAGAAGATGTCCAAGTCGCTCGGCAACGGCGTCGATCCGCTGGACATCATCGAGCAGTACGGAGCGGACGCGATGCGCTTCATGCTGTCCACCGGAAGCACGCCGGGGCAGGATTTGCGGTTCCGGCTGGAGAAAGTAGAGCAAGCGAGAAACTTCGCCAACAAGATCTGGAATGCTTCCCGCTTCGCCTTGATGAATCTGGAAGGATTCAATTACGATGATATCGATATAACTGGTCCGCTAGGCACAGCCGACCGCTGGATCCTGCATCGTCTGAACGAGACTTCACGCGATGTGACGAGACTGATCGACGCCTACGACTTCGGCGAAACTGGCCGCCTGCTGTACAATTTCATCTGGGACGATCTGTGCGATTGGTACATCGAGGTTGCCAAGCTGAATCTGTACGGACAGGATGCGGATGCCAAAAAGGCGACTCAATCCGTGCTCGCCTATGTGCTGGACCGGACTCAGCGCCTGATCCATCCGTTCATGCCGTTCATCAGCGAGGAAATCTGGCAGCATCTGCCGCATGAAGGCGAATCCATCACGACGGCCGCCTGGCCGGTCTATGAAGCCGCGCTGGAAGCACCGGAAGCCGTCCGCGAGATGGAGCTGCTCATGAGCACGATCCGCTCCGTGCGCAATATCCGCGCCGAAGTGAACGTGCCGATGAGCAAGAAGATCGAGCTGCAGATCAAGCCTTCCGGCAGCTTCGAAGCCGGCATCCTGAGCGGGAACGAAGAGCTGCTGCGCCGCTTCTGCGGCACTTCCTCCCTGGCGATCGACACGGGACTGTCCGCTCCCGACAAGGCGATGGCCGCCATTGTGACGGGCGCGGAGCTGTACTTGCCGCTCGCGGGACTCCTCGACATCGAGCAGGAGATCGCGAGGCTGACGAAGGAAGCCGCCGTTCTCCGCTCCGAAGTGGAGCGCGTGGACAAGAAGCTCTCCAACGAAGGCTTCACGGCCAAAGCTCCGGCCAAAGTCATCGAGGAAGAGAAAGCCAAGAGGGCCGATTACGAGTCCAAGCTGGAGAAGGTGCTGGCGCGGATCGAGGAGCTGCAGAGCTGATCGGAGCTGCGTCTGTCCTTGGAGGACGGGAGGCCCGACGAAGGGCGCTCGCGCCTTTCGCCGGCGCAAGTCAAACATAAAAGGAAGCGAAACGATATGGACAACCAGGAAACGCATCGACAGGCCGGAGGCCTGCTGAAATCGTACGAGGAAGCGCGGGGATGGATCGAAGGCCTCATCGGCTTCGGCATCCGTCCGGGCCTGGACCGGATGAAGCTGATGATGGAGCGTCTCGGACATCCCGAGCGTCGGCTCCGCTTCATCCATGTGGCGGGAACGAACGGCAAAGGCTCCGTCTGCGCTTATCTGACCGAGGCGCTGACGCGCGGAGGTTATGACACGGGGACGTTCACGTCGCCGTATATCACCAAGTTCACCAACCGCTTCCGCTATAACGGTCAGGATATCGAGGAGGAGACGCTGCTGCGGCTGGCCAACGAGCTGAAGCCGCTCGTGGATGAGATCGCGGCTACCGAACACGGCTCCCCGACAATGTTCGAAGTATCCACGGCGCTGGCGATCCTGTACTTTGCCAAGGTGACCTACCCGGATTACGTCGTATGGGAAACCGGCCTCGGAGGCCGGCTGGACGTGACGAATATCGTGACGCCGGTCATCTCGGTCATCACCAACGTCGGGCATGACCACATGGATGTGCTTGGCAGCTCCATAACGGAAATCGCGTCGGAGAAAGCCGGCATCATCAAGCCTGGCGTCCCGGTCGTAAGCACCGTCGAGGATCCGGAAGCGCTGGCGGTCATCCGCGAGGCGGCAAGCCGCAGCAAGAGCACGCTGTACCAGCTCGGCGAGCAGTTCTCCATCGAAGCGCTGGAGGTGTCGGAGGCCGAGCAGAGCTTCGCGTTCCAAGGCCCGTTCCGCTCCGTGAGTCCGCTGACCGTGACGCTTGGCGGCGCCCATCAGCGCACCAATGCCGCTGCCGCGGTCATGGCGCTTGAGGTGCTGCGCCAGTACTACGCCTTGCTGGTCGACGACGAGCAGCTCCGCGCCGGCCTCAAGGAGGCTGCATGGCCGGGCCGCCTCGAGATGGTGAGGAGCGAGCCGCGTCTGCTGCTGGACGGCGCGCATAATCCCGAAGGAGCGGAGTCGCTGGCGGCGGCGCTCAAGGACGTCTTCAAGTACCGCAAGCTCCATCTGATGATGGGAATGCTGGAGAACAAGAATCATCGGGAAGTGCTGCGGCATATACTCCCTATAGTGGATACCTTTGTCATTACGGAGCCCGCTTTCCGCAAGGCGATGCCGGCCCCTGCTCTTGCCGAGCTGGCACGCTCGGAAGCGGCGGAGCTCGGGGTTTCGCCGGAAATCGTCGTCGAGCCCGATTGGACCGCTGCGCTGCGGCGCCTGGAAGAGTCGGCGGGTCCGGAGGACCTGTCCGTCGCAACCGGCACTCTCTATTTAATCGCCGATGTCCGCACCAGGGTGCTTGGGCTACCGGATTCTGAAAAAGGTTGGTGACCGTCATGACGACTACAGCAGAGCACGTACATTTTATCGGAATCGGCGGCTACGGCATGAGCGCGATCGCCCGCGTCATGCTGGAGATGGGATACAAGGTGACGGGATCCGACGTTGCGCGGGCGGAGCTGGCGGAAAAGCTGGCATCCCTGGGAGCGAGCATCTATATCGGCCATGACGCGGGCAACGTCAAGGGGGCCGATCTGGTCGTCTACAGCACGGCGCTCTCCAGGGACAACGTGGAGCGGCGCGCGGCGGAGGAACTGAAGATTCCGGTGATCCATCGCTCCCAGATGCTGGCCAGGCTCATGAATGCGGGCAAGGGGGTCGCTGTCGCCGGCGCGCACGGCAAAACGACAACCTCCTCGATGATCGCTCTCGTCATGGAGAGCTGCGGAGCGGATCCGACCTACATCATCGGCGGCGAGATCGTCAATGTCGGCACGAACGCCAAGGCGGGCAAAGGCGAATACGTCGTAGCGGAAGCCGACGAGAGCGACGGCTCCTTCCTGCATTACCATCCGGCGATCGCGGTCGTCACCAACATCGAGCCGGATCATCTGGAGAACTACGACGGCGATTTCGCCAACCTGAAGAAGGCCTACGTTCAGTTCCTCACCCAGGTCACTCCCGACGGGAGGGCAGTTGTATGCCTGGACGATCCGATCGTCCGCGAGCTGCTGCCGCAGGCGGCAGGCTCCCTTCCGTCCGAACGCATCCTGACCTTCGGCATCGACGAGGAAGCGGAATTCCGTGCATCGGACATCGTTCTCGGAGACCGCAAGGTGGCGTTCAAGCTCTCCCGTTCCGGCAAAGAGCTCGGCGTCGTGCAGCTGTCCGTCCCGGGACGCCATAACGTGTACAACGCGATGGCTACGCTGATCACATGCATGGAAGCCGGCATTCCGTTCGGCGCGGCAGCCGCCGCGATCAAGGAATTCATCGGGGCCAAGCGCCGCTTCCAGGTGCTCGGAGACGTGAACGGCATCCTTGTCATCGACGACTACGCGCATCATCCGACGGAGATCCAGGCGACGATCAGCGCCGCCAAGGCGACCGGCAAGCGCATCGTGGCCGTGTTCCAGCCGCAGCGCTACACGCGCACCTTCTTCCTGCTGGAGCAGTTCAGCCGGGCTTTCGCCGAAGCCGACGAGGTGATCATCACCGACATCTACTCCCCGGCCGGCGAGCAGCAGATCGAAGGCATCAGCTCGCAGCGGCTCGTGGAGATGATCGTGGAGAACTGCAATGCCAATACACGCTATCTTCCGACCAAGGAAGAGGTGCAGGCCGAGCTCTCGAAGCAGGCCGCGCCCGGCGATCTCATCATCACGATGGGAGCCGGCGATATCTGGAAGGCTGCCGACGGCCTGGCGCGCGAGCTGCGGGAGCGGTACGGGCAATAACATCGGAACAGCAGAAGGAAGAACCTTCGAAACGGCCTGATGCAGGCTTTTTCGGAGGTTTTTTTCTTGCAGGAATCTAGTTCCTGGCAGCGATGCTAGGCCTTTACCCTTTTCCTCCTGTTGCAGCTCCTGCTCCTCTATTCGATCCTGCCTATCAATCTCCTTATCCTTTCTTCCAAAACGAGGAATAACTCTATCGTTCGGACATAGATTAGAGTTAAGAACCGGCATGGCAGGAGGAATGGAACATGACGAAATCGCGGATGACCTATCGTCAGGACGGCCAAGGGAAGCTGGTGCAGGATCAACGCAAATCGCCATTGGCTGCAAGGAGCGGGCACGATGCCGCCGGAGCGAAGGCGCAGGAAAAGGCGCAAGCGCTGACTCAAGGGCATAGGCAAGAAAAAGATCAAGCGCTTGGGCAAGCCCATGTTCCTCCGCAGGAGCAAGTGCTTGGGCAAGCCCGCCTGCAAGCAAAAGAACAACTGCAAGCGAAAGAGCAAAGGAAAGCGAAGGGAAATCCGTTCCGGCATGGGGGGGCGCAACAGTCGGGCATGCGCAAGCAGGCAACGCTGCCGCCGGACTGGAGCCCGGTGCCTGCGGAGTCGCTCTCATCTATGGAGTTCACAGGCGAGTTCAAAGCATGGGAAAGCCCTTTTCAGGATGACATCGATACGTTGGAAAGCCTCATCCGCAAGGAAAAGGGGCGTCCGGCCGGAAGAGAACGGCCGGCTGCCGCCGCAACGGCAGCGGAAAAACGCCGTGCCGGCAAGGCCTTCGGAGCGGACGGGCTCCTCGAAGCCCCATCCGTCCGAACGGATGCCTTACCCGAAGTCCCGTTTCTCTCCGGGGACGAGCTCCTCGAAGGCCGAGCTGTCAAAAGGCCCGGAGAGCGCAGCAAGCCGCAGCTCCCCGATCCGGGCATTCTCTCCGAATGGCCGCAATGGCCGGATGCGGAGCCTGTGCCTGCGGCAGGTACGGAGCTTTTCGAAGGTCCCGTCATCGACTTGGATGAAATTCGCGCTTCAAGGAAGCTTAAATCAGCCCCCGCTCGTCGTATAGAAAGCGGAAGCGCGGGCGGCAGCCGCAGAGGGCCGTCCTGGCCGGCGGTCCTGCTGTCGGTTGCCGGCGCGATAGCGACCGGAGCACTCTTCGGCTACATCGCCTTGGCACTCTTCGCAGGCGGCAGCGTTCTCCCGGCCACAGACGGCGAAGCCGCCGGAAACACGGCTTCGGAGCCGGCGTCCGCTCCTGCGGCATCGCCTCCGGCAAGCGGCGCCGGCTCTCCCGCCGTCAAGACGGAGCCGTCCGCCGACGGCGCTTCGGCTGCTGCCGGCACGGCGGCATACATTCAGGCGGATTGGCCGCAGACGGCTTTCAGCCTGCTGCAGTACGGCGTCTTCTCGGCCAAGGACAGCGCCGCCGCGGCGGCATCCGAGCTGAAGGCCGACGGACTCGGCTCTGCCTCGGCAAAAGCGGACGGCGGCTATCGCGTATATGCAGGCATCTCATCGAAGCGCAGCGGCGCGGAGTCTCTCGCTGCTTCCATCTCCGGCACGGAAGTTTACATCAAGGAAGTCTTGCTTCCTGCAGCCGGCAAGTTTCGTTTCGCCGGTTCCGAAAAGGATGCGAAGGCGTTTGGACCTGCGACATCGGGGCTGATCGCGCAGCTGGCCGACATGACGCTGGCATCTGCAAGCCTGGCGAAGCCTGGCGCTCCGGACAAGGAAGCGATGGCGGAATGGGACAAGCAGCTGGCCTCGTGGCGGCAAGCCTATGCCTCCTTCCGTCCCGGGGTACAGGGCAAGGAGGCGGCGGCCGCGGCCGATAGCCTGGAGTCGGCAGTCAATCAGGCTGCCAAAGAGCTGGATGCCTATATAGCGGCTCCCTCGAAGGCCCGTTTGTGGACGGTGCAGAGCCGATCGATGGATATCTTCTTCGGACAGCGTGCGATGATCGAAACCTTGCAGCCGTGAGGGGAGACAGGTTCTTTACATTGTAAAGAACGGAGGCGATCGCGTATAATGAGGCCAGGTGTCAATCATTGGCGAGAGGCGTTGAACCATGAAGAAAAATGGCTGGACGCTTCTCTTCTTTATCGTGCTTGGACTTGTCGCAGGAGCGCTCGCGAACCGCTGGCTGAAGGATGTTCCGGGGGTGTCGGCACTGACGCGCTCCACGGATATCCGCTGGTCTCCCGCTGCCGATCTGGGCGTCCTCAGCTACAGTCTGGACGCCACCATCCAATTCAGCCTCATCAGCCTGCTCGTGCTCGTGCTTGCGCTGTGGCTGTACCGCCGCCTCTGACCGGAGGACATGGCGGACCGTTATCGAAGAGGAGCATTATCGAACATGAACGATGTCGTTATACCCGACCGGCTCGTACTCGCCTCGGCTTCCCCGCGGCGCAGGGAGCTGGTCGCTGTCCTCGGGCTTGAGCTTCCTGTCCGCCTGCTTCCTACCGGGGCGGATGAATCCGTCACCGGGACGCTCTCTCCCGGAGAGATCGTCCTTGAGCTTAGCCGGCGCAAGGCCGAGGCCGCTGCCGACGCGCTTCGCGGCGAGGAATCCGCAGGATCGTCCGCAGCGAACGATCTCGTGCTCGGCGCCGATACGATCGTCGTGCTGGACGGGGCGGTGCTCGGCAAGCCCGCGGACCGCGAGGATGCCGTGTCTGCCCTGATGGCGCTGAGCGGCCGCAGACATGAAGTCTATACCGGCGTCACCTTGCTTTCCTGTCCGGGAGAGATTGCCGTCAGCCGCTGGCAGCGTACGCTGGTCACGATGAAGCCGTTCGGCATCGAGAGCGCCCGCCGCTACGCGGCTACGGGAGAACCGCTCGACAAAGCCGGCTCCTACGGCATTCAAGGCCTGGGCGGCGTGCTGGTGGAGAAGATCGAAGGCTGTTATACCAATGTCGTCGGCTTGCCGCTGCCGCTGCTTGCGGACATGCTGGCCGAATACGGCATACACGTCATTTAATTCTGCTGCTCCCGTACCTGCGCGCTGCGCCAGGACGGGGGCTTGAAGGCGGTCGGGTCCAATGCCAGTCTCATCAAAAGGGTTAAGCCTGCGCGAGCTTCCAAGCGAAGAACGTCCGAGAGAGCGCATGATCAAGTACGGAGCGGAAGCGCTCAGCCATGCGGAGCTGCTGGCGATCCTTCTGCGGACGGGGACGGCGTCGGAGACGGCGGTGCATCTCGCCTCGCGGATTCTGACCCAGAGCGGCAGCCTGCGCGGACTGGTGGACATGGGCACGACGGAGCTGACGCGGATCAAAGGCATCGGACCGGCCAAGGCGCTGCAGATCCGGGCCGGCATCGAGCTCGGCCGGCGCCTGTCCCAGAGCCGCCGGGGGGAGGCCGCCGTCGTGCGGAGGCCTCAGGACGCGGCGGATTATCTCATGGAAGACTTGCGCTATCATAAGGTAGAGCATTTCGTCTGCCTGTTTCTCAATACCAAGAATCATATCGTCGCGCGCGAGACCATATCGGTAGGAACGCTGAATGCGTCCCTTGTCCATCCTCGGGAAGTATTCCGCGCGGCGATCCGGCACGGCGCGGCCTCGATCGTATGCGCCCACAACCATCCCAGCGGGGATCCGTCTCCGAGTCCGGAGGATGCGGCGCTCACGCGGAGGCTTGCAGAGGCCGGAGAACTGGTCGGAATCGATGTGCTGGATCATATTGTCATCGGCGATGGAGTCTTCATTAGTTTGAAGGAACAAGGCCTCTTGTAATATAATGAATAGGATTGCCGCATTTCAGAAGGGAGTTTGACCATGTTCGGAGGCTCTAAGGATTTAGGGATTGACCTGGGTACCGCCAATACGCTCGTGTATGTCAAAGGAAAAGGAATCGCTGTCAGGGAGCCGTCTGTGGTGGCCCTGCGTACGGATACAAAAACGATTGAAGCTGTCGGCGAGCATGCCAAGAAAATGATCGGCCGCACGCCCGGCAACATCCGCGCTGTCCGTCCGATGAAGGATGGCGTCATCGCGGATTTCGAGACGACAGCCACCATGATCAAATATTTCATTCGCCAGGCGCAGAAGCAGCGCGCCCTGTTCCCGCGCCACCCCAACGTCATGATATGCGTGCCTTCGGGCATCACGTCCGTCGAGAAGCGCGCCGTCGAAGACGCGGCCAAGCAAGCAGGAGCGCGCGAGGCGTTCACGATCGAGGAGCCGTTCGCGGCAGCGATCGGAGCCGATCTGCCCGTATGGGAGCCGACCGGCAGCATGGTCGTCGACATCGGCGGCGGCACGACGGAAGTCGCGGTCATCTCGCTCGGAGGCATCGTGACGAGCCGTTCGGTCCGCATCGCCGGAGACGAGATGGATGAAGCCGTCATCCAGTACATCAAGCGCCTGTACAACCTGATGATCGGCGAGCGCACGGCCGAGCAGCTGAAGATGGAGATCGGCACGGCGATGGCGCTGGAGCAGTCGGAGACGATGGAAATCCGCGGACGCGACCTCGTGACGGGGCTGCCCAAGACGCTGTCCATCACTTCCGACGAGATTACGGAAGCTCTCGCCGATACGGTCGCGGCTATTATCGACGCCGTAAAGATCACGCTTGAGAAATGCCCGCCTGAGCTGTCCGCGGACATCATGGACCGAGGCATCGTGCTTACCGGCGGCGGAGCGCTGCTGCGCAACCTGGACAAGCTGCTCTCCCGCGAGACCGGCATGCCGGTCATCGTAGCCGAGAATCCCCTTGACTGCGTAGCGATCGGTACGGGCCGCTCGCTCGACAACTTGCATTTATTCAAAAACAGAGGCGGCTCCAGGTCCAAGCGCTAAGTCGCAGGAGGAGCGGATGAATGAGACGGGCGGGTGAACGGTTTGTTTAAGCAATTGCGGAACAGGCGGCTCTTCGTTCTCATGATCAGCTTCATTCTTTTCATCGCGGTCATCGGCGTGTCGATCAGCAACCGCTCGGGGCTGACCGCGCCGGAGAAGTTCCTTCGGGATACGACCGGATTCGTGCAGCAATGGTTCTACAAGCCCGCTGGCTATATGGCGGGCTTCTTCCAGGATATCGGGAACTTGCGCGCCATGCATGAAGAGAATGAGCAGCTGCGCATGACGGTGGCCGCTTATACGAGGGACAAGGTGAAATTCAATGCGATGGAGCAGACGAACCAGAGCTTGCAGGAACTGCTGCACTTCACCGAAGCCCAGAAGAAGATCAACGATTACAAATTCCTGTTCGCCCAGGTCATCGCGGTCAGTCCGGATCCTTACAACCAGACGCTGACGATCAACCTCGGCTCCAAGAACGGGGTCAAGGAAAAGATGGCCGTCATAACCGACGAGGGCATGGTCGGCATCATCAGCAAAGTGTCCGAGGTCACCTCCACGATCATGCCGCTGCTTGAGCTGAACGACCAGGCGCCGGGAATATCGGCGACGGCGCTCGGCAAGCAGAAGCAGTCGTTCGGCATCGTCAGCAGCTACAACAAGGAGACGCAGATGCTTCAAATGACGAAGATCGCGGCGGACGACCCGATGACGAAGGGCGATACGATCCTGACCTCCGGACTGAACAATGTGTATCCGGAGGGGATGGTCATCGGGACCGTAGAGTCCATTCAGGACAGCGACTTCGGTCTGACCAAGACGGCCAGCATCAAGCTGGCTGCTGATTTCGATCATCTGAGCGAGGTGCTTGTCGTTCAGAAGCCAGAGGCGATCCAATGAGGATGCAAGGCATCGTAGGCTTGACCTTCCTTGCATTCGTCGTGCAGTCGACGATCATGCCGTGGATCATTCCGGGCGAGTTCGCCGGACGCATCATTCCTCATTTCACGCTTGCCGTCGTGCTTTTCGCGGCTATGTACCACAGCCGGCACTCCGCTCTGCTGCTCGGAGCGGGCTTCGGGCTGCTGCAGGATGTCGTCTTCCGCGGGCATCTGCTCGGCCTGCATGCCTATGCGATGGCTCTCATCGGCTACCTGTTCGGGCTGCTGCTAGAGAGGCGCCGCAGCACGATGATGATGGCGCTTGCCGTCGTCGCGTTCGGCACGCTCTTATATGAACTAGTCCTTTATTTCGTCTACAAAGTGTTCCAGTTCACGCAGGAGTCCTTGTCCTGGGCGCTGGCCGACCATATTCTCCCTAGCCTGTTCCTGCAGCTGGCATTCGCCCTGGCGGCGTACATCCCGCTGCGGCGATGGTTCCAGAACTTGGCCAGGAACCGGTACAGCAAGAAAGAGCCTGAATGAAGCCATACATGAAGCCATGCATGAAGGAAGCAGGAAACCGCCTTCCGCAAGCCGAATTGAGTACGTCAAGGAGGGACGGATGTGACCGACAAACAGCGTATCACGATTAAGGGAGTCAAGGACGGTCTCATCTTCCTCTTTGACGAACAGTGCGAACTTTCGGAATTGATGGAAGAGCTCCAGTTCAAGCTGGAGAAATCCCACCAACAGCTGCTGTCCGGGCCGCTGGTGCACGTGCATGTGAGGCTCGGCGCGCGCAGCCTGGAGGAGGAAGACAAGGAGAGGATCCGTTCCTTGATCCGCCAGAAGGGCAATCTGCTTGTCCAGTCGATCGAATCCGAAGCCGCCGCCGAAGAAGGCGATGCGGCCGGAATGCAGGCATTCAAGCTTATGACGGGAATGATCCGTTCCGGACAGACAGTAGAGCATGATGGAGGCCTGCTGCTGCTCGGCGACGTGAACCCCGGCGGCACGGTCCGCTGCACCGGGGATATATATGTGCTCGGCGCTCTTCGCGGAATGGCCCATGCGGGCTGCGAAGGCCGTGAAGACGTCATTATCGCCGCATCGCTGCTGCGGCCGACGCAGCTGCGCATCGCGGATGTCATCAGCCGCCCTCCCGAGGAATGGATATCGGGAGACGCCTCCATGGAGTATGCCTACCTGGAGGACGGGCGAATGCAGATCGACAAGATGAACCAGCTCGCGCGGATGCGCAAGGAGACGATGCTGTTCAAAGGGGTGTAAAGGCATGGGAGAAGCAATCGTCATCACATCGGGCAAAGGCGGGGTCGGCAAGACGACGACATCGGCCAATCTGGGCACCGCACTTGCTCTGCTGGGCAAAAAAGTAGCCATGGTCGATACCGATATCGGCCTGCGCAATCTGGACGTCGTCATGGGGCTTGAGAACCGGATCATCTACGATCTCGTGGACGTTGCGGAGGGGCGCTGCCGCCTGCAGCAGGCGCTCGTCAAGGACAAGCGGTTCGAGGAGCTGTACATGCTGCCCGCCGCCCAGACGAAGGACAAGTCCGACGTCACGCCGGAGCAGGTCAAGGACATCGTCCTGGAGCTGAAGCGGGAGTACGATTATGTCATCATCGACTGTCCGGCCGGCATCGAGCAGGGCTTCCGCAACGCGGTAGCCGGCGCCGACCGGGCGATTGTCGTCACGACCCCCGAGAATGCCGCCGTGCGGGACGCCGACCGGGTGATCGGCCTGCTGGAGGGCTCCAAGGTTCCGGCCAAGCTGGTCGTCAACCGCATCCGGCCCGCGATGGTCAAGAACGGGGAAATGCTGGACATCGACGAGATTTGCCAGGTGCTGGCAGTCGACCTGCTCGGCATCGTTCCGGACGATGAGCGAGTCATCAAGGCGGCCAATTCAGGCGAACCGACTGTCATGGATCCGAGCTCGCGGGCTGCGATCGCTTATCGCAACATCGCCAGGCGCATACTTGGGGACATGGTTCCGCTGATGCAGCTGGAAGAGAGGCCGGGTAGGCTGCGCAGGCTCGTGAAGTTTCTGGGAATGGGATGAACGTAAGTGCTCAATAGACTCAAAAAAATGGATGTCGGCATTCTGACGCTGCTTGTGTGCTTCATGGTGGTCAGCGCGATGCTGCTCTACAGCGTCGGCGACGGGGATCCGAGATATGCCGGCTACTATAAGAAGATGCTGCAGTTTTATGTCGCGGGGTACATTCTGGTGACTTTCGTCACCTTGGTGGACTACCGCATTATTCTCAAGTTCTGGTATTACTTATACGCCATCGGCATCGCGCTGCTCGTCGCCGTTTTCTTCCTCGGCGCCAAGGTGAACGGCGCGACCGGGTGGTTCAAGCTGCCGGGCGGCTTCAGCTTCCAGCCGGCCGAGGCGTTCAAGATCATCATGATCATCGTCGTGGCCTACATGCTGGGACGAAGGCAGGGAGAAAAGCTGCTGTTCACGCAGGATCTTATGCCGATCGCGGTTTTGGTCGGGCTGCCCTTCATGCTTGTCGTCGTCCAGCCCGATCTCGGCAATGCCGTTATTTATCTGGTCATCCTGCTCGGCATGCTGTGGATCGGCAACGTAAAGTACTCCCATGTCCTGATTGGACTTGTATCCGTCATCGGCGGCGCTCTTCTATTCGTGACGCTGTTCACCTCCTTCAATGCCGAAATCAAGGACTATGCAGAGAAACACGGCGTCAAGCACTGGTATGAGCGGATCAACACCTTCGTCGATCCGACCAACGCGGACAAGGACCAGGCTTACCAGGCGCGCAACGCCAAGATCGCCGTCGGCAGCGGCGGATTGACGGGAGACGGCTTCCTTCAGGGCGATTCCAAAAATCGCGGCGCGGTCCCCTATACGTACTCGGATTCCATCTTCGTCGTCATCGGCGAGGAGTTCGGCTTCCAGGGCTCGGCAGTGCTGCTGCTCCTGTACTTCCTGCTCATTTACCGGATGATCATCATCGCCTTCCAGTGCCTGGACCTGAAGGGCTCGTTCATCATCATCGGGATCGTGTGCATGTATGTGTTCCAGGTGTTCCAGAACGTCGGCATGATGATCGGCATCATGCCGATCACCGGCATCACGCTGCCGTTCGTCAGCTACGGCGGCACGTCGCTGATGCTGAATATGCTCAGCATCGGCATTGTCTTCAGCGTTCGGGCGCATCAGGAGAAGTATCAGCTGGAGTAGCACGGAAGATAACAGAACAACTGCAAAACTCACCCATTCTGTGTGGATGATCCCTTGAGGATGTCGGAGCAGGAGCTGCCAAGCTTCTGCCCGGCATCCTTTTTCTTTTCTCGGTGACGTGCGTGTGGATCTTCAGGGCGGTCTTCGGGTTATCGTGACCGGCCTTATCCAAGATCGTCTACAGAAGATGAGGATACGGCAACGGATCCTAACAGCAAACGAAAAGCAAATGCCATTGCCCAGCCTGGCCCGCTCCGTCCGCATACTTGGATAAGCCTGCTCATAAGGATAAGGAACAAGCCTCCGTCATCTTATCCGGCGGCGGAGATTCCGAAGGGAGCGGGACAAGGATGGATGCGGGAAACAAGGGACGGTTCGATGCCGATTATTCGACCCGGCGCCGCTTGAACGGCGGCCGCAGGCATGAGGAAGCGGAGGCGATCGGGACGGGCAACCGCGAGCGCCGTCAGGAAAGAATCCGGGAATTGACGGAGAGCGGACCCGGCGCGGGGAAGCGTCCGGCTGCCTCGCGGTACGAAAAGGATACGGAGGTTGAACGCGCCTCGTCCGGCTCGCCTCGAAAGCAAGGGGCATTCGGTTCCGGCCCATCCGTTCCCAATAACGGAGGCGCAGGTTCAGGCGCAGGACCTTACGGCACCAGGGTGTACGCTCCGCCGCCGGAAGGGCTTGACGCCGAGCCGGACGAGCTGTGGCAGGAAGCCTGGCCGCTCCCGTCCGAGAAGGATCCCGAGCTGGAATGGAAGCGCAGCGCCAACCCCTGGCAGCGGCTGGAGGAGGCGAGCGGCAGCCTGTCGGCTCCTTTCCGCAAGCAGGAAGGGAGGACGCCCTCATCCGGACGCCGCTCCGGTTCCGGCGGGAGCCGGAGCGGAAGCGGCGGGACCAGCGGCTTCCGCCGGGAGCTGCAGGTGAAGCTGCTGCTCTCCGCTGTCTTGTTCGGGGCTGTATGGGGACTGTTCCAGCTCAGCGGCGGAGCCGCGAGGCAAGGGCAGGCGCTGGTGACCGAGGCGCTGACCGAGCAGATGGACTTCACGCGGTTAGCGGGCTGGTACAACCAGGTATTCGCAGGGGCGCCTTCCTTTATTCCCGGCTTCGGCATTCGGGACGGGGAGCAGACGGCAAGCGTAGGAGGGACGGTCAAGCCCGAAACGGTATCGCCGCTTGAAGGCGGCGCCGTCGTGAAGACGTTCGCCGAGTCGCTGGGCGGCGTGGAGATGGCGGGGCAGGCCGGAGGAGCGGTAAGGGCGGCCGAGCAGGGACGGGTTCAGGTCGTCTCGGCCGATGACGCCAAGGGACCGACGATCGTCATCCAGCATGCCGACGGCCGCACGACCTATTACGGCCAGCTGGGCGAGGCCGGCGTGCAGGTGAACGATTGGGTGACGGCCGGGCAGGTGATCGGCAAGATGGGATCCGCTGCAGCGGACGGAAGCTTGCCCCTGCTCTATTTTGCGGTGAAGGACAACGACCGCTACGTCGACCCGGCGGAAGTGGTTCCGCTTGATTAACATCCGGGGAGTGAGGTGGAGCCTTCATCCCTTGTTCGCGGTGCTGATGCTGTTGTCGGTGATGACAGGTTATCTTGCCGAGCTCCTTACCCTCTTCACGCTCGTCTTCGTCCATGAACTGGGACATGCGGCGGCAGCCTATGGATACGGATGGACGATCAGGGAAATCAAGCTGCTGCCGTTCGGGGGCGTAGCCGAGCTACAGGAGAAGCCGGGAGCGCCGGCGCACGAGGAGGCGGTCATCGCCCTGGCCGGACCTCTCCAGAATGTATGGATGGCGGCCGCGGCCTGGGGGCTGGGCTCGCTTGGATGGATGGACGCGGGATGGGCGGACTATCTGGTGCGCGCGAACCTGCTCTTGCTGGCTTTCAATCTGCTGCCGATCTATCCGTTGGACGGCGGCAGGCTGCTCTGGATAGCCTGCGGGCTTCGCTTTACCTTTTATTCGACGCTGAGGCTGAGCGCATGGACCGGAATGGCGTTCAGCCTCGTCATGATCGGTTACGCGCTGCTGCCGCAGCTTCACCGCAGCAGCGGCATCCAGGCCAATCTGCTGGCGATAGGGCTGTTTCTGCTGGCGACCAATTGGACCTACCGGAAGCATATCCCCTTCCTATTCTTGCGTTTCCTGGTGAACAGGGAACGCGGGGCGAGAAGGCGTATTCGGGAAGGCGTCCGGGCGAGGCCGATCGTCGTGACGCAGCGGCATCCGGTCTGGACGACTGCGAGACTGTTCCTGCGGGACCATTATCATCTCGTCTACGTGATGGAAGAGCGGGGCCGGATCGTGAAGGTGCTGCCGGAGCAGAGGATCGTCGAAGGATATTTGACGGGAGATCGTGCAGTTTCCGACCTTTTGAGGTAGAATAAGAGGCAAATCGAACGGTCTTGCAAAGACCGCGGGGGGCAGGTGTCACCGTCATATCATGAGAACAATGCTGATTCAGGCGAACGGTGCGCTGCTGCAGACGGCGGTGCTTCAGGGCGGGCGCGTCATGGAGTTTTTCATGGAGGATGCTTCGGAAGGCGGTTTGGTCGGCAATATGTACAAAGGGCGCGTCGTCAACGTGCTGCCTGGCATGCAGGCGGCATTCGTCGATATCGGCCTGGCCAAGAACGCGTTTCTGTATATCGACGAGCTGCTCCATCCTGCAGCCGATCACGGCAAGGACAAGCCGGCCATCGCGGATTTGGTCCGTGTCGGCCAGGAGCTGCTCGTGCAGGTCATCAAGGAGCCGATCGGCGGCAAAGGAGCGCGGGTAACGACTCAGTTTTCCTTGCCGGGAAGATGGCTTGTCTATATGCCGGGCGCGGATTATGTCGGCGTATCCAAGAAGATCGGAGCCGAGAGCGAGCGCAGCAGGCTCCGAGGCGTCGGCGAAGAGCTGCGCAGAGGCAGCGAGGGCATCATCATGCGGACCGTGGCGGCCGGCGAGAGCCTGCACTCGCTGCGCCAGGACCTGATGCAGCTCAGGGAAAGCTGGGAAGCGGTGGTGAAGAAGGCCAAAGGGCTCAAGTCGCCCCAGCCGGTCCTTCGCGAGGCGGCTTTGATGAGGCGGACGTTCCGCGACGCCTTCACGCCGGGCACCGAGGTGTATTGCGACGATCGGTCCCGATACGAGGAGGCGCTCAAGCTGGTCAAGGAGCTGGCGCCGGGCAGCGAGGCGCGGCTTCATCTGGCGGACAAGCAAGGCGGCAAGACCCTCTTCGAGCAGCATGGAGTCGCCGAGCAGCTGAGCGCGGCCTTCCAGACGCGGATCTGGCTGCCCAGCGGCGGCTACCTCGTCTGGGAGCAGACCGAGGCGCTTACGGTCATCGATGTCAACACGGGCAAGTTCACCGGAACAAGCGGTCTGGAGGATACGGTGTTCCGCACGAACATGGAGGCGGCCCGCGAGATCGCCCGCCTGCTCCGGCTGCGCGACGTGGGCGGCATCATCATCGTGGATTTCATCGATATGGAAGACGTCATCCATCGGGAGAAGGTGCGCCATCAGCTCGAGGACGCCTCGCGGGACGACAGGAGCAAGTGCCAGGTTCACGGCTGGACCCGGCTCGGCCTGCTCGAGATTACCCGCAAGAAGACGCGCAAGAGCATCGGGCCCAGATTCCACGAGATCTGCGGCAGCTGCGGCGGGAGCGGGCAACGGTATGTCGGGCTCTCCCCGCGCGCGAAGGCGGGTCAGGATGGACGAGCTTCGACATAGCTATTGTATGAGTGCCTAGGATATGGTACACTACTTTGGTGTATGTCCCCCGAGGACATATATGGTACCGCACCGGACGGGTTTTCAAGCCGGGATTTCGCTCGTCGATTTCCCCACCTTATCCAGGCGAGTCTTCGACTATAAGGAGGTGCACCATCCATGTTCGCAATTATCGAAACAGGCGGCAAGCAATACAAAGTTCAGCAAGGCGACGTTCTCTACATCGAGAAGCTGAACGCCGGCGAAGGCGATACGGTAACGTTTGATCGCGTCCTGGCCGTATCCAAGGACGGAGGTCTCGTGACGGGTTCCCCGATCGTTTCCGGAGCTACGGTTTCCGGCAAGGTCGAGAAAATCGGCAGAGGCAAGAAGATCATCGTGTACAAGTACAAAGCCAAGAAGAACTACCGCCGCAAGCAAGGCCACCGTCAGCCGTACACGAAAGTCACGATCGAAAGCATCCAAGCGTAAGCCGGTGCTCTCATGATTGTGGTTACGTTCATCCGGCGATCCGGTGACCGGCATATTACCGCCTTCTCCGTCAAGGGGCACGCGAAGTATGCCAAAGCGGGCAAAGATATCGTATGCGCAGGTGTATCCGCCGTTACGGTGGGCACCGTGAATTCTATTGAGGCCTTGGCAGGCGTCGCCCTGCCGGCCGTCATGAAGAATGGATGGCTCCAATCGGAAATTCCAGCTCTGCAGGACGAAACGGTCGATGGCCGGGTTCAGCTGCTTCTGGAATCCATGGTGGTGATGCTGAGCGGAATCGCCGATTCCTACAGCAAGTTCGTCACCTTGAACGAAGAGCTAGTTTAACGAGAAGGGAGGACACCGACATGTTGAAACTGAATCTTCAGTTGTTCGCTTCCAAAAAGGGCGTAGGCTCCACGAAGAACGGACGCGACAGCCAATCGAAGCGCCTTGGCGCCAAGCGTGCTGACGGCCAAGTCGTAAGCGCGGGCAGCATCCTGTTCCGTCAACGCGGAACGAAGATCCACCCGGGCAACAACGTGGGCATCGGCAAGGATGACACGCTGTACGCTCTGATCGACGGCGTCGTCAAGTTCGAGCGTTGGGGACGCGACCGCAAGAAAGCCAGCGTTTACCCCGTTGATCTGGCTCCGGTAGCTGCAGCAGTAGAAGCTTAAGTTCACGAGAGACGCGACCCGGCCTGATTTGAACAGGCCGGGTTTTTTTGTCAACAAATTGCCGGCTGCATACGGAGTTGGCTGGCCAGGGCATCCTTAAGGCAGAAAGTGGGATAAAACGTATGAATCGCATCGGATCGGCTAAGCTGTATGCAGCGGGGTCTGTCCTGCTGCCTGCAGCAGGCGTGATCATTCGGCCTTCCTTTCTATGGACGCATATTTTGTTCATTCTGTGGGCCGTTGCCGCAGCTGCCTTATGGATTGTCCAGGAGCGCAAGGAGCTTGAGGACCGCGCCAGACGCGCCTCCGCTCTTCAGCAGCAAGCCTCCATCCGTACGCTGAATCATCACCGGCATGACTGGATGAACGATTTGCAGGTGCTATATGGCTATATCCGCATCGGCAAGCTGGAGAGGGCTGCTGCCAGCGTGGAACGGATTCGGGACAAGATGGCGGTGGAGAGCAAGATCGCTCACCTTGGCATTCCGTCTCTGGTCGCCTATTTGCAATCTTTCCGCACGCACAGCCACAACCTGGTGCTTGAAGTGGAAGTCGAGGACAACCTCACGCTGGAGGATTTCCAGCTTGACCGAGACCGGACCGCGGATGCCCTGATCGAAGTCATCAACGCTTATCGCTTCGGCGTCAAGCCGGGAATCGGCGATCCTGCCGTCCTGGTGCTGAAGCTGTCCCGCGCAGCCGATGAGCTGATGGTGGAGCTGGAGTTCGCCGGGGAGCTGCGAGACGGCGATGAGCTGGTAGATAAATTGGAGCAGCGTCTGCGCGGAACCCCGCTGCAGGCCGTCAGCCTGAAGCAGTTCCGCCATGTGCTGCTTAAGGCTCCGCTCTGCGCATAATTGGAGGCTAATCATGTTTGTCGATAAAGCAAAAATATTTGTCAAAGGCGGAGACGGCGGAGACGGCATCGTATCGTTCCGGAGGGAGAAATACGTGCCCGAGGGCGGTCCTGCCGGCGGAGACGGCGGCCGTGGAGGCAATGTCATCTTCCGTGTGGACGAGGGCTTGCGCACGCTGATGGACTTCCGCTATCAGAAGCACTTCAAGGGCGAACGCGGCGAGCGGGGCCGGCCGAAGAGCATGCATGGCGCGGGAGCCGAGGATACGATCGTACGCATCCCCCCGGGAACGATCATCATCGATGACGACACCGGCGAAATTATCGGGGATATGACTCGCCACGGACAACAGGTCATCGTCGGCAAAGGCGGACGGGGCGGACGGGGCAACCCGCGCTTCGCGACGATCAGCAATCCCGCTCCCGAAATCGCGGAGAAGGGCGAGGAGGGCCAGGAGCGCTGGCTCGTGCTGGAGCTCAAGGTCATGGCCGATGTCGGGCTCGTCGGTTTCCCGAGCGTGGGCAAATCGACGCTGCTGTCGATCGTATCCGCCGCCAGGCCGAAGATCGGCGCCTATCACTTCACGACGATTACGCCCAATCTCGGCGTTGTCGATGTCGAAGAGGGCCGCAGCTTCGTCATGGCCGACTTGCCGGGCTTGATTGAAGGCGCGCATGAAGGCATTGGCCTCGGCCATGAATTCCTGCGCCATGTCGAGCGTACCCGAGTCATCATCCATGTCGTCGACATGTCGGGCACCGAGGGACGCGATCCGTTCGAGGACTGGCTGAAGATCAACGAAGAACTCGTGCTCTACAACGCCAAGCTCGCCGAGCGTCCGCAGATCATCGCAGCCAACAAGATGGACATGCCCGATTCCGCCGCGAATCTGGAGCTGTTCCGCCAGAAGCTGGCAGAACGCGAAGAGGAAGGCCACACCTACGACATCGTTCCCATCTCCTCGCTGACGAAGGAAGGCATTCAGGAGCTGCTGTACAAGGCAGCCGCAACGCTGGATGAAATTCCGGAAGCGCCTGAACTCGAGGAGGTCAAGGAAGTCGAGGAGCGGAAAATTTACCGTCATACCGAGAAGAAGGAAGAGCCGTTCCGCGTTTACCGCGAGAACGACTACTACGTCGTGGAGAGCGAATCGTTCGAGCGTCAGCTCAAGCGGATTCACCTCAACTCGTTTGACGCCGTGAACCGCTTCGGCCGCATGCTGCGCAAGATGGGCGTCGATTCCGCGCTGCGGAAAATCGGAGCCAAGGATGGAGATACGGTGCATCTCGGCGAATTCGTGTTCGAATTTTTCGAGGGAAGCGAGTACTCCCCGGAATAAGAGGCAAGCAGGAAATCGGGCCGGGAGAAATCCGGGCCTTTTTCTTTGCTCATTTATAGATAGTTCCTATGAAATCATGGTTATTTTATATTTCTAAACAATAATTGATTCCCTTATGATGGGACTAAGAAAAGAAACGGGGTGGCAGCGATGGGAGATCGGGTCCAGCAGCAATTCGATGCGGTATCGTCTCGATACGACGCACAGCGGAGAATGCTGATTCCTTGCTTCGACGATTTTTACGGGATGGCGGCCTGGGCCGCCGACAGCGACGCAGCGGAGCCGAGAATACTGGATTTAGGCGCGGGAACGGGTCTGATGTCCTCCTTCATGAGACAGCGTTACCCGAAAGCGCATATCACGCTTACGGATTTCACGGCAAGCATGCTGGACAAGGCGAGAGAACGATTCGCCGGCGACGGCCGAGTCGATTTCGTGCAAGCGGACATGACGGGCGAGCTGCCCGAAGGGCCTTACGACCTGATCGTTTCCTCGCTGGCCATCCATCATTTGCGGCATGAGGATAAGCGGTTGTTGTTCGGCAGCGTGAAGGCGCGGCTTGAAGAAGGAGGCCGATTCGTCAATGCCGATCAAGCCGCGGCAGAGTCGGCATTATTCGACCAGCTGAACCGGGAGCAGTGGCTGAAGGATATCTATGACGGCCGCTTGGCCGCAGAGGAGGCGGACGCCTCCGTGCTTCGACGGGAAGTCGACATCAACGCGAAAGTGTCCGAGCAGCTTCTCTGGCTGGCGGAAGCAGGCTTCTCCAGCGTCGACTGCGTATATAAATATAGGGATTTTGCGGTGTTCTGCGCCGTGAAATAAATGACCGCACATCTTTGTTCCGCTAAGAAACATGAGAATAGATAAGGAGAGCAACAAAGCTGCCGGATGATCGTCGGTCCGGCAGCTTTTCTGATTGATGTTTATTCGTTATAATGAACATAAATTCGTTAAAACGAACACAGGACATGAAATCAACGGTTGCCGAAAGAATCGGTTTTCCGTATAATGTCCTCTATGGAAGCACATATGTCTACGCTGGGAGGACGAAATGTTGACGGAGCGATATTATGTCGTCCGCGAGGATTTGCTGCCCGAAGCCATCATCAAGACGATCGCGGTCAAGGAGATGCTGGCGCGCGGCGAGGCGGCCACCATCCATGAGGCGGTGGAGAAGGCGGATCTGTCGCGCAGCGCGTTCTATAAGTATCGGGAAGGCGTGTTGACGCTGGGAGAACTGGAGCGGGGATCGATCATTACGGTGTCCATTGATTTGGAGCACCGGGCCGGCATTCTTTCCCAAGTGCTCAGCATGTTCGCGGCCCGCGGCGGCAACGTTCTGACGATCCATCAGAGCATCCCGCTGCAAGGATCGGCCAATGTGGTGCTCTCGGTAGATACGGCCCCGATGAAGGACGAAGTGTTCGCATTCGTGGACGAACTTCGCTTGGTGCCAGGCGTTAAGCGGGCTTCGGTCATCGGCCAAGGATAGGAAAGCGCTGCGTCCGGCTCTATCGATGCCGGATCGGACATAAGCACTGCGACTAAGGAACAGGAAACGGGGGAATGGCGATGAAGCCGGTTAAGGTAGGATTGCTCGGACTAGGAACGGTGGGCACGGGAGTCGTGCGGATCGTGGAGGGCCATCAGGCGGATCTGCGCAGCCAGGTCGGATCTCCGATCGAGATTGAGAAGGTGCTCGTGCAGAATGTCGAGAAGACGAGGGCGATCGGCATCGACGCGGCGAAGCTGACGACCGATCCATGGGAGATCATCCGCAATCCGGAGATCGATGTCATCGTAGAGGTTATGGGCGGCATCGAGAACACGAAGGAATATATTCTCGAAGCGCTCTCGCGCGGCAAGCATATCGTCACGGCCAACAAGGATCTGATGGCGCTGCATGGCCGCGAGATTCTTGCCAGAGCCAGCCAGCAGCGCTGCGACGTTCTGTACGAAGCCAGCGTGGCTGGCGGCATTCCGATCATCCGCACGCTGAACGAAGGCTTCTCCTCGGACCGCATCACCAAAATCATGGGCATCGTCAACGGCACGACCAACTACATCCTGACGAAAATGAGCCAGGAGGGAGCGTCCTACGCCGACGTGCTGAAGGAGGCCCAGGATCTCGGCTATGCCGAATCCGACCCGACCTCCGATGTGGAAGGGCTGGATGCCGCCCGCAAAATGACGATCCTCTCCCGGCTCGGCTTCCGCTCGGAAGTCAATCTGGAAGACGTGTCGGTCAAGGGCATCTCCTCCGTCTCCAAGGAAGACATCGCCTACGCGAAGCGGCTCGGCTACGAGGTCAAGCTGCTCGGCATCGCCGAGCGCCAGGACGAGTCGATCAGCGTCAGCGTGCAGCCCACGATGGTGAAGGCGACTCATCCGATCGCCTCGGTCAACGGGGTATTCAACGCTGTGTACGTCCATGGCGAGGCTGTCGGGGAAACGATGTTCTACGGCGCGGGCGCCGGAGAGCTGCCGACGGCGACCTCGATCGTGGCGGATCTCGTGTCCGTGGTGAAAAACCTGAAGATCGGCGTCAACGGTCAGCAGGGCGTCATTTCCTACAACGAGAAGCGCCTCAAGACCGACGAGCAGATTACGTCCAAAAACTTCCTCCGGCTCCATGTCGCGGACAAAGCCGGCGTTCTCGCCCGGATTACGCAAGTGTTCGCCGAATACGAAGTCAGCCTCGAATCCGTCATCCAGCAGCCGAACGCGGAGCTGAAGGAAGCGGAGATCATCGTCATCACCCATAACGCCAGCAAAGCCGCGATGAATAAAGTTCTGGACGCCTTCCAGACGCTGGACGTCATCCAGAACGTGCAAAGCGTCTACCGGGTGGAAGGCTGATGGGCATGCGAAGCGTGCTGGTGCGAGTCCCGGCCAGCACGGCGAACCTGGGACCGGGCTTCGACTGCCTCGGCATGGCGCTGTCGCTCTATACGTGGATCGAGATGAAGCCGGCGGAGAAGGCTGCGGTCATCCGGCTTCATGGAGAAGGGCTTGAAGGCATCCCGCTGGACAAAAGCAACTTGATCTACAAGACAGCCCAGCTTGTCTTCCAGGAAACGGGAACCGATCTGCCGGAGCTGGAAATCGATATGTACAGCGATATTCCGCTGACTCGCGGTCTCGGCAGCAGCGCAAGCGCCATTGTCGGCGCTCTGGCAGCGGCGAACGAGCTGGCCGGCGGCGGCCTCGACCGCGACGCCTTGCTCCAGATCGCCACCCGTCTGGAAGGGCATCCGGACAATGTCGGCGCATCGCTGTTCGGCGGCATTATCGCGGCGGCCTGGGACGGCACGCGGGCAGACTGTCTGCGCATCGAGCCGCCGGCCGGACTTGCCGCTCTCGTGGCGGTTCCGCGCTTCCAGCTCTCGACCGAGAAAGCCCGGCATGCGTTGCCGGAGCAGCTGACGATGAGCGACGCCGTGCATAACATCGGCCGCAGCTCCCTGCTCGTGGCCGCTCTTGCCGGCGGCCGGCTCGACATGATCCGCCATGCGATGAAGGACAAGCTGCATCAGCCTTACCGGGCGGCGCTCATTCCCGGCATGGCTGAAGTTCTTGAAGGCGCGGCGGATCACGGGGCGCTCGGAGCTGCGCTGAGCGGCGCCGGCCCGACGCTGCTCGCCCTGATCGAGAACGGAAGCCCGCGAAGGAGAGAGCTGGAGGCGTTCCTTCTCTCGACCTTGTCCGCTGCAGGAGTCGAGGCGGAATTGATGCTGCTGCAGCCCGATTCCGCCGGCGCTGCCGTCCTTGAGGGCGGCGATCCCGCCCTGCCTTTCGCAGAGCGTATCAAAGGAGAAGTTCATTCATGATCAAAGTCGCATTGCTTCCGGTCGTCTCCACCTCCGACGAGGCTGCCCGCAGCCTGTGCGGAGAGAACGCCGAGAGAGTCTATTACCCGATGATATCCGATGTTTTCCTGGCCACGGCGGAAGGAAAGACCGATTACAGCGTCATCCCGATCGAGAATACGATCGAGGGCTCCGTCAACCTGCATATGGACTGGCTGCTGCACGAAGTGGACCTGCCGATCCAGGCGGAATGGATCTATCCGTCCCGCCAGCAGCTCATCGGCCGCAAGGACGAGCTGCTCGGAGCCGGAGGAGAGCCGGAGTACGGCCGCATCGTCAAGGTGTTCAGCCATCCCGTTGCGCTGGCCCAGTGCCAAAGCTTCCTGCGTGGCCATCTCCAGCATGCCCAGTGGGAGCCGGTCAGCAGCACCGCGGAGGCGGTTCGGATCGTATCCGAAAATCCAGGCCAGGGCTGGGCTGCGATCGGGCTTACGCTGGCGGCGGCCCACTACGGCCTTGACGTGCTGCGCGAACGGGTGACGGATCACGAAAACAACTACACCCGCTTCCTGCTGGCCGGTCCGAAGCCGTTCGAGCTGCGCCAGTCCCCCGTCCGCAAGACATCCATTCTCGTGACGCTGCCGGAAGATTATCCGGGCGCGCTCCATCAGGTGCTTTCCGCCTTCGCCTGGCGAAGGATCAACCTCGGGAGGATCGAATCCCGTCCGACCAAAAAGCGTCTCGGCACGTACCATTTCGTCATCGACATCGAGATGGCTCTGGACACCGTCCTCCTGCCGGCGGCGCTGCAGGAGATCGAAGCGATCGGCTGCCAGGTGAGAGTGCTCGGCACCTACCCGAGCTTCGGCAGCACGGCTGATTGAGTAGTTAACGAAGTGCTGAGCATCCATCTTTTCGGCTGCTGCCGGATGCGCGTATATGTGAAGGGTCTGCCCTTAGTCATTCTCGCGACTAGTGGGACAGCCCTTCTTTGCGTTCAGGGCCAAGCCGCGGGAATACGAGCCGGCTGCGATTCGTACGGATATTCGGTACGATTCCCGGCAGGGCTTGTATTTTTTTCATGAAAAGGGAGACAGACGCCTAATCGCTGCATACGATGTAACGACGGGCAGATAGGCTGCAGTCCTGCCGCTGCGCACAGCATGCGAAGAGGAGGGAGTCGGCTAGTGAAAATCCATATTGTCAAAGAGGGAGAATCATTCTACCTCATCGGCCAGAAATACGGGGTGACGGTGGAGGAGCTGAAGAAGCTCAACCCATCCGTGACCGATGACAAGAACTTGCAGATCGGCGCCAAAATCAAGGTTCCTTCGGAAGAGGAAAAGCATTGGAGCGGCGGCTTGATCCACAAGTACACGGTGCAAGCGGGGGATACGCTCTGGAAGCTGTCGAAGGCTTGGGGAGTGCCCCTGAACGAGCTCATCAAGGCCAACTCGCAGCTGACGAACCCGGATGCGCTGAATGTCGGGGATACGGTCAACATTCCAAAGCAAAAGGAATCGACGGCATTATCCCCCGAGCATAAGGCCGAGCATCACGGCCACACGGGAGGAAAAGCGTTCACGGGACCGATCGTCGACGGCAAAAAGAACACGGCGCCCATCGAGGAGAAGCCACCTACGGCGGTGAAGCCTCCAACGGCTGTGAAGCCGCCGACGGCGGTGAAGCCGCCCGAGCCGGTTCCTGTGCCGCCGCCCGCACCTCCTGTACCGCCGGCTCTTCCGGTGGAGGAGAAGGCATGCGCGAAGCCTTATCAATCCCATTATACGGAGAAGGCGATCCACCCTTTCGCCCAGGAGAAGCTTCCGGCCGTCGAAGCGGTCGCTCCGCTGTTTGAGCTTCCCAAAATGCCCGAATATGCCCCGGCCCCATCCTACGGAAGCGGGTACACGAAGCCTGGTGCCGGGTCTTACGGCGTCAAGGGCTCCGGTTACGGGGACGCCTACTCGCAGGGCGATCATGGCGCGGGATATGGACAGGAGCTTCCTGGATTAGGAGGCCAGATGGATGGCTACGGCGTGCACAACGCCTGGCCGGCGGCATCCGGTCCGGCAGCTGGAGCTTCAGTCGAACAGCCGTATGCAGCCGCCTCCCCGTGGATGGCCGGCTATCCGGCCGGTTATGGAATCGCGGGGCAACAGCAAGGCTATGGGTACCCGGGAGGCATGGTGCAGGGAGCCGCGCAGATGCCGGGAGACGGCTATGGTCCCCAGGCGGGAAGCGCAGGTTATGGCGGCTATGGAGCTGCCGCAGCAGGCTTGCAGGATTTTTACCCGCACGGATACGGCGCCTACGGACATGGCGGATACAGCCATCCGGGCTATGCAGGAGAAGCGCAGGGGTATGGCGGATACGGCCATCCGGGATATGCAGCAGAAGTGCAGGGGTATGGCGGATACGGCCATCCGGGCTATGCAGCAGAAGCGCAGGGGTATGGCGGATACGGCCATCCGGGCTATGCAGCAGAAGCGCAGGGGTATGGCGGATACGGCCATCCGGGCTATGCAGCAGAAGCGCAGGGGTATGGCGGATACGGCCATCAAGGGTATGGCGCTCAGAACAACGGGGCGCATGTTTATGGCGGGGGAGGTTATCCTCAAGGCATCATGCCGGCCGCAGAAGCCGCTGCTCCCGGTCAATACAGTTACGACGGCGGCGGCACGTGGAATGCTGCGGGAGCAAGCGCCGGCGCCGCCAGTCCTGCCCAGTGGCCTGGATACCAAGGCTGGGGCGCGGAAGCTCAAGGGTATCCCGCCTCTCCGGGAGACTGGCCGCAGACGGCCGCCGTGCAGGGCTACGGCGTGAATCCGGAGTATGGAGGAGCGCCGCTGAAGGAAGCTGCGCCGGTAGCGGTCCAGGCTTCCTGCTGCGGAGACAGGGAGGAGGAGGAGGCGCAGGGGGCTGATCAGGCAGGCAAGCCGGAGGCCGAATCTAAGGCTGACACCAAGCCGGAGGCCAAATCTAAGGCTGACGCCAAGCCGGAGGCCAAATCTAAGGCTGACGCCAAGCCGGCGAAAACGGGCACGGCGGCCGCGCGCAAGCAGCCCAAAAAAGCGGTTGTACGCAGCGCTTCCCGGCCGGCTCCCCGCGCCTCCAAGGGCAGCAAGCCCTGGATCAACCGCTGACGGGGCCGAGGATGGGGAATGGCCATAGAGCCGAACCGGGCTGAACTCGCAGCCCGGTTCTTCTTATGCTTGCATAATTCATCCAGCCGGAAGGCAGACTAGCTTAAAATGCCAAGAAGGGGCTATGGATGACCATGTTGTCAATCAGCATCTGGAACCATCTGAAACGGAAATATTTGAGGCGCAGGCGCAGCCGTTCGCCGCTTGGCCTGGCTTGCGCGCTTCTGCTGCCTGCAGCGCTTCTGCTGGGCTCTGCCGGAGCCGAGGCGGCCGATCGGAGCGGGCCGGACTTTCCTCAAGAGGGAATCTCTTCCTTTCTGGAGGGAAGCGCATCTGCCGCGGTCACGATGAAAAGGGTCTATCTATGCGGAGAGGAAATCCGTCCGCTCGGCGTCATGGATCCGCCTTCCGTGCTGAAGCTGCTCGGCAGCCACCCCGGCTGGGAAGCCGGATTCGATGAAAAAGGCGGCGTAGTCGTGACCGAGCGAATCGACGATCTGTCCGAGGCCTGCAAGCAAAGCGCGACTTTCGGGGTGGATGACGGGGGAAGCCTGACGTTGTTCGAAGGTCCTCCGAGCGATGAGAAAGTCATGAAGACGTTCTTTCAGCTCGATCTGCAGTACATGGAAAGCACGCTGCCCAAGCAGGAACGGGACAAGCTGCTGAGCGGCATCCGCGTCCAGGACAGGGACGAGTTCAACAGCGTCTTGTCGACGTACAACGATTTTGCCCTGGAGGGATCCAGAGGAGCGATGAAGCGCGCCTACTGATTCCGTTCGGTCATCGGGATGCTGAGCTTCCGCCGATAACAAGGCATGCTTCCAGTCGGCATGCCCATTCTCCGAGCGCCTTTGCGAAAAGGCGTTTTTTTTGCTTTTCGGCTGCGGTCTGAAACGCTTGTTCTCATGTCATCCACTTCCTGTTATAATAGATAGAGTCTGTTTTTCTCTACATAGAGATAGATTTTATTGTACAGCTTTCATACAAGGAGAGTGCGCGATGCGGATTTTAGGGATCGACCCCGGCATCGCCATCGCGGGATTCGGGTTCATCGACAAGGACGGCATGAAGCTTACGCCGGTCCAATACGGCTCCATCGAGACGGAAGCCGGCACGCCTCACGAGGTGCGGCTCAAGCAAGTCTACGAGTCTGCTTCGGCTCTGATGGACAAATACAAGCCGGACTCCGTTGCTGTCGAGAAGCTGTTCTTCAACCGCAACGTGACGACGGCCTTCACGGTCGGCGAAGCCCGGGGCGTCATCATTCTTGCCGCCGCCCAGCGGGGGCTTCCCATATCGGAATACACGCCGATGCAGGTCAAGCAGGCCGTCGTCGGATATGGCAAGGCCGAGAAGCGCCAAGTGCAGGAGATGGTGCGGATGTTCCTCAAGCTGGCCAAGGTGCCCAAGCCCGACGACGTCGCCGATGCGCTTGCGGTTGCCGTCTGCCATGCCCATGCTTCCGGCATGATGTCCAAGATAAACGAGGTGCGCCGCAGATGATCGATTTTGTAAAAGGCCGTGTGGCCTATGTGGATACGGATTATATCGTCGTCGACGTTCGGGATGTCGGCTACCAGGTTTATACGCCCAACCCTTACGCGTTCGCCCGCGGGGAGGAGCCTGTCACCGTTTACTGCCACCACCATGTGCGCGAGGACGCGGCGCAGCTGTTCGGATTCCAGACGAGGGAAGAGCAGGCTCTGTTCCGCAAGCTGCTCGAGGTGTCCGGCATCGGGCCTAGGGTCGCGGTCGGGATTCTGGCCGGGGGCCGCCCGGAGGCGGTCATCTCGGCCATCCATCGCGAGGACTTGAGCTTCCTCATCAGGCTCCCCGGCATCGGCAAGAAGACGGCCCAGCGGATGATCCTTGATCTCAAGGACAAGCTGCAGATCACCTCGGCTTCCATCGAGCTCGCATGGGAAGCGGAGGCCGCGGGCGGGGCGGCAGTCGCCGCCGCAGGCGAGGACAGCTGGGGCGAAGCGAGGGAAGCCCTTGGAGCCCTCGGTTACACGGCGTCGGAGCTGGATCGCGCCTGGGCGGGCATGGGCGGCTCGCAGCAGCCCGGAGAGACCGTGGACGCGCTCATGAAGCGGGCGCTGCAGCAGCTGTTCAAGGGATAGCGGAAAGGGAGGTTTTGCATGGAAGACGATCGCATCATTTCCGCCAATCTGATGATGGAAGACCAGGCAGTCGAATACAGCCTCCGTCCGAGGTATCTGTCCGAATACATCGGCCAGTCCCAGGTGAAGGACAACCTCAAGGTATTCATCGAGGCGGCGAAGCTACGCAAGGAAGCTCTCGACCATGTGCTGCTGTACGGCCCGCCGGGACTCGGCAAGACGACTCTCTCGAACATCATCGCCAACGAGCTCGGCGTCAACCTGCGTACGACTTCCGGCCCGGCGATCGAGCGGCCGGGAGATCTGGCCGCCCTGCTCACGAACCTTCAGGAGGGCGACGTGCTGTTCATCGACGAGATCCACCGCTTGAACCGCTCCGTGGAGGAAGTGCTGTACCCGGCGATGGAGGATTTCTGCCTGGACATCATGATCGGCAAAGGTCCGAGCGCGCGCTCCGTGCGGCTTGACCTGCCCCCGTTCACGCTGATCGGAGCCACGACCCGCGCCGGGCTGCTCAGCGCCCCTCTGCGCGACCGCTTCGGAGTCGTCAGCAGGCTGGAGTTTTATGGGACGGACGAGCTGGCGTTCATCATTTCCCGCTCCGCCGAGATTCTGGAAGTCGGCATGGTCGGCGATGCGGCATCCGAGATCGCCCTCCGCTCGCGGGGGACGCCGCGGATCGCCAACCGGCTGCTCAAGCGGGTTCGCGATTTCGCGCAGGTGCGCGGAAACGGCATCATTACCGACGAGCTCGCCAAGCAGGCGCTGTCGCTGATCGCCGTCGATCCGCTCGGACTCGACCGGATCGACCACAAGATGCTGCAGGCGATGATCGCCAACTACCGCGGCGGTCCTGTCGGCCTCGATACGATCGCAGCGACGATCGGCGAGGAAAGCCAGACGATCGAGGATGTGTACGAGCCGTATCTCATGCAGATCGGCTTCCTGCAGCGCACCCCGCGGGGCCGCATCGTCACTCCGCTTGCCTATCGCCATCTGGGCTTGCCCGTTCCGGAATAAAGGCTGCGGCATACATGCCCGCATGGCCAATGGGAGGATCCGCCGATGAAGGAGCAACGGTCCGGCGCCGCTGAAGACAGCGCATTGACCGTCATCTACGACGGCCAATGCAACCTCTGCCTCGCCTCGGTCGACAGGCTGGGCCGCCTGGGTTCGAGGGCGGAGCTGACGTTTGTGCCGCTGCAGAATCTGGACCGGCTCCAGGGCCGGGCCGCCGAGCGGGTTCTGGACGTCGGCGAGGAAGCGCTGAGGGACAGGATGCATGTCGTTGACGGCGCAGGGCGCTTGTATGCGGGCAGCGACGCCGTCGTGCGCATCCTGCGCACGGTTCCAGGCTTCGGGCCGGCAGGATGGCTGTACCGGCTGCCGGGCATGAGCCGCCTTGGAGATTGGATCTACCGCTATATCGCCGAGCGCCGCTATGACTGGTTCGGCAAGGCGGATGAAGCCTGTTCCCCGGACGAATGCCGAGTTCCCCCTGGAGACATGACCGACAAAACCCTGTAAGGTGCCCGCCTGCGCGCCGGCCCATCGCCGAGAGCTTGCGGAGCACACGGAAGGAGAGAACCATGGACAGACCGATAGCCCGAATTCTCCCCAAAGGACTGCTGGCAGCCGCCGTTCTGGGCGGCTGCCTCTACTTGCCTCCCAAGGCGGAAGCGGACGGGATCGAGATCATGGACACGATCCGCGTCGGCTTATTCATCACCGTGCCGAACAAATATACGCTCTCGATTCCTGCGGCGACATTCAGCTCCGACGGCGGGCTCGCCGTCGGAGTCAGCCAGGGGGGCGCTCCCAAGCCGCTGATTGCCGTTGTCGGCGGCACGACTGCCAGGGTGGCCGTAGAGAACCACTCCGTCCTTCTGGGAGAGAACAGCTCCTTCGCGGCCGCGCTTGCCGTATTCAAAGCCGTGCAGACAGCCGGAGGAAACGCCGTGCTGGAGGCGGTAGACCGCGGAGGAAGCACTTCCTACCAAGTGTCGGAAGGCTCCTACTCTTCTGCAGCTGCGGCTGGGACCGCTCTTGCCAAATGGAACGCCAACGCGACGGTGAAGGCATTCGGCGGCGGCGCCTCCGTGCGCGGCCCGCTTCACCTGGAGACGGCCGCGTATGCGACCGAGCAGGAGGCGCGGCTCGCGATGGCTTCGTTCAGCGCTTCCGGAACGGATACTTTCCTTGCCTTGCGCCCATCGGATTCCGGAGCCCGTTATTCCGTCATGGTGGGAGCGGCGGCGGACAGCGCTTCGCTGGAAGCCGTGAAGCTCAAGCTGGCCGGAATCGCGGAGGCGGCCGGGCTGAAGCAGGCTGCGGCGGGCGATTATCTGCTGCAGCGGAGCGATTTGTCCGTCAGCCAGAAGGAAGGGGCATCGAGCATGCTGCTGACCTTCCCGGCGGGCACGAAGGCTGTCGTGCAGCCGTCCTCGACCCAAGGAGTGAAACTTGCCGAGCGCTACGCCCGTACATACAGAGGCCAGTTCGAGTTAAGCAGCTACAACAACGCTCTTGCCGTCATCAACGAACTTCCGTTCGAGCAGTATCTGTATTCCGTCGTCGGCGGGGAAATGCCCGGCTCCTGGCCGATCGAGGCGCTCAAGGCGCAAGCCGTGGCCGCCCGCTCCTACGCCGTCTATCAGGGGACCGGCTTCGGCATCGCCCAGGTCGTCGACACGACGCTCAGCCAGGCGTACAACGGCGTCGCCTCCGAGAAGGCCGCTACCATCAAGGCGGTCGACGATACGAAGGGGCTGGTCATGCTCAGCGGGGGCAAGCCTGTTGAGGCGGTATTCTCGTCCAGCGCCGGAGGTTATACAGCGGATCCATCCGAAGTATGGGGAAGCCAGGTGCCGTATCTGGCTCCAGTCCAAAGCCCGGACGATTCTTCCGAGAACGGCCTTTATAAATGGTACCGGGTCATGGCTCCGAGCGGCGGCACCGGTTTCATCCGGTCCGACACGGCTGATCTGACCGGAGAGAAGAACGCTGCCGGGGCTGTCATCGCGCGCATCAAGTCCGCCGCTACCAATGTGAGGCCGCTGCCACTAATCCAGGACGGCGTGAGTCCGGTGGACAAGCTGGACGCCGGGGCGAAGGTGACGGTGCTAGAGACGGTCGCGCAGTCCAATGAATTCAACTGGATGCGCGGCCCGTTCACCTCGGCCCAGCTGCTGGATTCCATGAAGGGCAAGACGACCTCGGCCGTATCCGGACCGATCCAGTCGCTGGAGGTCGCCTCGCGCGGACCATCCGGACGGGTCATGCAGGTGAACGTGAACGGCAGAGCCGTTCCGGTCAAGTATCCGGACTCCCTGCGGACCGTGATGGGCAGCTTGCCGAGCACGAGGTTCGCCATCGAGCCGGCCGGGCAGGTGTCGCTTCTCGGCGCCGGCGGCGCCTCGGCGGTCAAGGAAACGGGAGCGGCTGTCCAAGTGCTCGGAGCCGGCGGAGCCAAAGCATCGCCCTCGGACGGAGCGGGTCTGACGGTCATGAGCGCCTCCGGCGCCATCCGGCCCGTCTCCGCGTCGCAGACGTGGCTCATCCGGGGCACCGGCAACGGGCACGGCCTCGGAATGTCGCAATACGGCGCCAAGAGCCTGGCTGATTCCGGGTATGATTACCAACGCATTCTGAAATACTACTACAAAGAGATTGAACTCGCTAAGGACGGAAGCTGAAGCCATGAACGTAGAAGATTATGATTTTCACCTGCCGGACGAACTGATCGCCCAGACCCCTTTGACGGACCGGACCTCCTCGCGCCTGCTTACTCTGGACAAGCGCTCGGGAGAGATCGCCCATCATCGGTTCACGGATCTCAAGCAGTATTTGCGCGAGGGAGACACGCTGGTCATCAACGATAGCCGCGTGCTTCCCGCCCGCCTGCTCGGCGTCAAGGAGGATACCGGAGCGAAGGCGGAGCTGCTGCTGCTCCGCCAGCTGGAAGGCGATGCCTGGGAGACGCTGGCGAAGCCGGCCAAGAAGCTGAAGGCCGGCACGGTCATCGCTTTCGGCGCCGGCGAAGGCGGCGAGCCGCTGCTGCGCGCGGTCGTGGAAAGCGAAGGCGATATGGGCGGACGCATCGTCCGCTTCAAATACAGCGGAATATTTCAGGAGCTGCTGGACAGACTGGGCGAGATGCCGCTGCCGCCGTATATCAAGGAGCGCCTGGACGACCGTGAGCGGTATCAGACCGTCTATTCCCGCCAAGCGGGATCCGCAGCCGCTCCGACTGCGGGGCTTCATTTCACGAAGCAGTTCCTCCAGGAGCTGCGGGAGATGGGGGTCGGGATCGCTCCGCTGACGCTTCATGTCGGTCTCGGCACGTTCCGGCCGATGTCCACGGACACGATCGAGGAGCATGTGATGCACTCCGAGTATTACGAGCTCAGCGAGGAATCCGCCGCGATGATCCGCGCCGCCAAGGAACGCGGCGGCCGGATCGTGGCCGTCGGCACCACGTCGGCCCGCACGCTGGAGACAGCGGCGCAGCGGTATCCGGACGGGCTTCAGGCTTGCAGCGGCTGGACGGATATTTTCATTTATCCCGGTTATGAGTTCCGGGCTGTCGATGCCCTGCTGACGAATTTCCATCTGCCCAAGTCGACGCTGGTCATGCTGGTGAGCGCGCTTGCCGGGCGCGAGCATGTCCTGCGCGCCTATGCAGAGGCAGTCAACGAGAAGTACCGGTTTTTCAGCTTCGGCGACGCGATGTTTATCTACTAGGAATGGAAGAGTGAACTGTGGCTGTAACTTACGAACTGATCAAAGTATGCAAGCAATCCGGGGCGCGGCTCGGCCGCGTCCATACCCCTCACGGCGTCATTGAGACGCCGGCGTTCATGCCCGTCGGCACCCAGGCTACCGTCAAGACGATGAGCCCGGAAGAGCTGAAGGAGATGGACGCCCATATCATTCTCAGCAACACCTATCACCTGTGGCTCCGTCCTGGCCACGATCTGATCCGCAATGCCGGCGGCCTGCATAAGTTCATGAATTGGGACCGCCCGATTCTGACGGACAGCGGAGGCTTCCAGGTGTTCTCGCTGAGCAATATGCGCAAGATCACCGAGGAAGGCGTCGAATTCCGCTCCCATCTGAACGGCGACCGCTTGTTCCTGTCGCCGGAGAAGGCGATGGAGATCCAGAACTCGCTCGGCTCCGACATCATGATGGCATTCGACGAGTGCCCTCCGTATCCGGCCGAATACGAGTACATCAAAAACTCGCTGGAGAGGACGTCCCGCTGGGCGGAGCGCTGCCTCAAAGCCCATGCCCGTCCGCAGGACCAAGGGCTGTTCGCTATCATCCAGGGAGGCATGCATGCCGATCTGCGCAAGCAGAGCGCGGCTGATTTGACTTCCATGGATTTCCCGGGGTATGCTATTGGTGGTTTGAGCGTCGGGGAACCGAAGCATCTCATGTATGAGGTGCTGGAGGAGACCATTCCGCTCCTGCCGACAGGCAAGCCGCGTTATTTGATGGGCGTCGGATCTCCCGACGCGCTTCTCGAAGGCGCGATCCGCGGAGTCGACATGTTCGACTGCGTGCTTCCGACCCGCATTGCCCGCAACGGCACGACGATGACGAGCGGCGGGCGGGTGAACATCCGCAACGCCAAGTACGCGGAGGATCTCGGACCGCTTGATCCGGAGTGCGGCTGCTACACCTGCCGCAATTATTCCCGCGCTTATCTGCGGCATCTCATCAAGGCCGACGAGACGTTCGGCATCAGGCTGACGACCTACCATAACCTGCATTTCCTGCTGGAGATGATGCGCGGTGTGCGCCAGGCGATCATGGAGGACAGGCTGCTTGATTTCCGGGACGAATTCTTCACCCAATACGGCCTGCATGACAACGACAAAGGGTTTTAACCAGAATCTCGTTCCGATATTGAAAGGGGTATACACATATGTATCTGGCTTCCGGTAGTGCCGGCGGTGGCGGCATGTCCATGCTGCTCATGTTCGGCCTCATGTTCGTCGTCTTCTACTTCCTTCTGATCCGTCCTCAGCAGAAGAAGCAAAAGCAGCGCAACGCCCTGCTCGGCTCGCTCAAGAAAGGCGACAAAATCGCCACCATCGGCGGCATGCACGGCACGATCGTGGAGCTGACGGACGACACGGTCGTTCTGCGGGTCAACGATACGACGCGAGTGACGTTCGAACGCAGCGCCATCGCATCCGTCCTGAACAGCGCTCCGGCTCCTGTCGAAGCCAAGACGGAAGAAAAGCTTGAAGTCAAAAGCGACAAAGTGGATCCTGAAGGCACGCTCTAAGCAGCAGCCCGACGTTCCAAAAACCCTTCGGAGAGCTGCTCTCCGAAGGGTTTTTTATGCGTTTCGATGCTTCTTTAGGGCTGCCGCGGCCAGCTGGCATACCCGATGCCGAAATGGCCCATGGACGACTGGATATCCTCATGAACGATTTTTGGGGAGGTGAAAGGCTGACTCATTGGAGCAAGCCTCTCTGGGCATCTCCGCTGAAGGATGGGCTGGCCATGCAGCACGGAGTGCACGACACCCATTATATTACGGAACATCTCGCGATGCGGCTGCTGCTCCGCAGCGAATCGGGCCTCCTCGCGGAAATAACCGACGGCGTTGATTACAAGTATCGGGGCAATCTGCCCTATAGCTTGTCCAAGATTTGGGGAATCCATATGGCGGCAGGACTGGCCGAGGAATTCAAGCCTTATGGAATATGCGCGGTTTCGTTGACTCCTGGTATTTTGCGTTCGGAGGAGATGCTGGCGCCTTTCGGCGTGACGGAAGCGAACTGGAGAGACGCCGGCGAGAAGGATCCGAAATTTCTTCAGTCGGAAACCCCGCTCTATGTAGGCAGGGCATTGGCCTGTCTGGCGGCCGACCCCGAGAAGGGAAGCTTGGCAGGAAGGCATCCAAGCTCATGGGAGCTGTCGGAACGATACGAATTCCTGGATGACGGAACGCGGCCTCATTGGGGCCGGCACGCACAAAAGCTGCTGAATCAGCCGTAAGTGCAAAAAAGGAGCCGCGAGGGCTCCTTTTTTGCGCTTTGCAGGAAGCTGGATTCAACGCCGGAAAGGGGGTCAGCGCGAAGGATGTACGGACGGGACCGGTTTGGCCAGCGATTTCAAATCCGCCAGCTTGTAGCCCATGTACACGGCGAAGGTCGCCAGGCAGAGGCCTCCGAGCATGTCGGTCAGCCAATGAATGCCCATATAGAAGATGGTGAAAATAATGATTGCTGCCGTCACGCCGGTCAGCCAAGCCCAGCGCTTGATGCCGGAACGGGCTCCCAGCAAGGCAAGCGTCACGGAAATGGAAGTATGAAGGCTCGGGAAACAGTTGTCCAGGCCGGACAAGCCGCGGTACACCGTTTCGAAAGCGGGAAATGCCTCCAGCATATAGAAATGAACGTTTGGATTGAAGGCCCAAACTTCCTTGACGGGCATGAACAGGTAAAACGGGATCGCTATCAGGTAATTGAGCATGATCGCGTAGCAGGTCGCGGAGAACTGCCGTCCGGTTTTGTCGCGGTACATATAGACGCCGAGCGAGGCGACCAGCAGCGACTGGAAGACGACAACGTAGAAAAAGGCCAGCACCGGCGTCAGCCATGCGGCATGGAACAGCTGCTGGAATCCTTCCACGAAGCCGCCTTCGAGCCGCTGGACGAATGGCGTGAAGTCGGTCTGTTGCTTCATCTTGCTTTCGATGATCAGCTCGAGCTTGTTCATGAAGAGGATGGCCAGCAGCGAGCCGAACAGCAGCAAGTATCTGGGATTGACGGCTAGATTGCGAGCAAAGACGCCTGCGGCGCGCAGCGGATTGCGGCCGGTTCCGAAACTGATCAATACGGCGGACGTCAGCACCGTGTACAGCGTAATTTGATTCATCGATGTCAAGATTGCCACTATGGTTCCCCCTAAGCTTGCCCCTGATACACCGGAAGATGACTGTTCCAGATGATTACCAGTTCAATTACCGAGAACAAGTATAGCATACCCGAGACAAGTTTACACAGGGGGTCATTTCCGCAGATTGACGCCGATCATGCCACCGAATGCGCCTGCCAGAGCGACGATGAGGAAAAGGATGCCGGTTTTGGACGACATGCCTGCATCGGCTGCCAGAAAGCCGATAACGAGCACCAGAAGGCCGTAGACGAGGCCAAGCAGGCCGCCATGGTACCAGCCTTTGGCGCCGCTGCGCTTGCCGGATGTGAAGCCTCCGCATAAGGACGCGGTGCCGTGAATGCCAAGCGCCCAGGCGGGAAGCGAATCCTCGCTGAGATTTCCCGCGTACAGCATGAGCGACAGAAGCAAGGCTCCCAGAGCGAGCCATAAGCCGGAGTAAGCCAGCCCTCCTAGCATGGGGGAGCCGAAACGCACTTTTTGCACATTTTTAATCGGATTCATGCGGCAATCACCCTCCAGTGATGGTTTGGTATTCAGTTCACCATATGGTCAAGCCGCCGGAATTAGTACAGCCCTGCCGCCTGGAAGGACAAATCCTCGTTTCGCCTTTATTGCCAACATTTCATTGCGCCTTGCTGTGCATGGCTGTGGACAGGGGGGGCGACAATACCATCTGACGCTTATGATTGGGCCAAGGGGGCGAAAGCATGGAATATGGGTCGCTGCTGCTGCGGACCGTCCTTATTTATTTTGTCGTGTTCCTGATCATGAGATTGATGGGAAAGCGTGAAATCGGCAAATTGAGCGTGTTCGACCTCGTCATCTCGTTCATGATCGCCGAAATCGCGGTCCTTGTCATCGAGGATACGAAAAAACCGCTTATCGAGGGCATCGTTCCGATGGCCGTGCTGATGATCATCCAGGTGCTGATCGCTTATATCGGCATGAAAAACCGCAAGCTCCGGCTGCTGTTCGACGGCAAGCCCAGCGTTATTATCGCGGATGGCAAGCTCAATCAGAAGGAAATGAAGAAACAGCGCTACAATCTGGACGATCTCATGCTTCAGCTGAGGGAAAACCAGGTGGCGAGGGTGGCGGACGTGGAATTCGCGATTCTCGAGACGAGCGGCAAGCTGTCCGTCATCCCGAAGGAAAAACAGTCCCAGTCTTCCGGCCAGAGCCAGCAAGGACAACAAGGCCAGCAGAGCCAACAGGGTCAGAAGAACCAACAAAGCGGGCAGGGAAGCTCATCCGGCGGAGGACAAAAACAAGGAAAGCAAGAAAAGAACAATGAGCAGCAGGATTCATCGTCAAGCGCGATTACGTTTCCTTCTGCTTATCGGTTCGAAACGCTGCCGGTTCCACTCATTATGGATGGCAGAGTAATGGATCATAATCTGGAGAAGCTGGAGAAAAACCGTCTCTGGCTGAAGCAGCAGCTTCGCAAGAAAGGGCTCACGGAGTGGAATCAGGTGTTCTTCTGCACGATCGACCACAAAGGCGAGCTGTTCGTCGATGAGAACCGCCGAAACAAATAAAAACGGGCAGCTGAGTTGACGCAGCTGCCTGTTCGCTTTGTCTCCATTCCTGCCGCCCTTCAGCCGAACCAGCGCCGGATGCCCGGTATGCGGGACAAGTCGTGCCTGTCGATAATTCCCATGGCTCCCATCAGGAATAAATAGACCGCAGCGCCGGCTGAGCACGAAATGATCAGATTGAGCCATTCGGCTGGCAGCGGACCTCTGCTCATCAGCCATCTGCAGGAGGCTCCCATGATGATCATGGCGCTTCCGACCTTGATGAAGTCTGGAAGCTTCATGCGGTATCCGGCGCAGCGTATGATGCTGATGCCGTGCAAGGCGGTGACGAGGATGATGTTGACGACGATTGCGATCACAGCGCCATAGATTCCGAGCTCGGGACGAGACGCGAGCTCGACGATGAGATACAGCTTCACGCAGGCGCCGACGGTCGTATTGAACAGTGCGGTTCCTGGTTTGTCCAGCGCCTGCAGGGCGGCCTGAAGCGGCCCTTGCAAGTAGATGAAGATTCCGGCGGGAGCGAGCAGGGCAAGCAGCGGGGCGATTTCCCCGTGATTGTACATCAGCCGGCACAGCGGCTCCGCGAGCAGGCCCATGACGACGACAAAGGGAGCTCCGCTGACGAGAGCCAGGCGGAGAGACTGATGGAGACGCTTATGGATCGAGGCCATATCTCCTCTGGCCGCTGCTGCCGACAGGGATGGAATCAGAGACACCGACAGGGAGTAGGTAAGAGCCGTCGGCAGCAGAAGCAGCGGAATGATCATCCCTTGCAGGGCGCCGTATTGCGCGGTGGCGGCACCGGTTGCGATGCCCGCGGCGGCGAGGCTGCGGGCGGTAAGGATCGATTCCAGCAGGTAGGACAGGGAACCGACCAGCCGGCTGCCCGTGACCGGTATGGAAAGGCGCAGCAGCCTTTTCAGCACGGGAACGCGCTCTTCGTGCTTGGTGTTTTGGGAAAGGGGCGGAGCGCCGGCAGGGGTGGCGGGGACAGCCGCAGCGGAATTGCCCTTGTCTTTCGCTGCATGCCAGAACAAGATCAGCAGGCCTGCGATCTCGCCGATGACGGTTCCCATCATCGCGCCAGCGGCTGCCCATTCGAGTCCGTAAGGGAGCAGAAGGAAAGCCAGCAGCAATTGCCCGGCGATCCGCAGCACCGTCTCCACCACCTGGGACTGGGCGGTCGGGATCATGTTCTGCTTGCCTTGGAAATAACCTCTGTATACGGACGATACCCCGATGATGAGCAGCATCGGCGCCATCATTACGAACGGCCGGTACACGCGGCTGTCGGTCAGGACGCGGGTCGTGATCCATTCGGCGCCGAGCAGCATCAGAGCCGTCATCGCAAGGGCAAGGACGATCGTCAGCAGCATGGCGGTGCGGAAAATCTGCTTGACGCGGTGGCCCTCCCCCTTGGAGTCGGCCTCCGCGATCCATTTGGCTACGGCCAGCGGGATGCCGCCTGTAATGAGAGTCAGCAGCACGCCCAGGAACGGGTAGCTGAGCTGGTAGATGCCGACCCCTTCGGCTCCGATGACTCGAGGAAGGGCGATGCGGGGGACGAAACCGAGAATCCGGTTGATGACGCCCGCCGCAAGCAGGATCATGGCTCCCTTGATAAAGGTTTGACTGGTTTGTTTGTTCGGCTTCGTCATAGGTTCCTTCCTCTTCCCTAACGGTGTTCATTGTGCCGGCCCGGCAAGGGGGGCGGGCACGTCCGTACAGCATGTTTATGCGGCATCCGGCACCCGGCATGTCTATGTTTTTTGGGAAGAAGCCGGAACGAGGCAGGAATGCGGGCCTCTGCGTCGAATGGAATCAGTTCGACGGCTTGAGGCGGATAGTCAACAGGGGAGGCGAGTGGCCGCATGACGGAAAAGGAAATGAGCGAGGAAATCTTCGCCCTGTGCGAGAGCAAGGCGGAGGAGCTCCGCTGGATCGGCTACGAGCAGGTGACGGGGACCGATGTATGGGAGTGCGTTCAAGCCCGGTATATCAAGTCGGGTGAGCCGCTGCTGCACAAGCTCGTGAATGACATCTTGTCCCTTAAGGCGACCCAGCTCATGAACCATCTGACGATGAGCGCGTGGAAAGAAACCTGATTTTGACAAGGGTTTCTTTTTTTTGACTCAAATTTCCCGCATCGTTATAATAGAAACGATTGTGAACTTAAGGAGGAACATCAGGAATTATGAAACGGATGCTAGCATTCCTGATCATTGTCGTCGTCAGTTTCGGCGTCATTGGTTGGACAAGCCCCGCCCTCTTGGATAAGACCCGGTTAGGTCTGGACCTCAAGGGCGGATTCGAAATCCTCTACCAGGCCAAGCCTTTGAACGAAGGCAGCAAAGTGACGCGCGAATCGTTGACGGAGACGGCAAAAAGCCTCGAGAAGCGCGTCAACAAAGACGGCGTGTCCGAGCCTGAAGTCACGACGGAAGGCACGGACCGCATCCGCATCCGCATCGCGGGCATGGACGAAGCCAAGGAAGCCAAGCTGCGCGAAGACCTCGTCAAGCCTGCGAACCTGACCTTCCGCAGCGCCATCGGCTGCGCCAAGGACGCCGGCTACTGCAAGGTGGAACTGACAGGCAGCGACTTCAAGGAAGGCGGAGCGTCGATCCAGCAAGGCGATTTCGGCCAATACAAGATCAACATCAAGCTCAAGGATGCCGCCCAGTTCGCCAAGGTGACTTCCGAGGTAGCCAAGCTGGCCGTGACCGGCAACAACCAACTCGCCATTTATCTGGACGAGAACCAGCTTTCCGCTCCGAATGTGTCATCCGAGATCAACAGCAGCGACGCCGAGATTTCCGGCAACTACACTCGTGAAGAAGCAATGAATATCCGCGACACGATCAACCTCGGCGCCCTGCCGCTGAAGCTCGAAGTGAAATACACGCAGTCCGTCGGCGCCTCGCTCGGCAAGCAGTCGCTCGACGACACGATTTTCGCCGGCCTGGTCGGCACAGTCTTCATCGTGCTCTTCATGCTCGTTTTCTACCGGGTGCCGGGCATTGCGGCCAGCGTATCCCTGATCATCTATACCTGGCTGCTGCTTGCGGCGCATATCGCGCTCAACGCGACGCTTACGCTTCCCGGCATCGCGGCCTTCATTCTCGGCATCGGCATCGCCGTCGACGCCAACATCCTGACGGCGGAGCGGATCAAGGAAGAGATTCGTTCCGGCAAGAGCCTGCTGAGCGCTTTCCGCGCCGGCTCCAAAACTTCCCTGCGCACGATCATCGACTCCCACGTCACGACGATCATCGCCGCCGGCGTGCTGTTCTTCATCGGTGTCGGATCCGTCAAAGGATTCGCCATCACGCTGCTTCTGAGCATCATCATCAGCCTGATCTCCAACGTAGTCGTTTCCCGCTACCTGCTCTGGCTGATGATCAAAAGCGGCAAATTCAACAAGCCGGGCTATTACGGCGTGAAGGAGAGTGAAATCCGTGCGCTCTAAGGAATCCCGGATCGATTTTGTCCATTACAGCAAGTATTTCTACATCTTCTCGATCGTCATCACGATCGCCGGCATCGTGGCGCTCGCGGCTCTGGGACTGAACTACGGCGTCGATTTCAAGTCGGGCTCCAGCGTGGACGTCAAGTCGACCAAGGACTTGTCCGCCCAGCGCCAGGAGATCGAATCCTATCTCCAAGCCGGAGAATTCGGCAAGCACAACGCCCCGACCTTCGGCGACAACCGGATGACGATCCGATTCGACGAAGTGCTCAGCCAGAGCAAGGAAGAGCAGCTCAAGTCGGATCTTAAAGCGAAGTTCGATCCCGGCTCTTCGGTCGAGGTCAACACGGTCGATGTCGAGATCGCCCGCGAGCTGCAGTGGAACGCGCTCAAGGCGATGCTGCTGGCTTGCATCGGCATCATCATTTATGTCGCCATCCGCTTTGAATGGCGCTTCGGCCTTGCGGCCGTCGTGGCTCTCGTCCACGATGCCTTCATCGTCATCAGCGTCTTCTCGATCTTCCGTCTGGAGGTCAACCTTCCGTTCATCGTCGCGATCCTGACGATCATCGGCTATTCCATCAACGATACGATCGTCATCTTCGACCGGATCCGCGAGAATTTGCGCTTCGCGAAGATCAAGACGTTCAAGGACTACATCAAGGTCGTCAACGACAGCGTCTGGCAGACGATGACGCGCTCCATCAACACGGCGCTTACCGTTCTGTTCGCCGCCTTGGCGCTGTTCATTTTCGGGAGCGAGTCGATCCGCCTGTTCTCGCTGGCGATGCTTGTAGGCTTGTTAAGCGGAGCGTACTCCTCGATCTTCATCGCGAGTCCGTTGTGGCTGCTCATGAAGAAGAATTCCAAGTCGAAGCCGGCTTCCGCAGGCAATCCGGCAGCTTCATAACGGGAGGCTGAAGCCATGGCCGACAAGCAACCGCAATCCGGCCTAGCTGCGGCCGGCCGGTGGAGGGAGACCGGGGTCCATATCGGGCTCGCCGTCATCAAGGGAACGACCGGCTCCCTTTTCGGCAGCTCCGTTCTGCTGTCGGATGCTTTCCGCTCCGCTTCGGACGCATGCTCCTCCTATGCGGCGCAAGTATCCGGCAAGAAGGACAGCCGCCGCAGCGGGGACAACGCGCAGCACTTGGGCAGGGAGCATACATTCGTTTATGTGTTCTCCATTTTTCTCATCGTCATCGGCCTGCAGATGGCCGTGCTCGCTCTCAACCGCATGATGGAGCCGCTTGACGGCTATCCGCAGCTTCCGGCTGCCTTCGTCATTCCGATCTGCCTTGCCTTGCGCCTTCTGTTCGTAAGAGGTCCCATTCCCGGATGGGAATGGGCAGTCTCGCTGACGGCGGCCGCCGGAGCTGCAGGCGCTTGGGCCGGAGGCGAGAGCGGATTGATCTGGATGACTTATCTGGATCCTGCCGCATCGGTCCTCATCGGGGCTTTCATCGTCTACAAGGGCTATCTTCTGTTTCTTGGAACCGGCAAAAAGAAGGAGACAGCTCCCGCAGACCATTCCGGTCTGGCCGAGGACATGACGGAGATCATCCAGAGAGTCGACGGCGTCGTGACGGTGGAAGCAGTCCAGCCGCATATGAGCGGGGGCAGGATATCCGCCGAGATCGTCATCAGCGTCAATCCCCGGATTTCCGTGCTCGAAGGAGCGGATATCGGGCGGCGGGTCAAGCAGCTTGTCCTCAAGCGGTTCATGCATATCCATGACGTTAAAATCTGCGTAGAGCCTTATAATCCCGGCTACCCGTACAAATCCAATCATGACCCCAATCAGGAGCATATGCCGACGCTGCTTCAGTAAGAGCCGGCTGGCCCGTCTTGGGCATAACGCTGCCGCCGCCTGCTGCGGGCTGATCCGGATCTTCCGGAACGGCCCGCAGCCGCAGAGGGCAGCGTTTCTCTGCTTGGATCGCGTTTGGGAATCAGCCGGTGACGGCAAGCGGCAGATAGGGACGCAAGCTTATACCGAAATGCAAGGATGGAGGCGGGAACAACGTGATCGGGTCCAAAACCCGCTGGAACATAAGAAAGCTGAATGAAGAGGAAAACCAGGCTGCGCAATCGATTCAGGCTGCTCTTGGCCTGAATCCGCTGGCGGCGAGACTGCTCGTGCAAAGAGGGTGCATGTCGCCGGAAACGGCTCATGACTTCATGGGAGCGGGAATCGAGTCGATGCACGATCCCTATCTGCTCAAGGGAATGGAGGAAGCGGTCGCCCGCATCCGGAAGGCCGCGGCAGACGGGGAGAAAGTGCTTGTGTACGGGGATTATGACGCGGACGGGGTTTCTTCCACCGCATTGATGATCCTTCTGCTGCGCGAGCTGGGCATTCGCCATGACTATTATATTCCGCATCGCACCAGGGAAGGATATGGCATGAACATCCCGGCCGTGGACAAGGCTGCGGAAGAAGGATTCACGCTTATCGTCACGGTCGACAACGGAATCAGCGCCGTCGAGCCGATCGCGCATGCCCGCAAGCTGGGCTTGTCGGTCGTCGTCACGGATCATCATGAACCTCCCGACGTTCTTCCCGCTGCCGATGCCATCGTGAATCCCAAGCAGCCCGGCTGCGCTTATCCGTTCAAGGGACTGTGCGGCGCCGGAGTCGCATTCAAGCTCGCCCAGTGCCTGCTTGGCCGCATTCCCCTGGAATGGAGCGATATTGCCGCTCTGGGAACGATTGCGGACTTGATGCCACTGGCCGATGAGAACCGCATTATCGTTCGATCCGGCCTTCATGTCATCCGAACTTCGCCTCGCCCCGGATTCGCGGCTTTGGCCGAAGCGGGCGGCATCAAGACGGAGGCGGTCACGGCATCGGATATCGGCTTCCAGATGGGTCCGAGAGTCAACGCCGCCGGCCGGCTTGATCATGCGGCTCCGGCCGTCGTCCTTCTTGTTACGGATGATCGGGAGGAAGCCGAGGAAATCGCCTCGAGCCTGGACGAGCTCAATATCGAGCGCCGCGAGGTTGTCGCCGATATCGCGAAGGAAGCCGAAGCCATGTGGCAGGAACGCTGCCGCCGGGCCGACGAGCAAGGCGCTCCCCATCCCGGAGTGATCGTGCTCGCCGGAGCGGGCTGGAATCCCGGCGTTGTCGGCATCGTGGCTTCCAAGCTGCTGGAGAAGCATTACCGTCCGACCGTGCTGCTCGGCCTTGACGAGCAATCGGGAATGTGCAAAGGATCGGCAAGGTCGATTCCGGGTTATGATCTGTTCGAGGCGCTGAGCTCCTGCAAGGAACTGATGGAGCATTACGGCGGCCATGCGGCCGCTGCGGGCATGACGCTTCATCGCACCAGGCTGGACGAGCTGGAAAAAGCCCTTTGCGCGCAAGCGGAGCTTCAGCTGCGTCCGGAGGATTACATTCCGGTCTGCGACATCGATCTGGTCTGTCCCATCGAGGAGGCGTCGATCGAGACCGCCGGCGAGCTGGCGCTGCTTGAGCCTTACGGCAGCGGCAATCCGGTGCCGAAGCTGCTGATCAGCGTCGCGGGCATCGGCGATGTCCGCCTGCTCGGCAAGGAGAAGACGCATCTCAAGCTCGCTCTAAGCAGCGGCCTCACCCCGGCGAAGCTGGATGCGATCGGATTCGGCATGGGAGAATTCGCTGATCCGCTTGCCGCTTCCTTGAGGGCGGACATCGTCGGGGAGCTGACGGTGAACGAATGGAACGGGAAGCGCAAGCCGCAGCTGATGATCCGCGATCTGAGGGTCAGAGAGCCGAGGGTGTACGACTTCAGAGGGACAAGGGATCCTGGCGGCCGCCTTGCTTCGATCATCGAGAGGCTCCGGCAGGAAAAGAGAACGGCCGTCATCGTGACGAGGGAAAGGCTCCATTCGGCCAGCGCTCGCGAGATCGCATCCGGCAGCGAAGGAAGCGGCAATTCCGGATGGATCCATTGCCTTCCCGAAGAAGTTCCGGAGGGAGGCTTCTCCTGCCAGGAAGTCATCCTTTATGGAAGTCCGTCATCCTGCGCCAGGCTGGAGAAAGCTCTTCGGCTCAGCAATGGGCTTGAGGCGCTGCATCTGCTCTACCCGGCTGATCCGAAAGGCTCCGCGGACTGGCTGGAGCGCGCGGGCATGGGCAGGCTGTACGCCTGGATCCGCAAGCTGTCTCCGCTGCCTGCCGGGCAGGCGGGACGGAGGCTGGCCGAGGCTGCGGGCTGCCCGCCGGAGAGAGCCTCTCTGGCATTGGAAGTGTTTCATCAGCTGGGCTTCATCGAACGGCGCGACGAGGGCTGGACGGCCGCCGAAGCCCCTGCCCGCAGGGACCTCTCGGAATCCGCGCTTTACCTGGAGGCGCTGGAAGAAGAGAAGATCATGTCCAAGCTTTTCTCGGCAACAGAAGACATCAAATCCTGGATAGCCGGCTTGCCGGCATCAAGCCATCATACCGAACTACCCGCATAGGGAATAAAAGGAGCTCGACAATCATGAATTTCAAAGAATATATCCGCGTTATCGAAGATTTTCCTCAGCCTGGCATCCGCTTCAAGGACATCACGACGCTGCTGAACAACGGCGAAGTCTACCGTGCGGCGATCGATGAGCTCAAAAAAGCGGCCCACGGCAAAGAGATCGACCTGATCGCCGGTCCGGAGGCGCGCGGCTTCGTCGTCGGAGCTCCGCTAGCGATCGCTCTTGGAGTCGGCTTCGTGCCGATCCGCAAAAGCGGCAAGCTTCCGGGAGAGACCGTCGAGGCCGGCTATGATCTTGAATACGGCAAAGACACGCTCGCCGTCCACAAGGATGCCATCAAGCCGGGACAGCGCGTGCTCATCGCCGACGATCTGCTCGCTACCGGCGGCACGATCGCGACGACGATCAACCTGATCGAGCAGCTTGGCGGCGAGGTCGTAGGAGCTTCGTTCCTGATCGAGCTCGGCTATTTGAACGGACGCGCCAAGCTTGGCGGCCTGGACGTCTTCTCTCTGATAAAATACTAAACGCTTCATTATTAATTATTTCTCAGGAAATAATGGCGGCCGGCAAACGGCCGTCTTTTTTTATCGATATAGACAGTTTTCGACCCCTTTAATAGCAGAATAAGGAATTTGAACCAATGTTTATGACGGCTCTCCAGGCCGCGGGTAGAGGGATGGCCTTATCGCTTCAAGTTCAGTTGACGCCGCCCGTATTGTAGGGGCATAATAGGAGTTAAACTTATTTTCATAGGTACTGGGACACGGTAAAAGTCGAACGATGACATTTGGATGGAAAGGGACGTTTCATGGGCATAGAGCAATTACTCGCTAAGGCGTCGACTTATATGAGGGACCAGGATCTGAACAGGATCCGGGAGGCCTATGAATTTGCCGATCAAGCCCATCACGGGCAGGTGCGCAAATCGGGAGAGCCCTATATTCTCCATCCGGTGGCCGTGGCGGAAATCCTGGTCAATATGGAGATGGACGTGACTTCCATCATAGCGGCGCTGCTGCATGACGTTGTGGAGGATACGACCGTCGAGGTGGAACAGGTCCGAGCGATATTCGGTGATACCTGCGCCATGCTTGTCGACGGCCTCACCAAGCTGGAAAAGATCAAATTCCGGTCCAAGGAAGAACAACAGAACGAGAACTACCGCAAGATGTTCGTGGCGATGGCTCAGGACATCCGCGTCATTCTCATCAAGCTAGCGGACCGGCTTCATAATATGCGCACGCTGAAATTCCAGTCGGAGGAAGCGCAGCGCCGCATCGCCTACGAGACGCTGGAGATTTTCTGTCCGATCGCCCACAGGCTCGGCATCTCCGCGATCAAGTGGGAGATGGAGGATATCGCCCTGCGCTATCTCAATCCGCAGCAATATTACCGGATCGCCAATCTGATGAAGAAAAAGCGTGCGGAGCGGGAGCAGTACATCGCTGTCGTCATCGGACGGATTACGGAAAAGCTGGAGGAAATGGGCATCGACGGCGATATTTCTGGGCGCCCCAAGCATATTTACAGCATTTACCGCAAGATGACGATGCGCAACAAGCAGTTCAACGAAATCTATGATCTGATGGCGATCCGCATCATCGTGGACAACATCAAGGACTGCTATGCGACGCTCGGCATCATCCATACGCTGTGGAAGCCGATGCCCGGACGTTTCAAGGACTATGTCGCGATGCCCAAGGCCAACATGTACCAGTCCTTGCATACGACCGTCGTGGGACCGAACGGCGAGCCGACCGAGGTCCAGATCCGTACCTGGGAGATGCACCGCACGAGCGAGTACGGCGTCGCGGCCCACTGGGCCTACAAGGAAGGCTCGGCGGGACCGAGCGGCAATATCGAGGACAAGATGGGATGGTTCCGCGAAATCCTGGAACTGCAGAACGACGCCGAGGACGCCTCCGAGTTCATGGAGTCGCTCAAGATGGACTTCTTCTCGGACCTGGTGTTCGTGTTCACGCCAAAAGGCGAAGTGATCGAACTGCCGGCCGGTTCTGTTCCGCTTGATTTTGCCTACCGGATCCATACGGAGGTCGGCAACCGGACGATCGGGGCCAAGGTGAACAGCCGGATCGTGCCGCTTGATTATAAGCTCAAGACCGGCGACATCGTGGAGATTCTGACCTCGAAGCATTCCTACGGCCCGAGCCAGGACTGGATCAAGATCGCGAAATCCTCGCATGCCCGGACGAAGATCAAAGCCTGGTTCAAAAAAGAGCGGCGCGAGGAGAACGTCATCAAAGGCCGCGATATGCTGGAGCGCGAGCTGAAGCGGCTAGGCCTTGAGCCATCCGCCTGGATGGCCGAGGACAAGCTTATGGAGGCCGCGTCCAAGTTCAGCTTCCATGATGTCGAGGACATGATGTCTGCGATCGGCTTCGGCGGCATCACCGCCGCGCAGATCTGCACCAAGCTGACCGAGAAGATGCGGCGGGAAGCCGAAGCCGCGCAGCTGATCGAGCTTACGAACGAGCCGACCGAGGTGAAGTCTCCGGGGACCCGCAAGAAGGCGGCGACCGGCGGCGTGACCGTCAAAGGCATCGACAACCTGCTCGTCCGCTTCGCCCGCTGCTGCAATCCGGTTCCCGGCGATGAAATCGTGGGCTATATTACACGCGGACGCGGAGTGTCCGTTCACCGGCAGGATTGTCCGAATCTTCCTGTCGAAGGCCAGGAGGACGACGCGGAGCGCGTCATCGAGGTCGAATGGGAAGAGTCGACGGAGTCGAACTACAGCGTCGATATCGAGATTACCGGCTACGACCATCGCGGCCTGCTCAACGAGGTGCTGCAAGCCGTAGCGGAGAGCAAGACGAATATATCCGCGGTTACCGGACGCACGGGCAAGAACAAGATGGTCATCATCCATATGACCATTCTGATCCGCAACATCGAGCATCTGCAGTCCGTCGTGGACAAGATCAAGCGCGTCAAGGACATCTACTCGGTGCAGCGCATCATGCAATAGGATAGAGGACGGTGGCTCATCGTGAAAGTCGTAGTTCAGCGCTGCTCCAGCGCATCGGTCTCCATCGGGGGAGCTGTCGTCGGCAGCATCGGGCAGGGACTCATGCTGCTTGTCGGATTTGCCCATGAGGACAGCGAGGCGGACATTTCCTGGATGGCCGATAAAATCGCGAACCTGCGCATTTTCGAGGACGGGGACGGGAAGATGAACCTGAGCGTGCTCGACGCGGGCGGCGCCGTGCTTTCGGTGTCCCAGTTCACCCTATATGGCGATTGCCGCAAGGGACGGCGTCCCAACTTCATGTCCGCAGCCCGGCCGGAGCATGCGGAGCCGCTCTACGAAGCGTTCAATGGAGCGCTGCAAGCGCTCGGGCTCCAGGTGGAGACGGGCCGTTTCGGGGCTATGATGGATGTATCCCTCGTCAACGACGGACCGGTCACGCTCCTATTGGACAGCCGGGAATAATCCCTGATTCCGGACTAACGAAGCCGTTATGCGGCAACACTACTTACCGGACACCTCGACAGACGCTTCATAAGCGATTTGACGGAGAGAAAGGAAGTGGCCGCCATGCGGCAGGGACGCAAAATGCAGATGCTAAGCCGCGCTTCCAGCCGGATCCTGCAAGCGGACAGGCGGGAAGCGCTGCTGCTGGATGATCTGGAGGAAGACCTGGAGTTCGCGGAAGATTGGGCAGGGGGCGGAGCGGCGCCCAAAAAGGATGATCGGGAGGAAAGCTGACCTTTCATGCCGGCAGAGCATTTGTCATCCAATTGTAATCTGGGCAACATCATCGCTTAACACAGCCGGGCTATACTTGATCTCGACCCCCTTTTTAATATGGCAAGACTTCAGAGCCCGCTTGCCGGGCTCTTTTTTTTGTTCCGACGGGGAGAGCGGCTTGACTTGATCCCTTTACAGCGGTAGAATGAATCTCAATTGAAACCAACCTTTGATGATGGGAAGAAGTACTCTGCGCGCACGTATTCAGAGAGGGACGCCGTTACGGCTGCAAGCGTCCTTATGGTGGCGGGAGGAATGACATCCCGGAGAACATCCGGCGAAGAAGGCTTTTGCGCGCATGACGGCGCAGCCTTTGCGTAGACGGCATGCGTGTGACGGGCGTTAACCGTTCTTTGAAGCGGATGGACCGGCCTTGGGCCTTATATCCGGAATCAGGGTGGCACCACGGGAGATCGAGCTCTCGTCCCTGACGACCTTATGGGGTCGTCAGCGGACGAGAGCTTTTTTTGTCGATGAAGATAGGTTGGGATGCGATGATGCTGAGCCAAAGCAAGGAGGGGCGGTTATGGGATTTCAAAAAATGCCGGGCACGCAGGATCTGCTGCCCGGACAAGTCGAGAGATGGCAGTTCGTCGAAAGCAAGGCGAGGGAAATATGCCGCAGATTCAACTTCCGTGAAATCCGCACGCCGATGTTCGAGTCGACGGACTTGTTCCGGCGCGGCGTCGGGGAGACGACGGACATTGTCGAGAAGGAAATGTACACGTTCGAGGACCGCGGCGGGCGCAGCCTGACGCTGCGTCCGGAAGGAACCGCCGGCGTCGTGCGCGCCTATGTCGAAAACAAGCTCTACGGCGAGCCTGATCTGACGAAGCTGTATTACGTCGGACCGATGTTCCGCTATGAGCGCCAGCAGGCCGGACGCTACCGCCAGTTCCACCAATTCGGCGTGGAAGCGCTCGGGTCGGTCGATCCGGCGCTCGATGCGGAGATCATCGCGCTCGGATATACCTTCTATACGGAGGTCGGCCTGAGAGACGTGCGCGTGGAGATCAACTCGGTCGGGACGCCCGAGGTGCGCGCGGCGTTCCGCGGCAAGCTGCTGGAGTTCCTGGAGCCCAAGCGCAGCGTTCTGTGCAAGGACTGCCAATCCCGCATGGACCGCAATCCGCTGCGGGTACTGGACTGCAAGCATGACCAGCATCACTTCGAAGGCGCGCCGTCGATTCTGGACAGCCTGGACGAAGCCAGCAGTCAGCATTTCGAGAAGGTGAAGCAGCATCTGAGCGATATGGACATCCCGTATGACATCAACTCCCGGCTCGTCCGCGGACTTGATTATTACACGAATACCGCCTTCGAGTTCAAGGCGGAGGGAATCGGCGCCATCGACACGATCGGCGGCGGAGGCCGCTACAACGGCCTCGTCGGCGAAATCGGCGGGCCGGACCAGCCCGGCGTCGGATTCGGCCTCGGCATCGAGCGCACCGTCATGATTCTGGAGCACCAGCAGGGAGGCGAGGCGGCCAAGCCGCGCATCGACGTGTATCTGGTTGCTCTCGGCGAAGCGGCGGAGCGCGAGACGGCCAAGCAGCTTCAGCTGCTTCGCAAAGCCGGCTTGTCCGCGGAGCGCGATTATCAGGGACGCAAGATGAAGGCGCAGATGAAGTCGGCCGACCGTTACGCCGCGCGTTATACGGCGATCCTGGGCGACGACGAGCTGGCAGCCGGCCAGATTTCCCTCAAGGAGATGGATACCGGCGAGCAGCGCATGGTTCCTCTCGCAAGCCTGGCTTCCGAAATCAAAGGTTAAGCCGCATTCGGAATCCAAGTATTGACCACCCGTGCCAACCATCCGAAGGAGTGACAGAAATGAGCGAACAAGCTTATCAATGCGGACGGCTGACCAAAGCCGACGTAGGCAAAACCGTGGAACTGAAAGGATGGGTGCAGCGCCGGCGCGACCTCGGCGGCGTGCTGTTCATCGACCTGCGCGACCGCACGGGCATCGTGCAGATCGTCTTCAATCCGGCTTATTCGGGCGACGCGCTCGGCATCGCCGACCGCGCGCGCAGCGAGTACGTGCTCGCTGTGAAAGGAACCGTCGTTGAGCGCGACGCGGAGACTCGCAATCCGAATCTGGCCACCGGCGAGATCGAGGTCCGCATCACCGAGATCGAGATTCTCAATGCCGCCAAAACGCCGCCGTTTCCGATCGAGGACGGCATCGAGGTCGACGAGCCTCTCCGCCTGAAGTACCGTTACCTGGACCTGCGCCGTCCGGAAATGCAGCGCACGCTGCTCCTCCGTTCCAAGGCGTCCAAAATCTTCCGCGACTTCCTCGACGGAGAGGAATTCGTCGAAGTGGAAACGCCGATCCTCACCAAGAGCACGCCGGAGGGAGCACGCGATTATCTCGTGCCGAGCCGCGTGCATCCGGAGGAGTTCTACGCTCTGCCGCAATCGCCGCAGCTCTTCAAGCAGCTGCTCATGGTCGGCGGCGTAGAGCGCTACTACCAGATCGCGCGCTGCTTCCGCGATGAGGATCTTCGCGCCGACCGCCAGCCGGAATTCACCCAGGTCGACATCGAGACTTCCTTCCTGGCACAGGACCAGCTGCTCGCGATGATGGAGAAGCTGGCTCAGCGCTTGTTCAAGGAAACGGTAGGCGCCGACATAACAGCGCCGTTCCAGCGCATCACCTATGCGGATGCCATGGACAAATACGGCTCCGACAAGCCGGATCTGCGCTTCGGTCTGGAAATCGAAGATATCACGGACATCGTGAAGGGCAGCGACGTGAAGGTATTCGCGAGCGTGGCTGCTTCCGGCGGCGTCGTGCGAGTGCTGAACGCCAAAGGCTGCGCAGGATGGAGCCGCAAGGAGCTTGACGACCTGCAGCCGTTCGCGGCCCGCTACGGCGGCAAGGGGCTTGCCTGGATTACAGTGAAGGAAGGCGAATGGCGCGGTCCGATCGTGAAATTCCTCAAGCCGGAGGAGATCCAGGCTCTGACCGAGCGTCTCGGCGTTGCAGAAGGCGATCTGCTGATGTTCTCCGCCGACAAGAAGAAGATCGTTGCCGACGTTCTCGGCAACCTGAGACTGAAGGTCGGACGCCAGCTGAACCTGATCGACGATTCCGTCTTCAAGTTCGCCTGGGTCGTGGACTTCCCGCTGCTCGGCTGGGATGAGGAAGCGAAGCGTTATGTCGCCGAGCATCATCCGTTCACCCGTCCGAAGGATGAGGATCTGCATCTGTTCGATACGGATCCTGGAGCGATCCGCGCTCAAGCCTACGATCTGGTGCTCAACGGATACGAAGTCGGCGGCGGCTCGATGCGGATCTACAAGCGGGATATCCAGGAGAAGATGTTCACGGCGCTCGGCTTCAGCATGGAGCAAGCGCATGAACAGTTCGGCTTCCTGCTTGACGCTTTTGAATACGGCACGCCTCCGCATGGCGGCATCGCTTTCGGCCTGGACCGCTTGATCATGCTGCTGGCCGGCCGCACCAACCTGCGCGAGACGATCGCCTTCCCGAAAACGGCGAGCGCGACCGACCTGCTGACGGCGGCTCCGTCTCCGGTGGATATCGCCCAGCTTCAGCAGCTGCATATCCGCACGGTTGCGAAAGCGGGCTCGAAGCCGGCTCAGGGAGTAGCGCCAGCCCCGGCCCCGGCCGTTCAATCGTAGTCGAGAGCTCTCTGCAAATTACAGGCATGGAAGCAGGCCGCACCGGAACCGGTGCGGTTTTGCCCTGCCTGAAAGGGTAACGAAGAGGATAAAGGAGGAAATGCCCATGCTCAATCAATTTTCCCGAACGGAGCTTGCCTTCGGGCCTGAAGGCATCGAAGCCATGAAGCGGAGCACCGTCGCCGTGCTCGGCATCGGCGGCGTCGGCTCGATCGCGGCCGAGGCTCTGGCCCGTACCGGCGTCGGCCGGATCATCCTGATCGACAAGGATGTCGTGGACATCACCAATATCAACCGGCAGATCCATGCCTTGACGACGACGGTCGGCGAACCAAAGGCGGATCTGATGCGGGACCGCATCAAGCTGATCAACCCCGAGTGCGATGTCATCAGCCTGAGGATGTTCTATACCGAGGAGACGTACGAGAAGCTGTTCGAATACCCGCTCGATTATGTGCTCGACGCATCCGACACGATTTCCTATAAGGTCCACCTCATCAAGCAGTGCCTGGAGCGGAATATTCCGATCATCTCCAGCATGGGAGCTGCGAACAAGGTCGACCCGACCAAGTTCCAGGTTACGGATATTTCCAAAACACATACAGACCCCGTCGCGCGCGTCGTCCGCCAGAAGCTGCGCCGCGAAGGCGTGAAGAAAGGGGTCCAGGTCGTCTTCTCGTCGGAAGAGCCTAAAAAGCCGCGCGAGGACGTCACCCAGCGGATCGTGCCGGACAACGCTCCGGAAATCCGCAAAGCCCAGCAGCCGCCTGCAAGCAATGCATTCGTGCCGCCGGTAGCGGGACTGATCATGGTCAGCGTCGCCGTGCGGGAATTGCTCGCTAAATCCGGAATAACGCTGTAAGCTTTCCTATTCAATGGACAAAGACGGCTCTCGATTAGAGGCCGTTTTTAGGTTTAGCTATTTAAAATCTTACATTTAAAGTTATGTATAGGGCATATATTTAGTGGAAATAGCCTATTTTGTGTAATATATATTGACATGAAGCTTCAAATTGGATACCATCATTTCTAATTAACATCAACGGGATGGTGCATATCATGGTCACGATGAATCTGATGAGGCGTTTGCCGAAAATCGAATTGCATTGCCATCTCGACGGAAGCGTCAGACCGGCAACAGCCGCCGAAATCGCCGAGGAGGAAGGAATCGAGCTGAGCTGCCGCGATTTGCGGGATTTGACGGACCGCATGACCGCTCCGCCTTCCTGCAGCAGCCTGATGGAATATTTGGAGCGGTTCGAGCTCCCGCTGCTGCTGATGCAGTCAGCATCTTCGCTGTCGCGCATCGCGTTCGAGGCAGCCGAGGATGCGGCTCTGGAAAACGTCCGCTATCTGGAAGTGCGCTTCGCGCCGCATCTGCATACCCGCCGGGGGCTGACGGTCGAGGAGGTCATCGAGTCTGTACGCTCCGGCCTCCGCGCCGCTGAGCAGAAATACGGCCACTGCGTGCGCATGATTCTGATCTGCATGAGGCATCATGGCCAGATGGACAACGAGGAGATCGTGAGGGCAGCCGCGCGCTATCATGGAGACGGGGTCGTCGGCGTCGATTTGGCGGGAGACGAGGCCGGCTATCCGAACGAGCTGCATGCGGAAGTGTTCGAGCTGGCTGACAGGCTCAGACTGCCGATCACGATCCATGCCGGCGAGGCGTCTGGGGCATGCAGCATCCGCTGCGCCGTCGAGAAGCTGCGGGCGCGCCGGATCGGGCACGGGGTCAGGCTGCAGGAGGATGCCGAGGTGACGGAGCTCATCCGTGTCAAGGGAATTCCCCTCGAGCTGTGCGTCATCAGCAACGTGCAGACGAAGGCGGTATCCTGCATGGAGGCGCATCCGATCCGCAGCTACCTGGACAGCGGCCTGCTGGTGACGGTCAATACGGATAACCCGACGGTGTCGGGAACGAACCAGACGCGGGAGTACGAGAATCTGACCCGCAGGTTCCGATTCTCCGCCGGGGATATCCGCAAGGTCGCAGCCCATGCCATCAATGCGGCTTTCGTCGACGAGGACCGGAAGCGCCAGCTGCGGGAGCTGTTCGAGCGCGAATGGTCCGAGCTTGGGCTGGCGGCGGAAGCCTGAGGATTTGCCGGACAGAGCCATCCGAAGACTTCAAGAACTGAATGGGCTTGATCATCTTATGGCGGGGGGACGGCAATTCCCGACCGGCAGGGGCAGACATCGTGTCTGTCCTTTTTTTCATGGAGCAGAGAAGTCCGGCAGATGGGCCGGGCAGCGAAATTCCCGGCTTCTCCGCAAATGCCGAGGGGAGACGGCCGGCTCCCATATCGGCTCAAGCATGGTGGATTCGTAGCGAACGTTTGTGCCCTATCGGCAGCTGTGATACACTTTTTTTAAAGGAATCCGGCTGTCCGGGAACCGGTTGCTGCCTTCCCGGATATCCCTCAGCCCAGCATAGTACAGGGGATGTTGCGAGATGGACTTATTTGATTATAAAGAAGAGAAGGAGCAGCCGCGGGCGCGGCTGCTTGCGGACCGCATGCGTCCGCGGACGCTGGACGAGTATATCGGCCAAGAGGATGTCGTCGGCCCGGGAACGCTGCTGAGGCGCGCGATCGAAGGCGACCAGGTCAGCTCGCTGCTCCTGTTCGGCCCTCCGGGCAGCGGCAAAACGACGCTGGCGAGCATCATCTCCAACCGTACCGAGGGGGAGTTCGTGAAGCTCAATGCCGTCGAAGCGTCGGTCAAGGATGTTCGGGACGTCATCGAGCGGGCGAAGAGCGCCAAGTCCCTTTACGGGCGCAAGACGATCCTCTTTCTCGACGAGGTGCATCGCTTCAACTCTTCCCGCCAGGATGCGCTGCTTCCGGCGGTCGAGCAGGGAATCATCATCTTCATCGGGGCTACGACCGATTATATTCATAGTTTTTTTAAGAGAGAAAGTATAAATACAGTAATATAAGAGAAATCTTTATTATTAAATTTGGAGAAAAAGTAGATTTGGAGAAAAAGTAGAGGGTGAAAACTTTTTCTCCAATTTTTTTGGTTTGGGTGATGTGGGGAGTGTATATAGTGAAAAAGAAACGTACAGATTTGTTTGAGGAAAATAAACAACAGCCCAAAATAAAACATACTCCGGTGCGAATCCCTACCTCATCCATCGACGCGATCTTTTCCGCAGCCAACTATTATCCAAAACGGCGCAGCTTCAATCTGTCTTTGGATTTGTCGAATCCTAAGATAGCAGCCTATTAGACAATCTTGAAATGCATTCCGATTTTTATTGTGTGATCAACCTGACCATTCTAACGAATGTGAGTTTTTTATTGCATTTTTAAATCAATTCGATTAGCTAACTTTAGTATGTTAAAATGCAAAGGGAATTAGTACTTCTCACAGAAAAGGTGAAAAACATGAGAGTGATCCTATTTTACATAGGGAGCTACCCCGTTCATTCCTACGGGTTAATCGTCGCGATTGCCATCCTTCTTGGCATTTCCCTGGGATATTATTTGGCAAAAGGAACGTCTTATCAAAAACACGTTTTAGATGTGGCTTTCTTCCTTATTATCGGCGCAATCGTTGGTGCTCGGTTTTGGGAAGTATTCTTTTTTCAATGGGGCTATTATTCACAGCATTTGACCCATATCTTTTCGATCTGGGAAGGCGGCTTATCAATACAGGGAGGTTTGGCCGGAGGGTTTGTTGCAGGTGCAATTTATACGTGGCGTCATAAATTGAATTTTTGGGAAATGGCCGACATTTTATCGCCGGCTATTATCTTTGGGCAAGGAGTGGGGCGAATCGCATGTTTATTAAATGGTGATGCTTTTGGAACACCGACCAACGCTGGGTGGGGGCTCGTTTATCCTCCGGGCACGATGGCATATGACACCTATGGAAGCCAGCCGCTGTATCCTGCAGAAGTGTGGGAGGGACAATGGGACTTTGTTGTTTTTGGCCTGCTTTTGATGCTAAAAAGTCGTCCACGGTTTCGAGGCTTTCTATTTCTTTCATACAACATTTTCTATTCTTTTGGCCGCTTTATGCTTGAATTTCTTCGCGGGGATACGCCGCGCTTTATCTTTCATTGGACTGCTGCACAGATTACCAGTATGACGTTGATCGTGGTCTGTCTGGCAGCTATGGCTTTCCTATATTATAAAAACAACAAGTTTCAACCAAGAAACCATGCAGAAACCTTAAGTTAGTGCCTGTTTATAAGAAGAAAATAAAAGATAATGAGAAAAACACGTAGACCCCACAACAGATTCATGTGGGGTCCTTTTTTTGAGTGAATGAGGCGCGATCAATGTCCAGTGATAGCACGTTCAGAAATATCATTACGGTGGATTTTCGTAATGAGATACACATTCTCTAAGATAAAAATTGTTCAGAAGGAAGAATCTTCTTATGTATCAAAAGCTGGATAGCGACTACGACCTGAAGATCCGTTAACTTACACATCTTTGCAATCGTAGCTAAGTCATCAGATTTTGCATGCCCATTAGCTAACACCTGGTTGACTAACTTCTCTACTGAACTTAATTGATCAAGTTTTTTAATCGACGCCGTCCTGTTCTCCGTTGTTTGCTTCATGCTGCACCCCCCAGTGTAGAAATAGCACACCACTAAGTACTTAGCCATTTGATCATATATTGAAACACGAGAACCACGATTATTTTCCAGCATTGTTTTTTGACATCCGCCGGGTTCGCCGGAACATTGGATGTTTAAGTTGGTAGTGTTGACAAAGGCAAATCTCTGCCTTATTATAATACCCATAGGGGTATGCGTATAAGTAATAAATATCCTTTGGAACTTGCTTCACTGTCCGTGACACTGACTGTAATAAGCAATATTTTCCCCCTGTTGGACACACTAATAAAAAACCACATGGGGTGACCAAAACATAAGGAGGGTTATTGGAATGTCTTTACCATCAGGTATCCAAGCAAATAAGACGCTCGATTGTAAAGGGCTCGCATGTCCCATGCCCATTGTAAAAACAAAAAAAGCCATGGACGAACTAACAGCAGGGCAGGTGATCGAGGTTTTGGCCACGGACAAAGGTTCATTGGCCGACATGCAAGGCTGGGCTAAAAACACAGGTCATCAATACCTTGGGACGATCGAGGAAGGCGAGGTTTTGAAACATTATCTTCGCAAATCGAGTCCGAATGAAATCAAAGAGGAACACAAATTTCCGTTTACCATAACCAATGAAGATTTGGAAAAAAGACTGGCTGCGGGTGAAAACATAACGGTTTTGGATGTGCGCGAACCAGCTGAATATGCCTTTCACCGTATTCCCGGAGCAAAATCCATTCCACTCGGTGACTTGGAAAGCCGCCTTCACGAGTTAGACCCGAATGATGACATTCAAGTTGTCTGCCGTACTGGAAACCGCAGTGATCTGGCCTGTCAGCTCTTAGCTGAAAAAGGCTTTAAAAATGTCAAAAACGTCATTTCTGGCATGTCCGGCTGGACCGGGCCAACCGAGCAGAACTAAATAAAACAAAAAATTAAAACTCAAATAACGGAGGTAATCCTTATGTCTAATAAAGTAGCAATCATTGCAAGTAACGGCGGATTGTTTGATGCCTACAAAGTATTCAATATCGCGACGGCGTCGGCGGCAACAGATGCCGAGGTCGCTATATTCTTCACATTTGAAGGACTGAATTTGATTCATAAAGAGGCGCATCATCAATTACCCCTTCCATCTGGGAAAGAGCATTTCGCCGAAGGATTCAAAAATGCCAATGTTCCCTCCATCCCTGAACTGGTAGCGATGGCTCAAGAGCTAGGTGTGAAGATTATCGCTTGCCAAATGACCATGGATGTCTTGAATTTGAAAAAAGAGGATTTTATCGATGGCATTGAAGTCGGCGGGGCTGTTACATTCCTGGATTTCGCAAAGGATGCCAACGTTTCATTAACGTTCTAAGTTAAGGGGGAGAGCAAGTCATGACAACCGCAACAGGATTAACCAAGATGACGGCAAGAGAACTGACCCAATTTGTACTGAATAAGGAAGAACTCTTTATTCTCGATGTTCGAAACGAAAGTGATTTTAACGATTGGAAAATTGAAGGGGAGCGTATTGATGTGATCAATATCCCTTACTTCGAGTTATTGGATGGTGTGGACCCTGCACTTGATCAAATTCCCAACGGTAAAAACGTGTTGGTCGTTTGTGCCAAAGAAGGGTCTTCCAAATTTGTTGCCGAACAGTTGGTGGAAGCCGGCCGAAGCCCCGTTTTTTACCTGGAAGGCGGCATGAAGGCTTGGAGTGAACATTTGGAACCGGTCAAGATTGGCGAATTAAAAGATGGGGGCTCCATGTATCAGTTTGTCCGGATCGGGAAGGGCTGCTTATCCTATATGGTTGTGTCCGGCGGTGAAGCGGTTATGGTAGACACACTGCGAATGACGGATGTGTTTGAAACCTTTGCAAACGAACAAGGAGTGAAGATTTCGCACACCATTGACACTCATCTTCACGCCGATCATATATCGGGCGGAAGGAAGCTTGCTGATCAAGTTGGGGCCACCTACTGGATTCCTGCAAAAGATGCGACCGAAGTCACTTTTGACTATGCCAAGCTGGAAGAAGGTCGGGCAATTACCGTAGGCAACACCACGATTAACATTCAACCGGTATATTCTCCCGGCCACACTATTGGCAGTACATCGCTGATTGTAGATGATCAATATTTACTGACCGGGGATATCTTGTTCATCGAGTCGATCGGGCGACCGGATTTGGCCGGGCAAGCCCAGGATTGGGTAGGAGATCTGCGGGAGACGCTGTATGACCGTTATAAAGAACTGTCACAGGATCTTGTTGTACTCCCGGCTCATTTTGGCAAGGTGTCCGAACTTGGTGAGGGAGGCCGGGTGTCCGCTCGTTTGGCCGATTTATATGCGAGCAACCGAGGTTTAAACATCGCGGATGACACAGAGTTCAGACGTATGGTTACCGAAAATTTGCCGGAACATCCGAATTCGTATCAGGAAATCCGGCAAACCAATATGGGCAAAATCGCCCCAACTGATGAAGAGCAGCGCGAAATGGAAATTGGTCCGAACCGCTGCGCCGTTCACGATAACTAAGGAGGAATAACGAATGCAAGCAGATCTGATTGTGGATACCAAAGGAATGGCATGTCCGATGCCAATTGTAAAAGCGAAGAAGGCACTCGATGGATTACAGCCGGGGCAGGTCATGGAGGTACTCTCTACCGACAAAGGCTCCGTGAACGATTTTCAAGCGTGGGTGAAGCAGACCAAACATGAGCTCATCAAACATGAAGAGGAAAAAGGCATTTATAAATTTTTCGTAAAAAAGATTTGATTTGGTTACGTATAAAAATAAGCGAACACAACTGGTGTGTTCGCTTATTTTAAGCCGTCATATAGGATTCGAACCCCCAAGGAGCAGTAGGTTTCTTCTTTAAAATGTCCTTGTGGACAAACCTTTGTACAGCAAAGGGTTTGATTTATAGGGGTCAATCGTTGGTTGCACGTGGGGCAGTTATCTGCAAATATCTTTTTCAAAACGCTTAGCATACGCGATCACCTTATTTCTGATGAGATTACTTGGTTTAATTATAGCCCATTTTTAAAGCAGAACAAGGAGGGAATTATGGACATTCTCCTTTATATGGTCATGACGTTACTGGGTTTTGTCGGTTCCTTCTTCTCTGGCTTACTCGGCATAGGCGGAGCCATTATCAATTATCCCCTTTTGCTATTTGTTCCATCCACTCTCGGCGTGGCTCAATTTACCGGGAGGGAAGTCGCAGCCATTAGCATGTTCCAGGTATTCTTTGCATCCTTAGCCGGATTGATTGCATTTCGCAAGAAGGGCGAGAAAACGATTCATAACGGACTTGTGCTATATATGGGAACCAGTATATTGCTGGGAAGTCTAGCGGGAGGCTTTGGATCACGCTTTTTACATGGAGACGTCATTAATATCCTTTACGGAGTGCTGGCGATTATCGCCGTCGTGTTGATGTTAATTCCAACCCGAGTAAAACAAGCAGACCCGGAGGGCGTAATCACGTTCAATAAATGGATCGCCGCTATATCCGCCTTTATTGTGGGTATCGTGTCCGGTGTTGTCGGTGCCGGTGGCGCGTTTATTCTGATCCCGATTATGCTGACGGTCTTAAAAATACCAACACGAATTACGATTGCTTCCTCACTTGCCATCGTATTCATTTCCGCCGTTGGCGGTGTGATCGGTAAAATAACAGCGGGACCGTTTCCTATTATCCCTACCATTTTTGTGGTGCTGGGCAGTTTGATTGGCGCTCCGCTCGGCTCCCGAGTGAGTTCAAAAATAAACGTACGGTTTTTGCGCTACGCTTTGGTCATTTTGATATCCTTAACCGCGGTAAAGGTTTGGTCATCTATTTTATAGCTTTACTGGATAGGATTTTCTTGAGATCAAGGCTTGCAATCATTTCGTTTGTCTTGTATTATACCTATAGGGGTATATGTATATATTAAGGGGGCATTATAACATGGAATTGACAAAACAAAAAACAACCATTGTTTTATTTAGTGGTGATTTAGATAAAGCGATCGCGGCTTTTATTATTGCGAATGGCGCTGCGGCTTACGACCATGAAGTAACCATTTTCTTTACGTTTTGGGGATTAAATACGCTGCGCAAAGATGAAGTGGTAAAAACTAATAAAGGGTTGCTGGAGAAGGCTTTTGGCTGGATGATGCCAAGGGGCGCGAAGCGACTCGGATTGTCCAAAATGAATATGGCTGGTATGGGACCCCAAATGATTAAGCATGTTATGAAAAAGCACAACGCGCTTTCACTTCCACAGTTGATCGAATTGGCACAAGAACAAGGTGTAAAACTGGTTGCCTGTACGATGACGATGGATCTGCTTGGGCTGCAGCAAGAGGAATTGATGGATGGCATCGAATATGGTGGGGTGGCCGCTTACCTCGGAGACGCATCAGAGGGTAAAGTGAATCTGTTTATCTAATATCGTCATGTTTTGTTTTTATTTTTGACTTATAATATACCCATACATGTATAAGTGAAATGAAAGGTAGGGGTAAATAATGGAATACAATTATACCGATGAATTGAAAACACGCTTGAGAAGAATCGAGGGTCAGGTGCGCGGCGTGCTTCGCCTGATGGAAGAGGGCAAGTCGTGTAAAGAGGTTGTGAGCCAGCTGTCGGCTGTACGTAATGCATCCGATAAGGCCATCGCCCAAATCGTTGCCGAGAATTTGCAACAATGTTTGTTGGAAGCGCAGGCCGCTGGTGGAGATACAGACAAGCTTGTTAAGGAAGCGGTTGAACTACTTGTGAAAAGCCGGTAAATCAGATTGCAATAAATATTTCGAACGCAGGAGGGGTTTGATCATGGCGGTTCAAATACCAAAAGAGATAACACCGCAGGAAGTTTCCGAACGTTTAAAACAAAGCGAGTCCCTCTTCATTATTGACGTGAGGGAACCGAACGAGTGGTCCGCCGGACACATCGCCGGTGCGAAACATATTCCGCTGGGACAATTGATCGAAAGACAACATGAACTGGACCCTAAACGCGAAACCATTGTGGTTTGCAGAAGCGGTAACCGCAGCGGACTTGCGTGTGAATTGCTAACCGAAAAGGGATTCAATGTCGTGAATATGACAGGTGGACTCAACGCGTGGACGGATGAATTGGTTTAAATCAAAGAAAAATTTGTGATGCTTGAAAGCTGGGAACAGCAGTCGTTGTGCAATACTTTAACGGTAGGAAGGAGGACAGTAATGCCGATTCTTTTCTTACTGCTTTCTTTTGCATTTTTGTGGTGGATACGAATGCTTTGGCCGGTTAAAGGCCTTTCATTCGTCGACCCGAAGGTATTGAAAGGCGTGTCAGATGTACAGATAAACTTGAAAATGCTTGATGTCCGGGATGCGGTGGAATATCAGAAGTGCCACATTGACGGCTCCATTAATATATCGTTAGGCCGATTACCGTTCGTCTGGAAAAAGGAGCTTTCACCGAACCAGCCGGTATTGGTCTTGGCCGATTCCGGTTATAAAAGCAAGAGGGCAGCTCGAGTACTGAAACGTCAGGGTTTTCGGGAAATCTATGCGGTGCGCGGAGAATATTGCGCGTAAATATGGGAAGGCTTTAAAAGCATGAAAGGGGAGCATCATGGACAGCAGTACCGTTATTAATCTCATTGTCATTATCTTGGTCATCTGGTTTGTTTATACGCGTTTTGGTCCAACTAAGGGTTTGCGAACCTTGAAGGAGGGCGAATTCCGCAAAGAAATAGAAAACTCCCCGAACAAATTGTTGGTTGATGTCCGCGAACCGGGCGAGTTCAAGGGTGGTTTTATCCCGGGAGCTCGAAATATTCCGCTATCCCAGATCAATGGACGTCTCGCAGAAATCCCAAAAGACCGGGATGTGCTGCTCTACTGCAGAAGCGGCATGCGGAGTAAAAACGCTGCGCGTATTCTCAGGAAGAACGGCTATACCAAGCTTGCCCATTTACAGGGTGGCATTGGTGCTTGGGGTGGGAAGCTCTCGAAATAATATTTTTTTAGCGGTTTTTTGCGGATCGATTCAAATTTATGAGCTAACAGGGTTAGACCATAGACAGGAGGATGAAATCTATGTTCCACTATACGGTTGAAACTAAAAAATCGCCCGAACAAGCTATTGCAGATCTTCAAGAAAGCTTGAAGGAAGAAAAATTCGGTGTGTTATGGCAGCTCGACATGAAAGAAAAGCTGAACGAGAAAGGCGTGGAATTTGACCAGACCTATCACATCCTTGAAGTCTGCAACCCCGTAGAGGCCAAACGGGTTTTGTCTGAAAATGCGCTGGTTGGTTATTTTCTTCCTTGTAAGATCGCGGTCTATGAAGAAGACGGAACAACAAAAATTGGAATGCCGAAACCTACGGCTTTAATCGGGCTCGTGGAGAACGAACAGTTGATGGCTCTCGCACGGGATATCGAAAATCGCCTAGTGACTTGTGTTGATAAGAGTGTTTAAACGAGAAGGCAAGCCGCAAGGTGTGGAAGTTTCTATGCAAGGTGCCGAAGGTTGTACGGCAGTTCCTAAATTCACCGTTCGCCGTGGCAGTGCTAACTGTTGTTTTGATGTTCTTTTTTGGTGGAGGTAAGTAATGGGGGCCTATAACTCGGGTGGACAAGAAGAAAGACAAAGCATAGGTACCGTTCACCATGCTTTGCCTTTCTGCCGTCCTTTACTTATCTCAGTGCTTCTTTTGTCGCCGCATCTTCCACATAGGACGGATTAATTTGCCCAAACCTAGTGCCTTAAAAACCTTGTCGATCGTTCCCATCTTTACGCCTTCATGGCCAGCTTCGATTTGCGAAATTCTCGCCTGGTTCGTTCCTGCCGCCTCGGCAAGCTGTCGCTGCGACCAGCCTAGTATCGAAAAAAGGAACAGTCGATCAGCTTGGAAGACTTTTGCTTATGGCAAAAAGCATACGTTTTGACAGGTCCGGAAACGGGCTTTTTTTTGTGTCAAAATGCCTAAAAATGATTATTGAAGTATTTCATGATATGCCATATACTTTTTGAAACAAATGTGTTGAGGAGGCGTGAAGCATGGAGCTGGCTTATGCGCGGGTATCGGCCAAAGACCAAAATCCGGAACGGCAGCTTGTGAAGTTTCGGGCGCTGGGGATTGACGAGCGTTACATATTTATTGATAAGCAAAGCGGCAAAGACTTTAACCGGCGAGGTATCAAGCTATGCGGCTGATGATCCGGCAAGGCGATCTTGTTTACCTGGATGCGCTGGACCGGCTGGGCCGCGATTATGACGGCATCATTTCGGAGTGGAAAACTATTACGCGTGAGCTGCAAGCGGATATCGTCGTGCTGGAAAACGAAACGCTGTTTGACAGCCGGAAGTTCCGGACAATGGGCGACTTTGGCAAAGTGATGGAGGATCAATTTTTGACTTTGCTTTCCTACGTGGCCGAGCAGGAGCGGAAAAAGAACCGGCACGCCAAGCAGAAGGGATCGAGGTTGCGCGAAAGGACGGCGTGAAGTTTGGGCGTCCCAAGAAGCAGATCGACGCAAACTTTATCCGGATATATGACCAATGGCGATCCGATAAGATTACGGCCACCGGAGTCATGAAGTTGCTTGATATGAAGTCCAACACGTTTTACCGGCGTGTGAGGGAGTACGAAAGTCAGAAATGATGAATGGAAATGGGGATTTTCCGCTAATTATTAATCAGGGGATGAATAAAGGCCACCCCCTTTGTCTTTACATTATTCCGGTTTATTCCCTGCGTTCGGATCTGCCACAAAATCACTCTTATAATCTGTATATTTCAGCTCCGTCACCATGCCGGCAGAAGCATGATGCAGGTCATGGCAGTGGAACATCCAATCACCTGGATTATTCGCTTCAAAGGCGACTACGTATTCTTCGCCGGGCTTCACGTTTAATGTATCCTTCATAATAGGCGCACCTGTTAGGGGAGTTCCGTTTTTGCTTAGAATCTGGAAGAAGTGACCATGCAAATGCATCGGATGATCATCGGTCTTGGACTTGTTCACCAGACGTACTTTTACGGTATCGCCCTTTTTAACAGTCAGTGCATCTGTGTTTGGAAATGTCTTGTTGTTGATAGTATAAACCATTTTACCGTCTTTCATTTCGGTGTTCAGGTTCATCGTATATTCTAATGAATATTTTTGATCCAACGAAAAGGCTGTTTTCACAGCTTCGCCGTATTGTGCCAAGTCAAATGCCGGCAGCTTCTCTGAAGCGTTGGATTTGTCGGCAGACGATGAAATCCCTTCATAAACAATCATGGCTTTCATGCCCGATGCCGGTTTATTATTGCTATGATCTTCAATCAACCATTGGCCGGGGTTGTTGGCGACAAATTCAATGTCGTAACGTTCCCCCGGAGCAATATTAAGCACATTATCTTTCAAAATGCCTGGATTGTTTACCGGCTGGCCATCCGTTGCGATGACTTTAAACTCATGCCCATGCAAATGAATTTGATGGGACAAATAACCAGCGTTGATCAAGCGGATACGTACTTTATCTCCTTGTTTGACCGGAAGCGGATCGACAAGCGATCCAGATTTCCCATTGATGGTGAAAAGATCGTACATGCTCATATCATGCCCCATCGGCATGGAATTCATATTATTTTCCTTGGCAGAGGAATCGCCGCTGTGCATATTCATGCCACTGTGATCCATCCCCGACATATCCATTCCGGACATAGCCATACCCTCGCCGGAGCTCACCCACTCATCCAGCATCAGTGTGTAGTCCCGATCCACTTTTTCATCGGTTTTGCCTTCCACTACCAAAGATCCGTACAATCCGCGATCCAATTGATTCACGCTATCCTGATGCGAGTGGTACCAATAGGTGCCCGGCACGTCCGCCTTAAACTCGTACGTAAACGATTGGCCTGGCTGTACGGCATTTTGCGTTACGCCCGGAATACCGTCCATGGCGTTTGGCACAGGCACGCCGTGCCAGTGAATCGTGACGGGCTCCGATAATTGGTTTTTCAAATTGATCTTTATCGTATCTCCTTGCTTTACCCGAATTTCTGGGCCTGGAACGGAATTGTTGAAGGTCCACACCGGCAAGGTTTTACCGGGGGCGATTTCCTGATTGCTTTCCATCGCAGTCAAATTAATTTCTTTCCCCGTCAGCACCTGCGTCTTTACTGCTTGAGCATCTGTCGTTTTCTGAGGTTCGTTTGTTCCCCCCATATTCATTTTCGAATGATCCATTCCGCTCATTCCGCTTAACGAACCGGAACAACCAGCCAATACAATCGAAAAAGCACCGATGATTATCAGGCTCTTTAGTTTCCAATCAGCTTTCATCGTTTATCCTCCCTTTCTGTATTTGAGTCCTATAAATCCATCATAGATGAAGTGTATGTAGAACTTATGTAAGAGGAAAGAAGATCCACTAGACGGCAGCGGCAAGTGGAAGTAGGAGCTTCAGGAGCCTTTCTAAAGGTGGGTGACCGGGAGGAACTGTCTTAAGCGTGTAGCGCAATTTTTCTTTCGGATCTTAGAAAAGTGTCATTGTTTTTGGGAAGGGATTTTAAAAACCTCGTTTGGCTTTACATACCATAAGGGGGTATTGTATATTTTAATTGTGAGGTGATAAGTTGTGGGGAGGCAAGAGGAAGTGGTAACGAACGAAACCGACGATGCCTGCTGTTCTGCGGACAGTGAAAGAAAGAGCCATCACTCGGATAAAATGAAGGGCAATCTGATCTCCCGGCTCAACCGGATTGAAGGGCAAATTCGCGGAGTAAAAGGTATGATCGAGCGAGATACTTATTGTGACGATGTACTGAACCAGATCGCAGCGATTCAGTCGGCCTTGAACAGCGTAGGCAAGCTGCTTCTGGAAGGTCACATGAAGAGCTGCGTCGTCGAACGCATCCAGGCTGGGGAAAGCGAAGTCATTGATGAACTCTTGATTACGGTTAACAAATTGATGAAATAATACAACTATCGGAGGGATTATATATGCAACAAGCAACGCTGAAAGTAAACGGCATGTCCTGCCAACACTGTGTGAATTCCGTTGAGAAAGCCGTCAAAGAAATCGGTGGTTCGGCTCGTGTCGATCTGAAAAACAACGAAGTGACGGTGGAATATGATGAAAATAAATTGTCCTTGGATGCGGTAAGAGAAGCTATCGAAGAACAAGGGTATGACGTTGCCTAATGAATAAACAGGCCGCCAACGGAGGCCTTTCTTTTTACAAATTCATATACCCTATAGGGGTATGAAAGGAGTGGGGAATCATGCAAACCAGTGAAGCACAGCAAAACAAGCAAACCACGCTGCAAATATCGGGCATGACTTGCGCCGCATGCGCGAACCGGATCGAGAAAGGCTTAAGCAAACTGGAAGGCGTGACGGAAGCAAACGTGAACTTTGCGCTTGAGCAGGCGTCCGTTACATACAATCCGGATAAAGTGAATATTCCCCTAATCGAGAAAAAAATTCAGGATATCGGCTATGATACGGTGAAAGAAGCGGCCGATTTTGATATTAGCGGCATGACCTGCGCCGCCTGTGCGGCCCGGATTGAGAAAGGGCTAAACAAAATGCCTGGTGTATCGAAAGCGACCGTTAACCTGGCGCTGGAAACCGCTCACGTGGAGTATTCGCCATCCGAACTGTCCACTTCGGATATCGTGAAAAAAGTGGAGCAGATCGGCTATAAAGCAGCCATTAAAGAGGAACAGCAAGAAGCGGTAGACCACCGGAGGAAAGAAATCAAGGCGCAGCAAAAACGGTTCCTGCTGTCGGCCATCTTATCGATTCCGCTCTTGTGGGCGATGGTCGGACATTTTTCGTTTACGTCTTGGATCTGGGTGCCGGATCTATTTATGAATCCTTGGTTTCAGCTCATCTTAGCAACGCCCGTTCAATTTATCGTCGGACGCCCCTTTTATATTGGCGCGTATAAAGCGCTTCGGAACGGCAGCGCCAATATGGATGTGCTTGTGGCGCTTGGCACCTCCGCTGCCTATTTCTACAGTTTGTATTTAACGGTGCAGTGGGCCAATAACGTGCATGCCCATCATGCGCCAGCCATGTATTACGAAACCAGCGCAGTGCTCATTACACTGATCGTACTTGGAAAATTGTTTGAAGCGTTAGCGAAGGGCCGGTCATCGGAAGCCATTAAAACGCTCATGGGTCTGCAGGCGAAAACAGCACTGGTTGTGCGAGACGGTCAGGAAGTGGCGATTGCGATTGAGGATGTGGCTGCAGGCGACGTAGTGATCGTAAAACCCGGTGAAAAAGTGCCGGTTGACGGCATGGTGCTGGAAGGTTCATCTGCGGTGGATGAATCCATGCTTACCGGTGAAAGCATTCCGGTCAGCAAGCGTCAGGGCGACTCGGTGATTGGGGCAACCATCAATAAAAACGGTATGCTCCGCATTCAGGCGACCAAAGTCGGCAAAGAAACGGCGCTGGCACAGATCATCAAAGTGGTGGAAGAAGCCCAAGGCTCGAAAGCGCCGATCCAGCGCATAGCCGACGTGATCTCCGGCATCTTTGTTCCGATTGTTGTCGGCATTGCAGTGGTGACGTTCCTGGTTTGGTATTTCGGCGTGGCTCCCGGTGATTTTGCCGGTGCGCTCGAAAAAGCCATTGCGGTGCTGGTCATTGCGTGCCCTTGTGCACTTGGGCTGGCTACGCCTACGTCCATTATGGCCGGGTCCGGCCGCGCGGCGGAGCTTGGGATCTTGTTCAAAGGTGGCGAACACCTGGAATCGACCCATAAAATTACAACTGTTGTATTGGATAAAACGGGTACAGTGACGAAAGGCAAACCCGAGCTTACTGATGTATTGGTTTCAGAATCGCAGGATGAAAGCCGGTTCCTCGCTTTCGTAGCAGCAGCCGAGAAAAACTCCGAGCATCCGCTGGCCGAAGCCATTGTTGCTGGTGTTCGGGAACGAAATATTGCTTTTCCCGAAGCCGAGGCGTTCGAAGCGGTGCCGGGGTTTGGCATTCGCTCGGTTGTCGAAGGAAAAGCGGTACTCATTGGAATACGAAAATGGATGGCCAAAAATCAGATTGACGCGCAGACGGCTTACGAGCGGATGAATGAGCTTGAAGAATCGGGAAAAACCGCGATGCTCGTTGCAATTGATGGTCATTATGCGGGCATTGTGGCAGTGGCCGATACGATCAAGGAGAGCTCCAAAGCCGCCGTTGCGCGACTGAAAGAGCTGGGACTTCAAGTGGTGATGATCACCGGCGACAATGAACGGACCGCCCAGGCAATCGCCCGTCAGGTCGGGATCGACCGGGTGCTTGCGGAAGTGCTGCCCGAGGGCAAAGCAGATGAAGTCAAGAAATTGCAGCAATCGGGCCAGAAAGTGGCCATGGTTGGCGATGGCATCAATGATGCCCCGGCACTGGCTACGGCCGATATCGGTATGGCTATTGGCACAGGCACCGATGTCGCCATGGAAGCGGCCGATGTGACGCTGATGCGCGGCGATTTAAACAGCATTCCGGATGCTATCCTGATGAGCCGCAAAACGATGACCAACATCAAGCAAAACCTTTTTTGGGCACTTGCCTACAATGTGATCGGCATCCCGATTGCCGCGGCTGGATTTTTGGCTCCTTGGCTGGCCGGGGCGGCAATGGCCTTCAGCTCGGTATCGGTTGTGCTGAATGCGCTTCGGCTGCAGCGGGCTAAATTGTAAGAAGGAGTGTGGGGAAATTGGCTTACAAGAAATTTGCCGTATCGCCGGGCTTCCGGGAAGGGGGCTCCCTCTTTAAGCCGGAGCAACTTGCTGTGCTTGATTCCATCGTAGGAGACGATGCCAAGATCGAGCTCACCACCTTCAAACAACTCTATGTAGAGATGGAGGAAGACCGGATCAGTGCCGTCCAAATCCAATTAAAAGAGGTCGGTTTAGACATTCAACCGGCCGGATATTACACGAAAAATTTGATCGCCTGCAATTTTTGTCGGGGGGCCGAGGATGCCGGTCTGAACGTGGCAAAAAGGCTGGATGAAGCCATTGTCGGCAAAGAAGTCCCAAGTCCTTTGAAAATCGGGTATGCCGGATGCGCACTCGGAACCAGTGAGCCGCTGCTCAAAGATATTGCGGTAGTCAAGATGAACGACGTGTATGATATCTATGTCGGCGGTGAAGCCAAGGGTATCAAAGCTCGTCTCGGTCAGTTGTACGTGTCGGGCATTCCGGAGGATCGGATCATTCCCCTCGTAACCCGTCTCATTGCGATTTTTCAAGAGCTCGGGAAAAAGAAAGAGAAGTTTTCGAAATTCGTGGAGCGCCTAACGATAGAACAACTTCAAAAAATGACGCAACACAGTTAGGAGCAAGAGAGCGGATGATGAAGAAATGGCTTCTATTTTTCGGATATGTGATCGCGGTCATCGCCATCATCCTATACAAAGATCCCATCCTGGGGTGGCTCCATGATGATACTGCCGACCATTTCATGCTGCCATTTGGTGCAGCCGTTTTAATCGCCCTCATTCCAGTTGTACCTTACGGCGTGATTGCCGGGATCATCGGGGGCAAATATGGCCCCTTTTTGGGTGGGATGATCAATGTCCTCAGCTCTACTGTTGCCGCTGCCCTGCTATTTTTGCTCGTCAGGGTTGTGTTTCAGGAGCAGGGCATCCGGTTTTTGGCTAAATTCAAACGAATCGACCAATTTACAACGCTTATGGAGCGAAATGCGTTTTTCGCAGTGTTACTCGCTCGTCTGATTCCGTTTGTACCTGCAGCTTTCGTAAATGTCTATACGGCCATCAGCCGCATGCGATTTAGCCCCTTTGTGGCCGCTACGCTTCTTGGGAAAATACCGATGATGTTCGTATTTGCCCTTATCGGGGATCAACTGCTTTCCGATCTCGGCAATGTGCTCTGGATATCGCTTATCTATATGGGCTTTCTGCTGCTGGTGTTTCTTGTCTATCGGTGGCTGCGAAAGCGGAAAATCAGCAATGCGGGGTGAGCCGTACATCATTTTTATGTAGGGGAGGTCAATGATGAGGACGATTTTGGTAGTCGATGATGAAGAAAAAATTCGGGATGTCGTTGTATCCTATCTGAAAAAAGAAGGTTTCCACGCGGTCGAAGCCGCGACAGGGAGCGAGGCTTTGCAGGCGATGCAGCGTAAATCCGTCGATCTCGTGATATTGGATCTGATGCTTCCGGATATGGACGGGGAGCAGGTTTGCCAAACGATACGCAAAATGAATTCGGTACCCATTCTTATGCTTACCGCAAAGGTATCGGAAAACAATCGAATCAAAGGGTTATCCATTGGCGCGGACGATTATTTGACCAAGCCGTTTGATCCGCGTGAAGTCGTGGCCCGGGTCCGGGCCATCTTGCGCCGAACCGATGACAGTCAGCTGCTTGCCGATCGCTTATCGTTTCACGATGGTCATTTGGAGATCGATTCGCTGGCACATACGGTGTTCCGCGAAGGAAAATCGGTCAGCTTAACGCCGAATGAATACAAGCTGCTGTGCGCTTTGGCCAAATATCCGCAGCGGCATTTTACGCGTGAAGAATTGGTGGACAAGGTACTCGGCTATGGATTTGATGGTGATATCCGCACCATTGATCAACATGTGAAAAACATCCGTCACAAAATCGAACCGGACCCGAAGAATCCCCAGTATATTGTGACCGTCTACGGGCTCGGCTACCGGTTTGCTGGGGGCGCCACATGAATAAGCGGCTGCACACACGCCTTGCTTTGATCATTATCGGTACGGCGACATGTATCCTGATCATTTCGACGTTAAGTGTGATTATGGCTACTCATTACCATATTTCGATGTTCCATGATCAAGCGGCGGGCATGAACCATGATGTGTCCCAATTGGATTATCACTTGGAGCAGGCGCTTTTGGAGTCCATCATCTGGACGTTTACCGGTTCGATTATCCTCGCGGTTGTGATCGGGTTTTATATCGCGAAACGGATCTCGCGGCCGCTTGTGGACATGAAACAGGCAGCGGAACGCATTTCGGATGGGCATCTTGATACGCGGGTCGCGATCAGCGGCAACGACGAGCTCGCGGAACTCGGCACGTCGCTGAACGAACTGGCCGCGCAGCTGCATAAACAAGAACAGCTTCGGGTCACGATGACCGAAGACATTGCCCATGAACTACGAACGCCGCTGGCCACGCTGAAAAGCCATATGCGAGCCTTTGAAGATGGGGTTTGGGAACCGACTCCGGAGCGTATCCATGCGTGTTACGAAGAAATTGAACGGCTCACCAAAATGGTAGCCGAACTGGAAGATTTGACCCATATGGATTCACCGGCGTTTCAGTTGGAGCGAAAACAAGAGTCCCTGGATTCGATGATTGCCCAAGGAGTCGATCTTGTCGCGGCAGCTTATCTGGAAAAAAAGGTGGAGCTTTCGTTTCACTGTAACCCCAATATCCGGATCTTTGCCGACCGCAATCGCATGATTCAAATTTTGGTCAATCTTCTTAGCAATGCCCTAAAATTCACGCCGGAAAACGGACATGTGAGGATTGAGACAGTCGAAGAAGCACAAGACGTGCTGATTCGCGTCCAGGATTCGGGCAGCGGTATTGAAGAAAAGGATTTACCCTATATCTTTGAGCGATTTTACCGGGTGGACAAGTCGCGGAATCGGAGAACCGGGGGCAGTGGTTTGGGTTTAACCATCGTTAAGAAGCTGGTCACCGCTCATGGTGGACACGTGTCGGCAGAAAGCACGCATGGGACCATGTTTACGATCCGGCTTCCGAAAGAAAATCATGCCGGTTTAACCTAAATCCGCACTTCTACACAAGATCTTCACAAGTGCTGGGTAAACTTATTGTATCCTGCCTTTGGTATGAATTGGTGTGGATATTCATAAAGAGACAAATCGGATTAGGGGGACGTTTTCCTGAAAAAAATCATCACACTCGCGATGCCAGTTCTCATTGCCGCAGCATTCACAGCATGTTCCAAGAAAACGGCCGACGATCCGAACGGCTCCCACGATACGGGAACTGCGGCATTAATGCACATTCATGGCCTCGGTTACTCGAGTGACGGCAAACGTCTTTTGATTCCGGCACATAACGGGATCAAAGTCTATACCGATGGCAAGTGGAGTGACGCACCAGGGGAGAAGCATGATTACATGGGTTGTTCGATAGCCGATAACGGGTTTTACAGCAGCGGCCATCCTGCAGTCGGTTCCAGCTACAAAAATCCCATGGGTCTGATTAAAAGTACCGACGAAGGAAAATCGATTACTGTTTTGGCTTTGGAGGGCGAAGTCGATCTCCATGGCATGAGCGTGAGTTATCGGACACACACCCTGTATGTGATTAATCCCGAACCGAATTCGAAAATGAAGCAGGCGGGGTTCTTCTACAGCCGTGATCAGGGCAAGACTTGGGTGAGCAGTCCTATGTCCGGTATCTCCGGACAGATAACGGCGCTCGCGGTGCATCCGACACAGGATGCGATTGTGGTGATCGGAACCACTTCGGGCGCTTATCTTTCCAAGGATAACGGCCAAACTTTTGCCGCTCTTTATACCGACCAACCCGTTTCTGCCGTAACGTTTACGGTTCAAGGGGAGCTGCTGATCGGTATCGGCAAATCTGAACTGGTCAGCGTTAATTTGGAAACGAAACAACGGACCGCCATTAAAACGCCGGTGCAAAACGGTGACGCGATCTCGTACCTGTCGGGGAGTCCGACCAATCCGAAAGAGCTCGCCTTGGCCATCGAAAAGAAAGATGTTTATATGTCCACTGATTTTGGGACTACTTGGCAGCGAATTGCCAACCAAGGACAAGCTATTAATCGATAACAGGAGGTTTTGACATGAAAAGAAAACTAGTTATGATCATTGCCGCTGTGATGATTGCCGTATTAACTGCATGTGGCAATAATACAGCGAATTCGAGTACACCGCCGAATACAACGCCCCCGGCTCCTACGAACAGCAATAACGGGCAGCAAAGCGATCATTCCGGTATGAATCATTCCAGCTCAGGCGAAGTGCCTGCTGGATTAAAGGAAGCCCAGAATCCAAAATTCAAGGTCGGAAGTCAAGCGATTATGCAATCGGACCACATGCCAGGGATGAAAGGTGCCACAGCCACGATTGTCGGCGCTTATGATACGACAGCCTATGCTGTGTCCTATACGCCAACAACAGGTGGAGAGCCGGTAAAAAACCATAAATGGGTGATTCACGAAGAATTGAAAAATCCCGGCGCGGAAGCGTTGAAACCGGGCGCACAGGCTACCTTGGAGGCTGATCACATGCCAGGGATGAAAGGTGCAACGGGTACCATCGATTCAGCAGAACATACGACCGTTTATATGGTCGATTACACGCCGACAACAGGTGGGGAGCCCGTAAAAAATCATAAATGGGTCACAGAAAGTGAACTTTCACCGGCGGGATCACAAGCCAAGTACCAGTAATGGTGGCGGCCACAGCAGTCACTGATCAGTAGCCGGGCATGAAAACTAATTGTGGTTTAACTCCCGTATAGGGGTAAACAATAGAAGAAACAAAAGGAGGCTAATACCCATGTCACACGAACAGTTTCAATCTTGCATTGAGGAATGTATCCGTTGTATGCAAGCGTGCAATCACTGTTATGCCGCTTGTCTGAAGGAAGACCATGTCGCGATGATGAAAGAATGCATTCGTTTGGACCGGGAATGCGCCGATATTTGTGCCTTCGCCGCGCAAGCGATGTCGATGAACAGCTCCTACGCGAAAGAGATCTGCCGTATCTGTGCGGAGGTTTGTGAGGCTTGCGGGAATGAGTGCAAAAAACATGAACACGAGCACTGTCAGCGCTGTGCCGAAGCTTGCTTCGCGTGCGCGAAAGCTTGCCGGGACATGGCCGCTTAACTGGTATCGAGTCACTATTGTAAAAAGCTCCTGCAACTGCTGCAGGAGCTTTTGCCGTTGTTCACCTTTATGTGTTATGCGCAACAAACCCGTTTTTCAACGTTAATACTGCGATTTCGGCATGTAAGATTAAACTATAAATAATCAAATAATTATATAGCTATTTACAACGGGCAAGGGAGTGTGGGAGAATGAAACGGGAAGTCAAACGGATTTATTTCCTTTGCGGGCAAAATCGGTGCCGAAGTCAGATGGCCGAAGCTTTTGCCAAGTTTTATGGCGGGGATCATGTGGTGGTGGACAGTGCTGGATTAAATCCATCCGAAGCAGTGCATCCTTACACCATTGAGGCCATGCGCGAGGTAGGCATCGATCTTTCCCAGTGTGTTTGCAAAAAAATTGATATGAAGGTTTTTCTAGCGTCGAATGCCATCGTCAAGCTGTGCGAACAAATTGTGGAGCGTTGTCCCATCGTGCCGTTCAAGATCATGAACGTCGATTGGAACATCCGTGATCCGCTGGCCGTCGACGGCGGAGCCTGGAAGACGTGAAGAGAGCGCGTGACGAGATTCGGGAGAAAGTGATCGGATTGTTAAAAGGGATGGACATTCCCGTCGCTTAAAAGGAGTGAAGCAGTTGACCAAACTGGAAGAAGTAGCGGATGCCTTGAAGCTATTGGGGGACCGGAACAGGCTGACCATTGTAGCCTTGTTGCAAGTGAAGGAGCTGTGCGTGTGCGAGATCGTGGACGTTTTGAAAACGAGCCAGCCCAATATCAGTCAGCATATGCGCAAGCTGCGGGACGGGGGCTTGGTTAAAGAGTCTCGCAGGGGGCAGTGGGTCTATTATTCGCTCTGCCTGGAAGACAAGCCTTATATTCTTGATGTTTTAAAAGCAGTTCCCTCGCAAGCGGCGTTGATCGAACCTAACGTTTGTGAAGCCAACGATTGTTGTACGTAGTTTTAGGAGGATGCAGATGGTTTATGTAGCGAGTATCATTTTTTTAGTCACCTTGCTGTTCGTTATCTGGCAACCGAAAGGATTAAATATCGGCTGGTCGGCAAGTGCCGGAGCGATCCTTGCTTTGCTTTTTGGGGTGGTCAGCTTTGCCGATGTAGGAACCGTTACCGGCATTGTGTGGAACGCGACCTTGGCGTTCGTGGCCATTATTTTAATCTCACTGGTGCTGGATGAAATCGGATTTTTTGAGTGGGCTGCATTGCATATGGCGCGGCTGGCACGCGGAAACGGTCTGCTCATGTTTGTATTTATCATCCTGCTGGGATCGGCGGTTGCGGCCCTGTTTGCCAACGATGGCGCAGCGCTCATTATTACACCGATTGTGCTCGCCATGGTCCGGGCGCTTAAGTTTGATGACAAGATGGTCCTGCCGTTTATTATGGCGAGCGGATTCATTGCCGATACGGCTTCTCTGCCGCTGGTCGTCAGCAACTTGGTGAACATTGTATCGGCCGATTATTTCAACATCGGTTTTGCTGAATACGCGAGCCGCATGATTGTACCGAATTTCTTTTCCATCATTGCAAGCCTGATTGTGCTGTATCTGTATTTCCGCAAAAGTATCCCGAACACTTACAATCTCACGCAGCTCAAAAGACCAAAGGAAGCCATCAAGGATATGCGGCTATTTAAACTCTCTTGGGTCATTTTGGCCGCGCTGCTGATCGCGTATTTTATCAGCGAATTTTTCTCGATCCCTGTATCCATTATTGCCGGGGGTGCAGCGATTGCCTTTTTGTTCGCCGCGCGAAAAAGCCCTGCGATTCATACGTGGAAGTTGGTGAAAGGCGCGCCCTGGGCGGTTGTTATCTTCTCCATTGGTATGTATGTGGTCGTTTACGGCCTTCGGAACGCCGGGCTTACCGACGCGCTGGGCAGCGTCATTCAAGCGGTCTCAGACAATGGACTGTTTGCGGCGACGGTAGGAATGGGCTTTATCGCCGCGATCCTGTCGTCCATTATGAACAATATGCCGACGGTGATGATTGATGCGCTGGCGATCCAGGGCACGCAAACTGATGGCTTCATTCGGGAAGCACTGATTTACGCCAATGTAATTGGATCGGATTTAGGTCCGAAAATTACACCGATCGGCTCGCTGGCCACGCTGCTTTGGCTGCATGTGCTGTCCACGAAAAACGTGAAAATAAGCTGGGGCTATTATTTCAAAGTCGGCATCCTGTTAACCATACCCACGCTGTTCGTCACGCTTACCGGCCTTTATTTGTGGCTGTATGTCCTGCAAACGCTGCAGGTAAATGTATGGCTGGTTATTGCGGGGATTGCTGCAGCGCTTGTCGTGGTTGCGATGATCATCAAGTCCATTTTGGGCAGCAAACAAGCGAAAAGAGGGCATCAAGGCGCGTAAATATTTGATATCAAAAGGAGATTGTTCACCATGGAGAAAAAACCGTTAGTTTATTTTTTGTGTACCGGTAATTCTTGCAGAAGTCAAATCGCAGATGGGTTTTTAAAGGCGCTGGGCAGCGACAAATACGAAGTGAAAAGCGCGGGACTTGAAGCGCATGGTCTCAATCCGCGTGCGGTGCAAGTGATGAATGAAGCTGGCGTGGATATTAGTAAAAACACTTCTGATGTGATCGATCCGGAAATTTTGAATCGTGCGGATTACGTCATTACCCTGTGCGGCCACGCCGACGAGCATTGCCCTGTGATTTCGAACAAAAACGTAACGAAATGGCATTGGGGGTTTGATGATCCGGCAAAAGCGACCGGGACGGACGACGAAATTATGCACCAGTTCCGCACCGTTCGCGACTCGATCAAGAGCCGGATTGAGCAGTTCGTTAAAGAAGGGAAATGAGGTGGATTCCATGATTAAACGCATGCATGTGGCCTTAAACTGTACGGACTTGAACAAGTCCCTTGACTTTTATCGTGCTTTTTTTGGAGCAGAACCGAGTAAGATTAAAGATAATTACGCGAAATTTGAATTAGAAGATCCGGCGCTGCATTTTTCGCTCAATGTACGCCCCTTCGAACAAAAAGGCGTGCTGAATCACTTGGGTTTTCAAGTGAATGACACTGAAGAAGTGCTGGCGATGGGCGAGCGGTTGCGTCAAAGCGGCCTGCTGCTGATTGATGAAATGAACACCACATGCTGCTATGCGGTACAGGATAAAGTTTGGGTGTATGATCCGGACGGCAACGCTTGGGAGATTTTCTACACCAAAGAAGATTCCGAATTTGAATCAGCCGGAGAAGCCAGGGATTTGTCCTTGTGCTGTACACCACCTGCAGCCCCGGTTCCGGTCACATTTGGATCATTTAAAAAAGGAGTGTAATCCATGTCGTCTGAAAAAAACTACCATGCTTTGATTCCGGATAAAATCTTCATGGGCGCGGCCGCTGATGTGGAATCGATGGTAAAGAACGAAGGAATCGACGTGATCGTGGATCTGCGCGGCGAAGCGACGGAATGCGCGTACCCAGCGGCAGATGCGCAATGGATTCAAATTCCGTTAGCGGACAATGCTGCTGTGCCGCAAGAAGAAGCCTTTGCGCAAGCGATTCAGGCCGTCACCGATGCTTATCATCAAAACAAGAAAGTTGCTTTTCATTGTGGCGGAGGAAAGGGCAGGACAGGTATGGTAGCCGCAGGCACCTTACTTGCTTTGGGCTTAACTGATACGATTGACGAAGCGGAGGCCAAGGCGAAGAGCATTCGCAGCATCATTGATATTAAGCCATCACAGAGAGAGTCCCTGAACAAATTATATCCCGGAAAATAAGCACGCAAGAAACCACTCAGGCCAAGTGGTTTTTTTTATGATTAAAACACTTGCAAATTGCAAATGATTTATGTATAACTAAAACATGAGGTGAAACCACAGTGGAAAATGCTCGCGAACTATTTCAAATCATGACACGCCGTTTTGGGTTTCTCAATAAAAATTGCTGTTCTGCCGGTGGCTGCGATATTTCCTTGGTCCAAAGTCATATTCTTTACGAAATTGATCGTCAGCATAAACCGTCCATTCAGCAGATAGCAGAGGCGTTAGGTACTGATATTACGACCTTTAGCCGACAAATCCAATCGTTAATCAAAATGAATTTAGTGAAGAAATCGCCCGATCCGGACGACCGCAGGGTGTATGTCCTTTCGCTCACGATAGAAGGTAAATACGTGGCCACGACGATTGACCAGCAAATGAATGCTTATTTAGCTGAAGTGTTCTCTCATATGAACGATTTTGAAAAAGAAACTGTCATTCGCTCCATAAAGCTCTTGAATGAAGCGATGTCGAAATCCAGCCAATGCTGCACGACCCCATTGGGGTGATTTCTTTTCTCTAATACTTGTAAAATGCAAATAAATCGGAGGGCATTGGGATGAATAAGGTATTAGATACGATTGTCGTTGGTGGGGGGCAGGCGGGGCTTGCTTCCGGCTATCACTTAAAAAAGAACGGACCTCGATTTCTGATTTTAGAGGCAAGCGACCAAGTAGGCGGTTCCTGGCCGCGTTATTACGACAGTCTCAAGCTATTCTCTCCAGCACGCTTTTCCTCGTTACCGGGCATGAAGTTCCCAAGCGAGCTGAACCGGTATCCACATCGAGATGAAGTTATTCGCTATTTGCAGGATTACAGCAGAACGTTTCAGCTGCCGGTCATGAACAATCAGCGTGTGGACTCCATAACAAAGGACGGAGAGGGGTTCACGATTACCACGATGGTAGGGGATACGTTTCGGTCCCGAACGATCATTAATGCCACTGGATCATTTCATAATCCATTTACGCCAGCTGTAACGGGGCAGGGGGCTTTTCAAGGCCATATCCTTCATTCCTCCGCATACCGGACTCCGGAGCCTTGTATCAATCAAAAAGTGGTGGTGGTCGGGCGTGGCAATTCGGCCGTTCAGATCGCCGTCGAGCTGGCCGAGGTAAGCAAGACGTCGTTAGCTGTACTACGGCCCGTTCAGCTCATGAAGCAAAAAGTGTGGGGGCAGGATCTTCATTTTTGGATCAAAGTGACGGGTATAGACACCTTTCCCTTTTGGCGATTGGGCAAAACTGCACCGAGTTCACCTTCGGTCATTGATTTGGGCCAATACAAGGAGCGACTGGCCGCAGGGAAGCCGGATCAACAACAGATGTTTACGTCCTTTTATGAGGGTGGCATCATTTGGCCAAACGGGATAAAGGAACCGGTGGATACGGTGATCTTTGCGACCGGATACCGACCGCATATTCCCTACCTTCAAGCGATTGGCGCGCTGGATGCGGAAGGAAGGCCATTACATAAAGCGGGCGTAAGCACCGTCCCTGGGCTTTATTATGTGGGACTCGAAGGGCAGCGTTCCTTTGCTTCTGCGACTTTAAGGGGGGTGGGGCCGGACGCAGCATTTGTTATCGGAAAGCTGTTACGTCATCTGAAAAGCTGAAATAGCCTATCTTTACATAAGGGAGTGTGGCCCCTATGAATCTCAATTGGTACGCTGCGGAAACGCTCATGAGACAGAAGCAAGACGGATCCGCTAGGGAAGCTTGGAAATGGTCCGAAGCCACGCAAAAGCAATCGGGAAGATTCTTTCGGCGGCGGCAAATCTCGACGGCAACACCAACGGCTTGCCTGCGCTACTGGCTGTTGTTGATTATATAAAAATTAACCTAAGGGAGTGATTGTTCATGAATCAAGTAAGTAATGATCAAATTCGTCAAAATGTTCGCAGCCGTTACAAAGAAATTGCTTTGCAGCCGGTAGAGGACAGCTCGTGCTGTGCGCTAACTTCCGTAAGCTCCGGCTGCTGTGATGCGCCGGTGGATTACGCGGATGTGTCTGCCAAACTTGGTTATTCGAGCGAAGAATTAACCGCTGTTCCGGACGGGGCAAATCTTGGTCTTGGCTGTGGCAATCCACAAGCGATTGCCGAACTAAAGCAGGGGGAAGTCGTGCTCGACCTTGGCAGCGGCGGCGGTTTTGACTGTTTCCTGGCCTCGCGTCAAGTCGGAGAAGCCGGTCGCGTGATTGGCGTAGACATGACGCCGGAAATGGTAAGCCGCGCCCGCACTAATGCCACCAAAGGCGGCTTTACGAACACCGATTTCCGTTTAGGGGAAATTGAACATTTGCCTATTTCCGATCAAACGGTGGACGTCATTATCTCGAACTGCGTGATCAATCTTTCCCCGGCCAAGCAGCAAGTGTTCGACGAAGCGTTCCGGGTGCTACGCTCCGGCGGCCGTTTGGCCATTTCGGATGTTGTCACGACCGCGGAACTGCCTGCGGAAATCAAAAACGACCTGGATGTGATGTATTCGGGATGTATTTCAGGAGCTTCCGCCGTTGATGAAGTCAAAGCCATGCTAACCCAAAGCGGATTTACGGATGTGGTGGTAGAGCCAAAGGATGAATCGAAGGCATTTATTAAACATTGGGTACCGGGATCTAACGTGCAAAATTACATTGCTTCGGCAGTGATCAAAGCCGTTAAACCATAATCGCACATTCCACAAACGGCCAATGACCATGAAAAGGCTCCCGCAGCTGCAGGAGCCTTTGTTATTATTCGGCTTTATTATCGTCCGGATCGCACCGGCCGGGGCCGGATCGGGGCAAGCTACCGGCAAGTGACGCGAGAAAAACCGAACGATTTTTTACTTCCGGAAGATCGATCGCTTGCGTTACTCCGGGGTTTTGAACACTTCTTTCAAAATGTTCAGCGCCTTTTGTTGGCCGAATTTGTCCTGCTGCGCCAACAACAAATTGATTTCCAAGATCGTTTCCGTTGACGCTTGCTTTCCATGGGCCAAGAAAGAAGGTTGACGCCAAAAAGTATATCAAATGACTGAGTCTTGTTTATGTTATTTCACAATCATAACAGGGCAATGTGCTCTTTTGGCCACTTTATGACTAACACTTCCAAGAACGAGTTCCTGCAGGGCATTGAGACCTCTACTACCAAGTACGATTAAATCAACCTTATTTTCATTCGCATATTTGACGATTTCAGGCCCAGGTTCCCCATGCAAAATTTTCGTTTCATACTTCACACCGGCCTTTACAGCTTTCTCTTCCACAGCGATGACCCGTTGTTTACGCACATCGGATCGATCCAGGTCATTCCAATGATGCAGCACGTCAGCTTTTACATGTTCTGCATCCAGTGCATAAATAATTTCGACAATGCTTTCTGGATCACAAGCGGCAATTTTGAACGCATGATCCGCAGCGCGCAGGGAATGTGCTGACCCGTCTGCAGCGATTAAGATTCTTTTATACATGATTTTAAACCTCCTCAGGAGATATAACTGCCAATTTCTTTCTTCATGCTGATCACCGGAAGAATGATTGGATTTCTGTTTACTTTATTCACGAAATAGGAAGATAGGGCCTGCTTCAAATCATGTTCCAATCTATTTAAAGGCGGTTGTGGTTGCCGAGAAAGAATTTTCTCAAGAATCTTTTTCGTCTTGGAAGTGGCTTCACGAATCAGAGCAGTTGATTCTCTGACATAAATAAAGCCTCTGCTGATGAGTTCGGGTCCTGCAACGATAGTTGAGGCCGTATTCAAAACAACAACAACCATAATGATACCTTGGCTCGACATTTGATTGCGCTCATCAAGAAGGTCCTGATGAATATAACCAGTATGTGAACCGCGTACGAGCCATTGGCCGCTTGGTACCTTTGGTCCGATTGCTGCCCTGTCTGATGAGATCTTTACGGTTTGTCCCAGATCCAATATAAAAATACGATCATGTGAAATACCCATTCGTTCAGCCAAATTCGCATGCTGCACAAGCATTCGATATTCACCGTGAATCGGAATGAAATACCTTGGTTTGACCATATTCAGCATCAATTTCAAATCCTCTTGACAGCCATGACCGGATGTATGTATATCGATCAATGAACCATAGATCACATGCGCACCACTGCGAAATAACAAGTCAATCGTACGATTTATATTTTGTGTGTTGCCGGGTATAGGGGAGGAAGAAAACACAACCGTATCCCCATCATGAATGTGCACATGAGCGTGGCGACCTGAAGCTATTCGGGACAAAGCAGCATTGATCTCGCCCTGGCTCCCGGTACAGAGGATAACAAGTTGGTTATCTGTATACTTGTGGATCTCCTTGACATCGATCAGCAGTCCTTTTGGGATGCGGATAATTCCCAGTTCCTGTCCAATACGGAAGACGCGTTCCATGCTTCTGCCCAAAACGACAAGATGTCGGTTTAGTAAATCCGCTGCCTCCACAACTTGCTGAAGACGATGCACATTGGAAGCAAAGGTAGCAAACAGAATACGTCCTTTGCAGGACAAGAAGGTATCTAAAATGGCCTTACCTACCGTTTTTTCCGATGGCGAAAACCCTGGTTTTTCACTGTTTGTACTATCTGACAATAGAGCAAGCACACCATTACGGCCTAACTCAGCCATCTTGTGAAGATCTGCAGGATGATCTACGGGGGACATATCAAACTTAAAATCACCGGTATGCACAATCGTTCCTTGCGGTGTTTCGACTACGACCCCTAAGGAGTCTGGAATGCTGTGGGTAGTACGAAAAAAATGAACGCGAAGCGGTCCAAGATCGATAACCGAATCTTCATTTATTACATGCAGCATAGCCTGCTTATCAAGCTTATGCTCTTCTAGTTTGGCACGAACCAAGCCAATGGTCAAAGGAGCACCATAAACGGGTACATTCAGTTCCTTTAACACATAGGGCAGTCCGCCGATGTGATCTTCGTGACCATGGGTGAGAAAGATACCCTTTACTTTATCCCTGTTTTGGATCAAATACTCGAAGTTTGGAATGATGTAGTCGATGCCCGGCATATCGCTCCTGGGGAACATAACGCCGGCATCAATAACAACAATCTGATGGGCATATTCAACGACATACATATTTTTCCCGATTTCACTAAGACCGCCTAATGAAAAGATCTTTACGTCCTGTTTAGTGGCAATAGATTTTCTACGTTTGGTACGAACTATTGGGGATTGATTCTCTATTTCGGTGATCATCGGTTTACACATAGAGACATCCTTTCTGACTGACTTATAGACGCTCGCCGCGTTTTACCTTTTCGAGCGCTTCCTCAAGATCGATTTTGCGAATACGCCAATGACGGCCAATTTTGAATGCTGGAATCCGTCCTGCATTGACTAATTTGTATGTGGACACTTCACTGATCTGCAGATATTTCGCTACTTGTTCAATGGTCATAATCTCATGTTCCAAAATTAAAACTCCCTCTCACATCAAATTATTCATTTATTCATTATAGAGGGTTTAAAAACCGAGCGTCAAAGAAAAGTCTGACTTTTGGCAAACGAAAATGGTAAAATGGTTATAGTCAATATAACTCAATTATACTGGGTTTATTTATAAATGCAATAAACGGAGATTTGACGAGAAAACACAAGAAAATCGACGAAGATTTATCCTGTTTGCGCTTTCATGCCTTTAAAAGTGCCTTTTCATAAAAATATGCGCTCTGTATAATCCTTAAGGGAGAGCCATCGGACACCGACTTTTCTGAGAGTGGAAAGTCATAAAAATATTGCTACAGGAGGCATACGAATTGGCAACTAATGTAAGCAGCTTGAGAAAAACTTGGTTTTCAAATCCCAAAGCGAACATCTTAGCCGGAATGACCGTCGCACTTGCACTCATTCCTGAAGCGATTGCTTTTTCAATCGTAGCTGGGGTCGACCCCATGATTGGTTTGTACGCATCGTTTTCGATGGCAGTCACCATTTCATTTTTTGGTGGACGTCCTGGGATGATCTCCGCCGCGACGGGAGCCATGGCCCTACTCATGGTTGGGCTCGTTCGAGACCACGGGTGGAATTCTTATTTGCTGCCACGATATTGACGGGTATCATTCAGGTCATCGTCGGCTTTTTAAAACTGGGTAGGTTTATCAGCTTTGTGCCTCATTCCGTTATGACTGGTTTCGTGAACGCTTTGGCTATCCTTATTTTCATGTCTCAATTGACGCATTTTGTTGGCCAAGGTTGGGTTATGTACGGGTTGGTTGCGTTAACGCTTTTGATCATTTATGTGCTACCACGATTCACCAAAGCGGTACCGTCTGCTTTGGTAGCCATCATTATCGTATCGGTCATCACGATCAGTCTAAAGATTGACGTGTTCACAGTAGGGGATATGGGAAATATCACGAGTTCCTTTCCGATTTTCCACTTACCTAATTTTGTTCCGTCCCTGGACAATTTGATGATCATTCTGCCCTATTCCATCTCGCTGGCTTTAGTCGGTCTTCTTGAATCCTTATTAACCGCAACCATCGTTGATGATATGACAGACACAAGCAGTGATAAGAATAGGGAAGTAAAGGGACAAGGGATCGCTAACGTCGTAACGGGGTTTTTCGGAGGCATGGCCGGTTGCGCCATGATTGGCCAATCGGTCATAAACGTAAAATCCGGAGGTCGTACACGACTTTCCACCTTTGTCTCAGGGGTTTTTCTGATCTTCCTGATTATTGTTCTCGGCGATGTCGTTAAAGAAATCCCAATGGCCGCGCTTGTCGGTGTCATGATTATGGTCTCGATTGGCACATTTGACTGGCAATCGCTTATTCAGTTAAAAAAGATCCCATTTGGCGATTCACTTGTCATGATCGTCACTGTCAGTATCGTGGTTCTTACCCATGATCTATCTTACGGGGTTATGGCAGGCGTGCTGCTGAGTGCACTTATTTTTGCCTGGAGAATATCTAACCTGCGTATCACAAGCCGAATGCAATCGGACGGTCATAAGGTATATTCGGTATCAGGGCAGCTGTTCTTTGCCACTACATCACATTTCGTTGATAAGTTTGACTACATGCACGACCCGGATAAAATCATCATTGATTTTTCGCATTCGCATGTATGGGACCATTCTGCAGTTAATGCTATCGCAAAAGCAATTGCGAAATATCGTCAACTAGATAAGGATGTTACAATCTTAGGGTTGAATGATGAAAGCAAACGGCTTATAGATAGAATTGGTATCGAATCGCCTAGCGGTCATTGAGGACAGTTCGCCACAAATCTTGGTCTTGGCTGCGGCCATCCACCAGCGATGCGAAACTACAGCCGGGGGAAGTCGTGCTAGAACCTCGCAGCGGCGGCAGTTTCGGTTTTTTCCTGGCCTCGCGTGAAGTCGGAGAGGCCGGTCGCGTGAAACCGCAAACTAAATTCAATGTAGAAATGCGACCCCTTATTTTAGAAGGGGTCTTTTCTTTGTTCAGATCCAACACTGTTTCAGTGAATGAGCATTTTGCGATCGTTCCATTAGGTCCGGGGGCAGTAGAAAGTTGTTTTGCAAAGAAGCAAATTGCTCATAATAAAATGCTCTTGTCGTGAAACTCACGTATCAACTTACATCCGAGAAAATTGCACACATCGTAAACCTATATATTTTGTGTTCTAGAAGTTGGCAGATAAAGCCTTTAAAAAAAATATTTTTTATCGACTTAAAAACATTTTTCGATACATAAATTATGTGTATCAGTTTAAGCCCACTCGAACCATTAGACGTAATCATGAAGGAGAGACGTAACGATTATGTCAGGTATGATTTCCAGGGGAGAAGTGGCCTTAATTTTACAAGCTGGATTACTTTTGCCGCAGTACTTCACTTCAGTTATCATTACGATCATCTTGACCACGCTCATTGCCCCTCCAATGTTGAAGGTCATGTTTATGGGGTCTAAACCATTAAAAGAAAATGACGGTACCTTGTAGACGTTTCATACGTTGACGCGCATTTGTTTGTAGCATAAAATGAATCTGAGCTTCAAACGGCGATGGAGTTCGCCATAACCGCCTTGTGCTAATGACTCCTACCAGTGTTTTCTCTGCTGGTAGGAGTTTATTTTTTGATGAAAGGAAGTCGTGCATGAATGTCGTTGCGCTTGTCATTGGCGGGTTCATTGGGACGATCCTGCGTTATGCAACTGGGGATTTCATTCCTCCATTACCGAACGGGTTCCCACTTGGCATTTTAATCATTAACTTTTTGGGCTGCTTCTTATTAGGTTGGTTTTTTACGGTTACATTGGAGCGCTGGAACATTCGTCCTGCAATACGGCTTGGTTTAGGAACCGGCGTGATCGGGGCTTTTACCACGTTCTCAACGTTTTCGGTCCAAACCGTTGATCTTATGCAACATGGACACTTCTTCGTCGCCGCTTTGTATGTTCTCTTAAGCATCATTGGCGGGATACTGCTGACTTTTGCCGGGGGCCGTTTGGCACACGTGCAAAGGAGAGGGGGAACGGCATGATTTGGCTTATCGGTCTTGGTGGCGTTCTAGGTACGCTTTCTCGTTTTTACCTGGGGAAATGGATAAGTGCGAAGGGGACATCGACGTTTCCTTGGGGAACATGGGTGATTAATTTAACCGGCTCATTTACACTAGGGATACTCTTTTCCCTACATGTGAACCATGCGATTTCGGATTTGGTTTGGCTGATATTCGGCACAGGATTTTGCGGTGCATATACGACGTTTTCGACATTTGGCTACGAGACAAGCCAACTTGTACAAAAAGGGGAAGTCGTAAAAGCCGGTGTTTATGTGGTGACTTCGGTGTTGCTGGGGTTATTAAGTGCTTTTTTAGGTATTACGTTATTCAGATGATCCATTTCCTATTTATTTTCGCTAAACAAAAAGCACGCCAACTGCCTCATCAAATTAGTTGGTAACTTTATTTTTCCCCGAATGAGCAAGACAAGTATGAGTACCGGCGTACGTACTTTGGTCGATTTGAATATGATTCATAAAGTATGGGAGAAAGGATCCCGTAAAGATTCCTATGAAGTGGAGCCGGACTGGTTTCAGACATTTACCGATTTTTTTGTCATCAAGCGGCGGAATTAGCAGGTGATGTCGCAGTTCGACTAGGGCAGCCATTACCGGCACGAAATTTACGGTTTACCTGGTGCTTAAAACAGAGTATTCTTAATGATGTATTTGAATCGCAACTGTTTATCCTATATAAGGAGTAATAAAATACAATGCTCGAAATGGCCGGCTACAAGTCAATAGCACTTGATATTGCTCAAAGAATTGTAAGTGGTGAATTCCCTATCCAAAGCAAAATATCCGGACGTACCTTACTCGCAAGCGAATACCATGTCTCCCCTGAGACTATTCGAAAAGCGATTGGATTGCTAAAGGATGAGAACATCGTTTCCGTCTCACAAGGGAAAGAGATTGTGATCATCTCAGACCAAAATGCTTATGACTACATTAACCGGAATAATTACTTGAAATCCGTGTATTCGCTTAAACAGGATTTGCAGCAGTTGTTAGCGCAGAAAAAGCAGATAGACAGCAAGTTTGATGCATTGCTTACCGAGATTATCAACACTTCGGATCGGCTACAAAATCTGAAGCCTTATCATCCGGTGGAAATTAAGGTGAGTGATGAATCTCATGCAGTTGGCAAGACCATTGCCAATCTCCAATTTTGGCAAAACACAGGAGCCACTATCGTCGCTCTACGGAGGGGTACGCAAGTTTCCATCTCACCAGGTCCACATGTGATTCTTGGAGTAAACGATGTAATTGTCGTAGTGGGGGACGGGCACGTTCAGGAAAGAACCGAGCGCTTTATCAATGAGTTTCAATCGGAAGAATAAATAATGACACAATTCAGACTGTCTTACGGCATATTATGCCAAGGCAGTCTTTTTATGTTGTTCTTTCCTTATTATTTTACAAATAATTACAAACAACTTTATTTTAAATATGAGTTGTTAGATTGGAGAGAATTTGTTATAGTATAAAATGCCAGATTCGTTCGCATATACCCTTCGTTGTTTTTACATGCAGCTTTTCACCTCATGGCAATTCCACTCGTTTCTCAAAAAGACGATTACGCCCATAAAATAACTGCAGAACATTTCTATTAAACACAGCCTATCTAACCGACTACAACGAGTTTTACAAAAGGATGTGATAGGACAAATCGTTCGTGTGTACACATTTTTTTTTTTTAAAACCTATCAAAAGAAAGGTGAGTGTCCTCATGATTCAAATGAGCGGGGTTCATAAAGTCTACGACGATGGTTTTAAGGCTTTAACCAATGTAAATCTGCTTGCTAAAAAAGGAGAAATCACAGTGCTCATAGGCCCTAGCGGCTGTGGAAAATCAACAACCATGAAGCTGATCAACCGGTTGATTGAACCAACAGACGGGAGCATTCAAATCGAAGGTAAAAGCATCAGGGAATTAAATCCGGTAGACCTGCGAAGAAAGATCGGCTATGTCATTCAAAACATCGGTTTATTCCCACATATGACTATTGCGAAAAATGTGGCTGTTGTTCCTACCCTGTTAAAATGGGAAAAACCCCGCATCGAAGCAAGAGTTGACGAGCTTCTGAGTCTAGTGAACATGTCCCCAGATGTATTCCGAGATCGGTATCCTTCCGAATTAAGCGGCGGTCAGCAGCAGCGCATTGGAGTCATTCGGGCAATGGCGGCAGATCCAGACATCATTCTCATGGATGAGCCCTTCAGCGCGCTTGATCCGATCAGCAGGGAGCAGCTGCAGGATGAGCTTATTCGATTGCAACAGGAAGTGAAGAAAACCATCATTTTTGTGACACATGATATGGATGAAGCTATCCGAATAGCCGATACTATAGTGCTCATGAAGGAAGGGCAAGTGGTGCAGCAAGGAAAGCCGGAACAAATTCTGAGACATCCCGCCGATGATTTTGTGAAGAGTTTTATCGGGCAAAAACGGCTGAGACAAAATGTCCCGCCTGAAGATTTAGCCAGGGTAGATGATGTGATGGTGGTAAGTCCTGCCATGGCTTTGCCAACAAGAGGACTAGCGCAAGCCATTCAAATGATGGGAAAACGTAAAGTTGATTCTTTGTTTGTTGTCGATACCGAAGACATACTAAAAGGCGTTGTCTCGATTTATCAGGTGCTTGACCAATACGGAGGCGAAGAGAAGACGGTTGCGGATGTGATGAAGCCTGTAGAGCATTCCATTCCAATGGGGACGCCGTTGATTTTAGCTCTACAATTGATAAACAAGCATCAATTATCAAATATTCCTGTTGTGGGCGTCGGTGGCCGCTTTGTTGGATTGATCACTAGGGGAACCGTTGTTAGGTATATGGCGGATCTGTACATGTCCAATTCCACGGACGCGGGGGGTATCGGAGATGTCGGATAACTCCTTGTGGGAAAGTTATTTCCAATTCTTTGCCGAGCGTTACCCTGATATTTGGGCGGCCTCTATACAGCACTTATGGATTTCAGCTATCTCTGTGACTCTGGGAAGCTTAGTAGCAATACCATTAGGAATAATCTTGGGAAACAGCAGCAATCGGTACTTGAAATCATTTGTATTCGGATTGGCTAATCTGTTCCAAACCATTCCCAGCTTGGCGCTATTGGCATTGCTGATCCCCATTATGGGAATAGGCATGAAGCCTGCCATCTTTGCCCTTTTTCTTTATTCATTACTGCCTTTGCTGAGGAACACATACGCCGGCTTTGAGTCCGCTGACCGAAGCATTCTGGAAGCCGCAACAGGTATGGGATACAGTTCCTTACAAAAGATTTTGTTCATACAACTACCGATTGCACTGCCTTTTATTTTTTCCGGAGTTCGAGTAACAACCGTGTATATCATCAGTTGGACGACCCTTGCTTCGTTGATCGGTGGTGGGGGTCTTGGAGTATTGATCTTTTCCGGGCTGGGTGTTAATAAGCCGGAGCTAATCTTAACGGGAGCTATTGCAGCGATTGTGCTTGCGCTCCTCGCAGACTTCTTTCTTAGCAAATTGGAGAGAAGGGGTTCAAAGACAAAGCAGATTACTGCATCCGTCTCTTCCGCTACTTAAATCATTTTTATAGGAGGAATTTCATGAGAAAAGGGATCTTGGGATTAATGGGATTGTTGTTGTCGATATCTGTATTATTATCGGGCTGCGGTAGTGGGAAAACTATCAAAATTGGAGCCCAGACCTATACCGAGCCTAAAATCATTGCAGAAATGTACAAAGCGTTAGTAGAAGACCGCACCGATTTGAAGGTGGAAGTGAAACCTGATCTGTCTTCGAGTCCTGTTGTAATCAAAGCAATGAAAAATAAAGAAATTGATATGGCTACTTTATACACAGGTGAAGTTTTCAATGGATACTTTGACGTTGAACAAACCAAAGATCGGGCAAAGGTTTTGCAGCAAGCACAAACAGGTTTTGATAAAAATTATGATTTCAAATGGTTTGATCCGTACGGCTTCGAGAACACCTATGCATTTACCGTGCGTAAAGACCTTGCTGATCAATTCCAACTGGAAAAAATCTCCGATTTGGCAAATGAAGCTAAGAGTATGAAAATTGGTGTCGATACAACTTGGTTGGAACGCGACAATGATGGCTACAAAGCTTTTTCTAAGCAATATGGTTTATCCTTTGGGCAAACCCTTCCGATGGAAATCGGGTTAGTCTATGAAGCGGTGGCGAACAAAAAAGTGGATATCGTACTGGCGTATTCCACGGATGCCCGAATTAAGCAGTTTGACTTAAAGACATTGCAGGACGATAAACAGTTTTTCCCGCCCTATGACGCCTCGGCAGTGGTGAGAAAGGAAACGCTGCAGAAGTATCCGGAGCTGAATGATGTGGTCCAGTTACTTGTAGGCAAAATTAACGCGGATTCAATGATAGAGTTGAATTACGAAGTGGATGTTAAGAAGCGGAGCGAAAAGGATGTAGCGGTGGACTTTTTAAAGAAAGCAGGACTCTTAAAATAAGATCCGAGGAGGTGTGAGATGGATTCGAGTCCGAACACATTGATGCAGTTGCTCGATTATGTACCCAATAATGCAGGCCATTTGTTGGAACTCACACTGCAGCACATTCTCATGGTGCTTTGCGGAATAGGTCTGGCTCTAGTGATTGGTATTCCACTGGGCATTATATGCGCCAGGCATAAAAATTGGGGTTCCTTCATCTTATCGACGGCAAACGTGATACAGGTATTCCCTAGTATAGCGCTTCTGGCAATCTTGATGATTATTTTTGGTTTAGGTTTTTATACGGTTGTCATTGGACTTTTTCTTTACTCTCTACTGCCCATTATTCGGAACACGTCTGTGGGGTTAAAGCAAGTTGACCCTAATGTGACCAATGCAGGAAGAGGAATGGGAATGAGCTCGATGCAGCTATTGTTGAAAGTTCAAATGCCTCTATCCATACCTTTTCTTTTAGCAGGTTTACGGGTAGCAGCAGTTATAGCTATTGGCGTAGCTACTATGGCTCCACTTATTGGCGGAGACGGACTAGGAAGAGAGATTTATTCAGGAATCAATTTGCGTAATCCGGTTCGGATTTATGCTGGAGCAATTCCAGCAGCTATGCTTGCCATTGCCGCCGATATTGGTTTAGGTGGTCTACAAAAAAAGCTTAAGATGTTTTAAGCAAGATAAAATACGGACAAAAAACGCTTATGGGTAATTATTTCTGTATAAAATTGTGAAGTGGTTACCCAGCTCAAAAGATGACCACTAAATGGATTGGATCAGGACTTATGATCTACATAGGGGCACCAAGTAAAGAAAATCTTTTTAAAAGGACGACAAATGAGTAAAGAAAAACATCCCAACGATGAAATATTGAAACGCATAAATTCTTTAAGTTCAATAGAAAAATTAGTGTTTGACACTATAACAAATGGAAAAGCTCATCCAGATGATATACAAGCAATAGCACGGATTTGCAAATTATCTGATTTACAAGCAGGTGTAGCCTTACAACTTTTAAAACACAAAAAATTGATTCTTTAAGAGTAATTGGAGGTAGAATAATATTGCGCTGTAAATCTTAGCAATATCGGATCAACGAACAAGTTGATGGTAGAGCGTTTCGTTCGGGATGATGGAATTAATGGGCAAGTACCCTTGCACGCCATCTTCTGCAACCATGAATGACCACAATCAAACTCCAAAACAAAGCGTCCATTCCTACCGGAATGGTCAAGACCCATTTTCGTGGACATCGGAAAAAAGCTATGCAGCAAGCTGGCGTCGATACTCTCAAACGGCGTCAGCCTGTTTAATCCCAACGGGATTCGCTCCTCGTGATAAAATCGTATAAATTCTGCAATTCGCCATTGTGCCTGTTCAGTAGAACGTATACATACGGATATAGCGCTTCCGCTTTAAGATACGAGAAGAAGCTCTCCATGGCGGCATTGTCTAAACAATTGCCCCGACGAGACATACTGATTTGGGCGCCAGCTGTAGGCAGCATGTCATGGTAAGCATAAGACGTGTACTGGAATCCTTGATCGCTGTGTATGATCAATCCAGTCACGTCTTTATGTGTTTCAAAAGGTTTTGCAAATGTGTCAAGCACAAGATGGTTGTCGTTTCTTAAACTCACGAGTCTGTTTTACAATTTTTTTGGTCAAGTAACGGATAAACGGGTAAACGCAGGGAAAAACGACTGCCTTCACCTTTCACACTGTGTAGAGTGAGGGTTCCGCCAAGAAGTCTTGCCAATTTCAGACTGATGGATAGACCAAGTCCAGTTCCCTCATACCTCCGTGTGAGTGCACTGTCCTCCTGATAAAACGCCTCAAAGATCAACTGCTGCTTATCTTGATCGATACCTACACCTGTATCGCAAACGGTGAAGACAACCCACTGGGTTGATACATTTTGTATGTTCTGCTGTACTAGACCATTTTGGGAGAAAGGCCAAAGGCTCATATTTGTATGTTTGTGTTCATGAGAAACCGCTAGCTCGGGTTGACTTGCCTCGATCGTCTGATCTATATGCACCAGCACCGAGATGCCTCCGTGCTCCGTAAATTTAACCGCATTCATCAGAAGGTTGCGCAGAATTTGGATGAGCCTGTTAGCGTCTGTTACAATGCTGGCACTTACGTTTGCTGCAATGTGGACTTCGAAACCTAGCCCTTTCTGTTCTGTCATCGTCTGGAATTGGTATTGCATCAATTGAATCATATCTTCGACAGAGACCAACTCCCACAAGATCTTCATTTTGCCGGTTTCCACGCTAGCAATATCCAGAATGTTATTGATCTTTTGGAGTAGCTCTTTACCTGAGGTATGAATGAAATCCGCATAACTTATTCTTTCCTCTCTTTGCTCAACATCTTCTTGGAGTAACTGCGACATGGCCATAATGCTGTTTAGCGGCGTTTTCAGTTCATGAGACATATTGGCTATGAAATCTGATTTGTATTTCGAGGACAGCTGCAGCTCTCTGGCTTTCTCACGAAGCTCCCGCGTTCGATGTCGCAGAATATGATTCATGCGTTTAAGTTTTTGAGTCCGCAGCTGCTCTTCATAGAAATCCCGCATAATGAAAACAAAGAATGAACCTACTAGAATGGCAGCAGGATAAGTGTGTGGCACAACTTTACTCAAATAAAGGTGGGTTGGAATAGCACCGAACATAGCGATACCAATCACCTGTAGCGTGTTGATTGAGAGGATGGACACGAGTGCTTTCTTTTTATAGCTCCATGCTTTTTTTCGATATATATTAACGAGCAATGCAGCGAGACAACCGAGAAGCATGATGTTAATTGAACCTGTAATAGCTTGCGGCGTGATGCCAGCGAATGTATACCGAGAAAGAGAAATTCCGGCACCGATTAACAACACTAGCCGTGGATCCCGAAAAAAAAGTGTTCCGAATATCAGCGGTACGGTACGCAGATCAAATAGAGTATATTCTTTTTCCGTCACGCCAAAAAACATGGTCAGCCAACCTGCAACAATAAAAATGCCAACCAATACGGCCTGCTTCACTTTCCAGCTTGAATTCTGAAATATATATTTAAAGCCCAAATTGAACAGATAGGCACTTGTAATGAGTATACTCAAACTCATAAGAAAACTTATGTAATAATTCATGTATATCGCCTCCAACTTACATTGTATATGATAAACAGGCGATCCTCTACCTGTATTGCGTAAAGTAAGCCTTCTCGTTCATAATCGATTCCTGTTATTTCTATATTCCTATATATACATGGCTTTATAATTGTTTACATTAAATTGATTTGGAAGTTAGAGAGGCTTCAATTTTTAGGACACATAGATCATTCGCGCGCGCATACAGTTTGCTATTTATGTTAGATCTTGATCGGGCTAGGTGTAACCGTGACATTAGCAGAGTTACAAAAGAAAAGGGAGTTGGTGGAACATTTTTTAAATATGGTAGTTCCGATAATTTTCTGTGCCATAAACAACGATGAACAACCACAATACAATCCGTCCCTTTCTGGAACGGATTGTATGATAAGTCGTTTAATTTTACCCGACATGTACACAAAAATGGGTTGTGAGCGTGTCTTAGAAAAAGATAGAACGATATTGTTAAGTTGTTTGTAACGAAATGGACTTTAAGTGCTGTTATGACGCGCGTTGCTTCACATTTTCTGGATTATTAAAAAACAACTTCATCATGGGAGGTGTCACTATCGTTGTTATTAAAATCACAACAATAATTACGGCAAACATGTTACTGCTTAGAAGATTAGCTTCCAAACCCATTGCAGCAATGATAAGAGCCACCTCGCCTCGGGACACCATGGCGGCACCTACACCTAACGAACTCCTCCAGTTAAAACCTGCTAATTTAGCGCCTATTGCCGAGCCAATGAGTTTAGTGAGTATAGCTAATATACTTAAACCTACAATGAGCCAAATATTTTGAGCGATACCAACAAACTCTGCGGTAACTCCAATCGATGTAAAGAATACAGGAACAAAAATGGAATAGCCTATCGTTTCAACTTTTTCAAATACTTCATGCTTGTATTTAGTTAAGCTGATTGCTACACCAGCAATGTAAGCTCCAATAATGGCCGCTACACCCGTATACTCCGCGAAATAAGCATACACGAAACAAATGATTAATGCGGCTGAAATCACAGCTTCCGTGACGCGAAGAGGGGCAAACTTTTTTAATACCCAAGGTACCACTTTCCAACCTAGAAGTATGGCAACGGCAAAAAACACAAACTTTTTCAAAATCACCATTCCTAAGTTTACATCACCACCTGCAAAGCTCATGACAAAAGCTAATGCAACAATGACAAGAATGTCGTCAATGACAGCGGCGCCTAGAATGGTCGTTCCTTCTCTAGACTTTAACTTACCCATTTCTTTAAGGGCTTGGACAGAAATACTAACGCTTGTGGCTGAAAGCAGCAATCCGAGGAATATAGACTCTAGTTGAGAAAGTCCTAATGTACTGCCTGTTAAAAAACCTAAAGCGAAAGGAACAATAATTCCAAGTACTCCTACATATGCCGATCCTTTCCCAGTGCGTTTGAATTCTTCCGTGTCGGTTTCTAGTCCAGCAATGAACATGAGGAGTATAACACCTATCTGACTTATTTCCTTAAGAATCTCGGTGCTGGTGACGAGTCCTAAAACACTTGGACCTAGAACGATACCTATAAGTAATTTACCAAGTACAGATGGCTGCCCGAGCCTAACACTAATATCCCCGGCAATTTTTGATGCAAGCAAAATAATGGCTAATTGAAAAATAAGCATAATTGTTCCACCCTTCAATATTTGTAGTATGAGCACTTTACAGAAGAACATACAAAAGGAACCTGTCATACCGTAGCTGCTAAGTGGACATAGCAAAGCTGTGGTGACAGGCTCCTCCTAAAAAACATTTTATTTAGTTAGTTATCTCTCTAGCCAAAGAGAGAATTCCACGGCTATACGAGCTTGGAATGCAAAACAAATAAGTTGGTAAATTTTAGTTCCAGTTAACACTGTTTACAAATCTATATTTAAATAAGCTAAGAATGAAATCAATATAGAAATCATGACGAACGATGATGCGATACTCATTATTCGGATGTACATAGAATAAAACATCCGTATAGATGCTATCCCTATCAAAGTGTTCGCGAACCTGTTTGATTGCAGGCAGATAACGATCGATGTCCTTGATCACAATCGTGAATTCAAAATCGTCGCCATTTCTCTGCTCCATTAAAGAAAAACCTTCCTGATCACATTGATATTTCAACAATTAAATTCCCCCTTAATGTAGGTTTAAATGAGATAACGCAAGTAAATGTAAATACTTGAGATAACAATCGAAAGAAGCATCAGGGGAAATCCGATTTTCAGAAATTTGATGAAAGAAATCGGATGACCCTCCTTTGCTGCCATTCCAGCAACGACTAGGTTGGCGCTGGCTCCAACTAAGGAGCCATTTCCTCCGAGGCATGCGCCGAGGGCTAAACTCCACCATAAAGTATCTAGATTTGCGACCCCCATATTTCCCATATCTTGAATCAATGGAATCATAGTGGCGACGAAAGGGATATTATCGACAAAAGCGGAAGCGATGGCGCTAAGCCATAGAATAAGCATAGCGGTAGCTACTTCATTTCCACCTGTGAGATCCACGGCTTGCCTTGCTAAATTTTCAATAACCCCTGTTTCAACAAGACCCGAGACGATAACAAACAGACCGATAAAAAAGAAAATAGTCGTCCACTCTACTCGGCTCAATGATTTTTCAAGGTAATGCTCCCCTGTTAAAAGTAAAAGTAAAAAGGCGCCGGTTAAAGCGACTGTGGCGGATTCTAAATGCAAAATTTGATGAATAAAGAAACCACCGATGGTAAGCGCGAGAATGCCTAAACATTTTTTAAGTAATCCCGTATCCGTAATTTCACTTTTCTCAACTGATTCCATTATTCCGGCTTTCAGCTCTTCAGTTGTTTGTAATTGTTTTCGATATAAGAACACAAAAATGATAATGGTTACAATTAAAATAAGCACACATATTAAAGTCAAATTGTTAATGAAGGCCATGAAAGTTAATTCCTTTACTGCGCTTCCAATCATAATATTTGGCGGATCACCAATCATTGTCATCGTACCTCCAATATTGGAAGCGATGATGAGGAGGATCAGATAAGGAAGAGGATTAACTCGCAATTGGCGAGTAATGCTGAATGCAACGGGAACCATCAATAATACGGTTGTTACATTATCCAACAATGCCGATCCAAACGCGGTGAGTAAGCCTAAATAAATCAGAATTCGAATGGGGTCTCCCTTTGCCTTTTTTGCGGCCCAGATAGCCAAAAATTTAAACAACCCGGTTTCAGACGTAATCGAGACAATGATCATCATTCCAATTAAAAGTCCTAAAGTATTGAAATCGATATGGTGAATGGCTGTTTCTTGGTCGACGATGCCAAAAATAAGCATGGTGATGCCACCCAACATGGCTACAATGGTGCGATGAATCTTTTCCGAGGTGATAAGCGCATAACTAATTAAAAAAATTCCTATTGCTATGATTGCCTGATACTCCATTGCTGCCTCCCAAAAATAATTTTATGAATAAACTATTACTCTGTTTCATTCCTCTTCCTTTCTTTACGACTTGTGATATAAGCCACAATAATGGAAGGAGTTAATAATGAAAGAACCAATCCAGTCCACCCCTTTGCTGAGGCACTTTCGGTTGTGGAAAGTTCTATCATATAGTTTAAAACAAATCCCATATAAACAAGCGATAAACACGAGATTATTAAAAATTTAACAATATAATTCAATTTCACCACTCTCCCTTTTCACACTGTTTTAGCAGTAAACGTCAGTTTGTTGATTCTAAAAAAGACAAAAAGGAGCCTGCTTTGGCAGGCTCCTCCGGGTCACACATTATTTTATTATTAAGTAAAGTATATCTTGTTGGTCCTTCTCTGTAAATAGGGCGTTAATGGGTCGGCGTACAAAAAAACGATCATTTTGGCCGATTATGCTAGTGGGGTACCGGGATCTAACGTTCAAAATTACCGTTGAATCTCCGCTGTTTAAATCGGACCTGAAGCTGGGCGACACTTTTGGGTCCTTCACATATCAGTGAAGCCTTTGCAGCGGATCTCGAGGAGTTGGCACGGAAGCATATCGCGATTGGGTTCATTCTTACCCTTAGAGAGAAACTGGATAAGAATATTGAACGCTTTGAGTTATACCGGAATGACCCGAAATATAGCACCAAAATAAAACGGAAAATTAAAGAACTGGCTAGTCCTTTTCACCGATTGCACGCAGCCTTACACGAATATCGTCTACACTCGTCTAACCGAGAGGAATGCTAAAGTCCTATACGTAAACGGTGGAACCCATGCTCTCCAGATCATGGTATTTAGTAGAGGTAATCAATTTGATCCAGCGGTATTAGACCACTCTTTACAAATGATAGGAGCAGGAAAAATGCAACGATACCGTAGCAGGGAAACTATACGAAATCAAAAACCGCAGTGCTGTATAGGCGACTGCGGTTTATTTAATGGGAATATCGAGGATAAAGGGCTGTATCATTTTACGACATTTTCTCTGTCGATCGGGCTTTCCTTTTTCAAGAAAAGCTTGATCCTTGATTTTCCCCTTTAGTTATATCAAGACCGATGACTGGATTGTTTCCGTATCACCTTCCCAAAATTCTATTTGCAAGTAGCCCCTAGTCGTTCTTGCCGTGTCATAGCTTTGATTGTTATACGAGATCGTTGTCTTAACCAACCTCAAACATGTTTCTTCAAGTACGGGGGGAACCGTTTAGCGCACGGGATCACGATCCCACGGGCAGTTTTGTTAAGAATGCGTTGGCATTTTTGGTTTTTTTTATCGTTTCCCTCTAGGACAATATGCCTTAAGCCTAATTGCCGCATAAATTAGGATTAAGTTTGTGAAAGGGGAATGTTCAAATGTATGACAATCACTATTATATTCGTTCTTCCGCTGACTCTGCTTTAATTACTGACATTGCAAAAGCAATCAATGGTCAATATAGTGCCGCCGCTTGCTACGAGCAATTGGCAAAGATGGCTCCCCATGAAGAAGAAAGAAATCAGATTCTTGAAATTCGAAAAGATGAAATTCGGCATTTTCAAGTATTTTCACAAATTTACACCTCTTTAAGTGGTAGACAACCAACACCTCAATTAGGGGAACAATGTCCTTCAGACTACTATACAGGACTTAACTTTGCTTTTAAGGACGAACAAGAAACGGTTGATTTTTACTTAGATATTGCAGAAAAATGGAATCACCCGTTTATTAAAGAACAATTCAGACGTGCGTCAGCTGATGAGCAAAATCACGCTGTATGGTTTCTGTACTTTTTAACGCAACGGAAGTTGAAATAGCTTGTTCTGTTTAATCCCTGTACGAAAAAAATGAATTCAAAATGCCTGTTCTTCTAACGGGTACGATAGCAAAAATGGTTGCTTTGGCAGTCGTTTTTTATTTGCTACGCTAGGCGTGGTGGTGCGAATCGATCCGCATTGCTGGCCTATTTTGCCTGAAAAGCCGAACAACATGTTGTGGCCAAAGAGCCCGAAGTAGTTTATTTCCGAATATGAACGGTTCTAACGGTCGCTTGCTTTTTTGTTTGCCAAAGGCTATGACGGCCAGTAATAAATAGAGAATGGCATGACTAATGTCAGGGTCTTTTGTTTAGTTGATTAAAATTAAAGCTCCCCAAATTTTAAAACCGTCCCAGATTATTCGAGGTTAATCCTAGAATAGCAAGTATACATAAGAGCGATACACTACTTACTAGAGAGAATCCTTATGTTTTCCCACCCACATAGGGTGGGAAGTCATCATAAATAGGGATCATTCACTGTCTAAAATAAATCGAGTCTTCCCCTGTTTGAAGTAGAAATGGCAATATATCTAGTGGTTGATCCTGATTTGAAATTTTGAACAGAGTTGATATTTTGTTTTCACTGGAAGTTTCATTATAACTTATTCCTACCGCCCAATGGCGCAAGTTGTCCTGTTTTATATCTATAGAGAGAGTTTTAGAAAGTTGTTCTATATATTCGATTTCTGCCGGATCCATAAAGAGTTGATTTTCTGCTAAGTTGAGCTTATAGACATAAAACTCGCTGTCGTGTTTAAAAACGAGATAACAACTTTCTGTTTCAAAGATTATTCTTTCAAAAGAGTAGCAATCACGTTCACCTTTTTCACTTAGCAAGATAATCGATTTTACATTATAAACTTTAGGAAGCATGTGAGATGACCCCCTATAGAATTATTCGGGCAACATTTGAGCTGTTAAATCAGCTGCCAATGTTTTCGAGCCACTTAAACCCTTGAGATACTTTAACCTTCCAGACACTGACCAATCAAACTTTTTGATCCTCTTAACAGCTTTTTCTATTGCTGCATAATCAATGTTTTTTTTATCTTCCGATACAAACCTTCCGAGTAATTCGCTACCCGCGATGGATAAAGCATTGACACATACGATATGAGTAAGCCGATACTCCTTATAGTCCATCCACTCTTGACTAAAGGTTTCTTTTACCGAGTTAAAATATATCAAAGATAAAAGGAGTTTTTCATCTTTTGATAAGGCAGCGATGTGTGGCTGGTTCGTGAATAATTCGATGCTTCGATAAAGATTCTGCAATGTGACATGTCTCCCGGTATTTCGTTTACCTGTAATTGTCCCAATATTATGAAAAGGGCTATCATTACGTATGATAAGTTCTGTTGCTATCCAACTGAGAACATCCGAGTTTCTACGTAGATAACGGCTAAGGGAAAGACCGATTCCTTTCGCCTTTGTATTAATCGTATCAAACAAATGAATTTCTTCATCTTCATCTAGGTAATGGAATGCTAAGAATGGGACGGAAATTTCGGCATTAGTTTCTTGGGAGTATCTCTTTATACCTCCAAGACGATGCTGTCCATCCATTAATGGAGCCTTCTCTTTGCACAGAAGTCTGCCATAACTCGGTCGCTGTTTATCGTACGATACAAACTCCCACTTAGATTCTGCGTTTAGGAGGATTGGCGTGAACAAAGCATTCTCTCCTTTGGATAAGTACAGAGCAAAATCGTTACAGCGTTTCGTATCTACCGGCCTCTGGTAACCTTTCCCTGAGGCCAGATCGTATGGTTTGACATAGGTAAGCTGAAGGGCGACATTGGAACTAACGTGACCTAAATAAGCCACTTTACCCCGCATTTTATATTGCAGCACATTTTCAATGGCATGTTGATTAGGCAATGTATGCATAATTCATCTCCTTGTGGGAATGTATAAATTAATAATATGTGTTATAATACATAAAATCAAATGGAATAATGTAGTATAATACTATTTATTTATCCCTTGGACTTGCCTACTCTGATAAGAGAGGTGGTCCTATTGTCAAAATTCTATAAACAGGTTGGACAAAACATAAAATTCTATAGAAAATTCAGAAATTACACGCAAGAAGAGTTAGCTCAAATGAACGATTTAGATCAGCCATATTTATCAAGAATTGAAAGAGGAGAAATAAATTTATCCTTAGATACAATTGAGAAAATTGCCAATTCACTGAAGGTACAACCGAATCATTTTTTTGAAAGGCAAGAAAAATCGGAATCGGAACGGACCTATCTTGAAAAGATAAATCTAATGCTGGACGGCAAAAATTCTAAAGAGTTAAGACACATACAAAGAATTATCAACGAGATACTGCTTTTGAAAGAAAGTGATTAATCGACTTACATTGTGATAATTTTTTGGAGTCGGAAAGATGGTGGTCATTTTAGAGGTATATGGGTTATTTGGAAAATGTGGTACTGGAAAAAGTCATAGATCCGTGGAAGTTATGAAAAGTATAAAGGCCGATGCGCTCATAGATGATGGGATTTTAATCATTGATAAGGTACAAGTAGCTGGAATTTCAGCTAAAAACGAGCGGTTAATTTTCGCAGCTACAAAAAGAGCTATATTTCATTGCCTGAGCATCGTAATGAAGTACTAAATTATATTCAAAATAAGCGAAAAATTCGCACTTCACAAAAGATGATTCAATTAATTGTTGATCGATTAGCTTTACCTGCAGAAACTGTTTATTGGATACCAATGAGAGCGTTCAATCACTTGAGGAATTAAAAAGGGCAAGGAATCTGCGTGAAAAAGGATACCATATTATTCCAGTCGATGCTAACTATATTGAGAGGACATATAGAGGTTACCATGAACCGTTAATTATACGACATGATCTACGGACGGAAGAAATCACACAAATCAGATTGGAAAGAGGCCACGTTTTAAAGTAAGAACTTGTTTAGAAGTAACCAGGGAATCTAAGTCACTTTAACAAAGGTTGCAATCAGACTTTCGGAGCAAATGTGCGAGGATATAGTTAGGATCAGTGTCGTGAGTATGAAGGATTACCGTACAACATAAATCATTAAAACTTAATGTGGATAGAAGCCGGTGAAAGGATACCGGCTTTATTTTTTTGCTCGTCTTGTTACATCAATATAGTGCTATGATCTATTAACGTAAAACGGTTATTCATTAACAACCAGAGGGGCGATTGTTTAAACTCACCAACGAATCTGTTTAAGTTGACCTTGGTTAATCTAAATATAGAACCAAATTGTATCTAATTGAGCATTTATCGTGCTCTTTTACATTTCGATGATCGACTAATTTCGATAAAATGCAGGAACTTATTTCCTGAAATAGAAGTTATAAAGATGGAATGTCGAATTGCGCTAACAGTTGCGTTGAATAAAAGATCGCTAACGCGAATTAAACAAAGGAAGTGGGATAATGGGTTCAACTGATGTAAAACATTCAATTGCCGGTTTTTATTATCAGGTTATGTTAGCCTGTAAGGAACTCGCACTCTTGTTAAACACATCAACATCAGATGAAAGTTATGTGGCTGTTGAATATGGGGCCGATGTTAGGATATATGATCATGTAGATATCCGAATGGAAGCCAAATTTTATAATGACAACACATTTACAAGGTATAAAGAGGCAATTACTCATAGCATGTATAATTTCTTTGTTTCATTCAAGGGAGCTGCCACTAATGTACGATATCGATTTAAATGTAACGTGCCGGTGAACAAAAGAGATTTACCATTTTTCACCGAATGGATGACATCCACTGGTATTGCTGAGAAAGTCAAATACATAAAAGAGTGCTTCGTTTACGAATCAATTGAAAAAGAACCTATTGTAGAAGGCGAATACAAAAGCTTCCGAACGTATATTGATTCCATGTATCCTAAAAAGAAACGACCGCGTTATAAACAAGCACTAATTAAACATTTAGCTGCCCAGTCGGATCCTGCAGAGTATATTAAGTATATCCTCCCAAGTTTAATCTTCGATGACCCTGATTTAGAAAGATTTATTAAACAAATTGATTTTGATTTTCCCGCAGCCAAGGTATCAAAGTATGAGTCCATTGCGAATTTAAAAAGTGCAATAGATCTGGAACTAACAAAATTTAACGGAAGTCTGACTGCTGAACAAAGGAATAAAATAATGCTTCTTGTCCTCGAAGCGTTCCTTGACTCAACGGTCACAGTTGGATCTAATGTGAGAACTATAACAGTTGCTGATTGTAAAGCAATTGTCGCAAATCATGAAACACAGTCATTGAGGCATTTGAATAAGGCAGAGTATCAAGAGTTGATCCAAGAAATAGAGCAAGAACTTTCTGATTATGAATACATATTAAGAAAGAACGAATACAACGAGTATGTCGATGACATCATGTCTATCCTGATTGGCCTAAAGGAACAACTTCATTCAGAAATGGATCACTATGGTTCCGATAAGGTACTGAGACGTTTTGTAATGTCGAGACGATCGTATCCTATTGAGGTTATGCGGTTATTTCAATCTATAACTGAAATGATGGTGAAGACGAACCGACACGATGAATCAGCAAGCGTAGTTGATGGTGAGCATCTTAATAACATGCAGATTGGTGAAAAATTACATTTCTCTCTTCGTGCTCTTCCAGCGGCTAGATCAGCCCGATCTGATGCTAGCCTACTTATGAATAATTTTATTGACCATACTCAAGAAAATTTTGAAATATCGAAGGCAGCCGGAGGAGAAACCATTATTTTTGATACTGAAAACGATATATGCCAATTACCACTAGATGAGATCAATAATACGGTAATTGACATTTTTAAAGTTAAGGACAATAAACAGCACCAAGAGTTTTATAAATCCTTTCGCTACAGATGTACAAAATGCTTAAAGTTATCTTTTATTGGTAAGTGTCCGTTTCTTCAAGAGTTAAAGGGGGAATAGCGTTTTGGAGCAATTAGCAAAATTATTGGAACTCAGCGATATTCATATGTTCGAAGAACTAAATGATACATTGGTATGTAATTTAAATCAGGATAAGGTGCTGATAATAAAAAAAATTACAGCACTCGACGAGGTTCAAGAACTGGTTTACACACTTCCTCGTCTTAAAGAAAAATTGCGCGAAAATATTATCAATACTCAAAATACTGCGGAGGTTGAAGACATACATCTTTCGAAGTTTTTATGGGATATGTATGTAATTGGCTTACATCAGATTGAGTACGAGGAAGACCGATTCAATGAAGTGGCTGTCGCTAGATTTCAGAGGAATCGATTTGTAGCTAGGAAAATCATCATTGAGTATATGGATAATGACGAACTGAAGACCCAATTTGATCAGCTAGTGCTACCTGAAAGATCATTAAACAAACTTTTGGCGGCATATGTAAATAAAGAATCTGAGTATCAGTCGCAAGAAATCGATCAACTACTTTTACAAATAGATGAGATCATAAGGTAGGTGAAAGGTCAGTGTATCTAAGAGAAGTAAAAATTAAAAATTTTCGGGGTTATGGTGAAAATCCCCATCGTTCTGATCGTTATTATATCTTTGATCAACTCAATAAACCTCTCGTTGTGTTTCATGGCTTTAATGGTCATGGTAAGACATCATTCTTTGAAGCGATTGAATGGTGTTTGACCGATACAGTTTCACGATTAGAGAGACTATATAAAGCAGAACACGGCGGTGCATACACAGCAAATGATTTAAATCGAAGTCATTATTTAAAATTCTCGCCGAAAGTTTCAAATCAACGAGGACGCCCTGCTGAGGCTCGTGAGGTCATTGTTGAACTCTTATTTGACAATGGGACTAAAGTAATCAGAAGAAGTTATAGTCGGGTGTTGCCGATTAGTGATAGTTCGGACTATAATTCTAGCCTTGAATTCATCGAAGAAGGTAAAGAGCCAAGGAACATTGACAATAATGAGCTATTAGAATACTTCGCACCAAGATCAAATGATCGTGATAGCTTTATCCGGGCGCATGTGTTGGCGCAGGAAGGTATCACTGATTTCGTAAGGAAAACATCTCCTGACGAACGAAAATCTTTGTTTATGCGTTATTTACAACAAGAGGGTCTTTCTGACCATATTGGACGCTTGCGACTGTACCTGAATGGGGGTAATGTTTTAAGCAGGAAAAAAACAGAGTACGAAGGAAAGAAAGCGGAACTGATCACGCAACAGCAGCAGATTAATGGGTTTTTACATAATATTGGCTACGCTGATTTTGAAAGTTACAAGAGTCAGTTTAGTGTGTCGTTTGGCCAACTATTACCATTGATGAAACGAGAATCCCGTTTTGCAAATGTCTCTATACATTTAATTATCCATGATGGCGTAATTGAGGCATCAGATTATTCGAGGTTGCTTCAAAGTGCTGCACAAGTATACGAAAGGGCTGTCACTGAAAAGGGTAAATTACAAGCAAGGTATGCAGAACTCCAGACAATAAGAGCTCATGTAAATTTCCTACAGTTGCTAAATCAAGCAGAACAATGGATTAGACAAGCTAACCATGCTCTTTTGTTAAAAGATGGGGACATTGAGCAACTTCAACAGACAACAGAGGAAATAGAAAAAGAGAAACAGAGTGTCGAACAGTCAAAAAAAACAGCAGCAGATCAACTTAGTATGATTATTGGTTTTGAACATTTATTCGAGTCATTGTCAGATCAAATTGATAAAGTCAATAAAAATATAAATCTGGATGTGTGGAAGGCGATTAGAGACGATTTCGATCGAGTACAACTTTTTGCAAAAGAGTTTCAGGAGATCATCGAACGAGAAAGATTATCTATCCCAGCTTATGATCAAGAGAAATTATCGTTTTGGCAAACACGTTTTCTTTCACTTAGCGGGGACCGTGAACAATTAGCTGAGAAACTCAGAAGTACTAAAGAAAAGAAAAATAGCCTCTCGTCTTTAAATAGTGAGTATAAACAGATATTAGATCAAGTTAGAACGTATATCCAAAAACACACCGACACTATTTCCTCTTGTCCGGTATGCTTGAATCAAGATTTTACGTCACAACGTTATAGCAATGACTTTGGAGTACAAGCCGACGGTAATATACCTTCCAACATAACATCTATAATAGATAAAACCGTCTCGAATGGAGATAAGGTGCTCGAGGCGTTGTCTGCTGAAGAAACTCAACTGAATAGCGAAATTGTTGTAGTGATTAGTTCAGTTGCTACAGAAGTTATTGAACCACTAATTAGTTGGTTGCAGTCTGTGCGAGTACAGTTTTCGGGCTGTTTTCTTCAAATAAAAAGCATTATGGAGCGGCAACAAAGGGAATTACGAATATTAGAGAGCCAACTGATTCAAAGGGATAGAAACGCTCAACAGATTTGGGAACGGCTAAGAGAATCGACAAGAGTCTTATTTGGCGATGGAGTTGAACTGAAAAATATTAATGTGAAATCATTGGATGATTTGTTGGCAAGTAAAAATCAATGGTTCGTAGCGAATTTAAAAGAAATCGGCTTTGACTCCGAGCCTAGTTTAGAAGAAATAACAAGTAAGATATTAATCATACGAAATGAAAAAGAAGTCGCAGATTATTTTCCAAATAACGTAGTTCAATTAGATAAGAATCAAATTTCGAACAAACGGACCTTCTTAATGATCGAACTGTTAATCAAACGACTTGATGAATTATTGAAACTTAGGGTGCCTAGTGAATATAATGAGTTTTTCTCACGTTATGAGCAGCTTGACGCTGAAATCAGAGAGCATGAAGAAAAAATAAATCTAATTAATACATATCAACAGCAAGTGCGGCTTAAACATTCAGAACTTGTCGCTAAGCAGAATCAAATCCTGGGTGATCAATTACATGGACATCCTGTAATTGCTTGGGTATATAGTGCTATAAATCCACACACTCAATATAAAGACTTAAAGGTGATTGTTGACCATCAAGGTACCCATTTCACAAGTCAGGAAATTCAAAATAACTTGTATTTAGACCAAATATTTAGTCAGGCACAATTAAATATATTGGCTTTAAGCACCTTTATAGGAATTGGTTTAACTCAACAGTATAGCAGTTTAGACCAATTATTCTTTGACGACCCAATACAAAGTATGGATGATGTAAATGTTTTAGCATTTATTGACGTACTCAGAGCGATATTGAATGCAGAATTAAACAAAAAACGGTTAATTATTTCAACTCATGACGACAATTTCGCTGAGTTGTTAGCGGTTAAAATGAGAAACAAAAATATATCGCAGTATTTCATTGAAGGTTACGGGCCAGAAGGACCTATTGTTAGAAAACATGATTAAATCAGAGCGAATTTAAATGTGGTTGCTAACAGACTTGCCGTAAACGTTGAGGTGGTGTAACGACGGGTCGACTTCACAGCGAGTCAAGAAAAAGAGTTATCAAGGCTTTTACGCGGATTGTCAAAACACAAACAGCAGGTGCTAGCCAGGTACTAGTAGCTATTCGCAAGTTGGCCGAGACGCCTTAATTGCACACCATATTGAGTTTCAAATAAACAAATGATGTTTAGAGAAGTCTGATTTGCGGGACTCCCCTTTGGGGTCCTTTTTACTTTTATAAATTTTGTGATACATTTAAAAAATCAAGAGAAGAAACTAGGTGAACCGTTTGGATTTATTCGATTACAATCAACCTAATACACATAAACCGCTTGCCGAACGTATGCGCCCACGTGCCTTGGACGAATTCTTTGGACAGAAGCATTTAGTTGGGGAAGGCAGGGTATTGCGCCGGTTAATCGAGCAAGATAAGGTCACTTCAATGATTTTACAAGGTCCGCCTTCATCGGGTAAAACAACACTTGCCACGATTATCAGCAACATGACCAAATCGCATTTCGAAAAGCTGAATGGAGTTTCTATGACGATTGCGGAGCTTCGTGAAGTCGTCCATAGAGCCAAAGAAAACTTGAGTTTGTTCCAGCAGCGAACAATCTTATTCCTAGACGAGATACACGCCTTAAAGAGCAACGTTCAGGAAGCTTTGCTCCCAATAGTGGAAGACGGGACAATAACGCTCATAGGGGCCACTACAGAGAGCGTGGCGCATGATATTATCCCGCCGCTAGTATCCCGATGCCGGATTTATCGTTTGGAGGCTTTAAAAAAAGAGGATTTGGAAGCCATTATCCGCTCCGCCCTTTCGGATTCCGAACGTGGACTTGGTGGGAAATATAAAATCACACCGGAAGCATCAGAATACCTGGGTGACGTTTCAAATGGTGACGTGCGTAATGCACTGATTGCTTTGGAGACAGCTGCATATTCAATTTACAACACCAATACCATTGATTTGAAAACCATTCAGGAAGCGTACGAATCTCGTATCAATGCCATAACGACCACCGACTTTTATGACCTGACTTCGGCTTTTATCAAGTCCATGCGGGGTTCACAAACGGATGCTGCGATATATTGGCTTGCAAGGCTTCTGGATAGCGGTGTAGACCCGATGTACATTGCACGAAGGGTGGTTGTTCATTCGGCAGAAGACGTGGGCATGGCAAATCCTCACGCCTTACAAATGGCTATCGCGGCAAAACAAGCCGTTGAATTTCTGGGGCTTCCTGAAGGACGTATTCCCCTTGCAGAAGCCGTGATTTATATCTGCGAAAGTCCAAAGTCCAATAGTGCTTACAAAGCTATAGGAAGGGCGTTAGACGCTGTTAAGAGCCTTCGGAACTTTCCAGTACCGGAAAACATCCGGGATAGCTCAAAGAGCTATATAAACCCCATAGACAAGCCGAACTCTCGTATGCAATATCTTCCTCCTGAAATGGAAGGATTTAAGTTCTATGAACCACAAAATAGTGGAACCGAGAGCAAGATATATGTGAAGCACCAAGAACGAAATCATAAGTAACTCCACGGAAGATCCATTCAGTAATCAATGGATCTTCTACTTTTATAAATTAACAATGCCGTTTTCATTTTCAGGACAAATTGCAGGCTTATAATTGACTCCGTGAAAGAATTGTTATTTCATGTGAAAAGGGATTCAGGATTCTCCCGCTACGCGGACAACAGTAGTTTCTTGATGGCCAGCAAACGAGCTGGTGAGCGTGTAATGTCATCGACACGTTTTTTACTCTTGACGTTCCTCTTGTTGCTTTCTTCTCTCTTTCCATTTGGTTAGTGCCGCAGACTCTTTTGTCCTCAATGGTGTACTCTCGTCCTCTTTTTTTGAATAAGGGAAAAGGGACTCCAAATTGTTCAAATTCGTCATAGCATGTTTATTTCGATCATTTGCGTGAATTGAAATTTGATTGACTAAACCGTACTTTATTCGGAATTCTGAAATATAGCTGAGTTGTGCCATTTCAAGTGTGAATTTCTCATAAGAATTAATCGTTTCTTGGAGCTCCTTGATCCTATTCTTTAATTGCGATAATTCATCTTCTAATTCACTTACTTTTGACTTATGTTGTTGTTCTCTAGATAAGCTTTCATGTAGCATAACCTCAATTGGCTGTAAATGCTCCAATAGTTTATTTATATTGTGATGATATTTCATAGTGAGATCCGTGATATTCGGAATCTCAATATCCAGAGGTACTTCCTTGAGTAATGCTGATGGTATAGGTTCGTTCGCTTGTTCAATGTATTTCTTGCCATAGCTCCCCCAAACATCCTTACTAAATGCCAGGGGGTATTTTTCTGGGTTTTCCTTGTGCATTCGCTCACTGAATCGCACCATGTGGGAAATCCGCAGTAAACCTGAAAAAGGATGAAGCTTCTTATATTCGTAGACTAATTCTTTGAGTTGTATCTCAGTTTCCTCGTTTTTATATTTGGTGGGTCTGCCCATTCTGGGCTTGGGAGGAATAATATCTATATTTTCATTAGTCACAGCAAATCGCGCCCCTAAAACTTATTATATTTGATTTAAATATGACTGTAACCTCGCTAGATCAATAATATCTCCATTCAATAATTTAGACTCCTTGGTAAGCAGCTCCTGCTCGTAGGGGGCATGAGTGTTTTTTTGGAAGTCGTACTCCATGTCTTTTCTTATTCTTTCCATGCTCTCAAGTCTCACTTTAATTTGCTGTTTCTTTAATTCAGTAATATCTCTCAATTTTTCTTCATTTGCATACAATTCCTCTAATGAAATCCACCACTTCTTACAAAATTGACAATATTCGGATTCGCAATCTTTATTACGGTCCGTACAATAGCCTATTTCCATTTCGTCTAAAAAATCGAAATTGCTTCTATCTCGAAGAGCATTGGTTTTCGCTTGCTCCAATTCAATATTAGAGACGATTTCATTGAACTCAGAGTACTTTTGTAACTGGATCGTTCTAGTAAGGTGAAATATTTTTGATTCTGTAAAATAGTCCATATGTTGTTGATAATGATACTGCGATTCCACATTACGATGGCCTCCTAATCTGGCAATCGTTAAGGCATTCATCCCTTGTAACATTAAATTGCAGAATGCAAAATGACGGGTGTCATTTGGGGTTATACGATCCAAATTGTAGATGTCGTATTTCTTTTCAATGATTTCTGTGTAAAATTTTTCTAGAATATTGTTTAAGTTGCTATAGAAAAAGGAGAGAGGATCCCTCTTTAAAAACCATGTATTCGTCCGTAAATATGCTTTGGTCGCGTTATAATGTAGTAAAGTTTTCGATTCCCCATATCCTTCTGTTAAAGACATATATTCTTGGACAAGTTTATAAATGTTTTCGCTAATAGCAACGGAATCGATGACCTCCACATTTCGCAATGTACCTTTTTGTTTCTTTCTAGGCAGTTTCATAAAGAAGCTTCCGTTCTTAGCAAAAAGACATTGTCGCGGGATATCACAAAACTCCGATGGACGCAGAGGTATTACATTGGTAATTTTCCACCATAATAAAATTGGAAAATATGTGCACTTTTCCTCATAAGACCAGGTTTTTGAGAAGTATTCCAGAATCAACTGAAATTTTAATACATCAGAGTAATTGGGGAGAGTTCTTACGTTATGTGGTGATTTAAATCTACCGCGCACCATGCGTAATTCATTTATATATTCTTCTTTGTTCGGAAGATTACTGTAGTCGAGGAAGTTAAGGCATATATTGAAAATATCATCCTTTGTAGGATCACTTTCATAGTTTGTAAGGTGCTCAATCAAAAGCTCGACGTTTGCATGGTCAAAACTGTTGGATACGGTAAGAGCTTGTTTAAGGCAGAAAACATTCCTTTGAACGGTTTTAGGCTCCACTACAAGTAGTCTTTCTGCAGCCCAGCATTTTACTTGTCTCCAAACTGATAATGGAATTGAATAAGGAGGGGGTGTTTCCTCGTTATTCAAAGTGAAGTAGATTCGAGTGTTGTAATTTTCATTAGGTGACTTTAACTTCCATATTTCACTCTCAAATTTGCCCTCAATAAGAATATTGTCGTCATGTAACTTTCTGAGTATTTCCTTGGCTTCAAGTATACTTTTCGTACCCTTATATAAGGCGTCGGAAATCTCACCTATTTCTCCACTATACTGGTTATGTTTCTGTAAGGACGAAGGGATCAAAGACAGGACACCTCCTCAATGGTGTTTAATTGTTCTTCAATGAAATTTTCTCCACCTGGTATGAAAGACCAAACAAAAGCTTCATCGAACTCGTCCAATGCTTGAAGCAGTAAATCCATTGAGCGTTGAAGTAGTACATATTCCCTTTGTTTGGCTCCTGTTTTACTCATGGAATGGTATTTTTCCACTCTATATCGAATGTCATTAGAAAGAGCTGTAAGAGCATAAATGTTTGGTATTGCATATGGACAAGAATTACATTTGTATTCCGCACTAGGTCGGTGACACTTTGGATGTGAGAAGCATTGGATGTGCTCCATTTTGCTTGGTAGTCCACCTAAATAGATCTTCCGAATATATTCAAAAGCCTCCTCCTTCGTAAATTGATGGATTTGCATAATTATCGTTTTTTTATCAAGTTCCATTGTGTCAAGAAAATCCGAAAATGACTCAACTTGGTGTGGGAGAAAACGTTGTTTGAGTTTTACTATCGCATTTGTTCGTTCTTGTAATGAACGTGAAGGTTTATCTACATCTAAGACATCAAGTAATTGATCAAAGATATATCCAAATTCACCACGGTCAAATAAATTTTTTGACACTTCGGACAGCTTTTCTTCATCGTTTAAGATGTATTCTTTTGTAATATCCGTAACATGATTACGGAGTTTCTGCACTAATTCAAAGGCGGAATTTCCTTTCCCTTCACGTAACTGAATGGAATAGAACAAATGAGTCATTAACGAGCGGTTCATTTTAAGACTGCTGAACTTCAATTGCCCGTTATAAAAAGACTCATCTTGTTCAAAAAACTTAGCCAATGCACTTTCGGGAACACGATTGTTCTTCGAGTCAAAGTCAATTAAATACTCACGATTCGTTTTTCTGCGGTAGAACTCACAAATAACCATAGCAGTTGAAATTGGCAATACTAAATCCTTATTGCAAAAAAAATGTCTTTTCATACCTGTCTTGCTGATGATTAGCTCGAAGTTGAAAAGTTGGTTAATAATTGTCTGTCCTTGAGGCAGGGTAAGCTGGTTGTTCAAAAACCAGTTCATGTTGTTTATGCCAATCGCTTCAGGAAAAATCGGTGGTGTTGCCATTACATCACTGTGTCTCCAGGCATTACTTAAATGCATTAGGACGTATAGCCATGTGGAAGCGTATCTTGCGCTTGCTATTGCGTTCACACGATGCAGTGCTATATCAGTAGCGTACTTATAAAGTGAGATAAATTGTTCAAAATCGTAAAGTTCTTTTTGATTGTCTCTGCGAATTTCTTTTGGCTTTTCAATTTCCTTCAATTCGATTTTACATAAGTGGGTGTTTTTAGTGTGCTTCACAAACTCATACATATTTTTTTTGATAGAAAAACGTGAGTCAGACTGCATTAAGACTTTGAATTCATTCGTTGTTAGCTGAAAAATCTCCTTTTTAGGCATCAAATCAAACAGCGTATGAACAAAAATAATAAGTTCCTTTGCCATGGCCTCTTTAGTTGAAGGACTTGCTTTGGACAATGTTAGTTTTTTTGCAGCAAATTGCATGACTAAAATTTTGGTTTTCGCATGGCAAGGTTCACAAGAGTACTCCGAAATATGATATTTTAAATAGTCGGTAGGGGTACTGAATACGAGTTCGGCTCCATTAACTTGATTTAGTTTTTCGTTTAGCCTGTGATACTTTGTTTTCTCATGATACTCGTGGACACTTTCCTTTTCAAATAATAATCGGCTGCCTCCGGCAAAACTTCTAGCTATATAAGGACAAGGTATATAATTTATTTGTTTGCAAATATGTTCACTGATTGAAGCCACTCCCAAAATGTCCAATACTTCGGAAGTTGTGTAATACAGATTGCGATAGTTCTCGATTTCAAGTTTGATACGATTCACTTCAGTTTCAGGTATATATTTTTTGCCATGTCCGTAACCTTCTGACATGTTGAAGATTTGGTGATAATATAGTTTAATCGTTTTTCTTCTAGGAATTCCTAGAATGTCTAGTGCTTCATGAATACGATACGATTTAACACGATACTTTGATAATGACGAATTATGAATATAGGTCAGGCCTTTAATTCTTAGAAAAAACCATCCGTCATGCTTCAGTCTGTGGTCATATTGATGTTTTTTCCAATTTAGTTCCTTCATCAGGGCTTTGGATTCTGTAAAGTCATTTTTAAGTGTATTTAAAAATCGATCAAGTGAATCCTTCGTGACCCATAAACTGCTACCTTTAATTTTATAATCACTGAATTCTTTTAGCTCTAAGAAGCCGTGTTCTTGAAGTGAATACAATAATTTCAAACCTGTAACACTTTTTTCGTCACTATATCCAAAATATTTTAGTAACGCTTGACGAGCTGAAACATAGTTTTGATTAATTTTATTCTCGAACTCGCAATATTTCGCCAATGAGATTGAAGTAATCAATTCACGTTGTTCTTCTGTTATAACTTGAAGTAAACCTGACTCAATTAGTTGATTTACCTTTTTGGCAGACCAGTTTTTGGTTTGCATGATGGTATGCTTTGTATATAACCTGTTTTTTGCTGCTTGCAATTCGTAGAGCGCGTGTTGAATGTTAATTTCGTCTCTTTTTAAATATAATGTATGCCTTATTTTAATAGTTGTAATTTTATCAATTCTTATCTTCAAGTAAAGTTCAGCTTCGGTTAAATTGTATTGATTTTGTACAAATTCGAACGTTATAAAATCGTGTTCAAGTTTTTTGAATAGTTCATGCACTGATTTTTTGGAGACCCATTTTATAAAACTGTTGATCGGATAATCTAAAGATAAGGTGTCTATATATCCTGTACTTTCCAATTTTTGTATTATGTTGGTATTGAGACTTGTATACCCCAGCATATTTAGCAATTCTAAGTTAGGGATGTAGTTTTCCAAGATAAACGTTTCAGATTGATGATATTGCTCTACCGATTCAGTTGTTATTCTTATTCCCCTATCAGTTGTGGTAATAATGTTAAGATGACCCAATCTAATCAATTTGTTTATTTTTTCATTGGACCAATTATAGTTTTTGCATATGTCTTGCTTACTTAGGTAGAATGTCTCCATGTATGGCTAACCGTCCCTACAAGTTTATAATTAATTGCCCGCTCAATGTCTCCCTCTCCATATTACTCGTTTGGGAGTCTTGGTCACTGTACGAATCATTGTACTGTCTTTTTAAACGGTCAATTGCTGTACTATTGTACATATCCTCAAGTCCTTGATGGACCTCATTAATGACCCTCATCAGGGACATATATCTCAGTGCAGCATCCAGTGATTTGTCTCCTCTGAGCAAGGCTAGCTCCATAGGCGACTTCACAAATCGTGCCATTAAATTAGTGTATATACCTCGTCCGATGTGGGTGCTCCAGTTGTATTTTTTTATGAGATGAAGATGTGGTGAATTCATTTTCGTGAGCTTGTTAATAAAAGCATCTTTAACTCTCTTAAAACGCTTCTCATAAACAGCTCCGCTCATAGCATCGTTATTTTCATCTAGGAAAAGGGGCTGTGCAGGATTGCCGCTTTTCTTTTGGTCTAATCTTTCGAGAAGATGCTTATACAGAATTGGTAATGTCGATATGACCTGTACCGGTTGAGTACGTGGAGACTTGACTCTGTTTTTACTTAAATCCGACAATCGATTGAAGAGTTCAGGTCTGTCTTTAATAATTAATTTTAATCCTTTACTTCCGTAGCTACCTTTTGCTATTATGCTTCCTCTGCTGAGATTAACAACCTCGCCTTTCCTTACTCCTCCGAACAATTGAACGTAAATGCCGAATGCTATTTCAGGTGCTACTTCGATAGCGGTGTCAATGAACATTGGAATTAATTTCAGATCGGGGAAGTCGGTAATCTTTGTGATCTCCGCTTTATCCTCCTCTGGAAAAGAAACCCCTGCTTCAATAAAAGGAGATACTGGAACTTCATTTCCTGCCATGTTTCGTTTCATCTGAATTTCAATGGGGATTACCCTTTTTTTATGTAGGAAGTAATAAAATTCAGTTAAATAACGATCAGCAGCCATAACCGTAGAACGTTTGTTATTCCTTACCATCCCTAAATGCTCTAAATAATCTTTTCCATGATGAATGCCAAGATCCTCATATGATTTCAATTCATACTTTTCACTCTGCTCGATCAACAACCAATTCAAGAAACGTTTTATTGCTTCTGCCGGAGCCTTCTGAGTGTTGTTATTGTTTAATCCTGCATATCTTGAACGGATAAAATCTGTTACAGGGTGGGTAATAAGAAACTGGTCTCTTTTGTCTTGCAGGGCAATAGACATATAACTGACAGTTCGACCATTAGCGATTGTTGTTTTCACTTCTCTGGTCACAAAAACAAAATTTTTATTCGGGTGCATTTTTCTTCTCCTTTAACCCCTCTAGTCGTATATATAAAAGTATAGAAGTGAGAGCAAATAGATTCAATTGTTTTCCTCCAAATTGTCCAGATCAGGAAAGCATGCATATATTTCTTAATATCAATAATTCTCCAATACTAGTATTGGAGAATTATTGATATAGTCAACTTTCCTTATGATTACTGATATTTTATCACATTTTATTCTATAAATCTATTTTCTCGAAATACCGTATATATAAGACCGAAAATCCGTTTCATTCCGTCAACGGCGCCTTGCTGTCCCGCTCGACGCTGTTCCGTCTCCACGCGCTGGAGAGCAGGCATGCGCTGGAGGCGATGTCCCGGGCGATCGCGGACAAGGAGCGCGGGCTCGGATTCATGAAGCTGGATGTGCGGCAGGAAGCTCTCGAGCATATCGCAGGCATGGCGGGAGGAGATATCCGCCGCGCGCTCAACGCCCTTGAGCTGGCGGCCGTGACGACCCCGTCGGAGCCGGACGGCACGGTCGTGGTCACGCTGGAGGTCGCCCAGGAATCGATCCGCAGCCGGGCCGTCCAAGCGGATGAATCGACACAATACGACGTGCTGTCGGCCTTTCACAAAAGCATCCGGGGATCGAGCGATGCGGCCTTGTTCTGGTTTCTGTACGCGGTTGAGAAGCTCGGGATGGACCCGATGGTGTTCATCCGCAGGCTGATCGTCGCTTGCAGCGAGGATATCGGACTTGCGAATCCGCAGGCGATGGTGCAGGCCGTGACGAGCATGGACGCCTATCACAAGATCGGCTGGCCGGAAGCCAAGTACAATGTGGCGCAAGCGATTCTTTTTGCCGTCGAGAGCCCCAAGTCCAACGCTGCCGCCATGGCGATATCCAGAGCGACACAGAAGATCGAAGCGGTAGGGACGGCGGACGTGCCGATGCACTTGAGGGATACCCACTACAAGGGCGCCGAGAAGCTCGGCCACGAAGGGTACAAATACCCGCATGATTTCCCAGGCCACTACGTCGTGCAGCAGTATTACCCGGATCGGCTGGCCGGTTCGTCCGTGTATAAAGCGACCCGCCAGGGCATGGAGGACAAGATCCGCCAGAACCAGGAAAGGCGTCATAAATAGAGACGGTCCGATTGGACGGCTCCTACATGCGGACCATGTTCAGACAGCCTCCAAAGGCGGCCGCCGAGGGTCCGATTTCATTCGACCAGGATAGTGGCTGCGGCCGTCGATACGCTTCGGCAAGCAGGGACTCGGTGAACGCCATCCGAGCCGGAAAAGTCAGAGCGAAAGGAACGGAAAAGGAGAGACCGGGAATTCCGGTCTTTCCTTTTTTGTTCCTGGTGTTTCGAAACGGAAAAAAAGGGCTATTCAATTAAAAAGGTTAGTGCTAAGATTTAAGCATAGGAACATTTGCGGAGTTGGGTTCATATACAAGTAAAACAGGAATAAGATCGAATGGCTCTTTTTTTTGCCTCAAAAGTTTCCCTGAGTCAACATATATGGATAGATACAAGTTTAGGAGGAGAGACATCATGAATGAGGAAAGCGCCCTGATCCCTTCCCGGGATAAAGGCTGGAACCGCGCATCTGGCAGGCCTTCGCTCGCAGAAGTGAACGGCTCCCTGAGCGTTCCGACGAAGGGCGGATGGTTCCGGAAGCTGCTCGCCTTTATGGGACCGGGTTATCTGGTTGCAGTCGGATATATGGATCCCGGCAACTGGGCGACGGACCTGGCCGGAGGCTCGCTGTTCGGCTATACGCTGCTGTCGGTCGTCCTGCTGTCCAATCTCATCGCGATCCTGCTGCAGGCGCTGGCCGGCAAGCTCGGCATCGTCACCGGCAGGGATTTGGCGCAGGCGTGCCGCGACCATTACAGCAAGCCTGTATCCGTCATGCTGTGGGTGCTGTGCGAGCTGGCGATCGCGGCTTGCGACCTGGCGGAGCTGATCGGCACCGCCATCGCCCTCAATCTTCTATTCGGCATGCCGCTCCTGTGGGGCGTCATCCTGACGGCATTCGACGTCATCATCGTCCTGATGCTGCAGAACAAAGGCTTCCGCTACATGGAGGCGCTTGTCATTACGCTGATCGGCACGATCGGCCTCTGCTTCCTGATCGAGCTGCTCTGGGCGCAGCCGGTCATGGCCGATGTCATGAAGGGCTTCATCCCCCGGGCGGAAATCGTCTCCAACCCGGCCATGCTCTACATCGCGATCGGCATCCTGGGAGCTACCGTCATGCCGCATAATCTGTATCTGCATTCTTCCATCGTCCAGACGAGGAAATTCGAACAGACTCCGCTCGGCAAGCGCGAAGCGATCCGCTTCGCTACCTTGGACTCGACGATCGCCCTCTTTCTGGCGCTGTTCATCAATGCGGCGATCCTGATCGTAGCCGGAGCTGTATTCCATACTTCCGGCCATACCGATATCGCGGATATCGGCGATGCGTACCATCTGCTCACGCCTCTCATGGGCGGGGCGATCGCCAGCATCCTGTTCGGCGTCGCGCTGCTGGCGGCCGGGCAGAACTCGACCTTGACGGGAACGCTGGCCGGACAGATCGTCATGGAAGGATTTCTGAACATCCGCATGAAAGCGTGGCTGCGACGGCTCATCACCCGTCTGATCGCAGTCGTGCCTGCCGTCATCGTGACCGCCATGTACGGGGAGAAAGGGACGACCGACCTGCTCATTTTCAGCCAGGTGGTGCTCAGCTTCCAATTGAGCTTTGCCGTATTCCCGCTCGTGCTGTTCACGGGAGACCGCAAGAAGATGGGCGAGTTCGCCAACAAGCCGGCGACCAAAGCTCTGGCGTGGACTTGCGCCTGCTTGATCGCCGTGCTCAATCTGTATCTGCTCGGCGCAACTGTCTACAGCTGGATTTAACCGATGATTGAAGGATGGGCAGGACTCTTCGCCGGGCAACGGGTGAAGAGTCCTTTTTTTCCTCCCTGCTTGTCCTGAATGGGCATCAACTGTCATATGGGGCTGCTGAGAGCCATAGTAATGGAAATAATCAGGCAAATCATCCTCATGCCGCCGATAACGGACTTATCGTGAGCCGCAGGCGGTTTGACCGGGAATGCCGTCATGGACTACAGTACTTCATAATAGATTTGATGCCGGGGAGGTGCGCCTGTCCTTGAGCTTGCCGAACATCGGCGCCGGGAGACAGGCAAATGAGTGAGTGACGACCCGTTACCGCTGAGTCTAAGCATTGTACTGGTTCTTATATTGGTTTTCCTGAACGGTTTTTTCGTGGCGGCCGAATTCGCCATGGTGAAAGTCCGCGGCAGCCGGATCGGCTCCCTCGTCTCGGAGGGCAACGGCAGAGCCCGATTTGCGATGCGCTTGACGGACAATCTCGATGCCTTCCTCTCGGCTTGCCAGCTCGGCATCACGCTTGCCTCCCTCGGTCTCGGGTGGATCGGGGAGCCTGCTGTCGCCCGCCTGCTGGAGCCGCTTTTTTCCCGCTTCGGAATTGACGGCCTCGCCTTGAACACCGTCTCCTTCATCATCGCCTTCACCTTGATCACGCTGCTGCATATCGTCCTCGGCGAGCTGGCTCCCAAGACGATCGCCATCCGCAAGGCGGAGCAGGTGACGCTGATGACGGCCGCTCCGCTCGTCCTTTTCCATCGGATCATGTATCCCTTTATCTGGGCGCTGAACGGCATGGCGAACCTGCTGCTGAAGTGGATCGGAATCGAGCCTGCTTCGGAGCATGAATCCGCCCATACGGAGGAAGAGATCCGAATTCTGATGAAGGAAAGCCACAAAAGCGGGCTGATCGACAACACCGAGCTGACTCTGGTCGACAACATCTTCGATTTTGCGGACACGCATGCCCATGAGATCATGATCCCCCGCACGGAAATGATCTGCCTCTCGATCCAAGCCCCCTTCGCCGAGAACAGGGACATCGCCCTGGAGCAGATGCATACCAGGTATCCCGTCTGCGACGGGGACAAGGACAACATCATCGGATTCGTCCATATCAAGGACCTGCTCAAGGCGGGTCCCGACCTCCATGATCTTAGGCAGATCCTGAGGCCGATGACGACGGTTCCGGAATCGATGCAGATCAGCTCGCTGCTGAAGCTGATGCAGAAGCGCAGAACCCAGATCGCGATATTGATCGACGAGTATGGAGGCACTTCCGGCCTTGTGACGCTGGAGGACATCATGGAGGAGATCGTCGGAGAGATCCAGGATGAATTCGACGAGGAGAGGCCCGATGTCGAGCAGACGGGGGAGGCCGCCTATTCGCTCAGCGGGCTCATGCAGCTCGGCGAGGTCGCCGCTCGCTTCGGGCTGGAGCTGGATTCGGAGGATTACGATACGCTCGGCGGCTGGCTCTATTCCCGGATCGAGATTCCGCCGACGCGGGGACAGACCGTCGCCATGTCGGATGAGGCTGAATTCGTCATCGAGGAAACCGATCATTTGCGCATTTCAAGAGTGGCTCTTCGGCTGCTGAGGCCCGCAGGAGCGGAAGAAGAGGCGGTTGCCGCGAAGCGCCAGACAGCTGCAGGCGCCGAGCCGGGTGCCGGATTGTCCTGGCCTTCCTGAACGAGACTTCAGGAAGGCGAAAAAGCCCCGCAGCGCCGAAAAATCGGCGCTGCGGGGCTTTTTTTGGAGACGGCGGATCAGCGGACGGCAAGGCCTTCCGGATAATCCGCCTCGCGGACGAGATGCACCTTGTCGATCGTTCCTCCGCCGAGGCAGATGTCGCCGTCATAGAACACGACGGCTTGGCCTGGAGTGACCGCCTTCTGCGGCTGGTCGAAGACGACCTCCGCCGTTCCGTCGGCCGACAGCCTCAGCGTCACGCCTTGGTCGCTCTGGCGATAGCGGAATTTGGCGGCGCAGCGGATCTCGCCGGCCGGCAGCTCGGGCGCGATCCAGTTGATGCCGCTCGCGGTAAGCGAGGAGGAATAGAGGCGGGGATGCGACTCGCCCTGAACGACGTACAGGATATTGGATTCAAGATCCTTGTCGGCGACGAACCAGGGCTCGCCGTTGCCGGATCCGCCGATGCCGAGGCCTTGGCGCTGTCCCAGCGTGTAGTACATGAGCCCGTCGTGGCGTCCTTTGGTTTCGCCGCTGCGCAGGTCGACCATCGGTCCGGGCTGCGCCGGAAGATAGCCGCTCAGGAACTGCTTGAAGTTCCGTTCGCCGATGAAGCAGACGCCGGTGCTGTCCTTTTTGCGGGCGGTCGCGAGGCCGTGCTCCTCGGCGATGCGGCGGACTTCCGGCTTCGGCAGGTCGCCGATCGGGAACATCGCCGATGCCAGCTGCTCCTGGCTCAGCTGATGCAGGAAGTAGGTCTGGTCCTTGTTGGAATCCACTCCCCGCAGCAGGCGGGTGACGCCGCTGCCGTCGCGCTCGACGCGGGCGTAATGGCCCGTCGCGAGATAATCCGCGCCGAGCGATTTGGCCTTGGCCAGGAATTCGCCGAACTTGATCTCGCGGTTGCACATCACATCCGGATTGGGCGTGCGGCCCCGGCGATACTCGTCCAGGAAATAGCTGAACACCTTGTCGTAATATTGGCGTTCAAAGTTCACCGTATAATAAGGGATTCCGATCTGCTCGCAGACCTTCCGCACGTCCTCGGCATCCTCGTCCGCGCTGCAGACGCCGTTCTCGTCCGTCTCGTCCCAGTTTTTCATGAAGATGCCGATGACGTCGTATCCCTGCTGCTTGAGCAGCAGAGCCGTAACCGAGGAGTCGACTCCTCCGGACATGCCGACGACGACGCGTGCTCCCGTTTGTGCTGCCATTTATCTCCACCACCTTGACAATCTTGCTCTTTCCCTGCTAATCTGACAACTTGTGTTCCATCCACTCAGGGCAAGGGGAGCGTAAAGCCCATTGTAGCATATTTCCTGCCCGCTTATCATGCATTCTGCGCGTATTTTAGCGGACGAATGGGGTGGAATATGTTAACATAGCAGGGAAATGGGAATACCTTGAATTAATCAACGCAGCTATGAACCTGCAGAATAGAGATCAAGAGGCCGGAGGCCGTGGAGAAGGCTATGCTATCGAAGCTTTTTTTCTGGCAAAATCGCCTTGGAGGCCGGATTTTCCGGGCTTCACCGTTATCGGAACGGCCATCCAGCCTCGAAGGTTAGTCTTCAACATCTGTCAAACAGGGAAAGAGGTGCAGCCTTGAAAATTTCAACCAAAGGCCGTTACGGCTTGACGATTATGATGGAGCTCGCCGCCAAATTCGGCGAAGGTCCTATTTCTTTGAAGAGCATCGCGGAGAAGAACTCCCTCTCCGAGCATTATCTGGAGCAGCTGATCGCGCCGCTGCGCAACGCCGGCCTGGTCAAGAGCATCCGCGGAGCCTACGGCGGCTATATTCTCTCCAAGGATCCCGAGACGATCACCGCAGGCGACGTCATCCGCATCCTGGAGGGCCCGATCTCGCCTGTCGACTTCACCGAGGAGGACGATCCGGCCAAGCGCAACCTGTGGCTGCGCATCCGCGACAGCATCGCGGAGGTGCTGGATTCCACAACGCTCCAGGATCTGATCCAGTATACGGAGAAGAGCGAGAACGACAGCTATATGTTCTATATCTGACCGGGAGAGGTGCAAATGGAACGCATCTATTACGACCATGCGGCGACGACCCCGCTGCATCCGCTTGCCGCTGAAGCGATGCTGGCCGTCATGCAGGGGCCGCCGGGCAATGCCTCCAGCATCCACAGCTACGGCAGGGATGCGCGGCGCCTCGTCAATGATTCCCGCGAAGCCATCGCGGCTACGCTGGGCTGCAAGCCTGCCGAGATCGTCTTCACCTCCGGCGGGACGGAAGCCGACAATATGGCTGTCCGCGGCGTCATGGAGGCCCAGGCCGCGGCAGGCAAGCGCCATCTGATCACAAGCCGGGTGGAACATCATGCCGTGCTCAGGGAATGCGAGCGCCTGGAGCGGACAGGCATCGAGGTGACGTACCTGCCCGTTGACGAATTCGGCCTCGTATCCGCAGAGGACCTCAAGGAAGCGCTGCGGCCGGATACGGGACTCGTGAGCATCATTTACGCGAACAATGAGACGGGTACGGTGCAGCCGATCGCCGAGCTTGCCGGATTGGCCGGCACGGCAGGCGTGCCTTTCCATACCGATGCGGTGCAAGCCTACGGCAAGCTGCCGATTGATCTGGCGGTCCTTCCCGTCCAGCTCCTCTCCGTCACGGCCCACAAGATCAACGGGCCGCATGGCACTGGCGCCTTGTTCGTCCGCCAAGGAACCTTCCTTCATCCGCTTCTCGTGGGGGGTTCCCAAGAGAAGAAGCGCCGCGGCGGCACGGAGAATCTGGCCGGCATCGCCGGGTTCGCCGAAGCCGCCAAGCTGGCTGCGGCCAAGCTGGAATCCGATGCTCTTCGTCTCGACGAGCTTCGTCGTGAATGGATTTCTCTCATGGAGGAGGCTGCCCAAGGGGGAGTCGTCGTCAATGGACATGAAGGGAAGCGGGTGCCGGGGATCGTTAACCTGAGCTTTCCCGGATTGGACAACGAAGCGCTGCTCATGAACCTCGACCTGGCGGGAATCGCCGCTTCGGCGGGCTCCGCCTGCACGGCGGGGGCGCTGGAGCCTTCCCATGTGCTGCAGGCGATGGGGCTTCCGCAGGAGCGTCTGCAGACTGCGATTAGATTCAGCTTCGGATTGGGCAATACTAAGGAGGAAATGGCGAGGGCCGCGCGAAAGGTTGAAACTTTTCTGCGCCGTAATCGTAATTCTTCTTAGGAGGCGGATGCCGCATGGCGACTCCGGCCGATCCCGTGATGAAGCTTCAGCATATCATCGGACTGCCTGTCCTGATCTCCCATACCGGCCGGATGGCCGGACGCATCAAGGATGTCTGGTTTGACGAGCATTGGAAGCTGAAGGGATTCGTCCTGGACGGCTGGTGCTGGAAGCCTCGGACCGTCCGGACCGTTCTCTGGGACGAGGTGCTTACCTGCGGCGAAGACTGCGTCTTCATCCGAGGCAAGGAATCCGTCCGCACGGCGAGCGTGTCCATCGCGCAGCGTTCTTTCCTGAACGGATGCGTGCGGCTGAAGGATCTTCCGGTCGTCACGGCAGGCGGCAGCCAGCTTGGACGAGTGTCCGATGTTTATATCGACCCGTTCATGGGTACACAGTTAGTAGGTTTTGAACTGACGGACGGATTTGTCTCCGATCTCATGGATGGACGGAGATGGCTGAGAGCGCCCCGGGATTCCGACGTCTTCTTGCTTGGCGAAGATGCGATCATCGTCCCGACGATGGATGAGAGTTCCCTGGAGCGCGTCGCAGCTTCCGATCCGTACATGTAGGGAGAAATGACCAATGACAATGAAATGCCCCAACTGCAATTCCCGAGATATCGGCAAAATCGGCTCGCATCAGTTCTATTGCTGGAGCTGCTACATCGAGCTGACGGTGAACGGCGACAAGATGAGCGTCTACCAGGTTGAGGAAGACGGCACGCTGAGCTCGCTCGACGATCTGTTCTTCGAAGAGGATATCGCCTCTTCGGAGCTTCACGCCAACTGACGGCCTGTCCAACCGGAATCCATGCCCCTGAGCGCTTCGCGCTGCAGGGGCTTTTGCTTTTTGGCGGTTTTTTGGATTATAGGGAGTACCCTGCAGCGGGATGCCTCCTGGCCCTGGGATGCCCGAATCTTGCCTCCTGCCGCGCGGGCAAGGTTTTGCATGCATCCATCCTCGGCCGGGGAGCCGTCAAGCGCCGTCACCGGCTCTGCTTGCTTGGCTGAGCGGGAAAGGTATGGAAGGCGCCAGAAGGACATATACTGTAACGACCTGCCGGGGAAGACAGGCCCTTTAGGCATCGCTCCCGGTCCGGGCAAGGCGCCAAGGGAGGACGGCAACATGGACAAGCTGAGGCAGAACCGCGTCCTGATGACGCTTATATACATCATTCTAGGGCTGCTGGCCCTGTTTTTGCTGCTTCTCATCAAGCCGATGCTGATGGATGCGTACCGGTTCGTCCGCGCGGTGCTGACCCCTTTCCTCATCGCCATGGTCATCTCGTACGTGCTTCATCCCGTCGTCAGCCTGCTCAGCGCCAGGCGGGTGCCGCGCACGATCGCCGTCCTGCTCATCTACGCCGTGTTCTGCACCGCCCTCGCCGTCATCCTGATGAATCTCATTCCGATGGTGGCCGGCCAGGTGCAGGAGCTCGGAGAGCATGCGCCCGAGCTTACGATGAGAGCCAAAGGCATGGTGGAGGATTTCAACAACACCTCCTTCCTGCCGGACAGCCTGCGCAACGGCATCGAGCGCGCGCTGGTCACGATGGAGAAGAAGCTGACGGAAACGATCGCCGATTTCCTGAACAATATCGGAGCGATGCTGAATGTCGTTTTTCTGGCGTTCATCATTCCTTTTCTCATTTTTTATATGCTGAAGGACTTCGACGTCATGGAGCGGACCGTCGTCACCTACATGCCCAAAGCCCACCGCAAGCATCTGGTCCGGATGTTCAAGGACATCGACGAGGCGCTTGGAAGCTATATCCGCGGACAGTTTCTCGTATGCGTCATCGTCGGACTGCTGGCCTATGCCGGTTATCTGATCATCGGAATGCCTTATGCGCTGCTGCTGGCCTCGATTGTCGCCGTAACCAACATCATTCCTTATCTGGGCCCGTTCATCGGGGCTGCGCCGGCGCTGCTGATGGCATCCACGGTATCGGTCAAAATGATGCTGCTCGTCGTCGTCGTCAACACGCTGTGCCAGATTCTGGAGGGCAACGTCATCTCTCCCCAGGTCGTGGGCAGGACGCTCCATATGCACCCGCTGTCGATTATTTTCGCTCTGCTGGTCGGAGGAGAGCTTGCCGGCATCGTCGGCATGATTCTGGTCGTTCCCGTCTTCGCTGCGCTGAAGGTCATCCTCCAGCATCTGTTCGCTTACTACATCAGGCGGCGTACCGTCTGATTCAAGGGAATGCGAATTTGACAAAAGATTCTTTTTTTCTTATAATGTATGGCATATAGGTCTATTTTCAGCTTCTATACGCACAGCGTTGATGAGACGACAAGTAAGCCGCAGCCCGGCATTCAGAGAGAGGATTCCTTCCGGCCAGACGCCGGTCGGCTGCAAGAATCCCCGTGCCGAAGAGCGTGCCGAAGCTGGTCTCGGAGCGTGGATGAACTCCACCGGCAGCGGCGCCGTTATCTTCCGCATACAAGGAGATTGCCCCTTCTGAAGCCCTAGCGGCGGCTGGAGAGCGGCAGTAACCAGGGTGGTACCGCGATATGAATCGTCCCTGTCGGCTGACAGGGGCGTTTTTATGTTTTTCAAGGCTTATCCGCAAGCAAGACGAATTGACCAAAATCCCTAGTGGAAGGCTGGAATTTCCGATGAAAGCTGCAGAAATCCGTTCCAAATGGCTGAAATTCTTTGAAAGCAAAGGCCACAAAGTCGAGCCGAGCGCTTCGCTCGTGCCGCATAACGACCCTTCCCTGCTGTGGATCAACGCAGGCATCGCTCCGCTCAAGCCTTACCTTGACGGACGCCAGATTCCGGACAATCCGCGCATCACGAACGCGCAGAAATGCATCCGTACGAACGATATCGAGAATGTCGGCAAAACCCGCCGCCACCATACTTTCTTCGAAATGCTCGGCAACTTCTCGATCGGCGACTACTTCAAGGATGAAGTCATCGTCTGGGCATGGGAATTCCTGACCTCCAAGGAATGGATCGGCTTCGATCCGGAGCGCCTGTCGGTAACGGTCCATCCGGAGGATGAGGAAGCGTTCAAGCTCTGGAACGAGACGGTCGGACTGCCCGCCGAGCGCATCATCAAGCTGGAAGGAAACTTCTGGGAGATCGGCGAAGGGCCATGCGGACCTTGCACGGAGATCTTCTACGACCGCGGCGAGAAGTACGGCAACGATCCTTCCGATCCCGAGCTCTATCCCGGCGGCGAGAACGAGCGCTACCTGGAAGTGTGGAACCTCGTGTTCACTCAGTACAACCTGAACAAGGACGGCAGCTACACGCCGCTGCCGAACAAGAACATCGATACCGGCGCCGGACTGGAGCGCTTCGCCTCCATTCTTCAGGATGTCGACTCCAACTTCGACACCGACCTGTTCGTGCCGATCATCGAGAAGGCCTGCTCTATCGCAGGCGTCAAATACAAGGAAAAAGAGGAGACGGACGTTGCCCTCAAGGTCATCGCCGACCATGTCCGCACCGTCGTCTTCGCAGCCGCAGACGGCGTGCTGCCGTCCAATGAAGGACGCGGCTACGTCATCCGCCGCCTGCTGCGCCGCGCTGTGCGCTACGGCAAGTCGCTCGGCGTGGACCAGCCGTTCCTGTACCGCTTGACCGAGACGGTCGGCGACGTCATGGGCGTCTACTATCCGGAGATCGAGGCCAAGCGCGAATTCATCGAGAAGGTCATTCGCGGCGAGGAAGAGCAGTTCCACCGCACGCTCGACAGCGGCCTCGGCCTGCTCGCGCAGCTCGTGGATGCGGCGAAGAAAGACGGACGCGCCGAAATCGGCGGCGAGGATGCTTTCAAGCTGTACGATACGTACGGCTTCCCGTTCGACCTTACGGAAGACTTCGCAGCCGAGAACGGCCTGTCGGTCGATCGCGGCGGCTTCGACCAGGCGATGGACGCCCAGCGCCAACGCGCTCGCGCCGCACGCCATGAAACCGGCGGAATGAGCGTTCAGGGCGGCGCTCTGTCCGAGTTCACCGAGCCAAGCAGCTTCATCGGCTACGACAGCCTGTCGGCTGAAGCGGTCGTGACGGGCATCTTCGTGGACGGGGAGCTGGCGGACATCGCCGGCGAAGGAAGCCGCGTGCTGGTCGTTCTCGACCGCACGCCGTTCTATGCCGAAAGCGGCGGCCAGATCGGCGACAAGGGAACCATCAGCGCGCCGGGAATGAAGCTTGAGGTGGAGGATGTCACCAAAGCTCCTCACGGCCAATCGGTCCATCATGCCCTCGTCGTGGAGGGGACGCTCCATAAGGGTGCCAAGGTGCAGGCCGACGTATCCGGAACGTCGCGAGGCGATACGGTGAAGAACCATACCGCGACCCATCTTCTGCACAAAGCGCTCAAAGACGTGCTCGGCGGACATGTCAACCAGGCGGGCTCGCTGGTCGAGCCGGAGCGTCTGCGCTTCGACTTCTCCCACATCGGCTCCATTTCCGCGGAAGAGCTGGCCGATATCGAGCGCCGCGTCAACGAGCAGATCTGGAAAGGCACAGCCGTCGTCATCGAGAGCAAGCCGATCGCCGAAGCGAAGGCGATGGGCGCGATGGCTCTCTTCGGAGAAAAGTACGGCGACGTCGTGCGCGTCGTCCAGGTCGGCGACTACAGCCTCGAGCTGTGCGGCGGCTGCCATGTGGAGAACACGTCCCGGATCGGGCTGTTCAAAATCACCGGCGAGACCGGCATCGGATCCGGCGTGCGCCGGATCGAGGCGGTCACCGGGCGGTTCGCCTACGCGTATACGGAAGGACGGCTCGAGCTGCTGGAGCAGGCTGCCGGGCTCGTGAAGGCGGGCGTATCCGAGCTGCCGCGGCGCATCGAGGCGCTGCTCGGACAGGTCCGCGAGCTGCAGCGGGACAACGAGTCGCTGCAGAGCAAGCTCTCCCGCATCGAGGCAGGCTCGCTGGAGAGCAAAGCCGTATCGGTAGGCGGCGTGACCGTGCTGGCCGCTCAAGTCAGCGCTCCGTCCATGGATGCGCTGCGCGGCATCGCCGACGAGCTGAAGCTCAAGCTGCCGGAAGCGGTCATCGCGCTCGGCGCGGCGGCCGAAGGCAAGGTCAATCTGGTCGTATCCGTGTCTCAGGACCTCGTGAAAAAGGGCTTCCATGCGGGCAAGCTCATCAAGGAGGCTGCGGCTGTATGCGGCGGCGGAGGCGGCGGAAGGCCCGATATGGCTCAAGCCGGCGGCAAGGACCCTTCCAAGCTGGAGGAATCGCTCAAACTTGTCGAAGAACTGGTTCTCGCGCAGTCAAATGTGATATAGTAAGGATGTATCTCAAGCGGAGCCGGCTGTACTTTCGAAGGGCGGCCGGGGCTTGCGCAGGGAAGTAGAGAATTTAGCCGATTCTATTGAATTCGATACGAATCCGAAGGACCTCCTGAGCGGGGGCCAGAGGAAAGCGAGGTGCTGGCGGTGAGCTCCATGGACAAGACAATGAAGTTTGACGTGGTTGCGGACGGTCCTGAGGCTTCCTCGAAGGATATCCTGCTGACGGTGTACGACGCGCTGGTGGATAAGGACTACAATCCGATCAACCAGATCGTCGGGTATCTCCTGTCCGGAGATCCCGCTTACATCCCGAGGCACAACAATGCAAGAAGCCTGATCCGCAAGAAGGAACGTGACGAGCTCATTGAGGAATTAGTGCGCTCCTATCTGGCCAATCACCGCTGATTGAACGGCAGGCTGGCGACTGGAGTGGGTAGCGGCAGATGAGATTGATGGGCTTGGATTACGGCGACCGCCGAATCGGCGTTGCCCTCAGCGACCCTATGGGCTGGACGGCCCAGGGGCTCGAAGTGGTGCAGCGCAGGGACGGCAGCGAGATGCAGCGTCTCGCCGCGCTTGCGGCTGAGCATGAAGTGGTTGGAATCGTTGTCGGGCTGCCCAAGAACATGAACGGCAGCATCGGTCCGCGTGGCGAAATTTGCATCGCATTTGCCGAGGAATTGGGGCAAGTACTGAACTTACCTGTACACCTATGGGACGAAAGACTTACGACGGTATCCGCAGAGCGGACGCTCATCGAGGCGGATGTCAGCCGCAAGAAACGAAAGCAGGTCGTGGATAAGATGGCGGCCGCGCTTATTTTGCAAAACTATCTCGACTCTAAGATGAAAAGGTGAGGGTAACGATGGCAAATGACGACATGCAGTACGAAGAGCCGGAAATCATTTATATTCCGGACGAAGACGGCAACGAAGAGGAATTCGAGGTAATCATGAAGTTCGAGGTTGACGGCTCGGACCAGAAATATATGATGGTCGTTCCCCTGAACTCCGAAGGCGGAGAAGAGGATGAAGAGGACGAGGTGTACGCCTTCCGTTACGAAGAGGATGGCGACGATCTCAAGCTGTACACGATCGAAGACGAAGAAGAGTGGAGCATGGTAGAGGAAACGTTCAATACCTTGCTCGGCGAACTGGAGGAAGAACAAGGTTAATGAGTACATCGCAGCCGGAGCGCATCAAGCTCCTTAAAGAAACATTCGGCCGGGAAGTTCTGCTCGTCGACGACAGCGGACAGGAAATTCCTTATACGGTCCAAGCGGAATTCAGCCTCGGCGACCGCAGGTATGCAGCTCTCCAATCTCCTGCCCTGCGCAAGGAAGGCGAAGTGGAGATGTTCCTGATCGTGGTTGGCGAGGATGGAACTCCGGAGCTGGAGACGATCGAGGATGACGAAGAGTGGGAGCTTGCGGCCGAATCCTATGACGCCCTGCTTTTCGAAGGGACAGACAACGAGGAATAGCAGTTGACGCAGGGGCGGCTGACACCGCCCCTTTTTGGTTGTGTCATGAAAGCGCCGATTGAAGCGGAGGGCCGGCGACACTTGCGAAGCGGGGGACAGGGATAGAGATGCGGAATGAAGAAATGAGCGGCATGCCGTCCGGGCAGCCGTCCGGGCCGGCGAGAAGCCGGATTACGCTTTGGGTAGTACTGACGCTGCTTACCCTGCTGCTCGTGACGGCTGCAGGAATCGCAGGGTATATATGGAACGGCCTGCGGCCTGCGGCTGCGGGTGATGTGAAGCAAGTGCAGATCGCCCGGGGCATGTCGCCGTTTCAGGTGGCCGACCTTCTGGAGCGGGAAGGCATTATTCGGAATGCCTTTATTTTCAAATATTACCTTAAATTCAAGGAACAGGGCGGGAGCTTCCAGGCTGGAACCTATGAACTCGCGCCGGGCATGGAGCATGAATCGATCATCCAGAAGCTGAACAGCGGCTCGACGGTGAAGGAAGCGGTCATCCGTTTCACGATTCCGGAAGGATATACCCTGCTGCAGATCGCGGACAAGCTGTCGAAGGAAGGCATCATCGACAAGAACCGCTTCCTTGAACTGGCTGATTCCAATAAAACTTGGGGCGACGCCGAAGCGGTCAAGACGATTCCGGATGATTCCCGGATTCGCCATCGTCTGGAAGGCTATTTGTTCCCGGATACCTACGAGCTCAAGAAGGGCAGCACCGAGGAGGATATCCTCACCCGCATGGTAGAGGAGACCGACCGCAAGCTTGCCGAGCTGCCGGACCTGGACGAGACGCTGCAGGAGCGGGGAATGTCGCTTCATGAGCTGCTTACCGTCGCCTCTCTGGTCGAGCGCGAGGTCGTCGTCGACGCGGAGCGGGCTGCCGTTGCTGGCGTCATCTATAACCGCCTGGCCAAGCCGATGCGCCTGCAGATCGACGCAACCGTGCAATACTTGCTGGACAAGCCCAAGGAAAGGCTGTACGAGAAGGATCTCGAGGTCGAGAGCCCCTACAACACGTACCGCAGCGACGGCCTGCCGCCGGGACCGATCAGCAGCCCGAGCCTGAAGTCCATCGATGCTGCGCTGCATCCGGAGAAGAACGAATACTACTATTATGTGACGAAGAAGGACGGCAGCAGCCGTCATCTGTTCGCCGTCACCTACGAGCAGCATCTGAACAATATCAAGCAGAGCGAGAAGTAAAGGCAAGGAGGAACGACGCACTTGAACACTCAACCGGAACTTTTGACAACAGCTGCTTCCTTGGGCGAGCTCCGCAAGCTCATGGAAGCCGGAGCGGATGCGTTCATTATCGGAGAATCCAAATTCGGAGCCAGGCTGCCGGGCGAATTCGGACTTCAGGAGCTGGCTGAGGCTGTCGAGGCGGCGCATGGCTTCGTCCGTCCCGTGCGGATTTATGCCGCCGTCAACAACTTGATGGACAATGCGGCCGCAGACTCATTGCCCGAGTATCTCGGCTCTCTGGCGCAAATCGGCGTGGATGCGATCGTCTTCGGCGATCCGTCCGTTCTCGTGACGGCACGTGAGTCGGCACCGGGCGTGGCGCTGCACTGGAACGCCGAGATGACCTCGACCAGCTATGCCCAAGCCGATTACTGGGGCCGCAGGGGAGCGTCGCGGATCGTGCTCGCGCGCGAGCTGAACATGGAGCAGATCATCGAGATCAAGCAGCGGACCAGCCTGGAGGTTCAGGTCCAGGTGCACGGAATGACGAACATCTACCATTCCAAGCGCTCTCTTGTAGACAGCTATATGGGCCATCTCGGCAAGGAAGCATCGGATCTTGACAGCCGTCTCGGCCAAGGGCTCTACCTGATGGAGGAGGAGCGCAAGGACGAGCGCTATCCGATCTACCAGGATGCCCACGGGACCTATATGATGAGCTCCGATGACGTCTGCATGATCGAGAACCTGCATGAGCTGATGGAAGCGGGAATCGACAGCCTGCGGGTCGAAGGCTTGATGAAAACGACGGCGTACAACGAGACCGTCATCCGCGCCTATCGCGCAGCAATCGACGCTTATGCCGCCGATCCGCAAAACTATGAGTTCAAGGAAGAATGGCTGGACGCCATCCGCGAGCTTCAGGATCCGAGCCGGGAGCTGAGCTACGGCTTCTTCTTCAAAGAGCAAGTCTATTGATCCCAAGCTAGCAGAGGTGAATACATCATGTCTATGACTGCAAATAAACCCCTTCTCAAAGGAAAGCGCCATCGCCTGGACAAGCCCGAGCTGCTGGCTCCGGCCGGCAACCTGGAGAAGCTCAAGTTCGCCGTCCATTACGGTGCTGACGCCGTCTATATCGGCGGGCAGAAGTACGGGCTCCGATCGGGAGCGGACAACTTCAGCTTCGAGGAAATGCGCGAAGGCGTCGAGTTCGCTGCCCGTTATGGAGCGAAGGTTTTCGTCGCGACCAACATCTATGCCCACAACGAAGACATCGAAGGCCTGGAGGACTATCTGCGCGGCCTCGAAGCGGCCGGCATAGCCGCGATCATCGCGGCTGATCCCGCCATCGTAGAGACGGCCCAGCGGGTTGCTCCCGGCTTGGAGGTCCATCTCAGCACCCAGCAGTCGGTGCTCAACTGGCGCACGGTCAAGTTCTGGAAGGATGAAGGGTTGCCGCGCGTCGTGCTTGCGCGGGAGACGAGCCTCGAGGAAATCGCTGAGATGAAAGCCCATGTCGACATCGAGATCGAGGCGTTCATCCACGGCGCGATGTGCTCCTCGTTCTCCGGCCGCTGCGTGCTCTCCAACCACTTCACCGACCGGGATTCCAACCGCGGCGGCTGCTGCCAATCCTGCCGCTGGAAGTACGATCTGTACGTGGACGGAGATTCCGTGAACAGCGGGCAGGATAGCCAATTCACGATGGGCTCCAAGGATCTGTGCATGATCTCGCATCTGCCGGAGCTGATCGAGGTCGGAGTGGACAGCTTCAAGATCGAGGGTCGAATGAAAAGCCTTCATTACGTGGCTACCGTCGTCAACGCTTACCGCCAGGCCATCGATGCATACTTTGCCGATCCCGACGGGTACGAGCTGAAGCCGGAATGGGTGGATGAAATCAACAAGTCCGCCAACCGGCCGCTCAATACGGGCTTCTTCTTCGATACGCCGGGCACGGAAGACCATATTTACGAGCCGGAGCAAAAAGCCGCTCCGTATGACTTCGCCGGCGTTGTCCTCTCCTATGACGAGGCGACAGGCGAAGCGGTCATTCAGCAGCGCAATCATTTCAAGCCTGGCACCGAGGTGGAGTTCTTCGGGCCGGAAGGAACCTTCTTCAAGCAGGCCGTGGAGGAGATCCGCGACTTGGAAGGACAGCTGCTCGATGCCGCTCGGCATCCGCTGCAGCATGTACGGATCCGGACGGCTCAGCCTGTTCATCCGATGGATATGATGCGCAAGCGCATCCGCTAAAGCAATCGGCACAAGCCTTCCATGAGCATTCATGGAAGGCTTTTTTTCGCGGCTTATCGAGGAGGCGGGGGCGGTCATGTCAGCTGCAGAGGCTGATCCAAGACATCCTTGCGGATGGCAACGGAATCGGCTCGAATCATGAGAGATTGCGCATGAAAAGGATAAAGGAGAGGCTAAAGAAAACTGAAAAGGCAATTTTGGTTTCATATTGTTTTTTTTTATTTTTTTTTGACAAAACGTCATTCCTTTCCATTGCGATCCTGCTATCTTCCATAAACTTTCTAGTAGATCTCGAATTTTTAATATTCATGAGCTGCATAAATGAATCGACTCTCTCGATAAGCATGGTAAAGAAAATATTTATCTGACATGAGGCTAAAGACCCGTGTCCAGCATTCCGATAAGGATAAGAAAGAGATAGCGACCGCACATCGACGTGTCGGCGGTCGGAACAGGATGGTGAACGGTGATGAGGAATCGATTGACAGAATGGATAGAAAAGCGGAAACACAAGAACAACATCAACAGCGGCGATACAGGCGGTGAGCAGGCTGCAGCAGAGGCCGGCAGCGCCGTCAAGCTCTCCTTGAACATCGGACGATCGGTCGGATTGAAGCTCTTCCTTACTTTTTTTGCAGGCATTTTGGCATGCGTGCTGCTTATGGGTTACTTCTCCTACCAGATTTCAAAGAGCGTCATCCAGAGCAAGGTGTCGGATTCCTCGCAGGCAACGCTCAAGCAGCTGTCGGACAAGCTTGATCTCGTATTCGACAAATTCAATGATTTCTCGCTGCAGTTCGTCGCGGACGTTACGCTCCAGAACATGATCGGCTCCACGATGTACGCCTCGGATGACAGCGCCCGGACCAATGCGGAGCGGGAGCTCAACAACAAGCTTCAGAGCATGCTTCTCGGCACATCGGGGGTGGAGAACCTCAATCTGATTCCGGTCAGCTCCAAGCTGAGCAAGCGGGTTCTTGGAACAGGCAAGCTGGAGCTGGAGAAGGTCCAGCAGGCTTCCTGGTATCAGGAAGCGCTGAAAGACATCAATGAAGGCGTCTGGATCCCGACGCAGCCGAAGGGATTCCAGGATGGGGGAAATCCGACGCTGGGATTGGCGCGTGCGCTTAGAGAGCCGGGCGGGACGGATCCGATCTATGTCGTGCTCATCGAGATCCAGGACCGGGCCATCCAAGACCAGCTTCATGGCGCACAGCTTGGCGACGGCGGAACGGTATCGATTCTCGACCGCCAGGACGGGATTCTGCTGGATGCTTCCGGCAGGGATTCAATCGGAGGGAAGTCAGCGGTAGCCTTCAGCGCTCAAGCCAAGGACGATTCGGGAATGTTCGTCACAGACGAGAGCGGAACGAAGTCGCTTGCGATCTATAAACGATTCAACGCCAACCCATGGATGGCAGCGGGAACGATACCGGTGGGCGAGCTGGTGAAGGACGCGCGAAAAATTTACATTCTGACGGTATATGTTTCTATCGGCGCGGTTGTGGTGGCCATTCTGCTCGGGTTCGTCGTGATGAGGATGGTCGGAATTCCGCTTCGCCGTCTCCGCAACCTGATGAACGAAGGGAAGAAAGGCAATCTGACCATCCGCTCGGACCACCGCTCGCAGGACGAGATCGGGCAGCTGTCGTCGAGCTTCAACGAGATGATGGAGCAGATCACAGGTCTCGTGCAGCAGGCGAGAGGAAGCGCGGAGCAGGTGCTGTCTACCGCGGGAGAGGTCGGGCAGTCGTCCCGGAGGACGGCCGGAGCGGCGCGGGAAATCGCGGCCGCCACAGAGGAGATCGCGGGCGGAGCGACCAGCCTGGCGATGGAAGCGGAGAAGGGCAGCGACCTTACGACCGGCATGGACGAGAGCATGCGCCGGGTGAAGCTGTCCAATGACGGCATGATCGCGGCGGCAGGCGAGATGGAAGCGGCTGGGGCGCAGGGAACCGGCCATATGGCGGCGCTGATCGACCAGACCGGCCTGGCGGAAGGGATGGTCCGCGGGATGGCGGAGAAGGTCGACCGTCTGAAGGACAGCACGCGCTCGATCCGCAAAATTCTGGACGTGCTTGGAAGCGTGGCGAAGCAGACGAACATCCTGTCGCTGAACGCATCGATCGAAGCGGCGCGTGCGGGAGCGGCAGGCAAAGGGTTCATGGTCGTAGCCGGGGAAATCCGGCAGCTGGCCGAGCAGTCGCGTGAATCGATCAGCGTGGTGGAGGGCATTACCGATACGATCCAGCGCGAGATCGACGAGACGGTGTCGGTGCTGTCGGAGGCGCAGCCGATCTTCCAGGAGCAGATCGGATCGGTGCGGGAAGCGAACGGAATCTTCCTGGACGTGCAGACGCGGATGGCGGAACTGGCGAGAAGCCTGGACGGAGTGACGGAGGCGATCCGGACGCTGGACGAGACGCAGGCGCAGCTGAGCGAGGCGATGGGCAGCGTAAGCGCCGTGGCGGAGCAGTCTTCGGCGACGTCGGAGGAAGTCGCGTCTCTGAGCAGCGAGCAGCTCGGCGTAAGCGAAGGGCTTGTGAACCTATCCTCCGAGCTGGAGGAAGTGTCGCGTTCGCTGCAGAAATCTCTGGAGCGGTTCCGGACCGAATAATCGGCATGAGGCGGGTTTCCAGCGGAAGCCCGTCTTTTGTATACTTGAACGACGAAAAATAAGCTGTCGAGGTCGCAGGAGACAGGTATTTATTTTAAATGTAAACTTCTTTGCTTTAGAATCCGATATTAAGGAAACAACCGCTAAGCTGGAGGATGGAAATTGCCATGAAGCTGAACCCGCTGCGTTATGTAAGCGCCAAGCTGTTTTTGATCGTTTTTGTCAGTATTCTCGTTTGCGTTCTGTCCGTAGGTCAAATCTCGTATGGCATTTCCAAGAATGTGATCGAAAAAAAGGTTAGCGCTTCCACGGAAGAGACGGTCAGTCAGATCGCCGGCAAGCTGGATTTGATCTTGGACAGCTACCTGAATTACTCGGTCCAATTCCTTACGGACAAGGAAATCCAGTCCAATGTAGGGGAATTCTTCAGCTCGACGGTCGATGAGTACGGGGTGTTCTCCGCTCAGCGCAGCCTTAATGACAAGCTCTCGGGGATGGCCATGTCCAACAAGGGCGTGCTCAATATCAACTTCATCCCTATCGATTCCCATGCGAAGACTCAGGTTCTCGGTACAGGCAATCTCAATTACGAGCAGGTCAAGGAATCAGCCTGGGTCCAAGCGGCGATCGAGCAGAATGGAACTCCGATCTGGATTCCGACCCAGCCCAAGGGATTCCAGGGAAATGGCGACAAGCCTTCGATCGGGCTCGCGCGCGTCATCAAATCGCCTTCGGGCATCAACGCTTTCGTCATGCTGATCGAGCTGCGGGAATCGCTGATCTCGGATCAGCTCAATGCGATCAATCTCGGCAGCGACAGCCGGGTCGCTCTCTTGGGAGCGGACAAGGCCGTGCTCTCGGATACGATGGCGGCAGAGGACGGCGCAGGCAAAACCTTCAATTTCAATTCGCCATCCGACGCTGAAAATGGAAGCTTCCGCGCGGATAGTCCGGCGGGCCCAGTGCTGACGATTTACAAGAAGCTTGAGGTGAACGACTGGAAGGTCGTCGCGATGCTGCCTACCGCGGAGCTGGTGAAGGACGCCAAGCAAATATCGCGCATGACTTGGATTATTGCTGCAGCTGCGGCAGTTCTCGCTTTGCTTGTCGGGCTCTATGTCATCCTCTCCGTCGGACGCCCGCTGCGGCTGATGCGCAACTTGATGAACGAAGGGAAGAAAGGCAATCTGACCATCCGCTCCCGCCATCGCTCGAAGGACGAGATCGGGCAGCTGTCGTCGAGCTTCAACGAGATGATGGAGCAGATTACAGGTCTCGTGCAGCAGGCGAGAGGAAGCGCGGAGCAGGTGCTGTCTACCGCGGGAGAAGTCGGCCAGTCGTCCCGGAGGACGGCCGGAGCGGCGCGGGAAATCGCGGCCGCCACGGAGGAGATCGCGGGCGGAGCGACCAGCCTGGCGATGGAAGCGGAGAAGGGCAGCGACCTGACGACCGGCATGGACGAGAGCATGCGCCAGGTGAAGCTGTCCAATGACGGCATGATTGCGGCGGCAGGCGAGATGGAAGCGGCTGGGGCGCAGGGGACCGGCCATATGGCGGCGCTGATCGACCAGACCGGCCTGGCGGAAGGCATGGTCCGCGGGATGGCGGAGAAGGTCGACCGTCTGAAGGACAGCACGCGCTCGATCCGCAAAATTCTGGACGTGCTTGGAAGCGTGGCGAAACAGACGAACATCCTGTCGCTGAACGCGTCGATCGAAGCGGCGCGTGCGGGAGCGGCAGGCAAAGGGTTCATGGTCGTAGCCGGGGAAATCCGGCAGCTGGCCGAGCAGTCGCGTGAATCGATCAGCGTGGTGGAGGGCATTACCGATACGATCCAGCGCGAGATCGACGAGACGGTGTCGGTGCTGTCGGAGGCGCAGCCGATCTTCCAGGAGCAGATCGGATCGGTGCGGGAAGCGAACGGAATCTTCCTGGACGTGCAGACTCGGATGGCGGATCTGGCGAGAAGCCTGGACGGAGTGACGGAGGCGATCCGGACGCTGGACGAGACGCAGGCGCAGCTGAGCGAGGCGATGGGCAGCGTAAGCGCCGTGGCGGAGCAGTCTTCGGCGACGTCGGAGGAAGTCGCGTCTCTGAGCAGCGAGCAGCTCGGCGTAAGCGAAGGGCTTGTGAACCTATCCTCCGAGCTGGAGGAAGTGTCGCGTTCACTGCAGAAATCTCTGGAGCGGTTCCGGACCGAATAGGAACACGGCAATTCAAGAAGCAAGAAGCAAAAAGCAAGAAGTAAAAAGCAAGAAGCAAGAAGCAAGAAGTAAAAAGCAAGAAGCAAGAAGCAAGAAGCAAGAAGCAAGAAGCAAGAAGCAAGAAGCAAGAAGTAAAAAGCAAGAAGTAAAAAGCAAGAAGCAAGAAGCAAGAAGCAAGAAGCAAGAAGCAAGAAGTAAAAAGCAAGAAGTAAGAAGCCCCTTTGCGAGAGCAAAGGGGCTTCTTTGGCTTTGTTCATTCTTCCCGCTGTTAGCTGAACGAAGGATGGGGAATGCTGGAATACAGAATCAATCGATTTGATATTCGGAGGCATTCCTATGTCCGTACGCCGCTTGAGAACCGCTGCTTGCTTGATTACGATCGTCATGCTTATCTGCCTCGCTCGCCTTGCCTGGATTGATCTCCTTCCTTCCCGACACGCTTCCGGCAGTCCGGCTGGAGGGCAGCGGCTGGCTGCGGGCCCGCTGCAGCTGCACAGCCAAAGCCTCCAGCTTGATTCCGGGAGGGGCGACTTCCTCGACCGTTCGGGCTTGCCGCTTACCGGCTTCTCCTATCGCTCGCTTGCGCTGTTCCCCTTGCCTTCTTCGGCGAGCAGAGGAACGGGCGGCGACCTCTCCGTCCTCGCGCGGATCATGAACATCGGGAGGGAGGAGCTGACGGAGAAGCTGTCCGCCCTGAAGTCGCCTGAATTCTGGCATGATTCCGGATCGGGAATTCCGCGCCGGCTAAGCGATTCCCAGGAACGGGAGCTGGCCGGCCTGCGGATCGAAGGGGTAGCGGTGCTGCCGTTTCGGGCGCGCTATCTGGAAGGGGAAAGCGGAATCCAAGCAATCGGATATATTAGCGAGAACCCGGATCGGATTCGGGAATTGTACGCCAAGCAGCTGCAAAAGGGAAAGGCGGCCCTTTCCGATCGAACGGGTGGAGCGGGTCTGGAGCTGTCGCTGGAAAAAGTGCTGAAGGGAACGGGCCCGTCCTACGCCCGATATTTCACGGACGGAGGAGGAGCTCCGCTCAAGGGGCTCGACATGACGCTAACGCGCCCGTCTACTCCTCTCTATCCGCTCCAGGCCGTCACGACCATCAGCCTTCCCTTGCAGCGGGAGCTGGAAAGGAAGGCGCGTCTGGAAGGGCTCGCCAAAGGAGCTGTTGTCGTGCTGGATGTCCGTACCGCCGACATCGTTGCGATGGTATCGATGCCTTCCTTTGACCCGCTCAAGCTGGACGGCTCCCTGTCCGGGACGGAAAATCACGGTGTCAAAGCGTTCACTCCGGGCTCGATCTTCAAATTGGTTACGGAAGCGGCGGCGCTGGAGGCAGGCGTGACGAGCGAGGGAGAGAAGTTCTTCTGTCCCGGCGAATACGGCCGTTTCGGATTGTCCTGCTGGAAAGAGGGAGGCCATGGGCTCGTTACGCTGCGGCAAGGGCTGGCGCAATCCTGCAATATCGTTTTTGCCGGGCTTGCGGAGCGGCTGACTCCCTCCCAGATCCAGATCACCGCAGACCGGCTCGGGCTCGGCAAGAGGGTAGGCTGGAGCCTGGAGGACGGAGAAGCCGCAGGGCCGCTCAAGGGGCCGCTGCGGCTTCTGTGGGAAGAAGAATCGGGCCAAGTGTTCCGCCAAAGGGGAGCGCCGGGCAAACTGTCGGGAGGCGAGCTTGCCCGGACGGGAATCGGCCAGCAGGATGTGCTGGCGTCTCCGCTTCAGGCGGCCAATCTGATGGTCACTCTTCTGCATGGCGGTCAGGTCCTCGAGCCGAGGCTGCTCCGAGAAATCCGATATGCCGACGGGCAGCTGCTTGCCCGGATGCCGGCTCATGAGCTGAAGTCGCCGTACGGACGCATTGCTCCGGATACGGCGGCAGCTCTGCGCAAAGGCATGGAGGCGGTCGTCAGCAGCGGGACGGGACGTTCCCTGCAGCGCAAGTCTTGGCAGCTGGCGGGCAAATCCGGGACAGCGGAGACAGGGAGGCGGGGACAGGGGAACCATCAATGGTTCGCCGGCTACGGCCCTGTCCGAAGCCCACGGTATGCCGTAGCTGTGCTGGCCGAGAACCGGCCGGAGGGAAGCCCGAACCAGGCGGCGAGACTATTCGGCAGCGTCATGGATACGCTGGCTGCCTGGGAAGCCTCCGGCGCGGAGCGGCTGCCTTGACGAGAATCGCTTGATATCGAGCCGTATTTCAATGGCCGAGCTAAGGCCGAGTTAAGGCCGAGTTAAGGCCGAGCTTCATTCCAGCGGCAGACTGTCGGGACTCCGCCGATGATCTCACGCCTCTGCCGGCGGATCGGGCCTTCCATAGTCCGGCAGATCATATTCATCCTTGGGCGGAGTGATCCATCGTCTCAGATAGCCCTGATCGTACAACGCTTTTACAAGGATGAGCAGCACGGGCGAGAGGATGACGCCGGCGACGCCGAACAGCGACAGAGAGATGACCATGAACGCCAGCATCGTGAAGGCGGAGACGCCGAGCGTATCCCCGGTAATGAGCGGCTCCAGAATCTGCCGGGCGAGCACGATGACGAGGAACAGGACGGTCAGCCAGATGGCCAGATTGAAATCCCCGACAGCCAGCAGATAGATGATCCAGGGAATGAATACCGTTCCGACCCCGAGCAGCGGCAGGATGTCGAACACAGCGGCCAGCACCGATATCGTCAGCGCGTTGTCGACCCCGAGCAGCAGGAGGGACACGAACACGACGAGGAAGGTGATGGAGATCAGCTTCATCTGGGCCTTCAAGTAAGCGGTAATGCCCGAGAAGACGTTGAGGCGCAGAAATTCGAATGCTTTCTTGAATGTCCGGGGCGTTTTGTCCCGGGCGATTTTTTTCCAGTCGCCGATCTCGATGCTGAGGAAATAAGCGAGTATGATTCCGACGATAAAGTTAAACATAAAGGCGGAGACCGAGGACAGGTATCCCGCCGCGCTGAAGAGGAAGCCTTTGGCCACTTTCTGCCCCCACAGGGTAAGGGAGTCGACGTATTCCTGCAGCTTGTCGACCGATCCCGGCGGAAGGGCGCCTACCTGCTCCTTGAGCCAATCCGATCCGGCATTGACCTTGGTGACGAGCATGCTCTGGTACTCCGGAAGCTTGTCCGCAAGCGCGGTCGCTTCCTTGACGACGATATATCCCGCTCCGAAGAAAAGGCCTAGAACGAGAGCGGAAAAGACGAGGATGGAAACAGCCGAGGCCAGAGATTTTTTGATGCCGATCCGGTTCAAGGCTTTGGCCAACGGCTCAATGATGACGAAGATGAGCAGCGAGAGGAAGATCGGAGCTGCGATGGAATACAAAAAGCTGAACAATAGCATGATCAGATAAACCGTGAGGACGATCAAGCCGATGTCGAAAGCCGTTCTCCAGTACTTGCGGTAAAAGGTCAGCATGCTGTCGGGTTCTCCTTCTCCAGATATCGGTGTACGAGCATATTTCTGTCTGTATTGTACTATAGTTTTAGAGATGATAGGCTTTTTTTGCCCTTGGACTATGGTACAATGGATGTTGACTTCAATGGACTTCCGGAAGGCTTGTGTCCGGAATCGACAGAATACAGAGAATATGGTGGGGAAAAGAACATGGAGAATTTGCTTGTCTGGGGATTCTACTTTTTGACGCTGTATGCTTTTCTCCCGGGGCTGGTCAGCCGCATGTTCGGATTCCGAGTGTTCAAAAAAGGCCTCACGGAACGAGAGATCGCCTTGACGTTCGATGACGGGCCCGATCCCGTTTATACGCCCAAGCTTCTCGATTTGCTCGCCAGGCACGGAGCCAAGGCGACTTTTTTTGTCGTCGGATCCCATGCGGAGAGGCACCCAGAGCTTCTTCAGCGCATGCGGGACGAAGGGCATACGATCGGAATCCATAACTATGTGCACAAGACCAATTGGCTGATGAGGCCTGCCACGGTGAGGAAGCAGATTCAACGGACGGCGGAGATCATCGAAGCGGCAGCCGGGCTGATGCCGGCCTACTACCGCCCGCCGTGGGGAATCGTGAACCTGTTCGATTTCTCCAAAAAAGGCCAGTACAAAATCGTGCTCTGGTCCGGCATCTTCGGTGACTGGAAAGCCCACGATAATGCCGATCGGCTCACGGAACGGCTGCTCAAGAAGCTGAGGCCGGGCGAGGTGGTGCTGCTGCACGACTGCGGGCTTACGCTCGGCGCGGATGCGGAAGCCCCGGCGCAAATGCTGGAGGCTCTGACCGTTTATCTGGAGGAAGGAAGCCGTCGCGGCTTCCGATTTGTCGGCATCGAGGAGATGATGGCGATCACGGACAAGGCCAAGGAAGCGAGGCCGGGCCTGCTCGGACGAGCTGCGGCATGGACATGGCTGCAGTACGAGAAGCTGTTCCATCTTGTATTCCGGCTGAAGGCTGTTCGGGGCTCGGGAGACAGGACGGTCTTTTACTACCGCAAGACGACGTACAACGGTCCCGAGGTGGAGCTGAAGGAAGGCGATATCATCCGCAAAGGCGATTCCGTCGCGGAGATCCATCTCGACAACGACATGCTGCGCAGGGTATCGGGACGTTCGACCTCTCCCATGGCAGTCATCATCCACTTGATCCGGGAGATGGAGACGGCGCTTCCCGCCTTGTCGAGGCAGGTTCTGAACGATCCTGAAACGAGCTCCGTCAAGGCTATTTATGGAGTTACCATGATTCATAGAGGGACCGACAGGCTCGGGTTCCAGGTATTCGACCTTCCTGAGAATTTATTTGCCAAAGCATCCCGAATTTATCTTCGTATTCTGTTCCGGGTTCTCACGGCAAGGCCGAAGAAGAAATCCACCAGCCGCAAAGGCAAGGAAAGAGACAAAAAGCCGATGACACCGCGCATGCTGCTGATGTCGCGCGAGGATATATTGCGGCATGCCGCCCGGACGCCATCCTCTTCCCGCGATGCCGACGGCCAGGAAGCAGCCAGGCAGCCGAAGGGCTCCGTGACTGTTCCTGCGGCCGAGCCGGGAGCCTCCGTCGAACCGGTCGCAAGCGGAAGCCCGAGCGCTTCCTGAACCTCGGCGGATTGCGGCGGCAAGACTGCTTTTCGGAGCGAGGATCTCCGTGAAGCAGTCTTTTTTGTGTCCGGAATCCATTGGACTTTCGGGCTGGAAAGGCTATGATGGGAGAAGCGCGAAGGAGAGGAAACAATGAGCGAAACGGCTTGGGAGGACCAACTCCTCCAACGGATAGCGGCTAAGGACAGCGATGCTCTTGAGCAGCTGTATGATCGATATGAGCGGCCGGTATACTCCTTTGTCTACCGCATCGTCGGAGACGTCATGGCGTCGGAGGAGATCGTGCAGGAGCTTTTTTTCAAAGTATGGAATCACGCCGATTCTTTTGACATGAACCAGCGCACAGGCAAAGTGAGCACCTGGATGTTCACGCTCGCGCGCAACCTCTCCATCGACTGGATTCGGAAGCGCGACCGCCGTCCGGCGTCTTCGGGATCCGAGGAAGACTGGCAAGGGGTCAAAGACCCGGAAACGACGGAGCAGGCTGCCATGGACAGGCTCATGGCGGAGCATGTGAAGGAAGCGCTGGCGGAGCTGAACGAGGAGCAGAAGCGGGTGCTGGAGTTGGTTTATTACGGGGGATACACGCAGCAGGAAATTTCCGAGCTGCATCATATTCCGCTGGGCACAGTCAAAAGCCGGGTCCGGTTAGCGCTTAGGCAGCTGCGCAAAAGTCTCGGGGAAGTCTGGAGAGAGGGGGTTCGATCATGACAAGCCAGCCCTATCAGCCGCATGGCAAAAACACGGAATGCGACAATGTGGAGCTGTACTCGGCAGGAGCGCTTGACGCGGCTGAGCGCGTTGCATTCGAAGAGCATCTGGAACAATGCGCTGAATGCAGTGCGGAGCTGCAGGAGCTGCAGAAGCTGATGAATCTGCTGCCGCTGGCGGTCGATCCGGTCGAGCCTCCCGAGGGAATGAAGAAGCGGGTGCTTGGAGCGGTGCTCGGCCGGAACAACGCTCAGGATCCGAGCTTGGGAAGGCAAGCGGATGCAGTTCTGGCGAAGGTGGATTATCCTGAGGAAGATGCTTCCGATCGCCGGCGGACAGAGGCTGCTTCCGCAAGCAAACGGAATGAGGATGCAGGATCAGCTGCCTGGACCTCGAACGACGAAAGCAGGAGAAGGACCGCTGCAGCAGGAGGACGCAGGCAGCGCCTGGTGGCGCTTCTGGCCGGAGCGGCCGCGGTCATGCTGCTTGTGTGCGGCACCCTTGCCCAGCGGATGGACAGCCTCGGCAAGAAGAATGAACAGCTCGCAAGCGAGCTCGAGGCGGCCAAGCAGAATCTGGTCCAGGCCCAGTCGGAGCTGCAGAACGTGATGAAGCCTTCGGCCGATGCGGCGGTGAGCCAGATCATTTCGCTCAAGCCGGTCAAAAATATGGTCGCCAAAGGGCAGGCTTATATCGTCGTGGATGCCAAGGGCACGCACTTGATCGTGCAGGCCAGCAAGCTTCCCGCGCTTAAGGACAGCCAGGCTTTCCAGGTGTGGCTCATCAAGGGCGACAAGCCTGTGAATGCCGGTACGTTCAAGCCGGTGAACGGCTCCGGCGCCATTACGTTCACGTTCCAGCCGGATTCCTTCGATCAGGTGGCGATCACGCTGGAGCCGGATGCGTTCGGCACCGCGCCGCGCGGGACGATGGTCATGGCCGGAGGCTTGAAAGCTTGATTTGAACGATGGAAGCCGAACGAAAAACAATCCCCCTGCGGCATGAAGCGCAGGGGGATTGTTCGGTTGTGAGTTGAATTAGATTCTCATGACGCCGCCGGTGCTGGCGGAAGTAACGAGATGGGAGTAGCGGGCCAGGTAGCCGCGCTTGATCTTAGGCTCGAAGCCGGTCCATTCGGCGCGCCGCTTGGCCATTTCCTCGTCGCTGATCTCCAGCTGGATCGTCCGGTTGTTCATGTCCAGCTCGATGATGTCGCCGTCGTTGACGAAGGCCAGAGGGCCGCCGTCGGCTGCTTCAGGCGAGATATGGCCGATGCTGATGCCGCGCGATGCGCCGGAGAAGCGGCCGTCGGTGATCAGGCCGACCTTGGCTCCGAGTCCCATGCCCACGATCTGGGAAGTAGGGGCGAGCATTTCCGGCATGCCGGGACCGCCCTTCGGTCCTTCGTAGCGGATGACCACGACATGGCCTTCTTTGACGAGGCCTTTGCTGAGACCTTCCAGAACCGCGTCCTGGGAATCGAAGCAGATGGCCGGTCCGCGGTGGTAGCCGCCGACGGATTTGTCTACGGCGCCGACCTTGATGATCGCGCCGTCCGGCGCCAGGTTGCCGAAGAGGACGGCCAGGCCGCCGCGCTCGGAATGCGGGTCGTCGATAGGGCGGACGACGTCGCGGCGCTTCACTTCCGTATTCTCGACGTTCTCGCGGATCGTCTTGCCGGTAACGGTGATGCATTCCGTGTGAAGCGCGCCTTCTTTCTTGAGCAGCTCGTTCAGCACGGCGCTTACTCCGCCGGCTTCATGCACGTCCTCCATGTGGATGTCGGAGGCAGGGGCCAGCTTGGATAGATGCGGCACGCGGTTGGCGACTTCGTTGATGCGGGCGATCGGGTAGTCGATGCCGGCTTCATGCGCGATCGCGAGCGTATGCAGGACGGTGTTGGTGGAGCCGCCCATAGCCATGTCGAGAGCGAAGGCGTTGTCGATCGCTTCAACGGTGACGATGTCGCGCGGACGCAGATCGAGCTCGATCAGCTTCATGAGCTGGCGTGCGGACTCGCGGACGAATTCCTTGCGCTCAGGCGAGACGGCGAGAATGGAGCCGTTGCCCGGAAGGGCGATTCCGAGCGCCTCGGCGAGACAGTTCATGGAGTTGGCCGTGAACATGCCGGAGCAGGAGCCGCATGTCGGACAGCCGAACTGTTCGAGCTCGGTCAGGCTTTTCTCGTCGATTTTGCCGGCCATGAATTGGCCGACTCCCTCGAATACGCTCGTGAGGGAAATGGCGCGTCCGTCGCTGGTGCGTCCGGCCATCATCGGGCCGCCGCTGACCATGATGGACGGGATGTTGACGCGAAGCATGCCCATCATCATCCCCGGCGTGATCTTGTCGCAATTGGGAATGCAGACCATGCCGTCGAACCAATGCGCATTGACGACCGTCTCCACGGAATCAGCGATGATCTCGCGGCTGGCGAGCGAGTAGCGCATGCCGATGTGGCCCATTGCGATGCCGTCGTCGACGCCGATCGTATTGAACTCGAACGGCACGCCGCCCGCTTCGCGGATCGCTTCCTTGACAACCTTGCCGAATTCCTGAAGATGCATATGGCCGGGAATAATATCAATATAGGAATTGCAGACGGCGATGAACGGCTTGTCGAAATCTTCTTCCTTGACGCCTGCGGCGCGCAGCAGGCTGCGGTGCGGAGCGCGGTCGAAGCCCTTCTTGATCATATCGGAACGCATTTTCTTCGGTGCCATGACTGTCCCTCCCTGGTATACCATCATTTTATGATTCTACCATAGCGGGGAAGGATTGACTACAGATTGCCGCTTTGATGCTTCGCTTCGATGATGCGGCTGCAAATTAGGATCTTTTCTAGTTTGTACCGACCGAAAGCGGTTTAATTACAATCAGAGCCGTTCATTCCGTCTATCGCCAAAGGAGGCAAATCCATCCATGAGTCCCATTCGCCGTTTCTCCGCTAGTCCAGCATCCCACGGTTCCCGCAAGCTGAAGCCTGCCGCCGCATTCTGCGCGGCAGCGCTGATCGCCTGCGCGGGGCTGCTGGCTCCCGTTCAAGCCCACGCTTCCAAGGAGCTGCCGAAAATTCTGATTAATGGCATCAACTATGACATGAACCATGATCCGGTCATCGAGAAAGGCAGAACTCTCGTTCCGCTCCGCGGCGTATTCGAAGCGATGGGGGCTCAGGTGGAATGGAACCAGTTCGACCAGAGCATCAAGGCGACCAGAGGGACGATGACGATTGAGCTGACCGTCAACAAGACGAAGGCCTCCATCAACGGCAACGAGGTCGAGCTGGACGTGCCGGCGCGCAATCTGAGCGGCGCGACGATGGTGCCGCTGCGATTTGTTTCCGAATCTCTCGGCGCCTACTGCTGGTACAATCCGGAGCAGAATCTGATCAATATTACGGATAAGGCGGACAGCGACAAGAGCTGATTCTCTTATTGCCATTCATAACCGTATTCAATACCCCGTCCCTGCATGGCGCAGGAACGGGGTTTTCCGCTGCTTGTTGAAAGAAACCTAAAGGAAAGCTTAAACCTGTCTGACGATTGGATGCCGCGCCTTTCAAGAGGCCCGGCTCTGCGGTATAGTGGCTGTAAGGGGTGGTATCGGCTGTGAAAAAGCTGTTGATCGTCGACGACGACCGCGAAATCGCGGAATTGATCCAGATTTATTTATCCAATGAAGGCTACCAGACCATGACCGCCCATGACGGCGAGGAAGCGCTCGCGCTGCTTGCGGACGGGTCCTACCATCTGGTCGTTCTCGATATCATGATGCCGAAGCTGAGCGGCCTCGAGGTGTGCCGAAGAATCCGCAAGGACCACGAGGTTCCCGTTCCGATCCTCATGCTGAGCGCGAAGGCCGAGGACATGGACAAGATCATGGGACTCATGACGGGGGCGGACGACTACATGGTCAAGCCGTTCAATCCGCTGGAGCTGGTTGCAAGGGTGAAATCGCTGCTTAGACGTGCCTATCAATATCCCAAATCGTCGCAAGCCGGCAGCTTGGATTCGGACGAGGCAGTCGACCTTGGACCGCTGCGCATCGACAAGAGCACCCATGCCGTCGTCCTGCGCGCGGACGGGAGGCAGATGCATCTGACGAGCACCGAGTTCGGCATTCTTCATCTGCTCGCGTCGCATCCGGGGCGGGTATTCAGCGCGGAGGACATCTTCCAGCAAGTATGGAAAGAGAAGTTCTATGAATCCAACAATACGGTCATGGTCCATATCAGCAAGCTGAGGGACAAGCTCGAGCAGGAAACCGGAGACAAGTTCATCGTGACGGTATGGGGGGTCGGCTACAAAATTGAAGGATGACAATATCGTCAAGGACATGACGGTCCGTCTGCTCGTCCATCTGGCGGCAAGCGCGGCGCTCGCGGTCATCACCTCCGCGCTCATGGTCATCGCCGCCGAGAGGCTGGCTGTGACGTTCCCGTCGCTGCGCTCGATCGCCCATCTGATGATCGACCAGCTGGGGGATTTTACGCTCGTCATTCTGGCTCTGATCCTGTTCCTCGTCTATTTGCTGCTCCTGCAGCAGCGGCAATTCCGGTATTTCCGCGACGTCAGCCGCAGCGTCCGCTATATCGCCGACGGGCATTTCGGCTACAAGGTTCCCGTGCGGCAGAAGAACGAGCTGGGAGATCTCGCTTCCTACATCAACTATCTCGTCCACAAGCTGCAATTATCGCTGGACGAGGAGCGCAGGGCGGAGCAGACCAAGAGCGAGCTCATCACGAACGTCTCTCATGACCTGCGCACGCCGCTGACCTCCATCATCGGATACCTCGGGCTGATCCAGCAGGACCGGTGCAGGGACGAAGTGGAGCTGCGCCATTATGTCAGCATCGCTTACGAGAAGTCCAAGCGGCTTCATGTGCTGATCAACGATCTGTTCGACTACACGAAGATGAGGTATGAGACCGCGCCGCAGCGCAAGCTTACCTTCAATCTGACGGAGCTGCTCCGGCAGCTGCTGCTGCAGTACCGGGTGCCGCTGGAGGAGGCGGGCCTGGACACGGAGCTGAGGGCGCCGGCCGACAAGCTGATGGTGACGGGAGATTCCGACAAGATGGTGCGCGTATTCGAGAATCTGCTCGCCAACGCGATCCGCTACGGCAAGGATGGCGGCAGAGTCGATCTGATCGCTTCGGCATCCGGAGGCGAAGCCGTGGTCGAAGTGGTCAATTACGGGGAAATGATACCGTCCATCGATCTGCCCCACTTGTTCGACCGGTTCTACCGGGTCGACAAGGCGAGAGGAGACGGCAGCGGCGGCACGGGACTGGGTCTGGCCATCGCCAAAGGCATCGTGGAGCAGCATGGAGGAACCATATCCGCGGCAAGCGATCCCTTCATGACGAGCTTCCAGGTCAGGCTCCCGCTGACCGGCGCCACTGTCCCGCTAGCGGAAAAGGGACGCGAAACGACGGCATTAGACGCTCTTTAGGATTTCTTAAGAAATTTTTAGGATTACGTTACGGTATGCCTCTCCCGGCTCGGCTACAATAGGAGCAGACAATGACGCTGAGGAGGGGACGTCCTTGAGGCATCTGTGGATGATGGTCATGGCATGCGCGGTTATCTTGATGGCCGTTCTGCTGGTAGGCGGAGACGGCGGCAAAAACGTGGGATTGGTCGATATTCTGCTGCGGATCTGGTAGTAGAGCAGCCGCTGGCGAGTGTCGATGTGATGGAGGGAACAGCATAGCAGCTTGGAATCGGGAAGCTTCGCTTAAGGCGGAAGCTTCTTTTTTTGCGTGCAGTGAAGGTTTAATCATGTTAACTTTCCTGACATAACATGTTTACTTCCGCCGCCAGCGTGACTATAATGGAACTAATTCTGGCATAAGGGGTGGAAGGGATGCAGTTGACCGAGCGGGAAAAAGAGAAGCTGCTCATCACAATGGCCGCCGACGTGGCACGCAGGCGGCTTGACCGGGGGGTCAAACTCAATTATCCCGAGAGCATCGCGCTCATTACCTCCGAGATCATGGAGGGCGCCCGAGACGGCCTTACGGTCGCGCGCCTGATGGAATACGGCACGCGGATCCTGCGCCGGGACCAGGTAATGGAAGGCATACCGGAGATGATCCATGAGGTTCAGGTCGAAGCGACTTTCCCTGACGGGACGAAGCTCGTGACGGTGCACCAGCCCATATCGGGCTGATCGTTCGGCAGCAGCCGGAGGCCGGATCGGGGTGGCTCTAAGAGCTGTAAGCGCCATGCTTTTGAAGGAAAGGGGAATGCCCGTGATACCAGGGGAATACCGGACATTGCCGGGGGAGATCAAGCTCAACGAAGGCCGGCGGACCGTAGAGCTGTTTGTCGTCAACCAAGGAGACCGGCCGGTCCAGGTCGGCTCGCATTACCATTTCTTCGAAGTTAATCGCGGGCTGAGCTTCGACCGCGAGCAGGCTTTCGGCATGAGGCTCAATATTCCTGCCGGCACGGCCGTACGTTTCGAGCCGGGCGAGGAGAAGCCGGTCGAGCTCGTCGAGCTCGGCGGAAGCCGTCTCGGCTTCGGGCTGAGCGGCATTGCCGGAGGTCCGGCGGTTGCCGGCGCGATGCCGGATGAGGTGAGGGCCCGCCTGAAGGCTTGGGAGGAGGGGAACGCATGAAATCGATGGACCGCAGAAGCTACGCGGACATGTTCGGCCCTACTGCCGGAGACGCCGTAAGGCTGGCCGATACGGAGCTGTGGGCTGTCGTCGAGAAGGATTACACGGTGTACGGGGACGAATGCAAGTTCGGCGGCGGCAAAGTCATCCGCGACGGCATGGGCCAGTCGAGCCGGGCGCTCCGCAGCGACGGGGTGCTGGACACGCTGATTACGAATGCCGTCATCATCGACCACTGGGGCATCGTCAAAGCCGACATCGGCATTCGGGACGGACATATCGTCGCAATCGGCAAGGCCGGCAACCCGGACATCATGGACGGCGTCACGCCGGGCATGACGGTCGGAGCGAGCACGGAGGTCATAGCCGCCGAAGGCAAGATCGTCACGGCGGGCGGCATCGATGCCCATATCCATTACATTTGTCCCCAGCAGATCGAGACGGCGCTCTCCTCCGGCATCACGACGATGATCGGCGGCGGCACGGGTCCGGCAACGGGCACCAACGCCACGACCTGCACTCCGGGTGCCTGGCATATGCAGCGCATGCTGGAGGCCGCCGAAGCTTTCCCGATGAATCTCGGGTTCACCGGCAAGGGCAACGCCAGCTTCACGGGCCCGCTGATCGAGCAGATCGAAGCGGGAGCGATCGGCCTCAAGCTGCATGAAGACTGGGGAACGACGCCTGCCGCCATCGATGCCTGCCTGAAGGCGGCGGACCAATACGACGTTCAGGTCGCGATCCATACCGATACGCTGAACGAATCCGGCTTCCTGGAGGATACGCTTGCCGCCATCGGCGGCAGGACGATCCATACCTACCATACCGAAGGCGCGGGAGGAGGGCATGCCCCCGACATCATCCGCGCGGCGGGCGAGCTCAACGTGCTGCCGAGCTCCACGAATCCGACCCGTCCGTTCACGGTGAACACGATCGAGGAGCATCTGGACATGCTGATGGTCTGCCACCATCTGGATTCGCGCATCCCCGAAGATGTGGCGTTCGCAGACTCGCGCATCCGTCCCGAGACGATCGCCGCGGAGGATATCCTGCACGATATGGGGGTATTCAGCATGCTGAGCTCCGATTCCCAGGCGATGGGACGCGTCGGGGAAGTGATTATCCGAACCTGGCAGACGGCGGACAAGATGAAAAGGCAGCGCGGGCCGCTGGCTCCGGACGACGAGCATGGCGACAACTTCCGGATCAAGCGGTATGTGGCGAAATACACGATCAATCCTGCCATTACGCATGGCGTTTCCCATCTCGTCGGCTCCATCGAGCCGGGGAAATTCGCCGATCTTGCGCTTTGGAGCCCGATGTTCTTCGGGGTGAAGCCCGATCTCGTGCTGAAGGGCGGAATGATCGCCTTCGCGCAGATGGGCGATCCCAACGCCTCGATACCGACACCGCAGCCGGTATTCGGCCGCCCGATGTTCGCCGCTTACGGCCGGGCGGTATACGGCAGCTGCATCACATTCGTCTCCCAAGCAGCCCATGACAGCGGCATCGCGGAGCGGCTCGGCCTGCAGAAGCGGGTGGAGCCGGTCAAGGGCTGCCGGACGGTATCCAAAAAAGACATGATCCATAACGACGCCACTCCCGTCATCGAGGTCGACCCGGAAACCTACAAGGTGACGGTGGACGGTGTCCATGCGACCTGCGAGCCTGCGGTAAGCGTGCCGATGGCGCAGAGGTACTTCTTATTCTGACCTCCGGCAATGGAAGCTGCGGGGCTTCTTCAAGCCCCCCGGCCAACTGGCTCGTGCTGCAGCAGCTGCTGGACTCGGCGCTGCCGATCGGAGGCTTCTCGCACAGCTTCGGCTTGGAGACGCTGATCCAGGAAGGCGGCATCCGCAGTTCCGCCGATCTGGAGCAGTATTTGCGCGCCATGCTGGAGCAGAGCTGGGCGACGACGGATGCGCTGGTCGTCTCCGCCGTATACCGGGATGCGCCGGCAGGGGAGTATCGGCGCTTATGGATGGCTGAACGCATCGTGCATGTCCAGCGCATCGGGACCGAGACCCGCTCCGGGATGGAGAAGATGGGACGGCGCCTGCTGGCGCTGGCGGCGTCGATCTATCCGGGATGCCGCATGGAAGAGCTGGAGAAGGCATACCGGGAAGGGGAATGCCTGCTGACCCATCCGCTCGTATTCGGCTGGATCTGCTGGCAGAGCGGCATCGGCCGGGAACAGGCCGTGCAGGGGTGGCTGTACGGCAGCATCAGCAATGCGGTGAACAGCGCGCTGCGCCTGATGGCCATCGGGCAGACGGAAGCCCAGCGTATGCTGGCCATGCTGTCGGCGGATGCCGGGCGGGCCGCCGGGATAACGCTCGGCATGGAGCCGGAAGAGGCTTGGAGCAACATGCCTTTCGCCGAGCTGGCCATGATCCGCCACGAGACGCTGTACTCGCGATTGTTCATGTCCTGAACCCGCCCGCAGGAAGGCGGCTTTCATTTAATGGACAGGAATCGGCGTTGCCGGCGTGGAGATGAACGGATGGACGACGTTGGCCAGGCTTTCGCGAGGAAGCTTGAGCTTCGGCTCGTTAAGAATCCGCAATCCAAACGATCAATTAGGAGGAGTTACGAATGTGCCAAGGACAAGGACATACGCATGTGGAATGGGAGACGAATCCGATCCCGGCCGGGAGGCCGATCCGGATCGGCATCGGCGGACCGGTCGGCTCCGGCAAGACCAAGCTGGTGGAACGCCTGGCGGAAGCGCTGAAGGATAAGTACAGCCTGGCGGTCATCACCAACGACATCTATACCAAGGAAGATGCGCGGATACTGGCGGCGACAGGCGTTCTGCCGGAAGAACGGATCATCGGCGTGGAGACGGGCGGCTGCCCGCATACGGCTGTGCGCGAGGACGCTTCGATGAATTTCGAGGCGATCGAGGAGCTGCAGAGCCGGTTCTCTCCGCTCGAGCTCATCTTCATCGAGAGCGGCGGCGACAATCTGGCCGCCGCGTTCAGCCCCGAGCTGGCGGACCGGTTCATCTACATCATCGACGTTGCTCAAGGGGAAAAAATACCGCGCAAGGGCGGTCCGGGCATCATGCGTTCCGACCTGCTCGTCATCAACAAGACCGACCTTGCTCCTCATGTAGGAGCAAGCCTCGAGGTGATGGAGGCGGACTCGCGCCGCATGCGCGGCGACCGGCCGTTCATCTTCTCCAATCTGTTCGGAGGCGAAGGGACGGCGGAAATAGCCGCTTGGCTGGAGCATGAAATCGCCCATGCGCAGGGCAGAAGCCATACCCATCATGACCACGGCCATGCTCATGGCGAGAGCGCCGCTGCCTCCGAGGCGGCGTCCGGCGGAGACGGACACTCCCATTGAGTACGGTCCCGGAAGCGGGAGCGCCGGCCGGCATCCGGGTATCCGAGCTTCGGGCAACATTCGAGCATCGATCCGGCGCAACGCGGCTGCAGGAGCGTTATCATACTTCGCCCATCAAGATCGCCAAAAGCTTTCCGCTCGGCAGCGGAGCGGGCATTCTGGTCATGGATGTGTCGCCAGGCATGCTGGAAGGCGATGCGTACCGGATGGATTGGACGGCCGGCAGCAACACGATGGTCCAGATTTCCAACCAGTCGTTCCTCAAGGTGCACCCGTGTCCGGGAGGCGGCGGCGCATCGCTGCGGCAGCGGTTCAGCATCGGCGAGCATGCGGTCATGGAGCATATGCCCGAGCCGGTCATGCTGTTCGGAGATGCGGCCTTCGCCTCGGATACGGAAGTGATGCTCGCTCCCGGCGCATGCTGGATGCAGGCCGAGGTGCTCTGTCCGGGCCGGACGCTGCGCGGCGAAGTATTCCGCTATCGCCGCCTGGACAGCAAGCTTGCTGTATATGAGGATGGTGAACTGATCTATCGCCAAAACCAGCGCATTATTCCCGGCGAGCAGCTGCTCGCCGCGCCGGGAAGCTGGCAGGGGATGACCCATTGGGGAACCTTCTGCGTCTTCTCGTCGCTGGTCGACCGCCGGCTGGAGGAGAAGCTGCGCGAAGCGATGGATTCTCTCCAGCCGGTGCCCGGACGCGAGGTTGTCAGCGGCGTCTCGCTGACATGGAGAAGCGGCCTCGTGGTGCAGGCCGGCGCCCGCAGCGCATGGACGCTGCAGAGGGCGCTGGAGCATGCCTGGCTGACGGCGAGAAAGATGCTGAGGCCGGATTTGCCGGACCCGCTCCGTAAAGCTTTGAACTAAACTTTTTGAAACCTGACCGTCCTGCTCTGCGTAGTTCAAGGATTGAGGCAGCCTTTGCCCATCTTCGAACGAACGGGGCTGAGTCTGTCAGGTTTCTTTTTTAGCTTTACATTGAAGATTTTTAGAGGAAAAGGATATAATAACCCCAACTTACTTCCAAAGGGGTCTGGAGGTGAAAGAAGCATGGTCAATGAAGCGGTATCGCAAGAGCTGATCAGACAGCTGGACGACCGGTTCAGGCTCGTCCGCAAGCTCATCAACTCCGAATGGAACCGGGATAACGAACATGGACTTGGCCTTACGCATGTCCGCATTCTCAGCCTGTTGTCCTCCGAAGGTCCGCAGAAGGCATCGGTGCTGGCGGACCGGCTCCAAATCACTTCCGGCGCGGTAACCGGACTGGCCGACCGTCTGGTCGAGCTTGGCTATATATCGAGAGAGCGCGGGGAGCAGGACCGCAGAGTCGTGCTGCTCGATATCGAAGCGAACGGCAAGCAGCTGCTGGAGCAAGTGAGCAAGACCAAGCAGAATCTGATGTACAAGCTGTACGAAGGAATGGACGGGACGGATATGGAGCAGATGCTCCGTTATTTCGACCGGATGATCGCCAATCTGCAGTCAGAGTGACGGATTGCCCTCATGGGATCCGGACCTGATGGTTTGGAAGGCTGCTGGCAGCCCGACCTCCTGTGCCTTATAATGGACAGGAGGTTTTTTTGTCCCCGAAAGGAGGCTGGCATCATGCAAGCCGGCGACAGCAACGAGACGATCAAGCTGCTCATGAACCACCGCTCCATCCGGCGCTACAAGAACGAGCCGGTCACCGGCGAACAGCTGGACGCCGTTCTGGCTTGCGCCCGTCAAGCTTCTTCTTCCAGCCATATGCAGGCTTACAGCGTCATCGGGATCACCGATCCCGAGCTGAGGAATCAGATCGCAGATGTCGCAGGCAACCAGCGCCATGTCCGGGAAGCGCCTGTATTCCTCGTCTGGTGCGCCGATCTCAGCCGTTTCGGAGAAGCGGTCGCCATGCACGGAGGAAGTTTCGACGCGACGACGGAGTATTTCCTTGTGGCGACGGTCGATGCCTCGCTCGCGGCGCAGAACGCGGCGGCTGCAGCCGAGTCTCTGGGACTCGGCATCGTGTACATCGGCGGAATCCGCAACGACATGAGAAAGATGTCGGAGCTGCTGAGACTGCCGCCTCTCGTCTATCCCGTATTCGGCATGTGCATCGGCGTTCCCGACGAGCAGCCGGATCACCGGCCGCGGCTCCCGATGGAAAGCATGTATGCCGAGAACCGGTACAGGGAAAATAGGTATGCCGAAGATTTGGATCGCTACGACAGCCTGTATGCGGAATACATCCGCAACCGTTCCGGCGGCGGCAGGGAATCGTCGTGGACGCGCGAGATGAAAGGGCGCACCGATTATCCGTCGCGCAGCTACGCGGATTTCTTGCGGGAACAGGGATTTTCGTTCGAAGATTGATCGGACGAGCAGAAGCAGGGGCTGTACGGCTATATGCCGTACAGCCCCTGCTTCATTTATTTCGCCCGCGAGCGATCCGGATCATCGCTCTTTAAAATTTCGCTTCCCGTTCCATATCCTCTAATCCCGGTCTTCTTCCTCCGGATGCGCCCCGACTCCGTTCAACAGATCGGTGCCGTGGAATTCGTCGGGCGGCGCAGCGGGATCGACGGGCGTATCGTCGGCGAGCTCGAGAAGGTCAGGATTGGCGTTCACGGCGCGCACGCCGACAGGAACTTCCTCGGCATAGTCGCCGCCATCGCGCTGCTTGGCATATTGATCCGGACTCGGCGCTTCCGCCCCGTCGACATCATCCGCCAGCGCGGCGTTCGCTTGGGAGGAGGACACGGTGTAGCTGTCGACCTGAACGGTACCATAAGTGCCTTCTCCGGAAGGATAAGTGCGGAGAAGCTCTTCCTCGGCGCTTTGCACCCGGCTTCCTTCGCGCTGGTCCTCGAACATGCCGAATCGAGGATCAATGTCTTTTTCCGTCGCGAGACCTTCTTTGTTCTTGTCTTCCATGCTTGTCCCCTCCTGGTTGATGGATCTTCCTCATAACGTTCCAACGTTCGATTGCCTTGATAGGCACTTTATACCCTGTTGCAAGGGTTTCCAATCGTTCCGCTGTCCATACGCTCCCTGACGGACAGGGAGCTGTGCGCGAGGATAGCGCGTCAAATAGCCTGTCACAGTAAAGCGATGACGAGCCTGGCAGGGCCGTTCCGTAGTATAATGGAGACAGGAATGAACACCCCGGAAGGAGCCTGCTGCATGACGTTGATTAGCAGTCTGAACGACAAGGACGAATTTACAGGGTTCTATTTGGTCAAGGAACTCGATGTCAAGCTGACCAATTCGACGCCTCCCAAGGATTACTGGGATCTCGTGCTCTCGGATTCAAGCGGCCAGCTTGCAGCCAAGTACTGGGATTTGAAGCCGCATGAGAAAGATACGCTGAAACCGATGATGCTTGCCAAAGTGCAAGGAACCGTACAGCTGTACAGGGAACGCCTGCAGCTGAAGGTGACCCGGATCCGGCCTGCGGCGCCGGAGGACAATCTGCAGCTGACGGACTTCATCCGTGCCGCTCCCGTCGCCCCCGACGCTTTGATGGCGAACATACGCAGCAAGGTCGACTCCATCCAAGACGAGCAGATTCGGGAAATAACCGCTTATTGCGTCGTGAAGGCGGGAGATCGGCTGGAGCATTACCCTGCGGCCAAAAGCCATCATCATGCCTACTACGCCGGCCTTGCCTACCACATGGTGCGGATGCTGGAGATCGGGGAGTTCCTCTGCATGCAGAGGCCGTTCCTGAACCGGGATCTCCTGATAGCGGGCATCATCCTGCATGATCTGGCCAAGCCGGAGGAAATGAACGCGCAGCTCGGCATCGTTTCCGAATACAGCGACCGCGGCCGGCTGATCGGCCATCTGGCGCTCATCTCCGGCTGGATTACGGAAGCGGCGCTGAAGCTTGGCATTGAGCTTGAGTCCGCCAAGACAACAGCGCTTCAGCATCTGGTGCTGTCCCATCACAACCTCGGGGAATGGGGAAGCCCCGTGCAGCCGCAAATGGCCGAAGCGGTCGCGCTCCATTTCATCGATTCGCTCGATGCCAAGCTGCAGATGGTCGAGGACGCGCTCGGCTCTACGCCGGAAGCCGACAGCTGGACGCCGATGATCCGCGGATTGGAAAACAAGGCGATCTACAAAACCAGCTTGTAGACGCCGGGCCGCAACTGCGACTTTTGCTGTTTCGGCGTCAGCCCCTGGCGCAGCGGGGTAAAGGTGGGAAATGAACCTGAAGAGGGAGTGGCCGCATGGAGCAGGTGGATCTGCAGACGATTCTGTCCGATAGCCGGCGCATCGTATTTTTCGGCGGGGCAGGAACTTCAACCGAAAGCGGGATTCCCGATTTCCGCTCGGCGGACGGGTTGTACGAACAGCGTACGAGCAAAACGTACATGCCGGAAGAAATTTTGAGCCGGGACTTTTTCATGGAGCATCCGGCTGATTTTTATACCTTTTACCGGGCCCATATGGTCTATCCCGAAGCGCTTCCCAATGCCGCGCATCGCGCGCTGGCCCGGCTGGAACAGGAAGGCCGTCTGACCGCGGTCGTCACCCAGAATATCGACGGCCTGCATCAGCTCGCCGGCAGCCGCAGCGTGCTGGAGCTGCATGGCTCGGTCCACCGCAATTATTGCATGGACTGCGGGCTCAAGTATCCATTGTCCGCCGTCCTGCGCGATCCGCGCCCGGTTCCACTCTGCACGGCCTGTGAAGGCATCATCAAGCCGGATGTCGTGCTGTATCAGGAGAACCTCGATACGGATCTCATGGATCGTGCTGCATTCGAGATCGAGCAGGCCGACACGCTCATCGTAGGAGGAACTTCCCTGACGGTGCAGCCGGCCGCAGGCCTCGTCAGCCTATACCGCGGCGATAAGCTTGTTATCGTCAATAGGACTCCGACTCCGCTTGATGCCTATGCGAATTATATTTCGGACGGAAATGTCGGCGATGTGCTGGGATCTCTTTATCCTCGTTGATGGAAACGGCATTTTGTCCAGTGAGAGAAACGAGAAGCCCCGGCAGAATACTCTGCCGGGGCTTCTCTTGGATAGAAGGCTGGTCATGGAGGAACGGATTATTGACCGGATGCCGCCGCTAGGGTCAAAAGGAAGATGAGCAGCGATATCCCGGCGACAATCAGGAAAAGAAGCAGGTAAGCCCGGCTCAGATTGCGCTTGTTGAGATTGACGCCGGATCCGAACGCCCATACGAGCAGCATGATGATATTGAGGATCGGAATAGCCAGCAGCAGCATCGTAACCATCCAGGAGCTGGTGCGGATAACTTGGGAGTTGCCGGTCGGAATCGGTTGATAAGACATAGGGGTTCTCCTTTTAAACGTTCATATCGTTCATGGATTTGAAGGCACTGAACATGACGGCGCCGAAAACAACCAGCATGATGATGTAGATGACGATGCCGATCAGCGCCCATAACAGATAGGCGCGGGCAAAGTACTTCCGGTTCAGGTTCGCGCTGTCGCCGAAGGCCCAGATGAACAAAAAGATGATGTTGACGATTGGAATCATCAGAATGACAAGCGAGCCGAGCCAGGATTTGACGCTGACGACTTCGTCGCTGGCATAAGGCGCGTATCCCGGCGGTACCGGAGGCTGCTGGCCTGCCGGCGGTTGGAAGGTGGATTCCATTCTTTTTAACTCTCCCCTTAACTATGGTCAGAACGATGATTTTATCGGCAGGAATTTATGGGAAGTTAATACCATTTGATTAAATATTAGGAATTCATTTTTCTTTTTTATGTAAACTGTTTCCTGTTCCCCTTTTAGGGATCGATTTACCCGTTCGAAGTGTTTTTGAAACAGGTTGCGGTGCGACATATTTTGCGCCGGCCCGCTCCGTACAGGCACTTCTAGGCAGCCGCCCACATAAACTGTCAGTACACTTGCACCGGTGCCCACGGCAGGGCCGGTAATACTGCATGGGGGTGGCCCGAAAAATGCCTGGATTATTTGCTGCAATCGCCCTGTTCATCAAGCAGCTCAGCCTGCTTGTATCCTATGTCAAAAACAACGCTTTTCCGCAGCCGCTGCAGGAGGATGAGGAGCTGCGCCATCTGAAGCAGATGGCCGAGGGCAACCCCGTATCCCGGAACCTGCTGATTGAGCATAATCTGAGGCTTGTCGCCCACATCGTCAAGAAGTTCGACAATACTGGCGAAGACTCGGAAGACCTCATATCCATCGGAACGATCGGTCTGATCAAGGCGATTGAGAGCTTCCAGAGCGGAAAAGGCACGAAGCTGGCGACATTCGCGGCTCGCTGCATCGAGAACGAGATCCTCATGCATCTCCGCTCGCTGAAGAAAACGCGCAAGGACGTCTCCCTGCATGATCCCATTGGTACGGACAAAGAGGGCAATGAAATCACGCTGATAGATATCCTGGGCTCGGAGCATGACGATGTCGTGGAGAAGGTGCAGCTCAAGATCGAGAAATCGAAGATCTACAAAAATCTGGACATTCTCGACGAGCGGGAGCGGGAAGTGGTGATGGCCCGGTTCGGGCTGGAGCATGGCGGCGAGGAGCGGACGCAGCGGGAGATCGCCAAGGAGCTGGGCATCAGCCGGAGCTATGTATCGCGGATCGAGAAGCGGGCGCTCATGAAGCTGTACCATGAGTTTTACAAGGCGAAGAAATAGGCCGATTGGATTCAGACTGCTTTTTTCATGAGCAGTCTGTTTTATTTTCGGGTCGTTTAATGCGGCTGAAATTCGAGAATACCGATCAGGAACTAATCGCCCTTTTGCTGTCGAAACGGTCGGAAAGACGCCGCCTAGGCTCGTCTTCTGCTTCTGATCCAGGTGACGACCGCATGAAGGAGCAGGAGCAGCACGCCGGCCTCGATGGCATGATCGGCCACGTTGAGAATGCCGCCCGAGCGCACCAGGAAGTCCGTCACTCGTCCGAACAGGAGGCGGTCGATCCCATTGCCTGCAGCTCCGCCGACGAGGAATCCGAAGCTGGCTTCCAGAAGCAGGGATCTCTTCTCCAGGGTATGGCGATGATGCAGGATGACGACGACGAACAGCAGGGCGGCAAATCCGAACAGCGTTCCATATCCCTGGAACAGGCTTCCGGCCATGCCGCTGTTCTCATAGCGGCTAATTTGGAGCGGCCCCCACGGGAACGATTCTCCGACCTCGACATGGCTGCGGATCAGCCACTTGGTTGCTTGATCCAGCATGAATGCCAATACCGCAATGCCATAGAACAGCATAACCGACCTTCTTTCGTTTTAAGCTTCTTTCATTTTAGATCAATGACGCAAGCTTTGTCTCCATCGGCCTCTTCTCGACGACGGCATGTCCAAGAGTCCGGGGAGCAACCCAAAAAAGCAGAGTTTTATCTCTCATTTGATCCTCCTTCGATAATGAAGAGCATCGCTTTGATAAAAGAATGCACTTCAAATATTTGTGAGAAACCTACCGATTTACTAGAAGCTGGAAGCAACACTTTCTTCCAAATAATAACCATACTCCACATGCTCCTCATCCTTGATGTCCCCAAAACTTGTTTTACGACATCAAAAAGACTACGGAAAAAACGCCGTCCTATCGGGCATATCCTTGGCACGGCCCGGATGAACAGCATTCTTTCGGCTGCGCCGATCTTAGGCAGCATCCTTGCGACGCTATTATCAAGTTTCACTGCAACACTCTGCACCATCAATCGTCTATATGTAAAAAATGGAAAGTGGTGACTCAAACCTTGCGACGAATGATGACGAAATTATTGATGTGCGCCGGACTGTTTGTTTCTGTTGTCCTTCCGTATCCGGTCAGCGATGCTCAGGCATCGATAGCTGAACTGCCGATCATTGAAAATGACGCGGCCGTGTTTCAATTGATCCCGCACAAAATATCGGCAAAATTGAACAAACCAGCCTTCTCGTTGGATTCGAAGTCCTTGAAAGCTTCTCCGCTGCTCATGAAGAACGGGAACCTCTATGTGCCGATCAAGTGGCTGGAGCTGGCGCATGTCGGAAGGATCATGAAAAGCACAAAAACGGATAGTTACTGGGTTGAGTTCAAACCCGAACATCCCACTGCCTTTTCAACCATTCATTTCAAGCCTGACAGCACCAGGCTATATATGGAATGGAACGGAAAACTTTCCGTGCTCGATGACGTGAAGAAGATTTTGCCGCCGTTCATGAAAAGCAATACGCTGTATGTTCCGGTTTCAATGTTGCCGCGGATGGGCATCAACGCCAACTGGAGCCAAGGGATTTTGCAGCTGACGTGGAGCGAGAAGTCAGCAAAGGTTCTGCACCCTGCCTATACGACAGATGCGGGCCGCATCACATTTAGTGCATTGGTACAGAAAGAGTACGGGCGCGTCTATTTAATGCAAAGCATGGGATTTGGCGGAATGACCAGCGTTGAGATGGGCGCAATCGGCTCCTTAAAAGGGACCGAGAAGACGATCGACAAGTCGATCAAAATCGGGAATCGTGAATTCAGCCGGGTCGAGTTTTCCGTTGATCTCCGTCCAGGACCGAATCCGCTGCAGATTTATTCCAACGACAATCCGTCGGCAGACATCATCGTCAATCGGATCGTCAAGGATCCATCCTTGATTCCTATCCGATATGTTCATGATACTTATACGGATAATATCGTGTTCAATAAGCCGACACAAGGCTACCTGCGGGTACAGGCTGGAGAAGCCATAGAGATCAGCGGATCTGTCAGTGCGGATGAGGATATTCGGAGTCAGGTTGTTGGATTTCAATTGACGAGGTTTCAGAATGGAGACTATCAGACAAGCGGCAAAAAAACAGTCGTGCAGATGAACGAGAATAGAGAATTCAGCGGCTCGATCGCAATCAATGAGCCCGGCAATTATTTGATCAATATCCTTAGTCCGGACGTGTTCGCAGGGGGGATGACATCGCCGTACGCCCCGACTAAATGGGCGGAGATTGCGGTTGAAGTACGGCCGAAAGGCAAGTAGTTGGAAAAGCGATTAAGTATGCGCTGCAGGGTTGTCCATTAGGATAGCCGGTCCCGCTTGGGGGCCGGCTTTTTGTTTTAATTCTCAGCGATGGCTCATTCCGGACAGGATCTGCCTCCAGTAGAGATCGTTGTCATGGAAGATATCGGCGACCTGCGGAATCTGCAAGGCGCATGCATGGGGAATCCGCCAGCCAAGCTCTTCGATTCCGGCAGAAGGTCCATGCTGCACGTAGAGAATGTTGAACTTGCCGCGGATCATTTTGCCCAGCACCTGCTGAAGCTCGTACAGCTCCGGATAACTTCCTTCCGTCCGGATGAACAGCATCCTTTCGGCTGTGCCGATCTTATGCAGCATCCTTTCGGTGCGCAACTTCATCTTGGCCTTGAACTCCGGATAAGGGAGCAGGGTGTACGGCATACCCGGATGGCTCGCAGGAAAGTCGTGATTGGAGACGATTCCGTAGGCTTGATCCTTGACGAGATAACAGCCGGCATTGGGGTCGATCCCGACGATGCTCATGTTTTGGAGCTCCATGAAATGGGCGAATCGGTCCTGCCAAGCTCTTGATACACCGGACAAATGGGGCGAGCCCATCCAATCGATCGGACCGGAATATAGCCGAAGGCTCGAACGGGTCATCTGCACGCCCGGCAAGCAGTTGTGGCCAAGGCTTTAAATCGCGTCATACGAGCCTCTCAGGCCGGACAATGTATGCACTTTCCATCCCTCCCGTTTTTCCCTCTCGTATAGTAAATGGAAGATCGATAGACTCGGGCAAGCCGTCCAGGGAACAGAAAATATGCTTTTGTCTTGGAGACTCTTTCCCTAGGCATGATTCGCCGAATATAGTAGAGTGAAGCGGTTATGAACCGCATGATGTCGCCTGAGCGCGTTTGGAGGAGTTGTCATTGAATTCAACGGTAACGGAAGTATTGCCAGTTGGCCATCAAATTTTATAAGGCTGTCTATCATACTCTCGAAGAGAATTTGAACGATTGTGCGAACGAAATCAGAAGAGGGAATGATATCGAGAACAATGAATTTGCCGAGCGCATCCGCGTCAAGCAAAGAGTGATGGAGAAATTCGTCTTATAGAAAACCAGTGAGCGGGAACAGACAACGCGGATATGCGAAACGCAATTTAATGAATTCGGCATGGAGGTTTCAAATGAATGCAACAACCAAGTCCGCTTATCCTGCCCGAACAAAAGGCATCGCCCTGGCTTTGGCGGGGGCATCGCTCTGGGGGATATCGGGTACGATGGCGCAATATTTGTTCCAAAAGCAAGGCTTCGGGGTGGAGTGGCTGACCGTCATCCGGATGTTGACAGCCGGCTTGATCATGGTGGGAATCGCCTATCGCAAAAATCGGCGGCAGGTGTGGGGGATATGGAAGACCGGGAAGGATGCGGTTTCCATTATCCTGTTCGGGATTTTGGGCATGCTTGCCGTCCAGTATACGTTTTTTGCGGCCATCCATCACGGCAACGCGGCGACTGCAACGGTGCTCCAGTATACCGCTCCGGTACTGATCGTATGCTTCTCGGCCATCAGAGCCAGAAGGTTTCCGGGGCGGACTCTGCAAGCAGGGGTTGTCCTTGCCATTGCCGGCACCTTCCTGCTCGTAACGGGAGGAAGCCTGACAAGCCTGTCCGTATCCACCCCTGCGATAGGGTGGGGACTGGCTTCGGCTGTCGCGCTCGCCTTCTATACGCTGCAGCCGCGCCGTCTGCTGTTGAGCTGGGGCTCGCTGATCGTCGTCGGCTGGGGCATGGTGATCGGAGGAGGCTGCCTCGCTTTTTACCATCCCCCTTGGCAGTTCGAAGGAAGCTGGTCCGTTTCATCGTTCACGGCGCTTGTTGTCGTCATCCTGTTCGGAACGATATTCGCCTTCATCTGGTATTTGGAGAGCACCAAATATATTTCTGCCTCGGAGGCGAGCCTGTTCGCCTGCATCGAGCCGCTCACGGCAACGGCCATCTCGGTCTTGTGGCTCGGCGTTCCGTTCGGCCTCTGGGAGTGGGCGGGGACGTTATGCGTCGTGGGCACCGTGACGCTCATGTCTCTCGTCAAGCAGGCTCCATCTTGAAGGCTGCCCGACGAATTGCAGCAGGCTTCCGGCTCGGAAGCGGAGCCGGGAGAGAGAAGCGCAGAACAAACAGAAAGGCCAGCGGGAAATTCCCGGCTGGCCTTATTTGTCTAGAGGTTGCCATGCGGGCGGCCTCTCGTTGTCTTGACCGCTTACAGCCCCAGCTTATGCCCCTTCTCCAGCCGGAAGATCTGCTTCTCGCCGTTGTCGGCGAGCTCGCGGAACTGCAGGATGGTGTCGCGCATCTTGGGCAGAGCCTCCTGCTTGTAGGCGCTGATGGAATCGAGAGCGGACAGCACCTCGGTGAACGCCTGCTTCAGCGTATCCACGGAGATGCTGGCCTCCAGGGACTGCTTGTGGATCGCGGCACCCTGCGTGTTGAGCATCCGGGAGGTGTGGGAGATGATGTCGTTGGTCGTCTGGTTGAGCAGCTCGATCTTCTTGAGCACGATTTTCTGGTTGTAGAGCGCCGAGGCGACGATGACGGAGATTTTGAGCGCCGAGATCGTGACGTTCTTGGCTCTGTCGACGCCGCGGATCAATTCCTTGTTGTTGCGGATGACGACTTCGATCGCCATGATGCCCTGCTGGTTGACGACGAGCATCTGCTGCAGGTCCATCACCCGCTGGCGCATCGGGAACAGCACCTCTTCGGTGATGAAGCGCACCTTCTCGGGATCCTCGCCGCGCACCTTGGCGGCCTCGATCTGGGCTTCGATCGATTCGTCCATGAGCCCGCCGAGCTGGATTTCCTTCTGAAGCTTCTTGGTCAGCTCCCGGAGGGTCTGCTGCTCGATCTCCAGCGTCGTGTTGTCGTTCTTCAGCGTCGACCGGCCCTTGTCGAGGGAGACGACGATATCGGAGATGACCGCGTCGGCCTTCTGGAACTTCAGGAAGTAAGCCCGGAGCGGATTGAACAGCTTGCCGAGGAAGCCGCTCTTGGCGAAGTCGACGGCGCTCGGATCGAGATCCTTGAGCTGCGTGTGCAGCTCGGACAGTCCCTTGGCCACTTGGCCGCCTTCGTCTCCCGTCTTGGAGAGATTGCCGACCGAAACTTGCAGCAGCGAGTTCTTATCCGAGGAGGCCTTCATCGTCTTCATGCCGAAGCCGTCGATCGTCTGGAGAATCTCCCTGCGTTTGTCCAGCGACTCCGTATCGAGCTCCATGATGGCGGCGACGTTGGCGTCCGCCAGCTCCTTGAGCTTCCGGACTTCCTCCGGCACGGGCTTGACTTCCTCTTCTACCGCCGCCTTGATCTCTTCCGGGCTGGCTACCTCAAGCGAAAATGTCATGGTCATCCTCCTCCGAGTTACATCTGGACATTGAACAGATTGCCGATCTTGTAGACGACATCATCCGTATCCGCATTGATGCTGGCGGCCTCGTTGATGCTCGATATGCTTTGGAGCGCCTTGATGTTGGCGTTGTAGCCGATCGTATAGATCGGAACCTTGTAGGTTTCGACGAGCTCCTTGATGTCCTTGAGCGTATGGCCTTCATTGGTCTCGCCGTCGCTGAGCACGAAGATGAGCGGCTTGACGGCTGGATTGGCCGCCATCTCGTCCTGCAGCATCTTGAGCGCGACGATAATTCCGTCGAAGGTGGCGGTGCCCCCTCCGGCCTGCAAGCCTTCCACCGCTCCGACGAACATGGACTGCTGGTTCGTGTCGTACTTCTTGATCGGCAGGTTGACCGTGACCGAGCTGGAGTAGGAGACGAGTCCGATGCTGTTGTCCTTGCCGAGGTATTTCTGGCCCTTCAGCAGCGATTCCTTGAGCTGGTTCAGCGGCGCGCCGTCCATGCTGCCCGATACGTCGGCGACGAACACGGCCGCGATCGGCTTGCTGCCGTTCTTCTTCTCTTTCCAGACCTTTTGGGCGGAGCCGAGCAGGCCGCCGTCGACCGCGGGGAGCTCCGACTTGTAGTCCTGAAGGCCATTGAAGCCTTTGTCCGCCGCGGCCTTCTGGTATTTGTCCTGGGCGGTGAATTCGGCGAATTTCTTGATGATGTCGAGCTTCTCCCGGGGGAGATCGCCAAGAGCGTACAGCGGGCTGTCATGCCGCGCTCCGAATGGCGTGAACACATATCCGCTCTTCAGGTCGGCTGCATTGACGTAAGTCTGATATTCCAATACGAATCCGTCCAGCATGCCCGACTTGGCCGCATCGCGCATCTGGATCGTCGTCGACGCGGTGAACGGAATGTTGGCCTGGAACTTCTCGAAGCCTTGGACCGCTTTGTCGCTGAGGATGTCGGCGCTGTCGAACGTGCTCAGCGCCGTGACGAGAAAGTTGAGTCCGGTGGAGCTTGCGAACGGATCCGTGTAGCCCATGGAGAATTCGTTGTTCGCGATCGCTTCCGTCACCGTCTTGACGTTCACCGACCCGTATGTATCCACGAGGGAATCATACTTGGCTTTGGCGATGACGATGCCGGGAACGTTGCCGGTGAGCCGCTTGGAGATCAGCTCCGTCTTGACTCCAGCCGCTTTCACCATCTCGCCCCACAGCTCGTTGGACGGGGTGAACGCATCGGGGATGTACTTGCCGGATTTGATGTAATCGGCTGCCGTGCCCGAGGCGATGTTGCGGATCTTGACCGATGCCGTCTTGCCGTCCACGACGATGCCGGCTTTGTTGAACTCGGCCGCCGTCTCGGTCAGCCAGCCGTCCACGCCGGTTCCCGATTTCTCGGTCGACGAGAAGATTTCGACGAACTGATCCGTGGAATTGTCGACCGTGACCGGAAACTTGGAGATGTCGGGAAGCGATTCGGCGATATCCGCCGGGTTCAGGTCGATCTGCCCTTTGACCGGGGCTTCCGTCGAGACCGACAGATCGCCGTACAGCTTGTTCAGGCGCTTGCCCGCATCCTCGGCCGATACCTGGGCCTTGCTCTTGCCGAGGTTGGAGGTCAGGGAGATACCCGCATAGACGCCCGCGAACACGAGCACGACAATGACGGCGGAGAGAAGGAAAAACTTGCTTTTCTTCGGCATTCTGCACCTCTTACTGTTTGTAGAATTTGGTCTGCTTGATCAGGGAATCCAGCTCCTGCATGCCCGGCATGTCATCGATGTCATCGGGATCGATGCCGTCGAGGCGGGAGATTTCGAGGAGCAGCCGGTCGAGCTTCATCAGCAGCTCCTCGTTGGCGGACAGAGAGCTTTTGACGAAGGCGAGGTGGTCATTGTACATGGCCGCCTTCTCCTGGATGAGCTCGCTGGAGAAGGAGCTTCTCTTGCGGCCCGACATGCTGGAGAATTCCGCCTCGTCGAACACATGCAGCCGGTTCAGCAGGCTGCGCACGTTGAGATAGAACAGCTTCTCCGCCTCCTCGGTCACGGAGGCGAACTTCTTGAAGCTCAGCTCGCCGCGGTCGAAGCGCTGCTCCAGCACGTTCTCCAGGGCGAGCTTCTTTTTCTTCAGCCGGGCGATCTGCTCCAGCGCCGTCGCGATATCGTTCTCAAGCGCCTTGACACGCTTGTATGGAGACAGCGCTTCCGCGTAATCGTCAAAGGATCTGATCTGCTTGACGGGCAGAGCGGCTGGCTCCCGGAATACGATGGCATAGCTTCCGTAGAACAGCGCCAGCGCGCTTGCCAGCAGCAGGCTGACGCCGGTTGCCGTCGACAGCGCGCTTCCGCCGATCTCGACGTTCAGCAGTCCGGGCGACAGCACCGCGATATCGGCGGCAGCCACGATGACAATCAATCCAGCCAGTCTGAACAGCTTGGAACCGTTCATTTTGTCTTCCCCCTTGCCCTGTGCGCGAACAGCGGCTCTCAATCTATCTTCCAATCTTTTACTAGGAAAAGTATACCATAGGTTGCGCTGCCTCTCTCTTGCAAGAAGCGAAAAAATCATCAGAGTTTTAAAATATTCCCAATCTGTCCGTTATATGTTCCGGGCTGCGCTGCCGCTCCCCGACCCGGGTTTCCATTCCTGGCAAAAAAAGCCGGCCCGGACCGTCTCAGGACGGTCTGGCCAGCTTCTTGAACGCTTTGCGGTAGTCGGCCGGGCTGCAGCCGGTCTCCTGCTTGAACAGCTTGGAAAAGTGGGAGTCGTTGGCGTATCCGACCTGATCGGCGACGGCGCGGACCGACAGGGAGGTGTCCTGCAGCAGCCGCTTGGCCTCCGAGAGCCGCGCCTGGATGATATAAGTGCCGAGGGACATGCCCGTCTCCTTCTTGAACAGCCGGGCCATGTAGTCGGGATTGAGGAAGACCGTCTCCGCCAGGCTGGTGCGGGTAAGATCATGCGCGAGATGGGCATGGATATGGCTTGCGACCTCGTCCGCGATGGATTTGGGAGGCTCGGCGAAAGGCCGGGAATGCGCCGCCGTACGGACCAGATACCGCAGATAGCCCTGCATGTCTTCGACGGAATGGAGGGACTGGGCATGCAGCCTGTCTCCTTCCGAGCCCGCATACAGCTGATGGGCTTGAATTTCCCTGCTCTTCAAATGGGCATAGACGATCTGGACCATATCGTGCCGGAACGGCCGGAGCACGGAAGCGCATAGGGCGTTCTCCCGCATCAGGCGCGTCAGATACGCCTCGGTCTCATCGAGAAAAGAACCGTATGCCCCCTCGCCAAGCAGCCGCTCGAGCAAGCCGAGGTTGGGCGGGACATACGCCGGCTCAAGGCCGGAGCTGCCATCGACGAAAATCGTCTCGTTGCGGTGCTTGATCCATTCCTCATTGACATGCAGCAGCTCCTTGACGGCTTTGCGGATCTCACCGAGCGGCCGGGACGTCGCGATATGGCAGCTGCAGTCGCATTTCAGGAATTTGCGGCTTTCGGATATCAAGGAATCGCAGAGCCTCCTCGGAATATCTCTGTCGGGAGCGAGCGTCCATTTCAAGATGAGCATCCAGTTGCCTTCCTTGAATTCGGAGATGGCTTCGACGGACAAGGATGGGTGCTGGAACAGCTCGTACATGACATTGAGCAGCGCGTAGTCGAACAGCGGCTTGTCTTCGCGGCCAAGGCTGGCCTCATGCGGGAACAGAGTCACAAGCACGGGCAGGAACAGATCGCTCAGCCGGTAGGGGAGATTCTCTTCCGTGATGGCGCCTGCAGCCGCAGATGGGCTGGAGGGGAATGCCTTGCCTGCGATGAGCCGGGTCCAGAAATCCTCCAGCACGCTCTTGCGGCTCTTTTGCCACAGCTCCCCTTCATGGATCGCCAGCTCGTTATACTTTTGCTCGCGCGCTTTGGCAATCGCCTTACGGATAATCAGGGTCAGCTTGTCGACCTCGATCGGCTTCAGGAAATAATCGAAGCTTTGCAGCTCGATCGCTTTCTGAGCATAGTTGAAGTCGGCGTAGTTGGTCAGAAAGATCGCCTGGACCGGGTAATTCTCCTGTCGGACCCAGGCCAGCAGCTCGAGCCCGCTGCCCTGAGGCATTTCGATGTCGCAAATGAGGATCTGCACGGTATATTCCAGCAGAATCTCTCTTGCCTGAGCGACATTGTAGGCGGTATGGACATGCTCGACGTTCATGGCGCGCCAATCGATTTTGCTCTTAAGCGCCTTGACGACGAAGTAATCGTCGTCCACAAGAAGGACGTTCATGGCAGGCTTCCTTTCGGGATGGGATTAGTCGCTGCCGGCGGGGAGCGCGATCGTGACGCGGGCTCCGCCGTCGATTCCATTGGCAAAGTCGACCGTCGCCCGCTCGCGGTACATCAGCTTCAGCCGCTGCAGCGTGTTCATGATGCCGATCCGGTTGCCTCCTGCCTGATCGAGGCTTTCTCCGCTGTGCAGCCGCTCCAGGATGGGGGAAGGAAATCCGGGGCCGCTGTCCGCAATGACGATGACGGCCATATCCTCATCCTCCTTTCTCTGCATGGACACCGTGATGGAGATGCTGAGCTCCCGCTCTCGCGACACCGCATATTTGACGGCATTTTCGATGAACGTCTGGATGACGAGTGGAGGAATCTTCACTCCCGAAGCATGGTCCGGCCGGGAGATGGCATAGGACAAGGCGCTCCGGTAGCGGGATCGCTGGATATCCAGATAGATTCGGGCGTGCTCGATCTCGTCTTCGAGGAGGACCAGATTGTCTCCGCTCTGGAAGATATAGCGGAAGTAGCGCGTCGTGGCCATCGACATGTTCTCGATCTCCTCGTGCATCTCCATCTGCGCCATGCTGTATATGCTCGTCAGGCAGTTCAGAAAGAAATGCGGGTTGATCTGAAGCTTCATGTAATCCAGCTGAATCCTCCTCTTCTCCAGCTCCTGCTCGTACATCTCGATCTTGTATTTCTTGAGCTGCCCGACGAGATCCCGGAACTGCGCGTTCGCCTGCTCCAGCTCGATGATGCGGCTTCCGGCGCTTGCTCCTCCGGAGTCCCCGTCCTCATACATGCGGGCCAGATTGTAGGAGAAGCTCTTGACGGGCCCGAGCACCTGCTTGCGGAAGAGGAACAGGAACGCGCTGAGCGTGCAGGTGACGAGAAAGAAGAGCAGCATGATCAGCAGCTGCACGATCATGATCTTCTCGAACGCCCCGTAGTGGATGACCAGCTCGGCGGTGAAGGTGGCGTTGCTGAAGCTGCTGTCCACGACGGTCGGCGCCTGGAGCAGATTCAGCCAGAATGGCTTGCGGGCATCGGGCGGGCTGCCGCTCCGGGGAGCGGACAGGCTGCCGCCCTCCTCGTCGACCAGCGACGCGTACCCGCTGGCCCCGAGATTGATCTGCCGGAGCGGCCGGATCATATTGTCCGCCGAGACAAGCCCGACCAGGTAGCGGTCATGGTAGGGGACGATATTGACGATGTAGGAAATTCCTCTTACCGTAAGCGGCGTCCATTTGGAGTAATAGTTCTCATAGACCCCCTTGTCTTCCGTCAGCGATCGGATCTGCTGCTTCAGCTCGAGAAAATGCCCGTAGGATATCCCCATCGGCGCGCAGTTCCGGAACAAGTCCCGGCTCTTCAAGTAATAGAAGAAGTTGTATTCCTGCTCGTAGTTTTTCGTCAGCTCGGTGAACCGCTTGAAGAGCTTCTCCTGAGCCTTCAGGAATTCGGTGCTGTTGTCCGGATAATCGTTCATGTCCGTGATCGTCTCGTCATTGGCCAGCGTCCAGCCCATGTAATGGTTGATGTAGGCGAAGTCATGGTCGATCCGGCTGACATAGAGGTCGGCCGTATCCTGGACATTGTTCGTGGATTGCTGCTTGACCAGCGACATGGAAATGACGCTGATGACAAGGTCGAGCGCAAGAGCCAGGAACGAGAGGAACACGAGCAGCCTGACATAATGGATGATAGGGTAGGGCTTTTTCCGGTTGGATGGATTCATAGGCGGGAGGCTCCATTCCTTTCCGTTCTTCCGATCTTGAATGCGCTTTATTTCTAGTATAGAGGTTTTTGTCCAGAAAATGGATGCTTGTCGGCGGCGCGAAAAGCCAAAGTCCGGATAGCGCAAAAACAAGTCCGGATAACCGCATGGCGGCGCGGGATGAAGGCGGGCGGATTCCGCCTGGCGATCCTCGGAAGTCCGGATAACGGTCCTTCAGGTCCGCCGTCCGCTCCATGGACGGAGCTATACTGGAGGAGTTCAAGAGGGACAGCGACAGAGCCGCTGCAAGGGGGGAATGAAGATGGCATCCGGTCAAGCCGGAACGACGGGACGGACGGTCAGGCAGATCAGAAGGGGAGCGGGGCTGTATGTGCTGCTGCTGCCCGCGTTTATCCTGACGCTGCTCTTCGCGTACAAGCCGATGTACGGCGTCGTGATCGCGTTCAAGGATTACAGTCCTGCGCTCGGAATCATGGACAGTCCATGGGCGGGATTCAAGTACTTCGAGAAATTTTTCCAATCGTATCAGTTCGACAATACAATCCGGAATACGCTGGTCATCAGCTTGTACAGCATGGCCACGTTCCCGATACCGATCGCGCTGGCGCTCATGGTGAACCAGATGCGGGCCAACCGGTTCAGGCGCTTCTTCCAGACGGTGACGTACATGCCGCATTTCATCTCGACGGTCGTCATGGTGGGGCTGATGCTCATTCTATTCTCGCCAAGCACAGGCCTGCTCGGCAATCTGTACGCCCTGTTCGGAGCGGAGCCTCCCGATCTGATGGGCTCCTCGGGCCTGTTCACCAGCGTCTATGTCTGGTCGGATGTGTGGCAGCATGCCGGCTGGGACAGCATCATCTATATCGCGGCGCTGTCGGCGGTCGATCCGAGCCTCTACGAGGCTGCGACTGTCGACGGAGCGAGCCGCTGGCAGAAGATCCGCTTCATCGATATTCCGATGCTGCTTCCGACTGCCGTGACGCTGCTCATATTGCGGGTCGGCGGGCTGCTAGGGGTAGGCTTTGAAAAGGTATACCTGATGCAGAACGACCTCAACATCACCTCGAGCGAGATCCTCTCCACCTATGTGTACAAGATCGGCCTGCTCAGCAGCCAGTACAGCTTCTCCTCCGCGATCAACCTGTTCAATACGGTCATCAATTTCGCCTTGCTCATCATCGTCAATCAAATCGCCAAAAAAACAAGCAGCAACAGCTTGTGGTAAGCCGGAGGAATTCATGATGGAGACACGGAATGCCGCTGTTGCGGCCAAAACGGCCGGAGGCGTCAACACCCGCTCTTCCGATGCCGTCCTGGAGGCGGTTCTGTACGGACTCGCCGTCCTGATGCTGGTCGTGCTTATGTATCCGCTCTATTTTATCGTCATCGCCTCCTTCAGCAATCCGTCCTCGGTTGCCGGCGGCAAAGTATGGCTCTGGCCGAGCGGCTTCACGCTGGACGGGTACAAGGAGCTGCTGAAGCATGCCAACATCTGGATCGGCTACCGCAACACGATCCTGTATACGGCAGCCGGCACGGCGATCGGCCTGGCGGTCAACCTGTCCGCGGCTTATGCGCTGTCGCGCAGAGACCTGCCCGGGCGCAAGATCCTGTCCCTTTATTTCATTTTCACGATGTTTTTCAGCGGAGGCCTCATTCCGATCTTCCTGACGGTCCGCGACTTCCATATGTACAACACCTTTCTCGTCATGGTGCTCCCCTTCTCCGTGTCGGCCTACAACATCATCGTAGCCCGGACGTTCTTCCAGACGAGCATTCCGGGCGATCTATGGGAAGCGGCGCAGATCGACGGCTGCGGCAATCTGAGATACTTCGCGCAGGTCGTGCTGCCGCTCTCCAAGGCGATTGTCGCCGTGCTTGGATTGTGGATCGCCGTCGGGTATTGGAACTCCTACTTCAATGCGCTGATCTATCTGAAGAATCCCGACCTGTACCCGCTGCAGCTCATCCTGCGCAACATCCTGATCACCAATCAGATGCAGTCCGGCATGGGAAGCGGGGAGGCGGCGCAGATCGCGCTCAGGCTGGCCAGCCTGATGAGGTATTCCGTCATCATCGTCTCTACCGTTCCGATCATGCTGCTGTACCCGTTCGTACAGAAGTATTTCAATCAGGGGGTGATGATCGGCGCCGTGAAGGAATGAGCAATCGGCTTGACCGGCATGTGATTCGAGACAACAATCAAATCGGGGGGAATGAAAGATGGGTTACCGTTCCGCATCTAAAACCATGATGGCCGCGCTGCTATCCGGAGCGCTGCTGGTCGGGCTGACCGCCTGCAGCGGCGGCGGGGGAGACAAGGCCGCAGCCGTGAAGGGCGACGAGTTCAACAAGGAAGGCCTGCCGATCGTCAAGACGCCGGTAACGCTCAAGGCGCTGACCGTCCGCTGGGGCAATATGGGCGACACGTTCACGAAGAACCAGTGGATGATCGATCTGGAGAAAAATACGAATGTGAAGATACAATGGCAGGTCATGTCCTCCAACGACTGGAACGAGCAGAAGTCGATCATGCTCGCCAGCGGCACGCTGCCGGACATCATTTTCGGCGATCTCGCGTTCTCGGACTCCGACATCGTCAACAATCTGAGCTACTTCCGCCCTTTGGACGAATACATCGATTCCTACATGCCGAACCTGAAGGCCGCGCTGCAGGAAACGCCGGAGCTGAAAAAGCTGAGCACGTTCCCGGACGGCAAAATCTATTCCATGCCGGCAAGACTGCCGTCCCGTCCGAAAACGAAGTTCCAGCCGGTCATCAACAAGACGTGGCTGGATAAGCTCGGCCTCAAGGTGCCGGATACGATCGACGACCTCTACGACGTGTTCAAGGCGTTCAAGGAGCAGGATCCGAACGGCAACGGCAAGAACGACGAGATTCCGTATACCGAGAAAGGGCTGAGCATGGACTTCCTCAATCCGTTCGGCATCACCGATCCGAACGGCAACAACATGCTCGTCAAGGACGGCAAGCCGGTCTATTACCCGGTGACAGAGGAATACAAGGAAGGGCTGAAGTGGGCCAACAAGCTGTATGAGGCGGGCCTCATCGACAAGGAGATGTTCACGCAGGACGCCACGATGACCTCGGCCAAGCAGCAGAACGCGGATGCGCCGATCGTCGGCTTCTCCTACCAGTGGACTCCGGACGCCGTGTTCGGCAAATGGAAGGACCAGTACGTCACGATTCCGCCGCTCGCAGGACCGGACGGCAAGAGATATCAGTCCGGCATTCCGGTCGGCATGAGCCTGTACCGCAACGAGCTGCTCATCACGGCCTCCTGCAAGCAGCCGGAGATCGCCGCGCGCTGGGCGGATCAGTTCTACACGAACGAAGCCGGCATCCAGAACTTCTGGGGAGCGATCGGCACCGTCATCCAGAAGAACGACAACGGCACGTACACGCTGATGGACCCTCCTAGCGGCACGAGCGCCGACGCCTGGTACTGGGAGCAGTCGGTCCGCGACTTCGGACCGAAGTACGTGAGCCCTTCCTTCGAGAAGAACATCGTGCTCAATCCGAAGACCGGCGACGGCCTGAAGCTGGAGATCGACAAGCTGGGCAGCGAATACGTGACGACGCCGTTCCCGAACGTCATGTACAGCGCGGAGGAATTCCAGGAGCTGCCGACGTTGACGACCGACATCGACGGTTATGCGGCGACGATGCGCGCCCAGTGGGTGACGAAGGGCAACATCGATGCCGAATGGGATGCCTACATCAAGAAGCTGAACGACATGAAGCTGGATCAGCTGATCAAGATCCGCACAGCCGCGTATGAACGGTACATGAGCGTGAAGTAGGATTGGGCGGGCCGCGATGCGGCCCGCTTTTGTTTTTCCTCGGGCGAGCTGTGCCTATCATGCTGGCCGAGGAGGTCTATGTGCATAGAGGAATGAAGTGAAAAAAACAACGCCCCGGGACCGTTTCCATGTCCCGAGGCGTTGTTTTTTCTTTGCCATCCCACGATTATATGCCCTTCGCTTCGCGCTCCAGCTCCAGCAGCTTCGTCTTCATTTCCATGCCGCCCCGGTAGCCGGTAAGCGCTCCGCCCTTGCCGATGACCCTGTGGCAAGGCACGGCGATCAGCACGGGGTTGGCGCCGATCGCGGCGCCGACGGCCCGGACTGCGGAAGGCCTGCCGATGCGCTCCGCGATTCCGGAGTACGATTCGGTATCTCCATAAGGAATGCTCTTGAGCGCCTCCCAAACCGCGAGCTGGAACGGCGTTCCGCTCATCGCGAACGGCAGCGTGAACGCATCGCTCCTGCCCTCCAAGTATTGAAGCAGCTCGTCCGCATAGGGCCGAAGCTTCTCCTCGCTTCGAACGAGCCTCGCTCCAGGCATGCGGGCGCTTGTCCAAGCCGTCATTTCGGCTTCCCCTCCGTCCCGCGAGCCGACGAATGCCAATCCTTCCTCGGTTGCGGCCAGATGAAGCTCCCAATCATCATGATGGAGCAGGGACCAGTAGACGATGGCTTCATTTTGTGTGCTCATGGATCTCTTCCTCTTTCCTGTCTGCGGCATTCCGGCGATAGGCAGCCGGAGTCAAGCCCGTCATTTTTTTGAACAAGGTCGTGAAATAAGGCGTGTTGGGCCAGCCGCAGCGCTTGCCTACGGCAGCGACAGGCAGCTCCGTGGACAGCAGCAGCTCCTTGGCGGCTTCGGCCCGAACCTGCTGGATATATTCAACGGGCGTAACGCCCACGATCTTATGGAACGTCCGGTGGAGGTGGAACGGCGAGCCGTGGCATGCTGCTGCGAGAGCCTCCAGAGTCAGGCGCTCGGCATAATGGGCGCGGATGAATCTTTGGGCCAGGGCAATCCAGTCCTCGTCAGGCACAAGCTCTCCCGTCGGCCTGCATCGCTTGCAAGGGCGGTAGCCGGCGGCGAGCGCTTCGCCGAACGTTCGGAACATGCCGGCGTTCTCCCGGTTCGGCAGCCTGGATCGGCAGGACGGCCTGCAGAAGATGCCGGTCGTCCTGACCGCGTAGAAAAATTCCCCGTCTCTCGAGACGTCGCATGCGGCCACGGCTTCCCATTCACTGTCGCCAAGCAGCTGCGGCTCTCCGAGAGAACTGCCGCCGCCGTCTTCCCGCGGCTCGAAGCCGATTGAATCCGTTGTCCGCATCAGAATCACCTCCTTCATCAGTATAACCCCTTCGAGCGCGTTTGTGCGGCATCCCGGATAGGAGCGCAAGATTGCGAAAGGCATCCAACTAAAAAAGGTCCCCAAAGGGACTCTCGGCCAGTCTGGCAGGCTGCTCTCGCCCGTGTTCTTGCCGACTGCATTTGCCGGTGTACTTGCCGGCTGCACTCACCGGTTGCACTTGCCGGCAGCTGGAGGAGATGGCTACGCCGCTTCCGTCAATCCCTGGCTGCTTCGTATAGGCTGGCCGCGATGCGCGCCGGGGCGGTTTTGACGGTGGACATATGGTCGCCCTCTGTTTTGATGAGCCGGAAGACACCGAGCCGTCCGGACATATGAGGATGCCAGCCGTATCCTTCGCCTTGCGGCAGCACGCCGTCGGTCGTGAGATACAAGTAGCTTCTCGGAATTTCGAGCGCATAGAATTTCTTCAGGTCGAGCTTCTCGAATAGAGGTTTTGCCGGCTCTGGAACGATTCTGCTGTACAGATGATCCGCGAGCCTCTTGTCGGCCAGATTGGCGAAGGTTTCCCTGAACAGCGGATAAGGCAGCATGATCGTATCGTCCGGAGACGATTGTCTAAGCTGCATGAACGATTGCTGTATGGGAGGCGGGAGCTGATCTGCGATCGATTGGCCGTCTCCCAGCACGAACGCGTTCATGAATATGATCCTGCGGATTCTGTCAGGCACGAGCTCCGCGGTTTTCTGGATGACGCTTCCCCCGAAGCTGTGGCCGACGAGCTGGACATCGGACAGGCCGCAGCCCGTGATGTATGCCGCCACCGCCCGGGTTATGGCCTCGTGGGTCAGGCCCGGGTTGTAATCCGGGCCATGTCCGGGATATTCCGGCACATGAACGCGGTGGCCATGCTTCCGCAGCTCGGCGGCAACCTCGCTCCAATAGCTGGCGTCCGCCCAGGAGCCATGGATGAGGACGAAGGTCAGGCTCGGCGCAGGCTCGCTTTGCAGGCTGCCGTTCCGGTACGGTCTGCGGACTGGAGGCCAAGGCGGATAAGCAGGAATCCAGGCAGATTGATGCTGCGCAAAGAAATCGGGGCTGCCTGGGCGCTCGGGATTCATTTGATCCTCACTCCTTTTCCGGTCCGGGAACGACGGGCCATTTGACTTGCCGCAGGCAATCGATGACCTCGTCTCCGACATGGAGATTGCTCTTGACGAGCTGGCGGGGCGTCAGCGCCATCCATTGATTCAGGGAAATATCCTCGAAGCGGCTGCTGCGGAACATTTCCAGAAACCAGAGCGTGGAGGTTCCGGTGTTCTGGATGTAATGGCCGAAGGCGAAGGGAACGTAGCCGACGTCTCCAGCCCGGTAGTCGAAGGTGCGGGCTTTGCCGCCGCCGGCGAATACGGTCATTCGGCCCTGTCCTGCCAGGTAATACTGCCATTCGTCCTGATTTGGATGCCAATGCAGCTCGCGCATGCCTCCCGGCTTGACTTCGACCAGCGCGGTCGCGATCGTCTTGGATGCCTGGAAGTTCGTCGAGTCCGCGATCCTCACGCTGCCGCCCGGTGTCGTGAGAGGGGTCTGTGCCAGCAGCGAATGCTTGAAAGGAAACGGGACGGTGCCGTAAGGCGATTGAATTTCCTGGCTTTGGATCGGACCCGGCACCTGATCGCGGTAGATGTAGACCTGTCCGGGCGGAATGGAATCGAACGCGCTCGGCGGAACGCCGAAGTTCTCGGCCAGCACGTCCTTGGGCGTATGGGCGAACCAATCGGAGATGGAGAGGGTGTTCAGATCCGAGAAATGGCCGTCGTCGAAGACGAGCAGGAACTCGCAGCCTTCCTCCAGCCCTTGGATGGAATGGGGCAGCCCCGGCGGAAAGTACCACAGATCTCCGGGGCCGACGTCCGCGATGAAATTGCGGCCCTGCCAATCGATCGCGGTAATCCGGGCGCTTCCGAGGAGCATGTAGGCCCATTCGGCCTGCTGATGCCAGTGGAGCTCGCGGACTCCTCCCGGAATGAGGCTCATATTGACCCCGGCAAGCGTTGTCGCTGTTGGGAGCTCCCGAATGGTCACCTCGCGCGACCATCCGCCCTGGTTCAGCTGCATATGCGCATCCGAGAAGGAGAATCTCAGATTCGGGATGAGGCCGTTGTCCGTTGGCGGGGGGACGAGCAGATCGGGATTTTGCACATCGCGCATGAGGTTGCGGGGTCCTTTGTCGGGCCCGCCGGCTCCATCCGGGCGCATCGGCTCGGGGACAGGCAGGGATTGCTGCTCATTCTTCATGGCATGGACTCCTTTTCCGATGGCAGGCTCAGGCTCAGCCGTTATGTGCTACCTTACGCCGGCTTTCCGTTGGATATGTATCTGGCGGCAAAAGCCGAATGGAGTTAAAATGGAAGGACGTGGGAAATCGACTATATTTGAAGAGGAGTGGTGGCCCCTTTGTGGAAGGAATTCAAGGCATTCGCACTTAAAGGCAACATTCTGGACCTCGCTATCGCCGTCATCATCGGAGCGGCCTTCGGCAAGATCGTCAGCTCGCTCGTGGCGGACATCCTGACGCCGCTGATCGGCATGCTGTTCGGAGGCGTCGATGTATCCGGACTTGAGGCGACGTTCGGGGATACGAAGCTTGCGTATGGATTGTTCCTTCAGAGCGTGATCGACTTCTTCATCGTTGCCTTCTCCATCTTCCTGTTCATCCGGCTGCTTACCGGCCTCAAGCGCAAGCGGCATCATGTAGAAGAGCAGCCGAAGAGGCAGGATCCCGTCCTGACGGGAGAGGAGAAGCTGCTGATCGAAATCCGCGATTTGCTGAAGGACAGGCAGAGCAAGCTCTAGCATGACGGAAGCTCCAGCATGATGGAAGCTCTTGCATGACGGAAGCTCCAGCATGACGAATTGGACGGCGCATGGACGGTCCGGAAGGAGAGGCCGCTAATCGGTTTTGCAAAATGAATGGGAGGCGAGGTTTGCATGCAAAAACGGATGCTGGGAAAAGAAGGTTTGGAAGTATCGACGCTGGGGCTCGGCTGCATGGGCATGTCGGATTTCTACGGCGGCCGGGACGAAGCAGAGTCGATCTCCACGATCCACCGCGCGCTGGAGCTTGGCGTCACGCTCCTGGACACGGCGGACATGTACGGCGTCGGGGCCAATGAAGAACTGGTCGGGCAAGCCGTCAAAGGCAGAAGGTACGACGCGGCCATTGCGACCAAGTTCGGCATCCGCAGAGCGGAGGACGGGACAAGGCTAGGGGTGAGCGGCCGTCCCGACTATGTCCGTGCGGCCTGCGAAGCCAGCCTGCGGCGTCTTGGAACCGATCATATCGACTTGTACTATCAGCATCGGGTTGATCCCGATACGCCGATCGAGGAGACGGTCGGCGCGATGGCGGAGCTGGTCAAGGAAGGCAAAGTCCGCTTCCTAGGCCTGTCGGAAGCCGCTCCGGATACGATCCGCCGCGCCAGCGCCGTGCATCCCATCTCTGCGCTTCAGACGGAATATTCCCTATGGAGCCGGGATGTCGAGGACGAGATTCTCCCGCTCTGCCGCGAGCTCGGCATCGGCTTCGTTCCCTATTCGCCGCTCGGCAGAGGTTTCCTGACCGGCCAGATCCAAGCGTTCGACGATCTGCCGCAGGACGATTACCGCCGCCACTCTCCCCGCTTCCAGGGAGAGAACTTCGGCAGGAATCTGGAGCTGGTGGACCGGGTCCGCGACATCGCGGCGGCGAAAGGCTGCAAGCCTTCCCAGCTGGCGCTTGCCTGGCTGCTGTCGCAAGGCGACGACATCGTTCCGATTCCGGGGACGAAGCGCCGCAGCTACCTGGAGGAGAACATCGGAGCGGTCCATATCGGGCTGACCGATGAAGAGCGGAGCCGGATCGAGGAGGTCGCCCCGCGCGGAGCGGCCCATGGCGAGCGGTACGCCGAGGACGGCATGAAAACCGTCAATCTGTAGGCGGCGAGCGGGGGTCCGATATGTGGGAATTCATGATTCGCAGAACGCTTCAATCCATTCTCGTCCTTTTGATCGTGTCCGCTTCATGCTTTTATCTGATTCATGAAATGCCGGGCGACATGTGGTCGACGATCGGAATGACGCTGGAGCAGAAGCAGCTCGTGAATGCCCAGAAGCATGCGCTCGGACTCGATCTGCCCTTCCTGGAGCAGTATTGGGCCTGGCTCAAAGGTCTCCGCCATGGAGCGCTCGGCCTGGATTACCAGATGTACCCGATCAGCGGCTACATCTGGAAGTATGCGCAGAACAGCCTGATCCTGATCGGCACCGCGTGGCTTCTTGCGCTCATGATCGCGTTTCCGCTGGCGGTCTACAACAGCCGCCGGCCAGGCGGCTTGTCGGACCGGGCGGCGGTCATGCTCGCGATTGCCGGCTTCGCCTTGCCCGCCAGCGCCGCCGGCATCTGGCTGCGTCAGCTGTTTGCCATGAATCTGCTCTGGCTTCCTCCCAGCAGCATGCATACTCCCGGCATGGAAGGAGACCTGCCGGATCTGCTTCAGCATATGATCCTGCCCGTCGCGACCTTGATGCTGGGCATCGTCGCCGTGTATCTCAAGTTCATCCGCTCCAGCCTGCAGGAGGTGCTTCCTTTGGACTATCTGCAGACGGCCCGGGCAAAAGGCGTTCCCGAAAGGCGGGTCATCCTTGTGCATGCGCTGAAAAACGCCATGATCCCCGTCGTTACTCTTGCCGCGATCGATCTGCCGATGCTGGTCAGCAGCTCGGCCATCGTCGAGAACGTGTTCAATTGGAGAGGCCTCGGATCTCTGATGGTTTACGCCGCTCTATCGCGCAACCATCCGCTGCTGATCGCCGTTATCATCATCGTCACCGGTCTCGTCGTCCTATTTTCCTGGATCGCCGATATGATCTATCTGCTGCTGGATCCGCGGATCCGGCTCGGCAGGAAGACGGGATAGGCACACGCGCCTCCCTCCCGGTAGATGCCGTTCATTTGATTCATTCGCCCCGGCCATGCCGGGATTTTTGTGTTCGCCATCGCGCCGCGCCATTCATCGTTGTCATGTCGCAGGATTGCATTGACATAAGAGCGTTTCCATGAAAAAATGTACACGCGTACATGATCATATCATTGAAGTAAATGAGGCTAGGGAATGACGAAAAGGACGGAAGTCGCCAAGCTGGCGGGCGTATCCGAGGCGACCGTGTCGCGCGTGTTGAGCGGGACGGGGCCGATCAAGGAGGCAACCCGGCTCAAAGTGATGGAGGCGGCGGACGCGCTAGGTTATGTGCCTAGCGACATCGCCAGGCAGTTTGCGAAGAAGAGAAGCGGAAACCTGGGCGTCGTGCTGCCGTTCATGCCGAACGTGCCGCTCTTCTCCACCTTCTACTTCTCGCAGCTGCTCGGCGGTATCGGTCTTGCGGCCGGCGAGCGGGGGCTGAATCTGCTGCTGATCTTCCGGCAGCCGGGAGACGCAAGTCCGTATGCCGGCTTGTTCAGATCCCGCAAGGCAGATGCCTGCATCGTGCTCGGCTCGAGCGAGGTTCCGGGGGAGAGGGAGGCGCTGCAGGAGCTGGAGGCGGCCGGTTATCCCTACGCCGTCGCAGGCCAGCGGTTCGAAGGGCTGGAGCATCGGACGGTAGACGGAGATCATGCCGCAGGGAGCCGGCAGACGGTAGCCCATCTGCGCGGACTCGGCTGCCGCAGCATCGCCTTCGTCGGCGGTCCTGCGCAGTATTCCAACAGCGGGGATCGGTATGCCGGTTATGTGGAGGGATTGGAGCAGGCGGATCTGCCGCTGCGGCAGGACATCATTCTTGAAGGCAAGTACAGCCGCAAGAGCGGCCTGGCGCTTGCCTCTCGGGTAGAGCAGCTGCTGCGGAGCGGACAGGCCGACAGCGTGTATGCCGGCAACGACCGGATGGCGATCGGCATCATGCAAGGGCTGCTGGAGAAAGGGCTCCAGGCCGGAAAAGATTACGCGCTCGCTGGATATGACGGCTCCGACGGAGCTTCCATGACGAGCCCGCAGCTTACTTCCGTCTCGGTCCCTTTCGACGAAGTCGGCCGGCAGGCCGCGCTGCGGGCGATCGGCGAGGCGGAGGGCGGCATCGTTCCTGCGCATGAGCTCATGCTGGCTACGAGGCTGGCGGCGAGGGATTCGACGCTGTTATACCGCCCGGCCGATCCTGAAGCGAAGGCTGATGCAGACAACAGAATCCATTGAAGGAGATGATGTCGGTGAAGAAGATCAAGGTTGGGATGGTTGGCTACAAGTTCATGGGCAAGGCGCATAGCAATGCCTATCGCGCGCTGCCGATGTTTTTCCCGGATGCCCCCGCGGGTCCGGAGCTGAAGGTTCTTTGCGGCCGCGATGCCGCAGCCGTCGAGCAGGCCCGCGTCCAGTTCGGCTGGGAGGAAGCCGAGACGGATTGGAGGCGGCTCGTCGAGCGGGATGATCTCGACCTGATCGACATCAACGCTCCGAGCGACGCGCACAAGGAAATCGCGCTGGCCGCAGCGGCAGCCGGCAAGCATCTGTTCTGCGAGAAGCCGCTGGCTCTGTCCCTGACGGATGCGAGGGAGATGCTGGCGGCGGCCCGTCAAGCCGGAATCAAGCATATGGTCGGCTTCAATTACCGGTTCTCGCCGGCCGTGCAGCTCGTCAAGAAGCTGATTGATGAAGGGCGGCTCGGTCAAATCTATCATTTCCGCGCCTGGTTTCTTCAGGACTGGATCCTGGATCCGGACTTCCCGCTCGTGTGGAGGCTGCAGAAGGATATCGCCGGCTCCGGATCCCATGGCGATCTCGGCGCGCACCTGATCGACATGGCCCGTTATCTGGTCGGAGAGTTCAGCGAGGTGATCGGCATGAGCGAGACTTTCGTCAAGGATCGGCCCGTCGCCGCCGAGATGACGGGGCTGAGCGCCAAGGGCGACAAGGATGCTCCGCGCGGTCCGGTCACGGTAGATGACGCGACGCTGTTCCTGGCCCGCTTCGAGGGCGGCGCGCTCGGCAGCTTCGAGGCGACCCGCTTCGCGGCGGGGCATCGGAGCACCAATTCCTTCGAGATCAACGGCAGCAAAGGCAGCGTCATCTTCGATTTCGAGCGGATGAACGAGCTGCAGGTGTATTTCACCGACGATGCGGACGATGTGCAAGGCTTCCGGCGCGTGCTCGTCACCGATGCGCCGCATGCCTATATCAACGCCTGGTGGCCGGCAGGGCACACGATCGGATTCGAGCATACGTTCACGCATGAGATGCTGGAGCTGTTCACCGCCATTCATGAAGACCGCCAGCCTTCGCCGAACTTCGTGGACGGCGTCAAATGCCAGGAGGTGCTGGAGGCGGTCGACCGGTCGATCGCGGAGCGCCGCTGGGTAGGACTCGAGGAAATGCAGGAAGCGTGAAGCGCGAAAACAATATGAGGACAAAGGCGGGTGCACCGTGAGAAAAGCATTGATCGTGCAGGGCGGATGGGACGGCCATCAGCCGAAAGAGGTGGCCGCGATTTTCGCGGAGCTGCTGGGCAAGGAACAATTCGACGTTGTCGTCTCGGATACGCTGGACAGCTTCAAGGACGCGGAGCTGATGGCCTCGCTCGATCTGATCGTCCCGATCTGGACGATGGGCAGCATCGCGCAGGAGCAGCTGCGCCCGCTGCTGGATGCCGTGCAGGCCGGCTGCGGCATCGCCGGCTGCCACGGAGGGATGAGCGACGCCTTCCGCAATGAAGTCGAATATCAGCATATGGTCGGCGGACAATGGGTCGCGCATCCCGGCAATGACGGGGTGAGATACGAGGTGAGCATGAGCCGCTCGGACGATCCTTTGACAGAGGGAATCGGAGATTTCGAGGTTTCCTCGGAGAAATACTACATGCACGTAGATCCAGCCATCACCGTTCATGCCACGACGGATTTCGATGCCGTCAAGATGCCGGTCGTCTGGACCAAAACCTGGGGCAGGGGACGGGTCTACCACAATACGCTCGGCCATCAGGCCGATATTGTCGAGATGCCGCAGGTGCTCGAGCTGATGAGACGGGGCTTCCTGTGGGCCGCCCGTCCGCAAGCCTAGAACAACGATAGCCTAAGGAGGCCCGAATACATGACCCCCATTAAAGTCGGCGTCATCGGCTGCGGCAACATCAGCCGCATCTATTTCACGAACCTGAAGCAGTATCCCGAGGTGGAGCTGGCGGCCTGCGCCGACATGGATCTCTCCAGAGCGCGCGCGATGGCAGAGGAGTACGGCATTCCTCATGCCTATTCGGTCGAGGAGCTGCTCGCGGATCCGGAGATCGGGATCGTCGTCAACCTGACGATTCCGCAGGCGCACGCTCCTGTCTGCCTGGCGGCGCTGGAGGCCGGCAAGCATGTGTATGTGGAGAAGCCGCTCGCCGTCACGCGGGAGGAAGGCCGCCAGGTTCTTGAGCTGGCAGCCAGCAAAGGCCTTCGGGTCGCCAGCGCTCCCGAAACCTTCCTCGGCGGCGCCATCCAGACCTGCCGCAAGCTGATCGACGACGGAGCGATCGGCCGTCCGATCGCCGCAGTCGGCTTCATGCTGAGCGGCGGCCACGAGGGCTGGCATCCCGATCCGGCCTTCTATTACAAGAAGGGCGGCGGACCGATGTTCGACATGGGCCCGTACTATCTGACCGCTCTCGTGAATCTGCTGGGTCCGATCCGCAGGGTGACCGGCTCCGCGGTCGTCTCGCATCCGCAGCGGACCGTCCGCAGCGAGCCCAAGCGCGGGGAAGTGATCGACGTCGAGGTTCCGACCCATATTGCCGGCGTGATCGACTTCGAGAACGGCACGGTCGGCACGCTCATTACGAGCTTTGATACCCCAGTCGGGGGAACGCTGCCGAATATCGAGATTTACGGCACGGCAGGCACGCTGCTCGTTCCGGACCCGAACAATTTCGGCGGCGTCGTAAGGCTGCGCCGGCAAGGTGAAGGAGCGGCGGAAGAGATTCCGCTCACGCATGGCTTCACGGACAACAACCGCGGAATCGGCGTGGCCGATCTGGCCCGCTCCATCGCGGAAGGCATCCCGCATCGCGCCAGCGGCGAGATGGCCTATCATGTGCTGGAGGCGATGCACGGCTTCCATGACGCCTCTGCCGAGGGCAGGCATTACGAAATGGCGAGCAGCTGCTCCCGTCCGGAAGCGATGCCGGAGACAGCACCAGCAAAGTAAGGGATGGAAGCACGGGCTGCCGGCGTGATGATGCGGCCGATTCATCTGCTGAACAGCACTGATTCATTTCCAATCGCCGCGGAAAACAAAAAGCAATCCGGAAGCCTGGCTTCCGGATTGCTTTTTGTAGTCTCCTATGATGCTGCACCGGCCTCATAGGCCGGCTTCCTTGAACCTAGAGAGCCCAGTTGCCGGCGCGGAAGATCGGCTCGACCTTGCCGTCCTGCGTGACGCCGTCGATGTCCATCACCGGCGAGCCGATCATGAAGTCCTCATGGACGAGGCTGCGGTTGGAGCCGCGGGCAGCCAGCTCCTCGGGAGAGAGGTCGGTGCCGCCTTCCAGGTTGACCGGATAGGCTTGGCCGAGAGCGAGATGGCAGGACGCGTTCTCGTCGTACAGAGTATTGAAGAAGGTAATGCCGGAATTCGAGATCGGGGAATCGTTCGGCACAAGCGCGACTTCGCCGAGCTGCACGGCGCCTTCGTCGGTCGCGAGCAGCTTGGACAGCGTCTCGTAGCCTTGCTCGGCGGAAAACTCGACGACCTTGCCGTCCCTGAACGTCAAGGAGAAGCCGTCGATGACCTGCCCGTTGTAGTTCAGCGGCTTCGTGCTGCGAACGGTTCCGTTCACCCGGTCTTTGTGCGGCATCGTGAACACTTCCTCCGTCGGCATGTTCGGATTGAACATGACTCCGCGCGCATTTTTCTTGCCGCCTCCGAGCCAGAGATGTCCTTCCGGCAGGCCGATCGTCAGATCTGTGCCCGGAGCCGTATAGCGGAGCTCCGCGTAATTCTTGGCGTTGAGCCGGTCGACCATCGACAGCAGAGTGGCATTATGCTGGTCCCATGCGGCGACCGGATTTTCGAGGCCGATCCGGGTCGCGTCGATGATTCTTTCCCACAGCTTTTGGACCGCTTCGTCGGCTGGAATGCCAGGGAATACTTTGGCCGACCATTCCGGAGTGGCGTAGGATACGAGCGTCCAGGCGTTCTCGTGATTCATCAGCGCATTGCGGTAAGGAGCGAGAGCGGTGGATGCCGTCTTGGAGTTGGTCGCCATCCGGTCCGGATCGATATCGCTCAGCAGGTCCGGGTTCGGGGAGTAGATCTGGATGAAGGCGGCGCCTTCGTCGGCGAACCCTTTCATGGCATTGGAGCGCCATGCCGGATACTCCGAGAAGCTTTCCTCCGGCGCCTGCTTGAAGCGGATGCGGGTCAGCTCCTCGTCGTTGTATTCGACGTGGACGTCGCGGGCACCGGCCGCATACGCTCTGGACGACACCAGACGGACGAGAGGCGCGGCGGTGATCGGAGCCATGACGACGACTTTCTGATTCGGCTGCACGTTCACGCCGACGCGGACGATGATGTCGGCATAGTTTTCCAGCTGCTGTTGAGTAGGTAGCATAGGAACCCCCATAGAAATAGAGTAGATGAACATGAAATCTATTCTATTATAAGCCTATTGTGGCAAGGTTCCAATCGGGAACCGGATGATCGGCAGCGGATTTAAAGCGTTTCCACTCTATTCGCAGCTTCAGCATTGCATCGTCGATAGGCAAAATCTTTGGATGGAGATTTTCCCATGTAGACGGGCGGCCGAGCGGACGCGCAAAAGAGACGAAGCCGAGCAGGATCCTCGGCTTCGTCCCTTGTTCTCTTTCTTGCAGGCTTAACTTCCGCCGCTTGCAGGAGGAGGAAGCCGCGTCAGCGGCGTCTGCCTATTCTTTTCCCGCGACGCTCGCGGCGGTAAGATCCAGCCAATCCAGCTCGGCGCGAGTGAGCTTGATGGATGTCCCTTCCTGGCAAGAGCGGAGCTCTTGCGCATTCTGGGCGCCGATCAGCGCGCAGGTCGGGAAAGGCTGATTGAGCACATAAGCCAGAGCGATCTGAATGACCGTGACTTCCTTGTCCTTGGCCAGCTGCTCGGCGCGGCGCAGGCGCTCCCAGTTGTCGTCGCTGTAGAAGACGCGGACGATATCGTCGTTGTCGCGCACCTCGGGCGAGAAGCGGCCGGTGAAGAAGCCGCGCGCCTGAGAGGACCAGGACAGCAGAGGCAGCTGCTGCCGCTCATGCCACTGCAGCGTTTCCGCGTCGGCCGACACGCAGCCGTGCCAGAACGGCTCGTTGACCTTGGCGAGGCTCAGGTTGGGGCTGCTGAAGGTGAAGCCGGCAAGGCCGTGCGCGGCTGCATATTCGTTGGCTTCCTGCAGGCGCTGCCAGGTCCAGTTGGAGCCGCCGATCGCGCCGATGCGTCCGGCTTCGATATGCTCGTTGAGGACTTCGATGATTTCGCCGACAGGCGTGGAGGGATCGTCCCGGTGAAGCGCATACAGCTCCACGTAATCCGTGCGCAGCCGCTCCAGGCTCGTCATGAGATCGCTGTTGATCGCTTGGCGGTTCACGCGGGGACCGGTATGGTCATGATGGGCGCCCTTCGTCAGGATGACGAGATCATCTCGGTTGCCGCGCTCTTCCATGTAGCGGCCCAGAACTTCTTCGCTTTGGCCGCCGGAATAGATGTGCGCCGTATCCACGGCATTTCCGCCGATGGCGAGGAAGGCGTCGAGATTGGCCGCCGCTTTCTCGTACTGGTCATGAGTAAAGTAATCGGAGCCCTTCATCAGAATCGAGACGGGCTTGTCGGTTCCTGGAATGAGGATCGTTTTCATGGTTATTTTCCTCCTTGTTAGTGGGTTGCAACCGGTTGCAGGACGATGCGCTTGTTCTCTCGCGCGGATTGCAGGCAGGCTTCCAGAACGCGCATGTTGCGGACCGCGTCCTGCGGCGGGAATTTCTGCGGCTCTCCGTTCAGCACCGTTCGGGCAAAATCATCGCATTCCAGCGAGAAATGGTTGATATGAGGAACTGCTACTTCTTCCCGCTGTCCATTGACGGTGACGTAGAAATGGGCTCCGCTGTCCTCCGGAGCGATGAAAGCGGAAGGAACCTCGATGATGCCATCGGTACCGAGCACCTCGAGCGTATTGCGGAAGGCGCCCCACATGCCGCAGTCGAAGGTAACGCCCAGGCCGCCCGGGAATTCCAGCAGTCCCGAAGCCATCATGTCGACATCGCCGTGCTGCGGTGAGAACAAAGCCCTGACGGTTACGGCCTCCGGCTCTTGGCCGAGCAGGAGCCTGGCTGCCGTGATGGGATAACAGCCGACGTCGTAGAGGCCACCGCCTCCCCAGTCCTTGTTGAATCGGACGTTGCCGGAGCTGTTGGAGCTGTTGAACGTGAACGTGCCGTGGATGCTTCTCAGATCGCCAATTTTGCCGGAATCGATGATGCTGCGGATCGTCTCGTAGCGGGGATGATGGCGGTACATGAAGGCTTCCGCGAGAATGACGCCGTTCGCGGCCGCCGCTGCAGCCATTTCTTCCGCTTCGGCCGAGGTCAGCGCGATCGGCTTCTCGCACAGCACATGCTTGCCCGCAGCCATGGCGCGGATCGCCCACTCCCGGTGCAGATGGTTGGGCAGCGGAATGTAGACCGCCTGGACTTCATCGTCGGCAAGAAGCTCCTCATAGCTGCCATACGATCCGGAAATTCCGAATTCATCCGCCGTCTCGCGGGCTTTGCCTTCATCGCGGCTTGCAATGGCAATGACTTCATTAAGCTCGGACTTCATCAAGCCCGGAATGACCGAGCCCCTTGCGATCGATGCGGTGCTCAAAATGCCCCATTTCAGCTTCCCGTTCATGGCCCAAACATCTCCTCCTTCAACAACTACGATTATATTGTCATTATATGAAATGAAAGATAGAATAAAAATAATAATATTTTGAAGGGCATTAGAACAATATTGTCATGGAGGAGATTTCATTGGAGCGGCAGGCCCATTTATTGACCTGGCCGGATCTTCCGTACTTCGTCTTTCCGGAATCGGTCGGCAGATACACCGAATATCCCACGCACTCGGTGCTGAGGGAAGCGGGCGCCCTGAACAATTTCAACATCCATTATGTCGCTTCCGGGCGGGGATATGTGGAGGTGGAGGGCAAGCTCCACGAGCTGGAACGGGGCGAGGCGGTTCTGTATTTTCCGCTGCAGCGCCAGCGGTATTACAGCAGTACCGAGGAGCCGTGGGATGTGCGCTGGATCCATTTCTATGGCGGCACACTTCATGATTATATGATCGAAAGGGGCTTCCACAAGAACAATCTGTGGAAGCTGCGCCAGCCCGCTGCTTGGGAGGAGGCGCATCTCGCGCTGCTCCAGGAAGCCGAAGCGAACAGCATGACCCGGCCGGCGCTGCTGTCCACTCTGACGTATGCGGTGCTCGCGGAGTTCGTGCAGCAGGCGGTCAGCCTGACTTCCGGGCGCACGAGCCCGGCGGAGAGCCGCGTCATCGGCCTGCTGCCGCTCATGCAGCAGGAGGCGGCGAAGCCGTTCATCCTTCAGGAATGGGCGGATCGGGCGGAGGTGAGCCCGCATTATTTCTGCAAGCTGTTCAAGAGCGCCATGCAGATGACGCCATCGGACTTCGTGACGCGCGCCCGGCTGCAGATGGCGAAGCAGCAGCTGCTGGAGCGGAAGGACGACAACATCGGAGACATTGCCGTGCGGGCCGGATATCCGAGCGCCAGCTATTTCAACAAGCGGTTCCAGGAGCATGAAGGCATGACGCCGACGGAGTATCGGAGCTTGTTCAACAACTGACTCAGGCTTGGGAAAGGTACGGACAGGAAAGCAAGACGAGGGTGCCGTTCAGGATAAGAATCTCCTATTGCTCCTATGGCTTGCGCCATGCGGGGGTCAAGCTCCGCTTCCAATTTACCGCCGCCCTATGGCGGTTTTTTGTCATGGAGTGCGCAACCTTGTCGAACTGCCTTGCGTTCTTGAGAGCATGGGAGGAATGATCGTGGTGAAAAAGAAACTCTCGCTGCTCCTTGTCTTGCTGCTCCTATTCCTGTCCGCATATACCGCGGGCTTCATATGGATAAGGAACGGCGTCCAAAAAATAATGACGATTGGAATGCAAACGAATATAAACTTCGCTCCCTACATGAACGAACAGGCCTACGACAAGCTGAATCCGCTGAAGCGCGGTTTGGTGCAGTCGCCTTACCGCTATGAGCCGAACAAACATGAGATCATTTCCATCGTTCCGGTTCATTATTTTTTTGGAGCCGCTGTTTATGCCAAGCAGTGCTTTTCCTTCCAAGCCGGCGATCATCGGTTCGGATCGGTGGAGAGCATCAAGATAAGAGTGAAATGGAAAAATGGACACTGGCATGCGGAAAAGGTGGAAATAGCTCCTTAAGTGGCCGTCGATGGCCGGACTTCAGCTATCCTCGTCAAGGCGGCAAAAAGCAAAAAGCGCTCGTCGATGACGGGCGCTCTTTGCTATGCGGCTAATTGTAAACGGGAAAAGGAAAGAATGTCCGAATCGGACTTCTCTATTCTTCCGTTCCCGTCAAAATCGCTTCGATCTTTTTTACGATCTCTTCCGAAAGCTCCACGCCGGAAGCCTTCACGTTCTCTTCCAGCTGGGAAACCTTCGTCGCTCCAACGAGCGTGCTAGCAACGCTGTCATGGCGCAGAATCCAGGCGAGAGCCAGGCTGGAGAGGGAAAGGCCGAGCTCCTTGGCTACGGCGTCAAGCTGGTCGACTTTGCGCAGATGGCTGTCGGTCAAGTAGTTCTTGATCCACATGTTCGTCTTCGGATCGCTCGCGCGGCTGCCTTCCGGAAGCTCTTGCCCGAGCCGGTATTTGCCGGTCAGCACGCCTTGGGCGAGAGGGGAGAACACGACTTGCGAGATGCCGTTCTTCTCGCTGACGGCCAGCACGTCCCGCTCGATGCTGCGGTTGAACATGCTGTACTCCGGCTGGTTCACGACGATGCGGTCCAGCAAATACTTGTCCGCGACCTGAACCGCCTCCTGGATCTGGGCCGCGCTCCATTCGCTGACGCCGACGTACAGCACCTTGCCCTGGCGGACGAAGTCCTCGATCGTGCGCAGCGTCTCCTCGACCGGAGTCTCGGGATCGTAGCGGTGGCAGTAGAAAATGTCGACATAGTCCTGCTTCAGCCGCCTCAGGCTGGCGTTCAGCTGCTCGACGACATGCTTGCGGGAGAGGCCGCGGTCATTCGGACCCGAGCCCATCGGCCAGAACGCCTTCGTCGCCAGCACATACGATTCGCGCGGATACGCAGGCAGAATATCGCCGAGCATGGATTCCGCCGCGCCTTGCTCATACACATTGGCGGTGTCGATGAAGTTGATGCCGAGCTCGAAGGCGCGCTCGACCAGCTTCGCTCCCGTATTTTCGCCTACCGTATGTCCGTACGTCATCCAGCTGCCGAGACTGATCTCGCTGACCTTGAGGCCGGAGCGGCCAAGCTTTCTGTATTTCATTCGCTGTCTCTCCTGACATTGAGGGAATGGGTTCCATGGTTTTCCGCGCACGGGATGGAAGGATATGGACGCGCGTTTACAAAGTTTATCACGACTCGGTTCTCCTCACAATAGAGCGTTTTCATTGTGCAAGCCGATAGACGGATCAACCGTATCGATTTGCCCTGGGAAAGATAAATCCGCCCTATGTATGGAAGGAAATTCCATAGCTTGGAATAGGGGAGCAATCAAGTACGACGAAGAACGTCAGCCAGGCAGAACCGCTCTACACAATGGTTTTTAAGCAGCTGTACAGATCGGATTGAAGCTGCGGGGGCAAGCGAAGAGGAGGCAACACATGAAAACAGTTGCGGTAACGGGTGGCAGCGGCAAGCTGGGCACGGAGGTCGTGCGCCAGTTGAAGGAAGTCGGATTCGACGTCGTTTCGCTGGATAGCCGCATCTCGGATAAGCTGCCTTGCAGGCAGCTTCAGGTGGACATGAACGATTTAGGACAGGTGATGAGCGCCTTCCGGAGCGGAGGGCATCGTTCATCTGGCGGCGATTCCGGCTCCGGTCGGGTTTCCGCAAAACCATATTTTCACCAACAACGTCATCGGGAGCTTCAATATCCTGGAGGCGGTTTCCCTGCTCGGCATCAAGCGCGTCGTCATGGGATCGAGCACTTCCTGCTATGGCTTTGCTTGGGCGGAAAAGCCTTTTTCGCTGTCTTATCTGCCAGTCGACGAAGATCATCCTCATTTCGCCCAGGAGGGATACGGCCTGTCCAAGACGCTGAATGAGCAGACGGCGGCTATGTTCAGCCTCCGCAGCGGGCTGGAGGCCGTCCCTCCGCTTCTCCCTGATCGCGGTTCCGCAAGATTACGCTCATCTGCGTGAGGCGATGAAGCGGTCGGAGGCTTTTCAAAAGATCCTTTGGAGTTATGTTGATTTGAGAGACGCAGCGGCGGATTGCGTGCTTGCGTTGACAGCTGAGGGGATCGAGGGGGCGGAAATGCTGAATATTACCGGGGATGATACGCTGAGTGAGATGGATACGGCGGAGCTGGTGAAGATTTATTATCCCGAGGTGAAGGAGTTTATGAAGAATTTGACGGGGCGGGAGCCGTTGTTTAGTAATGAGCGGGCGAAACGGGTTTTGAGATGGGTGCCGGGATATTGATGGGGAAATAACATATGTGCGATTAGGATAGCTGTTGCAGCAATTGCACACGGTTGGAAATATTAAGCCCGCATAAAAAGCGGACTTTTTTCTTTACAGACATAAATCTAGGTAGCCCAGGAGCGTCGCTATCCGGAAGGACAACAAACATACCGAGAGTATACTCAGTCGTTAAGCTGACGTGGGGAACAGTTTAAGATCAAGAGCGGTGAACCGTATCACAAGTGACGGCGAAAAATTTGAATGTCAAGAAGTGTATAGAGGACTGTAGAGTGATGGAGGAAGGTGCTATAGAGATATGTTTATCCCTCTTAACCAATTATCAGATTGTCAGTGAACTCCGCAACAAGTTATTAAGCAACTGATGAACGCACCCAGCAGGTGGCGTCCGTTCGCCTCAAGATTAATAAAGTCGTTTTTTCATCAACTTAGATTTTCCAAAGCATCGGATCTTATACTAAAAATGATTGCCGGAGAAATGTGGGGCCCGGATATTCCCATACAGTCGCAGGAATAAAAACTAAAAATCCACCGCACAGCGGCAATACACTGGAGCAGCATGCATCTAACGCGGTTTCTGAGGCGCAAACGGCTTTAAATCAGGCTATAAGCTCGATAAGTGAATCTAATGTGGCAACAAATTCACAAGCTTTGGAGACGGCCCGGCAGCAATTGACCCGAGCAGAGGAATTTTTAGATCAAGCGCAAGCTTCAGCTAACGCATTACGTCTGCCAGACCAACAATAATATCGAGATATGGTCGTCTGTCTGTAGACGTTGTGTATGATGTTTACGCCGATACTCCCCGCATGGGCAAATGATCTGCGTTGACGCTCGGAGGAACGTATTTGCCATAGACACGGAGAATCACCGTCAGAAGGCTTCGGCTTGCGCCGAAGCTTTTTGTTTTGTTGAGATGCTCCATAACCGGACTCAGTTAGAAAAAGAATATATCCGAGTGTGAGATAAGGAAAACGCCCGTCAAGGCAAAGAGATTGCCTTGACGGGCTTTCTTCTTGTTCTTTAATGGTCTTCTCTTGCGCAAATCTACCGCGCTTTCTTCTTGAACACGGAGTGTTCCAGAATTTGCGCGGGATCGTTTCCTGATTAGATTGTTAATCGTGTTTTCTTCATCTTCGCATCTTCGTATGCTTTTCCCGTTGTTGAGCAACCTAGTTGAGGTCTAATCATCCATAGGGAGGACATATTACGCATGAACCCCAAATATAAGCCACTATTTGAAGACTTTACGCTGCGAAGCGGCATCCGGCTGAACAATCGAATCGTCATGGCCCCGATGACGAACTGGTCGTCGAATGCGGACGGCACAGTTTCGGACACTGAGGTCGACTATTATATCCGCCGCGCCGACGGCGTCGGCATGGTCGTGACCGCATGCACCTACGTCACCCGCAACGGAAAAGGGTTTGCCGGCGAGTTCGGCGCCGACACCGACGACATGATCCCAAGCCTGCGGCGTCTTGCGTCCGCGATCAAGGAAAAAGGAGCGGTGGCGCTGCTGCAGATTTTCCACGGCGGGCGCCAGTGTCCGCCGGAGCTGGTGCCGAACGGAGATATCGTAAGCGCGAGCGACGTACCGTCGGAACAGAACGGGAATGTCAGGCCAAGGCCGCTTCAGGATGAAGAGATCGAAGACATCGTGCGCGACTTCGGGGAGGCGGCACGGCGGGCGATTGAGGCGGGCTTCGACGGTGTAGAGATTCACGGCGCGAATGGATACCTGCTTCAGCAGTTTTTCTCGCCGCATACGAACCGCCGCGACGACCGCTGGGGCGGGGATCTGGCGAAACGGCTGACGTTTCCGCTCGAGGTGGTGGAGGAGGTGAAGCGGGTCGTCGCCGAGCATGCCAAACGGCCGTTTGCCGTCGGATACCGCTTCTCGCCGGAAGAACCGGAGGAGAACGGCATCACGATGGACGACACGTTGAAGCTGGTCGACGTGCTCGCAGGCCGGGAACTGGACTACCTCCATGTGTCGCTCATGGACTTCGGGTCCAAACCGCGGGTCGGGGCGGACGAAAGCAAGTCGCGGCTGCAATGGATTGTAGATACGGCCGGCGGACGGACGCCCGTCATCGGCGTCGGCTCCGTGCATACGCCCGAGGAAGCGCTGGAGGCGCTGCTGACGGGCGCAGCTCTGGTTGCCCTCGGCCGCGAGCTGATCATGGAGCCCGATTGGGTCGCTAAGGTCGCGGAAGGCCGGGAGGCCGAGATCGCTACGACGCTCAGCAAGCAGGACCAGCGCCGGCTGGTCATCCCGGATCCGCTCTGGCAGGGCATCATGGGCGCACCGGGCTGGTTCCCGGTGGTGGACTGAACGCTTCGCCGCAGCCGGCTGCACCGATAAATTTACCTACACGGTGACAGGGGTCTTTGGTACTTTTGATAATATTGGAACTCCCGCAGTAGTCTAAGAAGGGGCACCCAAACAGGTGCCCCTTAAACTTCGACTTATAGATGTTACGGTGAACCTTATCATAAGTAACGGCAAGTTTTTTGGGGAATTGCGACAGCCTTGCAGACACGGATTTAAGATTCATTAAAGGTTTTCGCCTCATACTCCATTAGGTGGATATGGAGGGGGAACGGAATGAAAAAAATCAATTATTTTAAGTTTGTTCTTGATCTTATCATGGGTGTAATGTTCGTCTTGTTCTTTAATAAAAATGTTTTAGGCGGGTTAGCGTTTCATGAAATATCGGGCCTCTTTTTTGCGGGTGCTTACATCACTCATATTCTTCTGAATTTGAGTTGGGTGAAGAGGGTCACCTTAAAAATGTTCGATCGCAGTTTATCTTGGAGAATACGTGGAAGTTATGCGTTGAACCTGTTATTGTTGATTTCCATGACGTTCATTATTGTCAGCGGGATCATGGTTTCCCATGTCGTATTTCCGAATATAAACGTGGGCAATGAGGGCTGGTTTAAGATGACTCATATTTCCGTATCCTTCTTGGTATTGGCGCTAATCGGGGTCCATGTCGGGCTGCATTGGCACTGGGTCGTGAACATGTGCAAGAAAATGACGAGCGTAAAGAAGAGTCGGACTTGGTTGAGGTATGTCGCACAAGGCCTGACATTGATTGTTCTGCTATTCGGGCTTTACCAAATCAATCAGACTTCGTATGTTACGCATTTAAAAAGCTCGGTTTCGGCGTTCGGAGTAAACACGAAGCAAACAGGAATCAAGGGCGGGGACGATTTCCAGGGCAGAGAGGTTTTCGAAAACGGAGAACGAGGTGGAATGAAGGGAGACAAGCAGCTTTCCGGGAGAGAAGGTCAACCTGAATCTCCATTCCATGGAGGGGAAAATGGAGGTAACGTAAGCGTCGTTTCTGTCATTTGGACTTATACCGGAATTACGGCTGTGTTCATCATTGCAGCTCATTATCTGAAAAAATTAAGCTTATACCGAAAGAAAAAGACGGTTTTAAACCCGAAATAAGGGTTAGTTGATAGTTTTGAAAGGGCCATTCCATAAGGAATGGCCTTAAAACTTGCCGTTACAGACGGCGCGGTGAACCGTACCATAAGCAAGTGCGATTAAACGATAAGAAAAGGATAGCTTAGACCTGTAGGCCTAGCTATCCTTTTCCTATTGTCTAACCTGAGCTTTACAATAAACCTCAACAAAGTGAGCGGGGTTTAATTTTTCGCCTGTTATACGGCTAATTTTTTCATTCCAGTTATAGCGTGCAGCTGGTTTAAAGAATTCATTGATCAGCATTTCACCAGTTTCTTTTGTAAAAAATTCTGGAGAAATTCTTGTTTCAATATGGCGAAGTAATTGTGCTGCCATTAGTTCGCCTAAGAGATAATTTTGGTAGTAAACAGGTGCGAGTGTAAAGTGAATTTTTGCTGCCCAATCAGGGTTATCAGTTTTATCCGGAGGAGTAATTAGTTGAATTTCATTGACAGTTTTCCACCATAAAGCGTTTAAATCTTGATCAGGATTTTCGTACAGTTCTTTCTCAAAAAAGACAAAGGTAATAATCCATCTTACTGCTATAAGCATTTGAAATTGTTGGAAATTTTCTAATTCAGAAGCAAGCGCATTTACGGTTGCATCATCGACCTGTAAGAATCGCTTTAACCAGCGTGGGTCTTTGCCCATTTTCCCAAATAACATCGCGATTGATTCTGTTGTTAAGGTGTGGCTACTGGTACGTAATATGAATGGAAGGCTAGCGTCTACATATTTAAAATAAGCTGCATGCCCAAATTCGTGTAAATTTGTTTCCATCCAATAGGCATCCTCCATTAAGCTGCAAAGGACACGAACGTCACCTTCACGATCAACATCCAAGCAAAAGGCTGTTGGATTTTTCTTATCTCTTGGGAATAAATCGCTTTTTTCATATAGGTCATCAATATCAAGCCCCAATGAGCTAAACGTATTTGTTGTAATCTGAACGATATCTTGTCCCTTGTAAAAACGATCTAGATTGGTTGAATCTGACGGTGGTGCCTCCTGGAAAAAGGGATCAACATAATGCCAAGGGCGAATATCCTCTGGATTAATCCCGAATTTAGTTGCTAAACGATCATCAAGTTCATTCTTCATCGTACGATAGGTTTCATCTGATTGATTAATGAGTTCGTTGAAAATAGCAAATACCTCATTACGATCAAGTTCTTGTAGCGCAAAGCCCATTTGATGATGGTTATCATAACCAAGTAGTTGTGCAGCTTCATTGCGCTTCTTTACAAGCTCCAGCAGATCCTTTTCTACAACTTTACCTACTTCCTTACTAGCAAACCATACTTTTTTGCGTAATTCCAGGTCATCACTATTTAACAATACCTCTCGAATATCATTGGCAGAATACTTTTTCCCATCTACTTTAGGTGAATAAGTGTTAAATAATATATTTAGTTCAGAAGCGCGTTTTGCCAAATCTGCAATCACATCTTCAGGGAGTTGGTTGCCCTCCATTTCGTTTAGTAAAAGTTGAAGCTGTCGTTTTTCAATTTCCGTTATGTTTTCCATTGCTAGAAAGTGTTTTGCTTTTTCGAATGTTTCTTTTGAAGAGAATAACAGATTGTACTTTGTGTCAGCTTCGCCTAATTTTTCAGCCCATTCAGGGTCCCCTGTTGTTTGGGCCATCCAGGCTGTTTCGGCAGTGGTTTTGTATAATTCTTGCATTTTGTTATTGAAATCATTAAGGAAAGTTTGTAGGGTTTCCAAATGGTCGCAACCTTTCTGTATCAAAATACCTTTATACATTATTAGGAATTCGACATGAATATTCTTAAACCTTTAAATGTTTATCAATAAAATGGGTCAGCAGTTAAAAAAAGAGGAATGCTATGGATTCAAGAACAATACCATCAAGCTTATTGATCGGGAAGTCCTAGATAACATTCGATCGACACAACGTAACATTGGATTGAGATTGTCTGAACGACTTGAGGGCAAATTTAATTTAACGATTGAAATGGAAACCGGTACAGGTAAGACATACACTTACATTCGCTCAATGTTTGAGTTGTACAAAAAGTACGGTTGGAGCAAATTTATTATCGTCGTCCCTTCTATCGCAATTCGTGAAAGTGTACTCAAGACATTTCAGATCACTGAAGATCATTTCATGCGGAATACGGATCAAAAGCTCGATACTTCGTATACAACTCGAAGCAATTGCATCACATTGAGAAGTTTGCCAGTGATGCTGGAATAAACGTCATGATTATTAACTCTCAGGCATTCGCCGCGAGAGGACAAGATACAAGAAGAATATACATGGAGCTGGGTGACTTTAACTCCCGTCGTCCAATCGATGTCATTGCCAGCACGAATCCGATCCTGATTATTTTACAAGAATTACACTAGACCTGTAGTTTGAAGACACGCCCTAGGAGGATTCAGCATGACGCTGGGTGTCATAGCAACTCCCGAGGGGTAAGCTTTCATCAAGCACTGGTGAACAGCCTCAATTTTCTGGAGTTCTGAATCAACATCGAGTAATGGTCAGCTCGATTGGATGAGGCCCGACCGGATCGATAATCGCGGAATCGTGAAGGAGAAGCTGCAACTCTCATACCGTCTGATCGGCACGGCGGATGAACTCGGATGCCCGAATTTCGAATGCGGCGTCAATTATTTCGAAGAGCTGTCCTTCTTCAGCAACGCTTCATGTGATCGAATAAGAGGCTCCGAATGGAGTCGCCATCTCTGCCTTAACTGCCATTGGAATAACTTTGTTGACTAAGGGGAATGGTATGGAGCGTCATGAGAAACAGGGACATCTAAGTGTTTATTCTATTTTTAAACTAAAACGTTTTATGATCCGAAACGTTATCAGAAATGATTGACAGAAAAAAGAACAGTATGCTAAAATTTCATTGGAAGCGTTTTCAAAAATATAACGGATCCGTTCGGAATAACAGGTGAGAGATATGGCGGCGACAATAAAAGATATTGCTAAATTAGCAGGTTGTTCCATTACCACCGTATCGCGAGCATTAAACAATCATTCTGACGTCAATAGGAATACCCATAAGAAGATTGTTAAAATCGCGAAACAATTGGGATATCAACCGAATTCATCGGCACGAAGCCTGGTGTTGAAGAAAACGAATACGATCGGTCTGATCGTTTCGAATTTAACGACAAGAAGCGGGCATCATTTTTTGTTTGATGTCATTTGCGGCGTGAACGAGCAGGCCACCTCGCGCAATTATGACGTGTTTTTGTTCGGCACGAGCTCTCAGCAGCAGAGGGAATTGCGCTATGAGGAGCTGTGCCGCAAGCGAAGCTTCGACGGTGTTATTTTAGCGGGGCTTAAAATCGACGACCCGTACATTGAGCAGGCCGTCCATGCGGAGGTCCCGACCGTATTGCTCGATGTTCCGGCTGCTTCTGACAATGTTGGAAGCGTTATCAACGACGATGTCGGCGGCTCGATGTCCGCGATTCAACATTTGATCGATTACGGTCATCAGCACATTCTGTTTATCAACGGTCATCGGGAGGCGGTAGTCAGCCAGCATCGGCTGGAGGGCTACAAGAAAGCGCTTGAGAAGAACGGATTGCAATACGATGAAGAGAATACCGCGCATGCGGATTTTGAAATCGAAGGAGGCGGGAGAGCCTTCGAAGCTTTGATAGCGAGGAAGCCGAATGCGACGGCCGTGTTTTGCGCCTCAGATTTGATGGCGTACGGAATGCTCACCAAAGCCTCCGAGCTGGGATATAAAGTCCCCGATGACATCTCCGTTGTGGGCTTTGACGGAATCGAGATCACCAAAATCATGAAGCCGTCGTTGACGACAATCGAACTGGACCGGTTTCAAATCGGGACATCCGCCGTCAATATGGTGTTGGAGATGTTGGACGGTTCATCCGGCTACACGCGCGTTATGTCATCCAAGCTTATCATACGGGAAAGCACGAAAAAGCTTTGAAAGGCCGATGAGAAGCGAAGTTCATTTTAATGTTTTTGAAAACGTTTCGGATTATTGTTTTTGAAAACGTTTCGGAAAATTCCATTTTAAGGGAGACGGTTACTGTGAAACTAGGCATCATCGCTTCGCCGAATCTGGAGAGCTTCGAATACGCCAAGCGGTTAGGGCTGGAGTTTGTGGAATTTTGCATTAATGTTGGAAATGACGCGAAGGAGTTTGCGAGACGCGCTGCGGAATTGAAAGAGGCAAGCGAGCGTACGGCTGTGGCGGTCGGATCAATCGGACGCTGGGGTCCGGACCGGATTGCAAAAGACGGCAGTATAATCGAAGAGGAGCTTCAGGCGGCATATGCATTGATCGACGCTTCAAGCGAGCTTGACTGTCCGGTTTTTGTAAGCGGATGCAACTATATTGAGGAACGGTCCCTCTACCAGAACGTGACCTCGGCCATCGAATTTTTCTCGAAGCTGATTGAATACGGTAAAGCTAAGGGCGTGCGAATCGCTACCTACAATTGCCACTGGAACAATTTCGTCGTCGATGATATGGCCTGGAGGCTGATTCACGGACATCTGCCGGAGCTCGGCATCAAATACGATCCATCACACGCGCGGTATGCGGGACAAGACTACTTGAAGGAAATGAAGGAATGGGGGGGGCGGTTCCTTCATGTGCACATCAAAGGCTCGGTGATCATTGAAGGCGAGCGTTTCGACGATCCGCCGGCAGGCTTGGACCAAACCGATTGGGGGGCCTTCATGGCGATTTTGTATGGTGTAGGCTATGACGGTGGCTTGAGCGTCGAACCGCATTCCGATGTGTGGACCGGCGAACTTGGCGATAAAGGTGTACGATTCACAGTTGAATTTATGAATAAATTGCTGTTTCGTTGACAACTAATTTTATCCCGCTATTTTCCAAAACGTTTTGAGGAATCGTTTCAACTTTGGGAGGTGCTTAGATAGAATGAAGAGGACGATCGATAAGAAAAAAAACGGATTTGTTCATGAAATGAAACGAAACTATCCCTATTATTTGATGATGTTACCAGCTGCAGTCATTCTTTTTCTATTCTCATATTTACCGTTGCCGGGTATTATTATAGCTTTTCAGGATTTTAATTTTATGGATAAATTCAGAAGCCCTTTTGTTGGTTTTGACAATTTCATGTTTTATTTTACGAGCATTTATGCATTCCGTACAACCTTCAACACCATCTTTATCAATTTGAATTATATCTTTTGGACAACGTTAGTCAGTGTTCTTATAGCCATTCTGTTAAATGAGCTCAGATTGAAAATTGCCAGCAAGATTTATCAAAATCTTATGTTTCTGCCCTATTTCATCTCTGCAGTCGTGATCGGCAAGCTTGTGACGCAAATCGCTTTCTCGGACAAAAACGGGATCGCAAACCAAATCCTCGGGCTTTTCGGGCAAGACCCGATCCAGTGGTCACAGAATCCGGCACCGTGGGCTTGGATTATTATCGGAGCTCACGTATGGCAGGCAGCCGGCTATTCCACAATTGTCTACCTTGCCAGCATCACAGGTATAGATGATCATTTGTTTGAGGCGGCGTCGCTTGACGGAGCGAATCGTTGGCAGCAAATCAGGCTCATATTACTGCCCATGCTGACTCCTGCAATTATCATCATGACACTGTTAAGCATCGGCGGCATTTTACGCGGCGACTTCGGGACCATATATGCCATCATCGGGGATAACGGACTGTTATTCGAAAGAACGGATGTCATCGATACTTATGTTTTCCGGGCGGTCAAGCAGGCAGCTGATTTCGGGACAACAGCCGCAGTCGGTTTGTATCAGTCCGTAGTAGGATTCATATTGGTTTTCGGATCCAACGCCTTGGTAAGGCGATATAACAAAGATAACGCGTTGTTCTAAAGCGGTGATGGGAAGGAGGAGGCCGGATGCGGAAGCTATCGCCTAGCGGTTATATCATGCAGTTCATAATGCATCTTTATCTCTTCATCTTTGCGGTCGCATGCATTTACCCGCTTATTCTCACATTTATGGCTTCAATCAGCAGTGAAAAGAGTATTTTGGACCATGGGTTTCAGCTCATTCCGAGTGAGTTTTCTCGGGTGGCGTATGAAGCGGTCTTTAACAGCGAGTATGTTTTCAAGAGTTTTGGGGTTTCGATTTTGGTTACAGTAGTCGGGACGGTGTTGTCGCTGCTCATTTGCGGCACGGCAGGTTATGCAATGTCGGTCAAGCGGGTCAAATACAAAAATGTCGTCGCTATGTTTTTTTACATTCCAATGGTTTTCAGCGCGGGTGTGCTGCCCTGGTATTTGGTATCCACGCAGATTTTGCATTTGCACAATACATTTGGTGCGTTAATACTGCCTGGTCTAGTAGCTCCATTTAACGTATTTTTGATGCGTAATTATTTTATGACCGTTCCATCCGAACTGATCGAATCGGCGGAGATCGACGGCTCCGGAGTCATGAGAACATTTCTTGGTATCATCATTCCGTTGTCAAAGCCAATAATTGCGACGATTACCTTGTTCATAGGTTTGGCTTATTGGAACGATTGGGCGAGTGCGTTGTGGTTCATTGATAATCCCAATATGTACCCGCTTCAGTTCATGCTGTACCGGATTCAATCCATCATTAATCTTGTCCGGGAAACCGGAACCTTGGGTGATATGAAAGTTCCGGCAGAGACTTTTCAGATAGCAACCATGTTTGTAACGATCGGGCCCATCATCCTTTTGTATCCGTTTATCCAGCGCTATTTCGTCAAAGGAATCATGATCGGCGCAGTCAAAGGATAAGCTCTATTCCTTGGTTTTAAGAAGTTTTTTATACTGAACACAAAATCGGTATAAAAACTTTCAATATTAGCTTTACAAAAAAAGGAGGAAGTAAGATGAAAGCCTTTAAAAAACCGGTTTCAGCTCTGTTTGCAGTTCTGATATCAGTGGCTATGCTTGTAGGCTGCAGCAATACGGGCGGTAATCAGGCGGGATCGAATGATTCGAGCGTCAACGACGGTACCAGTGCAGACAATGGAGGCAAAGTTGTAAAACTGACAGCTGCCTTCCCAGGTCAAGAATCTCCAGCACAAAAGAGCGTTTTGCAAGCGATTAACGAAAAGCTTAAAGCGGACGGGCTGAACATTGAAGTCGATATTAAGTATCTCGACGATTTTTGGAATAAACTGGCCCTGAATATTGCTGGTGGAACCGCTTACGATTTGGCATGGGCACACAGCTCCACGTTGTCTGACTTGGTAGCGAAGAAGGTATATCAGCCTATTGATCTGGAAAAGAACGCCAGTGATCTGTTGAAAAACACACCTGATTATGTCATCAAAGGCGGTCAAGTTCAAGGCAAGCAGTATGCAGTCCCAAGAGCCATTCCGATGACGGGATTCAATAATGTATATGATATTCGCGGCGACTTGCGGGAGAAGTATAACATTTCGAAAATCACGACAGTAGAGGGCTTGGAAGCTTATTTTGACGCCATTCAAAAAAATGAGCCCGATATGCATCCGATAGTAGGAGACAACATCCAGGAGTTGTTCCCGGTATACGCCAATTACTACTTCCCGATCGGTGACGGTGGCCAGTACCCGCTTTATATCGATCCGACCGATAATACGTACACCGTGAAATCGTTCTTGGATTCCGATGCCTTTGCCCAAGCTATCGCAAAGAAGAAAGAATGGAAAGACAAAGGATGGCTGTTTAACGAGGCTGATTATAATGGAGAAGATGGATTTGATAACGGTAAGGTTGCTGCATTAGCCGCCAATATTTTCAGAGCATCGGAACGAGTTGACACGCTCACGAAAAACGTTCCGGGTGCAAAAGTAGAAACCGTTTATCTGGAACCCAAGACTCGCTACATTTTCTCTGCCGGAGACAATATGTTGGCGGTTCCAAGCACGAGCAAGCATGCGAACGAAGCGGTGGCTCTAATCAACTGGATTAAAAAAGACCAGGCGAACTACGATCTTTGGTCCTATGGAGTAGAAGGCGTAAACTACAAGTTGGCTGACAATGCGGTTGATGTCTCAACCATTTCGGATGAAAACAAGTACAATGCGAATGTATGGATGTGGAACGACCTGCGTCTTGCCCGTTTCTCTACGAACTACCCGAAAGAAGATATTGAAGCATTGAAGACTTGGGACGAAAATTCGGAAGTCACGCCTTTTGTCGGCTTTACTTTGGATCAAAGCAAAATTAAATCTCAAGTCAGCAACATTCGAGCTATCATGGGTGAATATATTCCGAACCTGGGCATGGGTGTAACGGACTACAACAAAGTAAAAGGCGAACTTGTGAAAAAGTTAGAAGCAGCAGGGTTGAAGGATGTTATAAAAGAGACTCAAAATCAAATCAACGCTTATGTGAACCAGAAATAGTTGCGAATCTATAAATACCTATATTTAACGAGTGTGGGCATCTTTTGCGGATGCCCACACTCGTTATACAGGCGAAGCCCAATGTCATCTAATAAACCACCGCTGACGATGAGCGATGGCGGATTGGTTTTTCAACTATTATCCAAAACGTTTCGGAGATCCTGAACATCTGAAAATCAAGGGAGGACCATAGGATGAATATCGAGAAGCAAAGCAGACACCCGTTCAACATGTATCTCACGGCGGGTGAATATATGAAGGTCATCGGCACGCAAGACGGATATTTTCCGGATTTCGGACATCACATCGCAAATGAGATGGGCGGGGTTTGGCTGCATCCGATCAAGCTATTGGACGGCTACTGGCTTCGAATTACGGACTTGGACCGAGATATATCCGTTTGGTCCAAAGCGGACGAGTTTATTTCCCATCCATGGGGGAACCAGTTCCGCTACGGCCATAATCTCGGACACATTCCCGTGTCGATGGAGCGCACGCAGTTTGCGCCCGAGCAGGAGAAGGGATTCATCACCCGCTATGATATATTCAACTACTCGCAAACCGAGACACGGCTGAGGCTGGAGCTGCTTGCGCGGACCGATCTTCGCCCGGTCTGGTTTTCTGAGAGTATGGGGATACATGACGGCCAAGAAGATGTTATCGAGAAAGTGTCGAACCGGCTTGCTATCGCGAAGGACTGCGAACATGATTGGTTCGCGCTCATCGGCACCGATCTGCCGGGGGAGCAGTTCGACAGCGGGCAATTGTACGGTCCGGAATTTACGAGCGGGAACGGTCGCGGCGTGAAATTTGAGACGGCCGTTACGTTGCAGCCACAGGAGCAGTTGACATTCCATCTGTTAATTGCCGGCTCGTATGCTTCGAGAGAGGAGTGCGAGCGTACATACTCGGTCATTTCAGGGAATTTCGATGAGCTGCTGGAAGCGAAAATGCGCACATGCGAAGCGATTCGGGAACGAGCGGAGCTTGAGGTGGAAGGCGAACCGGACATCAACGACATTTTTGCCTGGGTAAAATGGAACAATCAATGGCTTGTGCAGCAGGTGGATGGCATCGGCAGAGGATTGACGGCCGGTTCCCCGACATATCCATGGTGGTTCGGCTGCGACAATTCATATTCCATCCAGGGCGTACTTGCGATCGGGGATCACCAGCTTGCCAAGGATACGGCCCGCCTTATACTTGATAGTTCAGTCAAAGCGAACGGCAACGGCCGGATCGTTCACGAAGTTACGACTATGGGCGCCGTCAGTAATCCGGGAAATACGCAGGAAACCGCTCACTATATCGCATTAGTTTGGGAATTATACCGCTGGACCGGAGACCGGAACATTTTGGAGCAAAATTTCGAGTATTGCGTGAAGGGCATTGACTGGCTGCTGGGCGAAATGGATCCGGACGGCGATCTGCTGCCTTCGGGATACGGCATTATCGAAATCGCCGGTTTGAATATGGAGCTAATCGATTCGGCCGTGTATACGGCGAAAGCGGTGCAGGCTGCTGCCTTCATGAGCAGAGAACTCGGCGACGAGGCGAAAGCGGAGCAATATACTCAACTGTCCGAGCGCATCGTCAGAGCGGTGAATGATAGGTATTGGAATGAACGCGAAGGCTTGTACTCTGATGCAGTCGCTCCCAAGAAAGATATCTTGCCGAAGGTGGAGTTCATGGTTTCTCTGGCCGAAAAGCGTGGAGCGGCCGATTACCGCGCCTATCTCGAAAGGATGCTTGAAGAAACGGACGACGAGAATGCGGATCGCGGTTGGATCATCAACAAAAACTGGGTGATATCTACGCCGATGGAGGCTGGGATTGCGGACAGGGAAAAAGGCGAACGTGCGATCGTCAATATGAGAAACGATGATTTTATTGGCGAGTATGGAGCGTATTTGTCTGGCAGCCTTAAACAAGGGACAATGACGATCAGCACGGGCGTGCACGCGGTTGCGGAGGCGAAGTACGGCAATACGGAAGCGTCTCTTGATTTGCTTAAGCGCATGTTCCGTACGTTTTCAAAGGTGCTGCCAGGGTCGATGAGCGAGATGTCCCCCGATTACGGATGCGTGGTGCAAGCTTGGACCGTTTACGCGGTGGCTGTCCCAATCGTATCTCACTTTTTTGGGCTGCAGCCTGAGGCGTATAAAAATCAGCTTGTGATTCAGCCGAACATTCCTTCCTCTTGGGAGGGCAAATGGATTCATTTAAGAAACGCCCGGGTTGGCAACGCGAACGTCGACATCTCCGTGAAATCAGACAATGGTCGGTTATTTGCGGAGATCCGGAACGTGTCAGGCTTAGAAGTGACCGTATCCTGGAACGGGAAATCCGTAACAAGCTGTGAGTCGAGCATAACCGCCCAGCTTTGATTTCATTAAGGTGCTCGCGGCGTTTTGGACACTATTCCATCAAGGGCGACCGGGGAGTGCGGTATACGATCGATCCCATACGCAGAATACCGGTTTGTTAGATAAGCTTGGAGAGGAGTGCATGGCCATGATTCCGGCGAATGGCATCATCGATTTATCGACAGACAAGATGACGTACAGATTAAACGTGGAAAAGGGCTTGTCCCTGCGCGAATACGGACGGCCTGGCTCACCTCTTGTCCGTCTGGACGATCAGGTGGAAGCGGCAGGCTGCGAGTTCGCATTGGTATGCGACGGGGTGACGATCGACGGGACATCCCCCGGGATGACGACGACCGGAGTCGAGGACACGGCGTCTGCCCTCGGTGTCCGTTCCGTTGCCATCCGCCTCCGGTATGAGCCGAAGGAGCTAGACATCGTATGCTATTATCTTGTCTATGAAAATACTGCTCTCGTCGAAAAATGGATGGATATCCGGAACGCCGCCGGCAATCCGGTGACGATCGGGCGCATCGATTCCTTCGTTCTTCCGCTGCCCAGAGACGAGTGGAGGGTCGAGTACTACGCGAGCGACTGGGGTGCCGAGTTTGAGCCCCGAAGCGAGCCTCTCGCCGGCGGCTTTACGCTGGAAACCAGATTTGGCCGTTCGTCGAAGGGGACGCATCCATGGATGACGCTGTACCGCATGGACGGGAGCGGGCAGCTGCTGACCGTTTCCCCGATGTGGTCTGGCAATTGGGTCATGCGTGGGGAGGCCAAGGCCGAGGGTGGTTACCGGATCAGTGGCGGCCTTCATGACTGGGAATTCGCCAAAGTGCTCCAGCCGGGCGGTGAATTCGGGAGCGTTCATGCCGCAATGGCCCTCGGAAGTTCGGGCGATCCGGATACGACCGCCGTTCAGTTCGCTCGGGTTGGCCGGAAGCATTGGTACCCGCACAATGCGTTCTCGCGTTCGCTGCCGGTGGAGTGGAACCATTGGTGGAGTTACGAGGATCGGGACGTGAACGAAGAGAATTTCCGCCAGAATGCCGAATCGGCGGCCAGCCTAGGCATGGAAGTCGTCACGCTTGACGCCGGATGGTTCGGGCCTTCCGAGCCAGGAACGGAGTGGTACGATTATCGGGGAGATTGGGAGCTTGTCAACGCGGCCCGGTTCCCGGGCGGCATCCGTCCCCTGTCTGACCGCATCCATGGCCTAGGCCTGAAGTTCGGTCTGTGGTGCGAAATCGAGGCGGCGGGGAAGCTGTCCTCGCTGGGAGAGCGCAGCCCGGCCTTTGTGGCGCGGCGGGACGGCGAGCCGCTTGGTTATGTCTGCTTCGGCAATCCGGAGGCGCGGGAATGGGCGTTCCAGACACTGGACCGGCTGATTGCGGACTATGGCTGCGATTGGGTGAAGCTGGACTTCAACCTGGACCCCCAGGCCGGCTGCAACTGCACGGATCATGGCCATGGTCCTGGCGATGGCCTGTACGAGCACTATACCGGTTATTATTCGGTTCTGGACAGAATCCGGGAGCGGTATCCCGATATCATCCTAGAGAACTGCTCATCAGGAGGTCTCCGCATCGATCTTGGCATGATGCGGCATACGCATCTGACGTTCCTGAGCGACCCGGACTGGCCGGAGCACAGTCTTCAGGTGTTCTGGGGCGCGGTGGCGATGCTGGCGCCGGATGCCTGCCTGCATTGGAGCTATTCCGAATGGCGCGGCGACCATCCTTCACAGACGTTCAATCCGCGCGATCCATTGCTGACGGAGAAGCGGTTCGACTATTATACGAGGATCTCGATGCTCAGGGGGTTCGGTTTCTCGCAGAAGCTGTCGGAAATGCCGGAGCGCTGGCGGCGGCGGATTGCCGATCATGTGAAGGTGTACAAGGAAACCGTGAGGATGTTCGTGCGCGAGGCGGATTTGTACCGGCTGACCGGGCAGCCGCTACGGGAAGGAGGCGGCGAACGCTGGGCGGCGTTCCAATACAGCTTGGGGAGCGAGGACAAGCATCTGTTGTTCACCTTCCGGCTGCCGCGGTCGCCAGAGTCGCGCGAAATCCGTCTGAAGCATCTGGATCCGGACGCTTCTTACCAAGTAGGCACCGTCGACGGCGGTAAGCGATCGACCCGCTCAGGCCGCGAACTGATGGCGTACGGAATCCGCTTCGCCGATCTGGAGGAAGAGGAATCCGAACTGCTTGTGATCAAGCGAATAAGCGGAAGCCTGTAGTCCCGATATAAGAATGGAGAAGGAATCGCTGTCCTCGAACCATCCGAGATAATAGGCATTGTTCGGTACAACAGGTATCCCTCCGCAGAAACTGCCTATACTTTTCAGAAGCGACAAAATAAAGGGATTCACAATTCGACTTGAGAGGTGAAAGGCTTGCCGGTTATAGGAATAGAAAAACAGGATTCGAGCTTTTTTCCTCCGTGGTGTGAGTTGAGTCATTATGGAATTAATTATTTGAAGGTCGGCGACGTGGTAGAACTTCATTATCATGACTGTAACGAATATTGGATCATCGTTAGCGGGAAAGGGATCTGCACAACAGAAGGTGACACTTATGAAATCGGTCCAGGGGATCTCGTGCTTACCGAACGGGGACAGGAGCATTCGCTCATTGTAACCGAACAAATGACTGCCATTTATATTTATGGTGTTATGCCGCCCGAGGGCCGGTCGGGTCATTTGCACCGTTCAAAGGAGGCCACGAAATGATCCTAAAAATCATTCAAGTCGGACTTGGTGCTCATGGCAGAGGCGTAGGAAGCAATTTTATCCTTCCGTCAGTTGATTTTGAATATGCAGGGCTTGTTGATTTGAATATGGCTGCACTGGAGGACTTTGCAGGTGAGCATGGCCTATCCAGTGAACTGCTGGACACAGATTACAAGCACTCTTTCAGTACGAGAGAGGCGGACGCCGTCTTTATTACCGCGATATCTCCGAGTCACTATGAAATTGCCAAAGAAGCGCTTGAGCAAGGCCTTCATGTGCTCATCGAGAAACCGTTCGTTTTGTCTATGGAACATGCTGTGGAATTGGTGCAGCTTGCAGAAGATAAACAGCGGATTATAATGATCAGCCAAAATTATCGCTTTGTTTCACCTGTGGTTACTTTAAAACAAACCATTGATCAAAGCTCATTAGGGCAAATGCGATTTGTTAATACTGAATTCTTCATTAATCATGAAGGTAAAGGCTATCAACGCGAGATGGATAATTATATTCTGATGGAGATGTCCGTACATCACATTGACATGATCCGGTTCCTGCTGGAAAGCAATATTGTGAGTGTTTGGGGCAGGACGTGGAACTATTTGAACAGCGGATACAAAGGTGACCCTAATGTCCACGCAGTCTACCAAACGGAGAAAGGTGTTCCTTTCTTCTATACGAGCAGTTTATTGGCCAGGGGACCACGGTTACCATGGGAAGGAAAATGGAGATTGCAGTTCGATCACGGTGTAATTTATATGGATGATCTTGGTGAGGGTTATGGGGTTTATGTCGCTGACAGTAATGGCACCTTAACTAAAATTCCTACGCAGATCCCCGAGCATGAGAGCATTCATGGCGTACTGTTCGAGTTTGCTCAGTCGATCCGAGAAAACAGAGAGCCCGCTACTTCCGGAAGAGACAACTTAAATACGATCAAGGCGCTCTTAGCGACAAGCGAATCATCCATCTTGGGCAGAGAAATACAATTGTAGCTTTTATCCATAACGTGAGCGATGAATAAACCAATTTCATTCCATCTGCAATTTGCGTCGCTCCGGCTTGCCCTTTCCGCATTCCTGCCTCTATGGAGGTTAAGCCGTCCGATAGCTTGCCCAGATTTTCGTTTATCGTCTTCGTCCCTTGAAGCAGCTGATCGATATCTTGAGTGTTGGATGAAGAATTTGCATCCTCTACAATTCCCAGCAGGCACATCGCCCAATTACGAAAAACTGGTCGTCGATCCCAAACAAGACCGGTCGCTCCATCATTAATGGCCCCCAATCTGGGTGCCATTTTTCGCCGTTACTTGTGATACGGTGAACACGAGTAACGGCAAGTTTTTTGGCGGAGGTCGGGGGGAAATCGAAGAGGCGATAAACTGCCAGCGGGTAAGTCTTAAAAAAAATAGTTGCAATAACATCCTATTCAGCATATCATACAATTAGTTGCAATAACATCCTATTAAAAGGAGGTGATCAAATGAGTGAGCATGGGAGGAAGAATGACGAGGGCGCGGCGGAATCGCACGGACAATACATCTCAGCCATATACCGACACATGCAGATATTGATCTCAGCGGAGTTGGCGCCCTATCGAATCGGAAGCGGGCAGTACATTTTTCTGATGGCGATTGCGTTTCAGCAGCCAATCACGCAGAAGGCGCTAAGCGAGAAACTGCTCATTGACAAAACGACTACCGCCAAGGCGATTGCAAAGCTGGAAGCAGAAGGTTACGTGCGGAGGGAAGCCGATCCCGTCGACAACCGCTATCATCTTCTCTATTTGACGGATTCGGGACGTATGGTGGTACCTAAGGTACAGGAAGCCCTGGCTCGTGTTAAGAACAAAACCCAGAAAGGTATTACCGATGAGGAGTATGACTTGTTGGTACGCTTGCTGAAAATTGTGCTTCACAATCTGACCGAACAGGAGGAGATGTAATATGTGCGGGTACGGGGAGCAGACTTGACGGAAGAGCTGTTGACTTGGGCTGGCGTTACCAAGCATCCTCATCGGTTCGGAGGGGAGGAATTTCAGCTGAACGGAATGGAAATCGGGCATACTCACGGCAACCGCTTGTTCGACCTTCTTTTGCCGAAATCTGAACGCAATCGGCGGATTGAAGAAGGGAAGGCAAAGCCGCATCATATGTATCCTGATTCAGGTTGGGTATCCGTTTATTTGAATACCGAGCAAGATGTCGCTCATGCCATCGATATCGCGCGTTCTAAATATGATCAAATAAAATTGAAGGGTGCGATGCAAAATGATTAACGAGGCATTCCCTTATGAGAAAAAGCGCAAACCAATATTCGGTCTGGAGATGGCATATGTGGAGGAAGGAAGCGGCGACCCGATCGTCTTCTTACACGGCAATCCCACATCTTCCTATCTCTGGCGCAACATCATTCCTTATGCTCAGAAGTTCGGCCGCTGCATTGCGCCGGATCTGATTGGCATGGGCGATTCCGCAAAGCTTCCGGATAGCGGACCTCACGCGTACGCCTTTATCGAACACCGCCGCTACCTCGACGAGCTGCTCAAACAGCTTGGCGTGAGCGAGCGTGTGACTTTCGTGGTGCACGACTGGGGATCAGTGCTGGGTTTCGATTGGGCGAAGCGCCATCCCGGCGCAGTCAAGGGCATCGCGTACATGGAGGCGATTATTAAACCACGCAGTTGGAGTGAAATTCCGGAGAATGGACGCAAGATCTTTCAGGCGCTTCTGACGCCGGAAGGAGAACGAATGGTGCTGGAGCAAAGTTCGTTCATCGAGTATAACCTGCCGGCAGGCATATTACGCAAGCTGACTGATGAAGAAATGGCACAGTACCGCCGGCCGTTCCTGGAACCGGGCGAGAGCCGACGTCCTACGCTCAGCTGGGCACGCCAGCTTCCGTTCGACGGAAACCCGCCTGATGTAACGAAGATTGTCAATGATAATGGAGAATGGCTGGCGCAAAGCACTGTCTCCAAACTATTCATTCAATGCGACCCCGGCTTATTGCCGCAATCCCACATCGATTTCTGCCGTACATGGCCATCGCAGACCGAAGTTATTGTGCCGGGTCGCCACTATCCCCAAGAAGACGCACCCGATAAAGTTGGCGAAGCGCTTGCCGTATGGTTGGAAAATCTGGTTTCACTTTAAGCTTAAAATAGGCTTCTCGGTCTCCCGTACATGCGTACGATCTTCGTCCCGTCCTTCAACCGGTTCACCATGCGGCACGCAGTCATCGGGGTGGAATATGGTTGGATGTGATGTGAGGGCTGTGGAGTTTCAACTCACGGCCGGAATTACTCCTTAAAACGATCAACTTACCTTTTAAGCATACCGGTTTCAATTATAACCCTGACGTCGATGCTCCCAAGCTTTATTAAATCGCTTGGCTTCATTTTTTGCCGATAACAGCCTAGTTTCAAATTGTAAATGTCGACACCCTGTTTATTAGACGTATCGAATGTTTCTCGGATCTCCTTTTCAATTATCGTTTCAGCTTTGTTTGCAAGCGCGGTGAGTGTCATTTTTTGTTTTTGTACGCGAATAAATCCTTTTGTCTTCACTGTGAAATCGACGACAATCCATTGACCTTCCCTGTGATAACTTCGCCTTACTTTAGGGTTGCTTAACGATAATAGGGTCGCTTTCTCCTTACTCTCATCAATGACCAGATTAGCTTGCTTTAAATGCCTATCAAGCCAGCACACCCCCATTACTTGCTTTTCTGTAAAGGAATGCGGGGAATTACCCTGTGTGATCGCAACTGTACCATTCATGACAGCCACATCCTCCTTTTCACCACCTTTCATCCAGCTTTCATTCATTTTGATTTGCGGGACTAAAATCGTTTCATATTGTTCGCCAAGGGAACGTATGACTTGCTGCATTTTTACGGGTTCAAGAAGTGAATGCATTTGATAGGTGATTTTGGGTTGATATAGCATTGTTGCCATGGAAGAGCTGCCCGTTATCGGCTTGGCATCGAGCACCTTCTCAATGGGTTCCATTCCGGCGCTTTTATGAGGACAGTTAAGGAGGTAACATGGAACTCTGACCCACAAGGGATGGGATACAAATCGATTGAAGTTGGTTGTAAACAGTGTTACTCTAACAACGGTAAACTCAAAATCTATGTTTTTGCAATACATCTAGTAATAGTCACTATTTTAGTTATAAAGAAGGGTCATACTATGATAAAAGTTGATAAACTATCCTTTTCATTTCCGCAAAAAGAACTATATAAAAACATTTCATTTACGTTTGAAGAGGCACAACATTGCGCTTTTATAGGAACAAGCGGCAGTGGGAAAAGTACGCTGATAGATATACTGATGGATCCGGAAAGATATTTGTTCGAGGGCATGCTGGAAATAGACCCCACTTGCAGAATTGGACATGTAAGTCAATTCGCGCAACTAGACAAAACGAAAGAAACAACCGTTTTTGAGTATATTGGGGAAGAATTTATGAAGATACAAAATGAAATAACTTCTATTTGTTCTGAAATGGAAACATCATCGGATATTGATTCGTTATTAGAAAAGTATCAATTAGCTTTAGACGCATTTGATTCAATCGGCGGGGATGATTTTGAAAGCAAAATCAATAAGAAACTAAATCTAGCTAACCTCATGAAGCTAAAAGATCTTAGGGTATCCGACCTGAGCGGTGGGGAATTCAAACTTATTCAAGTGATGAAGGAAATGCTTAGGAGTCCAGACTTGTTGATTATGGACGAACCAGATGTATTTTTAGACTTTGAAAACCTGAATGCGCTTAAAAATCTGATCAATTCTCACAAAGGAACACTGCTAGTTGTTACGCACAACCGATATCTATTGAATCATTGTTTCAACAAAATCATCCACCTTGAAAACACGGAGATCCAAGAGTTTGATGGGCGATATATCGATTATAACTTCTCCTTGCTTCAGAAAAAAATCGAGTTGCAAGAACTCGCAATCGCCGATGATGAAGAAATGGAGAGAAACGAGAACATAATCAATAATCTTAGAGCTATCGCAACTTATAATTCAGAAGCATCTAGAGGGAAAGCGCTAAAAGCTAGAGTTAAGTTTCAAGAAAGATTTGAAGCTCGTAGAATTAAAGCGCCATTTGTTGATATTAAGCAACCGAATATTAATTTTGGTATTGAGAATGAAATGGAAGACACCATGGTTGTAAATGTCACCAACTATCGTGTTGCCTTTGATGAGCTGCTTTTGGATAAGGTTAGCTTTGAGATCAAATCCACTGATAAAGTAGCCATTATTGGTTCGAACGGTACCGGTAAAACGACTTTGCTCCGAGATATCTATAAAAACAATCATGATTCCATTGAAATACATGCTGATGTTAAAGTGGCTTATTTATCTCAGATTCAAGGCGAAATGCTAAAGGATTCTAATACAATACTAGAAGAATTCATCGATGCTGGGTTTAAAACTTATGATGAGATTCGATCGTATCTTTCAAACTTTGGCTTTGAAGGAGAAATCCTTAATCAAAAGATAGAATCTTTATCTGGTGGAGAAAAAAATATGCTTCAATTGGCTAAAGTTTCTGCCAGTAAAGCAAACGTATTGCTTCTAGATGAACCGACAAGCCATTTGGACACCTATTCACAACTAGCACTGGAGAAAGCCATTGAAGACTATAAAGGTGCGATTCTCATGATTTCTCATGATTTCTATTCGGTCGTAAATGGCATGGATTATGTTTTAATCATTGACGATAAGACGATTAGAAAAATGAGCATGCGAAAATTTAGACAGATGATTTACGCTAGTCATTTTGATAGAGACTATTTAGAAACGGAACAAAATAAAAAATCCGTTGAAATGAAAATAGAAATGGCTTTAAAAGCTGCTGATTTTGAACATGCAAAAGTATTGGTTGATGAGCTGGAAGAGCTGATTAAGTTGCTTTAAATTTCAACCTTCTGATTGAAATGAGTTGCAGCGAATATTGCTGAAGTGAATGAGTCCGAGTTCAACGATGAAACATGATCTTGGTGGAAAAGGATCAATAAAAAAGACAAAGCGCGGCAACCGTCCATAAACGGTGCCGCGCTCATTTATTTTTTATTAGCAATCGCGGAATCAAGAAACTTGTGGGTCTGTCAAGAATTTTGTGTAAACTCACCGACAGTGAAGCCTTAGCGTAAATGCTGGCCGATGCGATCGGGGAAGAAAACGGAGAGCTGGAGGAGAATCTGTCCCAGTTTTGGATTCGGCCGTCCACTTCCGGACAACGTCCATGGTCGCCAGATAGAGCATTTTGAGCAGGGCTTCGTCTGTCGGAAGATGCTCTTGCCCTTGGTGACCTTGCGGAGCTGCCGGTGATTGCTTTCAATCATGTTCGTGGTGTAGATGAGCTTACGGATTTCCGGTGGATACTTGAAGAATGTCGCGAGCTCAGGCCAGTTGTTGGGCCATGAACGAAGGATGAGCGGATACTTGGTGCTCCATGTCTCCTCGAATCGGTCGAGCTCGAGCAGAGCCAGTTCTTCCGTGGCCGCTAGTTGCTCCTTTGTCCACAGTCCCATGTGCTCTCCCCAACCTTTCGTCTCATTTCATCGTATATTGGTTTTGGAGTTTACACAAAAGATTTACAGACTCCCTTTTTGCTCGAAGAACCCAAGATACTTTTTCTGGCTGTTACGTCTGAATGATTCATAGGTCATCTTTTCATACTCCTTTCCTTGAAATCGACATCCTCATGCTCCCGCCAATCGTTTCCGGTACTTTTGCAGCTGTTGGGGGATTTCTCGTTGAAAGTAGACAACGGTTCAGCGGGCGGCAGTTTCTTTATCCACCACATAGGTACGGCGGCAATAGGTTAGAAGAACGCGGCCAGCCATACTGAGGTGTCCATTTATAACAAGCTACTTCAGAACGGTAGAAACGTCAGCCGGCAATCCTTTTTTCACAACCATTTTGTTCACCCCCTTTCAAGTGGAATAGAAGGCATAAAAAAAGCGAACCGAGGATGGCTCCTGGCTCGCTGGTCTTGAACAGATTATTGTGCTGTTGTTGCACGATTGACGATAGTATCGGCCACCGGATCAAATTTGACAGCCTTTGCTTTGTTGCCGCGTAACGAGTAACCGGGATGATAAGTGCGGTAAGAATGATACGGGAGCTTCTTATGGACGACCCGGCATAGAAGATTAGAAGGCAAGTCGTTTACTGTCTCCAGAGCAGCTCCGGTAAATGTCTTTTGCAATCTGTCATCGTAATACGGACCGGTAAAAAAGAGAACAACATCCGGCCTCAGTATACTGATCTCATATGGAAGCAATGGGAAATGGTTGCAGATGATCTCTTCAACCTCAACGGACGGTCTTGTCTTGTTCTGGTCGAGCTTGATCAGATTGCTGGTCATGTAACCGTCTTTCGGACCATCCGGGTTGAGCCTGTCATGGATGAGCTTGCATGCTCTCCAGAAAGGCGTATGAGCCCATTTGCCATCCTGTCTGAACCGGATATAATCATTCTGTAAGTCGTCGATCGCATCATATGGCTCCCGATTCACGAGATCAATGTATGTTCCCCATCCACAAGTTTCCTTTCCCACAAACAGTATTTTTACTGAAGCTTCTTGATAAGGCCCAACCGCATCAATAAGGAAGGGCTTAGACAAGCTAGGCAAGTCAACTTTCCTGTCTACCAGTGTGTTTTTCAACCGGTTCCAGTATTCCATATACATCACACTTAATTCTTCTCTGATCTGTTCCATTTCCATCGCACACCTTTCGCTTGGCATTCTTTATAGTTGCTTACGATAATCATTTGATAACGGTTCCGCAAGGCAAACCAACGTCATCCCCAATGAAAAAACAAAAGACTTGTGAATCGTCAGCATTTGACGAACACAAGTCTTACTGTGTAAGGATTGGGGCATGAAACGGCAGGCCGGGGGTACTTTGTATATGTAAGGTGGTGCCCCGAAAAATGTATCTGTTATGGCAGAAGAGTAATTTGTCAACTCTCAGAGGCAGCTTGAGGGATTTGGACAAGTTATCTAATCCAGATAGTGACCCCAGAGGCCCTTGGAGAAGTGCAGACTTAACTGGACTAGCTACAATAGATAAACGGCCCAATTACATTTCAATCCTATTTTGAATTTGCATAGTCTTGTTTCATTCCTCCTTATTCCGCATCCCAAGTCCTTTATTTTCTGTACAAAAAAAGCGAGGCACCGTGTATAGACTTTAACCGTGCAGCTGTACAGCTCCCCGGCTGGAAGCAACATCTTCTCCCCGCTCGCGGAAACGGCGGTTACGCTTGCGCCTGCACTCACGGGAGCCGTCGCGGTAGGCTCGATAAGCACCGGCTCCGCAACGGGGTTGGCGGTGCCTGTAGCTGCGGGCAATCGCCTGCTCTTGGTCTACACAATCGCTGCAGCCTGCTCTGTGCTCGTTCAAGCCGTCACAGGCTTTGCCAGTGCGGGCGTATCGATCATCTAAACGGCGGCATGAAGGCATTTCGGATAGCGGAGGGGCTTCGTTCCTTCCGCTGTTCCGGAATGCCTTTTTGGATCGGACGCAAAAAATCCCCGTCCGGTCCAAACCGGTACGGGGATGAAGTTAAATGAACAGGTTGATGCCGGACTGATCGGCTTTGCCGAGGTAATAGCCGACGCCGCCGAGCTTGACGCCGTCGATCAGCTCCTCGCGCTTGATGCCCATGACGTCCATCGACATCGTGCAGGCGACGACTTCGACGCCTTGCCCGATCGCGGTCTGGATCAGCTCTTCGAGGGAGGAGATGTTGCTGCCCTTCATGACGCCGCGGATCATCTTGGCGCCCATGCCGCCCATATTCATCCTGGACATGCCCAGCTTGCGGCTGCCGCGCGGCATCATCATGCCGAACATCTTGCCCATGAAGCTCTTCTCTACAGCCACCTTCTCGGAACGGCGGATGACGTTGAGTCCCCAGAACGTGAAGAACATCGTTACTTTCTTGCCGCTTGCCGCGGCGCCGTTGGCAATGATGAACGAAGCGATCGCCTTGTCCAGATCGCCGCTGAAGACGATGAGGGAGCTGCCCTCGGGCGTATCGCCCGAACGGGGAGAGGCTGCCGCTGCTTCGGCGGCGACAGGCTTGCGCACATAAGCCTCGATGACGCCGCGAGGTTTCTTTTCAAGCTGCAACAGTTCGTTGCGGGACATGGTCGCCCAAGCGCTTATATCCTCGTAGAAGCCCGGGTCGGTCGCGGTGACTCGAAGCACCTGTCCTTCCTGCATGGCATCGATCTTCTGCTTGACCTCGATAAGCGGGCCGGGGCAGCTGAGGCCGCATGCATCGAGCTCGACGTGGATTTGAGCGATAGCTTCCTTCGGCAGCGGAGCTTGTCCGGCAACCGCTTCGGCAGCGGCAGCGGATTCGGCTCCGGAGGGCGGAATCATGACGAGCGGCAGCTGCGGCGGATTCGGTTTATACTGTGCCATTTGGTAACTTTTATACCCTCCTGTCAGGTTGCGTACGGAGAAGCCTTTTTGGAGCAGGATGCGCGAAGCGGTATAGCCGCGAAGCCCGACCTGGCAGTATACCCAGATTTCCTTGGCCGGGTCCAGTTCTCCAAGGCGTTCGCGCAGCTCGTCCACCGGAATATGGAGCGAGCCCGGGATATGGCCGTTTTCATGCTCCAATACCGTGCGGACATCGATCAGCATCGTTCCGCTGTCGCTGCGGGAGCCGAGCTCGTCTGCCGTGAACACATTCGTCTTCCCGGTCAGAATGTTTTCTGCCGTATATCCGGCCATGTTGACGGGATCCTTGGCGGAGGAAAAAGGAGGCGCATAGGCGAGCTCCAGCTCCGTCAGATCCGTGACGCTTCCGCGAAGCCGGATGACAGCGGCTATGGAATCGATCCGCTTGTCGACACCGTCGGCTCCCACGGCCTGGGCTCCTAGAACCCGGCCTTCATCGTTGAAGATGAGCTTGAGCGTCATTGGCGAGGCGCCTGGATAATAGCCGGCATGGGAGCTCGGATGTACGACGGTGACCCGGTAGGGAATGCCGAGCCGCTTCAGCATTTTCTCGTTCAGTCCGGTGGCTGCCCCGGTCAGGCCGAACACTTTGATGATCGAAGTGCCTTGCGTACCCTTGTAGGAGCTGCGTAGTCCGCAGGCATTGTCGGCGGCGATCCTTCCCTGCTTGTTGGCAGGTCCGGCCAGCGGGATGGCGGCGGCCCGTCCGCTGACGTAATCCACGACCTCGACCGCATCTCCAACCGCGAACACATCCTGCAGATTCGTTTCCAGGCGTTCGTTCACACGGATATTGCCTCGCTCTCCGAGCTCCAGGCCGCTGTCCTTCAGGAAATTCGTGTCGGGAACGACGCCTGCGGCCCAAATGACGATATCGCCGGCAACCGTCCGGCCGCCTGCAAGGCGGGCTTCAATCCGTTCTCCCGCATCCCCGAACGCTTGAACCGAATCGTTCATGATCAGCTTGACGCCGCTCTGCTCCATTTCCTTGGCCAGCGCGGAAGCCATCTCCGGATCGAACGGAGCCAGAATCTGGCTGCCGGACTGGATGAGGGTGACATCGAGGCCGAGCTCGCGCAGATTCTCCGCCATCTCCACGCCGATGTATCCTCCTCCGACAACGAGGGCCGCGCGTACGCCGTCACGGCCGACTTGTTCCTTGATGCGGTCCATGTCGGGAATATTGCGCAGGGTATGCACCTTGGGATTGCCGATGCCTGGAATATCCGGCTTCAGAGGTTTCGCGCCAGGCGACAGAATCAGAGCGTCGTAGCTTTCCTCATAGAGCCCCTTCGATGCCGATCTTACGGTGACGGTCTTGGCTTCCGCATTGAGGCCGATCACTTCGCTCTCGGTGCGGATATCGAGCCCGAAGCGCCGGGTCATCGCTTCCGGCGTCTGGACGAGCAGCTTGGAGCGGTCCTTGATGGAATTCCCGATATAATAAGGCAGGCCGCAATTGGCGAATGAAATGTAGGCATCCCGTTCAAACATGACGATATGGGCGTCTTCGTCGAGCCTGCGCAGCCGCGCGGCTGCCGAAGCGCCTCCTGCGACTCCGCCGACGATCAGAATTTTTCTAGACATCAAGATTCATCCTCTCCGGTAATCATATGGACAAGCGCCTGGACTTTGGCATCCGGCACCGAATAATGGACTTCAAGGCCGCTGCGGCTCGTCACGACGATGCCGGCGGCGCGGAGCTTCTGCAGATGCTGGGAGATGGTCGATTGCGGCAGCTCGAGGCATTCCTGCATATACGAAACATTGCAGGAGCCCTTGCCGATCAGTCCTCTGACGATGCAGAGGCGGATCGGATGGGCGAGCGCCTTGAGCAGCTCGGCCGCCTGCTCGTAAGCTTTTACGTTCGTGTTCTTGTCCATCATGCTGATTCTCCCATCCCGTCTTAATATCGTAATATTAGAATATAACGATACAAAAGGCAAGAGGGAAGAGGCGGAAATTCATGCCGAAAATGTGTCCATTCCTTTTTTGCAGGCAGGCATTAAGCCTCCGGAATGAAAGCAGCCTTAATCCCGTGAGGATTAAGGCTGTCTCTCTGCTTGATGATCCTGCAGGCAGGCCCGATTGAACTTCTCCAGGAGGGCGCCGAATTGCTTCTGCTCCTCATCGGACCATCCCGTCAGCAGCCCGGCGATATAATCGGCTCTGACTTTCCGGTTCGCCTCCAAGGCCAAGGCGCCGGCCTTCGTCAGCTCCAGGGAGTAGGAACGGCCGTCCTGCGGATGTGGAATCCGGTATGCATAGCCCTTCTGCTCCAGGGCAGCGGACTGGCGGCTTACAGTGGAAATATCCAGTCGGAATTCATCTGCGAGCGCCTTGACACTGGCGGACCTCCTCGATGAGATTTGCTGAAGGAGCAAATAAGCGGATCGATCCAGCATTCCTTCCTTCTTGTAGGTCGTGGCGGAAGCTACGAGCCTGGAGAGGATGGAGAGCTCGAGCTCGATATGCTCGAAAGGAAGTTCGTTCATCACAATTCCTCATTATCGTTCGGCATAGGTTTGGGGCAGCGCATCCCGGCGCTGCATGAACAATCGGCGGCAGGGATAACCATTGACACGATGTCCAGTAGTTGTATAATTCAAGTATATACTTTCATCATACAACTTGTTTGAAGCGTCCGCAAATCGGAATCGAGGGGTTATGAGGATGAAAGCCAAGGATTTTATGATCTCCAAGGTTTATAAGGTGAAGGAATCCGATACCGTGAGGGATGTCATCGAGAGATTTCTTGCTTACCGCATCAGCGGCCTGCCCGTCGTCAACGAGCGCAACGTAATCGTCGGATACGTCAGCGACGGCGATATCATGCGATACATCGGCAAGCATGAAGACATTGTCGTCGATGCCTTTTATTTCACGGCCGTCGTGAATGGCGACAACGATAAATATGAGGAGAGGCTGAAGCGGCTGCTTCCTTTGAATGTCATGGCGATCGCCAAGAAAAAAGTTGTAACCGCTTCCGTGGAGGATGACATCGAGCAGATCGCCGCCATCCTGGGCAAGAAGCAGATCAAAAAGCTGCCGGTCCACCGGGGCGGCTTCCTTGCGGGCATCATCAGCCGCGGCGACGTCATCCGCCAATCGTTTCAATCCCTTCTTTAAAGACGCTTGCAGGCAGCTTTCAAGCCGAAAAAGAGCCCGTTATGCCGGACCGGCACAACGGGCTCTTTTCGTTCTGCAATCCGTGGTTCACTTCATCGCTTGATAGATGGCTTCCAGCAGCTCGCCGTTCATGTTCTGGCCATACTCCCAGAACATGATGCCGCCGAGTCCGCCGGACTTCGCGTAATTCACCTTTCCGGTCAGCGATTCCGCATCGTCGTAGCTGAGGAAGCCGCCGCTGGAATTCGTCAGGTATGGAGCCCTTGCCGTGGAGTCCCACTGGCGGGTCCATCCGTTCTTGTTGATATAGCTCGCCTTGAGCTCATCATAGGTGTAATCGCCGGAGCCATGGGAGTAGAAGGCGCCTCCGGCGACGAGCTTCGCTGCCGGAGCGCCCTTGCTCTTCAGCAGCTTGATGGCGGAATCGACGCTGTAGCTTGCCATCGAGGAGTTGTACAGGGCGGTGTGATGGGTATTCGCGCCGTTCTGCAGATCGTACGTCATGACATTGAGGAAATCGAAGGAGGGAATGACGGCGGCGATATCGATGTTGCCGAGACCGTAGTCGGAGGCGCCGACGGCGGCTGTAAGCTGGTATTTGTTGGCGGAGCGTCCATCGGCCGAGCTGGCCGAGTCCAGAGTCGAACGGAGCTTCTGGATGAACAGAGTATAGTTCGCGCGGTCGCCGGAGCCCGGATATTCCCAATCGATATCGATGCCGTCCAGCTTATTGGCCCGGATATAGGATACGGCGCTGTTGGCGAACGCCGTGCGGCTCGCGTCCGTAGCCGCTGCTGCGGGGAAGCTGGCGGAGCGGCCCCAGCCTCCGACGGAGACGAGAACCTTGAGATTCGAATTTTTGGATTTCAGCGAGACGAGCTGCGCCAGCTTGCCCGTATCCCCTCCGCTGACACCGGCAGAGGTCGCGTCGGCGAAGGCATAGAACACATGTGTCAGCTTCTCGGCCGGCACGGTGCTGATGACGGGGAAATGCCAGTCGGCTACATACGCGCCGATGATTTTGCCGGCAGGGACAGGAGTGGCCGTCGGCGTCGGTGTCGGAGTGGCGCTAGGCTTAGGCGTCGCCGTAGGAGCAGGCGTTGCCGTAGGAGTCGGCGTAGGGGATGCCGAGCAGAGTGACAGCACTTTCCAGGCTCCCCATTCTCCGGCGAGATCCGGGCGCTCGCCTTGCGTCCACCATTTGGCTTCGTACAGCGTGCCGGAGTAGACCGCCTTCTGCCCGACGGTATAGATGGAGGACGAGCTCCAGGCAGCGACTCCGCTGCATGCATCCGCAGCGCTGGCCTTCTGGACGGCGACGCCTTGCGGAAGGAGCGAGAAGGCAAGAAGCACGGCAAGCATCAAGACTCTCAGCGCGGAAGCTGCTATGCGGCGGTTCGGTTTGAACATGAACGATACCTCCTGAAGGATAGGATGATAGGGGCGAAACAAGAATGAGAGGGAATATCCGACCTCCTTTTTCGAATCTATTGAAAGCACTTTCATTATCAATGAAAGTGCTTATCGATAAAAGGGGAAAATTGGATGAATGCAGGGAGAAATTTCTATCGAATGGGAATAGAGTACTTTAAAGGAAGAAAGGGGAAGGACTATTTGTTCAGAAATAGGCATCAAAAATATCTCTATTACGATATAAACAAGGGCGAACGACCCTCTTAGACCGAAAAAGTCGAATTATGAAAGACTTCTAATAATCCAAAGGGAGGAGTTCGACAAAAAACTACGAATATTAACCATCAGCAAACAAGCTTGAAACAAAATAAATGCCGAATTTTCGATAAGAAAAACGGGGGAACCACTCGGGGTGAATGAATTCTGCAAGAGAGAATTCTAGGGAACCTTCTACCGAACCCATCAGCTAACTTCGTAGGCACCGGAGGGAGAACCATCTGTGAAGAAAGTCATCATGTCCATTACCGCTTTCATTCTTATTGCCGTGTTCGCATCATCCAGCGTGTTCGCAAGCACCGAATTGAAGTCATCCGTCGGCAAGGTTCTCGGCACTCCCTACAAGTATGGAGGCACGACTACAGCAGGATTCGACTGCTCGGGATTCGTCCGCTATATTTTCGGCCAGTTCGACGTGAAGCTGCCCCGCACCTCCCAATCCCAGGCCAAGGCCGGCACGAAGGTGGAAAAGGATGATCTTCGTCCGGGAGACCTCGTCTTCTTCAACACCAACGGCCGCGGCATCTCGCATGCCGGCATCTATGTCGGAGACGGCAAGTTCGCCCACTCCTCGAGCAAGGGCGTCCGGTATACGGATCTGGACGATGCCTACTATGCCAAGCGCTACGTTACCGCGCGCCGCGTCGTGACGGGCGAGGATTACAGCAAGATGGTAAGCGAAGAGGAAGAAGCGGCCGACGACGCCGGGGAATGATGGACGGCTCCGGTTCTGAAGGATGAGGGGAGACAGGCGGCGCGAGCTGCCTGTCTTTCTTTTTTGCGCAGTCGGTTATATTCCAGCAACAAAACCGAAAAGCCTTCCCGCCGGGGAAGGCTTTTCTTGGTTTCAGCTCGAAGGCTCTTCCTTCGGCACATGCTTGAAAATCTCGCCGGATTCCATCAGATCGATGACCCGGTCCAGCCACAAATAATAGTCGATCGCTTGGCGGATTTTCTCCAGATCGCTGCTGATCAGCATGGCTTCTGCTTCCGATCCGCTGCTCTCGGCCAGCTTGTCCAGCTCTGCCTTGGAGCGGCGAAGCGCCATCAGGTTGAGCTCCACGGCCTTTCTCCACTTCAGGACAAAAAAATCGGCGAAAGTCTGGTGCCAGTCCCGCTCGACTTCATACAAGTCCTTCCGCGATCCCTTTTCCCATACCTTGTTCACCATATTCAAATCAACCAGCGTGCGGATACCGGTGCTCATGCTGGTTTTGCTCATTTCCATCGCTTTGCCCATCTCGTCGAGATTCATCGGCTTGTCCTGGAAAAACATGAGCCCATACAGCAGTCCTGTAGACTGTGTAATGCCGTACAGGTCCATGTTCTTGCCGATGGACTCGATCACGCGCTTGCGCGCCTTCTGGATTGCCTGCTCCTGCGCGGCCTCCAGGCCGGCAAAATCATTGGTCATCATGTCCGCTCCTTCATCGCCTTCTCGGCTGACAAAGTAATTGTAAGAAACATTCCCGGCAATGTAAAGCGGTTGATGAACGAGTATAAGAGAGGATACGGGAGCATTTCGCACGTAAAGTATGAACAGAAAAAACCGTACGTACTTATTATACGGATAAAACGGTTGACGGTGTCGTGAATTGTTCGATAGACTAGTTCGAGTGAGCGTTGGCCGCAAGAGAGGCCATAAGGAGGTGAAGCGCTTGTCGATCATTGAAGTCACGGATGTGACGAAAATATTCGGCGAGGATCCAAAACGAATGCTGCCGCTTCTGACGGAAGGGTGGAGCAAAGACAGGATCTTTAAAGAAACGCGGCATACGGTTGGGGTCAACCGGGTTCAATTTGCCGTCGAGCCGGGAGAAATTTTTGTCATCATGGGGCTGTCCGGCAGCGGGAAATCGACTCTCGTGCGCCTGCTGAACAGGCTGATCGAGCCGACGGGAGGCGCCATCCGCATCGCGGGACAGGATATTACCCGCTTGAATGCGGAGCAGCTGAGGAAGGTGCGCCAGAAAAAGATCAGCATGGTCTTCCAGAAATTCGCGCTGTTTCCGCATCGGACACTGCTTGAGAATGTGGAGTACGGACTTGAGGTCCAGAAAGTGCCCAAGAAGGAAAGAGAGCCGAAAGCAAGGGAAGCCTTGCGGCTCGTCGGACTGGAAGAAAGGGCTGACAGTTATCCCGATCAACTGAGCGGCGGCATGCAGCAGCGGGTCGGACTGGCAAGAGCGCTTGCGAACGACCCTGAAATACTGCTGATGGACGAAGCGTTCAGCGCGCTTGATCCGCTCATCCGCAAGGATATGCAGGACGAACTGCTGGAGCTGCAGGAGAAGATGAAAAAAACGATCGTGTTCATTACGCATGATCTGGATGAGGCGCTGCGGATCGGGGACCGCATCGCGCTCATGAAGGATGGAGCGATCGTGCAGATCGGCACGCCGGAAGAAATCATGGTCAATCCTGCCAACGAATATGTGGAGCGGTTCGTCGAGGACGTGGATTTGTCCAAGGTGCTCACCGCCTCCCATGTGATGCGGCGTCCCGAGACGATCGGTCTCGACCGCGGCGCCAGGGTCGCCCTGCAGCTGATGCGCGAGAGCGGCATCTCCAATCTGTTCGTGACGGACCGCAGCCGCAAGCTGATCGGCGTCCTCACCGCCGACGACGCGTCGGAAGCGGCGAAGCGCGGACAGCCGCTGGAGGAGATCGTTATCCGGGATACCCCTGTCGTCACTCCGGATATGCTTCTCCACGAGCTGTTCGACATATGCGGGACCAGCAAGTATCCAGTCGCCGTCGTGAACGAGGCGGGACGCATCGTCGGCGTCATCGTGCGCGGAGCCGTGCTCGGAGCGCTTGCCGGTCATGTCTCCGGACGGGAGGTGAGCGAGGATGCTGCCGAAACTACCGCTTGATAAATGGGTAGACCAAGTCGTGGATTCCATCGAGGAGAACATGAACTTCCTGTTCGATCCGATTTCAGCCGGAATCGAAGGCGTCGTGGACTTTTTCTCTTATCTGCTCCATCTTCCGCCTGCGATCGTGCTGATCGTTCTGTTTACGGCGCTGGCCTGGTGGATCATGCGCTGGCCGATGGCGCTCTTCACGTTCGTCGGCTTGTTCCTGATCGACAATCTCGGCTATTGGGACCATACGATGGATACGCTGGCGCTCGTGCTGACATCGGCGATCGTCAGCATCGTGCTCGGCGTGCCGATCGGAATCGCCTGCGCCCGGAACAACCGCACGCAGAGCATCGTGACGCCCATTCTTGATTTCATGCAGACGATGCCGGCCTTCGTCTACCTGATCCCGGCTGTGACATTCTTCAATCTGGGCGTTGTGCCCGGCGTCATCGCCTCGGTCATTTTTGCGGTGCCGCCGACGATCCGCCTGACGAATCTCGGCATACGCCAGGTGCCCGCCGATCTGGTGGAGGCTGCGAATGCCTTTGGATCCACACCTTCCCAGAAGCTGTTCAAGGTGCAGCTGCCGCTGGCGGTGCCGTCCATCATGGCAGGCATCAACCAGACGCTCATGCTCGCTCTGTCCATGGTCGTCATCGCTTCCCTGATCGGGGCGCAGGGCATCGGAGCGGACGTGTACCGCGCCGTCAGCCAGATCAAGACGGGCAAAGGCTTCGAAGCCGGCCTGGCCATCGTCATTCTGGCGATCTTCCTGGATCGGCTGACGCAGCATCTCGTCAAAGGGAAAAAACATGCAGACAGGAGAGGATAGATATTTTGATTCGGAACTCTTGGAAAATGGTTGGAATACTCGGACTTGCAGGAGCTATCGCGCTTGGGGGCTGTTCTTCGAGCGGCAATGAAAATGGAACGGCTTCCGGGGGAAGCGAGGAATCTGTCGGCAAGGCGGTCGGCCACAAGATCATCGGCATCGATCCCGGCGCCGGCCTGATGGCTGCCGCCAATCGGGCTATCGAAGACTACGGCTTGTCGGACTGGACGCTGGTCGAAGGCTCGGGAGCGGCGATGACCGTTGCGCTCGACAAGGCGATCAAGAAGAAGGAGCCGATCGTCATCACCGGCTGGACGCCTCACTGGATGTTCGGGAAGTATGATCTGAAATATCTGGACGATCCCAAAAAATCGTTCGGGGAGGACGAGGAGATCCATACGATCGTACGCGGCGGATTGAAGCAGGATGCGCCATCGGCATATGAATTCCTCGACCGGTTCGAATGGACGGATGCCGATATGGCCAAAGTGATGATGGCCATTCAGGAAGGCGCCGAACCGGCCGCCGCCGCCGCCGATTGGGCGAAGGACAACGCCGGCTTGATCGACGGCTGGGTGGACGGCATCGAGAAGGTGTCCGGCAAGCCGCTCAAGCTCGCCTACGTCGCCTGGGATTCCGAGATCGCCAGCACGAACGTTGTGGCGTGGGTGCTGGATAACCGCCTCGGCTACAAGACGGAGCTGCTGCAGGTGGAAGCCGGTCCGATGTGGGCGGGAGTGGCGAACGGCGACGCCGACGCGATCGTAGCGGCATGGCTGCCGATTACGCACAAGGACTATGCGGAGCAGTACAAGGACAAGTACGAGGATCTCGGGGCGAATTTGAAGGGAACCAAGCTTGGCCTTGTCGTTCCTTCTTATATGGATATTTCCTCGATCGAGGATTTGGCGAAGTAAGCCGTCATAGAGGCAAGCTCCCTGTCGGGTAGATGCTTCAGCGGCTTGCCGAGCAAGGCGGAATCAAGACCAGCCGGCAGGCGCATCGAGCGATGCGTCACGCCGGCTGGTTTTTTTTGGTTTGGCGAGGGACAGCCGCCTCATTCTCTCGAGCCGCCCAGTCTCGGAAAACCAGCGGTCCTGCGACAGGACCGAGTAAGCGGCGGCGAAATAATCCGCGGCGTCATCGGGCCTTCCGAGCGCATGCAGGCATTCGGCGAGCTCTTCGTACACGTATCCGTCAGGATCGGAAGCCTTCTTCTGAGCGAGGAGCTCCAGCGAATTCCATAGGCTTCGTCCACGCGGCCGAGCCGCCGAAGCACCTTGGCCTCGCACCATCCCGCCATGGCGATATTCGCCGGATTTCCTTGCTCCAAGCGGAACTTCAACGCCCTTCCGAACAACTCCAGAGCGCTTCCTCCAGCTCGCCGGCCTCGACCTTCGCCCAGCCGACGTTGTTGTACAGAGACCCGAGCCAGCGGCCGGCAGCCGGGCTGCTCTCGACAAGCCGGAGCGCCTTGGCGTTCAATTCGGGCCGAAGGAGGGGAATCGGCAAGCAGCGTCTGCGCTTGGTCCAGAACAGCCTCGGCTTCGCCGAATTTCTGCTGAAGGCCGAGGGAGCGGGCAATCTGCGTCAGCAGCATTTTAATCGAGATCGCTTGCATCCGCACACATTCTTTTTCCGGCGAAGGAAGGGATGGAGCTGTCTGTCGCGCCGTATTATAATGAAAGGCAAGATGGCAAGACAGAAAGGAGGCGAGGCTCATGATTCTAGTCAGCTCCTGCTTGGCCGGGCATGAGGTCAGGTATGACGGAACGCATTGCTTGAGCGAGACGATCAGGGAGATGCTCAGCGACGGGCGTGCCGCCGCTGTCTGCCCGGAGCTCATGGGAGGCTTCTCTACCCCTCGCGAACCGGCGGAGATTCAAGGGGGCAGCGGGGAGGATGTCCTGGACGGCGCTGCGCGCGTCGTGGACCGATCCGGCCTCGATGTCACGGATCTCTATCTGGCGGGGGCGTACAAGACGCTGGAACAGGCGAGGACGGTCGGCGCCGATACCGTCATTCTCAAAGAGAACAGCCCGTCCTGCGGCAGCGCCACCATTTATGACGGCCATTTCAATGGCATGAAAATTCCCGGCAGCGGCGTCACGGCCGCTTTGCTGCGCCGCCACGGGATTCGCGTGCTGTCGGAGGAAGAGATGCAGGAATGGGAAGGGGCGAGCGGTGCTCAAGGATGAACATGTCGTGCCGAGAGGGCGGGAATGGTTCTGCTGGCGGTATGCTCATTAAGGAGCGAGGCTGCGCCTCGGAGATTGAGCATGAATAAGCAAGGAACAATCCGGCTTGACATATATACCCCTGGGGGGTATATTGGAATGGAAAGAGCATTCAAATCCCGGCTCCGGCAGAGCCTGAAGGAGATGTGGAATAGATGGCGACAGAAGTTCTTCAAGTAAAGGGAATGTCCTGCGGGCATTGCGTCAGCTCCGTCGAAGGCGCGGTCCGGAATGCGGGCGGCAGCGCGAAGGTCGACCTTGCATCCGGCAAAGTAACGGTGGAATTCGACGATTCCAAGCTGTCCGTGCAGGCGATCAAGGAAGTCATCGAAGAGCAAGGCTACGATGTCGTTTAATTGAACGGATAGGCCTGCTTCAACAGGGGAGGATGCGAGCGGCAAGCGCTCGTTTCCTTCCTTTTTTGTATTCATGCGGCATGACACGGATGCGATGTCGCAATTTTGCATATAGAATGTCCTCATTCGCTAGTCTTTTCCGTCCAGGCTCTGTGGTACATTAAAGATGGGTAAGGGCTTTCAATTACAAGTTGCGGAGGTTGGACAATGAGCAAACTGCGTGTGGGCATCATCGGCTGCGGCGGCATCGCGAACGGCAAGCATCTGCCGGCATTGAGCCAGAACGGAAACGTGGAACTTGCGGCATTTTGCGATATCGTCGAGGAGAAGGCGCGTCAGGCCGCGGACCAGTACGGCATTGAAGGCGCAGCCGTTTATACCGATTATCAGGAGCTGCTGAAGGACGGCAGCCTGGATATCGTGCATGTGCTGACGCCGAACGATTCGCATTCGCCGATCTCGATCGCCGCGCTGGATGCCGGCAAGCATGTCATGTGCGAGAAGCCGATGGCCAAGACGGCCGAGGAAGCAAGAGCGATGCTGGAGGCGGCGCGCCGCTCCGGCAAGAAGCTGACGATCGGGTACAACAACCGCTTCCGCCCGGACAGCCAGCATCTCAAGAAGGTGTGCGAGGCCGGAGAGCTCGGAGAGATCTATTACGCCAAGGCGCATGCGATCCGCCGCCGCGCCGTTCCGACTTGGGGCGTCTTTTTGGATGAGGAAAAACAAGGCGGGGGACCGCTTATCGATATCGGCACGCATGCGCTGGATCTGACGCTGTGGATGATGGACAACTACAAGCCGGTGTCGGTGACGGGCTCGGTCTTCCATAAGCTTGGCTCCAAGGAAAACGCGGCCAATGCATGGGGACCGTGGGACCCGGCCAAGTTCACCGTGGAAGACTCCGCGATGGGCTTCATCAAGATGGAGAACGGCGCGACGATCGTGCTTGAAGCGAGCTGGGCGCTCAACACGCTGGACATCGACGAAGCCAAATGCTCGCTCAGCGGGACGGAAGGCGGAGCCGACATGAAGGGCGGCCTCCGGATCAACGGCGAGGACAGCAGCCGCCTGTACGTCAAGGAAATCGATCTGAACGCAGGAGGCGTCGCTTTCTACAGCGGCACGTCGCAGCGCGATATCGACGTGGAATGCTCCGCATGGATCGATTCCGTCCTCAATGATACGGAACCGGTCGTGAAGCCGGAGCAGGCGCTTGTCGTGACGGAGATTCTCGAAGCGATCTACGAATCGGCCCGCACGGGCAAGACGGTGTACTTCGACTAAGCAGCAAAAAGCGGTCCTATCCCGGCGACGGGGAGGACCGTTTTTTTCATTTTACCGCTATTTCATGCGGGCTCTTGCCTCAGGCTCAGCCCTTCAGCCGAAGGGCCAGCATGCCCAGGCATTCCTTGAGAGCCGTGGAGCTGGCAGCCATGGCGCTGCCGGAGGGGAGGAGCTTGCTCCAATAGAAGACGGCATCGGCCGGCGCCCCATAGTCGACTGGATAGGGAAGGGGCGTGAGCCCGGCTTGCCGGAACGTCTCCACCGAACGTCTCATATGGAAGGCGGAAGTGACTAGGACGGGACGGCTGAACCCTTCGGCCTCCATCAGCACCTTGCTGTAAGCGGCATTCTGCTCGGTATTGAGCGAACGGTTCTCGAGGAAGATGCTCTCGGCGGGAACTCCGAGCTGGCGCAGCTGCCTGCCCGCGATGTCCGCTTCATTGCCGCTGTCCGGAAAAACCTGGCCGCCGCTGAACAGAATCGGCAGCCCAGTAGCGGCATGCAGCCGGACTGCAGCCAGCAGCCTCGCTTCCCCCGAACCGGACAGGTTGCCGAGTCCTTCGAGATCGGGCGTATCCGGCGTCGCTCCGCCGCCGAGCACGACAAGCACGTCGCCTTGCAGCCGCACATCGGCCGGCGAAGGCTGCGGATAGCGGCTTTCGATGCTGCGTACGAGAGCGTCGCTGGCCAGCCCCGAGCTCATCAAGTACAGCGCGACAAGCAGCAGCAGCGGGAGCCATGTCCATTTGCGGTCCCGGATCCATGCTCTCCAGACGGCGACCCCGAGCAGAAGCAGGAACAATCCGGGTGGAAGGAGCAGGCTGTATACGAATTTGACGAAATAGATCAAGGTATGTCCTCGCTTGAATCCGGGGAAACGGACGAGCGGACGCCAAGAAGGCTTCGACGTCAATTCCCCTTGCTTTTGAAAGTCATCTAATATAAATCATAAAACGGAGCCTGATGGCAAGGAAACTTCTGCAATTTGACATGACTATGTCAGAATAATAGAATAAATACTTTGGGAACGGGGTATTAAAACCGCGCCGTTCCGCATGCTAGAACGATATTTCATCCACTATAGACAAAACCAACGCTCGCCTATATAATACCATTTAAACTACTTGGTTTTATAGGATTTGATAGGCGGTGTTGTTCCGGGAGGGATAAACCTGATTCACTTGCAGGATGTGACGAAAACATACCGCAGCGCTGGCGGCGGAGAAGTAGACGCGATCCGCGACATCACGCTCGATGTCCGCAAAGGCGAGATATTCGGCATTATCGGCCATTCCGGAGCCGGCAAAAGCACGCTGATCCGCTGCATGAATCTGCTGGAGCGCCCGACGCGCGGCACGGTGAAGGTCGGGGAAGTCGTCCTGACCGGTCTGGGAGAACGGGGCTTGCAGCGGGAACGCCGCAAGATCGGCATGATCTTTCAGCATTTCAATCTGCTCTCCAGCGTGACGGTCCGCGACAATATCGCGTTTCCGCTCAAGCTGGCAGGCCAAAAGAAGCCGGCCATCGCCCGCCGCGTGGACGAGCTGCTGACGCTGGTCGGCCTGCAGGCGCACGGAGACAAGTACCCGTCCCAGCTGTCGGGCGGCCAGAAGCAGCGTGTCGGCATCGCGAGGGCGCTCGCTGCCGATCCCGAGGTGCTGCTCTGCGACGAGGCGACTTCCGCGCTCGATCCGCAGACGACGAACAGCATTCTTTCGCTGCTGATGGACATCAACGAGAAGCTGGGGCTGACGATCGTGCTCATCACGCATGAGATGGGCGTCATCCGCTCCATCTGCGACCGCGTCGCGGTCATGGACGCCGGTACGATCGTCGAATTCGGCAACGTGCTCGACGTGTTTCTGAAGCCGTCCCACCCGGTCACGAGGCAGTTCGTCGACGAGATGTCCGATCTGTCTGACGGCTCTCCGCTGCGGACCCGCGATAATTCGCGGCTTATCCGGCTTCATTTCGTCGGTGAAGAAACCTACCAGCCGGTGCTCTTCGAAGCGCTGAAGGGCAGTCCCGTGCAATGCGCCATTCTACAAGGAACCGTCTCCCGCATGAAGCATACTCCTTACGGACAGCTTCTTGTCGAACTGAGCGGCGGAGGTCCCGGCGAGGCGGACGCCGTCATCGAATCGCTTCGCGCGAGCGGACTTGACGTGGAGGTGCTGCCGGAATGACTTGGGAGAATATCAATTGGGACGAAATCTGGCAGGCGACGCAGGATACGCTGACGATGATGGTGTTCTCCATGATCTTCACGGTCCTTCTCGGCCTCGCGCTCGGCGTTCTGCTGTACTTGACGTCCAGCCGCCAGCTGCTCTACATGCCGGCCCTCTATTCCGTCCTGTCGTTCGTCGTGAACATTCTGAGGTCGGTGCCGTTCATCATCCTGATGATCGCGGTCATGCCTCTCACAGAGGCGATCGTCAATACGACCATCGGCGTGAAGGGAGCGATTCCGCCGCTCGTCATCGGGGCTGCGCCGTTTTTTGCCAGACTGGTTGAAACGGCGTTGCGGGAAGTCGACAAGGGCGTCATCGAGGCCGCTCAAGCGATGGGAGCTTCCAAATGGGATATCGTCCGCCGCGTGCTGCTGCGGGAATCCCGGCCGGGACTGCTCGCCGCGATCACGGTCACAGCGGTCACGCTCGTATCGTACACCGCGATGATGGGCACCATCGGAGCAGGAGGACTGGGAGACCTGGCGATCCGTTACGGCTATATGCGCTTCCAGACCGACATCATGATCGTGACGGTCGTCATCCTCATCGTGCTGGTTCAGCTGCTCCAGGTTCTGGGAGACTGGCTTGTCCGCCGAATCAGCCGGAGATAAGACAGAGAGATTACACTACATTTATCGGAGGGTCATACTCATGAAAAAATGGTTTACTGTCCTTACCTTGTCGCTGCTTGTGCTTGCCCTTGCGGCTTGCGGAGCCAAGAACAGCAACAACGCCGGCGGCGCGGCAGAAAACGCTGCTTCCAACGCTGGCGCAGGCGCTTCCGAGCCGATCACTTTGAAAGTCGGAGCCTCGCCGGTTCCCCATGCCGAGATTCTCAACCACATCAAGGATGCGCTGGCCAAAGAAGGCGTCAGCCTTGAAGTCGTCGAGTTCACGGATTACGTCCAGCCGAACGTGCAGCTGTACGAGAAAAAGCTGGATGCGAACTTCTTCCAGCATGTTCCTTACCTGGACGAGTTCAACAAAGAACGCAGCTATGATCTCGTCAGCGTCGGCACGGTGCATGTCGAGCCGATCGGAGCTTACTCCGACAGCCTCAAGTCGAAGGACGAGCTGAAGGACGGAGCGACAATCGCGATTCCGAACGACGCCACCAACGGCGGCCGCGCGCTCAAGCTGCTGGCCGACAACGGCCTGATCACGCTCAAGGACGGAGCCGGAATCAGCGCCACGGTGAAGGATATCGCGACGAACCCGAAAAACCTGAAGTTCAAGGAGCTTGAAGCCGCCACGCTTCCGCGCGTCCTGAACCAGGTCGACCTCGCGATCATCAACACGAACTACGCTCTCGACGCCAAGCTCAACCCGACGAAGGACGCCCTGTTCATCGAAGGCAAGGAATCCCCTTACGCCAATATCGTCGCCGCCCGTCCGGACAACAAGGATTCCGAAGGCATCCAGAAGCTCATGAAGGTTCTGAACAGCGACGACGTAAAGAAGTTCATTGAAGATAAATACGCGGGAGCCATCGTTCCGGCGTTCTGATCCAACCTGCACAGAAAAGGCCTTCGCGCATCGCGCGAAGGCCTTTTTTTGACGGCTGGCGGTCAGAGCACCCGCGCTGCCGATACGAACCGCTTCTGGTAGCCGCTGTCGAAGCTGCTGATGAGGATGCCGTTCACTTTGGAGCCGATCGTGTTGTGGATGAACTTCCCGTTCCCCATGTAGATGCCGACATGTCCGATCGATTTGGAGGAGCCGACGGTGAAGAACATAAGATCGCCCTTGCGAAGATTGGCTTTGCTGACCTTGGTGCCTTGCTTGCTCTGCGCGGTCGATCCCCACTTGAGCGAGACGCCCTGGGAAGCAAAGACATATTTGGTGAACGAAGAGCAGTCGAAGATGAGCTTCGCAGGATTGTTCGTTCCGTAGACGTATTTGACCTTTCCTTTCAAGGACTCCGCATAGGCAATGATGCGGTCGGCCTTGGCGGATGCTGTCGATGCGGATGCCGAGGCTGCAGCATATGTACTGCTGGCCTGCGCGGCATGAACGGGCTTGGCCGCTGCCGCTTTACCCGCGGCAAGGATGAGAGATAATGCGGCGACGCCGGCGACGGTCTTGCGAAGATGCAGGAAAAGATTCATGATGTTCCTCCTTCTGGCGATGTACCGCTATTCTAGCATCGCTTGATAGAAGGCGGATATTTTCTTAGAGAAGCCTAATCATGCCAAAAAGAGCCAAAAATAAAAACCCGCCGTAGGGGCGGGTCAGGATCGAATGGGATCAGCTGTTGCTCAAGCGGCCGGAACGGCCGGGTAGAGAAGATTCTTCCTCTGCTGCGACGTAGCGATTGCGGGCGGCTCCGGTGCCAAGCACGATGACGATGCAGGAGAGGCCGAGCAGGATTGCAAGCACCGGCTTCCAGGAGCCGGACAGATCATGGATGGAGCCGAACACGATCGGTCCAAGCGCCGCCAGCAGGTAGCCGAGCGACTGCGCCATTCCGGACAGCTTCGCCGCTTCCCCGGCGTTCCGCGTGCGGAGGCCGAAGAAGGTGAGGGCCAGCGAAATGGTCGCTCCCTGACTGAGGCCCAGCAGCGTGATCCAGAGCCAGGTCATGTCTGTGCTGCCGAACAGGAGTCCGGAATAGCCGCTCAGCGACAGAGCGCCGGACACGAGCACGAGCGGCACCTGGGAGCGCATGCGGCTCGCCCATACCGGCATGAAGAAGGAAGTCGGCAGGCTGACGAACTGCATCAGCGAGAGCATCCAGCCGGCGGCGGAGGCGCTCATCCCATTCTCATGGAATACCGCCGGCAGCCATGCGATCGTCACATAGAAGGTCATGGACTGGATGCCCATGAAGAACGTGATTCTCCAGGCCAGCGAGGAGCGGAACATGCTCGGCGACGACCCTGCCTTATAGGAAGCGGCAGCCGGAGCCGCTTTCCGGGAATATGGAATCCATACGGCAAGCGCGGCAGCGGCCAGCAGCGCCCATATCAGCAGCGCCCCCTTCCATCCCCAGCCCGGCACGGAAGCCAGCGGGACGGATACGCCGGAGGCGGTGGCGGCGAATATGCTCATCGTCACCGAATAGGAGCCGGTCAGAAGTCCGATCCGCGCCGGGAAATCACGTTTGATGATGCTCGGCAGCAGGACGTTGCTGAGAGCGATCGCCAGACCGAGCAGGGCGGTGCCGGCGAACAGTCCGGCTGCGGCGGGCAATGTCCGCAGCAGCATGCCCGCAATCAGGAAGAGCAGCCCGTAAAGCAGGGAGCGCTCTGCGCCGAAGCGGTCCGCGATGCGCGGAGCCAGCAGGGACATGGCCGCAAAGGCGATGAGGGGAAGCGAGGTGAGCAGGCCCGACATCTCGCTGCTCAGGCCGTAGCTGCCGCGGATCTGGTCGATCACAGGCCCGACGGAAGTTATGGCTGCGCGCATATTGGCGGCGATCAGCAGGATTCCTGCGATCGCCGACGCAGTCAGAAGCCTGCTTCGGCCGGAAGCAGGCTTGGGAATGTGGCTCATGAATAAGTTCCTTCTTTCCAGGCCCCTCGGTTGACATTGTGTGTGAGCTTTTTAGGGTACCAGTAACGTATACTATCCTACTTCACGACTAAAGTAAATAAAGGGATGCTGCTTTCAGCGGCTGCGCAAGTGAAGCGGCCCGGCTTATTTTCTACTGCCATCTAATTAAGATGCCCCGCGGAAGCAAGCTCGGGCTGGCAATCGATGGCGGAGCGGAAAAGTTGGATAATACATGAGAGAAAGGCGAATAATAACCTCGAATTCATGGCCTGCGATGCTGCGCCGCCGGACGGCGCCTGCGATAGCGGCCAGCAAGGGGGAGCATCGATGTCAAACAAAAGCACGCGGCGCGAAGGTTTCAAGAAAATGACGATGTCGCCGAAGGAGTATCAGGCGTTCGCCAAGACGAGGGAGCCGTCCCGCTCCGTTTTTAGCAACTGCGTACGCGCCTTTCTGGTCGGCGGCTTCATCTGCCTGATCGGCCAAGGCATCCAGGAATTTTTCATGCATGCCTTCAAAATGCCTGTGGACAAGGCGGCGAACCCGACCGTCGCCGTCTTGATCCTGATCTCCGTCATCCTGACCTGCCTGGGCGTCTATGACAAGATCGCCCAGTGGGCGGGAGCGGGCACGGCGGTGCCGGTCACCGGCTTCGCCAACTCCATGTGCTCGGCAGCGATCGAGCATCGCAGCGAGGGGCTTGTCCTTGGCGTCGGGGCGAATATGTTCAAGCTGGCAGGCTCGGTGATCGTATTCGGCACCGTAGCGGCTTTCTTCGTCGGCATCGCGCATCTCATCCTGGGTACTGGGGGGCAGCCTTAAGATGCAAAGAGGAAAGCAGACCTGGTGGTTCGAGAACCGTCCGGTCATTGTCGGGACGGCTACTGTTGTCGGCCCTGACGAGGGAGAAGGGCCGCTTGCCGCTGATTTCGACCTGATCCACCCTGAAATGGACATGCAGCAGAAGAGCTGGGAGAAGGCGGAGCGGCTGCTGCTGGAGCAGGCTTCGGATCTCGCGCTGAAAAATGCCTCCATGACGAAGGAGCAGCTGGAGTTTTTCGTCGGCGGGGACTTGATGAACCAGATCATCAGCAACACCTTCGCCGCCAGGACGCTGGGCGTGCCCTACCTGGGCGTCTTCGGAGCCTGCTCCACGTCCATGGAGTCGCTGGCGATCGCGTCGCTGATCGTCAACTCGGGCGCGGGCAAATCCGTGCTGGCCGGAACCTGCAGCCACAACTGCACGGCGGAGAAGCAGTTCCGGTATCCGACCGAATACGGGTCGCAGAAGCCGCCTACGGCGCAGTACACGATTACCGGAGCAGGAGCGGCCGTCGTCGCGCCTGCAGGCATCGGACCGGTCGTGGAATGCGCGACGATCGGCCGCATCGTCGATCTCGGCATCACCGATCCCTTCAATATGGGCGCCGCCATGGCGCCGGCTGCGGTCGATACCATCCAGATGCATCTGACGGATACCGGCCGCTCGCCGGGCGATTACGACATGATCGTGACCGGTGATCTGGCGACAGTCGGCCACGGCATCGCCACCGATCTGCTCAAGCGCAACGGAGTCCCGATGGAGCAGACGCAATTCAACGACTGCGGCCTGATGATCTACGATATTGACAAGCAGAAGGTGCAGGCCGGGGGCAGCGGCTGCGCATGCTCGGCAGTCGTCACTTACGGACATCTGCTGAAGCGCGTCCAGTCGGGGGAGCTGAAGCGGATTCTCGTCGTGGCGACGGGAGCGCTCCTTTCGCCGCTGTCGTTCCAGCAGGGCGAGACGATTCCTTGCATCGCGCATGCGGTGTCTATTGAACAAAGCGGGGTGTACGCATGATTTATTTATGGGCGTTTCTGATCGGCGGGGCGATCTGCGTCATCGGGCAGCTCATGTTCGACGTCGGCAAGCTGACGCCGGCGCATACGATGGCGACGCTGGTCGTCGTCGGAGCCATCGTGGACGGCTTCGGCTGGTACGAGCCGCTGATCAAGTTCGCCGGCGCGGGCGTCACGGTTCCGATCACGAGCTTCGGCAACTCGCTCGTTCACGGCGCGCTGACCGAGCTGCACGATACGGGATGGATCGGGGTCATATCCGGAATATTCAAGGTCACCAGCGCAGGCATAAGCGCGGCGATCATCTTCTCCTTCCTGGCCGCTCTCGTCGTCCGTCCGAAGGGATGAGCGAAACATTTTGTTCCTGACTGTCGTATGCATTGGAGAATCCCTCTGTGGGATTCTCCAATTTTTTTTGGAAACGGATGTTATTGTTAGATATAGTCGGTTCTTGTAAACTAATAAAATACCGCTCTCGCAGGGGAAGCAGTCTTCGGAAGGAGTCATGGACATGGAAGTCTACGCATCCGATCTACAGCTGTGCACGGACATTCGCCGCAATCTGGAATCCTGCATCCTGGGCAAGGAGCGCGAGATCGAGCTCGTGCTGATCGCCCTGCTGGCAGGAGGCCATCTGCTGCTCGAAGATGTTCCGGGCACAGGCAAGACCCAGCTCGTCAAGGCTCTCGCCCGCTCCATCGGGGGCGATTTCAGACGCATCCAGTGCAATCCGGATCTGCTGCCTACCGATATTACCGGCCTGACCATCTATCATCCCCGGGAGGAGCAGTTCATCTTCCGTCCGGGTCCGATCATGTCCCATCTCGTCCTTGCGGACGAGATCAACCGCGCGACGACGAAGACCCAGTCCGCTCTCCTGGAGGCGATGGAGGAGAGAAGCATCACGGTGGACGGGGAGACGTATTCGCTGCCGAGTCCGTTCATTCTGATCGCGACCCAGAATCCGATCGAGTTCGAGGGAACGTATCTGCTTCCCGAAGCCCAGATGGACCGCTTCATGATGCGGCTGTCGCTCGGCTATCCGGGAGAAGCCGAAGAGAGGCGCATGGTGCTCAAGCAGGAAAGCGGCCATCCTTCCGATCTGCTCGGACGGGTCGCCGAGATCGGCGACATCGTCAAGCTCCAGGAGCTGGCGGAGAAGATCCATGTGGACGAAGCGGTCGGAGAATATCTGGTCCGGCTCGTCCGCAGCACCCGCGAGCATGAAGGCGTGCAGCTGGGAGCCAGCCCGCGCGCCGCGGTAGCATTGATGCGGGCCGCCAAAGCCCGCGCGCTGATCGAGAAGCGGGAATACGTCATCCCGGACGACGTCAAGCAGCTCGCCGTCCACGTGCTCTCGCACCGGCTCCTGCTGAAGCCGGCCGCGAGGCTTGGCGGCACCCGCGCCGAGACGGTCATCGAGGACGTCATCGGCCGGACCAAGGTGCCGGTCCGGCTGGAGCGCTGACGCATGGGCTTGATCCCTGCAAGGAGGCGCCAGTCCGCCTTCAGGTGGCGGCTGCTGGCGCTGATCTACGTCTCCAGCCTTTTGTACATGCTTTTTCAAGGCGGCAAGACCGCCGTCATGATCTTTTGCATCCTGAACGGACTCATCCTTTATATTTCTCTTGGTTATTGGAGCGGAATCCGCGGCATATCGGGCAAGCGCCGGATCAGGGCTTCCGGAGACCAGTCGCCGGCAGCCCAGGCGGTTCTGAGCGCGGGAAGCTCTCAGGAAGTAAGCCTGAGCATGAAGCTGCCCGGCTATTATCCCGTCCCCTACGTGCTTGTCCGGGAACGGCTGCAGCGCAACGGCAGCGAAGAGATCCCGTTCGAGATCAGCTTCGTGCCGAATGTGAAGCGGAGCGGGCAGGCTTCCTACAAGACGCCGCCGCTGGAAAGAGGCATCTACCGGTTTTTGCCGACCGAATGCTCGACGCGCGATTTGTTCGGCTTTTTCGAACATACCGGCCATTTCGAATCGGCGGATGCTTTTGCCGTGAGGCCGAGGACGATCGAGCTTCGCGGCTGGGAGCGGGTGCGCAGAGGGGCGAAAGGCAACTATTCGCATGCCTCGGCTCCCCGGGCTTCGCGCGAGACGACCCAGATCAACGGCATCCGGGAGTTTCTGCCGGGCGACCGACTCTCCCGCGTCCATTGGGGGGCGACCGCCAAGACCGGACAGTGGAAATCCAAGGAATTCGAGCGCGAGGCGCTTCCGCGTACGATCGTGCTCCTGGATGCCTGCCGCCGCCAGGCTCCAGGCGCCGAAGCCCGATTCGAGATCGCCGTATCGACGGCGGCGTCCCTGTTCCAGCACGGCCTCCGGCGCAACACGTCCATGGGACTCTGGATCTCATCCCGGGTCCCGGGCATTCTCCGTTCCGGCAGCGGCGGCGATCAGCTTCATCAGGCGATGGATCTGCTCACCGCGGCGGACAACGATGGAGCGGACGGAATCGATGCCGCCTTGTCGGAGGCGGAGGCCGTGCTTGAACGCGGCTCGCTGGCCGTGCTCGTGACGGACGCCGGTCCGGATGAAGTGCGCCGGGCGATGTCCATGCTGTCCCGGCGGGGCATGAATCCTTGCTGCATCAAGATCGAGGACCGTTCCTCCGGAACGGACAGCGCCTCTTTCCACGATTACGGCGGGCCTGTCTATGTGATCTCGAGCCTGGAAGAGCTGCCGGACGCGCTTGACGGAAGGGAGGTCGCCGCCGATGCCTGAAGGCAGGAAAGCCCGCCGCTGCCTGGGGCTTGCCCAAGCAATGAACGCAACCTCCGCCCGCTGGTTCGTCATGCTGAGCGGCCTTCTGACAGCCGTCATGATCGCGAGCAGCCTGTCGGTGCTGGAGAAGATCTGGTGGTCCGAGACGTTCCGGGTCGCATACCTCGTCCTGGGGATGTCCGCTCTGATCGAGCTGCTGCCTTTGCGGAGAATATACCGGGTCCTGCTCCAGCTCGCGTCCATCGGCGTCATCCTCTATGCCGCCGCTCCGATACAGTGGACGCCATATGACCCGATTCTCATGGACAGCCGCTTGGCTCATCTGGCCGACAATCTTGCCGCCCTTCATCCGTTTCTGGAAATCGCGCTCGGAGTGTGGATAGTCTACGTTCTCTTCTCGGCCTGGACGCGCATCCGGATCCGCATCGTCGGCTTCACCTCGGTATGCCTGCTTGTCCTGGCGGTGACGGATTCCTTCACGCCGATCTATCTATGGGACAACACGGCCATCGTCATTTTCGCCGGACTGGTCTGGCTGATCGCCGAGCACTTCGCCCGCTTCCAGCGGGACCATCCGGCGAGCTGGACGAGGCTGAAGAGCTATCCTGCGCAGCTTCTCCTGCCGATCGTGCTGGTGCTTTCCCTCGTCATGGCGACGGGATTGTTCGTTCCCGAGATTCCGCCGATCATCAAGGATCCATACACGGTATGGAAGGAAGCCCAGGGCGAGCAAGTCCAGTCTTTCGTAGGGGACAAGGGCGTTGCGCCGGCAAACTCCAGCAAGCAGAGCAACAAGTCGGGCTACAGCCGCGAGGACGGCAAGCTGGGCGGGGGCTTCAACTACGACTATTCTCCGGTCATGACGGTCAAGTCGGACCGCAAGAGCTATTGGAGAGGCGAGACGAAATCGGACTATACCGGTAAAGGCTGGGAAGACAGCGAGCTCGAGAAGAACGAGAAGCTCATGCCGTTTGCTGCGGGAGATGAGCTTCCGTTTGGATGGGATCGTTCCGCTGCCGAAACGGTGGAGATTAATCAAGAGTTCAAGATGGCCCGCAAAGACGTGTTCCCGGTCCTGTTCGGCGCCTCCGCCATCAAAATACTGGAGTCGTTCAACGGTTCCAAGGACATTTCCGGCTCGGGCGGCTGGTATCCATCCTCGATGGAGCTCCGGTATGAGAACGGTCAGAAGACGTACCCCAAAACCTATTCCATCGTCTCGGAGCAGACGCTTGTGGACGACGGCGTCAAGTCCGCGCAGGCAATCATTCCGGACCAGCAGCTGCAGGGCATGTACACGCAGCTGCCGATGGATATTCCGGCCCGGGTCACTCAGCTTGGGCGCGATCTGACGTCTGCCGAGCCGACCGATTTCGGCAAGGCTGTCGCCATCGAGGAGTATCTAAAGACGAACTTTCCTTACACCAATCAGCCGGACACGAGCAAGAAGGTCAGCGCCGACTTCGTCGATTCTTTCCTCTTCGAGATTCAGGAAGGCTACTGCGATTACTATTCGTCGGCCATGGCCGTCCTCGCCCGTTCCGTGGATCTGCCGACCCGCTGGGTGAAAGGCTATGCTTCCGGCTCGAACCGCGTTCCGATGCCGGGCGGCATGCGCGGCGGGCCTGAGGAGTGGATGGAAAGCGATACCTATACGGTGCGTAACTCCGATGCCCACTCTTGGGTCGAAATCTACTTCCAAGGCTACGGCTGGATTCCGTTCGAGCCGACAGCAGGCTTCGCTTATCCGTATCCGGCGGCAGCCGACGATGCGGCAGCGGCAGCCACCCCGACGCCGGCGCCAAGCGCGGCGCCGGAAATGGACACGGAGGCTGCCGAGGCATCCGGATTCGCCCTTCCGTCCTACGTCTACGTCATCGGGGGCATCGTCCTGGCGGCAGCCGCAGCTGCTGCGGCATTCGTGAACCGGCATATCCTTGCCGAGTCTTGGCGCCGCTTGCGCATCCGTTCGCTGTCTGCCGAGGAGCGGATATCGTGGGATACCGGCCGGTTGATCCGCTCCGCCAGGCGGGGCGGCCTGGTCAAGGAGGATCACGAGACGCTGAGAGAGGCGGTGCTGCGATGGTCGAAGCAGCGCAAGTATCTGCAGCGGGAGCTTCAGGCTATCCTGGCTGATTTCGAGAAAGTGAAATACAGCGGACAGCCCGTTTCATACGGCGACGCCGAGGCTTTCGCCGGCAAAGTCAAAGGCGTGCTCGGCAGGTTCGGCAAGCCGGGCTGATCCGGGCCGAGCCGGCAAAGTTCGGGAAAGGAACCGCTCCTGTTGACAGGGCGGTTCCTTTTTGCGCCGTTATCCTGTAATATGGTATAGTTTCGTAAGATAGCAGGCTCTAAGCAAGGGAGACTAAGCGATGTTTGAACGGCTGGTGCCGCACATGCGCGTGAAATCTATATATGAAATCGATCTTGATCTGCTGAAGGAGAAGGGTGTTCGAGGCATTATCACCGATCTCGACAACACGCTCGTCGGCGCCCGGACCGCACTGGCGACTCCGGAACTGATCGCCTGGCTCGACAGGGTCAGGGAACTCGGCTTCCAAGTCGTGGTCGTATCCAACAACCACGAGACGCGGGTATCCCGATTCGCCGAACCGCTGGCTATCCCGTTCATCCATGCGGCCCGCAAGCCGTCCACCCAAGCGTTCCGCAAGGCGCTGGCGGTGCTTGGCCTGGAAGCGGAACAGACGGTGGTCGTCGGCGACCAGATGATGACCGATGTATTGGGAGGCAAGCGGATGGGGCTGTATACGATACTCGTAGCTCCCATCTCGCCGGCGGATGAAGGCTTCGGCACCCGGATCAACCGGCTGCTGGAACGGATTGCCCTCTCCCGGCTGCGCCGCAAGGGCCTGTGGCAGGAGGAGGAAACAAGCAAGTGAGCGAAAAACAACTGGACAAGCAAGGATGCGCAGGCTGCGGAGCCGCGCTTCAGTCAGCCAGCAAGGACAAGCCGGGATACGTCCCGGCATCGGCCAAGGGCGGCGAAGCCGTCATCTGCCAGCGGTGCTTCCGCATCCGCAACTACAACGACGCCGTATCGGTGTCCATGGACCATGACGAATTCCTGAGGCTGCTCGGCGGCATCGCATCTACCGACAGCCTCGTCGTGCATATCGTCGACCTGTTCGACTTCGAAGGAAGCATGATCTCCGGCTTGCAGCGCTTCGTGGGCAACAACCCCGTGCTGCTCGTCGTCAACAAGATCGACCTGCTTCCGAAGGGAACGAACTACAACCGCATCCGCAACTGGGTGCAGCGGCAGGCCAAGGCGCAAGGACTGCGCACGGTCGATATCGTCCTGTGCAGCGCCAAGAAAGGCATGGGCTTCGAGCGGGTCGTGGAAGCGGTCGAGGAGCTGCGCGGCCGCCGCGACGTCTACGTCGTCGGCGCCACCAACGTCGGCAAGTCGACGCTCATCAACAGGCTCATTTCCGACTACAGCGATCTGGACCGGGAATTGACCGTATCGCGGTTCCCGGGAACGACGCTCGACGAGATCCGCATCCCGCTTGACGACGGCAAAGCCATCGTCGATACGCCGGGCATCGTGTACCGCTCGCGCTTGACGGAGCTCGTGCCGCGCGGCGTTCTGGGAGCTTTGCTGCCGGACAAGCCGATCAAGCCGCTCGTCTATCAGCTCGATGCCGGCCAGACGCTGTTCTTCGGAAGCCTGATCCGGTTCGATTATGCGGCCGGAGCCAATCTCAGCTTCACGCTGTACACGGCCAATGCGATGAAAGTACACCGGACGAAGATGGAGCGCGCCGACGATCTCTATGCCCAGCACAAGGGCGAGCTGCTTGCCCCGCCTTCGCGGGAAGAGCTCGAGAAGATGCCGGCCTGGACGCGCCATTCCCTGCGCATTCCAAAAGGAAGCGAGTCCGACGTGTTCGTCTCGGGCCTGGGATGGATCCGCGTCAACGGCACCAGCGGAGCGCAGATCGAAGTCTATGCGCCCAAGGGAGTCAAGGTTCTCGTCCGCGAAGCTTTAATCTGACATAGACGGGAGAGCTGACGGCATGATGGCAATGACGCATGGGATGACCGGAATGGAGATAGACAGCCATACGACCTTGTACGGCGTCATCGGCGACCCGATCCGGCATTCCAAATCGCCGGTCATGATGAACCGCGCCTTCCGCGAGACCGGAGTGAACGGCGCTTATGCCGCCTTCCATGTCGCGGCTGACCGGTTAGGCGATTTTTGGGCCGGAGTCAGGGCGATGGGCATCCGCGGCGTCAACGTGACCATTCCGCACAAGCTGGACGTCATGAGCCATCTGGACCATGTCGATGAAGGAGCCCGCTTGATCGGAGCCGTGAACACCGTCGTGAATGAAGGCGGCGTCCTGACCGGTTACAATACGGACGGAATCGGTTATGTCCGCTCCCTTAAGGAAGAGGCGCTGCCCGATCTGCGAGGCAAGCGCATCGCGGTTATCGGAGCCGGCGGGGCCGCCCGAGGCGTGCTGTACGCGCTGCTGAAGGAAGGCCCTGCCGAGGTCGCGGTGCTGAACAGGACGGAGGAGCGCGCCAGAGAGCTGGCGGAAGCCTTTGCCTCGCATGGACAGGTGCGGGCGCTCCCGCAGTCCGGCAGCGAGGCGGAGGACGTTCTCCGCTCAGCCGATCTCGTCGTGAATACGACCTCGATCGGGATGCATCCTAATGTAGACGCATGCCCTGTCGACGTATCGCTGCTGCAGCCGGACGCGGTCGCAAGCGACCTGATCTACAACCCGCTTGAAACCGCATGGCTGGCCCAAGCCCGCAGCCTCGGCCTCCGCACGCATGGCGGACTCGGCATGTTTATCTACCAAGGCGCTTACGCCTTTGAATACTGGACCGGCCTACCGGCTCCGACCGGAGCGATGAGGGAAGCCGTCCTGCAGGCGATGCAGGAGAAGTCCGCACCATAGAGAGGTATGTGATTTTATGTTGACAGGCAAACAAAAACGACATCTGCGCTCGATGGCGCATCATCTGACCCCGATTTTCCAAATCGGCAAAGGCGGCTTCAACGAGCAGCTGGTCAAGCATGTCGTGGAAGCGATCGAGAAGCGCGAGCTGCTCAAGGTCAATCTCCTCAACAATTGCGACGAGGATGCGCGCGAAGTCGGCGCCCAGCTGGCGCAAGGCTCCGGCTCGGAGCTCGTGCAGGTGATCGGCAAGACGATCGTATTGTACAAGGAATCCAAGGACTACAAGACGATCGTGCTTCCCCGCTAGGCTGCACCTTCCGTAATACCGAAGCTGCCGGGCATGGGGAGGAGGGGATACAATGCGCAAGGCAGGCATCATGGGAGGCACGTTCGATCCCATTCATATCGGGCACATGATCGCTGCGGAGAGGGCGATGGAAGCATGCGGGCTGGACGAGATGCTGTTCATCCCCAATGCCGGGCCTCCTCTCAAGGACCGCGCTCCGGGGGCTTCTCCGGAAGACCGCTGGAGCATGGTCCGGCTCGCCGTTCAAGCCCATCCCGGCTTCCGGGCGCTGGATATCGAGCTGAAGCGCGGCGGAATCAGCTACACGTACGATACCGTCCTGCAGTTGCAGGAAGAGATGCCGGAGACGGAATTCCATCTCATCATCGGAACGGACCGGATCGGGGATCTGCCGAAATGGCACCGGATCGGCGAGCTTGCGGAGAGGATCATCTTCATCGGCGTCGACCGGCCGTCCGACGACGGCGATCCGGCGGCATCCGCGACCGCTGCGGCCGGCAGACTGCCGGCCAAGCTGAGAGAGCGTCTGCTGCTGGCTTCGATGCCGCGGCTGGCGATTTCCTCGACGGCGATCCGGGCCCGCCTCGGAGCGGGCTTGTCGGTCCGGTACCTCGTGCCGGAGCCGGCGCTTGATTACCTTCTGGAGAAGGGACTGTACCGCCATGATGGATAAGCAGCAGATGATCGAATCGATTCGCTCCGGCATGCCTGAGCGCCGCTGGCAGCATGTGCAGGGCGTCATCTCGACGTCCATCGTGCTCGCCGGGCGGTTCGGAGCCGATCCGGACAAGGCGGAGCTGGCCGCCATCCTGCACGATCTGGCCAAATACTGGCCGGTGGACCGGATGGAGGAAGCGATCCGGGAGGAGGGCGCCGACCTCGGCATCCTGTCTTACGACAAGGAGTTGTGGCATGCGCCCGCAGGGGCGTGGATATCCCGCCGGGACTACGGCGTTACGGATATCGAGGTGCTCGACGCCGTCCGTTACCATACGTCCGGCCGGGCCGGCATGACGCTGCTGGACAAAGTGGTCTGTCTCGCGGACTACATGGAGCCGGGGCGGGACTTCCCCGGCGTGGACGGCATCCGGGAGCTTGCCGAGACCGACCTCGATGCCGCGCTTAGAGCCGGTTTCGATTCTACGATACGATTTTTGCTGGAGAAGGGAAAAATAATCTATCCCCTGACACTGGCTGCACGGAACGACCTGATCACGACTATAACCAATAGACATTAGGAGGCAACTGAATGGCCCTGAATTCCGAACAACTGCTGCAGGCCGCCGTCGAGGCGGCCGAAGATAAAAAAGCGGGCAACGTCGTCGCGCTCAACCTCAAGGATATTTCCCTCGTCGCGGATTATTTCGTCATCTGCCACGGCAATTCCGATACGCAAGTGCAAGCGATCGCCACGGAGATCCGCAAGCGCGCCCAGGAGGGCGGCGTGACGATGCGTGGCCTTGAAGGCATGGATACAGCACGCTGGGTGCTGATCGACCTCGGAGACGTTGTCGTGCACGTATTCCACCGCGAAGAGCGCGACTATTACAGCCTGGAGAGACTGTGGTCCGACGCCAAGGTCGTGGAGTTCGCATGACTCCTTATGCCGGACAAACATTGAAGCTGAGGGTGGCGCGCGAAGTGTCGCCCTTCGGCTTTTTTCTAAGCCTCGGAGACGAAGAGGATACGGAAGTTCTGCTGCACTACAGCGAGACGAACGGACATAAGCCGAAGGAAGGGCAGGAGCTGGAAGTGTTCCTGTTCCACGATACCGACGACCGTCTGTCCGCGACGATGAAAAAGCCGCTGATCCAGCTCGGCGAGCTGAAGCGGCTGGCTGTCGCGGACATCCACCCTCGTCTCGGCTGCTTCCTCGAGATCGGCCTCGGCCGCCAGCTGCTGCTGCCGCTCTCGGAGCTGCCGGAGCTCGTCGACCTCCGTCCGCTGCCTGGCGATGAAGTGTACGTCACGCTGTCGCATGACAAAAGCGGCCGCCTGCTGGGCAAGCTCGCGCGCGAGGACGATCTGGCGGGGCATGTGTTCCCGGTTCCGTCGACTTGGCGCAACCAATGGAAGGAAGGCTGGGTCAGCCGCACGCTGCAGATGGGGTCCTTCGTCGTCCTGGACGGCGATGTCATCGGATTCGGAGCTTACGGCATGATTCCGGCATCCGAGCGTCCGGAGCCGCTGCGCCTTGGCCAGCGCGTGCGCGCCCGGGTCACCTTCGTCCGCGAGGACGGCCGCGCCAACCTGTCGATGGGCCAGCTCAAGCAGGTCGGGCGCCTGGAGGACGCGGACCGCATCCTCGCGTTCATCAAGGAACGTCCGGGACAGGCGATGCCTTACTCCGACGAGACTCCTCCGGAAATCATCAAGAACAAGTTCGGCATCAGCAAGGGGGCGTTCAAGCGGGCCGTCGGCAAGCTGATGCGCGAAGGGCTCGTCCGCCAGGAAGGCAACTGGACGAAGCTGGTCACGGAAGCCGGGAGCGGCGCCCCGGCAGACGTCAAGGCGTCTGAGGAGAACGGCGGAGCCGAATAGCTTTCGCTCGGAGACGGCAACTTCGCTTGCGGGTTGGTGCTTGATGATCGGGGCAGCAGGCAAGGGCTCTGCCGATGCTGCGATAGAGCTCATTCCCGTTCAGCGGAAGAGTTGAGGGCAGGCGATGCCCCGCCATTCATCGGCAGCACCTGATAGCTTGATACGACTGATGCTCGCTTAGTGGAAGCGTCTGCCTTGCAAATGTGTTTGCTTAGGAGGTTTTGCCATGAGGGCTTACCGCCAATTCGCCGGCGTCTACGACCGGCTGATGGAAGATATGCCATATCCGGACTGGATCCGGTTCATGAGGGAATGCTGGGAGAGTTATGGCGTGCCGGAAAGCATCGCTGATCTCGGCTGCGGTACCGGCAGCCTGTCGATTCCGCTCGCCAAGTCAGGCTTCCGCGTCTATGGAATCGACCTGTCTGCGGACATGCTGTCCATCGCCCGCAGCAAGTGGGACGAGACGCCTCAGCAGGCGATCCGGTCGAATGCGGGCTCCGTCCGCTGGCTGCAGCAGGACATGCGGGACTGGGAGCTGCCGGATTCAGTGGACGCCGCAATCAGCTTTTGCGACTGCCTGAATTACTTGACGGAAGAAGAAGATATCGAAGCGGCCTTCAAGGCGACATTCCGGGGACTTAAGGACGGCGGCATATTCCTGTTCGATGTCCATGCGCCGTCCACGCTCAGGCGGTATGCGGAAGAGCAGCCGTTCTTCCTCGACGAGAGGGATGTCGGCTACATCTGGACCTCCGAGCTGGAGGAAGACCGCATCGAGATCCGCCATCATCTTACGATATTTGCCAAGGATGCGGGAGACCGCGACGGGCGTTTCATCCGCTTCGAGGAAACCCATCTGCAGCGCGCCTACGATCCCGACTGGATCGTCCGGGCTCTGAAGGCAACCGGCTTCAGCCGGGTGGACCGCTATGGAGACTTCAGGCTGAGGGAGCCGGTGCCGGATTCGGAGCGGCTGTTTTTTGCGGCGGTGAAATAGATCCAAAAGGGCTGCTCTCTCGACATTCGTCGGGAGGGCAGCCCTTTTGCCAGCTTTATTGAATTTTAATAATTTCTCTCCAAACACGTAATAGGAGAGGCATAGCAGTATTGGGGGAATTGCAGCTGCAGAAGTCTTTTTTTGATCAGTGGTGGGACCTTCAATCTTGAAAACCTATTTGACTTCATTCCTGTCATGCCGGGAGCATGGTTCTTGAATCCAAACGTTTCATAGAATGCTTCCTTGCCTTCCGCAGCGAACAGTCCCGTAAAAGCGATGCCGCTGTCCAGCTTGCTCTGTCGAACGTAGTCGAGCAGGTCTTCCATGATTCTTTTTCCGATTCCGCGGCCTTGATGCTCCGGGTGGACGGCGACATCCTGGATATAGAAATACATGACGCCGTCGCCGACGATCCGGCCCATTCCGACGGCTTCGCCGTCCAGCTCGGCTACGACGGCATAACGGGATTGGGGAATGGAATTCCGGACCATTCCGGCATCTACATGTCCCCACCCCACGGCTTGCCACAGGGAGATGAACTCCTCTACGGAAGGCTGACGCTCTTTTATGACGATGGATTTGAAGTTCATTGGCCCAACCACCTTTTGTTTATTTTTCAGGCGGCTTGGATACCCGCCCTCTATCAGAGGCATCGGTTCAGCTCCATGTTCTTCAACCCCTTTCATTGAATTCCTGATCGGCTCATGAGAAGCCGATTGCAGTACCTGCCGTTTTTGTAAACCTCATCCCTCAGGATACCATGCCGTCCCGGCGAAAGCCTCATTTCTCGTACCAGCGGATGCCCCGCAGCAGGACTGATTTTCCAATGAGCCTGATAGAACCCCTCTACCGTCGTTGAAGGCGACATGGTATACTTTCCCGAATTAGAGATTCGTTGCCGATCTGTAAGTTCCCTTTAATAGGGAAATGCCCGCATTGAGGATAATGGATAGAGAAATAGAGGGGGAAGAACGATGGCGAATGTGAGGCTGGTGGTTCCGCACTTGCGGCTGGAAAAGGAATATAAGGACTTTTACGAGGAATGGGTTGAGAGCGGAGAAAACATGGTTCCCTGGGTCATCGCGAAGGATCCGGCGGACTTCGCCGGGATGGTGGATTGGCTGGGGAAAAACAGCGCCGGCATCGGACTTCAGGAGGGCTGGGTGCCGGATTCGACGTTCTGGCTCGTCGATGAGACCGAGCGAGTGCTCGGAGCCGTCAACATCCGTCATGGCCTGACGCCGTTTCTGCTGACGAGCGGCGGTCATATCGGCTATGGAATCCGGCCTTCCGAGAGGCGCAAGGGCTATGCGACGGAGCTGTTGAGGCTGGCGCTGGAGAAGACATCCGAGCTCGGCATCGCCAAGGTGCTGGTCGTATGCGACCGCTCCAACGAGGCTTCGGCGAAGACAATCTTGAACAACGGGGGAGTGGAGGATGCTCCGCATACCGAGGAGAACGGGAATGTTGTTCGGAGATTCTGGATCGGCGGATAACTTCGTTCAGCCCTGTCTGAATGGACTCCGGAACTTCAAGCATGGAGCTGCCGAGAGGGCTCTACGTGGACAGCCGCGTTGCCCGAGGCCGCATACGGCTTCGTCTTGCCTGTCCCGAGGGAGATCGAGTCGTACGCCATCTCATCCTTACCGTGGATTATCGAACGATGGCTATGCTTTCATACGGGGACGAAAGCAGCAATGGGATGCGGATGAGAACCGGAGGCTCCGGATTCGGAAGCTTCCCCTTTTGCATTGCTGAAGCCAACAACTTCCGAAACGCCAAAAAGCCGGCATTCCTAGGGAATGCCGGCTAGTCTTTTGGAATCAAGGATTGGTCGTCCAGATGCCTGCGGTCTTGATGAATACGCGGTCCGGCAGCTTGAGCGTGGCGACGATCAGCTCGGCGACGTCCTCCGGCTGCAGGATGTCGTTATCGCTGTCGTTGCCCTTGAGCAGGCCGTTCGCGGAAGCGAGCGGTGTATTGACCGTGCTTGGCGTCAGCGCCGTGACGCGGATGTTCGACTTGCGGACCTCCTGCATGAGCGCCTCGGTGAAGCCCATGACGGCGAACTTGGATGCGTTGTAGGCGGAGCCTGTCGCGAAGCCGCGCTCGCCTGCAGTGGAGGCAATGTTGAGAATGGCGCCGCTTTTGCGCTCCAGCATGGAAGGAAGCACGGCATGGGTGACGTAATAGGTGCCGAACAGATTGATGCGGACGATCCGCTCCCATTCGGCCGGATCCATCTCGGCTACCGTGCCGAAGGTGGCGACTCCGGCGTTGTTGATCAGGACGTCGACGCTGCCCAGCTCATTGGCCAGGCCTTTGGCGGCATCGGCCGCCTCGGAGGCGTCGGAGATGTCGGCGACGGCGTAATGGACGCTGATGCCGTATTGGGAGGTCAGCTCCCTTGCCAGCGATGCCAGTTCGGACTCGGTGCGGGATATCAGGCCCAGATTGACGCCTTCCTTGGCGAGAGCGATCGCGGCCGCACGGCCGATGCCTTTGCCGGCTCCGGTGATGAGGGCCGTCTTATTTTTCAATTCCAATGGAATCTCTCCTGTCTATGTAGAATGGACTTGCACAGCATTTTTATTATATAGGAAGGCTGGATGAGGAACAAATGAAGAAGTCATGAGCTGGTGGGCATGAGCGGAATCCGAAAGCTGGCGATTACGGGTATCCATACACAAATAACCAATGTAAGCGATTAAAACCCTTGTATTTTTAAAAGCGCTAGGATATAATTCGATTTGATCGAATCGTTTCGATTGATAGCAAGCAAAAAAGCTCTAAGCAACATGGAAGCGGATACATACATACTTATTCGATATTGAGGATTAAGCCAGGGAGGGATGCTTTACAAAATGTAAGCGTATTCAGACATGACGACAAGTCCGAATTAATCTTTTCAAACCATTGACCAGGGGGAAGTAGGCTATGAAGAAATCACTAGTAATGTCTTTGACAGCCATAATCATGATGGTATTCGTTCTCGCCGGATGCAGCGGTTCAGGCAATAACGCCGGCAATGAAGGCGCTGTCAATACGGCACAGAACCAAGCGGCAGAGGAGCCGGCTCCTTCGGATTCCGGCGCAGCCAACAGCAACGACAATCAGGCAGCCGCGGAAAATACAGACGCTCCTGCAGATGAAGTGGTCACGCTGAAATTCGGCACTTGGAACGACCCTGTTGTCGAGCAGAAGAAAATCGATGCCTTCCAGAAATTGCATCCGAATATCAAGGTTGAAATCGACAAGTCCGTCACATGGCCGTGGGACGAGAAGCTCGGAGCCGCAGCCGCTGCAGGCAAGCTGCCGGATGTGTTCTTCGTGTTCAACGCTCCGGGCAACGTCTCGAGCAACTGGCTTGCCGACCTGACTCCGCTGCTCAAGGAAGATCCCGACTACAACGAGGAAAACATCTTCAACAACCTGAGCGCGACGGGCCAGTACAACGGCAAGCAATATGTTCTGCCCCATCAATTGTTTACGCAAGGCGTTCTCATCAACGTCGACTTGTTCAACAAAGAGAATATTCCGCTGCCGAAAGCGGATTGGACGATCGAGGAGTTCGAGAAAATCGCCAAAAAACTGACGAAGCCAAGCGACCATCAATACGGAATCGAAAATATTTTCGGAGCACGGGAAATGTTCGTTCCGCAATTCGACTCCAAGCTGGGCTGGCTGACTTATGACGGCACCCAGTTCAATTTTGACAAGCCTGCCTTCTCCGAAACGATTCACTGGATCAACAAGGTCGTATACAACAACAAGTCTTCGGTTGATCTCTACGACCGCAAAGAGCAGGACAAATGGTACGGCAAGGACAAGAGCGGGTTCCTGATGGGCAAAGTCGGCATGAAAATCGATGCGAACTGGGCTTTTGCCGATGTGCAGAAAAATGCCAAATTCAAATGGGACTTCCTTCCTATTCCTGGAAAAGACGGACAACGCGTTCCTATGATCACGGACTACATCGGCATGGCGCAAAATACGAAACACCCCAAAGAAGCGATGGAATTCATCAAATTCCTGACGTATTCCAAAGAAGGCTGGCTGGAGAGGATCAACAACATCGAGAAGCCGATTGTCACGATGCCGCTCCTTAACGACCGCGAGGTCTGGGATGCTTATCTGAAAACGACGTTCACGGCCCCTGGCCTGAAAGATGTCATTGCGGGAATACCAAACGGATTTGTCGACGGCTTCAAATGGCTGCCGGGCGATTCGGAGATTGTCGAAAAAGTTCTGAACCCATACGACACGAAAAAAGAACTCATGACGCTTAAGGTAAAACCTGAAGACGTCGCCAAAGACATTCAGAAAAAAGCGATGGACATCTTCAACCAGAACAAGCAGCAGATTGACGCTGCAACCAAGTAAACCAGGACGTCCCTCCCCGGTCTCCCGGGGAGGGAACTTCCGTTGGACCCGGGAGTGGTGGATGATGAGGAGAAAGTTGCTGACCATCGGAATGATCGGCGTGATGCTGCTCGGCGGCATCGATGCGCCAGCTTGGGCGATCCACCGCGCAGCGGCTGAAGGAAACGCCGGCAACGCACAGCCTTCGACCAGCAATTCCGACGTGCTGGATTCACTCTTTGGCGGAGCTTCATCCGGAAGCGGCAAGCCAAAGGACGAAAAGTCCCAAGAGGAAGGACAGAACAAGGAGGGTCCAGCTATTGTTCAGCAGGTCGTCGAAGACGACTATTTCGATGTGTTGGACAGATGGAGGAAAGAAGGGGCCAAAGAAGCAGAAGGCATCCGGGTCGAATTGCCGGCTCGGCAGTTCCGCATAAAGGGCCTGCCTGCACCGCTCTTGGCAGCTTCGCAAAGCGAAGGGTACGGAAAGGAAGTGCTCCGATGGGATGAGGAGACGCTTGAGGTTGAAATCCCGGTCAACGTGCCGCAAAGCGGCTTGTACAATCTGCAGCTTGATTACTACCCGCTGAGCGGGCAAATCCTGTCCATCCAGCGAGGGATCAAGATCAACGGGGAATACCCGTATTTTCAGGCGCGTCAATTCGAGCTGGACAAGCAGTGGAAGGACGACAATTATCCGTTCGACAAGGATTCGCTCGGAAATGATACTTTACCCGGGCAGAAGATGATTCCGGGCTGGATGAAGCAGACGGTTGAAGACCCGGCATCCGCAGATGACCGCCCCCTCCTGTTTTATTTGAAGCAAGGCGAGAACTTGATTTCCCTCCCGTTCATCGGAGAACCGGCTCTCCTTGGCGCGGCCGCCTTGATCAGTCCCGCAGCGGTGCCTTCCTATGAAGACTACGCGCAGCAAGGCGAATTCAAGCAAGCTCCCAAAGCCCTTCTCGTTGTCGAGGGAGAGCGTGCTTCGAGCAAGAACCAGCCGTTCATTCGCGTACAGGCGGACGGCAGTCCCTCTTCGGTCCCATTCGACAGCCGCAAGCAGCAGCTGAATGCAGTAGGCGGGGATTCCTGGCAGCTCAGCGGGCAAAGCGTGTCGTGGACGTTTGATGTTCCGGCAGACGGCGACTATCGAATCGCAATCAAATACAAGCAAAATACGAATACGAGCGAGACGGGGACCGACATGCCGGTGTACCGGACGCTGCAAATAGATGGCGCGATACCGTTCGAGGAAATGCGTCGGGTTGTATTCCCGTTTACGAAGAGCTGGAAAAACAAAATGCTCGAGAGCGCGGATGGCGAGCCGTACTTGTTCCATCTGCAAAAAGGGCAGCACAGCATCAAGCTGACGGCAAACGATGCCCCGTACAGGGATACGATCCGGACGATCAAGACGGTCATGAGCGGAATCAACGATCTGGCGATTGAAGTGAAGATGGCGACGGGAAATACGCAGGATTCCAACCGCGACTGGGACTTGACGGAGCAGATTCCGGGAGTTGCCGATCGGCTCCTCAAGTACTCGGATGAGCTGAGCAGCCGCTACGATGCGCTTGCGGCACAGATCTCCCGAAGTCCGGATGCCGCCAAATCCCTGGTCATCTCTGCGCAGAGGCTGCGCAATCTTGCGAAGGATCCGAATTCACTTCCGTATAAGTACGCCCAATTGTCCGAGGGCTCGGGCTCCATCATGCAGATGCTGGGAACATCGCTCGGCAAGCTCCCTAATCAGCCGCTGACGGTGGACCGTATCTACATGTATTCGGACAGCAGGCTTCCTGCCGCCCAAGCAAGCTTGTTCAGCCGGCTGTCCGCGAACGTGAGCGCCTTCCTGGGATCCTTCACGAAAGACTACTCGAAGGTAGGCGGCAGCGACCCGGATGAATTGCAAATTTGGGTCAACCGTCCAAGACAATATGTAACGATGCTGCAGCATGCGGCCGATGAGGAATTCACCAGGCAGACGGGCATCAAGGTTTCCTTTTCCCTCATGCCGGACGAGACGAAGCTGATTCTGGCCAATGCCGCCGGCAACTCGCCGGATATGGCGCTGTCGATCAACAACGTGACGCCGTTCAACTTGGCCATTCGAGGAACCTTGTCCGATCTCGCGCAGTTTCCGGATTATGAAGAAGTCGCGAAGCGCTTCTCGCCGGGAGCGATGCTGCCGTTCCGGTTCGACGGTGGAGCTTATGCCCTTCCTGAAACGCAAAACTTCTGGGTGATGTACTACCGCAAGGATATTTTAAACGCGCTTGATATCCCGCTGCCGGAGACGATGGACGACGTGCGGCGGATATTGCCCGACCTGCAGCGCTACGGCCTGAACTTCTTCCATCCGCTGTCTCAGACAGGGGGCTTGAAGCCGTTGACGCTGACCTCTCCATTCATCTATCAAAGCGGAGGAGAGCTGTTCAAGGAGAACGGAACCGGGGCAGCGATCGATTCCGAGAATGCGGTTGCGGGCATCAAGCAGATGACGGATTTGTTTACCGTGTACAATCTTCCGCTAAATGTGCCGAGCTTCTACAACCATTTCCGCGACGGCAGCCTGCCGATCGGCATTTCCGATTTTGCCACGTATGTGCAGCTCACATCGGCTGCGCCGGAAATCAGCGGCCTCTGGGGCATCGCTCCCGTGCCTGGCGTGAAGGCGGCGGACGGAACCATCGAACGCTGGCAGACAGGAACGGGGCAGTCCGCAGTCATATTCAAGAACAGCAAGCGCCAGGCCGATGCCTGGGAGCTGCTAAAATGGTGGACGTCCAAGGAGACGCAGGTTTCTTTCGGCAACCGCATGCAGACGATCTACGGACCGACCTACAAGTGGAACACTGCGAACCTGGAAGCATTTCAACAGATGCCCTGGCCGGCAGAGGATATCGGCGTCATCCGGGAGCAGTGGAAGTGGCTTAAGGATGTGCCGCATCTGCCAGGCGATTACATGCTCGAGAGAATGCTCAGCGACGCCTGGAACAAGATCGTGTTCAATGGCGTCAACCCGCGCCGCGCCATCGAGGACGCCACGATACTTACGAACCGCGAGATGGCGAAGAAGCTGGAGGAATTCAAGTATATGGAAAACGGCAAGCTGGTCAAACCGCTGGAAGTGCCGAAGCTCCATGAAGAGAAAGGCAGGTGAGAATCCCGATGAAAGCTTCCTCTGAGCTTGCTCCCGGAAATCCCTTATATTCGGCCGAAGAGAAGCCGCTGAAGCAGAAATGGCATCAGAAGAAGGGATTCCGCGATGAAATGTCCGCCTATCTCTTCCTGAGCCCTTATCTGATCATGTTCTCCATGTTCATCGTCATCCCTGTGCTGGCCGCGATCGTCTTGTCATTCACCTATTTCAATACCGTGCAGGCGCCGGAATTCATCGGACTGCAAAACTATGTGAATCTGCTGACGCAGGACAGCGAGTTCATGATGTACGTGCTTCCGAACACGATCAAATTCGCGCTGCTCGTCGGGCCGGGCGGGTACATCCTGTCGTTCTGGCTGGCCTGGCTGCTGGCGCAAATTCCGCGGAAATCCCGCACTTTGCTGGCTCTGGCGCTGTATTCGCCGTCCTTGACAGCGGCAGTCGCTATGGCAGTCGTATGGCTGACTGTGTTCAGCGGCGACAGCACCGGCTACCTGAACGCCTTTCTGATCGACTGGGGGTTCATCAACGAGCCGATTCAGTGGACGCAGTCCCCTCATTATCTGATGCCGATCATGATAACGGTTACGCTCTGGAACAGCATGGGCGTCGGCTTCCTGGCGATGCTGGCGGGAATTCTGAACGTCAACCCGGAGATGTACGAAGCTGGCTACATCGACGGCATCCAAAACCGGCTGCAGGAAGTGTGGTATATCACGATTCCGTCCATGAAGCCGCAAATGCTGTTCGGAGCGGTGATGGCTATCGTCGGCACCTTCCAAGGCGGAGAGATCGGCGTGCAGCTGTCCGGAGCGAATCCGACGCCCCAATATGCCGGCCAGCTGCTGATCAACCACATTGCCGACTACGGGTTCATCCGCTATGACATGGGATATGCATCTGCGGTGTCGGTCGTGCTGCTGCTCGTCATTTACGGATTCACAAAGCTGTCCTGGCGGCTGTTCGGAGAAAAAGACTAAGGAGCGTGTTCGTGCTGGCTTCCTTTCACGGAAATAAAATCAACCCGAGCCGCTTCAGTCTCGGGCAGCTCAAATTCTATCTGTTTCTTATTCCGCTCGGCATTGTAATGGTGCTTCCAATCGTTTTTATTTTCTCCCAGTCGCTTAAGCCGCTGGATGAATTGTTCGTGTTCCCGCCGGCGTTTCTCGTCCAGAAGCCGACGCTGGAGAATATGTACAGCCTTCTCGCTGTGGCGGATATGAGCAAGATACCGGCTACCAAGTATTTATTCAACAGCCTCCTCGTCACGGTCGTCGTCGTCATGCTCTCGCTCATCATCAGCGCCATGACCGGGTACGCGCTGTCCAAGAAGCAGTTCAAATGGCGCAAAGCATTGTTCGAAGTGAATACGATCGCTCTGATGTTCGTGCCGGCGGCGGTTACGATTCCACGGTACCTCGTCGTGGAGAAGCTCGGATTGATCAACAGCTATATGGGTCATATCCTTCCGCTTCTGGCTCTGCCTGTCGGCGTGTTCCTGATCAAGCAGTTCGTCGATCAGATTCCGAACGAGCTGATCGAGGCAGCCCGCATGGACGGGGCGAACGATATGACCGTGTTCGCGAGAATCGTCTTGCCGGTCATCAATCCGGCGATGGCGACGGTTGCGATCCTTGCTTTCCAGGCGTCGTGGAACAACACCGAGACGTCAGCCTTGTACATGAGCCAGGAGACGCTGAGGACGTTTGCCTTCTATATGACCACGCTGACGACTACGGTAGGCAACAATGTGGCTGGCCAAGGAATGGCTGCGGCAGCGGCCTTGTTCATGTTCCTGCCGAATCTGATCATATTCATCTTCATGCAAAGCCGTGTCATGGACACGATGGCGCATTCCGGAATCAAGTAGAGGGGGAGAACGATGAGAAAGACCAAGTTCAGTTTGCTGGCCGGCATTGTGTTCTCCCTGCTGTTCGCCTCGATGCCGGCGCAGGCCGCCACGTACGAATCCTTTACGATCAATACCCAGGGGCAATTCCGACCGACGCAAAGCGCTTATCTCCCGATAGGGATCGTGGACGGGCACAGCATCTTCGGGGAGGAAGGAGCCAAGCTGGCTGCTGCGGACAGCGGCTTCAGCCTGGAGCTGGACCAGCCGGAGGATATGTTCATCGACAGCCGCAGCCATCTATTCGTTGCCGATACAGGCAATGCCAGAATTCTGGAGCTTGACGAGCAGGGCAATAAGGTCCGGATCATCGGAGAGGGCGAGCTGGAGGAGCCTACCGGAATCTACGTGGACGAGGCCGGCCTGATCTATGCGGCGGACTATGGGGCCGGCCAGGTCGTTATATTCGGCTCCGACGGGAAGAAGCAGAGGACCATCGGCAAGCCCGGCGCGCTGCTGTTCGGCAAGACCAACGAGTTCAAGCCGCGCAAAGTAGCTGCAGACAAGCGCGGAAACATTTACATCGTAGGTGAAGGGCTGATCCAAGGACTTGCGGAGCTCAGCTCCGAGGGCGATTTCCTCGGTTATTTCGGCGGCAACCGCACCGGGTTCGACCTGGAGAGGGCCGTGCAGAAAATCTTCTTCACAAAAAAGCAGATGAGCCAGCTGTCGCAGAAGCTTCCTCCGTCTCCGTCGAACCTGACCGTGGATCAGGACGGCCTTATCTACACTTCAACGACAGGAGTCGAGAGCAACAGCATCAAAAAGCTGAACGTAGCGGGAGATGACTTGCTTAACTCTTCCACCTTCATGAGCCCGAATGTCGCGGATATCACCGTGGACAGCATGGGCAGCATTTTTGCAGCGGACTCGGTCGAAGGGTACGTCAGCGTATATGACAAAGACGGCAGCATGCTGTTCAGCTTCGGGGGCAACGACACAGGATACCAGCGGCTCGGGTACTTCAAGTCCCCGTCCGCCATCGCGGTGAGCGGCAGCGGCATTCTGTACGTGCTCGACAAGGAACGCGCCAACATTCAGCTGTTCAAGCCGACTCCGTTCGCCCAGCTCGTCTACAAGGCGATCGGACTGTACTTGGACGGCAAATACGTGCAGAGCCTGGAGCCATGGCGGGAAGTGCTCAGGCAGAACAGCATGTTCGATCTGGCGCATGTAGGGCTCGGCCTCGCTTATTACAAGCAGGGCGAGTACGGCAAAGCATTCGAGGAGCTCAAATTCGCCCGCAACGTCAATGAGTATTCCAATACCTATTGGGAGCTGCGGCGGGCATGGATGATGAGCCATATGTCGAAGATTCTGCTCTCGATCGCGGGAGCTGCGGCGCTGTGGCTCATCTTGAGACGGTTGTATCGGACCAAGGGCTTCGGCGCTCCGGCCGTGCAAGCGGCCCGCCGCGTAAGGGACAAGAAGCTCATCAGCCAGCTGCTGCACGCCTTCCGGATGCTGAGGCATCCGTTCGACGGCTACTATGAGCTGGAGAACGGCCGCGCATCCGTGCTTTCGGCCACTCTGCTGCTCATCGTCATGGTGGCGGTCCGGATCTATGAGGTTCTGGGGACCAATTTCATCTTCAGCGGTGTCGACCCTCTGAGGGTCAACCTCGTCGGAGAAGTGCTGAAGCTGCTCATTCCTTTCTTTGCCTGGGTGCTGTGCAACTATCTGGTGAGCGTCATCAACGACGGCGAAGGGAAGTTCAGGGATGTCTATAAAGGCTCGGTATATGCGCTCAGTCCTTATATCCTTTTCTCCGCGCCGGTCACGACCATGTCCAAAGGCCTCACGCTGCTGGAGGCGGTCGTCTACGATTACTCCCGGCTGTTCATCATTCTGTGGTGCCTGTTCTTGATGGTTGTAATGGTGAAGGAAATCCACGGCTATGAAATCAAGGAAACGTTCAAAAACATTGTCATGACGATTTCGGGAATGGCCGTCCTGGCTCTGATTGCATTCATATTCTTCGGCTTGTCCAACCAAGTGTGGGACTTCGTGCTGAGCTTGGCGGAAGAGGTGAAATATCGTGTCTGATTCCAGCAAAAGGAAGCTGATGCTGCTTGCGGCCGCTGTTGTCATCGGCGGAGCCGCGCTTATGAACGTCTATGACGTCCGCCGCTCGGATGCTGCCGGCGGCAGCGATCCGATGCAGTCGGCAGCAGCGGTCTCGAAGCCGGGAACGGCAGCTGCTGATTCTCCCTTGGAGCCGGCCCGTCCGGACTTTCAGAATGAACAATTGTTTTTCCGTTCCAACGGATATACGATGCCGGAATCCGGCCAGCAGGAGTCTGTTCCTGCTGCGCCGATCCGGGCGGATTACGAGAAAATCGGCGAAAACAGCCGCATGGCTCTGTATCTGAACAGGCAAACGTTCGCCATCCAGATTCAGGATTCGGCCAGCGGATATGTATGGTCTTCCGAGCCGAGCGAGAGCGACCTGCAGTCGGAGGAGCTTAACGAAGACTGGAAAAATGCGATGCAGTCGCCTTTTCTGTTGGATTATTATACCGATGACGGGAAGCGTACATCTTCCAATTACAAGTCTCTCCAAGGCAGAGCGGCGGCAGTTGCGAGCATCGACAACGGCGTCGAGATCGCCTATGAGCTGCCGGCTATCGAGGCGGCGCTGAAGATTCGGGTGGCTCTTGAAGAGGACGGCGTCGTCTTCAAGCTGCTGAACGACAGCATCGTGGAAAAAGGACCAGGCAAATTGGCATCGGTGCAGATGTATCCGTTCCTCGGTGCCGTTCGCGGCGCGTCCGTGCCGGGATACTTGTTCATACCGGACGGCAGCGGGGCTCTTATCCGGTTCACGAGCAGTCACACGTCGTTCGATGAGCCTTATACCGGACAGATCTATTACAGCGACTTTGGAGTCGGCGGTTTCGACAACGCTATGAACAAGGTCGGAGTTCCCGTATTCGGTATCGTCCATGGCGTCAAGCAGAACGCCCTGCTGGGCATTGTGGAGGACGGCAAGATGAACGCCGAAATCGTCGCTTACCCGAGCGGAGTGAACACGAGCTTCTACTGGATTTCGGCGCGGTTCATTATCCGCTCCGGTTATTATCAGCCGACCAGCAAAGCGATGGGCGGCATCAACATGTATACAAAGGGGAAGACGGAAGGCGACAAGCAGGTACGCTACCGGCTGCTCAGCGGCGGGCAGTCCGAGTATGCCGGGATGGCCCAGAATTACCGCTCGTATCTGCAGGCGCGCGATATGCTGCCTAGCCATCCGGCAAATAAGCCGGAGCCCAAAGACATTCCGCTTCGGATCGATATGCTCGGGGGCGAAATGACTTCCGGACTCCTTGACCGCGGAGTCGTGAAAATGACTTCATTTGCTGAAGCGCAAAGCATTCTGCAGGATCTGAAGCAATCCGGCATAACCAATATCCGTGCCGGACTGCAAGGCTGGAGCAAGGGCGGCGCGAGCAGCTCCCAGCCGGCTGCTCCGAGGTTCGAGCAGGCGCTCGGCGGCAGCAAGGGCTTGAAGAGCCTGGCCGCGTATGCCAAGCAGCAGCACATCGAGCTTTACCTGAATACCGATTACTCGTACATGCAGGAAAAAAGTCCGAGGGTGGATCCCCGCACCGATTCGGTGCGCATGATTACGAACCGCCTCCTGGAATTCAATTCCTTCGGCAGGTATAACCGTGAACTGTTCGGCGATCTCAAGAGCTACATGCTCAGTCCCGACAAGGCGCTGCCGCTCGCTGCGGAAGACTTCCGCGCCTTCCGCGCTGCCGGCATTTCAAGCGTAGCGATCGACAGCACCGGTTACTTGTTGTACTCCGATTTCAACAAGAAGAAGAGCATCAATCGGTCGCAAGCTGCGGAGCTGTACGGCAGGCTCGGCGATGAGGCGGCCAGCCAGTCCATCCGCCTCTCCTTGTATGAGCCCAGCGATTATATGCTGAAGCATACGGCGGCCTACTTCAATATGCCGCTGGACTCGTCGCAATTCGTATATTCGACAGACACAGTGCCGTTTCTGCCGATGGTCCTGCATGGCAGCATCGATTATTTCGGGAGCTACGGCAACAACAATCCCGATCCGGAACTGGATCTGCTGCGGATGATCGAATACGGGGCCTATCCGTCGTTCCAGGTCACGAAAGAGCCGACAAGGAAGCTTCAGAATACGCCTTCGAATCATTTGTATACGACGGAGTACAGCGATTGGGCGCCGCAGATCAAGAAGCAGTATGCAAAAGCGAACGAGGCGTTGAAGCAGGTGAAGGACGCGGCCATGACGGACCGCCAAGCGATGGATGAAGGTGTCGTCAAGGTCAGCTACGGCAACGGCGTGGATATCTGGGTCAATTACACCTCGAAGGATTATGCTTCGGGCGCCGTCTCGGTCAAAGCCCGCGATATGGCCGTAACAGGAGGCGGACAGCCATGAAAATAACCAAATCGAGACGGGAAGCCTTGATCGGATTGACGCTGATATCCCCGTGGATCATCGGATTCCTCGTATTCATGGCCTATCCGCTCTTGTTCTCTCTCTATATGAGCTTCAATAAAGTGATGATTACCCCGACCGGAATTGAAACGAGCTATCTCGGCTGGAGCAATTACAAGGATGCGTTTCTGGTCGATGCGGAGTTTTCGCAAAAGCTGTTCCTGTTCCTGAAATCCAATCTGCTCATGATTCCGATCGTCATCGTATTCTCTCTGTTCGTAGCCCTGCTCATCAACCAGCCGATCCGGGGAAGGAATCTGTTCCGGGCGATCTTCTTCCTGCCGGTCGTCATCACGAGCGGCGAAGTCGTCCAGGAGCTGTTCGCCCAAGGCGCGGCTACGATTCCGGTCATCGAGAAGTACGGCCTGGTCACGATGATCGAAGACAATCTCTCGCCCGGACTGGCTGTCCCGATTATCAGCATCATCAATCAGTTCATCCTCATCCTGTGGTATTCGGGCGTGCAGATTCTGATCTTCCTTGCCGGCTTGCAGAAGGTGAACACTCAGGTTTACGAGGCTGCAGCGATGGATGGGGCGTCGCCTTGGGTGACGTTCTGGAAAATCACGCTGCCGGAGGTGAAGCCGTTCATACTGGTCAATCTCATCTATACCGTGATCGATTTGTTCACGAACGGGTTCAGCGATGTCATCAAGCTGATCCAGGACAATATGTTCAAGGCCGGTACAGGCTTCGGGTATGCCAGCGCTCTGGCATGGATCTATTTTGCGGTCATATTCATCGTGCTGCTCGTCTTCGTGCTCTTCTTCCGCAGCAAGGAGACATCGATCCGAAATGCCAGACGGTCCTAAAGGGGGGAATCCAAGATGAGAGACATACCGGCTGCCGAGCCTGAGCGGCAGCAGCGGGATCGGCGCGATCAAGCCCGGAGGGTTCTGCATAAAGCGAGAAGCCTTCTGCTGGGGCGCCAAGGAAATGACGGCTGGCTGTTCAAGACGATCATCTATGTGCTGCTGATCAGCACAGGTTTCATTTATTTGTATCCGCTGCTGTTCATGGTCTCGCAAAGCTTCAAGAACCTGGACGATCTTCTGGATCCGACGGTGGCCTGGATTCCGCGGAGCTTGTATTGGGACAACTACGTCCAGGCATGGAACGTCCTTCATTATTTGAAGACGCTCGGAAGCACGCTGCTGAATTCGGTGCTGCCCGCCGTCGCCCAGACGATCTCCTGCGCGGTTGTCGGCTACGGCTTCGCCAAGTACAGGTTCCCGGGCAAGTCCATCCTCTTCGGGCTGATGCTTGTCACCTTCGTCGTACCGAAGCAGGTCATCATGATTCCGATGTTCCTGCTGTTCAAGGAATACGGCATGCTGGAGACGCCGCTTCCGTTCATCGTTCCCGGCCTGTTCGCCCAAGGCATCAGGAGCGCGCTGTTCATCCTGATCTACTATCAATTTTTCCGGACCATTCCCGTTGCGCTGGAGGAAGCGGCGCAGATCGACGGAGCAGGCGCGTTCAAAACGTTTTTCCGCATCATCCTGCCCATCTCGGTGCCGGCTGTCGTCGTCGTGTTCCTATTCTCCATGGTATGGCACTGGAACGAGACGTACCTAGCCTCCTTGTATTTGGGCAATGCGATGACGACGCTGCCGCTTGAGCTGAAAACCTTCAACGATTCTTTCAAGGCGATGTATACAGGGGGAGCCTCTGTAACGGATGTCAACGAATCCATCCGGATGGCCGGTACGCTGCTGATCGTTCTGCCGCTGCTGATCCTTTACCTCATCGCGCAGAAGCATTTCACGCAGGTCGTGGACAAAACAGGGTTGACGGGGGAATGACATGGGGCTCATTCGTACGGGGTTGCTGGTCTTGACGGCAACCGCATTAATCATGGCAGGCTGCACCGGCTCCAAGAGCGCGGGACGGGGCATCGCGGAAAGTCCGGACCGGGGTACGGAAGCGCTGCTGGAGAAGGAAAGCCGGCTGAGCTTCGATTTCTTCTGGAACGAGGCGAACACCGAGCCGGGAAGCAAGGGATACGGTCTTGTCGCGGACAGGGCTCCCGGCAATCCGGGCTTGTCCAGCGTCGCATCCACCGGCTTCGGGCTGACGGCCCTCGCCATCGGCGCGGAACGCGGCTGGGTGAAGAAGCAGGATGCTGAAGATCGCGCTTCGGGGACGCTGGACACGCTCCTGAACCATGCCGCGAAAGAACATGGATTCCTGTACCATTTCCTGGATATGCAGGACGGATCCCGGGCTCCCGGAAGCGAGGTGTCAGTCATCGATACGGCGATCGCTCTGAGCGGGGCGATCGCTGCCGGGGAATATTTCGGCGGAGAGGTGAAGGAGAAGGCCGGCAAGCTGGCCGCTCAGGTCGAATGGCCCTGGTATGTGGACCCGTCCAACAATCAGTTCTACATGGGCTATTCGCCGGAGAACGGATTTGCGGGACACTGGGATTTCTACGCGGAGCAGATGATGATGTATGTGCTCGCGGCGGGCTCCCGAACCCATCCCGTCCAGGGAGACCTGTTCTATGCGTTCAAGCGGGATTCAAGAGCCTATGGGAACGGCAAGCCGTTCATCCATTCCTGGTTCGGCTCGATATTCACTTACCAGTTCACCCATGGCTGGTTCGACTTCCGCGGTTTGGCAGACCGGGAAGGCGTCAGCTGGTGGGACAATTCCGTCGCCGCTTCGGAGTCTGCCAGGCAGTATGCGATCGACATGGCAACCGCCTACAGAACGTTCGGCCCGGATGCCTGGGGACTTACCGCGAGCGATGGACCGGATGGATACAACGGCCTCTACGGGTCGCCTCCGTCAGGCTTCGACGACGCTGCTCATGCTGTCGACGGGACGCTCGCCCCGGCAGGCGCCCTCGGCTCCATCGTGTTTACGCCTGAAGCCTCGCTCGCTGCGCTGAAGCATTTCGCCGCAAAGCCCGAGCTGTGGACCGAGTACGGGCTGGCCGATGCCTATAATGAAACGCTGTCGCCGACGTGGATCAGTCCAGACGTGATCGGCATCGATAAGGGGATTACGTTGCTGATGATCGAGAACTACCGCAGCGGATTTGTGTGGGAGCTGTACGGCAAGAGCGAGATCGTGAAGGCGGGCGCCAAGGCTGTCGGCCTCGTCCCCGCAGCGAGCCGGCCCTAGACGCCGCGAGCAAGCGGATGCCATATCTAAACCGTAAGGAAGGGATCACATCATGATTGAAATCGTCAACAAGCAGATTCGGATCGACGGCAAGCCGCAGATGATCATGAGCGGCGAAATCCACTATTTCCGCCTGCAGCGGGACGAGTGGCAGGATCGGATCGACAAGCTGAAGCTGGCGGGCTGCAATGCGGTGGCCAGCTATGTGCCGTGGCTGTGCCATGAGCCGCGCAAGGGCGAGTTCGATTTGGACGGACGCACCCGGCCGGAGCTCGACTTGGGAGGCTTCATCGATTTATGCCGCGACAACGGACTGTATTTCTTCCTTCGTCCAGGTCCGTTCATCATGGCGGAGATGAAAAACGAGGGCTTGCCGTACTGGATCTATGAGCAGCACCCGGAAATCGTCCCGTCGGGCTGGGACGGGCGTCCTGCCACGACCCGGACCGTCGATTATCTCGCGCCGGCATTCCTTGAAGCCTCACGCCGCTGGTATGCGGCAGTGATGGAGGTTGCGGCTCCGCGGCTCCAGCCTAATGGAGGGAATATCATCGCCGTGCAGCTGGACAATGAGATCGGCATGCTGTCATGGGTCAGCAACGGCCCTGATCTGACGGATCTCGTCCTGGATGATTTCGCCTCCTGGCTGGGACGAGCCTACGAGCCGGAGCAGCTTGCTTCCCGCTATCCGTTCCGCCTGGAGGATGCCGAGAGCCGCAGCAGAGGCATCCGCTCCCCGGCAGAGGACTATGCTCCCGGCCTGCATGCGGATCTGGGGCGTTATATGCGGAACCGGTTCGCCCGCTACGTCGACGAGCTGAGGGGGTATGCCGAAGCTTGCGGCGTGAAGGATATTCCGTTTGTCGTCAATATTCACGGCACGGGCGGCGGCAGAGGATTCACCTTCCCGATCGGAATCAGCCAGCTGTACGAGACTTATGAGGGCAAGCCGGGTTATCTTTCCGGCTCGGATATTTATTTCGGCGATCTGGATATGAATTCATTTCAGGATCTGTATCTGATCAACGGATTCATGGACGCTGTCCATGACGAGCATCAGCCGCTGACCTCGGTTGAGTTCAACTGCGGCGACGGCAACTTCGGTTCTACCTTCGCCGCCAGATACGACGTTTCCGCAGCCGATCTGAAAATGCGGATGTGCGTTGCCCAAGGCAATCGTCTCATTAATTACTACCTGTTCACCGGCGGCCGCAATTATGTTCTGGAGGACAAGCCCGGCGACGGGAACGACCGCGTCGCCTTCACCGGGGAGCGCCACGGATTCGCGGCGCCGGTCAGCCCGGAGGGAGAGCTGAACTATACGTTCGGCCGCATGGCCAGAGGCATCCGCGCGGTTCGGGCCGCCCAGGACAAGCTCTCGGTGATGAAGGAGGAGCGCGATGCCGTCTCCTTCGCCTTTATCCCCGATTATTACATGACCGAATACCGGTATCCTGGAAGCGCGATGATGAAGGCCATCCACGAGAACATCGAGGCGAACCGCGCCCACTGGAGCTGGGAGACGATGGCTCGGGCGATGCTGCTGGCCGGCTACCGCTTCGGCGCAGCCGACATTCAGAACAAGCCGATTCGAAAGTCGGAGGTTCCGGTATTGGCTCTGCTCTCCGCAAAATACATGGACAGCCATGTCCAGGGCAAGCTCGCCGATTACATCCGCGAGGGAGGAAAGCTGCTTCTCTATGGAGAGGTGCCGCTATATGACATGGAGGGCAATCCTTGCACGCTGCTCGCCGATGTGCTCGGCTTGAAGCATACAGGAGACTTCAGCGACTCGATGCATGCCTATCCTTCCGTAATAGCCGAAGGCTGGGCAGCGCCCCGTCCGGAGGTACGCACGCATTTCGCCCAGACGTTTCAGCCAGAAGGATCGGCCGAAACGCTGTTCCGCCTGTATGGGGAAGGCAAGGCATGCGGCTTCGACATTCGGTGCGGCGCGGGCCGCGCGATTGTCCTGACCGCCCGCTACAATTGCGATATCGGATTGTATCGTACCGCGCTCGAGAAGCTCGGCGCGCATGCGGAGCTTACGCATGATTGTCCTCATCACGGCATTTTCATGACATCCACACGCAATGAGCAAGGAGAGCGATTCCTTCATCTGCTGAATCTCGATGGCTTCGACAAGAAGTTCCGTATCTATGAAAAGGGCCTGCCGCTTTTGGATGGACGCGAGATTTGGCTGGGAAGCAGGGACGGCGTCATGCTGCCGCTCCAGGTGAAGCTGAGCGAGGCCGTCACCGTCGCCTATGCGACCGGAGAGATCACAGGGGTCGAAGACCGCGCCGTCTCGTTCCGCCTGACCCAGCCGGAAGACGCGATCATTCTGATCACTCCGCTCGATGCGGAGCCGAGTCCCGCCTATCGTGCCGAGCGCCATGGAGACGCGCTCCATATCGTTTCGAGGCAGCATGCCAAGGTTGATGATCGCTTGACGATCACCTTCGCAGCGCCGCTCTCTTAAATTTTAATAGCCGGAGGTAATCTTATGAGAGAACCGATTAGCAACGAGGAACTGCTGGAGCTGGAGAGCAGAAAGAGCTTTGAGTTTTTTTGGGAGGAAGCCAACACAGACCCGCAAAGTCCCGGGTACGGCTTGATCCGAGACCGGGCGCCGGGCCTTCCGTCCATGTCGAGCATCGCGTCGGTCGGATACGGCCTGACCGCGATCGCCATCGCCGCCAGCCGCGGGTGGGTGAGCGAGGCAGAGGCCGAGCAGCGGGTGCTTGGCACGCTGAATACGTTCTTGAAGCATGCGGAGCAAAGGCATGGATTCTATTTCCACTTCCTGGACATGGATACGGCCAAGCCATACGGGGGCTGCGAGGTGTCCGTCATCGATACGGCTATCCTGATCTGCGGCGCGCTTGCGGCTGGACAGTACTTCGGGGGCGAAGCGGAGGAGCTCGCGAAGGAGCTGTACGAGCGCGTAGAGTGGGACTGGTACCGCAACGCGGAGACGAACCAGTTCTATATGGGCTATGACGACAAGAGCGGCAGGCACTTCGGCACATGGGATCATTACGCCGAGCAGTTCATGATGTACTTCCTGGGAGCGGCATCGCCGACTCATCCGGTGCCGGCGGATATGTTCGAGGACTTTACCCGTTATCTGGGCTACTACGGCGGCGTTGGTCCGGTCATCCACAGTACGGGAGGAGCGCTGTTCGTCTATCAGTTCTCGCATGCCTGGTTCGATCTCCGCGGCAGAGAAGACAAGTTCGGCGTCGACTGGTTCCAGAATTCCGTCAATGCCACGCTCGCCAACCGCCAGTTCTGCATCGATCACGCCGGGAAATCGGCCACCTTCGGCCCGAATTCCTGGGGACTGACGGCTTGCGATGGTCCTCGCGGCTACAGCGGAGGATACGGCGCGAATCCCAATACGACCAAAAGCGACTATGTCGACGGTACGATTCCTCCTTGCGGAGCGGCTGGCTCGATCGTATTCACGCCGGAGGAATCCATTGCCGCGATGCAGCATTACTATACTCATTATCCCAACCTATGGGGCAGGTACGGCTTCAAGGATGCCTACAACCTCGACGAGCAGCCCGAATGGTACGCGGAGGATGTCATCGGAATCGACAAGGGCATCACGCTGCTGATGATTGAAAACTACCGGACAGGTTTTGTATGGAGGCAGTTCATGGACATTCCTGTCGTACGGCTGGGGATGGCCAGATGCATGGGAGCGCCCCGTTCAGCCCTTCCTGCAGCAGTCGTGCCGGCCTGATCCTTTTTCCACTATAAGCTCTATTGATAGAGAAAGACGCAGCCAAGCAAGCCTGCTGCTCCAATCGGCAACTATATAGAAATGAGTGAACTTTCATGATGAAGATCTTGCATTCCGGCGTAGAGCTCCAAGCAGGCCGATTGCGCTTCGCTTTTTTGAACAGCGGCGATCTGCAAGAGGCCTCCTGCGGGAGTATCCTTATCAATCAGCTGCTTGCGAACCCGATTGACGGCTCGCTGTCGAATATCTACCTCAGGCTTCACCGCGATACGGGCATCGAAGCGGTCCCTCTGCTCGGCATCCATTCCGCAAGCCGCATCAGCTGCTCCGGGCAGACGTTGATCTGGAAAGGCTCTGCGCTCGGAGTCTCCTATGAGGTCAGCTTCCATCTGACCGAGGAGAATAGTTGGTTCTGGGACGTTCGACTGGAAGGGAGCGGTGTCGAAGCGGATCTGATCTACGGTCAGGATATGGGACTAGCCGACAAAGGCGCCGTGCGCAGCAATGAAGCCTACATGTCCCAATATATTGACCATAAGGCCTTTCAGGATGAGCAAAAGGGATATGTCCTATGTTCCCGGCAGAATCAGCCTCAGCATGGCGGCTTCCCTTATTTGCAGCAAGGGGTTCTGACTGGAGCGGCCGGATATTCGACGGACGGCTTCCAGTTTTTCGGGCTGTCCTACAAGGAGACGGATGTTCCGGAGCGGCTTGCGGAGAAACAGCTGGCCAATTGCATCTATCAATACGAATTCGCCTATGCGGCGCTGCAGTCGAGACGTATTCGGCTGAACGGCGAAGCGAGAGTCGTCTTCTATGGCTTGTTCAAAGAAAACCATCCGTCTGCCGTATCGTCGCTGGAATATGGAGAGGAAATCGCGAAAGCTTGGGCGAACATAGAAGGGAAGCCGCTGGCTCAAGGGCAAGCGATCCCGAAAGCAGCCTTGAAAGCTGCGATCGGCAATCCCTTGCAATCGCCGGACATGGACCTGAGCGAAATTCAGCTGCGATTCCCGGATCGCAGACACGAGGAATGGGACGGGGAAACGCTGCTTTCCTTTTTCACGCCAACACACGAGCATATCGTCCTCAAATCCAAAGAGCTTCGAGTGGAGCGTCCTCACGGCCATATTCTAATGGCAGGCAATAATCTGCACATGGACGGGGAAATGCTGACCACTACCGCCTACATGTACGGCGTTTTCAATTCTCAGGTCGTCGTCGGCAACACATCTTTCAATAAAATGCTGTCGAATACTCGAAACGCTCTCAACGTCATGAAAACATCCGGACAGCGCATCTATGTGGAATTGGACGGCAAATATCGTCTGCTCACGATGCCGTCCGCCTTCGAGATGGGCTTCAATTATGCGAGATGGTACTACAAGCTGCCTGGAGACATGTTGGTCATCACCAGCTATACGACGGTTGACGAGCCGGAGGTCCGCCTCCGCGTCGCGTCGGAGAACGGCAGGGCTTACCGTTATCTTGTCTCCAATCAAGCAACGATGAACAACAATGAATACGAAACGCCATTCAGAATGAGCCTGGACGGCAACGGTCTGATCTTCGAGGCGGACAGCCGGTCACTCAGCGCTTCGGCCTATCCGGATCTGCGGTACCGCTTGCGCGTGGCAGGATCGGAGTTCCTCGCAGGCGACGAGTCTCTTCTGGCGGACCATGTGGAGCCTCATTCGGCATCGCTGGCCATTCTGGAACTTGGTGCGAGCGCTTCCTGGGAACTTGCCATCCAGGGGCAGCTTCATGGCCAGGAACGGCCTGATGTCCCTCGCGACATGGAGACGGAAATCGCCAAGTACCGCAGCTATCTCAACACGTTTCTGAACGGCTTCCAGCTTTCCCTGCCCGGCGGGCCCAGCGCGGAGCTGGATCGGATCAACGTTCTCGCCAGATGGTACACCCATAATATGCTGGTGCACTTCTCCGTCCCGCATGGTCTCGAGCAGTATGGCGGGGCCGCTTGGGGAACGCGGGACGTATGCCAGGGACCGGTGGAATACTTCATGGCGACACAGAGGCATGAAACGGTGCGCCGCATATTGCTGACGGTATTTTCCCATCAATATGAGGATACAGGCAATTGGCCGCAATGGTTCATGTTCGACAGGTATTACAAGATCCAGGGAGAAGAAAGCCATGGCGATATCATCGTGTGGCCGCTCAAAGCATTGGGCGATTACTTGAACGCAACGAAGGACTACAGCATTCTGGAGGAGCTCGTGCCGTACATGGACCGCCATGCGTTCGAATTCACCGATGAGAAGGCTCCGATCCTTGCGCATCTCCTCAAGGAAATCGAGTACATCAAGGAGCATTTTCTGCACGGGACGCACTTGTCGGCTTACGGAGACGGGGATTGGGACGATACGCTCCAGCCTGCCAACGCGCAGCTGAAGCAATTCATGGTCAGCAGCTGGACGGTCGCTTTGACCTACCAGGCGTTCACCCGCTTGTCTGCCGCCTTCATGGAATGCGATGCGGCAATGGCGGACGAGCTGCGCGGGATCGCCGCTTCGATTCAGGCCGACTTCCAGCGTTACATGCTTCCGACAGGCGTTATTCCCGGATTTCTGTACATGGAGGAGCCGGGGCAGCCGGAGCTTATGCTGCATCCCGAGGATACGAAGACCGGCATCCGCTACAGGCTGCTGCCCATGACGCGCAGCATGATCGGAGAGCTGCTGACCAAGGAACAGGCGGAGGCCCATTATGCGCTCATCAAAGAGAAGCTGCATGACCCCGACGGCGTCCGGCTGATGGATCGTCCCGCCGCATACACAGGCGGTGTCAGCAACCGCTTCAAGCGTGCCGAACAGGCCGCTAATTTCGGGAGGGAAGTGGGACTGCAGTACGTGCACGCCCACATCCGCTTTGTCGAAGCGATGGCCAAGCTGGGCCATGCGGATGAAGCCTGGCAAGGGCTGCACAGGATCAATCCGGTCGGGCTTCGCGACTATGTAGCCAACGCGGATCTGCGCCAGAGCAATGCCTACTTCAGCAGCTCGGACGGCAAGTTCAACGACCGCTACGAGGCTCAGGAACGATTTGAAGAACTCAAGCAAGGGAAGGTTTTGGTGAAAGGCGGCTGGAGAATATACTCCAGCGGACCAGGCATTTATATGAATCAGCTGATCTCCAATTGTCTGGGCATCCGCATGGAAGGCGGGGATCTGGTCATCGACCCCGTATTGCCGGTCCATTTGGACGGGCTGCATTTCTGCTACCGGGTTTACGATCTGCCGGTTGAATTCGTCTATCATCTGGGCAGCAAGCAGGCTGGCTTGATCCTGGTGAACGGGGTGGCTATGCCTAGCCGAGAGCAAGCGAACCGTTACCGTCAGGGCGGCTCGAGGCTGAGCCGGGAGCAGATCCTGCCGCTTCTGAAGTCAGAGGGGAACAGGATCGAAATCCATACGTGATCGAATATCCAGCTGAAAGCTCGACCGTCCGTTGGACAGCAGAGATCCAAGGGATGATGACAGGGAAGGGGGCATGCATGTGGCAAATATCAAAGATATCGCCAAACGAGCAGGGGTATCCATATCGACGGTCTCCTATGCGCTCAACGGAAGCCCGAAGGTCACGGCTGAGACTTCTGCCCGGATACTAGGTATAGCCAAGGAGCTGCAGTACACTCCCAACGCAGCTGCCCGCAACTTGAAGAAGCAGGAAAGCAAAGTGGTCGGCGTTTTTCTAAGCGACTTCAACGGAGCTTTTTACGGCGAACTGCTGCAAGGGATGAAGGAAGGCTTGAAGCAGAGCGGCTACGATCTTGTCGCTTGCAGCGGCAAGCAGTCGCATCGGCTGCTCCCGCAGCGAATGATCGACGGCGCCATCGTCCTGGACGAGTCCTTCTCGAGCGAAGAGCTGCTCAAGTATGCGGATATGGGCCATAAATTGGTTGTTCTGGACCGGGATCTGAACCACCCCAATGTCAATCAGGTGCTCCTTGACAACAAAGCCGGAGCAAGGCTTGCCGTCGAGCATCTCATCGAGCTCGGCCATCGCAAGCTGTATGTGGTGACGGGGCCGAAGGGCTCGTTCGATTCCAGGCAGCGCTTGCAGGCAGTCAAGCAGGTGGTGGACCGGAATCCGCATATTCAGTACATTGAAATCGAAGGGGATTTCAAAAAAGCTTCCGGAGCGCTTGCCGGCCTTCAAATCGCCCAGCGATTCACCGAACCGGCGGCCGTCTTCTGCTTGAACGACGAGATGGCGATCGGAATGTACGAATATTTGACGACGACGGACATCCGGGTCGGGAGGGATATCAGCCTGATCGGCTTCGACAACATCGAAGTATCCCAGTACACGCAGCCGCGCCTGGCTACAATCGACTATTCGAAGCAAAATTGGGGGTGGCTTTCCTCCGAACAGCTTCTTAAGCTTATTGCAGGCGAGTATGTTGAGCATGAACGCATTTACGTCACTCTCATGAAAGGCGGCTCGATGGGGCCGGCCCTGAGCTCCAGCTTCACAGAGCCTTCCTGAGCCGCGCATTCTTGACTCCCGGTCTGCAATCCACTATAATCGGACTTAAATTAGCCATATTGGCGTTGAAGAGGAGCAGTAAGCCGCATCGCGTGGACTTAGAGAGCCGGCATCAGTTGGTGCAAGCCGGACCCGCAGCGTGCCGAATCTCGCCTCGGAGCCGCAAGGTCAATTCCGGATTCGGAGCAGCCTTGCCGCATGGCCCGCGTTAAGGGCTTCATGAGTGGGTGTCCGCGGCAAAGCATGCCGGGCGCCAACTAGGGTGGTACCACGGGAATTCAAACCTCTCGTCCCTAGCGATTAATCGCTGGGACGGGAGGTTTTTTGCGTTTGCGCCCCCGCACAATGAACAGGAGGCATAGGCCATGAGTCAGGAAAGAATCGAAGGACAAGGCTACAACCCCCAGCAGCTGGAGCCGAAGTGGCAGCAGCATTGGGATGAGCATAAGACGTTCCGCACGGAGGAGGACTCGGTCAAGCCGAAATTCTTTGCGCTGGACATGTTTCCATATCCATCGGGGGCGGGCCTGCATGTAGGCCATCCGGAAGGCTTCACGGCGACGGATATTATTTCCCGCTACAAAAGAATGAAAGGATACAACGTGCTGCATCCGATGGGCTGGGACGCCTTCGGCCTGCCGGCAGAGCAGCATGCTCTCGATACCGGCGAGCACCCGCGCGACATCACGGTGAAGAACATCAACAACTTCCGCCGCCAGATCAAGTCGCTCGGCTTCTCGTACGACTGGGACCGCGAGATCAGCACGACCGATCCGGACTACTACAAGTGGACGCAGTGGATTTTCATCCAGCTCTACAAGAAAGGCCTCGCTTACGTCGCGGAGGTGCCGGTCAACTGGTGTCCGGCTCTGGGCACGGTGCTGGCGAACGAGGAAGTCATCAACGGCCTCAGCGAGCGCGGAAACCATCCGGTCATCCGCAAGCCGATGCGCCAGTGGGTGCTGAGAATTACCGAGTATGCCGAGCGCCTGCTCGAAGATCTGGAGGAGCTGGACTGGTCGGAAAGCATCAAGGACATGCAGCGCAACTGGATCGGCAAATCCGTAGGCGCCGAGGTCGCGTTTGCGGTCGACGGCTCCGACGCGGAGATCCAGGTGTTCACGACCCGTCCGGACACGCTGTTCGGCGCGACCTACTGCGTGCTGGCTCCGGAGCATGAGCTGGTGGACTCCATCACATCGCAGGAACAGAAGGCGGCGGTCGCCGACTATCGCGAAGCGGCTTCCCGCAAGAGCGATCTCGAGCGCACCGATCTGGCCAAGGACAAATCCGGCGTCTTCACGGGAGCTTACGCGGTCAATCCGGTCAGCGGAGCCAAGGTACCGGTCTGGATCGCGGATTATGTCCTGGCCGGCTACGGCACGGGAGCGATCATGGCCGTGCCGGGCCATGACCAGCGGGACTGGGAATTCGCCAAGCTGTTCGACCTGCCGATCATCGAGGTCGTGCAGGGCGGCAACGTCGAGGAAGAAGCCTTCTCCGGCGATGGACCGCATGTGAACTCTGATTTTCTCGACGGCCTGTCCAACAGCGAAGGCATCGCAGCCATGATCAGCCGTCTGGAAGAGACGGGCAAAGGCCGCGGCAAAACGACGTACCGGCTGCGCGACTGGCTGTTCAGCCGCCAGCGCTACTGGGGCGAGCCGATCCCGATCCTCCATCTGGAGGACGGCTCAATGAAGCCGGTTCCGGAGGATCAGCTGCCGGTGCTGCTGCCGGACGTGGAGGCGATCAAGCCTTCGGGAACGGGAGAATCTCCGCTCGCCAACGTTACGGATTGGGTCAACACGACCGATCCGGAGACCGGCCTGCCGGCTCGCCGCGAGACGAACACGATGCCGCAATGGGCCGGAAGCTGCTGGTACTACCTGCGCTTCATCGATCCGAAGAACGATCAGCAGTTCTGCTCGCCCGAAAAACAGAAGGAGTGGCTGCCGGTCGACCTGTACATCGGCGGCGCGGAGCATGCGGTGCTTCACCTGCTGTACGCGCGCTTCTGGCATAAGGTGCTGTACGACCTCGGCTTCGTAGACACCAAGGAGCCTTTCCACAAGCTGGTCAATCAAGGCATGATTCTCGGCCCGAATAACGAGAAGATGAGCAAATCCCGCGGCAATGTCATCAATCCCGACGACATCGTGGGCGAATACGGCGCCGATACTCTGCGCCTGTACGAGATGTTCATGGGGCCGCTGGAAGCGACGAAGCCGTGGAACACGAGCGGCGTCGAGGGCATGCACCGCTTCCTGAGCCGCGTCTGGCGCTTGTTCGTCGGCGAGAACGGCGAGCTGAATCCGAAAATCTCGGATGCCGAAGGAAGCGATGCGATGAACCGGGTCTGGCACCGCTCCATCAAGAAGGTGTCGGACGACTTCGACAACCTGCGCTTCAACACCGCGATCAGCCAGCTGATGATCTGGGTCAACGAAGCCTACAAGGCCGAGACGCTGCCGCGCCGTTCCATGGAGAACTTCGTGCAGCTGCTCTCTCCGCTCGCTCCGCATATCGCCGAGGAGCTGTGGGAGAAGCTGGGGCATTCCGAATCCGTTACGTATGTGGAATGGCCCTCCTATGAGGAATCGTGGACGGTGGACCAGGAGGTCGAGATCGTCGTGCAGGTCAACGGCAAGATCGCCGAGCGCGTATCCATCGCGGCCGACACCGACACGGACGAAATGGAACGGATCGCCAAAGAGCTCCCTCGCGTGAAGGAGCTGACGGAAGGCAAGACGGTCCGCAAGGTCGTCGCGGTCAAAGGCAAGCTCGTCAATATCGTAGCCAACTAAAAAGATACCGATGGCTGCAGTCTTCTTCCTATGGAGAGTCCTGCAGCCGGAGGCTCTTTCTGAGGAAAGCATCCCGGAAGAGGTGAACGGACCCTGGAGGTTTCGCATGCGCGAATGCCTCAGGGACCGTTCACCTCTTCGTCGTTTAGGGAAGCTTCGACCTTTTCGAGATCCTCGCGGAATTTGTCATGGGTGATGCGGATCAGCTTCTGGAACATGCCGTCCGTCTCCTGTCTGAGCAGCTGCAGGCCTTGCTGGGTAATGCCGCCCGGCACCGAGACGCGGCGGATCAATTCATCGGGCGTCATCCCCCCTTCGGTCAGCAGCTTGCCTGTGCCGAGCAGCATGGCGCTGGAGATGGCGACCGCCTCGTCGGGATCGATGCCGGTGATCTCGACGGCGGCGTCGATCAGGCGCTGCAGCAGGAAGGAGATGAAGGCCGGACCGCAGCTGGACAGGTCGGAGACGATCCGGGTGTACTGCTCGTCGATGAGCAAGGGCTCGCTTATGCGCGACAGGATGCCTTCCAGATAGCAGCAGTCTGCGACGGTCATGCGGCTGCCGAACATGCAGAGCGAGGCGCCGCTCAATACGCCGTTCGTAATGCTGGGGATGATTTTGGCGATGCGGCAGGGGAGCTGATCCTCCAGATGGCTGATGAGCACGGCGCTGGTGATGGACACAACGATTTGTTCGCTCCGGACGGCCGGCTGAATTTCCTGCAAGACGGACTTGAACTCCAAGGGCTTGATGCACAAAAAGAGGCAATCGCTCTGCTGCGCGGCTTCGCGGCTTGATGGAACGGCCGTAACGCCTGGATGCTGAGCGGCAAGATGTTCGGCCTTGCTGTAAGTCCGGTTGGCGACGATCACATCGGAAGCGTCGACAGCGCCCGACCGGATGAAAGAATCCACCAGCAGGCTGCCCATGCTGCCCGTGCCGATAAATCCGATCTTCATGGGATCCCTCCTTGCGAGCTGGGACGCCGGTTCGAGGCCGAAGCCAGGAGATGGACGTCCCGCATGGGATACAATGCAGAGGCCTGCCATGCAGGCCCCTATACCCCTTCTGACCATCCGGTCCCGGAAGGCATTCCTTGCCAGGGCGGAAGGCGGATTGTTAGTACTCTATGCAGGACGGCTCGGCAAACATGTCGAGGAAAGGAAAACGTTCACGAATAAGTGCCGGATGGCAGGAAGGAGCGCATGCTCATGGAAAGATATGGAGCGCAAAGGCGGACCCCGAAAAAAACGGCCGTCATGGTTTTGGGCTTGGCCGGGGCTGGCTTGATCGCTTTCGGGCTGCAGCAGCCGCGGGATCCCGATCCTGCCGGCTGGGTTCAAGTGAACGCGGCGTTGGCGGAGGCGATGGCCGGCAAGGACGCTGCGTCAGGAGACGATGGGAGCAGCGGCGGAACGGGAGGAGGGGATGCGGGCGTGGCAGGGGGATCTGGACTTGCCCAATCCGGCGGCGAGGCGGCGGCAGGAAACGGATCCGCCGCAGGAGAAGCTTCTGGCGGAGCTGGGTTGACAGAGGCTCAGGGCGGTGGAGCAGAGGAAGACTCAGCCGCAGGCGGGAGTTCCCGTTCCGGACAAGCTGCAGCTCTCGGCACGGACAGCAGCGGGGCGGGAATCAAGGAAGACGGCGGCGGAGCGGCTGGATCGGCGGGAAGCGGAGAGGGCGCAGGGAGCGGACAAGCGGCTGGCGGAATCGCCGCGTCGGAAGGGAGGATTGACCTGAACCGGGCAAGCGCCGAGCAGCTCGATGCGCTGCCCGGCGTAGGTCCCGCCAAAGCAAAAGCGATCGTCGAGGAGCGGGAACGAAGCGGTTTTTTTCGATCGGTCGAGGATGTCCAGAGGGTGAAGGGAATCGGTCCGAAAATCGTGGAGAAATGGAAAGATCTAGTTGTCGTCCTCCCATGATTGTGAGAAAATGGGTATATTTCCATGATTTCATCCCGATATAGGAGGTTTTAAGAAGATGACTGAACCTCGCAAGCTTGCTTTCGAAACACTGGCCGTCCATGCCGGCCAAGAAATCGATCCGACGACCCTGTCCCGCGCCGTGCCCATCTATCAGACGACATCGTACGGCTTCCATGACACCGATCATGCCGCGGATTTGTTCGGACTGAAGTCGTTCGGAAATATCTATACCCGCATCATGAATCCGACCAGCGACGTATTCGAGAAGCGGGTTGCGGCGCTGGAAGGCGGAGCGGCAGCGCTTGCGGTTTCCTCGGGATCTTCCGCCATCTCCTACTCGATTCTCAATATCGCTTCGGCAGGCGACGAGATCATCAGCTCGTCCAGCCTGTATGGAGGCACGTACAACCTGTTCGCTCATACGCTGCCTAAGCTCGGCATCAAGGTGATCTTCGTGGATGCTGCCGATCCCGAGAACTTCCGCGCAGCGATTACGGATAAGACAAAAGCCGTATTCGGCGAAACGATCGGCAATCCGAGAGGCGATGTGCTCGACATCGAAGCCGTCGCCAAGATCGCTCATGAGAACGGCGTTCCGCTCATCGTGGACAATACGTTCCCGAGTCCATATCTGCTGAGGCCGATCGAGTTCGGCGCGGATATCGTCGTCCACTCGGCGACCAAATTCATCGGCGGACACGGCACGTCCATCGGAGGAATCATCGTCGACGCGGGAGCATTCGACTGGCTGGCGAGCGGACGGTTCCCTGGCCTGACGGAGCCGGATCCGAGCTATCACGGCCTCGTATACACGGATGCCGTCGGACCTTTAGCATATATCATCAAAGCGCGCGTGCAGCTTCTCCGCGATCTTGGCGCCGCCATCTCGCCGTTCAATTCCTTCCTGCTGCTGCAGGGGCTGGAGACGCTCCACCTGCGGATGGAGCGCCACAGCTCCAACGCGCTTGAGGTCGCCCGTTATCTGGAAGCGCATGACGCGGTGGCATCCGTCAGCTATCCCGGCCTGCCCGGACACCCGTCGCATGAGCTGGCTCAGAAGTACTTGCCGAAAGGGCAAGGAGCGATCCTGACCTTCGAGATCAAAGGCGGAATCGAAGCCGGCAAGCGGATCATCAACTCCGTGCAGCTGTTCTCGCATTTGGCGAACGTCGGGGACTCCAAGTCGCTCATTATCCACCCGGCGAGCACGACGCATCAGCAGCTGTCTCCGGACGAGCAGCTGGCGTCCGGCGTCACGCCGGGCCTGATCCGGCTGTCCATCGGCACGGAAGGAATCGCCGACATCCTGCATGATCTCGGACAGGCGATCGCCGCCAGCCAGGCGAGCGAGGTCGCCAGCGGCTCCTGATCGTATCGAGTGTCATGGGTTCATGACGAAGGAGATGGTTCCTGCGGAATGGGTTCATGACGAAAGAGACGGTTCCTGCATAGCTGAGACACTTCCATGAGGCTGATCCGCCCAGGCATTTGGCTTGGCATCATCCGATTGTCGCTTTCCCGCTGCATTCGCTATAATGGAATTCAACAGGAACCGACAGGAAGGGGCTGCTCCGCATGCCGACTACATCCGCCGTCCAGCAGGATGCCGCAAGAAAAGACTGGGACACCTATTTCATGGACATCGCCTATATGGTATCGACCCGTTCACGCTGCCTCAGGCGGCACGTGGGAGCGCTGCTCGTCCAGGGCAAGAAGCTTCTTGGAACAGCTTACAACGGAGCTCCGATGGGCGTCGCCGACTGCTCCGAGGCCGGCTGCATGATCGTCGAGGAGTGGGAGCAGCGCATTACGGACGGCCAGGCCGAAATGGTCAAGAAGCAGCGCTGCATCCGCACCATCCACGCCGAGCAGAACCTGCTTCTGTTCACCGACCGGAGCGACCGGGAAGGCTCGACGGTTTATGTGACCGACCAGCCTTGCTGGACATGCGCCAACATGCTGGCGAACAGCGGCATTTCCGAGATCGTCTATCATCGAGGGTATCCGAAGGACTCGGAGAAGGTCAGAGCGCTGATGGAGCAGAAGGGAATCGGCTTCCGGCAGCTGGAAGGCTACGAGCCTCCGCCGCAGGCAGGCCTTGCCGTTACGGACTAGCGGCCAGCGGATATTGGATTTGATATGGCTAAGGCTGATGATGGGCTAAGGGCTGATGATTAAAGGCTGAAGATTAAAGGCTGAAGATTAAAGGCTGCAGATTAAAGGCTGAAGATTAAAGGCTGAAGATTAAAGGCTGAAGATTAAAGGCTGAAGATTAAAGGCTGAAGACTAAGACTGATGCCATAGCTGTCGGAGGAAGCACCTCCATGAGTTCTCCTTTCAAGAGGAGACTCGTGGAGGTGTTTTGTTTTGTTGCTTGTTGACCGGAAAGGAGAAGAGGGATGAGAGCGAGAGGTTTTATGGATGGAAGGCCGCTATTGTGGGCGGCCGTCTGCTTCGTCGCCGGCAGCTCTGCGGCGGCGTACTGGAGTCCCGGCGGAGCGCTGAGCGCCGGGCTGGGGCTCGGCCTGCTGCTGGCGGCGCTGGCGCTCGCCGGGCAGGCCCGGCCCGGGCTGGCCGCCGCTTGCCTGGCGGCCTATGCCATCGCCGCAGGCGAGCGGCTGTGGGCGGATGCGCGGTCCGCGACCGCGCTGCCCGCCTTGTACGCCGCCGCCTCGGCGCAGCTGCCGCCCTCGGACATTCTGGCCGAGGCGGAGGGGGTCATCACGTCGCCGGTCGAAATCGACGGCGACGTGGTGCAGCTGCGCATGACGGCGCAGACCGTCCGCGCGGGGGACGCGCAGCAGGCGGAGCCGCTGCGCGAGCGGCTGCTCGTGCGCGTCAAGCTGCTGCGCGAGGCGGAGCTTGACGCCGCGCGCCAGTGGCGGCGCGGCGACCGCATCGCGGTCTCCGGCGCGCTGCAGCTGCCGGCGGGGCCGGCCAACCGCGGCGGCTTCGACTACCGCCGCTACCTGCGCAGCCAGGGCATCCACTGGCTGCTGCAGGTCCAAGGGGCGGGCGAGGCCGACGTCTCGCCCGGCAGCCCCTGGAGCGCAGCCGCGCTGCTCGGACGCGCGGATGCGGTCCGCTCGCAGCTCGGCTCCGCGCTGGAACGTTCGTACCCGGCCGCGCAGTCCGGGTACATGAAAGCTCTCGTCCTCGGCGACTCGGACGATATCGACCCCGGCCTATACACCCGCTTCGCCCGTCTCGGCCTGACGCACATCATGGCCGTGAGCGGCATGCATGTCGCCGTCATGCTCGGCCTGCTCGGATTTCTGCTCCGCCTCTGCCGCCTGACCAAAGAACAAGTCCTGCTTGTCCTCATGATCGCCGTGCCGCCTTACGTCTTGCTGACAGGAGCCGCTCCATCCATCATCCGCGCCGGCGTCATGGCGCTGATCGGCCTGGCAGCAGCGCGGGCAGGCAAGCTGAAGGACGGTTTTCATCTGCTTGCGGCTTCCGCCATGCTGATGCTGCTCTGGGATCCCCGCCTGATCGAGAGCGTGAGCTTCCAGCTCAGCTTTATTGTAACGGCGGGACTGATCCTCGGAGTGCCAGCCGTGAACCGGCTGCTTCCACGCATCCGCAAAGGGCGGTTCCTGCTGGACTCGCTCGTCGTCACGGTCGTCGCCCAGGCGGCATCCTTCCCGGTATCGATTTATTATTTCAATCAGTTCCATTTGCTTTCGCTGCCGGCCAACCTGCTGCTCGTGCCGTTCATCAGCCTCCTCATCATGCCTGCGGGCGCGGCTGTCATGCTGCTGGAGCCGATATGGCCGGGTGCGTCGCGTGCCATCGCGGCCCTAACCTCTCGAGGGAACGACTGGTCATTCCGGGTCGTGGACGGCATGAGCTCCTGGAGAGGAGGGGCGACAATCTGGGCCAAGCCGTCCCTTTGGTGGATCTTTGCCTGGTATGGCGCGCTTGCCTGCTTGCTGGCTGCTTTGGCTGCCTGGAGGCGCGTCCGGAAGGAAAAGCGGTTGCCAAGTCCAGAGCAGACTTCCGGCGATGAGACCCGGCCGCTCCCGGATGTCGGTCATCTTGATCCTCATTGGCCTGAAGGTGGAAATGTGGATCGATGGTTGACTGGATTCAATCGTCAAAATAATCCGCCCGGCAGCACACCGGGCAGCAGCAGGCGAGTATACGATCTTCAATCCCTATTTTCAGCCGGAGGAATAAGTCCGGGGGCTTATGTAAATCGTCTCTATCGAACATTCACCAACGAGGCGCATCGATTTCTGCGCAGTCCGGGATTCTGCTCGTTTGCCGGTTTTGCGGCTGTCGCTCTTCTCCTGTTCCATGCCTATCATCCGGACTGGCCGCGCCGCAGCGCGCAAGTGGATTTCCTGAATGTCGGCCAGGGAGACTCGACCTTGATCCGGACGCCATCGGGCAAAGTCATTCTCATCGATGGAGGAGGAACGATGGATTTCGGCAAAGAGCCTTGGCGAATCCGCCGCGATCCGTATGAGATCGGACGCAAAACGCTCGTTCCGCTGCTCATGCAGCGGGGCGTCCTTCATATCGATCTCCTTGTTGCCACGCATCTGGATCAAGATCATATCGGAGGTTTGACTGCCGTCCTGGAATCCATCCCCGTTCGTCGATTGTTGTGGAATGGAACATTGAAGGAAGCGGGCAAGGCTGAGCCGATCCTGCAGGCTGCTGTCGAATTGGACATTCCGGTCTACTCCGCCGGATCCGGCCAGAGCTGGCAGGCGGATGCCTCGACCCGTCTGGACGTTCTATGGCCGCTTGCCGGCAGCGGCCAAGCATCAATTACCAAGGGAGAACGAGAAATAGCGATTGCGGAGGATCAAAACGAAGAAAGCGTCGTGCTCATGGTTTCCATATATGGCAAGCGTTTTTTGCTGCCTGGCGATCTCGGCTCTGCAAGCGAGCAGGAGCTCATTAGAGAGAGCATAGCCGCCGAGCTAAGCCATCCACCATCGAATGCCGGGCTCACCCGGCATTCGATGGTGGATGGGACGAACAGACCGTCACCGCCAACTCCATCCGTGGATGTGCTGAGGGCGGGACATCATGGAAGCAAGAACTCCACCTCTTCGGTTTGGCTTGCCTATTGGAAGCCGTTCATTGCCGTTCTATCCGCCGGTTTGAACAACCGGTACGGGCATCCCAGCGCCGAAACGATGGATAGGCTGAGAGAAGCGGGGACGAGAGCGGTGCGGACGGATCTGGACGGCGAGATCCAGTTCGAGATCAAGAGAGATTCCATGAACATGCGGCTTCTCCATCCATGAGACTCGTCCAATCCTGCGCCTTGGCAAAGCGCTGGATTTTTCCATCTTTCCAGCTCTCCTGTTGATTACGACCTTGTTCAGGCTCGCCCTCAACGTATCGAAAACCCGCAGCATCCTTGTCTACGGCCACGGATTTCTCAATTCGTTCTGGGGCATCATCCTGCCCGGAGCTTCCGGGTCGTTTTCCGTATTCTTCATGCGGCAGTTCTTCCTTACCTTGCCATCGGACATGATGGACCGTTCAACGTCAACCAGAACAGCGCATCCACGAGGACAGTCACGATCCGCTACGCGGCAGGAGCCGGCAATGCTTCCCGCTATGTATCGGTCAACGGCTCAATCGCGGCCGCGAATCTCATTCTGCCGAGCACAGGCAGCTGGGGAACCTGGGGCACGGTGACGCTGAACGTGTAAGGGCGTTTGAGGCGACGGGCCATGCGGCATACAAGGAGACGGCCGATATTCTCTGGGCCGATATCCAGACCGGCTGGAACAGCCATATGGGCGGCGGCATCGCCTGGCAGAAGTCCCAGCTCGATTACAAAAACACACCGGCCAACGCGCCAGCGGCCATTTTGGCGGCAAGGCTGTACCGGTTGTCGGGCCATCCGGAGGATCTGGCTTGGGCGCTCAAAATTTACGGATGGCTGAAAGCGAGCTTGATCGATCTGGCGACCGGCTTCGTATGGGACGGCATGAACCGCACCGGCGACGGAACGATCGACAAGGACTGGAAGTTCACGTACTGCCAGGGCGTCTATATCGGCGCCGGCGTGGAGCTGTACCGGATTACGGGAGATCCGGACTATAAGCAAGACGCTGTCCGCACGGCTGATGCGATGCGGAGGGAGCTGGTCCATCCGGCGAGCGGCCTGCTTCCTGAGGAAGGGGATGGGGACGGCGGCTTGTTCAAGGGCATTCTGGTCCGATATTTGGGAGAGCTCATTGCCGTAGCTCCGCAGGAGACGGCCATAACCCGCCTGCTGGAAACTCAAGCATCCTCGCTATGGAGCCGCGGACGCGATCCGCGGCGCCAGGTGTTCAGCACTTGCTGGTCAGAGCTACCGGAAGAAAGAGTGACGCTGAGCACCCAGCTGAGCGGCATCATGCTGCTGGAGCAGCTGGCGGCGATGGAGAAGCGAAGTACGGCTGCGATGCCGGATTCCGGCATCGCGTATCCATGACCGTCCGGATGGAGGCTGTCCATCCTTCCTGCGGACGTCCGCAACGTTGAAAAAGGAGTCCCGGCGGGGACTCCTTTTTCATGTTGGTCCCACTATCGCCTTTTGCCGCTAGAAGCTTTTCCGTCGAACGAAGCTTTGTCGGCACATTCAGCTCGACATGCACCCGGGCCGCCGCTCACTTCACCTTATCCGGATGACGGAAGCGAAGCGCGGACCACGTCTCGTCGATCGCCACGTTGCTGACGGGGCGCAGGCCGATAAGCTCCTGCACGAGCGACGCCAGGCTGTCGCGGTTGATGTCGGGCTTGACCGATTTGCTTTTTTTCGGGTAGGAAATCCAGAACACCGCATCTTCCTCCAGCATTCCGGCCGCCTCTGGCGCCCGCTCCCGCACATCCGCGGCGCTTCCGACGAACAGCTGCACGAAGGCGTACTTTCCTTCCGTCCCTCCCGTGTCCACGACATTCAGGCTGTAGCCTTCCGGCGCGAACAGAACGGCTGCGGGACCTTGCTTATAGTGAAGCTTTTTCAACAGCTGCTCCTGCATCATGACCACCCTTTCCATATTTGTTTACCTGTATTCATTGTACGAATCTCGACAGGCAGGGACAAGCACGGACTCGTCCGCTGGAGTACGAGCAGTATTTTTACTTTGCTCCCGGCGCGGCAAGCTTGTCCGAGGAAAGCGGCATTTGCCTTGCGAACGAGCCGGGCGGAGCCAACCTGGCGGTCATTCCGGTCGAGGACGGAGTCATGCGGTTCCGCTTGCAGGAAGGTAAGGTATCGAAGGTCGGGCGGGCATGCGGGCGACGAACGGGCGGTGGCCTGCCGGATTACGATGGCGGACTCGGGAGAGAGCCATGTCGTCCTGATCGGCAATGAACCGCCTGCGCAGGCAGGGGATTCGTATATCGTGGACTGAATTCAGGTATTCAGTCGTCTGGATCCATCGGCGGGGCGGCGAAGCGAAGGCAACCGTCGCGAAATAGCAGGGACCAACAGAGCGGCAGATCGGCTTGCGGGGCGACCCGTGTAATCGATCTCGCCGCTTTTTTTGGCGATGGAAAAATTTTATTCGCCAAAGCGCAGGGGAAACCAAGATATCCTTCGTCTATTCATGGGAAGGGGGGAAACGACATCCAAAGCGATATCGAATGGCTGCAGTCCGTCCGCGACGGCGGACCGGAACGGTTCGGCGAAATTATCGACGAGTACGGGGCTTACCTGTACCGGACCGTGTATGCCGTCCTGCGATCCCCCCAGGATACCGAGGACGTCCTGCAGGAGACGCTGCTGGCGATCAGCCGGGCGCTTCCGGAATGCAGGCTGGAAGGCTTCAAGACGTGGATTACCCGCATCGCCGTCAACCGAGCCATTGATTACAGGCGCAAGCGGCAGCGGCAGGAGGCGAAGTCAGGATCAGGCGAAGCGCTTGATGATTCGCCGGAAGTAATGATGAGGAGCCGGGAGCAGAACGATTCCCCGCCGGATCAGCTGATCGCGATAGAGGAGCGCCGGCGAGTGCAGGACAAGCTCGAAGAGCTTCCTCCGGAATATAAAGGGATCGTCCGGGACTATTATTTCCGCCGCCGATCCTATCAGGAAATCTCGGAAGAAAGCGGCCTGAAGCCGAAAAGCGTCGAGTCCAAGCTGTACCGGGCCAGAAGCTGGATGAAGCGACATTGGAGAAGGGAGGATTTCGATTGAGCGAGAACCGGCATCACAATCAGGAGGCATGGGCGGCTTACACCCGGAATACGCTGACCGATCGGCAGCGGGAGGAGATGGAGCTCCATCTCTCCCAATGCGACAGCTGCCTGGAGCTGTTGGTCCAGGCGGTCGACATCCTCGGGAGTCCGGCGGAGGAGGCGAGCGCCGCTTCCAGGCCTGACTTCTCCGGCATCGACTTCATGGCGGTTCCCGTTCCGGCTGCCGCCATGGAGCGGATCCGTTCTAACGTGCTGGAGCTAATGGAAGGGGACCTTCTGGGCGTCCGGCCGACTCCAAAAACGCGAACCGCCTGGCTGAGGCGTCCCGCTCTCCATTACGGGCTTGCCGCCTCGCTAACGCTGCTCCTGTATATGAGCGGGGCTTTCACGGACATGGACCGGTTTCTTGAAAGCCGGGAACCGCAGCAGGGAGCTTCCTCAGCGATTTCGAATCCGACATCCGGTCCGTCTTCCGAGAGCTGGTCGAACCGCATGCTGGATCGGACCGCGCATCTGCTTCAAGAGATCCAGGACCGCAGGTACCGGTGATTATCGGAATGAGTGCCGGAAGCGGAAAACGCCAGGGTAGTTCTTTTTAATAGAAGAATGAGCTTTAAAGCATCGGGATGAACGGGAGTAAAGGCCGACAGACCGAAAGATGGAAAGACAGAAAGACAGAAAGACAAAAAGACAGAAAGACAGAAAGACAGAAAGACCGAAAGACAGAAAGACAGAAAGACAGAAAGACAGAAAGACAGAAAGACAGAAAGACAGAAAGACAGAAAAAGACTGAAAGACCGAAAGACTGAGAAAGACTGAAAGACTGAAAGACTGAAAGACTGAAAGACTGAAAGACTGAAAGACTGAAAGACTGAAAGACTGAAAGACTGAAAGACTGAAAGACAGAAAGACAGAAAGACAGAAAGACAGAAAGACAGAAAGACAGAAAGACAGAAAGACTGAAAGACTGAAAGACTGAAAGACCCGAAAAACCGTTTTAACTGAAATGACCGAAAAAACTCCGAAAGGAACGACCTATATGAGAACTCCTCCCAATCCTTTTGTCGCGCTGCTGCTAGGGTTTATCCCTGGCGCCGGACATGCCTATTTGGGCAAATACCTTCGAATGTTCGTCTATGGCGCTTTTGTATGGGGGCCGGTCGCCTTCATGCTGCTGTTTGCCGTCACGGGCAATCTGGACGGGAATGCCGCTCCGCTCATCGTGATTCCGATCGGAGTCTGGGGAATCAGCATGGTCGATATCCTCGTGACGGTGCTTGCCCGTCCTGCTCAGACGCATGCCTATGCTCCCGGTCCGCTGGACGGGAATGGGATACCGTCCGCCCGGCCTTACCCGGTCCGGTCCGCCGAGGATCAGCGGGAGAAGGCGCTGACGATCGTGCTTTCCTTCATCCCGGGCCTTGGACACATGTCGCTTGGCCTCATGCAGCGCGGTATCGCCTTCATGATAGCTTTCGCAGGCCTCGGCGCGTTCATCGTTTTCGTCGCCGTTGTCCTGCATACGCCGGTTTTCCTCGTTTTTCTGCTGCTGCTGCCGGTCATATGGATCTACAGCATGTTCGACGCGATCCTGCATGTGAACCGCAAGCAGGCGGGAGAGCTTCTTCGGGACATCTCGTTCTTCGAGGAAATGGAAGACCGCTTCTCCGGATCCCGCAAAAACAAAACGATGGCGGCGCTGCTGTCGTTTCTCCCCGGCGCCGGTCATCTGTATCTCGGCCTGCAGAAACGGGGACTGCAGCTGCTGCTCGGATTCCTTCTGCTCATCTATCTCATGGACAGCATGCGGATTACGCTGTTCCTGTTCATGCTTCCGCTGCTTTGGTGCTTCTCGCTGTTCGACGCTCTGCAGCAGTACAAGCGCTATCAGCGGGGCGAGATGCAGGATGTGCCCGTCCTGACCGAGCTCGCCCGCTATCACCGCTGGCTGGGAGCCGCACTGATCGCGCTCGGCGCCTATTATTTGATGGACCGTTTCCTTGGCCAGGCCATCTATGAATATCTTCCGCGCTTCGCCTCGGCCTACGACTGGTTCTTCCGCAGCCTGCCGCTGGCGGTCACATCCTTCCTGCTGATCGCGGGGGGCTTGCGGCTGTTCTTCGGGAAGCCGGCTCCGCCGGCGCCGATGCCGCTTCATGAACGCCCGACGCCCTATGCCAGCTCCGGCGGACGGGAAAACCTGGCTCCAGAGGAGAGCTAAGACAGGACTGATGTGAACGAGAGGAATGGGAATATGTAATCCGCAAAAGCGACTTGGGGCCGAGTTAGACGACTTTTCCGTCTAATTCCATGGCTCAGGGCCACTTGAGGCCGAATAAGACGACTTTTCCGTCTAATTCCATGGCTCAGGGCTTCTTGAGGCCGAATAAGACGGCTTTTCCGTCTAATTCCATGGCTCAGGGCCACTTGAGTGCGAATAAGACGAATTTTTCGTCTAACTCCATGGCACAAGGGCCACTTGAGGCCGAATAAGACGACTATTCCGTCTAACTCCATCGCTCGCCCCATTTGGCGGGGATGGATAACACAAACGGGACGAAACCGAAGATCGGTTTCGTCCCGTTTGTGTTATCTCGGCTTGAATTCAGCCGAAGCTAGTTTAGAGGCTGTCCCTTTTCATTGGATGCTCAATAGTCTTGGAGCTGAATCCTTAAATGAATGCCAAAAAGGAAAACCGGCTTGTTGATTGCGACGATCACATCATGATGACATTCAAGAGATCAGAACTCACGGCGAACTCTTCGTTTGTATCTCCCCGATAGCATAGGCCCGGAATACCGGTCTGAAGGCTTTCCACTAGAGAGCGAGAATAGATCCGGAGCTCATGGAGCCTGTCCAGGTCGACGCACTCGACTCCTATCTGCAGCTCATCCGGGTTGGAGGCGGCTGCGAAGCTCCCGTCGAAGCCGGGCGGGAGGGAGCATTGAAAGTAGAATTCCACCTGATGGATTTCGGAATCCCATTCGGAGAATTCGTGGTTTCGGCCGATATATTCGCGGATATGCAGCAGGTCGCCGGGAATGACTTTTTGCCCGATCTCCTCCAGACATTCTCTGACGACGGCATCCTTCAATTCCTCTCCATGCTCCTGTCCCCCTCCCGGAAACAAGTGAAATACGCCTTGGGCACCCTGATTGCGGGTCAACAGGATGCGGCCGTCCTGAATAAGAATCGCTATGACTGAATTGCGGATTGCTGCTGGCATGATCTCCGCCTGGTCGTTGGCAGGATAATGCCTATTTCAGCTGATGGGAAGGAGGAAGAAAACGATTGTTCAACCAAAGGGTGCGCGGCAGACTGCAAGTAAATGAAACAGATCTGCTCGGCATCCGCTCTCTTCACCCCCAAAAGCTTCATTTGAAACCATCCGTTCACAAGGTCACAATCTTGACGTTTGAAGTCATTACTTTGGTAGTTGGGCCTCCCCCCAAAGTCCTACAATGACATCAGCAAGCGAAACCAACCGACGAGATCCGGGGAGGATACAGAGATGAAGAAGCAAAAAACAGCCGCAGCGGCGCTGGCGATGGCTATCGCGCTGACGGGGCTTACGGCATGCGGCAGCAACAACAACGCGGAAAACAATGCAGGTGCCGCAAATACAGGCGCTGCAAATACAGGCGCAGCAACGGAGCCGGCTGCCAACACAGCGGCGAACGCAGGCGCAGCCGACAACGCAGGCGCCGATGCCGGTAACATGCCGGAGAAGCCGGCCGAGCTTACGATCTGGCCGGACGACAACGCCGACAGCGTGGCCACGATTACGGATATTACGAAGAAATACACGGAGAAAACCGGCATCAAGGTCAACGTCAAGCCGGTCAAGATGAACGACCAGCAGCAGATCCTCTCGCTGGACGGTCCTGCCGGCAAAGGTCCGGACCTGTTCTACCAGCCGGGCATCGGCAACCTGGTGCTCAAAGGCCTCGTGCAGCCGGTCAAGGCCGAGCAGGCCGTGCTCGACTCCTACACGCCGGAAGCGCTCAAGGCGCTCAGCCAGGACGGCCAGCTGTACGGCCTGCCGTTCGTAACGGAAACGTACGCGCTGTTCTACAACAAAAAACTCGTTCCTTCGGCGCCTGCCACGATCGCAGACCTGGAGAAGCTGGCCCAGGAGCAGACGGACGCCAAAAAGCAGACGTACGGCTTCCTGTTCGAAGGCATCAACTTCTACTACGCATGGGCGTTCATGGGCGGCAATGACGGCTACATCTTCAAGGGGACCGACGCCGGCGGCTACGACGTCAATGAGATCGGCCTCAACAAGGAAGGCGCCGTCAAAGGCGTTCAGCTGATCCAGGATTGGTTCAAAAAAGGCTACCTGCCTAAAGGCGTCAACGGCGATATCGTCGGCGGCCTGTTCGGCTCCGGCAAGGTCGGCGCGGTCATCAACGGACCTTGGGCGATCACGGATTACAAGAAGCAGCTCGGCGACGACCTGGCGGTAGCTCCGCTACCGACGCTGGAAAACGGCAAGCACCCGACCTCCTTCATCGGCGTGAAGGGCTGGATGCTCTCCAAGTTCTCCAAATCTCCGGAATGGGCTTCCGATCTGGCGGCATTCATCACCAACCAGGAAAACGCGCTGGAATACTACAAAAAGACCGGCCAAGTTCCTCCGGTAACCGCGGTTCTGAACGATGCCGCGCTGACGAGCGATCCGCTCGTGAAAGGCTTCACGGAGCAGGTCCAATTCGGCCAGCCGTTCCCTACGGTTCCTGAGCTTGATTATGTCTGGGATCCGATGAAGAACGCGCTCCAATTCGCTTCCGAAGGCAAGGATGTGCAGAAATCGCTGGATGACGCTGTGAAGCAAGTCCAGGACAAGATGGCGATGTCCGGCAAATAAGAAGCCTGCGCCATTGAATCCTGTTCCATACGGAAATCATCGCCCGGCCGTCAAGGCAAGGCGGGATTGCAACATCACGATGCCCGCGGGCTGGCGCTCACCGGCGCGGCCCCCGGGCTTTTACTTTTAAATCGACTCAATATACTTTTGGACGGACCCCTTATATAAAGAGCAAGGATCGGAAGGTGAAGGAACCATGCAAAAAGCATTGCAACCGAAGGCCGGTCCCCTGCCTTCTCCATCTGCGGCAGCCGCGCTGTCCATCATTCCAGGTCTGGGCCAGCTGTACAATCGCCGCTTCATCAAGGGCGTGCTGTTCCTCGTGCTGGCGCTGTCGCTCGCGGCATCGATCGGCGCATGGACGGCGCACGGCATCGAAGGGCTGATCACGCTGGGCAACGATCCGAATAATGACGATTCCCGAACGCTGCTGACGGAGGGCATCCTCTCCGTGCTGCTCGCGATCGTGCTTCTGTTCACCTATGTGCTCAATATCAAGGATGCCTACCGGGATGCGGTCCGCCGCCAGGACGGCGAGCGGATTCCATCCGTAAGGCAGGCTTTCCATGACAGCTATGACAAAGGCTTCCCTTACTTTATCGTCGTTCCGAGCTTCATCCTGCTGGCGATGGTCGTCATTTTCCCGCTGCTGTTCATGGTCGCGCTCGCGTTCACGAACTACAGCCTGTACAACTCTCCGCCTGCGAAGCTGCTGGACTGGGTGGGCTGGATCAACTTCAAGGAGCTGTTCACCAACCCGATCTGGACGCAGAGCCTCGTCTCCGTCGTCACCTGGACGGTCGTCTGGACGCTGGTCGCGACTTCGCTGCAGATCGGACTGGCGATGCTGCTCGCCGTGCTCATCAATGACAACCGCGTGCGCTTCAAGAAGCTGATCCGCACGATCTTCATCCTGCCCTGGGCGGTGCCCTCGTTCATGACCGCGCTCGTGTTCGCCGCGATGTTCAACGATACGTTCGGGGCGATCAACATGCAGATCATGAGCAAGATCGGCTTGATGGTTCCATGGCTGACGGACCCGACCTGGGCCCGCGTCGCGATCATCCTGATCCAGATCTGGCTCGGCTTCCCGTATGTGTTCACGCTGTTCACGGGCGTGCTGCAGAGCATCTCCAAGGACTGGTACGAAGCCGCCGAAGTGGATGGAGGCAGCCGCTGGCAGAAGTTCCGCTTCATTACTTTGCCTCATATCCTGTTCGCCACGGCGCCGCTCCTCATCATGCAGTATTCGTTCAACTTCAACAACTTCAACATCATCTTCCTGTTCAACAAGGGAGGACCGGCGGTGCCGGGCCAAAGCGCGGGTGCGACCGACATCCTCATCTCCTGGGTGTACAATCTGACCTTCACCGACAACAACTACAAAATGGCCGCCGCCATCAGCATCATCATGGGCCTTATCGTCGCGGCATTCGCGTTCTATCAGTTCCGGAAGACGCGGTCATTCCGTGAGGAGGGCTATTGATGGGACGCACGCTAAGATCCAAGCTGGAAGTATCCGGCATCTACCTCGTTGTTCTGATTATGTTCGCCGTCATTCTGTATCCGCTGCTGTGGGCGGTCAGCATCTCGCTGAATCCCGGCACCAGCCTCTACAGCGCCAAGCTGATTCCGGACAATCTCTCGCTGGAGCATTACCGCTGGCTGTTCACGGATCCGCAGAGCGATTACGGCCTCTGGTACAAAAACACGATCATCGTCGCCGTATGCAACGCCGTCGCCTCCGTGACGATGGTATCGCTGCTGGCGTACGTGTTCTCGCGCTTCCGCTTCACGGGCCGCAAGTACGGCATCTACACGTTCCTGTTGCTCCAGATGTTCCCGGTGCTCATGGGCATGGTGGCGATCTACCTGCTGCTCAACCTGGTGAACCTGCTGGACACGTTCACCGGCCTGATCCTGATCTACGCCGTCGGCGGACTGCCGATGAACGTGTTTCTCGTCAAAGGGTACCTGGACACCATTCCGCGCGATCTCGACGAATCGGCCACGATGGACGGCGCAGGGCATCTGACCGTATTTTTCCGGATTCTGATGCCGCTGACGGCTCCGATCCTGGCGGTCGTCGGGCTGTTCACCTTCATGGCGCCGTTCATGGACTTTCTGACGCCGCGCATCATCCTGCGCTCGCCGGAGAAGTACACGCTGGCGCTCGGGCTGTACAACTTCATCAACGACAAGTTCTCCAACAACTTCACGATTTTCGCGGCCGGCACCATCCTGATCGCCGTGCCGATCGCGACCGTGTTCCTGCTGCTGCAGCGCTTCCTCATCTCCGGCCTCGCGGACGGAGCGACGAAGGGCTGAGTTCTCCGAACAAGCAACGAAAAGAAAAGCTGCACTCTTGATTGTCTAGGACATGATTGGGCGGCTTTTCTTTTGCCAAGGAAAGAAAGCGCAACCATAACGAAAGGGGATCCAACATGGCAATTCAATTCAGGCGGCTTGCTGCCGCTCTTCTGAGCCTGCTGCTGTTCCTGCCGGCGATGGCTTCCGGCGCGCGCGCCGCGGAAGCGGACCTCAGCTCGGCCGTACAGGACCTCGGGTACGACGCTGCGGCATCCGCAACGGTTTCTGTTTCCGATTCCGTCTACGTCCGGCTGAAAAATGAATGGAAAGGCGTGTATCTGTACGAAGCGGAGGGACAAGCTCGCTACGGCTTCACGGCGGTGAACGATCCTGCATCTCAATGGGAGATCAAAAGCGGCGAAGGAGGCGCGCAGCTGCTCGTGAACCGGGCGACCGGCCATCTGCTGAACCGGGAGCTGGTATCGGATCCGCATGACAATCTCAAGAGCTCCGCGCTCGACAGCGGCGCGGCATCGGCTCAGTGGCAGGTGACGGAAGCATCCGGCAAGCCCGGTTACGTCAATCTGTCCATTCCCGGCAGATCGAATCAGATCGTCAACATCCAGGTGCTGAACGGTTACGCACAGGTGAGCGACTGGGCGCAGCCGGGCTGGGGCTCGGCGTTGTGGCAGGTGGAACCGGGTCATGACCAGGAGCCGGTCCGGCTGGTCGACGGCTGGAAGGGGAACGTCCTCTATGAGGAAGCCGGTCTGGCGAAATACGGCGCGCCGGAGCTGAACGACGCTTCCTCGCAATGGTTCGTCGTGGACGGCGTGACGCCGGGCTCGAAGAAATTCGTCAATCGGGCGACGGGCCATGTGCTGAACCGTACGGGCAACGATGGGGACCGTCTCAACGATCCCGTCAAAAGCTCGGATCTGCCGGAAGCTTCCACGGCAGGCGATTTTTCCATTCAGGAGCAAGCAGGCGCTGCGGGGCTGTATACGATAGCGAGCAGCGAAAAATCCTCTTATCTGCTCCATGTGCAGAGCCAGACCGGCCATGCGCAGATCAGCGACTGGGCGCAGCCGGGGTGGGGCAGCTCCTCCTGGAGACTGGAGCCGGCAGCCGACTCTGCGGCGAAGCGGCTGCAGGACAGCTGGAAGGGAAGATTTTTGCAGGAGCAGGGCGGTCTGATCGCATACGGCACGCCGGATTACGCCGATGCGTCCTCCCAATGGATTATGGAGGACTATGGAACGGCGGTTCGGCTGCGCAACGTGCAGACGGGCCGTTACATGCAGCAGACGGAGCTGAAGGGCGGCGCCGCCCTTGCTGCGGTAGCTCCTCAAGCGGCGGATCCGCTGCTGACGAGCTGGATTCAAGCTCCGGGCAAGGACGGCAGCGGCGATGTCCAGACCGGACAATCGACCTTCCAAGCCGCTTCCGATGGAGATGCGTTGCTGAACGTGCAGAGCCAGGACGGCTATGCGCATGGCAACAACTGGGCGCAGCCGTCCTGGGGCAGCGCGCGCTGGCTGGTGAAGGCTCCCGCGCCTGAAGGTCCGGCGGAGGAGCTGACCCCTTATGTGAAGATCCGCAACGACTGGCTGCAGCTGTATCTGTTCGAGAAGGACGGCAAGCTCGCTTACGGCAACGTCCAGCCGGGCGACGAGAGCGCGCACTGGCTGATCGAGACGAAGGACGGCGTGCAGCATATCGTGAACCGGAAGACCGGCCATTACGTCACGCTGAGCGGCGTGAAGCCGGATTCCCGCGAATCGGTCCGGGTAGCGGATCCGGCAAGCGGCGACATGGATTCGGCCGCATGGACCGTGTTGGACCATCAGGGCTTCAAGCTGATCCGCAGCGCAGGGGATGCCCGCCCGGCCGAGGCTTCCGGATACTTGAACGTCGAGCATAAGCTCAAGGCGGCCGAGTACAGCCCGGTGAACCGGGATTGGGGCAGCCCGAAGTGGGAATTCATTCCGGTGAAGGCAAGCGAGACCGGCACGGGAGGGGGCGCTCCGGTGCTGCTGCCTGACGGGGCGATCCGGTTGACGAGCAAGTCCGGCGGAGCGGCGCTCTACGAGAATGCCGGCGGCGTCGTGCTTTACGGCAGTCTGGACGCCAAGGACCTGCGCTCGCACTGGTTCGTGAAGGAAAGGGCCGGAGGAGGCGTATCGATCGTCAATGAAGTCACCGGCCGCGAGCTTTCCTGGCTGCCGGGCGTGAGCTATCTCGGCACCGTTCCTGCAGGCGAAGCCGGAACGGACGCGGGATGGGCGCTCGAGAACGCGCCTGCCGCCGGAGCGATTCTGCTGCGCAGCCTGGCCGAGGGCCACGAGGATGAATACGTGCAGATAGCGGACGGACTCGGCTATGCCCAGCTTGATCTGCGCTCCATCGACAACGGAGCCGTCCAATGGGTCGCGGCCGCGGCGCCCGAGGGAGGATTCATCCCGGAGGTCCAGGATACGTTCGGCAGCGGCATCACGCCGTCGGCGCCGCATTCGGGCTTGTACCGGCTGCAAAACTCGGCTGCCGGTTCGCTCCTGGCGATGAACGGCGATGATTTGGCGCTGTCTGGCGGAGATAGCCGCAGCAAGAACGTGCTATGGAGAATGGAAGACCGGAACGGGCGGCTGCTGCTCCGGAACGAAGAAACCGGCAGCTACCTGCTGCGTGACGGAAGTTCGGTCTCGGCAGGAGAGGCGGGCCCGGCAGCCGAATGGACGCAGGAAAAGCAGTCCGGCTTGCTGATTCTGGCCGAGCCGGGCGGCAGCCGCGTGCTGGCAGCTTCCTCCGGCCATGCGACGCTTGCCGAGCGTGAAACGGCAGGAGGTTCAAGCCGCTGGAAGCTGCTCGAGGTCGCAGACGACGTCGTGTACGAAGCGGAGAAAGGCTTTGTCTCCGGCGGTGCAGGCATTCATGCCGAAGCGCCCGGGTATGCCGGCAGCGGGTATGTATCCGGCTGGAAGGATGCCGATGACCGGCTGATCCTGTCCGTTCAAGCGCAGGCAGCAGGTCTGTATGAAGCGGATTGGAACGCTGCAGCCTTGGCTGGCGCGGATGCAGGCAGGCTGTCCGTCTATGTCAACGGCCTGCCGCAAGGCAAGCTGGATGCGGCAGCCGGAGATGGCAATGGCAAAGGCAATGGCATATGGAAGACGGTATCGGCCAAGCTGAAGCTGCGGGCAGGCTACAATTCCGTGGAGCTGCGCTTGGCAGGGGACGACGAGGGCGGCCTGCTGGTGGACCGGCTGCTCGTGCATGGCGCGGTCAGCCGCGACTATCGCGGAGCGACTCTTCCTTATACGACCTATGAAGCCGAAGACGGAGCGACGAACGGAACCTTGCTTGGTCCCGACCGGACGTATATGACGCTTGCTTCCGAAGCGTCGGGCAGAAAGGCCGTCAAGCTGGATGCTGCCGGCCAGTATGTGGAATTCAAGCTTGCGGTACCGGCCAGCTACATGTCCTTGCGCTACAGCATACCGGACAGTCAGGACGGCGGCGGCCAGCAGGCGACGCTGAGCTATTCGGTGGATGGAGCCCCGGGCGGCAAGCTGGAGCTTTCCAGCCGCCACGCCTGGGTATACGGCAAGTATCCATGGTCCAACAATCCCGAGGACGGAGATCCTCACCGTTTCTATGACGAGACGCAGCTGGACTTCGGCCGCATGCTGCCGGCTGGGACCGTGCTGAGGCTGGAAAAGCAGGCTTCCGACGCAGCCGCTTATTATGTTCTCGACTCGGCGGACCTGGAGCTGGCCCCGTCGGCATACGCCATGCCGGAAGGCTTCCTTTCCGTGGCGGACTTCGGCGCAACGCCGAACGATGGCAAGAGCGACTACACCGCGTTCCTGGAAGCCGTCCAGGCTGCGAAGGCGGCGGGCAAGGGAGTCTGGGTGCCGCAGGGCATATACCGTCTTGATTCGCCGCTGGAGGTGCAGGGGATCGTCATCCGCGGCGCGGGCATGTGGCATACGACCGTTGAAGGCGCAGGTTTCATGGGCACGGGAGACGGAATCGGCGTGTACGATCTCAAGATCGACGTCGGCGTGACGGGACGGCATGACGAGCTGCGGGAGGCGGCTTTTGACGGAACGTTCGGCAAAGGCTCCACGATTCAAGGCGTATGGGTCGAGCATGCCAAAGCCGGCATCTGGTCGGTCCGCAGCGACGACGAAGACGGCGGCATCGTGACCGACGGCCTGTACGCCGCTGGCATGCGCATCCGGGATACGTATGCGGACGGCATCAATTTCTCGACGGGAACCCGCAACTCCATGGCGGAGCAGAATGCGATCCGCAATACGGGCGACGACTCCATCGCGATCTGGTCGTCGCAGCCGGACGGTGTAAGCGCGGACGACGCGCGGGCTTCGGGCAACACGATCCGCTTCAACACCGTCCAGCTTCCTTGGCTCGCGGACAATGTCGCGATATTCGGCGGCAGCGACAACAAGGTGCAGGACAACATCCTGTCCGACACGGTCGGCTTCGGCGCCGGCATCGCGGTGTCGACGCGCTTCAATCCCGTCGCCTTCAGCGGCAGGACGGTCGTGGAGCGCAATACGCTGATCCGTGCCGGGGGCCATGAGTTCAACTGGAATCAGGACTTCGGCGCGATCTGGCTGTTCACCGGCGACAAGCCGATCGATGCCGATATCGATATTCTCGACAATACCGTTCGGGACAGCACGTTCCAGGGGCTGTACATCAACGGAGCCTACCCGTTCAATGTCAGCGGCCAGCATCGCATTCTCATCCGCAATCTGGTGCTCGATGGAGCGGGCACTTGGGGCATCCACGCGGGCGGCGGCATCAGCGGCTCCGTCCAGCTGGACCGGCTGCAGCTCCGCGGCGCTAAAGTAGGGCCGTTCTTCAACGCTTCCGGCAGCGCGTTCCAGCTGGCGTTGACCGAGCAAGCGCCGCCGGCAAGCGTGCTCCCGGTAGACGGATACCAGACCGGCGAAGGCTTGACTTGGGACAGCCAGCCGGAGTCAGGAACGGGTACACCGACGCCGACTCCGACAGGCACGGCGTCGCCGACACCTGCGCCGACAGGCACGGCATCGCCGACACCTGCGCCGACAGGCACGGCATCGCCGACACCTGCGCCGACAGGCACGGCATCGCCGACACCTGCGCCGACAGGCACGGCATCGCCGACACCGGTGCCGACAGGCACGGCAGCGCCGACGCCGGCACCGATAAGCACGGCAACGCCGACGCCGGCACCGGGAGCGGGTTCATCCGCCGCCAATCAGGATGCGCTGGCGAAGGCTGCCGCCGGCAAGACGTCGCCCGTGCAGCTGGAATCGATAGCTCTTGCAGGCGGCGGAAGAGCGGCGGAGCTGCCGCTGGACGCCTTCCTGGCATATGCCGAGGCTATGCCGCTAGGAACGATTACGCTTCAAGCCGGAAGCTCGTCGATTTCGCTCCCGGCATCGGCAGCCGCCAAGATGGCCGCCATGCGGGGACAGGCGGATACGGCTGGAGCCGTCATCCGAATCGAGCTGGGCACAGCCGATCAGCAAGCCTTAGCCGCGATGAAATCACGGGCTTCGGCCTTGAATGGCGCTGCCTTTTCCGGAACGGCAGCCTGGAGCCTGAGCTTGGAGCAAGGTGGGCGCCCCGTGCCGCTGACGAGCGGAATCGGCTATGTCGATGTCGAATTCCTCGTGGGCAGCGACAGCAAGCCTGGCCCGAACGCAGGCTTGCTGCGGACGTCGGACGGTGCGGTTCGCACCGTGCCGGCATCGTTCGCGAAAGGCAAGGACGGGACGATCGTCCATATCCGCACGCTGGGAGCAGGCAGCTTCGGAACAGCTGCACTTCCGTCCAAGGCCTTCCGGGACATAGCTGGCAGTTGGGCAGCAGCAGATATCGAGCGGCTGTCAGCGGCCGGAATCTTGAACGGCATCTCCGCTGAGCGGTACGCTCCGGCGCAAGCCGTATCGAGAGCTGACTTCGCGGCGCTGATCAGCCGCGCATTGGGACTGGATCTGCTGGCCGGCGGAGCAGCCGAAGGCCGGAGCTGGAATGACGGCTCACCGGGTTCCGCCTGGACAGCCGCAGCAGACGCGGTCCGTTCGGCCGGCATCATGCAGGGCGACTTGGACGGCAGCTTCCGGCCGGGAGCTTCCGTCACCCGCCAGGAAATGGCTGTCATGCTGAATCGCGCCATCCTCTTCGCCGCAAGCGGCAAGCCGCGCACTTCCGCTCCGGCTCCACAAGCCTCTGTATTCACCGATACGGCTAAGATCAGCCCGTGGGCGGAAGACGCCATAATCGCCCTGACCGCGAGAGGGATGCTGCGCGGACTGCCGGATGGAGCCTTTCATCCACAGGCGGCAGTCACCCGCGCCGAAGCGGCAGCGCTGCTGGCGAGGCTTTTGTTGGAAGCAGGCTTTCTCGGCAGCTTCGATGATATAAAGGCATTGACTTGAGAAGCTGTTCCACGCAGGCGGCGACTCCTTAATTCAAACCGCATGGAAGAGCAGGATGAAGCTGAGCCTTGGCTTCGTCCTGTTTTCTTTTCGTCTATAGCTTCTATGAATAGTGCGGAGCAAGGCGAAAGCCATCCGGACTCAGATCGTTCAGCTGGTTTTCGGAGTAAAACGGTCATCGAGCAGGGTCCTTTCTTGGTGGCGCCGCAACCACGGGAATGGCCTGCTTTTTTTCTTCTACTCATGGGACAGGCCGATTTTCGTTGCCCAGGAAGGGAATTGTTGCCCAGGAAGCGGAATGGGTTCGTCTCATGCGGAAAAAAACCAAGGCAAGCAAATAAGGGTGGATAAAATAAGGCTGTATTCGAGCCTTATTTCAGAAAAAGTTGCCGATCGAAGGAAAATAAGGTTCATTGTGGAGCTTATTTCTAGAAATTCAATAAAATCAGGGCGGCAGAACGGAAATAAGGCTGCATTTGGACCTTGCGCTACCGCAGTACGGGCGGAAAAGACCAGATAAGGCTCGTTTTAGACCTTAGCCGATTCCTAGCCTTCATCTGCGGCCTCAAACCCTTCTCACCGGAAGAGGATGCCCAACGGGCTGCCCCGAGTCATGCCCACGGCTCATGAGCCTCCCTTTTTCGCGGAATGGAGCCGCTTTTACGATTGCGGCGTCGCGGCCAGCAACATTTCCCTCCCTTCCCTCCAGCTTCATATGGCAAGCTTCGCCTGAATGGCGTATACTATCGCTACCAAGGACGCAAGTCTGCGGCGTTGCAGCCCGACCACCCTTTTCCCAGAGCGTTTATGTGAGAGTGGGCGCTGATTAGGAACCGGGCTGCATCCATAACCTTTTGTTCCTCCTCGCACATAAGTGCAGGAGGACTTTTTTGTTTGCAGCTTCATTCCCTCTTGCCCGCCCGAATTCGGCACTTCGCCGGACAAGTCATCGAAGTGTTATAAAAGGTCACTATTTTTGCCTATCCGGTAGAAATAGGAGTAGAGTGGGCGGCAGCGCGGGCGTATAATTGAAATCGCTTACTCCATTATCGCTGCAAGAGGGGTTCTTGCCATGACAGCCAACCGCAAACGACTGACGCTTGCGCTCGCCGCCGTACTCGCGCTGGCCGCGCTGACGTTCTATTCCCGTCCGTGGACGATATTTAAACCCGGCGATACCGCTCCGTCCGGAGTGGCATCGGCCGCCGCCCCCGACCGTCTGGTCATGATGTTCCCTGCGAGCGTCGTGCCGGATGATCTGCCGCAGGTTCAGAATGAGATCAATACATACCTGCAGCAAAAAATCAACGCAGCCGTCGAGATCCGGCCTGTCGACATGGGCAGCTGGTGGGACCGCACCGGCCTTGTGTACGCTTCGGGCAGCCAGGTCGATCTCATGTTCACGGCCGGGTGGATGAAGTTCGGCGACGAGGTGGCCAGAGGCCGCTTCTTGCCCCTGGACGACCTGCTGCGGCAATACGGCGGCGGAATCCGCGGGATCATCAATCCTGACATTCTCGATGCCAGCCGCATCGGGGGCAAGCTGTACGCCATTCCGACCAACAAGGAGTTCGCCGCGAGCAAAGGAATCGTCATGCGCCGGGATCTCACGGAAAAATACGGAATCAAGCTGGCGTCGATCTCCTCTCTCGCCGATCTCGGTCCCGTGCTGGAGACGATCAAGCGGCGCGAGCCTTCGGTGACGCCGCTGCAGGTGCGCTCCGATCGCAGTCCGTTCACGTTCCTCATGCAGTACGGCCTGTTCGACATGCTCGGGGACGGACCCGGCGCCCTTCAGCGCGAAGGGGGCGGGACGAAGGTCGTGAACATGGTGGCGACCGAAGCGTACCGGATCAACGCCAAGCTCATGCACCAATGGCATCTCGACGGGTACCTGAATGCCGATGCGGTGACGTCCAGGGACAGCGAATACGAAGCGGTCAAGGCGGGAGCCGCCTTCTCCTTCGCCGAGTCGATCAAGCCGGGCTTCGAGATCCAGGCGTCGCGCAACACCGGCATGCCGATGGCGGCCGTGGAGCTGACCAAGCCGTACACGACGACGGCCGACGTGACGAGCGCGATGTTCGCCATTCCCCGGACTTCCCGTCATCCGGGCAAGGCGATGCAGCTGCTCGATCTGCTCTATACCGACCCTTATTTGCTGAATTTGCTCGATTGGGGCATCGAGGGCAAGCATTTCGTCGTCCGGGCGGACGGCCGGATCGGTTATCCGAAGGGGGTAGACTCCCGAACCGTCGGGTACAACCTGAACCTGCCGTGGATGTTCGGCAATCAGCTCCATTCCTATCTGTGGGACAACGAGGATCCGGAGCTCTGGACGAAATACAGGCAGTTCAACGAGGAAGCGGAGCCGTCCCGGGCGCTCGGCTTCGTCTTCAACCCGGACCGGGTGACGAGCGAGATCGCGGCTTGCAGCCGCGTCGACGAGGAGTTCGCTCCGGCCATCATCGCGGGAGAGCTGGATCCCGACCTGGTCATCCCGATGTATCTGGATAAGCTGAAGGCGGCGGGAGCGGACCGGGTCATCGCGGAGAAGCAGCGCCAGCTGGACGAGTGGCTCGCCTCGAAGCGGGCGGCGGGCAAGGAGGGAGGCCGATGAAGGGCTTCCGGCTTCCCCAGGCGACGCTGCGCACGCGCCTGATCATCGGGTTCGCGGTCGTCACGGCGCCGCTCGTCATCTTGCTGTTATGGAACAATCTGTATTCGACCACAGTCGTGCGCTCCCAGGTGGCCCAGTCCAACCGGAGCCTGCTGACGATGTACATGAACGATATGGACAAGGTGCTGGAGGAAATCCAGAATTATCTGTTCAAGACCGCCGAGCAGAACCGCGATCTGCTGTCGCTGTCGCAGAACGATCGAGGAGGCTGGGATTACTACCGGGCCAAAACGCAGATGGCCGCCGACCTCGGGGTCAACTCGAACTATTACGAGGCGGCGGATGTGCTGTTCGCCTACAGCTCCAAGTACGACGATCTGTTCGTCTCCCAGCAGCAATCGGTCAGCTTCCAGCGGAAGCGGGAAATCCAGCGGCGGCTGCATGAAATTCTGAAGGCGGGAGCAGGGGCCGCCACTCCATTCAGCGGCTGGACGGTGACGGAGCTGAACGGCTCCTATGCCCTTGTGCGCATCGTGGACACGGGATACGGCTCCGCAGCGGGAGCGTGGGTCGATCTCGACCGGCTCATGAGGCCGCTCCATGCCCTCGGCGAGAGCGGCAAGGGAGAAGCCTTGCTGCTCGGCGGCCATTCCGGCAGCCTGCCGCTGACGACGCTCAAGGCCGGCCTTCGCGACGAGCTGCAGGCGACCGGCGCGGCCGCGGATACGGAAGTGGCCACCGGGGCGTACACGATCGCCAAGCTTCCGCAGCCTTATCTTCTCGTCGCCCAGCCTTCGCGGATGGCGGGCATGAGGCTGGTTCTGCTTGTGCCGGAGAAGTCGCTGCTCGAAGGGCTTCCGTATTTCCGCTATCTGACCTATACGGTTCCGGTGCTGGCCGCCATTCTGCTCGCCCTGTACCTATACTACCTTCAGCGGGCGGTCGTCGTGCCGATGCATCGGCTCATCAAGGGGATGCGCAAGATCCGCTCCGGCGATCTCAGCGCCCGTCTGCCGGACAGCAGGCTGCCGGAATTCGTCACGATCAACGAGACGTTCAACGGCATGGCCTCGCAGATCGAGCATCTGAAGATCGACATCTACGAGGAGCAGATCCGTACCCAGAAGGCCGAGCTCAAGCATTTGCAGGCGCAGATCCAGCCTCATTTCTTCATGAACTCGCTCAATATCGTCTACCAGCTCGCCCAGATCCGCAGCTTCGACATCATCCAGAGCATCGCGCTCCACCTGGTCCGTTACTTCCGGTTCACGATCAATACGTCCGCCGCTTCCGTGACGATCCTTCAGGAGCTGGAGCATATCCGCGATTACCTGACGATCCAGAAGCATCGATTCCCGGAGACGCTGGAGTTCGACTTCAACGTGGAGGCTGGTCTGGACAATTATCTTCTGCCGCCGCTATCGATCCAGCCGATCGTCGAGAACGCGATGGTGCACGGCTTCTCCACCAGCGGCGGAGGTCCCTTCCGGATCTCGATCGCGGTGAGCCGGGACGGTACTGCGGGAGAGGGAGCGGCTGCCGGCGGGATCCGGATCGACGTGGCCGACAACGGCAAAGGGTTCGCTCCCGGAATGGCGGAGAGGCTCGCGGCTCGCGTGCAGGAGCAGGAGCCGGGAGAGCGCCATGTGGGATTATGGAATGTCGCGCGCCGCTGCCGGCTGTATTATGGAGATTCCGTCACGCTGAAGTTCGAGAACGGAGCGGGGCGGGGAGCGCTCGTCACCCTCGGCCTTCCGGGAGAGCAGGCCGCGGACAATCGCCAAGCAGGATGACGCAAGGAGGAGACGTTGCATGAAGGCGCTGATCGTGGACGATGAAATCTATGCCGTCAAAGGATTGATGGCCGGGGTATCCTGGCACGAAGCCGGGATCGACGAGATCTATGAGGCTTACCATGCGGACATGGCCAAGGAATTGCTTCGGAAGCATGACATCGACATCATGATCTGCGATATCGAGATGCCGGAGCAGAGCGGGCTGGAACTGATGGGGTGGGTCAAGGAAGAGGGGATGAAGCTGGAGACGGTCGTGCTCACCTGCCATTCCGAATTCCGCTATGCCCAGAAAGCCCTTCAGCTGGGAGGGAGAGATTATATCCTGAAGCCGGTCATATACCGGGAGCTGGAGCAGGTGCTGCAGGCGCTCGGCCGCAAAGTGGAGGAGCAGCGGCAGGCCGACCATGAAGGGGAGCGCTACCATCAGCTGGCGGAGCTGTGGCAGGGACAGAAGCCGCTGCTGGCCGAGCGGTACTGGAAGGATCTGCTCGACGGCCGGGAGCGTCCCGACGCCAGCTGGCTGGAGAGGGTCAGGCTCGCCGCGGATGTCGATGCGGAGATTATCGGCCAGGTCCGTCCGCTTCTGATCAGCGTGGAGAACTGGGAGAAGGAAATCGACGAGCGGGATGAGCGCGTCATGGAATTCGCCCTGCGCAAGGCGGCGGAGGAAATCTTGCTGGAATCGCTCCCGGGAGCCGTCGTCGAGGATTACCGGGGCAACAGCCTGATCCTTCTCTATGAGGGAGGCGCAGCGGCGCCGCAGCTGCAGGAGCTGTGCGACCGGTACCGGGAAGCCTGCAAAACCTATTTCTATTGCAAAATGTCCGTGTACATCGGAGACGCGGTGACGCTCAAGGAGCTCAGAGGGGAATATCTCGGCCTTCTGCATGAGGAATACCGCAATGTCAGCATTACCTGGAGCAGCATTCCCGCCGGCGCCGCCAGCCGCGGAGAGCATCGCGCCCATCTCCTGCAGCCCGATTCCGTGGCTCTTCTGGAATGGGCGGATCTGCTGGAGCAAGGCGGAATCGAGTCGATGAGAGCAAGGCTCGAGGAGCTGCTCACGCCCGGCGCGGCCGTGACGGTCGAGACGCTGAGCGCGTATGCATACGCCTTGATGCAGGCGGCGTATCTGACGCTTCACCGCAAGGGCTTTCCCGCCTTCATGCTGCATCAGTACCGGGAAGACTTCGACGTCAGCGCCGCGACCCGCTCCGTGCAGCGGTTCCGGGCATGGTCGGAGGGCATTCTCGACCAGATCGGCGCCCTGCTTCAATCCCGCCGCTCGGAAAGTCCCGTCCTGAGGCAGATCAAGGCGTACATCGCCGGCCATATGGACCGCGACGTGACCCGGGAAGAGCTGGCCGAGCATGTGTTCCTCAATCCGGCCTACCTGTCGCGCTTGTTCCGCAAGGAGACGGGCAAGGTGCTGACCGACTATATCCTGCAGGAAAAAATGCGCGCCGCCGCGCAGAGGCTGACGGGGACGGACGAGAGCGTAAGCGCGATCGCCGCCGGGCTCGGCTACGGCAACTTCTCGTACTTCGCGCGGCTGTTCCGCAAGGTGTACGGCAAGAATCCGCATGAGTTCCGCAAAATCGGAACCGACAGCAGCACGACTTCCGGCGCTTGAACGGGCTTCGCTTTCCCGCTGTCCGGACATCAGCAGGAATTGCTCGAGCAAACAGTTTTATTGAAACAGCTAGATTGAAGCCTCTAGAGCGATAAGGCAGGGATTCCGCTGATGCAGCGGAATCCCTGCCTTTTTTTATCCAGGTCCAAAGACCTGGATTTGAATAGTCAATCCAAGAGGATTCATGCTCATCTCACTTCATATGTCATAACAAATGCGAGAGAGATAAAGGGAATCAAAGTTAAAACCTTTATAAAACGCTTTCATAGGACTAAATCATTATATACATCTATCAAATATTCCTATACCATTTTATTTGTCATAACAAATCATGGAAAAGGAGATGAATGCCCGCATGGAAATCCAGACGGCGCGAAAGCCCTCGTCCGAAGGTTTTTCCCGCCGGCTCGCGGAGATCGGAAGACAGCTGAAGCGCAATATCGGATTGTACCTGATCATCGCACCGGCCTTTTTTTATTTCGTCATCTGGCATTTCTGGCCGCTGTACGGAATTCAGATCGCATTCAAGGACTACATGCCCGCTCTCGGAATTACGGGAAGCCCCTGGGTAGGGGTGGAGCATTTCACCCGTTTCTTCCGCACCTTCTTCTTCTGGGACATCCTCCGGAACACGCTCGGCATCAGCGTTTACGGGCTGATTGTCGGCATACCGGCTCCCATCATCCTCGCTCTCATGTTCAACGAGATCAGGCGCAAGCGGCTGCGCAGCGTCGTGCAGACGATCTCCTACGCGCCGCATTTCATCTCCGTCGTCGTGGCGGTCGGCATCCTGTTCTTCTTCATCTCCCCGACAACGGGCGTCATCAACGGAATCATCACCCGCTTCGGCGGCTCTCCGATCGATTTCATGGCGAATCCGTCCCATTTCTGGCATCTGTTCGTCTGGTCCGGCCTGTGGCAGTCCATCGGCTGGTCGTCCCTCATCTATACGGCCGCGATGGCGGGCATTCCGCCAGATCAATATGAAGCCGCATACATAGACGGAGCAAGCCGCTTCAGGCGCATCTGGCATGTGACTCTTCCCGGCATCATGCCGACGATCATGATCCTGTCCATCATGAGCATCGGAGGGGTGATGAACGTCGGCTTCGAGAAGGTGCTGCTGATGCAGACCGACATGAACCTCGCCAAGTCCGAGGTCATCTCCACGTACATGTACAAGAGCGGCATCGTCGAGGCCCAGTACAGCTTTTCCGCGGCCGTAGGCCTGTTCAACAACGTCGTCAATTTCATCCTGCTGATCCTGTTCAACGCCATCGCCAAGCGGGCCGGACAGACCAGCCTCTGGTAAGGAGGAGCTGACATGGATACCATCAAGCAGACGCCTGGAGAAAGAGTCTTCGAGGCCGTCAATCTGACGCTCGTGCTGCTCATTACGATCGTGCTCTTGTATCCGCTGCTGTTCGTCATTCTCGCCTCCGTCTCGGATCCGCGAAAGATCTACGATACGTTCCTGCTGGTCTGGCCGCAGGGCTTCAACCTGGAAAGCTACAAGGCGATCTTCGAGAACGGCGACATCTGGATCGGCTACCGCAATACGATCCTCTATACGACGGTCGGCACGGCGATCAATGTGTTCATGACGATCCTGGGCGCATATCCGCTGTCGCGCCGCCGGTTCTACGGCAAGAACGTCTTCACGTTCCTGTTCACGTTCACGATGTTTTTCAGCGGCGGCCTCATCCCGACCTACCTCGTCAACCAGTCGCTCGGCATTCTGAACAGCATCTGGGTGCTCGTCCTGCCGGGAGCGATCAGCGTGTTCAATCTCATCATCATGAGGACCTACTTCCAGACCCAGATTCCGGTCGAGCTGGAGGAGAGCGCGTTCGTCGACGGCTGCAGCGACTGGCGGCTGCTGTTCAAAATCGTGCTTCCGCTGTCCATGCCGATCATCGCCGTGATGATCCTGTTCTACGGAGTCGGGCATTGGAATTCCTACTTCGATTCTCTGATCTACATGACGGACAGGGACAAATTCCCGCTGCAGCTGTTCCTGAGGGAGATCCTGATCAAAAACAGCATGCAGGACATGCTCGGGGTCGCGGTGGACGAGCAGTACAGCCAGCGGATGATGGCGCGCGAGGGAATCAAGTACTCTATCGTCGTCGCGTCCTCGCTGCCTCTGCTGATCCTTTATCCGTTATTGTCGAAATTTTTTGAAAAAGGCATTCTCGTCGGCGCGATCAAAGGCTAGACGGCAGACATGCAAGTCTGCCCTACAATGCGACAGGGGGAGTAAACCATGAATAACGCCAGGTTGAAACAAGGTTTGATCGGGGGGCTTGCCGTGCTGATGCTGGCCGGCTGCCAGTCGGGCGGCGGCTCGGCAGGGAGCGGGGAATCCGGCAGCGGGGGCAAGGACGGCAAAATCACGCTCAAGATGGCTCGGGACAGCTTCACGGACGTCCATCCGGCTTCGAAGGACCTGTGGATGTGGAAGAAGTACGAGGAGAAGACCGGCATCCATATCGAGTGGGAGGAGATACCGGGCGAGAGCTCGGCGGAGCGCAAAAACGTCATGCTCGCCTCCGGCAAGCTTCCGGACGCGTTCTACCAGACCGGCTTCAGCAGCTCCGAGCTCGTCAAGTACGGGGAACAAGGCTTGTTCCTTCCGCTGGAGGACCTCATCGAACAGCATGCTCCGAATCTGAAGCAATGGTTCGAGAAAAATCCGGAGGTCAAGAAGGCGATCACGATGCCGGACGGCCATATTTATTCCTTGCCGTATATCGATACGGCCCTTCCGTACCGCTCCATCCGGCTCTATATCAACAAGACCTGGCTGGACAACCTCGGCATGCAGGTGCCCAAGACGACGGACGAGCTGCAGGCGGCTCTAAAGGCGTTCAAGGAGAAGGACGCCAACGGCAACGGCGATCCGAACGACGAGATGGGCTGGGTCATGCCGACGGGCTTCGTCAACGGCATGTTCGAGCGGCAGCTGTACGGCAGCTTCGGCATGGGGAACGGGGGCTACAAGGGGGCGGCAAGCTGGATCTACAAGGATTCGGACGGCGCGGTCAAGCTCATCTTCAACGATCCGAAGTACAAGGAAGTGCTGCAGTACCTGAACGGACTGTTCAAGGACGGCACGCTGCCGCAGCTCAACTATTCCGGCTATGAATATGCCCAGTGGGCGGCCGACGGCTCGGCCGGCAAGGTCGGGGCCTTCTCGTGGGGAGATCCGCATTATATCGGAACGATCGGGGCCAAGGACTATGTCGGCATCAACGTGCTGGCCGGTCCGCACGGGGACAAGGTCGTGAACTGGATGGATCCCATGACGAGGCAGACGTCTTCGTTCACGATCACCAAGTCCAACAAGCATCCGGAGGAAACGATGAAGTGGGTCGATTATTTCTATGGCGAGGAAGGAAGCAACTTCGGCTACTTCGGCATCGAGGGCGAAACGTACAGCATGGTGGACGGCAAGCCGCAATACAGCGACGAGATCCGCAACTACAAGGGCGGCATCCAGCTCGGAGCGTTCCAGTACGTGGACAACGTGTATGGAGGCGGCTACCCGTACGCGGAGCCCGATATGGAGCTTCGTTCCGCCGTGAAGGGCAAGACGGTGGACGAGGACTTCAAGACGAATGCGGCGGAGCTCCAGCAGTTCCTGCCGGAGGAAGTGTGGCCTGAATTTTCCCCTACTGCGGAGGAAGCCAAAAAGCAGTCGGCGATCTTGACGGACATCAACAAGTACATCCAGCAGATGAGGGTGAAATTCGTCACGGGGCAGGCCGACTTCGACAGCGGCTGGGACCAGTATGTCGCCACTTTGGACAAAATGGGCGCGCAGGATTATCTGGCGATCAAGAAGGGCCAGTATGAACGCTATCAAAGCGTGAAGTAGATCAGGCAGACAAGCGGCAGAGCCGGGTCCGGACGCCGCCTCCTTCCGGGGGCGGGGCGGCTCCGGCTCGTAGCCGGTCAAGCTATTTTCATGTACAATGAAATCACGACAACGGGCTTCGCCGGCAGCGGCAAAACCCGGTGCTTTAAGGCAGGATGTGAATAATCGCAGTGAGCAAATCCCAGAAACCGCTCTATTCCGTCATCAAGGATGAGCTGCAGTCCAAAATCGATCAGGGCGACTATCAGCCGGATCAGCAGCTGCCGACCGAGAACGAGCTTTCATCCCTCTACAGCGTCAGCCGGATCACGACCCGCAGAGCCCTCGAGGAGCTCGAGAGGGAAGGCTACATCTACCGGATCCAAGGCAGCGGGAGCTTCGTTAAGAGGGCGGATGCGGCTCCGGAACGCCAGGCGCCGCATCCCCCTTCTTTTGCGGAGGTAGAACCGGGCCCGATCATTTCCATGATCCTGCCTCATCTCGATGAAGGGGCCATGGTCGGTTATATCCGCGGAGCCTCCAATTACCTCAACCGGCTCGGCTACCATCTCAGCCTGCATACGAGCAACAGCGATCCGGCGCTGGAGGAAGAGCTGCTGGAATCGATGCCGGGCCGGGGAAGCTCGGCCGTCATCCTGTATCCGCTCAACGACTCCTGCAGCTTCGAGCGGCTCAACCGGCTGTACCTGATGGATTTTCCGATCGTCACCATCGACAAGGAGATGCCCGGCATGCCGATTCCCTCCGTCGTCTCCGACAATTTCGGCGGCGTGTACGAGGCGGTATCCCGGCTGATCGATCTGGGCCATCGGCGCATCGCCTTCTTCAGCAACGCGGGAATCGAGTCGGTCTCCTCGGTGCGCAGCCGTTACTTCGGCTACTGCAAGGCTATGAAGGACCGCGGAGTTCCCATTCTTCCCGAGCTGGTCCGGCTCGGCGCGAGCAAGGAGCTGAAGACAGCCGGAAAAAGCGCTTTTTTCAGCGGGCTGCTGAACGGCTACCGGGAAAACGGCATTACGGCCGTCCAGGTGGAGAACGACCTCATCGCGGTCCAGCTTCTGCTGTATGCCCAGCAGATGGACATGCGGGTTCCCGACGATCTGTCCATCTTCGGCTTCGACAACAATCCGATCTGCGAGATGCTGCATATTCCGGTGGCGACGGTAGGACAGAATTACGACGAGATCGGCCGCATGGCTGCGGAGCTGCTCGTCCAAAGGCTGCAGCAGGGCCAGGCCGATACCGGGCAGCATGTCGTTCCCGTCAGCCTGATCGAAAGGAAATCTGTCGATCGGCTTGCCTGAAAGCGGGTGCAATTCCGCTGTTCCGGCGGTTGCCAATGACTCCCGCTCCCGGCGTCTATACGCCGGGAGTTTTTTTTGCTATTGTTGGGTGGTAAATGCCTGCTTCAATTCCATTCACGGTATTTTTTACCACAACTAACTTTTTTATATTACTTATGCTTGCCCTGCAACCTTTCGCGCCAGGCGCGCGTCAGTACGGGTGCAAGAGAGGGGGAACCTTCGTGGTAGAGCCTGGTCTCATACGAGCCGCTCAACAGGGCGATCGCGACGCTCTCGTGTCCCTATTGCGCGAAATTGAAAATCACGTATATCGGACGGCCTATTATATTCTGGGCAACGAGCAGGACGCGCTGGACGCTTCCCAGGAAGCGCTCATTCGCATTTATACCAAAATTACTTCCTACGAGGAAAAAGCGCAGTTCAAGACATGGGTGCAGAGAATCGTCACGAACATCTGCATCGACAAGTTCCGGCGCACCAAGCCCGTCGTGTCCATCGAAGAGCATGATATGGTCTTCCGGGAGAAGCAGGACGTGGAAGAGGAAGTATTGTCCGCCTATGCGGCCAAAGATATTCGAGAAGCAATCGACAAGCTTCCGGATCACCACAGAGCCGTTGTCGTGCTCCGTTATTTGCAGGACTTCTCGTACAACGAAATCGCGGATTCCCTCGATCTTCCGCTGAATACGGTGAAATCCTATTTATTCCGGGCCAGGCAACAGCTTCAGACGCTGCTGCATGACTATCAGAAAGGTGGTGTCCGAGGATGACTTGTCAAGAGGTGGTTGAGGTTATGAATCGATATTTGGACGGCGATCTTGACGAGCATGAACGTGTGCTCTTGATGGAGCATCTCAAGAACTGCCCGGACGACCAGGAGCTGTTCGAGCGCCTTCAGAGGCTCTCCGAAGAGCTCGAGGAACTGCCCAAGGTCACGCCGCCCTTCAGTCTGGTGGATTCCATCCTGCCGCAGCTGGCCGAGATCGACGCGCTGCGGGATGCCAAAGCCGCCCAGGCGGCCGTCATGGACGAAGAGTGGACTCAGGCGGAGGAAGCCGCTGCCGCGGAAGGCGGCTCGCTGGGCTCGCGCAGAACTTCGCGGAAGCGGACGGGCTGGCTCGGCCGCAGAACGGCGGCATGGGGAGGGGCGGCCGCCGTTGCGGCGGCGGCCATCATTCTCGCCGTCAGCCTGAACGGTCCTCAGCCGAACAGGCAGACTGCCATGCTTGAATCCAAGGCGCCTGCAGCTGCGGGCAACGCCTCGCAGTATTCGCCTGCCGCTGATTCGGAAGCTGCGGATACGGGGGGAGCGGCCTTGAAGTCCATGGAAGAGGGGAGCGGCTCAAGCGAGCCCGCCGCATCTCCGACGGCGGTCTCCGACGGCAGCCGCGGGACGGGAGACAGCTCGGGCGCGAAGTCGTCGACGCCTCCATCCCCGTCGGCCAAGGTCGGAGGCATCGGGGGAGCTAGCCGGTTCGACAAGGCGGCTCCGAACAATTCCGGCTCCGCGAACATGGGAGAACCATCCATGGGAATCGCCCAATTCCCGAGCCCTCCGGCATCTCCATCGCCGGGAATGGAGCAAGGAATCGCCGACCAAGGGCTTGCAGCCGCTGCGGATGCTGCATCTCCGGACGGCAAGTACAGCTACGCGGTCACCGGCGAACTGCTGGAAGTATTCGAGAGCGGGGACAAGAAGCTGGCGGAGCTCAAAATAGACGGCGAGCTTCATGGCTCTCCTTCCTGGAGCTCCGACAGCACGACCCTTACGGTCGAGTTCAAAGACGGCACCGGAGCCGTCAAGAAATTCAAGATCGTAGCTGCCGAGGGCACCGTGGAGGAGCAAAAATCCTGATCGGCGTACAAGCACGAATCGCGGGGTATGCGCGTATGGTATAGCAGGGGGATGGAATGCTCGTTCCCTGGCATCGTATGACCATCCCGTAGAGGCACCATGGGCTTCTGGCGGCGATGTTTATATAGATGTACGGCAAACAGAGACAGGCAGAGGAAGGCTTCGTCGGAGACGGCGAAGCCTTCCTCTGTTTTATTGCGGAAGCAGGAGGAGGCTTTTTCCATTCCGACCGGCGGAAATAGTGGTTGTTTGTCTGCATTGCCTTTGCTCAAGCAGGAGGTTCGGCCTTGAAATGCCGGGCGCCGCCCTTGCCTAAGCAGGAGGTTCTGTCCTATGATGGGACGACATGAGCATGGAGGAGGGACTGGCATGGAAGCCAAAGACGCTGCGAAGGATATTCGGGCCGGCAGGATTGCTCCCGTATATGCCGTCTTCGGGAAAGACCGCTACCGGATGAGCCAATTCGCGACGATGCTGACGGAGAAGCTGCTGGCGCCGGACGAGAGGGAGCTTGGCATCGTCCGGTACGACATGTCCGAGACCTCGCTGGAGGAAATCATCGGCGAAGCCGAGACGCTGCCTTTTTTTGTGCCGAAGAAGATCATTCTGGCAAGGGATTCGAGCTTTTTGTGCGCGGCGGCGAAGGAAGGGAAGGTCGAGCATAAGGCCGAGCGCTTTCTCTCGTACATGGAGCATCCGAGCGAGACGAGCATCATCGTCTTCCTGGTCCAGGCAGACAAGCTCGATGAGCGCCGCAAGGCCGTCAAGCTGCTCAAGGAGCGCAATCTGCTCGTCGCCTTCCCGGAGCTTACCGAGAGCGAGCTGGCGAGCTGGATCATCCGCAGGGCGAAGGATCAGAGCCGCAGCATAGGCGAGGAGGCGGCATCGCTGCTCGTCTCGAGAGTCGGCACCGGCATGCAGGCGCTGTCGCAGGAGGTGGACAAGCTCTGCCTGTTCGCAGGGGAGGAAGGAAGCATCTCCGTCGAAGACGTGGCCCGATTGACGGCCTCGACGGTCGAGGAGGATGTGTTCGCCTTGATCGATGCGATGGCGGAGCTGAACATGGACCGGACGCTGACGATCTATCGGGAGCTGCTGCTGCGGCGGGAGGAGCCGATCCGCATCGCCGCTCTCGTCGCCAGGCAACTGCGCATCATGCTGCAGATCAAGGAGCTGGAGCGGCATCGCTATTCGCCGCAGCAGATGGCCGGCCAGCTGGGCCTTCATCCCTACGCGGTCAAGCTGGCCGCGGAGAAGGCGCGCAAGTTTGAGACGGCCGCGCTCGGCGAGCATCTATCGGCGCTCGCCGAGCTTGATTACGCGATGAAAACAGGCCGCATCAACAAAGAACTGGGATTGCAGCTGTTCTTTCTCTCCATGGGAGCCGGCGCGAAAAGCGGGCGGGCATGAGGAGCCATGTCGACAGGGAAGCGAAAAAGAATTGCTGCGCGCAGCAATTCTTTTTTCATTTTGCGGGTATCCTGTGGGTGTATAGATGAATACCGTCCGGGCAAACGAAAAACAGCCCTTCTCCAGGAGGAGACGGGCTGTCAGCTTGTCCTTAAGCTTGCGCCGAAATGGCGTTGAGCTTTTTGGCCAGGCGGGATTTTTTACGGGCAGCAGCGTTTTTATGGATCAGGCCTTTAGTAACGGCTTTGTCCAGCTTTTTCGTTGCGACGATCAGAGCAGCCTTGGCTGCTTCCGCATCGGTACCGGTAGTCGCTACGTCAGCTGCTTTGACAGCCGTGCGGAGCGCGGATTTTTGGGAAGCGTTCAGAGCGCGGCGTTTCTCGCTCGTTTTCACGCGTTTGATGGCGGATTTGATGTTTGGCACTTGTGGTTCACCTCCTACAAAAGGGGATAAGACCCCATACTGCAACACAACTTAAAATATCTTATCATGCACATTGCCAAATTGCAATACGAACGATTGGATAAAACATGCTGGCCGCATAAAACGAATCCGGGATCAGCAAGCTAATGGCAAATCGTGCAGAGGAGCGTTGGCGCATGAATCATGATTTGGATTTGGGACGTTATGCGGTTCACACCGACCTGGCGCTGGAAGCGAAGCAAATGGCCGAGGAGTCTAGCGGAGGGCCGATTCCCGGCATCCGCTCCGAGACGACGGAAGACGAGGGCATCACGATCACAAGGCTGACGGTCGAGAACGAAGCAGGCTCGCGGGCCATCGGCAAAGTCATGGGCAAATATGTCACCTTCGAAGTGCCCGAGCTGCGGACGCATGATTCGGAGCTTGGAGACCGTGTAGCGACCTCGTTCGCCCAGGAGTTCGAGCGCTTCCTGCAGGAGCTCGGCGTCGCCAAGGACGCGAACGTGCTTATCGTCGGGCTCGGCAACTGGAACGTCACTCCCGACGCTCTCGGCCCGCTCGTCGTGGAGAATACGATGGTGACGCGGCAATTTTTCGAGCTGATGCCGGATCAGGTCGCTCCGGGCTACCGCTGCGTCAGCGCTGTCGCCCCCGGCGTGCTTGGCATTACCGGCATCGAATCCAGCGAGATCATCCAGAGCATCGCGGAAAAAACGAAGCCGGGCCTCATCATCGCCATCGACGCGCTCGCCTCCCGGTCGCTCGACCGCGTGAATACGACGATCCAGATCGCGGATACGGGCATCCATCCCGGATCGGGCATCGGCAACAAGCGCAAGGGGCTCACGAAAGAAATACTCGGTGTTCCCGTCATTGCCATCGGAGTTCCGACTGTCGTTTACGCCTCGACGGTCGTGAGCAGCGCGTTCGACATGATGAAGGAGCATTTCAAGCAGCAGGCAGGCGATACCGGGCAGCTGATGGGCATGCTGGATCAGCTCGGGGAGACGGAGCGGCTCATGCTCGTCAAGGAAGTGCTCTCGCCGCTCAAGCATGACCTGCTCGTGACGCCGAAGGAAATCGACCAGTTCATCGAGGATATCGCCAATGTCATCGCCAGCGGACTCAATGCGGCGCTGCATGACGCGGTGGACAGCTCGAACGTAGCCGCTTATACGCATTGATCGATTCGCGAGATTCGGACCGGGACGCTTTCTTATGGAAGCTATCCCGGTTTTTTCATTGATCAATACGAACATGATGCGCCAGATCGAGACCAAATCGGGAGCTCCCGAAGGCTTCAAAAAAGCCGACGAGGACAGCACGCCGCTGGGCCGCTACGGCGAGCCGCAAGAGGGCGCGGCCGTGATGAACTTCCTCTTGTCTGATGAAGCGTCGTTCGTTACCGCGTCCCTGTACACGGTCGACTGAGGCATGATGGGCCAATAATGACCAGGATAGAGTATTTCGGATAAAGAGTAACAGCCTGCTCCTGCCAAGGAGCGGGCTGTTTTTTGCGCGCTTTCCTCGCTCCGCCGGCCCATCTCTCGAATGCGGTTCTATCACTTCTATTTTCCTCATAGAGTAGAAACAGTTGAGAGAGCAAAATTCTGTTTTTCGCTTTCAGAACCGCAGAACCGCGTTCGGGAGGAGAACCGATATGAAACGAATCAGGGCCGTCAATCCGGAAATAAGCAGTCTCCGCATCCGCGAGTTCCTCGCTGCGGGACGCACCTTCGTGCTGCTGTCGCTCTGCTCCATGATCATCTTCGTGCTGGCCGGGGCCGCTTCGATTGTCCGCCATCAGGACCCATCATCGCCGGCTTCCTCTATGAAAGGATTGACATCCATGGTTTCAAGCGCCTTTCTGGCGGACATGCTGGGAATGGAGATGCCTGCGTTCCAGAGCAGCGGGCATGGCGAGAGCGTATCGACCCGGCAAGTGAGCAGCTTCGTGCTTCGCATGCTGACCGACGTGAATCCGGGCAGCCCGCGCAGCCTGCTGGCGGCAGGCATGCCCGTCATGCAGAGCGGCGGCGAGAATCTGGCCGGCAAGGCGAGCGCTGCGGGCGATCAGACGCCGGAGGACGAGCCCGAGGCGGCAGCAGGCGACGACTCCGGCGAAGACGGCCATGATGCAGGCATCGAGGACGATTCGCCCGTAGGTCCGATCGGTGTGCCGCAGGATGATCCGGCGGGCAGCGGGCAGAGCGGTCCGGAGAGCGGCGGCGCCGGCAGCGGAACGCCTCCAGCCGCCGCTGGCGGCAGCAAGGCCGTGTTCATCTATCATTCGCATATCCGTGAATCCTACAATCCGGAAGTGAGCAAGCCCGGAACGAATCCGGAATCCTCCAAGGTCAACGTGGCCAATGTCGGAGAGAGGCTGGCCGAGCAGCTGGAGAAACGCGGTGTCGGAGCCGTACACTCCAGCACGGATTATCCTTCTGTGATTCCGGGCTTCAAATATACGATGAGCTACAAGTATTCCAAGAAGAGCGTTCAGGAAGCGATGAGCGCCAATAAAGGACTGAAGTTCTTTTTCGATATCCATCGGGATTCCGCCAAGCGCAAGACGACGACGGTGAATATCGGCGGCAAGGATTACGCGAAAGTATTTTTCATCATCGGCCGCAAAAATCCGAATTGGGAAGAAAACGAGAAATTCGCCGAGCGGATCCACAACCTGCTGAACGAACGTTATCCCGGCTTGTCGCGCGGCATCTGGGGCAAGACGGTGACGACCGGCAACGGGGAGTACAATCAATCGCTGGCTTCGGACAGTGTGCTCGTCGAGGTCGGCGGCATCGACAACTCGCTGGAGGAAGGCTATCGGACGGCCGACGCTCTGGCCGAAGTGATCGCGGATCTGTATTTCGAGGGCGAGAAAGCTTGATTCGATTCGATTAATCGAGAGGAGAGGTCATCATGCGCAGAAGAAGCCAGCTCAAATGGACCGTGCTGGGCGCCGCCCTGGCGGCCGTGCTGATGTTCGGGATGGAGATGACGACGGGCGGCATCAACCGGGTATACGGACCGATCGAGGGCTCCGATCCCGCGGCGGTCGGGCGTTTCGCAGAAGCCGCGAAAGCGCGCGAGCAGCTGCAGGCGGCTCAGAAATACGAAGCCGAGCTGCGCCGGCTTCAGGAGAAGTACGGCGTCCAGCCGTCCGCCTCGGCAGAGGCGCAGACGGCATTCGCCGGAGATGCGGAGTCGGCCGGCGCAGCGGGCGGAGACGTCTCGGCATGGAATGGAGACCCGGGCGGGGATGAATGGTCCAGGCTGCCGGGAGTCGCGCCGCTGGATTCCGACACCGGCGTCAATCGCCTTGCCGACGGAACGGCCGGCATGCTGCAGAGCGTTTCCAGCTCCGGCATCCGCCTGATCGTGACCCTCTTCGACTCCTTTACCAAATAAGGGCTTGCAGACGGGCCCGTTTCCTTTCCCTGCCGCTCATTGCCGCCCCGGTCCGCCTCGGGTATAATGGTACGAATGGGTTAGATAATTGAGGGGTGTGGATAGTTAAGCATGGCAGACGTACGCGACCGCCAACAGAAGATACGGAATTTTTCCATTATCGCGCATATCGACCACGGGAAGTCGACGCTGGCAGACCGTATTCTGGAATATACCGGAGCATTGACCTCCCGCGAAATGCAATCGCAGGTACTCGACCAGATGGATCTCGAGCGCGAGCGCGGCATCACCATCAAGCTGCAGGCCGTGCGCCTCGGCTACAAGGCCGATGACGGGGAAGAGTACATCCTGAACCTGATCGATACGCCCGGACACGTCGACTTCACCTATGAAGTCTCCCGCAGCCTCGCGGCCTGCGAAGGCGCGCTGCTGGTCGTGGACGCGGCCCAGGGCATCGAGGCCCAGACGCTGGCCAACGTCTATCTGGCGCTGGACAACAACCTGGAGATCCTTCCGGTCATCAACAAGATCGACCTGCCGAGCGCGGAGCCGGAGCGGGTCAAGCAGGAGGTCGAGGATGTCATCGGGCTCGACGCGAGCGACGCCGTCCTCGCTTCCGCCAAGGCGGGCATCGGCATCAAGGAGATTCTGGAGCAGGTCGTCAAGAAGGTTCCAGCTCCGACGGGAGATCCCGACCAGCCGCTCAAGGCGCTGATCTTCGACTCCCACTACGATCCGTACAAGGGCGTCATCGTCTACGTGCGCGTCGTCGACGGCAGCATCAAGGCCGGCTCCAAGATCCACTTCATGGCGACCGGCGCTGAATTCGAGGTCATCGAGGTCGGCGCCTTCAAGCCGCGCATGAGCATCGTGGACGAGCTTGCCGTAGGAGATGTCGGCTTCATCGTCGCCGGCATCAAGAATGTCAAGGACACGCGCGTCGGCGATACGGTGACCGAAGCGAAGCGCAAGGCTCCCGAAGCGCTTCCGGGCTACCGCAAGATCAACCCGATGGTATACTGCGGCCTGTATCCGATCGACAACACGGAGTACAACGACCTGCGCGAGGCGCTCGAGAAGCTGCAGCTGAACGACGCGTCCCTCACCTTCGAGCCGGAATCGTCGACAGCGCTCGGCTTCGGCTTCCGCTGCGGATTCCTGGGTCTGCTCCATATGGACGTCATCCAGGAGCGCATCGAGCGCGAGTTCAACATCGACCTCATCACGACCGCGCCGAGCGTCATCTATTCCGTGACGCTCACGAGCGGCGAGGTGCTGAGCATCGACAATCCGTCCAACTACCCGGAGGTCGGCAAGATCGAGCATGTCGAGGAGCCGTACGTCAAGGCCGCCGTCATCGTGCCCAACGATTTTGTCGGCACCGTCATGGAGCTGTGCCAGAACAAGCGCGGCGAATTCGTGAACATGGAGTATCTGGATACGAACCGAGTCACCATTACGTACCAGATTCCGCTGTCAGAGATCGTCTACGACTTCTTCGACCAGTTGAAATCCAGCACGAAGGGGTATGCTTCCTTCGACTACGAGCTGTCCGGCTACCGCCAGTCCAAGCTGGTGAAGATGGATATCATGCTGAACGGCGAGACGGTCGACGCCTTGTCCGTCATCGTGCACCGCGACCGCGCCTATCAGCGCGGACGGGTCATCTGCGAGAAGCTCAAGGATTTGATTCCGCGCCAGATGTTCGAGGTGCCTATCCAGGCGTCGATCGGACAGAAGGTCATCGCGCGCGAGACGGTCAAGGCGATGCGCAAGAACGTTCTTGCCAAATGCTACGGCGGCGACATCAGCCGGAAGCGCAAGCTGCTCGAGAAGCAGAAGGAAGGCAAGAAGCGGATGAAGCAGGTCGGCAACGTCGAGATTCCGCAAGAGGCGTTCATGGCCGTCCTGAAAATCGACGAGGATTGATGGCTGGACATAGGCCGAATGGGCGCTTCCGCCCATTCGGCAGCCAGCTTCGCTGGAGGAGAGCCGCGGCTCTCCTCTTGCAGCGTTTAAGGGAACCCGAAGTGCAGCGGTTCCCGGTAGAGGAGGCATCGCCATGCTGAAGCACGCGCCCAAGGCGCTTTACATTCATATCCCTTTTTGCACGAACAAATGCTTTTATTGCGACTTCAACTCCTATGTGCTGCAAGGGCAGCCGGTCGACAGCTATTTGACCGCGCTGGAGAAGGAGATGGAGCTCACTCTGGCCGCGATTCCGGCCGAGCGCATCGATACGGTATTCGTGGGAGGAGGCACTCCGACGGTGCTGACTCCGCCTCAGATGGAGAGATTCCTTGCCGCCGTAAGGAAGCATTTCCCGCTGCATGAGGGAACGGAATTCACGATGGAGGCCAATCCCGGCACGACCGATCCGGACAAGCTCGCGGTCATGTTCGCGGGCGGGGTGAATCGGCTGAGCTTCGGCGTGCAGTCGTTCGACAACGGGCTTCTGGAGCGGATCGGCCGCATCCACAACGTGGACGACGTGTACCGCAGCCTGGACAATGCGCGGGCGGCGGGCTTCCGCAACTTGTCCATCGACCTGATGTTCGGCTTGCCGAAGCAGACGGTGTCAATGCTGTCCGACAGCGTCGACAAGGCTCTGGAGCTGGATCTGCCGCATTACTCGCTCTACAGCCTCAAGGTGGAGGAGAACACGCTCTTCCACCATATGTACGAGCGCAACGAGCTGCCGCTGCCGACCGAGGACGAGGATCTGGAGATGTATCTCCATCTCATCGAGCGTCTGCAGGGCGCGGGATACGAGCATTACGAGATCAGCAACTTCGCGAAGCCCGGCTTCGAGAGCCGGCACAACTCCACCTACTGGCGCAATGAGCCCTATTACGGGCTTGGAGCCGGCGCGCACGGTTATATCCACGGGCTCAGGCATGTCAACATCAAAGGCGTGCAGCCTTACATCGATGCCGGTCTGCAGCGGCTGCCCCGCCTGTCGGAGGAGCGGATCCCGGATACGGAAGCGATGGAGGACTTCATGATGGTCGGCCTGCGGCTGCTGGACGGCGTCCGCGACCGGGATTTCGAACACCAGTTCCCGGGCCATACGATCGAAGGCGTATTCGGAAGCCAGCTGCAGCCGCTGCTGCAGGAAGGCTTGATGCAGCGTGTCGACGGCGGCACCGAGACATTGCCGGGAGGCACGCCGCTTCGCCCGGGCACCGGCTATCGTCTGACTTCGCAAGGCGTGCTGCTCGGCAACGAGGTGTTCGGCGCGTTCGTCGGCGTGCTGGGCGAAGAGACGGCCGACGTATAAACAGCCGGTACTGGCAGCATGATTGATTATGAAGCGATAAAAGGGGAAATTTCCATTGAAACAAGAAGAATTCAAGCCGGAGCAAGAACAAGAACTGGATCCTATGGCGGAGCTCAAGCGCGCGGCTAGCCGCACTTCCGACTGGAAGGCGCGTCTTGCCGCCGTCAAGGAGCTCGGCAAGCACAAGCAGCCTCAGTCGGTTGAGATCATGACGCGCCTGCTCGCGAGCGACCCGGTCTATGCCGTCCGCGAGGCGGCCTACTCGGGGCTCAAGAGCTTCGGCGAACCGGTCCAAGCTCCGGCACGCAGCAAGTCCGAGCCGGTCAAGGGCGTGTCCAAAATCATCGTCCGCATCCGCAAAAGCCTTCCGGAAGGCCATACCCTGGAGGATTTCAAGGAGAAGCTGCGGAAGACGAGAAGCGACGTGTATGACGTCTACGAAGGCGAAAAAGGCCCTGAGTTCGATTCATGGCTGGAAAGCGTTTGGAAAGCTTCGTTCGACCGCAAATAAGCTTGGCAAGCCAAGCCGGGCCGGATCTGTCCAGGACAGATCCGGCCCGGCTTTTTTTTGGAGCCTGGACGGTCAGCGACTGCCGGCTCTCATCCAGCGTCTTATCTGAACCGCATTCATGGCGCGGCTCTCTTCGTTCCGACCGGTGCCGCATTCGGCATGTTCGAATTCCTATGCATTCTCTTTTATCGGAACAACGAAAAAAAATGAATAAAAAACAGTTGCAAGCGCTTTCGGTTATCCGTTATACTGAGCGGGTAAAGGCTTCCAAAACGTTTTGGAAGAAAGGAGTGAGGAAGACTGACCACCATAAAAGACTTGGCGAAGTATGCGGGAGTCTCCGTCACGACCGTTTCCAGAGCGTTGAACGGCTATGACGATGTGAACGAGGGCACCCGCCAAAAGATCCAGAAGGCGGCCAAAGAGCTAAACTACCGCCCCAATGTGCTCGCCCGCAGCCTGGTCACCAAGAAAACACGGACGCTCGGAGTGATCCTGTCGGATATCAACCGGGCCGGAGCGAAGGATGCGATGGCATTCGAGATTCTGTGCGGCATCAACGACCGGGCAGGAGAACTGGATTACGAGATCATGCTGTTCAGCACGAACGCCAAGAAGCAGATGTCCAAATCCTACAGCGACCTGTGCAAGGAAAGGAATGTGGACGGCGCCATCATATCGGGCCTTCGCGTCCAGGACCCGTACCTGCAGGAAGTGACGTACGACTCCAACTTTCCGTGCGTGCTGATCGACATCCCGGCCGAGGGCAGCTGCCTCGGACATGTCACGACCGACAACGTGGAGGGAGCTTCCATGGCGGTCAGGCATCTGATCGAGCAGGGGCATCGCCATATCGCGATGATCAACGGCCACAACGATGCGGCGGTCAGCCTGGAGAGGCTGAGCGGCTACCGGAAGACGCTGGAGAAGCACGGGATCGCCTACAGGCCCGAGCTGGTGTTCAACGGCAGCTTCTCGGAAGAGGGCGGCTTCGAGGCGATGTTCGAGATCCTGCTTCATCATCCTGAAGTGACGGCCGTATTCTCGGCGAGCGACTTGATGGTTCTCGGAGCGCTGAGGGCGGTCGAGCGCAGCGGCTGCAAGGTGCCGGAGAGAATCTCGATCGTCGGATACGACGACATTGCGATCGCTTCCTACAGTTCTCCCAAGCTTACGACCATCCGCCAGAACAAATACGAAATGGGCTACCAAGCGGCCCAGCTGCTCGTTGACCTCATTGAAGGCAGGCCTGTGAACCACAAGATCATGCTCCATAACGAACTGATCATAAGAGAAAGCACGTCGCCCTGCGAAAAACCGTGATAGCGGAAGGGCGTTTTATTTTCGGAAATTACCAAAACGTTTTGGTTGACAAGTAAGCGCTTCCTAATTCAGGAATATCAGTTTTTATAAGGCCTGATCATTTATGGACATCATGTAAAGTTGTCCAAAACGTTTTGGAGATCTAAAGGGGATTGCATACAGATGGACTACCGCGTGATAAAAGAGAACGACCTGTTCCTGATGACCGACCATTCGGGCGATATTCCGGAGCGTCAGGAAGACGGCCAAGGCTTCGGCCTGTATACGAAGGACACCCGCTTCCTCAGCATGCTGGAGCTGCGGATCAACGGCAAGAAGCCGATCGTCCTCTCCTCGGAGGCGGATGAGAATTACTTGTCCACCATTCTGCTGACGAATCCGCATATGGAGGTGGACGGCAAGCTGGAGCTGTGGCGGGAATCCATCGAGATCAAGCGGACCCGCTTCATCTACGGCGATGTGCTCTATGAAACGGTTGAAGCGACAAACTACAGTCCGATGGCGTGGGAATTCGAGCTGTCGCTTCGATTCGCGGCCGACTTCACGGATATGTTCGTCATCCGGGGTTTCCAGAGCGGAGGCGCAGGCGTGTCTGCTCCGCCTCTGCCTGGCGAGAACGGGCTCGACTTCGCCTATTACGGCTTGGACGGCATCAAGCGCAGCCTCATCGCCCGCTGGTCCAGGCAAGCGGACCGCTTCTCTCCCGAAGGGGAGGCGGCATTCCGGATGAAGCTGGAATCCGGGGAGTCGAGCGCGGTCCACTTCAGCTTCGCTCCGACGTTCGGAGAGGAGCAAGCCCGGCTCGTTCCGAGGGACGAGGCGTTGGAAGCGTTGCGCCGGTCGTACCGGGAGTGGAACGAGCAGGCGACATCCGTCGACAGCGATCTGCCCGCCTTCAACCGGCTGTACGGACGCGGCCTGCAGGATATCCGCGTGCTGCTGACGGACATCGGCTTCGGACCGTTCCCTGTCGCAGGGCTGCCATGGTTCGCGGTGCCGTTCGGCCGCGACAGCCTCATCACGGCGCTGCAGCTGCTGCCGATCCAGCCGGAAGCGGCCAAAGGCACTCTTCTGACGATGGCTCATTTCCAGGGGACGAAGGAGGATCCTTGGCGCGACGAGCAGCCGGGCAAAATCATGCATGAGCTGCGCAAGGGAGAGCTGGCGAACACGAATCAGGTTCCGTTCAACCCGTATTACGGCTCGGTGGATTCGACGCCTCTGTTCCTGGTGCTGCTCGGGGAATATGTGAAATGGACCGGCGACGTGGATACGCTCAAGCGGCTTCTGCCCCATGCGGACCGGGCGCTGGAGTGGATCGACCGGTATGGAGACCACGGCGGCAGAGGCTTCACCTCTTATCATCAGGAGTCATCCAAAGGAATCGCGAACCAGGGATGGAAGGATTCCGCCGATTCCGTCGTCCATCGGGACGGCCGCTACGCCGAAGCTCCGGTTGCCCTGGTGGAGGTGCAGGGCTACGTCTATCAAGCGAAGCAATCTCTCGCCGGCCTGTACCGGACCTTGAACGATCCGGAGAGAATCGTTCAGGCCGGGCGTCTCGAGGGGGAAGCCGAAGCGCTCAGGCGGCGGTTCGAGGAACGCTTCTGGATGGAGGATCGCCAGTACTACGCGATCGCCCTGGATGGAGACAGCGCCCAGGTCGGCACCGTGACGTCCAACCCGGGCCATGCGCTCATGTCCGGACTCGTGTCGCCGGAGCGGGCGCAGGCGGTTGCCCGCCGGCTCGTCTCGACGGAGATGTTCAGCGGTTACGGCATCCGCACGATGGCGGAAGGCGAGAAAGCCTACAACCCGATGAGCTACCATGACGGCAGCATCTGGCCGCATGACAATTCGCTGTGCCTGATAGGGCTGGCGAGGTACGGCCTCGACAAGGAAGCCGTTATTGTGATGGAGGGACTGCTGGAGGCGTCCGGACATTTCGAGAACGGCCGCCTGCCGGAGCTGTTCTGCGGATATTCGGCTTCCAGAGGCCGCGCGGTCCGCTATCCGGTCGCCTGCTCGCCGCAGGCATGGGCCGCGGCGACTCCGCTCGTGTTCGTGACGGCGATGACGGGGCTGAAGTTCGATCCGTCCGCGAGGACGATCAGCCTGAAGCCGGCTTTGCCGGGAGGGATGAACCGCCTGACGATCAAGGGGATGCGAATCGGTGAAGGACGGCTGGCGGTGGAGATCGTGCGTACTGGCGGCGAGTATCGGACGGCGGTGCTTCAGCAGCCGGATGGCTGGACCGTCGACATGGATTCCTTAGTAGGCCAGCAATAGAAGCATGAAGGTATTTCGGGCCCGCGCCACGCGCCGGCCCTTAATATAACCACTACTTTTGAGGGGTGTTCCAAGCATGAAGATCAAAGGAACCGCATTACTGGCCATCGGGATGTCGGCGGCGATCGCGCTGACGGCCTGCGGTACGAATTCAAGCTCCAATTCCGGCAACGCGGCAAGCGGGAACAGCGGCAAAGCAAGCAACGCAGACGCTTCAGGCGGCACGGAAGCAAAAGAAGTCAAGCTCCGCGTCGGAACGTGGGACGGAGGGGACAGCCTCAAGATCCAGCAGCAAATTGCGGACAATTATATGAAAGCGCATCCGAACGTAAAGGTGTCCATCGAATCCGTGCCGGATCAATACGGCACGAAGCTGCTGACGCAGATCGCAACCGGCCAGGCGCCGGATGTATTCCAGATCGGCGACGGGGACATCAGCATGTTCATGAACAAGGGGTCGCTTGAAGACTTGACCTCCTATATCCAAGGGGACAACGGAATCAAGCTGGACGATTACTACGCCAACGTCCTCGACGTCGGCAAGCTCGGCGACAAATACTACACGCTGCCGAAGGACTATTCCGACCTGGCCGTATTCTACAATAAAAAATTGTTCGACGAAGCGGGCCTTCCCTATCCGCAAGCAGGCTGGACCTGGGAGCAGCTGTACGACACGGCCAAAAAGCTGACGAAGAAGGACGGCGACCGCATCACCCAGTGGGGAGTCAACCTGCCCGGCGCGTGGACCCGTGCGGTCCTGCCTCTGATCAACGCATACGGCGGCAGCGTCATCAGCCCCGACGGCGAGAAGTTCGACGGCTTCATGAACAGCGACGGAACGGTGAAAGCGCTTGAGCTGTATCAGGACATGTACCAGAAGGACCGCATTTCCCCGTCCAGCACCGAGAGCGCGGCATTCAAGGGCGTCGATCTGTTCGCGACAGGCAAAGTGGCGATGAGCGTAGGCGGCCGCTGGCCGGTGACGGACTACAAGAGCAACAAGGACCTGAGCTTCGGCGTCGTCAGCATGCCGGCCGGCCCGAGCGGAGCGGCCAATACGATCTGCTACGCCGGTTATGGCCTGTACTCCAAGTCAGCCAACAAGGACGAAGCCTGGAGCTACCTGAAATACCTGACCGGTCCCGAAGGACAGGAGCTTCTCGGAGCCTATGCGTTCACGGCTGTCAAAGCGACCGCGGAGAAGCTCGGCCAGACGGCGGACGAGGCACTCAAGCCGTTCCTCGACGACATCCCGAACATCAAGGACTTCCCGGAAAAAACAAGCCCTTACTTCAGCACGACCGGAGGCAAAGCGCTGCAATCGGTCATGGATAAAATGATGCTCGGCAAGCCGATCGATGTGAAGAAAGAGCTGGACGCAGCCGCCAAGCAAGGCGATGCCGACCTGCAAACGGCCAAATCCGAGTAAGCCTTGGGATGGCGCCGCCTCTTGGCGGCGCTGCCGCTCAGCAGGGAGGGGAAGCGCATCGTCTTCCCCTGTCCCGGCTGTCCGGATCCTGTCCTGCAACCGAATGGACCAGCCGCATGCCTAGAGGCGGCGGAGTCGGTCCCACTTAATCCGCTTGAGGTGATAAAAGATGACTATGCCGGAGATGGACGGCGCTTCCGCAACAACTGCAGCCGCTCCCCGCAAGAAGGCAATGCGGGCCACAAGCAAGGAAGCCATATGGTTTTATGTGCTGATCTCTCCTTGGCTGATCGGATTCCTGGCCTTCGTGCTCGGTCCGATGATCGCTTCGTTTATCATCAGCCTGACCAAATGGGATTTGCTGACGCCAGCAAAATTTATCGGGTTCAAAAACTATTCCAAGGCGCTGAATCACGACCCGCTTTTTTGGACGTCGCTCAAAGTAACCGTTCTCTACTCTGTCTTGTCCGTACCGCTGGGACTGGTGTTCTCGCTTGCGCTTGCCCTGCTGCTCAATCAGGCTGCCTGGGGAATGCGGCTGTTCCGCACGATCTTCTATATGCCGGCCGTCGTCAGCGGCGTTTCGGTCATGGTTCTATGGATGTGGATATTCAATCCGGAAATCGGATTATTCAATACGATCCTCGGCTATTTCGGCATCTCGGGACCGGGCTGGATCTACGATCCCAACTGGGCGATGCCTTCCATGGTCATCATGAGCCTCTGGGGAGTAGGCGGCGGCATGATCATCTGGCTGGCCGGCCTGAAGGGCATCTCGCCGTCCCTGTACGAGGCGGCCGACCTCGACGGAGCCAACGCTTGGCAGAAGCTGAAAAACGTCACCGTCCCGATGCTGACTCCGACGATCTTCTTCAACCTGATCATGGGCATCGTCGGCGCGCTGCAGACGTTCGGGCAGGCGTATGTCATGACAAAAGGCGGACCGATGAACTCCACGCTGTTCTACAATTATTACCTGTTCCAGCACGCCTTCGAGAACTTCAACATGGGCTACGCCTCCGCGCTTGCCTGGTTCCTGTTCATCATCATTCTGGTGCTGACGCTGATCGTCGTGAAGTCCTCGGACGCCTGGGTCTACTATGAAGGGGAAAGGAAGTAAAGGCATGCGGACAAACAAATGGCTTCATCAAACCATCGTGTATGCGCTGCTTCTGGCAGGCTCGCTCGTGATGCTGATTCCCTTCGCCTGGATGCTGTCCACTTCGCTGAAGGAGTCGTACCAAGTGTTCACGGTTCCTGTCAAGTGGATTCCCGATCCGATCCGCTGGGACAACTACATCACGACCTTCACGGGCCTGCCGTTCGGCCGCTGGCTGCTCAACACGCTTGCCGTCACCGTGCCGAACATCATCGGAACGGTGCTGTCCTGCACGGTCGTCGCCTACGGATTCGCCCGCTTCAAGGCGAAGGGCAAAAACATGCTGTTCATCCTCATGCTGTCGACGATGATGCTGCCGACCTCGGTCACGATGATTCCGGTGTTCTACCTGTTCAAGGAGCTCGGATGGATGAACTCGCTGCTGCCTCTCATCGTGCCGGCCTTTTTCGGCACGGCCTTTTATATCTTCCTGCTGAGGCAGTTCTTCATGACGATTCCCGTCGAGATGGAGGAGGCGGCCAAAATCGACGGCGCCAGCACGCTCGGCATTCTCGTCCGCATCATCTTGCCGCTGACGGTCCCTGCGATCATCACGGTGGCCATCCTCCAATTCAACGGCGTCTGGAACGATTTCATGACTCCGCTGCTGTACCTGAACAAGCCGGAGCTGTATACGCTGGCGCTCGGCATCAACTTCTTCAAGAGCGAGAACAACGTCCAGTGGAACTTCCTCATGACGGCTTCCGTCGTGACGATGCTGCCTTCGCTGCTGTTCTATTTCCTCGGCCAGAAATATTTCGTGGAAAGCATCACGCTGACCGGAATGAAAGGATAACGAGCCTATGGCCAAGCTGACCTTGAACCGAAGCGGAGCGGGATGGCTGGCAGGCGTCGGCCTGCTGTCGGCATCCATGCTGGGACTGGAAATCGCGCTGACGAACGTGCTCGGCGTGCTGCTTCAATATCATTACGTGTCGCTTCTGATCTCGCTGGCCGTCCTCGGCACCGGCGCCGGCGCTTACGCCGCCGTCCGGTTCGGTGGCAAGGCCGGCAGGATGCAGGCTGCGGCTCCTGCGGGCTGGGCAAGCATCGCTGCGGGAGGATACGCCATCCTCCTGAGCTTTGTCCTGGCCCGTTTTCCCTATTCGGGGCAGCTTGCCGTTTACGCGCTGTTATGCACGCTGCCGTTCCTGCTTTTCGGCTGGGTCACGGGCCGGGCTCTCGCTTCCGGGACCGCTCCGGCACCGGCCGTATATGCGGCCGATCTGCTCGGCGCAGCGGCAGGCGCGCTGTGCGGCTACTTTCTGACGGAGCGGCTCGGCGGCTTCGCGGCCGTATTCCTTATGTCGGTGCCTGCCTTTGCGGCGGCGCTCGCCTTGTTTGCCGGCTGCCGGGGCAAGAGGAGGAGATATGCCGTCCTGGCAGCCGTGCTGCTGCTCGCGGCGGCGCCGCCCGCCTTCGAGACGGCCAGGCAGCTGGACGGCTGGCGGCTCGATTTCGCCGCTTTCCACGGCGCGGCGCCTGACAAGACGATTGTCGGGACGCTGCGCAGCGATCCTTCCGCCCATGTCGTCTCGACGCATTGGGACGGATTCGCCCGCACGGACACGGTCGCGACCGCGGATGACAGCCGCCGCATGCTGTTCGTCAACGGCGGCGCCGGAAGCTACATGTACCGGTTCGACGGCAGCCTGAGCTCCGTTGCCGGCCTTGCCCGGGATATCGAGTTCCTGCCGTTCGCCGCTGGACGGGCGGATCGGACCGCCGTCATCGGAGCGGGCGGGGGACGCGACATTCTGTACGCGCTGCTTGCCGGGGCCAAGGATGTCACTGCTGTCGAGCTGAGCTCCGGCATCGTCCGGAGCATGCGGGAGCAGGCGGACTACAACGGCGGCCTCCTGGATCGTCCCGGCGTCAAGACCGTCGTCGGCGACGGAAGAAGCGTGCTCACCCGCAGCGCCGGCGGTTATGACCTGATCGTCCTTGATCTCGTCTATTCGCAGGTGGGCGGCATGGGCGGCCAAGCCTTGTCTGAAAACTATGTGTTCACGAGGGAAGCGTTCAAGGAGTATTTGGCCAAGCTGGCGCCGGGAGGAAGGCTCGCCATCCTGTCCCATCAAGGCATCGAAGGCGTCCGCGCCTATTATACGGGCCTTGAAGCGCTCATGTCGGACGGGGAGCGCACGGCGGCGGAAGCTTCCCGCCACACGGCCCTGCTCCTGGCAACCGACGAGTCGGCCTCGCCGCAGCTCACTCTATCCCTGATCCAGAACACGCCGCTCGACTCGAGCCAGCTGAACCTGCTTCAGACCGGGGCGCGTTCGCTGGGGCTGCGTCCGCTGTTCCTTCCGGGCTCCGACGAGGAGCTGCTGAAGCCGCTCGTTCAAGGCCAGGTCCCGTTCGACCGCTTCGTGCGCGATTCGGATTACGCGGTCGATCCCGTCAAGGATGACCGGCCGTTCTTCTTCCAGGTTGACCCCGGCCTGCCGCCCGCTCTCGGGCAATGGCTCGCTGCCGCCACGGCTTTGACCCTGCTGGCCGCATTTGTCATCGGCATCGGTGAGTACGGGCCAGGCCGGGCTTCCAGGCTGCGGGCCGGAAGGCCGCGCTTGAAATCCTATCCGCTCTATCTTCTGCTCGGGATCGGTTATATGGCCGTCCAGACAGCGCTCATCCAAAAGGCTTTGCTTTATCTCGGCAGTCCGGCGCTTGCCTCCATTGCCGTCATCATGCCGCTGCTGCTCGGCGGAAGCTTGGGGAGCGCGGCGGCAGGCCGTTTCCGCCTTCCCGCATACGCCGGCGCCGGGGCCGCCTTCGCAGCAGCGGTGATGCTGCTGCTGGCGGAGCCTGCCCTGTCGGCCAGTCTTCTGGTGTCCGGCGACAGCGCGCGGCTGGCGTTCGTCGGCGTTACTGCCTTGCTGCTCGGCTTGCCGATGGGCATGCCGCTTCCGTCCGGGCTTCGCGAGGATGACCGGCGGCTGCCGGGATCTTCCGCCTTCTTCTTTGCCGTGAACGGCTTGGCCGGCATATGGGGCTCCTTGCTCGGCGCAGCCGTCTCGATGGAGGCCGGCGTGACAGCTACGCTGGCTGCTGGCTGCCTGTTCTATGCGGCAGCCGCGGCAGCCGACCGCTTCATTACCGATAGGAGGAATGAATAGTGAACATGAAGTTATGGGATATAGGGCCGACGCTGGCTCCATATAAAGAAGAGGGAAACACGGAAGGAGCCTCGTGGCAGGATCTGTTCCTTTGTCCGGGCAGCAAGGTATGCCTGATCGGGGGACAGAACGGAGGATTTCCGGATTTCGGCCATCACGTGAAGCTTGAAATGGGCGGGCTGTGGCTGCATCCCGTCAAGCTTCTCGACGGATTCTGGCTCGGCATACGGGACCGGGAAGACGATGGCGGAGCTTCGGGAGAGACGCCTGTCTGGCTGACGGAGGCGAGCGTCTTCGTGAACCATCCCTTCCACAACGAACATCGGTACACGATGAGCAGGCACGGTCTGGACATCGTCCGCAGGCAGTTTTGCCCTGACGGAGAGCAAGGCATTCTGGTTTCCTTCGCTATTCGAAATCTTCTCGATCGTCCGCGCTCTCTGGATGTCCATTTCCTGGTTCGGACCGACCTGAGTCCGGTCTGGTACTCGGAAGGAATGGAGTGGCGGGAAGGGTTCGATCAAGGCCGGTTTCACCCGGAGCGCGGCGTCTTCACTGCAAGGGATGAGCATCAGCCTTGGCATGTCGCGGCCGGCTCCGTGCTTCCGGCCTCGGATTGCGAAATCGACCGGGAGCTGTTCGGACCGCATTGGACCGCGGGCAAGGGCGTCGGCGGCGAGCTGAAATACGCCGGCGTGCACATTCCCGCCGGAGGCGAGACCGAGCTGAGGTTCGCCGTATCGGGCTCGCTGCACAGCGAGAGCGACGCGCTGGCAAACCTCGAGAAGCTGCTCGGCTCGGCCGAAGAGCTGTGGGCGGCCAAGGTGCTGCGGTATGAAAGCCTGTTGTCCGCCACCGAGCTGGATATCCCCGACAAGCATCTGCAGAAAACTTTCGATTGGGTGAAATTCCATCAGGACTGGCTGCTTCGGGATGTTCCGGGTGTCGGCAGGGGAATCGGGGCGGGCCAGCCGGAGTATCCATGGTGGTTCGGCTGCGACAGCAGCTATGCGATTCCCGGACTGCTGGCATCGGGAGGCATGCAGACGGCTCTGGATACGGTGCGGCTGCTGCACCGGGCTTCGGAGCAGGCGAACGGGAACGGCCGCATCATCCATGAGATGTCGACGAACGGACTTGCCGCCCATCCCGGCAATACGCAGGAGACGGCCCATTTCATCTCTTGCCTGTGGGAGGTGCTGAAATGGACGGGAGATGCCGCGCTCCTTGGCGAGCTCTATCCTTCCGTGCAGAAGGGACTGGACTGGCTGCTCGGGGAAATGGACCCCGACGGCGACCTGCTGCCGGAAGGTTACGGCATCATTGAGATCGAGGGCTTGAACGTCGAGCTGATCGATACAGCCGTCTATACGTGGTCCGCGCTCAACGCCGCATCGGAGATGGCGGCCTTGCTTGGAGACGAGAGCGGCCGCAGCCGCTGGGCGGAGCTTGCCGTCCGGGTCGGAGAGGCCGTCAACCGGGGCATGTGGCTGGAAGAGGAAGGACTCTATGCGGACGCCATGGCTCCGGTCGGCAAGGTCCGGGACCGGATCGATCTCTACATCGAGAGGGCCAGGCAATTCGGAGCGGATAACGCCGTGCGCGATCTCCTCGCCATGAAGGCAGACATGGAAGGGCTGCATCCCGAGCTCGAGAAGCCGTGGCTGTTCAAAAACTGGGTCATCAACACGCCGATGGAAGCCGGGCTCGCTCCGCGGCCTCAGGCGATCCGCGCGCTGGACCGGATGGCCGGCGAGGAGTTCACGGGCCGCTGGGGAACGTATTTGTCCGGCATGTACCGCGATCAGATCATGACGATATCGACCGGCGTCCAAGCGGTGGCGGAGGCGCGTTACGGCCGGATGGACGAGTCGCTCCGCTATGCGCGGATGATCGCCTCCACCTTCAACCGTAGGCTGCCGGGCTCCATGTCGGAGATGTCTCCGGACTATGGCTGCTTCGTGCAGGCATGGACCAATTACGGCATCGTGTGGCCGCTTGCGGCCTACATGTTCGGCATCGGTCCGGAAGCGTACCGCAAGCATCTGACGCTGCAGCCCCGCTTGCCGGAGGAATGGAAGGAAGCCGCCATCCGCAACGTCGGATTCGGCCTAGGCGAGCATGCGGCGGAGCTGCAGCATTATGAGATCCGGCTCACGGAAGATGAGGATGTGTACCGCTGGAAGCTGCAGGGCGAAGGGTGGACCGTAAGGCTGCGCTTGCCGGGCGAGACGCTGGGGGCGGCAGCCGTGCTGCTGGACGGACTCCGGATCAAGCTGGCGGCGGACGGCGAGGGATGTTATGCGGACGTCGAGGGCGAAGGCGATCACGAGGTCCGGGTCGTCAAGCTGGCGGCGGCTGCTCCTGAATGAATAGAAGCCTGCATCTCAGGATGCAGGCTTTTTTGCGGCCGCTTTGCCAAGGCTTTCTTCGGGATGGGGCGGGAGCTGCCGGTACAGGACAAGAGCCAGGATGAAGTTGATCAAGCCGATGCAACCGGTGGTGTACAGACGCATCCAGGCGAAGGCGGATAGCTTCGGCGGCCCTTTCCCGATCGGCCCCGTCTTGGGCACGTTCAGAGCCCACCAGATGTCGATTAGAATGAGAAGGAAGAAGACGATAAGAATCAGGCTGAAGACGAGATAACCGGTCACGAAGAAGTCATTGTTCCCCATCAGCCGCTTCTTTTCGCTTCATTAAAAGCGTCCGAGCCTCCCCTGGGGATGCTGAGCGTGTGCCAGTCTCCGGAACGGTACGCCTTGGCGGCATATACGATCTGGCCGACATGATGGCTGAAGTGGGCGACCTGGCGCTGGATCGCTTCGACGACGGTGTGCCGCTCGCCGCGGATGAGGACGGTGCCGAGCAGATCTTCCGGCTGCAGGGAGTCGAAGGCCGTCCGGAGAGCGGCCCATCCCTCCTCCCAGCCGGAGAGGACATCCTGCCTGGTCGTCCCGTGCGGAAGCTCGAATTCCCCGTCGCGGTTGCGGTCCGGCTTCTCCCCGTCGGCCGTCAGAAAGTCGGTCCATCTGGACTTCAAGTTCCCGGACAGATGGCGGACGATGACGGCAATGCTGTTGGATTCCGGCGAGGGCGCCCAGAACAGGCCCCCGTCGTCGATTTGGCCGAGCGAGCGGTCCGCCAGCTTCTTCTGGCTTTCGAAGGTCGCGAGGCAGCTTTGCAGCAGATGGCTCCCGAGCTGTTGAGAAGACATGAGTTTTCCTCCTTAGGCTTGTGCTGTCCCTATCATACTCTTTGATGGAAATATCAGGCAAACCGATTTTATGATCGGCAGGCCAAGCTTTTTCTATCGGTAGACGGCAGGTAGGCGGGCGGATTTTTTTCTTGAGCATTAATTCTATTTGATGTATATTTATTCATATTGTAAAAAGGGCCGAGAGGAGGACCATGGATGCTGGTAAAGGAAGCGTTGTGCCGCAAAGCAAGCCCCCAGGACGTGGATACGCTGTATGAGCTGATCAAAAATTATGCAGAGAAGGGGATCATGCTTCCGAGGTCCAGGGAAGTGCTCCTCCGGCAGATCGATACGTTCGTCATTGCCGAGATCGATGGAGATGTCGTCGGCTGCGGCTCTCTTACGCGTCTGGGGCAGGACCTGGTCGAGATCCGCTCGCTCGGGATAACGGAAGGATACAAAGGATACGGCATCGGCAGCAAAATCGTCGATCTGCTGATCAAGAATGCCCAGGAGCAGGGCATACCCAAGATCATGGCGCTGACCTATGAAGTCCGTTTCTTCGAGCGCAACGGATTTGCCGTCGTGAACAAGGATATCTTTCCGGAGAAAGTATGGACCGATTGCGTTCATTGCTCCAAGCAGCATGCTTGCGATGAAATCGCGGTGCTGCGGAATATTTGATCACGCTGGATTCAGGGCAGGAACTGAAGGGGGCGATCGCGAAGCAGGAGAAGGAGCCGCCCGGGGGACGGGCGGTTTTTCTTTTGGGCACGCTGCCTGCCTGAATTGTCCGGGTATATAGATGGAAGGTGAGTCCTCGGGCCTTAATTTGGCCTGACATGAAAGCGATTTCTTCAACATATGCTTATCTCAAAAGGAGATGCTGCCAAATGTCGTATTTATCCGTCAGCACATGGAGCCTGCATCGGCTCCTCGGTCCACTTCGCTGGACGATATGGGACAAGGAAGATGGCGTTCACAGGACGGCGCTGGAGCCGCAACCGGAAGAGCTGACCTTGCTGGAGCTGCCCGCTGCAGCGGCAGCGAAAGGCTTTCAGGCGCTCGAGGTATGCCACTTCCACTTCCCTTCCAGGGAGCCGGACTATCTGATCGAGCTTAGAACCGCATTTCGGAATGCTGGAATCGCATTCGATACGCTGTTGCTGGATTACGGGAATCTGACTTCGCCGGATCTCCGCAGAGTCGAGGCGGACGAGCGATACATCTCGTCTTGGATCGATGCAGCCGCCCTTGCCGGAGCGAAGAAGGTGCGGGTCATTGCAGGAGAAGCCATGCCGACGGATGAGGATGCTCTCGCACGCTCCGCGGCGAGCCTGGACAGGCTGTCGGCCTATGCGCAGGAGTGCGGAGTGCGCATCGTGACAGAGAATTTCAAGCCTCTGACCTCCACCGGCCTCAGCTGCCTGAAGCTGTTGGGGCGGACGGAGAGGCCGCTGGCGATGATAACGGATTTCGGCAATTTCAAGGGAGCGGCCAAGTACGAAGAGCTGGCGATGACGCTGCCGAGAAGCTTGTCCGTTCATGCCAAGGCCGAGTTCGACGAGCACGGCATCCCGGATGAGCAGGAGCTTCGCCTTTGTTTGGAAGCTGTCCGCAATTCGGGTTACGACGGCTCCTACGTCATCATCTACGACGGTCCCGGGGACATGTGGGCCGGAATCGAAAGGGTGCGCCGGATCGTGGAGCCCTATGCGGCCGGCTGAAGCCGGACAGATACCAAATCACTTGACAATTGTCGAGTAGGTTTGGTATTTTTGTATTAAATGTTAGCACTCATCAAGGTGGAGTGCTAACGGTGAACCGGCAATCCGGCCGAAAATGGAAACGCACGGGAGGAGAAAGCGGATGTTGACCGAACGACAGCAGCTGATTCTTGGCGCCATCATCAATGACTATATCCGGTCTGCCGAGCCTGTAGGTTCCCGCAGCATCTCCAAGCGGGGAGACGTAGGGTTCAGCCCTGCGACCATCCGCAACGAGATGGCGGATCTGGAGGAGCTTGGCTTCCTGGAGCAGCCCCATACATCAGCCGGACGCATCCCTTCCATTCAGGGATACCGGTATTACGTCGATCACTTAATGAAGCATGACAGCGTCACGGACAGCGAGCTCAAGACGATGCGTTCGTTTTTTGCGAGCCGGATGATCGAGATGGAGCAAGTCGTCCAGCATGCCGCGATGATTATCTCGAACCTGACCAATTACACCTCGATCGTGCTCGGACCCGACTCGGTCAATCAGGCGCTCAAGCATTTCCAGCTTGTTCCCCTTGGCGGAGACAAGGCAGTCGCGATCGTCGTCACGGATACCGGCCATGTCGAGAACCGCACGGTGACGATTCCGGCCGATCTGGACATGAGCGACATGGAGAAGGCCGTCCGCTTCCTCAACGAGAGGCTGAGCGGAGTTCCGCTGTTGCGGCTCAAGTCGCGGCTGTTCTCGGAAGCCGGGGAAGAAATGGGTCGTTACGCCGAGCAGATCGAAGGCCTTCTGGGCATACTTGAACAGGCGCTGCGGCCGGAGCAGGACGGCAGGCTGTTCGTCTCCGGAACGACCAATATTCTTACGCAGCCGGAATTCAAGGATGTCGACAAGGTCAAGACACTGTTCGATCTGCTCGATGAGACGCCGACGATGCTGAAGCTGTTCTCGTCCATGCCGGAAGGCATCCAGGTGCGGATCGGAACCGAGAACGACCATGAGGCGATAGCGAGCTGCAGCCTGATTACGGCGACTTATGCCCTCGATGGACATTCGCTCGGCACGATCGGCATTCTCGGCCCTACCCGGATGGACTATGGCAAGGTAATCAGCCTTCTGGGAGTACTCAGCAGCAACATGCATTTGATGATCGGGCGCGGAGGGCCGCGCTGAAGCGGAGACATTTGATCCCGCACCGCCATGGTGCGGGTTGGCCGGGCGGGATCCCGGTACATAAGCCGCTAGCGGCGATTATTGCAGGAGGTGAGTATGCTTGGAATCCAAGAAGAATACGCTAGATGAACAGGAACAGCATCACGAAGGGGATATCATGAACCCGGATCAACAGACGGCCGAGCAGGCATCGGCTGCCGCAGCAGGCGAGCCGGCTCCGGCAGAGGGCGCGGCGGAAGCCGAAGCTCCCGCAGGAGATTCGCGCTACGACGAGCTGTCGAAGCAGGCGGAGGAGCATCAGCAGCGCTATCTGCGCGCGCAGGCGGACTTCGATAATTTCCGCCGCCGCACGCAGAAGGAGAAGGAAGAGCTTGCCCAGTACGCTTCCTCGAAGCTTCTGACCCAGCTTCTGCCGGTCGTCGACAACTTCGAGCGCGCGCTTGCGGCCGCAGCCGGCAGCGGCGATTCCGATTCGCTTGCCAAAGGCGTGGACATGATTTTCCGCCAGCTGCAAGGCGTCCTTGAACAGGAAGGCCTCAAAGCGATGGAAGCGGTCGGCAGCCCGTTCAACCCCGAGTTCCATCAGGCGATCATGCAGGTGGAGTCGGACGAACATGAGGAAGGCATCGTCGTGGAGGAAGTCCAGAAGGGCTATATCCTCAAGGACAAGGTGCTTCGTCCGGCGATGGTCAAGGTCAGCGGTTGAGCCGGCGTCCTGACGCGTTAAGCTGCCTTTAAGATACAGAGGTTATACTTCATTTATAAAATGTGGATGAAAACGAAGGAGGATATACTCATGAGCAAAGTAATCGGCATCGACCTTGGAACAACGAACTCCTGCGTAGCGGTAATGGAAGGCGGCGAAGCCGTCGTCATTCCGAATCCGGAAGGCAACCGCACGACCCCATCGGTCGTCGGCTTCAAGAAGGACGGCGAGCGCATCGTCGGAGAAACGGCCAAGCGCCAAGCAATCACGAATCCGGACCGCACGATCATGTCGATCAAGCGCCATATGGGAACAAGCCACAAGGAAACAGTGGACGGCAAAGACTTCACGCCGCAAGAAATTTCTGCCATCATCCTGCAGAAGCTGAAATCCGATGCGGAAGCCTACCTGGGCCAAGCCGTGACGCAAGCGGTCATTACCGTACCGGCCTACTTCAACGATTCCCAGCGCCAGGCGACCAAGGACGCAGGCAAAATCGCCGGCCTCGAAGTGCTCCGCATCGTCAACGAGCCGACAGCGGCGGCGCTGGCTTACGGCCTCGAGAAAACGGAAGATCAAACGATTCTCGTCTATGATCTTGGCGGCGGCACGTTCGACGTCTCCATCCTCGAGCTCGGCGACGGCTTCTTCGAAGTCAAAGCGACAAGCGGCGACAATCACCTCGGCGGCGACGACTTCGACCAAGTCATCATCGACCATATCGTATCGGAGTTCAAGAAGGAGCACGGAACAGACCTGTCCAAAGACAAAGCTGCCGTCCAGCGCTTGAAGGATGCGGCCGAGAAAGCGAAAAAAGAGCTGTCCGGCGTCCTGACGACGACGATCAGCCTGCCGTTCATCACGATGGTAGACGGCGTTCCCCAGCATTTGGAGATGAGCCTGACCCGCGCCAAATTCGAAGAGATCGCAGCTCCGCTCGTCGAGCGCACTCTCGGACCTACGCGTCAAGCTCTGAGCGACTCCGGCCTGTCCGCGAGCGAGATCAGCAAGGTCGTCCTGGTCGGCGGCTCCACCCGCATTCCTGCCGTGCAGGAAGCGATCAAGAAGCTGATCGGCAAAGAGCCGCATAAAGGCGTCAACCCGGATGAAGTCGTCGCTCTCGGCGCTGCCGTGCAAGCAGGCGTCCTGACCGGCGACGTCAAGGATGTCGTGCTGCTCGACGTCACTCCGCTCTCCCTCGGCATCGAGACGGCTGGCGGCGTGTTCACCAAAATGATCGACCGCAACACGACGATCCCTACGAGCAAATCCCAGGTGTACTCCACCTATGCGGACAACCAAACAAGCGTCGAGATCCACGTCCTGCAAGGCGAGCGCTCCATGGCTTCGGGCAACAAGACGCTTGGACGCTTCATGCTGGGAGACATTCCTCCGGCTCCGCGCGGAATTCCGCAGATCGAAGTCACCTTCGACATCGACGCCAACGGCATCGTGAACGTCAGCGCCTTGGATAAAGGCACGGGCAAGAGCCAGAAGATCACGATCACATCCTCGAGCGGCCTGAGCGACGAGGAAGTCGAGCGCATGATGAAGGACGCCGAGCTGAACGCCGAGGAAGACCGCAAGCGCAAAGAGCTCGTCGAAGCGAAAAACAATGCCGACCAGCTGATCTACTCCGTCGACAAGACGGTTAAGGATCTGGGCGACAAAGTCGATGCGGGCGAGATCGAGAAAGCGAACAAAGCGAAGGAAGCTCTCCAAGCGGCTGTCGGCGGCGAGGATCTCGAAGCCATCCAGAAGGCGACCGAGGAGCTGACTGAAATCGTTCAGCAGCTGTCCGTGAAGCTCTATGAGCAAGCGGCTCAAGCGGAGCAGGGCGCTACTGGCGCAGACGCGGGCGGTGCTTCCGCCGGCGGCGGCAAGGACAACGTCGTGGATGCCGACTACGAAGTCGTCGACGACAAGAAGTAAGCTAGGCGCTTCCTCGACGCGAATGGCGAGGGTGGACTTGAAGGAGCCATTCGCGTTACCATAACAATAGCCATCCATCAAGCGGCTCCGCCTTTTTCCAAGCAGCGCCCTGCGGCCACCCGGCCCGGGGCTCCGGGAGGGAGAGGGCGGCTAGCCGTTTGTTGCGTGTTTGAGCAAGGTTTGAGGTTTGGCAGTGGAAGTTCTAATTGTGCGAGCTAGCGCAGGAGGCTTGTTTGAATCTGGAGAAGCGGAAGCGTTCGCCTTTAAAGACGAATTGTTACCCTTTAAGAGGCGGACGATGAAAAGAATTCGTCTTTAACAGCGATCGGAAGATCAAACAGTCTCCGCAGCGATCATATGCACATGGATACACAATTGCTCATGGGGGTGAGAGAGGTTGGCGGACAAACGCGATTTTTACGAGGTGCTTGGAGTCGATAAAGGCGCCTCGGGCGAAGACATCAAGAAGGCCTACCGCAAGATGGCCAGGCAGTACCATCCCGACGTGAACAAGGAAGCGGATGCGGAAGCCAAGTTCAAGGAAGTGAAGGAAGCCTACGATACGCTGAGCGACGACCAGAAGCGCTCGGTGTACGACCAGTACGGCCATGTCGACCCGAACCAGTTCGGAGGCGGCGGCTTCTCGGGGCAGGACTTCGGAGGCGGCGGCTTCGGCGACATCTTCGACATGTTCTTCGGCGGCGGAGGCGCCCGCCGCGATCCCAATGCGCCGCAGCGGGGCAACGATCTGCAGTACACGATGACGATCGAGTTCAAGGAAGCGGTATTCGGCAAGGAAACCGAAATCACCATTCCGCGGACCGAAAATTGCGATACATGCCACGGCTCCGGCGCCAAGCCGGGAACGAAGCCGGAAACCTGCTCCGTCTGCCGCGGCAGCGGCCAGCAGGAGGTCGTCCAGAACACGCCGTTCGGCCGCATGGTCAACCGCCGCGCGTGTACGAACTGCGGCGGCTCCGGCAAGATCATCAAGGAAAAATGCGGTACCTGCCATGGCGCCGGCAAAGTCAAAAAGCAGCGTAAAATTACGGTCAAGATTCCTGCGGGCGTGGACGAAGGCGCTCAAATCCGCCTGACAGGCGAGGGCGAGGGCGGAACGAAGGGCGGCCCGAACGGCGACCTGTACATCGTGCTGCGCGTCAAGCCGCATGAATTCTTCGACCGCGAGAACGACGACATCTACTGCGAGATCCCGCTGACGTTCGCGCAAGCCGCTCTCGGCGACGAGATCGAGATTCCGACGCTGACCGAAAAGGTCAAGCTGAAGATTCCGGCCGGCACTCAGACGGGCACGTACTTCCGCCTCAAGGGCAAAGGCGTGCCGAAGCTGCGGGGCTACGGCAACGGCGACCAGCATGTCAAGGTCACGGTCGTCACCCCGACCGCCCTCAGCGACGAGCAGAAGGATCTGCTTCGCCAGCTCGGCGGCTTGGGAGGCTCCTCGGCTCCGGGCCAGGAGCAAGAGCATCACGAGAGTATTTTCGACCGGATGAAAAAGGCTTTCCGCGGCGATTAATAAATAAAAGTTGAACGTGTCGGTCCCATCGGGATGGACACGTTTTTTTGTACCATCAACGTATTGAATGCCTTTCAAATACCGGTAAAAAATGAAGCGGATTGAAGTCGGCCCGGTGAATATCGCCATGGCAAAGGCGCAACCTAGGAGAGGCCATTCACACGAAGGACACAGGGAGGAAAACAAGATCATGGAAATTCAGGCTGCTTTTACGTCGCAGGAAGGAATCAGGGAAGCTTCCCGCAAGCTGGAAATGCTGCGAGCGGCGGAAATCCGCGCGGGAGAGGATGGCAGGCTCACAGCTGTCGTGGAAGATACTTATTTTCCCCAGGCGCTGGCGGTCATATCCGGAGCCGGAGGAACCGTGGAAGGATAATCCGCTGCCCGGAAGAGAATTGGAAATGCCGGTGTGCCCGAAATCAGCCCGTCTTAAATGAGAAACAGCCCGGAGGAGGAGGCTTCCGGGCTGTTCGGAATGAGCCTGAGGCCGCTCGGTTCGTCTATCTGTCGCCGTCTGCGAGCAATGATGACCTCACCTTCGTGTCCCTTTTAAGATGAGGCTAACCGTTTAAAAAGACCGGAAGCCGTCTCAGCCCGAACATCAGGTTGCTCTCGATCCGCTCCAGCGTCACGGAGCTGTCGCGGCTGAACCGGGGATAGCGTTCCAGCAAGGTTTCCAGGACGATGCGGGATTCCAGCCGGGCGAGCTGGGCTCCAAGGCAGTAGTGGATGCCGCTGCCAAGCCCCACATGGGCATTGGGAGAGCGGCGGATGTCGAAGCGCTCCGGCTCCGGAAATGTCTTCTCGTCATGATTGGCCGAGGCAATGTAGAGAAAAACGGGATCGCCGGCTTTCATGGCCATGCCCCCGAGCTCGGTATCCCGCTTCACCGTCCGGAACATCATCTGCACCGGCGAGAAGTACCGGAACACCTCTTCGATGGCGGAAGGAATGAGCGAGCGGTCGGCGAGCAGCTCCTCGCGCACTTCGGGCAGGCTGTCGAGGCACAGGAAGATCGAGGTGATCAGGTTGGTCGTCGTCTCGTTGCCGGCGACGAGCAGCAGGATGCAGAAGCCGATCAGCTCGATCTCGCTCAGCTGCTCTCCGTCTACCTTGGCATTGACGAGATTGCTGATGAGATCGTCCCTCGGCTCCAGCCTGCGCTCGGCGGCGACAGCCGAGAAGTAAAGGCTCATCTCGCGCTGGCATTGGACGTAGCGCTCCTGGTTCGTTCCGACGAGATCCTCCGACCATTGCTTGAAGCGGCTCAGGTCGTCCTCGGGGATGCCCAGCATGCGGGCGATGACGGAGATGGGCAGCGGGCTTGCCAGATCTTCCAGGACATCGAAGCTGGCTTTGGCCGCCGCCTTGTCGAACAATTCTCCCGCGAGCTTGCGGATGGCGGGCTCCATCGATTCGATGACACGCGGCGTGAAGGCTTTGGACACGAGCATCCGAAGCTGGCGATGCTTCGGCGGATCCTGCCTGAGAATGCTGGAATCGATCGGGTCGTCCGGGTTTTGCTCCCCTTGGGAGGAGAAGCGCTCATAATCCGTAAAGGCGGTCTTGACCTCGTCGTAACCGAAAAGCCTCCAGCCGGTATAGCCCTCTCCTTCGAAACGCTCCACGGGAGACCGGCGTCTCAGCTCTCTGAACCGGTCCAAAGGGATCAACTGCGGTTCGTTCCATTCCACTGTATTCACCTCGTTGGGGATGCATGATTGTCTGTCCGGTGCTGCAAGGCTGGATTCAGTCTTCTGGCAGTCGGCTTCGATTTCCATTTTAATCCTTATCCAAGCAGGCGGAAAGTCCAGTCTTTCCCGGGTCGGAAGTTTTGTGCCGCCTATCGCTTCTGTTGTAGAATAGACGGGATAGCAAGTTAGGGGGCTTATGCGAAGATGAAATATCATGAACTCACGATATCGACCACCGAGGAAGCGGTGGAGATGATTTCCAACTTTTTGCATGAACAGGGCGCAGGCGGAGTTTCCATCGAAGAATCCGGCTCTCTGAACAGGCGGCGCGACGAGTCGTTCGGCCAATGGTACGAGCTGCCGCTCAACGATATTCCCGAGGGAGACGCCGTCATCAAGGGCTACTTCAGCGAAGACGAGGACATGGACGCCCATGTGGCCGCCATCCGTCCCCGCATCGAGGAGCTGAAGGACTACGACATCAATCCCGGTACATATGATATCACGGTCGTCACGGTGGACGAGGATGACTGGGCGACGGCCTGGAAGCAGTATTTCAAGCCGATCCGGGTCACCGAAAGGCTGACGATCAAGCCGACCTGGGAGCCGTACGAGGGTTCCGAGAACGAGCGCATCATCGAGCTTGATCCCGGAATGGCGTTCGGCACCGGCACCCATCCGACGACCTCCCTATGCCTGCGCGCGCTTGAATCGGCGATCCGCGAGGGAGACGAAGTCATCGACGTCGGCACCGGCTCCGGCATTCTGGCCATCGGAGCTGTCCTGCTGGGCGCATCCAGCGTGCTGGCTGTCGATCTCGATCCGGTCGCTGTCTCCAGCGCCAAGGAAAATGCCCGTCTGAACGGCATGGACGACGTCATCCAGGTGCTGCAGAGCGACCTGCTCGGCGTCATCAGCCGCAGCGCGGGAGAGGGCGCCGGCTGGAACGGCACCGCCAACGCGGCCGAGGACGAGGCTAGGGAGCAGCTGGCCGAAGCGATGGAACAGGCCGGCCCGCTGCGCGTCGAGGTGCCTTGCGATCTGGTCGTCGCCAACATTCTCGCGGAGATCATCCTTCTGTTCATCGATGATGTCTACGAGGCGCTGAAGCCGGGCGGCATCTATATCGCGTCAGGCATATACGAGAACAAGGAGCAGGCTGTCGAAGCCGGGCTTCTGGCATCCGGCTTCGAGATCGTCGACCGCATCCGCGAGGACAAATGGATCGCCTTCGTGGCCGCCAAGCCTGAAGGGGAGCGGTAAGCCATGGAGGGGTTGGACAGCCTTCTCGCTTATCCTGTCGCCGAGCTTCCCTTTGTCCTGCTTGTCCTGATCATCGCCTTCACTCTCCACGAGTTCGCCCATGCCTACTCGGCGTACAAATTCGGAGACGACACCGCCTACAAGCAGGGCCGGGTTACGCTCAATCCGGCTTCCCATATCGATTTTTTCGGCATGTTCCTGATCCTGATCGCGGGCTTCGGCTGGGCCAAGCCGGTGCCGGTCATGAGTTCCCGCTTCAAGCGGCCGCGGCTGATGAGCATCGTCGTCTCCCTGGTCGGACCGCTCAGCAACCTTCTGCTGATGGCGATCGGAGTCTTCATCGTGACGGCTCTCAACTTCTCGGGCATTCTGAATGACACGCCTCTGCGCTACATCGATGCCCTGAACGTTTTCTTCAAGTATTTCATCTATCTGAACGGCATGCTGTTCCTGTTCAACCTGATTCCGCTGCCTCCGCTGGACGGCTACCGGATTCTGTACGAGCTGCTGCCTCGCCGCACCCGGATTCTGCTGGACCAGTATTCGCAGTGGGGAGTCCTGGTTTTCCTGCTGCTCGTGTTCATTCCGGCGCTGAGCAATGCGACCATCCGTCCCTATCTGGCTCTGGTCGGCGATCTGCACTTGTTTTTCCTTCGCCTCTTCACGCCCTTGTTCTTTGGATAAATTCAAGTCCGCGCTTCCAAGGCGCGGACTTTTTTTATGCCGCCGAGCGGCTGGGATCTCTGCGGCCGAATAGATTTCCCGACTCAAAACGTGTATGATGGAGGATGACTTTTAAAAACAGGAGTTTGGCCTACTATGCAGCGTTACTTTATAACGCCGGAGCAGTTCGGCGACAACGGCGTCACCCTAAGCGGCGAGGACGCCCATCATATCGCGAGAGTCATGCGGATGAAACCGGGAGACGAGATCATCGCCAGCGACGGCGCGGAGCGTGAAGCCCGCATCGTCCTGACGGATGTCGATCCGTCTATAGTCAGAGGCGACATCGCCGAAAGGCTTCCGATGGACCGCGAGCCGCTCTGGCAGGTCACGGTCGCCCAAGGCCTTCCGAAGGGCGACAAGATGGAGCTTGTCATCCAGAAGGGGACGGAGATCGGCGCGGCCGGGTTTCTGCCGTTCCAGTGCGAGCGTATGGTCGTCCAGTACGACGCCCGCAAGGAAGCGAAGCGGCTGGAGCGCTGGGGCAAGATCGCCAAGGAAGCGGCGGAGCAAGCTCATCGCAGCCGGCTGCCGGTCGTCCATGAGGTCCATGCCTGGAAAGAGCTGCTGGCGGCTTTTTCCGACTATGACCTCGTGCTGTTCTGCTATGAAGCGGAAGGACATGAGCCGGGCGAGCTGACCGGACTTGCGGACCGCATCAGGCAAGCCCGCGAGGCGGGCCGGCTGACGGCGGACAAGGCGCATCGGCTTCTGCTGGTCGTCGGGCCCGAAGGCGGCTTCTCCCCGCGCGAAGCGGAGGCGGCGGCAGCGGCCGGCGCGATGGCGGCAGGCCTCGGACGCAGAATTTTAAGAGCGGAGACGGCACCTCTGGCAGGCTTGGCCTGCCTGATGTACGAATCCGGCGAAATGGGAGGAAGATGAAGAAGATGCCATCGGTTGCACTCTACACCTTGGGCTGCAAAGTCAACTTTTACGATACCGAAGCCATCTGGCAGCTGTTCAAGAATGAAGGGTATGAGCAGGTCGACTTCGATACGACGACGGCCGACGTATATCTCATCAATACTTGCCATGTGACGAACACGGGGGACAAGAAAAGCCGGCAGATCATCCGCCGCGCCATCCGCCGCAATCCCGAGGCGGTCATTGCCGTCACCGGCTGCTACGCGCAGACATCCCCGGCCGAGATCCTGGATATTCCGGGCGTGGATCTTGTCATCGGAACGCAGGACCGCGACAAGCTGATGGATTATATCCGCCAGGTGCAGGACGAGCGCACGCCGGTCAACGCCGTGCGCAACATCATGAAGACGCGCGAGTTCGAGGAGCTGGACGTGCCCGACTTCGCGGACCGCACCCGCGCGTTCCTGAAAATCCAGGAAGGATGCAACAACTTCTGCACCTTCTGCATCATCCCTTGGTCGCGCGGGCTGTCCCGCAGCCGCGATCCCAAGAGCGTCGTGGAGCAGGCCCGCAGCCTGGTCGCGTCCGGCTTCAAGGAGATCGTCCTGACCGGCATCCATACCGGAGGCTACGGCGACGATCTGGACAGCTACAAGCTGTCCGACCTGCTATGGGATCTCGACAAGGTGGACGGTCTCGAGCGCATCCGCATCAGCTCGATCGAGGCCAGCCAGATCGACGAGGACATGATCGAGGTGCTCAACAAATCCTCCAAGATGTGCCGTCATCTCCATGTTCCTCTGCAGGCCGGAGACGACATCGTGCTGAAGCGCATGCGCCGCAAATACACGACCGAGGAGTTCGCGGCGACGATCAAGCGCCTGCATGAAGCGATGCCGGGCGTGGCGATCACGACGGACGTCATCGTCGGGTTCCCGGGCGAGAGCGAAGAGCAGTTCGAAGCCGGCTACCGCTATATGAAGGAGCTTGGATTCTCCGAAATGCATGTGTTCCCTTATTCCAAACGGACCGGCACTCCTGCCGCGCGCATGGAGGACCAGGTCGACGAGGAAATCAAAAACGAGCGCGTACATAAGCTGATCGACCTGTCGGAATCTCTCCAGCTGGCTTACGCGGAGAAGTACGTCGGCCAAGTTCTGGAAGTCATTCCGGAGCGCGAGCACAAAGGCTCGGCGGGAGCGGGACTGATCATGGGATACTCGGACAACTACATCCAGGTCGTATTCGAAGGTTCCGAGGCGCTTGTCGGCAAGCTTTGCCGCGTGCAGATCATGGAAGCCGGAGTCAACGAGAGCCGCGGAGTGCTTGTCAGCGTCCAGGAAGAAGCGCCGAGCCTGACGGAAAAAGCCGGAGCCTGACAAGGCTCCGGCGGCGGACTCATCGTGGAAAACGGAAATCATTATCGGGAGGATAAGGAGCGCATGAAGGAAATTTCAGCAGGCGGGGTCGTGTACAGACGGACGCCGGAAAATGGGCTGCAAATTCAACTGATCCAGGACCGTTACGGCAAAGTTTCCCTTCCCAAAGGGAAAATGGAGCCCGGAGAAACGGTGGAGCAAACCGCCCTGCGCGAAATCGTCGAAGAAACGGGGATGGAAGGCCGCATCATCGAGCCGATCGCCCAGATCAAATACCAGTACCGCCACGAAACGAAAGGTGTCGTGGACAAGGAAGTCCACTATTACCTCGTGGAAGCGACGGGCGGTACTCTTCATGCCCAGGTGGAGGAAATACGCGGCGTCGACTGGTTCGAGCCCGAGGAGGCATGGCGCAAGCAGCGCCAATCCGGCTACGACAACAACGACCGGATCGTCGCGGGCGCGCTCCGTCTGCTCGGTCTAAGCACCGAAGAAGCGGATCGCTAGACAGCTTTCAAGCGGCAAGACAGGCAGAGGCAAGAAGCCCCGTCCCTAATTTCTAGGGGCGGGGCTCTTGTTCGGAATGCGGAGCCGCGGGATGTAGCAGAGCGGCAGCACGATCAGCGAGCAGAGGACGTTGAACAGCGTCTGCGCATGGGCGAGCTGCGAAGCGGGGCCGCCGCCGAACCAGGCGGAGGCGGCGGCGAGCCAGCCCGTGAAGGGCAGGAAGAGCAGAGCTCCGCCGGCATTGAGCGCGACGTGGAACCAGGCCACCTTGGCCCCTGCCGTGGTGCCGCCGATGGAGGCGAGCACGGCGGTGAGGCAGGTGCCGACGTTGGCGCCGAGCACGATGGCGACGCCCAGCTCCATGGGAAGCACGCCCGAAGCGGCGAGGCTCATCGCCATCCCGATGACGGCGGCGCTGCTATGGACGGCCGCGGTCAAGGCTGCCCCTGCCAGCAGTCCCCAGAGAAGGCTGTCTCCTGACCGGTCCATGAACCAGTGGAAGAACAGGCTGTTCTGGACGGCGTCGCCGATCGATTTCATGACGGCGATGCCGGAGAGAATGAGGGCGAATCCGCCCAGGACGAGCGAAGCGCTGCGCAGCGGGCGAAGCCAGCGCTGCCTGCGAAGCCCGGCCGAGGAGTTCATTTCGCCGAGCAGGGCGGTCAGCAGCCATCCGGCGAGGGAGAGCAGCAGCAGCGGTCCGGCGAGCCGGTCCAGATCGAGGCCGATCAGCTCGGTCGTCAGGCAGGTGCCGATATTGGTGCCCAGCACGATCCCGATCGTACGGGGAAAGGCCATGACGCCGGCGTTGACCATGCCGATGGCGATGACGGTGACGGCCGTGCTGCTCTGCAGCACCGCGCTCGCCGCGGCGCCGGTCAGGAGGCCGTGCAGAGGCGTGCGTGTGAAGCGCTCGATCGCAGCGTTGAGCCAGCGTCCGGCTGCGCGGTGGAGCGCCGCTTCCATCAGCTTCATGCCGAGCATGAAGACGGCGAAGCCGAATGCGGCCGGAAGCACGATGGCAGTGAGCATAAAGAAGGTCTCCTTTTGTACGGCGATTCCGGGAAGCTCCTGGACCAGCGGCTGCCGTTGGCCGGGCAGATAGTCGATGAATTCTAGAAATGAAAAAGCTGGCGGACTAGATGGAATGAATCCGGAGAAGCAGCGTGCATGCCTGGAGGCCACTGAAAAAGTAGTGTAAGGCGCGAAATCGTTCTGTAGAAACGGATGTGGTCGCCTTTGTCCCCGGATTTCAACCGCTAAAAGCGGCAGAAATCAGAGAAATCTGGGGACAACAGCGATCGGATGAATGATTTTCCTATCTCAATCTATGATCCGCAGGGGACAAGAATGACAAGCGGCCGATCCGGGATGGTCAGCTTGAACAATGGAAGGATGATAGCGTGAGCAGAGCCAAGGCTATATTGGTCAAGAAAAAAACGAGAAGGCTGGAGCAGGGGCATCCCTGGATCTACGCCGGAGAAGTCGAGCGGATGGAGGGCGAGGCGGAGCCGGGAGCGATGGTGGACGTGCATGCTTCGAACGGCAGGTATATCGCCTCGGGATATTGGAATCCCCAGTCGCAGATCCGCGTGAGAATCGTATCCCGCCAGCCGGAGCAGGAGCTGGACCAGGCTTTCTTTGCGGAGAAGTTCAGCCGCGCCAAGGAGTACCGGGAGCGCTTCGTTGCGGATGCGGACTGCCGTCTCGTCTATGGAGAGGCCGATTATGTGCCCGGCCTGGTCGTGGACCGGTTCGCGGACGTTCTCGTCGTCCAGATCCTGACGCTCGGGCTGGATCTGAAGCGCGACGCCATCGTCGCCGCGCTCGTCGAAGTATTCAGTCCGCGAGGCATCTATGAGCGGAGCGACGTCGGCGTGAGGCGCCTCGAAGGCTTGGAGGAGCGGACGGGCGTCCTTTACGGCGATTGCCCTTCCATCGTGGAGATCACGGAGAACGGCCTTGCCATGGAAGTCGATATCGCCCAGGGCCAGAAGACGGGCTATTTCTACGATCAGCGGGAGAACCGGGCTGCCATCGAGCCTCTCATGAAAGGCTGGGGCAAGCGCAGCGGCATCACTCTCGAGCCGCGCCAAGCGGACGAGCTGCCGGAGGATTGGCGCCTCGTGGCTCCGGAGTCCGATGCTTCTGTTTCCGAATCAGGGTCTGTGCTCGTTCCGGTCAACAAAAGCGGCAAAGTCGTCACCTACCCGCTCTGGGACGGGGCGACCGTGCTGGAATGTTTTGCCCATACCGGCAGCTTCACGCTGCATGCCTGCAAATACGGGGCGAAAAAAGTCACCTGCCTGGACGTCTCCGAGCATGCGATCGATACGGCCAAGCGCAACGTGGAACGGAATCATTTCTCCGACCGGGTTGAATTCGTCGTCGACGACGCCTTCCAGTATTTGCGCCAGCAGGTGAAGGGGCTGGAGGAACGGACGGCGCGAGCATCCGGTGCGAAGACCGTGGACACGTCCAAGAAGCTGGGCGGGGAAGGCCGCACCTGGGATGTGGTCGTGCTCGATCCTCCGGCGTTTGCCAAGACGAAGGGCGCGGTCGAAGGCGCTTGCCGCGGCTACAAGGACATCAACCTGCACGGCATGAAGCTCGTCAACGAGGGCGGGTACCTCGTCACGGCCAGCTGCTCCTACCATATGAAGCCGGAGCTGTTCCTGGAGACGATTCTCGAAGCGGCGGCGGATGCGGGCAAGTCTCTCAAGCTGGTGGAATGGCGCGCGGCCGGCAAGGACCATCCGCAGCTGCTCGGCGTAGCGGAAGGGCATTACTTGAAGTTTGCGATCTTCGAGGTCCATAGCTTGTAGCTCTTGGGATCATCGAGGTATGCAATTTGAAGGTCTTGCTCATCGAGATCCAAAGCTTGCTTTCAGGGCATGCGATCAACGAGGTTTGAATTTTGCAGGGAGGCGGCGCCGCTGGTGCCGCTTTTTTTTGCGCAATGGATCGTGTGGTCGAATCGACCGGAGAGCGTTGACGAGCGGATGCGGCAATTGGAGCTGCAAAAAAATAAGAAGGAAGCTGCTTGGAGCGGCTGCCTAATGAATGGAGCGTCAGGGTATCGACCTTTTTTGCGGAGTCTGTCCTGCGGTGGAAAGGCGCCATTGGACCGTTTCGCATGATCGTTCGGCTCAGCTTCGGACACATGAAGCACGACTCGTGACGTCGAGATGCCAGGATCGGACTGGATGGGTACATTTGCAGCTTCCGCAGGGGTTGTCATCGAGGATGGCTAATGCTACTGTATAAGAACATATGTTCATTGATAGAGTCATAGAATCCGAAGGCGCGGGCACGGCCGGATCGCCCGACGTTCGCGACATAGAAAGGAAGCGGTAAGCGGTGAAATTCCTACATACGGCAGACTGGCATCTCGGCAAGCTCGTGCAAGGGGTCTATATGACGGAGGACCAACGGCATGTTCTCGAGCAGCTTGTGCGCGCGGTGGAAGAGGAGCGGCCGGATGCCGTCGTCATCGCCGGCGATCTGTACGACCGCGCCGTGCCGCCTACCGAGGCGGTGGAGCTGCTCGACGAGACGCTTTACCGCATCGTCATCGAACTGGACACGCCCGTGCTCGCCATCTCCGGCAATCATGACAGTCCGGACCGGATCAGCTTCGGCACCCGCATGATGTCTCGCCGGGGCTTGCATCTGGCCGGGGCGCTGAAGGCGGACAGCATGCCCGTCGTCCTGTCCGACGAGCATGGCGAGGTCCATTTCCATCTGGTTCCATACGCTGATCCCGCGATGGTGCGCCATGCCTACGGGAACGAAGACATCCGCACCCACGACGACGCCATGAAGGCGATCGCGGACCGCATCGCGGCCGGAATGGACCCTTCGGCTCGCCACGTAATGGTCGGCCATGCGTTCGTCACTCCCGGCGGCGTGCCGGAGGTCAACACGAGCGAATCCGAGCGCCCGCTCTCGATCGGGGGAGCGGAGCATGTGAAGGCGGAATATTTCCGTCCTTTTCATTATACGGCGCTGGGGCATTTGCATCAGGCCCACTGGGTGGAAAGGGAGAATGTCCGCTACGCGGGTTCGCCGCTCAAATACTCGGTTTCCGAGGAGCATCACCGCAAAGGCTTTTTCCTCGTCGAGCTCGATGGAGCGGGACAGGCTTCAGCCAGCTTCCGGCCGCTGCTTGCCCGCAGGGACATGCGCCGAGTCGCGGCTCCGATCCGCGAGATCGAGCACGGACACGAGCCCAGCGAGGATTATGTGTTCGTCACGCTGCTGGACGAGAATCCGGTGCTTTTCCCGATGGAGAAGGTCCGCTCGGTATACCCTAACGCTCTCCATGTCGAGAGGAGGCCGGCCGCAGGCATGCTGCCGCCGGAGCCGGGGGCTGGACCTGAAGGGGCCAAAGCCCGCCGCGACCGCGATCCCGTCGATTTGTTCGATGCATTTTATCGCGAAGTGAAAGGCTCCGAGCTCAGCAAGGAAAAAAGAGAGCTGTTCGGACGGGTCTATGCTGAAGTGCTTCAAGAAGAGGGGGCGGGTCGATGAGGCCGATCAGACTGGTATTGACGGCTTTCGGGCCTTACCGGAACGGGGAGGCGATTGATTTCGAGCCGCTGCACGAGCGGGGTTTGTTCGTCATCTCCGGACAGACCGGAGCGGGCAAGACGACCGTGTTCGACGCGGTCTGTTATGCGCTCTACGGCACCGCCAGCGGCGAGGACCGGGCGGAGGCGCGGATGCTGCGGAGCCATTTCGCGGGAGACGATACGCCGACGTCGGTGGAGCTCGTGTTTGCCGCAAGAGGCCGGAAGTACCGGGTATTCCGGCAGATGCCTCATCGCAAGGCCGGCAACAAGAGCGAGACGGGCGGCAAGGCGGAGCTGTACGAGCTTACCGCCGAGGGCGAGGCGCCTTTGACGGACCGTTTCCATATCAAGGAGGTCGACGCCAAGCTGGAGGAGATCGTCGGCCTCAGCCGCGACCAGTTCATCCAGATCGTCATGCTGCCGCAAGGGGAGTTCCGCAAGCTGCTGACCTCCGATACCGAGAACAAGGAAGAAATCTTGCGCCGCCTGTTCCAGACAGGGCTTTACCGCAGCCTGGAGGAAAGCTTCGCGAGGCGCAGCCGCGAGCTGCGGGAAGCGGCCAAGGACAACCGGCAGCGGCTGCTGTATATGAGCGAGCAGGTGCGGGCGAGTCTCCCTGTCCGGGCAGGAAGCCGGCTGGAAGAGCTGCTTGCGCAAGAGCATGCGGCTCCTTCGCGCCTGATGGAAGGGCTCGAGGAGGAAGCCGTTTATTTCGGCAGCCTGGCAGCGGGACTGGAGCGTGACCGGCTGGAGGCGGAAGCCGCTTATGAAGCGCAGCGGACGAAGCTCGCGGAGGCGTCCCGCCTGAATGCGAGGCTTGACGAGCTGGAGGCGGCCGAGGCGACGGCGGCGAAGCTGGAAGGCCGCGGCGGAGAGATGGCGGAGCTCGAGGCGAAGCTGGAGCGGGCGGAGAGAGCGGCTCGGCTGGCGCCGTACGAGGAGCAGTCGCGGCGTGCGGCTGCCGAGGCGGAGGCCGTGGAGCGGAGGCGCGCCGACGCAGCCGCTGCAGCCGCAGCCGCGGAAGCGGAGCATAGGGCCGCGGCGGAGGCAGCCGAGGCCGCAGAGGCGCGCGAGCCTGAGCGGCGCAAGGCGGCGATGGAGCTGCAGAAGCTGCGCGAGCTTCTGCCGGCGGTGCGCACGCTCGGCGAGCGGCAGGCGGAGCTGGCGAAGCAGCGCGCGGAGGAGGCAAGGCTTGGACGCGAGGCGGAGAGGCTTGCCTTCGAGCTGGAGCAGGAGCGCATCCGGCGCCGCGCGCAGGCCGACCGGATGAGCGCGCTGGAGCTTGAGACGGAGCGTCTGCCTCAGATGCAGGAGCGGCGCTCTTTCATGCAGGAAAAATACAAGCTGCTGAAGCTGATGGCCGATACCGAGCGGCTCGCAGCCGAGCTGGAGCGACAGCAGGCGGACCAGGAATCGGCCGCGAAGCGCTTGCGGCTCGATGCGGAGGAAATAGAGCAGCGCTGGATCGAAGGGCAGGCGGGCAGGCTTGCGGCGCATCTGCATGACGGGCGGCCGTGCCCGGTATGCGGCAGCGCGGAGCATCCCGCGCCCGCTTCCGCCGCAGACGGCGGCGTGAGCCGCGAACAGCTGCAGGAAGCCAAGGAGCGGCTGCTCCATGTGGAGAGGGAGCTCAGCGCCGCAGCCGCGCAAGCGGCAGCAGCCCGAGGCCGCGGCCAAGAAGCTTGGCATCAGGCGGATGCGTTCGGAATCGGCCATGACCGGCTCGACCTGCAGCTGAAGGAGGCTCTGGCCGAGGGGCTTGCCCTCAAGGCGGAATGCGAGAGGCTGGCATCGCTGCAGACGCAGCGGCAAGAGCTTCGTGAAGCGCTCGCTGCCCTCGACCGCCGACTGGAAGAGCTGCAAACAGCTAGGGAAAAGCTGCTGCTGACGCTGCAGCCGCTGGCGCTGGACATAGCCGCCCGGAGCTCCCGCCTGGACGCGGAGCTCGAAGCCGTGCCGGAGCCGCTGCGCGACGCGGCGGCGCTCGAGAAGATGGCGGCCGAGCTGGAGGCGCGCTGCGCAAGGATGGACAGCTTGCTGAAGGCGGCGCGCGAGCGGCTGGCGGGAGGCTCGTCCCGGCTTGCCGAGGCGCGCGCCCGTATGGAGCAGCTGGCCGTGCAGGCAGAAGAAGCTGCCGCAGCCGGCAAAGACGCCGCGGAGAGACTGCGCCTCGAGCTGGAAGCGGCGGGCTTCGCTTCCGGAGCCGAGTACGTGGAGGCAAGGCTGGACGAGGAGATCCGCAAACAGGGAGTCCGTGTGCTGGAAGCGTACCGGTCGGAGCTTGCCGCGCAGCGGCGGCTCGCCGCCGAGCTGCGCAAGGAGCTCGACGGATGCGTCCGCGGCGATGCGGCGGAGCTGGCCGCCGAAGCGGATCGTCTCAAGGCGGTCCGCGAGGAGGCCGACAACCGCTGGCGCCGCTGCAGGCAGCTCGCGGAGAACGTCTCCTCTCTCAAGGCGGCGGTCGGCGAGGCTTCGCTCCGATTCGAGGATTCGGAGCGGGCGCTGGAGGAAGTGGCCGATCTGCACGAGATGCTCAAAGGCGACAATGCGCTGAAGATGTCCTTCGAGCGGTATATCCTCATCGAGTTTCTGGAGCAGATCCTGTATGCCGCCAACGAGCGGCTGCGGGTGCTGTCGAGCGGACAGTTCATGCTGGAGCGCAGCGGCCGGCTTGAGGCGAGAGGGCGCCAGAGCGGCCTCGGCCTCGACGTCTACGACAGCTACACAGGCCAGAACCGGGATGTGAAATCCCTCTCGGGCGGCGAGAAGTTCAACGCTTCCCTGGCGCTCGCTCTCGGCATGACGGATGTCATCCAGGCTCATCAGGGAGGGGTCTCCATCGAGATGATGTTCATCGACGAAGGCTTCGGCTCGCTGGACGAGGAATCGCTCGGAAGGGCGATCGCAGCTCTGGCGGACCTGCAGCGGGCGGGCAGGATGATAGGCGTCATCTCCCACGTCCAGGAGCTCAAGGACGCATTCCCGGCCGTGCTGGAAGTAAGCAAGACGAAGGAAGGGCACAGCCGGACGAGGCTGGTGCTCAAATAGCTAAGACTACAGCGGCAATAGCTGCCGGCGCGATTACAGCCATACAAGGAGGTTAGGCCCATGGGGCTTCGCATGATCACAGGAAGAGCGGGTACCGGCAAAACATCGGCCTGCCTGGACGAGATCCGGGCGCTGCTTGCCGAGGATCCCGGCGGTCCGCCGCTTATCCTGCTGACGCCGGAGCAAGCGACATTCCAGACGGAGTATGCTCTGCTCGGCAGCGGTTCGATTACTTCGAGCCTGCGAGCCCAGGTGCTCAGCTTCCGCAGGCTGGCGCTTCGCGTCATGCAGGAGACGGGAGGAGCGGCGATCATCCCTGTCGGAGAGAACGGCAAGAACATGCTGCTCCACAAAATCGTCCATCGATTGTCCTCCGACCTGCTGCTGTTCCGGGGCGGTGCGGACCAGCAAGGCTTCATCGGCAAGCTCGGCGAGCTGCTGACGGAGTGGAAGCGGTACGGAATCGGTCCGGCCGACATCAAGGCGAGGCTGGGGGATGAGCCGGGAAGCGGACCTGCATCGCTGCTCTCGCGCAAGCTGCATGATTTGTCCCTGATTTACGGCGCCTTGGACGGGGAGCTTGCCGGCCTGTACATGGACGACGAGGATCACTTGGTCCATCTCGCGGAAGGATTCGGAGACTGCGTCTCTCTGCGGGGAGCGCGCATCTGGGTGGACGGTTTCAACGGGTTCACGCCGAATGAGCTGTCTGCTCTCGGATCCATGCTGAAGCATGCGGAGCAGGTGACGGTGACTCTTTGCCTGGACAAGCCCTATGACGACGGCGTCCGACCGCATGAGCTCGATCTCTTCCATCCGGCTGCGGATACGTATATCCGGCTTCGCGCCTTGAGCGAGGAGCTGTCGGTTCCGGTCGATCCGGCAGTCGCATTGCCTGCCGATGCGCCGCCGCGATATGCGCGGGGAGGCATGCTGGCTCATCTGGAGAAGAACTTCGGCAGGTGGAGCCCGATGCCGAATCCGGCCTCGGCCGAGCCGGCGGAAGGCGTCCTCCTGACGGCCGCCGCGAACCGCAGGGCGGAAGTCGAAGCGGCCGCCAGGCAGATGCTCCGGCTGACGCGGGAGAAGGGCGCGCGCTGGCGGGAAATGGCAGTCATCGTGCGGCAAAGCGCGGAATACAACGATGCCATCCATAACGTATTTACGGATTACGGCATTCCATTCTTCATGGACCAGAGCAAGGACGTCCTGCATCATCCATTGTCCGAATTCATTCGCTCCGCTCTGGAGACGGTCCTATACGGCTGGAAGCATGAAGCGGTCTTCCGCTGCGTCAAGACGGAGATGCTGTTTCCCGAGGACGGCAGGATGGACCGCGAGCGCTACGACCGGCTGGAAAACTACGTTCTTGCCGCAGGCATCGAGGGACGGCAGTGGAAAAGCCCCAAGAGCTGGAAACCGCTCCTGCGCGGCGGAGTGGAAGACGAGCCGGCGGAGGCGGATGCCCGCAGGCTGGCGGAGTTCGAGGATCTGTTGAAGGCGCGCAAGGAGCTTGTCTCTCCGCTGGCGAGGCTCGAGAGGGCCATCGCCAAGGCCGGGACGATCCGGGGCATGTGCGAGGCCCTGTTCGATTTCCTGGACCGTTCTGGAGCCGCATCCAGGCTGGAGCGGCGCAGCGAGAGCGATCTGGCCCAAGGAAGGCCGGGCCACGCCCGCATCCACCGTCAGCTGTGGGACGGCGTCATGAGCTTGCTGGACCAGCTCGTGGAGATGGCTGGAGAAGAGGAAGTGCCGGCGGACTTGTTCGCCGGCATGGTCGAGACGGGGCTGGAGAGCCTCAAGCTGTCCGCCGTGCCGCCTTCCCTTGACCAGGTCGTCGTCGGCACGATGGACCGGACGCGGACGGGAGATGTCCGCTTCAGCTTCGTGCTCGGCGCCAGCGACGGCGTGCTGCCGATGCGCATGCAGGAAGACGGCGTGCTGACCGAAAGGGAGCGGGAATCGCTCGGCGACCTGGGGCTCGAGATGGCTCCCGGCATGAGAAGGAAGCTGCTCGATGAACGATATTTGATCTACAGGGCGTTCCTGTCTCCTTCGGAAGGGCTTTGGGTCAGCTGGCCGCTCGCCGACGAGGAAGGCAAAGGCCTCTATCCTTCCGAATATGTCCGGCATTTAAGAAAGCTGTATCCTTGGCTGGAATCCCGTCCTGTGTCGGCCTATCCGGAGAAGGACGAGGGAGAGCGGGAGCTGCTCGAATATATGGAGCTGCCGCAGCGCACGCTCTCCTACCTGATGCCGAGAATCCGTTCCTGGATGGAAGGCGGAGAGCTGCCCGGCTTGTGGCGGGATGCGTACAATTGGTTCGCTGTCCGGCCGCAGTGGCAGTCCCGGCTGCAGGCGATGCTGGATTCCTTGCAATACGCCAATCAGGAGGCGGCGCTGACCAAGCGGACCGCGGACAGGCTGTATGGAAGCCGGCTGACGGCGAGCGTAACTCGGATGGAGCGGTTCGTCTCCTGCCCGTTCCAGCATTTCGCCATCCACGGCCTCGGGCTCAAGGAGCGCAAGCTGTACAAGCTTCAGGCGCCCGATATGGGCCAGCTGTTCCATGCGGCGCTCAGCCGAGTCGCCACGGAGCTGGGCGAAGGCTGGGGCAGAGCGGGGAGCGAGGAGATCAAGGCGATATCCGGCCGGGTCGTCGAGGAGCTGTCGCCCCGCCTGCAATCGGAGATTCTGCTCAGCAGCGGACGCTACCGGTACATCGCGGGCAAGCTGAAGGACATCGTCAGCCGAGCTGCCGTCGTGCTGGGAGAGCATGCGCGCAGGGCGGAGTTCCAGCCTGTCGGGCTGGAAGTGGACTTCGGTCCGGACGGCACGCTGCCGCCTCTCGATATCGAGCTGCCGGACGGCGGCAGCATCCGGATCATCGGCAGGATCGACCGGGTTGACGCCGCCAAATCCGAAAAAGGCTTGCTGCTGCGCGTGCTGGACTACAAGTCCAGCGCGACTCAGCTTCGCCTCGAGGAAGTTTCGCACGGCCTTTCGCTGCAGATGCTTACCTATTTGGATGTGCTGCTCACGCATGCCGAGAAATGGCTGGGGTCCACTGCCCAGCCTGCAGGCGTTCTTTATTTCCACGTTCATAATCCCGTACTCAGCGTTCCGTCTGGGCTCGAGCCGGACGAAGCGGCGGCGATGCTGCTCAAGCGCTTCAAGATGCGCGGTCTGCTGCTCGACGACGCGGACACGGTGCGCATGATGGACGGGGCGATGGAAGGACGCTCCGACCTGCTTCCTGCCGGCTTCAAGAAAGACGGGACCTTCCTCAGCGATTCGGCGCTGGCGTCGGGAAGGCAGTGGGAGCTGCTGCGCTCTTCGGTTCGGCGCACGATCGCGACGATCGGACAGTCGGTCAAGGACGGCGAGATCGCCATCCGCCCTTATCGCCTCGGTTCCAAGACGCCTTGCCAATTCTGCTCGTACCGGCCTGTATGCCAGTTCGATCCGCTCAACGAGTCCAACGAGTATCTGAAGCTCGGTACTCCGGGCAAGGAAGAGGTGTGGCGGTCTCTGGAGGAGCTGGCGGAAGCCCAGGCAGAGCCGGCTTGCGCTGCGGATATGAATCCGGCATCTCGGGATATGGATCCCGCATCCGGGGATATGATCCCTTTGAAAGGAACGGCGGATCGGGATGAAGATGGAGAAGGAAGGAGGAGTTGAAGATGGCGATGGAAGGCTTGATTCCCAAACCGGAAGGATCGACCTGGACAGATGACCAGTGGCGGGCCATTACGGCGCGCGGCGAGGATGTGCTCGTCGCGGCCGCGGCCGGCTCCGGCAAGACGGCCGTGCTCGTGGAGCGGATCATCCGCATCATATCGGAGGATACCGACGTGGACCGGCTGCTCGTCGCCACCTTCACGAAGGCGGCAGCGGCGGAGATGAAGGAGCGGATCCGGACGGCTCTGGAGGCTGCCCTTGAGCGCGACCCGGCCTCGGAGCATCTGCGGCGGCAGCTGGCGCTGCTCGGCAGAGCTTCGATCACGACTCTGCACTCCTTCTGCCTTGATGTCATCCGCCGCTATTATCCTCTTATCGGCCTCGATCCCGGATTCCGGGTCGCCAACGAGACCGAGGCCGAGCTGCTGCGGCTGGAAGTACTGGACGAGCTGTTCGAGGAGCGCTATGCCGGAGACGCCGGCGGCGACGGGGATTTCCTCCGCCTGGCGGACCGCTACGGCGGCGAGAAAGGCGACGAGCCCTTGTACCGGCTTGTCCAGCAGCTCTACGATTTCTCGCGCTCGCAGCCTTGGCCGGATGATTGGCTTCGTGCGATGGCGGCCGCTTTTGCAGCCGGCGGACCGGAAGAGCTGCAGGGCAGCCCTTGGGTCGCGGCGCTGGAGGCGGATATTGCGCTCGCGCTTGGCGGCGCCAGGCTCGCGCTTCAGGAAGCGCTCCGGATGGCGCTCTTGCCGGACGGACCTTCCGTTTATGCCGACACGCTCCGGGAGGATCTGAGTCTGGTCGCCGGTCTGTCGGAAGCGGTTGCCGCCCGTCCTTGGGACGAGTGGCGGGACGCCTGGCAGCTGGCGGGGGGCTTCGGAAGGCTGAAGTCCGTGCGAGGCGGCGATGCCGACAAGAGCCTTCAAGAGCGCGTCAAGGATCTTCGGGACGAAGCGCGCTCGCTCGTGGACGAGCTCGGCAAGGAGCTGTTCAGCCGCTCGGCCAAGCAGTACGCGGCGGAGCTGGAGCAGCTGGCGCCGCTCATGCGCGCCCTGGCGGAGCTCGTCATCGAGTTCGACGGGCGCTATCAGCAGGCCAAGCGGAAGAAGGGGCTTCTCGACTTCGGGGATCTTGAGCATTACTGCCTGCAGATTCTGCGGGCGGACGATTCCAGGCCGGGCAGCAATCTGCCTTCCGCCGCAGCGCTCGATTACCGCAAGCAATTCCGCGAGGTGCTGCTGGACGAATATCAGGATACGAACCGGGTCCAGGAATCCATTGTCGAGCTGCTGACCGGAGTCGCCGGAGAAGGCGGCACCCGCTTCATGGTCGGGGACGTCAAGCAGAGCATTTACCGGTTCCGCCTGGCCGAGCCGGATCTGTTCCTGGAGAAATACCGTCTGTTCCAGTCTGCGCAGCGAAGGGAAGCAGTCGGCGAAGCAGCAGGCATCGATGCGGGAGCTTCCGGACGCCGGATCGATCTGGCCCGGAATTTCCGCAGCCGGCTGCAGGTCGTGGACGGGGTGAATGCGGTTTTCAAAGCTCTGATGAGGGAATCCGTGGCGGAGATGGAATACGATGAAGCCGCCGAGCTGGTGCTGGGGGCTTCGTATCCCGACCCGGATCCTCCGCGCGCCAACCGGATCGAATTCGCTCTGATCGACCGGGAAGGCACCGGCGGTCGCAGCGTCCGCGAAGCCCCGGCCGAGCAGGCGGAAGGATCGCCGGAAGCGGAGCAGCGGGAAGAAGCCGCCGATCTGCAGACCGCCCAGCTGGAAGCCCGCTATATCGCCGGACGCATCCGGCAGCTGCGGGAAGAAGGCTTCGCCGTTCATGACCGCAAGGGCAAGCGGGGACTTGCCTGGAGGGACATCGTCATCTTGCTGAGAGCGACGAGATCCTGGGCTCCGATCCTGATGGAGGAGCTGCAGGCTGCCGGAATTCCGGCTTACGCCGAGCTTGGCAGCGGATACTTCGACGCCGTCGAGGTTGAGGTCATGCTCTCGGCGCTTCGGGTCGTGGACAATCCTTATCAGGATATTCCGCTCGCTGGCCTTCTCCGTTCCCCGATGTTCGGCTTGAACGCCGAGGAGCTTGCCGGGATCCGAATTGGCGGCGGAAAAGGCTATTTCTACGAGGCGGTTGTCAAGGCGGCCGACGACCTGCTCACGGAAGAGGGGCTGCGGCGCAAGCTGTCGCTCTTCCTCGGCAAGCTGGACGAATGGCGGGACGCTGCCCGCCAGGGCAGCCTGGCCGACCTCATCTGGCGCATCTACGGCGAGACCGGTTATTATGATTGGGCGGGCGGCCTTGCCGGGGGCATGCAGCGTCAAGCGAATTTGAGGTCGCTGCATGACCGGGCGCGCCAGTTCGAGGCCGGCACAGCTCGCGGGCTGTTCCGCTTCCTCCGCTTCATGGACCGGATGCGGGAGAACGGCGGGGATCTCGGCACGGCCGGCGCTCTCGGAGAGGGCGAGGACGTGGTGCGGATCATGTCTATCCATAAAAGCAAGGGGCTGGAGTTTCCGGTCGTATTCGTCGCTGGATTGGGCAAGAAATTCAACCAGCAGGATATGAGCGCGCCGTTCCTCATGCATAAGGAGCTAGGCTTCGGTCCCAAGTTCATCGATCCGGACCTGAGGCTCTCCTATCCGACTCTTCCATGCCTGGCGATCCGTCGCCGGATGAGAATGGAGATGCAGGCGGAGGAGCTGCGTGTCCTGTACGTGGCGCTCACCCGTCCGAAGGAGAAGATGATCCTCGTCGGCACGACGGACGACGCTGCGAGGACAACCGAACGCTGGGCGTCGGCGCTGGACGAGTCCGGCCGGCTGTCGGATTATCGGATCGCCTCCGCGCGCCGTTTTCTGGACTGGCTCGGACCTTTGGCCGGAGCAGGCATGATGGATATCGCCGCCATGCAGCCTTCCGAGGCGGAACGAACTCCCGAGGCGGAACAAACGGAGCCGGAGGGAACAGAGCGGGAACTTCAAGTCCGCTCGGACGGCGAATCCCCGCCATCTTCTGGGGGAGCAGCCTGCGGATCGACGGCTGTCGGGCCGCAGGCCGGCGGCTTGGAGTCGGCTGTGGAATCAGCGGTTGCAGACCAAGCGGCCGCTGGTTCGGATGCAGTCGCCGAAGCTGCCGCTCCTGCCGGCAAGCCGCGTCCAGGCCGGAGCGGTTTCGAGGAATGGGAAGCCGGAGTCGTGCCTTATTACACCCTCGGCTCCGAGGCGGCCGCAGCCGCCGATGCCGGTCCAGTCGGACCGGACCCGGACGAGCTGCAGGCGGTCCTCGGCATGATTCCGATCGGGGCCGGCGGCTGGGAAGCCGAAGTGGAGCGGCGGCTTTCGTGGGAATACCCTTACGGAGAGGCATCGCGCATAGCGGCCAAAACCTCCGTTACGGAAATGAAGCGCATGCGGGGAGAAGCATACCGGACGGAAGACTCCGCTTCTTACGAAGAAGGTCCTTTCGTCGATAAGAATGGCGGCGGACTTCCGGCTGTGCCGGAGGCGCCCGGCTTCAATGACGGCAGCCGCAGCGCGCAGCAGCGGACAGAGGGTTCCTCCTTCCGTCTCCGCAGGCCTCAGTTCATGGAACGCAAAAAACTGACGGCAGCCGAGAAGGGAACTGTGCTTCATACGGTCATGCAGCATTTGCCGCTGGCCGGCAGCATCGATCAAGCAGCGGCAGAGGATACGGTAGCCGGGCTTGTCCGGAAGCGGATCCTGACCGAGGAGCAGGCGTCTGCCGCCGATACAGCTTCGGTCGTCGCTTTCTTCGAGGGAAGCCTCGGCCAGAGGCTGCTCCGCTCCTCCAAAGTCCGGCGCGAAGTGCCGTTCAGCAGCACGCTTCCCGCAGAGCGGGTCTATCCCGGCACGGGCGCCTCGGAAGCCGACGAGCCCGTGCTGATCCAAGGCGTCGTCGATTGCCTGTTCGAGGAAGGGGAGAGGCTCATCCTCGTCGATTACAAAACGGACCGTCTAGTCGGCGGCGCATCGGAAGCGGCTGAGAAGCACCGGTTCCAGCTGGAGCTGTACGCCTCCGCGATCGAAGCGGCGCTCGGCAGGCCTGTCGATGAGCTTCACATTTATTTCCTGAACAGCCGCGAGGCCGTTCAGCTGACTCCTGACGAAAAGGAATGATCTTGTTGGAAGCATCATCACCACCGGAAACGGCCAAGCGCTCCTATGCGCTCGCCGTGCTGCTCGTGCTGCTCACGGCCAGCCTCATCGGCAACGTGTTCTTGTTCTCCCTGCATCTTCAAGACAAGCAGCAGGATCGCGTGGACCAAGGAAAGACGATCCTGCAAAGCATGGGCGGGACGAGCCGGGCTTTGTCGAATCTCGCGGCTCTGCTGCCTGCGTTGGAAGAAAAAAGCGGGGCGGACAAAGACCAGGCCATCTATGATGCGGGAGCCTTTTTCCTGGGCCAGTCCGGTTCGTTCCTGACATTGATGGACAAAGGCAAGGAATTCAGCGCGGACGCTGCCAAGTGGCCGGCGGATTACAAGCAGTCGGCCATTGCGTTCGTGGATAAGGCCGGAAAGGTTGCCGTCTCCGGCACCAAGGAGGATATAGCTCGTCTTGCGCAGACGGCCAAGGAGCTGGCTCAGCTGCTCAGCGGCGTCGACTTTTCGATCGACAGCAAGGAACGCGCGCTGACGATTCAAGCCGAGAAAGGTTGGCCTGACATCTGCCTGCAAATGCTGATGGTTATGGAAGCATACTTGAAAAGCTGATGACTAAGCTCGGCTTCTTCGCGAAAAGGCGGCCCGTAGGCTGCTTTTTCTGCTTTATGCCCCTCGCGCCAGGCGCGCGGCATGTCGGCGGCCGCCGTTTTTTCCGGCGATTCTCTTCATTTATCGGGACAAATAACCATCTGCCCGTGGGCTGCATAGGATAAAGCAGAACCTATGAGGAGTTGGTCTTCTTTGGAACCTGTCAATCCTGTTGCGACGACGCTGCCTGCCGCGCATCATAAAACTTCTACGGCACCGGTCGCCAAGCCTTCCACGATGCCTGTCATGCCGGAGCCGTCGATTCCAGCGCCGATGCCGATGGCTCCGCCGGTCATGAACACGACGATCAACGTGCTGGTCATGGAAAAGCCGGAGATGAAGCATTTCTGCGACAACCACAAATACCGGTACGTTCTTGCCCACACGAAAGACGGCTGGTGCTGCGACGGCTTCATCGAGCATTATGACGACGAGTATGTCTGTCTTGCCATCCCATGCGACATGGGCGAAGCGCATCCGCGCGCATTCGGACCGGGCTTCGGGCCGGGCTTCGGACCGGGCTTCGGACCTTATCCGCCGCTGTATCCATATCCATACTACCCGCGCCGCCGCTTCGCGCGCGCCGTATTCCCGATGGCTGTGCTTGCCAGCATTACGCTGCTGCCCTTCCTCTAGTCTCCGGCATCACGTTCGAAACTCCCGCGAAGCCGCCCCAAGCCGGCTTCGCGCTTCTTCTCCGGCATGGAAGGACGAGCCTTGGCATGCATGATGAGAGCGGCATGGAATACAGAAGAAGAAGGCCGCATGCCGTTTCCGAAAAAGCTTCTCAACTTCATTAGACGGCAAGCCTCTTTTGCGCTACAATAGGGGGATCAAGGTCTGGAGACGAAGGAGCTGTCGGGAGCTGTGAGCGATTGTATATTCTGCAAGATCGTTGAAGGAACCATTCCCTCCACCAAAGTCTATGAAAGCGCCAATGTTCTTGCTTTCCGCGATATCATGCCTGCGGCGCCCGTACATATTCTGGTCATCCCCAAACGCCATATACCGACGATGAACGACGTGCTCCCCGAGGACGGAGGGCTCATCGCCGAATTGTTCCAGACAGCCGCGTCGCTTGCCAAGGAAGAGGGCATCGACGAGTCGGGCTACCGTCTGATCAACAACTGCAACGCCGACGGAGGGCAGACGGCTTACCATCTGCATTTCCATCTGCTTGGCGGCCGCAAATTAGGCGCTTTGGTGGAAGGACACTCGAGTTGACACCGGCTTTCTCTTTGAATTATAATGAAGATTGATAAGCCGTGTTCATGCTCTGGACCGTCTGTTTCGGAGGGAGGGATAACAAGTGTCTGAAACGAAAGTTCGCAAAAATGAGACCATCGATGCTGCACTCCGCCGCTTCAAGCGTTCCATTGCTAAGGACGGTGTCCTTGCAGAGGTCAAGAAGCGCAAGCATTACGAGAAGCCGAGCGTTAAGCGCAAGAAAAAATCCGAGGCTGCGCGTAAGAGAAAGTTTTAGGAGGATCCTTCCGATATGAACCTGAGCGAACGATTGAACGACGATATGAAGCAAGCCATGAAGAATCAGGACAAGTTCAGACTCACTACGATTCGAATGGTGCGCGCCGCAGTGAAGAACCTGGAGATCGACCTCAAGCGTCCGCTTGAAGACGAAGAGGTTCTTGATATTGTGAGTCGTGAAATCAAACAGCGTAAAGATTCCCTCCAAGAATTTCAAAAAGCGGGCCGCGAAGATCTTGCAAAAGATGTCGCAGCAGAAATTGATATTATTAGTGTTTACCTTCCCACGCAGCTGACCGAAGAAGAAATCAAAGCAATAGTAGAGCAGACCATCCAGGAAACCGGTGCTTCTTCCAAGGCCGAGATGGGTAAAGTCATGAGCGCCCTGATGCCTAAGGTCAAGGGACGCGCTGACGGTAAGCTAGTAAACCATACGGTACTGCAATTTCTGCCCTAACTCGGACCACTCAGACACTCCCCTCCCGGGGAGTGTTTTTTGGTTTAAACGGGAAATGCTTGTCATGCGGGACTCATGCAGGCCATACAGCTACTTATAGCGGGATTTGCGCCCTATTTAAGCGAAACCATCCGCATTCGGCCGACGTATGAAAGGTATACGAATAAAAGGTTTACCAATTGAAACAAGGGGGTGTTTCAGTGGAAATAGGAAAAAAAGCAGGGCTGGCGATCGGATCAAGGTACTTTGCCGAAAAGAAGCCGACAGCGGATTCCGGCCAATTTCATTTCTTCAGGCTCATGAAAATGATGGCTTTAACTGCGGCAGGGCTGCTTTTGCTGCCGTCCCAAGGGTTTGCGTCGGAATCCGGCATGCTGCTGACTGCCCAAGCGGAATCGGCAGGCAGCTGGCTGTCCAATCCTACGGTGGCGGCGATCCTGCTCTTCATCGGTTTTGCCGGCACGATGCTGGCGCTGCTGCTGTCCGGCTTCGCTGCTCCGGGCCTGATCGGCATCGCGGCATTCGGACTCTTTTTCCTTGGTGCCCATCAGGCGGGATACAGCAACGGCTATGACGTCTTCTTCTTTGTTTTAGGCGTGCTGCTGCTGGTGCTCGAGCTGTTCGTGCCGAGCTTCGGCATCTTGGGCATACTGGGAGCGTTGGCTTTGTTCCGAGCGGTTCTGATGAGCTTCGAGGACAGCTTCACTGCGGTCGTCTGCATGCTCACCGCGCTTGCCTTGGCGGTCATTGTTGTAACCGCTGTAGCGCGGCGTTTCAGGGACCGAGGCATATGGAACCGGTTTGTTCTCCGGGACAGACTTACATCCGAGGAAGGGTTTTTGCCCGCCGCTTCCAAGGAGCAGCTGCTGGGACAGCGCGGCATCACCATTACTCCGCTTCGTCCGGCAGGAATCGTGGAGATCGGCGGGGAAAGAATCGATGTCGTGACTTCCGGCGAGTTCATCGCCCAGCACGCCGCGGTTCTGGTATCTCGGGTAGAAGGCACCCGCGTCATCGTCAAGGAATCAACGAATAACGACCAATAAAGGAGTCGATGGAATGGACTATAGTTCCGTAGGGTATGTAATCGCCGCAATTGTGGTTATTGTCGTCATCGCATTGTTTCTGAGTTTCTTTCCCGTCATGCTTTGGATCTCCGCGCTCGCTTCGGGCGTACGGATCTCGATCCTTACGCTGTTCGCGATGCGCTTGCGCCGCGTAACGCCAAGCCGGATCGTCAATCCGATGATCAAGGCGACGAAGGCCGGTCTCGGCCTGTCGATCAATCAGCTCGAGAGCCATTATTTGGCCGGGGGCAACGTCGACCGTGTCGTCAATGCCCTGATTGCCGCGCAGCGCGCCAATATCGAGCTTGAATTCGCCCGCGCCGCCGCCATCGATCTGGCCGGCCGCGATGTGCTGCTCGCCGTTCAGATGAGCGTCAATCCGAAGGTCATTGAAACGCCTACCGTCGCTGCCGTCGCCAAGGACGGCATCGAAGTGAAAGTCAAAGCCCGCGTAACGGTGCGCGCCAACATCGAGCGCCTCGTCGGCGGCGCCGGCGAAGAGACGATCATCGCCCGTGTCGGCGAGGGCATCGTTACGACCGTAGGCTCCTCGAATTCCCATAAGGACGTATTGGAGAATCCGGATCTTATTTCCCGCACCGTGCTCGGCAAAGGCCTTGATGCCGGAACGGCTTTTGAAATTCTGTCGATCGATATCGCGGACGTCGACGTAGGCAAGAACATCGGCGCGAACCTGCAGACCGAGCAAGCGGAAGCCGACAAGCGCATCGCCCAGGCGAAGGCGGAGGAACGCCGCGCCATGGCTGTTGCCCAGGAGCAGGAAATGAGGGCGAAGGTCGTCGAGATGAGAGCCCGCGTCGTGGAATCCGAATCACAGGTTCCGCTGGCCATGGCCGATGCCCTCAAGTCCGGCAAAATCGGCGTGATGGATTACATGAACCTCAAAAATATCGAAGCGGATACCCAGATGAGAGGCAGCATCGCAAAACCGGAAGGCGGAGCGGGCGACGGCAAGCAGGACCGCTGATCCCATGCCGGCTTTGCTTCCAGAGGAGGTGGGTAACTGCCCATGGACAACAATCCGATCGAAGCTTTGATCCGTTTTATCGTAGAGCATATTTATGTGGTCTTTATTGTCGGCGGCGTCATCTGGTCGATTTTCAGCAAAATGGCGAAGCCAGGGGCCGGGCCTAGTCCCGGCCCGCAGCGGCGGCCGTCAGGAATGCCTGATTTCGGAGGGGGCGGCATGCCGCAGCGCACATCGAGTCCTCCGCAGCGCACCGAAGTCCCGGCACAGCGTCCGGAACAACCCGTGCCTGGGCTGGCCCGTCCGCCTTCAGTTCCCGCACGTCCATCGTCCGCCGGTCCGCTCGGACGTACGGCAGATCGCCGTACGGGCTCCATGGAGCCTTCCGAGGAAGGCTTGAGCGGCGGTGAGGGCACGAGCGGCGGCGAAGGGAGATCGTCCGAATGGGCGGAGCCCTGGACAGATGCTCCCGCTTTTCCCGAAGCATTGCCGTCTGGACGCAGAGGCGAGTTCGACAGCCGGAGCATGGACAGCTCCGTTCGTCAGCCGCTGCGCCAGACGCAGCCTTCGCCCCCGGAGGCTGAAGCCGCGCGCGCTTCCGACCTGACAGGCGAGGATATAAGGAAGGCGGTGCTGTGGGCCGAAATCATCGGTCCGCCGCGCTCCCGCAAGCCTTACCGCCGCTAGCCGTTCAGCTTGATGCCTTGCCTAAGGCCGCAGCATGGAAATCGTCCATGCTGCGGCCTTTTTGTCATGGATAAGGGATGAGGGCATCGAATGGTTCCTGAGTGAAGCTCGTGAGATGCGCCGCCCTGGCCTCCGCATGATCCGGCAATATGCCTCCAAGCCGCTTTCATCCGTTCATAATCGGTCCTCTCCCTGCATACTTTCTAAGAAGAATAGACAGCGGATGGATGTATTCTGTTCTTTCTTCGCGAAGCGCCGGCTCTCAGCCCTCATTCCTGGCGGCGGAGCAGCTGCGCTTGCAGAGAAAAGCTGTACGGAGGGAGAATGGACACCTCAATGGGCAAGCTGAGCCGAAGAATGCGCAAATGGACGGCCGATATCCTCGATCTGCCCCAGGATGTGGCCTATGATCTTCCCCGGATGATCATGATCGGGGACCGTCAGCTTTATATTGAAAACCACCGTGGCGTGCTTCATTTCTCGTCGGAGCAGCTAAGGCTCAAGCTCAGCAAGGGAGAGCTCGAAGTCAACGGGATGGATCTCATCATCCGTACGATCTGGACGGAAGAGGTGTTCATCGAGGGCCGAATCACTTCCGTTAATCTGAAGGACGGGGAGGGAAAACGATGAATGAGGGATGGTTGCCGCGGCTGCGGGGAATCGTCACGGTGCGGCTGCGCGGTGGCGCCCAGGAAGAGCTGGTCAACGACTGCTTGAAGGACGGGCTCGCCCTGTGGTCGATCCGGCGGACAAGCCCGGAGGAGATGGAGTTCGCCGTGCAGGTGCCGGACTTCTTCCGGCTTAAGCCGTATTTGAAGCGGACGGGCTGCCGGATTCATGTGACGCAGCGGCGGGGGCTGCCGTTCTGGCTGCGCAAAGCGGCGAAGCGCAAGTTTTTTGCGGCCGGCATCGTCCTCTTTTTCGCGACGATGTTCCTGCTCTCTTCTCTGGTATGGACCATCGAAGTGCGGGGGACGGAGCGGATCAAGCAAGAGGATCTGCTTGCCGCAGCGAAGGCGGAGGGGGTGTATCCGTTCCAATGGTCCTGGAAGCTTCCCGAGCCCAGCCTGCTGGCCGCCAAGCTGTCGGCGCGATTGCCGGATGCGGCATGGATCGGCGTGGAGAAAAAAGGGACAAGAATCATCTTCCAGGTGGTGGAGTCCAAGCGGCCGGATGCCGCCAAGCTGAACAGCCCGCGCCATATCATCGCCTCTTCGGATGCGGTCGTGACGCGCATCATCGCCGATAAGGGAAGGCCGGTCGTCCGAGTCAACTCCAAGGTGAAGAAGGGCCAGACCTTGATTTCCGGCACGATCGGAGAACCGCCCAATACGGCTACCGTCGTTGCCGATGGAGAGGTGCGCGGCCTCGTCTGGCACGAATATACGATTGTTTCTCCGCTAATCATCCAGACCAACGTATATACCGGGGAGAGCAAGACAAAATGGTCGGTTGTCCTGTTCGGCAGGGCGCTGCAGGTCAGCGGGTTCGGAAGCAGCCCCTTTGCCCATTCGCAGACGCAGGAGAAGCTGGAGAATCTGGGCTGGCGGGGACTGAGGCTGCCGGCAGGGCGGCTCAAGGAGACGGTCATGGAAACCCGGGTGGAAGAGAAGACGCTCACCCGCGAGGAGGCCGTGCAAGCGGGCATAGAGAGAGCAAAAGCGGATCTGATGTCGAAGGCGGGGGCGGATGCTGTCGTGAAGGAGCAAAAAATTTTGCATGAGAAGACGGACAATGGTAAAGTTTATATGAAAGTTCTGTTGGAAGTGGACCAATCGATCGTGAAGGAAATGCCACTAGTTCAGATGCAAGGAGAATGAGGAACGCTTGCCAACTGAGACGAAAACCGCCAAGATTGTGCTTGACAACGCTGCGGAAGGGCTTGCTTTGTTCGGCCCCCGCGATCATTATTTGAGAATGATTGAAGCTCTGACCTCCTCGCAGGTCCGGTCCCGCGATGCTGAAGTCGTCATCAGCGGACCGGCCGAAGAGGTCGATTCCCTGGAGCAGCTCTATTCCGTCCTGCTTCAGCTCATACGAGGGGGCTACACCCCGAGCGAGAGAGATATCATGTACGCATTCGAATTGTCCCGCACGTTGGAAGCCGACCAGCTGCTTGATTTGTTCAAGACGGAGCTGACGACGACTTTCCGCGGCAAGCCGATTCGCGTCAAGACTTTGGGGCAGCGCCATTATGTCAAGATGATCAAGGCCAAGGACGTCGTGTTCGGCATCGGACCGGCCGGTACGGGCAAAACCTACCTGGCTGTCGTCATGGCTGTCGCTGCGCTGAAGGAAGGCGCGGTCAAGAGAATTCTGCTTACCCGTCCTGCCGTCGAGGCGGGCGAGAATCTCGGGTTCCTTCCTGGCGACCTGCAGGAGAAGGTGGACCCGTACTTGCGCCCGCTCTACGACGCTCTGCATGACGTCATGGGGCCGGAGGCGACCGCCAAGGCGTTCGAGCGGGGAATCATCGAGATCGCGCCGCTCGCTTATATGCGCGGACGGACTCTGGACGATTCCTACATCATTCTGGACGAGGCCCAGAACACGACTCCCGAGCAGATGAAGATGTTTCTGACGCGGCTTGGCTTCGGATCCAAGATGATCATAACGGGCGACGTCACCCAGATCGACCTTCCGAGAGGCAAGAAATCCGGTCTCAAGGAAGCGCAGCGCATCCTTACGGACATTCCGGAGATCGGCTTCATCCAATTCGTGGAGCAGGATGTCGTGCGGCATTCCCTTGTGCAGAAAATCATCATGGCCTACAATGAGGATGCTGAAATCCAAGCATAGAGAGGACTGTTGGCGGCATGGACCGGAAAAGGGAAGACAGCCGGAGTGCGGCTGAACAGCCTTCATGGATCTATAAATGGAAGCAGAGCCCAGTGATTCGAATCGGGCTCTGCATTTTGTTCGTGCTGCTGTTCTACTTCAACTTGTCCCCGCATCTTGTTCCGGAGACGTACAACATCACCCTGGATCAAGCGAGCGACCGCGACATTGTCGCTTCCAAAGCCGTGGAGGACAAGATCGCCACGAAACGGGCGCAGGAGCAAGCCGCCGAGTCGGTGGAGCCGATCTCCAGCTCGCTGCCGCTCAAGCCGGATTCCATTCTGAACCGGGTGTTCAACCGGATCGAGCTGCTGAATCAGGATGAGGGCGTCACCGAAAGCAACAAGATCGACATCTACCGCAGCGAGATCCCGAGTTATTATAACGAATACTTGGACGAGTTCAGCCGCCTGAACCAAGGCAAGCCGGGAATCAGCGATACGCTGCTTGAGGAGATGGCCAAAGCCGCCAAGGCGCAAGGCTACGCCGTCCCTGCCGAAGTGTTCTACAAGCTTCCAAGCCTGACTTCGGCCCAGATCGCGGAGATGAGGCAGGTCGGAGTGACCGTCGTCCGCAAGCTGTCGGCCGATCCGATCCGGGAAGCCGAGACGGCGCGCGCCAAGGTGGCCGAGCTCGTGAACGCCAGCTCGCTCACGCAGCGGACGACCCGCGAGATCGTGCAGGAGCTCGCCCGCATGTCGCTCATGCCGAACAAGTTCCCGGACAATGCGGCGACCGAGGAAACAAGGAATCTCGCGCGGGAGAATACGACCCCCGTCATGATCAAGGAAGGCGGCATCATCGTCAAGAAAGGCGAGGTCGTGGGCAAGGAGAAATACGAGATGCTGGCGGGAGCGGGCATGCTCGGCGGGCAGCGCACCTACTGGCCGCAGCTTGGACTTTTGCTGGCGAGCGTCCTGTTCGTGCTCATGATCATGGTTTACTTGCAGCAGTCCGGCAGCATCAGCGGGGTGAAGCCTCGCTACAACAATATGCATTTATTCATGCTGTGGCTGATCAATCTGCTCAACCTTGCCTTGATGCAGGCTGCGGGGCTTATACAGTCGGCTTCCATGCCTTACGCGGCCTATATCGCTCCGGCAGCCGTCGGCACGATGCTCATCACGCTGCTGCTTGACAAGCAGCTTGCGATCGTCAGCTCGTTCCTGTTCGCCATCATGGGCAGCGTCATCTTCAATGCCGACCAGAACACTTTGTTCGACTTCCGGTACGGCTTCGTCATCAGCGTCGTCTCGTTCAGCGCGATCTTCAGCGTTCACCGCGCGAGCCAGCGCTCGACGATTCTGAAGGCGGGCATCATGGCGAGCCTGTTCGGAACCGTCTCGGTACTGGCGATCCTCCTGCTCGGCGATCTGCCCGAGCGGAAGGACATCCTGTATTCGCTCGGCTTCGCTTTCGGGAGCGGACTCGTCACCGCCGTGCTCGTCATCGGGCTGATGCCGTTCTTCGAGCTTACGTTCGGCATCCTGTCCGCGCTGAAGCTCGTGGAGCTCTCGAATCCGAACCATCCGCTGCTCCGCAAGCTGCTGACGGAGACTCCGGGAACGTACCATCACAGCGTAATGGTCGGCAATCTGTCGGAGGCGGCGGCGGAGGCGATCGGGGCAGACGGGCTGTTATGCCGAGTAGGGTCGTTCTATCACGACATCGGCAAGACCAAGCGGCCCAACTATTTCATCGAGAATCAGACGAACATCGACAATCCGCATGATTCGATCGATCCGAAGCTGAGCAAGTCGATCATAACGGCGCATGCCAGAGACGGAGTGGAAATGCTGAAGGCGCACAACATGCCGAAGCCGATCCGCGATATCGCGGAGCAGCATCACGGCACGACGTCGCTGAAATTCTTTTATTTCAAGGCGGTCAAGGAAGCGGAGGCGGAAGGAAAGGAAATCGCCTTCACGGAGGATGATTTCCGTTATCCGGGGCCGAAGGCGCAGTCCAAGGAAGCCGCGATCGTCGGCATTGCCGACTGCGTGGAGGCTGCCGTCCGGAGCCTGCGCAACCCGACCATGGAGAACATCGAGTCGATGATCCACAAAATCATCATGAGCCGGCTGGACGACAACCAGTTCAATGAATGCGACCTGACGCTCAAGGAGCTGGACCGGATCGCCCAGACGCTGAAGGAAGCTGTCATCGGCATCTTCCACTCGCGGATTGAATACCCGGAAGACGTGAAACCAAAGGAGAAGCTGGCATGAGTCTGAAATTGGAATGGAGCAGCGAGCAGGAAGCATTCGACATCCCCGCCGAGTGGGGGCAGAGGCTGGAGCAGCTGCTGCAGCTTGCAGGAGAAGCCGAAGGCATGACGGAGGGCGAGGTTGTCGTCACGTTCGTGGACAACGCCCGCATTCACGAGCTCAACAAGGAATACCGCGGCATCGACCGCCCGACGGACGTTCTGAGCTTCGCGATGCAGGAGGACGGGGAGGACGAGCCGGAGATTCTGTTCGAGGTCGAGGACGAGAGCGAGCCGCTGCCTTACCCGGACACGCTTGGCGATATCGTGATATCCATCGAAACGGCTCGAAGCCAGGCGGAGGAATACGGACATTCCCTGGAAAGGGAGATCGGCTTCCTGTTCGTGCATGGCTTCCTTCACCTGATCGGATACGACCATCAGGATGAAGAAGCGGAGGCGGTCATGACGGCCAAGCAGGAAGCCGTCCTGCAGAAGGCCGGCCTCCCCCGGGCGTAGAAGGACATGAGACGCTTTCTTGCCAGCCTGGGGCTCGCGGGATCGGGCATCGGCCATGCGGTTCGCACCGAACGTCACATGAGAGCGCATCTCGTCTTGTTCGTGTTGGCCATGGCCTTGGCTTCATGCCTTGGACTTAAGCGGACGGAGTGGGCGCTGCTGCTGCTGGCATCCGCTCTCGTGCTGGCAGCGGAGCTTGTCAATACCGCCATCGAGAGGGCGGTCGATCTGGCTTGCGGAGGCGAGCTTCATCCGCTGGCCAAGCTGGCGAAGGATACGGCATCCGGCGCGGTGCTGGTCTGCGCGGCAGGAGCTGCGGCGATCGGCATCATCATCATGGGGCCGCCGTTGTGGCGGCTGCTCGCTGGATAAGAAGAACCGGGGTTATATACCCCCACAAGGAGACTAGGAAGCTAGATGAAGGCAGATCCGGTAATTGAGCAACTGAGTGAGCAGCTGTACGAATCGGCGCGCGAAGCGATGAGCAGGGCATACGTACCTTATTCCCATTTTCAGGTCGGAGCCGCCTTGCTCGATGAGCATGGCCATATCCATCTGGGCTGCAACATTGAAAATGGCGCCTACAGCCCCGGCAACTGCGCGGAGCGCACCGCATTGTTCCGCGCCGTCGCCGACGGCTGCGCGCCGAAAAGCTTCAAAGCGATTCTTGTCATCGGCGATACGCCGGGACCGATCTCGCCATGCGGCGTATGCCGCCAAGTGCTGTCGGAGCTGTGCGCTCCGGACATGCCGGTCATCATGACCAATCTGTCCGGCTCCAGAAGTGTCATGACGGTTGCCGAGCTTCTGCCCGGCGCATTCTCTCTGGAAGAGAGCCGGAACAAGAAGGAGGACAACTAAGATGGCAGGTGGAGCAGCAGGCAAAGGTCCCGATAGCACGGGCAAGGGAAATAAAGGATTCCGCTCGGGGTTCGTCGCGATCGTAGGCCGCCCGAATGTCGGCAAATCGACTCTCATGAACCATATGATCGGACAAAAAATCGCGATCATGTCGGATAAGCCTCAGACGACGCGCAACAAGATCCATGGCGTACTGACTCGCGAAGGCTCCCAGATCGTATTCCTGGACACTCCAGGCATCCATAAGCCGCAGTCCAAGCTTGGCGACTATATGATCAAGGCAGCCGAAGGAGCGCTGTCCGAGGTCGAGGCGGTCCTGTTCCTGATCGACGTGTCCGAAGGAATCGGCGGGGGCGACCGTTTCATCATCGAACGGCTGAAATCGGTCAAAACGCCGGTATTCCTGATCTTGAACAAGATCGACAAGGTCGAGCCGGAAAAGCTGCTTGAGACGATCGTCCAGTACAAGGACCTGTACGATTTTGCCGAGATCGTTCCGATCTCCGCGCTTCAGGGCAGCAACGTCGACCGGCTCCTGGAGCAGCTGGAGCGCTATTTGCCGGAGGGACCGCAATATTATCCCGCCGATCAGGTGACCGACCATCCGGAGCAGTTCGTCTGCGCCGAAATGGTGCGCGAGAAGATTCTTCAGATGACGCGCGAAGAAGTGCCGCATTCCATCGCCGTCACGATCGAGGACATGAAAGTCCAGGAAAACGGCGTCGTTCAGATCGGAGCGGTCATCTTCGTCGAGCGGGATTCGCAGAAAGGCATCATTATCGGCAAGCAAGGCGCGATGCTGAAGGAAGTCGGCAAGCGTGCGCGCCGGGATATCGAAGCGCTGCTCGGATCCAAGGTGTTCCTGGAGCTGTGGGTCAAGGTCAAGAAGGACTGGCGCAATCAGGACCGCGTGCTCAAGGACCTCGGCTATCGCAGCGAATGAGTTCCTGCATGGAATTGTCAGCATAGCCGACGCTCCTTTATCGCATTCTAAAGAGGACGACGCCTGCGGGGGCGTTTTCCACTTCGAGAGGCGAAAGGGTGTTGCTTCATGCGGGATTTTTCGTGGACCTATTTTACGCGGACCGGTGATGTAGAGTCATTTCTGCTTTACAAGGAAGTGGATCAGCTTCGCGAGGCAGCCGGCACAGCCGGCATGGCCGCCGCGGCGGAAGCTGCCGAAGAAACGGGAGAGGCGGAGCAGGCTGCCTACTTCTGATTCCTGGCAGCATAGCAGGTCCGGAGCGGGCGCTCCGGACCTTTTGCATGCGGAGAGTCCGAGGATTCCCTCCGATGGGCGAAAGGGGATGGTGTCCATGCTGTACCGAGTCGAAGGGATTGTGATCCGCAGCACGGATTACGGGGAAGGCAACAAAATCGTGACGCTGCTGACGGATACGGTCGGCAAGGTCGGAGTCATGGCGAGGGGAGCGAAAAAGGTCAGAAGCCGGCATACGTCGCTCGTGCAGCCGTTTACATATGGAGAATTCGTTTTTTTTCGCAATGCAGGATTGGGAACGTTGAATGCCGGAGAGATCATGGAATCGAACCATCGGCTTCGCGAGGATCTGGATTTGTCGGCTTATGCCGCCTATGCGGCCGAGCTGTGCGACAGAGCCTTCCACGACGAAGAGGCGGGAGCCTATCTGTTCTATCAGCTCAAGGCCTGCTACGAAGGGCTTCGGGAAGGGAAGGATCCTGCGGTCGTCATTCATCTGTTTGAAATGAAGATTCTCGAAGCCGCCGGATACGGCCCGCAGCTGTTCGAGTGCATTAATTGCGGATCGGATCAGGGGCCTTTCCGGCTGAGCGCGGAAGGAGGCGGAATCCTTTGCCGCCGCTGCCACGGGAGGGACCCGCGCGCGATTCCGCTCGAGGAAGGGACGCTGCGGCTGCTCCGGGTACTGTCGGCTCTCGACATGCGCAGGCTGGGCAATATCCAGGTTCGTCCCGAGACGAGCAAGCAGCTGAAGACGGCGCTGCGCGCTCTGATGGACACTCATCTCGATCTTCGGCTGAAATCGCGTTCATTCCTGGATTCACTGGAGCGGTTCGCTCCGGATCCGGCGGCGCAGGCCGTTCCGCGCCGGCGGCTGCCGGCGGCCGAGTCTGCTGAGGATAGTCTCTCGGAGGCAGCGCCGTCCGGCCGCGAGGAAGCGGCGGACCCGGAGGACGCTGCAACTTGATGGCCGGATAATGATGCGCGGCTTGCTGCAGAATGATGATTGATTGAGCTCTCATGCCTCCTTCAAGACTGCTTGAACCTTTTCTCGATAGGGTAAAGCATCTTTACCCGAGGCCGTTGATGGCCGCAAACGGGACAATCAACGTTCAAGGAGAGTGGCCGGCATGGCAGATAATATCAATGCAGGAAATCCCGATGAGCGGGACAAGCAGAACCCGGAGAACAATTCTCCGGAGCAGACACGAAAAATCGAGCAGGGGCAGAACATAGATCCTCAAGCGGAAGGCAGCAGCAAGCCTGCTCCGGCAGACAAGCAGTCCTGAACTTGTCGGGAACATGGATTCCTTCATGAGGCTGAGCCCGGGAGTTGACAAACCCGTTCCTGAATAATACAATGAGTCAATATGTATAACGGACTATGATGGAGAAGGTAGTCTGCGGCAGATCCGATCAGCGAGCCGGGGGCAGTGCAAGCCCGGACGGACGATGCAGATGACAGGCGCTCCGGAGTGCGTGTTGTTCAGGAAAGAGGGCTTTCGAACGGCGGTCAGCCGGAAGAAGCCAAGTAGGGTGGAACCGCGGGAGCAGACTCTCGTCCCTACGTCTGTGCGTCAGACGTAGGAGGCGAGGGTTTTTTGCGTGCAAATACAGCCCCTCTCCCTTCCATCTGACGGCATCCCCGGATCCATTTATCCGGGATTCCATCCCACTTGAAGGAGAGTGCATATGATGAATTTTCAAGGCATGATTCTTACGCTGCAGCAATTCTGGGCGGAACAGAACTGCATTCTGGTCCAGCCATACGACGTGGAGAAGGGCGCCGGAACGATGAATCCGATGACTTTCCTGCGCTCCATCGGCCCGGAGCCGTGGAATGTAGCCTATGTGGAGCCATCCCGGCGTCCTGCTGACGGCCGTTACGGCGAAAATCCGAATCGGCTGTATCAGCATCATCAGTTCCAGGTCATTCTCAAGCCGTCGCCGGACAATATCCAAGAGCTTTATCTGGAGAGCCTCAAGCGTCTGGGCATCGATCCGCTGCATCACGACATCCGCTTTGTCGAGGACAACTGGGAGAACCCGTCTCTCGGCTGCGCGGGCCTTGGCTGGGAAGTATGGCTGAACGGCATGGAGATTACGCAGTTCACCTATTTCCAGCAGGTCGGCGGCATCGAGACAAGCCCGGTATCCGGCGAGATCACATACGGGCTGGAACGCCTGGCGTCCTATATCCAGGAGAAGGAAAATGTTTTCGACCTCGAATGGGTAGAAGGAGTCTCCTATGGCGATGTCTTCCTGCAGCCTGAATACGAGCATTCCAAATATACGTTCGAAGTCAGCGACTCGGCGATGCTGTTCCAGCTGTTCTCCATGTACGAAGGAGAAGCCCGCCGGGCCATGGAGCAGAATCTCGTGTTCCCGGCTTACGATTATGTGCTGAAATGCTCCCATGCGTTCAACCTGCTGGATGCGAGAGGCGCGATCAGCGTTACGGAACGGACGGGCTATATTACGCGTGTCCGCAACCTCGCCCGCACCTGCGCGGCCACTTACCTGGAGGAGCGGGAACGCCTCGGCTTCCCTTTGCTGAAGAAAGGAGCTGAGCAGAATGGCTAAGGATCTGCTGTTCGAGATCGGTCTTGAGGAAGTGCCTGCCCGCTTCGTGCGCGCAGCCGTGAACCAGCTCAAGGACCGGACGGCCAAATGGCTGGACGATTCCCGAATCGGCCATGGAGACATCCGCGCCTACGCGACTCCGCGGCGTCTAGCCGTGCTTGTGGAAGGCGTGGAGGAAAAGCAGGCCGACGTGCATGAGGACGTGAAAGGGCCTTCCCGCAAAATCGCCCAGGATGCCGAGGGCAACTGGAGCAAGGCGGCCGTCGGCTTCGCCCGCAGCCAGGGCGTGGAGCCCGAGGCTCTGTTCTTCAAGGAGCTTGCCGGAGTGGAATACGTGTATGCCAGCAAAAGCAGCATCGGCACCGACACCGCTTCGGTGCTGCCGGAAGGTCTCGCCGGTATTCTGGCCGCGATGACCTTCCCCAAGAACATGCGCTGGGGCAGCTGCGACCTGAAGTTCGTGCGTCCGATCAAATGGCTGATCGCGCTGCTGGGAACCGATGTCATCCCTCTGGAAATCGCCGGCGTCCGCAGCGGCAATGTGACGCGCGGACATCGCTTCCTCGGAGGCGAGACGGCAGTGGAAGAGCCATCCCGCTATATCGACGCTCTCCGCTCCCAGCATGTCATCGCCGACATCGTGGAGCGCGAGAAGCTGATCGTGGAGCAGATCGAGGCGCTTGCCGCGGAAAAAGGCTGGACGATCTCCATCAAGGACGATCTGCTGGAGGAAGTGCTGTTCCTCGTCGAAACGCCGACCGTGCTGTTCGGAACGTTCGACTCCGCCTTCCTGGAAATTCCGCAGGAGGTTCTGATCACTTCGATGCGGGAGCATCAGCGGTACTTCCCGGTGCTGGACGGCAGCGGCAAGCTGCTGCCGTACTTCGTGACGGTGCGCAACGGGGATTCCGTCTCGCTCGTGAATGTCGCCAAAGGCAACGAGAAGGTGCTCCGCGCCCGCTTGTCCGACGCGAAGTTCTTCTATGACGAAGATCAGAAGCTTCCGATCGCCGAAGCTCTCGGCAAGCTGGAGAATGTCGTCTATCACGAAGAGCTCGGCACGGTGGCGGACAAGGTCCGCCGGATCGTCAAGCTGTCCGGAAGCATTGCCGAAGCTCTGAAGGCGGATCCGCAGGCCGCTGGCGATGCCCTACGCGTGGCTGAAATCTGCAAGTTCGACCTCGTGACGCAGATGGTGTATGAATTCCCCGAGCTGCAGGGCATCATGGGCGAAGACTACGCCCGCAAAGCCGGCGAGCGCGAAGAAGTGGCCCGGGCTGTCAACGAGCATTATCAGCCCCGCTTCTCCGGCGACCTGGCTCCGGCTTCCCTGGCGGGAGCCATCGTCAGCCTGGCGGACAAGATCGACACGATCGTCGGCTGCTTCTCGATCGGAATCATTCCGACAGGATCCCAGGATCCTTACGCCCTGCGCCGCCAGGCGGCCGGCATCGTCCAGATCGTCCTGAGCCATCGGATGGCGGTCGGCCTCGGCGAGCTGTTCGGCCTCGCCCTTGATATTCATGCCGAACGGGGCTTGAAAAGGAACGGGGACGAGATCCGTAAAGAGCTTTACGATTTCTTCGCCTTGCGCCTCAAGAACGTGCTTACGGAACAAGGCAACCGCTACGATGTGATCGATGCGGCGCTGGCTGCCGGATTCGACGATCTCAACATGGCCGTCAGCCGCGCGGGAGCGCTGATCGCGCTGGCGACCGGACCGGACAAGGACGAATTCAAGAGCGTCGTGGACGCCTTGACGCGTACCGCCAATCTTGCTGCCAAAGCGGAAGAGGGCGCAGCGGTCGACGCTTCCTTGCTGGAAGCGGAAGCCGAGCGCAGCCTGTTCGAGCATGCCAATGGCGTTCACGCCCGGTTCGCGGCTTCCATGGAAGCTGGCGACGCCCATGGCGCTCTGGCCCGTCTGTCGGAACTGCGCGGCCCGATTACGGCGTTCTTCGACAGCGTCATGGTCATGGCCGAGGACGCAGCCGTCCGCCGCAACCGCTTGGCGCTCCTGTCGCAGATCGCCCGCGATGCGGCGGCCTACGCAGACTTCTCCAAGCTGGTCTGGTCCTGACATTTTCTCGGCCCGCCTTAAGGCGTACCCCTTAAGGCGGATTATATTTGGATAGGGGGTATGATCGGCATGAATCAGCCGGCTCAGATTCGCGATGTGATCGTATATGTCGTATCCGATTCCGCCGGGGATACGGGCGAGCTCGTCGTCCGTGCCGCAGCGGCCCAGTTCCATCCTATCGTGCCCCAGATCCGGCGGGCTCCGTTCGTGGCGGACGAGCAGTCGCTGGCCAAGGTGGTCGAGCTTGCCAGGGGCAACGGAGCGATCATTCTGTATACGCTCGTCCTTCCCCATTTGCGGGAAGCGATGACCCGTCTGGGAGCTACAAGCGGAGTCGAGACGATCGATCTGCTCGGCCCGCTGGTCGCCAGCCTCGAGAAGAAGACTGGAATGCCGTCCAGGCAGGAGCCCGGACTCAACCATGTGCTTGACGAGGATTACTTCCGCAAGGTCGAAGCGGTAGAATTCGCAGTCAAATATGATGACGCGAGGGATACAACCGGCGTCAAAAAAGCCGATATTGTTCTTGTAGGCGTATCACGGACGTCGAAAACCCCGTTGTCCATGTATCTCGCCCACAAGAAATACAAAGTCGCCAACGTCCCGCTGGTGCCGGAACTGAAGCCGCCGGACGAGCTGTTCACGGTTCCCAAGGAGAGGATTGTCGGCCTTACGATCGACGTCCATTATCTCAACGTCATCCGCAAGGAGCGGCTCAAGGCGCTCGGCCTGCCCGACAGCGCCTCCTATGCGACGGCGCAGCGCATCGAGCGGGAGCTTCTCTACGCCAAGGAGATCATGGACCGGATCGGCTGTTTTGTCATCGACGTGTCGCACAGGGCGGTCGAAGAAACGGCAAGCCTCATCATGGAGCATATCCGGAGCAGCTGAAGCCTCATCAAGGATCATATCCAGGGAAGCATAAGTTGCGATGGCATGACGGGTTGACGGGAGGATCCTATTGAGCGAGCCGTTTGTGATCGTTGTCGACGCCGATGCTTGTCCGGTCAAGCGGGAAATAATCGATACGGCAGCCGCCGCATCTGTGCCGGTGGTGCTTGTCTCGTCCTATGACCATCGCTTGGAAAGGGAGCCCGGCACGGAAGTGGTCCATGTGGACCGGAGCAGCCAGTCCGCCGATCTTTATATCCTGAACCGGATCCGCCGCGGAGATATCGTCATTACCGGAGACTTTGGACTTGCTGCTATCGCGCTGGCCAAGGGAGCCGAAGTGATCGGGTTTCGCGGCCAGAGCTACACGGACGGGAACATCGACTTCCTGATGGCCCGCCGGCATGAGCAAAGCGTGATTCGCCGCAGCGGCGGAAGGACCAAAGGGCCTAAGGCCATGACGTCGGAAGACCGAATTTGCTTTCAACAAAAGCTGACAAAAGTTTTGGAGCACAGGCAGGAAAACGATAGGGTCTAGCGAATAGTATTACGTGTTATTAAGACGAAGGTGATGAACGAGTGGCATATGGCAAGATACCGGACAGCGTCATCGATGAAGTGCGCCGGCATCATGAAATTGTGGACACGGTAGGGAAGTACGTTCATCTAACCAAGAACGGCAAATACATGAAGGGGCTGTGCCCGTTCCATTCCGAACGGACTCCCTCCTTCACGGTCACGCCGGAGCTGCAGATTTTTCACTGCTACGGCTGCGGCAAAGGCGGCAACGTCATCCGGTTCATTGAAGAGATCGAGGGCTACACTTTCCCTGAAGCCGTCCGCCATTTGGCGAAAGAGGCGGGGATGCCCATTACATGGGACGCGTCCGACGATAGCTCTTCGCCTCGTGACCCCGAGCTCGAGCGCCATTATGAGGCGCATGAGCTTGCCGCCAAGTTTTACCATTATCTGCTCAACAATTCCGCCCAGGGCCAGGAAGCTCGCGCTTATCTGCTTTCAAGGGGGCTGAACAGCAAGCTGATCGACGAATTCTCCATCGGTTTTGCGCCTGAAAGTTGGGACACGCTCTCCAGATTTCTGACATCGAGGGGCTACGAGCCCGAGCTGCTGGAACGAGCGGGACTGCTTTCGGCCAAATCTGACGGAAGCGGCCACGTCGACCGTTTCCGAGGACGGGTCATGTTCCCGATCCGCAATCGGGACGGCAAAGTTTGCGGCTTCGGCGGACGAATCATGGACAACTCCCAGCCCAAATACTTGAACTCTCCCGAGACGAGGCTGTTCGGCAAAAGCAAGCTGCTGTACAATCTGCATGCTGCGCGGCCGGTCATGCGCAAAAAGCGTTCCGGAGTGCTGTTCGAGGGGTATATGGACGTCATCAAGGCATGGAGCGCCGGAGTCAAAAACGGCGTGGCTACGATGGGAACCGCTCTGACCGACGATCAGGCGACAAGGCTTTCAAGGGATTTGGAAGAGATCATTCTCTGTTATGACGGAGACGACGCCGGCCAAGCCGCCGTCATGAAGAACATCCCGATCCTGGAGAAGGCCGGGCTTCGCGTGCTCGTCGCCATGCTGCCCAAGGGCATGGATCCGGACGAATGCATCACTCGTTTCGGCGCGGAGACATTCATGCGGGAGACAATGGACAATCCCGTGTCAGTCACGAAATTTAAACTACTATATTCACGCAGGAGTCATACACTCATAGGAGAAGAGGGCCGCAAAAATTATGTCATGGAAGCCGTTGGCATTGTAGCGGAACTGGATTCCCGAACGGAACAGGAAGTGTATCTGAAGGAATTGTCGCGAGAATTCGAAATTTCCCTGGAATCGCTGAAGCAGGATTGCCACAGGCTGTTCAGCGAACGCCAGAAATCCAGGCCGGACAGGGATAAGAACGACAATTCGTGGAATAATGGTAGGAATGAAACGAGGCGTGCGCCTGCCGCGCCTGCTCTGCTGCCCGCTTACCAACGCGCGGAACGCAGGCTGCTCGGCGTGATGATACGGGATGCTGAAGTCGCACGGAGCATTTACGACCGGCTCGGAGATGCATTCAACGTGGAGGATCACGCGGCGCTTGCTGCTTATTTATACGCCTATTACGCACAAGGGCATGAGCCGGATGCAAGCCGGTTCATCGCTTCGCTGCAGGATGACCGCCTGGAGAGGGCGGCGGCTTCCATTCTGATGCACGAGGATTCATCTCCTTTTGACGAGCATCTGCTTTCGGCCTACATTCATGAGATTCTGAAGGTGCCGCAGCTGAGGGAAATCGAGCTCAGGAGAGAAGAAGCCCTGCGGGCGGAGCGGAGCGGCGACGTGCTGAAGGCGGCCAAGATCCAAAGTGAGATTATCGCCCTAGAAAGACAGCTAATGAAACGGCAGGATGGACATTTCTAGGGAGGAGGGAGTCGGGAATATGGCGAATGACCAACATACTGAGCTGGACAACGAACAAAAAATGGAGCTGGTGAAAGATCAGCTCATTGAACAGGGCAAAAAGCGTTCTTCCCTGTCCTATAAAGAAATTATCGACAAGCTTGCTCCGTTCGACCAGGAGCCGGAGCAGATCGACGAATTTTTCGAGCAGCTGGACGATCTCGGCATCGAAGTCACCAACGAGACCGAGGACGGCCGCACCCCAATGGGCAGCGAAGATCAGGAACGCGAAAGCGACGATTTCAACTTCGACGACGATCTTTCGCTGCCGCCGGGCATCAAGATCAACGATCCTGTGCGCATGTATCTCAAGGAGATCGGCCGCGTCCCGCTTCTGCTGGCCGATGACGAGATCGAGCTGGCCAAGCGTATCGAGAAAGGCGATGAAGAAGCGAAGCGCCGTCTTGCGGAAGCCAATCTTCGTCTCGTCGTCAGCATCGCGAAACGTTATGTCGGCCGCGGCATGCTGTTCCTGGATCTTATCCAGGAGGGCAACATGGGCCTCATCAAGGCTGTCGAGAAATTCGATCACCAAAAAGGCTTCAAGTTCAGCACGTACGCGACATGGTGGATTCGTCAGGCGATTACCCGCGCCATCGCCGACCAAGCCCGGACCATCCGTATTCCTGTCCACATGGTGGAGACGATCAACAAGCTGATCCGCGTCTCGCGTCAGCTGCTGCAGGAACTGGGACGCGAACCTACGCCGGAGGAAATTGCCGCCGAGATGGATCTCAGCACGGACAAGGTCCGCGAGATCATGAAGATTGCTCAGGAGCCTGTATCGCTGGAAACGCCGATCGGGGAAGAGGATGACTCGCATCTGGGGGATTTCATCGAGGATCAGGAAGCCCTCGCGCCGGCCGATGCCGCTGCTTACGAGCTGCTGAAGGAGCAGCTTGAGGATGTGCTGGATACGCTGACGGAGCGGGAGGAGAATGTCCTCCGCCTGCGCTTCGGCCTCGATGACGGCAGGACAAGGACGCTCGAGGAAGTGGGCAAGGTATTCGGCGTCACGCGCGAGAGGATCCGCCAGATCGAAGCCAAGGCACTTCGCAAGCTTCGCCATCCTAGCCGCAGCAAGCGGCTCAAGGATTTTCTGGAGTAGGCCGTCAAGGAATGACCTTCTGCCCTCGGCAGGGGGTCTTTTTTTGGTCATGGAGTCCGTTCTGGCGGGCAAATCCTGTGGGACCATGGTCATCGGGGACCGAAGTCCCTTCAACATCCGAAGCTTGTTGTCGATGACTACGGTATACCGTTCCGGCTGCGGCATACTTGCCTCGCCGGCCTGAGCCTTTGCGTGAAAAGGAGCCGAATATGGAAGCTGACCGACGCCGCATCATCGTGCAGGAAATCCAGCAGTGGAGAAAAGGGAAGCTGCTTCCCGACCATTATTGCGACTTCCTGCTCAATCTGTATGTTACCGGGAAGGAACCCGAACCCGATTTTTCGAATGAACCGGCAGCTGGCCGTGCCGGAAGTTTTTCGGCTTGGAAATGGATATCTATATTTGTTATCTTTTCCTTTTTCTGTTTGATTGTTCTTCATTTTAGCTCTTTTCATCCGGCATTGCAAATAGCTCTCTGCCTGTTGATGACGGGGGGCATGCTTACGGCGGGGACGATCCTGAGACCGCGCAACGAAACGGTCGGGCTGAGCTGGATCGGGCTCGCCATGCTGTCATTGGCCGGCTCTTCGTTATATCTTCTTCACCTGCACGGCTTGGATGCGTGGGGCTGGAAAGCTCTCGTGCTCGGGCTTTGCGCTGCATTCTGGATCGCCTACGGCATTGCCGCGCGCATTCCGCTGCTGCATTTCAGCGGCTGGGCTTGCCTTGCCATCGTCTACTCCTTGCTGCTCCGTAATCATTCGCATTCTTATTCGCTGCTTCAAGCCCAGCTGTACTGGCTGCCGCTTGCCGGCCTGTTCTCCTGGTCGGGATGGTTCGCTCAGCGGTGGAGCAAGCGCGATTGCGCGGTGCTGCTCGGCTTCTCGACGCTTCTTGTCCTTATGCCGGAAATCGCTTTCTTTGCGAATTCCGGTTCGGGAGTTTGGCTCCAGACGCTGTTTGTTGGTAAACTGGTCATAGGCGGAGGGGCTCTTTTCCTTCTGCGAAAATATTGGATAGCGTGGGTTGCCTGATATGTTGATTTCCAAACGACTTTCCGCCATAGCGGGGTTTGTGTCCAAAGGATCGCGAATCGCGGATATCGGATCGGATCATGCGCTGCTGCCCGTTTATCTCGTGCAGAGCGGCACCAGTCCGTCCGGCATTGCCGGAGAGCTTAACGAAGGACCTCTGGAAGCAGCTCGCCGAGGGATCGCAGCCGCCGGCTTGACGTCATCGATTCAGGCCCGCCGGGGCAATGGCCTGGAGGTGCTCCAGCCTGGAGAAGCCGACACGATCACGGTTGCCGGCATGGGTGGAGGCTTGATCCGGACGATTCTCGACGAGGGGGCTGCTGCCGGCAAGCTGGAGGGCGTCCGCGAGCTCGTGCTGCAGCCGAATGTAGGCGAGGAGCTTGTTCGGCAATGGCTGCGGGAGCAGGGCTGGTATTTGCAGGACGAGATGGTTTTGGAGGAAGACGGCAAGTTCTATGAAGTTCTCCATGCGGTCCGGGACCCCGAGCATGCCAGGCTGAATGACCAGCTGTATCGTTCGGGTACGACGCTTGAAGGGCTATCGATCGAAGAGGAGTCGGATTTGCGGCTGAAAATGGGCCCTTGGCTTCTTCGCGGCAGAAACGAAACCGAAGCCTTCGCCCTCAAATGGCGCTCCGAGCTGAAGAAATTGGAACGGATCGTCGGAGAACTGCAAAAATCCGGAACGGATGAAGCGGCAGCCCGTGCCGAAAGCTTCAGGCGCGAGTGCCGGATGATCGAGGAGGTGCTGTCATGTTCGCGAACGGACATATCGTCACGGGATTGATGGAGCAGCTGGCTCCCAAGAAATATGCGGTGGAAAATGACCGGATCGGGCTGCAGCTAGGCACGCTGCAGAAGGAGATCCGGAAAGTGCTTGTCGCGCTTGACGTCACGGAAGCCGTGGTGGAGGAAGCGATCGCCACGGGTGCCGATCTGATCATCGCCCATCACGCGATCATTTTCAGGCCGCTGGCCAAGATCGACACTTCGTCTCCGGCAGGCTCGCTCTATGAGCGTCTGATCAAGCATGATATCGCCGTATACATTTCCCATACGAATCTCGACACGGCCGACGGCGGCATGAACGACTGGATGGCGGATGCGGTCGGCATCAAGCCGGAAGGAAGGGTCAGCCTCGAGAAGGTGCATGAGGACAAGCTGTTCAAGCTGTCAGTGTACGTCCCGGGTTCCCATCATGAGGCTGTGCGCGGAGCGTTGTGGGAAGCAGGCGCGGGCTCGATCGGTGCGTACGACCAGTGCAGCTTCAGCGTGGAGGGAAGGGGAACCTTCCGTCCCGGGCAAGGCACGGATCCCTTCATCGGTTCCACAGGACGCCTTGAAACGGTCGACGAGATCAGGCTGGAGACCATCGTGCCGGAAAGCCTGCTGAAACGTTCTGTCAAAGCGATGCAGAGCGCTCATCCGTACGAAGAAGTCGCCTTTGACATCACGCTGCTCCAGCAGGAAGGCGTTGTCCGCGGGCTCGGCCGTTCCGGCAAGCTGGAAGAGCCCATCACGCTCGCAGGCATGGCAGAAAGAGTCAAAGCGGCCTTCGACGTTCCGTTCGTGCGGGTCACCGGCGATTTCTCCGCGACGATCCGCAAGGCAGCCGTTCTGGGCGGCTCCGGAGCCAAATACTGGCGGGCCGCGCAGTTCGCCGGCGCGCAGGTGCTCATTACCGGAGATATCGACTACCACTCGGCCCATGATGCGCTGGCGGCGGGCATGACGCTGATCGATCCGGGCCATAATGCCGAAAAGATCATGAAGGCCAAAACTGCCGACTGGCTGCGAGAGCGGCTGGCCGCATCCAAGTACAGCACGGAAGTGGCGGCCTCAGCCATAAATACCGAGCCTTTCCGGCTTGCTTGATGAGGCTGCAGCAGGTATACTAGCTAAGGGTTTGGAAAGTCTGACAGACAATCGCTGGCGGCTTGTGCCGCGAGAGGAAAGTCCGGGCTCCGCAGGGCAGGATGCTGGATAACGTCCAGTCGGCGCGAGCCGAAGGATAGTGCCACAGAAATGGACCGCCGATGGCCCGCCGCTAGCGGCGCGGATCAGGCAAGGGTGGAACCGTGGTGTAAGAGACCACGAGCGGCGTTGGCGACAACGCGGCTGGTAAACCCCATCCGGAGCAAGACCTAAGAGAACGCGGCAGCCTCGTGCTGCAACCCTTGCCCGGGGAGCGTTCGGGTTGGTCGCTTGAGCCTGCCAGCAATGGCAGGCCTAGATAGATGATTGTCGCTTGCAGTGGGAGGGTCGTTCCCGTCTGGACCACGAAGAGCACAGAACCCGGCTTACGGCAGGCTTTCCGCAACGAATTCCCATTCCATTAAAAACGAATCCCAGCATAATCGGCCTTCGCCTGCGAACGGCCGGTACATGAAGGCAAGTACAAAGAAGGAGCTCCCAGCCGGGGAGCTCCTTCTTGCGTTTCTATTTGGCGTCGTTTTTGAATATGTCGGTAATTCGCTGCAGCCGGCCTTTCACCTGTTCAGGGAATGACTGCAGCGGCTGAGCCGTCTGGCCCGCTTCCCGCAGCGCCTTGTCGATGTCGATCTGGCCGTAGCCGAAAAAAGGATCCTTGCCCTGGGCGCCGAGATCAATCGCGGTACGGCGCATGATATCCATCACTTGGACATTGGTCAGGTCGGGATTGCGCGAGCGGATCAGGGCGGCCAGAGCAGTCACATGCGGGCTCGCCATCGATGTCCCCGACAAGGCGGCATACTGGCTGCCGGGGTATGTGCTCGCGATGCTGTCTCCCGGAGCTGCCGCATCGATGTAGTCTCCATAATTGGAGAACGACGACTTCTGGCCCTTGGAGTCGGTCGAGGCGACTGCGAATACTTCCGGGTAGGCGGCCGGATAACCTGGCCGGTCCGTATTGTCGTTGCCGCTGGCTGCGATGAGGACGACGTCCCGGTCATAGGCATATTTGATCGCGTCATGCAGGAACTCGGCGGATGCATAGTTGCCCAGGCTCATATTGATGACCTTGGCGCCATGGTCCGTCGCCCAGATGAGGCCTTGGGCAACGGAATACGTGGAGCCTGCTCCGCTGCTGTCCAGCACCTTGACCGGCATGATCTTGTTGTACCACGTCAGACCGGCTACGCCTTCACCGTTGTTGACGGTGGCGGCGATGATGCCGGTGACATGGGTGCCATGGCCGACATCGTCGTCGGGCTTCGATCCGCTGGTCACGATGTTGGTTCCCGGCTCCAGCTTGCCGGTCAAGTCGGGATGGTCGGCTTGGACACCGGTATCCAGCACGGCGACTTTCACTGCATCGCTGCCTTTGGACAGGTTCCAGCCGAGCTCGGCTTCAATGGACGGGAGATTCCATTGATAGTCGGAGTACAGCCTGTCGTTGGGAATGATCGGCTGGGCCGCCGTCTCGTCGACCAAAGCCCTCGCGCCGCTGCCGGCTTGATTTCCGAGGGGACGGTCGTTGGTTATATACAGGTAATGGGGCTCCACGTAGACGGGATTCCATTTCTTGCGGAAATAGCCCATCATCTTCATGGCGTCCATGCTGCGGGATCGGAAAATATACGTGCTGTTCATCTGGTTTTCGGACACAGCGCCGATATCGCGCCGGATGCGCGCCAGCTCTCGAGGTCCGGGATTGCCGCGGAACCGGACGACGACTTCCTGCACATGATAATGGCTGGACACGCCATTGTCCTCGCCCGTGCGGACGGTCATTTCACGACCGGTTCCCGCATGGACCGATTCAACCCTGTAATGGCCTTCGGCAGGATACGGCACGAGCCGAAGATTGCGCATTTGATGCCTCTGCACTTGGCCGACGATATCCTGCCGGATGATTCCTAGCACTCCTTCTCCGCCGCCGTATGCCGGAATGCCAAGAACCATGTAGCGCTCCCCTTCCGCTTCGACGACAGGGGACTGGTACCGGCTTCCGGCTTCGACTCCTCTTTTTGCCGCCTGGATCGGAGTCTGCAGCTTGGCTTCGGCGACCTTGGGCATGCTGCCCGCGGAGATGGACGCTTTGCCTTTCTGCAGCCACTCCAACCGCAGCATCTGTGGATGCATGGCGATCAGCTTTTTCATGCCGCGCTCTTTATCGGCGGACGGACGGTCCGCAAGCGAGAACAGTTTGCCGATGTCCTTGGAGCATTGAGAGGCGCACAGCTGCGAGGTGGCGTCCATATCGTGCTTGACATCTGCCTCCTTGAGTAGATGTTCTTCCCGGGCCGAAAGGGCTCTTGTTTTGGCTTGCTGCTGCTCATGATGCTTGCCGCCGGGAGATACGAACAACGGGCTGATCGGAATCAAAATAGCCAGGAAAGCGAGCGCCGCGAAGGCGCCGATCCATTTTTTTCGCATAGCTTCAGAAAACCTCCCGCAAGCATAAGTAACTGGTCCAGCGTACTCCTTTAGAGTTGGGAAGGAAGCCCGGAATTATGCGCTTCGGCTACCGCTGCGGATGCAGGACGATGCAGGAACATGTCCCAAAAACCTACAAATCGCCGCTGTTCTGTGATAGGATAAACGTGACCATCAAAGTCTTGCTGGATCGATGAAAGGGGAACATCACAATGCCATCTGCCAACGTCAAAGCGTTAAGCGAATCCACGCGCGGCAAGCTCAAAGAAGCCGTATCCTTGCTGGAGCCATTCCTGAACCAGCATGCACTCCCGCAGCTGGAGGCGCCGGATGCAGGCGGCGAGGAGCAGACCTTCTACAAAGGGCTGCTGTCGGATCTGCGCCATCTTCTGGTCTATTCCGAAGTGGCTTACGAGAAGCTTGGCGTCACGCTGCGCCGCCCGACCTTTGACAATGACTATGCGGAGAGATTGCTGTATGAGGTTTACCATCATAGCGTGAACGCGTTCTTCTATCCGAAGAACGAAGGGTATTCCGAGGATGGAAGATATGCCTATACGGGACAGGATGCGATCCGCTTCCGCCACAAGCCCGTGCGCGCGGCGCGCGACATCGTGCTCGGCGTATCCAAGATTTACGAAGAGCTGCGCGACGACCTTGCCTATTACGAAAATGACTACATGACCCAGCGCAGGATGCAAGGTCAGAAATAGGAAAGCATACGTCGAGCCCGCCGCGGGAATTCTTTGTAGCGGAGGTGATCGACTATGCCAAAAGGCGTAGCTTGCAGCGTATCGAACTGTGCGTTTTGGGGACAAGGCAACCAGTGTGGCGCCGATGCCATCAACATCGAGATCGACCAGCATGCCCATGCGGATTTGTCCGCCGAATTCGCCGATGAGGATCTTGGCGTCAACCACCAGGATTCAGCCAAGGAATCCTCCGTCACCTGCTGTCATACGTTCAAGCCGAAGGAAGGCTGACGGCAATGTCCGATCCATCGAGGCGCCGTCACGGAATACGGAAGAAGCGGCATGAGGATTGGATCGCCCGCTCGCGAGAGCAGTTCGGCGATGTGGAGACGGCTGCCGAAATCGCGCCGGCCCCGCATTCCGAATCCAGCAGCCAAAGGCGCATCGAATCGCTGAAGCATGAAGTTGTTTCGGCTGGCCGCTCGCTCGGCTGGACAGCCCTCGTATTCGCCGTGCTTTCCTGGCTGATCTGGCCGGCATTCATGGGAATCACGGCGGCCGTATTCGGTTATTTCGCCTTTTTCCAAGGCAGCCGCATGCTTGGCGGCATCGCTATGGCGATGGGCGGGTTGGCCGCCGCCGTTTATTTGATTTTACTGCCCTTATATCTGATGCTCGGCTGATTGCAACCCGTCCTTTTCCAAGGACGGGTTTTTTCGACTCGACAGCGCCTGAGACGTGACCGTCGGGGCCGAGCAGCTTAATCTGTTTTCAGGCATTCATTTTGACTGGCGATAAACCGATATACATACCATGACATTGGCAAGAGAGGAATGACATTATGTCCATCGATCCCCGCATCCTCACGACTCTTCTCAAACTGCAGCTGTCGCCGAGCCTGAGCCAGCTCACCGGTTCTTCCGCTTCTACCGCCTCCGGCACTTCGGCAGCCGGACAAACCTCGTTCGACCAGCTGCTGTCCCAGCTTGCGGCATCGGGCCAGAGCGCATGGGCTGGCGAGGAAGACGACGATTCCTACGGCTATGGCATTCCGGCTTCGCTGCAGCCGCTGCAGACGGGCTTGCCTGGAGGATTGGACTACATGAGCACTGCTGTTTCAGGAGCAACGGCGGACGGCTCCGCAGCACCTTATGACAGCATGATCCAATCTGCCTCCGCCCGCTACGGAGTATCCGAATCGTTGATCAAAGCGGTGATCGGAGCGGAATCCTCCTTCAACCCGAGCGCCGAATCGTCAGCCGGGGCCAAAGGGCTCATGCAGCTGATGGACGGGACGGCAAGCGGACTTGGCGTGACCGATTCGTTCGACCCTGCCCAAAATATCGACGGCGGCACGAAATACCTGTCGTATCTGCTGCGCAAATACGACGGCAGCGCGGCAACCGCGCTCGCAGCCTACAACGCAGGACCCGGAAAGCTTGACCGCCTCGGCATTTCGGATGAATCGTCCCTCAGCGCCCTGTTCTCCAGCTTGCCGGCCGAAACCCAGCGTTATGTGGCCAAAGTGCTGAATAAGGAAAGCTCCCTCCGCTTGTAACGCCACCTGTTTTGCGATAGGATAGTGGGTGCCTGTTCAACATCGGACATGTACCATGACCGCTGCTCCGAAGCTGTCCCGATCCGAATCGGGACAGCCGGCCAGGCGGTTTTTTTATTTTTTCGCCAAAAAGGAGTCTTGGACTAAATGAACCCGGAAAAGACTTGGCTTTACTTCGACCATTGCGCTTCGACACCCCCTCATCCGGATGTCGTCCGGACGCTGGCAGAGGTCATGCAGCGCCATTACGGCAATCCATCCTCGCTGCATCGCGCAGGCGTGGATGCGGACCGCCTGATCCGTCAGGCGAGAGAGCTGCTCGGCAAGCTGTTCGAGGTGGAAGCGGACGACTGGATCTTCACTTCCGGAGGCACGGAGAGCAACCAGCTGGCAATCAAGGGAGCGGCGAGAGCGAACCGGTCCAAAGGCAGCCATCTGATCACCTCCGTCACGGAGCATGCTTCGGTGCTGGAGGCGTTCCGCCAGCTGGAGCGCGAAGGCTTCGAGGTCACTTATCTGCCCGTGGATTCCATAGGCCGGATCGGCATCGAGCAGCTCCGCGATGCGATGAAGCCGGGCACGATTCTGGTCAGCCTGATGCAGGTCAACAACGAGACGGGAGCCGTGCAGCCGATCGCGGAAGCGGGGAGCTTGCTGCGGGGTTATCCCGATACCCTTTTCCATGTCGACGGCGTCCAGAGCATCGGCAAGCTGTCCATACGGTTGAGGGAATGGGGAATCGATCTGTTCAGCGGTTCGGCCCATAAGCTTCGCGGTCCGAAGGGCGCCGGATTCCTATACGTCCGCGGAGGCGTGAGGCTGGAGCCGCTGCTTGGAGGGGGGGAGCAGGAGAGCGGCTTCCGGCCGGGAACGCAGAACGTGCCGGGCATCGTTGCTTCCGCCAAGGCGGTCCGGCTGTCCATGGAATCCAGGGAAGAGCGCGCGCGCAAGCTGGGCGGGCTGAGAAGCCGTTTATTGGAACGTCTCGCTCTGCTGCCGGAGCTTGAGGTGAACGGGGATTCCGCACCGGATTCGCCCTATCAGGCGCCCCATGTGCTCAACTTCTCTTATGTCGGCATGAAGCCTGAAGTGCTCGTCCATGCGCTGGAGGAGGCGGGGATGCTCGTCTCGACCAAATCAGCCTGCTCCTCCAAGGACGACAAGCCGAGCGGCGTGCTGCTGGCGATGGGCTATCCGAGGCAAAGGGCGGCATCTGGAATCAGAGTGAGCTTCGGGGACGAGCATGGGCCGGAGGATATCGACCGGCTGGCGGATGCCCTGGCTGAAGCCGTCCGCCGCCTGAAGCCCCTTGAAAGGAATGGGAGATAAATGATCTATGACTTCATAACCGTCCGGTTCGGCGAAATTACGCTGAAGGGCCGCAATCGGGGAAGGTTCGAGCAGCAGCTGCTGCGGCATGTTCAAGGAGCGCTTCGGCACATGCCCGGACTTGAGTTCAACAAAACGTACGGACGAATCTATATCAAGCTGAACGGGGCTTCGTACGAAGAAGCCGCAGCCGGTCTGAGCAAGGTGTTCGGCATCCATTCCTTCAGTCCGGTGAAGAGGACGGAATCGGATGCCGACGCGATTCGGGAGACGGCGCTGGATGTATGGAAATCGCTGCCGAAGGAGCCTGCGACCTTCAAGGTGTCCACCAAAAGAGGGTGGAAAGGCTTTCCGCATCCATCCTATGACATGAACCATATCGTAGGCTCAGCCATTTTGCGCGCTTACCCCGGCCTTGCCGTGGACGTGCATCGTCCCGAGACGGAGCTGCGAGTCGACATCCAGCCGGAAGGAACTTATCTTTATTGCGCGAGCGAGCCTGGCGCAGGAGGATTTCCGTACGGGTCGAACGGGAAAGCGATGCTGCTGCTGTCGGGGGGCATAGACAGCCCGGTCGCCGCTTGGTCCGCCATGCGCAAAGGGCTGGAGCTGGAGGCGGTGCACTTCCACAGCTATCCGTTCACGAGCGAGCAGTCGACCGACAAGGTCATCGAGCTGGCGCGCCGACTGTCGGTGTACGCCGGCAAGCCGCTGAAGCTCCATCTCGTTTCGTTCACGGATATCCAGACCCGGTTCACGCAGACGGGCCAGGAGCATTTGACCATTACGCTCATGAGGCGCTCGATGCTCGCCATCGCGGAGCTGCTGGCAGAGAAGCATGGAGCGGGAGCCGTCGTTACCGGCGACAGTCTCGGGCAGGTGGCGAGCCAGACGCTCGGAAGCATGAACGTCATCGGCCGCTCGCTATCGCTGCCGCTGCTGAGGCCGCTCGTCATGATGGACAAGCAGGAGATCATCGACAAGGCCGTACAGATCGGCACTTATGAGACCTCCATCCTGCCGTTCGAGGACTGCTGCACGCTGTTCGTACCGAAATCCCCGAGCACGAATCCCAATCTGCGCGTGGTGGAGCGCACCGAGCAGTCGATCGACGGTCTGAGGGACATGGTGCGGCTCGCTGCGGAGAACACGGAGACGATCGTCCTGAACCGCGGCGAAATCATCAAGCGTAAATCTGCGGTCGTGCAGGAATCCGAGGAACGGGATTGGTTCTAGGATCGGCCTCAATAAAAAAAAGCCCGCCGGGATATCCCCGGCAGGCTCCGGGAGACTCTAATGGGTCTCCCTTTCTTTTTGCTGCGAATTCACTTTGTTCTTCCGCATCCAGTTGGTCAGCATGCCTGCTCCAAGGATGAGCGCGATGACCAGGAGGATGAACACCCATTCCGGCATCGGACGGCCGTCGAACAGGTGGGCGACCTTCGGCTCTCCGGCAATCATATGCGCGGCCGTATAGCCGAGAACGGCTGCGCCGACGTACAGAATCCAGGGGAGCTTCTCGATCAGCTTGATGAACACCGTGCTGCCCCATACGACAATCGGGATGCTGATAAGAAGGCCGATGATGACGAGCCAGATGTTGCCATGCGAAGCGCCTGCAACGGCGAGCACGTTGTCGATGCCCATGGCCGCGTCCGCAATGACGATCGTTCCGATCGCGGCGCCGAGCGTGCCGCCCGCCTTGATATTGTCATGGCTGCTGTCCTCTTGCACCAGCAGCTTATAAGCAATCCAGATCAGCAGGAGACCGCCCGCAAGATGGAGCCACGGAACATCAAGGAGATAAACGACGAGCACCGTCGCGACCATGCGGATGGCGATCGCGCCGAACGTTCCCCAGATGACCGCTTTTTTCTGCTGTTCCTTGGGCAGGTTGCGGGCTGCGAGGGCGATGACGATCGCGTTGTCTCCGGCAAGCATAAGATCGATGAAAATGATGGTCAGCAGAGGCCCTAACCATTCCATACAAGCTCCTCCTTCAAGTTCTCTTCGTTAAACCTCATAAAGTACCTACCCTTATACGGGGACGTTCGGACAATGGATTCATTTTTTTTTAGCGACCGGCTGGCACGCAAGCGGAATGAAGGACGGCTGCCTGCATATTTCCGCAAGCTTGGACATACCTCTGAAATAGAAAGGGGATGTACGGGTGGACAATCTATGGATCTTTCTGCAAATCATCATGATCAACATTCTGCTCAGCGGGGACAATGCCGTCGTCATTGCGATGGCCAGCCGCCAGCTGCCCTCGCAGCAGCGCAAGCGCGCCGTCAGGTGGGGATCCTTCGCCGCGGTCGGGCTGAGATGCCTGCTGACGCTCGCCGCCATCTCTCTGCTGCAGCTCCCTTACCTGCAGGCCGCAGGCTCCGTGCTGCTGGTATGGATCGCCGTCAAGCTGCTGCATGACGCCGAAGCGGGAAGGCGTCCCGGCACTTCCGGAGCGAGGCAGGCTGTCGCCGCGACCTTGGCCAGCGCCGTATGGACGATCGTCACGGCGGACTTCATCATGAGCCTCGACAATGTGCTTGCCGTTGCTGCCGTGGCGGACGGCGAACCCGTACTTATGATGCTCGGAATCGTCCTCAGCATACCGATGATCATCTGGGGCAGCCATGCGCTGGGCAAACTTCTGGCCCGCTACCCGTCGCTTGTCTACGCCGGCTCCGGCCTGCTCGGATACGCAGCCGGCGAAATGCTTGTTTCCGACCCTGGCCTGCACGCCGTGTTCGAACGGATTCCGCTCGCCCATGCGGCTATACCGGTGCTGTTCATTCCGCTCGTCATCGTGCTCGGCATCGCTACGATGAAAAAACCCCGGCCATGACTTTCCGCCGCCTGCGGCGAAGCCCGCTTCGGGTTTATTTCATTTCCCTGTTTGTTCCTGCTGGTATTTTGATTGCACTTCCTATAGAATAAGAAAGATATGAGCTGTCGTCTTCTGCCGTTGCTTCGGCAGGCGTTATGGGAAACGGGGGGATAGAAATTGATTCGCAATCAATATTCCGCCGGAATTGTTATCCTGCTGGCAGGGATTTTCATTCTTCTGGGCAGATTGGGAGTTTTCAGCTTTATCGGTTCGGTTTTTTGGCCGCTCTTCGTGCTGATTCCGGGCGTTCTGCTGCATGTGCTCTACTTTGGCCGACTGATTCCTGCGGCAGCGCTGGTTCCGGGCGGTATGTTGTCCGTATATGCACTGGTGTTCCTGTTTAGCAACTGGTTCGGATGGGGGTACATGAAATTTCTGTGGCCTTTCTTCATTCTTGGACTGGCCGTCGGACTGTATGAATACTACATGTTCGACTCTTCCCACCCAAAAAGCGCCTATTCGATCGCCTTGATCCTGGGCATCGTATGGGCGGCCTGCATGGCTTTCGTACTGCTTTGGAGCTGGGGTATTTACCTCATCGCCATCGTGCTTGTCGCTGTCGGCGGCTGGATGATGATGAGCAAGCGTGTCCGCTGGTAAGCTGGAAGTCGTCTATTTTTGAACACAAAGAGATGGAGTGGATTAGAAGTTATGCAAGCAAGAGAGAACATTCGCAATATCGCCATTATCGCGCACGTCGACCACGGCAAAACGACGCTTGTCGACAAGCTGCTGCAACAGTCCGGAACGTTCCGCGACCACGAAGTCGTCCATGAAAGGGCGATGGACTCCAACGATCTGGAGCGTGAGCGCGGCATTACGATTCTGGCGAAAAACACCGCGATCAACTATAAGAACTACCTGATCAACATCGTCGACACTCCCGGGCACGCCGACTTCGGCGGCGAAGTGGAGCGCATCATGAAGATGGTCGACGGCGTTCTGCTCGTCGTGGACGCTTTCGAAGGCTGCATGCCGCAGACAAAGTTCGTTCTGCGCAAAGCCCTCGAGCATAACCTGACCCCGATCGTCGTCCTGAACAAGATCGACCGTCCGAACGCGACTCCCGAGGCTGTCGTGGACGAGGTTCTCGACCTCTTCATCGAGCTTGGCGCCAATGACCAGCAGCTTGAATTCCCGGTCGTGTACGCTTCCGCTCTCATGGGCACGTCCAGCATGAGCCTGGAGAAGCAGGACGAGAACATGGAAGCCATGTACGAAACGATCGTCCAGCATATCCCGCATCCGACCGAGAGCGTCACGGATCCGCTGCAATTCCTCGTTACGCTGCTTGACTATAACGAATACATGGGCCGCATCGCGATCGGCCGCGTCAACCGCGGCGTCATCCGCCAAGGCCAGACGGTAGCCGTCATGACTCGCGAGGGCGGAATCAAGCAAGCCCGGATCGAGAAGCTGTTCGGCTTCCAGGGACTGAAGCGCGTCGAGGTCGAAGAAGCTGCCGGCGGCGACATCGTCGCCATCGCAGGCATCAAGGACATCAACATCGGCGAGACGATCGCGGATCCAGCGAAGCCTGAAGCCCTGCCGGTGCTGGAGATCGACGAGCCGACGCTGCAGATGACGTTCCTCGTCAACAACAGCCCGTTCGCCGGACGCGAAGGCAAGTGGGTCACTTCCCGCAAGCTTCGCGAGCGCCTCTACAAAGAGCTCGAGACCGACGTCGCGCTGCGCGTCGAAGATACGGACAGCCCGGACGTATTCATCGTATCGGGTCGGGGCGAGCTTCACCTCGGCATCCTGATCGAGAACATGCGCCGCGAAGGATACGAGCTGCAGGTATCCAAGCCTGAGGTCATCGTCAAGGAAATCGACGGCGTGAAATCCGAGCCGTACGAGCGCCTGCTCATCGACGTTCCGGAAGAAAGCATGGGAGCCGTCATGGAGAGCCTTGGAACGCGCAAAGCGGAAATGGTCAACATGGTCAACAACGGCAACGGCCAGGTCCGCCTGGAATTCATCATTCCGGCACGCGGCCTGATCGGCTACCGGACCCACTTCCTGACACTGACGCGCGGTTACGGCATCATGAACCATGCGTTCGACAGCTACGGTCCGATCGCCGGCTCCGGAGTCGGCGGACGCCACCAAGGCGTTCTGGTCGCAACCGAGAACGGCGTATCGACCTTCTACGGCATGATGGGCGTAGAAGACCGCGGCATCCTGTTCCTGGAGCCGGGCACCGAGATCTACGAAGGCATGATCGTCGGCGAGCATAACCGCGATCAGGACATCGTCGTCAACATCTGCAAGGAAAAACAGCTGACGAACATCCGCTCCGCGACGAAGGACGATACGGTCCGGCTCAAAACGCCGCGCACGTACAGCCTCGAAGCTGCGTTGGAGTATCTCAATGACGACGAATATTGCGAAATCACGCCTAAATCCATTCGGATGCGCAAGAAGCTCCTGAACAAGAGCGAGCGCGAGCGTGCCGAGAAGCAGCGCAAAACTTCAGCAAGCGTATAATCGATTCAAGCGGCTTGCCTGAATCATGAACGTAACAGCGGCGATTGGGGCCGGCCATCCGGCCGGCATCCAAATTCGCCGCTTGTTCGTCTATATGATATCGGGCCTGCCGGCACTGATATCCACTCAAGGAGGAGAACTGGGATGCAGCAATGGCTCAGCGAGCATGCGCTCGTATCGTATATCCTGATTCTGGCAGGGGTTATCTATATCTTCAACAAGGTATTCCGTCCGCAGCAGCGCTTGCCGATTCTCAAGGAAATTCTGGTCTACGTCATCATGGCCATCGGTTCAGCCATTCTGGTCGTCTTCCAGATCGACAAGCTTCCGATCATTCAATGCATGGCGGTTGCCGTCCTGTTGATGTTCATGCTGAGGATCCGGCAGTTCAACGACCGCAGGCAAGCCAAACGCCAGAATGTGCCTGGAGCTGGAGAAAGCTAGGCAGGGCCCGAAATACGATTGGTGCACTTGGCCTCCGCCCTTGCCGGCGGCGGACACAGCACTGTGAAGAAAGGAATCCGAGGCATGACGGCGGTTCTTTTCGGACAGATGAAGGAGAATTTATGACTACTGGCAACGGATCCCCCCCGCGCCGGCCGGGCAGCAGCCCGCCGGCTGGACGAGGCGCCCGCAATGGCGCCGTCAAGAAACGCAAGCCCCGGTTTTGGATGCGAAGATTCATGCTGTTCGCCTCGCTGCTTATTTTCATTGCGGTCGGTTACGGCGTCTATCTGTTCATGGACGCGAACAAGGCCATCAAGGAGATGAGCTATGGAACGAGCTCCGAAGTCGGCTCTATCGGCAGCAGCCCGTTCGGCATGCTGATCATGGGAGTGGATACGCGAGGAGAAGGCGGCTTGCTGAATACCGATGTCCTTATGGCGGCCGCGTTCAATCCGAAGACCAAAAGCGCGGTTGTCGTCTCCATTCCGCGCGATTCCAGAATAGAGGTCAAAGGCTACAAGACCCGCAAGGTCAACAGCTATTATTCGGCGTTTCTGCGCAATGCCAAGAGTGAAGGAAAGGGCGTGTCCCAGGAGAACGCGGAGCATGCCGCAGCCAAGGGAATGAAGGATGCCATCGGTCGTTTTCTCGGCATTCCGATCGCCTATTCGGCGAACGTCAACTTCCAAGGCTTCGCCGACGTGGTGGATGCGCTCGGAGGCGTGAACGTCAATGTGGACATGGATATGGATTATGACGATCATGCCGGCCAGCCCGGCGGCACGAGCATCCATCTGCGCAAGGGCGAGCAGAAGCTCGGCGGCGAGGATGCGCTGGGATTTGTCCGCTACCGCAAATCCAACGACGGCAAGAACATGTCGAGCGACTTCGAGCGCAACGAGCGCCAGGAGCAGGTCGTCGGGGCGATTACGGACCGGATGATGTCGGTGCCGGGACTGCTGCGCCTGGGCAATGTATTTGGAGCTGTCGGAGGCAATGTGAAGACGGATATGCCGGCATCGGATATTCGGGAAATGTTGAGGGTATACTTCGGCATCTCCAAGGAGGATATCACCTTCATTCCTTTGACCGGGGATTGGAGAAGCCCCTATGTGTATCTGGACGAGGCTGTCGTTGCGAAGGCAAGCAAGGCCCTCCAGTCCAAACTGGATGAATGACCATCGTGGACAGTGCATACGTATGTTATACTACAACTACGAAGCCGACATCATGATCCGATTATAATTCCGGGAGGCAGGGCGAATGGCGGAGCTCCGTGCGCATGGCGGCATCACGATTTCCGAAGGCCTTGCATCGACATCCGGCACGCGCCTTCACGGGAGAGGCCCGTCCTCTGCGGCTTGGCCATTGGAAGCAGCTGCCCCTCCCAAACCAAAAAGCCTAGTGACCTGTCACTAGGCTTTTTGCGCTATGGCGCAGGTCAGCGATGTGCAGCCGGCTCGCCGGCTTTGTGCATGCCGTCCATCGGAGCAGGCGATGCGGCATTCCGGTTTTCCGGAGCCGTATTGCGAGGCAGCTGCGGCACGATGCGGCCGACGATGTCGGCCATTTCCTCCGCGAAGCCTCGGATCGGGCGTCCGCGGCGGATGTCGGCGCCCAGCTCCGACAGCCGCTGGTTGACGTCCATGTCTGCTGTCACGATGGCTCGGACGCCGAGCGGGTCATTGCGAAGCGCTTGAGCGACGGCATACTTGATCGTTCCGACACGGGAGCGGTCGAAGTTACCGTCGACATCGATGCCGACTACGGCTGTATTCCCGGCCACGACGGCATGGGCTTTGCGCACGCCCTCCACCCGGGAGGCGAGTTCTTCCAGACGTTTGGCGGCCTGGGCCGACCCGACCGTTTTTTCCGGCTCGGGATCGGTTTGCTTCGTACGAATACGCTGGTCTTCAGCAGGGGAAGGAGAATCGCCCTTATGGACGACCGTGCCGCAGCCGGTCGCCGTCAGGCATAGAATCAAAGCTGCCGACAGCCATTTTTTCATGTTAGGGACACCTGACCTTTCCGTCGATGCTTGATCGTAGAACCGAACCTAGTTTGTCCCTGTTCCGGTCGGGCTATGTAACCATCGCATGTGGACCGGAATTATAAGGCCAGGAGGGGTTGCTTCGTGACCAAAATCTTCGTACTGGATACAAATGTGCTGCTTCATGATCCGCAGGCTCTCTATGCTTTCGACGACAACGAAGTCATCATCCCGGCCGTCGTGCTGGAGGAGATCGATTCCAAAAAACGGCTGGCCGACGAGCTGGGGCGCAATGCGCGCCATGTGTCGCGGCTGCTTGACGGAATGAGGGAAGAGGGCAGGCTGCATGAAGGCATCTCGCTCCCGAGGGGCGGGTTGCTCAAGGTAGAGCTGAACCACCGCAGCTATGTACGGGTTCAGGAAATGTTCGGGGAGATGTCCAATGACAACCGCATTCTCGCTGTCGCCCTGAATTACCATATGGAGGAAGAAAAGGATGGAACGGGCCGCGATGTCGTGCTCGTCAGCAAGGATGTGCTGGTGCGGATCAAGGCCGATGTGCTCGGCCTGCAAGCCGAGGATTATTTGTCCGATCGAGCCGTGGAGCCGTCGGATGTGTACACGGGGACGGCGACCTTGTTCGTCCATCCGTCCATCATCGACGAATTCTATTCCTACCGGTTCTTGAGCATCAAGAGCCTGCAGCTGTCCTCCAGGCTCCATCCCAACGAATTCATCGTTCTGAGGGATGAGCTCGGCACTTCCAAGAGCGCCCTGCTGAAGGTAAGCCAGGATGGGGCGAGGCTGGAGCCGCTGTACCTGAGCAATGATCCCGTCTGGGGCATCACCGTCCGCAACGCCCAGCAGCGGATGGCGCTGGAGCTGCTCCTGAACGACGATATTCCGCTCGTGACGCTGACCGGCAAGGCGGGCACAGGCAAGACGCTGCTTGCCCTCGCGGCCGGCCTGCTCAAGATCGAGGATGAGCATAAATACAAGAAGCTGCTGATCGCGCGTCCCGTCGTCCCGATGGGCAAGGACATCGGTTACCTCCCGGGAGAGAAGGACGAGAAGCTGCGCCCATGGATGCAGCCGATCTACGACAACCTGGAATTCCTCTTCGATACCAAGAAGTCCGGCGATATCGACAAGATTCTGATGGGACTCGGCAGCATTCAGGTCGAGGCGCTGACCTATATCCGCGGGCGTTCCATCCCAGGCCAGTTCATTATCATCGACGAGGCGCAGAATCTCAGCCGGCATGAGGTGAAGACGATTGTCTCCCGTGTCGGCGAAGGAAGCAAAATCGTGCTGATGGGCGATCCCGAGCAGATCGACCATCCGTATCTGGATTCCATGAGCAACGGGCTGACTCATATCGTCGAAAGCTTCAAGCAGGAAGCGCTGAGCGGGCATATCAACCTGGAAAAGGGAGAGCGCTCCAAGCTGGCTCAGCTTGCGGCTGACCTGCTTTAGAGGATGAGGGAAAAGGCCGCCTGCATGCAGGCGGCCTTTCTTGTTGCCCGACGTCTGGGCATTCGGCCAAAACGGGAAAAAGGAGGAAGCGGCTGAGCCGCTCTGTCGTCGGCTTCCGCTTTGTTGCACGGGGCTTGGCCTTCTGCATGCTATTCCTGGCTATCTGAAAACAGCATTATTTTGCAGTCCTAGTCTATCGGCCCCAACCTATGCGCAAGGGAATTGCTGCAAGGAGCATACGGCCTATTTTTTGCCCGGCCGGGCAGACAGATACCGGAAACTTTGATAGGATGAAGGGAAACATGTCCGAAAGGAGGGCGGCGTGGATGGCGCGAAAAAAATACCTGCTGCTGCCGGGAGCCGCTCTCGCCGCCGCTCTTCTGCTCGTCCAGCAAGAGCATCCGGCCGAGGATCCTCCGGGCAGCGCTCAGCCTGCCGCAGTCTGGGACGAGCCGCTTTTTCCGGCGGCGGTGAAAAAGCCGAACAGCGCGAACGGTTGACTGTAAGCGTTTCCTTGGATGAACAGGAATACGCCGCGCTGTCGGAAATAAGCCGCCTCTGGTCGCAGAGGCATCCCGGATGGGATATCCAGCTGGTGAATTCTCTGCCGGCAGAGACTGGAACAGGACAGTGGAGGCGCCGGGCGCTGCTTGGAGAGGCAGGGGACATCGTGCTCCTGCCGAGCTCGGAGATCATTCCTCTCGCCGCGGCCGGAGTCCTCCTGCCGCTGGACAAGCTGATGGCGGGCAGCGCCGGCTTCGGAGGGAGCGGGGCTTTCTGGGAGCCGCTTTACTGGAATGGATACTTATGGGGAGCGCCCAGAGATGCGGACCCGGATGTGCTGGTGTGGAAGGACAGCAAGCTGATGGAGGCAGGGCTGCTGCGGCCGCCGACGGCATGGGAAGAGATGGAGCTGGTTAGTGCCGGCCATCCTGGCGTCCCCACCGTCCTGATCGGAAGAAGCGATGCCGGAGCAGCCGCAGCATGGGTCGCCGGATGGAAGCCGGAAGCCGGAGCCGAGCAGCTGCCGGAGCGCCTCAAGCAGGCGCTGTCGGGCAGAGGAGATGGCAGCAGGATGCAGGCTTACTCCTCCTATGAGGAAGCGGAGGCGGCAATGGCAGCGGGCAAGGCATTTTCGGCCATCATTCCGTGGTCGGAATACAGGCGATGGAATCCCGGAGAAGGCTATACGCCCGATTACCGCCTGGCGCTCGATACTGCCTCCCTGCGAATGCGGAGTTATGGAATCATGGCCACGAGCGCAAGCCCCGACGCCGCCGCAGCCTGGATCGCGGGCGTGACGGAGACGGCTGCCCGGAAGGCAGCTGCAGATGCGGCGTTCAGGCTGCTGCCGAAGCCGAGCCTCTACATCGGAGACTCATCCGGAGATGGCGGCTTCCCGGCAGACTGGAAGCCGCAGCTGTTCCAGGGCAAGGAGGGTCGGCTTCGGCTCCATGGAGCCGACTTGCTGGCTCCGCTCTGGAAATATTATTGGAAGGACGGGGGCGGAATGTCGCCGGAGCAGCTGGCGTCTGCCTGGCTTCAAGCCATCGAAAAGCGGCCCTCCGGAAAATGAGGGCCGCCATTCGGCGCTGCTTTGATTCACAGGGAGAAGCCGAACCGGATGACAAGCTCATGCTCCTCGACCTGGACGGAGGTCACTTTGAGAAAGGAAATGAACTTGCCGGGATAAAAGCCGACGTCGAAAGTCCGCAATAAATCATCCATCGTCTCCTTGGGCAGCTTGTAGCCGTTGAAGACGAGCTCATCCATCCGGAACTTGATTCCGTTTTTGGGCGTATCGACGACTTCATAGGTGCCGGAAGCCTCCACGCTCATGGCCCCGTCGCTTCCGCCCGCCTGGACCTTGCCGTCCCCGAACCGGAACTGGAAGCCCTTGAGGCTGTCATCCTGCTCGGCGAGGAAGGAATTCAGCGCATCATCCGGCAGCCGGAGCGTATAGCCGCCGCTTTCCAGCTTGACATAATCGGGATGGCTCTCGAGCCAAGCGGGCAGCTTGTTCATCGCCTTGGACATCAAGCGGAAGTAGGACTGGACTTCCGCCCGTCCGCTGTTCTGCCATATTTCGCCCAGCTGGGCGATTTGCCGTTTCACGGCTTCCGGATCGCTGCTGCCCCCGATGCCTTCCTGGAGCTGGCGATCCAGCTCCTCGGCGCGGGCCTTTTGCTGCAGCAGGCTCTGCTCGGCTGCGTCAAGCGCTGCTTGTTGCCGCTGAAGCTCCGCCTGGCTTGATTTCAGCTTCTCGGATATGACGCGGTAGTCCGCGATCGCCTTCCTGTCCCCGTCCATCAGCAGATCCATCATGTCCACGATGCGGAACAAATCCCCGAGATTCCGGACCTGAAACAAAGCGTTCCATATCATGTCCTTGCGGCCGGTGTAATAGCGGCTGAGCGCTTCTCCCGCTCTTTGCTTGCGGCCGCGAAGCTGCTCCTCCTGCTGCTTCAGCTGAAAGGTGGAAGCGTCGAGCTGCTTTTGCAGCGCGTCCTTGCGGCCGGCGATCCGCTCCAGCTCCCGGTCCAGCTCAAGGACGGCGAGGCTTTTCTCCATCAGCTGGCGGTCATCGTCCGATGAAGGTACGGGTACGGCTTGCGCATAGATCTCGTCCGCGCCGATCGGTCCGGAGAAGGGGAACGTTTCAGCCAGCGGGCCGAGGAGGAGGACCGCCAGCAGGGAGAGAAGGATCCGGCCAGGGAGTCTTGTTTTCATGGCGTCTTCGGAAGATCCCCTCCTTCTTGTCCATCGGTTTCCTTCTTACCTTATGCCGTCTCGAGCCCTCAGATGCAAAGAACCGCCCGGACAGAAGTCCGGGCGGTTCTTGTGCGTGAAGGCCTTGGGGCTGAATCAGAACGGCAATCCCATCTTGAAGACGGTCCAATAGCTGAAGCCCAGGAAGGTGAGAATCATATAGGCCCAGAACATCAGTATGTAGGTGCGCTCCGTAAAGTTCAGGTAGCCCAAGAAGAAGAAGGCGATGGCTTGGAAGAAGAACAGAAGCGAAAACTCCGTCATATCTCCAGCGAAGGCCATGAGGGCGATCACAAGACACCAAAAGCCAAGTACGCGAAACATGCGCGCCATGAGGTAATCCCCCTCTCCATCTCGTGTTGCATGCTAAAGAACATTATAGCGTTTCAGGCAATCACTGTAAACCGCTTTCGCAGGTTCCTCGAAGCCTTTTTTGCTTGTCCGCCGCCTGCCGCTTCTAGGATTGCCTGCAGAAAGGACGAATATGTATGAGCCTCTGCAAAATTGGAAATACAATTTAGTAACGATAGATTCTATGAACTCTACCAAGGGCATAGGGATAAAGAAAGTGCGTTTACGTTAGGAGGTTGTAGCGAGCATGACAGCAGTCAGGCAAGACGCATGGAGCCCGGACGACGATTTGATTCTCGCCGAGGTGACACTAAGACATATCCGCGATGGCGGTACCCAGCTTGGAGCATTCGAAGAGGTGGGGGAGAAGATTGCCCGAACGCCCGCGGCCTGCGGGTTCAGATGGAACAGCTGCGTACGCAAGCGGTACGAGGAAGCGATTCAGCTCGCCAAGCAGCAGCGGCAGAAACGGAATTATTTGAAGAAACAGGCGCCGGCTGCCTCCCATGTTTCCGCCTTGGCGGAACCGGCCGCCGAGCCTGCAGCCTTGCTCGATTCAGCATACGGCGACGATGCGATCGCGATCGAAGCCGTCATCCGGTATTTGAAGCAATGGAAAACAACCTTCTCCGATCTGCAGCGGCATGTCAAGCGCCTGGAGAGAGAGCTGTCCAGCCGCAACGAGGAGCTGAGCAGCCTCAGGGAGATCAATGACCGCCTGTCCCGGGAAGCGAATCATGTCCAGCTGGACTATCAGTCCGTCAACGACGACTACAAGACTTTGCTTCAGATCATGGACCGCGCGAGGCGCCTCACGGTGCTGAACGAGGACGACGAGCTGAAGCCGCGATTCAAGATGGATGCCAACGGCAACCTGGAGCGCATCGAATGATGCCAAGCGAACGGTTTTTCCGGATCAACCGGAAGGGCCGTTTTTTTGTTTGTCGGGATGCTTTGGTCCATCCGGTTTTGGTACAATCGCCGAAGGAGGAATGAAGTCATGAACATAACGGTCATAGGAGCAGGCTCGATCGGACTTCTCTATGCGGCGCGCTTGTCGCTGGCGGGAGAGGATGTGCGCGCGCTCGTCCGCACGAGGCGGCATGCCGAGGCGCTGCGGGAGTCCGGGATCTTGCTCAAGACGAATGAAGGGGAGTTCGTCGTTCCCATCGAAGCGGCAGCGCTGGAGGATGCCGGCAACGGCCGCGGCAATGCCATGGAGCCCGGCTGGTTCATCCTCAGCGTCAAGCAGACGGCGCTCGACGCGCCGTTTCTTCGCCGGCTGGCCCTGCTGGCTGGCCCGCAGGACGGCATGCTGTGCCTTCAGAACGGAATCGGGCATATGGAGCGCCTGAGTCAGGCTCTTCCGGATGTCGCGCTCTATGCGGGCGTGACGAGCGAAGGGGCGATGAGGGAAGACGCCCGGACGGTAATCCATACCGGTCTCGGGGAGCTCCATTACGGCGCGGCGAACGAAGCGGCCGCTGACAGCCGCGCGGAGAAGCTGCGCGGGAAGTGGCAGCAAGCCGCGGACAAGGCAGGAATCGCCGCATTTTTGTCGAACGATATGGAAAACCGCATTTACCGCAAGCTGCTGCTCAATGCTGTGATCAATCCGCTTACCGCGCTGTACGGGGTCCGCAACGGAGAGCTTCCGTCCCATCCGCAGGCCGGCAAGCTGATGGCAGCGCTGCATGAGGAGACTGCGGCCATCCTTGCCCGCGCCGGATTGGAGCTCGACGGCAGCGAGCCGGCACGCCTGCTGGAAGTATGCCGGCTGACGGCCGGCAACATCTCCTCCATGCTGGCGGATGTGCGGGCAGGCCGCAGGAGCGAGGTCGACAGCATCAACGGTGCGGTCGCTTCTATGGCCGGAACGCTCGGTCTGGACGCTCCGCTCAACCAAGCCGCCGCAGCCATGGTAAAAGCGCTGGAACCGTAGGAAAGGGCGATGTCCGTGTTCGTTTGGGAAAGCTTGAAAACAGCTTACGCACTGCTCGCGATGATACCTTTTATACCCTTTGCGCTCATTTTTTTCACTGCCCGAGCTGTTACCGGAGACCGGAAGCGATCGCTGCGGCTGGCGATGGATATCACGACCGCTCTGTTGATCGGATGCGTCGCGGTGCTGTTCAACCGGATCTTCTCCAATTCGTTCGGCTTGTACGGCATTCTGCTCGTCATGCTCATCGGCGGCGGCCTGCTCGGCAACCTTCAGTTCCGCAAGCGCGGCCAGGTCGATATCCGCAAAATTTTCCGCGCGATTTGGCGGCTCGGTTTTTTCGCCATGGGAATCATGTACATCGTTCTCATGGCGGCCGGGATCGCCCAGCATATGTTCCGGGTGTAGCAGGATCTGTACTAATTTCGGTTACGGTTTTGACGGGTCTCCGCTCAAGGTGTACAATCGTAGCGAAAGCTTCGCATTTACAGCTGGGGGGTTGCAGGTTACCCGATGAATATGGAGACGATTTGCCTGCCTTTTGGCCAGCCGCTTGCCGATGATTACATCGGCCGCAAGCGCGAGGCGCTTGAGCCGCTGCTCGGCTATCATGCCGCTGATAAGGAACATTGGAAAGCTCGGCTGCGCCGGCTCAGAAATCATGAAGGCTTGCGTGCCGACAGCCGAAGCGTGGCTGCTGCAGTGAAGAACTATCAAGAGCCGTTCGGACTATCCGAACAGGTCCGCTCCAATCTGGAATTCCTGGAGAAAGGGTCGCCCGTCGTCGTCGGCGGCCAGCAGGCCGTATTATGGACCGGTCCCTTGATGATCATACATAAGGCGGTGACGATCCTGCAGACCGCCGAATGGGCATCGCGCCTGCTCGGCGAGGCCGTCGTGCCGGTGTTTTGGATCGCAGGCGAGGACCACGACTGGGACGAGGCCAGCCAGACTTTCGTGCCTGAGGCCGGAGGAACGGCGACCCGGAAGCTGTCCGCGCCAAGACCGGGTAGCGGCCGCTCTTCCGTCAGCCGGACGCAGCTGGATCCACGGACGCTGGAGGAGGCTCTGGCGCAGCTCGAAGCGGCTCTGCCCGACAGCCCGCATAAGCTTGCGCTATGCGCCGAGCTGCGGCATGGCTCGCAGAGCTGCAGGACGCTGACGGAATTGTTCGCCTTGATGCTGAACGCCTTGTTCGGAGAGAAGGGCCTGCTCCTCGTCGATGCCGACGATCCGGGACTGCGCAAGCTGGAGGGGCCGATGTTCTCCGAGCTCGTATCGCGCAACGCTCAGCTCGAGCAGGCATTCCTTGCGGGCACCGCCAGTGTGGAAGAGCTTGGATACAAGCCGCAGGCCGACCTTGCGGAAGGAGGCGCCAACCTTTTCCTCTTCCATGAATATGGAGAAACGGGGAGCGAAGAGCGGGTGCTCCTCCACCGTAGAGGCGACCGTTTCGAGGATCGCAAGGGACTCGTATCGCTCAGTTCCCGCGAACTGGCGTCTATCGCCGAGCAGCAGCCTGAGCGGCTGAGCAACAATGTGTTCACGAGACCTCTCATGCAGGAGTTTCTGTTCCCTGTCCTGTCGACGGTTCTGGGACCCGGTGAGATCGCCTATTGGGCTCAGACCGGGGGCGCATTCCGCGAACTTGGGATGGAAATGCCGATCCTGACGCCGCGCCTCTCCTTCACGCTGCTGGAACCGGCGGCGGCCAAAACGATGGAGACGTACGGAATCTCCTTTGAAGACGCTCTCGGCGGAATAGAAGCCAAGAAGCAGCAGTGGCTCGCCGGCAGCGGCCATTACGGCATCAGCGAGCGCTTCCGGGAAGCGCTGCTCCGCATGCAGGACGCCTACAGCCCTGCGCTGGCGATGGCCGCATCCGTGGAGAAGGGTTTGGCCGATCTTGGCGAGAACAACTGGAGCCGGATCGCACGTGAAATCCAGTACATGGAAGACAAGACCAAAAAAGCGCTGGAGAGCAGGGAGCAGACCGCTCTGGACCGGATGGATGCGCTCGGAACAGCAGTATGTCCGGAAGGGCGTCCGCAGGAGCGGGTTCTGGCATCCGTATATTATCTGAACGTATACGGCCGCAGATGGCTGGACGTTTTGCTCGCCGCTCCTTTCGAGCCTTGCGCGGGACATAGGCTGGTACGCTTGTAAGCAGCGGCGGCCTGGCGCCGCCCGACATCAGAATGGAATCATGGAAGGTGTGAATGAGCTATGACAATCAACGCCAAAGAAGTCAGCATCGTGGCCGACAGATCGCTGGCGGCGGAAGGCCGGCTCAAAATCGACTGGGTTCAGGCCCATATGCCGGTATTGAACGAAATCCGCGCCCAGTTCGAGAAGGAACAGCCGTTCAAAGGGCTGAAGGTATCGATCTGCCTCCATCTGGAAGCCAAGACGGCTTATCTGGCGGAAGTGGTCCAGGCCGGCGGAGCCGAGGTGACCATAACGGGCAGCAATCCGCTGTCCACCCAGGATGATGTCTGCGCGGCGCTCGTGGAAGCGGGCATCACCGTGTTCGCCAAATACAATCCGGGTCCTCAGGAATTCAAGGACTTGATGGTCCGGGCGCTCGAGAGCAAGCCTGACCTCATCATCGACGACGGCGGCGACTTCGCCACCATCCTGCATTCCGAGCGTCCCGATCTGATGGAGAACATCCGCGGCGGCGCGGAAGAGACGACGACGGGCATCATCAAGCTGAAGGCGCTGCAGAAGGAAGGCACGCTGAAGTTCCCGATGATAGCGGTCAACGACGCCTACTGCAAGCATCTGTTCGACAATCGCTACGGAACCGGCCAATCCGCCTGGGACGGCCTGATCCGCACGACCAATCTGGTCGTATCGGGCAAGACGGTCGTCGTCGTCGGCTATGGCTGGTGCGGCAAGGGCGTGGCGATGCGGGCCAAGGGACTGGGCGCCAACGTCATCGTAACCGAGGTCGACGCGATCAAGGCGGTCGAAGCCTACATGGACGGATTCCAGGTCATGCCGATGATCGAGGCCGCCAAGCTGGGAGAAATGTTCATTACCGTAACCGGCAACAAGGCCGTCATCAACGGCGAACACTACCCGGTCATGAAAAACGGCGCCATCCTTGCGAACGCGGGCCATTTCGACGTCGAGTTCAGCAAGCCCGATCTGGCTGCCCTCGCTTCCGAGATCCGCACTGTCCGCAAGAACATCGAGGAGTACAAGCTTGAAGACGGACGTAGCATCTACGTCCTCGCAGAAGGCCGCCTCGTCAACCTCGCCGCGGGCGACGGCCATCCGGCCGAGATCATGGACATGACCTTCGCGCTGCAGGCGGTCTCTCTCAAATACGTCAACGATTCCTACAAGGAGCTTGGGGCCAAGGTCATCAACGTTCCTTACGAGCTGGATGAAAGAGTTGCGAGAACGAAGCTGAGCGCGCTCGGCATCGGGATCGACTCGCTCTCCGAAGAGCAGATCAAATATTTGGACAGCTGGTCTTCCTGACCGCTGCATGAGCCGTCCCTGCGGGGGGCGGCTTTTTTTAGTGTGGATTTTTTTCGTTCTTGTTCTTTCCCCTGTAAACAGGATGCTGATAATCCCGTAACGAGAACAAGATACACGAGATCATGAGGCGAAAAGTTTCAACAATGAGAAAATTTTTAGGTGAAAAAGTTTGGCCAAATCTTCGTTTTGAAAGAGGAAATAGAGTTCAGACGGCGAATACCAATTTGCTAGTGGGGAGAAGTGGGGCAAAGTGGTGGAATAGGGGGAGGGAGTGGGGCGCCGATGTTTCTGGGAGAACACCAGCACAGCTTGGACGACAAAGGCCGGCTCACGATTCCATCCAAATTCCGCGATGCTCTCGGCTCTACCTTTATCGCCACCCGAGGCCTGGACAACTGCTTATTCGTATATCCCCAAGCCGAATGGAGCGAGCTCGAGCAGAAGATCCGCCGCTTGCCGCTGATGAAGGCGGATGCGCGGGCGTTCAGCAGGTTCTTCTTTTCCGGGGCCGTCGAATTGGAGCTCGACAAACAGGGAAGGGTAAATTTGCCTAGCCATCTGACGGAGTATGCCAAGCTGCAGAAGGATTGCATGGTGCTCGGCGTATCCAGCCGGGTGGAAATTTGGAGCAAGCCGGTGTGGGAAGGCTACTATCAGCAGTCCGAGGATACGTTCAACGAAATCGCAGAAAAATTGACCGATTTCGACATTAATTTCTGATTCACGACATTATTTTCGGATTAAGTATCGTTGTGCATCCTAGTCAGTCATCAAGAATCATCAGGAGGACACCCCTTTGTTTCATCACATTACCGTACTCAAGGAAGAGGCCGTAGAGGGCCTGAATATCCGTCCTGACGGCATTTACGTCGACTGCACGCTCGGGGGCGCGGGGCATAGCGAACTGATCGCTTCCCGGCTCTCCGGCAAAGGCAGGCTGATCGCCTTCGACCAGGACGACTGGGCTCATGACAACGCGAAGATCAGGCTGGCTCCTTACATGGACCGAGTGACGCTTGTCCGGAGCAATTTCCGTTATTTGCAGGAACAGCTGACCATGCTTGCTGATATACCGAAGAACGAGAAAGGCGTGCCGCAAGTAGACGGGATCCTGTTCGATCTTGGCGTATCCAGCCCGCAGCTCGACGAGGCCGAGCGCGGCTTCAGCTACAATCATGATGCTCCTCTGGACATGAGAATGGACCGCGAGGCAGAGCTCACGGCGCATGAAATTCTGAACCACTGGGAAGAAAGCGAGCTGGCGCGGATTTTCTACCGCTATGGGGAAGAGAAATTCTCCAGGCAGATCGCCCGCGCGATCATCAAGCAGCGGCAGTCCGAGGAGATCAAAACGACGGGGGAGCTGGTCGAGCTCATCAAGTCGGGCATACCGGCAGCGGCCCGGCGCACGGGAGGCCATCCGGCCAAGCGTACGTTCCAGGCGCTCCGGATCGCAGTCAACGACGAGCTCGGAGCGGAGGAGGAAGCGCTCGAACAGGCCGTTGCCTGCCTTGCTCCCAAGGGACGTGTATCCGTCATCACGTTCCACTCGCTCGAAGACCGGATCTGCAAGCAGCTTTTCGCCGGTTATCTGGAGAAATGCACTTGTCCGCCGGATTTTCCGAAATGCGTATGCGGAGGCACCGGCACGCTCAAGCTCATTACCCGCAAGCCGGTCCTGCCGGGCGAGGAAGAGCTTGAGGCGAACCCTAGATCCCGGTCGGCGAAGCTCAGAGTCGCCGAGAAGCTGTAAGCCGGAGATGCTGCTTCCGGCAAGCCGCTCCCGGATCTCTGGAATTTCGCACATAAAATTCCAGGTGGTTTCATTTTCACCATGACGCAATGAAATTGAATCAACTTGCAGGAGGGGAATCAGCTTTGGCTTACACGAGCGGCAACCTGGCGCTGCAGCCCAAACGAAAGCCGGAACAGCAGCCGGTAAAAGAGACAAAAACAGTCGTGAAGGTCAGGAGGATGATTCCTCCGGCTGAAATGCTTCGCTACCTGTTCTCGGTAGCTGTTATCGTCGGCCTTGTCGTCCTTATCATTTTCCGTTATTCGCAGGACTACCGCATGCAGCTTCAGATCAAGACGATGGACGCCACTTATGCGGAGTCGGTCGTGGATATGAAAGTGCTGCAAGCGGAGCTTGCCAAGCTGAACGATCCGGACCGGATCCGCGCCATGGCGATCGCGCAGGGCATGATCGAGCCGGAGCCAGCCGGCACTGAGGAAGCAGCCTCCGCTACGACGGGAAGGTAGCAGCCATGGATACCGTCAAGCGAATCAAACTGCGCACGCTGTTCGTCGGAGGGCTTATCACCCTCCTTTTTCTTGTTTTATTTACCCGCATCTTCTGGGTTCAGGTCGTCAAGGCCGACTTCTGGCTCGGCGAGGCGAAGAAGATCTGGGCGGCATCCGATACGATTCCGGCGGAACGCGGGACGATCACGGACCGCAACGGCAACCTTCTGGCGATGAACATTCCCGCCTATACCGTCGTTGTCAATCCCAAGGTCATTCAGGAGCTCGGCATCGAGGATCAGGTGGCGGACGGGCTCTCGAAAATACTGGGCAAGCCCAAGGCCGACATTGTCAAGCAGGTGAGCTTCCGCAATGCCAAAGGGGAATATTCCCAGTACCGCGAGCTGAGGCCGGAAGGGCTCAACATCGAGAAGAAGAAGTCCGACGAGGTGGCCAACCTCAGCGTGCAGATCAAGAAGGATCTGGAAGAAAAGCGGGGCAAGAAGATCAGCGGCAGCGACATGGGCATTACGCTGATCAAAGGCTCCAAGCGGCTCTACCCGAACAATACGCTTGCGGCGCATCTGCTCGGCTTCGTCAACAAGCAGGGCGATCCGGTCATCGGCCTCGAGGCGGATTTCAACGACGTCCTCAAGGGAACCGATGGCAAGATCGTGTACGAAAAGGACGGCAACCGGGTTCAGGTGGACAACGGGACGGCCAAGCTCGTACCTGCCGTGAACGGCAAGAACATCAAGCTGACGATCGACAACGAGATACAGCATTATGTCCAGGACGCGATCCAGGAAGCCTATGACCTGTACAAGCCGCAGAGCATCACGGCGATAGTGGCCGATCCGAATTCGATGGAGGTTCTGGGGATGGCGAATCTGCCGACCTTCGATCCCAATTCGTATTCGTCGTCGAACCCGATCAATTTCAACAATCTCGCTGTCGGCGGAACCTACGAGCCGGGCTCGACGTTCAAGATCGTGACGCTGGCCGGAGCCGTACAGGAGAAGATGTTCAATCCGAACGAGGAGTATATGTCCGGCCGGATCTCGGTGCCGGGTCAGGATGTGTACGACATCAAGCGCTCGGGATGGGGGCCGATCACCTATCTGGAAGGGCTGAAGCGCTCGAGCAACGTCGCTTTCGTCCATCTCGGAATGGAACGGCTCGGCAAGGTGAAGCTGACGGATTATATCAGCAACTTCGGCTTCGGCACCAAAACCGGCATTGAGATCAAGCAGGAGGTGCGCGGCAGCCTCAACATCCAGGGCATGTCCGACGTCGCCCGCGCTTCCTTCGGGCAAGGTCCGGTATCGGTGACGCCGATCCAGCAGGTGGCGGCCGTCGCCGCCGTCGCCAACGGCGGCAAGCTGCTGAAGCCGCATATCGTCAAGGAAATCGACGATCCGGCCGCGGACAAGAAGACGGAAACGCAGAAGGAGCAGGTCCGCCAGGTCGTCACGGCGGAAACCTCGAAGCTTACGAGCGGCTTCCTGGAGCAGGTCGTGTCCGACAGCAAGATCGGCACCGGCCGCAATGCCGCCATTCCCGGCTACAGGGTAGCCGGCAAGACCGGCACCGCCCAGAAAATCGTCAACGGGACCTATTCCAAGGACAAATACGTCGTTTCGTTCATCGGGTATGCTCCGGTGAGCAACCCGCGCTTCGTTGTATACGTCATCGTGGATTCGCCCAGCGTCCCGGACCCCGGCGGCGGCAAGATCGCCGCTCCGGTATTCAAGAAGATCGTCACGCAGAGCCTGCGCTATATGGGCGTCAAGCCTGACGCGAGCGTGCCGCCGTCCCAGGACAAGAAGCAGCCGCTGACGGTGCCGGATCTTACAGGGCTGACGCTTGCAAAAGCGCAGCAGGAGCTGAAGGCGAGAGGATTGGCTTCGAAGGCCGTCGGCAAAGGCGCCAGCGTGCTGAAGCAGATGCCCGCCGCCGGGACGATCGTCTCGGACAGCCAGAGCGTCTATCTGGTGACGGAGGAGGAGAACAAGCTGCAGCTGCCTTCCCTGGCAGGCTCGTCGCTGCGCGAGGCGCTGCAGCTGTGCAGCTCCGTCGGCCGCAAATGCGTGACGGAAGGCGAAGGCTTCGTCATCTCCCAGATGGAGGCCAAGCTGAACGGGGAGCCTGTCGTCAAGCTGATCCTGAAGCCTCCGGCGGGCGAAGAGGCAACAGATACCTCCGCTGCGGGTTCAGCCGCGGCTGGCGGAAGCTCCTCTGGCGATGCGAAGCAGGGCGGCGGAGCGGATGCAACCGGCGGCAAGCCGGATGACTCCAGCGGCAGCGAAGGAAGCTCTCCTCCAGCCGGCGGCGGTTGAGCGGACTGACAGGCCGGCATCGCTGACGCTGCTTGCGGGTCCGGCTGGCGGCTGGTTCCCGAGGCTGGCGGAAGCCGGCCGCAAAGGGCTTGGCATACGTCGCTGCTTTCCCGAATACGTTAACTTGTACGGACAGTACCTGTCCCATGTTAACGGACGAGAGGGGAACGTGCGGATGAAAGTTTCCAATGTCACCTTGAGGCGCCGCCTCTTTCTAGCACTTGTCATCGTTCTGGTCGGTTTTGTCGCGCTTATCGTCCGGCTCGGCTATGTCCAGCTGGTCCGCGGCGGAGAGCTGTCGGCCAAGGCGGAGGACAACTGGAGGCGCGAAGTCGCATTCGCCCCCAACCGCGGGGATATTACGGACCGCAACGGCACGAAGCTGGCCTACAACGTCAGCTCGCCGACGATTGTCGCTATTCCGGTGCAGGTCAAGGACAAGGAAGGCACGGCAAAAACTCTCGCCCCCGTCCTCGGCATCTCGGAGACGAAGCTGCTCGGCTTGCTCAAGAAGAAGGCCATGAGCGTCATCATCAAGCCCGAGGGCCGCAAGATTTCCCTGGACAAGGCGCTGGAGATCAAGAAGCTCGGCTTGCCGGGCATCGTCGTCGCCGAGGACAACAAGCGCTATTATCCGTTCGGCGAGCTTGCGGCGAGCGTGCTCGGCATCACGGGGGTCGACGGCGGGCTTACCGGCATCGAGAAGAAATACGACGACAAGCTCAAGGGAGTCAAGGGCAGCATCTCCTATCTGTCCGACGCCAAAGGAGAGATGATGCCGGGCTCGTCGGACCGCTACCAGGCGCCGACGGACGGGCTGAATCTGGAGCTGACGATCGACAAGCAGATCCAGACGATCATGGAGCGGGAGCTCGACCAGGCCATGACCAAGTACAAGGCCAACGACGCCATCGCCATCGCGATGGATCCCAATACCGGAGAAGTGCTCGGAATGGCGAGCCGCCCGACCTTCGAGCCGGGCAATTACAATGCGTATCCGGCCGAAGTGTATAATCGGATCCTGCCGATATGGATGACCTACGAGCCTGGATCGACATTCAAGATCATCACCCTGTCCGCCGCTCTGGAGGAAGGCAAGGTCAATCTCAAGAACGAGCATTTCTTCGATCCGGGAGCGGTGGAGATCGGCGGCGCCAGGCTGCGCTGCTGGAAAAAAGGGGGACATGGAAGCCAGACTTTCCTTGAAGTGGTGCAGAATTCATGCAACCCGGGCTTCGTGGCGCTCGGCAATCGGCTTGGCAAAGAGACGCTGTTCAAGTATATTAAGGACTTCGGCTTCGGCGAGAAGACGGGCATCGATCTCGGAGGCGAGGAGAACGGCATCCTGTTCAAGCTGAGCCGGGTCGGGCCTGTAGAGCTCGCGACGACCGCATTCGGCCAAGGAGTATCGGTGACGCCGATCCAGCAGATCGCTGCGGTGTCCGCTGCCGTGAACGGCGGCACGCTGTATGAGCCTCATCTGGCCAAGGCATGGACCAATCCGGAGACCGGCAAGGTCGTGCAGGAAATCCAGCCTCAGCCGGTGCGCAAAGTCATCTCCGAGAAGACGAGCGCGCAGGTCCGCGAAGCGCTGGAGAGCGTCGTGGCGCTCGGCACGGGCGGCAACGCCTTCATCGACGGCTATCGCGTCGGCGGCAAGACGGGCACGGCCCAGAAGGTCATCAACGGCCGCTATTCTCCCAATGAGCATATCGTCTCGTTCATAGGCGTCGCTCCGGCCGACAATCCGAAGATCGTCGTGTACGTTGCGGTCGACAATCCGCAGGGCATCCAGTTCGGCGGCGTCGTAGCCGCGCCGATCGTGAGGAACATTCTGGAAGACTCCCTTCAATATATGGGTGTTCCCAAAAGCTCCGCCCAGATCGGCAAAAAGTACAAATACGGCGAGACTACGATCGTGACGGTCCCGAACATCGTCGGCAAAACCGTCTCCGACATCTACGAGGACATGAACATGAACTTCAACCTGAGCTCGGCCGGCAGCGGCAATACGGTCATCCGGCAGGCTCCGGCGGCCGGCGCCCGCGTCGACAAGGGCTCTACGATCCGGATCTATCTCGGCAGCGACGCCGACCTTCCCAGCGACGCGGATCCTCACGCCGATCATTGAGTCCCGTCAGACGATGCGAATGGTCGTGCAGAAGCGCGGGCGCTCGGCTTTGAAGCCCGGATTCCCCGTAACGAAACGAAGGCGCAAGGGAATCCGGGGTTCAGCAGCGGCCGTCACGATCAGCCCGCTCCGAAGGTTCAAGCGGACAACCGTTATGAAGCAAATAGAGAGGAGAAAGACTATGCGTTTGGAACAACTGGCATCGCAACTCATCACATCACGGCTCATCGGAGACGGCAGCGTCCCGATCTCGGGAATCGAGCATGATTCCAGGGAGGTCAAGCCCGGCAGCCTGTTCCTCTGTCTGCCCGGACATACCCAGGACGGACATGACTTCGCCGCTCAGGCGGTAGAGAAGGGAGCAGCCGCGCTTGTCGTGGAGAGGCGGCTCGATCTCGCCGTGCCTCAGCTGCTCGTGAACGACAGCCGGCTCGCCATGGCCGTTCTAGCGGATTATTTCTACGGACATGCCAGCCGCAAGCTGAAGGTCATCGGCGTCACGGGAACCAACGGCAAAACGACGACCACTTACCTGATCGAAAGCATCCTCGCTGACAGCGGCCAACGTCCCGGCGTCATCGGCACGATTGAAATGCGCTACGGAGGCCGTTCCTACCCGATGAGCCGGACGACGCCGGAGGCGCTCAACCTGCATCGCGACCTGGCCGCCATGCTGGAGGCCGGCTCGACGCATGCGGTGATGGAGGTTTCCTCCCATGCGCTCGAGCAAGGCAGGGTGAAGGGAGTCCGGTACCGCACCGCCATATTCACCAACCTGACGCAGGACCATCTGGACTATCACGGCACGATGGACGTGTACCGTGAAGCCAAGGGCCTGCTGTTCTCGCGTCTGGGCAATGAATACGGCTCCGGCGAGGAGAGCTACGCCGTGCTCAATGCCGACGATCCGGCTGCGGAGCGCTTCCGCGCGCTCACTTCCGCAGAAGTCGTCACCTACGGAGTCGAATCGAAAGCCGATGTGCGCGCTTCGGAGATCTCCATTGCGGCGGGAGGCACATCCTTCCATGTCGATACTTTCGCGGGCAGCGCCGACATCACGCTGCAGATGGTCGGCAAGTTCAACGTCTACAACGCGCTGGCAGCCCTTGCGGCCGGCCTGATCGAAGGCATCCCCCTGGAGGAGATCAAGGCCAGCCTTGAGCGCGTCTCCGGCGTTCCGGGCCGAGTGGAGTCGGTCAACGAAGGCCAGGACTTCGCCGTCGTCGTCGATTACGCCCATACGCCGGACGGGCTGGAGAACGTGCTGAAGGCCGTCAAGGAATTCGCCGGGCGCAAAATCATCTGCGTATTCGGCTGCGGGGGAGACCGCGACCGGACGAAACGTCCGATCATGGGAGAGATCGCTTCCCGCTATGCGGACTACACCATCGTCACTTCCGACAATCCGCGGACTGAAAACCCGGATACGATCCTGCTCGACATCGAGGTCGGGCTGCAGAAGGCGAGCGTCCCGCCAGACCGCTACGAGCTCCAGACGGACCGCCGGACCGCTATCGAAAAAGCGGTTGAAATGGCAAGCCCGGGAGATGTAGTATTGATTGCGGGCAAAGGCCATGAAACGTATCAGATCGTCGGGACCGTCTCGCATGACTTCGACGATCGCCTGGTCGCCCGAGATGCGATAAGGGGACTACGAAAATGATTACTCGGATGCTTAGCGAAATCGCAGCCATGAGCTCGGGCAGGCTCGGGCCTGGTTACATAGCTGCCGGCAATACGGCCGCCGCGCCGGGGGAATGGAGCGACCTGTCCATACGGGGCGTATACAGGGATTCCCGCGAGGCAGGCGAAGGCCGCTTGTTCGTCCCTTTGACCGGGGATAATTTCGACGGACATCACTATGCCGAAGCTGCGCTCGCCAACGGGGCTTTGGCTTCGTTCTGGCAAGAGGGCAGGGACATCCCGGCCGCGCTTGCCGGCAAGCCGCTCGTGCTGGTCGACGATCCGCTGGCCGCGCTGCAGCGTCTAGCCGCAGCTTACCGCAGCCAGCTCAAGACGGTCATTGTCGGCATTACCGGCAGCAACGGCAAAACGACGACCAAGGATATGGTAGCCGCTGCCTTGGGCTCTACGCTGCGGGTGCACAAAACGGCCGGCAATCTGAACAATCACATCGGATTGCCTCTTACCGTGCTGTCGCTCGCTGAAGACACGGAGGCGGCCGTGCTGGAAATGGGCATGAGCGGACTGCGCGAGATCGCCCTGCTGACGGGAATAGCACGTCCGGACATCGCGATCATTACGAATATCGGCGACGCCCACCTGCTGCAGCTCGGCTCGAGAGAGGCGATCGCCGAAGCCAAGCTTGAGATCGCCGAGGGCCTGAAGCCGGGCGGACTGCTGATCGTCAGCGCGGATGAGCCTCTGATCCGGGAACAGCTGAAGAAGACGGCTTTGCCGGAACATGCGGTCGTGCGGACGTTCGGCTCCTCTTCCAAGGCGGATTGGAGAGCGGCCGACATCAAGGTCGGCGCCGTATCGACTTCGTTCTCGGTGCAGAGCGGAGCCGCGGCGGCGTACTCGCCGGGCGGCAAGGCTGCCGCGCCGTCGTACCATGCGCTGCGCGTCGAGATTCCGGTTCCCGGCGTGCACAATGTCCATAACGCGCTGGCGGCCATCGCCGCAGCGGCGGCTTGCGGCATCCCGCCTGAAGCGGCTGCCGCAGGCCTTGCGTCGATGCAGCTGACGGGCATGCGCATCCAGCCGATGAAGGCGTCCAACGGGGCGCTCATCCTCAACGACGCCTACAACGCCAACCCGACCGCCGTCAGGGCGGCCGTCGATCTCGTAGCCGGGCTGTCCGGCTACCGCCGCAAATGGATCGTGCTGTCGGACATGCGAGAGCTCGGCGCGGCCGAAGAAGCCCTGCATCGCGAGACGGGCGCTTACATTACGCCGGACAAGGCGGACGCGGTTCTCACCTGCGGAGCCCTGTCCATCAATACTTCCGAAGGAGCGGCAGCTTCCTTCGGCTCGTCGGCCGCGGCTGCGGTGCGGCATTTCGACGACCAGGATTCCCTCATCGGCGCCCTTGCGGCCGAGCTTGATCCCCGCGATCTCGTGCTGGTGAAGGGATCCCGGACGATGCAAATGGAAAGGGTCGTAGAAGCGCTTCAGCGCTGACCTTGAGGGGGTGAAAGCATGGACATGCTGGTCATACTGATGACACTTGGCGTATCGTTTCTTCTAGCAGTTATACTCGGACCTCTGTTCATCCCCCTGCTGAGGCGGCTTAAGTTCGGACAGCAGGTGCGCACGGAAGGGCCTCAGAGCCATCTCAAAAAATCGGGAACGCCGACGATGGGCGGCATCATCATCATGCTCGCCATTCTCGTCGCTTTCCTGAAGTTCTCGGAGAAAACGACGGAATTCTGGGTGCTGCTCGTCGGCGCTCTCGGCTTCGGCCTGGTCGGATTCATGGATGATTACATCAAGATCGTGCTCAAGCGCTCGCTTGGCTTGACCGCCAGACAGAAGCTTGCCGGGCAGCTGCTCTTCAGCATCATCGTCTGCGTGCTGCTGCACCGGATGGGACAGAGCACGGAGATTGTCGTTCCCGGCACGGATTTCAGCTGGGATCTCGGATGGCTTTATTATCCGTTTGTCGTCATCATCTTTTTTGCCACGACCAATGCGGTCAACTTCACGGACGGAGTGGACGGCCTGCTGGCCGGGACGAGCGCGATCGCGGCAGGGGCGTTCACCATCATCGCGATGCAGGCGACGGAGCACGAGAGCGCCGTATTTTCGGCCGCGCTTGTCGGAGCCGCGCTTGGATTTCTTATTTTCAACGCGCATCCGGCCAAGGTGTTCATGGGCGATACCGGCTCGCTCGGGATCGGCGGAGGCCTCGCGGCAGTCGCGATCCTGACCAAGACGGAGATTCTGCTCATTCTGATCGGCGGCGTATTCGTCCTCGAGATGATCTCGGTCATTCTCCAGGTCGGCTCGTTCAAGCTCCGGGGCGGCAAGCGGATATTCCGCATGAGCCCGATCCACCATCATTTCGAGCTGTCGGGATGGTCGGAATGGAAGGTCGTTACGGTATTCTGGACGGCCGGACTCGTGCTGGCTGCTGCCGGTCTCGTTCTATACCGGGTCACCGGAGGCTGACGAACCGCTGCTGCCGCCCTTAACGGGAAGCGAATGCCGGACGCAGCATAGCTACAAGTGCCGCCGGGCGTTCGGAACCTTCTCTCTCCATGAGGATGAGGCCGTTCGCTTGGCGTTTTCTTTTCCTTCGGAAGAGACGCGGAGCCGGCGGCGCACGAACGCATCGGACCCGTTGTGCCGCATGACTGCGGCCCTGAACATTGTTGAACTGCAGCCTATTGTTTTCATCCATTCGAAAAGACTCCGTCCGGCAACGGACGGCATAGCCGTTGGGCTCGATAAAAGGAGAGATTGGCATGAATCACCCGTCCACATACCGGGATCGCCGCGTCGTCGTGCTCGGCTTGGCGCGCAGCGGAGCCGCGGTCGCCAGGCTGTTCCACCGCCTCGGAGCGAATGTAACGGTCAATGACCGCAAGCCTGCGGAAGAGAGTCCCGAAGCCGCCGAGCTGGCCGCGCTCGGAATCGAAGTCATCTGCGGGCATCATCCCGACGATCTGGTCGACGCTCAGACGGCTCTGCTCGTGAAGAATCCGGGCATTCCGTACAACGCTCCGCCTGTCGCCGCGGCGCTTGCGCTGGGCGTCGAGGTCGTGACCGAGGTCGAGGTGGCGGGCCTGCTGTCGCCGGCGCCGATCATCGGCATTACCGGCAGCAACGGCAAAACGACGACGACGACCTGGATCGGCCGCATGCTGGAGGCGGCCGGCCGGCGCCCGATCGTCGCGGGCAACATCGGCCGGCCTCTGTGCGAGGCGGCAGAAGAAGCGGATGCAGGCAATGTACTCGTCGCCGAGCTCAGCAGCTTCCAGCTGAAGGGCACGAGCAGCTTCCGGCCGCAGGTCGGCCTGCTGCTGAATATCGCGGAGACGCATCTGGATTATCATGGCTCGATGGACGACTACGTCGCCTCCAAAGCGAAATTGTTCGCGAACCAGACGGAGCAGGATACAGCCGTGCTGAATGCCGACGACCCGGCTTGCGCGGCGATCGAAGCCGGCCTGAAGTCGCGCCTGATTCCGTTCTCGCTCTATCGCAGGCTCGAGAGCGGCGTCTGCATCGAGCCTCCTTACGAAGCCGCCGGTGCGCCGGACAACGCCGGCGAGCCGGAGCGGATGATCGTATACCGCAGCGGGGACGGGACTGAGCAGGCCATACTCGCCGTCCGGGAGCTCGGCGTTCCGGGAAGGCATAACGCGGGGAACGCGCTGGCCGCCGTCGCCGCGTGCATCGCGATCGGCGTCGAGCCGGCCTTGCTGGCGGCTCCTCTCCGATACTTCGGGGGCGTGGAGCATCGTCTCGAGTTCGTGCTCGAAGCAGCGGGAGTCCGCTACTACAACGACTCCAAAGCGACGAACCCGGTCGCAACGCTCATGGCGACCGGATCGTTTCAGCAGCCCTTGATCCTGATCGCGGGCGGACTCGACCGCGGCTCCGACTACATGGAGCTGCTGCCGCTGTTCGGATCCGGCAAGATCAAGGGGCTCGTCCTGATCGGCGAGACCCGCGGCAAGCTCGCGCGGGTGGCGGAGCTGGCGGGTATGGCGAATGTGGCGGTGGTCGATGCTGAAGGTGACGCCGAATCCGCCATCCGCCAAGCGACGGAAGCCGCAGCCCGGCTCGCTTCGCCGGGAGACGCAGTCCTGCTCTCGCCGGCTTGCGCGAGCTGGGACATGTTCCCTTCCTATGAAGACCGCGGGCGCATGTTTAAGGAATCGGCGCATACCTTGTAAGTAGGGGGCTTGTCCCTACTTTCCCATGCCTGAGGTGGTGCGTCATGCCCAAAGTCCGGTCGGCTCCGGACGTATGGCTAGTCGGAGCGATAGCATTGATTCTTTCCCTTGGACTCGTCATGGTCTACAGCGCAAGCGCGGTCCGTGCGTTCCAGGAATTCGGCGATCCCTACTATTTCGTCAAGCGCCAGGCGATCTTTGCCGTTCTCGGCATCGGAGCCCTGATCTTCACGATGAACGCCGACTATCATGTCTGGAAAAAATACGCGAAGCCGGTCCTGCTGATCTGCTTCGGGCTGCTGGTCCTAGTGCTTATTCCCGGCGTCGGCGTCGTTCGCGGCGGCGCCCGCAGCTGGCTCGGCATCAGCTCCTTCGGCATTCAACCGTCGGAGTTCATGAAGCTCGGCATGATTCTGTTCCTCGCCAAGCTGATGTCCGACAACCAGCAGCGGATCACGCTGTTCGCCAAAGGACTGCTGCCGCCGCTCGCTCTCATGGGAACGGCCTTCGGCATGATCATGCTGCAGCCGGATCTCGGGACGGGCAGCGTCATGATGGGCGCTTCGCTGCTCGTGCTGTTCGTCGCGGGAGCCCGGCTGAAGCATCTCGGCGGACTGGCGATGATCGGGGCGGCGGGATTCGTCGGCCTCATCCTGGCGGCGCCTTACCGGCTCAAGCGGATCACGTCGTTCCTGGATCCTTGGCAGGATCCGCTCGGCGCCGGCTACCAGATCATCCAGTCCCTGTATGCGATCGCCCCGGGCGGGCTTGTCGGCCTCGGCCTCGGCATGAGCCGGCAGAAGTACAGCTACCTGCCTGAGCCGCAGACCGACTTCATTTTCTCGATCCTGGCGGAGGAGCTCGGCTTCATCGGGGGAGGCGCTATGATCTTCCTGTTCCTGATCCTGGTCTGGAGAGGGATGCGGGCAGCCATCTATGCCCCGGATACGTTCGGCAGCCTGCTGGCGGCAGGCATTACCGGCATCGTCGCCGTGCAGGTGCTGATCAACATCGGCGTCGTCATCGGCCTCATGCCGGTCACAGGCATCACGCTGCCGCTCGTCAGCTACGGCGGATCTTCTTTGACTCTGCTTTTGACCGCACTAGGAATTTTGCTCAATATATCCCGTTACTCGAGGTGAACATCATGCGAATCGTACTGACCGGCGGAGGAACCGGGGGGCATATCTATCCCGCCCTGGCCATCGGCAAGCAGATGCAGCAGGAAGAGCCTCGGACGGAGCTGCTCTATATCGGCACGAGCCGCGGGCTTGAGAGCCGGATCGTGCCGGAGGCGGGAGTGCGCTTCGAAGCGGTGGAAATCACCGGCTTCAGGCGCAAGCTGTCGGTCGAGAACGTCAGGACCGTCATCCGCTTCATGAAGGGGGTCAGCCAGTCCAAGGAGCTGCTGAAGGCTTTCAAGCCCGACGCGGTCGTAGGGACCGGCGGTTATGTATGCGGGCCCGTCATGTATGCAGCCGCGAGGCTCGGCATTCCGACGCTCGTCCATGAGCAGAATGCCATTCCAGGGCTGACCAACAAGTTTTTGTCCCGTTACGCCGATTGCGTGGCGGTAAGCTTCGAAGCTTCGACCGCTTCATTCGGCAAGGCGAAGCGCACCGTCTATGCCGGCAACCCATGCGCTTCCCATGTCGTCAGGGCGAGCCGCAGCAAAGGCTACGCTTCGCTCGGCATCGCCGAGGGGAGCCGCATCGTGCTCGTCGTAGGCGGCAGCAGGGGGGCGCAGGCCATCAATGACGCGATGGTCGCCATGGCGCCGGCCGCGGCCCGCTCCAGAGCCGTCCATTATGTTTTTGTCACCGGAGAAAGCTATTACGAACGCACCTCCGCGGCCATCAAGGAGGCGGCGCCAGGCATCACCAATCATCTTCATGTCCTGCCTTATCTCCATAACATGCCCGAGGTGCTGGCTGCTTCCACGCTGGTCGTCGGGCGAGCCGGCGCATCGTCGCTGGCCGAGCTGACGGCGCTTGGATTGCCGTCCATCTTAATTCCGTCGCCAAATGTGACGAATAACCATCAGGAAGCCAACGCCCGCAGTCTCGCAGACGCGGGGGCGGCCGAGCTGGTGCTTGAGCGTGAACTCAGCGGTGACGGCCTATGGAGCCGCATCGAAGCGATATTGCAGGACAGCGCCGGACTGCAGCGGATGAAGGAGGCGGCGCGGAAGCTCGGCATGCCGGGCTCCGCTTCGATCCTGACTGCGGAACTGCGAAGGCTGGCAAAGAAATAAGAGGCAAGAAGCGGGCGCGGGCGGGCTCCTGTCACCATAGAGCCCGGGAAGGCATAGAATATCAGCATAATCGTGTCCGTCACCTAAGGGCGGCCGGTTACCGCATTCCTATAGGGAATGCGGGCATTCACCGAAGCCCGCGAGGGCTTCGGGCTGCAGCCTGACAGCCTTGCCCCGCCTTGAACACCGCGAATGAAGGAGGAACACCATGAAAGCTTGGATGCAAGAGCTGGAAGAAGCCCATGTGGGCGAGATCAGCCAGCAGGTCCCGCTCTCGACGCTGACGACGTGGAGAATCGGCGGACCCGCCGATGCCTTGGTTGTCCCGAGCGGCAAGGAAGAGCTGGCAAGAACGATTCGCATTCTGCGCAGGCACGAAGTGCCCTGGATGACGCTTGGAAAGGGTTCCAACATGCTCGTCTCGGACAAAGGAATCCGCGGCGTCGTCATCAAGCCGGGGTCTGCGCTGGACTTCGCGGAATTCGATGGCCCGCTCGTGCGTGCCGGAGCCGCGTATCCGTTCGTCACGCTTGCAGTTAAAGCCGGCAGGAAAGGGCTGACGGGACTGGAATTCGCCGGGGGAATTCCAGGCACGGTAGGCGGTGCCGTCTATATGAATGCGGGAGCCCATGGATCCGATGTGTCGCGTATTTTCAAATCAGCCGACATCGTGCTGGAGACAGGGGAATTGGTGACGTGGGGACCGGAGGAGATGAAGTTCTCCTACCGCCATTCGAGACTGCAGGAGGAAGCAAGCCGCGGCATCGTCGTGGAAGCCGTCTTCGAGCTGGAGAGCGGAGAGGCCGGAGAGATCACGTCTGCGATGGCTGCTCACAAAGATCGGCGCAGAGCCACGCAGCCGCTGAATCAGCCGAGCTGCGGAAGCGTCTTCCGCAATCCTCCGGGCACTTATGCCGCGAAGCTGATCGAAGAAGCCGGGCTCAAAGGCTATTCGGTAGGCGGAGCCCAGGTGTCGACCTTGCACGCCAATTTCATTGTCAACACCGGCCAGGCTGCGGCTGAAGACGTCCTCACCCTGATCGCCCATATTCGCGGCACGGTCAAGGACCGTACCGGCATTGACTTGAAGCCGGAAGTATTGGTGGTGGGTGAGCGGTAACTTGGAGGTGTAGGTTTGGACAAATTGGTGATTGAAGGCGGGCAACCTCTCTCAGGAACCATTGCTATCCAAGGGGCGAAAAACGCAGCTCTGCCGATCCTGGCAGGCAGCATGCTCGCCAGCGGCACGGTCGTGATCGATTCGGTGCCGCAGCTGCTCGATATAGAAGTCATGCTGCACATCTTGCAGGAGCTCGGTTGCCGCGCGGAACATGTCGGCGACACCGTCACGATCAATACGGCGACGGCATACCAGGCCCATATCCCCGAAAAGCTGATGGGGCAGATGCGTTCCTCCATTTTCCTGATGGGGCCACTGCTCGCCCGATTCGGGGAAGTCCATCTCTACCAGCCTGGCGGCTGCGCGATCGGAGAGCGGAAGATCGATCTTCATCTCGAAGGGCTGCGATCGCTGGGCGCCGAGATCGAAGAATATGGGGATCGGATTTCCTGCCGGGCGGAGAAGCTGCACGGAGCGGATATCCATCTCAGCCTTCCCAGCGTAGGCGCAACGGAGAACATCATGATGGCCGCTGCGCTCGCAGAGGGCAGAACGACGATCACGGGAGCTGCCAGGGAGCCGGAAATCCAGGATCTTCAGCATTTCCTCAACGCTATGGGCGCGCGCATTATCGGAGCGGGGACGGATACGATTACGATTGAAGGGGTCGAGTCGCTAACTCCATGCCGCTATCGGGTCATTCCGGACCGGATCGTGGCCGGCACCGTCATGGTGGCTGCCGCTGCGACCAAAGGAAAGGTTACGCTGACGAACACGAGGCCGGCGCATCTGTCCTCCCTGATCCATGTGCTCCGCCGCACCGGAGTCGGCATCGGAATCGAGGGGGACGCCATCACCGTCGGAACGTCTGCAAGGCCGAAGGCGGTCGAGCGGATCGTCACTTCCCCCTATCCGGCCTTCCCTACGGATCTTCAATCGCAGGTGATGGTGCTGCTTGCTCTGGCCGACGGCACGAGCATTATGAAGGAAACGATTTTCGAGGGCCGCTTCAAGCATGTCGAAGAGCTCTGCCGCATGGGAGCGGATATCCGCGTCGATCTGAACGCGGCCGTCATCAGGGGCGTATCCAGGCTGTACGGGGCAACGGTGGAAGCGACGGACCTGCGGGCCGGCGCCGCTCTCGTCATCGCCGGCCTCGCAGCCAACGGGCGCACAGTCGTCGAGCAGGTGCATCATATCGACCGCGGCTACGACAGCATCGAATCGATGCTTGCGCGGCTTGGGGCACGGATTGTCCGCAGCGCGCCGGTGCCCGACAACGGAGCCGTCCCGGGCTGATCTTCAAGGGATTTCCCGTGCCGGCGCTTCTGCCCATGGAACATGGATCATTGGAACGAAATGTGCTGCCGCAAAACGGCTCTCCGCACGGGCGGAGAGCGTTTCGCGGCTGAAGGAGGGACAAGCTTGGCTGAATTGATCCCGATCTTGAAGGAGCCGCCGCCGAAGCGGAGGAGCAACCGGAAGCTGGTCTTCATCCTGGTGCTTCTATTCCTAATTTTATTATCGATCCTTTTCTTTAATTCCTCGATGAGCAAGGTCAGCGTCGTGACGGTCGAAGGCGAGCAGTTCACGACGGAAGCGCGGATCCACGAGGCGGCAAGCGTTCGTGCCGGAGACGCCTTCTTCGGCACTCTCTCCTCCAGCGTGGAGAACCGGATCCGGAAGCTCGGCTCGGTCAAGGAAGTCAAGGTGGCCAAAACCTTTCCCGGACAGATCAAGATCACGGTCGAGGAATATCCGCCGGTAGCATTCGAGCTCGCTGCGAACGGCCAGCTGAGCGCCATATTGGCGAGCGGCTCGATCGTCCAGGCCGACCAGGCGAAAGCCGTCGTGGACAAGCCGGTCCTGTCGGGGTGGAAGAAGGACGACACCGTGAAGGGCCAGCTGTGCAAGCAGCTTGCCTTGATCGACCCTGCCGCGCTCGGCAATCTATCGGAAATCATGCCTTCTCCGACCGAATCCTATCCGGACCGGATCCGCATCTACACTCGCAACGGATTCGAAGTCATTACGGCCGCGTCCTTGCTCAAGGATAAGATCGACACGCTGAATTCGGTCGTCGAAGAGCGGGATCCCGGCCGGGTCACGCTGCTGCTTGCGGATACCTATTCGCCGTTCCAGCAAGCCGCGGGCAGCTCGGAGGACGCTGGACCATGAAGCAAAGCCGCTTGGCTCCCGCTCTTTTATTTCGTCCTAAAGAATGGTAGAATTTAAGATATGGCATTTTTCCTGGATGATTATGCCTTGAGTCCCTCGGCCGGCCATCTCCGCTGCGGCTTCGGACTCGCTTCCGGCTAGCGGCGAGGGCGTCAAGACGGCCGCCCTTGATTCCTTTTTTTTCTTTGCTGGGTTGAATTGGCAGGCGAAAAAAATGTAGAAAAAAGAGGGAAAATATTAACTGTGTTGAATATGTAGGATCAGATTAAAAAGGAATACCGATAAATGCGACCCGAAACGGAGGTGCCGCGGAATTGGGCAATAACGACATCATTGTCAGTTTGGACATCGGTACATCCAAGGTTCGAGTTATTATTGGCGAAGTGACAGGCGGAGCCATTAATATAATTGGAGTTGGATCGTCCGACTCGGAAGGCATCCGAAAGGGAGCCATTGTAGACATCGACCAGACCGTCAAGTCGATCCGCAACGCGGTCGAGCATGCGGAGAGAATGGTCGACATTCAAATTTCGGAAGTGTACGTAGGCATTCAAGGAAACCATATCGCGCTGCAGAGCAATCACGGCGTCGTGGCTGTTTCCAACGAGGATCGCGAGATCGGAGAGGAAGACATCGAACGCGTGCTGCAGGCGGCCAAGGTCGTGGCGCTGCCCCCGGAACGCGAAATCATCAATCTCGTGCCCAAGCAGTATTTGGTCGACGGACTTGAAGGCATTTCGGATCCGCGCGGCATGATCGGCGTCCGTCTCGAAGTGGAATCCACCATCGTGACCGGAGCGAAGACGGCCATACATAATCTGATCCGCTGCGTGGAGAAGGCAGGGCTGCACATCTCCGGCATCATCCTGATGTCGCTGGCGTCCGGCATGATGTCCCTCAGCAAGGATGAGAAGTCGATGGGAACGGCCATCGTCGACATCGGCGCCGGCTCCACCACTCTGTCGATCTTCGATCAGGGCGGGCTTGCTGCCACGTCGACGCTGCCGGTCGGAGGGGAATTCGTCACCAACGACATTTCCTACGGCCTGCGCACGCAGACGGAGCAAGCGGAGAAGATCAAGCTCAAGTACGGCTGCGCATCCGTGTACGACGCTGCGGAGGACCAGCGCTTCAAGGTGACGCGGCTCGGCTCCAACGTCGAGAAGGAATTCTCCCAGGTCGATCTGGCGAACATCATCGAGCCGCGCATGGCCGAGATCTTCTACATGATCCGCCAGGAAGTCCGCCGTTTGGGCTATGCCCAAAAAATCCAGGGCTACGTGCTCACCGGAGGCACAGTGAACTTGCCGGGCACGCTGACCGTTGCGCAGCAGGAACTGGAATCTTCCGTCCGCATCGCTGTCCCGGACTTCATCGGCGTACGCGACCCTGCCTTCGGCAGCGGAGTCGGAATGATTCAATATGTGAGCAAGCATATGACGATTCGCAATTCGGGAGCGGTCAAGAAGCAGGCAAGCCGCAAGACGGGAACCGCAGCCCCCGCTAAACCCGGCATGATTGAACGAATCAAGAACATGTTCAGCGAATTCATCTGATCGGGGGAAATAGAATGTTGGAGTTCGATATTGACTTGGAACAACTGGCACAAATTAAAGTCATCGGTGTCGGGGGCGGCGGCAGCAATGCGGTGAACCGGATGATCGACAACGGAGTGAAGGGCGTGGAGTTCATTACGGTGAACACCGATGCCCAGGCGCTCCACCTTGCCAAGGCGGAGCATAAGCTTCAGATCGGCGACAAGCTTACGCGCGGCCTCGGAGCCGGCGCGAATCCGGAGGTCGGCAAGAAAGCGGCCGAGGAGTCCCGCGATCTCGTCGCCGCCACGCTCAAAGGCGCGGACATGGTGTTCGTGACCGCCGGCATGGGCGGCGGCACCGGTACCGGCGCCGCTCCCGTCATCGCCGAAATCGCCCGCGAATGCGGTGCTCTGACGGTCGGCGTCGTGACCCGTCCGTTCACCTTCGAGGGCCGCAAGCGCTCGAACCAGGCCGAGCACGGCATCGAGGCGCTGAAGGAAAAGGTCGACACGCTGATCATCATTCCGAACGACCGCCTGCTTGAGATCGTCGACAAGAAGACGCCGATGCTCGAGGCGTTCCGCGAAGCCGACAACGTGCTTCGCCAGGCCGTGCAGGGCATTTCCGACCTGATCAAGGTTCCGGGCCTCATCAATCTCGACTTCGCGGACGTGAAGACGATCATGACCGAGCGCGGCTCCGCCCTCATGGGCATCGGCATCGCGACCGGCGAGAACCGCGCGACCGAAGCGGCCCGCAAGGCGATCCAGAGCCCGCTGCTCGAAACGTCGATCGACGGAGCGCGCGGCGTCATCATGAACATCACCGGCGGCACGAACCTGTCGCTGTACGAGGTGAACGAAGCGGCCGAGATCGTCATCGAGGCTTCCGATCCGGAGGTCAACATGATCTTCGGCGCGATCATCGACGAGGATTTCAAGGACGAGATCAAGGTGACCGTCATCGCGACAGGCTTCGAGCACAAGGCGGCGCCTGTTCAGCCGGCCCGCCGCCCGCAGACCCAAAGCCATGGAGCCGCTCCCGAGCCTCAAGAGCAGCGCGCCCCTCAGCCTAGCGCCAAGCCGTTCACCAATACGCCGAGCGACCAGCTGGAGATTCCCGCTTTCCTGCGCAACAACCGCCCGCGCGGCGACCGCTGATCCGCACTCCTATCAAGACCGCATCTTCCTACGGAAGATGCGGTCTTTTTCTATGCCTGAAACCGACAAGCGTCCCGGCCATCTCTGTCAAAGCCTTGTTCATCTCCATTTTATCGAGGTCGAAAAGGGGAGAATCAGCTCCGCCGCGCCTCACAGCTTCCGACAAAATTAGTTGCGGCGGCGCGCCAGGTTTAGACAGACATTGTGCTTGGCGCTGCACTATACTTGTTTCTATCGTTCCCCGGCTTGCTCTGTTGGCAGAGCCGGACGGTGCCGAAGGGTTGATGATCGGCTGGGTCAGGATCGCCCCGAACGAGCCGGGTGGACAGGAGGTGGCTTCAGCTGGCCGTATACGTCGATGTGCTGTTTCTCAAGGAGCTGATGGTGGACGGCTCCATGCTGCTGCTCACTGCCTGGGTGCGCGGAATCAAGGCCAAGCCGTGGCGGGTATTGACCGCTGCAGCCATCGGCGGGATCTATGTGACCTTGATGCTTTTTCCGCCGCTGTCCATGCTGTTTACCGTCATCGTCAAGGCGGCTATATCGCTGATTATAATCGCGGTCGCCTTCGGTTATGCCGATACCCGCAGCTTTGCCCGTCATGTGGGAACGTTTTACGCAGTCAATTTCGTAGCGGCTGGCGCCGTTCTCGGCATCTACTATTTTCTTATGCAAGGATCCGGAAAAGTATGGAGGACGATGACGCTGCTGCGGCATGGAGTCGCATTCGAAGTGCAGATGGGCGGCGTATACGCGATCAGCTTCCTATGCATCGGCTTGTACGTCTTCCGCAGCGTCGTCAGCGGACGAAGGCAGAAGGAGCTGGTGCTGACTCATCTGGCTGAAGTATCCGTCATCATCGGCGGCAAGGAGCATCGCTGCACCGGCCTCGTGGATACGGGCAACCAGCTCTACGACCCGCTCTCCCGGACACCGGTCATGGTGATGGAAGCCTCGCTGTGGGAGGACGAGATCCCTCCCGGCTGGATGCAGGGAATCCGGGATTCCCAGGTGGACCGGCTGATCGCGGGGCTTGGACAAGAGGAGTTTCCTTGGCAGGACCGCTTGCGGCTCGTCCCCTACCGCGGAATCAACAAAGGGACGCAGTTCATGCTCGCCGTCAAGCCGGATACAGTCGTCATCGTAAGAGAAGGGCAGCGGAGCGAATCGAGCAAAGTGCTCATCGGACTGGATGGAGGCAAGCTGGCAGCTGACGGCTCTTACCGCGCTATCATCCACCCTTCGCTGGTGGAGCATCGGGCCGGCTGACCAACAAAAGAGGAGATGGGGACTACAATGGTTAAATTCCGGCTGAATATGCAGTTGTTCTATTACCGCCTGCTGTTTTTGCTCGGGCTGAAAAGCCAGGAAATTTATTATATCGGCGGCAGTGAAGCGCTTCCTCCCCCGCTTACGCGCGAAGAGGAGGAGTACCTGCTCGAGAGGCTTCCGTCCGGGGACAGCGCGATCCGAGCCATGCTCATCGAGCGCAACCTGCGGCTTGTCGTCTACATCGCCCGCAAGTTCGAGAATACCGGCATCCACATCGAGGATCTGGTGTCGATCGGAGCCATAGGCCTTATCAAGGCCGTCAATACGTTCGATCCCGAAAAGAAGATCAAGCTGGCTACGTACGCTTCGCGCTGCATCGAGAATGAGATTCTGATGTTCCTGCGCCGCAACAGCAAGACGAGGACGGAGGTATCGTTCGACGAGCCGCTGAACATCGACTGGGACGGCAACGAGCTGCTGCTCTCGGACGTGCTCGGCACCGAGAACGACACGATCTACCGGAACATCGAGGAGCAGGTCGACCGCAAGCTGCTGCACAAGGCGCTCGACAAGCTCACGGAGCGGGAGCGCATCATCATGGAGCTGCGCTTCGGGCTTGCCGACGGGGAAGAGAAGACGCAGAAGGATGTCGCCGATCAGCTCGGAATCTCGCAATCCTATATTTCCCGCCTCGAGAAGCGGATCATCAAGCGACTGCGCAAGGAATTCAACAAAATGGTCTGATGTGCAGGCAGCGGCCTGGAGCAAACCAAAAGCCGGCCTCTCCATGGGAGGGGCCGGCTTTTGACTGCTGAGCGGCCGGAAGGAAAGGCTGAAGCGGGAGCCTCAGGAAAGGCCGAGCGCGCAGCGGGCGGCATGGATGCCGCTGGCCGCCGCCTGGGAGAGGGAATGGGTCGAGCCGGAGCAGTCTCCGATCGCATACAGCCCTTCCACTTCCGTCTGGAAGCGGCAGTCGACCGCCAGCCTGGGAGCATAGAATTTGCCGTCAAGCGCATAGAGAAGCGTATCGCCGTCAAGACGTTCGCCGAGCAGCCGCTCCAGCGCGGCCAGGAATTCCATGGCGGCTCGCACGTACAGCTCCGGCAGCTCCTCGGCCAGGTTTCCCGGATCCGCCTCGATCGACGGCCTGATCCTGTTGGAGCGGATGCCTTCGTGGCTGGTGGAACGTCCGCGGCGGAGATCGTCCAGCCTTTGGACGGCCAGGCGATCCCCGCCCCGGTTGACCTTCCCCAGCACTTGGCGGGCGCATGCATCGGCATCCTGCAGCGTTGGGAAGAGGCGCGGAACGAACAGGGTGAAATTGAGGTTAGAGCTTTTGCTTCCTTGTTCCTTGAAGTTCTGGCCATCGGCCATGACGAGGCCCTCCTGATGCTTGCGGATGATGCGGCCGCTTGGATTCATGCAATAGGTTGTCGCCGAGAAACCGTCACCGTCATATCGCAGCTTGGTCTCGAACGTTTCCTGAAGAATGGAATCCAGCTGCCCTCCAACCATTTCCAGCCGGATGCCGAGATCCAGCCGGGTCTGCCTCGCCTCCAGGCCGAGCGTCGGAAGCATTTGCTCCAGCCAGCCGGCGCCGCTGCGTCCCGTGGCGAGAAACACCTTTTTCGATGACAAGGTCCTTCCATCCGAAAGGAGAAGGTTGAAGCCTCCTGTTTCCTTGTCCAGCGAGACGACCTCGGTCTGAAAGCTGAAGTCCGCCCATGCCGACAGAGCTTCATAGAACCCGTCCAGCACTTGCCGCGACAAGCGGGTGCCCAAATGGCGGACGGTGGAGCTGAGCAGCTTCAAGCCGCCGGCTTCCGCCCTGGCGGCAAGGCTGCTGCTGTGCGTCCGGTAAGGAACGGCTGCGGCGGCTCCGTACAGGCACAGGATGCGGTCGACCTCGTCCATCCGTTCCATCGCGAGCCGTACGCCGAGCAGCGCTTCCAGCTCGCCGCCGAAGTCGGTCGTGAAATTGTATTTTCCTTCGGACCGGCCCAGGCCGCCGAATCCGATGTAAGCTTCGCAGGCGTCGCACTGGCAGCTGCCTCCCCGCTCCAGCGGGCAGCTTCGTTCCCTCGGCGGCTTTCCTTTGTCCGCCACCAGCACCTTGAGTTCAGGCGCGGCCTCCATAAGGGCGTGGGCGGCGAAGATGCCGGCGACTCCGGCTCCAATGATCGTGACATCATACATAAATGAACGCTCTCCTTTATGCTTTCATTTTAGCATGGGAACAGGCCTTCGAACATGTTGCGGCGCCGGAGCGAGGGAGGGAAGGTTTGAATAAAGCCAAAAAAGGGTTTGACCCTGAGAATGACTATCAATTAGTATAGAGTTTATACAGAATTTTGTATCAAAACCAACCGGAAAAGAGTGAAGACATGCTCCGCCGATTTTTCTCTCACTACCGCCCGTTTCTGGGCCTCTTCATCCTTGACTTCACCTGCGCCGTCGTCGCCGGCCTGCTCGAGCTCGCATTTCCGGTCGCGGTCCAGCAGTTCATCAACAAGCTGCTCCCGAGCGGCGACTGGCAGCTGATCGTCTGGGCGTGCGTCGGCCTGCTGGCGATCTATGCGATGAACACGGTGCTGAATTATGTCGTCAACTACTGGGGGCATATGCTCGGCATCAACATCGAGACGGAGATGCGGCGCAAGCTGTTCGCGCATGTGCAGAAGCTGAGCTTCCGCTTCTTCGACAACAACAAGACCGGCCATCTCATCGGAAGAATGACCAACGACCTGACCGAGGTCGGCGAGGTCGCGCATCACGGGCCGGAGGATGTATTCATCGCCATCATGACGCTGCTGGGCTCGTTTGCCCTGATGGCCTACATCAATCTGGAGCTGGCGCTGCTCACGTTCGTCATCGTGCCGATCATGGCCTGGCTCGTCATCTTCTTCGGCCGCCGGATGGGCTCAACCTATGGCCGGCTGTTCGGCAATGTCGGCAGCTTCAACGCCCGCATCGAGGACAATGTCGGCGGCATCCGCGTCGTGCAGTCTTTTGCCAACGAGGAGCATGAGAACAAGCTGTTCGCCGTCGACAACCAGAACTTCCGCACGACGAAGCTGATGGCCTACAAGACGATGTCCAAGAGCATCAGCATCACGTACATGCTCATGCGCCTGATCACGATCTTCGTCATGATCGCGGGAGCGTGGTTCATGATCGAAGGCCGGATCAACCTCGGCGACTTCATGGCGTTCATCCTGCTGTCGAACGTCTTCTTCAAGCCGATCGAGAAGATCAACGCGGTCATCGAGAGCTATCCGAAGGGGATCGCCGGCTTCAAGCGGTATTGCGAGATCATGGACACGGATCCCGATATCCAGGACAAGCCGGGCGCCGCCGAGCTGAAAAACGTCAGCGGCGGCATCGAATTCAGCCATGTCTCCTTCGGCTATGAGCCGGATCGTCCGATTCTGAACGATATCAGCCTCCGCATCAAGCCGGGAGAGACGGTCGCCTTTGTCGGTCCGTCCGGAGCCGGCAAGACGACGATCTGCAGCCTGCTGCCGCGTTTCTACGAGGTGGAAGGAGGCTCGATCAAGGTGGACGGCAAGGACATCCGGGACGTGAAGCTGGAGTCGCTGCGCCGCCAGATTGGCATCGTGCAGCAGGACGTCTTCCTGTTCTCCGGCACGATCCGCGAGAATATCGCCTATGGCAACCTGCAGGCGAGCGAAGAGGAAATCTGGGAAGCGGCGCGCCGCGCGTCGCTGGACGAGCTGATCCGCAGCATGCCGGAAGGGATGGACACCGTCATCGGCGAGCGCGGCGTGAAGCTGTCCGGCGGACAGAAGCAGCGCATGTCCATCGCGCGCATGTTCCTCAAGAACCCGCCGATCCTCATCCTGGACGAAGCGACCTCGGCTCTCGACACCGAGACGGAGGCGGCCATCCAGGCCGCGCTGGCGGAGCTGTCCGTCGGACGCACGACGCTGGTCATCGCGCACCGGCTGAGCACGGTCCGCAATGCCGACCGCATCGTCGTCGTGAGCAAGGACGGCATCGCGGAGCAGGGCAAGCATCAGGAGCTGATCGCCGCGGGAGGCATCTACAGCCGCCTGCATGTGGCCCAAGCGAGCCAGGCCTAGAACAAGGGGGACCCGAGACCGAGCCAGCTGCCGCGAGGCGCTGAAAGGATGACAAGGAGGAGACGAGCCATGAAAGCGAACTGCACGATTCTCGACGACTATCAGGAAGCGGCTTTGAACTATGGGGATTGGAGCCGCCTGGACGACAGGATCGAGCTGTCGGTGCTGACGGAGCATTATGACAGCGAGGACGAGCTGGCGGAGATGCTGAAGGACGAGGAAATTGTCGTCATCATGCGGGAGCGGACGCCGTTCCGGGAATCGCTGCTGGCGCGGCTGCCGAAGCTGAGGCTGCTCGTGACGACGGGCATGCGCAACGCTTCCGTGGACCTTGAAGCGGCCGGACGGCTCGGCATCGCGGTCAGCGGCACTCGCGGCAGCTCGGAGGCGCCGATCGAGCTGACCTGGGCGCTGCTGCTCGGCCTGGCGCGGCATGTCCGCGTCGAGAGCGACGCCTTCCGCAGCGGCGGTCCTTGGCAGAGCACCGTCGGCAGCGACCTGAACGGCCGGACCCTCGGCCTGCTCGGGCTCGGCAAGATCGGAACCCGCGTAGCCGAGATCGGGCGGGCATTCGGGATGAATATGCTGGCGTGGAGCCAGAACCTCACCGAGGAGCGGGCGGCTCAGGCCGGCGTCCGTCTGGCGGATTCCAAGGAAGCGTTGCTGAAGGAGAGCGATTATGTGTCCGTGCATCTCGTCCTGAGCGACCGGACCCGCGGCTTGCTGGGCGCGGAGGAGCTGGCGCTCATGAAGCCGACCGCCTTCCTGGTCAATACGTCCCGGGCGGGCATCGTCGACCAGGAGGCGCTGCTGTCAGCCTTGAAGGAAGAGAGGATCGCAGGCGCGGGGCTGGATGTCTTCGACGTCGAGCCGCTGCCGGAGGACCATCCTTACCGGACGCTGCCGAACGTGCTGGCGACGCCGCATATCGGCTACGTGACGGAGAGCAACTATCGGCTGTACTTCGAGGATGCGGTGGAGGACATCGAGGCGTATTTGGCGGGCAGTCCGATTCGCCCGGTTCAGCCCTACAAGGGCTGATCGGACCGGGCCTGCCTGCATGAATCAACATGCGGCGATGGCCAAGGCTCGATGCCTTGATTCCGCCGGAACGAGAACTCGCTTTGCCTATCAAGCTGTCTATGATCCGCCCCGGGCGGATTAAGACAGCTTGTTTCTTTTTCAGGAAAGCATTGACAATTCAAGTGTATGATGCGCATAATACACTTATCGAGTGTATGAACCACATAGTACACACACGAACCGAGGTGCGAGATGGCAGGCGAAGAGGAGTGGCCGGAAGCGGCATTCAACAATAGGGATCCGGTTTATTTGCAGGTAGTCAAGCAGTTCAAGGAAATGATTGCGACCGGGAGGCTGCGCGGCGGCCAGACCGTTCCTTCGCGCAGGGAGCTCGCCTCCCGCATGAAGATCAACCCGAATACAGCCCAGAAAGCGTACAAGGAAATGGAGGATCAGAACTTGATCGTGACCGAAGGGAATTCGCCGAGCCATATTACGACGGACGCCGACGTGCTGAAGGAAATCCGCTCCGAGCTGCTCGGCGAGGCTGTGGAGGCGTTCGTGGAATCGGTCCGCAGGCTGGAAGCGCCTGTGGACGAATTGGTGGAGCTGGTCCGGGAGAAGTATGGGAGGCCTTCCGCTGCCGCCGACAACAATCATGATGGAACAGGAGGGATCCAGCGATGATCGAAGTAAGCGACATCCGCAAGCGGTATCGCCGCAAGAATGTTTTGAACGGGATTTCGTTCAAGGCGGAGAAAGGTCGGATCACCAGCCTCATCGGTCTGAACGGCGCCGGCAAATCAACGATTCTAAAGGCGATCATGGGACTTACGCCGGTTGATGGCGGAAGCATCCGTATCGGCGGCCAGCCTCTCTCCCCGGAGATATACCATACGATTGCTTTTATCCCGGATCGGCTCACGCTGCCGGGTTCCATGAAGCTGCGGGACGGCTTGCAGCTGATGTCGGATTTCTATCCCCGCTGGAATGCCGAAAAAGCCGAGGATTTGATGAGCTTCTTCCGCCTCGAGCGTGGAGAGCGGATCGGCCGGCTGTCCAAGGGGACAGCGGCCAAGTTCAACCTCGTGCTCGGCATGGCGCAGGATGTCGACTATGTGCTGATGGACGAGCCGTTCTCCGGCATCGACCTGTTCAGCCGCGAGATGATCGCCGAGGTATTTACGAGCCAGCTGGTTGAGGATCGCGGAGTGCTCATCACAACCCATGAAATCGGCGACATCGAGCATCTCGTCGATCGGGCGGTGATGCTGGATCAGGGTCATGTCATCCGCGACTTCGACTGCGAGGAGATGCGCGGCGATCACGGCAAGTCGATCATCGACGTCATGAGGGAGGTATATCGGACTTGAAAACGTATTTGAAGCTGGTGCATCTGGAGATTTACCGCTTTCGCTTCGTGCTTCTCGGACTGATGGCCATGACGTCCGCCATCCAACTGATCGGAATGCAGCTGGCGATGAGCGATCGGCTTCAAGCCGTTCGAGAGCAAATCACTCGCGAAGGATTGTCTCTGGCCCAATATTCGGAGAGATACAACGGTCTTCCGCTGGGCGAGATTTGGTCTCATAGAGAGAGCTGGATGACATTCCCGATCGTGATCTGCATCGCGGGAATCGGATTGTATATATTCCTCATCTGGTATAGGGACTGGTTTGGCAGGTCGGCTTTTGTCTATCGGCTGCTGATGCTGCCGCAATCAAGATTCCTCCTGTATGTGTCCAAATTCACAGCGCTGATGACGTTCGTGTTCAGCTTGTTCGCTCTGCAGATAGGCATCATAGCCGTTCAGATGACAATGTACCGGCTGCGCATGCCCGACGAGCTGCGCGTTCCACGAACCTTGGTCGATACGATTCGAGGCATGGATCTGGTCATCTTCATTCCGGTGCGCCTGCATGAATTTCTGCTGGTCTACGGATTCGGAGCGGTATTCGTGCTCTTGCTGTTCACGACCATTCTTCTGGAGAGAAGCTATCGGTTCAAAGGATTGCTTGCCGGGTCGGCTTACACGGCCGGAACCTTGGTGCTGGTCGCATGGATGTGGGGCCGGGCGGAAAGAGGGATGGCCTTCCTGTATCCTTCCGAGCTGCTGGCGGCTGCGATTGCTCTCATGCTGCTCAATGCGGGGCTGTCGCTGTGGCTCGGCAGATGGCTGCTTCGCACCAAAGTCACGGCATAAGGAGGAACTATGAGAAGAAGATACGGATACAGCCTCGGGCTTGCTGTCCTAAGCGCCGCGGTCCTGGCCGCTTACGCGGGAGCCGCCGGCGCCGACAGCACTCCCCCATACAAGCTCGTTACACTGGAAGGCAGCACGGAGGTTATGAAAGGCTTCGTCCTGGAAGGACTCGGTTCCCGCTTGTCGGCGGACGGGCGGAGGGAAAGGACGGGAAGCCGGTTTTTATCCGCTCCCTTCGAGGATTTGATCGAGCCGGACAGATACTCTTCCGAGCGGAACCAGCTGATTATCTCCCATCGCTCCTTCATGCGCGGGCATCGATATGATGATTCGTTCTACAGGGACGGGAATTCCGTCATCGGTGCCGATATGGACAACAACCTTTCGTCCGTGAAGATTCGAATTCTGGATCTTGCCGGTTCCGGCAGCAAGGAATTCACCGTGCCCGTTCAGACGAGCGCTGCGAAGGCGGACAATCTCCTTTACCAGGATAAGACCGTTCTGGATATCCAGCAGATAGGAAGCCGCATCCACCTGCTGGTGCGCGGACAGCATGACAGCCCGGACAATGGACCTGCGATCTGGACTTTTACGGATTATATCGTCGACAAGGAGAGCGGGGAGCTGCTGCAGGCGGAGGAGCTGTACCAAACGGTCCCGGATCCTGACCCTTATACGGAGACAACGGTCGAGCTGATCGGCGAGGTGCGCGAGCTGGAGCCCTCGCCTTCCGTGATGTTCAATGTGAAGACGATCAAGCGCAAGGGAGCGGATGCCGATGCGTCCGGACAGGATCCGGTTCTGACAGGATGGCGCATCATCGGTTACGATTACGCCAGCGGCGATACCTGGGATCTGCCCAAGGCGGGAATGGATCGAGTCAAACAGGGGCTTGCGCCGAGGCTGCACGAAGGAAAGCTTTATGCCTTCAACGAGCGGAATGCCGAGCCGCTCATTCATGTACTGGACGCCCGGACGGGAGAGCCGTTGGCGGAGCCTTTGAAGCTTCTTCGAAGCGGCAACGCGGGATTGCGCAGCATCCGGCTCGAGAAGGGATTGATTTACGACAACCTGATCCTGAATAAAATTCCCACCGTCGTGGTCTACGAGGAGAAGACGCGCAAGGTTATATACCGCGGCGCCGTAGAGCGGACGGACAGCGATGCGCAGAGCGTCGATTACCAGTATTTCCAGTTCAACTACTACGGGGAATGAAGCCGATTTTCCTGATTTGCCGAGGCCAAACGCCGAGGCTTTTTTTTCGTCAACGACAGCTCGGCAATTCCTCGCTGCCAGTCGCTTGGATGCGTTTCCAGGCTTCTGACGGCTCTGTCGGACGCTGTCGGAACAGGAATAAAAATGAAGCCCAAGGAGATAATGCTTATTAATGTTTCTCCTTGGGAGGTAGTCACAATTGACCCGAAATAAAGTCGAGATCTGCGGAGTGGATACTTCCAAACTCCCCGTGCTTACGAACGTCGAAATGAGGGAGCTGTTCACCGCTCTCCAGACCCAGAACGAGTGGTCCGCCAGAGAGAAGCTCGTGAACGGGAACCTGAGGCTCGTCCTCAGCGTCATCCAGCGGTTCAACAACCGGGGAGAATTCGTGGACGACCTGTTCCAGGTCGGCTGCATCGGACTCATGAAGGCCATCGATAATTTCGACCTCAGTCAAAACGTCAAATTTTCCACATATGCCGTCCCCATGATTATCGGCGAGATCCGCCGCTACCTGCGGGACAACAACCCGATCCGGGTGTCGCGATCGCTGCGGGACATCGCCTACAAGGCGCTGCAGGTCCGCGACAGCCTCACGAACCAGAATTCCCGCGAGCCGACCATCTTCGAGATTTCCGAGGCGCTCGGCGTGCCGAAGGAGGATGTCGTCTTCGCCCTTGACGCCATCCAGGATCCGGTTTCCCTGTTCGAGCCGATCTACCATGACGGCGGCGACCCGATCTACGTGATGGACCAGATCAGCGACGACCGCAACAAGGAAATCAGCTGGATCGAGGAGATCGCCCTGCGCGAAGCGATGCACAAGCTGAACCAGCGCGAGAAGATGATCCTGTCGATGCGCTTCTTCGACGGCAAGACGCAGATGGAGGTCGCCGACGAGATCGGCATCTCGCAGGCGCAGGTGTCCCGGCTCGAGAAGTCGGCCATCCAGCAGCTTCAAAAGCATGTCAAGAGCTGAGGCAGGCCATGCGGCCACGAAGCTCGGGCGCCTTCGGGCGCCTTTTTCATGCGGGCTTGGGCTGATCGGCCCGCTTCCGTCATATACTGGGAGCACTAGATCTCCATGACGGGAAGTGCGGCGCATGCTCATGAAAATATCCGAATTCCAAACCAAGGACGTCATCAATATCGTGGACGGCAAAAAGCTCGGCCAAATCAGCGACATGGAAATCGATCTGAGGCAGGGGCGCATCGATTCCATCGTCGTGCCTAATTTCACCCGCTTCTTCGGCATGTTCGGCAGCGGGGCGGATCTCATCATTCCGTGGCGCAACATCGTCAAGATCGGCGCCGACGTCGTGCTCGTCCGGATGGAGAACGTCGGCGGGGTCAAGGCGTACCTGGAGGATGACGACATCCAGGAGAAGCTGTAGCGAAAAGCCGCGGCGATTCCGCCCCGCCTTCCCCGCTCCGCGGCGGACATGGTACACTAGGCTGGAGGTGATGGCAATTGGAAGCATTCGTACAGCGCGATAGCGTGAACCCGGCGAAGGAAGCTTCGCTTTTTTTATTGGAATCATGGACCGGCGGGGGCAGCGTTACGGCCGGCTTCACCGGACGGCAGGGCGGCGTAAGCCGGGAGCCCTGGGCTTCCCTGAATATGGGGCTGCATGTCGGGGACGACGACGCGTCTGTCCGGACGAACCGCATGCGGCTGGCAGACGCGCTCGGCTGGCCCTATGAGTCGTTCACCTGCGGAGAGCAGGTGCATGGCTGCGCCGTTCAGGCTCTGACGAGGGGCGATGCCGGCCGCGGGCGCGACTCGCGGGCGACGGCCGTCCCGGATACGGACGCGCTGATGACGGATGAGCCGGGCGTTCTGCTCGTCTCCTTTTACGCCGACTGCGTGCCCTTGTACTTCTGGGACCCGTCCAGGGGAGCGGTGGCGCTTGCCCATGCGGGCTGGAAGGGAACCGTAGGGGAAATCGCCCGCGCGACCATCGAAGCGATGGGCAGCCGGTACGGCAGCAAGCCTGCCGACATCCGCGGGGCTGTCGGGCCGTCGATCGGATCATGCTGCTACGAGGTCGACGAGGCCGTCCTGGGGCGCGTTCGTCCGCTGCTCGGCGAGCTCGCCGCAGCAGGAATCGCTTCCGGCGTCCCGGTCATTCACGGGGAGACGCCGGGCCACGGCAGGCTGAACTTGAAAGAGCTCAACCGACAGATTATGATAAAAGCAGGAATTATGCCGTCGAATATAGAAGTTACGCAGTGGTGCACCGGCTGCCGCAAGGATTTGTTCTTCTCCCATCGGATGGAAGGCGGCAGCACGGGGCGGATGGCAAGCTGGATCGGCATGGAAAGCAGGTGACGCTTTTGTCGCTGACGGAGCGGAAGGCGGAAGTGGATAGAAGGATCGCGGAGGCTTGCGCCCGCAGCGGACGCAGCCCGGAGGAAGTGAACGTCATCGCGGTGACGAAGTATGTATCCATCGACAGGACCAGGGAAGCGCTGGACAGCGGCTGCGTCCATCTGGGCGAGAACCGCTGGCAGGACGCCAAGGACAAGTGGGAGGCATTTCCGGAAGGCTCCTGCGGAGAGGGAGAAGCCCCCGTCTGGCATTTTATCGGTTCGCTGCAGACGAACAAGGTGAAGGACGTCATAGGCAAGTTTACATACATCCATTCGCTGGACAGGCTTTCCCTGGCGGATGCAATCGACAAGAAGGCCAGGAGCCTCGGCATCGTGGTCCCATGTTTCATTCAAGTCAACGTATCCGCGGAACATTCCAAGCACGGCATCGCCCCGGAGCAGCTCCGGGACCTCGCCTCGGGTCTCGCGGCCTGCCCTGGCGTCAAGCCGGTCGGCCTTATGACGATGGCGCCCCATGACGAGGATTCCGAAGCTGCGCGTCCGGTCTTCCGGAGACTGCGGGAGCTGATGGAGCTGGCCAACCGCGAGAGCTGGTTTCAGGAACCGCTGACGGAGCTCTCGATGGGAATGTCGGGCGACTTCGAGGCAGCGGTGGAGGAAGGCGCGACGTGGGTGCGGCTTGGAACCATTCTCGTAGGCAAAGAGGAGGAGCTGGTATGAAGGTGATTAACCGGTTCATGAACTATTTCGGCTTGCAGGATGAGGAAGAGATCATCGAGCGCGAGCCCGTCCATCAGCATGAGGATCATGAAGTTGAAACCTCGGCATCCGATATGCGTAAACCAACCAAAGGCAGCAATATCGTCAGCATCCATTCGCAGAAGAACATGCGCGTCGTGCTGAACGAACCCCGTTCCTATGACGAAGCGCAGGAGATCGCCGACCATCTGCGCAACCGGCGTTCCGTCATCGTGAACCTGCAGCGCGTCCGGACGGATCTGGCCGTGCGGATCGTCGACTTCCTCAGCGGCACCGTATACGCGTTGAACGGAAGCATTTCCAAGCTCGGCCCGAATATTTTTCTCTGCACGCCGGATTCTGTCGATGTTCAGGGCACCATAACCGAAATGCTTGCTGACGAAGACTACAGAAAAATGAGGTGACCTTGGCTTGGAGCAAGTCAAAGAGATCGTCCACACACTGGAATCGATTTACTACTTTATGATTTTCGGATACATTCTGCTTTCGTGGCTGCCCAACGCCCGCGAGAGCTTCATCGGCCAGTTCCTCGGCAAGATTGTCGAGCCTTATCTCAGCATCTTCCGCCGCTTCATCCCGCCGATCGGCGGCATGCTGGACATCAGTCCGATCGTCGCCCTGATCGCTCTGCGCTTCGTCGCGCAAGGCATCATCGGCGTGCTGGGCTTCTTCTTTTCCTAGGGCAGCCCAGTGGCAGACGGCCTTTATGAGCATTTTCATCCGGAGGAGCGGCCGTTCGTCGACCGCGCCCTGGAGTGGATCGGACGCTCGGCCCAGCTTCACGAGCTGAAGCGGACGGATTTCCTCGATCCCCGGCAGGCATCGATCCTGATGTCGCTCGCGAATCGGGAACCCGACGTCGGCGTTCGATTGGATGGAGGATACGAGGGAGCGGAGCGCAGGCGGGCGCTGATTGCTCCCTCTTATCGTTATTTGGAAGGCGAGGAGACCGGCATATCCGTGCTTGAAGTGCAAGCCGTCTCCGGCGGCCATCTGGAGCTGGATCACGGCGACTACTTGGGAGCCGTTCTGGGGCTTGGAATCAAGCGCGACCGCATCGGAGACATCCACGTCGGTCCGGATGGAGCCCAATTGCTCGTCGCTGACGAGATCTCCGACTTCCTGAACGTGCATTTTCGCCAGGTCCACAAGCTCAGCGTGCTGACGTCGGTCAAGCCGCTGACGGAGCTGCGCCCGGTCGTCAGCCGCATGGAAGAGATGAGCTTCACCGTCGCGTCCATGCGGCTGGACGGAATCTGCAGCGACGTCTACCGGATCAGCCGGGCGAAGATCGTCGAGCCGATCCGGGCCGGCCGCTGCCGGGTCAACTGGAAGGGCGAGGAGGATCCTTCGAAGCAGCTCCGCGAAGGGGACGTCGTGTCCATCAAGGGACTTGGCAGGTTCAAGCTGCTGGAGGTCGACGGCATGACCAAGAAAGGCCGGATACGCGTCAAAGCAGGCAAATTCATCTGAATCCGGCTCCTCGGGAGCCTGGACGGTTCGGCTCCATGCGCTGCATGGAGCCATCCTTTTATTGACAGCAAAAAATGCCGCCGTTCCGACCGATATAGGGAGGACGGATATTTTTGGCGTGGATCAGAAATTTGCAGGAATTTGCCCGGAACTGTCGAATTGGGATATCACCAACGATCGGCTTACGACGAGAACAATCCAACAGGAGGTGCCCCAATGCCGCTGACGCCATTGGACATACATAACAAGGAATTCGGAAGAAGACTTCGCGGCTACGACGAGGATGAGGTCAATGAATTCCTGGACCAGGTCATCAAGGACTACGAGGCGCTCATCCGCGAGAACAAGGATCTTCAGAATCAGATCCTGAACCTGCAGGAGAAGCTCAACCATTTCTCCAATATCGAGGAGACGCTGAGCAAGACGATCATCGTCGCCCAGGAGGCGGCGGACGAGGTGAGGGGCAACGCCAAGAAGGAAGCGCAGCTGATCATCAAGGAAGCGGAGAAGAATGCCGACCGCATCGTCAACGACTCCATGATGAAATCCCGCAAGGTGTCGCTGGAAGTGGAGGAGCTCAAGAAGCAGGCTTCGATCTACCGGACCCGCTTCCGGACGCTGGTCGAGGCGCAGCTCGAGCTGCTCGCCCAGGACGGCTGGGACAAGCTGGAGAACGCCTCGAGCAGCCTGTCTCTGGAAGGCTCGAACTATTAGAGCGGCGGTTGACACGCAGGGACTGCTGTATGTAGTATAGAAATAGATATTGGCGACGATAATGGACCTGCAGGTCTTTATCGCGACATATGGATAACAGTCAATTTCATCGACGAGAACGAGTACGCTGAACGGTCGTTCCCCAGAGAGCCGGCATCCTGCTGCAAGCCGGCGTTCGAACTTCAGCCGAACATCCTCTCCGAGAAGCGGAGCCGAACAGCCCGGAGCGAAACTTTCGCTTCGTGCCGAGTAAGCCCCGCCGGCAGTCCCACGTTACAGGGAACGCGGATGGCAGGAATGCATCCGCTGCTGAGATGCCTATGTTGAGGCGGAGCACGGTCCGATCGGGGACCTGTTTCCAAGCGCGACAGGGCAATTAGGGTGGTATCGCGAGTCATGCTCGCCCCTTTACACAGGGGCGGGCTTTTTTTATTTTCCGAGAGAAGGGCGTGTCAGGCATGCAGAGAGTGGATGTGAAGGAAAAGGCGAGAAGCCGCGAGGAGCGGGTGCTGGCGAGATGGAGAGAAGAAGGGACGTTCAAAGCCTCGATCGAAAACCGGGAGGGCAAGCCGAATTTCGTCTTTTATGAAGGGCCGCCGACGGCCAACGGAGCTCCCCATATCGGCCATGTGCTGGGCCGCGTCATCAAGGACTTCATCGGCCGTTACAAGACGATGTCGGGCTACCGCGTCATCCGCAAGGCGGGCTGGGATACGCATGGCCTGCCGGTCGAGCTCGGCGTGGAGAAGCAGCTCGGCATTTCCGGCAAGCAAGAGATCGAGAACTACGGCGTCGAGGCCTTTGTCCAGAAATGCAAGGACAGCGTATTCGAATACGAGCGCCAATGGCGCGAGCTGACGGAAGCGATCGGTTATTGGACGGATATGGACGATCCGTACATCACGCTGAAGAACAGCTACATCGAGAGCGTGTGGCATATCCTTTCCACCATCCATGGCAAAGGGCTGCTGTACCGCGGCCACCGCGTCAGCCCGTACTGCCCTTGCTGCCAGACGACCCTCAGCTCGCATGAAGTGGCTCAAGGCTACGAGGATGTCAAGGATCTCAGCGCGACCGTCAAGTTCCCGCTGAAAAATGGCGAAGGCAATCTGCTCGCATGGACGACGACTCCATGGACGCTTCCTGCGAACACGGCTATCGCCGTCAATCCGGAGCTGACCTACTCCAAGGTGAAGCGGGACGGAGAAGTGTACTTCGTCGCCGAGAGCCTCGTGGAGAGCGTGTTCAAGGGAGACGACAAGCCGGAAGTCGTCGGCAGCGTGAATGGCTCCGAGCTGGTCGGACTTCCGTATGAAGCGCCGTTCGATTATGTTCCGATCGAGAACGGCCATGTCGTCATCGGCGCGGACTTCGTCAGCGACTCCAGCGGCACGGGCATGGTCCACATCGCGCCGGCCCATGGCGACGACGACTACAAGGCCGCCCGCAAAAACGGCATCGGCCTGCTGGCCGTCGTCAACTCGCAAGGCCGCTACGTCGACGAGGTGACGGACTGGGCCGGCCGCTTCGTCAAGGACGGAGAGGTCGACATCGAGATCGTGCGCAAGCTGAGCGAGAAGGGGCTGCTCTTCTCCAAAGAGAAGTACGAGCACAGCTATCCGTTCTGCTGGCGCTGCAAATCGCCGCTGCTCTACTACGCCACGGAAAGCTGGTTCATCGAGACGACGGCAGTCAAGGATCAGCTCATTGCCAACAACAACGGCGTGGACTGGTATCCTGGCCATATCCGCGAGGGCCGCTTCGGCAAATTCCTCGAGGATCTCGTCGACTGGAACATCAGCCGCAACCGCTACTGGGGAACGCCGCTCAACGTCTGGATCTGCGAGGAGACCGGCAAGGAATACGCGCCGTCGAGCCTCGCCGACCTGCGGGCGCGCGCGACGACGGAGCTGCCGGAGGACTTCGAGCCTCACAAGCCGTATGTCGACGAAGTGAAGCTGCACAGTCCGTTCGCGGAAGGAGCGGTCATGACCCGCACGCCTGAAGTGATCGACGTCTGGTTCGACAGCGGCTCCATGCCGTTCGCCCAGCAGCATTATCCGTTCGAGAACGAAGGCCGCTTCGCCGAGCAGTATCCGGCGGACATCATCTGCGAGGGCATCGACCAGACGCGCGGCTGGTTCTTCAGCCTGCTGGCCGTCTCGACGCTGTATAACGGACGCGCTCCTTACAAGGCCGTCATCTCCACGGGCCATGTGCTCGACGAGAGCGGCCAGAAGATGTCGAAGTCCAAAGGCAACGTCATCGACCCGTGGGAAATCATCAACGAATACGGCACGGATGCGTTCCGCTGGGCTTTGCTGGCCGACAGCGCTCCATGGAACAGCAAGAAATTCTCGCGCGGCATCGTCGGAGAAGCCAAGTCGAAGGTGATCGACACGATCGTCAACACGCATGCATTCTTCGCTCTGTATGCAGACATCGACGGATACGACCCCGCTGCCGATACGAATCAGGCTTCCGAGGCGAAGCTGGACCGCTGGATCGTCTCCCGTCTCAACTCGCTCGTGCGCGGCGTCGTCAAAGGGCTGGAGGGCTGGGATTTCATGGGCTCCGCCAAGGCGATCGAGGCATTCGTAGACGAGATGAGCAACTGGTACATCCGCCGCTCGCGCGACCGCTTCTGGGGCAGCGGCCTGACCGGCGACAAGCTGGATGCCTACCGCACGCTGCGTCATGTGCTGCTGACGCTGTCGAAGCTGATCGCTCCTTACGCGCCGCTGCTTGCCGAGGACGTATATGGAAATCTCGGCGGAAACGGCAGCGTCCATCTCGCCGACTATCCGGCCGTCGACGAGGCCGCCATCGACGAAGCGCTTGAGCGCGACATGGAGACGGCCCGCCAGATCGTGGAGCTGGCCCGCAACGTGCGCAACGAGACGGGCATCAAGACCCGCCAGCCGCTGTCCGAGCTGATCGTCTCTCTGAGCGGCGACTTCGAGCTTGCCGAATACGAAGACATCATCAAGGACGAAATCAATGTGAAGGGCATCACGGTGGAGCATTCCGACAGCGGCTTCGTCGACTTCGCGCTGAAGCTCAACCTCAAGGTCGCGGGCAAGAAATTCGGCAAGAACGTCGGACCGATCCAGGCTCATCTGAAAGCTCTCGACGCCGATACGGCCCGCGCGATCGTTCAAGGAGGAAGCTTCGTCTTCACGACGCCTGACGGCGAGGACGTTCCGGTCGCTCTGGACGAACTGCTCGTGGAGAAGCAGGCGAAGCCGGGCTTCGCGTCCGCATCGGGCGGCGGCCTCACGGTCGCGCTCAATACGGACATCACGCCGGAGCTGGAGCAGGAGGGCTGGGTGCGCGAAGTCATCCGCGCCGTGCAGGACACGCGCAAGAAGCTCGATCTGCCGATCGAGAAGCGCGTAGACCTCGTGCTTGATGCCGATGCGGAGCTGACGGCTGCGCTACAGGCGTTCGACAGCCTGCTGCAGGACAGCGTCCTGCTGAGCAGCGTCTCGTTCGAAAGCGCCGAAGGCATGGAAAGAGTCGCTTTCGGAGAGCGCGAGTTCGGCCTGCTCATCCGCTAAGCAATTGGGCCAAGGCCGGCTGTGGATTGAATTACGGCCTTGACCATGGCGCCAGCCAAAGCCGACCCCCTGAAGGAATCCCTTCAGGGGGTCTTTTGTCTGCCTCCCCGGCTGCGTCCGGCTTAGGAGGAGGAAGAATCCTCCAGCCTCCAATCGGACATACTAGATGGAACGGCGAAAGTCCAAGCCCCTTTTTGCGTCGTGAAAGCAAAGAAGACGGAAGAAGAGCGGAAGTTCAGGAAAAAAGAGCGGAGGTGCGGCATGGGCGAAGACAAGCGCAGGGAAGAACGGGCTGAGCTCGAAAAAAGCAGCCGGCTCGAGGACCGGCTGGAGAAGATCGCAATGGACCTGGAACGCTCTCAAATGGCCGGATATGTGGATCTGCTCAATCGGCCGCTGTCGCTCATATGGCGCAACGTCGTCGCCGGCATCTCCAGAGGGGTCGGGTACGCGATCGGACTGACCGTTTTTGCCGCAACGATATTGTACATCCTTCAAGCCCTCGGCCAGCTGAATCTTCCCATTATCGGCGACTACATCGCTGATATTGTCCGGATCGTCCAGATCCAGCTGGAGGGCAAGGACGGTTATCAATAAGATTCAAGCCTTCATTCATCAGAGGAAGGATGCGGACCGGAATCCAATCCATTCAAGCAGGATGCCGGCGGTTTCGTCTTGTTGAATCGGATGGAGCTGGGGCAAGGCAACGGAGAAGGGCTGCAGGCTTCGCAGCCGTTCCGCTACTCTTCCTCTCCGAGCTCCTCGCCTTCTCCTTGATCCATGTACTGCTTGTACTCCCGGTTCCGCACAACAGAGACATGCGTGCCGGTAATATCGGTGGCGAGAAAGCTCTCCAGAGGCTCCACGTACCCTTCGTTCTCGCCGTCCTCATTGCCCACATTGTCGTAGCTGTCGCCTGGAATCTCAGCCATGGCCGGAGAGTTGGCATTGCCCCAGCGCTCGACGATCTGCCAGGCGTCCTCGCCGTCGAAGCCGTTGTACGCGTCGTCGTCCTTGTCGGACTGGCCGAAGGGCATCGGCAGCAGGGTCAAGGCGTCGGTACGGCTGTGCGACACATGGTCGCGGGGCGCATGATCGATGCAGTAGCGGGTATCGGGCAGCGCTTCAAGACGCTCCGAGGGAATATCGGCGCCGCACTGGATGCATGTTCCATAAGAGCCGTCTTCCATCGCGGCAAGCGCGGATTCGACCCGGACCAGCTGCATGTCCTGCTTGTCCTGAAGCATGAGATCCTTCTCGCGCTCGAACATTTCCGTGCCGAGATCTCCCGGATGGTTGTCGATCGTGGACAGCTCGCCCGTCTCGTCCCGAAGGGAATTGAGCAGGCCGTCATGCTGGGTTTCCTTGCGCAGCAGCTCCAGCTCCTGCTTTTCTTGGATCAGCCGCCCGCGCATGCGGGCAAGAAACGAATCGGAATGAGGCATCGTTTGGCACACACCTTTCACAGATAGATCGATACTAGTGTGGTCGATTATCGCCTCGATTAGAGATGGGCTTCTATGGAAACGGGAGAGGCGCATCCACGGTGGCTCCTTGCCGAAGCGATATGCTACAATGGGACGGATGAGGAGGGAATCGCTTGAGGCTCAAAGGGTATTCTTATTGGTTGGCGCTCGTCGTCATCGTTTTGGACCAGCTCAGCAAATGGGTCATTTCCAGCCGGCTCGAGCTGTATGAGCAGCTTAAAGTAATCGGGAATTTTTTTGTCATCACATCCATCCGAAATACGGGGGCGGCCTTCAGCATCCTGGAGGGCAAGCGGGCCTTCTTCCTGCTGATCACGCTCGCAGTGGCGGCAGTCATCATGTGGTATATCCACCAAAGCCGGAAGTCGGGGCGGACGCTGCTGCTGACGGCGCTCGGACTCGTGCTCGGAGGAGCTCTGGGCAACTTCATCGACCGTCTCCTGTACGGACACGTCGTCGATTTCCTCTCCTTCAACTTCGGCTCCTATTCGTTCCCGGTGTTCAACCTGGCGGATACGGCCATCACGATCGGAGTCGGGCTCATCATTCTCGATACCTTCCTCGGCGAGCGGCGCAATGCCGCCTCTTCGGAAGCGGATCAGCCCGGCGCAAGCGACAGCACGAGCGGCGCGTAATCGGCGCCTACCAAGAATGAAGTAAGGACTGAATTGCATGAATGAAGAAACCAATATCAATCAAAGCGTCTCCGGCCTCGACGAGGAGCATGGAGCCGAGCCTGTCCTGGAATGGACGGTGTCAGCCGAGGAAGCCAAGACGCGTCTGGACAAGTTCATTACGGACAAGGTGAACGACCCTTCCGTTTCCCGCACGCAGGTGCAGGAATGGATCGGCTCGGGCGCGGCTCTCGTAGGCGGGCGCCCTGCGAAAGCGAACTACAAGCTCTCCGAAGGCGACCTGCTGCAGGTTACCGTGCCTGAGCCTCAGGCTGCTGAAATCGTGCCGGAGGATATTCCTCTGGACATCGTCTACGAGGACGGAGACGTCATCGTCATCAACAAGCCTCGCGGCATGGTCGTGCATCCGGCTCCCGGCCATTCCTCCGGCACGATCGTCAATGCGCTGATGTTCCATTGCAAGGATCTGTCGGGCATCAACGGCATGCTTCGCCCCGGAATCGTCCACCGCATCGACAAGGATACGTCCGGCCTGCTCATGGCGGCTAAAAACGACCTTGCCCATCTGTCGCTGGCGGCGCAGCTCAAGGATCACAGCGTCACCCGCAAGTATATCGCCTTGGTGCATGAGAACATGCATCACGACATCGGCACCATCGACGCACCGATCGGACGCGACGACAAGGACCGCAAAATGTTCACCGTCACGACAAAAGGCAGCAAGCACGCCGTGACGCACTTCAACGTGATGGAGCGGCTCGGGGACTATACGCTGCTCGAGCTTCAGCTTGAGACCGGCCGCACGCATCAAATCCGCGTCCATCTCAAATACATCGGTCATCCGCTGGCGGGAGATCCGGTATACGGACGCGCCAAGACAGTCGCTCTGGCCGGCCAGGCGCTCCATGCCGCGGTGCTCGGATTCACGCATCCCCGCACGGGAGAGCGGCTGCAGTTCGAAGCGCCGATTCCGGACGATATGCAGCATGTGCTGCACAGCCTGAGGAATCGTTGATTTTACCGGGCCGTACATGAGTCCGGCCGCAGCATCGTTGCCGGGCGAGAGGCAATTAATGCAAACATTTCTCGAAATGCTCTATTAAAACCATCTCCATGCTGAGCTATGCTGGATTGTAGCCGGCAGCCGGACGAGCGACTTAGCGACATTCGACCGGGGCCTATCATAAAGGACGAAAGGTGATTCCATTCCATGACTCAAATCAACTCCAACTTCCTCAATCTGCAGGGCAGCTACCTGTTCTCCGAAATTGCCAAGCGCCGCACGAAGTTCATCCAGGACAATCCGCAGGCGGAGATCATCAGCCTCGGCATCGGCGACGTGACCCGAGGGCTCCCGGAAGCCGTCACCAAGGCGATGCATGCTGCTGTCGACGAGCTGGCTGTTCCGGGCTCCTTCCGCGGCTACGGCCCTGAGCAAGGCTATGATTTCCTCGTGAACGCCATCATCGAGAACGACTACAAAGCACGCGGCGTGGATATCAAGTCCAACGAAGTGTTCGTCAGCGACGGCTCGAAATGCGATGTCGGCAACATCCAGGAAATCTTCAGCACGGACAGCATCGTAGCCGTGCAAGACCCTGTGTACCCTGTGTACGTCGACACGAACGTCATGGCGGGCCGCTCCGGCCTGTTCGACAGCGGGATCGGCCGCTATGAGAACATCGTCTACCTGGACTGCACGGCGGAGAACGACTTCAAGCCTTCCTTGCCGGACCGCAAGGTGGATCTGATCTATCTGTGCTACCCGAACAACCCGACGGGCATGACGCTGACGAAGGACGAGCTCAAGGTATGGGTCGACTATGCGCGCGAGAACAACTGCCTCATCCTGTTCGATTCGGCTTACGAAGCGTTCATTACCGAAGAGAACGTTCCGCACAGCATCTATGAAGTCGAGGGAGCGCGCGAAGTCGCCATCGAGTTCCGCAGCTTCTCCAAGACGGCCGGCTTCACGGGCATCCGCTGCGCCTACACCGTTGTGCCTCGCGAGCTGAAGGGCTTCGACAAGGACGGCAGCGAGGTCGTCGTCAACGATCTGTGGAACCGCCGCCATACGACCAAGTTCAACGGCGTCTCCTACGTGACCCAGCGCGGCGCGGAAGCCATCTACTCGGCTGAAGGCAAGGAGCAGATCTCAGGCCTCGTCGATTATTACATGACGAATGCCGGCATCATCCGCGACGGCCTGGCATCGCTCGGCCTTGAAGTGTTCGGCGGCGTCAACGCTCCATACATCTGGCTGAAGACGCCGAAGGGCATGGATTCCTGGGCGTTCTTCGACAAGCTGCTGTCGGAAGCGAACATCGTCGGCACGCCGGGCGTCGGCTTCGGCCAGAGCGGCCAAGGCTACTTCCGCCTGACGGCGTTCGGCAGCCGCGAGAACACGGAAAAAGCGGTCGAGCGAATCCGCAATCTCAGCCTTTAATGTCCTAAAGACTGGAAAACCCCGTTGTATTTATACACAACGGGGTATTTTTATGCAAAAATATCGATTTTAGCGGTTGACTTCCTCGCCGGCGCATGGGATAATCAGTACCGATAACGGCAGTACCTTTAACTCAGTCCAGAGAGGCTGGCAAGGTAGCGTGAACAGCAGCCGCGGTCAGGAAGAAGATTCAACCGGCATCCGGCGCAAGCGGCCGGGACATAGCCAGCAGCGCGGCCATTGAAGGTCATGCCTCTGGTTCGTCCCGCCGTGCGGCCCATCATGCCCTCTTCTCCTTGCGCGGCTTCTAAAGAACTCTCCTTGCTGATGTACCCGGCAAGGAGAGTTTTTTTTGTCCCGCTGACAGAGTATAAGCCTAACGAATCGGACCGGCTCCATGCCGGCCGGAAGGAGCAGCAGCCCCATGATCCTGAACGAGAAACGAGCCATCATGGACGACACGGCCATCCGCCGTGGACTCACCCGGATTTCCTACGAGATCGTCGAAAAGAACAAGGGCATCGAGAACTGCGTGCTGATCGGCATCCGCACCCGCGGCGTCTATCTGGCGCGTCGGATCGCCGAGCAGATCCGCGAAATCGAAGGCACGCCGGTCGCTTGCGGCGAGCTAGACATTACGGGGTACCGGGATGACCGGCGCGTCGAGGGAGAGACGATCCGCTTCACGACGACGGACGGAGCCGGCAACGCGCTTCTGATCCATGACAAGCGCGTCATCCTGTTCGATGACGTCCTCTACACGGGCCGCACGATCCGCGCGGCGATGGACGCTCTGATGGATCAGGGCAGGCCGCAGTCGATCCAGCTCGCCGTGCTCGTGGACCGGGGACACCGGGAGCTGCCGATCCGACCCGATTATGTAGGCAAGAACGTGCCAACCTCCAAGGAAGAGAACATCCGCGTAGCGCTGACTGAAGTGGACGGGGAAGACATCGTGACAATCATTCATCAAGGAGGATGAGCGGATATGACGGCAACACAGCTGATGCAGAGGAGCCTGCTCGGGCTGAAGGGGATGGACCGGGAAGAGATCGGGTCCATCCTGTCGAGGGCGGCCTACTGGGAGCAGCAGAGCGTGAAGGTCGGCGACGCGCTGGCAGGGCGTTTCGTTGCGAATATGTTCTTCGAGAACAGCACCCGCACGCGATTCAGCTTTGAAGTGGCAGAGAAGCGCCTCGGCGCCGAGGTGCTGAACTTCTCCGCTGCGGTATCGAGCGTGCAGAAGGGCGAATCCATCTATGACACGGTAAGGACTCTGGAGTCGATGGGCATCGATGCGGGCGTCATCCGGCTGAAGCCGGCCGGCGTGCTGCAGGAGCTGGCAGAGCGGATCAAGGTTCCTCTCATCAATGCCGGGGACGGCAACAACGAGCATCCGACGCAGGCGCTGCTGGACATGTACACGATGCGCCAGCAGTTCGGCAGCCTCAGCGGACTCAGCGTCTCCATTATCGGCGACATCAAGCATAGCCGCGTCGCCAGATCGAACCTGATCGGCCTGCGCGAGATGGGCGCCGCGGTAAGCTTCTGCGCCCCGGACAACATGAAGGCCGGCGAGCTGGACGCTCCCTACATCGGCATCGAGGAAGCGATCAAGGCGGATGTCGTCATGATGCTGCGAGTGCAGCTGGAGCGGCATGAGGACGGAATGATCAAGTCGGCGGAGGAGTACCGGCAACAATACGGCCTGACGGCCGAGCGGGCGGCGCGGATCGCTCCTCACGCCATCATCATGCATCCGGCTCCGGTCAACCGGGATGTGGAGATCGACGGCGATCTCGTCGAGCATCCTCAGTCGAGGATTTTCCCCCAGATGCAGAACGGGGTTCCGGTGCGGATGGCGGTCATCGAGCGGGCGCTCAGAGGCTAGCAGCATTTTCGAAAGGGGATTGAACACATACATGGCATACATCAAATGGGTAGTGAACGGCCTGGTCTGGAACGACGCGGCCGGTGAGCTGGAGAAGAAGCATATCCGCATCGAGAACGGCGTGATCGCGGAGATTCTCGGAGGAGAAGCTCCTGCAGCCGCCTCGGACGAGGTGCTCGACGCCTCGGGCAAGCTGGTGTCGGCCGGCTTCATCGACATGCACGTCCATCTGCGCGATCCGGGGTTCACGCATAAGGAAGACATCGCTACGGGCACCCGCTCCGCAGCGGCGGGCGGCTTCACGACGATCGCCTGCATGCCGAACACGCGGCCTGCCATCGATACGCCGGAGACGGTCCGCTACGTGCTGGACAAGGCGCGTACGGAAGGCAACGGCGTCAAGGTGCTGCCTTACGCGGCGATCTCCAAAAACCAGCTGGGACGGGAGCTGACCGACTTCGCGGCGCTCAAGGAAGCCGGCGCGATCGGCTTCACCGACGACGGCGTCGGCGTGCAGCGGGCCCAAATGATGAAGGACGCGATGGCGCTGGCGGAGTCGATCGGCATGCCGATCATCGCGCACTGCGAGGATGACAGCCTCGTTGAAGGGCTGTACATATCCGAGGGCAAGTTCGCCCGCGACAACGGGATCAAGGGCATTCCGAACGAATCGGAAGCGATCCATGTCGGACGCGACGTGCTGCTCGCCGAAGCGACCGGCGTCCACTACCATGTGTGCCATGTCAGCACGGAGCAGTCGGTTCGGCTGATCCGCCTGGCCAAGTCGATCGGAGTCAAGGTGACGGCGGAAGTATGTCCGCATCACCTGGTGCTGAGCGACGAGGACATTCCGGGCATGGATTCCAACTGGAAAATGAACCCTCCGCTGCGCACGCCGCGCGACGTGGAAGCGGTGCTGCAAGGGCTCGAGGACGGCACGATCGACATGATCGTAACCGATCACGCCCCTCATGCCGAGGAGGAGAAAGCCCGCGGCATGCAGCTCGCGCCGTTCGGCATCGTCGGCTTCGAGACGGCCTTCCCGCTGCTGTACACGACCTTCGTCCGCACCGGCAAATGGTCGCTCGGCTTCCTGCTCCGCCGCATGACCGAGATTCCTGCTTCCGTGTTCGGCCTCGACAGCGGCCGCCTGGAAGCCGGAGCGCCGGCCGACCTCGCCGTTCTCGATCTGGAGAGCGAGCTTCCAGTCGAGCCCGAGAAATTCCTTTCCAAATCCCATAATACGCCGTTCGGCGGCTGGAAGCTTCACGGTTGGCCTGTCGCCACCGTCGTGGGCGGCAGCGTCGTCTGGTCCAACCATACAGCTTAAGGAGTGATACGGATGCAAGCTAGACTGATACTTGAGGACGGAACCGTATTTGCGGGCCAGTCGTTCGGCGCCGATACATCCAAACCCGGCGAGGTTGTTTTCAATACAGGCATCACAGGCTACCAGGAGGTTCTGTCCGATCCTTCCTACTGCGGCCAGATCGTCACGATGACGTACCCGCTCATCGGCAACTACGGCATCACCCGCGACGACTTCGAGACGGTCGCTCCGTTCATCCACGGCTTCGCGGTGCGGCGCCACGAGCCGGTGCCGAGCAACTGGCGCGCCCAGGTATCCCTGGACTGGCTGCTCAAGGAGCATGGCATCCCGGCGATCAGCGAGATCGACACCCGGATGCTCACCCGCAAGCTGCGCCACTTCGGCACGATGAAGGGCATGATCACGACGGGCAACGAGCGCGTCGAGGCGATCGTCGAGCAGCTGGCCGGCGCATCCCTGATGACCGACCAGGTCGCCCGCACGTCGACGAAGCAGGTGTTCACAAGCCCCGGCTTCGGCGAGCGCATCGTGCTCATCGACTTCGGCGCCAAGAGCGGCATTCTGCGCGAGCTGACCAAGCGCGGCTGCGACGTCGTCGTCGTGCCGCATGACACGTCCGCGGAGACGATCCGCCGCCTGAACCCGGACGGCATCCAGCTGTCCAACGGCCCCGGGGATCCGCAGGACGTTCCTTACGCGGTGGAGACCGTGAAGCAGCTGCTCGGCGAATTCCCGATCTTCGGCATCTGCCTGGGCCATCAGCTGTTCGCCCTCGCCTGCGGCGCGGATACCGAGAAGCTGAAGTTCGGCCATCGCGGCGGCAACCATCCCGTCAAGGAGCTTGCTTCCGGCCGCTGCTACATCACGAGCCAGAACCACGGATATACCGTGCCCGAGGCGTCGATCGCCGGCACGCAGCTGACCGTGACCCATATCAACAACAACGACAAAACGATTGAAGGCCTCAAGCATAACGAATATCCGGCTTTCTCGGTCCAATACCATCCGGAGGCGGCTCCCGGGCCGTTCGATTCCAGCTACCTGTTCGACGAGTTCCTGGAGATGATCCGCACCCACCGCCGCAACAACCCGTCCAGACCGCGCCAAGCCCAGCTGTCGGATGCGTCCAAAGGAGAGCTGCTGTATGCCCAGAAATAACCTGCTCAAGAAAATCCTCGTCATCGGCTCCGGTCCGATCGTCATCGGCCAGGCCGCCGAGTTCGACTACGCCGGAACCCAGGCCTGCCAGGCGCTGAAGGAAGAAGGCTACGAGGTCGTGCTGATCAACAGCAACCCGGCGACGATCATGACCGACACGAACATGGCCGACAAGGTCTACATCGAGCCGATCACGCTGGACTTCGTCTCCCAGATCATCCGCCAGGAGCGTCCCGACGGACTGCTGCCGACGCTCGGCGGCCAGACCGGCCTCAACATGGCGGTCGAGCTCGCCCGCGCCGGCGTGCTGGAGCGCGAGAACGTCAAGCTGCTCGGCACGCAGCTGTCCGCCATCGAGAAGGCCGAGGACCGCGACTTGTTCCGCGACCTGATGCGCGAGCTGGAGCAGCCGGTGCCGGAGAGCGTCATCGTCACGACGGTCGAGGAAGCGGTCGGCTTCGCGAACTCGATCGGCTATCCCATCATCGTGCGTCCGGCCTACACGCTCGGCGGCACGGGCGGCGGCATCTGCGCGACCGAGGAAGAGCTGCTCGAGACGGTATCGTCCGGCATCCGCTACAGCCCGATCGGCCAGTGCCTGATCGAGAAATCGATCGCCGGCATGAAGGAAGTCGAGTACGAGGTCATGCGCGACGCCAATGACAACTGCATCGTCGTCTGCAACATGGAGAACTTCGATCCGGTCGGCGTGCATACGGGCGATTCCATCGTCGTAGCGCCGAGCCAGACGCTGTCGGACCGCGAGTACCAGATGCTGCGCTCCGCCTCGCTGAAGATCATCCGCGCCCTGAACATCGAGGGCGGCTGCAACGTGCAGTTCGCGCTGGATCCGTTCAGCTTCCAATACTACGTCATCGAGGTCAACCCGCGCGTCAGCCGCTCCTCGGCGCTCGCCTCCAAGGCGACCGGCTATCCGATCGCCAAGATGGCGGCGAAGATCGCCGTCGGTTATACGCTCGACGAGATCGTCAACCCGGTAACGGGACAGACCTATGCCTGCTTCGAGCCGACGCTCGACTACATCGTGTCCAAAATTCCGCGCTGGCCGTTCGACAAGTTCACGGGCGCCAACCGGAAGCTCGGCACGCAGATGAAGGCGACCGGCGAAGTGATGGCGATCGGCCGCACCTTCGAGGAGTCGATGCACAAGGCGATCCGCTCGCTTGAGATCGGCGCCCATCGCTTCCACTTGAAGGACGCGTCCGGCTTGTCCGACGAAGTGCTTCATTCCCGCCTGGCCAAGCCCGACGACGAGCGCATGTTCCTCATCGCCGAAGCGTTCCGCCGCGGCTGGACGCTCTCCGACATCCAGGACATCACGAAGGTCGACTGGTGGTTCCTCGACAAGATCGAAGGCATCGTCGCCTTCGAGGACGAGCTTCGCCGCGCGCCCGGCCTGACCAAGGAGCTGCTGTACCAGGCGAAGCGCAAGGGATTCTCGGACCGCTCGATCGCCGAGATCCGCCGCGAGGGCAGCCAGTCGACGATGACGACGGAAGCGGAAATCCGCACTTTCCGCCACGAGCAGGAGCTGCGCCCGGTGTACAAGATGGTCGACACCTGCGCCGCCGAGTTCGAGGCGACGACTCCGTACTACTATTCCACGTACGAGGTCGAGAACGAAGTGCTGGAGTCGGACAAGGAGAAGGTGCTCGTGCTCGGTTCCGGCCCGATCCGCATCGGCCAGGGCATCGAGTTCGACTACTCCACCGTGCATGCGGTGTGGGCGATCCAGAACGCCGGCTATGAAGCCGTCATCATCAACAACAACCCGGAGACGGTATCGACCGACTTCAGCACGTCGGACCGCCTGTACTTCGAGCCGCTCTTCTTCGAGGACGTGATGAACGTCATCGAGCAGGAGAAGCCGATCGGCGTCATCGTGCAATTCGGCGGCCAGACGGCGATCAACCTGGCGGCTCCGCTGTCTGCCGCCGGCGTGCGCATTCTCGGCTCCAGCCTGGAGAGCATCGATACGGCGGAAGACCGCAAGAAATTCGAAGCTCTTCTCCGCAGCCTGGACATCGCCCAGCCGGAAGGCAGCACGGTGACCAACCTCGAGGAAGCGGTCGTTACGGCAGGACGCCTCGGCTATCCGGTGCTGGTCCGTCCTTCCTACGTGCTCGGCGGCCGCGCGATGGAAATCGTCTACTCCGACGAGGAGCTGGTCGGCTACATGGCTGAAGCGGTGAAGATCAATCCGGAGCATCCGGTGCTGATCGACCGCTACATGCTTGGCAAGGAAGCCGAGGTCGACGCGATCTGCGACGGCGAGACGGTTGTCATCCCGGGCATCATGGAGCATGTCGAGCGCGCAGGGGTCCACTCCGGAGACTCCATCGCGGTCTATCCGCCGCAGTCGCTCTCCGCCGAGATCAAGCAGCAGATCATCGACATCACGATCTCGATCGCCAAGGCGCTCAAGGTCGTCGGCCTGGTCAACATCCAGTTCGTCATCCATAACGACAAGGCCTATGTCATCGAAGTCAACCCGCGTTCCTCCCGCACGGTTCCGTTCCTCAGCAAGGTGACCAACCTGCCGATGGCGAACCTCGCGACACGCGCCATTCTCGGCACGAAGCTGGCCGAGCTCGGCCATGTCGACGGCCTCTGGCCGGAAGACAGCTTCGTCTCTGTCAAGGTGCCGGTATTCAGCTTCGCCAAGCTGCGCCGCGTCGACCCGACGCTGACGCCGGAGATGAAGTCGACCGGCGAGGTCATGGGCCGCGACGAGCAGTATGCGAAGGCTCTGTACAAAGGCCTTATCGGAGCCGGCATGAAGATTCCGCTGCAAGGATCGATCATCGCCACTGTCGCCGACAAGGACAAGGAAGAAGCGATCGAGCTGCTGAAAGGCTTCTACTCCATCGGCTACAAGATCATCGCGACCGGCGGCACGGCCGAGGCTCTGGAGAAAGCGGGCATCATCGTCCAACATGTGAACAAGCTGAGCGAGGGCTCTCCGAACATCCTCGACCTGATCCGCAGCGGACAGGCGCAGTTCGTCTTCAATACGCTCACCAAAGGCAAGACGCCTGAGCGCGACGGCTTCCGCATCCGCCGCGAGGCGGTCGAGAACGGCGTCGTCTGCATGACGTCGCTCGATACGGTCCGCGCGCTGCTGAGGATGCTGGAGACGATCAACTTCAGCTCCAATCCGATGCCGGTGCTGCAATAATTCCATCAGGTACGGCCAGCTCCTCGGCCCTGCGCCGGAACGCCTCCCATGGCGGGTCCGGCGCAGGCCTGCGGCGGATGGCCGTTCTCTATGTCCATACTATACGTTGAGGAGGAGCACCCGTGAGCGTACAAACGTTGAGCCGCGAGCAGGCGGCGGGCAAGATAATGGTCGCGCTGGATTTCCCGGACGCGGCTTCGGCAGAGAAGCTGCTGGCCGCGCTTGAAGGCATTCCTTGTTATATGAAAGTAGGCATGCAGCTGTTCTATGCTGCGGGGCCGGATTTCGTCCGCAGCCTGAAGCAGCGCGGCTACAAAGTGTTCCTGGACGTGAAGATGCATGATATTCCGAACACGGTCAAAGGCGGAGCGAACAGCGTCACCCGCCTCGGCGTCGATATGTTCAACGTCCATGCGGCCGGCGGCCGCGACATGATGGAGGCGGCGATGGACGGAGTCGACGAGGCGCTGGATGCCGACTCCGCGCTGGCGCGTCCGACGGTCATCGCCGTGACGCAGCTGACCAGCACGAGCCAGGAGATGCTGAGCGACGAGATCGGCATCCTCGGCACGATGGAGGAGGCGGTCAAGCGCTATGCGCTGCTGGCCATCGCTTCGGGCCTCGACGGAGTCGTCGCCTCGCCGCATGAGGTGACGCTGGTCAAGGACTTCTGCGGGCCGACATTCCAGACGGTGACGCCGGGAATCCGTCCGGCCGGCGCCGACATCGGCGACCAGAGCCGCGTCATGACGCCGTCCGAAGCGCTTCGGGCGGGAACCGATTATATGGTCGTCGGCCGTCCCATCACGAAAGCCGCAGATCCGCGCGCCGCCATTGAATCCATTATCGAGGAGCTGATCAAGCCATGAGCACGATCCAACTGGAAAGCCTTCCGCGCGAAATCGCCGCCAAGCTGCTGGAGATCGGAGCGGTAGCGCTTCGTCCCGAGGAGCCGTTCACCTGGACCTCCGGGCTGAAATCGCCGATCTACTGCGACAACCGGCTGACGATGTCCTATCCGGAAATCCGCGAGCTGATCGCCGAGGGCTTCGCCGCTGTCATCCGTCAGAACTACCCCGATGCTGACGCGATCGCGGGCACCGCGACGGCCGGGATCCCGCATGCGGCCTGGGTAGCGCAGAAGCTGAACCTGCCGATGTCCTACATCCGCGACAAGGCCAAGGGGCATGGCAAGCAGAACCTGATCGAAGGCCGGATCGCCGAAGGACAGAAGGTCGTCGTCATCGAGGACCTGATCTCGACCGGCGGCAGCTCGCTCAAGGCCGCGCAAGCGGTCCGCGAAGCCGGAGCCGAAGTGCTGGCCGTCCTGGCCATCTTCACGTACCAGTTCAAACAGGCATCCGATGCCTTCGCCGAGGCTTCCGTGCCGCTGGAGACGCTGAGCAGCTATTCGGCGCTCATCGACGTTGCCGCCGAACGCGGCGTCGTCCAGAGCGGGCAGATCGACTCGCTGAAGGCTTGGCGCGAGGATCCGCAAGGATACGGGAAGTAAGGGCAAAGCTTGAGACTAAGCAATCTGGCCGGCTCCGCGAACAAGCGGCGCCGGCTTTTTTGTCGAGCAGGGCTTAAGAAGGCTGCAGCAGAACTACTGGAACGGCATGAGAACATACAATAAGGAAGACATTCCCAATCCTCTCTGCTAAACTGCTGAAAGGGGTGGCAAAGCGAAGTGAAAGCCAAAATACTTGCCGGAATCATCGCGCTCCTGATCGCCGGCAGCTGGGTCGGCAATATCCTGTACGATCGGAGCGGCCAGCTGCAGGAGCCGCTGTTCATGAATCATGAAATCGTGACGGACAGCAAGGGTGGATGAATTTCTGCTGCTGCGGATTCCGTTCCGGCTGGCCAAGCTGCCGCCCGCGGAGGATGGAGAGAAAGGGAGGACCATCGATTGGAAAGTTTGAAATCTATCAGACGTTTGATGCCGGGAGAGCCGCTCCCTCTGGAGCTGCTGCTGCTTGCCGATCCCGACAGGGATCTGATCGAGGACTATGTCCCGCGCGGGGAGTGCTGGGTGCTGGAAGATGAAGAGGTCAATGCAGCCATCGGGGTATACGTTCTGATCCGTACCCGTCCGGCGACGGCGGAGCTCGTGAACGTGGCCGTCTCCGAGGCCTATCAGGGACGCGGCATCGGCAAGAAGCTCGTGCTTCATGCCGTCGAACGCGCTCGGGAAACCGGCATGGCGACGATCGAGGTGGGCACGGGCAGCACGGGCATCGGCCAGATCGCGCTGTACCAGAAATGCGGATTCCGGATAACCGGCGTGGACCGCGATTTCTTCATCCGGCATTATGAAGAGGAGATCATCGAGAACGGGATGGTTCTGCGCGATATGATCCGGTTCGCGATGGATTTGTAGATGTTATTCATGTCAAATAATAACACTTTATTTCAATAGACTTTTCCCCTGCCAGCGCCGATAATAGATTGGGAGTTTCTAGAGATAGAGGTACAATCGACATAAGTTGGGGGATATGGACATGGCAAACAAATTCATCCGCACGGCTGGGATAATGCTGGCTTCCGCGGTATTGGCCACCGGAGCAGCAGGCTTGGCGCCGGCAGCATCGGCAGCGAAAGCTCCGATCAGCGTAACCTTGGACGGAAAGCTGCAAAAATACGATCAGTCTCCGATCCTGCTGGAAGGCTCCACGATGGTGCCGCTGCGAGGCATTTTCGAAGGGCTCGGAGCGAAGCTGACCGTGTCGGGCAAAAAAATCACGGCGGTCAAAGGGCGCAAAACCGTCGTTCTGACGATCGGCGAGAAGACGGCGGCTATCAACGGCCAAAAAGTAACGCTGGCCCAGCGCTCCGTCGTGCTGAAGGGGCGGACGCTCGTTCCTCTGCGCTTCGTCGGCGAAGCGCTTGGAGCGCATGTCAGCTGGAACGCCTCCAAGTCCCTCGTGACGATCACGAGCCAGACGCCGGCAGAGCTTCAGCTTGAGCTGGACGGATACGCCAACGGCTACGTCTTCAAGCAGGATATCGCCGGTCTCAAGGGACTGATGGCGGAGGGCTGGAAGATCGCGCAGAGCAAGGCGCCGGTACTGAACAGCGTCGGATTCCGCAACGAGGAGATGATCCGCTTTTTCCTCGATCAGGGAGCATCCGTCCAGACCGCCGATCTGGACGAGAACGGCCAGACGGTGACGGTGTTCGATGTCGTTTCCTATCCGTACAAATTCACCGCGACGGGTTATGCGGAGACGACGGAAGAGGCGGATCTGGCGACCGTGAAGCTTCTGCTCAGCTATAAGCCGGATATTCCGGCCATGGAAAAGGCTTACGGCTCCGTTCTGTGGCATGCCATCCTGTCCGGCAGAGCCTCTATCGTGACGGAGCTGCTGAAGGCAGGCGCCAGTGTCAAGGCAAACGATGCGGGCGATTATTTCCCGCCGCTCATCGCGGCGACGACGGCGGTGGACAAGGACGGCAAGCGCATGCCTTCCATGGTGGAGCTGCTTCTCAAGAGCGGCGCGGATGCCAACGATTGCAACTGCGATGCTTCCCAGGACTACACGCCGCTTGAAAATGCCAGCCGTACGATGTACGACGAGGATGAGTACGGAGAGTCCGTAGCCTATGACCCCGATCCGGCCGTCGTGAAGCTGCTGCTGCAGTACGGAGCGGATCCGAAGCGCGACAATTCCCTCTATGAGGCTGTCGGCGCGGGCAGCCTGGAGATCGCCAAGCTGCTGCTTGCAGCCGGCGCCGATCCGAACAAAGTCTATCCAAGCGCGGAGGAAACCCCGCTCGAATATGCCAAGGCCATCGAGGATGCGGACATGATCGCTCTGCTCGAGGGAGCCGCCAAGCAAGCGTAAGGCGGCAGTTTATAGAATTAGCTCTGATGAAAATGAAAATGGACTCATCCATGGATAGTCAGGAGGCGGCGGGCATGGAGCTCAACCTTGCGGATAGACTGCAGGAAGCCGTATCCCTGCGAGCAGGAGGCGACGCCGAGAAGGCGCGCCTCCTGCTCGCGAAGCTGGCGGCAGCGCATCCCGAGGACGCGCAGGTATGGTATCAGCTCGCCTGGACCCATGATTCGCTCGGGCTGGAGTCGGAGGCGGTGCCGCTCTACGAGAAGGCGCTGTCGCTCGGCCTGCCCGCAGAGGATGACGCAGGCGCGAGACTCGGCCTCGGCAGCACGTTGAGGACGCTTGGCCGGTACGAGGAATCGGAGAAGCTGCTCCGGGAGGCTGCGGCGAAGTACCCGCAGCGGCGGGAATTCAACGTGTTTTTAGCGATGACCCTGCATAATCTCGGCCTTCATGCGGAGGCGATGGAGCTGCTGCTCGTGCAGCTGGCCGAGACCAGCTCTGACGATGGAATCTCTTCGTACGGGCGGGCATTGAGCTTCTATTCCGACAAATTGGATCAGGTTTGGAATTGAAAAAAACTCTTTACGTTCCGTTTTTTGCCATGTAATATGTTACATCAAACGGAAGGGTTTCTAGGGATCCGGGAAGCGGGCTGTCATGCGGCGCCCTTTCTTCGTCCGAACCGAGCGAAACCGCCGCGGCGCGATAGGCCGTGTACACCGTAGGGATAAAAGACCTTCGGAAAGTTCCGCCTGCTGGTCAGGCCGGCTTTTCGGAGGTCTTTTTTTGCTATATCGATACCCGGACTGAAGGCCTGATTCCAGCAGAAATCATAGACAGATAGGGGCGTCGGACATGAAGGTGCTTGAGACAAAAGGGCTGAAGAAAACGTTCATGGTCAAGCGCAAGCAGCCTGGCCTCGGGGGAAGCTTCCGCTCGCTGTGGAAGCCGGAGTGGGGAGAGAAGGAAGCGGTGAAAGGAATCGATCTGGCGGTGGAGGAAGGGGAAACGATCGCGTTCCTCGGTCCGAACGGCGCAGGCAAATCCACGACGATCAAGATGCTCACCGGCATCCTGCATCCGACCTCCGGGGAGGCGAAGGTGCTTGGCTATACGCCCTGGCAGGAGCGCGGACGCCTGGCTTATCTCATCGGCACCGTATTCGGGCAGAAATCGCAGCTGTGGTACCACTTGCCGCCGAGCGATACGTTCGAGCTGATGAGCCGCATCTACGAGCTGGACCGGGACGTCTACCGGAAACGGAAAGCTTCGCTCATCGAACGCTTCGATCTCGGTCCGTACCTGAACGTGCCGGTTCGGAAGCTGTCGCTCGGAGAGAGGATGCGCTGCGAGATCGCCGCTTCCTTCCTGCACGGACCGCGGCTGCTGTTCCTCGACGAGCCGACGATCGGGCTCGACGTCATGATCAAGGAGCGGATCCGCGACCTCATCGCGGAGCTGAACCGGGAGGAAGGGACGACGGTCTTTCTGACCTCGCATGATGCGGGGGACATCGAGAAGCTGTGCCGCAGAGCCGTCGTCATCCATCACGGGGGAATCATGGTCGACGGGCCGGTGGAGAGGCTGAAGCGTGACATTCTGAGGTACAAGACCGTGACGGTCAGGCTGGCAGGAGAGGGTAGAGGCTCCGGAGCGGCGATCCAAGGCTTGGCCGGAACGGAGCTGCTGGAGGCGGAGGAAGGCGTCCTGAAGCTTTCCGTCGATCTGACGAGGACCGACATCGAAACGGTGCTGTCCCGGCTCATGGGCAGCATCCGCATCGCGGATGTGACGATCGAGGACCCGCCGATGGAAGAGGTCATCAAGACGCTCTTTGCCCGGAGCCGCGATCATGATCTCGCTGACGGGACGCCGATTGCCGGGGAAGGACGGGGGCTGCCATGAAGATTGAAGTCCGGAAGCCCGCTGCCGGCCAAGCATATGATTCGGGCGGCGGTCGCGGATGGGAGCGGAGGCCCTATTCCTCGCGCAAGGAAGCGATGGTGCTGAAAGGGCGCAAATACGCCGCCGTAGGCTCCATCACCTTCAAGCAGCAGACGGCCTACATGGCGGACTTTCTCATCCGCTCCGTCTTTCTCCTGCTGATCCTGTTCATCTTCATGCAGCTGTGGAGCGCCGCCTACACCGGGCAAGGGGGAGCGGAGGCGAGCATCGGGGGCTTCGTCCTGAGGGACATCATCTGGTATCTCGTCCTGACGGAGGCGTTCACGATGGCCTGCCCCCAGCAGTGCACGAGAATCGAGGAGGAGGTCAAAAGCGGAGGCGTCGCCGTCCGGCTGCTGACGCCGATCTCCTATGTCGGCTATCAGTATTTCTCCTATATGGGCGAGGCGCTGCTCCGCTTCGCCGTCAATCTCGCCGCAGGTACGCTGATCGGCTGGCTGATGGTCGGGCCGCCGGACTTCGGCTTCGGCTGGGCGGGCATGGCGGCGCTCGGCCTCGGCTCCTTCACGATCGCTTACCTGCTCAACATGTCCATCGCGCTGTGCGCGTTCTGGGTCGAGGAGACCCGCGGCCTGGAGTTCGTCCTGCAGAAGCTGCAGTTCACGGTCGGAGGCATGCTCATTCCTCTGGATCTCATGCCTCACTGGCTGCAGCAGATATGCGCCTGGCTGCCGTTCCAGGCGGTGCTGTACTTCCCGGCGAAGACGGCGGTGGGCGGAACGGATGTCCTGGGAGCATTTCTCGGCATCCAGATGATCTGGATCGTGCTGCTCGGCGCGCTGGTCGCCTGGATCTACTCGAGGGGAGTGAGAAGGCTGAATGTCAACGGAGGTTAGGAAAGGAAGATTGAGGAAAGGAAGCTTGAGAAAAGGAACGCTGCCGTTCCTGCTCGCCTGCTGGAAGCTCAATCTGGCGGGAGCGATGGAGTTCCGGCTCAGCTTTTTCATGACGGCCGGCATGATGTTCCTGAACAACGTCATCTGGATCGTGTTCTGGGGCATCTTCTTTACCCGCTTTCCTTCGGTCAACGGCTGGGGAATCAACGATGTGATGCTCATGTGGGCGGTTGGAACGGGAGGTTTCGGCTGGGCAAGCACGCTGTTCGGCAACTTTACCCGGATCGCCTCCATCACGGCGCGAGGCGAGCTGGATGTATATTTGACCCAGCCCAAGCCGGTGCTGCTCAACGTGCTTGCAAGCCGGATGTCGCTGACGGCGATCGGAGACTTTCTGTTCGGCCTGGCGATCTTCGTCTATGCGGGCGATCTGTCGCCCGGCGGGGTTCTGAGATTTCTGCTGGGCCTGCTGCTGGCGGGGCTGATCTTCCTGTTCTTCAACGTCGCCGCCGGCTCTCTCGCGTTCTTCATCGGCAATGCGGAAGGCATCGCGTTCCAGCTGTTCAACGGCCATCTGGCCTTTACGACCTATCCGACGGATATATTCAAAGGAGCGGTGCGGCTCATCCTGTTCACGGTCATTCCTGCAGGGTTCATCAGCTACATGCCGATCGGGCTGCTGCGGGGCTGGCAGGGAGATTATCTGCTGCTTGCGACAGGCGCCGCCGCTTTGATCGCCGCCGGGGCCATCGGCTTCTTCTACTGGGGACTGAGGAGGTACAGCTCGGGCAACATGATGACGATGAGAAGCTGAAGGACTGGTGGCGCCGACGAGCCGCAGGAAGCGTTCAATCCGCGGCAAAAAAGCCTTCAGCCGCGGCTCGGCTTCATCGAAAACCAAATGACGGCAGGAGAGCCAGGCTGAAAGGATTTAATGGTTTAGCAGACTGCGCATGTCTCGCCTGAAGCCGTATCGATGCGATGGCCGTTCATCCGAACGGCCTCTGCTCGCGGCTGGCTACAGCCAGCCGGCATAAAACCGCTCGTAGCCTTCTCTCATGATCCGGTCCGAGAAATGCTCGAAGGCATAACCGCGGTTGTCGGCGGAAACCTTGAGCGGGGAAGCGGCAGCCATGTTCAGCAGCTCGAACCAGTTGCGCTCGTTGCCTGCGAACGTGTGCGTGGAGGAAATATGGCCGTAGCAAGGATGATCCGGCTTCACGACCAGCTTGCCCATCGCCATCGCTTCCGCCAGCGGCATGGAGAACGTATCGAAGACGCTGGAGCTCCAATACACTTTGGACGAGTTCATCAGCCCGAAGATGTCTTCGCGCGACAGCGCGAAATGCAGCGTGACATTGGAAGGAATGTCGTAGCGCTTCATGCTCTCCCTGTAGCGCTGGCCGCCCATGACCATGACGACATCCTTGTCCGGGTTGCGCCGGGCGTATTCGATCGGCAGCTCCGGCCTGCGGTTGGGCTCATCCCGGCCGATCCAGAGGATGCGGTTGCCGATGACGGCATTCGGATCATAATGCTTGCGGGCGAGATCTCCCTCGAAGCCGATCGGAATGACGTCCACGTCGGTGACGCCGTAGTCGGTCTTGAACAGTCCCTTGAGATAATCCGTATGGACGACGGCCTTGTCGACGATCGAGTAGAACGGCTTCATCATCTCGTAGCCGGTCAAGTCCGAATGCGGGTAGGAGTGCGGGAAGAGAACGCATTTGTCTATGAACATCTTGAGGTATGTGAAGCCCGATACGGTATAGATGACCCGGTCGATCTTCTGCCGTTCCAGCTGCTCCAGCACGAGATCGTAATTGACGAGATCTCCCTTCTCGTATTCGTAGCCGGGAGCCTGATCGTAATCGCTGACATGGCGCTCCGGCATGACAAAGACGACTTCCACGCCGAGCTCGCGGCTAAGCTCCTTCAGCCTTTCGGCATAGATGCGGGGGCCTTGCGCTTCGGCGAACTGGATTTTTCTCATGACTAGCCCTACTTTGGTCAAATGGAAACCCTCCTGAGTGTGTGCGATCCTGCTGTCATTATAGAGCACTTCGGGAGACAGGTTAAGCGGTTGAAGCGGACTTGATCCTGATGGGCGGCAGATCAGCGCAAATTGTTCAAGACCAGGCGCATTTTTACCGAGGGGAGATCGAATTGTTATGAATATAGCCGTCAAATGGATGCAAAGGATCAATGGCCGCGATAACCGGAACAGACTGAAAAGCTATCAGGACAAAGCGGAGCTCATCAGGAAACGGAATTTGGAAGCATGGGACGATCGACAGCTTCAAGCGGAATCCCTCCGGCTGCAAAATGAGGCCAAATCGGGCACGCCTTTGGATGGGCAGCTTGTCGATGCTTATGCGCTGGTCTGCGAGGCGGCGAAGAGAAAGCTGGGATTGGAGCCTTACGATGTCCAGATCACGGCTGCCATCGCCCTGCACGAGAGGTTTTTGATCGAGCAGCATACCGGCGAAGGAAAAACGCTATCTGCTGTCATGCCTGCTTATCTGAATGCGCTGGCAGGCGGAGGCGTCCATGTGCTGACATTCAACGATTATTTGGCCAATCGAGATGCGGAGTGGATGGGCCCGATCTATCGTTTCCTCGGGCTGACGGCAAGCTCGGTTCAAGCGGGCATGAGCCTGTCCGAGAAACGGGAAGCGTATTCCGCGGATATAACCTATGTGACGGCCAAAGAGGCGGGATTCGATTATTTGCGCGACACGATCGCATGGAACGAAGCCGATATCGTGCATCGTCCTTTCCACTACGTCATCGTCGACGAAGCGGATTCGCTGCTGCTCGACGAGGCGCGGGTGCCGCTGGTCATCGCCGGCGAGGCCGGCTCTTCCAGCAATGACGGCATTCGTTTCGCAGAAGCGGCCCGACAGCTGCAGCAAGCCGAGCATTACGACTTCGACGAGTTCAAGCGGAACGTTTATTTGAATGAAGCAGGCTCTGCGAAAGCGGAGTCGCTGCTGGGCTGCGGCAATTTGTATGCAAGCGACAACAGTCATTTGTTGACGTCCTTAAACTGCGCGCTGCATGTGGAATTGTTATTGAAGAAGGACGTCGATTACATCGTCCGGGACGGGGAAATCGAGCTGATCGACGAATATACCGGCCGCGTGGCGGAGAACAGGCATTTGCCGGATGGGCTGCAAACCGCGCTTGCGGTCAAAGAAGGGCTGCAGACGAAAGCCGGCGGGGACATTCTGGGGACGATTACCCTTCAACACTTCCTCAGCCTATATCCGAAAATCAGCGGAATGACGGCTACCGCGCACGCTTCCGCAATGGAATTCGAAGACATTTATGCGCTGCAGGTCGTGCAGATACCGCCGCATCGGCCAAACATACGGATCGACCATCCGCTCCGGATCTATACCCATAAAGAAGCCAAATTCAAGGCGCTTGTACACGAAATCTCGTCCGTCCATGCGACGGGTCGTCCCATTCTCATCGGTACGTCGAGCGTCGAGGAGTCTGACATGCTGGCGGAGGCTCTGGCGGCTGCCGGCGTGACCTGCCATGTTCTGAACGCGAAAAACGATGCGAAGGAAGCCGAGATCATCGCCAAAGCGGGAGAAATCGGCGCCGTGACGGTATCGACGAATATGGCGGGACGCGGCGTCGACATTCGGCTCGGCGGCGGCAATTCCGCGCAAGCAGAGGTTGTCGCCGAACTGGGCGGATTGTACGTGATCGGCACGCATGTGAACGAAAGCGTGCGGATCGACGACCAGCTGCGCGGGCGCTCTGGCCGCCAAGGCGACCCTGGAGCTTCCGTATTTTTCGTAAGCTTGGAGGAAGAGCTGCTGCTTCGGTTCGGCATCGATAAAGCGTTTCGCAATCATAGGCAGGATGAGGCTATCGACAAGCCGGTGCTCCGCAGCAAAATCGCGCATATTCAGCGCGTAGCTATGGGCCAGAACTTCCATATCCGCCAGGAACTGAACTGTTATTCGGATATGGTGGAGGAGCAGAGGCTTATTCTATACGAGGAGCGGCTCGGCATTTTGAAAGGCGAGACGCCGATGAGCCCTTTGGAGCGGCGGGTACGGCTTTTTTATATCGACAAGTTCTGGGCTGACCATCTGGCTTACGTTTCTTACCTTCGCGAAGGCATCCATTTGGAGAGCCTTGCCGACCGCAATCCAATCGTCGAATTTCATGCGCAAATCATCCGAGCCTACGAGCGGATTCCGGCTGAAATAGAGAGAGAGTCGGCTGCTATGCTCGCAAGGCTGGGCGGAGCGAACGATCCGGCGAAGTGGGAAGAGCTGGGGCTGAAGAGTCCTGCTTCCACGCGGACTTATATCATCAACGATCAATACATGGACAACAAGCGCAGCTCATGGGGAGCGGAAACAATAATCGCTTTTTATATTCGCAAGCTAATGAAGCCGGTATTGGACCGGGCATTCGCTGCGCTGAACAAAGGCTGATCGCGTTGCAGTTGCAATCGGCTTCAACGGATGAAGATGATAGAGATGCAGCCGAAAGCTACGGACTTGAAATTCCGTTGTTTTTTCCGATTGGATGCGCTGTGCTAGAATAAGAGGATCAGAGAACCACAGCGATGTCAGGAGGAGCTAATTATGGTCAGAATCGGAATCATCGGATCCAATTTCATTACAGAGAGATTCATCGACGCGGCGAGGCGGGTGCCGGAGGCGGTCGTGGCGGCCCATTATTCCCGCTCCGCGGAGCGGGGCAAGGAATTCGCCGACAAGCATGATATCGCGCTGCGCTTCACCGATCTGCAACAAATGGCGGACAGCGACGCCGTAGACGCGGTCTACATCGCAAGCCCGAACTCCCTGCATGCGCCGCAGGCGATCTCCTTCATGCAGCGGGGCAAGCATGTCCTCTGCGAGAAGCCGATCGCGTCCAACGCGCGGGAGCTGCGGGAGATGATCGCCGCGGCCAAAGAGAACGGCGTGCTCCTGATGGAAGCGATGAAGTCGACCTTCGTGCCGAACTTCGCCGCGATCCGGGACAACCTCCCGAAGCTCGGCAAAATCCGGAATTACTTCGCCTCCTTCTGCCAGTACTCGTCCCGGTACGACCGCTACAAGGCAGGCGAGGTGCTGAACGCCTTCAAGCCGGAGCTGTCGAACGGCTCGCTCATGGATATCGGCACCTACTGCATCTATCCTCTCGTCGCTCTGTTCGGCAAGCCATTGTCGGTGCAGGCCAGCGCCGTCATGCTGGATTCCGGGGTAGACGGCAAAGGCACTCTGACGCTATCCTATGACGGGATGGATGCCGTGCTCGTCCATTCGAAAATATCGGATTCCTCGCTGCCGGCGGAAATCCAGGGCGAAGACGGCGTCATGCTCGTCACCCGCATCAGCCAGCCGGACAGCGTCGTCATCCGCTATCGCGACGGCCGTCCCGAAGAGGATCTGACCCGGCCTCAATCCGACAACACGATGCAGTACGAGATCGAGGAATTCATTCACCTGATCATCGAAGGCAGGCTGGAATCGGGAATCAACACGTTCGACAACTCGCTCGCGGTGCTGGAGATCATGGATGAGGCCAGGCGGCAGATCGGCCTGGAGTTTCCTGCCGACAGGCGGAACTGAAGCATCGCTTGACCAATGGAGGCATGGAATCATTCATTGGAACCGAATGCGCTAAAAAAATGCAGGGGCTGTCCCGAGTCATGTCCATGGCTTGGGACAGCCTCTTTTTCCGTGTTTTCGCAATGAGGCTGGATGGCTTCGACCACAAGCTTGAATGTCGAAATTTGACCGAAAAACAGGTCGGCAGCAGCAAGCGGTATCTCTTGACCCCGATACCGTGGAACTCTTTTGCAAAAAAAACGATGAAAACCAAATTAAGGTGTAACCTTTAAGCATTTCCAATCGTCAGAACGAAAATGAGAAAGATGAGAAAAGGGAGAGGGTCTATGGTTTGGAAATGGAAACGCCCGGGGGAACAGCTGCCGGCAGAGACGGGCCAAGACGCCGCCGCCGAAGCTGCGGGCGAGGAGCTTCGCCAGCCGCAAGGCCAGGCAGAGCCGATCCTGCAGGTCATCGGCGTGCATCGCATGTTCCATTCCTCGGGCGCCGACGTGCATGTGCTGAAGGGGATCGACATGAAGGTCGATCCGCTGCAGCTTGTCATGCTCAAAGGCCGGTCCGGCTCCGGCAAGACGACGCTGCTCAATCTGATCGGAGGTCTGGACACTCCTTCCCAAGGGAAGATATGGTTCGACGGACTGCCTTTCCATGAGCTGGGAGACGATCGGCGGACCGTGGCGCGCAGGGAGCGGATGGGATTCATCTTCCAGGCGTTCGCCCTCATGCCGCTGCTGTCGGCCTGGGAAAATGTGGAGCTGTCGCTCCGGATGGCGGGAACCCCGCGCGGCGAGTGGAAAGAGCGGGTCGCGCACTGCCTGGAGCTGGTCGGGCTCGAGAAGCGGATGAAGCATCGTCCCTTCGAGATGTCCGGAGGCGAGCAGCAGCGGGTCGCCATCGCCAAGGCGATCGCACATCGGCCGAGGCTGCTGCTGGCCGACGAGCCGACGGCGGAGCTGGATTCCCAGATGTCCGCTCAGATCATGAATGTATTCCGCACGATCATCAAATCCGAGCAGGTCACGATATGCATGACCACTCACGATCCTACGATTCTGGAGGTTGCCGATCATGTTTACGAAATGGTGGACGGTACGTTCATCTAAAAGCGCCGCGGCCGTGCTGCTGGGCTGTTCGCTGATTATGTCCGGGGGCTGCGCGCTGCTGCCTGCCGAGCAGTCGGAGGAGGTGCTCCCGTCCATCGCTCCGCCGCAAATTTCCAAGAAGCCCGAGTACGAGGTGACGACCGAAACGCTGACGACGACGGTGGATACGACGGGGAAACTGATTTCATTGCGGGAGGAAACGCTCTATTACACGTTGGACGGCAAGCGGTTGAAGGACTTATACATAAAGGCAGGCCAGAAAGTCAAAGCCGGCGATCCCATCGCATCGCTGGACGTCGAGGACCTGCAGAAGCAGGTCCGCGACCAGAAGCTTCAGTTCCGCAAGGACGAGGTGGGCATGAAGGAGACGCTCCGCAAGAAGGATGAGATGCCTCCCGTCGATTTCGAAGCGGCCGTCATCGCCTTCGAGGAGAAGAAGCAGGCCATAGCCGATCTGGAGCAGCAGATCGCCAAGGCGACGCTGACCGCGCCGTTCTCCGGCACGATCGTGCAGCTGACGCTGCAGAAGGGCGATGCCGTCAAAGCCTACGATCCCGTCTGCGTCATAGCGGACACCTCGCAGCTGGTTCCCGGCATTCAGCTCGATTCCAGCGACCTCGAGAAGGTGTCGGTCGGCATGAAGGCCGTCGTGGATATCAACAACGCCGGCACGATCAACGGCAAGGTCAAGACGCTGCCCGTCAAATCCACCGATGACGAATCGGGCGGAAGCAACGGCAGCGGCAACGGCGGCGGCACCGGAACGAAGCCGGAGCGCCCCGAGGATTTCCTGACGGTCCAGCTGGACAAAATGCCTGCCGGAGTTACCCGGGGCACGAGGCTTTCGGTCAGCATCATCGTCAAAAGCAAGCCGAACGCCGTCGTCATTCCGCCTTCCGCGCTCCGGAGCATCGGCTCGCGGACCTATGTGCAGGTTGCCGAGGGCGAGACGAAGCGGGAGGTGGATGTCGAGGTAGGCGAGCGCACCGCAACGGCGATTGAAATCCTCAAGGGCCTCGAGCCCGGGATGAAAGTGGTGGGCAAGTAAGGTGATGCTCATTCGATTCCTGTTCCGCAAAATGTGGAACACGCGCTGGCTGACGCTCAGTTCCCTGGCGGGCCTCGTGCTTGCCGTCGCGTTCGCGGTCAGCATACCCATGTATGCGGACGGCGCGCTGAAGCGCGTCGTCACCCAATCGCTTCAGGAGAAGAGCGAAGGCCTTCCGGCCGGTTCCCTGCTGATGCGCTATTCCGCCTCGGGCGGTCCTACGGATCTCGCCTCGCTGAAGAACGTGGATGCCTATATCCGCGAGGAAGTGCCGGACATGATCGGCTTCCCGGTCGAGACCGCGGTGAAGAACATCGCGATCCGCAGCGCCGCGATCACGCCCGAGGATCCTACCAAGGTCGACGCCAGCATCATGAGGCAGTTCTCCCTGCAATCGCTGTCCGGACTCGAAGCCCAAGCCGACCTTGCGCAGGGCCGCTGGTTCGCGGGAGGCAAAGGAGACGGCAGGACGGTGGAGGCCGTCGTTCTCGACGATGCCTTGTACCGGGCGGATATGCATGTGGGAGATGCGTTCGATTATCCCGTCTACGCGAACGGTTCCAATCAATCGATCCGCGTCGTCGTCGTCGGCACCTTCAAGCCGAAGAAAAGCACGGATCCGTACTGGTATCAAGGGCTGGAAGGGCTGATGAGCACCTTCCTGACCAGCGATTCCGCCATGGAGGATTCCCTCCTTACGGGGAACAAGATTCCGGTGCACAGCAGCAGCTGGTACTACTCGTTCGATCTCCGCAACATCCGCACGAGCGAGCTTTCTCCGCTCAGCCAGACGCTCGAGAGGCTGAACATCGACCTGTACCAGAAGCTCACCGACACGAAAGTCGAGATCAGCTTCGCTGCGACGTTGCAGGAATTCCGCAAGATGAGCGTGCAGCTGCAGACGCTGCTGTTCACCCTGGCGGCACCGATGATCGCGATGGTGTTCTACTTCATCGCCATGAACGCCCGCCAGGCGCTCGACAAGCAGCGCAGCGACATCGCGGTTCTCCGCAGCCGCGGAGCCGGAACGAGGCAGATCGTCTGGCTGTACTTGCTGGAGAGTGTGCTGCTCGGAGGCGCGGCGCTCGTGCTTGGACCGATGCTCGGCTGGTTCATGGCCAAGAGCATCGGCTCGGCGAACGGGTTCCTGCAGTTCGTCGACCGCAAGTCGATTCCGGTCGGCTTCACCACCGACGCGATCATCGCCGGATGCGCCGCCGTGCTGCTGGCCATGATGGCGACGGTCATCCCGGCGGTCATGTACGCCCGCGCTTCGATCGTCGGCTACAAGCAGCAGCTGGCCCGCTCGGACCGGGCTCCCGTATGGCAGCGGTGGTTTCTCGACATCCTGCTGCTCGGAGCGACCGGCTACGGCTGGTATCTGTTCAACCAGCGGCAGATGCTGACGTTCCAGACCGGCATGACGACGGATCAGCTCAACGTGCAGCCGTTCCTGTTCTTCGTGCCGGCGCTGGCGATCTTTTCGCTCGGACTGTTCTTCCTGCGGCTGTTCCCGTGGCTGCTGCGCCTGTTCAACTGGCTCGGACGCAAGCTGCTTCCGGTTCCGCTGTACTTGACGCTGACGCAGCTGTCGCGTTCGTCCAAAGGTTATTACCCGCTTATGATCCTGCTTATCCTTACCTTGGGGCTAGGCGTGTACAACGCCTCCGCGGCCCGGACGATCGATCTCAATTCCACGGAACGGACGCTGTACCAATACGGCACCGACGTGGTCATGCAGACGGTATGGCCGGGATCGCCCGAGCTTCCTCCGACGCAAGGAGGCGGCAACGGTTCTGGCGGCAATGGCTCTGGAGGCAACGGCTCCGGAGGCAGCGGTTCCGGGGGCGGAGCAGGCGGAGGCGGCGGAGGAGCGGGCGGCGGCCAAGGCGGCGGCCAAGGCGGCGGCAACCCGGTGCCGGCCACGATCCGTTACAGCGAGCCGCCGTTCGAGCTGTTCCGCACTTTGGACGGAGTCGAGGCTGCGGCGCGGGTGCTCCAGACGAAAGGGAGCATCGTTGTATCGGGACGTTCCATCGGCCAAGGGACGCTGATGGGGATCGACAATGTCGACTTTGCCAAAGTAGGCTGGTTCCGCAACGACCTGTATCCGGTCCATCCGTTCAACTACCTCAACAATCTGGGAGTGTACGCGGAAGGCATGGGAGCGATCATTCCGACCTCGATGGCGGAGAAGTACCAGCTGAAGCTGGGAGACACCGTCTCGGTCGGACTGTCGGACGGCATGATCGATTTCTCCGTCGTCGGCATTCTTCCTTACTGGCCGTCCCAGTATCCGGACCAGTCGCCGTTCATCATCGCCAACCTGGATTACATCTACGACCAGGTGCCGATCATTCCTTACGATGTCTGGCTCAAGATGAAACCAGGAGCGAAGGTCGGCCCGCTCATGAGCAAGCTGGCGGAGCAAGGCGTCGAGCTCGCTTCCGTGAAGGACGTGCGCACCGAGCTCGTGACGCAGAGCAAGCTGCCGACGCGCGGCGGGGTGTTCGGCATCCTCAGCCTCGGGTTCCTCGTCTCCGTCATCGTGACGCTGACCGGCTATATTCTGTACTGGTTCTTCAACCTGTCGGGACGCGTCGTCCAGTTCGGCGTGCTGAGGGCGATGGGACTCTCGCGAGGACAGCTGACGGGCATGCTGCTTCTGGAGCAGCTGTTCACGGCCGGCCTCAGCATCGGCCTGGGCGTCCTCATCGGCAAGATCGCGAGCATCCTGTTCCTGCCCTTCCTGGAGACGACAGACGGCTCCAGCGGCAACGTGCCGCCGTTCCGAGTCGTGTTCAACAGCCAGGATACGGCGCAGCTGTACGGAGTCGTCGGCTTCATGATGCTGACGGGAGCTCTGCTGCTGCTGCTTCATATCCGCAGGCTGCGCGTCCATCAGGCGGTCAAGATGGGAGAGGAGCGGTGATGGCATCATGATCGAATGCGAAGGCCTGGTCAAAATCTACAAAACGGACGATCTCGAGGTCGTCGCCCTGCAAGGCTTGAACTTAAGCGTTCAGGACGGCGAGCTCATGGCGATCATCGGCAACAGCGGCAGCGGCAAGTCGACCCTGCTCAACATTCTGGGCGGGCTCGACCGCCCTTCGGCGGGCAGCGTCAAGGTCGGTCCCTGGGATCTGCTCCAGGTGACGGACGACCAGCTCGTCAAATACAAGCGGGATACGGTCGGCTTCATCTGGCAGAACAACGCCCGCAACCTGCTGCCTTATTTGTCCGCTCTGGAAAATGTCGAGATGCCGATGATGCTCTCCGGCAAGGTCGACCGGCCCTATGCCAGGCAGCTGCTGGAATGGGTCGGGCTGAAGGAGCGGATGCACAACAAGCTGCATCAGCTCTCGGGCGGCGAGCAGCAGCGGGTGGCGATCGCCATCTCGCTGTCCAACAGGCCGCAGATGCTGCTCGCCGACGAGCCGACCGGCTCCGTCGACAGCCGCACCTCCGACCTCATCATGGACATTTTCCGGCGGCTCAACCGCGAGCTGGGCCTGACCATCGTCATCGTCACCCATGACCTGTCGCTGGCCGGCAAGGTGGACCGGGTCGTCGCGATCCGGGACGGACTGACGAGCACGGAGTTCCTTCGCCGCAACCCGAATCTCGACGACGAGTCGGCATTCGGCGCGGGAGGGCTGCAGGAGGTGCACGAAGCTTACGCGGTCGTCGACCGCGCCGGCAGGCTGCAGGTGCCGAAGGAATATTTGGCCGCTCTGGGCATCAGCAACAAGGCTTCCATGGAGTTCGACGGGGAGCGCATCATCATTACGAAACCAAAGCCTTTAGAGGGGGAACAAGCATGAGTATGAAAGTGGGTCAATCAACAAAGAAAGAGGCCGGACGCAAGATCCGCCGCACGGCAGCCATCGGCTTGTCGCTCGTCATGGCATCGGCCGTGCTCAGCGCATGCAGCGGGGGAACGGCGGATAAGCCGGAGAACCGCGTGCTGCGGATCGGCATGATGTACGGCTCGCCGGATCAGGAGCAGTGGCTCCGCCAGCAGTACACGGATACGTACGAATTCACGCATCAGAATATCGAGCTGCAGTTCGAGTATGCGATCAACTACAATGACATGCGGGGCCAGAACGGCGAGGAGCAGCCCGATCCGTACGAGAAGTTCAAGGAGTTGCTGACGGGCAAGAACCCCGTCGACGTCGTCATCGCCGATTACAGCAATCTGCCGCGCATGACTCAGGACGGCCTGCTCAAGGAACTCGATCCGCTGATTACGAAGGACAAATTCGATATCAGCGACTACGTGCCGACCGTGATCGACGGCATCAAAGCGGTCGGAGACAACAAAATCTTCGTCCTGTCTCCGACATTCTCCAGCTCGGCGCTCTTCTATAACAAGAAGATCTTCCAGAAGGCCGGCGTGCAGCCGCCGACGGACAACATGACCTGGCAGCAGGTGTTCGACCTTGCCCGCAAAGTCAGCGGAGGCGAAGGAGCGGACCAGATCTACGGCATGACGATCAACCGCTGGGGCGGATCGGATCTGTACAGCGACGTCTCGACCTACGTGCAGCCGCTTCAGCTGAAGATTTTCGACGACAAAGCCGAAAAGATGCTCGTGGACAGCGGCTCGTCCTGGTCCAACGCGATCAAGACGATTCTCGATCTGTACAAGGTCAAGGCCATCCCGAACCAGGAAGGCTACCAGAAGCTCAGCGAAGCGTTGAACAAGAAATACGAGAAGGCCAGCAAGGAAGGCTCCAACAATTACAACCCGTTCCAAGGCGATCTGTTCGGCAGCGGCAACATAGCCATGACCATCGCGGACTACGGCTATATCTCCCAGATGAAGAGCAACAACAGCTACTCTTCGCAAAGCAAGGACTTCACGCCAGTGGACTGGGATGTCGTGACGCCGCCGGTATTCGAGGAGAAGCCCGGCATCGGAGGCAGCTCCTATCTCAGCCAGCCGCTCGGCATCAACAACAAGGCTCAGAATGCGGATGACGCCTGGGACTTCATCAAGTTCCTGAACAGCAAGGAGTGGGCGAAGCTGAAGTCCCGCAGCACTTATGAGATTCCGGCTCGGGCGGAATTCATCAAGCCGATCGACGGCATGCAGTACAACATCAAGGCGTTCTATACGCTGAAGCCGATTCCGCCGGACACGAGCAACGCTCAGGATATGTACACGAAGTATCCGGGACTGAACGAAATGTATTCGATCAGCCAGCAGCTGTTCCAGGAAGCGGCGACCGGCAAGAAGACGCCGGAGGAAGTCGTCAAGGAATGGGCCGTCAAGGGCAATGCCTTGCTCAAGAAGGTCAAAGCCAATCCGAAGGGAACGGACGAGGGCGGAGCGACGACGGAAGGCGGAGCTACGACAGAACAGGAAAAAGTAGACGCGGCGGCCGGCAACGGCTAAGCATCAAGCCATCAAGGGCGGTCCTTCGGGACCGCTTTTTTTATTCGGTTCCAAGCTGCAAGCTCTCCCGCATTTTTGCCTCGACGCTGGAATGTTTTCCTAGTCCGCTGGGGTAAACTAGGAGCAGAGAGAAAGGAAGGGGCTTGCTGATGAACTGGATTTATTGGGGAAGGCTGTACGAGAGCAAATTCCAAGCCGGCTGCCTGGTCAAGCGGATGGAGAACGACTGGTGGATCTACGGATATGAGTGTCCGCGCGAGATCGAAGTGTTCCAGTCGAAGAAGGGGAAATACGGCGTCAGGTATTTGCCTTAGGAAGTTGACTTTCGGGAAGCTTTTATTGTATATTTATCCTTGTGTTCCAAACGGAACCTATCCTTTTTTGGACGACGCGGGGTGGAGCAGTCCGGTAGCTCGTCGGGCTCATAACCCGAAGGCCGCAGGTTCAAATCCTGCCCCCGCAACTTACTTAGTCCTGATCGGCATCTTACCTTTTTGACACAAAAAGGGCCCTTAGCTCAGTTGGTTAGAGCGGTCGGCTCATAACCGATTGGTCGCAGGTTCGAGTCCTGCAGGGCCCACCAATGTAACTTGAATCCTTGCGAAGCAAGGCTTTTTTTATTTATAGGCCATAAATAAGCTTGGAGCGGCTTTTTATGCCATTCTCCTTTCTAATATCCCGCATCCGATCTGTCGGATATAGATCATTTGCTGCTATTGATGCTTGCTTTTCATTGAATGAGCATCTAGAGGATTCTTTTATTGACGTTCGCTGGCTAAATATGTTATGCTACGCTTCGTCAATGTTTGAAACAGGCATTGCTCCATCAAGCCGAGGTGGCGGAACTGGCAGACGCACAGGACTTAAAATCCTGCGGTAGGTGACTACCATACGGGTTCGATCCCCGTCCTCGGCACTTCTTGATGATTCCAGCCAAGATCATATTTTTATCCATGATACGGATGCCTATAAGGACTGCTCGAGCGCTTCGGATCCTGCACATCAGATGCGAAGAACGGAACTCGTTTAATGACTCCTCCCCCTTGCGAGAGGAGTTTTTTGTTATGCCGACTGGCGAAAAAGGCTGTCGGCGAGTTCGCCTGGGAATGGGACAATGGCTGTAAGGGATCGCTTGCGACTGTTTCCGTAATCCCAAGGAATCGTTAACCTCCGCTAGGCTGCTGCATATACTGCCGTATCAACCTAATGGGAGTGAAGAGTGTGTATTATCAAATGCCTCAGCAGGTTTCCCCTCAAGCCACAAACCCTATGTACACAGTATTTCCAGTTAATCCCTATGTCGTGGAAACGCTTATGTCCATCAAAGGGAAATGCGTCATTCTGGAGACGACTAGGGGAAGGATTGAAGGAACGGTCGCAGGTGTCAAGCCCGATCATGTCATCCTGCAGCTCCACGAAAAAATGGCCTTCGTCCGGATTGCCGAAATCGTCTGGATCATGCCGGAGTAACGTCCGCCGCGAAGACGGTCCGATACGTCGAGGTGCAGATTGGCGCCTCCCCGAGCTGGCGCCGATCAGCGAAGCAAGCCTATACGCAAACAACTGAAGCAGGCCGGCGGATTCACGCCGGCCTGCTTGTATTACAGCTGCTGGACAATCGGTTCCTTGCTGTCCGCGGCTCGAGCAGCCCTGCTTCCGATCAGCAGCATGCCTCCGATGACGAGCGCTCCGCCCAGCCACTGGACGAGCGGCGGCTTCTCGTCCAATAGAAGCATGGACAGGAGCAGGGAGGTCAGAGGCATCCAGCCGGCAAAAGCGGCAGTGGTATACGCGTCGCAGCGCTTGATGCCTGCATAGAAGCAGCCGTAGGACAAGGCGGTTATGGCCAGTCCATACCATGCGAGCGCCAGCCATTCCCGAAGTCCGACGGCTCCAAGCGACAGCACCGGATGCTCCAGCATGGCGGGGACGGCGCACAAGGCCAGCGCGGCGGCGCCCACCAGCATCGTCTGAACCATGGGATGGACGTCTACCGTCGCTCCGGTCGAGCCTTCATTACAACGGGATTTGCGGGACAGCACATTGAAGATGGCCTCGCAGGCGACGGCGCAGAGGATGAGCAGGTTGCCGGCCAAATGCTCCAGCAGGAAGCCGTTGCGTCCCAAGCTCATGCCCTGCAGCAGCGCGATTCCTGCCGCGGTGCAGCCGACTCCAAGTCCGGTCTTGGCTGTCAGCGGTTCCCGGAGGACGAAATAAGCGAGGCATGCGGTCAGAGCCGGAGCGGCGCCGGTCAAAATCCCTGCTTCGCCGGCGCTCGTCATCGGCAGCCCCAGCAGCAAAAACATGCGAAACCCGAAAATGCCGAAAACCGCCTGGAGCCAGACCGCTTTCCAATCTTGCTTATTCATGGAACGAATCGTCCGCAAGGCCGGGGCGGCATAAAAAGGAGTCAATCCCGCGAGCAAAATGGACAGGCTCACCGAGGAGATGGTGAACATGCCGAGCGAAGCCGACAGCAGCCGGGCGGTGACGACCGATGTGCCCGCCAAGGCAAAAGCGAAAAACAAATACATTTTACCGATATGAATGCCCACGCTCCACGATCCTTTCCTGTCGATTGCCATGAAATCAAGTATAAGAGTAAACTGGACTTATGGAAGATCCAGTTCGAAGGCAATGATAGAGATCCAGTTGGGGGCGATTGTCGATGTGGGGAATCCAGCTGCAGCCGGGTCAAGAGGTAGCGATGTCCAGGCAGCTGTTCCTGGCGCTCAAGGATCGAATTCTGACGGGAGAGATCGCGCAAGGGGAGGAGCTGCCCTCGACGAGGGAAATGGCGAGGCAGCTCGGGGTTTCCCGCAATACCGTAACGGAAGGGTATGATATGCTTCTGACCGAAGGATTCGTCGTGAGCCGTCCCGGAGCTGCCACACGAGTGGCGGCCGGGCTGCGGCTGAGCCCGGCCGCCGCCGATCCTCCATCCGGCGAGCGGCAGGCTGAGGGCGGCAGAATCAGGCCTATAGTCCCGCCTCTCCAGGCCGACTTCAAAACCGGCCAGCCGGATCTGTCCCGATTTCCTTGGACGGCGTGGAATCAGCTGCTCCGGCAGGCCGCCGAAGGCATGACACCGGAGCTGCTCGGCTACAGCGGGCCTAAGGGGCATGAGCCGCTCTGTGCGGAGATTGCCGCCTGGATGCTCCGCAGCAGGGGAGTGAAGGTGGATCCTCGTCATATTTTCATCACTGCTGGAACGACTCAAGCGCTTCATATTCTGGCGGATCTGCTTCATAAGGACGGCTGCAGCTTCGTCGTGGAGAATCCGTCCCATCCATCGACCTCGACGATCATAGCGGATAAGGGATATCCTTGCCGCTGGCTGAAGGCGGACGGGGCGGGAGCGGATGTCGACTCTCTGAATGGACGGTTGGTATCGGCGGTCTGCGTGACCCCGTCGCATCAGTTTCCGCTGGGAGGCATCCTGCCGGCAAGCCGCAGAGCGGCTCTGATCCGGATGGCCGAGGAGCATGGCTTCTACATCATCGAAGACGACTACGACAGCGAGTTCCGTTATTCGGGAGCTCCTGTGAGCCCGATCTATTCCATGGATGGCTCCAGGACGATCTATGCGGGCACATTCAGCAAAACGCTGTTTCCCGCCCTGCGGATCGGCTTCGTCATCCTGCCGGAGCCTCTTCACGAGGAGTGGAGCAGGAGGCGCACCTTCGCCGGCGTCCAGAATCCGATGCTCGAACAAGCCGCGCTGGCCGAGTTCCTGCGCAGCAGAAGGATGGACAAGCATATGCGTCTGATGCGGCGGGCGTACGCGGAGAAGCGCCGTCTTCTCTTGAGCGCGATTGATAAGGTTTTCGGCAGCGGCGCAAGCTGTCAGGGCGACGCCTCGGGCCTGCATCTCGTTCTGGAGGTTGCGGGATTGGAATGTGGGAAGACGTTTGCGGCGGAGAGCCTGGAGGCAGGCGTGCGGGCGTATCCTTTGATCGATTATTGCCATGCCTGGGAGGATGGAGATAACGGCTTCCGGAACAAGCTGCTGCTCGGGTACGGACATTTGGATCCGGCTCGGATCGAGGAGCAAGTACGTTCCTTGCATGCTTTTCTGGCTCGGTGGATGAGCGGGTAGGCGAGGATTTCAATATGGCTTCCAGTTGAAAAAAGCCCATGGTCGTTTTCCGCGGAGGAAGACGATCACGGGCTCCACAATCATTTGCTGCCGTCCTTCACCGGAACGGCGCTGCTGGGCTCGGCTTGCTCCGCTTGGGCGCGTATGGCCTTGGCCTGCACTTTCTGAGCCGGATTGCCTCCGGAAGAGGCAGATAAGAGAGTGGCGGCGAGAACAGCTAGAAGCACGGCCGTCCAAAGGCCGCCCCAAGCTTTTGCCGTTCCGGAAAGCTTCTTCCATAGTGCCGGCAGCATGAGAAATGGAGCCACGATCCAGCCCGCAACCATCATCGCGCGCATTTTCCGCTCTCCTTTCGTTCCCTTTCTTCCTATATCGGCAAGTTTTTAATTGAATTAAACCATTTCCCGAAAATGGAAACGATGTTTTCAAAGAACCGCCATCGGGGTAAGGTGTCCATGCCGCTTTTTCGGAAAGGGATGGAGAAAAAAGAGAAAGAAAAAAGAGCCACCGAGGGGCTCTTTACTTGGATGCCGGCTGTGCGGCTTTGAGTTCTTCCAGGTCGACTTGGCTGGAGATTTCTTCGACGAAGCTGTCCATGCAGTTGCAGTAGTAATCCCTGCGGCATACCGGACAAGGCGTCGTTTGCAGACGGTTGATTTTGGTTCCAAGCGGACTGTAGAACAGACGGCATTCGCCCCCGTCTTTGAGCTTCACGACAACCTGGTAGAGACCGGTGGAGTCATTGCGCTCCGCAAGCTTGCTGCCGGTAACGATCGGACGGTAACTCAAGGTACAATCACCTGCTTCTTTCTTTCATATATACGCTTGATTTATCTTACTTTCTACAGCTATCATTGTCAAATTACAGCGGGTCGATCCCGTCATGGAGGAGGGGCTGGCATGGCCGCATATTTCAGCAACGATTGGGACGGACTGCTGCAGGATGAGATGTCTCTTCCCTATTATAAGGAGCTGCGCAGCAAGCTGGCAGAAGAATACCGTTCGGAGACCGTGTACCCGGACCAGCACGATATTTTCAATTCGCTTCATTATACCTCCTTGGAGGAGGTCAAGGTGGTGATTCTTGGCCAGGACCCCTATCATGGTCCCGGACAGGCTCACGGCCTGAGCTTCTCGGTCCAGCCGGGCGTCCGCATTCCGCCTTCCTTGAAAAACATCTACAAGGAGCTGCAGGAGGATGTCGGCTGTCCCGTGCCGGAATCCGGCGATCTTCGGGGCTGGGCGAGCCAGGGAGTGCTGCTGCTGAACAACGTATTGACCGTCCGGCGCGGACAAGCCGCCTCGCATCAGGGGCTCGGATGGGAAAGGTTCACCGACCGCATCGTCCGCCTGATCGGAGAGAGGGAGCGTCCGGCCGTCTTCATGCTGTGGGGCAAGCATGCCCAGGAGAAAGCTTCCTTCCTTGACAGAAGCCACCATCTGCTGATCGCTTCTCCGCATCCGAGCCCGTTTTCGGCGCACAGGGGGTTCCTGGGCAGCCGGCCTTTCTCGAGGGCGAACGACTTCCTGCTTCAAAACGGCATGACGCCGATCGACTGGTGCCGGACATCTTCCCTGGATTCTGTCGATCTCGGCGACGGGATGCCTTCGGCAACGCTTGGCGCCTCCGGATCGGAGCGGAAGGCAGAGGCCTCAACGCGGGGGGGAGCGCAGGATGGCCGATAGTCAGGGGCGCAAGCCCTCGCGCTGGCTTAATCCCGCAGGCGGTTACCTCGCCGGCTACAGCCATACCTTGAATCCGTACAGCGGCTGCAGCTTCGCATGCAGCTACTGTTACGTCCGCCGCATGCCGGTCGGGCTGTTCCGCGGCGAGCCGTGGGGCAGCTGGGTGGACGTCAAGCAGCTGGACGAAGCGGCATTCCGCCGGGAGTGGGCAAGAGAGTCCGCCAAGGGAGCGGTCAGCGTCTTTTTCGGCTCGGCGACAGATCCCTATCAGCCTGCAGAGGCCGAGCACAAGCTCACCAGGCGGCTGCTTGAGCTGATGCTTGAGCGGCCGCCCGGGTTCTTGCTGCTGCAAACCCGGAGCCCTCTTGTGACGAGGGATTCCGCTCTGTTCGCCGCATTCGGCGATGGGATCCGAGTCAGCCTGACGATCGAAACGGATGACGAGGCGATGCGGCGGCGCTTCTCTCCCTCGGCTCCGCCGCTTGCCGCGAGGTGGAAGGCGCTGCATGGCCTGCGGGAAGCCGGCGTGCCCGTACAGGCGGCCGTGTCTCCGCTGCTGCCGCACACGTCCGATTTCGGGCGCAGGCTGGCCGAATCCGGCGCCAGAATCGTCGTCGACGATTTCCACCGCGGGGACGGCAGCGGCGGCCGGCGCTCGGAGCAGCTCGGCATGCGGGAGCTGTACCGCAGCCTGGGGCTGGAATCCGATTATGCGCCGGCCGCCGCGGACCGGTTCTATGACGAGCTGCTAAGCCGATATCCCGGCGTCAACGCGCATTTTTCCCAGGAAGGATTCCTCCCTTGAACGGACGGGCCGTTATGCCGCCTTCATCTTGCGTCTGCCGAAGCTCCGCCGTATAGGAGGAGCTGATGTACGTAACCGCCGATACCTCGGTAATGACTTGCGGATTCATTTGCCCCGGCTTAGGCGGGACGACCTCCACGGCGATGATGGCTTTGGAACCTGAAAATTCAATGCCGGTAATGACGAGGCTGTAACCCGGATTGGGCGCCTGCGCCGTGACTTTCACCTCCTGCACCTTGTCGCTGAGCTTGCTGGCCGTCAAGGCCACCTCCTGCAGCGGCGATACCGAAGGAGCAGGGTTCTGCACGCTTCCATTGTCTTCATTCATTTTGTCCACGAAAGTCACCCCTCCATTGATCCATGCGGCCGCCTCGCTTCGAGTAACGGCCGTTTTCGGCTTGAATTCCTTGCCTTCATCCAGCTTGGCGATGCCGAGCTTGAGAAGCATTTGCACGCTTGCCCGGTAAGGCTGAGCTACGGCGCCCTCGTCCTTGAACACAACCGCTTGCTGGGTGAAGGAGTAGTCGCCCGAATGATGGATGCCTTGGGCGACCAGATCGGCGAACTGCTCGCGAGTTGCTGTTGCTCCCGGACTCATGTCCTTGGGGAACTGGACGCCGTTCGCGGCTGCGGCCAGAAACGAAGAGGCGTACCAGGCCTTATCGTTCATGCCGGGGAAATACTGGCTGGCCAGCGGCTCGCGGATGAAACGCAGCCTGTCCAGATTGAATCCGAAAGCCTTGACGACGAGCGACACTCCTTCGGCGTAGCTGAGTTTCTCCTGCGGCTTGAACTGCCCGCTGCCCGATCCTCCGACAACGCCGGATTGCTCCAGCTGCCGAATCGCCGCCGCATGGGGATCATGGTCGATATCTGTGAATGCAGACACAATAGGCACGCATCCAAGCAGCAAAGCACAGGCAAGGCCGCCGATTAAAAGCGGCCTTTTTGACATCCGCAGGCTGTTTTCATGGGCATCGCCACTATATTTTACGGAATCTGCATTCGCCGGTTGAGCCGGCGAAGTCGTTTTGCGGTGCCTTCTCAATTCCATCGCCTCCATAAGGGAAGTATTCCCACACTCACCCATACAGACGCAGAAATCAGAATGGATGTTGCGATCTTCCGCTCAGGAACGAATCGTCACGCGAGTCCCTATAGGCGCCATCGCGGACAGGGCGAGCACATCCTCATTGTGCATCCGGATGCAGCCGTGCGACACGGCTTTTCCGATGGAGGAGGGATCGTTCGTGCCGTGGATGCCGTAATGCGGCCGGGACAGCCCCATCCAGAGCACCCCGAACGGACCGCCGGGATTTTCCTGCTTATTGATGATCTGGTATTCCCCCTCGGGAGTGGAGGTGAGCACCTTGCCGACGGCGATGGGGTATTGGCGGACGACGGTATCCCCGTCGAGCAGATACAAGGCGCGGTCGGACAGGTCCACGATGATGCGGTAGCTTGCCATGACATTCACTCCTTTAGAACCAGTATATTCGGCTCCGGCAAGTCTCTGTACGGAGTTTTCTTTACAATAGATCCACATTGCCAAAATATTCCCTAAACAATCCCTTGTTAGGATGAGGTTGTACAGGACATTAGTCATACATACGGCTTCAACAGCCAGAGGTGTGACAGGCCCGAACAACAAGCCGACTGGGCCGTCGGTCATACATTACAGGCGACAATCGTCGTGAAGAAGGGTGAGCATCGAACTATGTCCACGGGATCCAAGTTAGCCGCAGTCGTACTTACCGCTGTGCTCGGCACAGCATCCGCAGGAGCCGTTCAAGCTGCCGCATCGCAACCAAGCACGGGAAAGCTTCATTGGACCGTCAACGGCCAATCCTCCGAAATCCGCACGCTCGTCCTGAACGGCCAGCAGCTCGTATCGGTATCGGACGCAGCCAAGGCGCTCGGCGCCGAAGTGGAAATCATGCCAGAGGGTGCAGGAATCCGCATCACGCTGGGCGAGCATTCCGTTCTGGTCAAAGCCGGCTCCAAGCCTCTGAATGAAGACGGAACGGCTTTCGGGCAAGTGGTGCAGTCGTGGAAGCAAGCGAACTACGTCGACGGAGCATCGTATGTGCAAGCTCTCGGCGGAAGCTATTCGCTGCTCGACGGCAGCGGCATCAGCATCCAGACGCTGCAGCTGCTTGAAGGCGCGGAAACGGCTCAATGGGCCGGCGACGGCCGCCTGATCGTCTCCGTATCGGACGAAAGCGGACGCACGGACTACTTGGTCGATGCCGCCACGGGCGCATACAGCCAGCTGCTGAGCTCGAGCGGCGCTTCGGATCTCGTCGTATCCCCGGACGGAGGACATGTCGCCTTCTCCGAAACGGACGGCACGCTCCATACGGTCGACCTGAACACCCTCCGCATGGCCAAGATCGGAACGGACACTTCGATCAAAAGCAATCTGCAATGGTCTGCTGACGGCAAGACGATCTACTTCCTGCAAGGCGACAAGACGAATGTCATCGCGGCAGCCGACGTGGCAACGGGAGCCGTCAGCAAAGTGCTGGACGACAAAGTCGATTACAAAGGCGATCTGTCCGTAACGGCTGGCGGCCTGTCCTACTCCGTCGTCAAGGCCGGCACGGTGACGGCTGACGCGGCCAAAGCGGTCGAGCTTGATGACGTGGCTATCGACGATTCCCAGACGAACCCGCAGCTGTTCGATCTCGACCTCGGCAAAACCGATGCGAAGCCGGTGCAAGTGACCAAGTCCGACGACGGCAAGCTGTTCATCCAGCGTTCCGCCGCCGGCAAAGTCTTCTATGTGCAAGCTGGAGACGAAGGTTCGAATTCCAAGCTGGCTTCCGCCACGGCAGCAGGGCAAGCCGTCGCGTTCGACAAGGAAGACGTGCAGGAAGCCGTGCAGGCCGGTTCCTATGTCGGCATCCTGACAGACCGTTCTGTCTATGTGCTGAATGAGGAGTCGGGCAGCGTGAGCAAGCTCGCCGACGCTCCGGAAGGCGCGAGCAACCTTGCTCTCTCCAAAGACGGCAGCAAGGCGGCTCTTATCGCGGACGGCAAGCTGCAAGTGCTGAGCAACGGCAAGTGGATTTCCCTGACGAAATAAATCTTTCGGTCTCAAGAGGCCTCATTCGGAACTTCCCCAATTCGAGAGGAGATTTTACACAATGAAATGGTACGGTAAACTTACGACTCTTACACTCGCGGCAACACTTCTGCTGGGCGCGGTAGGCGGCGGCGCGGCTACGGCCGCAGCCTCCAAGCTGAGCGGCAAGATCGTCGTCAACGGCTCTTCCGCCCTGCTTCCGCTGACGCTTCAAGCTTCCAATGAATTCAAGAAGCTGAATCCGAAAGTCCGCATCTCCGCATCGGCTGCAGGCTCCGTAACGGGTCCACAAGCCGTGCGCAAAGGCATCGCCGACATCGGCGCCTGCGACTGGGACGCTTCCACGAACGTGCCGGGCTTCAGCAAATTCGACGGCCAAGTAGCGAACAAGGTAGCGGTCATTCCTTTCGCAGCGATCGCCAACAAAAGCGCAGGCGTAAGCGGCCTGACGACCAAGCAGCTGCAGGACATCTTCTCCGGCAAAGTGAAAAACTGGAAAGACGTAGGCGGCAAGGATGCCGATATCGTCGTCGTCAACCGTGCATTCGGTTCCGGCACACGCGTCAACTTCCAGATGAAAGCCCTGCAAGGATCGGACTTCATCACCAAAGGCGACAACTACAAAGAAGTCAAATCGAGCGGCGATATGAAAACCGCCATCGAAACGACTCCTAACTCCATCGGATACATCGATCTTGTCTACGTGACGGACAAAATGACGGCTCTGAAAATCGACAACGTCGCTCCTACGACCGACAACGTCATCAACGGAAGCTACAAAGTATGGAGCTACGGCTACTTCATGACCAAAGGCCAGCCTACAGGCGCAACGAAAGCATTCATCGAGTACATCCAAAGCGCGAAGTTCCAGAACGGCTCGCTGAAAAAGCTTAAATTCATTCCGCTTACGGCAATGAAATAAGATTCATCCTCTCTTCGATTCTTGAACAAAGTCCGGAGCCGAGCTGAAGCTCGGCTTTTGGGCATCCATTATACGGCCAGAAAGGACCGGCCCTTCCAATGAGCAAATCCATTTCCGCACCCGCCCGGCAGCAATCCGGCGGAGTGCCTGCAGGCATCGGCCGCCGGATGCGTCTGCGGCTTGCCCATCGCTCCTTCCGCATTCTGTGCGCGGCAGCTGCTGTTCTCGTAAGCGGCGTTCTGCTGACGATGCTCTTCTTCATGTTCCGCACTGGCGTGCTGACCTTCCAAAGCGTCTCCTTGCGGGAGTTTTTCCTTTCCGCTGAGTGGGAACCGGAGAACGACAAGTACGGAGCGCTCGTCTTCATCGCGGGCACCTTCATGGTTACCGCCCTAACGCTAGCGATTGCGGTGCCGATATCTATTCTGGCGGCATTGTTCCTTGCCGAGCTCGCTCCGTCCAGACTGGCCCGGGTAATCCGTCCGATCCTGGATCTGCTCGTCGGCATACCATCCGTCGTCTACGGATACATGGGACTTACGCTGCTCATTCCGGCGCTGCGCACCGTGACGGGCAGCAATCTCGGGGACGGGGTGCTGGCGGCCTCGCTGGTGCTGGCCATCATGATCCTGCCGACCATAACCCGCATCAGCGACGATGCGATCCGCACCGTTCCCCGCAAATATATCCAAGGCTCGTACGCTCTGGGAGCGACCCGCTTCCAGACCGTGACCGGCGTCATCCTGCCGGCTGCGAGCCGCGGCATCGTCCAGGCCTGCATCCTTGGCATGGCCCGCGCCATCGGGGAGACGATGGCCGTCGTCATGGTCATCGGCAACACGCCGCAGCTGGCCGACAGCCTGCTGAAGCCGACATCCGTGCTGACGAGCAACATCGTCATGCAGATGCCGAACGTGCCCTTCGATTCGACCTGGAACAACGCCCTCTACATGATGGGCTTCCTGCTGCTGGCGATCTCGCTGCTGATGATCGCGGTCGTGCGCCTGCTTCAGAAGAAAGGGGAGAATTAGGATGAGCATGGCCGCAACTGGAATGTCGGACCGCAGGCAGGTCAGGCGCAAGCGCAGATCGGACCGGATGTTCACCGCTCTCGTGTGGGCGGTCGGCATCGGCTGCACGCTGTTTACGCTTGCTCTGATCGGGATGATCCTGGAAAAGGGCATGCCCGGCCTCAGCTGGAGCTTCATCTTCGGGCTGCCGAGCGAAATCGATGCCGGAGGCGGGATCGGACCGGCGCTGTTCAACTCCTTCTATATTCTGATTTTGTCGCTCGCTATCTCCATCCCGCTCGGGCTGGCGGCAGGCATCTATCTGGCCGAGTTCGCTCCGGACAACAAGCTGATCGGATTCGTGCGGATTTGCGTGGAGGGACTTGCCTCCGTGCCTTCGTTGATTTTCGGGCTTTTCGGCATCGCTCTGTTCGTCGAGGGAATGGAAATCGGTCTGACCATCCTTGGCGGAGCGATCAGCCTGGCGCTGCTCAATCTGCCGCTCCTGACGAGGGTGACGGAAGAAGCGATGCGCTCCGTTCCGCCGGAATACAAGCAGGGCTCGCTCGCACTCGGGGCGACGCATACCCAGACGATCTTCAAGGTATGCCTTCCGGTCGCTCTGAACGGCATCATGACCGGCATTTGCCTGACGGCCGGCAGGGCATTCGGCGAAAGCGCCGTAATTGTCCTCGTGGCGGGCGTATCGACCTCCGGCATCATGTGGGATTTCGATCCATTGTCTCCGGGAGCGACTCTTGCCGTGCATCTGTGGTATGTGCAGTCGGAGGCTATCGTTCCGGATGCGGCCGAGATCGCAAGCAAGTCTGCCGCCGTCCTGCTCATCGTAGTGCTGCTCATCAACATGGCGCTGAGAATTCCGCTGTGGCTTGTCGACAGGAAGAAGCAGGCTTGAGTTTGAACGATAATAACCGCCTCCGGCAGGAGGCGGTTAATTGTGTTGGCCGGAAGCTCAACCTGTTTCGGAGGCCTCCGAGGAAGCGGGCCGCACCTGCTGGCAGCTTTCGAACTGGCATTCGTCCCGGAAATAATAGTTCCCCCGGATCTTGACGGTATGCTCGTTGAACAGCTGCAGAGGAGCGCCGGGCTCCAGAAGTCGGCCGCTTCGGTATACGGCGACGGAAGCTTTGGCCGCTAGGGCCGCTTCAAAATGGGCAAGAGTGGTGAGCATACGAAACAGCAGCATGGGCAGCTCCTAAGAAAGGATCTATTAATGATACAAATCGTATCATAAATAGCGCCTAGATAGAAGAGTTCTTTGCCTGCTGCTGATAAAATTTCAACTATATGACGATAACGGGGATGTTTACCCGGCTCTGTAGTACGAAACGATCAATTCATCCAGTCGCTGACTAAGCTCCAGATTGTATCCGGATTTTCCCGTGGCGGATTTGTTTAAAATTTCTCTCAAAATTTCGATATTTCTCATAATTTCATGTTTATTCGACATTGTTCATTCTCCTATTCATTAAATGATCGATAAGTTGTCGAACTTACTCGAGAGATTTATAACTAAAATTTACATATCGGATATTCAATATTAACCGATCTAATTGCTTTGAAACAGAATATGGATTTAATAACACTATTGTTTTTTTGTAGGTGCAGAAATCGGATGCAGACGGAATAGAGAATGGAAGACGAGGGCGGCTGTCAGGGATCCAAAGGAATCAATGAGTACATCGTAAAGGCGTCCGTCGCGGTTCAGATAAAGCTGCAGGATTTCAGTCGCTAGGGCGAATAAGACGGACACCAGAAGCGAGACGGGCCGATTGCGCAGCCAGTTGAAAACCAGCAGATCAAGAATTCCGAAGCCGATGAAATGGCCCAGCTTGACGATGACCCAGACATGATGAATGCGGGTAACGTCAGCCCAGTTGAAAAATTCGGCAAAATTAGGCTCGGGATTGAAAACAAAGACGAGCTGCTTGTGCAAGAGCAGGTTGTTGAGGTTTTCGGTGCAGGTAAAGACCAGCAGCACGAGAGCCCAGAGCAGGACAGCGGCCGCCTTTGTACGTTTCGAAATCATATCGAACAAGCCTCCTATGAAACCATTTCCATATTGTAAATGCTGACGACACGGAAGAGGCTTTGGTTTCGGTCGAAGGAAGATGTAAACGCTCCCCAATAGAAAAACAAAAAAATCTAGAAAAAGTGTTGACTCGGATCTGGGGTTTTGATATATTAATAACTGTCCTCGAGACGAGGTATGAAAAACAAAAGAAAAATACTTAATATGATCTGTTAGCTCAGCTGGGAGAGCACCATCTTGACAGGGTGGGGGTCAGTGGTTCGAGCCCACTACAGATCATACTGAAAAACCCTTGCGGAGCAAGGGTTTTTTGCTTTTTCTATGGGAAAATGCGGCCATGAATTCGAAGTGAATTGGCCTCTGATACGAAATTGATACGAGTGGGCCATGACCATGCGAATATCGGCCCTTCCACACATATGCGTTTGCTATGGAGACACTCGGTTTTTAATCAGCAAGGTGACGTGTGAATGACCCATGTCATGGAAACGAATCTTTGGCCGATCGAGGACGGGGAGATGTTCCTGGGCAATACTGGCTTGCTTAACTGCATGGCCACGACAAGATCCTTGTCCTTGTAGTTGTGCTCCATTCTCGTTCAGGTATGCGAGTCCGGTGTGTCTTGAGAGCTGCCATTGATGGCGGCTCTTTTTTTTGACCGGCGGCTGCCGGAACCCGTCTTGGCGCCGGCCTGAATTTCCTTCCGTGATGAAAGAGAATTTGAGTAATCGATACGATTCGTCGATCGAAGTCGACATCCTTCCAGCGAAGCCCTTTCTTTAAGAATTTGTTGATGTCGCAGAGTTGACCGGTATCATGCAGTTTGTTGTAAAGATCCTGGAAGTCACTCGATCCGATCTTGCCGATCTTCAGATGTCCTAGTGCAGCGGCATAGGTAGTCGGTCAGAGCTTATTGAGCAGTTGAAGCATCGGCTTCGGATGGCTGTTTTCCTGAGCTCAATAATCGTTACATTCTTATCGATGATGTTGAGCGCCCCAGCCAAGAAGAGTGCTGCCCAGCAGGAGTGCTGAGTAGCTCAGCTGAGCGCCGTTCGGCAGTATCGTTGTCAAATGGTCCGGTGTGAGAATCAATGCATATATGGTCCTTCCAGAGGGAATCTTACTAAACGTCGAAATCAATTTTGCTGAAAAGGAGCATAAAATGTCTATTTTAGGCGGCAACCCAAAGGACGAGCCACTACATTACGGAGAGATATTCAGCATATGGACTTACTCTGTAGGGGCTAAGGGAATGGTCTCGGCATATCAAGCATTCCTTTCGCATGCTGGCGACAAAGACCTGAAAAAACTTCTAGAAAATCTAATTGACCAGGCAAAGAAAGAGATCAAAGAAGTCGATGCCCTGCTTACAGAGAACGGCATCGCACCTGCACCTGCACTTCCTGAACGCCCTCCAGTAGCACTTGAGGATATCCCGATCGGGGCAAGATTTACGGATCCAGAGATTGCAGCTGCACTGTCATTGGATATCGCAGCAGGCTTAATAAGCTGCAGCCAGGCGATGGGGATGTCAATCCGTGAAGACGTAGGAGCATTGTTCTTGAAATATCACACTGCAAAGGCTGCCGACGGTGTGAAAATCTTGGAAATGAATAAGGAAAAGGGTTGGTTGATTCCGCCGCCTCTTCAAATTAAACGTCCAGAATAGTTGATGCTAATTAAACGGAGGGAATTAGAATGAAAAAACAAGTTTTGTCCTTTGTAGCGATCTCGAGCATGGCATTTATTCTGGCTGTTCCCGCATTCGCAAATGGGAGCATGTCGCCTGGAACAAATAGCGGAGTGTATTCAAACTATTCCAGCGGAGTCTCCAACTATAGGGATGGACAAATGAATTCCAGCTATGCAAACAACGGTCTAAGCTCTTACTCAACAGCTAATAGCACCAATTCTTCGATGAATGCGAATCGCTACACGGCTAAAGCAACAGATAATGGTCGAAGAAGCAATTGGGGCTGGCTTGGCCTTCTTGGCCTCCTTGGCTTAGCCGGCGCGAGGAACCGCAACCGCGATCCTGAGCGTCACTAATATAGGTTTATCGAGGCCGCAGCCAATACTGCGGCCTTTATTCTTTTTAATCACATATACTTCTAATGAAGTGAGGACTCATGGTTGTCCTTAGCCTGCACCCGATCTTCCGGCATGAATGGGGAGGATGTGGAATTAAGGTCAGAGACACGAACATAGGAAGGCGATGCCTATTCCTGGATGGAGCAGCTTGCAGGCGCTGAATAAGCAAGCCTCAATTATGGTATAAACAATTTAGAAAACCGGCATAATACCTCGAAAGAGGTGGTATGAAGTGCAGAATTTCGATGAAGATTATGTTCAAGGCTTGGAAAGCCAGCTGCAGGAGCGTTTTCAAAAAAGATCGGACTTTCTATGCAAGCACATTGTCATTGCAGGAGAGAAATTCAAGGCATACTATCTCCGTACACTAGTAAACCTCCCGATGACGTTGTCGATCATAAATCAAATCGGAATCGATACGACTAATGACTTGAAATGGGAAGCGCTCCATTCGATGGAAGTCGATGCTGCCGTATCGTTGAATGCTTTGTACGATCATGTGCTGCATGGAAAGCTTATCCTTCTTGGCAAGGAGGGATTTGTCGCCATCATTGAACCTGAACGAGCGGAGCTCTCCAGGTCGGTCATGATTCCCAACAGCGAAAATCCCCTGCAATCGGCATTTGATGCCTTTACAGAGGATTTGGATATAAATATCGGGCTGATCCGAAAAAAAATGATTTCGGACCAATTGATGATTGAAACTCGATTCGTTGGCGACCAATCCATAAAGAAGCTTGCCATTGTTTACATAAAAGGAACAGCGCGTCAAGAAGTGATTGAATCGATTGAAAAAAAACTAGATGAAAATGCCCATCAGAACCTTACCACGGTACGGGATTTGACCCGGATTCTGGGACATCCTAAAATCACTCTTAGTCCAACCTATATTTCCTCCGAATTACCCGAGGAGACGGTACAAAATCTACTCAATGGAAAAGTGGTTATTCTAATGGACCAATTTTCCTTTGCTTTCGCTTTTCCCGCGATCGTCTCCGATTTGTGGTCGACTACCCTGGATGTCCAATACCCGCTGTTGCTGCAACTGTTTCTCCGTGCCATTCGCGGAGCATCCTTGTTGTTATCTCTCACGCTTCCAGGTCTATATGTTGTTCTCAACTCCGTTAATCCCGAGCTCCTCCGCATCCAGCTGGCCATCACTGTTGCCAAGAGCAGGGAGGGCGTGCCGTATCCATCGCTCATTGAAGCGCTGATGGTTTTATTGCTTCTGGAGATAATCATAGAGGCCACGATAAGGCTGCCCAAAAGCATCGGTCCGACCATTACGATGATCGGCGGCATCCTGCTGGGACAGGCAATCGTACAGGCCAAGCTGGTCAGCAATCTGCTCATTATTATAATGGTTGCCTCTGCGATATCCAATTTTGCATTGACGAGCTATATGAATGCGGTCGGGATGAGACTGTATAGGTATGTCGTTCTCATTGCCAGCGCCTTTTTCGGCATTTGGGGTCTAGAGGCTGCATTGATTTGGCTTACGCTTTATTTTGCATCGTTGACGACCTGTTCTGTACCGTACTTGAGCTACACCTTGAAGGGAAAGATTGCTGATGAATAAATTCCAGTCGATCATCCTTTTTTTTCTATTGCATATGGCTTCTATATTCGCCATTTTCCCCGAACGAATGATGGCTGCCGCCACCAAAGCACAGTGGATGCCGGTGGCAATCATTTTTTTGGCTGAGCTGCTGGTCGTGTGGCTTTATTTAAAAGCCATGTCGAAGTTTCCCGGCAAATCGATTCTAGATCTTTGCTGTGATACGTTCGGGAAATGGGGAGCCGGATTCATGCTGCTTCCCTTGCTTGTTTTTTTGTTTCTTCAAGTCATCCTTTTAACGTGTTACCTTACCGTAGAGATAAGAACGGTGCTGCTCCCGAAGACGCCGATCTACGCTACGTCGGCTATTTTTGTCTCCATCTGCATGTACGGGGTTTGGAAGGGGCTTTCCGTATTGATTCGGGCAAGTATGGGTTGGTTTGTTTTGTTAATGCCATTTATCCTTTTTTCCATGCTGATCAGCATAGGAAATTTCAATTTCGACTATATCTTTCCTGTTTGGGATGCGAAATTCTCCTTTATCTGGAAGCAGGATTTTTATGTGGGGACAATCATTTTCTCAGGCTTTTTGTTCCTGGGGATGACTCCATCCCGTTTGAGAATCGGTTTTGGCACAGCGTCTGCGTTGATCGGGCTTATCTTTCTGTTCGCTCTAACCTCTGTCTATATCCCCTTGCTCATTTTCGGCCATGAAACAGCGGTCCATTTCCAATATCCCATGCTGATGGCTTCCGACACCGTCGATTTGGAATGGGTCGTCTTTGACTGGCTGCCGAGTTTTTATGTCGTGTCTTCCAGCGGGCTGGGCTTGATAAAGGTGTCTGTTTTGCTCTGGATGCTCCTGACCCTATTGAGACAGCTTTACTTGCCTAAAATAAAAAGCCTTTGGCTGTTGATCTTTATCGGTATCGTTCTGTATTTTGCCTGCCAGTGGATACCCAATGCAAAAACTCTCGATAAATATTTGTATATCAGCTCGTACTTATGCCTGTACTCCACCGTCGGTTTTCCCATCCTGATATACCTGTCGACATTGCGGCGCAAAAAGGAGGCTCATGCATGAACAGCCTGAGGGTGAAGCTGGTCGTTCTCGTTGTTGGGATGACGGTCCTGCTGGAAGGGTGCTGGGATACAAAAGACATCAATAAGCAATATCTTCCTGTCGTTATGGGGGTCGGAAAGGGAAGCAAAGAAAAATACAAGATTATTCTGGAAATCCCGAATGCGTCAGGAAAAGATCAGTTTTTGGAAAAGGAAGCCATTTCCATCAGCAAAGCGATCGACCTGATCCGGACCGATGCAGAAAAAAGCATCAATATGGTGCATTTAAGGCTGATGCTGTTCGACCGCTCCATTGCTCAAGAAGGGATTCGCGATATCATTGACTATGCCGTAAGAGCAAACGATATCTCCATTAAAGGCATGGTGGCCGTCGTGGATGGAGATTTCGACAAGACGCTTTATCATGTTATTTCCCCGACACCTGAAATTTCAACCTATGACTTCTTTAACAAAGAAGCAGGGTGGACGCCCAACGTATCGCTCGTCAGGATATGGAGGCTTATCGCAGTCAGAATTCCTACTCCGAAGATATGGCCATTCCTATGCTCCAGAATGGCGACCGCACCCTATATGCTTTTAAAGGAACGGCTGTCATGCGCGAGGACCGCATGGTCGGGAAGCTGAATCAGAAAGACACATTTTTGTACAATTTATTCAAAGGCAACTATACGGGCGGAACGATTGAGGTAGCGGAAAATACAAGCGTCCTCATCAAAAAATCGACCCTGAAACATCATCGCCGCTGGTCTGAAAAAGGGCCGTCTTTATCGACGGATATGAACCTTGACATCGTCATTGCTGAAAGCCCCAGCGGAAAAAGCAATACGGAAATCGAAAAAGAGGTTCGCGAGCAATTGAATCGGAATTTTGAAATGACCGTGAAAAAAATAAAAGGCTACCGGTCGGATGTTCTGGGCATCGGGGTTATTTTTCGTCCGCAGCTGTCTCAAGAGCAGATCAAGAAGTGGAAATCAGAATGGTTTCCTAAGCTGGAGCAGAAAATCGATGTACATGTGAACGTCATCAATGACATCTTAATCAAAGATGAAGCTCCCCCTGATCCATTGCTTCGAAGTTGATCGGAGTGCGAGGCTGCATAGAAAAGAGGCTTGCATGACGCAAGCCTCTTTTCCTTATCTTCCGTTTTCAAGGCTTCAAGTAACGCTTGTCCTTGAGGAACAGCAGCCAGAACCAAATGAATACCGGTACGAGAACCAGCGTGCTTACGCTATAGCCTGCCAGCAGCGACACGAACATGGCGTGGTTCGTGAAGCCTTGCTCCACCGTCATATGCGGGTAGATCAAGTAAGGAAGATGGGCGCTGCCGTAGCCGAAGCTGGCCATGGCGTATTGGATGATGACCAGCACGACGGCCGCGCGCGGAACCCCGGTCCAGCCGCCTCTTCCTCTCCACCATAATGCGCTGTACCCGGCGACGAAGAACAGCGCGGACAACGCGAACCAGATCCATTGCGCCTTCATTCTCTCCACGATCCACTGGGCCTCCGGATTCATGGCGACAGCGGCCAGCATGCCGGTCAGAAGGGTCAACGGCCCGATCGTCATCGCGATGCTGCGGTAGATGCCGTACGCTTGGCGGTCCTCCGATTCCCGGGCATAGTCGGCCAGAAACACGGCGGATAGGAACAGCTCGCTCGCGATCCCGAAGCCGAGATGGGCATACAAGGTCCGGCTGGTCAGCAGCTTGTCGGTCAGAACCTGCAGGTGGCCGGCCCGCAGCTCCACCAAACCGCCGAGTGTGACCGGCAGCACCGTGATGAGCAGGCCGGGAATGAGCAGGCCCGTCACCCCCGAGACGATCCGGAGCTGGGCCACATAGTTGGCCGACATTTGCGAGTAGACCATGAAGGTGCTCCGCAGCGCAAGCAGCAGCAGCACGAGGCAGACCGGCACGACGAGCAGGGAGCTGAGCATGGGCATCGCGAACGGGAAAAACCCGACGAATGCGACGACAAGCAGGACGAGGAAGACGTTGGTTACCTTCCAGGTCGGGGACAGATAGCGGTTGGCGATATCCGCCGCAGTGCTGCCTTGCCGGCCGGCAAACACCATCGACCAGAAGCCGGCGCCGAAATCGATCGAGCCGAGGATAGAATACGCGAATACGAATATCCAGATCAGCAGGATGCCCAGGCTGGAATCGCTCATCGGCCGCTACGCCCCCTCATGCTTGAGCGCCAGCTCGGCATGGACCGGATTGCGCTTGAAATAATGCCACAGCACCAGAATGGTGATGCACATCAGCATCACATACAGTCCGATGAAGAGGATGAACAGCGTGCCGAGATTCTGGGATGCGGTCGCGGCTTCGGCCGTACGCTGGATGTGATAGATCGTCCATGGCTGCCGGGCGCTGCAGCTGAAGATCCAGCCGGTTTCGATGCCGATCAGCGACATCGGCCCGGTCAGGACGAGCACCCTCAGCATCCAGCCGGGGAGGGGCCGTTTTTTTCTCCATCGGTAGAACAGCGCGCCGAAGGAAATCACGATCAGCAACGATCCGAGCATGACCATCAGATTGAACAGGGTGTGCACGAAAAGCGGAGGCCAATTTTCCACCGGAAACTCATTCAAGCCTTTGACCACCGTATCGAAGCGGTTGCCGGCCAAAAAGCTGAGCGCTCCGGGAATCTCGATGGCGCCTTTGATCTCTCGGCTCTCCTTGTCGACGATTCCCCCGATGGCTAGAGGCGCATATGCCTGCGTTTCGAACAGCCCCTCCGCCGCGGCCAGCTTCTCGGGCTCGTATTCATGAAGCATCTGAGCCGTACTATGGCCGTTCAATGCCGTGGCAAGCGACATTACGCACCCGATGACGAGGGCAAGCATGAGGCCTTTGCGGTGATAAGCCGTCTCGCGCGGCTCCCGGTTCCGGGAGAGCAGCTTCCAGGCTGCGATCGAAGCGATCGCGAATGCGCCTGTCATGTAGCCGGAAAGGGAAACATGGAGCGCCGTGTTGAAAAAGCTGGGGTTGAAAACCGCTGCCCAAGGATGCACATCCGTAATTTTGCCGTCTGCAATCGTGAATCCTCGCGGCGTATTCATCCAGGCATGCGCATCGGTGATGAGGACGGCGGAGCCCGTAGCTCCGACAGCCACGAAAATAACGCTGACGATTCTCATCCATGGACTCAGCCTGTCTGCGGCATAAACGTAAATGGACATGAACAAGGCTTCCAGGAAGAATGCCCAGATCTCGATCTGGAAAGGCAGCGAGATCACTTGCCCCACGATTTCCATGAAGCCGGGCCAGAGCAAGCCCAGCATGACGCCGACAATCGTTCCCGAAGGGATCGCGACGCCGAGCAGGATGGCAAAGCCTTTGGTCCATCTCCGGGCCATGGTGGCATAATCCGAATCCTTGCGGAGCTGAAACAGCACCTCTGCCGCGATGATCATCATCGGAAGGCCGACGCCAAGCGTCGCAAAGATGATGTGGAAGGCCATGGAAGAGCCGAATAGAGAACGGGCGAGCTGAACATGATCCATACCAAAAACTCCCTTTTGAATTGATGAGGGTATTATTGGCAGGGACATCCAGGATTATGTAAGCCTGTCTCTTCTATTAAAGGCTCATTCCCTCTCACAATCTATCAATCTGCGAATATAGGATCGTATTCTTCGTCGGAGAAAGGAGGTGCACGAACATGTCTACTTTCCTTGATGCACGAACATCCCAGAACGCCAGCACTTCCGGTCGCTCGCGCTGGTCGACATCACGATTACGGTCGTACGCGGAACCGAGACCACGGATCCGGTCATCTTCTCCGCCACTTCCATATTCGAACTGAGCATTCTCGCTCCGCAAATCATTACCTTCACGGCCGCGGATTATCTTCCTCCCATTACCCCTCAGCTTACTTACATCGCATTTGTCTCCACCAGCCTGCTCGGCACGGTGCGCGTCGGTCCCGAAAGCTTCCAGGGCATCCTCGTAAGCGACTAATCTCGTCCACAACGCTGATTACAGCAACACAGCACGCCGAGAAGGCGCCTGCGCCAGTCTTCCATCATGCGGAAGCCAGGAGGAGGCGCCTTTTTCCATGTCGGCCGTATATCCGGTCTAATTGAGTTGCCTTGAAAATTATTGACAACTTAAATATAAAGGAGATAAACTTCATTTAAACATTTGTTTTAAACGAGTGTTTAAATATAGATAGCCTGGGAGGGCAAATAGGTATGTGGAGAGGGATCACCCTGTTTTTAAAAAAGCCGATGACAATCGTCGGAATCGTGACGGCTGTTCTGTTTCAAGTCATATTCTCAAGCATCTGGATGACGGCCTACAAAGGCGTCAATGACCGGGCGGGCAATCTCAGCGTCGGCATCGTCAACGAGGACAGCGGCCTCGGCGCCAAAGTGGTCGAGTCGCTGGAAGCTCAGTCGACCTTCCATCTGATCCGGCTGGGATCGGCCGCAGAGGGCATGGAGCGGCTGAACACCCGCGAACTGCAGATGCTCGTCACCATTCCGGATGATTTTACAAAAAAAGCGACATCGCTTCAAGACAAGGCCGAGCTGAAATTCACGGTCAACGAATCGAACCCCGCCCTCATCAAAAGCATCATGACCTCGGCGGCAGGCGGAATTGCCGGAGCTGTCAATGGACAGGCCGTTCAGATGGGAACTGCCGCCCTGCTAGAGCAGTTGAATGCGCCTGGAGAACTGTCGGAAGCCGCAGCGGCCGGGCTGGGGCAGCGGGTTGTCGCCGATATCCAGTCGGTCAATCCCGTCAAAGGCATGAACAACCAGATGGTTCCGATGATGCTCGTACTGGCTTCCTACGTCGGAGCGATGATCATGGGCATGAACTTCGAGCAGGCATCGATGATGCTTCGCAGGGAGGGAATGGGCAAGTGGCAGCGTCTGCAATCCCGATTCGCCCTCAATTTCGCAGCCGCCGTTCTCGTATCCCTGATCGGAACAATCATGCTGTTCTCTCTCGGAGGCCAGCATGGTCACGGCTTCCTGGCACAATGGGGCTTTCAGGCTCTGTTCGTCGCGGTCTTCATGTTCGTATCCCAGATGTTCCTAGTCGTGCTCGGAATGCCCGGCATGCTGTTCAATATCCTGCTGTTGTCCGTGCAGCTCGTCACGTCCGGCGCCATGGTTCCGCGCGAGCTGTTGTCCGGATTCTACGGTCGCCTCGGTGATTTCCTGCCGGCAACCTATGCTGTACAGGGCTGCATGAACCTGCTGTTCGGCGGCACAGGAACCGGCAAGGCTTCGTGGCTGCTCGTCGCGATCGGCGCCGCCGCGATCGTCATCAGTGTAACGGGAGTCGCCTTGCGCAAGGAAACCGCGCGTCAAGCCGAAGCATCGCCGGCGACCGCTTCATGAGGCAGCGGAGCCGCTATCGGCTTCAGCTTCGATGAAGGATCAAGGATAAAGAGGAGATGAGAGCCGTGAGCGAGGAGACGTCCATCCGGGAAAGACTGCTTGCCTCCGCCCGCCGCCTGTTCGCCAGGCAAGGCTATGAAGGGACATCCGTCCGTCAGATCTGCGAAGGCGCAGGGGCGAACCCGGCTCTCGTATCTTATTATTTCGGGGGGAAGGAAGCGATGTTCGAGGAAGTGTTCCGGAGTCTGGAAATATCTCCGGCGCTCGCTTCCTTGCTCTCGCAGCCCGAACAAGCGCCGGATGAAGGCCTGAGGATATTCATCCGCGAGATGATCGCGCACAGGCTGGACAATCCGGATATTTCCCGCATGATCCAGATCGAGAAATGGACGGAAAGCGAGCGGAGCCATCTGATCAAGGAATGGAGCATGCCGATCTGGAGAAACCTTCGTTCTTTCATCGAAGAAGGCGGCAGGCATGGCATGTTCCGGTATCGTTCCCTGGATACGGCGCTCACCTGCGTGCAGGCGCTGCTTCTGAACTTCAGCTCATCCCCGTATTGCAAGGACCTGTTTTCTTACGAGACGGAAGAAAGGGAAGCTTTGGTGGAGGATATGACGGCGTTCATTTTCAGAGGACTCGACTACGATCCCAATCGTCCCCGCCCGTGACGGGCTCTGGCCCGGGGGCTTGAAGCATGCTTCTAGGTCCAGCCTCCTGTTTATTAATATTTGACAGGAGGTTGAGAGAGATGATGAGTACAGATGATCGCCATGCGCTGCAGCATCTGCAGCTGAAAGTCGTCGAACTTGAACATAGCAGGGACGTGCTGCGCCGCATCAGCCTGGAGCAGGCCGCCGTCATCCGCTCCCAAAACGAGAAGCTTGATGCGTTGACCGCCATGCTGGCGGCTCCGGACTGGTTCATGGCCGAATTCGGGCCTGCTGCCTTGCAGTCCGAGGATAACCCGGCCGATATCCAGCGCACGAGCGAGTTCTGGAGCGGAATCGCCGCAGCGCTTCGGGCGGCGGGCCGGCGTTAAGCGACGCGCCTAGAATATCGATTATGCCAGCCGCATGCCAAGCGGCTGGCTTTTTTTGTGCTTGTTCCGCTTCAATTTGAAGTCATGAACAGGCTCGACGCTTCATATAGTAGCTGTAGAAAAAATAGGGGGTGACCGCCATGTCTTTGGAATCGCTGTCGGAGGTTCTTGACCCGGGCTTGGCCATTGTCGTTGCCGCATGCTGGGTCATCGGCATGATTCTCAAGGGGACGCCGAAAATCCCCAACTGGACGATCGTTTACGTCGTGACGGCGCTTGCCGTCATTCTGGCCATGGCTTTGCAGGGCTGGACGCTGCATAACGCCCTGGAAGGGATTGTCGCTGGCGCTTTGGCGATATACGGCCATCAGCTGTTCAAGCAGGCGCGGGAAGCGGTTCAATCCGTTTCGGGAAAGGAGTGAGGGGAGATGGCCATCTGGACGGCTCACCTGGCGGTATGGCTGCTTGGGCTGGGGGCGTTGATCGCGGCTGCCGTCGTTCCGCTTGCCAGGCTCATCCGCCATGATTCTACCCGTTATGATGAAGTCTATGTCTGGCTGCGCAAGCTGGACGGACCTCCGCGGGAGGACAAGTAAAGCGGCGGACAGCGGTTGAAGGCTCCATTCCCGGTGCATACTTTCCTTATAGGAAGGAAACACCGAGGAGGCTGGACATGGCAACGAGGACATATCGCAGCGGACAAATAGGGAAGAAGCTGCTCATGCAGCTTGGAGCCGCGCTGCTTTTGGCTGCGTCGGCAGGCTGCAGCGGAATCCATTACGCAGGAGAGGATGCGGGAGGCAGCCGATCCGCCGCCGAAGAGCTTGATCCTCTCGCTGCTTCCGTGAGGGCCTCCCTGTATCCCGATTCCGTGCGCGCTTCGATCTATGGAGATGAGGACAGGCCTCGGCTTGCTGCGCCTCATGCCCATGACCGGGGACGCGATTGGAAGAAGTCATGAGGATAGGATAAGGGACGAGGATCTTTATTCCTCGTCCCATTTTTTTGAATAGGCCTTCTTGGTGACGGCCAGTAGGAGCCATACCATGAGGACGACCATCAATGCGGATAGAATATAGACAACGACCACGCGTTTCATCCTCCGTTCGTAGTTGGACAGCTTCCTGCTGCATGCTTCCATGATACCTTATGCCTTCTTCGGAATGCCACCCTTTTATAAAGCGGTCCCTCCCTGGGCAAGCTAGGATGGCATGCCGAAGATCACCTAACGGAAAGGAACGGTGTCCAGTATGGAAATCAACAGCAGCGGACAGCAGGCAAGGGAACGGATTGTGGCCGTCCAAAAGAACGGAGATGGCGATCTGACGTCGTTCAAAACCGAGAACGGTCGCATCCTCGCTTATGACGAGGCGATTGCCGAAGCGGAGCAGGGCAAGCTTGCCGGAGTGAATGTGTTCAAAGGGCGGGACGGAGGCCATTACCTGCGCGGCGATGCCGATGGGGATCCGACCAACAACCTGGACAATTTGCCCGTTTTCTGATCTTTTCGACCGATTGGAGCCGTCCTTATTGGACGGTTTTTTCTGCTGCGCAGAGTAAGGCTCCAGGAGAGCCAACCATCCGGCTCCTGCATACGATAGCAGGGAAGCGTCCGCCCAGGGCGCCCGGAAGGAGAATGACATCATGAGCAAAGGCAAAGGCGGCTCATCGAAGGCGGCAAAAAAGAAAGTGCCGGCAAGCGACCGCAGGCAGGTCAATATGAAGCTGGTGCTGTCCGATACATGCGCCGTATGCAAAACCCCTTGCGCTCGAGGCATGCGCTACCTGGAACGGATGCGCCAGCCGGGGGCGCTTGGCAAAGGCGTTCCATGCGTGCTCACGCGAACGTACGGCTGAGTGGAAATAGACCGATCATTTCCCGGGGAAGCGCATGGTTCTACATGTTGCGACAGTTTGCGGCAGGCGGGTTTTCGCTTGTCGCGACCGCTTCGTTCGCGATTCGGGACCATAGTCCCGAATCGGCATGGGAGTCTTGAACCCGCGCAACTTTGACCTGCGGGCTGAGTATAAAGCTGTAACGAACAATCGGGAAGAGGGATCGAATGAAAGGAAAAAAAGTCCTTGTGCTTACGCTTGCCATGGCTCTCTGGGGAGGCACGATGATTTTTGCGGATTCGGCCACCCAAGCCGTGAAAGTCATGTTCAACGGCAGCGAGCTTCAAGAGACGGGAATCATGTCGGACGGCAAGACTTACCTGCCGCTGCGTCAGGTGGCGCAAAAGATGCAGGCTCTCGTTGTATGGGATGACAGCAGCAAGAAGGCCAGCATCATCAGGCCCAACGTACATATGGTGCTGTTCGACAAAGACAACAGCCCGTTCGGCTATGTCAAAAACAAAGGCACCACCTCGTTCAGCCTGCTCGCCCAGGTGGACAGCCTTGCGGCGGAAGTGGATTCGTTCCGGATTACGATCACGGATCCTGCCGGCAAGGAGACGGCCCTCGCGACAAGCGCGACGAAGAAAGACAATTTCTTCTACCTCTCCAAGGAGATCAAATACGGCTTCGACAGCTCCGGAACCTATGCGATCCGCTTCTCGCTGCGCTTGAGTCCGAACGATGACTGGAGCGTCGTTTCGGAGAAGAACATTACCGTCGGATAGCTGTTTGACCCGGAGCGGGACAAGTGATACGATACGGAAGGTACTTTAAGGCAGACAGAATTGTGAGGGATATCGATGACTGAGCATCAGCATGACGACAACTGCGGCTGCGGCCAAGACCATGACCATGAAGAACATGTCTTTCTCGTGACGGATGAAGAGGGCAATGACCGCGAGATGGTGATGGTATATACGTTCGAATCCGAGAACCAGGCTTATGCCGTGCTTCTCGACCGCAACGATCCGGAGGAGGACGGCGTCATCTTCCGCATCGAAGAAGAGGACGAGGAAGCCTTCCTCGTCGGCATCGAGGACGATGCGGAGTGGGAGCGCGTGACGGCTATCTACGAGCAGATCGCCAAGGAACAGAACGAAGGCAAATAAGCAGCAAAAGCAAAAGCCCGGCGGCCAGCCGGGCTTTTGCTTTTGGGAGCAGGAATGATTTCCTTAGAAGATCGCGGATTCCTCCACGATGACTTTCACATATTGGATGCTGCGGTCCTCGGGACCTTTTACCGGAAGCCCGACTTCCACATGGTCGATGATATAGTCGATGTTGGACTGGGAAATGACTTCTCCCGGAAGCAGGATCGGAATGCCGGGAGGATAGACATAAATGAATTCGGCGATGATACGGCCTGCGGATTCCTTGAACGGAACGACTTCCGTCTCGCCGTAGAAAGCCTCGCGCGGCGTCAGGGACAGCTGCGGGATTTCCGGAATCTTCACGATCAGCTCCTGCACTTCGTCCACGCGCGGATAATGGACGACCATGGCGCGCAGCGCTTCGACCAGCTGGCGGGTGGTGTCTTCGCTGTCGCCCGGAGTAATGAGGCAGAGAATGTTGTACATATCCGACATTTCGACTTCAAGATTGAAGTTGTCCCGCAGCCAGTTCTCCGCGTCGTAACCTGTAATGCCGAGGTGGCGGACATGAATGGTCAATTTCGTCGGATCGTAGTCGAATGTCGCTTCGCCGCCAAGGATCTCCTTGCCGAAGCAATAGAGGCCGTCGATCCCGTTGATCTCCGCCCGCGCCTTCTGGGCCAGCTCGATGGCCTTGTCCGCCATCTCGAAGCCGTTCACCGCGAGGTTGCGGCGGGAAGTATCCAGCGAGGCGAGCAGGATATAGGAAGTCGACGTCGTCGTCAGCATGCTGATGATCGTCTGCACCCGATGCGGATTGATGCGGCCTGCTTTCATGTTCAGCACGGAGCTCTGGGTCATGGAGCCGCCGAGCTTATGCACGCTCGTCGCAGCCATGTCCGCTCCTGCCTGCATCGCGCTCATTGGAAGCTTGTCGTTGAAGTGGATCAGCACTCCATGCGCCTCGTCGACGAGAACCGGAATGTCGTAGCTGTGGACGAGATCGACGATTTCCTTCAGATTGGCGCAAATGCCGAAGTAGGTCGGGTTGATGACCAGCACGGCCTTCGCGTCCGGGTGGCGCTCAAGGGCGCGACGCACCGAGCGCGTCGTGATGCCGTGGTCGATGCCGAGCTCGGCATCGCGGGCAGGCGATATGAACACCGGGCGCGCGCCGGCGAAGATGATGGCCGACATGATCGACTTGTGGACATTTCGCGGCACGATGATTTTGTCCCCTGGCGCGCAGACGGACAGAATCATCGTCATGATGGCGCCGCTTGTGCCTTGTACGGAAAAAAAGGTATAATCGGCTCCGAATGCATCGGCGGCCAATTTTTGGGATTCCTCGATTACGCCTGTCGGCTGGTGAAGGTCATCCAAAGGAGCTATATTGATCAAATCGATCGACAAGGCGTTGTCGCCGATGAAGGCTCGGAATTCGGAATCGGTGCCTACTCCCTTCTTGTGCCCGGGAATATGGAACTGCAGGGGATTGTTCTCTGCGTGGCGGCGAAGCGCGCTGAAGAGAGGCGTGCGTGTATGGTCCATCGCTATGATCCACAGCCTTTCAGATTCAGGTATACAAACAAAAATGAGTATAGCATGTACGGGGGGGAATGCAAGCCTGCAAACCCTCGCCGACTCAGATCGGAAAGGGGTTTGTCGCTGCTTGGAACTGAAGATGCCCGCGAACGGGAAAAAGATCATTCGCTCGCCGTTCGTCATTAAACTTCTTCTTATTATGTTCGGAGTCGAATTTGTCAAAGGAGCTGTGCTCGTATCGGTGCTGCCGGTGTATATGCGCGATGCCCTCGGGCTGTCCGCCTACGCCGTGGGCTGGGCGCTCGCGGCCCAATATATCGGCGACAACGCCTTCCGCAGCCCGCTCGGCTGGATCATCGACCGGATCGGCTACCGCACGGTCATGCTGCTCGGCGTGCTGTTCACCTGCACGTCCGTCGGGATCATCGCCCTCACCTCGGGCACGGGCTGGATCATTGCCGCCTGCGTGCTGCTCGGCGTCGGGACCTCCCCCCTGTGGCCTTGCGTCATTACGGGGGCGACGGCCGTGGCCGGGGACGAAGCCGGCGGCAGCATGATGAGCGTCATCTATATGAGCTGGCTGATCGGAGTCGGCATGGGGCCGATCGTCATCAATTTCTTCATCATCAAGAGCTATGAGCCCGCCTTCTGGCTGATGGGCGCTATCCTGGTCCTCATCCTGATCGTCACCTTGACGCTGCCCGGCCGCAGGGGATCCAGGGAAATCGAGGGCAAGCTCGAGGAGCAGGCGCCTCACGCTTCGCGCGGACCGCTGGTTCCGCGGATGCGCCGCTACTTCAAGAAGGTCGGGGAATCCCTGCATGCGAGCAAGCTGCTCTATCCGGCGATGTTCATCCAGAACTTCGCGCTCGGCCTGCTTACGCCCGTCCTGACGCAATATGCGAGGACGGTGCTGCATTTGACCCCGCAGCAGTACAGCGCCTATCTGGTAGCCGGCGGAGCCGTTACGGTGCTGGGCCTGATTCCGGTCGGCAAATGGGTGGACCGCTACGGCACCCGCTGGTTCCTGCATGTAGGCTTCCTCGTCGCTGCCGTGGCGCTGCCTCTGCTCGGCTATACCCGGCAGCTGACGCTTGTCTTGTTCGTTGTCGCTCTCGTCGGACTGGGGTATGCGTGCATCATTCCGGCCTGGAACGCCTTGATCGCCAAAGCGATCCCCAAGGAGGAGCGCGGGGCGGTATGGGGCTTCTTCCTCACCATCGAAGGCCTCGGCATGGTGCTCGGCTCCATCATGTCCGGGCGGCTGTGGGACAGCTACGGTTCCCATGCGCCGTTCCTCATCAGCGGCGGCTCGCTCGTCGTCCTGTTCGTCCTTCATCTGCTGATCATCCGCCGCGGCCGGATTTCCTTGGCTTAGCTGCTGGAAGAGACAAGCAAGCCCCCCTGCAGGTCCTTGACAGACCTGCAGGGGGGCTTTGTCGTTCGGTTATTGTACGGCCAGCCTGTACAGGGGCATGAGGGTCTCGATGACTTGCTCCGCGCGGGCGACGAAAGCTTCGCCGTCCTCCAGGAGAGGGTCATGCCGGTCGATATGGATGCCGCAAAGGATTTCTGCAGCCTTGACGTTCTGCAGGCGCTCGAACAAGGAAGCGAGCTCTCCGGGAGCCATGGCGGACCCGGCGACGGCGCCGGGAACCGTATGATCTCCCGACCAGACGTAGGAATCCGGGATGCCGGACTGGATGTTGTCCAGCTGCCTCAGGGCGTCGGCGGCGAATGCAGCCTTGCCGGCAGCCTCATAGATGACGGCGAACTGGATGAAGACATGGCTTTCCCACAGGCCGATCTGGAAATGGGGATGAGCCTTGTAACCGCGCTTGTTGGCGGCAAAAGCGACCCAGGTGTCGCTGGGGGGATTCACGGTTCTTCTGGCATGCTTGGCCACATGCGGGTAGAATTCGGTCCCGGCGAGCACGCTCAGCAGCGGAGTGATGCGGCTGCCCAGCTCTTCCAGCTTCGGGCGAATGCTGCCGATGAGCGCTTCCATTCGCGGCTCGAGACCCTGGATAGCGAATACGTCGAAGTCGCTTTGGAAAAATCCGGGAAACGGAGCGTTGCGGCCGTCAGCCTGACGGGCAGGAGCGGTTAGCGGCGCTGTGGCGGAGGTTGTCATAGAGTGTCGTCCCTTCGGAGTAAATAATGAGCCCCGCATTCCGCTCCAGCGGTCATGCCGGGGCTATCTTGTCCATATAGTATACCACAGGGCAAGGCCGATATGGACAAGGCGGGGGCGCAGGTCAGGTAACCGCTTCCAATCGAGAGGGGGCGGCAGCCCTTTTCTTCAAAATTAGTCAATAAACCAAGTTGCCAGCACATAAGATGGAGTATAAACTACAGGTAAGAACAAATTGTCAGAACATTTGGTCATCATTATCCAGACAGGGAGGGCTTGCCGTGAACAAAAGCTACGAAGTGGAATATTGCAATTTGGAGCTGCGATTTGACCGCCGGCAAATCCAAAATCTCATTCGCGATTTGATTCATGAGGGGTATTCCCTGTATTGGAGCGAGACCGAGGCGCAGTTCCTGATCTCCATCCGCACGGGAAGAAAGCTCGTCAAGCTGCGCTTCCAGAAAATGAAGAGCCGCTACAAAATCGTGGGGGATTATATCATTAAGGATGAGAAGCTGTCTGAATTGATCGAGAAGCTGATTGGCGATACCCGGGGCCATGCTGTCGTGAAGCGGATGAAGGACCGTCAGATCGTCATTGAAAATATCATGTTCGGCGAAATCATCCGATTGGTGGAGGTGTCGGGAATGGAGCACCGCATCATTTATCAAAAGCGTCCAGTCGTCACGCTGGAGGAGATTCTCAAGTCGTTCCAGTCCACTCGGGCCGAGGAACGGGCTGCCGTTCTCCGCTACGAGCTGGATTACGAGCTGTGCGTGCTGCATGATGCTCTCAAAAGCGGCGACGAGGCAGCGGCCGATAAGAGCCGTGAGCGCCTGGTCGTCATGAGAAGCGAAATGCTTCAGCTAGAGCTGTAAGACCGAGACGGAATTCGTCGTCGAGGTCTTCGGCTAGAGTTGTAAGACCGAGACGGAATTCGTCGTCGAGACGCAAAAACCGATACCCGCCGGAGAGCCTTGTGCTCCCGGCTTTTTTGCCGCAGCCGGACTGCCGGCACAGGGGGCCGTTTCGCGCCGATCGTTCGAAATGGAACTTGCTGCGGCATTTCCGGTGCTTAGGGTTCATGCAATATTCATCTGCTCCGGATTCGTTTCGGGAACCGTTCATGGTACAATGACTTGCATAACGGAACAAAAAGGGTACACTAGTGGAAGTGCGTACCGCTTGTATAACTTAGCAAAGGAATGGTCAATATGTCGAAACAGCAGATCGGCGTCGTAGGCCTTGCCGTCATGGGCAAGAACCTCGCGCTTAACATTGAGAGCAAAGGCTTCACGGTATCGGTATACAACCGTTCCCGCGAAAAGACGGACGAGCTTGTCGCGGAATCCGCCGGCAAAAACCTGTTCCCTGCCTACACGATCGAAGAATTCGTCGCTTCCCTTGAAGTGCCGCGCAAAATCCTCATCATGGTCAAGGCCGGCCGTCCTACGGACGCCGTCATCGACGAGCTCGTTCCCCATCTGAGCGAAGGCGACATCATCATCGACGGCGGCAACGCCTACTTCCCTGACACGGAACGCCGCAGCAAGGATCTCGAGGCCAAAGGCTTCCGCTTCGTCGGCGCCGGCGTATCCGGCGGCGAAGAGGGCGCTTTGAAAGGCCCTGCGATCATGCCTGGCGGCCCTGAATCGGCCTACAAGCTCGTCGAGCCGATCCTGACCGGCATTTCCGCCAAAGTGAACGGCGACCCTTGCTGCACGTACATCGGACCTGGCGGCGCCGGCCATTACGTCAAGATGGTCCATAACGGCATCGAGTACGGCGACATGCAGCTGATCACCGAAGCCTACCACCTTCTGAGCTCCGTGCTGGGCCTGTCCACGGACGAGCTGCACGAGATTTTCACGGAGTGGAACAAGGGCGAGCTCGACAGCTACCTGATCGAGATCACGGCCGACATCTTCTCCAAGAAGGATCCGGAGACGGGCAAAGCGATGGTCGACGTCATTCTCGACTCCGCCGGCCAAAAGGGCACGGGCAAATGGACGAGCCAAAGCGCTCTGGATCTCGGCGTGCCGCTGTCCATCATCACGCAGTCCGTCTTCTCCCGCTTCCTCTCCGCGATGAAGGAAGAGCGCGTCCATGCCAGCAAAGTGCTGAGCGGACCGCAAGCCGCGCCGTACCAGGGCGACAAAGCCGCTTTCATCGAAGCGGTCCGCAAAGCCTTGTTTGCGAGCAAGATCTGCTCCTACGCCCAAGGCTTCGCCCAAATGCGCGCAGCTTCGGATGAGTTCGACTGGAACCTGCGCTACGGCGACATCGCCATGATCTTCCGCGGCGGCTGCATCATCCGCGCCCGCTTCCTGCAGAAGATCAAGGATGCGTACGATCGTGACGCGGGACTCAAAAACCTGCTGCTTGACGATTACTTCAAAGGTGTCGTAGAGGAGTATCAAGGCGCATGGCGCGAAGTCGTAACGGCTGCCGTAGCGAGCGGCATTCCGGTTCCAGGCTTCTCCAGCGCGCTGGCCTACTTCGACAGCTATCGCACGGAGCGCCTGCCGGCCAACCTGCTTCAGGCACAGCGCGACTACTTCGGCGCCCACACGTTCGAGCGTGTGGACAAGGAAGGCACGTTCCACTTCGAGTGGATGGAATCCAGCGAGGGCTGATTGCAATTGCGGGGGAAGAGCCGAGGAAGAGGCCGGCAAGGCCGGACGTCAGCCTTGCCTCTCCAAGCCGTGCAGAGCTTCGCGAAGCATGCCCCGGAGCCGATCCGCCTCAAGCGGGCCGGTGCGAGGCGAAGCCAGCAGGCTCATGGCCGCTTCGGCGAATCCCCGATAGTTTTTGAGCAAGCGTGGCTGCGATAATTCCGCTAGGGCGGAATCTTCGTCGGCCACCTTTTTTTTGATATAATCCAGCGCCCATACGACATCTTCCCGGCATAACGACGATCCCGGATCGAGGATGTGGCGAAGCTTGCGCTCCGATTGCGCCTGCGGTCCCTGTTCCATCGGCATGGCTGGCCGCCCTCCTTCAAGAGGTAGAATGATCTTCTCTATCCTTATGGTAAAATAAGAATTTTATACCCCGTCTCTAGCAATTGATGATATGATATTTGAAAGATTGACATCGCATGGGAAGGTGTGAGCATCGGTGGTCGGAGAAGATCAGCCTTCGCGCAGCAAAATCGTTCTCGTGGGCTTCATGGGAACCGGCAAATCCACCGTCGCGGGACAGCTTGCCGGACGGCTTGGATATGGCTGGACCGACACGGATTCCGAAGTGGTCGCCGAGGAAGGCTGCTCCATCGCGGAGCTGTTCGCCCGGCATGGCGAGCCTTATTTCCGCGAAGCGGAAACCCGGGCATTGACCCGGCTGCTGACAGCGGACACGCCCCTCGTCATCGCCACGGGCGGAGGAACGGTGCTGTCGGAAGCGAACCGCGAGCTGATGCTGCGGCATGGCTTCGTGGCCGCGCTGCGCGCAAGCGAAGCCGTCATCGTGGAGAGGGTCGCCGGCGACACGGCCAGACCTCTGCTTGCCGGAGACCCGGCAGCCAAAGTGCGCGAGCTTATGAAAGCCCGCAGCGGAGCCTACGACTTCGCCCAGCTGAGCGTGGATACGGACGGCCTGGATCCCGATGCCGTCGCCGAATCCGTGTTGTCGGGCTATCTCGGGACTTCAGGGCTTTACCGCGTTTCAGAATAATTCCATTCAATCCAGCATAAAGGGGAATACACTCCAATGGACGTGATCGTAACGCCTACGCCGGAGCTCAAGGGCAGCATCCAGGCGCTTTCATCCAAAAACTACACGACGCGGTATTTGCTTGTCGCCGCCCTGGCCGAAGGAACCAGCACGATCTACTATCCGGCGCATAGCGAGGACAGCGACGCCATGCGCCGCTGCATCCGCGACCTTGGGGCCGAGCTGCAGGAAGATGACGAGAAGATCGTCATCAAGGGCTTCGGCAGCCGTCCGCGCGACGTGAAGGAGCTGGATGTAGGCAACGCTGGAGCGGTGCTCCGCTTCCTGATGGGCATTGCCGCTCTCAGCCCGGAGGTGACGTTCGTGAACGCATATCCCGACTCGCTCGGCAAGCGCCCGCATCATGACCTGATCGACTCTCTGCGCCAGATGGGCGTCGAGGTGGACGATCATGAAGGCAAGCTGCCGATCACGATCCGCGGCGGCAGCGCCAAGGGCGGCCGCATCACCGTATCGGGCAGCGTCAGCTCGCAGTTCCTGAGCGCGCTGCTGTTCCTGACGCCGCTCCTGGAGGAGGACAGCGAGATCGAGGTGCTGCACGACCTCAAGTCCAAAGTCGTGATCGGGCAGACGCTCGAAGTGCTGGAGGAGGCGGGAATCGTCATCGAAGCGTCCGAAGATCTCATGAGCTACCGAATTCCTGGAGGACAGCGCTATGCCGCGCGGACATACCGGGTTCAGGGGGATTATCCCGGATCGGCTGCAGTGCTCGCGGCGGCCGCCGTCACCCGCTCGGATATCGTCATCCATGGATTGCCGGAGAAGAGCCGCCAGGGCGAGCGCGCGGTCGTCGACGTGCTCCGCATGATGGAGGTGCCTCTGGAGCATAAGGACGGCGACATCCGGGTCCGCGGCAACGGACGCCTCAAGGCGGTTGAATTCGACGGGGATGCGGCGACCGACGCGGTGCTGGCCATGGTCGCGGCAGCCGTCCACGCCGAAGGCACCTCCCGGTTCTACAATGTCGAGAATCTCCGCTACAAGGAATGCGACCGCATCACCGACTACTTGGCGGAGCTTCGCAAGGCCGGAGCCGACGTCGAGGAGAAGCGCGACGAGATCATCGTGCATGGCAAGCCGGAAGGGCTCGAGGGCGGCGTCGAGATCAACGCCCATTACGACCACCGGGTCATCATGGCGCTGACTGTCGTCGGCCTGCGCTGCCGCAAGCCGCTGCGGATCAAGGATGCGCATCATGTCGCGAAGTCCTATCCGATCTATTTCGATCATCTGCAGGCGCTCGGCGCGCAGGTGGAATGGACGGAATCCAAGTAAATATCCTCTTGCATGGTTAAGTTAACTTGAAAGGAGGGCTTGCAATGGCTTTTGAAAATCCCGCCAGGGACGAAATCAAGAAGCTTCTCGAACAGAATCCCGTCGTTGCCGTAGTCGGATTGTCCGACAACCCGCAGCGGACATCCCATTCCGTATCCGCCGCCATGAAGGAGCGGGGCTACCGGATCATTCCGGTCAACCCCGCCGCTCCCGCCATACTCGGCGAAACCAGCTACGCCTCGCTGCTGGACGTGCCGGAACCGATCGGCATCGTGAACGTCTTCAGGCGCAGCGAGTTCACGCCTGCGATCGCCCGCGAAGCGGTGCAAGCCGGCGCCAAGGTGCTCTGGCTGCAGCTCGGCGTCTACAGCGAGGAAGCGGCCGACATCGCCCAAGCGGGCGGCTTGACGGTCATCATGGACCGCTGCATCAAGGTCGAGGATTCCATTCTCCGGCCGGCGATCGGCGGCTAGCCTGACTGGAGGAGCGTCTGCCTCGCGACGCTGCCTTTCTCGAATGTGCCGGCATGGGGCAGGACCTTGAGGGCCTGCCTTTTTGCTTTTGACAAAGGGAAATGAAACGCTTACCATACTCATAGACCTCGGGCGGAGCCGTCATATGCGGACGCGCGAGCGATCGGAATAGGAGGTCCAGCATGAAATTCATGGGCAATCTGCAGCAGCTCGGCCGTGCGGTCATGCTGCCGATGATCATTCTGCCTGCCGCAGCCATCTGCCTGAGCTTAAGCACGCTTCCATGGGAAACGGTCGGACTGCCGTCGCTAGGGGAATATTTATCCGTTGCCGGCTATTCGCTGTTCGCCTTCCTGCCGTATTTGTTCGCTGCCGGCGTTGCCTGGGGAACCTCCAGCAATGGGGGAGCATCGGCCTTGTCGGCGCTGGCGGGCATGTTCATCTATACGGGCATCGTCAAGTACAGCCACTACGATATCGAGCCGACCGTCCTGATCGGAGCGCTCATCGGCATGCTTTCGGGATACAGCTATGAACGATTCAAATCTATCCGGCTGCCCGAATACATACAATTTTTCGGAGGGCCTCGTTTCGTCCCTCTCTTCGTCAGCTTCGTCTCCGTGCTGTTCTCGGTCGCGATGATCGGAATCGCTCCGCTGCTCGGCAAAGGGCTGCTGCTGCTCGGAGACGTCGTATCCTCGGCGGGAGGCTTCGGGGTATTCCTGTATGGCTTCCTGCACCGCATTCTTGTCGTGTTCGGGCTTCATCATCTGCTCAACCACGTTTTCTGGTTCCAGGTCGGCGGCTACCGGCTGCCGTCAGGCGAGATGGTGAACGGGGATCTGCCGCGCTTTTTTGCGGGAGACCCGACAGCCGGAGCGTTCATGGCGGGCTTGTACCCGACGATGATGTTCGCGCTCCCGGCCATCGCCATCGCCATCATCCAGGAAGCAAGGGAGGACCTCAAGCCGAAGATCCGCAAGACGTTCCTGACGGCTGCGCTCGCGTCGTTCCTGACCGGCGTCTCCGAGCCGGTCGAATTCGCCTTTCTATTCGTCGCGCCCTACCTGTTCGTCATCCATGCGCTGCTGTCCGGCGTCATCATGTGGCTCGTATACGAGCTGGGCATCCTGCACGGATTCTCTTTCTCGGCCGGAGCCATCGATTACATCCTGAACATGCACCTGGCAACGAAGGGATGGCTGCTGCTTCCGATCGGCGTAATCGTGTTCATTCTGTACTATGGATTGTTCCGCTGGGCGATCCGGCGCTTCCGGATCCCTACGCCGGGCCGCGAGGAAGGATCGGCTCTCGACGACTGGGCCGAGGATATCCCGTCCAGGGCGCCGCTCATCCTCCAGGCGATCGGAGGCAAAGCAAACCTCGATACGATGGAAGCCTGCATTACGCGCCTGAGGTTGAAGCTCAAGAACGATCGCCTGCTGGACAATACGGCGCTGCGGGATCTTGGAGCCGCCGGCGTCATCCGGCTCGGCGGAGGCAACGTGCAGATCGTATTCGGCACGTTCTCGGAGCTGATCCGGGAAGAAATCGTCAAGACGATGCAGCGGGATTCCGCCCAGGTTTTATTCAGCTCTCCGGTTCAAGGCAGGATGATTCCGCTGGAGGAGGTTCCGGATCCGATCTTCTCCGGCAAGCTTGTCGGAGACGGAGTCGCCTTCCTGCCGGATCGGGGCGAGCTGGTTGCGCCGGTGCGCGGCAAGGTCATCATTTTATATCCGACGATGCACGCCATCGGCCTCCGCACCGAGGAAGGTCTGGAGGTGCTGCTCCATATCGGAATCGATACTTCCTCGCTCAAGGACGGCAGCTATTTCCAGGCAGCCGTGAAGGAAGGCGACGACGTTGCGCCGGGCCAGCTGCTCATTTCCTTTGATTTGCAGAAGCTGCGTGCGCAATGCAAGTCGCTGGCCACTCCGATGGTCATCACGAATTCCCAGCTGGTCCGCTCCTGGGGCTTCGGAGCCTTCAAGTCGGTGAAGAAGGGGCAGTCGTCGGTCATGTCCGTGATGCTGAAAGAACGCAAGGATAGTCATGTTGGAGGGATTAGGCCATGATGCAAGGAATCGGAGCTTCTTCCGGGATCGCGATCGGGAAATGTTTTGTCCTGCCGAACTGGGAATGGGATTTGCCGGAGCAAAGAATCGACGTTGCGGATCTCGCCCGTGAATTCGAGCGGCTGTACGAAGGCATCCGCACCTCCAAGGTCGAGATCGAGCAGATGAAGGATGAGCTGCGGGAAGTTGTCGGTCCGGATGAGCGAAGCATTTTCGATGCGCATCTCGCGATACTCGACGATCCCGTCTTCATGAACGAGATCCAGGGGATGATCGAGCGGCAGTACAAAGCGGCCGAGGTGGCGGTCAAGGAAGCGATCGACCATTTCGTCACGATGTTCGACTTGCTGGATGACGAATACATGAAGGAGCGGGCGCTGGACATCAAGGATGTCGGCAACCGCCTCCTCAAGCATCTGCTCGGCGCGCCCGAGATCACGCTGCCTTCGGACACGCAGCCGTACATCCTCGTGGCCAAGGAGCTGTCTCCTTCGCAGCTTGCCCATATCAATCCGCAGAACGTGCTCGGCATCGCTACTTTCGGCGGCAGCACAACCTCGCATTCCGCGATCATGGCGCGGGCGCTCGGCATTCCGCTCATCGTGGGGCTCGACAGCAGGCTGGAGGAGAGCATCGCGACCGGTGATTTCCTGATCATCGACGGATCTACGGGGCATGTGGAGCTCAATCCGAGCGAGGAAGCTGTCCAGGCGTTCGCGGCTCTGCGCAGCCGTCAGACCGAAGAGCATGACCGGCTGCTCGGCATCGCCCATCTCGACACGTCGACTCCGGACGGCAAGCATCTGGAGCTGTCGGCCAATATCAGCTCGCTCAAGGAGCTTGAAGTCGCCCTCACGAGCGGAGCGCATGGCGTCGGCTTGTTCCGGACCGAGTTCCTGTATATGGACCGCACCCGCTTCCCCAAGGAAGAGGAGCAGTACGAGGTTTACCGGAGCGTAGCGGAGAAGCTGGACGGAAAGCCTTTGATTATCCGCACGCTCGATATCGGGGGCGACAAGCATCTCGACTACTTCGAGCTTCCGGAGGAAGAGAATCCGTTCCTCGGCTACCGGGCGATCCGGATCAGCCTCGACCGCAAGGATCTGTTCAAGACCCAGCTGCGGGCGATCCTGAGGGCATCCCATTACGGGAATGTGAAGGTGATGTACCCGTTGATCTCTTCCGTGGAGGAGGTCAGGGCTGCCAACGCTCTGCTCCGCGAGTCGATGCAGGAGCTCGAGGCGGAGGGAAAGCCCTATAACAAGGCGATACCTGCAGGAATCATGATCGAGCTTCCGGCTGCTGTCATGATCGCCGACCTGCTGGCCCGGGAAGTCGATTTCTTCAGCATCGGGACGAATGACCTCGTCCAGTTCACGCTGGCTGTCGACCGCATGAACGATAAAATCTCGCATCTGTACGAACCGCTCCATCCAGCCGTTCTGCGCATGCTGCGGACGACGGTGGAGGCTGCCCGGGCGGCGGGCATCCATGTCGGCGTATGCGGCGAGCTGGCCGGAGACGCCAGGGCGCTTCCCGTCTGGCTCGGCATGGATGTCGACGAGCTGAGCATGTCATCCCATTCCATTCTCCATGTCAAGGAGCGGCTGCTGCAGACCACACAGCGGGACAGCCGGAACGTATATGCGGAAGTGATGGCTTGCGGCACGACCTCCGAGGTCAAGCGGCTGCTGGAGCAAAGCAGGGATAACGCAGACGGCTCCAAAGTCAGGACTGCTGCGGGAAGCGAGTGACGGCAGCTGGAAGCAAATGACCGCAGCGGGAAGCGAATAACCGCAGCGGGAAGCAAAATGGCGGCAGATGACGAAGAACCCTTGCATCGGCAAGGGTTCTTTGGCATTCCATTCGCTAGGAACAGGATCTTGTCAGCTGCGCTGCTTCAGCGCCTCCACAAATGCCTTCGCATAAGGCGGCAGGTCAGGCGGACGGCGAGCGGAGATCAGGTTTCCGTCGACGACGACCGCTTCATCCACCCAGCGTGCTCCTGCATTCTCCATGTCGTCCCGGATGCCGGGAGTCGAGGTCACCGTGCGGCCTTGCAGGATTTTGGCGGAAACGAGCACCCAGCCCGCATGGCAGATCTGGCCGATCGGCTTGCCGCTGGCGTCCATGTCCTGCACGAGCTTCAGCACTTCGGGGTACCGCCGGATTTTGTCGGGCGCCCATCCTCCCGGGACGAGAAGACCGTCGATGCCGCCGGCGTCGATCTCGCCATAGGACAGATCGGCCGTTGCCGGCACGCCGTATTTGCCGATATGGACCTTTCCTTTTTCCGGACCGGCGAACAGAACCTCCGCTCCTTCTTCGCGTACGCGGTACACGGGATACCACAGCTCGAGATCCTCGAATTCATCGTCGATCAGGCAGATGACGCGCTTTCCTTGCAAGGTCAACTTGCATTCCTCCTCTGTAAGGGCCTGTTTCGGGATAGGCCAGGTTCTCGGTTCATTGTAAGGCAGCCTGCCCGGAGGCGCAAACGGCTTCCTGATCCTGCCGCTCCGCGGGCGATAGGGAAGTCATGGCAGCCGATTTTATTTTACAGAAATTGCATGTGCCCTTCAGGCAGGAAAACAGGCGAAAAAGGTCGAAGTAAGGAGGCGAGCGACACTGCGCCCGTGCTGATTTCCTCCCCGCCCCATCAGGGGCTTGAAGCGGATATGAGCAGGCGCGTTGACGAAGGAGCGGACTTTCCGATGCATAAAACCTGTTCTTGCGGCCATAAAATGAACATGAAATTAAGGACGGTTATCTACTCGAATAAAGTGGAAATCGACAATGTTCCCATTTATTCGTGCGCCGGCTGCGGCCGCAGCGAGGTGCTTCCCGAGGTGAAGCCGGATCTGACCGGCTTGATCGGCCAGCTTGGCGAAGAGCCGGGCAAGCAGACCTTCTTGTTTAACGAGCTTAACGAGTGGGCAGATTTACTGGTAGAAGCTTCTTCGAAGCGAAGGAGTCCGGATCCCGCGGCTGTGCAGCAGATCGTCGGCGAACGGATCGATTCCTTGCTGGAGCTGCTGCTTATCGCGGGTTCGGTCGGAGACGAGGCATGGAGGCAGGAAATCGAGAAGAGGCTCGGCCAGCTGAGCCGCTGCATGATGCATACATAGCCGATGGAAGCCCGAAAGACCCCAGCCAGATAGACGACAATAAGGAGTGTGGCGTATGAGCAGCAAGCAATTGCACACGATGGAAGATTGGAAACGGATTTTGGAGCTTTCCCACGAGAAGCCGGTGCTCGTATTCAAGCACAGCACAAGCTGTTCGGTGAGCGCAGGCGCCATCGAGGAATGGACCCGCTGGCATGAAGGAACCAAGGGAGAAGGAGTCGAGACGGCTCTCGTCCGCGTCATCGAGGAGCGTCCGGTATCCAATGCCATCGCCGAAGAGCTCGAGGTGAAGCATGCTTCTCCGCAAGCGATCCTGATCCGGGACGGCAAGGCGGAATGGAACGCTTCCCATTGGAATATCACGGAAACGGCGCTGTCCGAGAATGCTCGCTGACATTGCATAAGCACGGTATTTGTCGTATGATTACCGTAATGTAAAGGGGTAAAGCCTGCCAATAAATTCGTTTACAATGGAGAGAAGGAACCGTGACTGTAACCATTTACGATGTAGCAAGAGAAGCGGGAGTGTCGATGGCTACGGTATCCCGGGTCGTCAACAACAATCCCAATGTCAAGCCGCAGACCCGCAAGAAGGTCTATGAGGCGATCGAACGGCTCGGATACCGCCCGAATGCCGTAGCCAGGGGACTTGCGAGCAAAAAGACGACGACGGTCGGTGTCGTCATTCCTGACATCTCCAATTCCAACTTTGCCGAGGTGGCCCGCGGCATCGAAGACATCGCGAACATGTACCATTACAATATCATTCTCTGCAATGCGGACAAGCGCAAGGACAAGGAGATCCGCGTCATCAATACGCTTCTCGAGAAGCAGGTCGACGGCTTGCTGTTCATGGGAGGCGCCGTGACGGAGGAGCATCTTCAGGCGTTCAAGACGGCGAACGTGCCTGTCGTGCTTTGTGCGACGACGGACGAGCAGGGAACCATCGCGTCGGTGGACATCAACCATGAAGATGCCGCGCATGATGCGGTCAAGCATCTTCTTGACCAAGGGCATGCCGACATCGCTATGATCGGCGGCACGCTGCAGGATCCGTCGAACGGATATGCGAGGTTCCACGGCTACAAACGCGCTTTGGAAGAGAACGGCATCGCCTACAACGAGGACAAGGTCCGCATCGGGAACTACCGGTACGAGTCCGGAGTGGAAGCGATGAACCACTTCCTCGCCAAGGACAAGCTTCCGACAGCTGTATTCGCGGCAACGGACGAGATGGCTATCGGGGCTATCCATGCCATTCAGGACAGAGGGCTCAAAGTGCCGCAGGACATCTCCGTCATCAGCGTGGACAACAGCCGCATGGCTTCCATGGTGCGTCCGCAGCTGTCTGCGGTTGCCCAGCCGATGTATGATATCGGCGCCGTGTCGATGCGCCTGCTGACCAAGCTGATGAAAAAGGAGCCGGTCGAGCAGTCCAAGGTGATCCTCCCTCATGAGTTCGTCAAACGGCAGTCGGTAGGAGCTCCGAAGCAATGAGAACCTACCGCACGATCGGCATCATCGGAGCGATGGCGGAGGAGCTGGAGCTCCTTCATCGCCATGCGCAGATGGAATCGGAGACGGTCAAGGCCGGCCTCGTGTTTTATCGCGGGACGCTCCATGGCATGAACATCATCGCGGTCAAGTCCGGCGTCGGCAAGGTCAATGCCGCCGTATGCACGCAGGCGCTCATCGATCTCGGGGCGGAATGCATCCTGTTCACGGGTGTGGCAGGCGCGGTCGATTCCAGCCTGACTATCGGAGACATCGTCGTGTCCACGGCTTGCGTCCAGCATGATATGGACGTTACGGCACTCGGCTTCGCTCCGGGGGCGATCCCTTACCAGGAAATCTCCGTCTTTCCGGCGGATGAGGATCTGCGCAGGCTTGCTGTCCAAGCGAGCCGCGATGCGGTGAAGGGCCGCGTGCTCGAAGGAATCGTCCTGTCGGGCGACCAGTTCATCGCGAGCCGCGACAAGGTCCAAAGCCTTCGCGACGTCTTCCAAGGCGCCTGCGCCGAGATGGAAGGCGCTGCCGTTGCTCAAGTCGCGCATATGAACGGCATTCCCTATGTCGTGGTCCGTTCCATGTCGGATCAGGCTGACGGCAGCGCCCATATGAATTTCGCCGAATTCACCGTGCTGGCCGCTGGCCAGTCCTATGCCGTCGTCGAAGGCATGGTACGCAGTCTGCAGCAGGCTTGATCTTCGTTCGGCAGCCTCATTCTTCCCTTTGGAAGGATGGGGCTTTTTTCAATTGCGCAGACGATCCTTGGAGGGTGGCGGCAACCTGCTATCGGACGAGAGCTTCGTTCCTGCCAGGAGGACGCGGCCGCTAAAAGTCCTGCACGGCCAGTTCCCAGGCGGCGCGGTTCTGAAGGCGGATTTCTTCGCGCCTCGGCATAGGCTCCCAGATGTCGAGTGGATCGAGCCAATGTTCCGGCAACGGCTCCGGACAAAGCGGCTGCCAGCGGCGCAGCCATTGCTCCGGGAGCGGAGCGGGGGAGGAAGGAGCGGCAGCGAGCCGGTTCGACAACTCATGGCCGGACATCGCCATCCAGACGAGAGACCAGGCTCTTGGAACGACCTTCCACAGATCGTATCCGCCTCCGCCGAGAGCGACCCAGCGTCCGCCGCAATGCTCGTGGGCGAGCTCATGGATGATGCGGGGCATATCCAGGTAGATCCTCATGCTGCAATGAATATGAGAGAGCGGATCGAAGGCATGCGCGTCGCAGCCGTGCTGGCTGATGATGAGATCCGGCTTGAACGCCTTCGCGACGCGAGTGATCGACTCCGAGAACGCCTCCAGCCACGATTCATCCTCCGTGTAAGGCTGTAGAGGGACGTTGCAGCAGGCTCCATATCCTTTGTCGATGCCCTTCTCATGCGTGAAGCCGGTTCCGGGGAACAAGTACTTGCCGGTCTCATGAATGGAATACGTGAACACATCGGGATCTTCGTAGAAAGCGTATTGGACCCCGTCCCCATGGTGGACGTCCGTATCGATATATAGAATCCGCGCCTTGTATTTATCCTTCACGGCCGCGATGGCCACGGCAGCATCGTTATAGACGCAGAAGCCGGAGCCATGACCCGGAAACGCATGATGCAGGCCGCCTCCCATATGGTAAGCATGCACGGCCCGTCCCGACATGACGGATTCGGCCGCAAGGATGGAGCCGCCGCATAAGGCAGCGGCGGCCTCATGCATGCCTTCGAAATAAGGCGTATCCTCCGTAGTCAATCCGTACCGGGCAGCCAAGGCGAGGGAATCGGGATGCGGAGCCGGAACACTGAGCTTGCGGACCGCATCCATGTAATCGGCGCGGTGGATCCGCTCAAGCTCGAGGTTCTGCGCGGAAGGCGCTTCCATAATCATGTCGGGAGAAAGAGCGCCGGCCGTTTCCAGCAAGGAGCTGGCGAGCTCCAGACGAATCGGATTGAAGGGATGCTCATCATTGAATTTATACCGGCTCGCGCCGGATGAACGGATGAATAGGGCTGTATCCTTCATGATCTTCCTCCTGAGCGCGTCAGTACATGAACCGCTGCCTGAACCGGACCCGGTCGAACTGCTCCACGGAATCGAGCGGAACCTGCTTGCCGATGCGGACCATCAGGCAGTTGGCCGGATGCGAGCAGATTTCGGGATCGTCCGTCGCGTACCAGACCATGCCTACGGACTTCATCAGCTTCTCCATCATGGAGCGGTATTCCCAGATGCCGAGTCCCGTTCCCTCCAGATCCCAATGCCAATAATATTCGGTCGTATAAATAATGCTGTTCTCCAGCTGATCTTCCATGAAGGCGAGCTGGATCATTTTTTTGCCAAGCCCGACCGAGCGGTATTCGGCTGCGACTTCAACCGCCCCAAGCTCGATCAGATCGTCCATGCCGCCTTCCGACCAGCGCTCGAGCTTGTCCGGATAGTGGAAGGTCACATATCCGACGACGACTTTGCCGTCTCGCGCTACAATGATGCGGCCTTCCGGCAGGCCTGCGATCTCCACCAGGGCGGTCTGCTGCTCGGTCGGCCGGCGGAATGCGTTCAGTCCCGGATGCATCGTCCAGTCCGCCAGGCGTCCGGGCTCGACGGGACCCTCTATATCCAAGCTTCTGCCTTGAAAAGGTATCGTTTGGGAATGGTAACGCTTGATATGTTCCAACGTTATCGCTCCTTCAAGCTTCTAGTGGCAAAGCGGCAAGCCGCCTTAGCCTCTTATCACTTATAGCAGAAAAAAGTAGGGATGAAAAGGACGGTCCTTCCGCAAGAGGGGGATTTTTCAAGCTAAAGGGGGAAATTTCGATAGAAGTAGGCGCATACATTTCCATTATGCTATACTAGTTGGCGACATGGACTGCGTTTTACCCTATGTTTGAAAGCGCATCCGATTTCCATCCGCCCTAAAAAGACGACGACTATGGAAGGTGATTAGCATGTCGATTGACCATCAGGAAAAGCTGGCTGTAACCGCGAAATCTCCCAATATGGCCGATTACGAGCAATCGTACCGGGACTCTGACTGGAGCGAGGTGGAGAAGCATTTCACCTGGCACGAGACCGGCAAGGTCAACATGGCTCATGAGGCTATCGACCGCCATATCGGAGAAGGCAGAGGGCAGAAGACCGCTCTGCATTACAGCGACCCGGAGCGGGATGAATCGTATACATTCGAGGAGCTCAGCCTGCTGTCGAACCGCTTTTCCAACGTTCTCCGCAAGTACGGCCTGGCCAAGGGAGACCGGCTTTTCATTTTCATGCCGCGCACTCCGGAACTGTACGTAGCCCTTCTCGGCTCGCTCAAGACCGGAGTCGTCGTAGGACCTCTTTTCGAGGCCTTCATGGAGACAGCGGTCAAGGACAGGCTCGCGGACAGCGGAGCGGCGGCGATCGTGACGACGCCCGCGCTTCTTCCGCGCATCAAGCGCGACGAGCTTCCCGAGCTCAAGCATATCTTCGTCGTCAGCCCGTCGGAGAACCCGGAGGGCACCATTTCCTACCATGAGGAAATGAAGGCCGCTTCCGACGAAGCCGAGATCGAATGGGTGGACCGCGAGGACGGACTTCTTCTCCACTATACTTCCGGTTCTACAGGCAAGCCGAAAGGCGTCTACCATGTCCACAACGCCATGATCCAGCATTACCACACCGGCCGGGTCGTCCTTGACCTCAAGGAAGACGACGTCTACTGGTGCACGGCCGACCCGGGCTGGGTGACGGGAACGTCCTACGGCATTTTCGCGCCGTGGCTCAACGGAGCGAGTAACGTCATCCGCGGCGGCCGGTTCAGTCCTCAGGACTGGTACACGACGATCCAGCGCTACGGCGTCACGGTATGGTACAGCGCCCCGACTGCATTCCGGATGCTGATGGGGGCAGGAGACGACGTGTCGACCCAGTTCGACTTGTCCTCCCTGCGCCATGTGCTCAGCGTCGGCGAGCCGCTGAACCCGGAAGTGGTCCGCTGGGGCCTCAAGGTGTACGGCCAGCGCATCCATGATACATGGTGGATGACCGAAACCGGCGGCCAGCTGATCTGCAACTATCCGGCGATGGAGATCAAGCCGGGCTCCATGGGCCGTCCTCTGCCGGGCGTCCAAGCGGCGATCATCGACGATTCCGGCAACGAGCTGCCGCCGTTCCAGATGGGCAATCTGGCGATCCGCACGCCATGGCCGTCCTTGATGCGCGCAATCTGGAACAATCCTTCCAAGTACGAGGAATACTTCCACATTCCGGGCTGGTACATTTCCGGAGATTCGGCTTATCGGGACGATGAAGGCTACTTCTGGTTCCAGGGCCGGATCGACGATGTCATCAACACCTCCGGCGAGCGCGTCGGCCCGTTCGAGGTGGAGAGCAAGCTCGTGGAGCATCCGGCGGTCGCCGAAGCCGGCGTCATCGGCAAGCCCGACCCGATGCGCGGCGAGATCATCAAGGCGTTCATCTCGCTGCGCGAAGGCTTCGAGCCTTCCGACGAGCTGAAGGCGGATATCGCCCGCTTCGTCAAAATCGGTCTGTCGGCGCATGCCTCCCCGCGCGAGATCGAATTCAAGGATAAGCTTCCCAAGACGCGCAGCGGCAAGATCATGAGGCGCGTGCTCAAGGCATGGGAATTGAACCTGCCGACAGGCGATCTTTCCACCATTGAAGACTAAGCAAGCTCAACAGCCTCTCGGCGGATTGCCGGGAGGCTGTTTATTTCGCAGACCTGGTAGGGCTGCAACAAAAAAACGCCCTTGAGGGGCGTTTTTTTGTCGAGTCGGACAGGTTGCGAAACCTTCCTTGTCGATCAGTAGCCGTAAACGACGGCTGAAGAGTAAGGAGAAGCTCCGGCGGCGTTGACCGCATTGATCCGGTACGTGCCTGCCGTGCTGGCCATCATAGCCGAGAAGCTGTTGGTCGTAGCGGAGCCGATGCTTTGATAGTTCCCGTCATTGTTGGGGCTGTAGTACACCTCATAGCGGGTTACGCCCTCGGTATCGGCATTCAAGGTCCAGCTCAGCTTGACGGTCTGGCCGTCGACGGATACATTCAGACCGGCAGGAGCGGAGGGAGCGGAGGGAGGGGTCGCTTCTGGAACTGTCGCTCCCGGGTCCGGAGGCGTCACGCCTCCGGGGTTATCGGTGCCGACACCGCCGTTGTCGCCGCCTTGGCCGGTATCGCCGGGAACTCCGGGAAGGACCGCGCCAAACGGGCTTACAGTCGTGCTTGGCGCCGACTCATGGCCGCCTACGTCCACTGCGGTCACATAATAGGACGACAGCAGGGAGCCGGAGCGATCGGAGAAGGACAGCGTGCTGCCCGTCAGAATGGATTCCCCGTGCTTGCTGAAGCCGCGTCCTTGCGAGCGGTACAGCCGATAGCCGACGACATCCTTCTCAGGGCTTGCCGCGAATGAAATCCGGTAAGCGCCGTTCACCGCTTCCAGCGAAACGTTCGAAGGAGCGGAAGGAGCGGCGCCGTCATCTTGGCGCGGATCTACCATGGACGGCGCGTCGTCGGTCGCATCCTTGGGGATGAAGGCCGACAGCGGCCTGCGATATTCGTCCGGCATAGCTTGCTGGGCTTTGTTGATTTCATCCATCAGTTCGCCAAGCGGCTTTTCCCTCTTGATGACGGTCTTCGTGAAGACGAAGTCGGATGGAGTCGTGTCCTGGGCGATATAATTGACGCCGTTGTAGGTAATGAAGGACATGCTGCCGAGAACGTTGTCCACTTTGGTCGGGACGTATTTCTTGTTGAACCAGTCGGTGACGAGCAGGCCGCGGGAGCGGATCAGATCGCTCGGCAGCATCCCGCTGACGGTAGAGACGGTCGCTTTGACGAGCCCGTCCGGTTTCGGGAATGCCTCCGTCTTGAACAGCTCGGGCCTGTCGGCGACCGTCTGGTTCATGATCTCGGTCCAGAGCGAGCGCGCCCTGGAATGGGAGTCCTTGAGGAGCACGTTCTTCTGCTCCTTGTAGCCGGCCCATACGCCCAGCGTGATGTCCGGCGTGAAGCCCATGAACCAGACGTCGCCATAGCTCTGGGTGGAGCCGGTCTTGCCCGCGATCGGAATCTTTCCGTAGGATTTGAAGCCGCTTGTCAGACTGTGAGCCGTGCCGCTTGCGTCCGAGATGACCGTGCGCAGCATGTCCGTCATCAGGAAAGCGGTCTGCTCGGAATAAACGCGCTTCGGCTTGATCTCGTGCTGATAGACGATATGGCCTTCCGAATCCACGATCTTGCTGATCATGAACGGCTCATTGTAGACGCCGCCGTTCGGGATTGTCGCATAGGCATCGGTCAGTTCTTCGACGGTCACGCCCTTGCTCAGGCCTCCGATGACACCCGTTTGAGCGTTGTCGTCGCTAGGCTGCAGGGTAGAAATGCCGAGAGAGCGGGCAAAGTCCCAAGCTTTCGGAATGGTCACCTTGTCCAGGAACAGCTTGAGGGCTGGCGTGTTCAACGAGCGGTTGAGAGCTTCCCGTGCCGTAACGAGACCGTTGAACTTCTTGTTCGCGTTCATCGGGATATGGAAGCCCTTCTGGCCGTCCTTGAGAATGATCGGCGAGTCGTCGATGACGCTGGCCGGCTGGACCAGCCCGGCTTCGAGCGCCGGCAGATAGGCGCCGATCGGCTTCATTGCGGAACCTGGCTGGCGCGTCATCTGCGTCGCATAGTTCATTTGCTCGATGTTGAAGTCGCGCCCTTCCATCATGCCGAGAACGGCGCCGCTGCGGTGGTCGATCATGATCGCGGCGGCTTGCTCGGGGCCTTTGGTCTTGCTGGCCGGTCCGAAGTTGTCCGGGTTGCTCGCGACTTCGCGCATGTTGTTGTAGATCACCTTGTCGATCGTCGTGAACACCCGGTAGCCGGAACGGAGCAGCTGCTCGCGCGCGCTGGCCAGAATTTCGGCATTTTCCGTCTTGGCCAGATCGCCCTTCTTGAGATTCGGGTTCTGCTTCATGGCGAGAATCGTTGCCGCTTCCCGCTCCGTCTCAAGCATCAGATAAGGGAAGGTGTTATAGGCCTTCTCCTTGTGCGGGGCGAGCGTGCTCTTGAGATCGAAGGCGATCGCCTCGTCGTATTGGGCCTGGGTAATGCGGCCGGTGACGAGCATGCGGGACAGGACGGTCTTCTGCCTTGCCGTGGCTCTCCGGAATCCGTCCGGGTTGAACACGCCCTTGCCGTTGAAGGCCGAATAGGACGACGGCAGCTGCGGAAGGCCTGCCAGATAAGCGGATTGAGCCAGATTGAGCTTGCTGAGATCGGAGATGTTGAAGATTCCGATCGCCGCGGATTTGATTCCGTACAGATTGTAGCCGGAAGAACCGTTGCCGAACGGCATTTTGTTCAAGTAAGCCGCGAGGATCTGGTCCTTCGTCAAATATCGCTCCATCCGGATGGAGAGCAGGATTTCCTTGACCTTGCGCGCATCGGTGCGGTCGAGGCTGAGAAATACCCTTCTTGCTACCTGCTGGGTGAGCGTGCTGCCGCCGGTCTGGCTGCTTTCATTGAGCAGCTTCTGCTTGACGGCGCGGCCGAAGCCCATGTAGTCGATTCCGATATGGGAATAAAAATTGCTGTCTTCCGTCGACAACAGAGCGTCGATGACGGATTGCGGGATGTTCTGCAGGTCGACGAGACGCCTGTCCTCGTCTGTCCTGAGCTGTCCTACGGGGGTTGTCCCGTCGTTGAAATAAACGAAGCCGGTCAGGGCATTCTCGTTGACCATGGCTTCCAGCTCGCTGCCGGGCCGGACGGGATCGTCCTTGACCAGGGCGGCCACATATCCGGTCGCGATGCCGCCGGCAAACAGTGCGCCGGTAATGCCGAAGATGATCAGCCATTTCGCCGTGATCCACACGACAAGACCGAACGTCCTCCAGCCGCTGCGCCTGGGAGCTTGTTCATGCTCTTGAGCCATATGTACCTTTCCTCCTCCAAGTAAGCACAGCTATTATAGCACATGTCGCCGGAACCCGGCATCAGATGTCGTTTCCATCGATGAAATCTCCCCCTTTCCGGCTGTTGCTGCCGAAGCTTGGAAGTTGACACTCTTCGCGGGGCATGATATAACTTGCAAAACGATTCCGCACGGCTCGGAGGAGCCGGCGGACCATACGGCCAACGGCGTGGATGGGCATCCAGTAGCCGGACGGCAGGCGTCCACAGAGACCCGGTGGCAGGTGCGAACCGGGACGCCCCGTCCGCGTGAATTACAGCCCTGAGCCGGCCGGGGGAACCTCGGGCTGTCAGCCCGGCGCGTAGCCCGGTCCCGGAAGCAGCCTTCCGTTATGTTCAACGAAGTGGGAATTCATTTGGCTTTGCCTGGCATAGCATGCGCAGGCGGCGCGAATTCCAACAAGGGTGGTACCGCGAGCTAATCCTTCTCGTCCCTTCGGACGAGAAGGATTTTTTGCGTTTTCCGCGCCATGGGCGCCAATCAGAGAAAGGGGAACAAAGAAAAATGAACCAGCAGGAGAGCAGGGATCAGAATGGACAGCGGCCCGGATCGAAGCTGACCTCGGAGCAGCAGCAGGAGGTTGCGCGGCAGCTGGCGATCCTTGCGAGGGGAACGGCTGAGATCATTCCGGAAAGCGGTCTCCGGGAGAAGCTGGAGGAGTCGGTGGCGTCGGGCATTCCTTTGAAGGTGAAGCTGGGACTGGATCCCTCGGCTCCGGATATTCATATCGGCCATACCGTCGTGCTCCAGAAGCTGCGGCAGTTCCAGGAATGCGGACATGAGGTCCAGCTGCTCATCGGGGACTTCACCGGCCGGATCGGCGATCCGTCGGGCAAGTCGGAGACCCGCAAGGCGTTGTCCGAAGAGGATGTCCGGCATAACGCCCAGACGTACAAGGACCAGATCTACAAGGTGCTCGATCCGGAGCGGACGACGGTCTGCTTCAACTCCGAATGGCTGTCGCCGCTCACCTTCAACGATGTCATCGGCCTCGCGGCCAAGTCGACGGTTGCGCGCATGCTGGAACGGGACGACTTCACGAAGCGGTACAAATCCAACCTGCCGATCAGCATCCACGAGTTCTTCTACCCTCTTATGCAGGGATACGATTCGGTCGCCCTCGAGACGGACATCGAGCTGGGCGGGACGGATCAGAAGTTCAATCTGCTCATGGGCCGGAGTCTGCAGAAGGAATACGGCAAGCGGCAGCAGACCGCCATCACGATGCCGATCCTCGAAGGGCTCGACGGCGTTCAGAAAATGAGCAAGAGCCTCGGCAATTACATCGGCATCCAGGAGGAGCCGGATCAGATCTTCGGCAAAGCGATGAGCATACCGGATGGCCTCATGCCCAAATATTTCGAGCTGGCCACGGATATGGACTCGGATCGCTTGGCCGCCCGTGGCATCCGGATTGGCGGACGGCACTTTGCATCCAAGGGATGCCAAGCTGATGCTGGCTCGCGCGCTCGTTCGCCTGTTCCATGGATTGGAAGCGGCTGACTCGGCCGAATCGCGTTTTCGCGCGATATTCTCGGAAGGCGCCCTGCCGGATGATATCGAGGAAGCCGTCCTGCATGCGGCAGAGCTGGAAGCGGGCAAGATCCGGCTCGTAAAGCTTCTCACCGTGCTGGATCTGCTGCCGTCGGGCAGCGAAGCCCGCCGAAGCGTTCAGCAAGGAGCCGTCAAGCTCAACGGGGTGAAGCTGGAGGATGTCTCAGCGGTCGTGGAGCCGCGCGAAGGAGATGTCTTGCAAGCCGGCAAACGGCGCATGGCCCGGATACGGATCCAATTGTGAGGCGGTCCGAAATTTTCGACAAGAAAATGTCTAAGTTGTGAAACAAATGGCCGGTTGCAGCGTATAGAGTACCGGGAAGTTAACATTAGATACCAAATATGGGGAGGTACGGGATGGAAACGGTTTACCTGTCATGCCTAGCCTTCGGCGTCCTTTTTGCCGTCGTAAGCGTGGTGCTGGGGGATATACTCGGTTCTTTCCTGGACGGGGCGCTCGATTTCCTGTCCGTGGACGGACATCATATTTTCCAGCCGGCTGCCGCTGCCGGCGCCATTACGGCATTTGGCGGAGCGGGACTAATGCTGGAGAAGTATTCGAGCCTCCCGGCCTCCGGCATTGCGCTCCTGTCCATCCTCGCTGCGGCGGCATGCTCCTTGCTCGTGTTCTTCCTGTATGTGAGGCCCATGCACAACTCCGAATCAACTTCGGGGTACTCCATGCAGGAGCTGGGCGGATCGATCGGCGAGGTGCTGACGGCCATTCCGGCCCACGGCTGCGGCGAAGTGCTGGTGCGGATCGGAGCGGGAGTGACGAACCATACGGCCGAAAGCTTCGACGGGACCGATATTCCAACCGGAAGCAAGGTCGTCGTCGTCGAGGTGAAGCCGGATGCCTTGGCGGTATCCATTTTGAAATGAGAGAGGGGAAATGGGTTTGATTCCAGATTATTTGGTTATTCCTGCTATCGTTGTCGGTGTCATTGTTGTACTGGGTCTTGCCTTCTGGGCACGGTACAAGACGGTCAGCCCGGATGAGGCGATGATCGTCACGGGTACGTTCCTCGGATCGAGCAATGTCGCGTCCGACGAGTCAGGCCGCAAGATCAAGATCGTCCGCGGCGGAGGCGCCTTCATCCTGCCGGTATTCCAGCGGGCGGAGTTCTTGTCCCTCCTGTCCATGAAGCTTGACGTATCCACTCCCGAGGTCTATACGGAGCAGGGCGTTCCGGTCATGGCGGACGGAGTCGCCATCATCAAGATCGGCGGCTCGATCGAGGATGTGGCGACGGCAGCCGAACAGTTCATGGGCAAGCCGGTTGAAGCTCTGAAGTCGGAGGCCCAGGAAGTTCTCGAAGGCCATCTGCGGGCGATTCTCGGCTCCATGACGGTGGAGGAAGTGTACCGCAACCGGGACCGGTTCGCCCAGGAGGTTCAATCCGTAGCGGCCAAGGACCTGAAGAAGATGGGGCTGCAGATCGTCTCCTTCACGATCAAGGATCTTCGCGACAAGCATGGCTACCTCGATGCGCTCGGCAAGCCGCGGATCGCCGCGGTCAAGAGAGATGCGGAAATCGCCGAGGCGCAAGCGGTGCGCGACGCTCGAATCCAGAAAGCTCAAGCCGAAGAGGAAGGGCAGAAGGCGGAGCTGCTGCGCGATACGAATATCGCAGAGGCTTCCAAGGAGAATCAGCTCAAGGTCGCTTCCTTCAAGAAGGACCAGGATACGGCCAAGGCCGATGCCGACCAGGCATATACGATCCAGGAAGCGCGGATCAAACAGCAGGTCGTGGAGGAGCAGATGAAGGTCGAGCTCGTCCGCAAGGAACGCGAAATCGATCTCGAGACGAAGGAAATCCTTCGCCGCGAGAAGCAGTACGATTCCGAAGTGAAGAAAAAAGCCGACGCCGATCGTTATGCGGTCGAGCAGGCTGCCGAAGCGGAAAAGGCCAAGCAGATCAACGCTGCGGATGCCACGAAGTATCGGATCGAGGCCGAGGCTCGCGCGAATGCGGAGCAGAAACGGCTGGCGGGCCAGGCCGAAGCCGACGCCCAGCGGGCCAAAGGTACGGCTGAAGCCGAAGTCATCCGGCTGCGCGGCCTGGCCGAAGCGGAAGCCAAGGAAAAGCTGGCGCAGGCGTTCGAGAAGTTCGGCGAAGCGGCCGTGCTCGACATTATCGTCAAGATGCTGCCGGAGCTGGCCGGCAAGGTAGCCGAGCCGATCAAGGCCATCGATAAGCTGACGGTCGTCGATACGGGCAATGGAGCCGGGGCGGCCCGTCTCAGCAACTACGTGACGGATCTGATGGCGACAGCGCCGGAAATGCTGAAGAGCGTCGCCGGAATCGACGTCAACGCGCTGATGAAAAGCCTCACTTCCCGCGTTCCTGCAGCAGGCGTGAAGTCGGCGGCTGCAGACATTCCGGCGCTGCCGTCCGATGCGGCAGCTGCAATGGCTGCGGCCGCATCGGATGCAGCCGGCAAGAAATAAGAAGCGCTGGTTACAGAAGTCATGTGGATAGAAAAAACCCCTTGCGGCAATCGCAAGGGGTTTTTTTGGGTCTCTTCCGAAGAAGAGAAGCCGGTATTAACGGCTGTAGAACTCGACGATTTGCTTCTCGTCGATGTCGGAGCTCAGCTCGCTGCGCTCTGGCAGACGAACGTATTTGCCTTCCAAAGCCGTTTCGTTGAATTCGATGTAGCTAGGAAGGTGATGACGGCCTTCGATAGCTTCTTTAACCGATTTCAGGCTGCGGCTGCGCTCGCGCAGGCCGATAACATCGCCAGGCAGTACTTGGTAGGAAGCGATGTCGACTTTTTTGCCGTTGACCGTGATGTGGCCGTGGGCAACGAGCTGGCGAGCGCCCGGGCGGGAGTTCGCGAATGCAAGGCGGTATACCAGGTTGTCCAGGCGGCTTTCGAGCAGGAACATGAAGTTCTCGCCGGAGATGCCTTTCAGCTTGTTAGCCTTGTCGAACAGGTTGCGGAATTGTTTTTCGTTAACGCCGTACATGTGGCGCAGTTTTTGCTTCTCAGCCAGTTGAAGGCCGTAGCCGCTCACTTTTTTGCGTTGGCTGCTCTGGCCATGCTGGCCTGGAGGGAAAGCGCGCTTAGCGAGTTCTTTGCCTGTGCCGCTCAGGGAAATTCCGAGACGACGGCTGAGTTTAAACTTGGGACCTGTATAACGTGACATATTGGGTGTAGCTCCTTCTTCAAATGGAATGTTTGAAAAGGGTCCAATGATTTCGCCGGATACTACATGGACATGGACAAGCCATGACCCCGAAGGACTAGTTCAGCCGCTGGTCCTCCAGCTGCAGCACCCTATGAGGGTGTCACAAAAACGTTGGCCTATATTCAACAACTAATTTTATAGGAACCAGGCATCCAGTGTCAAGCGGGAACCCGTTGCAGAGAGCTTGGATCCGCATAATAACTGTCTCGGATTGGAGATGCTACTGAAAAACGAGCGGGAGGCTGGAATGACATGGAATGGAAGCGGAAGGGTATTCTTGCCGCCGGAGCGGGTGTTATTCTGGCCATAGCGTTGAGTGGCTGCGCGGCGGTGCAGGCAGACCGTACGCCGGAGGAGCTGTTCAGCCTAGCCGTATCGGGGCTGGCTGCTCAGGACAGCTACAGGTTCAGCGGCTTCTCCACGTCGGCTGGCAGCTCCGCGCCTAAGACGCACTTCAAAGGAGAGGTGCAGCGGCATGAAGGGGTCCGGCTGCTGGAGAGCAGAGAGGGAGAAAAAGGCGTGCTGGAAACCGAAGGAGGAATTCCGGCCGGATACGATCCGGCATGGCTGCTGGGCCGGCTGCTGGACAGCAAGGCGGCTGTCGGGCTGGATGCTGCGAAATCGGAGGGAGGCCGCGCTGTGCTCATCATCCGTCCGAACCCGGCGGAAGCCGGAACGATATGGCGCAGCCGGCTTCAGGAGCAATGGAGCCGCATCGAGAACAGCTCCCCGGAAGACAGCGAGGTCTGGGGGCAGCTGGACGACTCCCGGCGGGCGGAGCTGAAGCGGGAATGGAACCAGGAGCTTCTGCGCAGCGCCGGACAGTGGCAGGAAATGATGCATTCCTTATCCGCGGATTCCACCTATACTCTCGTCGTCGACCGCAGCCTGCTCGTGCCTTTGAAATTGGCCGAAAATGCGGATCTTCATTATAAATCGGGCGGGAACAAAGCCGGTGAGCAGAGAAAGACGGAGTTCCTGTTCCATTTGGATCATTAGCACAATAACGCATAACCGTGCAACAGAAGCAGGGTTCATGATAGGATGGTTCGCGTAAAAAGTTTTTTAGACCGAAGGGAGATTAAACCGTTCATGCGTGATCCTAGACTTCAAAAACTCGCCGCGAACCTGGTTAGCCACTCTGTCCAAGTGCAGCCTGGCGAAAACATCCTTATCGACTTGATCGGAAGCGAGCTTGAGCTCGGCAAGTGCCTCATAGAGGAAGTGGTCAAGCGCGGCGGCCGTCCATTCGTGGAAACAAGCGACCGTTCCATCCTGCGCTCCCTGCTGCAAAATGCCTCCAAGGAGCAGATCGAGCTGTGGTCCAAGCTCGACCAGGAAAGGATGAGCCTGATGCAAGGCTACATAGGCGTCCGGTCCGGAGAGAATGTCAACGAGCTGGCCGATGTGCCGGAAGAAAGCATGAGGATGTACCAGCAGCTCTACTCTCATCCGGTCCACTCCGAAATTCGGGTGAAGCGCACGAAATGGGTCGTGCTTCGCTATCCGAGCGCATCGATGGCGCAGCTGGCCAAGATGAGCACCGAGGCGTTCGAGGATTTCTACTTCGATGTCTGCAATCTGGACTACAGCAAGATGGAAGAAGCGATGACGCCGCTCAAGCAGCTCATGGACCGCACCGACCGCGTGCGCATCACCGGCCCGGGTACGGATCTCAGCTTCTCCATCAAGGGAATCGGATCCGTGAAGTGCGCGGGCGAGCGCAACATTCCCGACGGAGAGCTGTACACAGCTCCGATCCGAGATTCCGTGCAAGGCACGATTACGTACAATACGCCTAGCGTGAATTCCGGCGTGACCTTCGACAACATCTCCTTCACGTTCGAGAACGGCCGCATCGTCAAGGCGACCTCCAACAATACCGACCGCATCAACGAAATTCTCGATACGGACGAAGGAGCGCGTTATATCGGCGAGTTCAGCCTCGGCTTCAATCCGTACATCCTGCATCCGATGAACGATACCCTGTTCGACGAGAAGATCGCGGGCTCGCTGCACTTCACGCCGGGACAAGCCTACGAGGAAGCCGACAACGGCAACCGTTCCGCCGTCCACTGGGATCTCGTCCTCATCCAGCGTCCGGAATACGGCGGCGGAGAAGTTTATTTCGATGATGTGCTGATCCGCAAGGACGGCATCTTCGTCCTGCCGGAACTGGAAGGCCTGAATCCGGACAGCTTGAAATAAACCGGCTGCGTTTGCGGGGCTGTAATTGAGGTTAAATTTTACATGTTCCATCTTGAATGGGCATCCTGATTCAGTTATGATGAAGGAAACGTTTTCTTTATCGACTTCTTACAAGGAGGAATCCCTATGTCCAACAATGCGGCTATCGTAGAAATTTCTCAAATTGCAAGCCGGTTCCGCTCATCGATCGTCCTTCAGGCCGACAACAAGTACATCGATGTGAAGAGCATCCTGGGCTTGTTCACGACGTTGGTCGGAGGCCATTCCTATGAGCTTCACGTTCACGGGCCTGATGCAGACGAAGCGAAAGCAGCCCTTTCCGAGGCTTTTTCGAAGCATAACCTCGACGTGAAAGTCATCGGCGAGTAACTTCATTCAGCAGCAACCGATAGGCCCGGACGCGCATGCGGCCGGGCTTATTTTCATAAGGCGGGTTCCTGCGATGACCTTGTGTATTGGACAGAGATCGTCTAATATTAAAGGTACTATCGTAACATGAAGACGGCGAGACATCCGCACAGGGGGGGAAACTATGTCTTCACCGGAAGTCCTGGTCCATCTGCATCAGAAGGCGGTTCAACTGCTGCAGGATGACGCGAACAAAATCGAGAAGCTGATTGAGGTTCAGATGGAGAATCTTGCTACCCGCAAGTGCCCTCTGTACGAAGAGGTCCTTGATACCCAGATGTACGGCTTCTCGCGGGAAGTTGACTTTGCCGTAAGGGCTGGGCTTATCGAAGAGGCGGCTGGCAAAGCGATCATCAGCAGGCTCGAGCGCAACCTTGCCCAACTGTATGAAGCGCTGGACCAAAAGTCTCAGCTCCTATAGCAGCCAGCAACGGTGGCTTCCCGGCCATCCGCAGCAAAAAGGCGCATTCCCCGCGATCTGCGGGAGATGCGCCTTTTTGCTGCGTGCTTCCTAGACGAGGAAGAAGGCGAAGCCTAGAATGATATAAACCATAATCAGCAGAAAGCCTTCATACCAGTTGGTCCTTCCGTCGCTGGAAACCGCTTTGGCGATAAATACCGCGACCGCAATGGATGCCAGCTCGATCGGGGTGAAGACGATATCCATCGTCGGCCCGAACAGGCCGCTGATCAGAACGAGCACCGGGGCGACGAAGAGCGCGATCTGCAGGCTGCTGCCGACGGCGATTTCCACCGCTGCGCCCATCTTGTTTTTGAGCGCAAGCATGATGGCCGCGCTGTGCTCGGCGGCATTGCCGACAATCGCGACGACGAAGGCGCCGATGAACAGCTCGGAGAGGCCGAAGCGGGCCGACACCTCATGCAGCGTTCCGACAAGCCATTCGCTGACGAAGGCGACCATGACGGTGGCCACGATCAGATAGAGGATGGAGCGGCCTTTGCTCCAGGCGGGTTCTTCGTGGTGGCTGTCCGCCGATGCATCGGCTTTTTCTTCCATGTCGGAGAGCATGTTTTTGTGCGTGACCATGGAGAAGACCAGCCAGAGCAAATAGCTGACGATCAGAATGATCGCGACCGTAATGCTGAGCACCTTGTCCGCCTGCACGGTAAAATGTTCCCCTGCGACGAAGATGGCCGGCACGATGAGGGCGATGACGGCCATCACCATGAGCGTCGAGTTGTGGGTGGCCAGCTGGACGTTGTAGCGCTGCTCCTTGTACTTGAGTCCGCCCAGGAAAATGCTGAGGCCGAGCACCAGCAGCAGGTTGCCGATGATCGAACCGGTCAAGCTCGCTTTGACGGTCTCGAAGGAGCCAGCCCGAACGAGGAAAATCGCGATGATCAGCTCGGCTGCGTTGCCGAAGGTGGCATTGAGAAAGCCTCCGAGACGCTGTCCCGCATAATGCGCCACGGATTCTGTGGCCTGCCCGAGAAACCCTGCCACGAAGATGACGGAGATGGCGGAGACGACGAATTGGAACATTTCGTTCCAGTGGGCGTAATGGGCGATTCCGCTCAATACGAAGCTGATGATCAGCCCGGCGAAAAACAGTTGACGACGACTCAAGAAGCGGCACCTCGATCATTTTGGAATATGTATTACGGCAAAATCTGTATCTTAATATACCCATCCTGCAGGGAAAAGTAAACGCTCGGAATGGGTCGTGCTTGTCTTGCATTTGGAAGAGAACATCCCTTACAATGGAACCAAAGAGTGGATTTATTGAAGGAGTTGAACGTGATGGCGGAAGACCTTCAAACAGGCATGATCCGGATTTCGGATGACGTTGTCGCTACCATCGCCGGTCTGGCAGCGCTTGAGACCCCCGGAATCGCTGCGATGTCGGGCGGCATATCCGAAGGTCTCGCCAAGAGGCTCAGCGGAAAGAACGCCCAGAAGGGCGTATCCGTCGAAGTCGGCCAGCTGGAAGCGGCCGTCGATCTCAGGGTAATCGTCCAATACGGCATTCCGATCCAGGAAGTATGCAGGCAGCTGCAGCTGAACGTCCGGGAAGCCGTAGAGAATATGACCGGGCTCAACGTGGTCGAGATCAACGTCAAGGTGGATGGCGTCCTGTTCCGGGATGAACCGGTGGAGGAAGCCGGAACCGGTACGGCAAGGCTGAAATGAAGAAAGGAGCCGCTCGTGAGAGCGGCTCCTTTCATTTGCCGGCGCAGGAATGGCAGCTACGAATTCACCTGCCGGCCGACTGAGCGATCGGTCGCGCGCTTCGCCGATGCAGGCTGACGATTGGCTTCGCGGCTGATGCTGAGCAGCACGCCGACGGACATCAGGCTGGCCAGCAGGGAAGAGCCTCCATAGCTGATGAACGGAAGCGTGACGCCGGTCAGCGGAATCGCATTGGTGACGCCGCCGATGTTGATGAATGCCTGTACCGCGAACAGGGAGACGATGCCGGCCCCGACAACCGTGCCGTATATATCGGGACAGCGAAGGGCGACAATCAGTCCGCGCCAGAGGAAGAGCAGGAATACGACCAGGAACAAAGTGCTTCCGACGAAGCCGAGCTCTTCTCCGATGACGGCGAAAATGAAGTCGTTGTAGGCGAACGGCAAGTACTGGACCTTCTGGATGCCGTGTCCGAGGCCGGCTCCGCTGAATCCGCCATGGCCGAGCGCCATCAACGAACGGGCGACCTGATAGCCGTCTCCCAAGGAGTCGGCCAGCGGATCCTGATAGCTCGTGAACCGGCTGATCCGGTATTCCCACTTGGTCGGGGAGATGAGGAAGGCTACGGCTCCGACAGCGGTCAGGACGATGCCTCCGAAAAAGGCGGATGCCGCCAGCTGGCGCAGGTTGGCTCCTCCTGCGACGATCATCAGGAACGCGCAGGCCGATATGACGAGGCAGGAGCCGAGATCCGGCTGCAGCATGATCATTCCGCATACGATGCCGACGATGACGATGACCGGCACGAGCCCTTTTTTGAAGCTGCGGAACCGTTCCCCTTTCTTGGCGATCAGAGTGCCGAGATAGAGGATAAGCGCCAGCTTCGCGAATTCCGTCGGCTGTACCGCGAATCCCATCACATTGAACCAGCTTCTTGCCCCGTTGATCTCTCTTGCCACGAACGGAACGATCATGAGCATGAAGAAGACGGGAAGAAAGAACAGCATGAACCCGCGCTTGAACACCTGATAGCGGAAATTCATCACAACCAGCATGATGACGGTCCCGAGAGCGGCGAACAGGAATTGTTTCTTCAAGTAATAAAGAGGATCATTTCCTGCAGCCCGGCTGACGGCGGCCGTGCTGGAGCTGGAGCTGAACACCATGACGAGCCCGAAGCCGACAAGCGCCAGCGTCAGAATCAGGAGCAGGAAGTCCGGCCTGCCGCGGCGGCCCTCCGGATTGACCTTCATGGTTGGCTGTCACCTACTCGGAAAGCTTATTTTTGAGGTCGGCGAGCTTCTGCTTGGCAGCGCTCAGAATAGGCTGGGGCACGGCGGACTCGTAATCGAGGCCGTGCGGGAAAGTAGCTCGTCCCATATAGACGGATTCAACGGCGAGCACGGCTGCCGGGTTTTCCAGCTTGCCTTCGACGGCTCGCGTGCTGATCCGCAGGAAATATTCGTCGTTCGTGCCGCGGTCCACGAATTTCAGATCGTATGTAGCGCGGTAGTATTCCCATTGCCAGCGGACGAATCCGAGGCTCTCGGCGCTTTCGTCAAGGTGGGCAAGATCGCTTTTCAACCCGTTCAAGCCTGAATTTTCAATTAACATGGGGGAAATCCTCCTCAGCAGCATGGCAAAGACTGTATTCCCTTTCATATTAGTATGTTTCCATAGCCAGTGCAACCCTGCGGCCTCTCGTCCCGAGCGCCGCGGCAGGGACGTCTACCGCGGCTGTGCCTGCATCTGGTACACTACAATAATAGCAGGAAGATTATAATCGGCCGCTCCGGGAGCCGCATCGAGCGTCCCGGCATGCGGCAAGGAGGGCAACAGCTTGAATCGAGACCAGACAACCGCGGCGGACAAGCTTTTGGAAATGTATCCGCGCATGGTAAGCGACCGCCGCCATCTGCACCGGCATCCTGAAATAAGCTTCCAGGAAGAGCATACATCCGCCTGGATCGGGGATCGTCTGGCAGAGATCGGCTGCACCGCCGTCCGCAAGGGAGTCGGAGGCTACGGACTAATCGTCGATCTGAAAGGCAAGCATCCGGGTCCCTTAATCGCGCTGAGAGCGGACATGGACGCTTTGCCGCTCCAGGATCTAAAAGAAGTGGAATACCGCTCCCAAACACCGGGCGTCATGCATGCTTGCGGGCACGACGCCCATACGTCCTCGCTGCTGGCGATCGCAGAGTACTATCATTCGCTTGACGGAGACTTCAGCGGCACCCGCAGGCTGCTCTTCCAGCCCGCGGAGGAGCTTACTCCAGGCGGCGCGCTGCCGATGATTCGCGATGGAGCGCTTGAAGGCGTCGACGTCATCTACGGCGTGCATCTGTGGACGCCGGTTCAGGCCGGTACGGTCAGCATCCGCGCCGGCGCATTCATGGCCGGCGTGGACGAGTTCACGATCGAGATCACCGGCAAAGGCGGGCATGGAGGCATGCCGGAGCATACTCGCGACACGATCGTCGCCGGGTCTGCGCTCGTCCAGGCTCTGCAGTCGGTCGTTAGCCGCAATGTCAGCCCTCTCGACACGGCGGTTCTTTCCATCGGCTCTTTCCAGGCCGGAGAGGCGAGCAATGTCATTGCCGGCCATTGCCGGCTGAAAGGTACGGTGCGCACCTTCGACAAAGGCGTGCGGGACCTGATGCGTCAGCGCATCTCCGAGCTCGTCCGGCTCGTATGCGCCGGATTCGGCACCGAAGGGGAGCTGGATTACCGGGAGGGCTACCCGCCGGTCATCAATGACGAGCTGGAGGCGGCCCGCTGCCTGGCCGCGGCAGCCGAGCTGTTCGGAGACGGGAATGTCCGCGAGTCGGAGCTGATTACGGCAGGCGAGGACTTCGCGTATTATCTCGACCAGGTGCCGGGCTGCTTCATGTTCGTAGGCGCAGGCAACCCGGAGGCGGGCGCCGTGCATCCGCATCATCATCCGAGATTCGACCTCGACGAAAGCTCGATGCTTCAATCCGCCCGTCTGATGATCGGCTGCGCGGAAAAATATGCGGCCACATTCTCCCTTGAATGACTTTATGGCGGCAAGCGCACGATAAGGAAATAACCGGACTTCCGGTGCTGGAAAGCAGGACGGAACGAACCGGCCAATTCCTGGGAGGTCAAGCGCATGCCACTAGCGGTATCACAGATCATGAGCAAGCCTTGCATCACTGCTACGCTGAAGGACAATGTGTATGAACTAGCCGTGCTGATGAAGGACCATGGCATCGGCTTCGTACCGATCGTCGAGGGAGACAGGCTGATCGGAGTCGTGACGGACCGGGATCTTGTCGTGCGGGGATACGCCGGCAAGCATTCCGGCTCCACCGCCGTAATCGAAGTCATGACGCCTAGCCCGGTCACGCTGAGCCCGGATGACACTGCCGAGGAAGCGGGCCGTCTGTTCGCGGAAAAGGAAATCCGCAGGCTGCCCGTCGTGGAAGACGGCCGCTTGGTCGGCGTCGTCGCGATCGGGGATCTTGCCGTCCGCGACAAGTACGCGGATGAAGCGGGACATGCGCTGAGCTCCATATCCGAGGCGGCTCCGTCCCCGTTCGTTCATTGACAGGCAGATGAAAGGAAAGCCGGCGTCCCTTCGGGGACTGCCGGCCTTTTTTGGCTCATGGCCCTCCTGTCGGCGGCCCAGGCGGCATAAAAAGGCGGGGTTTTGCCCCATACTGTCAGCATTGGCAACGGATAGAAGGAGGCTGGCTAACATGCTGAAGCGGAAGAGCGGCCCGCTTGTCGTGCTGGAGGACGGCACGGTGCTGCTGGACGATGCCCATCCCGGAGCCGAAAAGGCCAGGGAAGCGCTCGCGGGCTTTGCCGAACTCGTCAAGCGTCCCGGCACGATGCATACCTACCGAATGACCCCGCTGAGCGTATGGAATGCTGCTTCCCAGGGCAAGCCGGCGGAAGAAATACTGGACTGCCTTGAAGCCAATGCGCGGTACGGGGTGCCGGGAGCGGCCGCAGGCAAAGTGAAGCAGTGGCTCAGCAGGTACGGGGAGCTGGAGTTGATCGCGATCGGGGGCGGCGCGCTGCTGCTGTCCGGACCCGCCGCAAGGCTGCGGGAAATTACGGACGAGTGCATCGCTTCATGGGGAGCGGCCCGCGCAGCCGATGGCATCGCCGTTCCGGGCGAACGCCGGGGAGATCTGAAGAGAGAGCTGCTGCGGATGGGCATGCCGGTCGTCGACCATGCCGGCTACCGGGAAGGCGAGGCGCTCAGCATCGGCCTGCGCGGCGAGCTGCCCTCGGGCAAGCCGTTCCGGCTGAGGGACTACCAGCGGCAAGCGGTGGAGCGGTTTTGCCGGGACGGCGTCCAGGGAGAGGGCGGCAGCGGCGTCATCGTGCTGCCTTGCGGAGCGGGCAAGACCGTCGTTGGCGCCGCGGCTTTGGCCAGGCTCGGCTGCGCGACGCTGATCCTGACATCGGGCTCGACCTCCGTGCGGCAGTGGCGGCGCGAGCTGCTGGAGAAGACGACGATCGCAGAAGATGACATCGGCGAATATACAGGGGAGAAGAAGGAAGTGCGGCCGGTCACCATCGCCTCGTATCAGATTATGGGGCGCCGGGGCAGCGGAGGCCATATGGATCTGTTCAGCCGCAGGGATTGGGGCCTCATCATTTATGACGAGGTGCATCTGCTTCCGGCTCCCGTATTCCGGCTGACCGCCGAGCTGCAGGCGACGCGGAGGCTGGGTCTGACAGCGACGCTCGTCCGCGAGGACGGGCGCGCGGAGGATGTATTTTCTCTGATCGGCCCCAAGTTGTTCGAGCTGCCGTGGAAAGCGCTTGAGCGCGAGGGCTGGATCGCCGCGGTCAGCTGCCGGGAAGTGAGGGTGCCGCTGGCGGAGGAAGACGGGGAAACATACGATGCGGTGGGAGCACGCGCTCAGCTGCGGCTCGCCGGAGAAAATCCCCGCAAGGCGGAGGCGGTGCGCCGGCTTCTGGAGAGGCATCCGGGGAAGCCGGCGCTCGTCATCGGCCAGTATTTGCGGCAGCTGTCCAGCCTCGGGAGGGAGCTCGAAGCTCCCGTGCTGTCGGGCAGCACGCCGCCCGAGGAGCGGGAGGAGCTGTACAGCCGCTTCAATTCCGGAAGCTTGCCTGTGCTGGTTGTATCCAAAGTCGCGAATTTCGCGATCGATATGCCCGATGCGGCCGTCGCCATCCAAGTATCGGGCAGCTACGGCTCCCGCCAGGAGGAAGCGCAGCGGATAGGCAGGCTGCTGCGCCCCAAGGATGATAACCGGGCCTATTTCTATACGGTCGTGACGGAAGGGACGAGGGAAACGGAATTCGCCTTGAAGCGGCAGCTGTTCATGATCGAGCAAGGCTATTCGTACGAGATCACGGAAAAGGGGTCATTATGATGGGTTCGGACAAGCCTTGGGAGAGGAGCAAAGCCGTCCGTCCCAGCCAGAGACGCAGCGATTTGGCGCTTATGCCGGAGCTGCCGGGCTCTGCCGGACCATGCTCCGGAGCGGATTCGGAAGCGGAGAGCTGGAGCCGCTTGAGCCCGGCCGCGAAGGATGTGCTCCGCTGTCTGCTGGCGAGATTCGGCGTCCATCCCGTCGAGGAAGAGCGGCTGCTGGAAGAAGCCGCCGCAGGCTGCTGGTCGGGACTGGAGCTGCGCGCCGGCCTGTCCGGCCTGCAAGCAGCCGGAGCCGTGCAGGCGAGGCTGCGCTTCTGGGGCGAGCGCCCCGTCGCCGTGACGGCTGGCTCGTACTTGAAATGGGCGGCTGTTGTCTGGCCATGGACTTCCGCGGAAGAAGAGCTGGCGCGCCGCAGCGCCGCCTCGGCAGTGAGCGGAGGCGGCGCTCTGTACAGCCGCGTTCTGCTGGGGGCTCTAGCGGAGCTTGCCCGCAGCGGACCGGTCCTGACCGTGAAAGGAAGGCTTCACATGAGCACCGTTAAAGCCCTGGAGCAGGCAGCGGGCTTGAACCCCGAATCCTTTATCCAGCTGGATCCTTCCTTGAGGCTGGACTATCCCGGATCGGTCGCGCTCGTGCTCGACTGGTGTTTCAGCAGCGGCATTTTGCGTCCTGGAGTAGCCTGGAGCTGGGAGGTGCAGAGGCTGCGGACATGGCTTGACGAGCCTCTGATGCAGCGGGAAAGGGGGCTGTTCCGATGGATATTGGATCGGGCTGTCCGCCATTCGGCGGAAGCGGCCGCCGCTGCGTCCGTCATCTCCAGTCTGAAGGAGGATGTCTGGTACAGCGTACCCAGGCTGGAGCTTCTATGCCTGTCCCGCTCGGGCTGGCCTGCCGGCCGCCCGGTCCGGGAAAGCCCGGCAGGCTCCGGGCTGCTGGAATGGCTGGCGGGATGCGGCTGGGCCGAATGGGGCGAAACGGAGCAGGGAGAGTCCTGCTTCCGGCTGCTGCTATCTGCTGAGGGCTGCGGGGAGGAGGAGGATTCAGAGGGGGACGAGCCTCTTCTGCTGCAGCCTGACGGAGATATATGGGCGGGGGCATGGACTTCGTATCGTCAGCTCTGGCCGCTCGAGCTGGCTGCCGAACGGGGAGAAGTGAGGGAGCTCACCGCATACCGGCTTACAGATAAATCTCTGAAAAGGTCGGCGGCGCTCGGCCTTGGGGCGGGCCAGCTGCGGGAATGGCTGTCCGGGGCGTCGGGAATGGCAGTGCCTCCGCCGGTGGAAACGCTTCTGGCGCAATGCTTGCCCGGGACGGAGAGCCGCAGCGCCCTTTTTGCCGTCGAGGAGAGCGGAGAGGCCGTTGCAGGAAGCAGCGGCAGGCCGTCCTGGCAGTCGTCGGATCCTGCCTCGACCTTTGCCTCGCTCGAACCGGCGCCGCCGGCCGAGGTTCAGCCTTGGCTTGTCCTGCAAGCGGAGAAGCTGCCCGCTGCCTGGACAGGCGCCCCGCGCAGCTATCGCCTGTCCACTTGCCGCCAGCTGCTGGAGAGCGCGGTCCGGCTGCGTATTCCCGTGGAGCTTCACGACGGGGAAAGCGCCGGCATATTCGTTCCGCTCCAAGTAGAGGGAGATGGGGATGGCTGGGCTGCGGAAGGCTTCTACCGGAAAGACAATGAAGCCAGAGTGCCGGCCATGCTGATTCCCGGCCAAGTCGGCCGCATCCGGCTGCACATTCCCGGAAATGCGGCCGCCCGCTGAAGGGTCTACCGAAGCTCGATCGGGTATGCTATGATAGGAGGAAGCCGGAAGGAGACCCTCCCCGGCAGGAAGGAGTGGACTGATCTTGCAGCAGCTTGAGATTGCGGAGCAGACGCCGCTGGATATGGCGCCAGTCGTGCTCTGCGCCTATGAACTAGGCGATTACATCAACCAATCGGCCGAAGTGGCGGATTATTTATATTGGAAGAACGAAGTCGAACACAACCCGGAAGTCGCCTCGCTGAGGGCGAGATTCAACCGAGCGAAGGAATTCTTCTCCGAATGCGAGCGCTTCGGAAGGTTCCATCCCGACTATCATGCGGCCAAGGATAAGGTGAAGGCTGTCGAAGCCGAGATGGCGCAGGTGGAATGCATCCGCCGCTACAAGGAAGCCGAGGAGATCGTGGATACGCTGCTCTATGACGTATCCCTGATGATCGCCGAATCGGTATCCGGCTCCATCAAGGTGCCGGGCAACAATCCGCTGCCGTCCGGCGGCTGCGGCGGAGGCGGCTCCTGCAGCTGCGGAAGCGGGGGTTGCGGCTGATGGAACATTCCGAGTCGATGGCAGCCGTCGAAGCGGCTGCCTTCCCTGAACGGCGCACGGGCTACATCGTCTGGGTGAGCGACGCCAAGTCGGCCCGCAGCTTGGAGAAATACGGAAACGTGCATTATATTTCGCGGCGGCTGCACTATGCCGTTATTTATATCGATTCGGGGCGCGAGGAAGAGACGCTGCGCAACATTCACCGCCTGCCGTACGTCAAGAAGACGGAACGCTCCCTCCGGAACGAGATCAAGACGGAATACACCAAGGAAAATCCGGACAAAACGCGTTTCTACAGCATGTAGATGCATCGTCCGGCATCGGCGGCTCAAGACCTTCGACCTCTGGCGGGTGGGGGTCTTTTTTCTTATATAAAACCCAAAATGTGACAATAATGGAGAGTCCTATTTTTTAATTTGAAATTGGAAATAGACATGGTAGAATAAACCTAATCATAAACTAGATATAAAGGCCTGCTTCCCAGGGAGGAGTGGACAAGATGAAGGATAGAACGACGGAACGCTGGAACACGTATGAGACGTTCCATGTTGAACTGGGCGAAAAGCGAGTGGCGGATGTCATCATCACTCATCATGCGAAGCTCCGCTGGGCGGACCGGGTAGAGAGCGTCAAGACCGGTTTCGACGACATCGCGGATTATATCTGGCAATGCCTCAAGCAAGGACGGATCGAATCCTACTACCGGAACGAAGAGGACGTCTATCTCATTGACGACGATCTGGTTTTCGTGGCGGAATTCACCGATTCGGAGAATGAATTCGATCTTGCCGGAACGCCGCTTCAGAAAATGATTGTCGTCACATTTTTAGGAAGAATGTCGGAAACGATCGAGCTTAGGGACTTAAAGTCCTATTACTCCTGGCTGCGGCATTCCCGGCGCATGACATTGATCAAAAACAGCCGCAAAAGGAAATGACATATTATAACAAATAATATGGATGAGAATGACAATAGTGGAAACGGGTTTCCTGCTCCTTGGCGGCGAGGCCTGTTTTTTTCTATTTATTCCGATAGTTATGTTTTATGCGCCGGTACGTTATAATGGACAGAAAAATGAGCGGGCATGTCCGGCTGGCAACCGAAGCCGGATCAGGCGGATGCCGCCCGAAAGGATGACGACAAGGTGGCCATCAACTTCCATCAGCTGCATATTTTTTATACGGTCGCTGAAAAAGGCAGCTTTTCCGCGGCAGCGCAGGCGCTCCACATGACTCAGCCGGCCGTAACGATGCAGGTCCAGTCTCTCGAGGACCAGCTCGGCGCGAAGCTGCTGCTCCGGTCCACGAAGAGAATCGAGCTGACGGACGCGGGGAGCGTCCTGCTGCCCTATGCCAAGCGCAGCATGGACTTGATCCGGGATGCCGATGCGGCCATGGCGCGGTACGCAAAAGGGCTCAAGGGGCGTCTTCAGCTCGGCTCGAGCCTGACGATCGGCGAGTACATCCTGCCGCGGCTGCTTGGACCGTTCAACAAAGAGCATCCCGATATTTCCATCCGCATGAAGATCATGAACACGACTCAGATTCTCGAGCATATCCTGAACCATCAGCTCGACTTCGGCTTGCTCGAAGCTCCGGTCAGCCACCCGGATGTGCATACCGAGCCGGTGCTGAGCGACGAGCTGCAGCTGATCATAGGTCCCGGCCATCCGCTGTCGGGACGAGGCGAAGTCACCCTTGCAGAAGCGATCACGTACCCGCTCGTCCTGCGCGAGCAAGGATCGGGCACGAGGCAGGTCATGGAGGACCAGCTGGCGATGAAATCCATCGATGCCGAGGACCTGAACATCGTCATGGAGCTCGGCAGCACCGGCGCAGTCAAGTCGGCCGTGGAGGCGGGAGTCGGAATGAGCTTCATCTCCGCTTCCTCGATCAAGCATGAGCTGGCTCTCGGCCTGCTGGAGACGGTGTCCATAACGGACGCCGATTTCACCCGGGAGTTTTATTCGATCTATTTGAAGTCGGCGCTGCTGCCGAAACCGGCCGTATCGTTCCTCAGCTTCCTGAGAGGCAGGGATCTTGCCCAATGGCTGTAATACGCGCGGATCTGCATACGCATACGACGGCGTCGGACGGGATGGATTCACCGGCCGAGCTCGTTGCCAGGGCGGCCGCGCGGGGTCTGGACGCGATAGCCGTGACGGATCATGATACGATGGATGGCATCGGAGACGCGAAGCTTCAAGGAGAGCGTTCCGGCGTCATCGTCATTCCGGGCGTGGAGCTGAGCACCGCTCGGGACGGCAAGGACATCCATGTGCTCGGATACGGCCCGGACCAGAGCAATCCGCTCTGGCTGGAGCGCCTCTCCTCGCAAGGGAAAGTCCGGGAACGGCGCAACGAGCTGCTGATTCAGCGTCTTGGACAACTGGGCATCGCCTTGACGCTGCGCCAAGTGCTGGATGCCGCAGCGCATGGAGACGGCGGTGTTCCGGCGAGCCTGGGACGTCCGCATTTCGCCGCCGCTCTTGTGAAGGCAGGCGTCGTATCCACCGTACGCGAAGCATTCGAGCTTTATCTCGCGGAAGGAGCTCCGGCCTATGTGGCGATTCCGCGCATAACGCCCGAGGAGGGCATACGCTGGATCGCCGAGGCCGGCGGAGCGGCGGTGCTGGCCCATCCCGGCCTGTACCGCGACGACGCTGAAGTGGAAAGGCTTGCCTCAGCCGGAGGACTGGCCGGAATCGAAGCCTTCCACTCCGACCATACGCCGGAGGAGGAGCTCAAGTATTTGCGTCTTGCCGAGAGGCACGGCCTTCTTGCAACCGGCGGCTCCGACTACCACGGCAGCCGCGGCGGCGAGATGCGCCATGGCGACGTGGGGAGCCGGACCGTGGATGCACAGGCGCTCATGGAGCGGATGAAGGGCTGATGTCGAGGCTGTCGGCCGGGTTCTTGAGAGGTGCAGAGGACAGGCTCTCGCATGAAGGGATAAAGAAAGGACGGGTCATTTCCCGAATAAAAAGAAGCCAGCGCTGCAAGTCAGCGCTGGCTTCTTTTTATTCATTCGGCTGGGTATGCCCGTCCTTGAGCCCTCGCGAGCCCATGCTTTCAGCCGCGGCCGACGGAACGGGACTTCTTCGATCTCCATCTCTCCTCGAGATAGCGTTCATACCATCCGATGCTGGCCGTCAGCCAGGATGCGCTGATCAGGTAGCCTCCCAGCACGTCGCTCGGGTAGTGGACGCCCAGATAGATCCGGCTGATTCCGATCATGAGGATCATGACGATTCCCGCCGACACGGCAGCGGCCTTCATCCAAGAGCGCTCAAGATGCTTCCAAAGGAAATAAATCGTAATGCCGTAAAGCGTGAAGGCAGCCATGGAATGGCCGCTCGGAAAGCTGTAGCCGGCCGCATCGATGATCCGGTGGACATCCGGCCTGGCGCGGTGGAAGATAAGCTTGAGCAGAAGGTTCAGCAGGCTTGATCCGACGATCACGCCGACAAAGAAGATCAGTTCCCTGCGATAGCCGACGAGCAGCAAAGCGACGACGATCACAATCATGATCCCTGTGACCCAAGGGCCGGAGCCTGCTGTCGTAAATCCCTTCATGACAGCTGTCAAAGACTGGGAGGCGATTCCCTGGACGGCATCGGACACCCGCTCGTCAAAGACGACGGTATGCTGCCTTCCGATCAGCAAAGCCAATGCTGCAAACAAGCAGAGGAGGAGCAGCGAGCTCACCAGGGGACGAATCAATACAGCTGTCAAAAAGCGCATAGGCATTCTTTCCCCTTTGAAAGATGGCTGGAGCCGGCCCATTATCCAAAACCTCGCATGAGATTCGAAGGCAGGTTCGATTTTGCGGGCTGGACGATTTCAGATCGGCAATAGCGGCAAAAGCCGTGATAATCAAGCTTTGACAACGGATGGAAGCTCCTTCAAGCGGGCTTCATCCGGGGTGATGAAGAGCGTTTTCTGCCGGTCGTAGATGACGAATCCCGGCTTGGAGCCGCTCGGCTTGTGCACATGGCGGATCTGCGTGTAGTCGACCGGAACCATGCTGGAGCTGCGGGCCTGGCTGAAGTGGGCGGCCAGCATCGCGGCCTCCTCGAGCGTAGCGTTCCCGAACTCGGCAGAGCGTATGACGACATGCGAGCCGGGAATATCCTTCGTATGCAGCCAAGTATCGCCTTGAGAGGCGAGCCGGTTGGTCAAATATTCATTCTGCGTATTGTTTTTGCCTACATAGATGGCGATGCCCTCGGATGACGTGTAGCAGAGCAGGGCGGGCCTTGCGGCCTTCTTGCGCTTCGCTCCCCGCTTCCCGCGCGCGCGCAGGTAGCCCTCGGCTACAAGCTCCTCGCGAATTTCCTCGATGTCCTCCAGAGAAGCGGTATCCAGCTGCTGCAGCAGGGAGTCGAGATAGGCGATTTCGGTGCCGGCGAGCGCCATTTGCTCTTTCACCGCCTCGGTGCTGTTGCGGAACTTCGTGTAGCGCCGGAAATACCGCTGGGCATTGTCCGAAGGGGACAGCTGCGGATCCAGCTCGATGGTGACGCTTGCCGCATTCTCGTCATAGTAGTTTTCCAGCTCCACGGAACGGTCGCCTTTGGAGAAGGCATGCATATAAGTCGTCAGCAGCTCTCCGAGAATGCGGTATTTGTCGGCGCCTTTCGCTTCTTCCAGCGTCTCGTTCAGCTTTTCCACTTTCTTGACGTTTTTGGCTTTCTCGTTCTGGAGGAAGCGGATCATGTCCGATACCCGCTGCTTGACGGTGTCGCGGCTCGCTTTTTCCCCATAGAAAGCTTCCAGGCACTGGCTTATGCTCTCGAAGCCGCGGCGCTCTCCTTCCAGATGCGTCAGCTCGATAATGGAGAAATAGCTTTTGCCGGCTGGCGTCTCCACGATGTTGGGAGCGTAGCTGCCGCCGCGCACCGACTCCATGAAGGAGGAAAAGACGGTCCACAGCCGATGCAGCTCCGAGCCATCGCCGGCGTCGATGGAGCTGGCGCGGTATGCCAGCTCTCGCGCCAGCAAGGGACTGAAGCCGCTCAGCGCCGCCACGAGCAGCTTGTCGAGCGGCTTGGCGGACTGCTCCTCAGCGGCTTCGCTGCCAGCCGCCTCGCTCAGAATGCGGGCGAAATCATTTTCCTGCGTCAAATGAAGCGGGTCCGTCTTGTGCTGGTCGGGCGGAGCCGTATAGGCTGTGCCCGGCATGACGATGCGGTAGCTGCTGATCGCCGGCGTCACGTGATGGATGCCGTCGTGGATCGTTCTCGTCGCGGTATCGACCAGAATGATGTTGCTGTGGCGACCCATGAGCTCGATGATGATCGTCTTCAGCGTCAGATCGCCAAGCTCGTCGCGCTGGCGGATGTCCAGCTCGATGACGCGCTCCATGCCGACCTGGCGGACAGCTTCGATCTGGCCGCCTTCGCAGTATTTGCGCAGCAGCATGCAGAACATCGGCGGCTCCATCGGATTCTGGTAGCTGCGTTCCGTGAAGTGGATTCTTGGATAAGTCGGGTTGGCCGAGATCAGCAGCTTGCGTCCCCCGCCTGCTCCGCGGGTCTGAACAACGAGATCGTGCGCGGTCGGTTGATGGATTTTATGAATGCGTCCGCCGACGAGCTGCTGGAGCTCGCTTACGGCGGCGCGGGTTACGATGCCGTCCAATGCCATGAGGGTCGTTCCTTTCGTGCGCGCCTTGTCGTCCTTGCGGCGCAGGTTGTTTTGCCGTCTTATTCTACCATAACCACAAGGACAAGGGATATTTCGGGGATTGTCCTCATATAGTGTCCTAGAGCCTTGCGGGTGCTGCCCGCAGCATTATCGTTCCATCTGCGGGAGGGAGAAGAGTCGAATGGAGAATAGGAATTGGCACCAGCTGGCGGAGGAACAGCTGCTCAGCCAGCTTGGCAGCTCTCCGGACAACGGTCTATCGGCGGAGGAGGCTGCCAAGCGGCTGGCCGAGCATGGCCGCAACGAGCTGTCCGAAGGAAAGAAGCTGTCGCCGGTGAAGCTGTTTTTGAACCAGTTCAAGGATTTCATGGTGCTCGTCCTGATCGGGGCGACGCTGATATCGGGTCTGCTGGGGGAATATCTCGACGCGATTACGATCATCGCCATCATTGTCATCAACTCGATTCTCGGATTCGTGCAGGAGTTCAGAGCGGAGCGGTCGCTGCGCGCCCTCAAGGAGCTGTCCGCTCCGACTGCCCATGTTCTGCGCGGCGGCAAATCGGAGGCGATTCCGGCCAGCGAGCTCGTGCCGGGCGATATCGTGCTGCTGCAGAGCGGCGACCGCGTTCCGGCCGACCTGCGTTTCTTGACAGCCAACAGCTGCCAGGCCGAGGAGTCGGCGCTGACCGGGGAATCCGTACCGGTGAGCAAGCATTGCCTCGCGATCGCCGAGGAAGAGCTGCCGCTCGGGGACATGCGGAATATGGGCTTCATGGGCACGATGCTGACCGGAGGCACCGGCACCGGCATTGTCGTGAGAACAGGCATGAATACGGAGATGGGCAAGATCGCCGATCTGATCCAGCAGACGGACGAGATGGAGACGCCATTGCAGCGCAGGCTGGAGCAGCTGGGCAAAATCCTCATCGTCGTCGCGCTTTTCCTGACGGTCATGGTCGTCGTGGCCGGCATCCTGCACGGACAGCCTGCCTACGGAATGTTCCTCGCGGGCGTCAGCCTGGCGGTGGCGGCCATTCCGGAGGGGCTGCCGGCAATCGTGACGGTGGCGCTCGCTCTGGGTGTCCAGCGCATGATCAAGCGCAAGGCGATCGTGCGCAAGCTGCCGTCGGTCGAAACGCTTGGCTGCGCCTCCGTCATCTGCTCGGATAAGACCGGCACGCTGACGCAGAACAAAATGACGGTCACCCGCATCTGGAGCGGAGGCCGCCAGCTCGAAGTCACCGGAGAAGGCTATGCCCCCGCCGGAGGCTGCTTCGCGGACGGCCAGCAGGTAGAGGCCAAGGACGACGCTTCGCTGCGGCGCATGCTGCAGGTCGCGGCGCTGTGCAACAATGCGGAGCTGATCCATGCCGAAGAAGGGGAAGAGCGCAAAAGCAAAGGCGGCCAGACGGAGCCGAAGGAGGAATGGACGCTCAAGGGCGACCCGACGGAAGGCGCGCTCGTCGTGCTGGCGGCCAAGATGGGGCTCAGCAAAAGCTCGCTCGGCGGCCTGTACAAGCGCGAGCAGGAATTCCCGTTCGACTCGGAGCGCAAGCGCATGTCCGTGGTCGTGTCGCATCAAGGAGGCCGGATCGCCTGTGTCAAAGGCGCGCCGGATATGCTCCTGGAGCGCTGCTCCTATATTCTATGGGAAGGCAAGGTCGTGCCGTTCACCGGCACGCTCCGGCAGAAGGTGCAGCAGGCGCAGGAGGGCATGGCCCAGTCGGCGCTGCGGGTGCTCGGACTCGCTTACCGGGATCTTCGTCCGCATGACAAATGCGAGAGCGCCGAGGACACGGAGTGCCAGCTCATATTCGCCGGCCTTACCGGCATGATCGATCCTCCGCGCCGGGAAGTCCAGGGCGCCATCGCGACATGCCGCCGCGCCGGCATCAAGACGGTCATGATCACGGGCGACCACCAGCTGACCGCCGAAGCGATCGCCGCCCAGCTCGGCATCATGCCGCGCGGCGGGCTGTCGATCAGCGGGCGCGAGCTTGCCGGCTTGTCCGACGACGATCTGGACAAGGTGGTCGACAACATCTACGTTTATGCGCGGGTCTCGCCCGAGCATAAGCTGCGCATCGTCAAGTCGCTCCAGCGCAAAGGTCATGTCGTCGCCATGACGGGAGACGGCGTCAACGACGCTCCGGCCATCAAGGCGGCGGATATCGGCATCGCCATGGGCATCACCGGCACGGATGTGTCCAAGGAAGCTTCCTCGCTCGTGCTTGGAGACGACAACTTCTCGAGCATCGTGGCCGCGATCGAGGAAGGCAGGGGCATTTACGAGAATATCCGCAAGTTCATCCGCTACTTGCTGGCGTCCAATGTCGGGGAGATCCTGACGATGTTCCTGGCGATGATGGCCGGACTGCCGCTGCCGCTGCTTCCGATCCAGATTCTGTGGGTCAACCTTGTGACCGACGGGCTGCCGGCGATGGCGCTCGGCGTCGATCAGGCCGAGAGCGACCTGATGACGCAGAAGCCGAGGTCCGCCAAGGAGAATATTTTTGCCCGCCGGCTCGGATGGAAGATTGTCAGCCGCGGCGTGCTGATCGGCGTCTGCACGCTTGGCGCGTTCTGGATCACCTTGAAGACGGCTCCGCAAAACGCGGACGGACTGGTGCTCGCCCAGACCGTCGCCTTCGTGACGCTCGTCATGGCGCAGCTGATCCATGTGTTCGACTGCCGCAGCTCCCGGTCGATCTTCCACCGCAACATGCTGCAGAACAAGTATCTTGTCCTGTCGGTCCTTTCTTCGCTGGGCCTCATGCTGGCGGTCGTGTATGTTCCCGCCCTGCAGCCGATCTTCAAGACGGTTCCGATCGGCTTCCGCGAATGGTGCCTCGTCTTCGTGGCCGGCAGCATCCCGACGTTCCTGATGGGAGTCGGCAGCGTGCTGGGATCGTCCAAGCGGCGCAAGCCGAAAGCCCGCATCTCTTATTCGGGCGGTCAGACAAACGTCCGCTGAGCGGATTCCGGAGCGCGGCGACAGTCGCTGCATTCAAAGCAAGCCCCCCGGCTGGACGCCGGGGGGCTTGCCGCGTTTGTCCCGGGAAGTTCGAGGAGTCTATAGTAGAAGAAGCAGGGAAGCATCCAAGGAGGCCATGCCAGGATGAGAATAAGAACAGAATTGCCCGTCCGGCCGGAATAGAAGCCCCTTTTCCCGTGCCCGATGAGGCCTTCATGGCCGTCGAGCTGCTGGCGGGAGCGCTGGAAGGGATTGCCGGAATCGTCCGGTATCCGGCTGCTTTCGGCTCGGTCATCGGATGGACGCGGGGAAAAAGTACAAATCTTAGACGCAATCGGGAATAGCCTTGCCCGGCTTGATGCGCTATCCTAATTACGACGGCCGCCCGCAGCGGCGGCGACCAGCAGGCCATCAATGCTTCGGCATATCAAAAGGAGAGCATCTATCGTGGAATTCACCAAAATGCACGGCCTAGGCAATGATTTTATCGTCGTATTCGGAGAGAAAGACCTTCCGGCCGGGGTGGACGAGCTTGCGGTCTCCCTGTGCAACCGCTTCTTCGGCATCGGAGCCGACGGGCTCGTCTATATCCTGCCTTCCGAAAGGGCGGACTTCCGCATGCGCATCATCAATTCCGACGGGTCCGAGGCGGAGCAATGCGGCAACGCGATCCGCTGCGTAGCCAAGTATGTCTTCGACAACGGCCATACGGACAAGGAACGGCTGACGATCGAGACGCTCGGAGCCGGCGTGCAGCAGGTCGAGATCACCGTACAAGACGGCAAGGCGGCGTACATCCGCGTCGACATGGGGGAGCCGATCCTGCAGGGGCTGCAGGTTCCGACGACGGTCGATGCCGACCGGGTCATCGGGCACCCGGTCGAAGTGGACGGACGGGAGTTCCGGTTCACGGCCGTATCGATGGGCAACCCCCATGCGGTCATCTATGTCGACGACGCGGCCGGATTCGACCTTGCCGCTTGGGGTCCCAAGCTGGAGACGCATCCGCTGTTCCCGCGCAAGACGAACGTCGAGTTCGTGACCGTCAATACCCGCAGCCAGGCCGACATGCGCGTATGGGAGCGCGGCGCGGGTCCGACGCTGGCATGCGGCACGGGAGCCTGCGCGACCGTCGTCTCTTCCGTGCTGAACGGGCTGACCGACCGCAAGGCGACGGTTTCCCTCAAGGGCGGGGATCTGCTGATCGAATGGAACGAAGAAGATAATCATGTGTACATGACCGGACCGGCGGCGGAATCATTCCGCGGAACCGTGTAGGGAGCTGTCCGAGCATATGGAGGAGATCCGCCCGCGAGGGCGGATCTTTGCTTTGTCCGGACAAAGGCAATCATGCGGCGGAGTTCATGCGCCAGCCATCCTGCAAAGAGCAGGGGATGGCGTTCAAGGGGCAAATGATGCCTCGATTTCTATTTTTCTCGCGAAATCGCTTTGTACCTTGTTCGTTTGGCGAATATCGATTAGAATAGGTACACGACTGTCTGCCTGGGCTTATGCCCGGGGTGCGGAACGGGATGACGCTTGGGACGGCCGCCGGAGCGGCGGACGGAACGTTTGCGCCGTGTTTTTTGTGTCAACACTAGTTGCAATGGTTCTGCCCATTGCCAGATGGAGGGCCTTCTAGAAGACCGCTATCTGTTCCAATCTGTCCGGAGGGAGAACCTGACATGGCTATCAAGCTCATCAATATCGGCTTCGGCAACATCGTATCGGCTAACCGGATCATCTCGATCGTAAGTCCGGAATCGGCGCCGATCAAGAGAATCATTCAGGAAGCGCGGGATCGCCACATGCTTATCGACGCCACGTACGGCAGGCGCACGCGGGCGGTTATCATTACGGACAGCGACCATGTCATTTTGTCGGCCGTGCAGCCGGAGACGGTTGCGCACCGGTTGTCCGCGAAGGATGACGATCACGACGAATAATAGCGGGGAGTATTATGAATAAGGGATTATTAATCGTATTGTCCGGACCTTCCGGCGTCGGCAAGGGCACGGTATGCTCCGTGCTCCGCCACAAGATGCCGGAGCTGGTCTACTCGGTGTCGGCGACGACCCGCAGCCCGAGACAGGGAGAGACGGACGGCATCAATTACTTCTTCAAGTCGCGGGAGCAGTTCCAGGACATGATGGCTCGCGGAGCCATGCTGGAGTATGCGGAGTACGTAGGCAATTATTACGGCACTCCCCGCGATTTCGTGGAGAGCACCATCAACAGCGGCAAGGATATCATTCTCGAGATCGAAGTCCAGGGAGCGCTCAAGGTCAAGGAAACGTTTCCCGAGGGCGTCTTTATTTTTCTGATGCCTCCTTCGCTCGACGTCCTGAAGCAGCGCATCACCGGACGCGGCACGGAAACCCAGGAGATCATCGATTCCCGGATGTCCGTCGCCGCCGAGGAGATCAACCTCATCCGCTATTACGACTACGCCGTCGTCAACGACGAGATCGACGCGGCCTGCCACCGGATCCAGAGCATCGTCACCGCCGAGCATTGCCGCAAGGAACGTTATCTGGCGGGGCTCGCGCACGATATGCAGACCGCATCCGAAAAAGCCTGAACGGAGTGATTAGCCATGTTGTATCCATCCATTGACGAGATGATGAAGAAAGTCGACAGCAAGTACTCCCTGGTCGTCGCGGCATCGCGCCGCGCGCGTGCCCTGAGGGACGGAGAGAAGACCGAGCTGCGTGGACAGAAATCCCATAAGCAGGTAGGCGTCGCCCTCGAGGAGATCTACCACGATCTCGTGCAAGTGGAGCAGCGCAACGAAGACTAGGACATGCCGGCCGCAGCCTGCTGCGGAAGCGGATGATAGATAGCAGCATAGCGGTACGCTTAACAACCCTCTGCGGTTGTTATTTTTTTAGCGGAAGCAAACCCGGCGGAGTGGCTGGTGCCGGCGGGTATTTGCCGATGAGGGAGGAGAACACCCCATGCTTCAGGGAAAAAGAATCGTTCTTGGCATAACGGGAGGCATCGCGGCCTACAAGGGCACCGCTCTATGCAGCAAGCTGGTCCAGGCGGGCGCCGAGGTGCATGTCATCATGACGGAATCGGCGGCCAAATTCATTACGCCGCTGACGCTGCAGACGCTGTCCCGCCACCCTGTATATCTGGACACCTTCGACGAGCGCGATCCCTCCGTCGTGTCCCATATCGAGCTGGCGGACAAGGCCGACCTGATCCTGCTCGCGCCGGCTACGGCCAACACGCTCGCGAAGCTGGCGGCGGGTCTGGCCGACGACATGCTTGGCGCGACGCTGCTTGCCGCGACGTCTCCGGTCATCGCGGCTCCGGCGATGAATGTCCACATGTACGAGCATCCGGCGACGGTCGCGAATATGGAGCTGCTCGGCAGCCGGGGAGTCCGCTTCATCGATCCCGGAACCGGACAGCTCGCTTGCGGTTACGTGGCCAAGGGCCGCTTGGCCGAGCCGGAGGAGATCGTGCTGGCGGTCGAGCGGTTTTTCGCTTCGGGCAAGCTGCTGGAAGGAAAGAAGGTTGTCGTGACGGCGGGAGGCACGGTCGAGCGCTTCGATCCCGTCCGTTATCTGACGAATGATTCGTCGGGCAAAATGGGCTTTGCCATCGCGGAAGCCGCCCGCGATATGGGCGCGCACGTAACGCTGATCGCCGGCCGCGTGTCGCAGCCGCTTCCCGGAGGCATGAAGATCCTGCGCGTAGAGTCCGCGCAGGAGATGCTGGAGGCGGCGGGCAGCGTGTTCGACGACGCCGACATCGTGGTCAAGGCAGCGGCGGTCGCCGACTACCGGCCCGTCGTACGGCATGCCTCCAAGCTGAAGAAGACGGGCGGCACGCTTGTCCTTGAGCTGGAGAAGACGGCCGACATTCTGACCGCTCTGGGCGAGCGCAAGAAAGGCCAGTTCCTGGTCGGCTTTGCCGCCGAGACGGAGCGTCTGGACGAGTATGCGATGGACAAGCTCCGCCGCAAAAACTGCGATCTCATCGTAGGCAACGACGTCTCGATGGAAGGGGCCGGCTTCAACGGCGACACCAATGCGGTCCGGATCTTCGACAAGGACGGCTTGGTTGAATCGCTGCCCGTGATGAGCAAGCGCGATGCCGGCGAGCGGCTGCTGCGCCTTGTCGCGGAGCGGATCGGCTCGAAGGAGCCGAAGGGAACGGAATCATGATCGCCGGCGTCATCGTCGATGTGCCGAGCCGTCAGACAGACCGGCCCTTCAGCTATGAGGTGCCGGCCGCCATGGAAGAGTGGATCGAGCCGGGCAGCCGTGTCGGCGTTCCTTTCGGCGGACGGACCGTGCAAGGATTCGTCGTCAGCCTGTCCGCCGAGACCCCGGCCGACAGCGCCGGGAAGCTCAAGCCGATCGCCGAGCTGCTGGATCCGCTGCCGCCGCTCCTGCCCGATCTGGTCGAGCTCGCCCAGTGGATGAGCGGCAAGTACTGCTGCACCTGGACGGCAGCGCTGCAGGCGATGATTCCTGCCGCGATCAAAGGCAAGGCCGAACGGTATATCCGCCTGGCGGAAGACGGAGCCGGGAAGTCCGAGCTCCTGGACGCCCAGTCGTTCGGGAAGGCGGGATCGGCTGCCGGATGGCAGGAGGATCATTCCTTAGCCGCGGGCGCGGCCGGCTGGGGCGAGGGCGATGGCAAGGGCATGAGCCCGGCAGCGGTCGCCCAGCAGCAGCTGCCTCTGGAGCAGCTGCCTCCAGGTCTGGTCCAAGAGCTGCAGCGCTCCGTCGACATGCGTCTGGATCTCGTCGCGCAGCGTTACCCGGAAGCCGGCGCGGCGATCAAGCGGGCGCTTGCTTCGGGATTGCTGGCCGAAGAGACATCGATTCGGGACCGGCTCGCCGTCCGCAAGCAGCTGACGGTGTATCCGCCCGAGGATCGCGCCGCCGCGGAGGCGGCGCTGTCCGCGATGTCGAAGCAGGCTGCCCGGCAGCGCGAGCTGCTGGAATATATTCTTGGTCTCAGCGAGCCGGTCACGCTGCAGGCGATGCTGTCGGAGACGGGCGCCAGCGCCTCCTCCGCCAAGGCGCTCGAGGCCAAGGGCCTGATCGCGATCCGCGAGGCGGAGCAGCAGCGGGATCCTTATGCCGGCCGCGAGTTCCGGCGCAGCGAGCCGCTGCCGCTGACGGATGCGCAGCGGGCAGTGTACGTGCGGCTGAAGGCGGCGGTGGAATCTTCCGAGCCGGCGACGTTCCTGCTGCATGGAGTGACGGGAAGCGGCAAGACCGAGATTTACATGCAGTCCATCCAGCGGGCTCTCGAGCTCGGCATGGAGGCGATCGTCCTCGTGCCCGAGATTTCCTTGACGCCTCAGATGGTCGAGCGGTTCAAGGGACGCTTCGGAGACGAGGTCGCCGTCCTGCACAGCCGCCTCTCGAACGGAGAGCGCTACGACGAGTGGCGGCGGATCCGCCGCGGCGGCGCCAAGGTGGCGATCGGCGCGCGCTCCGCCGTGTTCGCCCCGTTCGGCAATCTCGGCCTGATCATCATCGACGAGGAGCATGAATCCAGCTACAAGCAGGAAGAAACGCCGAAGTATCATGCCCGCGAAGTCGCCGTGCGCCGCGCGCGGCAGCAAGGCGCCGTCGTCGTGCTCGGCTCGGCGACGCCGTCGCTCGAGAGTTACGCGGCAGCCGTCCGAGGAGGCGCGGGGGGCAACGGGGCTTTGCTGGAGCTGAACGAACGGGTAGGGGCGCGGCCGCTTCCGCCCGTCAAGATTGTCGATATGCGGGATGAGCTGAAAAGCGGGAACCGCTCCATGTTCAGCCGCGATCTTCATGAAGGGCTGCAAGCCCGGCTCGAACGGGGAGAGCAATCCGTCCTTCTGCTCAACCGGCGGGGCTATTCAACCTTCGTCATCTGCCGCTCCTGCGGGTACACGGCCGTGTGCCCGCACTGCGACATCTCGCTCACCTACCACCAGAAGACGCGCGCGATGCGCTGCCATTACTGCGGCCACGCGGAGCTTGCGCCCCGCACATGCCCGTCCTGCTCCAGCGAGCAGATCCGCTATTTCGGAGCGGGCACGCAGAAGGTGGAGGAGGAGCTGGCGAAGCTGTTCCCCGGCATCCGGGTCATCCGGATGGATGTCGACACGACGACGGAGAAGAACGCCCATGAGAAATGGCTGACGCTCTTCGGCGAACGCAAGGCGGATGTGCTGCTCGGCACCCAGATGGTCGCCAAAGGGCTTGATTTCCCTTACGTGACCCTTGTCGGCGTCATCGCGGCGGATACGTCGCTCAACCTGCCCGATTTTCGGGCGGGCGAGCGGACGTTCCAGCTGCTGACGCAGGTCGCGGGCCGCGCCGGACGCCATCATCTGCCGGGGGAGGTCGTCATCCAGACGTACAACCCCGGCCATTACGCCGTCACTACCGCTCAGCACCATGATTACGGGGGCTTCGTGGAGGAGGAGATGAAGCATCGCCGCATGATGGGCTACCCGCCTTTCTGCAGGCTGATCCTCGTCACGATGTCCCATGAGCAGCTCGCCACCCTCTCTTCGGTAAGCGACCGCTTCGCAAGCAAGCTGCGGGCTCTTGCCGCCGAGAGAGGCGTGCTGGCGCCGCTGCAGAGCGGCGGGGAGCGGGCGTTCGACCTGCTCGGCCCTGTCGCGTCCCCGATATCGCGGATGAAGGACAAATACCGGTTCCAGTGCATGATCAAATACAGGGGAGCTGTCGACGCTTCCATGCTCGTCAAGGAAGCGATAACCCGCACCGAAGCGGAGGCGGCGCGTTCCGGCGTGCTGTTCAGCGTCGATGTGGATCCCCAAATGATTTTATAGAAATAGGCCTTATCGCCTGTTGTCCCGACATATCCTTCTACATCCGGCCCAGGCGTCTACTACTACGAAGCAATCAAGGAAGGTGCATCCATCATGGCCATTCGGCTTATCGTTCAAAATCCCGACTCCGTCCTGCGCGAAGTCGCCAAGGAAGTCACGAAGTTCAACTCCAATCTCCATAAGCTGCTGAAGGATATGGCGGAAACGATGTACGACGCGGAAGGCGTCGGTTTGGCCGCGCCGCAGGTCGGCATTTCCAAGCGTGTCATCGTCGTCGACGTCGGCGACGAGAACGGCCTGATCGAGATGGTCAATCCGGAAATTCTGGAGCGCTCGGGTGAGCAGTTCGGACCGGAAGGCTGCCTCAGCATCGCCAATCTCAATGGGGATGTGCGCCGAGCCGAAAAGGTGAAGGTGCGCGGCCAGAACCGCGACGGCGAATTCTTCGAGGTGGAGGCGGAAGGCTTCCTGGCGCGCGCATTCCAGCATGAGGTCGACCATCTGAACGGCATTCTGTTCATCGACCTGGCGGAAGAGCTGTACGACGGGTCCGCCCGCGACCGCCGCGAAGACGGGGAGTGAGGAAGCCGATGCGCATTGTTTTCATGGGTACGCCCGACTTCGCGGTTCCGTCGCTGCTCTGGCTGCTAGGGCCTGAAGCCCGCAGCCTCGGCTGCGAGGTGGTCGGCGTCGTGACTCAGCCGGACCGTCCGAAGGGCCGCAAGCGGGAGCTTACCCCTCCCCCGGTCAAAGCCGCCGCTTTGGAGCACGGCTTGCCCGTGCTTCAACCGGAGCGGATGCGCCGGCCGGAAGCGGTGGAGGAGCTGAAGCTGCTTGCTCCCGAGCTGATCGTGACAGCGGCCTTCGGGCAGATTCTGCCGGTTGCGGTGCTGGAAATGCCCCGGTTCGGCTGCATCAACGTCCATGGCTCGCTGCTGCCGAAGTATCGGGGCGGCGCTCCGATCCAGCGCTCCATCATGAACGGCGAGACGGAGACCGGAGTGACGATCATGCATATGGCGGAAGGCCTCGACACCGGCGACATGATCAGTCGCGTCGTCGTGCCGATCACGGACGGTGACGATTCCGGGACGATGTTCGCCAAGCTCAGCGACGCCGGAGCCCGGCTGCTGGCCGACACCTTGCCGCAGCTGCTGGCCGGCGAGGCTCCCCGCGTTCCGCAGGATGACAGCGAGGCGACGTACGCGCCCAATCTCAGCCGCGACGACGAGCGTCTGGACTGGAGCCGCGGGGCCCGCGAGCTGTTCAACCAGGTGCGCGGCCTCTCGCCGATGGCGGGCGGCTTCACGCTGCTGGGCGATGAGCCTTTCAAGGTTCGCGCCTGCCGCGTCGTGCTTGAGGACGGCAGCGGAGCGCCCGGCGAAGTGATCGATGCCGGCGAAGAAGGCATCGTCGTGCAATGCGGCAGCGGCCGGCTGCTGCTGACGGAGATTCAGCCCGCAGGCAAGCGCGCGATGGCCGCGGCCGAGTGGCTGAAAGGCGCGAGGCTGCAGCGCGGCGCCTTCTTCGGCATCGAAGCCGGCGGAGAAGCCCTGTGAGCGGCCGCACGCCCAGGCCGGGCGGACAAGCCGGCAGCTCCCGCAGCCCCGGCGCCGCAGGCCGGAGCAGCGCCGCAGGCCGGAGCAGCGCCGCAGGCCGAAGCAGTGCCGCAGGCAGCGCTGGCACCGCAGGCCGCAGCGGCGCCAAAGCCGGCGGCATGGCCAAGGCCGGCGGCCAGGCTTCGCTGAAGCCGGCGAAGTCGCAGGCCGCAGCAGGCCAGCGCAGCCGTCAAGGCTCGGCGCCGGTCCGGAACGCATCCGGACAAGCCGGCACGGGTGCAAAGCCTGCCGCAGGCAAAGGCAAAGAGCGTCAGCCTGCAGGGCAAGGACAGCAAAACCGCGGCAGCGCAGCCTCCAGGCAGCCGCGCAGCGCGCGCGAGCTCGCGCTCGACGCTCTCATCCGCGTCGAGCGGGATGGAGCCTACAGCAATCTGCAGCTCAACCGCGCGCTGCTGGATTCCGGCCTGTCCCGCGCCGATGCCGGCCTTGCGACCGAGCTTGTGTACGGCACGCTGCAGCGCAGGCTCACGCTCGACTACTGGCTGGCGGGCTTCATTCCCAAGGGGCTGCACAAGCTGGAGCCGTGGGTGCTGTCCCTGCTGCGGATGAGCCTGTACCAGCTCGTCTACCTGGACCGGGTTCCCGCTCATGCGGCTGTGAACGAGGCCGTCAACATCGGCCGCCGCCGGGGCCACTCCGGCATCTCCGGGATGGTGAACGGCGTGCTTCGCAGCGCCGTGCGGCAGCTGCCTCAGCTGAAGGCCGAAACCTTCGCTGCCGAAGCGGACGCGCCGCGCCGCTTGTCGCTGCGGCATTCGTATCCGCAGTGGCTGGCTGAGCGCTGGATCTCCGCTCTCGGCGAGGAGGCTGCGGAAGCGGTCATGGCCTCAGGCAACGAGGCGCCGCACGGCAGCCTGCGCCTCAATCCGCTGCGGACGACGCCGTCCGAGGCGCTGCGCCTTCTCGAGGAAGCGGGACTCGCCGCCCGGCCGGCATCGGCTTTGCCGGATTCCGGAATTGTCGTGGATCGCGGCGGCAATCTGGCCATGACCGACGGCTACGCCAAAGGATTATGGAGCATACAGGACGAGAGCTCGATGCTTGTCGCCGCTGCGGCGGATCCCCGGCCCGGCAGCCGCGTCCTGGACTGCTGCGCCGCGCCAGGCGGCAAGTCGACGCATCTGGCGGAGCTGATGGGCGACCGCGGCGAGGTCGTCTCGAACGACCTGCATGCCCATAAGCTGGCGCTGATCGAAGACAACGCCAAGCGGCTCGGCCTCCGGGCCGTGCATCCCGTTACCGGGGATGCCGCGGAGCTCGGCCGGCTGTATCCGGCGGAGTCGTTCGATCTGGTCCTGCTGGACGCGCCTTGTTCCGGTCTCGGCGTCATCCGCCGCAAGCCGGAAATCAAGTGGACGAAGTCCGAGGGCGACATCAAGGATATCGCCGCGCTCCAGACCCGCCTGCTGGAAGCGGCGGCCGGCCTGGTCCAGCCAGGAGGAGTGCTGCTGTACAGCACCTGTACGATCGAGCATTCGGAGAACGCCGGACAGGTCGCCGCATTCCTGGGGCGCCATCCCGAATATGCGCTGGATCCCGGCGGCTGGCCGGAGAAGGTGCTGGAGCCGCTGCGGGCGGCCGGCGTTGCCGGGGCGGAGGAAGCTGTCTTCGACGGCTCCCTGCAGCTGCTGCCCCAGCACTTCGGCAGCGACGGCTTCTATATCGCCAGGCTGACTAAAAAGGCCGATTAACTCGAAGAACCCGAAGAACCCGCATCCCATCGCTGGGATGCGGGTTTTTTGCGTTGAAGATCGATAGTCATGGATTGCCTAGCGCTAACAAGTGCATCTGCACAGACAGACAGCTCTGTTTCTTTTGAAGTAGAGCCGGCAAGAGGTGCCTTGCGATGGCTGGCCCCTTGCCGAAGAGTGGCAGTCATTTGAAGCCTGGCTGCCGCAATAGAGCCGGGATTCCATCGTCCCGAATCTCGGACCCTCCGATAAGCCTTTCGGCATTCCTTTCCCGAAATCCATGGTGCTGAGGTTGGCATCTCTTTTCTAGTATATTAAAATAAAGTAAAGGAACATGGGAGAATACCGGACAGGGAGTAGATGGACTTGCGAAGTTGGATCAAGCCTACGCGAAAGATCGTTTTGACCATGACGGCGCTTTATCTCGTCGCCATGCTGCTGAACGCGGGAATGCAGGCGGCTTCGATGGGGATGGATTACAGTGCGGTGAGACAGTGGATTGCCGGCCAGTACCCGCTGTTTTTCATGGGGAGCTTCATTTTCTTTTTCCTCCTCCTGGCTGCGGCTTCCATCGTCCGCAATGTGTACGGAGGCACGGCGCTCGTGACTGCGGTCACCGCCCTTACGGGCACAGCCGTCTATCAAAAAATGAAAGCGACAGGAGAGCCGCTCTTCCCCTGGGATCTGCTGCAGCTGAAAAACGCCGGCGAAATGGCCGCCATGACCAGGGGAATGTTCTCGCCGCTTGTCATCGTGCTCACGCTCGCCGTCGTGGGCAGCTTCGGCTTGCTCGTGTTCAAGCTTCCGAAGCTGCGTTTTCCGCTCGTGCTGCGCGTCGTATTCGCCGTGTGCTCCATCACGGGGATTTTCTTCTTCGTCCATATCATGGAGAGCAAGGACAGCTCGCTTCTGAGCAAGATCAGCTACGAAGATATTTTCTGGGACCAGAAGCAGAACTACCAGTACAACGGATTTGTCATCGCATTCGCTTCCAACCTGACGGGGAGCATGATGGCCGAGCCCGACGGCTACAGCAAGGAGGCTGTCGAGGCGATCGCCGCCAAATACGCGTCCATTCCCGATGCGGAGCCGGCTGCCACGCCGGCCGAGGCGCCCAACATCGTGTTCGTGATGAACGAGGCATTCTTCGATCTGACCCGGGTGACGGATTACAAGCTGAGCGAGGACCCGCTTCCGTTCCTGCATGAAGCGAGCAAGGGGAAGCCGTCCGGCTACGTGCTTTCGCCCGAATTCGGAGGCAGCACGGCGAATGTCGAATTCGAGGCGCTGACCGGCCTCACCAACTATTTTCTGAACGACGGCTCCGTGCCGTTCCAGCAAAATCTGACCAAGCAGACGGACCTGCCCTCGATTGTCAGCATTTTGAAGCAGCGCGGATATGCGGCGCTGGCGCTCCATCCTTTCGATAAAACCTTCTACAGCCGAAACACCGTCTACCCGATGCTCGGCTTCGAGAAATTCACCAGCTCCAAGGAAATGCCGAACCGGGAGTACCTGTCCTCCCGCAGCTATGTCTCCGACATGGCCGCGATGAAGGAAGCGGTGCGCGAGCTGAAGGAGCAAGAGAAGACTGGCAAGCCGGCGTTCCTTCATCTGGTCACGATGCAGAACCACTTCCCGTATACGAACAAGACCATCCACGGCATGAACACGGTCCGCGCGGCTGGCGTCACTCCTGAATATAGTGATCAGGTGGAGACGTACGCCGAAGGAATCAAGCATACCGACGGCGCCCTTTCGTATTTGTCCTCGGCCATCCAGCAGCTCGGCAGGCCTACGGTCGTCATCCTTTGGGGGGATCATCTGCCCGGCCTTCCGGCCAAAGTGTATGACGATGCAGGCTGGACGGACGAAAGGCTCCGCCACGAAACGCCGCTGCTCGTGCTTTCCAATTACGAGGTGGGCAGCAAGCCGCTCGGCACGTTGAGCCCGTCTTTCATCGGACCCGAGATCTTCTCCTACGCAGGTCAGAAGCTGCCAGCCTACTACAAGCTGCTTCATGAGGTCAAGACGGCCATGCCGGGATTGAACAAGAAAGTGCTGCTCGGTCCGGACGGGAAGGTCGAGAAGCCCACGGCGGAGCAGCAGGCTCTGCTCGACGACTACAAGATGATCCAGTACGACCTGCTGGAGGGCAAAGGGTATGCCAAGGAAATCATGTTCAGCTAATTTCGAGGCCGGCTTTTCGAAGCCGGAAGCCTCCAAGCCGGCGCTCCATGCGCCGGCTTCCTATTTGTCAGGGAGCGGAATCCATCCTTCCGCCACGTATTTTTTCCAACCGGGAGGAGCCGGCGCCGCTTTCCGTCTTCGCAGCAGGAACAAAAGGAAACAATTGCCGTCCCATGCTCGTCTGTCCATGTGCGGGGAAAGGATGACGATGGGGGCGACTGAAGGATGAACAGGCGGAGAAAACGGCTGCGGCAGGCGGCGTCGATTGCGGCGGCCGTATTGGTCCTGGCGCTGCTGGCGGATATGAACGGCTACTATGCGCATCGGGTTGCCGGAAGCGGCGCAGAAGCCTTCCGGACGCGGCTGCTGGAGACGGTCGGACAAGGAAAGCAGGTCAAGCTGTCGGAACTGACGGAGTTCGACTGGGATCGGATGGCCGTCATTCCTCCTTATTTGAACTGGGAACAGATGGAGGCGATCGCCGGGGCTGAATGGACGGACGCCAGGACTTATCCGGGCTACGTGCTCCTGCGGATGCTTCCCGATACGTGCACGATGTGCGACGAAGGGATGCATAGGCTCGTATTCGCCAAAGGAAGCCGTGTGACGGCGGACGTAGCCTTATCCCGGATGGATCTTGACTTCACCGGCTTGAGCGGTTTCGCCCGCACGGAGGAGCCGATCGTCGGGACCGAGTATGCGGGAAGTCCGCTAGTCGTTGCAATCGATCCTTGACAGCCGCGCGCCGGCAGGCTGTGGTCTTGCGAGGGACGTTTGTGGTAAACTAGAGCGACTAGCGTCCTGCGGCAACGGATACCGGCAGCCGGATGACGGATTGAATGATAATGAAATGAGTGAAGCAACGAAATGAAAGCATTTGATCAGCCCTACATTGTGGAAACGCCTTTTATATATGATTATTCTCTTGATCAGCTCCAGGGATGGATGAAGGAGCAGGGCCAGCCTGCCTTCCGCGCGGGCCAGCTGTTCGACTGGCTGTACGTGAAGCGCGTCGCCTCGTTCGAGGAGATGACCAACCTGCCCAAGGAGCTCCGGGACAAGCTGGCGGAATCGTTCCAGTTCGTCACGCTGACCGAGATCACCCGTTTTGAATCGAAGGACGGGACGGTCAAATTCCTGTTCGGCCTCCATGACAATCATGCCATCGAGACGGTCATCATGCGCCACAACTACGGCAACAGCGTCTGCGTGACGACCCAGGTCGGCTGCCGCATCGGCTGCACGTTCTGCGCCTCCACGCTGGGCGGCCTCAAGCGCAATCTGACCGCCGGCGAGATCATCGCGCAGGTCGTCAAGGCTCAGCAGATGCTTGACCCGAGCGGAGAGCGCGTCTCCAGCATCGTCATCATGGGCTCCGGCGAGCCGTTCGAGAACTATGAGGCGACGATGGGCTTCCTGCGCACGATGATCCACGAGAAGGGGCTCAACATCGGACAGCGCCACATTACGGTATCCACGAGCGGCATTGTGCCGAGCATGTACAAGTTCACGGACGAGAACACGCAGATCAATCTGGCGATCTCGATCCATGCGCCGAACGATGAGCTGCGCTCCAAGCTGATGCCGGTCAACCGCCGCTATCCGTTCCAGGAGGTCATCGACGCCTGCCGCAACTATATCGCCAAGACGGGCCGCAGGATCACATTCGAGTATGCCCTGATCGGGGGCACCAACGACCGGCCGGAGCATGCGCAGGAGCTTGCCGAGGTGCTCAAAGGCATGCTCTGCCACGTCAACCTGATTCCGGTCAACCATGTGCCGGAGCGCAAGTATGTGCGCACGCCGCGGGAGGATATTTTCGAATTCCAGAGAATTCTGGAGAAGAACGGCATCAACGCGACGATCCGCCGCGAGCAGGGCCACGACATCGCGGCAGCCTGCGGCCAGCTTCGCGCCAAGCATATGGAACTTACGCAGTGAGGTGACGGGATTGATAAGAGTGAACCGCAGTGATATCGGCCGGATCCGGATGGCCAACGAAGACCGCTCCTGGGCGGGCGTGACGGACGGAGGCCTGACCGTCGCCATCGTGGCCGACGGCATGGGCGGCCATCAGGCCGGAGACGTGGCGAGCCAGCTTGCCGTCGACGCCTTCCGCGAGGAAGTGGAATCCGCGGCCGCCGGCATGACGGAGGAAGAAGCCCATGAGCTTCTGCGCCGAGCGATCCGCAAAGCCAATGAGGTCGTATTCGACATGGCTTCGCGCAACGAACAGTACCACAACATGGGCACGACGGTCGTCGCTGCCCTGTTTGTCGAGGAGCAGCGGCTGATCGTCGGCCATATCGGAGACAGCAGGGCATACCGCATCTCGGAAGGCGGCATCACGCTGCTGACCGAGGATCACACGCTTGTCAACGAGCTTGTCCGCTCCGGGCAGATCAGCTGCGAGGAGGCGGCGCATCATCCCCGCCGCAACGTGCTGACGCGCGCGCTGGGCACGGATTCCGAGACGGAGCTGGAGCTTCAGGCGCTGCCTTGGGCGGCAGGCGATATTCTGCTGCTGTGCAGCGACGGCCTGAGCGGAATGGTCGGCGACGAGGACATCCGCATGACAGTATCCGCCGAAGGATCCTCCCTGGAGGAAAAGGCCGAGTCTCTGATCCAGCAGGCGCTGGCAGCAGGCGGGGACGACAATATTACGGTAGTGCTGCTGCAATCCGGCTCCGGCACGGACGGAGAGGAGTGAGCGTAAGCGCATGATCGGCAGAGAATTAGGTGGACGCTATGAAATCCTGTCCCGCATAGGCGGGGGAGGCATGGCGCTCGTATACAAAGCCCACGACGTGCTGCTCAGCCGCAACGTCGCGGTGAAAGTGCTTCGTTCCCAGTATGTCCATGACGAGGAGTTCATCCGGCGGTTCCGCCGCGAGGCGCAATCCGCCGCCGCCCTGTCCCATCCCAACGTCGTCAGCATCTATGATGTAGGGCAGGAAGAAGAAGTCCATTACATCGTCATGGAATATGTAGAAGGCCATAATCTCAATGAAATCATTCAGGAGCGGGCGCCGCTCCAGGCGGACGAGGCGGTGCGGATATCCTCGCAGATCGCAGACGCTCTGGACCACGCGCATCAGAACCATATCATCCACCGCGACATCAAGCCGCACAATATTCTGATCGGCCGCAACGGCCGGGTCAAGGTGACGGATTTCGGCATCGCCCGCGCGGTGACGTCCTCGACGATCACCCAGACGGGCTCGGTGATCGGCTCCGTGCATTATTTCTCGCCGGAGCATGCCAAAGGCGTCAGCACGGGAGAAAAGTCGGATATCTATTCGCTCGGCATCGTCCTCTATCAGATGGTGACGGGCAGGCTTCCTTTCCTCGGCGAAAGCCCGATCAGCGTCGCGCTCAAGCATCTGCAGGAGCCGCTTGAGGATCCGAAGTCGGTCAATCCGCTCATTCCGCAAAGCGTGGAGAACATCATCATCAAGGCGACGCGCAAAAATCCTTCCGAACGGTACCGGACGGCAGGCGAGATGCTGGAGGATCTGGAGACGTCCTTGAGGCCGGAAAGAATCCGGGAGCCCAAGATTACGTTTGCGGCCGGCGACATGGACGAAACCAGGGTCATGCCGGCGATACGTCCCGGCATGCTTGCGAATGAAGGCAAGCTTTCATTCGAATATCCGGCCAGCGGGCCGGGAGCCGCGGCGAAGGACACCGTGCGCATGGCGTCCGCCGAGGAGGAAGAAGAGGAGGAGGAGCTTCCCCGCCGCAGAGGCTGGGTCAAGCCTCTCGTCATCATCCTGATCACGCTCGCTGTCATCGGAGCCGTATATGGCGTTTTCCGCGTCGTATCGGGATCCCTTGACGTAGCGGAGGTCGAGGTGCCTTATGTGGTCGGACAGACCGAGCAGCAGGCCCGCACGATGCTGGAGGACAGGGGGCTTATGATCGCCGAGCCTTCCATCCGCGCCTTCAAGGCGGATATTCCGAAGGACCAGGTCTTTGCCCAGTCCAAGTCCAACATGCGGGTGAAAAAGGGCTCGCGTGTCCAGCTGTCGGTCAGCGACGGACCGGAGCTGAAGAAGCTGGGCAGCTATGTCGGCCAGAAAGTCCAGGACGTCGTCGCGGCCCTGCAGGATCTCGGCCTGGATTCCGGACAGATCAAGCAGACCGAAGTGTTCGACGCATCGGCGGAGCCGGGAACGGTCATCAGCCAGAATCCGCCGCCCGATACCGAACTGGACCCGACAACGGCGACGGTGACGCTCACCGTCAGCAAGGGCCAGGAAACGGTGCCGATGCCGGATCTGGTCGGCAAGTCGGTCGACGATGCCAAGAAGATGATTCGCGATGCCGGACTTGAAGTCCGCGACGAGAACATTCTGAAGCAAGACAGCTACGAGAAGGAAGGAATCGTACTGTCGCAGGATCCTTACGGCCCCGGCTCGCAAGTCTCCAAGGGCACCCAGATTTCGCTGACGGTCAGCGGAGGCTTCCCTAAGGATGCTTTGGACTATACGTTCAACCTGCTCATCTCTCCTTCGCGGGCGGGCAAGTCAAGCGAGATCCGGATCGTCTACAGCGACGCGACGGGCAACGACATCGAAATGCGGAAGACCAGCATCAAGGAGACCAGAAGCTTCGACGTCAAAGTCGTGCTCGCTCCCAATACGGAAGCTCTCGTGAAGATCTACCGCGACGGCCAGCTGGCCGATACGTTCTCGCGCTCCTACGAGGACGAGAAGGCAGGCAGGGACTCGGGGCCGATGGCCGTGCCGGGAACGGATCCGACCCCGTCGCCAACGCCTGAAGCGACCCCGACGCCGGATCTTGGAGCTGTCGCGCCTCCGGATGGAGAGAACGCTTCGATGGATCAGGACGGCAAGCAAGGCAAAGACAAAGATAAAGACAAAGACAAAGACAAAGACAAGGACGGGCGACCATGACGGAAATGACTGATTACTCCGGCACAACGGGCCAAGGCCTGATCGTCAAGGCGCTTAGCGGATTCTATTACGTCATTCCGGACGGCGCCAGCGGCAAGCCGCTGCAATGCAGGGCGCGCGGAATCTTCAAGAAGCGGGGAGAGTCCCCGCTTGTCGGCGACCGCGTCGTCTACAGCGCGAGCGTGACGGGGGAAGGCACGGTAGAGGAGATTCTTCCGCGCAGCACGGAGCTCGTCCGGCCGCCTGTGGCTAACGCCGATCTGGCGGTGCTTGTGTTTTCCGTATCCGAGCCATCGCTCAGCTTGACCCTGCTGGACAAATTCCTTGTCCATATCGAGCATTCGGGCCTCGAAGCGGTGTTATGCCTGAGCAAGCAGGACTTGTCCGAGGATGGCCCGGACGCGGAGGAAGCAAGCGAAGCGATCGATACGGTGGAGAGGGTCTACCGGGCGATCGGCTATCGGGTCATCGGCACAAGCTCCAGGCAAGGCAGCGGGCTGGAGGAGATCCGCGCCGTGCTCAAGGGCCGGCTGGCCTTGTTCGCGGGACAGTCGGGCGTCGGCAAGTCATCCCTGCTCAACGCGCTCGTTCCGGAGCTGAAGCTGGAGACGAACGAGATCAGCTCCAAGCTGGGCCGCGGCAAGCATACGACGCGCCACGTGGAGCTGGTCGAGGCAGGCGCGGAGCCGGGAGACGGCTATGTCGCCGATACGCCCGGATTCAGCCAGCTCGACTTCCAGGAGCTCGGCATCGAGGATCTGTCCTACGGCTTCAAGGAAATGAGGGAGCTGTCTCCGGACTGCAAATTCCGCGGCTGCACGCATACCCATGAGCCGGGCTGCGCCGTTACGGCCGCGCTCGCGGAAGGAACGGTCGCTCAGAGCCGGTACGACAGCTATGTGCAGTTCCTGGGAGAAATGAAAGAGAAGAAGCGGAGGTACTGAACATGACCATCATCGCGCCATCCATCTTATCCGCTGATTTTTCCAAGCTGGGGGAAGAGATCGCCGCCGTCGAGAAGGCGGGAGCGGATTGGATCCACGTGGACATCATGGACGGCCACTTCGTCCCCAATCTGACCTTCGGCCCTCCGATCATGGGGGCGGTCCGCCATGTGACGAAGCTTCCGTTCGACGTTCATCTCATGATCGAGCAGCCGCAGCAGTACATCGAAGACTACGCCAGAGCCGGAGCGGACCGCATTACCGTGCATCTGGAAGCCTGCACCCATCTGCACCGGGTCATCCACCAGATCAAGGAGCTGGGGCTGCCTGCGGGCGTGGCGATCAATCCCGGCACTCCGGTGCAACTGCTGGAGCCGGTTCTGGACGATGTCGACCTCGTGCTCATCATGACAGTGAATCCGGGCTTCGGCGGCCAATCCTTCATCCCTTACTCGCTCGACAAGCTGCGGACGCTCCGCGGCATGCTCCACGACCGCGGCCGCAGCGGCGTTCATGTGCAGGTGGACGGAGGCATCAATGCCGCGACAGCGCCGCTCGTGCGTGAAGCGGGCGCGGATGTGTTCGTTGCCGGCAGCTACGTATACGGGGCGGAGGATCTGGCGGCGGCGATAGCCTCGCTGCGGTAGGCGCCATGGAGACGGAGAGCAGATGGAGAGGATTTGCCGCTGCGATGCTCTACGGCATCGCCTGCGGCCTGCTGATGACTTTGTTCGTCATGGTGCCCGGCGTCATCCGGTTCGTTTTTTCCCTTTTGGCTTTATGGCTGGGGCTGCGTTTTTTCCGGACCCACGAGACGGTATGGAGGCGAGTCGGCTTCGTCTTCTTAGCCATTCTCTTCTTCATCCTGTCCGTCATCGCGTACACGATGTACGTCTTCGTCAAGCACGGCACCGCTCCGTAAGGTAGGCTGCCGCCCAAGCTGAGGCAGAGGCGGAATAGGACAAATTCTTCCCGCATAGGATGGTTACATGAACTTCAGGTTCTTGTAGCCTTTTTTTGTTGTGCATGAAGAGATAAGGGGCGAATGTTCCGCGGCTGGAGGCGGCCCGGCGGCCTCATTCGGGCGGAAGCGCGGCCCGGCAGTGAATACACGACCAGCGATTCCGAGGAGGGATGAAGCATGAAATTCTACACGATCAAGCTGCCTAAGTTTCTGGGCGGATTTGTCAAGGCCATCTTGAACACCTTCCAAAAAAGCTGACTTCCGTGAGCAGCTGCCGGCCCTTCCGAACTGAAAAGCCCGCAAAAAAGCACCTGGGCATAAGCCCAGGTGCTTTTTGTCGTCGGAAAAGAAGGTACAGGCATGTCCCTTCTTGGACGCAAAGGCGTGTTCACTACACGCGGGTTACCTTGCCGGATTTCAGCGCGCGGGTGCTGACCCATACGCGTTTAGGCTTGCCGTCGACGAGAATGCGCACTTTTTGGACGTTGACGCCCCAAGTACGGCGGTTGCGGTTATTCGCGTGGGAAACGTGGTTTCCGGTGCCCGGAGCTTTGCCGGTTACGAAACATTTGCGAGACATGCGATACACCTCCTTTACAGCTTGCAGGTCGCCCTATGCGAACAACAAAGTCCGCATGAAAACATACTTGGATATCTTAACATACAATAGGCTCTTGATCAACCATCGTTTGGCAGGCGGGACGCGGCCTCGCAACAGGCAAGAGCAGGCGCATTTGCGAGAAAAACGAAGGGAAGAGCGTTTCAGGCTTCATAAACGGGCTGAAATATAGTACAATGGATGTCAGTCCTTGTTCCCAGGGAATAGTAGGGCGTGCAGCTTGCCAAGTTCTGCCCGATACGAAGGAGTGTGTAACCTGCCATGCCCATGCAGCTATCGACCGAATTAGGTAAAATTTTTGTGACTGACGATGTCATCGCCGTCATTGCGGGATCTGCGGCGCTCGAATGCTACGGGCTTGTCGGCATGGCCTCGCGCAAGCAGCTCAAGGACGGCATCGCCGAGCTGCTCAAGAGGGACAACCTTTCCCGCGGAGTGGAAGTGCGGCGCGAAAACGAAGAATTTCATATCGACCTGCATATCATCGTAAGTTACGGCACCCGGATTTCCGAGGTCGCCCATAATATCCAGACCAAAGTCAAATACGTGCTGAACGAAGTGATCGGCCTGAGGGTCGACCATGTCCATATTTTTGTCCAGGGCGTGCGGGTCATCAGTTAGTGGAAGGGGAAATTTCGTTTGGGAAAGCGCTTTATTAACGGTTCGGACTTCGCCGGTATGGTTTTGCTCGGTGCGGAGAATTTGCAGCGGGGCGCGGAACGCGTCAACGCTTTGAATGTATTCCCCGTTCCCGACGGCGATACGGGTACGAATATGAACTTGACGATGGCTTCCGGAGTCCGGGAGCTGCAGAATAAGAATTCGGACTCGGTGGGCCGTACGGCTGAGGCTTTGTCCAAAGGCCTGCTGATGGGCGCCCGAGGCAATTCCGGGGTCATTCTGTCCCAGCTTTTCCGCGGATCCGCAAAAGCGCTGGCCGGCCTGGACGAGGCAGGGCCGGTGCAATTCGCCGCCGCCCTGCAGCAAGGAGTCGACATGGCCTACAAGGCCGTCGTGAAGCCGGTCGAAGGCACGATCCTGACGGTCGCCAGGGAGACGGCCCGCCATGCCCAGACGGCAGCCCGCCGCACGGACGATATGGAATCCCTGATGAGGGAGGTGCTCTCTCAGGCGGAAGAGACGCTGCGGCGTACGCAGGAGATGCTTCCGGTGCTGAAGCAGGTCGGAGTCGTCGATTCCGGCGGCCAAGGCCTGGTGCTCATCTACGAAGGCTTTTTGGCCTACTTTGTCGAGAATCGGCTGCCGGTGCTTTCGGAAGCCGCCCCGGTCGAGGTCTTCCGCGAGCCTGGCCGCTCCTCCGACCCTTTGCCGGTCTATCCTGCAAGCCTGCAGCCGGCAAGCCGCGCTGGAGCCAAAGCCCAGGCACGGCTTTCGACGAGCGAGATCGAATTCTTCTACGACATGGAATTCTTCATCAAGCCCAAGCTTGCGCTGCCCGGAGCTCCTGCCTTCGACGAAGAAGGCTATCGGCAGCAGCTGGCGAATGACGGCGACTCGATTCTGGTCATCGCCGAAGACGACCTCATCAAGGTCCACGTCCACTCCCGCCGCCCCGGCGACGTGCTGAATCTGTCTCTTCCATACGGCGAGCTGACGGATTTCCATATCCTCAACATGAGGGAGCAGCACCGGGAGCTGCTCGGCGAGGATGCCTTCAACGAAGCGATGCGCGGTCTGGACATGGCTTCGGACGAGGCGCTCGCCGTGGCGGAAGTGCTGGCGGGATCGGCTTCCGCCCTGCAGACGCCTCCGGAATCCGTTCATGAATGGGCTCCTTACGGCATTATCGCCGTCGCGATCGGAGAGGGCATCTCCGGCATCTTCCTCGACAACAACGTCGATGTCGTGCTGTCCGGGGGACAGACGATGAATCCGAGCACCGAGGATTTCGTCAACGCGATCGAAGCGCTGCCGGCCGAGCATATCTACCTGCTCCCGAACAACAGCAACATCATTCTCGCCGCGGAGCAGGCAGCCGAGCTGTCCGGCCGCAGCGTAAGCGTCATCCCGACCCGTACGGTGCCGCAAGGCCTCGCGGCGGTGCTCGCATTCAAGGAGAACGAGACGCCGGAGCGCAACAACGCCCTGATGGCCGGCGCGGCCAAGGCTGTGCGGTCGGGAAGCGTCACGCAAGCCGTCCGCAATACCGAGATCGACGGCGTGGAAGTCCGCGAGGGCGATTACATCGGCATCTTCGAGAAGGCGATCGTCGTCTCGGAGCCGTCTCTTCTGGAGTCCTGCAAGGGACTTGTCGGACGCCTCCTGGCGGATGGCGGCGACCTGCTGACCATCCTTACGGGAGAAGACTCCACGGAAGAAGGCACGGAGGAGCTGGCGGCCTGGATCGCCGATGCCCATCCGGATGTCGAGCTTGAAGTGCATGAAGGCGGACAACCGCTTTACCCTTATTTGTTTGCCCTGGAATAACGGGGACACCCGGCTGGAGGAAGGTTGGAATCGAATCGTCCTCCAGACGAACAGCAGCAGTCCGTGGAGGTTGACGTAAATGACGACGAAGGTTCGGATAGTAACCGACAGTACAGCGGATATTCCGCGCGAAGTCCGGGAGCGGCTGAACATCGAGATGGTGCCGCTTCAGGTGCTTTTTGGAACCGAATCCTACCTGGATTCCGTAACGCTCCAGGCCGATGAATTCTACGAGAAGCTGGAGAAGTTCAGCGGGCTGCCGACGACATCACAGCCTTCCCCGTCCGAATTCATGGCCGTATACGAGCGGATTCTGGATGAATCTCCCGATGCGCCGATCATCTCCATCCATCTGTCCTCCCAGTTCAGCGGCACCTTCCAATCCGCCCTGCTTGCCCAATCGCTGATCGAGAGAGAGGCCGACATTACGGCGGTGGACTCCAAGTCGGCTTCCTACGGCAACGGCATGCTGGTCGTGAAGGCTGCCGAGATGGCCGAGGCCGGAGCGTCCAAGGAGGATATCCTGGACGAAGTGTACCGGATGCGCAAGGAGACAGGGCTCTATTTCCTCGTGGATACGCTGGAATACCTTCAAAAAGGCGGACGGATCGGCAAAGCTTCGGCATTTTTCGGATCCATCCTCAATATCAAGCCGATCCTGTCCATCGATGACGAAGGCTCCATCACGCCCGTGGACAAAGTCCGCGGCACCAAAAAAGCGGTGCAACGCATCGTTGACCTGCTGAAGGAAAAGTTCGGCGACGATCCTGTGGCGGTCCACTTCGCCTGGGGATACCAAAGAGGCTCCGCGCTCGATCTGTATGAAGCGATCAACGCTTCGTTCCAGATCCGCCATACGACCACCACGACGCTCGGTCCTGTCATCGGCGCCCATGTAGGCCCAGGTACCGCAGCGGTGTTCATGCAGAGAGCATGACCCATAATCCTCTTGCCCGGCTGGAAGAAATTCCGCTGAGGCAGATCAAAGGCGTGAGCGCTCCGAAGGAGCAGGAGCTTCACGCCTTTGGCATCTATAACGCAGCCGATCTGTTGAACTATTTTCCATTCCGTTACGAGGATTATCGTCTCCGTTCCCTCGGAGAGGTGAAGGACGGCGAGAAGATCACCGTTCAGGGCATCATCCGGGGGCTGCCGATGGTCGCCCGCTTCGGCAAAGGAAAAGCCCGCATCACCTGCAAAGCCGAAGTGGACGGACAGCTGGTGACGGCCGTCTGGTTCAACCGGATGTTCCTCAAGGATCAGCTGACGCTGAGCCGGGAAATAACGCTCACGGGCAAATGGGATGCCCGGCGGATGCAGCTGACGGTGACCGACTCGGAGTTTCCCGACAAGGGAGTCGCCAAAACAGGCACGCTGCAGCCGGTCTATTCGGTCGGAGGCGGGATTACGCAGGCTTGGATGCGCAAGACGATCGGACAAGCGCTGGCTCAATACGGCAGCCTGCTGGAGGAGAACCTCCCGGAGAGGCTCGTGGCGAAGTACAAGCTGATGCCGAGGTCCGAAGCGGTGCTGCATATCCATCATCCCGAGCATCCACAGGACGGGCAAGGCGCGCGCAGAAGGCTCGTCTACGAGGAGCTGTTCTTTTTCCAGCTCAAGCTGCAGGCATACCGGATGCTGAACCGCCGCCGCGCGGACGGCATCGTCCACCGGGTCGATCCGGAGGTCATCCGCCAGTTCGCGGCTTCGCTGCCGTTCGAGCTGACGGATGCCCAGAAGAAGGTCGTCAATGAGATTCTTGCCGACATGCGCCAGCCCCATGCGATGAATCGCCTGCTGCAGGGCGATGTCGGCGCGGGCAAGACGGTCGTCGCCGCCATAGCTCTGCTCGCGGCCGTCAAGGCCGGGCATCAGGGAGCGCTCATGGTGCCGACGGAAATATTGGCGGAGCAGCATATGAGGTCTCTGACGAGGCTGTACGAGTCGGCCGGCGTCCAGACCGCGCTGCTTACCGGCAGCGTAGGGGAGCGCAAGCGCCGCGATCTGCTCGCCGGGCTGCAGATGGGGCTCATCGACGTGCTGATCGGGACGCATGCGCTGATCCAGGACGACGTCGTCTTCCGCTCGCTTGGCCTTGTCGTCACGGATGAGCAGCATCGGTTCGGAGTCAATCAGCGCAGCGTGCTCAGGCGCAAGGGACCGAGTCCGGACGTGCTGACGATGACGGCGACACCGATTCCGCGCACGCTCGCCATTACCGCGTTCGGAGACATGGACGTGTCCACGATCAAGGAACGCCCGAAGGGCCGCATCCCGATCAAAACCTATTGGGTCAAGCATGTCATGATGGACCGGGTGTTCGGGTTCATCCGCCGGGAGACGGCGGAAGGACGACAGGCATATGTCATCTGTCCGCTCATCGAGGAATCCGAGAAGCTGGACGTGCAGAATGCGATCGATCAGTTCGTGCAGCTGCAGCAGGCTTTCCCGGATCTGAAGGTCGGCTTGCTGCATGGCAGGATGACGACGGCCGAGAAGGACGAGGTCATGCGGGCGTTCGGCGAGAACGAGCTGCAGGTGCTCGTCGCGACGACGGTCGTGGAGGTCGGCGTCGACGTTCCCAACGCGACGCTTATGATCATCATGGATGCTGAGCGCTTCGGCCTCTCGCAGCTGCATCAGCTGCGCGGCCGGGTAGGGCGCGGCGCCCATGCCTCTTACTGCGTGCTCGTCGCGGATCCGAAGAACGAAACCGGACGCGAGCGGATGACCGTCATGCAGGAGACCGACGACGGCTTCGAGGTGGCGCGGCGCGACCTGGAGCTGAGAGGTCCCGGCGATTTCTTCGGCACGAAGCAGAGCGGCCTGCCGGACTTCAAGCTGGCCGATATGGCCGCTGACTTCGCCGTGCTGGAGGCTGCCCGGGACGATGCGGCGGACATCGCCGCCGAGCCTGATTTCTGGACTGCGCCGGCTTATGCCGACATGCGGGCGATGCTTGCCAAGGATCCGATCTTCCAGGGAGCCCAGCTCGACTGAGCCTTGGCGTCTCCGTCCTTGGGACGGTAGTTGCCAAGGTTCCGATTTTTCATGGCGATCAGCTATAAGCCGGAAAATCGACAACCGTGTCGGGCCTTGCGCGTAATATCTGGCTCCTGCCCCGCAGCTGCTTGCCGGCTGCGGGGCGTTTTTGCGTCCCGTGCGCTTAATTCGCCTTTCTCAGGAAACTCTCGGATGGGCCCGGCATAGGATAACATCGGTGGTTTTGGGGTGTTGCCCGACCAAATCGATGGAGGTGCCTGGCTGCATGAGCTACGAAAAGTACGGAATACGGCCCGAATTCGTGGAACGCGTCAAGCTGAAGCTGAAAAATCCGGCGGTGAAGGATCGCATCAAGCTGCTTGTGAACGGAGTTACGAAGCACGATCTGGCCGACCGCGCCAAAGTGAAAAAGCTGGTCCGCAACGGAGCCGGCATCCTGCAGGAAAAGCTGACGGATACCCAGGAGGAGCAGCTGGTGCAGTTCGTACTGAGCCAAAAGATCGATCCGAACAATACATTCCACCTCATCAAGCTGTGGGGGATGTTTCGCTGAGCAGGACGGAGCGTCTGAATCCTTCTAGCGTGCATGGAGGAAAGCATTCCTATCCATGATTCCGAGCATACTCATCCGTGCTGCCGAGCAATCGAAAGGGATCGACTTCGACTTTACAGGGATGAATCTTCAGCACTCGAAAGGGATCGACTTTACATGGATGAATCTTCATCACTCGAAAGGGATCGACTTTACATGGATGAACCTTCAGCACTCGAAAGGGATCAATTTTGCATGGCTGGATCTTCAGCACTCGACTGGATTGCATGGCTGGATCTTTAACATGTGAATGTAATCAACTTGGCATGGCTGCACCTTGAGCATTTGAATGTAATCAGCTCAGCTATGCATGGATGCAGCTTGAGCGTTGGAAATAGATATATCCGTGCGGATTATCGCCGGCAGCCGGCAGCTGGAAAAGCGTTGAATTTTCGGGCGGAACACCCGGCATTCTGCGCTTTTTTGTGACCCGCGAACTCCCATAAGCATTCCTGATGACAGGCATAGAGGATCTGAATTTAACATCTCTCCCCAACTGTCCTATAGTGAAGTCAACAACAGGACGGAAGGTGAAGGGTTTGACACAGGTTCAGGTACAGGTACTGGCGGCATTCAAGCAGCTGCCCGGAAACAAGGGGTTCGCTCTCGGGCTGTTCCTGACGGCGATGCTGGCGGCTGCGGCGAAAATGATTGCCGAGCTGCCGGGATTCCAGGTATTCGGTCCGCTGGTGCTGGCGATCGTGCTTGGCATGGCCTACCGGCATTTTGCGGGAGGAGTGCCGGCGGCGGCAGGGGCGGGCATCTCGTTCGCTTCGAAGACGCTGCTGCGGGCGGGCATCGTCCTGCTCGGCATGCGGCTGAATCTGGGCGACATCGTGTCGGCCGGCCCCCGTGTGCTCGCCATCGACGTCATCCACATCGCGGTGACGATTCCATTCGTCGCCTGGATTGCCTCGCGTCTGGGCACGAGCCGGAATCTGGGACTGCTCACCGCCTGCGGAACCGCGATCTGCGGCGCGGCGGCCGTTGCGGCCATATCGCCGCAGCTCAAGGCCAAGGAGGAGGAGACGGCTGCGGCTGCAGCCGTCGTCGCTATCCTCGGCACCATCTTCACGCTGATCTACACGCTGCTCTATCCGGTGCTTGGAATGAGCGCTTCGGGATACGGAATCTTCTCCGGCTCGACGCTCCATGAGGTTGCCCATGTGCTGGCTGCGGCGGCGCCGGGCGGACGCGAGGCGGTCGACATGGCCGTCGTCGTCAAGCTTGGCCGCGTGGCGATGCTGGTCCCGGTCGCGCTGCTGCTCGGCATGTGGACGGCCAGGAAAAGCCGCATCAAAAGCGGAAACGGAGCCGAAACAAAGACTCCGGTCACGATACCTTGGTTTATTTTCGGATTTCTGGCCGTCAGCGCCATCCATACGACAGGATTGGTTCTGGAGGAAGCAGCTTCCGCGCTTGTCACGGCGGCTTACCTGCTGATCGCCATGGCGATGGCGGGACTCGGACTGGGCGTAGACGTCAAGATGTTCAGGCGGCTAGGACCAAAGGCTTTCGCGGCAGGGCTTGCCGGCTCGGTGCTGCTGACGGCGATCGGTTTCGGCCTTGTTCATGTGCTCGGGCTTGCGCAGGGCTGAGCCTGCGCCGCTCTACGGCTGGGGGCGGCATTCGCAGTTGGATGGAGAGAGGGGCGGCTTCGGTTCCGGGGCCGCCTTTTTGATCTGATTATCCGCATGATTTTCAACGTATGAATGCGTCTCCATTTAACGCGTCAAGGTGTATAATGGGCGATGGAGGTGTACATGCATGACTTATATTGAAGATGGAGCCGTCGTATTGTTTCAGGGCGACAGCATTACCGACGCCGGGCGCGACCGCAGCCAGGGAGACAGCCTCGGTTCCGGCTACGCTCTGATGGCAGCCGCTCAGTTCGGAAGAAAGCACCCGCTTAAGGACGTGAAGTTCCTCAACAGAGGCATCGGGGGAGATCGCGTCGTCGACCTGGCCAGCCGGTGGGAGGAGGACTGCTTGGAGCTGCGTCCGTCCTGGCTGTCGGTCTATATCGGCATCAACGATACCTGGAGACGCTTCGACAGCGGCATGCCGCTGAGCGCGGAAGCGTACCGGGACACGTATCGTTCCATTCTGGAACGAGCGCTGGAGAAGAGCGCACCGAAGCTCATTCTCGTGGAGCCGTTCGTGCTGCCGGTGAATGAGGGACAGAAGGCATGGCGCGAGGATTTGGATCCTAAAATCCAGGCCGTGCGCGAGCTTGCAGGAGAATACAAGGCTCTTTATGTTCCGCTCGACGGCCTGTTCGCCCAAGCGGCGGCAACGACAGGACCTGCCTACTGGGCTCCGGACGGCGTCCATCCGTCTCCGGCGGGCAACGCGCTGATCGCCGAGGCTTGGCTGAACGCGGTGAAGGCTTAACCGATTTTTTCACATGCTGAAAAGAAAAGGCAGACATTCGAGCGGCAACTGCCGCATGCACAGGCAAAGATAGGCGACAAGCGGCAGGCATTCCGGCTTGATAGCGGAGCTGGACTCAGCTGGCGGATCGCTCAACAACGAACAGAAGCCCGCCGGAGGAGGCGGGCTTCTGCCTTTGCTTCGGCCTTTTCTGCCTGCACAAAGGTCGGCGGTCAAGGCCGTTTCTGCGGCAAGCCTGTATCAGGCAAGCGGACGCAGCTTCTTCTTGAAGCCGGCTTCGCGGGTGAATCCGACCGATTCATAGAAGGCATGCGCTTCGCTGCGGTGGGCGCCGGACACGAGAATCATATACGTGCATTGGTGCGCGTTCGCGAAGCTTTCTAGATCCGCCATCAGCTTTTTTCCGACGCCGCGGCCCCGGCAATGAGCCGATACAACGACGTTCTCGATCAGCAAATAGGGGCGGAGGCCGCCGACGAGATCCGGGCAGAGTATGCCCATCGCCGTGCCGACGAGCCGCTCTCCGTCGGAGGCAACGGCAACACGGATGCCGTCGTTGCCGGCCATGTTGTCCAGCCGCTCGGCCAGAGCCGCCGGATCGGTATCCGTCCCGGTCAGCTCCAGCAGCAATTCCGCCAAGGACGAGGCATCCGCAGGCATGGCGCCGCGCAGTTCAATCGGATTCGACATCGTTGTCCAGGCCACCTTTCTCCGTTGAATCTTTTCTACAGCATACCAAAAATGGCTTTATCCGTCTTGTCCCGAAGGAAGAAGCGGCTCCAAGCCGAATAGAAGAGAATGGGAACGAGAAGGGAACATGGAGTTCATGAGCGTTGTGGCATCTCCAGACGGAGGCTGGCCCCGAACCTTGAGCACCGATGTGAAGAGAAATTGACCCTGATCCAATAAGCTCTGATGCATAGAGAGGAGAAGATGCCGTGAGCGGATCTCTGCATGAATGGATGGATCCACTGGCGCTGCGGGACACGGAAGAGCCCGCCCGGCTCCTGGCCCAATGCATGTATGCAGGAGGCGACGCGGAGAAGCCGCATCGTGTCCTGCAGCAGTACCGCGAGGACGGGGAGCTTCACTTGGCCGGCCTCGGCGCGGGCGGCAGGCTGATCGGCATTGCCGGTTATCGGGCCCCATCCCATAGCGACGCCATGCTGCTGCATCTTGCGGTGAGTCCGGAGCTGAGGGGCGGCGGGACGGGCAGGCGGCTCGTTTCCCGCTGTCTGCAGGCGGCGAGGAATGGCGTTTTGCGGGCTGAGACCGACGCCGATGCAGTCGGATTTTATCGGAAGCTCGGCTTCGATATCCGCAGCTTGGGAGAGAAGTATCCTGGAGTAGAGCGTTTCGATTGCACGCTCCGCCGTTATGTCCCGAGGAAGGCGCATAGCGGGGACTTCTCCGTTGTCTCCGCATGGCCGGCCAGCCGCAGCGAGGCGTTTTATATGTTCCCAAGGGGCGGATATCCATTGCGTGCCGACGAGCTGGAGGCTGCGGCGGCTGAACGCATCTGTCCGACGCTGCTGACCGAAGCCGTGGACGGGACGCCCGCCGCTTATGCGAATCTGTACGAGTCGGAAGGCAAGCTATGGCTAGGCAATGTCATCGTCAGTCCGGATTACCGCGGCCAGGGAGCCGCGGCAGCGCTCCTGGAAGCGATGGAAGCGGCAGCCGCGGAGCGGGTGCGGGAGCTGCATCTGACCTGCCACGGCCCGAATGGAAGGGCTCTGTTGTTTTATGCCGGCGCAGGGTGGGTGCCTTGGGACATCCGCAAGATGGAGGGGCCGGCTGGAACGCCGATCGCGGCCGTTCGTATGAGGAAGCAACTGGCGCAGCATGGAAAGGATAACGATCGAAAGGATGATGGAAATGGGACGCTGGGAATATAGAACGCTCAAGCATCAATTCGGGGGCTGGACGGGCACGAAAATCAACATTGAAGATCTTGACGAACGGCTGAACCTGCTTGGAGCCGAAGGGTGGGAGCTGGCCTCATCCTTCGATACGAGCCGTTACGAGGGAGCTTCGACGGGAATCGTGATGATCTTCAAGCGATGGGTGGAAGCATGACCGGCAGGGAGGAAACCCGATTCGGCTGAGATCCATGATGAAAACGAGAGGCGGGGCTGGATGGACGTCACTTGCCATCGATTCGTGCTTGCGGCAGCCAAGCCGGCATGAGGCTGCGGCGGGCAGAAACAGAAGAAATGGCTGGCGGAGCTCGCGGCCCTGGAATATCCTTGGGAGCTGTCATGGACGCCTCTCGAAAAAGCCAAAAGCCTTTCGGATGTCCGAAAGGCTTTTCGAGGTCAATCCACCAGCGGCTCGATGCAGTCCCGCGTGTCGTTCTTGACGCTGCCGACGCCGGCGCCGACCGGATAGGCGGCCATCTCTTCCTCCGGATAGGGGACGAGCAGCGGCGACAGGCGGGCCGCATCCTGTATGCCGCGGTCAAGCCACAGAGGCTCGTCCTCCCGCCGGAGGATGACCGGCATCCGGTCGTGAATGGAGGCCATCAGCCCGTTCGGGGATGTCGTCAGCACCGTACAGGTGGACAAGCGGTCGCCAGCCGGCGACACCCACGTCTCATAGAGACCGGCCATGGCAAAGGGCTCCCGGCTGCGAAGCGTAATGCGCATCGGCTGCTTGCCTGATTCCGTGCGCTGCCACTCGTAGAAGCCGTCGGCAGGAATGAGGCAGCGCTTGCGGCGAAGCGCATCCCGGAACGCCGGTTTGGCAGCGGCCGTTTCGGCTCTGGCGTTGAGCATGCGGCTGCCGATCTTCGGATCGTCGGCCCATGGCGGCACCAGTCCCCACTTCAGCTCGCCCAGCCGATTGTGCTTGCCGTCGCTGACGACGGCCATGACCATCTGGCCCGGAGCGACGTTGTAGCGAGGTTCCAGCTGCGGGATCGTCGTTTCCCCGATCAAAAAACGGAGCATGAGCTCTTCCAGCGTGACGGTCAGCGTATAACGTCCGCACATGGTTGTCCCTCCTCAAGAAAGGAATGGCTTTGAAAGCAGGATGTTCGCAGCCCTCCAACTTCCATAAGCATAGTATGTCTGCTGACTTTCGGCAAATCGCCGATCAGCTGGTCAGCCGGCAGCAGGCTGCCGGTCATGTGCGCCTCCAATATGGCGCAGGTCGCCGCGCTGGGCTGGGCTTCAAGCTTCAGCCGCCCGTCTCCGCCCTGTCGCCGATGAACGGTTGTCCGGAGGATTAAGCGGGAAGCTTTCAGACTATACTGGGAACAGACTGATTCGGTGCGGGAGGAAGACGGGCATATGAAGGAAAGCAAGGCCGGAAACGAGAACGGACAACGGCATCGGCCCGGAAAGCGGGACGATGCGGCCGATATCCGGGAAGCGGCGGATGGAGGGGGCGCGGATGGCGGCATCGAAGCCGCGCCTGACGTCAAAAACGCTCCTGCCCCCCGGAAGCATCCGCTGTTGAGGCTGCTCCTGCTGCCGGCGGCGCTGCCTCTGGCGGCCGCAGCCTATGCGGCCGCCAAGCGGCGCAGCCGCCGGGCTTCCCGCGAGCTGGCGGAGCGGGCGGCTCCGCTGACGCTGACCGCTCCGTCCGTCGCGGAGCTGCGCGCCGCCTGGCAGAAGCTGGAGCGGGCTGCCGCCAAGAAAGCCTCCTTCCCTGCCCCGGTCTGGTTGGCGCATCCTCAAGCCGTCTTCGGCAAGCAAGCCGGCTTGCCGTCGCCCGATCCGGCATGGGCGATCGAAGCCGCGGCCGCGCCGGGAACGCCGCCTCAAGCTGGCGGTCCTGCCGGCGACGCCGTCCTCGTGCAGGGCATCCGCGCCGAGACCGCGCGTATGAACCGCAACAACTTGACCCGGACGGAAGCCTACCGCCAGTTCTATCTGCGGCGCCCGGAGGTTCACTGGGCGCTGCTGGCCCATATGGTGAGCCGCAACGGCGGCTGGAACATGACCGATCTGCAAGGCGAATGGCTGCCCCGGCTGCTCGACACCGCCAAGCGGAGGGCATGCTTCGGGATGCTGGAGAGAGCCAACGCGCTTATTTTCCATGACGCTTATGCACAGCTGCTTCTATACGAGGAAAGCAGGCGAAGCGGGCGCAGCCTGCTGCATCTGCTGCCGGCGCTCGGAGTGTCGGCCTTCATGCGGCCTGTCTGGCAGCAGTTCCTCCGCACGGGCGATGCGGTGCCGCTGACGATCGGGCTGATCGTCAACGAGCAGAACTTCATCGAGAGCCGGGTCGTCGAGAACGGCTACTATCGGCGCAAGGTGCTCGGCACGTTCTACTTCGGCATGCAGTCGGTGCTGCAGCTGAACCAGGTCGTGTTTCCATACGGCCGGGATGAGAACGGAGAACCGCTGCTCGCAGGGCTTATCCTCGAGGACTTCTCCGATCTCAAGGAGCGGATCGAGTTCGGCAAGCGGCTGTACGCGCTGCTGTTCGGAGTGCCGGGGGTATCGAAGGGCGTCCTTGAGTTCGCCAAAAAAAACCGTCATACAGGGTCGCGCAGCGACTATGCCCCTGCGATGTACGCAGCTGTACGCCGTTCCCCGCCGACCGCCGCCTACCGGGAACGCCTCTCCGGCGGACGGCTGCGTCACGGAGCGGAGCCCCTCTACAGCCCGCCGCTCCAAGCGGCGTGGTCGGACCGACCCGTCGATGGCCCGGAGCCGGGGGACTGGTTTGCTGGCACCGCTTCCGTCCTGCCTTATTTCCGCGGCTTTCCGCTGCCGCATCCATTCGAGATGACGGCCGACTACCGCATCGCGCTCGGCAAGGTGGAGCTTGCCGTGCTTGCCGCGCAAGCAGCCGGCGCCGCGGCCAAGCCGGCTCCATGGCCGGCCCCGCCAGCAGAGGAAGAAAGCATGGACTAGCGAGTCCAGCCGGCTCCGGATCCCGTCCGGACCGGCTTTTTTTGTCATGCCGGCTTGCCGTGCATCCGACGAACGGCCGCCCGAGCAGCCGCAGCCGAAGCAATCACTTGTTCGCTTGGCGACCGGAGGGCGATGGCGTATGATAAGAGCACAGCCAAGATCAAGCTCGCTCTGCCATCCATTCCAGCTTCGGGCGGTGAGACGATGGGAAGCAGACGGTTTTTCAGCCTCAGATCCAAAGTTCTGCTGTTCACCGTGGCGGTGGCGGTTATTCCGCTTGTAATTGTAAGCGGTTTCTCGACATTTGAATCGACGAAGCTCATTCAGAGCCAAGTCGCCCAACTGAAGCTGGAAAGCGCGCGTGCCGTATCCAGCCATCTCGACATGATGATGAACGACGTCAATACCATCTCCCTCAATCTCATTCAGAATCGGGATGTGTCCGCCTATCTGTCCTCCAATGATCCCGACGCCAAGCAAAAGCAGCTCTCGCGCATCCTGTCCATCTGCAACGAGCAAGCCTTCAACAAGCCTTATCTGTTCTCGATTTATTTGCAGGATCTCGGCGAGAAGGGCATCGACACGCGAGGCGCGCTCAATGCCATCCCTCCCGACCGCCTGCTGCGGGCCAAGGAGCTGAAAGGAGGCGACAGCTGGTACCCCGACAGCGTCTACGTCCAGAACAAGGAGATCAAGGTCATCACCATGATCCGGGACATCCGGGATATCAACAATGTCGGCCGCTCGCTGGGCGTCCTTAAAATCAATATTCCGCAAAGCAGCATCCTGGAGCTGTATCGAAGCAGCATGCCGGGAGAGAGTCCCTTCTACTTGCTGGACGGCAATCGGATCGTGCTTACCTCGGAGAAGACCGGTCCGGACGGAGGCGGCGAGCCTCCGCCGCTGCCTGCCGGCGGGCTCGGCTCCGCGGGCGAGGGCCAGTACGCCGCAGAGCTGGACGGAGCGAGCTACCTGGCGGTCTACTACCGGATGAGCCGCCCGGATTGGCATATCGTGGAGCTGACGCCGCTGCGGCAAATAGCCGAGCCTGCAGCGGTGATCCGGCGTTTCGCTTATGCCTCCATGCTGGCCAGCTTGGCCGTCTGCCTGGCCTTCATCCTCATCTTCGCCTCCAAGGTGCTGAAGCCGCTGAAGAAGATCCGGGAGCTCATGCGCCATGTGGAGCGAGAGAACTTCGGCGGGCAGATGGAGGTGAAGGGCAGCGACGAGATCGCGCTGCTGTCGCATGGCTTCAACCGGATGTCGCGCAAGCTGGATGAATTGATCAACGAGGTCCATGTGTCGCGGATGAAGCAGAAGGATGCCGAGCTGAAGGCGCTCGAGGAGCAGATCAATCCCCATTTTCTCTACAATACGCTGGATATGATCTATTGGATGTGCCGGATGGAGCGCGCCTTCGAGACTTCGCTGATGATCAATTCCCTGTCCCAGCTGTTCCGGATCGGCCTGAACAGCGGAAGCCGCTTCACGACAGTCGAGAAGGAAGTCGAGCATATCCGCCATTACATGGCGATCCAGCAGAAGCGGCATGACGGGGGAATCCGATTTCTGGAAGAGATCGATCCATCCGTCCTTTCCTGCAAGGTGACGAAGATCGTGCTGCAGCCGATCGTGGAAAATGCGGTTCGCCACGGCATCGAGGCGGGCGGCGGGGAAGGCGGGATCCGGCTGCGGATCTACCGCCAGGGAGGCGATCTTCTCTACGAGGTCGCCGACGACGGCGCCGGAGCGGATGAGCGGGAGATCCGGACCCGGCTGGAAGCAGGCGAGGCCGGCCAGGGAAGCCGGAAGGAGGGGGGCCTTGGCTTGCCGAATATACGGGATCGGATCCGGCTGAACTACGGCCCGGGCTACGGTCTCGAATTCAGGAGCATTCCGGGCGAAGGCACGGTCGTTACCGTGCGCCAGCCATGCACAGAGGGGGAGGCTGTCCATGTTCAAGGTCATGCTGGTTGACGATGAGAAGATGGTGCGCAAAGGAATACGGATGTCCATCGATTGGCAGCGTTACGGCGTCGAGATCGCATCCGAAGCACGCAACGGGGCGGAAGCTTTGGAGAAGCTGCGGGAAGAGCCGGTCGATCTCATCCTCTCGGATATCCGGATGCCGGTCATGTCGGGCATCGAGCTGGCGCGCACGGTCAAGCAGCAGTATCCCGACGTGGAAATGGTGCTGCTGAGCGGCTATGAAGACTTCGGCTGCGCCAAGGAGGCGATGGCGCTCGGCATCCGGCATTACCTGCTCAAGCCGGTGCTGGCCGACAGTCTGGTGGAGACTGTGTCTGGACTTCGCGACGAGGAGAAGGAGCGCAGGCTCCGGCGGCAAGGAGAGCAGCTGAGAGGACAGCTGTTCCGGGCGAGCGCTCCTCTGCTCAAGTCGAGGCTGGTCGCGGGGATGCTGGAAGGCAGGATCGGCCGGAAGGAGCTTCTCGAGCAGGCGCGGCTGCTGGGCATGGAGCTGGGAGCTCCTCCCTATGCCGCATTCGCGGCCGAAGTGGACGGCTACCGGCAGCTGCAGGAGCGTCTCACGCCCTCGGAGCTGGATGCATACGGATATGCCTTGCTGAACATCGCCGAGGAAACGCTCGCCGCCGCCCCCGGGAACCCGGTCTGCATAACGGCGATCCGCCCCGGCAGGCTGGCAGGGATCATCCCTGTGCCGAGCGGGAAGCTCCCTTTGGAAGCTTTGGAACGGGTCGCGGAAAATGTCCATGCTTGCCTGGGCGTTTCCATTGGTGTCGGCGTCTCTCTTCCGGTCCCCGGTCTCGAGGATGCGGGACGAGGCTTTGCTGAAGCGCTGGCTGCCCTTCGCCAGAAGGCTGTTCCGGCCAGGGAAGGTGCCGTCGTGTACATGAGCGCGAATCCCGATAGCCGGCTTCCGGAGGATGAGCCGGCTGCGCATGCTGAAGAGGCGGATGGACGGGCATGCGCGGAGGAGGCTGTCCGCAAGCCTAGCGCCGCTAGCCGCCTCGTCAAGGAAGTCATCCGTTTCGCCGCCGAGAACGGCGACAAGCCGATCGGACTAGCGGAAGCGGCCGACCATGCGGGAGTGACGGCGGCTCATCTGAGCAAGGTGTTCAAGGAAGAGACGGGAACGACCTTCATCAAGTGGCTGACGAGGCATCGGATGGAGGAAGCCCAGCGGCTGCTGCGGGGCAGCCGCCTGAGGACGGCGGATATCGCCTGCAAGGTCGGCTACCTGGACTATAAGTACTTCTCGCTGATGTTCAAGAAACATGCGGGAATGTCCCCACGGGACTACCGCAATCGATAGCCGGCGGGAGGCAGGGGGAGAATCGTTCATGATCAAGCGGATTTCGGCGGCGCTGCTGCTTGCGGTTCTGATCGCGGCCGCTGCCGGCTGCAGGAGCGATCCGGAGCCAAAGCCGGCAGCAGCGCCTGCAGCGGGGACTGGAGAACCGATGCGGATCACGCTCACGGATTCCTGGCTGCCCACCTCTACCGCCGCCGTCGATGTCGTCCATCGCGAGCTGGTGGACCAGTTCCGGAGGGAGCATCCCGGCTTGGAGCTGGCGGAGGATGTGCTGGACAACAACGCCTTGAAGCTGAAGATCAAGACGCTCGCAGCAGGCAACGCGCTGCCCGACGTCTTCATGGTGCTCGGCTCGGATGCCCGGATGCTGCTCGGCAACGGCTTGATCCAACCGGTGGACGGCGTTCTGGCGGCCGATCCTTCCTGGGGAGGCGGATTCAGGCCCGAGGCATTCGACGATTTCACTTTCGGCGGCAGGCGGGCAGCCTTCCCGATGCAGATTACGGCGACCTCGCTCGTATTCTACAACAGCGCCATGTTCCGCGAAGCGGGCTACGAACGGTTTCCGGGCAGCTGGGAGGAGCTTCTCCAGGCGCTGGAGAAGATCAAGAAGCTTGGCTATACGCCGATCTCGTTCGGCAATAGGGATGCCTGGGTAGGCGGCTCGTGCCTGTTCAGCACGCTGGCGGAACGTTATGTCGGGGAAGCGTGGATGAACGATGCCGTCGCCGGAACGGCCAAGTATACGGACGCCCCGTTCGTGGAGGCGCTTCGCGCCGTGCGCAGCCTGGCCGACAAAGGGCTGCTGAACGCCGATCGGGGAACGCTCGACAACGTGCAGCAGCGGGAGCTGTACTATCAGGGCAAAGCGGCGGTCGTGCTGGAGGGAGGCTGGGCCGTATCGTCGTTCGCCGCGGATGCGCCTCCGCTTGTAGCCGCGCATACCAAGCTGGCGCTGCTCCCTGCGCCAGCCGCCGCACAGGATGGGCAAGAAGGCGGCGGCCTGACGGTATCCGGCGGTTCCGGCTGGGGCATCGCCCTCAAGGCAGGCTTGAGCGGGGAACGCCTTGAGGCCGCCTTGGAGCTTGTGAAGCTGCTCACCGGCTCGGAGCAGGCCAATCGGGCCGCCGAAAGCGGCGACTTGTCCAGCTCGTATCCGACCGATTACAATGAGGGCGCGTCGACGCCTCTGTTCAGGGATTATCTGTCGTTGATGCGGCAGGTGCGCCTGACGCCGGTGTTCGATGTCCGGCTGCCCGCCGCTGTCACCGAGGCGATGTATGCCGGGATTCAGGAGCTGCTGCGGCCGGATTCGGAGCTGACGCCGGAGGCGCTGGCGGCAAGGATTCAATCAGCCGCAGATGCAGAGTCAGGACGATGAATGCGGAAGGGAGAAGAAGCGGCGATGATGGGAAGGGCGGGCAGCATCGGCGACTATGAGCTGATGACGATTCAAGCGGATATTTTGTTCCAGAGCGGTCGCAGGGGCAGGATGACCGCGGTCAATGAGCCGTCCGGTTCGGCGGCGCCGCTCTTTTTTCTCGGGAGGACGAGCGAGGGAGATGTGATCCGCTTCGGCGAAGATTTTCCCGACGATCAGCTGGAGGCATTTGAGCATGCGGCGGGGAGAGGCCGGACCGGGTTGGAGCTGGCGGAACTGATTCGAAGATGGAACGGAATTCGTGAATTGAAGTCGATCTGGTTGGGACCGGCCTACCTGTTCAAAAATCCGGTTCAGGCAGCCGGCGGAGCCATCCGCATTGCGCGCGACAACATGCGCCTGCTTGCTCCCGGATTTCCGGGCTTGGCCGAAGGGCTGGAAGACAGGCATCCGGTTTTTGCCGTCGTCGAAGACGGGCTGGCCGTGTCGGTATGCTTCAGCGCAAGAAAAAGCTCTCTCGGAGCGGAGGCCGGGCTGGAAACGCTGCCGGGCCATCGAGGCCGGGGGCTTGCGATCCGGTGCGCGGAAGCATGGGCCCAGGCGCTGCAGGCCGACGGCCTGCTGCCGCTCTACAGCACCTCATGGGACAACTTCGCTTCGCAGTCGATCGCCCGCAAGCTGGGCCTTCATGCATACGGCATGGATCTCCACGTTCGTTAGGAGAACAGCCGAAGGTCCTAAAGCTCTCTTTTTTCAAATAATAATGAAAAAAATTCAAAAAAGAGGACCCGTCGGGGTCCTCTTTTGCCATTAGAAAATGACATTCATCACTAGTAACAAAGGAAAGCGCGCGTAATGATGACGAGCAGAATGAAGAGGACCAGGATCGCTGCCGTGCTCATGCCGAATCCGCCATATCCGCAGCCTACGCCTTCTCCGGCTACTCCGCCGACTCCATAAGACATTTGTCATTTCTCCTTTCGGTAGACTGAGATATCCTATGCCGGCCGTTCCGGTTATGGCTGGACTCCGGGAGAAATGGGCCTGAAAAATTCCGCTGGAGGAGATTAGGCTGACCCTAGCATAAGCACAACTATACCTCCCGTCCAAACATCGCTGCCTGTAGATACATAAGGTAGGGTAGACTCAAGTGAAAGGGGAAATGGAAGATGTCTGAAGTCGGGCGCGTCAAATCGATCAGCACAGCCGTCGTTCTGGTCCTGTTCATTCTGCTGGTCATCATAAGCGCCTCTTTCCTGAACTAATGCAGTAAAATCAGCTTCGCACATGAAGACGCGGAACGAAAGTTTCCGCGTTTTTTCTTTTTTCCATTTTTTGTTTCGGCATGGCGGTGGCAGCGTCCCAATTCCCCGGCAGCTGTCTATGAAAATTCGGAATACCTTAGCATAAGCACAACTACTCCTCCCATCCAAACATCTCGCATGGGAGATACATAAGGTAGAGTAGCAAGAATGAAAGGGGAACTGGAAGATGTCTGAATCTGGTCATGGCAAACTCAGCACAGGCGCCATCCTGGTCCTGTTCATTCTGCTGGTCATCGTCGTTAGTTCTTTCATGTACCCGTTTCAAAACATGTTTCAAAGGAAGAGGCGCGGAATGCTAGATTCTGCGTCTCTTTGATTTGGTTCCGATCTTGATCTCGTTTCTTGCCACAACTCGGCAGATGGAGTTATTCAGGTTCGCCGAGAACGAATGCAGGGGATCGAGTCCTCTTTACGAATGTCTTGCTACAACAACAGCAGCCTGATCCAGACCGGAACCGAGCATGAATACGTGAACGGCAAAGCGAACTATTACGCCTGGTTGGAAATTCTGCCCAAGGCCGAGACGAGGATCAAGCTGCCGGTATATCCCGGAGACCTCGTCGAGGCTTCCATCGTCAAGCTGAGCCTGTCCAAATGGCTCAGCCGCAGAACGGAAGCCCTACCCCAAAAAAGTGGATATAATCCCAAAACTGCCACCATTTACGGTCCTTCGAGGCCGTTTTATACTTGTTTATGTAAACGCTTACTTCAAGAGAAATGCATCCAATTTAGTTGAGGAATGGGGAGAGGAAGCATGAAGCGTAAAGCGCTAGCCTTAACGTTCGCCTCTGTCATGATGACGGGGTCTCTGCTGGCCGCATGCAGCAATTCCACGCCGCCGCCGACGAGCGCGACGAACACCGGAGGGACGGCGGCAACCAAGGAGCCGGCAGCCAGCGCCGATCCTTCGGCCAGCCCGCAGCCGACCGCGAGCACCGACAGCTCCGGCGGAGCCAAGGAAACGCCGCGCAACGAGACGCTCTATATCAACGGCCTGCAGTGGGGAGCGCCGACGAACTTCAACCTGCTGAGCGGCAACCCGGCTTTTCCGATCAACTACGGCAATTCCCGCGAGCTCGTGTATGAAACTCTGTTCATGATCAACATGATCGACGGAAAGCTCGAGCCTCTCCTCGGCAAGTCGTACAGCTGGACGGATGACAAGACGCTGCGCATCGAGCTGAACCCGGACGCCAAGTGGAGCGACGGCCAGCCTTTTACTTCCGATGATGTCGTGTACACCTATGGCCTCGGCAAAAAATACGAGCTCAACTGGTCCAGCTACTGGGATTACATCCAGGACGTCAAGGCGGACGGAGCGAATGCGGTCGTCATCAGCCTGAATCCTGCCAACGCCAACAAACTGACCGTAACCGAGAGCATCGAGCTGATGCCGATGCTGCCGAAGCATATTTGGGAAGCGATCGAGACGAAGTCGAACAATGACCTGGCGACGATCCGCAAGGAAATGAACGCCGATCCGGTCGGCACCGGTCCTTACAAGCTCATGTTCTACAACGACCAGAAAATCTCGCTCATCCGCGACGACAACTACTGGGGCCAGAAGCTGTTCGGCAAGCTGCCTGCTCCGAAATATATCACGCATGTCATCTACAAGGACAACGCGGCTGGAGACCTGGCGTTCAAGAGCGGCCAGGTGGACGTCTCGCAGCAGTTCACGCCGCAGGTGTGGAAGATGCAGGAGAATGCTCCGATCAAGACGTTCTTGAAGGATGCGCCTTACTATTTGCCGGGATCGATGCCATCCATCTTCTTCAATATGTCGAAAAAGGGCCTCGATTCGCCGGAAGTCCGCAAAGCGATCGCGATGTCCATCGACTACAAGAAAGTGTCGCAGCTAGCCATGAGCGGCTATTCGGGCGACATGAAGCCTTCGCTGACGCTCGATACGCCATCGGAGTCCAAGTTCGTCGACCAGGACGCCATCAAGTCGCTGCAGTGGACGACGGACACCAAAGCCGCGAACGCTCTGCTCGACAGCATCGGAGCGAAGAAGGGCAAGGACGGCATCCGCGTGCTGAACGGTCAGCGTCTCGGTCCGTACGAAGTCGAGTGCCCGTACGGCTGGTCCGACTGGAACGCCGCGCTGGAGATCGTCGCACAGAGCGCCAAGGCGATCGGCATCGAGATCCGCACGAAATTCCCTGAAGCACCGGTATGGACGAACGACCTGCAGACCGGCAAGTTCGACATCATCATGAACACGCCGGCCGGCAATGTGACGCCGAGCAACCCGTGGAGCCGCGCCCGCACGATCATGTATTCCAAAGGCGTAGCGCCGGCAGGCGAGATGGCGTTCTGGAACTGGGGCCGCTATAAAAACGACAAGGCTGATGAGCTGATCGACAAGATCCCGACCGCATCCGAAGCCGACGCCAAGTCGATGTACACGGAGCTGACGCAAATCTGGCTGAAGGACGTCCCGTCCATTCCGCTGATGTACCGTCCTTGGGTGTTCTACACTGTGAACGAGACGGTTTGGAAGGGCTTCCCGGTCGACGGGGACGGCAGCAACACTCCGCCGCAGATCGCGATAGACGGGGCGGGCATCAAGGCTCTGTATAAGATTACGAACTGACGGAATTCAGTTCCTCCGAGCCTGAGCCGCTGCGCGTGCCGATCTCCGCTTCCTGGCGTTCGAACATAACCGCCGCTGCGCGTGCCGATCTCTCTTCCGATCGCGGTTGAACTCGGATGCTTTGATTGCTGACCCCTGCCAGGGTAAGCATCCTCGTTCAAAGGCGAACGCGTTGCTTCTCCAGAGAGATTCGGCCCGCTCCGCTCCGGGCAGTGGAAACGAATAGAAGCTGCGCGGCCCGCTCCGCTTGCAGCCGAACTGAACCGTCGCTGCGCGTGCCGATCTCTCTTCCGATCGCGGTTGAACTCGGATGCTCTGATTGCTGACCCCTGCCAGGGTAAGCATCCTCGTTCAAAGGCGAACGCGTTGCTTCTCCAGAGAGATTCGGCCCGCTCCGCTCCGGGCAGTGGAAACGAATAGAAGCTGCGCGGCCCGCTCCGCTTGCAGCCGAACTGAACCGTCGCTGCGCGTGCCGATCTCTCTTCCGATCGCGGTTGAACTTGGATGCTCCGTATGGCTGAGCCTCGACCGCAATCATTGCCTCGCAACCACAGGGCCGCCGCAAATGCGGCCGGCCCTTTCCCTTAAAGGAAGGTGAAGCTCTTGAATGCCTATACCCGCTATTTCCTGAAGAAGTCCGGATGGTATCTCGTCACGCTGCTGATCGCGCTGATTCTTAATTTCCTGCTGCCGAGGCTCATCGAGGGCAACCCGGTCAGCACGATCGCCTCCCAGGTGTCGCAGGGAATGACGGACAGCGATTCCATCAAGAAGGTGTACGACAACTTCATGAAGGAGTTCGGGGTGGACAAACCGCTCCTCGCGCAGTTCGGCATCTATCTCCAGAAGCTCGTCACCGGCGATCTCGGAACGTCCTTCGGCCTGTACCCGCGCAAGGTGTCCGACATCCTGATGGCCGCCGTCCCCTGGACGGTCGCGCTCCAGCTTCCCGCCATCCTCGTCGGCTGGATCATCGGCAACGTGCTCGGCGCGGTAGCCGCTTACCGCAAGGGCGTCTTCGACAAGGTGCTGTTCCCGGCGGCGCTGTTCGTCAACTCGATCCCGTTCTTCACCCTCGCCATCATCATGCTGTACCTGCTCGCGATCACGCTGAAATGGTTCCCGATGTCGGGAGGCTATGATTATCAGATGGTGCCGCATTTCAGCCTCGACTTCATCCTCTCGGTGCTCCGCCACCACACGCTGCCGTTCCTCTCGATCGTGCTCGTCACGATCGGCGGCCAGGCGATCGGCATGAGGGAGATGAGCATCTACGAGCTCAACTCCGACTATGTGCTGTACAGCAAGCTGCTCGGCATCCGCGATTCCCGAGTGGCGCGTTATGTGTTCAAGAACGCCATGCTGCCGCAAATTACGGGCCTTGCCCTGTCCATCGGCACGATGGTCGGCGGCTCGCTCATCTGCGAGATCGTCTTCAGCTACCCCGGCATCGGCACCTGGCTGTTCACGGCCATCCGGCAGCTGGATTATCCGCTCATCTCCGGCTGCACGCTGCTGATCGCGCTGACGGTGCTGCTGGCGAACTTCACGATCGAGATCGTCTATGGCATCGTCGATCCCCGCATCAAGGCGTCCCAAATGGAGGAGAACTGAGATGAAGCATTCCGTAGGCATTCTGATCCGTTCGCCCAAGTTCATGTTCGGCGCCATCATGCTGCTGCTGATGGTCGCTCTTGTCATCATCGTGCCGCTGATCAACCGGGCCGACCCGCTGTCGATGGAGGCGCTGGCGTTCCAGCCTCCGGGCGGGGGGCTGCTGCTCGGCTCCGACAACTTCGGCCGCGACCTGTTCCTGGAGCTCGTCTACGGCATCCGCACCTCCATCATGGTCGGCCTCGTCGCGGGCATCTTCGCCACGATCATCGGCCTGGCGATCGGGCTGCTGTGCGGATACGCCGGGGGTCTCCTGGACAATATCCTGACCGCGGTCACGAACATGTTCATCGTCATCCCGTCATTCATCATCCTGATCCTCATCTCCGTCAGCATCAACTCCCGCAGTTCGCTGCTCGTCGCCGTCATCATCGGCCTGACGAGCTGGCCGTGGACCGCGCGGGCGGTACGCGCGCAGACGAGCTCGCTGAGGAACCGGGACCATGTCAATCTGGCTAAAATATCGGGGCACAGCACGCCGAAGATCATCGTCTTCGAAATCCTGCCCTATATCGCTTCCTACGTCGTCATGGCCTTCATCCTGCAGGTCGCATCCGGCATCCTGTCGGAGGCTTCCATCTCGATGCTCGGCCTGGGGCCGTACAATACGATCTCGCTCGGCATCATCATGAACTGGGCGCTCGTCTTCGAGGCTCCGGTCGCCGGGGCGTGGTGGGCATTCATCCCGGCGGCCTTCTCGATCGCCGTCATCACCTTCTCGCTGTACATGATCAACACCGGCATGGACGAGATCTTCAATCCGAAAATCAGGAGTGAGCGCGCATGAGCCGGAAGCTGGCGGATCTGCAACCCGAACTTGTCCCCGAGCCCCTGCGGCGCGTATTGGAGGTCGAAGGGCTCAAGACGTATTACCGGACGCGCCTGAACGAAAAGGTGTTCGCCGTCGACGGCGTCGACTTCGCGCTCGAGGAGGGCAAGGCACTCGGCATCGCCGGCGAGTCCGGCTGCGGCAAGTCGACGCTGTCGATGAGCCTGATGGGCTTTTATTTTCCGCCTCTTTATTACGGGGAAGGCTCCATCTCCATAGACGGCATCGATATCATGAAGCTCGGCAAGGAGCGGCTGCGCAGGCAGATTCTCGGCCGGGAAATCGCCTACATTCCGCAGGCGGCGATGAACGCGCTCAATCCGACGCTGAAGATCATCCGCTTCATCGAGGATCTCATGAAGGAGCATCAGCCCAAGCTGACGAAGCCGCAGGTGAGGGCGATGGCGGAGGAGAGGTTCCGCACGCTGCATCTCGCTCCGGAGGTGCTGGACGCCTATCCGAGCGAGCTGTCGGGCGGCATGAAGCAGCGGACCGTCATCGCCATCTCGACCATTCTCAATCCGAAGGTGCTCGTCGCCGACGAGCCGACCTCAGCGCTCGACGTCACCTCGCAGAAGGCGGTCATCCGCCTGCTCAAGGAGCTGCTGGAGAAGAAATTCATCCGATCCCTCATCTTCATCACGCATGAGCTGCCGCTGCTCTACCATGTGACGGACGACATCATGGTCATGTATGCGGGCGAGATCGTCGAGCGGGGCACGGCGCAGCAGATGGTGTTCGATCCTGTCCATCCTTACACCAAGCGGCTGATGGGCTCCATCATCGTCCCCGAGGAAGGCATGAAGGACCACAAGCTGTCCGCCATCCCCGGAGCCCCTCCCAACCTCAAGAACGTGCCGGAAGGCTGCCGCTTCGCGGAGCGCTGCGATTTCGCCCGGGAAGAATGCCGCAGGGGCAGCATTCCGATGCGCGAGGAGGCCGGCAGGACGTACCGCTGCATATTCGGCGTGGATACCTTGAAGGAGTGGTATGCGGATGAAGAAGTTCAGCGATAAGGACATTCTGCTCGCCGGGGTCAGCGTCACCAAGGTATTCGGCTACGGCAAAAAGAAGAAGACGGCCGTGCGCGAGGTGGACTTCGCCTTCCACAAGGGCGAGATCATCTCCATCGTCGGGGAGAGCGGCAGCGGCAAGACGACGCTCGCCAAGATGCTGCTCGGCCTGCTCAAGGAAACGAGCGGCAGGATCGAATACGAAGGAGCGCCGAGACGGCTGAAGGGGCATAAGGAGCGCCGGAACTATTGGAAGGACATCCAGGCGATTTTCCAGGACCCGTTCTCCTCGTTCAATATGTTCCACCGGGTCGAGAAGCTGCTGCGCGACTGCATCGCCCTGCAGAATCTGCAGCTGACCAAGGAGGAAGAGCGAAGGCGGATGATCGACGCCTGCTCGTTCGTCAACCTGAAGTTCGACGAGCTGTACAACAAGTACCCGTTCGAGCTGTCCGGCGGGCAAATGCAGCGGCTCATGATCGCGCGCATCTTCATGATGCGGCCGCGCATCCTGATCGCCGACGAGCCAACCTCGATGATCGACGCCTGCTCCCGCTCCACCATTCTCGATATGCTCATGAAGCTGCGGGAGGAGAACGGGATGACGATCATCTTCATCACGCATGACGTCGGGCTGGCCTACTATGTGAGCGATACGCTCTATATTATGGAAAAGGGGCGCATCGTGGAAAAGGGGCCGGCGGAGAGGGTCATCCTGCAGCCGCAGCATGCCTACACGCAGCAGCTCATCGCGGATGTGCCGAAAATCCATGAGGAGTGGAATCTGGCTTGAAAAGAAGCCGGGAATAAGCGAACAAGCCATTTCGGCCCGAACAGGTCGGAATGGCTTGTTTGCTGCAGCATGAGCGCCCCTGGCGGCTTCCGTTTATTGCTGCCGGTGTCTTTTCCGCTGAAGGGACACATAGGCGGCCGCTGATGCGACGAGCAGCGCAAAAATGCCTGCGGTCAGAAGGGCATAGGGACGGGAGCTCGAGAGATGTCCCGCGCCTGATTTTGCAGAGGCGTCCTCTTCATTTTTGCTGCCGTCATATTTCGCTTGATAATCCGCCTTCAAATAAAGGCCGCCGCCGTTCCGGACGGCTAGGGCAAGCTTTGGATCGACGCCCTGGATTTCGAAGTAAGCGGTGCCGACGGGATAGCTGTTGGAAAAGTTGCCGGAGCGTCAGGCTGTCGTTGAGGTAAGATTCAACTCTTGCTAGCCGCATAGCGTAAGCTGTTCCAGCCGTGAAAGGCTGCTTCTGCTTCATCTCGGCTTCTGCTTCATCCGCTTGCATGGGGCGCGAAAAAAAGCCTTTGTCGGGGACAAAGGCTTTTTTCTGGTTGCCAAATGATCGTTCTAGATCCGAGACGGTTCTCATGGAGCTTGAAGCGCACAGTCCAAGCTTCTCCTATTGCTCCTATTCCGCCTATTGCTCCTACTGCTCCTGCTCCGACGTGCCGGACAACGGCCGCAGCCCGTTCGCCTCGCGGACAAGCGAGAAATACTGATCCGCCCGGACGGCTTCGAATTCAGGCCCGAGAGAGCCGTTCAAGGCGGCGACGTCCGTCGGGGTCATGTTCCAGGCCAGGAGGCCGAGCGAGATGAAGAGAGGCGACTTGCCGTCCCACTTCGCCTTGGCTTCCGCCAGGACGCGCTGGCCATCCTTGACCGTGCCGATGCCCTGGATCGTGGAGATCGGCAGCTTGTTCTTCGCCAGCTCGACACCATAGCGATCCTCCCAGCTGAGGAACAGGCCGGGGGCGTGATACTCGTCGGCATAGGCGTTGGCCTTTGCGTCGCTGAGCGGAACGTTTTCGCTGTCGATGCGGTTCAGCACATACGGAATCGTCATGCCGGTTTTTTTCAGGTATGGATAGGTTGCCTTCAAATAGGACGGGAAGGTGCTGTCCGGCCAGGCGTTCGCGTAGAAGTAGCCGGCTCCGGAAGGACCGGAGATGAGCTGGTCGCTTGGCGTCGCCGTCTTCAGGTAGTAGTCCAGAATGGCCGGAGCGCCGTCGTACAGCAGCGGGCTGGACGTCCAGTTGAGCGGCACCTTGCCGCGTGAAGGATCATCCCACAGGACGCGCATCCGATGCTGGTTGTACTGGAAGTTGTCGCCTTCGCTGAACGTATAGGTGACGTAGATTTTGTTCTGCAGTTTCGGGGCTTTGGCCGCCTTGAGCGGCGCCGCCGCCGATCTGCCGCCCGAGAATACGGTCATGTTGCTGAACCAGTCGGCGGCAAGCACGTACACGCTGTGTCTGGAGGTGATCTCCACGGAGCTGAATTCGCCGACGGTATCGTTGCTGAACCAGCCGAGATAAGGGGTGCCGGGCTGCACATCCGACAGGATGCGCTCGAACAGCTCCCGCTGCGCCGGCACATTGGAGTCGAGCCAGAATACCATCGCCTTGTTCGCGACGGCGTAGTCGCGCAGGTAGCCGTAAGGCTCCTTCTGCTCGGAGGATGCCGGCTGCTCGCTGCCGGCGCTGACCTTGAACTGGTTCCACATCTCGATGGATGTCGTCAATTGCTTGGCGCCTGCCGGAGGCGTGAAGCGGTAGACGAAGTAACGTCCGTTGTCGGCGAAGCGGTGGCCGCCGCTGCCGGCCGATACCTGGGAGCTCTGGGCGTCGTACAGGAACGGCTCCTCCTCGGGAGTGCCGGGAACGAAGCTCGCGATCGTCTGCCCGTCGGCCTTGACGGTGACCTCGTGCACGGCCGGGTCCCCATCCGTCCTCAGGGAAGGCGTCGTCGAAGCGGAGATAGACCGATTGCTGGCCGAGGAAAGGCGACAGGTCGAGGTCATATACCTTGCGGTTGCCCGCGTCCCGCTCCTGCGACGTCTCCTGCGCGACCGTCTTGTACGAGGCTGGGATGCCGGTGGACGGCAGGCGGATGGACGTATCGGGACTGAGGCCGACCAGCATCCGATGGGTCGTCTGGCTCCATAGCTGCTCGTACTGCCAGGTGTAAGCATCGAGCCGGTCCTTGAAGCGCCCCTGCAGATCGTCGAGCACCTTGAAGGAATAAGGAGAAGCCGTCAGCTTTTTAGCCAGCTCGGGACTCGCGACGACGGCATCCTTGATTCCCGCCATGGTGGTCGCCACGTTGATGGAATCGGGTACTTCAGGGTCATAAACGATAATGCCCTTGACCTCGCTTTTGAACTTGTCCAGCAGCGACCATTCGTTGTCGCGGACTTTGTAGGGGACGTCGAGATCGTTCAGCCAGGCGAACTTGCCTTCTTCCTTGCTCTCGAGCAAATAAATGCGCGGCTCGCTGCGGTTGACGAGGCCCTGGAGCGTGGCCAGAAGCAGCTTCACATCGCCGGGAGCGTCATAGATATCCGCCACTTCAAGCTGCCTGGCATTGGCGAAGCGCGGGAGCTGCTGCTGCTGGGGCCAGGAAATGGAACCGGACGGTAAGCGATCTTCCTTCCGAGCATCCGGCTCGGCGGAAACGGCGAAGGAGAAAGACAATGTGCAGGCCAGCGCAAGACTGGCTGCCGCAAGCTTTCGAATCATCACGAAACACCTCTTTTGATTAGAATAGGTTGCTTTCCAAGCCTTGTTCGGGAGATCGGTCCCTGCGCTCCCCGAGGCTCACCTCCTTGAGAGGGAGTGGCGAAACGCGTCAGCGATTTGAATGCGCTTGCATTTATATTAAATATATTATACATATATAATTCAAGATCTTCGACAAAGATTGTTCGGAAAATGCTCCGAAAGGCTGAGGTTTAGTTCCAGCGAAGCAAAGGGCTGGAGAGGAACTTGCGGCTCTGTACCCAGGAAGGAGGAAAGGAAAACGGTTGCGCAACGATAAGCAAGAATATATTATATATACAAATATCGAACCGAAACTGGTGATGGAAAATGAGCTCGACAGATCGAACTCCGCTGTATCAGAAAATTCAGGATTACATCCGTGATCTTATCGATTCGAACGAGCTGAAGGAAGGCGACCGGATCCCGACGGAAAAAGAGCTGATGGACCGGTTCAACGTGAGCAAGATCACGGTCGTCAATGCCTTGTCCGGCTTGGCCAACGAGAAGCTGATCACCCGGGTGCCCGGACGCGGCAGCTTCGTGAGCAGCCGGTCGCCGGAAGAGAGCGCCGCGGATGCCGCGCCGCTGCAGCCGGGCGCAGCCGCGCCGGCTCCGGAGCGGGGTGCCGGCGGCCGCCGGACGGGCCTGATCGGCCTCGTCATGCCTTCCATCGACGACTATTTCGCCATCCGGCTTATCGACGGCGTGCGCATGGCGCTCGAGGACAAGGGCTACCGGAGCGTGATCCTGCTCTCCGGTGGCCAGGTGGACAAGGAGAAGGAAGCGATCAAGACGCTGAAGGAAATCGGGGCCGAGGGGCTGCTGATCTTTCCCGTGGACGAGGAACAGTACAATGAAGAGATTCTCGCGATGAAGTTCTCCGGATTTCCGTTCGTTCTGATCGACCGCTATCTGCCCGGGGTGGAGACGAATTACATCGCCGCCGACGGAAGGATGGGCACGAGTCTGGCGGTGGACCATCTATGGGAGCTCGGGCATCGCGAGATCGCCATCTGCTCCGACTCGCCGATGCAGACCGTTACGGTCCAGGAGCGTCTCGAAGGCTATATGAACGAGCTGAAAAACAAAGGGGCGCTTATCAATCCCGCCCATATGATTACCGGTTTCCGGGTAGAAAGCCTCAAAAAAGCGGAGACACATCCGTTGTTCCGGTATATCCGCAACCGGATGGCGACCGCTTATATCACGCTGAACGGGCGGCTCGCGGTGCAGATCTACCAGATGGCCCTGCAGGCGGGGCTGCGCGTGCCGGAGGATCTGTCGATCGTCAGCTTCGACGATCCGACCTCGATCGTGGAGGAATTCAGCATGTTCACGCATATCCGGCAGTTCGAATTCGATATGGGCAGCCGGGCGGCGGATAAGCTGCTGGAGGTCATCCGCAAGGGCGAGGCGGGAGGCGGCTACACGAAAACGCTGCTGGAGCCCGAGCTCGTCATCCGCCAGACATCGGGCCCGCCGCTTTAGGGATGCCGGACGTTTTACCATGGACCGTTCCGACGCATGTTCCGACGCATGCCGCGCGCTCCCCGCAGACGGCTCCTCGCCTTCAAGGCGGCGGAGCCGTTTTTTGATTGCGCTGCTTTGCAGATTCCGGTTCCTTCAAGGGACCGGTTTTTTTATTCCTTTAATTTCTAAAAACATATTGAACATATACAATAGATATATTATAGTTGGTTTGAGCTTGGGGAAAGAACTAAAGGCTAAGTCTGCATAAAGGAGTCGGTTAAAGCATGCCATACGAAGTCATCCGGCCTGAACAATTGAGAGGCGTGCTGGGACGCCTGCAGGCGAGCATATACGAGCCGGTCGCCGAGCTTGCCGTATCGGCTTGGATAACGCCCGAGCCGGTGCCGTACGAGGAGCGCCGGTCGGGCCGGCTCGTCCAGCTTCAGCCGGGAGAGCGCTGGGGAGAGCTGTGGGACTGCGCCTGGTTCCATTTCTCCGGTTCCGTGCCGGAGTCGGCCAAGGGCGGGAAAGTCGTGCTGCTCATCGACGTGAACGGCGAGCTTTGCCTGGTGGACGAGGACGGGTCGCCGGTCCAGGGACTGACCAACATCAATTCTGAGTTCGACCTTTCGCTCGGCTTGCCCGGCAAGCGGGTCGTGCATGTGAGCGAGCGCTGCAGCGGAACGGAAGCCATCGACCTGTGGGGCGATGCGGGCTGCAACGACCTGTTCGGCCGCTACCGCAGCGGCACGCTCAAGGAAGCGGTCGTCGCCGTCTGCCGGGAGGAGCTGCGGCAGCTGTACTACGATTTCGAGGTGCTGCTGGAGACGGCGGAGCGCCTGCCTGCCGGCTCCGCTCGCAAGGAGCGGATATTCCGCACGCTGCATGACGCCTCGCATCGGCTCGCGGGCTTGACGGACGAGGAGATCGCGCAGGCGCGGAGCCTGCTCGGCGAGCAGCTCGCCAAGCGCGGCGGCGATCCCGTGCTGACGATCAGCGCCGTCGGCCATGCGCATATCGATCTGGCGTGGCTCTGGCCGATCCGGGAGACGATCCGCAAGGGAGCCCGGACGTTCTCGACGGCGCTGTCCATGATGGAGCGCTATCCGGATTATGTGTTCGGAGCGAGCCAGCCGCAGCTGTACGAGTGGATGAAGATCCATTATCCGAAGCTGTACGGACGGATCAAGGAACGCGTAGCTGAGGGCCGCTGGGAGCCGCAGGGCGCGATGTGGGTCGAGTCGGACACGAACGTTCCGGGCGGAGAATCGCTCGTGCGCCAGCTGCTCTACGGCAAGCGGTATTTCCAGCAGGAGTTCGGCCAGGAGATGAAGTCGCTCTGGATGCCGGATGTGTTCGGCTACACGGCCAGCCTGCCGCAGCTGCTGAAGAAAGCCGGCGTCGATTACATGATGACGCAGAAGCTGAGCTGGAGCGTGTACAACCGCCATCCGCACCACACGTTCCTGTGGGAGGGGATCGACGGCTCGCAGGTGCTGACGCATATGCCTCCCGAGGATACGTACAACAGCCCGGCGGCGCCGCGCTCGATCGTGAAGGCGGAGCAGGAGTATTTGGACAAAGGCATATCCGACCGCGCGCTCATGCTGTTCGGCATCGGCGACGGCGGCGGGGGGCCTGGAGAAGAGCATCTCGAGCGGCTCGCCCGGGAGCAGGATCTGCTCGGGCTGAGCCCGGTCGAGCAGGAGCCGTCCTCGCGCTTTTTCGAGCGGCTCGCCGAGGGCTCGGAGCGTTACGAGACGTGGCGCGGAGAGCTGTACCTGGAGAAGCATCAGGGGACGCTGACGAGCCAGGGCCGGAGCAAGCGCTACAACCGCAAGCTGGAGAAGGCGCTGCGCGAGCTGGAATTCGCCGCCGTGCTCGCCGAGATGGCGGACGGCAGTCCGTATCCGGCCCGGGAGCTGGAGGAGATCTGGAAGGAAGTGCTTCTCTATCAATTCCACGATATTCTGCCGGGCTCCTCGATCAAGCGGGTCTACGACGAATCGTTGGAACGGTACGCCGTGCTTCTGGACAAAACGGAACGAATGACAGAGGCGGCTTACGCCAGCGCATCCGGCGGCGCATCCGGCACGGCCGTCTTCAACTCGCTCCCTTGGGAGCGGGAGGAATGGCTCCGGCTGGACGGCCGCTGGCAGCTCGTGCGCGTGCCTGCGATGGGCTTCGTCTCGGTGGAGGGAGCCGCTTCCGGGGCGGAAGATGCCGCCGGCTTCCCTGACCTGCGGGCTTCGGCCGAGAGCCGGGTCATCGAGAACGGGCTGCTGGCGCTGGCCTTCGATGCGGAGGGCGGCATGGTCTCCATCGTCGACAAGGAAGCCGGCCGCGAGCTCGTGCAGCCGGGACGGGGCGCCAACGCGCTGCGCGTCTACTCCGATGACGGAGACGCCTGGGACTTCCGCCAGGATTACCGGGCTGCAGGAGGAATGGCGCTGCGGCTTGAGGAGATCGAAGCGTTCGCCGACGGGCCGAAGGCCGGCCTGATCATGCGGTATGCTTTCGGCAGCTCGACCCTTCTCCAGCGGGTGATGCTGACGGACGGCAGCCGCCGGATCGACTTCGAGACGAAGGTCGACTGGAAGGAATCGGGCAAGATGCTCCGCACGTCGTTCCCGCTCGGCATCCGCTGCGATTCCGTCAGCTGCGACATCCAGTTCGGCTATCTCAAGCGGCCGACGCATCGCAACACGATGTGGGATTACGCCAAGGACGAGATCTGCGCCCATCACTACGCGGATCTGTCCGAGCCCGATTACGGCGTGGCGCTGCTCAACGACTGCAAGTACGGCCACCGCGCCGAGGGCGGCGAGCTGGATCTCAACCTGCTGCGCAGTCCGTCCTATCCCGATCCGGAAGCCGACAGGGCCGAGCATGAGTTCACCTATTCCCTGTATCCGCATTCCGGCGACCATGTCCAGGCGGGCATCTACCGGCGCGGCTACGAGCTGAACGTGCCTCTGCGGACTGTGGCTGCGGCATCGCCGTCCGTCCGGTCCTCTCAGGACGGTGCCGAGCTGACAACGGTGCAAGCTGCGGCGGTGTCCGCAGGCGCCGCCGCAGCCGAGACAGCGGCAGCGGCGGATGGGCCTTCGGCGGGAGCGGCATCCGGCTGGCAGGAGGGACGCTCGTTCCTGCTGCCGGACCATCCGCACGTGATGGTGGAGGCGGTGAAGCGCGCCGAGGATGACGGAGATCTCGTCGTCCGGCTGTACGAGACGGCCGGCACTCGGCTGAGGACTACGCTGCAAGCGGGCTTCGCTCTCTCGGAAGCGTGGCTGGCCGATCTGATGGAGCAGAAGCAGCACCCGCTGGAAATAACCGGCGGAGCGGTCGAGCTTGCCTTCGATCCGTTCGAGGTCAAGACGCTCAAGCTGTCTCTCCAGCCGTAACCGTCCGGCCGACCGCGCCTTTCGGCTGGCCGCCGATTATTTGACCGCCGTTCTGCGAAGCCGCGGCTTTGCCTTTGCGGACCGATTCATCCGGAGACGCGGCGCCTGCCGAACGACAGCGGGCGCCGTCCGATCCGGCCGTTCCACAACCGACAAGGAGGTTGAATCCCATGATGGCTAACCCGCTGCTGAAGCGGATCTGGCGGCACAAGCTGTTCTATCTGTTCATGCTGCCCGGCATCGTCTGGTTTTTCCTGTTCTCCTACGTTCCCCTCTACGGCATTCAAGTCGCCTTCCGCGATTTCCGGTTTTCCGGCGGCTTTACCGGCAGCCCGTGGGCCGGCCTGAAATACTTCCATCAATTTTTCGATTATTACCAGTCCAGCCAGCTCATCCGCAACACGCTGCTCATCAGCGGCCTCAAGCTGCTGATCGGATTCGCGATGCCGATCCTGCTGGCCATTCTGCTCAACGAGGTTCGGATCCTTAAATTCAAGAAAACTTTGCAAACGCTTTCTTACTTGCCTTACTTCGTCTCCTGGGTCGTCGTCGTGACGCTCATGCAGCGCCTGCTCACTCCGTACGGCGGTCCGGTCAACGATCTGCTCCTCTCCTCCGGCGCCTTGAAGGACCCTGTCCAGTTCCTCAACAACACCACCTGGTTCTACCAGATCATCGTCGGCTCCGACGTCTGGAAGAACATCGGGTGGAACTCCATCATCTACATGGCCGCCATCGCCGGCATCGACCAGCAGCTGTACGAGGCGGCGAAGATCGACGGCGCGGGCCGGTTCCGCCAGATCTGGCATGTCACGCTGCCGGGCGTCCGCAACATCGCGGTCATCCTGTTCATCCTCGCCACCGGCAGCCTCATGAGCGCGGGCTACGAGCAGCTGCTGCTGCTGAACGGGCCGGCCACCGCCGCCATCGGCAGCGTGCTCGACGTGCATGTCATCAGCTCCGGCATCGGCGAAGGGCGGCTCAGCTATGCGGCCGCAGTCGGCCTGTTCCAGAGCTTCATCGCGCTCGTGCTGATCCTGACCGTCAACCGGATCGCCCGCAAGGTCAGCGACGTATCCCTTTTCTAATCCGAAAGGAGGCTCCATTCATGGGAAGGCGCAAATTCTCCCTCTTCAGCGTGTTCAATTACACCGTCCTGACGCTGTTCGGGCTGTCGATGATCTACCCGTTCATCTATATCCTCGTCTACTCGCTGAACGACGGCAAAGATTCCATGATGGGGGCGCTCTACTTCTACCCCCGCCAGTTCACGCTCGACAACTACGCGCAGATCTTCGACAACGCCAAGATCTGGCAGGCCTACAAGATCACGCTGCTGCGGACGCTGCTCGGCACGTTCCTGCATGTGACGCTGTGCACGCTGATGGCCTACGCGCTGTCCAAGAAGACGCTGCCCGGCCGGACGTTCTTCACCTTCTATATTTTCCTGCCGACCATCTTCAGCGCGGGCTTCATTCCCTACTTCATCACGCTCCAGAAGCTTCATCTCATCAACAGCTTCTGGGTTTATGTCATTCCGATGCTGTTCAGCTTCTTCCACATCGTCATCATCCGCACGTTCCTGCAAGGAATTCCGGAGGAGCTGGAGGAATCGGCCCGCATCGACGGCTACGGCGATTTCCAGATTTTCCTGAGGATCATTCTCCCTCTGTCGGGGCCGGTGCTGGCGACGATCTCGCTCTTCATCGGCGTCTCCCACTGGAACGACTGGTTCAGCGGGGCTTACTACGTCTCCGACAAGAGCCTCATTCCCGTCCAGACGCTGCTTCAGCAGATGCTCACCGAAGCGGAAGCGCTGTCATCCTCCATGCAGCGGGCGGCCCAGCAGGGCGGCCAGACGATGAACGTCAACGTGGCGGGAGCGACGCCGGAATCGCTGCGGATGGCGCTGCTGGTCATCACTGTGTTTCCGATCCTGTGCATCTATCCGTTCCTGCAGAAATACTTCGTCAAGGGCGTCATGATGGGCTCGGTCAAAGGCTAGGGTAAACGTCCTGCGGTCGTCGGCGGGCTTTCGGCCGGCGGCTGCGAAGGGACTTTATCATATACCACTTACGAATATCGGAGGGGTTACCATGAGGAACAAGCGGACCAAGGCTGCGGCGGCGCTGCTCGCCGCGGCGATGATGGGCGGCACGCTCATCGGCTGCAGCAACGGCGGAGGCAACGATGCGGGAGCGGGAAATGGCGGCGGGGACGGCGGCACGGGCAAGGAAGTGACGCTGAAGATTTTGCACAACTGGAACGGCTCCGGCGCCGGGGATGTAGACTTGACTCCTGTCGCCAAGGCGATCGAGGAGAAGACCGGCGTCAAGGTGCAGATGGATTACACCAAGGGCAGCGAGGTCGAGAAGGTGAACCAGATCTTCGCGACGCAGGATCTGCCGGACATCTACACGGGACCGGCCTGGGGCGGAGAGCTGGACGGAATCATCAAGGCGGCCAAGGAGGATCAGCTCGTCGACATCTCCGGCAAGCTGGACCAGTACCCGAACCTCGCCAAGGCGATCGCCAAGGAAAACGTGCCCCCGGCTCTCTACGACAAGGCGATCGGGGCGTTCGGCGACAAAAAGTTCATGATGTACCAGAACCAGCCGTCCACGGACAAGGACGCCATGGATTGGCTCTACGGCTTCTATGTGCGCAAGGACATCGCGGAGAAGATCGGAATCGATCCTCAGTCGGTCAAGACGAAAGACGACATGTACAATTTCCTCAAAAAGATCAAGGACGCGGGACTGAAGGAGAGCGGCATGCCGGTCTTCCCGCTTGGCGGCTTCTCCAACGGCTGGGCCGTCGGCATCGGCAATACGATGTTCTACGGTTCCGACTACGTCGACAAGGGCGACGGCACGCTTGAGCATGTCTTCTTCACCAAGCCCTACGAGGATTACACGCTTTACTACCGCAAGCTCATCTCGGAAGGGCTGCTCGATCCGGAGACGTTCACGCAGACCGACCCGATCGCGCAGGAGAAGATCAAGCAGGGCCGCATCGCCGTCCTGGCCGCGCATCTGCCGGCGATCATCGATGCTTCCAAGGATTATGTGAAATCGCATCCGGGAAGCGACTACGTGCCGGTAGGCCCGCTGGAGCGCGCCGGCGCCGAGCCGGACCGGCCGGTCGATCTCGGCATCCAGGGCAACAACGTGACCGTCATCACGAAGGCATGCAAAAACGTGGACGCCGCGCTGAAGCTGCTCGATTTCCTCGCGTCGGACGAAGGCTTCAAGCTGGTCCGCTACGGCGTTGAGGGCGTCCATTACGATATGGTGGACGGCAAGCCCGTCGCCAAAAAGGAGTTCTTCGACAAGTTCGCGAGCGATACGACGGGCAAGGCCAAGAAGAACGAAGGCTTCAGCATCGGCTATGAGGATATGACCGGCCAGGACCGCTTGAATTCTCTTGGAGGCGACATCTGGGCAGATCAGGACCGGATCGCCAAGATGGACAACGCGCGCAAGATTCTGCGCCCGAACGGCATCTCGGTCATCTCGGCCTACAACCCCGGCGATGTCATGGCCAAGTCGCCGCAGTGGGAGGCGCTCAAGCCGTCCATGGATAAGATCGGGGACGTATGGAAGGAAGCGATCTTCGCCAAGTCCGACGATGCGGCGCTCAAGGTCATCGGCGCGCTGCGCGACCAGATGAACAAGACCGGGTATCCGGATGCAATCAAGTACGTGAACGACAACCTGAAGGGCAAGGAAGTCGTCACGCTGGGAATGCCGAACTGACCCTGAGTCCGCAAGGATGCGGGGAAGCCGGAGCCGTACGGGAAAGGCTGCGGGCGAGCATGAAACCGCAGCTGGAAAGGGGACGGACGAATTTGAACCGGAACGGGCAGGAAAGGCAGGAATGGACGGGATTCCAGGAATCCCGTCCCTACGGGCCGAAGTACGATCTGCGTACCGATTTCGTCATGGTGTACGGCATCTCGGAGGATCTGCCGAGGCGAATCGAAGGGTGGAAGAAAGCCGGCTACAGCATCCATCTCATGACCGGCGTCTCTTGGGGAGAGTACCAGGATTATCTGTACGGCCGCTTCGACGGCCGGGAGCATTGGGATGAAGCGCAGACGGAGCGCTCCGGCGGCCATCTGCTGCATGGCAAGGATGTGCCGTACATGGTGCCGACGATCTCGTTCGCCGATTACCTGGCCGCGCATATCAAGAAGGCGATCGACTGCGGCGTCGAGGCGATCCATCTGGAGGAGCCGGAGTTCTGGGCGCAGGCGGGCTACGAGGAGGCGTTCAAGCGGGAGTGGCTGAACTATTACGGAACGCAGTGGCAGGAGCCGCATTCCTCGCCGGATGCCCAATACCGGGCCTCCAAGCTGAAGGCGGCGATGTATTACCGCGCTCTCGACCGGATCTGCAGCGAAATGAAGGAATACTCCCTCGTCGCCTATGGACGAAGGGTCCGGTTCTACGTGCCGACGCACAGCCTGATCAACTACACGCAGTGGCGGATCGTCAGCCCCGAGGCGCTGCTCGTTTCGATGCCGGCCTGCGACGGCTTCATCGCCCAGATCTGGACCGGAACGGCGCGCACGGCCAACGTCTACAAGGGAGTCCGCCGCGAGCGGACGTTCGAGACGGCGTACCTGGAGTACGGCATCATGCAGGAGCTTACGCGCGGGACGGGACGGGAGATGTGGTTCCTGCATGATCCGATCGAGGACAACCCGCGCTACAGCTGGAGCGACTACCGCCGCAATTACCGGGCGACGGTAGCCGCATCGCTGCTGCATCCCGGGGTCAGCCGGTACGAGGTCTGTCCTTGGCCTTGGCGGGTGTTCGAGCTTCCCTACCCGACCGAGGACGGGAAGGGCAAGGAGACGATTCCCGGCGGGTACGCCACCGTTCTGCTGACGGTCATGAATATGCTGCGCGACATGCATAACCATGAGGAAGTTTCCGGGGCTGCCGGCGGAGAGGCTGCGCGGCCGGGCGGCATCGGGCTTTGCCTCGCCAACTCGGCCATGTACCAGCGCGGAGACGTTCTGGCGGAGGGGGAAGAAGAAGAGGGGTTCAACTATGACGGCACCGCAGCGGCAGGCGGCCTGACGGAGCGGCAGCAGGAGCTGCTCGACTGGTCGGCGTTCTACGGGCTGGCGCTGCCGCCGGTGAAGAAGGGCATTCCTCTTCGCCCTGTCCAGCTGGACAACATGCTGACCTTCCCCGGTTATCTGGAGGGCTATCGCGTGCTGCTGCTCAGCTACGAGTTCATGAAGCCGGAGCATCCCGGCATCCATCAGGCGCTTGGCCAGTGGGTTCGCGAGGGCGGCGTGCTGATCTACGTCGGCGACGGCTCGGATCCCTATCACGGCGTCAGCGAATGGTGGAACCGCGGCGCAGGCAGCCGGGTATATCAGCGTCCGGAGGAGCATCTGTTCGAATCGATGGGGCTCGGACGAAACCCGGAGGAAGGCGAGCATGCCGTCGGGGATGGAGCGGTACTGCATCTGAACCGCCATCCCGCCGAGCTGTCCCGTTCCCCGGAAGGGGCAGAGAAGGTGCTCGCCTCTATCCGGCGCGCGCTGGAGCTGCGCGGAGAAGCGGATGAGTACAGGGAAAGCGGCGTTCTGCGCATCCAGCGCGGCCCGTATGTGATCGCGCATGCGCTGGACGAAGCGGAAGCGGATGGAGCGGCTGCCGCCTCGGCGACGGAGAAGAAGGGCGCGCAGACGGTGCTTCAAGGCTGCTTCATCGATCTGTTCGAAGCCGATCTGCCCGTTCTGCAGCGGGTCGAGCTGGCGCCGGGCGAGGACTGCCTGCTCTATGACCTGAGCTATGCCGGAGCAAGCTCCGGAGAGAAGATCTCCCCGGAAGCTGCTGCGGGCTCTGCGCCGGAGGGAGCAGGCCGTGATGCCGGCGAGGCCGGCGGCTCCGCGGCGGCACTGCTCGTCAGCTCGTCGCGCATCCGGGACGAACGCCGGGAGGGCTCCGGCTTCTCCTATGTGTCGGAGTCGCCTGCCGGCATCTTGGTGAGCACAAGGCTGCGGGTCCCTGCCAGGCCCGCCCGGGTATCGGCTGAGCCGGCTGCCGCCGGAGCATCCGGGGAAGCGTCCGGCTCGGCAGCCGGATTATCCGGCCTGGATGCGGCCGGAACCGCCGATGAGCTCTCCGTGGAGACCGTATTCGATTCGGCATCGTCCACGCTGCTTCTGCGGCATCCCGGCCGTCCGTCCGGCGTCCGGATCACGATGGCATGGAGTTGAATGGATGACGAGAAGCCGCCTTTCCTCGGGAAGGCGGCTTTCGTTTTTTTTTTAATTCTATAGGCAAAAAGACCTAAGAATTTGAGCCGGATCTTCCGTTAATAAAGAAGTCGGTAGATTAAATTCATTCAAGAGGTGGATGGATCATGAGTTCCGTCAAAATCATTCACAAGGCCAAGCGCATTCTGGAACTCGTCTGGGACGGCAGCGTCGCTCCCGGCGAAGTCGACGCCATCAATTCGGAGCTGCTGCAAATGGTGAAGGACGAGGGCATGGACGATTTCAGCCTTGTCGTCGACATGCGGGAGATGAAGGCGTTTACTCCGGCGGCGAGGGAGCGGCTGGTGGAGCATCAACGCGATATCAAGGCCGCGGGCCTGAGCGCGGCGGCTGTCGTCGTCGCCAGCAAGATCACCGAGCTTCAGCTGCGCCGCGCGGCTGCGGAATCGCAGCATTCGACCGAAACGCATTGGTCCTCCTATGAAGAAGCGCTGCAGTATTTGACTGAAAAAGCCTGATCGCCGGCAAAGGCCAAGCAGCCCTTGCGGGGGATCCAGGCTCGGATCGGCGGATGGCGAAAGTAATATTCGTAACAGGCCCGTTCGCTCTATGGAGCGCCTCGGGCCTGTTTTATGTTCCTGGCTGAGACGGAAGGCGATGATCGCATTGCCGGAAGGCTGAGTACAGTCCAGTGGCAGCGGCGCGGGAGCAGAAGGCATGCGCAGTCTACCCGCCTGGAAAAATTTATGGCATGATAGGGCGGGAGGGGATGCTGTGAAAGCAAGAGCGGCTTGGACCGGAATCGTATTCGTGCTTGCGCTGGCAGCCGTCGTGTTCGTTCATCTCTTCACATTGAGGCTGGAGCCGGGCAGAGGCCTGTCGGGCAACGGCAATCCGGGCTTGATTCCGCTCTTCTTCGTCCTCTTGTTCTATCCTTTGCTGCTGCTGCAGACCGCCCGGCTCCTGCGCGGCAGCGCCGCGGCGACCCGGGGCCGGTCCGCGCAAAATGCGCTGGCAGGATTGGCGCTGATCGTCCTGCTCCTGCTCGACGCGGCTTATATCCGCCGCAAGACCGCTCATCTGGATTTGATTCCGGAATTCGGAGCTTTGAATATTTACACCAATACGATCTATGCCAACGCCTATCATTTCTTCATCGGGCTCGTCATGCTGCATCTCGTCATTCTGAACACCCGCTGGGGCGGCCGCAAGGTCCCCTTCCGGAGCGCGGAGCAGCCTGATCCGTACAGCACCGTGATCGATTGCGGCGGAGAAGAGGGGCGCCGGTAGTTCCGGAAGAAGTGAAAGCAGGAATCAGACATGCGGCTCCAGCTTGGCCTGCAGCTCCGAAGAGGCCGGGGTCATGGGCAGGCGGAGCGTCTCGGAGGGCACGCTGGAGGCTTTCCTCGGCAGCCTGGCCGAAAAGTGGAAAAGATCGCCATTCCTTCTTCGGAAGGGATGGCGATCTTTTTTGATTTTATTTTCCGTCGGTGCGCTCCTCCCCGTCAATCGGGAGGATGGCTTTGTTCTTGTACTCCGGATGGCCGGCGCGCTCGATGGCGCCGAGCTCCTTGCCGGCGCCATTGGAATCGATGCCCGCGGCATCCGGCCGCGCCGGAGCCGGGGAGAAGCCCGCTCCTCAACCGGCCTCCGCTGCCTCGAGGACGACAAAGCCATAGGGCGGAAGCTCGACAGCAAGCAGGCCGTCGGCTTCCGTCCGGACGGAACCGCGTTCCTCGAAGCTGGAGAGGAGCGTCCTCCAAGCGGGACTCCGCCCGGCGGAATCGGTCCTCGACGGAGCTGCCGGGAGCGCCGGCGAGGCGGCTTCAGGCCGGACGGCTTGTCCGGGCGAAAGGCTCGTAGACGCGGATTCGCCCTCCTCGCCGAACCCGCGGAAGGAGAGGGGCTGAGCGGCATCGCTGCCGTGCGGAGGCGCCGCGCCGAACCGCAGGCTCGCCGTCTCGCCGCGGGCGTTCATCGCGATGAGCAGGCGCTGTCCGCCGCCCGTGCGCTCGTAGGCGAGCGCGCCTTCTCCCGGATCCGCCTGCAGGAAGCGGAGTCCGGCGCTCCGCAGCGCGGGAGAGGAGCGGCGCAGGGCGATGGCGGCCTTGTAAAAGGCGAGCAGGTCCGCGTTTTGCCGGCCGGCATCCCATTCCATGCATTTGCGGCAGCCGGGATCTCCATCGCCGTCGAGGCCGACCTCGTCGCCGTAGTAGATGCATGGAGCGCCGGGATAAGCGAGCAGGAAAAGGGCGGCCAGCTTCATCCTGGAGACGCTGCCGCCGCATATCGTCAGCAGGCGCGGCGTGTCGTGGCTGCCGAGCAGATTGAACGCCGCCTCGGTCGCCTGGCGCGGATAGGCGGCCAGCTGGCGGCCGATCGCATCGGCGAATTCGCCAGCCCCGATGTCCTCCTGGGCGAAGAATTCCAGCACGGCGCTGGAAAACGGGTAGTTCATGACGGCGTCGAACTGGTCGCCCTGCAGCCACATCATGGAATCATGCCAGATTTCGCCGAGAATGTACGCATCGGGTCTGGCCTCCTTAACGGTCAGGCGGAATTCGCGCCAGAACTGGTGATCGACCTCGTTGGCCACGTCCAGGCGCCAGCCGTCGATGCCGATCTCCTCGATCCAGTACCGCGCGACCTCCAGCAGGTACTTCTTGACCTCGGGATGGGCCGTGTTCAGCTTGGGCATGAGCGGCTCGAAAGCGTAGGTCTCGTAAGGAGAGAGCCCGCCGCTGCCGCTCGGCCATGGACGCCTGTGGAACCACCCGGCATAACGGGAGCGTTCTCCGTTCTCCAGCGCGTCCGCGAACGGCGCGAACGATTGCCCGCAGTGGTTGAAGACGGCGTCCAGCAGCACGCGTATCCCTCGCTCATGGCAGAGGTCCACGAGCTCCTTCAGCTTGGCGTTGGTGCCGAAGTGGCGGTCGACCCGCATGTAATCCTGCGTGTCGTATTTATGATTGGTCTCGGCTTCGAACACCGGCGTGAAATAAATCGCGTTCACGCCGAGCTCCGTCAGATGGTCCAGACGGTCCATCACTCCCTGAAGGTCTCCTCCGAAAAAGCTTTCCTCGGTAGGCTCCCCTCCCCAGGGCAGCGTTCCTTCCGGGTTGAGGGACGGGTCGCCGTTCGCGAACCGTTCGGGGAAGATCTGGTAGAACACCGCGTCCTTCACCCAGGCGGGGGGCTCGAACACATCCGCGGGGTTCAAATAGGGGAACTCGAACAGCGCCGGCGGATTGTCGGGAAGCTCCTCGACGAATCCTGCTTCGGTCATATAGAGCGTCTGACCGCCGGAATAGAGCCTGAACGCGTAGCGGAGGCGGCGGAACGCGGGGATGACCGCCGCTTCCCAGTAATCGAACATGGCGTCGCTGGCGAATATGCGCAGCTCGATATCCGTTACGGTCTGCTCCCATCCGTACTTGTCGCCGGCTACCGCCTGCACCCGGTCGATGTCGCCGCGCTTCGTGCGCAGGCGCAGATGCACTGTTTCCCTGTCATACGCATAGGCCCAATTCAGCTTGGGCCGGTGATAGACCGCTTCCCGCAGCATCGTCATCTCTCCTTGATCATTCTGGTTGCGCCGGAGACCGGCCTCGACAGGCAAGCGGACATCCGGCTTCTCACATAAAATACCATCCGGATCCGCCTTCCAAACAAGGGAGAGGCCGCGATTCCGGCAAGCGGAAGCGCGAGGCTGGAACGGCCGGGAGCCTCCGCCTCCCAAGGCCGCCGGACGTCGTCCTCCCAGCCGCCGCGCGGCTTCGGCAGCTGGATGATTTTTCTCCTTGCATAGGGAACATACATTCGGTATATAATACGTCTAGAGTGATATACGAACATACATTCGACAACAGGGAGAGGGAAAGTCTCCGCGAGCCCGCTCCCGCAGAACAGGAGGTGCCCGGTGGAGAGAGTGATCATGCTGGCAGATTGCCAGTCGTTCTATGCTTCAGTAGAGAAGGCGGCGCATCCCGAATATCACGACAAGCCGGTTGCCGTGGGCGACCCGTCCCGGATGAACGGCATCGTGCTGGCCGCCTGTCCGATGGCCAAGGCCCGCGGCGTGACGACGGCCTCGCGGGTCGGCGAGGCGCTGGCCCATTGCCCGGAGCTGGTCGTCATCCGGCCCCGGATGGCCATGTACATCGAAGTGTCCTTGTTCATCACGAAGATATTCGAGACGTACACCGATCTCGTGGAGCCTTACAGCATCGACGAGCAGTTCCTCGACGTCACCGGCTCGGCAGGCTACTACGGCTCGCCGGACGAGATGGCGCGCAATATCCAGAACCATATCCAGCTGTCCACGGGCATCTGGTCGAGGGTCGGCATCGGTCCCACCAAGATTCTCGCCAAGATGGCGACGGACAATTACGCCAAGAAAAGCCCGGAGGGCGTCTTCGAGCTGAACCCCGGCAAGCTGGAGTCGACGCTGTGGACGCTGCCCGTGCACCAGATGTTCATGGTGGCCTCGCGGATGACGCGGCACTTCACGCGGATGGGGCTGAATACGATCGGGGACATCGCGCGGCTGGACTTCTCGGAGTTCAAGCGGCGGATGCGGCTGGAGATGGGCAAGCAGAGCGACATCCAGGCAGGCTATTATTGGCAGACGGCGAGAGGGATCGATCCCAGCCCGGTCGTCACCGGCATCCGCCATCAGCTCAAGTCGGTCAGCCACGGCAAGGCGCTGCGCTGGCGGCTGTACCGCCATCTGCCGGACATCGAGGTCGTGCTGCTGGAGCTCGTCGTGGAGGTATGCCAGCGCACGAGGCGGCATGGCTGCATGGGCTCGGTCGTCTCGGTCGCCGCCATGGAGACGGACGGCGAGCGCTCGTCCTGGTTCAGCCGCCAGCTTACGCTGCCCCAGCCGACCTCGCTGACGCATGAGGTCGCCGCGGCGGTGCGGGAGCTGTTCGTCCGGCATTGGAGCGGCCTGCCGGTCGGCCGGATGAACATCTCCCTCTCCGGGCTGACGGATGACAGCGTCATGCAGCTGACGCTGTTCGAGGACCGTACCCGGGCGTACAGCAAGGAGAAGACGATCGACCGGATCAAGCAGCGGTTCGGGTCCGATGCCATCATGCGGGCTTCCTCGCTGCTGGAATCCGGCGTGGCCCGCGAGCGGGCCGAACAAATTGGGGGGCATTACAAATGAGCAAGCTGGACGGCAACGAGCGCTGGAAGTCCAAGATGCTGCTGACGGAGCATGTGGAGCAGTACGACGGGCAGCATACGGCCCGGGAGGCCAAGGTGACGACGGCGGAGGAGCGCGTCATGATCCGGGACTATATCTTGCTGCCCCATATGGAGAAGATGGTCCAGAAGAGCCTGTCCGAGCTCGAGAACTCATCCAATCTGATGCGGCGCCTGTACGGGATGGCGGGCCACCGGGTGCTGGACCGGATCATGCACGACCTGTACGCCCTGCGCCGGGAGCTCAAGGCGCGCAACATCCGCATCCTCGCGGAGGAGCAGTCGAACTCGGTCGTGTACCACCGCTATTATTGCCGGGGCTACGAGGAGCACTTCGGCATGACGCGGGAGGTCATGCGCTCGGAGATCAGCTGGCAGCTGTCCCGTTATACAACGGAGATCGGCGAGCTGCTGAAGGGCGGAGCGCCCAAGTGAAGCCGAATCAGGCGCGCAAATGAAAATACGAGCAAGGAGCCGTTTGCCTAAGGCAGACGGCTCCTTGCTGTTGGGCTGATTTGTATAAGAGTCAAGATGGCTCTCTTGCAAAATCCGCACTTGTTCTTCCCGCGGAAGAAAACGATTCGAATTGCTTGTTCGTTTCCGATGAACGACCGTTTTTGTTCGTTGAATGAATTCCGCCGACAGAATCAATCGCGGCATCGACACCCGGCCCCATCCGTTTGCTCTTTCATCAGGCCGATATCATAACCATTGGAATTTAGTGTATCATGAAGCCAGCCGCAATACATTTGCTTGGTGAAAAGCGGGAGGTGAAGCGTCGTGGCTCAAGACGAGGAAGTCTTAAAAGGCGGCAATATCAATCACATTGTCCGCATGGCGAACACAGTTCGTCGCCCTACAGGTTATTGGAGTCCTTCCGTTCATCGACTTCTAAGACATTTGGAGCAGCAAGGATTCGAGGGAGCGCCAAGATTTAGGGGAATCGATCCCTCCGGCCGTGAAATATTGACCTTTATTTCTGGAGAGGTTCCAGGAAACGACTATCCCGACCTTCAACCGTACATGTGGTCGGACGAAGCGCTTGCGGGTGTGGCACGCCTTCTGCGCAGCTGCCATGATGCTGCCCAAGGCTTCCCATTCCATCCGGAGGACCGATGGCAGCTCAGCTATGCAGAGGCTCGCGAGCACGAAGTGATCTGCCACAATGATGCTGCGTTGTACAATGTGGTCTTTCAACATGGGGCGCCAGCAGCGCTGATTGATTTTGATATGGCAGGTCCTGGTCCGCGCATGTGGGATATTGCGTATACCCTTTACACATCGGTTCCGCTTGCGAGTTTCGCGCCGGACCTTTCTTCGGCCGCTACGACGGCATACCGATCCGATCTGCATGCGGAAGAACGCCGCCGAAGAATTCGGTTGTTTTTCGAATCCTATGGAATGCCTGTACCCGATGATTTGCCGAGGTGGATCATTCAACGCCTGACAGCACTATGCGATACGCTGAAGACCGGTGCCGCCGAAGGGAATCCGGCCTTTCAAAAAATGGTCGATGAGGGACACTTGGCGCACTATGAGAGCGAAATTCGCTTTGTAGAAGATCATGTGGAACGCTGGATAAAGAATTAGCTGCCAAAGAGCGCCGCATATCGGGCATGCGCGCAAGGGCGGCTATGAATAAAGGTCGAGCGGGTTCCCTGCGCAGCCCGCTTGTTTTACTATGGAAAGACAAGGAGAGTGAGGACATATGGTCAAGGTGCTGGTATCCGGCTTCGAGCCGTTCGGAGGCGATGACGTCAATCCGACCGGCTGGCTGATGGAGAAGCTGAAGGAGGAGCGACTCGAGGGCGTGGAGCTCCGCGCCGTGCTGCTTCCGGTTCATTTCGACGAATGCGCCGACCGGCTCATCGAGGAGATGGACAAGTTCAAGCCTGACGCCGTCATCGCATGCGGACTGGCCAAGGGCCGGACGGCGATCACGCCGGAGCGGATCGCGGTGAACGTCAAGGATGTCCCGGTCCGTTCGCATGGCGACAACCGGGGCGCCCGGCCGTCCGACGAGCCGATTGCCGAGGAGGGACCGGACGGACTGTTCTCCACGCTGCCGGTCCGCGCCATGACGCAGCGTCTGGCGGAGCTCGGCATCCCCTGCGAAATTTCCAATACAGCCGGAACCTACATATGCAACAACACGATGTACCGGGTGCTCCATCACATCCGCAGCCTCGAGCTGCCGGTCTTGGCCGGCTTCGTGCATTTCCCCGCCTCGGCGGAGATGGCCGCGCTGCAGCCTTCGGTTCCCTTCATGCCGCAGGCGATGATGCTGGAAGGGCTGCGAGCGATTATTGGCGTATCCGTATCGGCCCTGCAGGCGAGGTAGGACTTGACGAGCTTCCGCCTTCTATCTCCACGGTACATGCCTTGTTTGAGCTATATTGGATAGGTTGAACCGATATCCCAGCTGCAGGAGGTTTTCAAATGCCGGTCATTCGCAAGGAGCAGGCGCAGGAGTTAACCTTATTTCCGGATTGGAGCGAGATCAACCATTACGGAATCAATCGACTGAAAGTCGGACAAGAGGTTCCGTTGCATTACCATGACTGCAATGAATATTGGATCATTGTCAGCGGCAGAGGGATCTGCACGACCGAGGGGGATGAATACGCAATCGGTCCCGGGGATCTCGTGCTGACCAGAAAGGGCGAAGAGCATTCGCTCCTTGTAACGGAGGAGATGACGGCTGTTTATATGTACGGCATTCTTGCTCCAGGCTGTCGGTTAGGCTACTTATACCGGGAAAGGCCGGATGAGGGTTGAGAAGGAATTTCGGAGGGGGAACAGGGAATGCGTTTGAAACTGATCCAAGTCGGTCTGGGCAATCATGGCCAGGGGGTGGGGAAGCATTTTGTCCTGCCGTCCAAAGATTTTGCTTGCGCAGGGCTGGTGGATATCAATCGCAGCGCCGTGATCGAATACGCGCGGAAAAATGATCTGCCGGAAAGCTTATGCTACACGGACACGAGCAGGCGTTTCGCGAAGCGGACGCGGATGCCGTGTTCATCTCCGCCTTCTCTCCGGTGCATTATGCCATAGCCAGGTCCGCATTGGAGCATAAGCTCCATGTGCTGATCGAAAAGCCGTTCGTGCTGTCCTGGAGGAAGCGGAAGAACTGAATGAGCTGGCAGCCCGCAACAAGCTGAATGTGATGATCAATCAGAACTACCGTTATTTTGCGACCGTGATCGCCTTGAAGAAAGCCTTGCAGAGCGCGAATCTGGGGAGATTGTCGTTTGTTCAATCGGAGTTCTTTTATGAGCATCAGGGCAAGCCTTATCAGAAGACGATGGACAATTACGTTCTGCTGGAGATGAGCGTCCATCATGTCGATATGATTCGGTTTCTATTGGATTCCGATATCGCGCAGTGACAGGAAAGACGTGGAATACCCCCGGCAGCGGCTATGCAGGAGATCCGCATGTGCATGCCGTTTACCAAACGGAATCAGGCGTAAACGTCTTCTACCTGGGGAGCCTGTTGGCGAAAGGCGCTGCGACGCCATGGGAAGGCGTATGGAGATTCCAGTTCGAGGGCGGATCGGTTCATCTGGATGATCTGGGCGATGGCTATGGCGTCTATATTGAGACGGCCGCACGAAGAACAAGATAGAATCTCAAGCGCAAGAGCTGGAAAGCATTCATGGCGTCCTGGTTGAATTCGCAGCTTCCATCCGAGAGCAGCGGGAGCCGAAAATCTCAGGCGCGGACAATATACGCACGCTTGCCGCCCTCTTGGCGACGGCGGAGTCATCCAGGCAAGGAAATGCGATTCAGCTCATCCCTGAAGGGCGACGCTGCCGGGACGATTAACATAAGCTGGATAAAAAACCTCTCCCATGCCCAGAATAAGGTCATTCTGGATAAGGGAGGGGTTTGTTTTGTCTGCAGCCCAAAGCGGAAACGGCTCGGCGGAAAACAGCGCAAGCGGCAGCCAAAGCCACGGGGGCGCCAGCGGCAGCAACGGCGGCAAAGGAAGAGCCAACAGCGGAAACGGCGGCAACGGCGGCGCAGCGAAGCCCCCTCCTCTCGGAAGGAGGAGGACGGCCACCGCGCTGAGCCCGTCGCTGGCCGCCAACGCCCATGCGATCCGCATGCAGTTCCATCACAGCGGAGACCTGCGGCTGCGGCTGCTGTCCAGCGGGGCTCTGCCCGGCGTCCAGCTGGCGGTGCTGTATTTGCAGGGGATCGTAGACGAGGAAGGGATCAGCAAGAACGTCCTTGAGCCGCTGCAGGCGGCGGAGGAAGCGGAGCCCGGCAGCGTCAAGGGGAGAGGCCGGCTCAAGGAGCGCATCGAGCAGCTGCGCTTGAACGCAATCTCCACCGGCCTGACAGAGCCGGTGCGGACGCTGGAAGGGGCGCTCGACGCGCTGCTGCTCGGCTGCTGCCTGCTGCTCGTCGATGGCAGCGGCGAAGCCGTGGCGGCGGAGGCGGCGGGCGGGGAAACCCGCCATGTCGGCGAACCGACGGCCCAGACGGTCATCCGGGGACCCCAGCATGCGTTCACGGAGTCGGCCCAGACGAATATCGGACTCATCCGCAGAATCATCCGCTCGGAGCGGCTGACGGTGGAGTCGCGGCGCATCGGGCGGGAGACATGCACGGAGGTGTCGCTGCTGTACATGAGCGGCATCATGGATTCCGGCATCGTGCAGGAAGCGCGCAGGCGCCTGGATGACATCGATATCGACAGCGTCCTGGACAGCGGCTACATCGAGGAATTCATCCAGGACTCCACGTTCACGCCGTTTCCGACCGTGCTCAATACGGAGCGTCCCGACCAGGCGGCGGCCGGGCTGCTGGAGGGGCATTTCGCTGTCGTGGTCGACGGCAGCCCTTATGTGCTGCTCGGTCCGGTGACGTTCTTCCGCTTCTTCCAGTCGCCGGAGGATCATTATCAGCGCTTCGACATCGCCAGCTTCCTGCGGCTGATCCGGATCGCGGCCTTTTTCATATCCATGCATCTGCCGGCTCTCTACATCGCCATCACGACCTTCCATCAGGAGATGCTTCCGAGCAATCTGCTCATCGGCTTGTCCGCGCAGCGCGAGGGCGTCCCGTTCCCGGCCTTGGTGGAAGCATTCCTGATGGAGCTGACCTTCGAGGTGCTGCGCGAGGCGGGGGCGCGCATGCCGCGCGCCATCGGACCGGCGATCTCCATCGTAGGAGCGCTCGTGCTCGGCACAGGCCGCCGTGCAGGCGGGGCTCGTGTCCGCGGCGATGGTCATCATCGTCGCCTTCACGGCGATCTCCAACTTCGTCGTGCCGCAGATCAACATCGCCATCGCCGCGCGGCTGATCCGCTTCCTGCTCATGATCAGCGCGGGAATTCTCGGTTTTGTCGGCATCATCTCGGTCGATCTGTTCGTCATCATCCACCTCGCCGGCCTGTATTCCTTCGGCGTGCCTTACCTCAAGCCGGTCGCTCCGTATGTCAAGGGCGAATGGAAGGATACGTTCGTCCGGGCGCCGCGCTGGAGCCTCGTCAGACGGCCGGTCATCGCGCAGAAGGGAGGCAGGCGCAGGCAGCCCGGAGGCAAGCCCAAGCGCCAGCATTCATGAGCCGGGGCATCTTCGGCCGTTGGGCGCTGCTGCTGGCGGCGGCGCTGGTGTTCCTTCCGCTTGCGGGCTGCTGGGACCGGAAGGAGCTCAACGAGCTCGGCATCATCGCGGCGACCGGTATCGACGTCACCGAGGAGGGGAAATGGAAAATCAGCTATCAGCTGGTCATTCCAAGCGCCATTTCCTCCCAGAACGGCTTTGCCAGCACGACGGAATCTCCGGTCAACGTCTTCTCTACGGAAGGAGAGAGCGTACGGGGCGCCGTAGCCCGGGCGACGCAGGAAATGTCCCGAAGCCTCTACTTCGGGCACAACCAAGTCGTCGTCATCGGCGAGCGTGCCGCCCGCAAGGGCATCGGCGGCTTGCTGGACGTCTATCTCCGCAACGGCAATTCCCGGGAGACGGTCATGGTGTTCGTGACCGATGGCGAAGCCCGGCCCATCCTGGAGCAGCTGCTTCCGATGGAGAGAATATCGGGCAACGCCTTGACGAAGCTGATCGCGCTGGAAAAAGAGAGCGGGGGCAACTTCCGGCCCCAGACCGTCTATTCGATGCTGCTGCAGCTGCTGGGCCCCCTTCACGCTTCGGCCGCCCCCGGCATCGCGATCAGCGGATCGGGCGAAGGCGTGCGCAATGTGGACGCGAACAAGAACACGTCGACGCCTTCGAAGGTGAGGCTGCAGAAGCTGGCCTTGTTCCGGGACGACCATATGATCGGCTGGATCCGCACGAATGAGAGCCGGGGCCTGCTCTGGCTGCGCAGCGAAGTGTCCGGGACGACGATTTCCTTTCCGTGCCGCGAGGGAGGGCCCAAGGTCAACAGCGCCAGGATCACCGGGCTCAAGACGAAGATGAAGCCTGCGAGGAGCGGAGACGGCTGGCTGCTTCAGGCGAATGTGGAGGCGGACGCAACCTTGTTCGAGTATACATGCGGTGGAAATCTTCATGACCCGGCTGCGGTTGCCGGCATCGAGCGGATTCTTGGGCAGCAGGTCCGATCCGACATCGAGGACGGACTCAAAGCTTCCCAGAGACTGAAGGCGGATGTGGCCGGCATCGGAGAAGCGGTGCGGCGGAAGTACCCGCGTACATGGAAAGGAATCGCTTCGGAGTGGAACAGCAGGCTCTACCCCGAGATGAAAGCCGAAATCGGGGTCGATGTCGGACTGATCAAGACAGGCCGGAGCAACCGTTCCTACGAGCAGGCGAGCGAGGACAGCCGGGAGAGGAAGTGAGGGCATGAAAGCCAAGGAAGCAAGCGTAAGCGCGGGGCAGATCGCCGTCTTCCTCGTGCTGTTCACCATCGGCAGCACGCCGATGTACGAGCTCGGATCCGAGGCGGGACAGGATTCCTGGATTGCGATCAGCATCGCTGCCGCCGCGGGCTTCTGCCTGCTGCTCGTCTACCGCGCGCTCTACAACCGGGCCCCCGACACGAATCTGGTCGGGCTGTACAAGCTGCATTTCGGCAAGCTGCTCGGCGGCTTGCTCGGCGCGGCGCTGGCTGTCGTCTTCGCCCTGGAATCGATGCGCAACGTGCGCGACTTCGGGGAGCTGATCTCCGCCACCTTGCTGCCGCAGACGCCGATGTGGTGCACGATGCTGGTCTTGACGGGAATCGTCTATTACACCGCCAAGCAGGGGGTCGAGGCTTTCTTCCGGGTCAACCAAGTGCTGATTCCGGTGCTGGCCGTAAGCTACATTTCCCTTTTGGGGTTGTTTTTGGCGGCAGGCCTGCTCGACTTCAACCGTCTGCGGCCCGTGCTGGAGAACGGCTTCGGACCTGTCCTGCATGCGGCGTTTCCCGATATCCTGTCGTTTCCGTTCGGACAGGTCATCGTGCTGATGATGTTCTGGAACTACGCGAGGCGGTCTCCGTCCACGGGCGCCGCGTCCTATGGCGCCTATGCCGGCGTCTCGCTGTTCCTGATCGCGGTCAACATGGTGCTGATCATGGTGCTCGGTCCGGAGCTGTACCGGCTCGCCGAGCTTCCGACGCTGGAGGCGGTGGAGCAGATCCGGCTGTTCAACTTTCTCGAGAGGCTCGATATTCTCGTGACGCTGCTGCTGTACATCGGGCTGTACGTCAAGGCGACCGGACTGTTTTTCGGTTCGGTCATCGCTTTGCAGACAGCCTGGGGAGTTCCCTATCGGGCCGGCGCCCTCGTCATGGCTCCGCTCATATTCACGGCGAGCCTCCTGGAGCCTGCCTTGTCGCAGCATTTATGGGCCGGCATGACCGTCTATCTGAAATTCAGTCCCTATTACCAGATCGCGCTTCCGCTGCTCATGCTTGTCATGGGGATCGGCTGGGTCAAAAAGAAAGCGCAGCGGCAAGCGGGGCAAGGCGGCGAAAAGGCGGGAGCCGGCGGCCAGGCCAAGGGCCGCGGGGCCGGCGGTCAGAGCGGCGGCGGCAGCCAAAGCGGTGCCGGAAAGGCAGCCGGCGGCGCCGAGACGGGCCGAGGCGGACAGCCGGGGGACGGACAGGCAGGCGCCGATGGGAGCGCCGAAAAGGCTGGAAACCAGGACGGATAGGCAGGCGCCGATCAAGGCTCGCAAGCCGGCGGCAGCCAAAAAGGACAGCGGGAGGAGAGTCAAGGCTCTGGCAGCGGAGACGGCGAACAAAACAAAGCTGGCGAAGCCCGGCCGACTCTGGCGCCAAGCGGCGGCCGTCTTCAGGCTCGGAAAGTCCGGAAGCCGGCTCTACATGATGCCGCGCCCGCAAATTTCGACACGGAAGGTTGCAATAAAAGGCTCCTCTGCTATAATGGCTCTATTGACAACCGAATGAGCCTGGGGAGCTGGCGTACGCCGGCTGAGAGGGGAGAAGCATCCCGACCCGTTAAACCTGATCTGGATAATGCCAGCGTAGGAACCGCATGTCAGCCGAGCCTTTTGCCGCCCTCGGGCGCAACGGGATTCACGTGACGAAGACGTCTTCCTTGGGAGGCGTCTTTTTTTATTGTCCCTCTCATGCTGGCGCTGGCGCTCCGGACAAGGCCCGGCCGGGCTCACGGCTGCGAGAGAAAGAAGGGGAAGCAACATGGGCATTTCAAGCAAGATGGGCAAAAAAGCGGGGCTGGCCGCGCTTGTTCTGGCGACGCTGCTGACAGGCTGCGGCAACGGGAACGGAGCCGGCAGCGGGAATGACGGGAGCAGCGGCACGGCGACGCCGGCGCCTTCCGGCAGCGCGGGAGTCGGCGCCACGGCCGCACCGGTCAAGAAAGTGAAGGTCGTCCTCGACTGGACGCCGAACACGAATCATACCGGCCTGTATGTCGCTCGGGACAAAGGCTTTTTCCTGAACCACGGCCTCGACGTCGAGATCGTGCAGCCGCCGGAGGGGACGGCCGCCGATACGCTGGTCGCCAAGGGAGAGGCTGAGTTCGGCGTCGGCTACCAGGAGAACATCACGCTCGCCCGCAGCGAGGGCTTGCCGCTCGTGTCGCTGGCTGCCGTCATCCAGCACAACACTTCCGGCTTTGCTTCGCCTGAGGCCAAAGGCATCAAGGACCCGAAAGCATTCGAGGGCAAAACCTACGGCGGCTGGGGAGCCCCGGTCGAGCAGGAGATCATCTCCTCGCTCATGCAGGAGCAGGGCGCCGATGTCGGCAAGGTCAAGATCGTCAACATGGGCAACGCGGACTTCTTCACCGCCGTGAAGCGGAATATCGACTTCGCCTGGATCTATTACGCCTGGACAGGGGTAGAGGCGGAGCTGCGCGGGGAGAAGCTGAACATGGTGTACTTGACCGACTACAGCAAAAAGCTGGATTACTACACGCCGGTGCTGGAAACGAGCGAGAAGCTGATCCAGGACAGCCCCGATGTGGTGAAGGCGTTCATGGCCGGAGCTTCCGAGGGTTACGCCTACGCGATCTCCGAGCCCGACGCCGCCGCGGACATCCTGATCAAGGCCGTTCCGGACCTCAATCCGGAGCTGGTGCGCGCCAGCCAGAAATGGCTGAGCCCCAAATATCAGGATGACGCTCCGCGCTGGGGCGAGCAGAAGGCGGAAGTCTGGACGAACTATGCCGAATGGATGCATGAGCACAAGCTGCTCGATACCTTGCCGGATCTGTCCAAGGCGTTCACGAACGATTACTTGCCGGCATCCTGATGCCGGCTGACGGGGAGAGGGAACCGGATATGGCCAATGCACTTGTGAGCATTCAGATTTTGCCGACGACGCCCGGCGGGGAAAGCGTGCTTCCGTACGTGGACCGGGCGATCGAGATCATCAAGGAGGCCGGCGTGCCGTACCGTGTCGCGCCGCTCGAGACGACGATGGAGGGAGAACTGTCGCACTTGCTCGCCGTCGTCGCGGAGATGAGCGAGGAGATGGCGGCGATGGGCTGCCCGTCCGTCATCTCTCAGGTGAAGATTTACTACAACCCGGAGAACGGCGCTTCGATGGACCGGCTGCTGGAGAAATACCCGGATGGACAGTAGAACGATCCGATGGGAGGCTCTGCTGCCTCCGGTCGTCGTCATGGCCGCCTTCCTGCTGATGTGGGAGGCGGCCGTGCGTCTGTCCGGGACGGAGGCGTGGCTGCTGCCCGCCCCGAGCGATATCGCCCGCGATGCCTGGGCGGCGCGCCAGAGACTGGCACAGCACACAGGCGCGACCTTGAGCCTGACGCTGCTCGGCTTCGCCGGCGGCTCGGCCGCCGGCCTGCTGCTGGGAGCTGTCCTGCATTTGCTGCCGCTCGTGCGATCGGGCTTCTATCCGCTGCTCGTCCTGTCGCAGAACATTCCCGTCATCGCGATCGGGCCTCTGCTCGTCATCTGGTTCGGCTTCGGGCTGCTGCCCAAGCTGCTGCTCGTCATGCTCGTCTGCTTTTTCCCCGTCTGCGTCGCGATGCTCGGCGGCCTGCAGGGAGCGGATCCGGGCCTGGAGCGGTACATGCGGATGATCGGAGCGGGGCGCTGGCGCCGCTTCCTCAGCCTGGAGCTGCCGGGCTCTCTGCCGCAGCTGTTCTCCGGCCTCAAGATCGCAGCTTCGTACAGCGTCACGAGCGCGGTCGTGGCGGAATGGATCGGGTCCGACCGGGGGCTCGGCTACTTCATGCTGCTGTCCTCCAAGGGCTTCAAGACTTCGCTCGTATTCGCCGGAGTCGCGCTTGTCGTGCTGCTCAGCCTGCTGCTGTTCACAGCCGTCGCAGGGGCGGAGAAGCTGGCGCTGTCCTGGCGTCCGCGCAAGGAGGGGGGACGATGAACGTGCTTGAAATCCGGAATCTGCGCAAGTCGTTCGCCGGCCGCGGCGGCGGCGTCATTGAAGTGCTTGGCGGACTGTCCCTGACTGTGGGCGAAGGCGAGTTCGTCTCGCTCATCGGCCCTTCCGGCAGCGGCAAAACGACGCTGCTCAGCCTAATCGGGGGGCTCGAGCGGTCGGACTCGGGCGAGATCATGCTCGCCGGGAAGCCGGCTTCGGAGGGAGCCGGCCGCGCCGCGTACATGCCGCAGCAGGCTGCGCTTCTGCCCTGGAGGACGGTCCAGGGCAACATCGAGCTGGCGCTGCGCATCGCGGGCAGAGAACGGGCCGAGGCGAAGCGTCTTGCCGGAGAAGGACTGCGCAGGCTCGGTCTGGAACGCTATGCCCGCTCGTATCCGCATGTGCTGTCCGGCGGCATGCAGCAGCGCGTCTCGTTTTTGCGCGCCCTGCTGTCCCCGCAGCCGCTCATGCTGCTCGACGAGCCTTTCGGAGCGCTTGACGCGCTGACGCGGCAGCGGATGCAGCGCTGGCTGCTGTCGCTGTGGGAGGAGGAGCGCCGCTCGGTGCTGTTCGTCACGCATTCCATCGAGGAGGCGCTGCTGCTGTCCGACCGCGTGCTCGTCCTGTCGGCATCGCCGGCCGTCGTCGTTCAGGAGCTCCAGGTGCCGTTTGCGCGGCCGCGCAGCGGACAGCTGGGAAGCGATCCGCGGTTCGGCGAGCTGAAGGAGTCTCTCTATGAATCGCTCGGAAGCCTGGAAGAGGGGGATATGCCGTTATGAACCCGATGGGAATCGCCGCCGGAGCTGGAAAGCCGGCATCCCCGCCGGCTGGAGCTGCCTTGGAACGCCCCGGAGCTGGGGCTTCTCCGCAGACGCCGCAGAGCCGGAGCGATGCCTCGGACTGCTGGAATGAAGCTGCGTCGATGAGCGAGGCCCAGCTTCCGCTCATCGACGCCCACATTCATTTGGAGCAGTATGCTGCGGATGAGCTGCAGAGCATGCTGGAGCAGTCGTTCAGCGGCGGCTTGACGGCTGCGGTCGCCGTATCCATGGATCTGGATTCAGCCAAGCGGACGCGGGAGCTCGCCCGGGCGCATCCGGGCCGGATCATGCCGGCTTACGGCTGGCATCCGGAGCAGGAGCTTCCGGACGAGGCAGAGATGCAGGCGCTGCTGGCCTGGATCCGGGAGCGCCATGAAGCCGGGGAGGCGTTGGCGATCGGCGAGGTCGGCCTCCCTTACTACATGCGGACGGAGGCGGAAGCGGCGGGACGGAAATTCGACGAAGCGGGGTACTTGCGCATCCTGCGGGAATTCGTCTCCCTTGCCGCCGATACCAGACGAGCGATCATCCTGCATGCCGTCTACGAGGACGCCGCCAAGGCGCTGGAGCTGCTGAGGGAATACGGCGTTACCCGCGCGCATTTCCACTGGTACAAGGGAGACGAGGCCGTGACGCGAATGCTCGCGGATGCCGGATTCTACATTTCGCTCACTCCGGATGTGCTCTACGAGGAGGAAATCCGTCTGCTGGCCGTCTCGTACCCGCTGGAGCGCCTCATGACGGAGACGGACGGTCCGTGGCCGTTCGAAGGGCCGTTCGCCGGGCAGGCGACCCATCCGCTCATGATGAGGGAGTCGGTCAGGGAAATCGCCCGTCTCAGAGGGATGGACGAGAGAGAGGCTGCCTCTGCGCTGGCCGCGAACGCGCGCCGGCTTTATTATACCTGAACACGAAGCGGCGCCCGGATCATCTCCGGGCGCCGCTTCGATTATTTTGCCAATTGCCGGAGGCCTTCCATAAACGTATCCACCAGCATGCGAAACGTGACGTCGAGGTCAAGCGGCATGCCGAAGCCGCCGATCCTCTCCAGCGAGGCGAAGCCATGCAGCAGGCTGCGGATGCCGCGAACCGCATGGATGGCGGCATCGCCCTGCAGCCCGAAGCCGGACATCGCCTCGAGCGTAAGCCGCACGACGGTTCCGCCGGCCTGCTGAAGCTGCTCGTCTTCCGGCTCGGGAGCCCTCTGGACCGCTTCGTACAGTCCCGGATGATTCCGCGCGAACTCCAGATAAGCGGCGCAGAACGAACGCATGGCCTCGTCGCCTTGCTTGCCGTCGAGCGCCAGCACGAGGCGGCCGTTCAGCCGCTCCAGCGCGTTCAGGGCGAGCAGCCGCCGGAGCTCGGGCAGGCCGGCCACATGATTGTAGAGAGATGGAGAGCGGACGTTCAGCTTGTGGGCCAGCGACGCCAGCGTCACGGCCTCGAAGCCTTGGGCGTCGGCAAGCTCGGCTGCAGCTCCCAGCAGCGCTGCTTGGTCAAGACCGATTCGCGGCGACATGGCTTTTGACTCCTTGGCGGAATTCGGCTTGCCGGATGGCCTGTTGCAGAGCGGCTCCGGGCTGCCGCATCATGCGTCCGTGGCCGGCTGCGAGGAGCGTCGGCTTCAGCGCGGCAAGCTTGCGGGCAGACTCCAGCGCGACATCCGCGTTCCAGGTAGCCATGGCGGGAAACGGGAACAGAATCCGCATCTGGCCGCTGACGGCGAAGCCGCCGCGGACTTGGAACGCATCCCCGACAAGCAGCGCCCCGTTGCGGCCATCGAGGAACGCCATCGAGCCGGGAGTGTGTCCGGGAGCGGCGATGGCGGTCAGCGAGCCGATCACGTCGCCGTCCCGCAGCAGCGCGTCTGGGCGGGTTTTCAGGTTTTTCGGAATATCGCCGCGGATCGGAGTGGACGGTTCCCCTTCGTCGAGGGACAGATCTCCGTCCAGCAGCCTTGCGTCGCGGGCCGACAGATGGACGGTAGCATGAGGCAGCGCCGCCTTGAGGGCGTCCAGCGCTCCGACATGGTCGCCGTGTGCATGCGTCAGCACGATGCGGGCGATCGGCTTGCCGATCGATGCGGCCGCCTCCAGGATGCCCTTCGAGCTGTACGGAAGCGCGGCGTCGATCAGCGTCAGCCCGTCTTCTTCTTCGACGAAATAAGCATTGACCGGGAACAGGCGGGGGAGAAAGGCCAGCTGGTGAACCGTTTGATTCCGAACCGTTTTCATACAGAATCCGCTCCTTCACTAAAACTAATCTAATTAGCTTTAATATAAACTAATGCAATTAGTTTTTGCAAGCCCTTTTTTCGCAAGCTCTGTACTGGACTGCTTTCCTTCCTTGCCGAGGGCGGACGGAAGCGGCAAACGGTCCGTCCCTGTCGGCGGATGCCGCCGGCAAAAAAACAGCGGCAGAACCGCATGGGCGTCGAGCCCGGTTCTGCCGCTGTCTGTCCTGTCAGGATACCCGAAGCCGGCTCGGAAAAGAAGCCCGGCCATCACGCCGACGCCGGGACCGTGTCGGCCTTGCTGCCGGTCCGGGATTTCTTCCATCCCGATCCCAGCAGCGCCAGAAGGCATCCGCCGGCGATGCATGCCAGCACGGAGGCGCTGCCGCCGGCCGAGTCCAGGCCGCCGAAGTACATCACTTCCCGCAAGCCGTAAGCGGCGAACCGCAGCGGAGTCCAGGAGTAGATCCAGAAATGGGATGTCTCCGTCAGGAATTCCGGGGCCATGTTGAGCAGCGGCATGGAGAAGAACATGAGCAGGACGAGGATCGCCATCGCGGGGTATCCGATCCAGTTGAGCAGCGCGGACTGCAGCATATAGAAGGCGGCGGCGGCAAGCCAGAGGAACAGCCAGGTGTCCAGCGAGTGCGCGAGCTCCATGCCATACCAGGAGGAGGCGGTCCACACGAGGAATCCCGACGCGATGCCTGCAATCACGATGCCGATGACCGGCTGCCAAGCGATTGCCGCCGGCCTCGCCGCTCCGTCCTGGACGGCTTTGCCGCCGGCCAGGAAGAGCATCATGGCGCTGACCAGGCTGCCCATCCACATGATCTGGGTAAGCAGGCCGGGCGCGCTGCCGGAAGCGTTGTTGGCGCCGACCGGATGAACGGTTTCTTCCTGCACCTGAATCGGGGCCAGAAGCGCCTGAGCGGCGGCGACCGGAAGCTGCTGCGAGTTCTGGGCGATTCCGGCGAGCATCGATCTGGACAGCTCTGCTCCCGCCATGCTCATGACCTGCCCCAGTCCTTGCCGGACGACAGTGGAGGCTTGCGCATTCAAGCCTTCGCTGACGAGAATCCGCACGGTCGGCTGCTGCGGCGCGGCGCCGGATATCGAGGCGATGCCGGAGCTGAGATCGGCGGGGAGGATGAGCGCTCCATAGTATTCTCTGGCGTCCAAAGCCTGGCGGGCGGCTTGCTCCGAATCGAGGACGGTCCATTTGATCGGCAGCTTGTCATTGGAGAGCAGCTGCTCCTTCAGCTTCTCGCCGACCGCAAGCGAGCCTCCGCCGGGAAGATCCGCCGGCTGGTCGAGGATCACCAGAGCAGCAGGCACCTCCTTCGGCTTCGTGCCGAGCACGGACCCCATCATTGCGGCTCCGAACACGGCGAGAACGGCCAGAACGACGATCATTCCGATCCATACCATTTTTTGCTTGAAGATGGCCATAATTCCCTATCCACTCCTTCTCTATGTGTAAATGAACACTTTGTTGAATACAAAGCACGTTGTTAATTATAATGAGGGGAGCAAAAAGCACAATCATCACATTTCAACGGAATGTCGAGTATTCGTCATGATCGGCGGAAGTGTTCAGCAACAACTTGATCCGGGAGGAATAGACATGCATTCAAACACAGGAAAGCCGGATCGGAGACGAGCCCGCACGAAACAGCTGCTTTATGAAGCCCTTATGAGCCTCGTCCGGGAAAAGGGAGCGGAGAACGTGACCGTGACCGATATCGCCGGACGCGCCGACGTCAACCGGGGAACGTTCTATTTGCATTACCGGGACGTGCCGGACATGCTCCAGCAGCTGAAGGACGAGGTGTTCATCCGGATCCGGACCGAGGTGGAGAAGCTGGATAAGGCGGAAGCGTGGGCGTATGCCGATCGGGATGAGGCTTATCCCCAGAGCGTTGCCATCTTCGACACGCTGGCGGCGCATGCCGACTTTCTCCGCGCGATGTTCGGGACGCAAGGCGACATGTCCTATGCCCTGCGGTTCCGCCAGCTGTTCACGGAGCATATCTACGAAAAGGCCAAAGACATGCCGGAGCGCAAATCGACCATGCCGCCGGATTATTTCGTCGCGTATGTGACGTCGGCGAACTTCGGCCTCCTTATGCATTGGATCGGGTCGGGAATGAACCTGACCTCCGAAGAGATGGCGAGAATCATGATCCGCACCATGCATTATGGGCCGCTCGTCGCGCTCGGCTTGAAGGAGGCTCCCGGCGGCGGGACGCGGGTAGGCGGGGAAGGAATGAATGGGGATGGGCCGTCGAATCCGTCCTGAATATCCAGATCGTTGGACAGTCCGGGAGGTACTACTATGAATCGATTGCAGCTCATCCGCGATTACGAAAAGAGATACCATGACGACTGCTACGAAAATAGGATTCTGTTTCAAAGCGGCTCCTGGCTGGAAAAGCCGGTGCGGACCGTTATCGACCTGTTCGGGCAGCTGGAGCGCCGGAGCGGTCTGCGCCTGCTCGATCTGGGCTGCGGGGTCGGCCGCAACAGCATACCGCTGGCTTCGCGGCTGGCCGGCACCGGAGGCAAGGTCGTCTGCGTCGATCTGCTGGAATCCGCCATCCGCCAGCTGGAGAAGTACGGCCGCGAGCATGGGGTGGCGGAGATGCTGGAGCTTCATCGATCCGATATCGCAGCCTTTCACATCGAGCCCGACCTGTACGACTACATCTTTTCCGTCTCCAGCCTGGAGCATCTGGATTCCATGGACTCATTGGGAAGAGTGCTCGATGACATGGAGGCAGGGACGCGAACGGGAGGCATCCACGCTCTCATCGTCAATGCAGGCGTCAGGGAAGTCAGCCTGGCGACGGGGGAGGAGCTGGATCCGAAGTTCGAGCTGCTGCTGGATGCGGAGGAGCTGGGATCCTTGCTGGCGGAGAAGTACCGGGGCTGGGAGCTGCTGCGTCACGCCGTGAAGCCTTACGAGCTGGAAATCGAGCGCGACGGAGTGCCGGTCTCCCTGAGCAGCGACGTCGTGACCTGGGCGGCCAGAAAAAGATCGGAAACAGGATAGGCAGACAGGAACGGATGTCTGTTATGGGGATGGCAGGTGCAAGCGGCGAAAGGCCTCGGTTATCCGGCTGCCCTCGGTTTCATCCGCTCGGACGGCCTGAGCAGGACCCTCGGAGTGGAGCGCGGCCAATCCCGGCATATATATAGTAGGAGGTGGAACGGCAATCTGCGGTTCCGCGACTGCCTGCGCAGCGATCCGGATCTGCTGGCTCAGTATGCCGGGCTGAAGGCTGAGCTGGCCAGCCGGTACCGGGATGACCGGGCCGCTTATACGGTTCATAAGGGGCTGTTCATCACAGCCGTGATGGAGAGTGCCGGGAGGCAGAACCAGGGCAAGGAGGCTCAGGCTTGATGCGGAGATCCAGCGTGGAGCCGCCTCGCACATAGCTGAAGGAGCGGCAGCTTCATTCCAGGGCATCGCAAGGTTGGATCCAAACAAACAATCGGCTTGCCGGATTGCCATGTTCACCGTACTTTAACAGCAGCTGAAGTTGATCTGCTCGGCGCTGGCGTCCCTGCCGGGGAACTTGGCGGGAAGCACGCCGCGCCGCATGCATCGAAGGGAGCCTGAGTGATGGCCGTAAAAGAAATTTTGCCGTTCGGAGACCCCATTCTCCGCCGCAGGGCCCGCGAGGTCGACAGTGTCGATGAGCGCACGATCCGCTACCTCGACAGCCTCGCCGAGACGCTGTACGCCCGGGAGGGCAGGGCGGGACTTGCCGCTCCTCAGGTCGGCATCCTGCGGCGCCTCATCGTCATGGACTGCGGAGAGGGCTTGATCGAGCTCATCAATCCGGAGATCATCCACCGGGAAGGCGAGCAGACGGGAGCGGAGGGCTGTCTCTCCTTGCCAGGGTATTACGGCAATGTGACCCGCTCGCAGAAGGTCCGGGTCAAAACGCTGACCCGGTCGGGCGAGACTGCCGTGCTGCACGGAGAAGGCTATCTGGCCCGCTGCATGCAGCATGAGATCGATCATTTGGACGGAATCCTATATGTCGACCACGTCCGCGAGAACTGGCTGACCGAGGAGCGCACGGGACGAAGGGCCGATCTCCTTCCGATCCTGCAGCTGAGCCGGAAGACTTGAGATCTGGGCTGGCCTGAGCGGATCTGGATCCGTTCGGAATCCGGGATCCGTTCGGGAGCCTGGCGTTTTTATTCCATCGCGTCGTTCGTTTTTGACATGATCGAGAAATGCTTGGCCAGAAAGGCCGGCGAATAGGGCATGTCGTTCCTCACCCAAGCTACGATCGTTCCGATCAGGGCCGCGGATCCGTACCAGATCGCAATATCCTTTGGGGTGCCCGATTTCGAGAGGACAGAATCGCCGCCCGACCGTTCGATCCGCAGGGCGATCGATTCCGACAGCATCTTGAGCAAGCGTTCGGTAAACACCGGCGTCCGTTTCGAGCCGAGAACGATCTTATAGAATTTGGCATGCTCCGCGATATGCTGGAGAAGATTGACCAGCTTGAGCGATTCGGCTTCTTCCGGCGATCGGTCGTTTACCGCGGATTGGTTCAATACCCGCTGGATATCATCCACCATATCGTCCGCCATCTTCTCCAGCATGTCGGGTATATCGCGATAGTGCAAATAAAAGGTGACGCGGTTGATCGTTGCGCGCTCCGCGATCCGGTTGACGGATATTTTTTCGAGATCCATTTCTTGCAGGAGATCGATCAAAGCATCCTTCAACAGCTGCCGAGTACGGAGCACTCGGGGATCGACACGAGGCTTGGCGGGATCTGTCATGGTTTTTGGCTCCTTCATCAGATACTTTACAATAATTCGTTTTATGTCTGTAATGTGCGAATTGGACGACATATATCCACAATGTGATGACTAGTTTACATTTTGCCCCGATGCGTTACTTGTAAGATACTGCTTTCTGAATATAATCTAATTTATACAGTGTCGATTATCTTACACATTGTAAATTAAGTCTAGATTATAGGTTTGGAGAGGATGGAGCAAGTTGAGCACAAGCAAGGAATTGAACGCCAGTAACATAAAAAAGGGACCGATCTTGTTCATCATGATTTTGGGAGCCTTTTTAGCGACGCTGAATCAAACGATCATGAGCGTCGCCACTCCGGAACTGATGAACGATTTCAACATTACGGCTGCGACCGCGCAGTGGCTGACGACGGGTTATATGCTCGTCAACGGGGTGCTGATCCCGATCACGGCTTTCTTCATGCAGCGGTTCACGACGAGGCAGCTGTTCCAGGCCTCCATGATGATCTTCCTTGTCGGAACGATCGTATCGGCTCTCTCGCATAGCTTCCCTGTCCTGTTGACCGGACGGATGATCCAGGCGGCAGGCGCAGGCATCATCATGCCGCTGCTCATGAATGTCATCCTGACGCTGTTCCCTCCGGAGAAGCGGGGGGCCGCCATGGGGATGATGGGTCTGGCCATCATTTTCGCCCCGGCTATCGGCCCGACTCTCGCCGGCTACATTCTGGAAAACTACGCTTGGGAAACGCTGTTCTACGGAATGATTCCCTTTACTCTTATCGTCATCGTCTGCGGATTCATCTTCTTGCGGAATGTATCGGAGCGGGGCCAAGCGAAGATCGACATGCTCAGCGTTCTGCTGTCCACCGTCGGCTTCGGCGCTTTGCTCTACGGCTTCAGCCGGGCCGCCGGCAAAGGCTGGTCGAGCTCGGAAGTCATCGCGACCATCGTTGCCGGCGTGCTGGCTCTCGTCCTGTTCTCGGTGCGGCAGCTGACCTCCAAAAGCCCGCTGCTTGACCTGCGGGCGTTCAAGTACAATATGTTCTCCTTGACGACGGTCATCAATGTCGCGATTACGATGGTCATGTACGCGGATATGATGCTGCTTCCGCTCTATCTCCAAAATGCCCGCGGCTACACGGCTCTCGAATCCGGCCTGCTGCTGCTTCCCGGCGCGCTTGTCATGGGCTTCATGATGCCGGTCGCCGGCAAGCTGTTCGACCGCTTCGGCGCCAAGTGGCTGGCTGTCGCAGGCATGATCATCACCATCGTGACGACAATCGGCTTCACGGACCTGACGGACTCCACCAGCTATACGTATCTGGTCCTCATGTCTACAGGCCGCAGGATCGGGATGGCGCTGCTGCTGATGCCGGTGCAGACCGCAGGCTTGAACCAGCTGCCGAACCGGCTTAATGCGCATGGCACGGCCATCTCCAACACGGTGCGGCAGGTAGCCGGCGCCGTAGGCACTTCCCTGCTCATTACCGTCATGTCCAGCCGCGCCAAAACGCATGCTCAGGAGATGATGGCATCGGGCGCGGCCCAGACAAAAGAGCAGCTGGCGATGCAAGCTTCCATCCAAGGCATCAACGATGCCTACCTCGTCATCGTCTGCATCGGCGTTGTCGCGCTGGTCCTTTCCTTCTTCATCAAGAAAGTCAAGCAAGTGACAGAAGTAGAGTCCACAAGCACGGCGACGAAGTCGGCCGTACAAGAAGCTTAACGAGCCCGCGGCAGCTGCTGCCGGCCTCCGCAAGCAGCCTATCAAGACGGCTTTCCTTTTCGCGAAGGAAGGCGTCTTTTTTTCTGTCCGGGCCTCAAGGCCCAGCTGTTCTGTGAAAATAAAGTGTTAGACTGAAAAATAAAGGTTTAGACCGTGAAAATGAAGTTGTAGACTGGCAGTTGGCATTAAGGTGACGGGCAAGATTTCATGATAAAATTAGATTATCTGACTGAATTTAGGGGTGGTGGAGAGATGGCTGAAAGTCTTGACAAAGGTCCTTATTATCATGGGACACGAGCAGATTTGCAGATTGGAGACTTGCTCACAGCTGGCTTTCGCTCAAATTACAATCCCGATGTTGTGATGAATCACATTTATTTTACAGCTTTGCGTGATGGGGCTGGGTTAGCTGCTGAGTTGGCAAAAGGCAATGGTGTACCGCGCGTGTATCTCGTTGAGCCGACTGGCGACTGGGAAAATGATCCAAATGTGACGGACAAGAAATTTCCAGGCAATCCGACGCGATCATATCGCAGCACAGCCCCACTAAAAATTGTTGGCGAAGTGAAAGATTGGGTGCGACAAACGCCTGAACAACTCGCAGTTTGGAGAGAACGTTTGGCGAAAATAGATAAAGGCGAAATTCTAAATTAGCCTAATTGTTTAATGGTCAGTAGACATCTATTAAACGCTATATTTGATACTGATGTCCGCCATTGAGCTATCGTGAAACGATAACATCAACAAAAATGAAGGCTGCCGATCGCAATTGATCCGCAGCCTTCGCTCAACTCCCTCGGTAAAATGTAGTTTTCTCACGAATGCTCGCTTATTCGCAGGATCTCCCCAAAGGATAAATCGCTGTCCGGATAGAAGAGGGGATGTACCGTCCAATTCGGCAACCGAAGCGCATGCGGGAACAGAAGGGGCGAGTTTTCGCTCCTTTTTTACTGCTCTGTTGCACGCTGCTCCACGTACCTCCGGAGGCTCTCACTCCCATTTCTCGACGGGTCGATGCCCTTTCATTCCTTCGTTACGCCTATCCGGTGGGTGGAGGCCGGTTATCCTAACGGTACGGGTCTGTGCCCTTTTGTTGAACGCAATCCGGTACTCCGTGCAGTCTTGAGATCCCGCGAATAAGCCAGTATTCGTGCTAATTGAGAAGCGATTAAGCAGCTTGTTTCATAGGATGAGCACGATCCGGTTCGTAAGCTTCGCCGCTCTGTGCCATGGCAACTATAAGGCGAGCTAGCTTGCCGCAAAGCTTCATCACTGAGCGCATTGGCTTCATGCTTTTCGTCTTCACATTCACTTCATGCTGTCGTTTAAACGATACATCGTTCATGATGAGGGCCATGGTTGCCATGAACAGGGCATGCCGAAGCCTTGGTCGGCCACGTTTGCTGATGGACATCTGGCCCTTCCATTTGCCAGAGCTCGCTTCAGCTAGGTTGAGGCCGGCATGCCGCAGCAACGCATTGCCATGTGCATAGCCGCTGAGGTCGCCAGCTTCACCCAGAATGCCGGCGACAGACAAGATGCTCATGCCCTTAATGGCCAGCAGCGGCTTGGCCAGTGGGATCCGGGCCAGCGCAGCCGCCACTTCATCCTCGATTACCTGCAGCTGCTCCGTAGCCAGATCGTATTCGGCCAGCAGCTGTTGCAGATGAAGCTTGTAGGCTTTCTCGGCATGCTTGGCGCCGACTGAGCGCGCTGCCAGAGCCAGTAGTTCGCCAGCTCTTCGTTCACCACTGTGCCGCTTCATGACCGTTTTCCAGCCGTCGACTAACTGGCGAACGGTGAGCTTTTGAAGATCGGCAGGCGTAGGAAAGAGACGCAGGGTTGCAAGCGATCCGGAGCCAATGAGGTGTTTGTATACCTGCCGCAGCTCGGGGAACACAATGTCGACCCAGCGGTGGATCTGGTTCTTGACGCTGACGAGACGATGGACGATTGTCTCCCGGTTTGCCATGAGAACGCGCAGTTCCATGAATACTTCGCTGGATTCTTTGATAAATGTGTAGTAGCCGTTTTTCACCATGTCGGCGATAACGAAGGCATCCTTGATGTCGCTTTTAGATGGTGTATTGTCGCGGTTTTCCTTGTTCTTTTTGACGAGATGAGGATTCACCAACACGACCTCGAGGCTGCGGTCTTTGAGCCAGGCCGCGAGGCTGAGCCAGTAGTGGCCGGTTGGTTCCATGCCGATTATGGTGTCGTTTAGTTGGTGCGTTTCCTGCAAATCTTTCATCCACTGCAGCAGTAGGCTGAAGCCGGCGGCGTCGTTGGAGAAGTGAAGCGTAGTGCCGAGCAGAATTCCACGGAAGTTGACGGCGCGTGCAACGTGGGTTTGCTGGGCAATGTCGATACCGACGACAAGGTGCTGGGTTGAAATGCGTTCGAGCAGTTGATTTTGTTTGGTTTGCGCTTTAAACTTCAAGATAGAGCGACCTCCTTATGATGGCTAAAGGGCTATGACCCGTGACTACCCCATCGTACCGGAGTCGCTCGTTTTTGTGCAAAGTGCAAAATTAACGCTCTACAGGAATCCTAACGGGCAGGATAGCGTGGTGACATTTATGATAAGGTTCACCGTAATTTAGCCTACAACCTTACTGGTTTGTTGGCTAATTTTATATTTCAAAATACGTTGATTTAAATTTGAAACATTTCAAACCACAAATTTAAGATTTTGCAAGTTGATGTTCTTCCTTCAAACAACATTTCAATAAATATAGTTTTTGACATTGTGAGGATGGCGGAAGCGGGAGTAAACGGACTTCGGTTCTCTGACCTATAAACTGTCATGTGAAAGCTTACAAGCCGTCAGAATGGATTCTAGTTGTTCTGATGAGGTGTAAGGAGTGGGGGCATGGTTTACATCTTTTTCGTGTTTATTGTTTTCAGATATGCCGTATGCACTTCCAGCGACCGACTCTTAGTGAAATTTGAAGCGATACGATAATAATGAAATTTACAATATATGGTATAATGTGAGTGTTGGTTCTTTGGACTTGAAAGAATGATTTTATATACAAGTTCTATAAATTTGGAGGGAAATGATGATTGCTGATCTAGAAGAACTTAATTCCATTATTAAAAGTGAAGCGGATGGAATTTTATATGAGAATGGTCTAATGCACGTATTCAATAAATTTGGAAAAGCATTAGTAAGTGGAAGTTACTTCTTGGAATTAATGACATGGAGGGACTTAGATATATATCTAGCCGATGATGAAATGGATGTAAATAGCTTTTTTGAATTAGGAAAGGAACTTGCTCTGTGTATTAAACCATCCAAGATGAATTATCGTAATGAGTTAATTGGACATACAGAACACTTACCTCTAGGATATTACTGGGGTTGCTACACATTTATATATTCAAATGATTGGAAAGTTGATGTTTGGGTGATTTCTTCCGAAGATTTTGCTCGAAGAGAGTTGGAGATACATGAATTGAAATCCAAAATTGATGTGATGCAAAGGAAGGCAATTTTGAAGTTGAAGAACAGATTATATAGTCATCCTTTGTATCGAAAGAAATTTTATAGTGTAGATATATACAATGCGGTTATTGAAGACAGCGTTTATAACGAAGATGATTTTACGAATTGGTTGCTACATAACAGAGGAATCACTTTATAAAGGGAAGTTCTATCCAAAAAAGCCACTCCATTGTCAGGAGTGGCTTTTTCATTATAAGTAGATATATTTTGTGGTTGAACTTTACTTTGTGCTTAGATACGATACGGTGATCCGTATTATAAATGGTATGTTGGACATTGATCATTGAGCTAACGGGGAACGTTAGTTCAATGAACCAGCAGCAGTCTAGGACTTATTTTCAGGTCCTAATCTGCCGCTGGTTTTATATTTGAACAGTCTAGAACTAATTATTCCGAGTCTGACGATTTAGCAATTCAAAATCAGCGTAGGACCAACAAATCCAGTCTAAATCTTTATTTTCATCGGGCATCAGCATGCATGGGCTTCGGGACGGGCAGCGATCTCTGGGAGCCCCTCCTTACTGCGGCATGCGGAGCATGGTAAGATGAAGCCATTCGGAACATAGAATAGAGCAGGGCAAGCATCTTTTCGGCCGATGCCGGTACATAAGAGGAGGAAACCATTTTGTCCAAGGACTACTCCAAGTATTTTGATTTTTCGAACGCCAAGCTTATGCGCCAGGAGGACGGCAAGACGGCCTACCGGATCAACGGCCGCACGATCCAGATCGGCTCGGCTCCATCCTACAAGGAGGAGAAGAGGCGCGGCAAGGAAGAGGTGGAGATCCACCGGGGATTCCGCATTCCCGAGCGGATGAAGGATTTCGGCCAGGGCAAGCGCTATCTGATCCGCACCTACGGCTGCCAGATGAACGAGCATGACACCGAGGCGATGCGGGGAATACTCGAGCAGATGGGGTATGAGGCGACGGACGAGTACGCCCTGTCGGACGTCATCCTGCTCAATACTTGCGCGATCCGCGAGAATGCGGAAGACAAGGTGTTCGGCGAGCTGGGGCATCTTAAAAAGCTCAAGACCGAACGGCCCGGCCTGCTGCTCGGCATTTGCGGCTGCATGCCGCAGGAGGAGACGGTCGTCGGCCGCATTCTCCAGAAGCATGGCTTCGTCGACATGGTCTTCGGAACCCACAACATCCATCGGCTGCCCCATCTGCTCGAGGAAGCGGCGCTGAGCAAGGAAATGGTCGTCGAGGTATGGTCCAAGGAAGGCGACATCATCGAGAACATGCCCAAGAAGCGCGAGGGGCTTCGGGCATGGGTGAACATCATGTACGGCTGCGACAAGTTCTGCACGTACTGCATCGTTCCGTATACGCGCGGCAAGGAACGCAGCCGCCGTCCGGAGGATGTGCTGGCCGAGGTCCGGGAGCTGGCTGCGCAAGGCTTCAAGGAAGTGACGCTGCTCGGCCAGAACGTCAATGCTTACGGCAAGGATTTCGAGGATATAGACTACCGCTTCGGAGATCTGATGCGGGATATGTCCGGCATCGCCGTCCCGCGGGTCCGGTTCACGACCTCCCATCCGCGCGACTTCGATGATCAGCTGATTTCGGTTCTCGCGCAGCGCGGCAATCTCGTGGAGCATATCCACCTGCCCGTCCAGTCGGGCAGCACGGAGGTGCTGAAGAGGATGAGCCGCAAGTATACGAGGGAGGCGTATCTGGAGCTGGCCGGCAAAATCCGGGCGGCGATTCCGGACGCGGTTCTGACCAGCGACATCATCGTCGGGTTTCCCGGCGAGACGGAGGAGCAGTTCGAAGAGACGCTGTCGCTCGTTCGCGAGGTCAGGTTCGACTTCGCCTATACGTTCATCTACTCGCCGCGGGAGGGAACTCCGGCTGCAGGCATGGACAACGACGTGCCGGAAGAAGTCAAGAAAGCCCGGCTGACGAGGCTGAATGCCTTGCTCGCGGAGATCGGCCGGGAAGCCCATGAGGCGCTTCTCGGGCGGACGGTTGAAGTGCTGGTCGAGAGCGAAAGCAAGAACCGGCCGGATGTGCTGTCCGGGCGCACGCGCAGCAACAAGCTCGTTCATCTGGAAGGGCCGAAGTCGCTGATCGGACAGTTCGTCCAGGCGAGGATCGTCGATGCCCACACCTGGTACATCAAGGGCGAGATCGCGGCGGAGACGAGCGAGGCGGGTTGAAATCCATTGGGAGCAGGCTGCGCGGCAGCCTGCTTTTTTGGTATGAGACATAAGCCGGGTTTACGCTCGTACAGTCTGGACGCCATTTGGTATAAAACAAAAGGTTCACGCCCGTCCAGCCTGGACGCCGGCTGCCTGTCCTCAGGCAGGGCAATATGCGTCTTCTCTTCACGGCGATTTCCCTATCAACTTGAAGTAGAGCGGCCGTCAGCGAGATATTTTTGAAGGACGAGCGGCGTCAGCCCGAGAGAATCCGAAAATCCGATCATAGACTGATAGGGAGAGCTCGTATGAAAGGAGGAGAGGGAAATGAAAGGAATCGATTGCGCGGTTCCGTTGACCGTTTCAACGGCCAAGGCGGCGGCCGCGGCCGGTTATGTTTTCGCCTGCCGCTACCTCGTGCCTGCGGCGTATGCCTGGAAGAGGCTGACGCGCGCCGAGGCCGAGGCCATTACGGGAGCGGGCATGATGATCGTCTCCGTATACGAGACGGCGAACAACCGCGCGGCATCGGGAGCGGCGGCCGGCAAGGCCGACGGAGCGGCGGCGCTTCTGGAGGCGCAAGCCGTCGGGCAGCCGGCCGGCAGCGTCATCTATTTCGCCGTCGACTATGATGCCCAGGCATCGGATTTTGACGCTATCGAGGCTTATTTGAAAGCGGCCCGGGCGCAAATTCCGGCTTATCGGATCGGCGTGTACGGCTCCTATGCCGTCGTGGAGGAGATGGCCAGGCGAGGAGCGGCCCAGTCGTACTGGCAGACGTATTCCTGGAGCCGGGGCAAGCTCAGCAGCCGCGCCAATATCCACCAGTACAGCAACGATCAGAAGCTTGCGGGCATGACGGTGGATTTCAACGAATCATTCGGAGGAGAAGGATGGTGGAATACAATGGCATCGGCATTCAAGGATGTTCCGGACAGCTACTGGGCGAGCTCGGCGATCGAGAGAGCGGTAAAAGAAAATCTGATGGCAGGTTACCCGGACGGAACCTTCAAGCCGGATCAGCCGCTTACGCGTGCGGAAATGGCGGTCATTCTGTCCCGTCTGCTCGACAGGGGCTGATTCCGTCGGGAGGCGAAGAGAAGAGCAAGCGGCAGCCGGAAGTTGATATGCTCCCCATACGGTAGACAGGTGAAAGGATAAAAAGCCTGCTATTGCGAGGGGAGCTTTTTGTTATGCCCTGTTTTCAATCCTGATGAAAGCAGGAATGTTTTTGACAAGCAGCAGGAGGACGGAGACAAAAAACGTCAAGCCTCCCATGCCCGCAAGCAGGATGCCTTTCCAGCGGATCTGCAGGATGAAGTTCTGCAGCACGAGCACGATATGGAACTGGGCCGTATCCATGCTGCCGCCGTTGTTGGCCAGATAGAGCCCGGCCTGCTCGGAGCCCCACTGGACGGAATGATCCAGATGGATGCCGCCAACGATCAGCATGACCAAGGATAGAGCCGCCACAAAGAGAACGATGGCATTGAATCGGTTCATTGGACCCCCCATTTCATGAGCGTCAGAAAGATAGTTTCTGCTCCGATCCTTCCAAATCCTCCCTTTCTTCTGGAAAAAGACTAACAGCGGCAAGCCTTGAGGTCGACATAGATAAGGCGGTTGGACCGCGATTTCATTGCGGTTGGTCCGCGACTACAGCAAGGCTGGAACGAAAGGGAGTCATGCAATGAAGAAAGCATCTGCAAGCCGAAAATCGAGGGGGATGCTGCTGCTGGCGGCAGCATCGCTGCTTCCAGGCCTGGCGCTGGGAGCCGTGCCGGCTCATGCGGCGGAGAAAACATACGGATACACGGACGCCGACGCGTCGTTCGTGCCGCTCCGCGCGCTCAAGCAGCTGCCCGGAATCAGCGTGTCCTGGGACGCAGGCCAAGGGAAGGCCGAAATTGTGCGGGACGGCAGCAAGGCTGTTCTGACGATCGGCAAAAAAGAAGCCGTCGCAAACGGGGAGAAGGCCTCGTTGAATAGAGCTCCTTTTCTGGAAAACGGGGCTGCTTATGTGCCTCTTTCCTTTATGAGCAAGCAATTCGGCATCGGGACGGAACGGCTCCTGTCGGCTAATGCCGTGTCCCTGTCCCTGGACGGCGGGAAGCTCAGGCTGCCGCTCGTGCCGAGAGGCGCCTTCAGCGTGGCGAGAAAGCCGATCGTCATCGAAAGCAAGTCGGTCAAGGCGGCAGGCAGAAGCTTCTCCGTCCAGACGGCGACGGTGTCGCTGATGGACCCCCGCGTCGACCTGGAGGTGGCTGTCGCCGGAGGCAAGGCGGGCCGTACCGAAGAGCTGGCGGCGATGGCGAAGCGCGGAGGGGCGGTTCTCGCCGTCAACGGAGCTTTCTTCGATGCGTATACTGATTCCAGCGTCAAAAATCCATACGGATATCTGTTCAATGGAGGGCAGATTCTCTACAAGAGCTCCGGCGACAAAAAGACAGTCGTCACCTTCGATTCCAATATGCTGACCGAGCTGCTGTCCGGCGCCGAGTTCGAAGCCCGCTATCCGGACGGCGGCGTGGACGGAGCGGTGCAGGCAGGACCAAGGCTGCTAAAGGATGGAGCAGCGGCGATTGATCCCAAGACGGAAGGCTTCCGCGATCCGAAGATTTTGACGGGCGGCGGTTCCCGCAGCGCGCTGGGCTTGACCCGCGACCACAAGCTGATCATCGTCACGACCGGAGGCGCGACCATTCCGCAGCTGGCGGCCGTGATGAAAAGCCTTGGCGCCTGGCAGGCGATGAACCTCGACGGCGGCGCATCGAGCGGCCTTTATTACGACGGCAAGTACTTGACGAGGCCGGGCCGTCTTCTGAGCAACGCCTTAATGGTGCGTCTGGTGAAATGATCCTGGCGGATGCCTTCGATCCGCAGCTCCGCAAGGATAAAAGCCTTTATAACGGCTGGACCAGAATGAAGCGGGCCCCGGTATTCCGCCGGGGCTTTTTGGCATGCTAATCGTGAGACATTTCGCAAACGGCTGCGAAATTTGGTACAATGAAAAATCCCCGAGTGCGTAAATCGAGGGGTACTCGTTTATAAACATTTGTACTGTTTGAAAAAGAATGCGGAGGTCTGTATGAAATCATTGCGCACTTTATGGTTTACAATTGCAGTCATGCTGTTTGCCGCGACGGGACTGGCCGGGCATGCCCAGCCGGCGTCGGCGGCCGAGCAGGCCGTCAAAACGTATGACATCGCCACGGATGTCACGTTCGCTCCGTTCGAGTTCCAGGACGTGAGCGGACAGTATGTCGGCATCGACATGGATCTGATCCGGGCGATCGCCGAGGATCAGAACTTCAAGGTCAACATCAAGCCGCTCGGCTTCAACGCGGCTGTGCAGGCGCTGGAGGCGAAGCAGGTGGACGGCGTCATCGCCGGCATGAGCATCACCGACGAGCGCAAGGCGAAGTTCGACTTCTCTACTCCGTACTTCACGTCCGGGGTCATCATGGCTGTCAAGGCCGACAACGACTCCATCAAGAGTTATGAGGACCTCAAGGGCAAGCGGGTAGCCGTCAAAACCGGTACGGAAGGATATTCGTATGCGGAATCCATCAGCGCCCAATACGGCTTCACGCTCGTGCCCTTCGATGACTCCGCCCAGATGTACGACGAGGTCAAGGGCGGCAATTCGGCCGCCTGCTTCGACGATTATCCCGTGCTGGAGTATGGCGTCAAGCAGAACAACGGCCTGAAAACGGTCGGAGAGCGGACCGAAGGGGCTTCCTATGGGTTTGCGGTAGGGAAAGGCCAAAATGCCGAGCTGCTGGAAAAATTCAACCAAGGCTTTGCGAATCTGGAACAGAACGGCAAGCTGGACGAAATTAAAAACAAATACTTGGTAGCTTCCGAGAACAAAACCGGCTGGGCGCTCGTCGTCGAATCGCTGCCGGCGCTGCTAAAGGGACTCGGCAAAACGCTGCTGTACACGATCGTATCGCTCTTCTTCGCCTTCATTCTGGGCCTGATCTTCGGCTTCATGAAGGTCGGCCGCAATCGCTGGCTGCGCGGCATCGCCACGGTATTCGTGGATATTTTCCGCGGCATACCGCTGATCGTCCTGGCGTTCTTCATTTATTTCGGCATTCCGCAGGCGCTCGACTTCAAGATGCCGCTCTTCCTGGCGGCCGTCCTGACGCTCTCGCTCAACGCCGGCGCATATATGACGGAAATCATCCGCGGCGGCATCCAGTCCATCGACCGCGGCCAGATGGAAGCGGCGCGCTCGCTGGGCTTGTCCTACCGCAAGTCGATGATCAAAATTGTCATCCCGCAGGCAGTGAAGGTCATGATCCCATCCTTCATCAACCAGATGGTCATCACGCTCAAGGATACGTCGATTCTGTCCGTCATTGGACTCGTGGAGCTGACCCAGTCGGGCAAGATCGTCATCGCCCGCACGTTCGAGTCGTTCAACATCTGGGCCACGGTAGCGGTCATGTACCTCATCGTCATCACGGTGCTGACGAAGATTGCCGACGGGATGGAAAGGAAGATCAAGAATGGGTAAAATCAGCGTCACCGGACTTAAAAAGAGCTTCGGCACGAACCATGTCCTCAAAGGCATCGACCTGAAGGTCCAGGAAGGCGAAGTCGTCTGCGTCATCGGACCTTCCGGCTCCGGCAAGAGCACCTTGCTGCGCTGCCTGAACCGGCTGGAGGACATCACGGAAGGCACGGTCATCGTGGACGAGATGGACATCAACGACCGCCGCACGGACATCAACAAGGTTCGCGAGAATATCGGCATGGTATTCCAGCATTTCAACCTGTTTCCCAATATGACGGTGCTGAAAAACATCATGTTCGCTCCCGTGGAGCTGAACAAGCTGAAGACGGAGGAAGCCAGGGCCGCCGCTTTGAAGCTGCTCGACCGGGTCGGACTGGCGGACAAGGCGAATGCCTATCCGGCCTCGCTGTCCGGCGGGCAGAAGCAGCGTGTCGCGATCGCCCGCGCGCTGGCGATGAACCCCGACATCATGCTGTTCGACGAGCCGACCTCGGCTCTCGACCCGGAAATGGTCGGCGAGGTGCTCGGCGTCATGAAGGATCTCGCCCGCGAAGGCATGACGATGGTCATCGTCACCCACGAGATGGGCTTCGCCCGCGAGGTGGCCGACCGCGTCATCTTCATGGACGGCGGCTACATCGTTGAGGAAGGCTCGCCGGAGCAGGTGTTCGGCAGTCCGAAGCATGAGCGTACGATCAGCTTCCTGGACAAGGTATTGTAGAGTAAAAAAAGCGTTCCGCCCCTGTTCGATCGGGCGGAACGCTTTTTTTGTGCGAGAGGGCTTCTCAGCGAACGACGATCCGGACTCTCGTCCCGTCCGGATATTCGCTCAGCTGGTTGCCGATCCAGGAGCCGGCGCCCCGGTTGTCGGAGGATTTGACATAAGCGACATCGGCGCCGCTGCCTCCTTCGCGACACATCGCCATCGGCCATTCGTCCCGGTCGTATTTCTTTTTGGTCGGAATGCCTTTGAGCGACAGCTTGCGGTTCTCCTCCGCTCCTTCCCGTTCAATCGTGCAGATGGGGGAGGCGCCTTTGGAGACGGCGCTGCGGATATGCTCCGCCGTCTCCGGATAGCGGTCGGACGGAAAATAGATCGTGACGTCGTGGCCCGCAGGAGCGGAAGGCGACTGCTCCCATTCGATGCTGCAGCCGCCTGCGAAGGCGGCCAGCAGGAGCAGCAGGGCCAGGCTCCATAACGGCAAAAGTTTCTTCATGTTGTCGATCCTGTTCCTTTCCGTGGCTTCGCCGCATGTATGTACTAGAAAAGTATACCAGCGCGGAGGAGGAAGAAAAGACTTGAATTGTCCCGACAGGCCCGAAAGGGCTAGTCTAAGCGGCTCCAGGCTTCTATAAACTGTAGAAACGGCCTTTTTGGGCAGATGCGGATCCGCTTGGAGGAGGAGGCATGGGCAAGCTGAAGATCGGAGTGGCGGCGAGAGCGCTGACAGCGGTGCTGATTTTTTTGACGTTGAGCACGGGGACAGCTGCCGCTGCTGAAGGCGGGCTGATTGCGGAAGCGGGAGAGCGGGGGATGCCGGCAGCGATGTCGTTGACCTCGAATTTCGTGTCGATGTCTTCGGAGAGGGCGGACAGCGGTAATCGTCGACTATCCAGCGAAGTTGCGGATTCCGGCGATACAGGTCATGCCGCAGCGGATGCCGGCATGTCCGGCATGGACCATGGCCAACCTGCTGGCGGGGCTGAGACGTTCGGATATGCGGCTGCCAAAGTATTGTCCTTGCTGGCGGCCGGGATCGCCGTCTTCTACTATACGCTTCGAATTCGATGGATGAGGAGCGCGCCGCGCATGCATCTCATGATGGCCTGCATGACGCTCGCGATGGCGGCGGGGCTGACGGGCGGAACGCTGCTCGCTCTCGTCACGGCCAGCTTTTCGCTCTCTGCGATGGCCGCAGCTGCTGCCTGCGCAGCAGCCGGATATATGGCGGGCAGCCCGCACGGAGTCTTGCCTTCTCTTGAAGGAGCCCTTGCCGGGCTCATGGGCGGACTGATGGGAGGCATGATGGGCTACATGTCGCTCGGAGACCATCCATTTGCCGTGCTGGCATTCGTGGATGCGTCGCTTGCTGCGGCAGCGGTCCTGCTGTCGAGGCTGCTCCGGGAGTGCTCGGGCCTGCTTGCCGCCGCCGAACCGAAGGAACAATGGCATGGCGAGGAAGGCGATTCTTTCGAAGAGGGGCTGGTCCAGAAATTCGTGGGCGATTAGGTATAAATGTCCGGAAACCGGGCATCATGAGGATATCGGCGTCGAGAGATGCCGTAGACACCGCGGAGAAGGCTTACGTTTCCCCATAAGCTCTTCGTCCGGTTTCTCCTCTCCCATGATAGGGGCCCCTGCAAAGGGGCTCCGATTTTAATGTTATAAATCCAGTAATATCAAGGGATTTTAGAGTTTTTGGGATTTATATTTTGGGTGATATCTGTTAATTGGGCACCGATTGGGCACCAAATTCTACACACTGAGGCCGTTGGGCACCGTAAAGGGCACCCATCAGGCTTTTTTTCTTGTTGAAGAGGAATTCATCCTCCTTTTTCCGACTTCCCTGCGTAATATTCGGATTAAGTTTCGCGACTAGCTCCATGCCGTTCTCGTTGGTGTAAATAAGGTTTTCCTTCTCCGAATAAGCCGTATCGCCAATGACCGTCTTGACGTCCATCCCCGCTGCTTGGCTCTTCTTGATGAGCATCTGCAATTGCTTGCCGTCATTCTTTTCGCCTGTCGTGATGACAGCTGCCGTGATGCCGTGATGATGAGTTCCTCGGTCATGGCCAGATGCGTCTTATATCCAAAAAAGGCGGAGTCTGCGCTCTTGTGTCCCACTCGCGCATCGGGGTCCGCCGCCAGGGCAAGCTGTTCGATGTCATCCTGGACCGTTTCTTTAAGCAGGTTGAGCGGCTGCAGCACTTTCGGTACTTGGGCGATGCCGGACTCCGTCTCGATGAAGGCGATGAGCTTCTGGCAGTAGGCAATCTCGTCCCCAATGGTGTCAATGGCGTTCTTGGCGGGCATGCGGACTTTGACCGCTTCGTCCATGGCGTAAACAGCCTTCCGCAGCTTCCGCGCCTGATCTTGCAGGATCTCCCGCGGTGTCTTCTGATTGTAACGCGCTTTCGTATGCGTCGCATCCATGATGATGGAGGTGCTTTTCAGGATCTTTTTCTCTAGGGCCAGTTCGACAGTCTTGCGATCAGCAGGTCCAAGAGATTCGTGCCTTTCAACCGCAGCTTGCGGAATTTCGTCAACGAACTCGAGTCGATTGACGTCATCTTCGGGCGCCATGCCGAGGAAGTACTTGAACGACAGATCGTACCGCGAGCGTTCCACGATGTCGACATCCGACAGCTCGAAAATGGCTTTCAAGAGCAAGTATTTGAACATGCAGTTGCATCTATAGCGTTCCTGCCGTTGTCCAAGCTGTAGTTATGTTTGAGTTCATCGTAAATGAACTGAAAGTCCACCAAGTCGTTGATCTGACGAAGCATATTGTCCCTGGGTATAAGGATGTTGTACAGCTTCGCGTATGGACTTAACATGAGGGATTGTTGTTGCCGAATCATCCGTTCACCTGCTCTCCATGATGCTTTTAGTATAAACGAAAAGAGGTGCAGCCTCCTCAATTTCTTGGGGGACTGCACCTTTTCTAGTAAACGGACTTTTTCAGTGGCCTCGGAAGAGGGCCCTCTATTCTTCAAAACCATGAAGAAGAAGTTTAATAACTAAAGAAAGAATGCACGCGAAATGATGACCAGCAAAATGAACAGAACCAGGATTGCAGCCGTGCTCATGCCGCCACCATAGCCTCCAACTTCTCCGCCAACTCCGTAAGACATTGTCATTCCTCCCTTCGATTAGACTTCAGCATCCTATGCTGCTGAAGCAGAGCCGGATTGGACGTTTACCTCTTCGACCTTATTTGGGTTTTGGAGTCGTCTAACCTGGGATCGTAAAAGAAAAGACGAAGAACCTATCGTTCCGCGTCTCTTCTTTGCATGAGGGAACCTGGATTAGTAGTGACAGAATGCGCTAACGATGATGACCAGTAGAATGAACAGGACCAGAATGGCGCCTGTGTTGGAGAACAGATTGCGGTGTTCGAATTCGGACATTTTTCAAACCCCCTTTCTTTGAGTCTGCCCTACTTTATGCTTCGGAATATTGAGATGTTTGGACGGGCGGTATATTTGTGCTTATGCTAGGGTCTGCTCTAGCAGATCATCTCCGGAGTTCGTTAGCTTCTTGATATGAAAAAAAGAGCCGGGGATGCTCCACATTATAGCCGCCGCCATTTTTCTGCCCTTGGTGTTGAATGCGGCCGACATTCAGGAGATCATGGGTATAGGTTTAAAACAGACATACGAGCTCTTGAACTCTGGGAAATTTCATGTCGTTCGCACTGGACGAATGATCAAAGTACCTCGGGAAGTATTCTTAAGTTGGCTAAATGGGGATGAGGAATGATGGGGAAGAGTTGGGCACTAATTGGGCACTAATTGGGCACCCAATTCATATATCCGTACCCAAAAAGCACAATTCTACATTATGGGTAAATGAGAAAACCCGCAATATACAAGGATTTCTCCCATGATAAGGGCTCCCCCGCAAGGGGCGCCTGATTTTTGTTGGAATCACTGTAATATCAAGGGTTTCTGAGTGACCTGTCTAGCAATAATAGGACCAGTTTCAATAAACGGGCTCAAATTCTACGTACTGAAGCCATTGGGTACGCAAAAGGCGCCCCCTCAGGCCTTTTTCTTGTTGAATGTCACAACGATATCGTCGAATACACCAGTTACTGCTTGATCTGCTGACTCGAATATGATTGTACACATAGGGCAGGCAATTCGTTGAGTGGATTTATTTTCAAGGAATAGCGGTCAGAGCCTTTTTTGCCGGACCATGGATCGCCTGTGGTAATACCTGCTTGCAGTAGATCCGCTTGGCAGTCGTACTAATGCTGATCCCAGCGCCGGCCGACGAGGTGGATTGTGATTGTATCCGTCCTACGTTCATTCACAACCTATGCTGTCCTTCATTTCTTCCTCTAAGCAAGGACTACCCAGCAGTGAGTTACGACTGGTTGGCTCCTGATCTTGATTCAAGAGTTCCCGCTAATTTATACTTCCAATTTGTCCGATAAGTTCAGTTGGGGTGAAGCGATTTGGACAAGTTTTTAGAGATGATGTTAGGCGAGGCATATAAACTCGGGCTTAAGAAGCTGTTCGGCGTTCGTCGAGAAGAAAGGAATGACGGAGGCGGTTGCGGCTGTTTCTTATGGATCTTGCTGTGGGCAGTTGGCATTCCGATAGCCATACATCATGGCAGTGATTTGTGGGTGGGCATTCTTATCGCAGCTCCTTTTGTACTTGCCTTGTTTATGAGTGCGCCAGGATGTGTAACGATCCTTATTCTTCTTGTGTTGTTCATGTATTTCGCGGCTAAGATGACAGGTTTTTGGCCTAATTAATACATATTACTCTTCCCGAGCAGATAAGCTGCATTGTTGAGGATGATCAATATTCTTCCACGTATTAAGAAACTTGTTCTTAATACGTGGAAGAAGGGGAAGGCGGATCAGGCTATGGGTCAGTTTTTCTTATGGGACAAGAAGGCAAAAGTTAATTAGTATACAGTGGGACCGGATATCTTAAAACCGTAGGAGCAAATGGTGCAGGCATCAATCATGACACTGGTCAGGGGGCTTCTATGACGAGCCATTCTCATGACATACTCGCGATGGTACAATGAGGAACGTTGAACTCATTCGCGAAGGGGTTAGGGGAACGATGAACAAGCATTACGAGCAGGTGAAGCAATTCCACGCCGCCTTCGGCGCTCCGGTCGCGGAAGCTCCGACGATGGCTTTCAGAGGAGAAGGGGAGGCCGTCGCCGAAGCCGGGCGGGCGACCGAGGAGCTGGCAGGCCGGATGAAAGCCGCCTCCCTTCAAGGGCAAGGAGGAAGGGCGCTGGCGAGAGCATCCTGGATGACCGAGGAGATCGACGAGTTTCTGGCGGCGGAGACGGTCGAGGATCAGGCCGACGCGCTGATCGACCTGATGTACTTCGCGCTCGGGACCTTCGTCGAGATGGGCGTGGAGCCGGAGAGGCTGTTCGAGATCGTGCATTCCGCCAATATGGCCAAGCTCGGGCCGGACGGCAAGCCGATCTACAACGAGCAGGGCAAAGTCGCCAAGCCGGCCGGCTGGCAGGCGCCGGAGCCGCAGCTGATCGCGGAGATCGAGCGGCAGAAGCAGACGGCGAAAGTCTAGCCGCTGAAAAAAAGCTGCTTTCAGCTTGGCTGAAACGATAGCATCGAACCCTCTCCGAACTGGAGGGGGTTCGTGTTTTTTAATGGTCTGTTTGAATGGGCCATAACGGACAGATCGGGGGGCAAAATCCATGCAGCCTGCTGAATACTTTGAGACCGCAGCGGAAGCGTGCTTGATCCATTAAGGCACTCTTCCCTTCAAGCAGAAAAGGCAAAAAAAGACAAAGCCGACGGCTCTGACTTTTTTCCGTCCAAGCGCATTTCGTCCGGCACAATCGGGAATCCCAATATCATCATCGGCTGGAAGCGAATCGGAGGAATCGGGATGGATGGAGTCAAGGATGAACGGCGCGGGCATCTGCCGGAAATAGAGGGATCCGAGGGGCAGGCACGGCCTTCCAAGCTGCTCGCGGCAGCTCTCGGAGGCGTCAACGAAATCGGCAAGAACATGTATATGCTTCAGTGCGGAGACGATATCGTCCTGATCGACTGCGGCTCCAAGTTTCCGGACGAAAGCCAGCCCGGCGTCGATCTGATCGTGCCGGATCTGTCCTATCTGATCGAGCGCAAGGAGCAGGTGAGGGCGCTGCTTGTCACCCACGGGCATGAGGACCATATCGGAGGCATTCCGTATTTATTGAAGCAGCTGCCTGTGCCGGTGTACGCGACGAGGCTGACGATGGGGCTGATCGAGATCAAGCTGAAGGAGCATGGCCTGATGGGCGGAGCGCAGCTTCATGTCATTGACGCGGACTCGGCCGTCGAGCTCGGCAGCTGCTTCAGGGCGGCTTTTTTCACGATCAGCCACAGCATCCCGGACTGCCTCGGAATCGTCTTTGATACCCCTCAGGGAACGATCGTGCATACGGGGGATTTCAAGTTCGACATGTCTCCGGTCAGCGGTCCTTATCCCGATCTGCACCGGATGGCCGACATCGGCAGCAAGGGAGTCCAGCTGCTCCTCTCCGAGAGCACCAACGCCGAAAGGCCGGGCTTCACGCCATCGGAGAGGGTCGTCGGAGGCCATATTCTGGATGCCTTCTCCAAGGCGAAGCAGAGAGTGTTCCTGTCCACCTTCGCCTCCAATGTCAACCGGGTGCAGCAGGTCGTCGACGCCTCGGCCGCGACAGGACGCAAGCTGGTGCTGCTCGGGAGAAGCATGGTGAATGTGGTGGATGTCGCAGCCTCTCTCGGGTACTTGAACGTGCCGGAGGAGCTGATCATCGACGCCGGCGAAGCAGAGGATTATGCGCCTGAGCGGATTGCCGTGCTGTGCACCGGCAGCCAGGGAGAGCCGATGGCGGCGCTTGCCAGGCTGGCCGCAGGGAGCCACCGCCAGATGGCCGTAGCTCCCGGGGACACCGTAATCATCGCGGCAGGCGCGATTCCGGGCAACGAGCGGAGCGTCTCCCGGATCATCGACCATTTGTATCAGATCGGAGCGAACGTCATTTATGGAGCGGGAAGCGCGACCGGCATGCATGTATCTGGACATGGCAGCCAGGAGGAGCTGAAGCTCATGCTGACCTTGATGAAGCCGCGATATCTCATACCGGTCCACGGAGAGTTCCGGATGCTGCATCAGCACCGCTTGCTGGCGGAAGCGGTCGGCATTCCGCAGGAGCGCGTCTTCATCCTGAACAACGGCGATACGGTGGAGCTGGCTGACGGCGAGGCGAGCAAGGGAAAATCGATTCCGGCCGGAAGCAGCCTGGTCGACGGCCTCGGACGGGATGTAGGCCAGATCGTGCTGCGGGACCGCAGGCAGCTGTCCGGCGACGGCATGCTCGTCGTCGTGGTGACGCTGAGCGAGTACGACGGGCGCATGCTGGCCAAGCCGGAGATCATCTCCCGCGGCTTCGTGTTCGTCCGGGACAACGAGGAGCTGATGGCCGGCATCCAGGAGCTCGTGCTGAAGACGGTGAACGGCTTGGAAGAAGAGCGGCCGGGCAGGTGGAGTCTCGTCAAGCGTTCGCTCAAGGATGATCTGGCCCGCTATATTTACGCCCGGACGAGAAGAAGGCCGATGATCCTGCCGATCGTCATCGAGGTATAGAGCCGGTCAGCTAGAGGATCTTCTCCCCGAAAAGGGAAGCCAGCAGCTCGACCGCCAGGCGGGCCGTCCGGTTCCCCCTGTCGAGCCGAGGGTTGACCTCCACCAGCTCCGCCGAGGTGAGCAGGCCGGTTTCATGCAGCAGTTCCATGGCCAAATGGGCTTCACGGTATGACAGGCCGCCGCGCACCGGCGTGCCGGTGCCGGGAGCCTCTCCGGGATCGACGCTGTCGATGTCGAAGCTGAGATGGACGCCGTCCGATCCGTTCGAGACAATCGCGATCGCCTCCTTCATGACGTCGGCCATGCCCCTGCGGTCGATGTCATGCATGGTGAAGCAGGCGATGCCGAGACGGCCGATGATTTCCCGCTCCCCCTCGTCGAGGGAACGGGCGCCGACAAGCGCGATGCGCTCCGGTTGGAGCTTCGGGGAATAACCCCCGACGGCGGCCAGGTCCGGATCTCCGAGACCGAGGCAAGCCGCGAGCGACATGCCGTGAAGATTGCCGGACGGGGTGGTCGAAGGAGTATTGAGATCGGAATGGGCGTCGATCCACAGGACACCCAGCCTCTCACGGCGGGAGGCGAGGCCGGCTATCGTCCCGATGGCGATGCTGTGGTCGCCGCCGAGTATGAGGGGGAAGCCCCTGTCGGCTGCGGTAGCGGCTGCCGCAGCCGTTTCTTCGGCCATTGCCAGCACCCGGCCCCAATGCTTCATGCCGGGAGCGCTTCGGAAATCGGCCTGCAGGTTCGCCGCCGGGACGCGGGGGAGCAGAACGGCTTGCCGGCCCAGGCCGGCAAGCCGATCGGCAAGGCCTGCCTGGAGCAGCGCTTCGGGGCCGGATGCGGCGCCACCGCGCCCGGCGCCGTAATCGAACGCCACGGGCAGGATGCTGACGGGCACAGTTGGATTCATCGACATTCTCCTCTCGTCGAAGCAGGGCAGCGTGCCTTCAGCTCCGCTTGAACAGGTTCCTCAGGACAAAGCCGACATTTTCGGGGCGCTCCGCAAGCCTCCTTACGAAATACGGATACCACCGCTCTCCGTAGGGCACATAGCAGCGGACGGTATATCCTTCGGCGGCAAGCCGTTCCTGCATGGACATCCTCATTCCGTACAGCATCTGGAACTCGAAGGCTCCCCTCGAGACTCCGCGCCGGGCCGCGTAAGCCTTGGTCCAGCGGATGATCTCGTCGTCATGCGTGGCCACGGCGGTGTACACGCCGCTGTCCAGCCGCATCCGGATCAGCCGCTTGAAGCTGGCCGAGACGGTGTCCGGCTTGGCGAACGCGATGGCCCGGCTTTCCTTGTACGCCCCCTTTACGAGCCTCAGATTGATGCGGGCGTTGCTGAGCTTGCGCACATCCTCGGCGCTTCGGTACAAATAGGCCTGGATGACCGTTCCGGTATTGGTCAGCCCTTCCTTATACAGCTGGCGCACGAGCTCGATGGTGCGTCCCGTATAGGGACTGTCCTCCATGTCCAGCCGCACGAATGCCCCTCTAGCCTTGGCTTCCCTGGCGATCGCCGTGATCCGCTCCAGGCAGGAGGCTTCATCCAGGGCAAGCCCCATCTGAGTCGGCTTCAGCGACACGTTGCCGGACAGCCCTTCCAGATGCAGCCGCTGCAGCAGCAAAATATAGGCGTCCCGGTAGGCATCCGCTTCGTCCAGCGTCTTGATTCCTTCCCCGAGATGATCCATCGACACTTGGATGCCTTTATCCCGCAATCGGCACGCGGCTGCAACCGCTTCGTCCAGCGTCGTTCCAGCAACGAAGCGGGAAGCTCCGAGCTTCATGCCGACTTTATGGGCTGCAGCCTCTACAGCGCCGTTGCCGGCGAGTCCAAGCAGCACCGAACGGTAAATTTTGTTGCCCAATTCCATCGAGCCCTCACCCTCCCCTCCGCCGGCGCTTGTGGCGCGAGCGGCTCCAAGTCATGTTCAAGGCCGGTCATGATTATATATAGGCAGAGTGCCTGACACCCATGACTGCAAGCCAAAAGGACATACGGAGGCGAACGATATGTTGGAACCGTTCCGCAACGAGCCGCTCACCGATTTCCGCGACGACCGCAACCGCTCGCTGTTTCATGCGGCGCTCGATGAAGAGCGCGGACGCCAGGGCCAGACCTATCCGCTTCTGATCGGAGGCCGGGAGAAGTTTGAAGGAGCGGCGGCAGATTCCCTAAACCCGGCACGCTATGGAGATGTGATCGGACGGGTCGTCCAGGCGGACCTGCGGCAGGCGGCGGAAGCGGTGGAATCGGCCCATGCAGCCGCAGCCGGCTGGGCGCGGGAGCCGTTCGCCGTGAGGGCGCGGATTCTATACCGCGCGGCGGCGCTGCTCAGGAGGCGCAAGCACGAATTTTCCGCGCTCATGGTGCTGGAGGCGGGCAAGCCCTGGGGGGAAGCCGACGCCGATACGGCGGAGGCGATCGACTTCCTGGACTATTACGGCCGCGAGGCCGAGCGCATCGGCGCGCCGCAGCCGCTGATCCGCCTGCAGGGGGAAGACAACGAGCTTCTCTACATCCCGCTCGGCACCGGGGTCGTCATTCCGCCGTGGAATTTCCCGCTCGCGATCATGGCCGGCATGACGGCGGCCGCGCTCGTCTGCGGCAATCCGGTCGTGCTCAAGCCGGCCAGCCCGACAGCGGTAATCGCAGCGAGGTTCGTCGCGCTGCTGCTGGAAGCGGGACTGCCGGAGCAGGTCATCCAGTTCGTGCCGGGACCGGGATCGGTCATCGGCGACGCGCTGGTGGATCATCCCCTCGCCCGGTTCATCAGCTTTACGGGATCGCTGGAGACGGGACTGCGAATCCATGAGAGAGCATCGCGGCTGGCCAAAGGCCAGCGCTGGATGAAGCGAGTCATCGCGGAGCTTGGCGGCAAGGATGCGATCGTCGTCGACAAAAGCGCCGATCTCGAGGCGGCCGCGGAGGCGATCGCAGCATCGGCCTTCGGCTTTTCGGGGCAGAAATGCAGCGCCTGCTCCCGCGCGATCATCCATGCCGACGTCTATGACCGGGTGCTGGAGGATGTGGTGCGGCGCGCCTCGGGGCTGCGGGTCGGTGACCCGGCCGAATACGGCACCGACATGGGGCCGGTCATCGACAAGGCGGCGCTCCGCAAGATCGCGGACTATGTGGAGATCGGCAGCGGCGAAGGCAAGATCGTCTGGGGCGGCGGCACCGACGACAGCTTCGGCTATTTCGCCCAGCCGACGATCATCGAGGGGGTGGACCGCAAGGCGAGAGTAGCCCAGGAGGAAATTTTCGGGCCTGTTCTGGCGTTCATCCAGGCGGACGATTATGGAGATGCGCTGGACATCGCCAATGATACGGCTTACGGCCTTACCGGCTCGGTATTTTCAGGCAAGCGGGCGCATCTGGAAGAGGCACGGCGCTCCTTCCATGTCGGGAATCTGTACTTGAACCGCAAATGCACCGGCGCTCTCGTCGGCGTGCATCCGTTCGGAGGCTTCAATCTGTCCGGCACCGATTCCAAGGCTGGCGGCAGCGATTATCTGCTGCAGTTCACGCAGGCGAAGGCGATATCGGAGAAGCTGTAGGGAGCGGAAGGGTCGCTGCGGCACATCCAAAGCAGAAATAAAGAGCAGTCGAAGCAGCGGGCATGGCAAAAAAGTCCGGACCGTCAGCGGAAGAGCCGACGGCGTCCGGACTTATCCACGTTTCAGGCCTCCATGGATGTCTCTGGCTCTAGGCTTGGAGCAGCCAAAGAGCGGGGACATTCGGAGGCTCCCAGCCTTGAAGCGAAGTATGCGGCTGGCGGCATGAATACGTTTTGCCGCCGTAGGTGGCGAGATCGCCGGTTTTGTAGGCGACGCCCGCAGCCCAAGCCTGCGCGCCTGCGGCATCGGTGGACGCCGTCACGGCAGCGGCGGGAGAGACGTTGCCGGCGGCGTCCTTGGCCTTGACCGTGAACGTATAGGAGGTTCCGGCGGCCAAGCCCGATACGGTGACGCTCGTGCCGGATACGGCCAGCTGCTGGCTGCCGTAGGCGACGGTGTATCCGGTCACGCCGACATTGTCGGTCGATGCGGTCCAGGACAGCGATATGGAGGAGGAGGTCTTGCCTGCGACGGCCAATCCCCCAGGGGCGGTCGGAGGCGACGTGTCGCCCGAAGCCGCGCTCGTGCGCACATTCAGCGCCGCGCTGGCGGCGGATAGATTGCCGGCGGCATCCTTCGCCTTGACGGTAAACGAATAGCTTGTATCCGGAACGAGGCCGGTGATGACGGCGGAAGTCCCGGACGCATTGAGCTGGGTGGAGCCGTAGCTCACGACGTAGCCGGCCACGCCGACGTTGTCGGTCGAAGCGGTCCAGGACAGCGACACGCTGGTGGAGGACACGCCTGTCGACGCCAGATTGGCCGGGGCGGATGGCGGCTGCGTATCCGGCGCCTGGGGAGCGATCGCGTTCAGATAGGCCCGGTGCTTGGTGGAGAACTCGAAGCTGTTGAATTTATCCCAATTGATCGACCAGGTCATCAGTCCGCCGAAGTTCGGATAGCCGGTCGAGCTGCCTCTCGTTTTGTACGAGGACAGCTGCTTGCCCTTGATGAGGGCGTCGAGTGCCGTCTGCACATCCGCTACGGATGTGAATCCGCCGCCGGCATTGCCGTTGGCCGGCAATCCGAGAATGACCTGCTCCTGCTTGAGCGCAGGGAATACCTGGCTGGCGTTTTTGGCGACGGGGAAGCCGGTCAGCAGCATATCGGCCATCGCGACATGGAAGTCGGCGTTGCCCATCGTGTGGTATTGGTCGTCAAGGCCGGTGATCGGGCCGGAATTGTAATTCTGCACCTGCAGCCAGTCGAGGATGTCCCGGGTGGCGTGGATGACGGGCAAATAGGCGCCGGCGCGCGAGTCGCAGCTGATGCAGCTGCCGCCATAGAACGAATAGCCGAGCTGGACGAAAAACGTTTCCGGAGCCATCGTCAGAATGAAGCTGCCGGTCCCGTATTTTCCGTTGATCGACTTCAGGGCGCTGATCAGGTTGACGATGACCGGCGTCGTCGGATTGCGGAAGTCCGAATCGCCGGCGTTCAGATAGAGGGAATGTCCCTCGAAGTCGACGTCGAGGCCGTCGAAGCCGTATTTATCGATGATTCCGGTTACAGAGGATACAAAGGCGTCTCTTGCCGCGGCGGTCGCAAGCTGAACCTGCCCGTTGGCGCCTCCGATGGAGATAAGCACTTTTTTGCCTTTGCTTTTCAAGTAAGCGACATCCGCCTTGAAGTCCGTATCGGTATAGTTGAATGGAACGAAACCGATGCTGCCCGTCGTGCTGCCTCCGACCGGCTCCGCGAAGGAAACGTTGACGACGTCGAAGTCGGGCGAGACGTCGCGCAGGCGGATGAAGCCGGAGCCGTTGTCGAAGTTGTGCCAATAGCCGACGATTTTGTATCCGCCTGCAGGAGCGGCCGAGGCGCGGGACGGAAAAGCGGCCATGCTCAGGATCGACGCAGCCAGGACGGCCAGGCTGAGCCAGGCGGCCAGCAGGGATCTTCGCGCCATGGAAGATGGATAAGCGTACATAATGAAGCCTCCTCAAAAGGATTCGGAATTCGGGCTTTGCGCCGCTTCTGTCAAGCGGCTGAACCTGCTCGCGGGCTGCCTGTTCGGGCTGTCGGATCATGCCTCCTTTCGAAGGAATGGAACAAGGGGAGACGATGCGTCTTCAGCGCAGAGTCCTTGACGCTGATTCTATTATCAGGGGCGCTGGCTGCCGGCAGAAGGGAGAAGTTACGATCGTGCAGGGGATAATTTCCTCTTGAGCTGCATGGCGAGGCGCCGATGCGGCCTAGGGGACAGGCTGGATCGGGCTGTCGGGCACGCTTCCAAACGCATCGGCGGTTGTGGTACGATAGCAGGGCAAATGGGCGGCGGAAGCCGCTAGAAGCAGGAGGGGCAGGCACGAATGAGAGTAATCGCGGGCGAGGCCAAGGGCAGGCCGCTGAAGGCGGTACCGGGCATGAATACGCGTCCGACGACCGACAAGGTGAAGGAAGCCGTGTTCAGCATGATCGGCCCTTATTTTGAAGGTGGATGGGCGCTGGACCTGTTCGCCGGCACGGGAGGCCTCGGCATCGAGGCGCTGAGCCGCGGCATGGAGAAGGCGGTCTTCGTCGATCAGGATAGGACGAGCATTGCGGTCGTCAAGGCCAATGTAGAGGCGGCAGGCATGTCCGGGCGCGCCGAAATATATACGAACGACGCCGGAAGGGCGGTCAAGGCGCTCGCGAAGCGGGAAATATCGTTTGCGGCCGTATTCCTTGATCCGCCCTACCGGCTGACCCATATGGATGCGCAGATCATGGAGCTGCAGGAGCGGCTGCTGCTCGCTGACGATGCGGTGATTGTGGTGGAGCACGACGCAGGGCATGCATACCCCGAAGTCATCGGCGGCTGCGAGCAGACGAGAAGAGTGCAATATGGCGAGACGGCCGTGACCGTATATCGGTATCGGCTTCAACAGACGGAGGTAGCGGATGCAGATGGGAACTAATTCGGGCGGAACACAGGACGGCTTGAAGGAAGAGGACGGATTGATCCTAAGCGGCAGGGTGGCTGTCTACCCGGGAAGCTTCGACCCCGTCACATGCGGGCATCTCGACATCATCCAGCGGGCGGCCAGGCAATTCGATACGGTTATCGTGGCCGTTCTGAACAACACGAGCAAAAACCCGCTGTTCTCCGTCGAGGAGCGTCTCGAGCTGCTGGCGGAGATTGCCCGGGACATCCCCAACGTGGAGATCGACAGCTTCCGCGACCTGACCGTCCGCTTCATGCGCTCGCGCGGAGCGCGCACGATCGTACGGGGCATCCGGTCGGTGACGGACTTCGAATACGAGCTGCAGCTGGCGTCGATGAACCATCAGCTCGACGGCGACATCGAGACGATCTTCATGATGACGAATCCCAAATACTCTTACCTCAGCTCCAGCATCGTCAAGGAGATCGCCCGCTTCCATGGAAGCGTCAAGGATCTCGTTCCGCCTGAAGTGGAGAGGGGGCTCGAACGCAAATACGCAGACCGGCAGCCATGAGCAGCCGGTCTGTTGTCGCTAGGCTCGTCGGCGCAGTCCGCGGACGGCAGCCGAGATCAGGAGCAGCGCTGCCAGAATGACGGCCCAGGCTGCGGCGGAATAAGGAAGGGATGGCCAGAGAGAGGCCGGCAGAGCTTGCTCCCAGCCGGACATGCCGGGAGAAAGAAAGGCTGGACGCGCGGCGGAAGCGGCTGTCTCAACGAAGGAGGCCAACGCGCTCAGCGGTCTCCATAGAACGAGCGTCAGGCCGGCGGCAATAACGGAGGCGAGCAGCCTGGCCCCGGCCAGCGGGAGCAGCCGCAGTCCGGTTCCCGACGACGCTCCGGCCGCCTGGAGCAAGGAGCAGAGCCCGCCCCATGAGAGCGCAGCGGCGATGGCTGCCGCCTGCAGCAGCGAGGACGGCTCTGGAGCGTGCCAGCTTGCGAGGGCGTTCATGCCGAGATGGACTTCCGCGAGCGAGATCATGAGCGGCCCTTGAACAGCCTCGGGAAGAAACGGCTGCAGCAGCCGGATGACGACGGCGGCCAGGATGATGAGTCCGCCGGCGTTCATGAGCTGCTGCACGGCGCCGGTGACGCCGTCGCCTAAAGCTTTGCCGAAGGAGCGGCCGTCCCGTTTCCTGCCTTCTTCCATGGCGAGCACAATGCGCCAAGCCGCTCCTTTTCCGGCCTCAGCCGCTGCTTGCTCCTCCAAGCGAGGGACCTCCGCAGGCTTCCGGCTCAGGATGCTTACGATCATGCCGGAGATGAGACTGGACAGCCACAGCAAGGGCATGAGCATGAGCCCGAACTGAGGCTGATGGAGGAAGCCGGCGCCGACGACGACGATGACAAAGATCGGATTGGGGAGATGGGCCGCAGCGAGCAGCCGCTGTCCTTCCGAGCGAGTCAAGCGTCCGCTGGATACAAGCGAGGCGGCTGCCTGGGCTCCGGCAGGGAAGCCTCCTGTCCAGCCTTGGACGAGGCCCCAGCCTGCCGCTCCGGGAAGCCGCAGCAGCCTTGTCGTCAGCGGAGCCAGCATAGCTCCGATAGCGTCGACGAGGCCGAAGGCGAGCATCAGCTCGGCAAGCACGAGGAAGGGCAGCAGCGAGGGGAAGACGAAGTTCCACCAGAGGGACAGGCCGGATAGCGACGCTTGAAACGCTTCGGACGTTCCTCCGACGATGGCTGCGACGAGCAGGACGGCGGCGCAGGCGGTTAGCAGAGTACGCAGCATGAGGGAAGCCTCCTAGCGGGATGGAATGGTCGGCCGATGGTTGTCCGCGGACAAACGGTACCTAACTATACGCCTCGCGCGGACAGGTTAGAACGCCCGTGCTCATGTCTTGGAAGAGTCGGTCCGCTCAGGGTCGGCCGCCTCGCTGCCCGCAGCTGCGATCAACAAGAAGGAGGCTTTGCTCCATGCGTTCCCATTCAACCGGTTTGCCGGCCGCCAGGTCCCGGCGACAATCGGGAGCCGCCCGCAGGCTGCTGCCGCTCGCCGCTTTAGGCGCGGTCCTGCTTCTTTGCGCCGTGCCGCGTCCCTATTACATCGTGAAGCCGGGCTTTGCGCTGGATGCGGCCGGGCTGCTCCCGCCGGGCCAGGCAGGAAGCGGCAAGGGAAGCTGGCTGTATACGGCCATCCGGGTTGACGATGCCAGCGCCGCCGAAGCGGCGGCCGCATGGCTTTTCAAAGGCCGTCAGGTGATGGAGAAGAGGGCTTTGCTGAGGGGCGAGTCCGAGGCTGATTACATGGCCGGCATGAAGCTGGTCATGGAAGCTTCCCAAGCCGACGCAGCCGAGGCTGCCTACCGGCTGTCCGGGACTTCTTATCTCCGCATTCCGGAGAAGGTCGTCGTTCTGGAGGGGGGCCGCTTGGGAAAAGGAGCGGAGCTCGCGGCGGGTGATCTCGTCACGAGCTGCGCCGGAAGTCCCGTCGAATCCTTGTCCGGTCTGGCGGCTTGCCTGGACGCTGCCGCCGCTCGCGGAGGCGCCGGCTTGGAGCTTGCGCGTGGTTCGCGGACAATCACCGTTCATGTGGATATGAACCGGGACGAGCTGAGAGCGTATGCCGAAGGGCTGCGGGGAATGGCTGCCGGAAGGGAGGGGGAGGTCGGAACGGAGGCCGAAAAAGCGCCCGCTGCTCTTGCGGCGGGCGCTCCGACATGGGGAGAAGTGCGAGTCATCAAAGACGAGAAGACCGGACTCCCGCTGGAATGGAAGGAAGCCTCCGCAGGCGGACCGTCCGCAGGATTGATGATGGCGCTGGCCGTGTACGATCGCTTGACTGCGGGAGACGGCACCGGCGGCCTGAAGGTTGCCGGAACCGGAACGATGTCTCCGGACGGCTCGGTCGGAGCTGTCGGCGGCGTCGTCCAGAAGGTCGCAGCCGCAGCGGCTGCCGGAGCGGAGCTGTTCCTCGTCCCTCCGCAGGAAAGGCGAGAGGCGGAGGCATCGGCGATGCAGCTGCATACGCCGATGAAGATCGCCGCGGCCGCGACGCTGGAGGCTGCGGCGGAGGCTGTCGCCGCGCGGGCGGGGCTGCGGGAGTAGCCGTTTTTCCCAAAGCAGATCACTCCAGACGGACGGGAGGCTCGTAATAGTCGCGGAACAGCTCTTTCGGCCCTGGCGGGGCCATTCCGCCGCGGCCGGCGGAAGCGTACACGGCTGTCGCCCGCACGTCCAGCTCCAGCATGGGGAGCCCTTGCGGAGCTCTCGCGGCGCTGAGCAGAACGGGCGCCGAAGCGGAGCGCCTCATCCGCGCCAGCAGCTCCCGGCCTTTGGGGGTGAAGCCGAGCACGCGGATGTAGCCCGGCCCCCCGCTCAGCCGTTCGGGAGACAGCTCGTCCTTGCGCAGGTCCAGCAGCACGCCGAGCAGGGCGCGCTGGAGCCTGGTTCTCGTGTAGCGCTTCGTTTTCATCGCCTGCAGCAGCGCCTCCATGCCGGCGGTTGGCAGCTGCCGAAGGCTTGACAGCAGGCGATGCTCGAGTCCCTCGCCCATGCCGAGGATGCCTGCGAGCGAAGCCGGCGTTCCGGTCAGGATTCGATGCAGCAGCTGGGGGAAATAATCGTCCCAGGAGCGCGGAGCGTTTCCGTCCTGCCATTCGCGCTCCAGCACCTCGATCGTGCCGGGAGGCACGAACGGCGCAAGCGAGGAGAGGCTGCTTCCTGCGGAGAGCTTTTTCCTGAGGGCGGTCGCGCTTGCGATGGAGCCGGATTCCGCTACCGGATCGTGGTAGCCGGCTCCTTCGCGGCGGATCGTAAGCGGCTCCATTCGTCCCTTCAGCCGCCGCAAGGCGATCAGGTAGTGAAGGCCGAGCGTCTGATTCGGAAGCGCAAGCTCCTCCGGAGCCAGGCCCAGATCGGCGGCGTCTCCGGATAGGGCCATATAGTCCATCAGGGCGGAGGAATACGCGGATGGATAAGGCGCGCCTTCTCCGAGACGATGGCGCAGCAGGGAGCGGAATTCGGCCGGCTCGTCCGCCAGCAGGCCGGCTGCGCGGCTCAGCGGCTCAAGCCTTCCGCTCTCGCTGCCGAAGCAGAACGCGTCGACGACGCCGGTCGACTCCAGCACCGCGACGGCGCCGTGCGCGAACCATTCGGCAGGCTGCACGGAATAGGCGAGCGGAAGCTCCAGCACGAGGTCGCAGCCTCCGAGCAGAGCGGTGCGCGCACGCGCCCACTTGTCCATGAGCGCGGGTTCGCCGCGCTGCAGGAAATGGCCGCTCATGACGGCGACGACGGCATCGGCGCCCGCGGCCTCTACGGATTTTTGCAAATGATAGGCATGGCCGTTGTGAAAAGGGTTATACTCGACGATAAGACCAGTTGTGCGCATAATACACCTCGACAAATCGGCAGATTTCCGCTTTACTATAGCATGAAATGTCCCGAGCGGTAATCGGTGGGCTTTTGGTTGACAAATGGTTCCCGCGCTCGATATAATAAATTTTGTTTGTTTGGAGTGATCTTATGGAATTTCGTGTTATGGAAGTTGTTTCCAAAGGGGTCGAGCACAGCTTCAACGAAGAGCTGGACATGCAGGAGCTTTTGGGCGACCGCAAGGACGTCCTGTCCGCTAGTCCGCTTCGCGCCAGCCTTGCCGTCCGTCCTTTCGACGGGACCGCGCAGGTAAGCGGAGAGCTGAGCGCCGATCTCACAATGGCTTGTTCCCGATGCCTGGAGCCGACCGAGGAGCATATCGTCATTCCGATCGAAGAACGGTTTGCCCATGTTTCCGCGGTGAAGGACATCAACGAGGACGAAGATCTGATCATCGTAAGTGAGGACAAGGTCGACCTGGAGCCTTATGTCGAGGGCACCATGCTTCTCTATCTTCCGATGTCTCCGCTGTGCAGCGACGACTGCAAGGGGCTTTGTCCGGATTGCGGGATCAATCTCAACGAGCAATCATGCGGCTGTTCCCAGGATAAGATCGATCCGAGGTTCGAGGCGCTTAAGAAGCTTCTGGAGTAGGACTTGGCATGATTGTCGGCGGAAGCCGCCCATTCTTTTAAGGAGGTGTTAGACAATGGCAGTACCACAACGTAGAACGTCCAAAACCCGCCGCGACAAACGCCGCACGCACTTCAAGCTTGCAGTGCCGGGCATGGTGAAATGCGAGCAGTGCGGAGAGCTCAAGCTGGCTCACCATGTTTGCAAAGTATGCGGATACTACAAAACCAAAGAGGTTATTTCCCAGTAGTCTCTTGCCGTTCCCGTCACGGGGACATTCTCGAAGCGCTCCGCCTCTGTGGCGGAGCGTTTTTTATTGCCCGGGGGCAGGCGCTGTGCGCCTTGCAATGCCGTCTGGCGGCAGGGTGCGGGGAGTCCATTGCGGCCATCGGCGATTTTCTATATACTGAATTGGTACCAGGTGTTAAAAATGAGACGGTCGAAGGTGGTGGCGGTATCGAGCGCCTGCCGAAGAAGCAGCGGCACCAGCAGCTGCTGGGCCTGTTGAACGACAACCCGTTCGCCACGGACCGGGAGCTGACCAGGCTGCTTAGAGTAAGCATACAGACGATCCGGCTGGACCGGATGGAGCTCGGCATTCCGGAGCTGCGCGAGCGGATGAAGCTGATGGCCGAGCGTTCCTACGATTCCGTGCGTTCGCTTCCGCTGGACGAGGTCATCGGCGAGATCGTGGACCTGCAGCTCGACAAAAGCGGAATTTCCCTGTTCGAAATCGGCGAGGAGCATTCGTTCTCTCGGACCGGCATTGCAAGGGGCCATCATATTTTCGCCCAGGCCAACTCGCTTGCCGTCGCCGTGATCAACGACGAGATCGCTTTGACGGCTACCGCCGATATCCGTTTTCTCCGGTCCGTCCGGCTGGGGGAGAAGTGCATCGCCAAAGCGTACGTCCGCTCCAATACAGGGCAGCGGAGCAAGGCGAAGGTGGAAGTATTCTCCTATGTCGGAGACGAGATGGTTTTCGAAGGCCATTTCGTCATCCATCGTTCGGGGGGAGAAGCGGCCGCGCCAGAAGGAGGAGAATAGCGTGAGAATTGCCATCGATGCGATGGGAGGCGACCATGCGCCCGGCCAGATCGTGCTTGGCGCGCTGGAAGCGGCCCGCCAGTGGCCGGATACGGAAATCCTGCTGGTGGGGGATGAGGCTGCGATCGAGGCTGCCCTTGGGGGGCAGTCGGCGGCCAATCTGACGGTTCAGCATGCATCCGAGAAGATAGGAAGCGACGAAGAGCCGGTAAGAGCGGTCCGCCGCAAGAAGGACGCCTCGATGGTGGTGGCCGGACGGATGCTGAAGGAAAAATCCGTCGATGCCATGCTGTCGGCCGGCAATACGGGCGCCTTGATGACAACCGGCCTGCTTGTCGTCGGCCGCATGCCCGGAATCGAGCGGCCTGCGCTGGCGACCGTGCTGCCGACGATGGACAATAAGGGCGTGCTCGCTCTGGATCTCGGCGCCAATATGGATGCCAAGCCGGAGCATCTGATGCAGTATGCGGTGATGGGGAGCATTTACCGCTCCAAGGTCGAAGGCATCGAGCGGCCGCGCGTCGGCTTGCTGAGCGTCGGCACCGAAGCTTCCAAGGGCAACGAGCTGACGAAGGCTGCCTACGGCTTGATCGAGGCGGCGCCCGTGCATTTCATCGGCAACGTGGAATCCAGGGAAGTCATGCAGCGCAACTGCGACGTCCTGGTCTGCGACGGATTCGCCGGCAATATATTGCTCAAGACGATGGAGGGCACGGCAGGCGCCGTCATGAAGGAGATCAAGGGAGCCTTCACGAAGTCCCTGATGACGAAGCTTGCCGCAGCCATCATGATGCCGGGGCTCAAGGGCCTTCGCGACAAGATGGACTACTCCCATCACGGGGGGGCTCCGCTTCTCGGCTTGAACGGCCTTGTCGTCAAATGCCACGGCTCCTCCAATGCGGCCGCCGTCAAGAACGCGGTCCGGATAGCCCGGACCGCGCTGCAAGCCGGCCTTATCGAGACGGTAGCCGCGGAAATCAGCGGAAAAGAGGACTTATCATGAATCTAATCCCAGTCGGTATTATCGGTACGGGCAAATACGTTCCGGAACGAGTGTTGACCAATAAAGATCTCGAACAGATGGTGGAAACGAACGACGAGTGGATCGTCACCCGCACCGGCATGCGGGAACGCCGCATCGCGGCGCCGGACCAGGCGACCTCCGATCTCGCCTACGAGGCTTCCATCAAGGCGCTTGACAGCGCCGGCATCACGGCCGAGGACTTGGACTTGATCGTGGTGGCGACGGTCACCCCGGACATGTTCTTCCCGTCCACGGCCAGCCTGCTCCAGGATCGGCTCGGCGCCAAGCGCGCAGCCGCTTTCGACCTGTCCGCCGCATGCTCGGGCTTCATCTACGGCCTGGCGACGGCAGCCAACATGGTGGCGACCGGAATGTACAGGAAAGTGCTGGTCGTCGGGGCCGAATGCCTCTCGCGGATTACGGATTACACGGACCGCAATACATGCATCCTGTTCGGCGACGGAGCGGGCGCTGTCGTGCTCGGCGAAGTGCCGGCCGGCCGCGGCTTCAAGTCCTTCGATCTCGGCTCGGACGGCTCCGGCGGGCATCTGCTCAAGATTCCCGGAGGCGGATCGCGCATTCCGTCCACGGCGGAGTCGGTCGAGGAGAAGCATCATTTCCTCAAGATGGCCGGAAACGACGTCTTCAAGTTCGCAGTCCGGGTCATGGGCGCCGCAGCCGACGACGCTCTGCGCAAAGCCGGCCTGACCAAGCAGGACATCGACCTGCTCATTCCGCATCAGGCCAACATCCGCATCATCCAGGCGGCGCTGAACCGGCTCGACCTGCCGGAGGAGAAGGCCGTCATCAACCTCGACCGCTACGGCAACGTGTCCGCCGCATCGATTCCGCTCGCCCTTTGCGACGCCGTCGAGCAAGGCAGAGTATCCGAGGGAGACACGCTGCTCATGGTGGGCTTCGGCGGCGGCCTTACTTGGGGAGCGGCGGTCCTGGTCTGGTAAGCAAGCCTTTCAGCGAATTTCCGTGAAGGAAACCATTTGATCGGAGGAGCATCTTTGAGCAAAATCGCGTTTGTATTTCCGGGGCAGGGAGCTCAGGCAGTCGGCATGGGACGGGATCTGTACGAGTCCAATGCCCGCGCCAAAGCCGTATTCGACGAAGCCGACGCGGCACTGGGCTTCCCGCTGTCCGATATCATATTCAACGGCCCTGACGAGGCTCTCAAGCAGACGGCCAACACGCAGCCCGCGCTGCTGACGACGAGCGTGGCGTTTCTGGAAGCATTTCGGGAGTCCGGCATTATGCCGGCTTATGCCGCGGGCCACAGCCTTGGCGAATACAGTGCGCTGGTGGCCGCAGGCTCGCTCGGCTTCGCCGATGCGGTCCGCACCGTTCGCGCCAGAGGCGAGTTCATGGAGCAGGCCGTTCCTGGAGGACAGGGAGCCATGGCGGCCGTCCTCGGCGCCGAGCGCGGACCGCTTGCGGAGCTGTGCGCTTCGATCACGGCCGAAGGCAAGCCGGTGGAGCTGGCCAACGTCAACTGTCCGGGACAGATCGTCGTGTCGGGCAGCGCAGAGGGCGTTGCGGCAGCTGTAGAGAGGGTCAAGGAGGCCGGAGCCAAGCGGGCGATTCCGCTCGAAGTGAGCGGCCCCTTCCATTCCTCCCTGATGAAGCCTGCAGCCGTGCGGCTGGCCGAGGTTTTGGAGCAGGTGGAGTTCAAGGACGCGCAGTATCCTGTCGTCGCCAATGTGAACGCGGCAGCCGTGCAGGCGGCCGTCGACATCCGCAGGCTGCTGGTGGAGCAGGTCTATTCTCCCGTGCTGTGGGAAGATACGGTCCGGATGCTGATCGCCGAGGGTGTGGACACATTCGTCGAGATCGGATCGGGCACCGTCCTGGCGGGGCTCATCAAGAAGACGGACCGCGGAGCTCGCGTCATCAACGTGAACGGCGCCGATTCGCTTGCGGCCGCGATTCAGGAGCTTGCCTAGAATACAGCTTGCAGCGGCGTCAGGCTCATGCCTGCGTCGGCAGCATCAGCAGTCATTTAGATAGGAGGAACACGCCATGTTTGCAGATTTGACGGGCCGCACGGCCCTCGTGACAGGCGCTTCCCGCGGCATCGGCCGCGCGATCGCGATCGCTCTGGCAGAGGCCGGCGCCGACGTCGCGGTCAATTATTCCGGCAGCGAGGCGGCGGCTGCGGAAACGGCAGCCGCTATCGAAGCCCTCGGCCGCAAAGCGGTGATCCTCAAAGCCAACGTAGGCAAGGCCGCCGAGTTCGACGAAATGGTCAAGTCCGTCCTGGACGCCTTCGGGAAGCTCGACATCCTCGTCAACAACGCCGGCATCACGCGCGACAACCTGATCATGCGGATGAAGGAAGAGGAGTTCGACCAGGTCATCGAAACGAATCTGAAGGGCGTCTTCAACGGCATCAAAGCCGTTACCCGTCCGATGATGAAGCAGCGTTCGGGCCGGATCATCAACATTTCTTCCGTTGTCGGAGCGATGGGAAATCCGGGTCAGGCCAACTACGTCGCCGCCAAGGCCGGCGTCATCGGCCTCACCAAGTCCGCCGCCCGCGAGCTGAGCTCGCGCGGAATTACGGTGAACTGCATCGCTCCGGGCTTCATCGAGACGGAAATGACGGACAAGCTTCCCGAGGACGTCAAAGGCTCCATGATGGGCGGCATTCCGCTCGCCCGTCTCGGCAAGCCGGAGGATATCGCGGCTGCCGTCCGTTTCCTGGCGTCGTCGGAGGCTTCTTATATGACCGGCCAGACGGTGCATGTCGACGGCGGCATGTACATGTAATGACAGCATTCGGGCAATGATAAGTCGCTGCCGGCGATCGGCGGGCATTCCACGCGCCTGGCGGGACGGGGCAAGCCGACAGACCGGGGCTGTCCTGGCCTTCCGGGCGGAAAGCGGCCGCCGGCGGCAAGGAAACGTTTGCGGTCTGGCATTTTAAATTGGATTCTCGTATAATACCATGGAGGAGGTGAACCGGATGTCCGAAGTAGTGGATCGCGTCAAACGCATCGTAGTGGATCGTCTTGGCGTAGACGAGGCGGAAGTTACCCTCGAAGCTTCTTTCAAGGATGACCTCGGCGCTGACTCGTTAGACGTCGTTGAACTCGTCATGGAGCTTGAAGATGAATTCGACCTGGAAATCTCTGATGAAGATGCGGAGAAGATCACGACGGTGGGAGAAGTAGTCAATTACATACAATCTCATACGTAATTGTCCACGAGAGTCCCGTTTCACGACGGGACTTCTCTCTTCATCACCGCATGATTATCCCGCGGCCCCTTCAAGCCGTTTGATCGGCGGCCATTCTCTCCCTGATTCTCCAAACGTTATCCGCACATGCGCTCGTCCCGGATCGGGACCGAGGCGCCATATCCGAACTCACTAACCTGCATGCTGCAGCTGCGATGGTCAAGCCCGCTACGAAGCGGCGCACGGCCCGTATGCTGATGGATAGATATAGTTGCAAGACGGCGCAAGACGAGCCGTCCACATTGCCGTTCTCCGAGGTGAATTGAATGAATAAACGAGTGGTAGTAACAGGCTTGGGCGTATTGACTGCCCTTGGCGACAACAAAGAGCAGTTCTGGAGCAGCCTGATGGAAGGCAAATCCGGCGTATCGGAAATCGAATCATTCGATATTTCCGAATACCCGACCAAGATCGCGGCCGAAATCAAAGGCTTCGACCCGGAGAGCTACGGTCTCGACCGGAAAGAAGCGCGCCGCATGGACCGCTTCGTCCAGCTGGCTGTCGTGGCGAGCCTCAAGGCTGTCGAAGACTCCGGCCTGCGCATCGGCGAGAACAGCGATGCCGAGCGCACAGGGGTCATGGTCGGCTCCGGCATCGGGGGCCTCGGCACTTGGGAAGACCAGCACAGCGTGCTGCTGGAGAAAGGGCCTAAGCGCGTCAGCCCGTTCTTCATTCCGATGATGATCGCGAACATGGCTTCCGGCCAAGTATCGATGGCAACCGGCGCCAAGGGTCCCAATACGACCGTGGTAACGGCATGCGCGACGGGTACCCATACGATCGGGGATTCGTTCAAGATGATCCAGCGCGGCGACGCCGATGTCATGATCTGCGGCGGCGCGGAATCCACGATCCGCCCGATGGCGATGGCCGGCTTCTGCTCCATGCGCGCCATGTCGGTACGCAATGACGAGCCGCAGAAGGCAAGCCGTCCATTCGATGTCGACCGCGACGGATTCGTCATGGGCGAAGGCGCAGGCGTCCTGATCCTGGAATCCATGGAGCATGCCGAGGCGCGAGGAGCCCATATCTATGCGGAAGTGATCGGCTACGGCATGAGCGGAGACGCCCATCATATGACGGAGCCGGATCCGGACGGAGCGGCCCGCTGCATGAAGATGGCGCTGCGCGACGCCAAGCTGGAGCCGGAGAGCATCGATTATATCAATGCGCACGGCACGTCGACGCCGGTCGGCGACAAATCCGAGACGACGGCGATCAAGAATACGTTCGGAGAGCATGCCTACAAAGTCGCCGTCAGCTCCACCAAGTCGATGACGGGACATCTGCTCGGCGCCGCAGGCGGCGTTGAGGCGGTCATCCTGGCGCTGACGCTGCAGAACGGAGTCATCGCTCCGACGATCAACCTCGACAATCAGGATCCGGAATGCGATCTGGACTACGTGCCCAACGTTCCGCGCCAGGCGGATGTCCGCACGGCGCTGTCCAACTCCTTCGGATTCGGAGGCCACAACGCGACGATCATCATGAAGAAATATGAAGCGTGAGCGATTCCAGGACCTGCAGCGCCAGCTAGGCCTCGCCTTCGCCAAACCCCAGCTGCTCAGACAGGCCTTCACGCATACTTCTTACGTGAACGAACATCGCGATACCGTAACCGAAGATAATGAAAGGCTCGAGTTTCTAGGCGACGCCGTGCTTCAGCTGCTCGTGTCCGAGCATCTGTTCCAGACTTATCCCGAGCGCCCGGAAGGGGATCTCACCCGGATGCGGGCGGCGATCGTCTGCGAGCCTTCGCTGGCCAGATTCGCCGAGCGGCTTGATTTCGGCTCGTTCGTCCGTCTGGGCAAAGGCGAAGAGCAGCTTGGCGGCAGGCAGCGCCCTGCGCTGCTGGCCGATCTGTTCGAAGCGTTTGTCGGCTCGCTTTATTTGGACGCCGGGGTCGACGCGGTCAGGGACTTTCTCCGCCGGGTGATGTTCGCCAGGCTGGAAGGCAATGAGGGCCTCTCCGGCAAGGATTACAAGTCCAAGCTGCAGGAGCGCGTGCAGAACCTTTCCCTTGGCGGCGTTGAGTATCGCGTTGCCGAGGAGCGCGGTCCGGCCCATGACCGGGAGTTCGTCGTTCATGTCCTTGTCGGCGAGGAGATTCGCGGGCGGGGCATCGGACGCACCAAGAAGGAAGCGGAGCAAAAGGCCGCTGAGGAGGCTTGGCAGGCTGTTTCGGAGCCGCAGGCCGATTAGCACCGCCAGCCATCCAGGGCCCGGCACCGTCATTTCAGGTGCCCGGGCTTTTTTTATTGTCTATGGAAGGCGCCCATGCATCAAGCACGCTGACCAGCCGCCCTGCCGTATGGTACAATAGCCACAAGAGGTGAACCGCTATCCATGTTGTTGAAACGGATTGAATTATCGGGCTTCAAATCCTTTGCGGACAAAACCGAAATGGAGTTTGTGCGCGGCATTACCGCCGTCGTCGGTCCTAACGGCAGCGGCAAGAGCAATATTTCCGACGGCATCCGGTGGGTGCTCGGCGAGCAGAGCGCCAAAAGCCTGCGCGGCGGCAAGATGGAGGACATCATCTTCGCCGGAAGCGATGCCCGCAAGGCGGTCAATTACGGCGAGGTCTCGCTTACGCTGGACAACTCGGACGGCACGCTGTCGCTCGAGCATCAGGAAGTGACGGTGACCAGGCGCGTGCACCGGAGCGGCGACAGCGAATACATGATCAACCGCCAGTCCTGCCGGCTCAAGGATATTACGGAACTGTTCATGGATACGGGCATCGGCAAGGAAGCCTATTCCATCATCGGCCAGGGCCGCATCGAGGAAATCCTCAGCACCCGTTCGGAGGACCGGCGCGGCATCTTCGAGGAAGCCTCCGGCATCGTGAAGTACAAATCCCGCAAGCGGGAAGCCCAGCGCAAGCTGGACGACACCGAGAGCAACCTGCTGCGCATCTACGACCTCGTCTCGGAGCTGGAGGATCAGGTCGAGCCGCTGCGGGAGCAGTCGGAGCGGGCGATCCAGTTCAAGGCTCTCAAGGAAGAGCTCAAGAGCAGCGAGATCGGCTTGTATGTCCATCAGATCGACCAGGTGCATCAAGGCTGGAACGAGAACAATGCGAAGCTCGAAGTTCTCCGCAAGGAGGAGCTGGAGCTGTCCTCTGTCGTCAGCAAGCATGATGCATTGCTCGAGAAGGACCGCATGCAGCTGCGGGAGCTGGAATCGCAGCTGGAGGAGCTGCATGCGGCGATGCTGCAGTACAGCGAGGATTACGAGAAATGCGAAGGGTATGGCGAGGTGCTCAAGGAGCGCCGCCGCAATCTGGACGGCAACAGGGTCCAGCTGGAGCAATCGCTGGAATCGCTGCGCGGCCGCCAAGAGCAGATGGCCGCGGAGGAAGAGGAGATCCGGGCCAAGGCAAGCGCCTTGGAGGCTGTCCTCATCGATCTCCGCAGCCGCATGCAGGGAGAAGAAGGCCGCCTGGCGGGAGTCGCCGGGGGCACGTCGACCGAAGCGGGCGAATCGCTCAAGGGCGAATTGCTGGAAGTGCTGAGCACGATGGCCCAGCTGCGCAACGAAATCCGCTATTCCGAGCAGCAGAAGGAATCGCTCCAGCGCCGAATGGATCGTCTTGGCGGCGAAGAGGGCAAATGGCAGGAGAGTTCGGAGCGGCTGGAGAGCCGCAGGGCCGAGCTGGAGCTCTCGCTCAAGGGGACGGTGCAGGAGCTGGAGTCCGTTCGGAACCAATACATACAGCAATCCCAGCGGGTCCAGGAAATCCAGCGTCTGCAGGAGGAAGCCGGTTCCGCCTTGCGCAAATGGGAGCAGCGGCTGGAGGCGCTCACCTCGCGCCGGGATACGATGAAGGAAATGCAGGATGCGCTCGACGGCTTCATGCACGGCGTCCGCGAGGTGCTCAAGGCTGCGCGGCGCTCTTCCGGAGGACTCGAAGGCGTGCACGGTGCCGTAGCCGAGCTCGTCCGGGTGCCGCAGCGGATCGAGACCGCCGTCGAGACGGCTCTGGGCGGAGCGCTGCAGCATGTCGTCATGCAGGACGAACGGACGGCGCGCGCGGCTATCACATTCCTGAAGCAGCGTCAGCTTGGAAGGGCGACGTTCCTTCCCCTCGATGTGATCAAGGGGAGATCGGTGCCCGAGCAGGACAAGCGCCAGGCCGCATCGATGGAAGGCTACATCGGCGTTGCCGCCGAGCTGGTCGGCTGCGAGCCGCGATACGAGAATATCGTGAACAATCTGCTCGGCAACGTGCTTCTGGCCGAGAATCTGGAATGTGCGAACCGGATCGCAGCCCGCTGCGGCTACCGCTTCCGCGTCGTGACGCTGGAAGGCGACGTCGTCAATGCCGGCGGTTCCATGACCGGGGGCAGTCTCCAGAAGAAAGGCGCAAGCCTGCTCGGCCGCCAGCGGCAGATCGAGCAGCTGGACATGGAAGCCTCCGACATGCAGAAGCAGATCGATCGGCTTCGGGGGGAACAGTCGGACTTGCGCAAGGAAGCGTCGATCGCCGCCCAAACTCGGGACGAGCATCGGGAGACGGCGGAGCGGCTGAACGTGCAGGAGCAGCAGCGGCGCACGGAGCTGCAGCATGTCACGAGCGAGGCTGCAGCGCTTGCCGAACAAGGCGCGGTCTTCAGTTCCGACCGCAGCGGCAATGAAGAGGAGCTGCGCCAGCTGGACCAGGCCGCAGCGGAAGCCGCGAGCCGGCTGGATGAGCTGGGCATACGCGAAGCGGGCCTGCAGGAAGCGATCGCGATGGCGGAGCAGCGGCGCAAGGCGAGCGAGTCGGCCAAGGAGGAGCTGCAGGGGCAGCTGACCGATCTCAAGATCCAGGTCGCGAAGGCGGACCAGGAGCGGCTTGCCGTGCAGGATGTGCTGAACCGGATCAAGGGCGACAGCGGAAGGGCGCGGTCGGAAGCGGCCTCCCTGGAGGCTGCCCTGCGCGACCGGCTTCAAGAGCAGGAGTCTCTCGAAGCCGAGTCGGTGAAGCAGATCGAGGAGCTCAACCGGTTGCGGCTGCGCAAGGAGGAATGCTCCGCGCAGACGGATCTCAAGCGATCGGCGCGCGCGGACAAGAGCAAGGAGCTTGAGCTGGGCGAAAGCGAAACCCGCGAGCAGCGCAGCGGACTGAAGCGCGTCGAGGAGCAGCTCCGGCAGACGGAAATCGCCGTCAACCGGCTCGATGTGGAGCTGGACAACCTTCTCCGCAAGCTGAGCGAGGAATACGGCCTCAGCTACGAGTTGGCCAAAACCCGCTATTCCATGGCGGGAGAAGCCGCCGAAGTGCAGACGGCGGTGCGCGACTTGAAGCGGCGCATCGCCTCGCTCGGCGAAGTCAACCTCGGCGCCATCGAAGAGTACCAGCGGGTTCGGGAACGCTATGAATTTCTGGATGCCCAGAGGCTGGATCTGGTCGAGGCGAAGGCGACTCTCTATGAAGTCATCCGAGAGATGGACGAGGAGATGTCGAAGCGCTTCCGAATCACCTTCGAGGAGATTCGCCGCCACTTCGTCGTCGTATTCTCCAAGCTGTTCGGAGGAGGACGCGCCGATCTGGTGCTCGTCGATCCTGAACGGGTGCTCGAGACCGGCATCGACATCGTAGCCCAGCCTCCGGGCAAGAAGCTGCAGAACCTGCAGCTGCTCTCCGGCGGCGAGAGGGCGCTTACCGCGATCGCGCTGCTGTTCGCCATCCTTCAGGTCAAGCCCGTTCCGTTCTGCGTGCTCGATGAGGTGGAGGCGGCGCTCGACGAGGCCAACGTCGCCCGCTTCGCCCAGTATTTGCGGGAGTTCTCGGAGCTGACCCAGTTCATCGTCGTCACCCACCGCAAAGGCACGATGGAGGAAGCGGACGTGCTTTACGGCGTCACGATGGAGGAGGGCGGCGTCTCCAAGCTCGTATCGGTGCGGCTTGAGGACGAGGATGCGGCCGTATCGGCCTGAATGGCCCAAGAAAGGTCGGCAGCCGCATGGCTGCCCGCCTCGACTATAGAATGATGAAGGACCGGAGGAGACGGCATGGGATTTTTCAAGAAGCTTAGAGAAAGCATCGCCTCCAAGACGGAGTCGGTCACGACGATATTCAAGGACGGGCTGTCCAAAACCCGCACAGCTCTTGTGGAACGGGTGGAGGAGCTCATCACCCGCAGGAAAAAGATCGACGAGGATTTCTACGAGGAGCTGGAGGAAATACTCATCAGCGCGGATGTCGGCGTCAATACCGTCATGGAATTGATCGACGACCTGCGCTCCGAGGTGAAGAAGCGCAAGATCGAGGATGCCGCACAGCTGCAGCCGGTGCTGTCGGAGAAGCTGATCGGACTGCTCGGCAGCGACAACGGCAGCGAGCTGCGCATGGCGGACGAAGGGATTACGGTCATTCTGTTCGTCGGGGTCAACGGCGTCGGCAAAACGACGACGATCGGCAAGCTCGCCCATAAGTTCAAGAGCGAAGGGAAATCGGTTCTGATGGCGGCCGGCGACACATTCCGGGCCGGCGCGATCGAGCAGCTGGAAGTGTGGGGCCAGCGCGTCGGCGTGGACGTCATCCGCCAGCAGGCGGGCTCCGATCCGGCTGCGGTCATGTATGACGCCGTCCAGGCGGCCAAGCAGCGCAAGGCGGACGTGCTTCTGTGCGACACGGCGGGCAGGCTGCAGAACAAGAGCAACCTGATGGAAGAGCTGAACAAGATCTTCCGCGTCATCCAGCGCGAGATTCCGGGAGCTCCGCATGAGGTGCTGCTCGTTCTTGACGCCAATACGGGGCAGAACGCGCTCAGCCAGGCCAAGATGTTCGGCGAGAAGAGCGGCGTGACCGGCCTCGTGCTGACGAAGCTCGACAGCACGGCCAAGGGCGGGATCGTCATCGCGATCCGCCATGAGCTGGACCTTCCCGTCAAATTCGTCGGCCTCGGCGAGAAGATGGAGGACCTCCAGCAATTCGACTCCGAGCAGTTCGTGCATGCGTTGTTCGCGGGGCTTATCCGGGATCAGGAGTCCGGTCCGGAGCAATAGCCTGATTGCTGACAAGGTCAAAAGCTTGACACCTGCTCCGGCGTAGGTTATGATAAGCTTCGCTAACGCAGGATGACCGGCGGCGGCCGGCCTGCAGGATCTGGAAGGAGCTGCTGCCGATGGCTGCCGATCAGCGCGACGCGCTGGAGAAGACGACGCGGATCAACATGCTGTTCGATCTGTACGGTCTGCTGCTTACGGAGAAGCAGGTCTCCATCCTGACTTATTATTTCCTCGACGATTTCTCGCTCGGAGAGATCGCTGCCGAGCTCGGCGTCAGCCGCCAAGCGGTGTATGAGCATGTCAAGCGCGGCGCGGCGCTGCTGGAGGATTACGAGGCGAAGCTCGGACTGCTGTCCCGCTCGCTCTCGGCGTCCAGGCTGCTGGACGAGCTGCAGGCAGGACTTGGAGAGATCGCTCTCACGCCCGCCGGCGCCAAGCTCGCCGAGCTCGCGGAGGCTCTCCGGGAGTCGTTGATGCCGGGAGAGCATGAGAACTGACGAAGGACCGCCTTGGAGCGGTTTGGAATAAATACATGATAAGCATGGAAGCGGACAGGAGGTGGCGGGAATGGCTTTTGAAGGGTTGTCTAGCCGGCTGCAGAACGTATTCGGCAAGCTGCGGGGCAAAGGCAAGGTAACGGAAGACGATGTGAACGAAGCCATGCGCGAGGTCAGGCTCGCACTGCTGGAAGCCGACGTCAACTTCAAGGTCGTCAAGGAATTCATCGCCAAGGTGAAGGAGCGCGCCCTCGGCCAGGAGCTGCAGAAGAGCTTCACGCCGGGCATGGTCATCATCGACATCGTCAACAAGGAATTGACGGAGCTGATGGGCGGCACGCAGAGCAAGCTGGCCAAGGCGAACCGTCCTCCGACGGTCATCATGATGGCGGGCCTGCAAGGCGCCGGCAAGACGACGACTTCCGGCAAGCTCGCCCTGATGCTGAAGAAGTCCAACCACAAGCCGCTGCTCGTGGCGGGCGACATCTATCGCCCGGCGGCGATCAAGCAGCTGCAGGTCGTGGGCGGAGGCATCGGCGTGCCGGTGTTCAGTCTCGGCGACCAGACCTCCCCGGTCGAGATCGCCCGCCAGGGCGTCGAGCATGCCAAGGAGAACGGTCTGGACTATGTCATCATCGATACCGCAGGCCGCCTTCATATCGACGAAGCGCTCATGGACGAGCTGAAGCAGATCCATGAAGTGACGAAGCCCGATGAAGTGCTTCTAGTCGTGGATGCGATGACCGGCCAGGAAGCGGTCAACGTCGCTCAGAGCTTCCATGATCAGCTCGCCCTCACCGGCGTCGTGCTGACGAAGCTCGACGGCGATACCCGCGGCGGCGCGGCCCTCTCGGTCAAAGCCGTCACGGGCTGTCCGATCAAGTTCGCCGCTACCGGCGAGAAGATCGAGCCGCTGGAGCCGTTCCATCCGGAACGGATGGCTTCCCGGATTCTCGGCATGGGCGACATGCTTTCCCTCATCGAGAAGGCGCAGTCGAGCATCGACGCCGACAAGGCTGCCGAGATGGAGCGCAAGATGCGCAACGCCGAGTTCACCTTCGAGGATTTTCTGGAGCAGATGGAGCAGGTCCGCAGCATGGGCCCGCTGGATCAGATCATGGATATGCTGCCCGGCATGAACAAGATGAAGGGCATGAAGGATCTCAAAGTGGACGACAAGCAGGTCGGCCGGGTCGAAGCGATCGTGAAGTCGATGACGACAGAAGAGAAGCGCAAGCCTGAGCTTCTCAACCACAGCCGCCGCAAGCGGATCGCCGCAGGCAGCGGCACATCGGTGGCGGAAGTCAACCGGCTGATCAAGCAGTTCGACGACATGCGCAAGATGATGAAGCAATTCTCCTCCATGATGGGTCCGAAAGGTCCAAAAGGCGGCATGAAAGGCCTCAAAGGCTTGCTCGGCAAAAACATGAAATTCCCGTTCGGCTGATCTGATCTTCAGCCTGCGATAACGTCCAGGGCGCGATTCCTTTCCAGGAAAAGCCGAAGACGTCTTATTCTTTCAAGGAGGTGAAGTATAATGGCAGTACGTATCCGTCTTAAACGCATTGGTGCCCACAAAGCCCCGTTCTACCGTCTGGTAGTTTCTGATTCCCGTTCGCCGCGTGACGGCCGTTTCATCGAAGAAATCGGCACTTATAACCCGGTTGCACAACCGGCTCAAGTGAACATCGACGAAGAAAAAGCCCTCAAATGGCTGCAAACCGGAGCTCAAGCATCCGACACCGTCCGCAACCTGCTTTCCAAAGCAGGCGTGCTCAAGAAATTCCACGAGCAGAAACTTCAAAAGTAAGGATTTCACCCGCAAGGGGATTTCCCGAATATAAGCTCGGAAAAGGGTTAGGATGAATATCCTAGCCCTTTTGCTTCCGAATTTATTTCTTGACGGCGCCAGGAGCGAACGTCGTGATCATTCGCATCGGCGTCATTATCCAAGGAGGAACTGAGCATGGCGGATCAGTGGTTTACAGTCGGCGAGATCGTGAATACGCAAGGCATCCGCGGCGAGCTTAAGGTCGTGCCGCATACGGACTTTGCCGATCAGCGCTTTGCCCCGGGAAGCAGGCTTTCCTTGCAGAAGGAAGGAACTCCCGGTAGCTTTCAGGTTGAGGTTCAAAGCTCCAGATCCCATAAGAACGTGTACATCGTCAAGCTGAAAGGCTACGAAAACATCAATGAGGTCGAGAAGTTCAAGGGATATCTGATGAAGGTGTCCGATTCCCAGCGCGAGCCGCTTGCAAAGGGCGAATTCTACTACACGGACATCATCGGCTCCGAAGTCGTCACGGAAGAGGGAGAAAGTCTCGGACTCGTGACCGAGATTCTCCGTCCCGGCGCCAATGATGTCTGGGCGGTTGAGCTGAAGGACGGCAAAGAGCTGCTGCTTCCTTACATCGACGACGTCGTGCTTGACGTGAATGTGCGCGCGAAGCGAGTAACGGTACGGCTCATGGAAGGATTGATGTAAGGAGATGCGCATCGACGTTTTGACGCTGTTTCCGGAAATGTTCGACGGCGTGTTCGGAGCGAGCATACTCGGCAAGGCCAGGGACAAAGGCATCGTTTCGCTGCAGGCAGTCAACTTTCGGAATTATGCCAACAACAAGCACAATACCGTCGATGACTATCCTTACGGCGGAGGCGGCGGCATGGTGCTGAAGGCCGAGCCGGTATTCTCGGCTGTCGAGGATCTGCTCGCGGGCTCCAGTGCCGACGCCGGCGAGTCTCAGGCGGCGGAGAGCAAGCCTCCGCGCGTCATTCTGATGTGTCCGCAAGGGGAGCCGTTCAGCCAGCGCAAGGCGGAAGAACTGTCGCGCGAGGATCGCTTGATTTTCATTTGCGGCCATTACGAAGGCTACGACGAGCGCATCCGGGAGCATCTCGTGACCGACGAGCTGTCGATCGGCGACTACGTGCTGACCGGAGGCGAGCTGCCGGCGATGGTCATGATCGACAGCGTCGTGCGGCTGCTGCCTGGCGTGCTCGGCAACGAATCGTCCGCCGTTACGGACTCCTACAGCACCGGACTGCTTGAATACCCCCACTATACACGTCCGGCCAGCTTCCGCGGCTGGGATGTGCCCGAGGTGCTGATCTCCGGACATCACCGCAACATCGACGTCTGGAGGCGCCAGCAATCGCTGCACAGGACACTCCAGCGCAGGCCTGATCTGCTGGAAACGGCGGAGCTGACCGACAAAGAGCGGAAATGGCTGCGGGAGCAACAGTCCAATGCAGCGGATCCGGAATCTTTTTCCTGACTGACGGCCCGATTCATGGAGATAAGGTTGTTTTCTGGGCTCGGGTATGGTATGATTTGAAATGTTGTTTTAATGACTCGGACGGTCCTCTATCGGCCATGATCCGGCTCACAAGGCGAGCCGGTTAGCTTATATGAACGTCTATGGTGGAAGGAGTGACTAAACTCATGAATCTTTTACAAACGATTGCTCAAGAGCAGCTTCGCACGGACATGCCTAGCTTCCGTCCAGGCGACACGCTGAAGGTGTACGTAAAGGTTATCGAGGGTTCCCGTGAGCGGGTTCAGCTGTTCGAGGGCGTTGTTATCAAACGTCGCGGCGGCGGAATCAGCGAGACTTTCACTGTCCGCAAAATTTCTTACGGCGTTGGCGTGGAGCGTACGTTCCCGATCAACTCGCCTAAGATTGACCGCATCGAAGTTACCCGTCGCGGCAAAGTACGTCGCGCGAAACTGTACTACCTGCGCGAACTGCGCGGAAAAGCGGCCCGTATCAAGGAAATTCGCCGCTAAGAATGGAACGTCAAGAGGGGCTTGCCGCAAACAAGCCCCTTTTCGTTATTTTAAGCTATTTTCTGAAGGCCTCTGCGCCTCGATGATTCTTTTCATAAACCATTACCCTATTCGTGTGACGAAAGAAGGCTGAACTGCAGATGGCTGAAGAGCAGTTTCCAGAAGAGCAGAATGCGGCAACGCGCGGCGGCAAAGCCCGCAAGGAAGTGTTTGAATGGGTCAAGGCGCTGGCGATCGCGGCCATTCTCGTATGGCTGATCCGCTGGTTCCTCTTCGCTCCGTTCGCTGTCGACGGACCTTCCATGCAGCCTAACTTCCACACGGGTGAACGGCTGATCGTCAACAAGATCATCTTCGACATCAGGCAGCCGCATCGCGGTGAAGTGGTCGTGTTCCATGTTCCCCAGGAGGGAAGGGATTTCATCAAGCGGGTCATCGCGCTCCCGGGCGACAAGGTCAAGGTCGAGGGCGACGACGTCTTCGTCAACGATGTCAAGCAGGACGAGCCTTACCTGAAGCAAGCCATTGAGGAAGCGAACAAAAAAGGCGAGCTGTGGAACCAGACGGGACTGAACTTCCCTAATGAGAATGTAACCGAAGGCACGGTTCCCGCCGACTCCTTCCTCGCGATGGGCGACAACCGCAGCAACAGCGAGGACAGCCGCAGAATCGGCTATATTCCCTACAAGCAGCTGATCGGACGCGCCGACGTCATTTTCTGGCCGCCTTCCGACATGAAAATCATCAAACACGGTTAGCCTAAAGGGAGCTAAGCTTCCAAGGTACCGACGATAGAGCAAATGAGGTGCTGGCATGACGATTCAGTGGTTCCCCGGACATATGACGCGGGCAAGAAGGCAGATAGAAGACAAGCTCAAGCTGATTGACATCGCGATCGAGCTGCTCGACGCCCGCGTTCCCATGTCCAGCCGCAACCCTATGGTCGACGACATCCTGAGGGGCAAACCACGTCTCATCCTGCTGAACAAGGCAGACCTGGCCGATTCCCGCGAAACGGAACGGTGGATGCAATACTTTGCTTCCAAAGGGTATGTGAGCCTGGCCGTCGATTCCTCGACCGGATCCAGGGTGAATGAGATTCCCGTCAAGGTCAGGGAAATCCTTCACGAAAAAATCCAGCGCATGCTGGACAGGGGCATGAACCCGCGTGCGATGCGCGCGCTTATTGTCGGCATTCCCAACGTCGGCAAGTCCACCCTGACCAACCGGCTGGCCGGCAGGCATATCGCCGCCACCGGAGACCGTCCCGGCGTGACCAAGGGGCAGCAATGGATCAAGGTCGGCTCGGAGATGGAGCTTCTCGACACACCGGGCATTCTGTGGCCGAAGTTCGAGGATCAGCTTGTAGGCTACAAGCTCGCCATGACCGGCGCGATCAAGGAGCAGGTGCTCAATATCGAAGACGTGGCGTACTTTGCCGTGCGCGTGCTCGTAGAGAGATACTGGCCCGAGATGCAGGAACGATTCGGTCTGGAAGAACAGCCTGAGGATTTCGATGACAACATGCAGATCGTCGCGGTCATGGAACAGATCGGCCGCAACCGCGGCTGCCTGCTCAGCGGCGGCCGCATCGATCTCGAGAAGGTATCCGGAATCATCCTGCGGGAGCTTCGTGCCGGCAAGCTCGGACGTCTCACGCTGGAAGCAGCGCCTCCGGCAAGGCCGTGACGCCGCGCCGCAAAGCGGATCAGCCGAATCCGGAAGCTTCCCCTTCATTATGGGAGGAAGGAACAGAATCCGGTGAATCCGCTGCTTCCGGCTCGGGCGAGCCGGGTGATCTGCTCTCCTACGAGCGGCCGCTCTGGGAGTCGGGGGTCGAGCATGTCTGCGGCGTGGACGAAGTCGGGCGGGGCTGCCTGTTCGGCGATGTCGTCGCTGCGGCGGTCATCCTGCCGCGAGGGCTCGTTCTCGACGGAGTCGACGATTCCAAGAAGCTCTCGGAGAAGAAGCGCGAAAAGCTCTACGATGTCATCCTCGACTCGGCTGTTGCCTGGGCGGTCGCAAGGATCGATTCCGAGACGATCGACCGCATCAACATCCGCCAAGCATCGCGTCTGGCGATGAAGCAGGCGGTGGAGTCGCTCGGCGTACGGCCTTGCCATCTGCTGGTCGATGCGGAGACCGTCGATCTGGACTTTCCGCAAACGGCCATTATTCATGGCGATGCGGTGAGCCAGAGCATCGGGGCGGCATCCATCCTGGCCAAAGTGACACGCGACCGTCTCTGCAAGGAGATATGGGACCTGCATTATCCGGCTTACGGGATTGCCGTACATAAAGGCTACGCGACCAGGCATCACCGCTCCATGCTGATCGAGCACGGACCAAGCCCGCTCCACCGGCGTTCTTTCCTCGGCAAGATTTTGCCGGAGGAGCAGCTGGCGCTGTTTTAGACCGATCCGACCCTTGCGGGAACGCAAGGGTTTTTTGATTTTTTGAGTCGGCATGATTTGCTTTCATATTTGCCGATAACGCCAGATAAGGTTCTATCCGGCGAAGGAGCAGGAATTCGGCCATTCAGTCCGCATTCGGCCGTCCGAACTAACACCGTCCGAGAGGAAATCTCCCGTATCAGCTTCTGTGCGATGCTTCGGATGACGTCGGGTTCCCGAAGCTCAGATGGTTCCTGCATCAGCAGCTCGCTAGGAGACGTCCATCTGCTTCGCCAGGATCATCAGCCGTCTGTAAGGATGGTCAGGGCGGCGACTGATACGGGTTCGGTTGTCTGAATAGATGACTGTGGATACCTTTAGAGAAATTGCAGCCGTAAAGGCGCAGATCGGGAGCTTGAGCCTCCCATGCGTCAGATACCGATGCAAAGTGGAAATATAGAGACGGGCCGATGAAATGGTTGGCTTGAAATAAGAATAGAACAAATGTTCCCCTCTTACAACCATTATGTTTTACCGCGTAAATGTCGATAAAGGACTACAGAGAAATTAGGACTTAAGCGAGCGGAGGCCGTAACGACGATGAATATCGGAAGTCTCATCAAACTGATCGGCGACGTGCAGCCAGCCGCCAGCCGCACGCTGGAGCTGCGTCCCGGCCAGACGGTCCGGGCTCAGGTCGTGGAGCTGATGGGGGACAATGAAGCGCTATTGCAGATCGGCGGCACGCAGCTCGTCGCCAAGTTGGAGACGCCTTTGAAGCAAGGACAGACGGCTGTCCTGCAGGTACAGTCGGAAACGGCGGACGGCAAGCTGGTTTTGAAACGTCAGGAGCCGGGCAAAACGGCCTCTGAACCGACCGATGAAGTCTGGAAGTCGCTCGGGCTCAAGTTCGGTGTTGGCGGCAAAGAACAGGCCGGGCAAGCTCTTGTGCGCGAATTGAAGGCGATGGGCCTAGCGATCGACGGCGCGACTGCCGGCTCGCTGGCTGAAGCGGCCGAATTCATGCCGGAAGGCGAGAATCCGCAGTTATGGCTGAAAGCTGCCGCGGTCGCCATTCAGCGGGGGTTGCCGATGACGGAAGCGACGGTATCGTCGCTGCGGCAGATCCAATCCGGTCCGTCTGTGCACGAGCTTTTGGAGCAATTGTCATCGGCATTAAAAGCAATGACCGAACATGCATCCGGAGAGGACGGGGCCGCTAAGCTCAACGCCACCCGCTTGCTGGAGCTGCTGGGCGGCAGCGGAAGCTGGCCGGATGCCAATGAACTTGCCAACCTGCCGACGGACAGCGGCAGCATGAAATCCAACCTGCCGGCGGACAGCGGCAGCATGAAATCCAACCTGCCCGCTGATTTGAAAGCCGCTTTGTCCCCGGACGTGAAAGCGGCTCAGGAAACAACGGCGGATACCGCAGATATAAGCCCGATAAAACCTGCAGCAGGAGATCAACAAGGTGTGCATGCACAGGCCGAAGAGCTCATTCAACCCGCCAAGACGGCGAATGTCGAAGGGAAGCTGCTCCAAGCTGAGGGAGCAAGACCGCATGCAGAACAAATCAACGGAACCGATGCCGATTCGGCTCTGATGGAGCAAGAAAACCAACCAGCCGAACCGGCCCGGAACTGGGCGCGTAAAATGCTGGATTGGCTGGGAGCAGGCCACGAGAATCAGCTGCGGAACCAGCTGTCGGCGGAGCGGTCTGCCGGAAGCACGGTCCGTACGCCGCTGGCCGGAAGCGTGGACGTCCAGACGGGACTCATGGAGCGCAGCTCTGCCCTTGCTCCGCATAGCTCAGCTTCCATGACATCAACAGCTTCAGGAGGAGCGCCGCAGATCCCATCAGATATGGTGGACAAGGGAGTGGGAGCAGCAGGCGGCGGCAAGGAAACTGCTGCTGCTCCTTCAGAGGGAAAGCAGGCGCCGTCTGCTGCTGCTCCTCCAGAGGGAAAGCAGGGGCCGTCTGCTGCTGCTCCTCCAGAGGGAAAGCAGGGGCCGTCTGCTGCTGCTCCACCAGAGGGAAAGCAGGGGCCGTCTGCATCCGGTATGCTGGATGCCGTGGATAGCCGGGAGAAAGCTGGCGGTCCGAAGGCTGCCATATCGATGAACGCCGCATCAGCCGTGGAACCAGCCGACGCCAAAGCGAATCAGTTGAAATCGGGCGCGCAAGGTGTGCATGGAAGCGAACGGGCTGCTGCCGAAACGGATGTTTCCCCGGCGAATGGAAAGCCTGCAGCGGAAGGGCCGGCGAGACTGCTTGCCGGTCCCGTTCACGGAGAACCAGGCCTTCCGGCCTTGGCGCCCGGCGCCAGGGAGGCGGCGGTTCCGGAAACGGCGACAATCAAGTCCGCGCTGCTCTCGCTGCTGCAGTCGGCGGACTTGCCGCCGGCGGTAAAGGACCCGGCCCAGCAGCTGCTGCAGCATATTACCGGGCAGCAGCTGATGCTGTCGCCGGAGCGCAGCGGAACGTTTTTCTCGCAGCTCACGTTACAGATTCCTCTGCAAACGGCTAACGGCGGTCAGACTGCTTCCGTGCATGTGCAGTCGAGACGAAATGCAAAGGGCGGTTTGGATGCATCCAACTGCCGGCTCCTTTTCGACCTGAGAATGGATGTGATCGGGGACACGGTCGTTGACGTGGCAGTCGCGGACAAAGTCGTCAGCCTGACGGTGTTCAACGGCCATCCTGCCGTTCCGCTGCTGGCCGATGCCGGAAAGACGGCGTTGGCCGAGCTGCTGCGTGCTTCGGGCTATCGTCTTCTCGGCATGAAAGTCGTCCATCCGGAAGAGCGCAAGGTAGCGGAGAAGAAGATGAATCTTTCCGATGCGGCTCTTGCATCTGCAGAGCCGTACAAGGGAGTTGATCTAAGGGTATGAGCGAGGATGAGCGCAAATATGGAAGTCCGGGAACGGAAGAGCCCGTGCAAGAGAAGAAAAAGGCTGTCGCGCTCAAGTACGATCCGCTGGAAGGCGGAGCCCCGGTCATCGTGGCGAAGGGAACCGGACATTTGGCCGACGAAATCCTGCAGCGGGCTCGGGAGAACGGAGTGCCGGTGCAGGAGGACCGCTCGCTCGTGGAGGTACTGTCCAAGCTGGATCTGGACCAGCAGATTCCCCCCGAGCTGTACGGCCTGGTCGCCGAAATTCTCAGCTTTCTCTATCGGGCTGACCGCGAGGCGGGGGACAGCGCATGAAGAACGGACCCGGAAACGCCGAGCCGGACAAGTCCCGAAAGGCGGGCACGCGCATCGGAGCTGCGAGGAGCCTCTCTGGAAGGATCGGAGAGGATGCAGCCGCTCAATGGATGGAAGCCGGCGGCTTCAGGCTGCTGGAGCGCAATTGGCGCTGCCGGGAGGGGGAGCTGGATATTATTGCCGTTGAAGGCGGATCCCTCGTCGTGACGGAAGTCCGTTCTCTGCGGCAGGGAAGCCGGTTCGGAACCGCGCTGGAATCGATCGACGCCCGCAAGCAGCTTAAGGTACGTAAGATCGCCCGCCAGTATTTGAGTCAAAAGGGGTGGCAGGAGAAGACGGTCCGCTTTGATGCGGCTGCCGTTACGCTTGATCCTGCCGGCATAAGGCCGATCGAGGTCACTTATGTACGAAATGCCTTTTGACTTGGCCTGGCTGCAATTCTAAACGAAAAAGGCCGATCCTGGCATCAGGATCGGCCTTGCTGTCTGCTTCAAGGTTCATCGGATTTGCCTCTCTGTTTCAAGCTTAATCGGACTCGCCTTGCTGTTTCAAGGCTCATCGGATTTGCCTTGCGGTTTCATGACCATCGGACCGGCTTTTCCAGGCCTTGATGGCTTTAGATCATTCCCGCCATCACGATATCATAATCATCGGCGAGGTCGCTGAGGTCATTTTCGCTGATGCGGCTTCGGCCCGCTTCGATGAAAAGGCTATGTACGGGATGGTCCTCTCCGACAACGACCTTGCCTTGCATGCCCGGCAGCTGGTCGGCCGTAATGTCGATGAAGAGGCCCTCATGCTCCAGCCAGGCATGGCTGGAGCCGCTGCTGTCGGATGCGGCCACATAGTCGCAATCGACCCCGTGTTCGTTCAGCAGGTAGATGCCGAGCAGCAGCGACGCGTCGCTCGATGCGCCTCTGGGATAGTCGTTGCTTCCCAGCTGCGCGCTTTTGAACTCATGCCTCCGAACAGAATCCAGGGCGGAGCGGAAGCGGCGGCTGCTGGAATGAATCGTTTCCGTGTTGATGATACCTATCCCCTCCAATATGAACTGATTATACCTGTTCCTTTTGAAGCATGCCAATGGGTTGGGAGTCCTCCTGGCTCCGAAGCCTGCCAATGGGGTGAGAGTCCTCATAGCTCCAGCCTGCGGTATTGAATCGCTTCAGCGACATGAGCCGTTAGGATTTGCGATGAGCCTTCCACGTCAGCGATCGTGCGCGCGAGCTTCAAGATCCGCTCATGGGCGCGCAGGCTGATTCCGAGCCGGTCGTAGGCTTGCTGAAGCAGGCGGGCTCCTTCGGCTTGAAGGGGGGCGGCATGCTTCAGCGCTTTGCCCGCCAGATCGCCGTTCCACGCTACGCCCGTCTCCTGCTCTCTATCCTTCTGGCGTCTAACAGCGCCAGCGATCAAGTTTTTCATGTCCGCGGTGCTCATGCCGGCCTGCATGGCATCGGCATGCTGCGGCCGAGGAACCTCGACGAGCAGGTCGATCCGGTCGAGCAGCGGGCCTGATATCCGCGAGCGGTAGCGGGCGATCTGCACCGGAGAACAGATGCAGCCGCGCTGCCCCGGAACGTCGGAGCCATGCTGTCCGCACGGGCAGGGATTCATCGAGGCGGCCAGCTGAAAATGAGCCGGGAAGCGGAACACCGCTCGTGCTCTGGCTATGGTCACTTCCCGATCCTCGAGCGGCTGGCGCAGCACCTCGAGCACGGAGCGGGGGAACTCCGGCAGCTCGTCGAGAAAGAGGACGCCTCGATGGGCGAGCGTCGCCTCGCCGGGACGGGGGATGGAGCCGCCGCCGATAAGGCCGCCGGTGGAAATCGTATGATGCGGAGTGCGGAATGGACGCTCCGCAATGAGGGAGCCTGAGGCGGCGAGCTTGCCGGAGACGCTGAAGATTTTGGTCACTTCAAGCGCCTCTTCCTCGCTCATGGGAGGGAGAATGCCGGGCAGACGGCGGATGAGCATCGTCTTGCCGGTTCCAGGCGGTCCGCTCAGCAGCAGATTGTGCCTGCCGGCGGCGGCGATCATCAGCGCGCGCTTGGCATGATGCTGACCGAATACGTCGGCGTAGTCAGGAGCTGCTGTCCCTTCGCCGCTGGAGGCAGTCTCTCCAGGCGATGGATTTCCGGCTGAAGGATGCCAGGCAAGCCGATTCCAGCCTTCTCCGCTTCCTCCGCAGCCAGCCAGGGAAGCAAGGTCGGCCGCCGCATAGATGTCCATGCCGCCTACGAGCGCGGCTTCGCAGGCGTTGTCGGGAGGCAGGAGCACGCGCCGCAGGCCGCGTGTCCGCGCTTCCTCGACCATGGGCAGCACGCCGGGCACGGGACGAAGCCCGCCGTTGAGGGCGAGCTCGCCGATGACGAGCATGCCGTCGAAGGCATCGGCCTCCATCTGTCCGCTGGCCGTAAGGATCGCAGCCGCGATAGCCAGATCGAAAGCCGTCCCTTCCTTGCGCAGATCGGCGGGCGCGAGGTTCACCGTCACTCTTTCCAGCGGGAATTTGAAGCCGGAATTCCGCATGGCGGCGCGGACTCGCTCCACCGATTCGCGGACGGATGGATCGGGAAGGCCGACCAGATTCACTTGAGGCAGTCCGCTGGACAGATCGACCTCCACGGTAATGCTTTTGCCGTCGACGCCGAGCACGCTCGCGCTTATGCATTTGCTGTAAGGCATGACAAAAAAACACCTCCCGAAATAAGACGGCGAAGGTGCTTCCTCACATTCCATCTGTAAACAAACTTGTTAGCTACAGGATAGGCATGCCGACGAAATTTGTCAACATTTGGATCGATCGTTGCCATGCGCGGCAAAATCAAAAAATAATTTACATGATAAAGATTATTTTGCAGGAAGGCTTGCTTCGATTGTGTTATAATGACAGATGTTTGTTTGATAGTTTCCCAGCTGTTCCACCTGAGTCAGAGGATTGGAGGATGTCGTGAATGAATATTCATGAGTATCAAGGCAAAGAAGTCTTGAAACAATACGGGGTAGCCGTACCTGAAGGCAAAGTCGCCTTCACGGTAGACGAGGCTGTCGAAGCCGCCAAGGAACTTGGCACTTCCGTCGTAGTTGTCAAGGCACAGATCCATGCGGGCGGCCGCGGCAAGGCAGGCGGCGTCAAGGTTGCGAAAAACCTGGACGAGGTCCGCGCATACGCGTCCGAGATTCTCGGCAAGACGCTCGTTACCCACCAGACGGGTCCGGAAGGCAAGGAAGTCAAGCGCCTCTTGATCGAGCAAGGCTGCGACATCAAGAAAGAATACTATGTCGGCGTCGTTGTCGACCGCGCTACGGGCCGCGTCGTCATGATGGCATCCGAAGAGGGCGGCACGGAGATTGAAGAAGTCGCCGAGCATTCCCCGGAGAAAATCATCAAGGAAGTCATCGATCCGGCTGTAGGCCTGCTGCCATTCCAGGCGCAACGCCTCGCTTATGCGATCAATATCCCGAAGGAATTGGTCCGGAAGGCGGTTCAGTTCATGACAGCGCTTTATACCGCTTTTGTGGACAAGGACTGCTCCATCGCCGAGATCAATCCGCTCGTCGTTACGGGTGACGGCAACGTCATGGCCCTCGACGCCAAGCTGAACTTCGATTCCAACGCCCTGTTCCGCCACAAGGACATCCTGGCGCTGCGCGACCTCGAAGAGGAAGACGCGAAAGAAATCGAAGCTTCCAAATACGACCTGAGCTACATCGCTCTGGACGGCAACATCGGCTGCATGGTCAACGGCGCAGGCCTTGCCATGGCGACGATGGACATCATCAAGCACTACGGCGGCGACCCTGCGAACTTCCTGGACGTAGGCGGCGGCGCGACGAAGGAGAAAGTAACGGAAGCCTTCAAAATCCTGCTTTCCGACGCCAACGTCAAAGGCATCTTCGTCAATATTTTCGGCGGCATCATGCGCTGCGACGTCATCGCCGAAGGCGTTGTCGCGGCTGCGCGCGAGCTTGGTCTGGAGCGTCCGCTTGTCGTCCGCCTGGAAGGCACGAACGTAGAGCTCGGCAAGAAGATTCTGAACGAATCGGGCCTGAATCTGGTCGCGGCGGACAGCATGTCCGACGGCGCCCAAAAAATCGTTGCGCTCGTAAAATAATGCCCTTGGGGCTGCAGATACGAATTCTGTTAGGGGATGTGAATTTGCGATGAGCATTTTGATCAACAAAGACACCAAAGTGATCACCCAGGGCATTACCGGCCAAACCGGTCTGTTCCACACGAAGGGCGCTCTTGAATACGGCACCCAGATGGTTGGCGGCGTAACTCCTGGCAAAGGCGGCACGTCCGTCGACATCACGCTTGAAAACGGCGAGACGAAATCGCTGCCGGTCTACAATTCCGTTCGCGAAGCGGTTGCCGACACGGGCGCGACGGTATCCGTCATCTACGTGCCGCCGGCATTCGCGGCCGACTCCATCCTGGAAGCGGTAGAGGCGGAGCTTGACCTCGTCATCTGCATTACGGAAGGCATTCCGGTTCTGGACATGGTGCGCGTGAAGCGTTACATGGAAGGCAAGAAAACCCGCCTGATCGGACCTAACTGCCCAGGCGTCATTACGCCGGACGAGATCAAGATCGGCATCATGCCGGGATACATCCACAGAAAAGGCCATGTAGGCGTCGTTTCCCGCTCGGGAACGCTGACTTACGAAGCGGTCCATCAGCTGACGACCCGCGGCATCGGCCAATCGACGGCTGTAGGCATCGGCGGCGACCCGGTCAAAGGATCCGAGTTCATCGACATCCTGAACCTGTTCAATGAAGATCCCGACACCTATGCGGTCATCATGATCGGGGAGATCGGCGGCACGGCTCGAGGAAGAAGCGGCCGAGTGGGTCAAAGCCAACATGAAGAAGCCGGTAGTAGGCTTCATCGGCGGCGCGACGGCTCCTCCGGGAAAACGCATGGGCCATGCAGGCGCCATTATCTCCGGCGGCAAAGGAACGGCAGCGGAAAAAATCGCGACGCTGGAAGCTTGCGGCATCAAGGTTGCTCCGACTCCGTCCGACATGGGTTCGACTCTCGTCGGCGTTCTGGAAGAGCAAGGCCTTCTGGAGAAATGCAAAACCCACTGAATCAAATCAGTTAGCTGAAGGCAGGCAGCCTTCTTCGACCCGTTAGGGGTTGGGGAAGGCTGCCTTTTGTTTTGCCGGTCCGCCTGCGCTTGCAATCTCCATTCTTGTGCCCCACAATAGGAAGGAGCGCGGAGCCGGCCGATCCTTATTGCGAGAGGACGAATCCGCCAGATGGTGACTTGGCTCCCTAATCATGACAACGAACCGCTTATCCGAAAATTCATCGTGACGCTGAGCGAGACTCCAGGCATCGGCTGGGCATCGGTCAACAAGGTTCTGATGTCCCGCCTGAGCTTGAAGGAGACGATGGCTGCTGACAAGCTGATGCGCCTTGGCATCAGGGCGCAGCCTGCCGAGGAATTCTGCCGACGCTGGACCGGAGATATCGAGCCGGCATGGGAAGCCGCCCTAGCCGACCAAGGAGGCTGGAGGCTGACACCGCTCGATTCGGATTATCCGGAGCTGCTGAGGCAGATTCCTCAGCCGCCGTGGGTACTGTACGGAATCGGAGATCGGCGCCTGATGAGCACCCCTTGCCTATCCGTTGTAGGCACCCGCAACCCGAGCGTCTACGGCAGGCAGGCCGCTTCAGCGCTTGCCGGAGGAATCGCCCGGCAGGGCTTTACCGTCGTCAGCGGCATGGCCAAGGGCATTGACGGCATCGTTCATCAGGCTGCCCTTGATGCCGGCTGCGGTACGATCGCCGTCTTGGGGACGCCGGTCGATACGGCATACCCGCCGGAGAACCGGCCGCTGTACAGACGGATCGCCCGCGACGGCCTGCTGCTCTCGGAATATCCGATCGGGACCCCGGTTCATCCCGGCATGTTCCCGCAGCGCAACCGCATCATTGCCGGACTCAGTCTCGGAACCGTCGTTGTGGAGGCCGCTTCGAGGAGCGGCTCCCTCATTACGGCGGAGCAGGCTCTCGAGATGAACCGGGATGTATTCGCGGTGCCAGGCCCGCTCGGCTCGACCCGCAGCGAGGGCTGCAATGAGCTCATTCGCTGCGGTTATGCGCGTCTGCTCAGCGATGCGCGCCAGATCGGCGAGGAATATCCGGACAGCCGCCGACGCATGCCCGAACCAGAGCGGGAAGATAATGCGTTGACGGCTGAAGAGGAGGCGGTTCTCCGCCTTCTGCAGGATGGACCGCGATCTGCAGATGGATTGCTGGAGGCTTTGAACATGCCTTTTGGACTTTTGCAGGCAGTTCTGATAAATTTATCTTTAAAACATAAGATTGAACAGCAAAGCGGTTCCATATATATGGCATTGTAATTACAGCTGTGGAAGGAGGACGCCAGAATGGCCGATTCACTTGTCATTGTCGAATCACCGGCAAAAGCAAAGACGATTGGCAAATATTTAGGAAGCAAATTCATTGTGAAAGCCTCCATGGGCCACATCCGCGATTTGCCGAAAAGCCAGATCGGCGTCGAAGTCGAGAACGATTTCAACCCCAAATATATTACGATTCGCGGCAAAGGCTCCATCCTCAAGGAACTTAAGGACGCGAGCAAAAAAGTCAAAAAAGTTTATCTGGCGGCTGACCCCGATCGCGAAGGGGAAGCGATAGCCTGGCATTTGGCGCATTATCTGGACATCAGCGAGACGGACACCTGCCGCGTCGTCTTCAATGAGATTACGAAGCAGGCCGTCAAGGACGCCTTCAAGACTCCGCGCAAGATCGATATGGATCTGGTCAACGCGCAGCAGGCGCGCCGCATTCTCGACCGCCTCGTCGGCTACAAGATCAGCCCTCTATTATGGAAGAAAGTCAAAAAAGGCCTTTCGGCCGGCCGTGTCCAATCGGTAGCGGTGAAGCTGATCATCGACCGCGAGCATGAGATCGATGCCTTCATTCCCGAAGAGTACTGGTCGATTACAGCGGGCCTCGTCAAGGGCAAATCCGAATTCGAAGCGAAGTTCCACAGCCTTGCCGGCGAAAAGGGAGAGCTGCGGAGCGAAGCCGAGATGCAGCGCGTTCTGGATGCCATCGGCAGCCAGTCCTTTACGGTAGCCGAAGTGAAAGAGAAGGAGCGCCAGCGCAATCCGGCTCCGCCGTTCATTACAAGCTCGCTCCAGCAGGAAGCCGCGCGCAAGCTGAACTTCCGCGCCTCCAAGACGATGAGCGTCGCCCAGCAACTGTATGAGGGCGTCGATCTCGGCAAGGAAGGCACAGCGGGTCTTATTACGTACATGAGGACCGATTCAACTCGGATTTCCCCGATAGCTCAAGAGGAAACCAAGGAATATATCACGTCGAAGTACGGCGCGGATTATTATCCCGAGCAGCCAAGGGTTTATCTGAAGAAGAACAGCAATGCCCAGGATGCGCATGAAGCGATTCGCCCGACTTCAATGGACTGGGAGCCGGATGCGGTCAAAGAGTTTTTGAGCCGGGATCAGTATCGCTTGTACAAGCTTGTCTGGGAGCGCTTCGTTGCGAGCCAGATGAGCTCGGCCGTGCTTGATACGATGACGGTGGATCTCGCTGCAGGAGAAGTCGTCTTCCGGGCGGCGGGCTCCAAGGTGAAATTCCCGGGATTCATGAAGGTGTACGTCGAAGGCAATGACGACGGTACGACCGAAGAGGACAAATTCCTCCCTGCACTGTCGGTCGGAGACGCGGTGAAGACGGAATCCATGGTTCCCAAGCAGCATTTCACGCAGCCTCCTCCTCGCTACACGGAAGCGCGTCTTGTAAAAACGCTGGAAGAGCTCGGCATCGGCCGTCCGTCCACCTACGCTCCGACGCTGGAGACGATCCAGAAGCGCGGTTATGTCGCGATCGAAGAGAAGAAATTCATGCCCACCGAGCTTGGCGACCTCGTCATCCAGCTCATGGAAGAGTTCTTCCCCGAAATTCTGGATGCGGAGTTCACCGCCCATATGGAAGGCGACCTTGACCATGTCGAGGAGGGCAAGGAGGACTGGGTCAAGGTGCTCGCCCAGTTTTACGATTCCTTCGAGAAGCGTCTTGAAGTAGCCGAGGAAGAGATGAAGGAAGTCGAGCTTCAAGACGAGGTTTCGGATGAAACCTGCGAGAAATGCGGCATGCCGATGGTCTACAAGATGGGCCGCTTCGGCAAGTTCCTGGCCTGCTCGGGATTCCCGGACTGCCGGAATACGAAGCCGATCGTCAAAAGCATCGGAGTCGTGTGCCCGAAATGCGAGAAAGGCCACATCATTGAACGCCGCAGCAAAAAAGGAAGAATCTTTTTCGGCTGCGATCAATATCCTGAATGTGACTATGTCTCCTGGGACCGGCCATCCGGCAAGCCATGTCCTCAGTGCGACAGCATGCTCGTCGTAAAGCGGAACAAGACCGGAGCCCGCCTCCAATGCCCTTCCTGCGATTATACGGAAGAGCTTCCCGAAGACCAGGATCTCGATCAGCTGTAACCTATATCCACGTAGAAGCGGAAAGCCGTCTCGACATGCTTTCCGCTTCCCTGCGGTTATGAAGTCCTTTGAAGCAAAGAAAGCGAGGAATTGCAAGTGTCCACACCACAGCACGTTACCGTTATTGGAGCCGGCCTGGCCGGCAGCGAAGCCGCCTGGCAGATCGCATCACAGGGAGTGCCGGTCCATCTGTACGAAATGCGTCCGGTTACCCGCACTCCTGCCCATCATACCGACAAATTCGCCGAGCTTGTATGCAGCAACAGCTTGCGCGCCAACGGCCTCGCCAATGCGGTCGGCGTCTTGAAGGAAGAAATGAGAAGGCTCGGATCCCTCGTTCTCGGATCGGCCGACCGCAATGCGGTGCCCGCCGGCGGCGCGCTCGCCGTTGACCGTGACGGATTTTCGGGAGATATTACGCAAACGCTGCGCAATCATCCTTTGATCACGGTAAGCAATGAAGAGATCACATCGATTCCGGAGGACGGAATCACGGTCATCGCTACCGGGCCTCTGACAGCGCCTGCGCTCTCCGGAGCGATCAAGGACCTGATGGGCGAGGAGTATTTCTACTTCTACGACGCCGCCGCTCCTATCGTGGAGAAGGACTCCATCGACATGGATAAGGTCTATCTGGCTTCCCGCTATGACAAGGGCGAAGCGGCCTATCTGAATTGCCCGATGACGGAAGAGGAGTTCGAGATCTTCCATGAAGCGTTGATTACCGCCGAGACGGCCGCCTTGAAGGAATTCGAGAAGGAAGTCTATTTCGAAGGCTGCATGCCGATCGAGGTCATGGCCCAGCGCGGCAAGCAGACGGTGCTGTTCGGCCCGATGAAGCCGGTCGGGCTCATCGATCCTCGTACGGGCAAGCTGCCGCATGCAGTCATCCAGCTGCGCCAGGACAACGCCGCCGGCACGCTCTACAATCTGGTCGGCTTCCAGACCCACCTGAAATGGGGCGAGCAGAAGCGAGTGTTCTCTCTCATCCCGGGGCTTGAAAATGCGGAATTCGTCCGATACGGAGTCATGCACCGCAATACGTTCATCAACTCGCCGAAGCTGCTGGAGTCGACGTACCAATTCAAGGGCCGCGAGAATCTCTTCTTCGCGGGCCAGATGACCGGGGTCGAGGGTTACGTGGAATCGGCAGCCTCCGGCCTGCTGGCAGGCCTCAACGCCGGACGGCTGGCCAAAGGGCTGGAACCGCTCGTCTTGCCTGCAGAGACGGCTCTCGGCAGCATGGCGGGTTACATCACGACGGCTGACTTCCGCCACTTCCAGCCGATGAACGCCAACTTCGGCCTATTCCCTCCGCTGGAGAAGCGGATCCGCAACAAGAAGGAAAAGAACGAAATGATCGCCGCTAGGGCGATCGAAGCTGTTGAAACCTTCAAGCGCGATGTTCTAGGAGCGGTTCCGTCCGTTTAGGAGCCAGACACGAAGGGGGACATGTTCATGGAAATGCAGTTCCACGCGACGACGATATGCGCCGTCCGCCATAATGGAAAAGGCGCCATAGCGGGTGACGGTCAAGTGACCTTCGGCAACAGCATGATCATGAAAGGCTCCGCCAAAAAAGTCCGGCGCTTGTACCGCGGCCAAGTAGCCGCGGGCTTTGCCGGCTCGGTTGCGGATGCGATCACCTTGTTCGAAAAGTTCGAAAGCAAGCTCGAGGAGCATCACGGGAACTTGCAGCGTGCTGCCGTAGAGCTCGCCAAGGAATGGAGATCGGACCGGGTGCTGCGCCGGCTCGAGGCGATGCTGCTCGTCATGGATACCACCGGACTGCTCCTGATTTCGGGCAACGGGGAAGTCATTGAGCCGGATGACGGCATTTTGGCGATTGGCTCAGGGGGCAGCTTCGCCCTTGCGGCCGCGAGGGCATTGAAGCGGCATGCGCCTGATCTCAGCGCTAGGGACATGGCCCAAGCAGCGCTTGAGACGGCGGCGGAAATATGCGTATTCACCAATCACAGCATAATCGTGGAAGAAGTCTGAAGATTCCTGCCCTTAACGCAAAAGCGATTATTAGTATGCAGAGGGAGTGAGCCTGTGAAGGAAGATTTGACGCCAAGGCAAATCGTTGCTGAGCTGGACAAATATATCGTAGGCCAGAAGCAGGCCAAGCGCTCGGTAGCGGTCGCCTTGCGCAACCGTTACCGCCGCAGCAAGCTCGACGAAGCCTTGAGGGACGAGATCGTTCCAAAGAACATGCTGATGATTGGTCCGACCGGCGTCGGCAAAACGGAAATTGCAAGGCGTTTAGCCAAGCTTGTTGGAGCGCCGTTCGTCAAGATCGAGGCGACGAAATTCACGGAGGTCGGTTATGTCGGCCGCGACGTGGAATCGATGATCCGCGATCTAGTGGAAGTGTCGATCCGCATGGTCAAGGCGGAACGGACCGAACGGGTGAAGGATAGAGCGGAAGAGCAGGCCAACGAACGGCTCGTCGAGCTTCTTGTTCCGTCTCCCGTCAAGTCCAAGGGCGGCAAAAATCCTCTCGAAATGCTCTTCGGCAATCAAGGGTCCAAGGACGATGAGGAAGAGAAGGTGAACGATCCCGACATTCTGGGCAAAAGGCAGGCTGTCCGCGCAAAGCTCAAAGCCGGCGAGCTGGAGAACGATCTGCTGGAGCTTGATGTAGAGGATACTTCGCCAACGATGATGGATATGATGTCGGGGCAAGGCAATGAAATGATGGGCATGAACATGCAAGAGATGCTGGGACAGTTCATGCCGAAGCGGACCAAGCGCCGCAAGCTTACAGTCAAGGAAGCCCGCAAGGTATTGACTCAGGAAGAAGCGGCCAAGCTGATTGATATGGACGAGGTCATCGGCGAATCGGTGAGAAGGGCGGAGCAGTCCGGGATCGTCTTCCTGGACGAGATCGACAAGATCGCGAGTCCTTCCAAGGGGTCGGGTCCTGACGTGTCTCGTGAAGGCGTGCAGCGCGATATTCTGCCGATCGTCGAAGGATCTACCGTCATGACGAAATATGGAGCGGTCAAAACCGACTACATCCTGTTCATTGCCGCAGGAGCGTTCCACGTTTCCAAACCGTCCGATCTCATTCCTGAGCTCCAGGGAAGATTTCCGATTCGGGTGGAATTGACGTCGCTGACGCTGGAGGACTTCGTACAGATTCTCAAGGAGCCCAAAAACGCTCTGACCAAACAGTACACCGCGCTGTTGGCCACGGAAGGAATCGCAATCGAATTTTCGGATGATGCGATTGCGGAGCTTGCGTCCATCGCGGCCGACGTCAACCGCAATACAGAAAACATAGGCGCGCGCAGGCTTCATACGATACTGGAGAAGCTGCTCGAGGACTTGTCGTTCGAAGCGCCGGACCTGACGCTGGAAAGTCTGCTCATCACGCCGGAGTATGTGAAGGAAAAGCTTTCCTCCATCGCGCAAGACCGGGATTTGAGCCAATATATATTGTAGGGTAGTTCGGGGGGCAAGCAGGAAGATGACATTATTGACCAAAACAAGATCGCTTAACCGGCTGCTGCAAAAAGCAGCCGGCAAGGCACTAAGCTTCAGGGAGATGGCGGAAGTTCTCAGCTCCGTCATTCAAGCCAATATTTTCGTCGTCAGCCGCAGAGGCAAGATTTTGGGCTGCGCCGCAGTAGACCGTTTCGACCATGATCAGTTCCGGAGTCTGGCTGCGGAAGCCGAGCTGCGCTTTCCTCAGGAGACAAACAACCGGTTCCTGCAGATGAGAGAGCCAGAGACCAATGTCGTTCCCGATCCCGGCATCGCGGATGTATTCCGCTTCATGAACGCCCAGGAGATGATGTGCGTCGTTCCGATCACAGGCGGCGGAGACCGGCTCGGAACCGTTGTCCTGACGCGTCTGAACGGAGTGTTCGATGATGAGGATCTCATCCTCGCCGAGTACGGGTCGACGATCGTAGGCATGGAAATCCTGCGGGAGAGGGCGGAAGAAATCGCGCTTGAGGCGCGCAGCAGAGCTGTCGTCGCCGTCGCGATCGGATCGCTTTCCTTCAGCGAGATGGAAGCTGTCGAGCATATATTCGAGGAACTCGAAGGCAAGGAAGGTTTGCTGGTTGCTTCGAAGATCGCCGATCGGGTCGGTATAACTAGATCCGTTATCGTGAACGCGCTTCGCAAACTCGAGAGCGCTGGAGTTATCGAAACGCGATCTTTAGGAATGAAAGGCACCTACATCCGCATTCTGAATCATCAGCTTTTGGAAGAATTAGGTAAGATGAAGAAGTAAAAGAGGTTCTTTATGCCCATGAAAGCCCTATCTTTATATAAAGATAGGGCTTTTTTCTCATTGTAATAAATATGAAATTTTAGGAAGATTATCGTACTCGGCAAATCTCGACACAGATCTCTCATATTTTTAATTATTTTATGTCGAAGATGCAGGAATGCTTGAAGATTTGTTGAATAAGTGATAAACCATTAAGGAAGAAAGTGGTGAAATATCATTGAATGTCTTGAACGGCGCGGATTTCAGCAGACTTGTAGGGGCAATGAGAGCCGCTGAAGCAAGGCAGCAGGTAATCTCGGATAATATTTCCAATGCTGACACGCCGCACTTCAAACGTTCGGAACTGGTATTCGAGGAGCTGCTGAATGACCAGCTGGACGGCCAGAAAAACCACGATTTAGCAGGTATAAAGACCCAGAAAATGCATATGGACATAGGTCAGATTGGCCGAATTCCAACCATGCAGCTAGTCACGGATGAAAAATCTGTCATGAATAATAATGGAAACAACGTGGATCCTGATCGCGAGATGGCATTGCTTGCGAAAAACCAGCTCCGCTACAACTCCTACATTCAACAGATCAATCACGAGATCAAGATGATGCGGACTGCTATCGACGGGAGAGGGTAAGAAATGAAGCTGACCAACGGATTCGACATCAGTGCCTCCGCATTGACCGCCCAGCGGCTCCGAATGGATGTGATCTCCTCCAATATCGCGAATGCCGAGACGACTCGAGCCTCCTATGTGAATGGCGAGTTCCAGCCCTATAAGCGCAAAATGGTCGTATTGGAGCCCATGAAGGAAGGCAGCTTCGCATCGATGCTTCAGAATGAGATGGGAGAGGCGTCCAAAGGGGTTAAAGTTAGCCGGATCCAGGAGGATCGCACTCCGGACAAGCTGGTCTACAATCCGTCTCATCCCGATGCGGACAAGAACGGCTACGTGAAGATGCCGAACGTGGACGTAACGAAGGAAATGGTGGATATGATCTCGGCGTCCCGTTCCTACGAGGCGAACGTGACCGCATTGAATGCAACGAAGACGATGTTCGTCAAAGCGCTTGAAATCGGAAAATAAAAGCCGAAAGGATAGTCCATAATGATCCAGCCTATAACGCTTGCGCAGGTCTCTCCTCTGAATACACCAGCCATCACGGCCAAGACGCAAGCCGCGTCGCCGAGCGAAGTGACCGAAAGCTTCGGGACGATGCTCAAAAACGCCCTGGACAGTGTCAGCGCGCAAGAAAAAACCGTGCATCAAGTCAACAACCAATATCTGGTTGGCCAAGCGGATATTTCACAAGTCATGATTGTCTCGCAGCAGGCTGAGCTCAGCCTTCAGCTGGTGACGCAGGTCCGGAACAAGGCCGTAGAGGCCTATCAGGACATCATGCGCATGCAAATTTAAAGCTGACTGCATTGCAATAGCATTCTGCGGGGTGAAGATGTGAACGAAAAGATGGCCCGCCTGCGCGATTCCGCCAAAAATTACTGGGGAGCGATGGGCAAGAAGCAAAAGATTTGGCTGGGAGCGACGATCGGGATATTGTTGCTGACGATCATTCTGCTTACTTCGATCCTGACCAAAACACAATACGAAACGGTGTTCAAGGATCTGGACACAACCGATGCCCAGGCAATCATGAATTATCTGGACAGCAGCAGCATTTCTTATCGGCTTGGCGACGGCGGCAATTCAATCTCCGTTCCGAGCAGCGAAGCAGATCGTGTGCGGGTTGCTGCGGGATCGCAAGGCATGGTCCAGAATGGATCGATCGGATTCGCAGCGTTCAATACAGGTTCCTCTCAGTTCGGCATGACCGACAATGAATTCGATGTCAAATACCGCAGCGCCTTGAACGGTGAGATCCAGCAGCTGCTCAACGGCATGCAGGGAGTCGCATCCAGCAAGGTCGTCGTCAATCTTCCGAAGGAAAGCGTATTTGCCCAAACGGAAGAAGCCAGCGGCGCGTCGGCTTCCATCGTCATGAAATTCAAGCCGGGATTCCGGCCCAGCCAGGATGAGATCGACGGCTACTTCAATCTCGTCAAAACATCGGTGCCGAATCTTAAAATCGCGGATATCACGATTACGAGCCCGCAAGGCGAGCTGACAGCTTCCTCCAAAATCGGCGGGACGCTGAACAACTCGGGGAGCGCGAACTCTCAATTCCAGATCCAAAAGAAATATGAGAGCGACTTGAAGCGGAATATCGAACAGTTCCTCGGAACGATGGTAGGCAGCGATAATCTTGCCGTCAGCGTGCTGAGCAGCCTGAACTTCGATCAGGTCAGCCGCGAGGAAAGCCTGGTCAAGCCGCTGGACAACAACAACAACAACGGTCTCGTGATCAGCCAGCAGCAATCAAGCGAAAGCTCGGAAGGAACGGAAGGGAATGCCGGCGGGGTGGCCGGCACCGGAGAAACCGATGTTCCCGGATATTCCTCGACATCGGGCGGAGGCAGCAGCACGGGAGAGAAAACCTCCAGCACGACCAATTACGAGCCTAACCGCTACAAGAATACGATCATTGGCGGCCCTTACTCCGTCAAAGATCTCAGCATCAGCGTCGGGATTCCTACTTCTTTATTAACCCAAGAAACAAAAGATCAAATCACCCAATATCTAAATTCTTTTGTCCGTTCCCAGCTGGTGGATTCCGGACAGGATGTCAGCAATGACGCGATCATAGCCAAAAAGGTTTCTGTCATCGGTCAAAATTTTGCCGCAGCAGGAGCTTCCGCTTCCGGCAATGGCCTTACAGCCGGATGGATCGCCGCCATCGCTGTCGCCGCTGCCGCGCTAATCGGCGGAATCGTGCTCGCCGTTCGCCGCCGCCGCGCCAAGGAAGAAGAAATCATCGAAGAAATGGCGCCGAGAGTCGAATATCCTTCGATCAACCTGGAGAGCGTCACGAATGAGAATCAAGTGCGCAAGAATTTGGAAACACTCGCCAAGCGGAAGCCGGATGATTTCGTCAACCTTCTTCGCACCTGGCTAGTAGAGGAATAGAGGTGGCAACTCATGGTTAAAGCGCTGCAAAGCTTGAGCGGGCGCCAAAAGGCTGCCATTTTGCTGATCACGCTCGGCCCGGATGTATCGGCCCAGATCTTCAAGCATCTGAGGGAAGAGGAAATCGAGCAGCTGACTCTGGAAATCGCCAACGTGAGGAAGGTCGACAGCTCGGAGCGGGACACGATCATGAGCGAGTTCTATCAGATCTGCCTAGCTCAGGAGTATATCTCCCAAGGCGGCATCGCGTACGCGAAGGATATCCTCGAGAAGGCGCTCGGCTCGCAAAAGGCTTTGGAGGTCATCAGCAGGCTTACGGCGACGCTGCAAGTAAGGCCTTTCGACTTTGCCCGCAAGGCGGAGCCGGCCCAGATCCTGAACTTCATCCAGAACGAAAATACCCAGACGATTGCTCTCGTGCTGTCGTACCTTCAGCCGGAGCAGGCTTCTCATATTCTTTCTTCGCTTCCTCAAGAGAAGCAGGCGGAAGTCGCCCGCAGGGTCGCGCTGATGGACAGCACCTCTCCTGAGGTCATCTCTCAGGTGGAGAGGGTGCTGGAACAGAAGCTGAGCGCGACCGTGACCCAAGACTACACGAACGCGGGCGGCATCGACTCCATCGTTCAGATTCTGAACGGCGTCGATCGCGGCACCGAGCGGACGATTCTGGATTCCCTGGAAATTCAAGACCCGGAGCTGGCGGAAGAGATCAAGAAGCGGATGTTCGTCTTCGAAGACATCGTCAGCATCGACAACCGTTCCATCCAGCGCATCATCCGCGATATCGAGAGCGCCGACCTTCAGCTTGCGCTCAAGGTGGCAAGCGAGGAAGTGCGCGAAGCGATCTTCCGGAACATGTCCAAGCGGATGGCAGAGACGTTCAAGGAAGAAATGGAATTCATGGGTCCCGTGCGGCTGCGTGACGTCGAGGAAGCCCAGACGCGCATCGTAGGAACGATCCGCAGGCTGGAGGAATCCGGTGACATCATCATCGCCCGCGGCGGAGGAGATGACATCATTGTCTAATCTGTTCAAATCCTCGCAGGTTGTCCCCCAGGAACAGCTTCAGCGGCTGGAGAGATTTTACCGGAAACCTGCCGCCAGCGAATCGGACGGATTCAGCGAGCAGCACAATCGCGTCGAGATCCGCCCGGATGCAGCCACGGAGTCTCTGCGCAGCCAGATCCTCGGCGACGCCCAGAGCGTCGCCGAGGAGACGCTGGCGGATGCGGCCAGGCAAGCCCAGGAGCTGCTTGAACAGGCCCGTCAGGAAGCCGAGGATTGGTGGCATGCCAGACGGGCGGACGATGAACGGATCGCCGAAGAAGCCCGCCTGGCCGGATATGGCGATGGCTTCAGCCAAGGCAGCCAGGATGCCGAGGCAGCGCTGCGGAAGGAATGGGAGCAGAGAATCGAGGAATCCTCCTCCATTCTTGAATCCTCCTTCCGAATGAAGGAACAGATCATCCAGGAGGCGGAGCCGTTCCTCGTCGAGCTGAGTTGCGCCATTGCAGAGAAGCTGGTCGGCAAGCAGCTGGATCTTGAGCCCGAAATCGCCATCGAGCTCATCCGCAGCATGCTTTCCCGGCGAAGAGAGAATGGCAGCATCGTTCTGTGCGTCAGTCCCGCGCAGCTCTCATCGGTTCTGGCCGCCAGGGACGAGCTGGAGCTGTCGATCGATTCTCAGGCCGAGCTGCAGATCCTGCCCGACGCATCGGTCAAGGATCACGGCTGCGTGATCCGGACCGCATTCGGCAGCATCGATGCCCGCATCGACACGCAGCTGTCCGAAATCAAACGTGAGCTGATGGGAATCGCTTCCCAGCGTGAAGGTCAGGAGGCGCCTGCTTCATGAATTACCGGATTCCCAAGGCTTCGAGATATACGGAGCAGCTCGAGGGCATCGATCCTGTGCGCATCAACGGCAAAGTAACCCAGGTCATCGGGCTTACCGTCGAAAGCGAAGGACCCGATGCCGGCATCGGGGATGTCTGCCAGATCTATCCCGGAAGAGGGGCGCTCCCGCTCCTTGCCGAAGTCGTCGGTTTCCGGGACAATAGGCTGATTCTCATGCCGCTCGGAGATCTCAATGCGATCGCCCCTGGATGCGACGTCGTAGGCACAGGCAAGCCGCTTACGGTCCAGGTCGGGGCGGAGCTGCTCGGCAAAGTGCTTGACGGCCTCGGGCGGCCTCTTGACGGCAGCTTCATTCCCAGCCGCATGATCCGCTATCCGACGACCGCGCCTCCAAGCAATCCGCTCTTCAGACCGCGCGTCCAGCAGCCGCTGGGCATCGGGGTTCGCGCGATCGACGGCCTGCTTACCGTAGGCCAAGGCCAGCGCGTCGGGATTTTTGCAGGCTCGGGGGTTGGAAAGAGCACGCTGCTGGGGATGATCGCCCGCAATACTGCTGCCGACGTCAATGTGATTGCTCTCATCGGCGAACGCGGACGAGAGGTGCTCGAGTTCATCGAGAAGGATCTGGGACCGGAAGGGCTGGCCCGTTCCGTCGTGATCGTGGCCACATCCGATCAGCCGGCGTTGATCCGCATCAAGGGCGCGGTAATCGCGACGACGATTGCGGAGTACTTCCGGGACCGCGGCATGAACGTCATGCTGATGATGGATTCGGTCACCCGGTATGCGATGGCGCAGCGGGAAGTCGGGCTGGCGGTCGGAGAGCCTCCGGCGACGAGAGGGTACACGCCGTCGGTCTTCGCCGGCCTTCCCAAGCTGCTTGAAAGAGCGGGCACAGGGCCGACGGGGTCCATAACGGCTTTTTATACCGTTCTCGTGGATGGGGACGACATGAATGAGCCGGTAGCGGATGCCGTGAGAGGCATTCTCGACGGACACATCGTCTTAAGCCGCGACTTGGCTCAGAAAGGCCATTTTCCGGCGATCGACGTGCTCGCCTCGGTAAGCCGGGTCATGAAGGAGATCATAGATCCCGAGCATCAGGAGGCGGCTTCCGCTCTCAAAAAGATGCTCGCTGTCTATAAAGATTCGGAGGACTTGATCAATATCGGGGCGTACCAGCCCGGATCGAACAAGGAGATCGACCAGGCGATCAGCCAGATGGACGGAATCCTGGATTTCACGCAGCAACGAACGAATGAAAAAGCCCATTTTGACGAGACGCTGGACCATCTGATCCGGCAATTCAACGGGAGCTGAACAGAGACGTGACGGCATTCCGCTATGCATATCAAAGCATTGTCAACTTGAAGCAAAGCGAGACGACGCAAGCCAAATGGGGACTCACGGCCGCGCTCGATCTGCTGCATGCGGAGGAGATGTCCCTGTCCGAGCTGCATGCGGAGCGTATGCGCTGGGAAGGGAAGCTTGAAGAGCTCGGCATGCAAGGAAGCCCGCTCATGGAGCTGCAAGCGATCCAGCGGTTCCTCTCCCATCTGGATGCCTGCATTGGAAGCAAGCAGCAAGTCGTGCAGGCGGCAGAGAACGAAGTCGAATCCTCCAGGCATCGTCTGGCAGAGCGTAAGATCCAGGAGAAGATCTGGCTGAAATCCAAAGAAAAAGCCTTGAACCGATTCAAGGCTGCGCAGCTTGCCGGAGAGCAGGCGGAGCTCGATGAAATCGCGGTCCAACGCCATTCGCGCGCCGCGCTTTAGCAGAATGCAAGATGAGGCAGTCGGGGACGACTCATGCCCCCGGGAGGGATGAAATGTTGGCAGAAGAACATGAGAAACAAAGCTACAGCGGAATGGAACGCTTCCTGTTTTTTGTCACGCCGTTGCTGTTCACGCTGGTGCTGGTGCTGGTGCTTCTAGTGGTGTTCAACCCGTCGCTCCGCTCGAGGCTGATGGATACCGGACGCAGCATTCCGGTAGTCGGATCGCTCATTCCGGAAAGCCAGAGCGCATCCGGCGCCCCTGTTCAGGACAACGGCGATGCTCAGCGCAAGCAGATCGCCGGTCTGCAGGGAGATTTGCAAGCAGCGAAAGGGAAACTTCAGGCCGCTGAGGCGGAGAAGGCTTCCCTCGAGAAGGAAATCAACGATCTGCAGGACAAGCTCGACCAGCTGATCAAAAGCGACGAGCAGAAAAAGTTGAGCAGCAGCGAGTATCAAGCCAAAATAACGGAGCTCGCAGGAATGTTCTCCTCGATGACGCCGAGCAAAGCGGCTCCAATTATTCAGAATATGACCTTGGAAGAAGCTGTGCTCGTGCTGAACTCGATGGACAGCCGATCCCAAGGAGCGATTCTGGCCAAAATGGATCCAAAGCTGGCAGCCGAGACGGCAGCGAGGCTGAAGGATTCCGTTCCGGTCCAGGATCAACAGATTGCTGCCTTGCAATCGAGAATCCGGCAGGCTTCCAGCGCAGCTCCTGCATCCGGCTCAGCGCTGCTCAGCGAAGATCAGCTCAGCAAAACGTTCGAATCGATGGATCCGGCGAAGGCGGCGCAGCTGCTGATGGCGATGTCGGATGTGAGCGCGAGCAAAGTGCTTCGAATTCTTGGCTCGGTCAGCGATTCCAAACGCTCGTCAATCGTTCAGGAGATGTCGGGACTAGACAAAAAGCTGACTTCTCAGCTCGTGAGCAAGCTCATGGCGGGAAAATAGAATAGGAGGTGAACAATGGAGATCACGACGTCTCAACCGGCTGCAGCAACCGGCCCGGGAACATCAGCGCAAGCGGCCGGAGGCAAGGCGGCCGGAGCTGCCCCTTTCAGCCAAGCAATGGCAGGAGCATTGCAGACGGGCGTTCAGGGTCAAGCCACTCCGAATGCGGGAACGGCTCCGCAGGACGCCATTGCGGCTGCTGCGGCATTGGCAGCCTCGCTTGTACTGAACGCAGCTCCTGTGCTGAACTCAGCTCCCGTGCTGCCTGACGGCATGGAGCCGAGCGCCCCGGCTCCAGCAGACGGAGCGCTGCAGGAAGCTCTGCAGCCCGGAGAAGCCAGTCCAGCCGCAGCTTCCTCCGAGGAGCAGGCAGCCGAGCCGCTGCTTGCCAAATTGGAGGAGCTGCTTGATCAGCTTTACGAAGGCAAGGAAGAGGATGGCTCCATTCCGCTCGAGGATTGGCAGCAAGCCGCTTCCGAGCTCGGAGCCCTGCTTGCGCTGCTCGGCATTCAGCCGCCTCCTGCAGTGAAGCTTGCTGGCGATGGCCAGCAGGGGCAGGATGAGCCTGCAGCTGCTTCCGCAACGGCAGCCGCCAAGGGGGAAGTCGGAGAGCTGCTGTTGGCTCTGAGGCAGCAATTGCCCGACGTTCTCGCCAAGCCACCCGGTAAGGTCGATTCCCAGGCGTTGACCCAGGCGCAGCTGACCAAGCTGCAGAGCCTGCTCGAAGCGCCGCAAACAGCCAAATCCGCTCCAGGCGGAACGATTCCGGAGGGTCAGCCTGAAGAGACTCCTTTTGCGGGTATTCCGGCTTCCGGCACAACGCTTCTGGCGAAGCTCGAAGCGCCGCAAACAGCCAAATCCGCTCCAGGCGGAACGATTCCGGACGGTCAGCCTGAAGGGACTCCTTTTGCGGGTATTCCGGCTTCCGGCACAACGCTTCTGGCGAAGCTCGAAGCATCTTCAGCCCATATCCGTGCGGCGGTCAACGCCGCGGCGGGAGGCGCTCAGGGAGATGATGCCGTGCAGCCAGCCATGCTCATATCGGAAACGAATGAACAGCCGTCGTCAGCCGCGACCTATGCAACAGGAAATGTCCAGCCGGGAGCTGCGGTTCCGGACAGCCCTGAAGCGACTGTAAAAGTGCCTGTCCATCGGTTTGCCCAGGAGGTGGCCGGGCTCGTCTTGAAGAAGCTTGATGTCTCGTCTTCATCCGGCATGACAGAAGCAAGATTGACGCTGACCCCGGAGAACTTGGGGCAGGTGGACGTCAAGCTTCAAATCCACAACGGCCAATTGACGGCGCTGTTCGCAGCGGATTCGCCGGCGGCGAGGGAAGCGATCGAGAACCAGCTGGGCCAGCTCAGGATGTCCTTGCAAAACCAAGGCTTCCAGGTTGAACGGCTTGATGTTTCGGCCTCAAGCCAGCTTCAGACCTCGCTTTCATTCGGCCAGCAGAGCCGGGGCGGAGGCGAACAGGGCGGCCAGTTTGCACGAAATGGTTCCGACCGCCCTGAAGAACAGGGCATGCAGGAAGCTGAAGTCATCCAGACCGCCATTCGCGAGCTGGGATACGGCAGGGCAATTAACGAAACGGCATAAGCCGGTTTCGAGGGGGATCAACGATGGCAGCATCCGTGAACGCCAATTCCATTTATCCGTTCGTGAGCCAAAAGAATTCCAAGGCGTCGTCGACAAGCATGGACAACTCCACGCTCGGCAAGGATGCCTTCCTGCAGCTTCTGGTCGCACAGCTGAAATATCAGGACCCGATGAATCCGTCCGACAACACGACTTACATCGCTCAGCTCGCTCAGTTCTCTTCTGTCGAGCAGCTGTCGAACATTTCCGGACAGCTCAACGTGCAGGGACAGAATCTGGGACTTACATCCGATCTCATCGGGAAGCAAGCGGAATGGGACATCTTTGATGCTGCCGGCAAGCTGACGACCGCAAGCGGCCTCGTCGATTCGGTCGTGCTCAAGGACGGCATCCAGTATATCGTCTCCAGCGGGAATTATGTTCCGATCGACGCGCTGAAGTCCATCCGATCCGATGCGGCGGAAGAGGCTCCGGAACAGGCGCCGGAAGAGTCTTCCGGAGAACAGCCGGCAGGAGCCTGAAAGAGCAGTATCCATCCATTTAGGAGGTTGATAGATTATGTTGAGATCTATGTATTCGGGCGTTTCCGGCATGCGGGGCTTCCAAACCAAGCTTGATGTCATCGGCAACAATATTGCGAACGTGAACACCGTCGGCTTCAAAGCGGGACGGGTCATGTTCCAGGATATTCTGAGCCAGACTGTCGCAGGAGCGACGCAGCCTGAAGATGGAGCGCGCGGCGGCAAAAACGCGCAGCAGATCGGCCTTGGCGTGACGGTGGCCTCGATCGACACCCTGCATACGGCGGGCAGCGCCATGACGACCAACGTGCCGACGGATCTGCGCATTGACGGAGACGGATTTTTCGCCGTCCGTCCTGCGGGAATGGAAGACGGCTTCTATCTGACGCGTGCCGGCAACTTCTCGGTCGATGCCGCGGGACAGCTGGTCAACGCCGACGGCGCGCTCGTGCTCAGCTCCGACGGCGAACCGATTTCGCTGGCCGGAGTCAGCGCCTTCACGATCGGCAAGGACGGCTCGGTGACAGGCGTCAATGCGGACGGAACGACAGGAGATGTCATCGCCACCATCGGCGTCGTGAAAGTGACCAATCCGAACGGCCTGGAAAAAGTCGGCGGCAACCTTTACCGCTCTACGGTGAATTCCAATGCCGAGGAGCTGGCTATCGGAGCTCCCGGAGATCCGGAGACCGGAACGGGCAACATCGTAGCCGGCCAGCTGGAGATGTCCAACGTCGACCTTACGAGCGAGTTCACGGAAATGATCGTTGCGCAGCGCGGTTTCCAAGCCAACTCCCGAATCATTACGACATCGGATGAAATTCTTCAGGAGCTCGTCAATCTGAAGAGATAATTGATCTAGCCCTGTCGGTTTGAATCCGCAGGCCGAGCTCTACTCGGCGTCATCGGTTCGGCCAAGGGCGCAGCCGCGGGAGGGTTCACATGATTGAAGTAACAAGGCTCAACGGCAGCAAGCTGATGATCAATGCCCTGTTAATCGAGCTCCTGGAAGAAACGCCGGATACGCTCGTGACGATGACCACCGGCAAAAAAATGGTCGTTGTGGAGTCGGCTGCCGTTCTGGCCGGGCGGATGACCGATTTCTACCGCTCCATCGGCCTCGCGGCATCATCTCATAAGAGTGGATATACGGAGGAATAAGCGCTATGAAAAAAATGCTTCCCTGGCTGATCACCACGCTGCTGGCAATTTCGCTCATCGCTGTGGTGGCGGTCATTCTGTACAACTCGCTCCTGAAGGAGCCTGCAACGGCTTCAGGAGGGGATACAGCCAAGACGACGGCGGCAGCCGCCAAGGTCAAGCCGCTTACGGCTGACGAACGTGTCGAGGTAACGTCCGAGCTCAAGGATATCAAGCGGAATCTGAAGGACGACAACAAATTCCTGCTCGTGAGCTTCGCTTTCCAGCTGGACAAAAAGGCGACGAAGGAAGACTTCGACAAGATCAAGGATATCGTCGTGAAGCCGATCATCAACCGTACGCTTGCAGATACGGAAGCCCAGTCGCTGCAAGGCTCCGCCGGGCAGGATGCGCTCGAGGCCAAGCTGCTCAACCAAATCAATGAAGTTCTTCCCAAAGGCAAGCTGATCAAGGTTTCCATCACGGACTATACCTTGACGGAAATCTAGGACGGCCAAGTGAGATAAGCGAAGGAGGTGAGAGTAATGGTGGATGTGCTTTCCCAGAATGAGATCGACGCTCTGCTTGCCGCCTTGTCGTCCGGGGAGATGGATGCGGAGGAACTGAAGAAGGAAGAAAGCCAGAAGAAGATCCGCGCGTACGATTTCAAGCGGGCGGTCCGGTTTTCCAAGGACCATATACGAAGCTTGACCCGGATTCATGAAAACTTCGCCCGATACTTGACGACTTATTTCTCGGCGCAGCTGCGAACGTTCGTGCAGATCAGCGTCGTGCAGGTAGAACAGCTTCCGTACGACGAATTCATCCGCTCGATTCCCAAAATGACCATTCTGAACATCTTTGAGGCGGAGCCGCTGGAGGGAAGGATGGTGCTTGAAGTCCATCCCAACGTGGCATATGCCATGGTCGACAGGCTGCTTGGAGGCACAGGAACCGCTCCCGCCAAGATCGGGGCGCTCACGGAGATCGAAACCATGATCATGGAGAAAATCTTCAGCCGTGCCTTCGAAAGCCTGCAGGAAGCCTGGAAAACGGTGTACGATATATCGCCGAGGCTGGACTCGCTTGAAACGAACCCGCAGTTCATGCAGATCGTTTCTCCCAACGAAACGATCGCTTTGATTTCATTGAGCACGAAAATCGGGGATACGACCGGCATGATCAACTTGTGCATTCCGCATGTGGTCATCGAGCCGATCATGCCGAGACTGTCTGTGCATCACTGGTTCGTATCCCAGAAGAAGTCGCGTGCCCCTGAAGAAGTGGAGATCCTGGAGCAGCGCGTACATAAAGCGAAGCTGCCGATCATCGCCGAGCTCGGAGAATCCTCCATTACGGTGAGAGAGTTCATGAGCCTTGCCTCAGGAGATGTCATTTCCTTGAAGAAGCCGGTCGGTGAAGGCTTGCATATCAAGGTTGGAGAAAAGCTGAAGTTCATCGGCAGCCCGGGATCGGTCCGCGACCGCCTTGCTGTCCAGGTGGACGAGATCGTAAGCGAAGGAGCAGACGAAGATTATGACGAGTAAGGATTATTTGTCCCAGGAGGAGATCGATGCCCTGCTCCGGCAGAGCTCGGACGGTTATTCCGCCGCTCCTTCCGACACGGCAGGCGAGGCGCAGATATCCCAATACCTGAGCTCAATCGAGCAGGATGCTCTGGGCGAGATCGGCAACATCACGTTCGGAAGCGCGGCTACCGCGCTGTCTACCCTGCTGGGAAGAAAAGTGGACATCACGACTCCGCAGGTCGCCCTGATCAAGCGGGAAGATCTCGCCGACGAATTCCCCCGGCCTCATGTCGCGGTGTCGGTCAGCTATGTAGAAGGCTTTCAAGGCATCAATTCGCTGGTCATCAGGTCAAAGGATGCCGGCGTTATCGCCGATCTGATGCTTGGCGGCGAAGGCGACGTCGGCCAGACGGAGCTCAATGACATCCATATCAGCGCCGTGCAGGAAGCGATGAACCAAATGATGGGTTCTTCGGCGACATCGATGTCGACGATCTTCAACCGGATGGTCAACATCTCGCCTCCCGGCATCGATATCCTCGATGTGGAGCAAGGCGGAGGACTCGCCCAGCTGCCGCCGGATGACGTCTTCATCAAAGTCAGCTTCCGGCTGATGATCGGAGACCTGATCGATTCGACGATCATGCAGCTGCTGCCGGTCAACTTCGCCAAGCAGATGGTCGACACGCTGATGGGCGGAAGCGGGGATGAGGCCGCCGCATCATCTGCGGCTCCATCAATCGAAACGGCTTCAACAGCTCCATACTCGGAACCATCGGTGCAGCAGCCCGTCCAACAGCAGCCTGTTCATGAACTACCGGTGCATCAACAGCCCGTCCAACAGCAGCCTGTTTATGAACAGCCGGCCTATCAGCAGCCAACGGCCTATATGCACGCCGCACCCGCTGTCAACAACCAAGGCCCGCAGACTTTCGGCGCTCCGGTAGGCCGCAACGTCAATGTCCAGCCGGTTCAATTTTCCGGTTTCCAGCCGGGATATCCTCAAGGAGACGAGAGCAATCTCGGCCTGCTCCTCGATATCCCGCTGAAAGTAACCGTAGAGCTTGGACGCACGCAAAAACAGATCAAGGATATTCTTGAGCTGTCGCAAGGCTCCATCATCGAGCTCGACAAGCTGGCAGGCGAGCCCGTAGACATTCTGGTGAACAACAAGCTGATTGCAAAAGGCGAAGTTGTCGTCATTGATGAGAATTTCGGGGTCCGGGTCACGGATATCGTGAGCCAGTGGGACCGCATGACCAAAATTCAATAAGTGCATCCTGGGAGGAAATGACAAATGGCAAACCGTATTCTGATCGTTGATGACGCTGCATTCATGCGAATGATGATTCGCGATATCCTGACTAAAAATGGCTACGAGGTCGTAGGCGAGGCTCAAGACGGATCGCAGGCAATCGAAAAATACAAAGAAGTCAAGCCGGATCTGATTACGATGGACATCACGATGCCGGAGATGGACGGCATCGCCGCATTGAAGGAAATCAGGAAAATCGACCCGAACGTGAAAGTCATCATGTGCTCGGCCATGGGCCAGCAAGCGATGGTCATCGACGCCATTCAAGCAGGCGCGAAAGATTTCATCGTGAAGCCGTTCCAGGCAGACCGGGTCATCGAGGCCATCAAGAAGACGCTTGGGTAACGGAAAATGCCATTGTTAGCCGGATTGGCGGCTCAGGCGGCCGCTCCTTCCGCTTCACCAAAGCCTGATGGAACGCTTGATTATCCCCTTCCTTCCGGCGGGAGCGAGGTGCCGCACTTCGCGAGCGGGGGCATGACGGGCAGCGTGGTCTGGGTGCTGGTCTCGCTTGCTCTTGTCATCGGATTGATCACCCTCCTTATACGCTGGCTCTCCAAGCGAAGCCAGCTGATGGGAGGCGCAAGAGCTCTTGAACAGCTTGGAGGATTGACGCTCGGACCGAACAAGTCGATCCAGGTCATCGAAGCGGCTGGCAGAATCTATGTTGTCGGCGTCGGCGAGAATGTGACGCTTCTGGACCGGTTCCCGGCAGGGGAAGAAGCGGATAGCCTCCGCAGCCAGCTGCTGGAGAAGCGCAATGCCGCATCCGGCGTGCCGCTGGGGGAATGGGTGCGCAGAATCCAAGGCAAGACAGGAGAAGGGAACCGGTCTGTTCAAGCTTCAGCCGATGACGACAAGGAAGAGGCGAAGCGGTTCCAGAAGCTGCTGCATCAAAAGCTCGAGCAGCAATCCAGACAGCAGGAAGAGCTTGAACAGCTGTTCCAGGAATCTAGAGACAGGGATCGGTTGAGGGACGAATGACAAGAAAACGTATGCTTTCTCTAATGACTGTCCTGGCCATGTCGCTTGCCTGGCAGAGCGCCGCTTATGCCGAGCCTCTGCCGGGCATCGATATCAACATTGGCGGTGATAGCGCCGGAGGAACGAGCGCTTTATCCATCCTATTGATGGTGACCGTTCTGACGGTTGCTCCTTCCTTCCTTATTCTTATGACCAGCTTTACCCGGATTGTCATCGTGCTTGGTTTCGTGCGCACTTCGCTCGGAACCCAGCAGATGCCTCCGAATCAGGTTCTGATCGGTCTGGCATTGTTTTTGACGCTTTTCATCATGTCTCCTACGCTTTCGCAAGTGAATGATACGGCCCTGCAGCCTTATATGAAGGGTGAGCTGACTCAGACCGAGGCGCTTGAAAAAGCGGCCGTGCCGATGAAGAAGTTCATGTTCCAGCATACGAGGGAAAAAGACCTGCTGCTGTTTCTGAACTACACCAAAGCGGAAAAGCCCAAAACCTATCAGGATATTCCGATCACGGTGCTGGTGCCTGCATACGCGATCAGCGAACTGAAGACAGCGTTCCAGATGGGATTCATGATCTTCATTCCCTTTTTGATTATCGACATGGTTGTTTCCAGTACGCTGATGGCGATGGGGATGATGATGCTGCCGCCGGTCATGATCTCGCTTCCTTTCAAAATTCTGCTGTTTGTTCTCGTAGACGGGTGGTATTTGGTCATCAAGTCGCTGCTGCTCAGCTTTAATCCGTCATGACCGCAGAAGAAGGAGGGGAATGCGATGAGTTCCAATTTCATCATCGGCTTGGCGGGTCAGGCGATGTTCGTCATGCTGAAGGCGAGCGCGCCCATGCTTATTCTCGGGCTTGTCGTCGGACTAGCCGTCAGCATTTTTCAAGCCACGACTCAGATCCAGGAACAGACGCTTGCGTTCGTCCCGAAGATCGTCGCCGTATTGGCCGCGGTTCTGCTGTTCGGTCCATGGATATTGAACACGCTGGTGGATTTCACCTACAACCTGCTGAACAACCTGCACAACTATATCGGGTAGGCAGAGGCTGATGGAACAATTTCTTAACGGATTTCCTATTTTTTTGCTGATTTTTTGTCGAATGACCTCTTTTTTTGTAGTCGCGCCTGTCTTTTCCGCTCGAACCGTGCCGGCGAGGCTCAAGATCGGCATCGGTTTCGCCGTTTCGCTTCTTGTGTACTTCTCGTACGGAATCAAGCAGACGGCTGCTGCCGACGCGGGCTTCATCCTGCTGATCCTCCAGGAAATCCTGATCGGGCTCCTGCTTGGATTCATCGTCTACCTGTTCTTCACGGTCGTCCAGACGGCCGGCGCGTTCATCGATCTGCAGATGGGCCTCGCCATGTCGAACATCATCGATCCGCTGAGCGGAACGTCGGCGCCGATTACCGGCAATCTCAAGTATATGGTGCTGACGCTGCTGTTTCTGACGATGAACGGCCATCTGTACATGCTTCAAGCGCTGATGAACAGCTACAGCTGGATGCCTCTCAAGCTGGGGCTGATGGAGCATATCTCCAGCGGCTTGATCTCGGACTTCCTCGTCAGGGCGTTCTCCCAGTCTTTCCTGCTCGCCCTGCAGATCGCGGCGCCGATAGTCGTGGCCATGTTCCTGACGGATGTCGGTCTTGGCTTCCTGGCGCGGACAGCGCCTCAATACAACGTATTCGTCATCGGCGCTCCGCTCAAAATTATGCTCGGCATCCTGCTGCTGATGCTGCTGATGCCGTCTCTCGGCGTTTTGTTCGGGCATTTGTTCAGCCTGATGTTCGAGAAGCTCGGCGAGCTGTTCAACGCGGTCGGCAGCAAAGGCGGGACAGGCTCTTGAGGAGGGACACGGCCATGAGGCTCCGGTTCAAAGTCGACCTGCAGCTGTTCAACGGCGAGAAGACCGAAAAAGCGACGCCGAAGAAGCGCAGCGAGGCTCGCGACAAGGGCCAGATCGCCAAAACCCACGAGCTTCCCGGCGCTTTCATCATCTTGTTCGTCATTGGAAGCTTCCTCGTCCTCGGAGGGTATTACAAGGAACGGATCTACCGTATTTTCGGCAGTCTTTTCAACGACTGGCTCACTCTGGATCTGACCTCGGGCAACGTCATGTCGCTGTTCTATCACGTCATGATGGAGCTGCTCATGCTGCTGGCTCCGATTCTGCTGCTCGCATTCGTGGCGGCGGCGGCATTCAACTACGTGCAGGTAGGCTTCCTGCTCACGGGAACGCCGCTCAAGCCCGACTTCAAGAAACTGAATCCGATCAGCGGATTCAAGAATATCTTCTCGATGCGGTCGGTCGCGGAATTCTTCAAGAGCATCATCAAGCTGATCGTTGTCGGAGTGGTCGTGTTCTACACGATCTGGGGAGAATGGGGACGCATTCTCATGCTGGGACATTCTCCCGTCGAACACATCTTCACGTTCACAGCCGGCCTGACCTTGAAGCTCGGCCTCGAATTCGCCTCGCTGATGATCGTCATCGCGGCTGCGGACTATTTCTATCAGAAATACGAGTACGAGAAGAATCTGCGAATGTCGAAGCAGGACATCAAGGATGAGTACATCAAGAGCGAAGGCAATCCGCTCATCAAGGGGAAGATCAAGGAGCGGCAGCGGAAAATGGCGCTTCAGCGCATGATGCAGGAAGTGCCCAAGGCCGATGTCGTCATTACGAACCCGACCCACTTCGCCATCGCCATCCGTTACGACGGCACGCGCATGCAGGCTCCCGTCATTCTGGCGAAGGGAATGGATTACGTCGCCTTGAGGATCAAGGAAGTTGCGAAGGAGAACGGAGTCGTCACCATGGAGAACCGTCCGCTGGCAAGAGCCTTGTACGACAGGACGGAGATCGGGGACAGCATCCCGCCGGATCTGTTCCAAGCGGTCGCGGAAGTACTGGCCTATGTATACAAGCTGAAAGGCCGCAGCAAATCATCTTAATTCAGTAAGCGGAGGCATTCGTCATGAAACCGAGGGACCTGGCAATCTTGGTAGGGATTATCGGCATTGTCCTAATGATGGTCATCCCCATCCCTACTTTTCTGATGGACTTCCTGCTCGTAATCAACATATCGGTCGCTCTTATCATTCTCTTAATAGCGATGAATACAAAAGAAGCGCTGGATTTTTCCATCTTTCCGGCCCTCCTGTTGATTACGACTTTGTTCAGGCTCGCCCTCAACGTATCGACAACCCGCAACATTCTTGTCCATGCCCACGCAGGCGAGGTGGTCCAGACATTCGGAAACTGGGTTGCCGGAGGCCAGGTCGCCATCGGCTTTGTCGTGTTCCTGATCTTGGTTGTCGTGCAGTTCATCGTCATCACCAAAGGCTCCGAGAGGGTCGCAGAGGTTGCGGCAAGGTTCACGCTCGATGCCATGCCGGGCAAGCAGATGAGCATCGATGCGGATCTCAATGCAGGCATGATCAACGAGCAGCAGGCTCGGACCCGCCGCTCAAAGATCGAGCGGGAAGCCGACTTCTACGGCTCGATGGACGGCGCGAGCAAATTCGTCAAGGGTGATGCGATCGCGTCGATCATCATCCTCATCATCAACCTTCTCGGAGGTTTCATCATCGGGATGGCGGTGCACGGGATGGGCTTCTCCGAGGCGCTCAACACGTATTCGATCCTGACGATCGGCGACGGACTCGTCAGTCAAGTACCGGCGCTGCTTATCTCTACGGCTGCCGGCCTGATCGTGACAAGATCGGCATCGGAAGGCAATCTGGCCCATGACCTGACCAGCCAGATTCTGCGGTATCCACAGCTGCTGTTCGTCGTGGCCGGCACCATCGCTCTGCTGGGACTGTTCACTCCGATCGGAATCATCCGCACGTTCCCGATCGCGGGACTGCTTGTTTACCTGGGGTGGAAGATGCAGGGCGAGCAAAGCCGCGCGATCGCAGAGCAGGAGCAGATGGTGGAGGAGAAGGAGATCGAGGAAGTGCGGAGCCCGGAAAGCGTCGTGAACCTGCTGCATGTGGATCCGATCGAATTCGAATTCGGCTACGGCCTCATCCCGCTCGCGGATACGCAGCAGGGGGGCGATCTTCTGGACCGGATCATCATGATCCGCCGCCAGTGCGCGCTCGAGCTCGGGCTTGTCGTTCCCGTGATTCGCATCCGGGACAACATTCAGCTTCGTCCGAACGAATACATCATTAAAATCAAAGGCAATACGGTCGCCCGCGGCGACCTGCTCCTGAATCATTATCTGGCGATGAGCCCGGGTTTCGAGGACGAGTCCATCATCGGCATCGAAACGATGGAGCCGGCCTTCGGACTTCCGGCATTATGGATCGACGAGGCGACCAAGGAGAGGGCCGAGATGTCCGGCTACACCGTCGTCGATCCGCCGTCGGTCGTCGCCACCCATCTGACCGAGATCATCAAGCGCCACGCCCATGAGCTGCTCGGCAGACAGGAGACGAAGGCGCTCATCGACAACATGCGGGAAGCGTACCCGGCGCTCGTGGAAGAACTCATTCCTTCCGTCATGACGATCGGGGATGTGCAGAAAGTGCTGGCCAAGCTGCTCAAGGAGAAAATCTCGATCCGGGACCTTGTCAGCATCTTCGAGACTCTGGCCGATCACGGGCTGTACTCGAAGGATACCGACATTCTGACGGAATACGCCCGCCAGGCTCTCTCCCGTCAGATTACGCAGCAGTACAGCACAGGCGGCACCTCGATGCGGGTCATTACGGTCAGCCCGGCGCTGGAGAAGAAGATCGCCGAAGCCGTTCAGCAGTCGGAGCATGGCAGCTACCTGGCCATGGACCCGATCGCTACCCAGCAGATCTGCAATAAAGTCAGCGAGCAAGTCAATCGGCAGATCCAGTCCGGACACCAGCCGGTCGTGCTTGCTTCGCCGACGATCCGCATGTATCTGCGGCAGATGATCGAACGGGTGATGGGAGACATTCCGGTCCTGTCTTACAGCGAGCTGGAGCCTTCCATTGAAGTTCAGAGCATAGGGACGGTGAGCTTGTGAGAGTAAAGCGTTACGTCGTGTCGTCCATGCCGGAGGCTATGGCGCTTATCCGAGGAGATTTGGGCAAGGATGCCGTCATTTTGAGCACGAAGGAAATCAAGACCGGAGGGTTCCTCGGCATGTTCGGCAAAAAAGGCATAGAGGTCGTTGCGGCTGCGGAAACCGTCAGCCCTCCGCCGCCCTCCGCCGCATTGGCCGATACCCTTCAATCGCTGGCAGCAGCGGCGACAAGGCAGCCGGTTTCGACCGATTCAGGGGCAACGCCCAGGCAGCCGGCTCCTTTGGCTTCTGCGGCAGCCCCGTCTGCTCCGGCCTCGCTGGCAGCGGCCAAGTACAAGGCGGTCGCGAAGCCTGCGGCCAGCCCGCCTGCATTTGCAAGCGAAACCGCTCCTGAACCTGCTGTATCCGCTGGGGAAGCGGCCGCTTCAAACGGCTTCGCTGCCGCCGCCCAGGCAAGCGGCTTCCGCGAGCCGGCCGCTCAAGGAATGGAGCAGGATCTGCTCCGGGAAGTTCGCGACCTTAGAACCTGGATCCGTCAGCTATCCGGCGCCCAGGCCGCCGAAACGGTACCGGTCCATGTGTCCAGCCTGATGGATAGGCTGGAAGCCCAGGAGGTCAAGACTGCTTGGCGGGAAAGGCTTCTGGCCGACTTGCAGGCCAAGCCTGAATACAGCGTTCTGAGCGAAGATCCGCAAGCTCTATGGGCGGCAGCCGCAGAGCAATTGCAGATGTGGCTGGAGCCTTATATGGGAGAGAAACCGGCAGAACATAGCCGGGTCCTGCATTTCGTCGGTCCGACAGGCGTCGGCAAGACGACGACTATCGCGAAGCTGGCGGCGGATCTTACTTTGCGCCGTCGCAAAGCAGTCGGCTTGATCACGGCGGATACCTATCGCATCGCCGCTGTCGATCAGCTTCGGACCTATGCGGATATTTTGGGAATCCCGCTGGAAGTCGTATTCTCCCCCGCGGAAGCGGCAAGGGCATTTCAGCAGCTGGACCAGAAGGATGCCGTGCTCATGGATACGGCCGGCAGGAATTACCGCAGCGAGCTGCAGATCCACGAGGTCAACAGCTTGCTGAGAAACAGCGAGGATGCGGATACGCTGCTGGTGCTCAGCCTGACCGCCCGCACGCCGGATATGGAGGCGGTAGCGCAGCCTTTCATCCGGCATGGGGTGGACAAGGTCATCTTCACCAAGCTGGATGAAACGACGGTGTACGGCGCGGCCTTCAATCTGATCATGGATCACGGACTGAAGCCGGCTTATCTGGCCTTCGGCCAGACCGTTCCGGATGATCTCGAGCCGTTCCGGTCAGAGCGTTATGTGAAGCTGCTTCTGGGAAACCATCCGAATGAGTGACCAAGCCCAGGCGCTTCGCAATCTGATCAAGGAGCGGGCGGGCGGGCGGATGGAAAAGAACGCGCGGCTGCTTACGGTGACGAGCGGGAAGGGCGGAGTCGGCAAGTCCAACTTCAGTCTGAATTTCGGACTCGCGCTGCAGTCTCTGGGCCGAAAAGTGCTCATCATCGACGCGGATATCGGCATGGCCAATCTGGACGTGCTGATGGGCATTCCGGCGCCATACTCTCTCTATCATCTGTTCACCGGTGACAAAAGCATCCGTGACATCATCCAATTGGGACCATCCGGGCTGCATTTCGTAGCTGGCGGGTCCGGATTCCGGGAGCTGCTTCATCTTACGGATCGGCAGCTTCAGGAAGCGGACGAGCAGCTCGGCATGCTCCAGGGGGAATATGATTTCATCCTGTTCGATACCGGCGCGGGACTGACGCGGGAGTCGGAACGATTCATCCAGGCGGCCCACGAAACCTTCGTCGTGACGACTCCCGAGCCGACATCCATCACGGATGCTTACGCGCTCGTCAAGATGGTTTCGGGAAGCATGCCGGATACGCGGTTCCGGGTAGTCGTCAATCGTGCCTTCGATGAACAGGAAGGACGCCATGCGGCGGCCAAGATGGACATGGCGGCAGACCGCTTTCTCGGTATCCGCCTTCCTTACGGCGGTTACGTTGCGGATGACAGCAAGGTGGGCAAAGCGGTCCGGACGCAGAAGCCTTTCCTCATCGCTTATCCGGATTCGGACGCGGCAAGGAACATCATGCAGATTGCCCGGCAATACCTCGATTTGCCGGCAGACAGTCTTCCTCATCGCAGCGTCAAAGGTATTCTACAGCAGTGGTTCAGTCGGAAACGTTAACCTTTGGCTTCAGATGGGAGAGATAGGGAGATGGAGAAGTTCCGTATTTTGATCGTGGACGATTCCGCCTTCATGCGTGCCATTATTCGGGATTTAATCCTGCAAGACCCGGATTTTGAGGTTGCCGGGACGGCGGCGACAGGCAGGGAAGCGCTGGAGGCCGCAAGGCTTCTCGCACCCGATGCCATGACTATGGATCTGGAGATGCCCGAAATGAACGGGCTCGAAGCTCTCGTGGCAGTCATGGAGAGCCGCCCGCTTCCGGTGATCATGTTCTCCGGCATCAGCGAGGAACATACCTCGCTCACGATTGCCGCACTGCAGCAGGGAGCATTCGACTTCATCCGCAAGCCTTCACCCGCTTCGCCCCCAGGGGAGATTGAAACGATCGGACGCTTGCTGAGGGAGAAGCTGCATACCGCTCTTCAATTCCGAGGCCGACTGATCCATCCTCGCCTTCCGGCGCGGGAGGCGGGAGGGAAGAAGGAGCTGCATGCACGCAAACAGGCAGCAAAGGATGCCGCCAGCCATGCGAAGCCTTCATCCGCTCCAGGCCCGCGCAGCGCAGCCCGTGGGACACCGGACGAGACACGCAAGACGCGGATTCCTCCTGTTGCGGATGCCAAGCGCAGGCAAGCAAGCGCAAGTGAAGCCCCCCTTTCCAAGGAGCGGGCAGCACGGCCGGCTTCAGGCGCCTCGCGGCCTGCGAGGACGGGGATGCCTTCCAATCCGCATGCGTCAGCTGAGGAATCGGTCCCCAAATCTCTGGCTTCCAGGGAAAAGTGGACGCAGGTTGTCGCCATCGGCACATCGACTGGCGGACCGCGAGCGCTCAGCGAAGTGATCGGCTCGCTGCCGGCAGACTTGCCGGCCCCGGTGCTGGTCGTCCAGCATATGCCCCCCCGATTCACGGCATCGCTGGCCAAGCGGCTTGAAGCAGGCAGCATGATCGAGGTGAAGGAGGCGGAGCACGGCGAACGCGTGCTTGCCGGCCGTGTCTATATCGCTCCCGGCGGAAGCCACATGGAGCTCGAGAAGGACGGAGCCGGCTACCGGATCCGGCTGACCCAATCGCCGGCAGTCAGCGGGCACCGCCCTTCGGTTGATGTACTGTTCCGCTCCATCGTTCCCTATGCGGAGCTGGAGCGCCATTGCGTTCTGCTTACCGGCATGGGAAGCGACGGCGCGCGAGGCATGCTGGAACTTCGGGAAAGCGGCGCGGCCAGCACGATCACAGAGTCGGAGGAAACCTGCGTGGTGTACGGAATGCCTCGCAGCGCGGTTGAGCTCGGAGGCTCGCAGACGGCTCTGCCGCTTTTCCAAATTGCAGGAGAGCTTGCCCGGCGCTGCACGTAGGGCAGGGCAGCAAACTTAGTTCAGGAGGTGGACCTGTAATGGATATGAACGCTTATCTGTCTATGTTTATCGATGAATCCAATGATCATCTTCAAGCACTCAATGAAAATCTCCTGAAGCTCGAAAGCGATCCGGCCGACATCGGCATTGTCCAGATCATCTTCCGCTCGGCCCATACGCTGAAAGGAATGTCGGCTACGATGGGATTCGAGGATCTTGCTTCCCTTACCCATGAGATGGAGAATGTCCTTGATCTTGTCCGCAACGGCAAGCTGACGATGGACGCTTTCATCTTCGATGTGCTCTTCAAAGGGTTGGATGCTCTGGAGACGATGGTGGCCGACATTACGGCCGGCGGGGCCGGCAAAGCCGATGTCGCCGATCTGCTGTCCTCCCTGAAATCCATCGTGGACGGCAGTTATTTGGCCAAGGACGCGGCAGCGGGAACTCAAGCCGCTTCCAAGAAAGAGAACGGAGCCTCAGCCGATCTGGACGAGTTCCAGCTGTCGGTGCTCAAGCAGTCGGTCGAAAGCGGGCTTAAAGCCGTGCGGCTCGATGTCGAGCTGGAGGATTCCTGCGTGCTGAAAGCAGCGCGTTCGTATATGGTATTCAATTTCCTGGAACAGCACGGAGAAGTCATCAAATCGATTCCGTCGGTGACGGATCTCGAGCAGGAGAAGTTCGACAAGTCCTTCACCGTCATTCTCGTAACAGGCTCCGACGAGCAGGCCATTGCGGAAGGAGCCGGCAGCATTTCCGAAATTGCCTCAGCGGCTGCCAGCCTTCTGGACGAAGCCGCTCTGGAAGCGCTGGCCCATCCAGAAATCCCTGAAGCCGTGAAAGCGGCGGATGCAAGGATAGCGGACGTTCAAGCCGCGTCTTCCGCGACCGCGGAAGCCAAGCGGCAGACGGCGGCAGCGTCGGCTCCCGCAGCTCAGGCCGCATCGCGGACGATACGGGTGGACATAGACCGGCTGGATTCGCTGATGAATCTGTTCAGCGAGCTGCTGATCGACCGGGTCCGGCTGGAGCAGCTCTCTTCCGAGATCGGCCGCACGGAGCTGAGCGAAACGGTCGAGCACCTATCCCGCATCAGCGGCGATCTGCAGAACATCGTGCTCAAGCTCCGCATGGTTCCGATCGATTCCGTCTTCAACCGCTTCCCTCGCATGGTGCGGGATCTGGCCAAAAATCTGAATAAAAAGGTCGATCTCGTCATCGTAGGCGCCGACACCGAGCTGGACCGGACGGTCATCGACGAAATCGGCGATCCTCTCGTCCATCTGCTCCGCAATTCCCTCGACCATGGCCTGGAAACGACGGATGGCCGCCTGGAGGCAGGCAAGCCGGAAACCGGCACGATATTCCTGCGGGCTTATCATAGCGGCAACCATGTCTTTATCGAGGTGGAGGAAGACGGAAGGGGCATCAACTCCGAGAAGGTCAAGGCCAAGGCTGTCGAGAACGGGGTGCTCAGCGCGCAGGAAGCGGCGCGGATGACCCAGGACGAAATCAACAACCTGATCTTCGCGCCCGGCTTCAGCACGGCGGATACGATCTCGGACATTTCGGGCCGCGGGGTCGGACTCGACGTCGTCCGCTCGAAGATTCTTTCCTTGGGCGGCAATGTATCGGTCGAATCCAAGGCCGGCATCGGCTCCAAGTTCAGCATCCAGCTTCCGCTCACGCTGTCGATCATCACCGCGATGCTGATCAAGCTCGGCTCGGAGAAATACGCCATTCCGCTTTCTTCCATCGTGGAAACCGGCATTCTCAGCAGGGACAGCATCCTGAACGTGCATGGCAACCGGATGATTGCATACCGCAATGCGGTCATTCCGCTCGTATCACTGGGCAATGTACTCGAAACAGCCGACTTCAATGAAGAAGAAGAGTTGGAGAGCGAGTACCTTGTCATCCGCAAAGGCGATAAATGGGCGGCAGTCATCGTGGACGACTTCATCGGCCAGAGCGAGATCGTGCTGAAGTCGATGGGCGGTTATCTCGGCCAGATTCCGGCCGTATCCGGAGCGACCATTCTTGGCGATGGCCAGGTCGCCCTCATCATCGATCCGAACGCACTGTTCAAATAAATTATCGGAGGAGGCAAACGGATATGGGAGAAGAACTGAAAGTAATCGTGTTTGCGCTGGGAGAAGAAGAATACGGCATCGAAGTCGATAAAGTGAAGACGGTGGAAAGACTCATGCCGGTGACTCGCGTGCCCAAAACGCCTGCATTCGTGAAGGGAGTCGTCAACCTGCGCGGCATCGTCGTGCCGGTCATCGATCTCCGCGGCCGCTTCGGGCTGGAGGAGACGGAATCGACGGACCAGACCCGCATCATCATCGTGCGCTCCGGAGAGCTGGAGGTCGGATTCATCGTCGATCGCGCCAACGACGTGACGGACATCAATACCGACAACATCGACCTGCCGCCTGAAGTCGTCGGCGGCATCCAGGCCAAGTATTTGCGCGGTATCGCCAAGACGCCGCAGGGCAGGCTTCTCGTCATGCTCAACCTGTCGGAAGTGCTGAACAAGAACGAAATCGTGCAGCTGGAGCAAATGGAGGCTTGACCGAATTGAGCACACTCGACAAGCTGGCCGACTTCGAATTGGATGTCCTGAAGGAAGTCGGCAACATCGGCTCCGGCAACGCGGCAACGGCTCTGTCCACTTTGCTGAACAAGCCGGTCGACATGGCCGTGCCGAAGGTGAGCCTGGTGCCTTTCGAGGAAGTCGCGGAACGGGCCGGAGGCGCCGAGGAACTGGTCATGGCCGTGTTTCTCCGCGTGGAAGGCGAGGCTCCCGGCAATCTGTTCTATTTGATGAACCCGGTCGCGGCCAAGAAGATGCTCCGCAAGCTTGCGGCGATGGAAGTCGAAGAGGATCTCGAATACTCGGAGATGGAATTATCCGCCATTGGAGAAATCGGCAATATTCTCGCCGGCTCCTATTTATCTTCGCTGGCCGATCTCACCAAGCTGAGCCTCGCCCCCAGCGTTCCTGCCGTCGCGATGGACATGGCGGGAGCCGTGCTCGTATACGGGCTTATGCAATACGGAGAAATGGGAGACACAGCGCTGCTGATCGAGACCAAATTTCATGACGGAGGGGAAGTTCTGGAAGGCCAGTTCTTCCTGATTCCGGATCCGGAATCGTTCTCCACTATCTTCCGCTCGCTAGGAGTGCCGCTCGAATGATCCAGCAGCAAGTCGTGAAAGTCGGAATGGCCGACCTCAATATCGCTCTCGACGGCAGCGCCATCCGTACGACGGGACTCGGCTCCTGCGTCGGGCTGACCTTGTACGATTCAGAGAAGAGGATCGGCGGAATGGCCCATGTCATGCTCCCGAATTCATCCATAGCCAGAGAAGCGGATTTCAACCGGGCCAAATATGCCGACACCGCTCTTCCCTTATTGATCGAAGAATTGCAGAAGGCGGGAGCCCGACTTGGACGGCTGTCCGCCAAGATGGCCGGCGGCGCCCAAATGTTCGCGGCCTTGTCGGCCAATGATTCGCTGCGGATCGGTCCCCGCAATGTGGAAAGCTGCACGGCCGTCCTTGCCAGCTACGGCATTCCCATCCTCGCCGAGGATACAGGCGGCAGCTACGGCAGAACGATCGAGCTGGATACAGGCACGGGCATCCTGCATGTCCGCTCCGTCCAGCGGGGCACAAAGGAGTTGTAGGCGTGATAGGTACATGGCGCATCAATGCATGGTCGGCGGTTCTGGGAGCGGTCCTTACGGCGGCGATCAACCTGGGACGCAATCCGATCGACGCCGCGGCGACGCGGGCTCTGGCAGCTGCCGCAGCCTTCTGGGCGATCGGTTACGCTTTGCGGGTTCTGCTGAAGCAGACCGTCCCTCAGCCCGACCGGGAAGTCGGGGAGGAACCGGCAGCCGGGCAGCATCTGGACCTTTCCGCAAACGGAGAGGATTTGAACGAGCTGCTGCTTCAAGGCCTGCGGCCGCCTGCCGGCGGGTCGAGTCAGCCGGACGGATCCGGAGGCATGGACGCCTCCTTGGCTCCGGAGCAGCAGAACAGCGGCTTCCAGCCGCTGCAGCCTGCCCGGCTGAAATCGGTTCCTTCCGGCATGGAGCCGGACGAGCTTGCACAGGCAGTCCGTCATATAAGCAGAGAAGAAGAGTAGCATTAGGCTGCAGGCATGCATCCTAACGGCTGGAATAACCGCGAGGTGAATCCTGAAGGAGGCTTGGAAGCCATGACAGAGCCGAAAGCGCCTCATTTGTCCAACATGGCGATGTGGGAGAAATGGAAGGAAGAGCAGGATATAGACGCGAAGAAGGCTCTGATTGAGCAGTATTTGCCGCTGGTCGATTACGTGACGAACCGAATGGCGATCGGCCTGCCCAAAAATGTATCCAAAGACGATCTTGCGAGCAACGGCGCGATGGGGCTGATTGACGCGATCGATAAATTCGATTATAAACGAGGCCTTCAATTCGAAACCTACGCTTCCTGGCGCATCAGGGGGGCCATCATCGACGGCCTCCGGCAAGGCGACTGGGTCCCCCGTTCGGTCCGCGAAAAGGCCAAGCGAATAGAGGAAGCCTATCAGCATCTGGAGCAGCAGTATTTGCGGTCCGTGTCCGATGTTGAAATCAGCTCCTATCTTCAAGTAACGGAGAGGGAGTTCACGACGATGCTGCAGGAAATTGCCGTCACGACGGTCTGTTCCCTTGAAGATCCGATCCGCGAGGAGGAGAGCGAGACAAGAATGTCCTTGCTGGTGGATGAGAAAGCGAAAAATCCGGACCATAAAGTGCATGAATTTTTCCTCAAGGAATCCCTTGTGAAAGGAATCGAGCGATTGACGGAAAAAGAACGGATCGTCGTCTCTCTCTTCTATTATGAAGAGCTTTCCTTGAGCGAGATCGCAGAAGTCATGTCCCTGTCCCCGTCTCGCATCTCCCAGCTTCATTCCAAAGCGATCCTGCGCCTGAGAGGTGCGCTTTCCAAGCAGAAAGATCAACTGATGCAGAACTCCTGAAGGAGGAAAAGCGATGAACCAGCAGCTTGATTTGGAATCTTATCTCAAAGTTAGCCTGTCGCCTGACCGAATGACCGGGTACATTCATTTTCAACGCTGCGACGACGACTTTTCCGTTACGGCTCAAGAACTGGAGCGGTTTGTCCGGCAGGCAGGGATTTCATACGGCATCCTGCCGGAAGCCCTGCAAGCGATCGCCAGCGATCCTGCGGCATGCAGCATCAAGGAAACGGTCGTGGCCAAGGGATTGCCTGCCAGACAGGGCACAGATTCCCGCGTCATGTTCACAATCGACTTGAGCGACGGCTTCAAGCCGGAGGAGAATGACAGCGGCAAGGTGGATTTCAAGGAAATCAACCGCATCCGCAACGTGCAGCGCGGGCAGCTGGTCGCGCGCAAACTGGAGCCGGGCGACGGAGAAGCCGGCATTAATGTTGCCGGCGAGCCGGTTGCGGGCAAGCGGGGCCGCGATATGCGCCTTAAGGTCGGCAAGAATGTGGTGTGCAATCCGGAGCGCACGATGGTGTATGCCGCGCTCGACGGCGTATTCACGCTGACAGAGAGCGAAACGATCAATGTGTTCCCGGTATATGAGGTCAATGGAGACGTGGATTATCGAACGGGCAATATCGACTTCGTCGGCACCGTCGTTATTCGCGGCAACGTGCTGACCGGCTTCAAAGTAAGGGCAGCGGGCGATATCCGGGTCGTCGGGGGCGTGGAAGGCGCAGAGCTTGAATCGGACGGATCGATCGAGATTACGGGCGGCATCATGGCCGGCAACAAAGGAAGCATCAAGTCCGGCAAATCGCTTCGCTGCTCATTTGTTCAGGATGGGACCGTATCGGCGGGCGAGGATGTACAGGTCAGCCAGAGCATCATGCACTCCCAGGTCAAGGCGGGTGAGAATGTCCTTTGCCTTGGAGCGAAGGGGCTGATCGTCGGCGGATCCGTTCAAGCGGGCGAAGCAGTCAAGGCGCGGACGATCGGCAACGGGATGTCGACGGCGACTTCCATTGAAGTCGGCGTCAGGCCGGAACTGCGGCAGGAACTGCTGAATCTCCGCAAAATAATGAAAACGCATGGCGAAGCGCTCGACAAAACGGAGAAGGCTCTCGCTCTGCTCGACCAGCTGGCTGCTTCCGGCCAGATTTCTCCGGATAAGCTCGCGCTGCGAATCAAGCTCGGAGCGACCAAAAAGCAGACATCTGCCGAACTGGACGAAGTCCGCGACCGAATGCTGGAGATCGAGCGTTCGCTGGAGGATTCCAGCACGGCACGGGTCGAGGTGTCCGGAACCGTATATGGAGGGACGCGGATCGTGATCGGAAGGTATACCCGATTCATCAAGGATCCCGCCTCGCGTGTCAGCTTCCGCTACATCGACGGGGAAATCACGATGGGCTCCATCGTGTAGGAGGCGCTGATGACCTATCGACCGGTCGACCTGCAAGTTTCCGTTCCGAAAGTTCATGAGGCAGGAACCCAGCAAGGCTATTATCAGAGCCGTCTTGCCGCAGAGGCCCGCGCTCAGGAGCAGGACACGGCCAAGCGGAGCGAAAAGAACCGCAACAGTCCGACAGAAGTGGACTCTAAGGGGAATCTGCGAACGGGCAAGGACAGCTCCGGGAACGGAGCGGGCCGTGACAAGGCGGCAGGGAATCCGTCTGGCGGCAAAGAGGATGGAGCGCAGGCGGAAGGGGTCCATCCGTTCAAGGGAAAGCATGTGGACTTCAGCTTGTAGCTGAAGCCCGGCAGCAAGGAGGACAGATCGTACATGCAGCCATGGCAGTATATCGTTTTGCTGGGGGCGGTCGTCCTGGTATGGGCGTTTGCGGCGCCCCGCCGAGGAAAGAAGCCTTCAGAGGAGAGCGTATCCCGCGACAGAGGGCTTGAGCAGATGGAGAACGCACTGGAGCAGTTCATGGAAAATATGGAAGAAAGCAATCGGAGTCTCGGCGAGCTGGTCAAGTCCTCCAGAGAGCAGGAACAGGCCGAAGCAAGGCTGAGGGAGCAGCGCATCGAGGAGCTGGAGAAGCAGTGCAGGCTGCTTCAGGATGCTATTGCCGCCAACTCCGGCTCTGCTCTGGCTGCAGGACAGGCGGAAGCTGCCGGAGCTGCTCCAATGCAGCGAGAGGAAGCAGCCCAGCCGCTGCAAGCGCCGGAATCCATCCGCGCTCGCTTCCGGCAGCTGTTCGACTTGGAGCAGCAGGGGAGATCCGTGGACCAGATCGCCAAGGAGCTCGGCATCCATAAGGGAGAGGTGCTGCTCATCCAGCAGCTTGCAAGGCAGGAGGAATCGGCGAATGCGAGGTAAGAGGTCGTTTTGGATCGGACTGGGCGTCGGCATGATGGCCGGTGCTCTTTTGCTTCAATTAATGAATGCCGGCCAAGCGCAGTCAGCGTCTTGGGCAGGCGTCGAATCCGGCTCATCGGAGTCGGGCAGCGGCGAGGAGAGCGCTGTCTATACGCAAGAGGAAGCCGATCTGCTTGTACAAGCCGCAATCGAGAAAGCGCTGCGGGAACGGGAAGCAGAGAGCAGCCCCGACGGCGCTTCTCCGGAAAGCGGCAATCAGCCGGCCGCGTCCCCGCTCAAGACTGAATCGGGTGCTGCCGGCGCTTTTTCGAGTCCAAGCCCGTCTCCGAGTCCGGCGGCTAAGCCTTCTCCCGCAAAGCAGGACTCCTCGTCCAAGAAGGCGGAGAAAAGCAGCGCGAACGGGAAAACGATCATCGTGAGAATTCCGCCGAATTCGAATTTGACCTCGGTCGGAAAGCTGCTGGAAAGCAGCGGAGTCGTCGAACAGGGAGAAGACTTCGTGGCTTACATGCAGAAGGGCGGCTCTCCGGGCACGGTCCGGGCCGGCTATTTTTCCTTCAAAGGATCGCAGGATCTTGCCGCCGTGAAAAAAATCGTGACGGGCCAGCCTATGGACCCTGACGAGGCGAAAAAGAGAATCGGCTCAGGCGGCTAGGAGGCTTTGATGGCCCGCCTGTCAAAGCAAGCCTTGAAGGTTGCAAGCGGGCAGGCAGTATGCTATAGTAATTGACGGTGTTAAAAACACACGCCGGTTAATTTCGACAAGGGTGCTTCCTTATGGGGAGTCTTGCCGGAAGATGACATCGGCGGAGGACACAAATAAAAACCAATCAGGAGGTGTTGAGGATGGCAGTGATCTCCATGAAACAGCTGCTCGAGGCTGGTGTGCACTTCGGTCACCAAACTCGCCGCTGGAACCCTAAAATGGATCGCTATATCTTCACGGAACGTAACGGAATCTACATTATCGACCTGCAAAAAACAGTCAAGAAAGTGGAAGAGGCTTATAACTTCGTCCGCTCCGTGGCTGAAGACGGCGGTACGATTCTGTTCGTAGGTACCAAGAAACAAGCCCAGGACTCTGTTAAAGAAGAAGCAGAGCGTTGCGGCAACTACTACATCAACCAACGCTGGCTCGGCGGCACGCTGACCAACTTCTCCACGATCCAAAAACGGATCGACCGTCTCCGTCAACTGGAGAAATGGGAAGAGGACGGCACGTTCGAAGTCCTGCCTAAAAAAGAAGTCATCATTCTTCGCAAAGAAAAAGACCGTCTCCAGAAGTTCCTCGGCGGCATCAAAGGCATGCGCAAGCTGCCTAGCGCGCTGTTCATCATCGATCCGCGCAAAGAACGCATCGCCGTGGCTGAAGCCCGCAAGCTGGGCATTCCAATCGTCGGCATCGTAGACACCAACTGCGATCCGGACGAGATCGACTATGTCATTCCGGGCAACGACGACGCTATCCGCGCTGTCAAGCTGCTTACGGGCAAAATGGCCGATGCGATCGTAGAAGCCAACCAAGGCGAGCAAACAACCGCGTAAGGAACGGCTTTAGCTGTTCTGAACAGGTTAACACGATGAAGACAACAAAGGGTGGTTAGAAGGTGAAAGCCTCCTCGCCGCCCTTTTTTTGAGAGAATACACGAACATAACGCCTGGCAAAGGCAATCAGGAGGAATAAATCATGGCAGTCAACGCAAGCGCAGTCAAAGAACTCCGTGAAAAAACGGGTGCAGGAATGCTCGATTGCAAAAAAGCATTGGAAGAAGCAAACGGCGATCTGACGAAAGCAGCCGAGCTGCTTCGTGAAAAAGGCCTCGCAGCCGCTGCCAACAAAGCCGGCCGCGTAGCTACGGAAGGCGTCGTTGAATCCTACATCCACGCCGGCGGCCGCATCGGCGTTCTCGTTGAAATCAACTGCGAGACGGACTTTGTTGCCAAAACGGATCAATTCCGCGAATTCTGCAAAGACATCGCTATGCAAATCGCAGCTGTAGGCGCCAAATACGTTCGCCGTGAAGAAGTCGATCCGGCTGAACTTGAAAAAGAGCGCGAAATTCTTAAAGCCCAAGCCCTCAACGAAGGCAAGCCTGCCCATATCGTCGAGAAAATGGTTGAAGGCCGCCTGAGCAAGTACTATGAGGAGTTCTGCCTCATGGAGCAAGCTTTCATCAAAGATCCGGACAAGACGATCACCACGCTGCTGAACGAAAAGATCAGCACGATCGGCGAGAACATCTCCATCCGTCGCTTCGCTCGTTTCGAGCTCGGCGAAGGTCTGGAGAAAAAAGTCGACAACTTCGTTGAAGAAGTCATGGCGCAAGCCAAACTGTAAGTCGTCTCCAGGCGTTCCGTGTCCGCACGGAACGCTTTGATCAACCGAACGCAGCAGGCGGGGCGGGGCGTCCGCCCCGCCTCTTGCTTTGTCCACGGACAAGGCTGAAGTAAAGCAAATCTGGGTATTACATGGGGGTATTGACGTTGGAGAATCCCGTCTACAAACGGATCGTCCTGAAAGTCAGCGGTGAATCGCTGTCGGGGCAGGCTGGCTATGGCATCGAGGCAGAGATCATTTCGTCCATCGCGCAGCAAATCAAGGAAGTCGTGGAGCTTGGCGTCGAAGTGGCTATCGTAGTCGGAGGAGGGAATATCTGGCGCGGTATCGCGGGAACAGCCAAAGGAATCGACCGTGCGACAGCCGATTACATGGGCATGCTGGCTACGGTGATGAATTCGCTGGCTCTGCAAGATGCGCTTGAATCCATCGATGTGCCGACCCGTGTCCAGACCTCGATTGCCATGCAGCAAATCGCGGAGCCGTATATTCGCCGCCGCGCGATTCGCCATCTCGAGAAAGGGCGCGTCGTCATCTTCGCGGCCGGAACGGGCAATCCGTTCTTCTCTACGGATACGACGGCTGCGCTGCGCGCGGCTGAAATCGAAGCCGAGGTCATTCTGATGGCCAAGAACAAAGTGGACGGGGTTTATTCCGCCGATCCGTTCAAGGACGAAACCGCGGAGAAGTTCGACCAGCTGTCTTACCTCGATGTGCTCAACCGCAATCTTGGCGTCATGGATTCCACATCCACTTCGCTCTGCATGGACAACAATATTCCGCTCGTCGTATTCGCCATAACGATTCCAGGCAATATTAAGCGGGTCATCCTGGGAGAGAAAATCGGAACGATCGTGAAAGGAAGTGCACAATAAGATGCCGCAAGGAATCAAAGCAGACGCATCCGAAAGAATGGAAAAGGCCATCGGAGCCTTGAAACGCGATCTGGGCACGCTTCGTGCAGGCCGTGCGAATCCGGCTCTGCTGGACCGCATTCAAGTCGAGTATTACGGGGCCTTGACTCCCCTCAACCAATTGGCGAACATCAATACGCCCGATTCCCGCACGCTGTTCATCCAGCCTTGGGACAAATCTTCGCTCAGCGATATCGAGAGAGCGATCATGAAATCGGATATCGGCATGACTCCGTCCAATGACGGGACGTCGATCCGGATCGTCGTGCCGATGCTGACCGAAGAGCGCCGTACGGAGCTCGTCAAAATGACGAAAAAATTCGGCGAGGAAGCGAAAATCGCGATCCGCAACATCCGCCGCGATGCCAACGATGCAATCAAGAAGCTGGAGAAAACGGATATTTCCGAAGACGAGTCCAAGCGCCATCAGGACGACATTCAGAAAACGACGGACAAGTTTGTCGCTGAAGTCGATAAGGTGCTTGCTGTCAAAGAAAAAGACATCATGGAAGTTTAGGCCGGGAATGCCGGCACAGGTCAGATCCAAGCCCCTCCGACAGGTGGGGTTTGCCTGCATCATGGCTCCTATGAGGAGCCTGCCAGCCTAAAGTCATTGCCGGCGGGGAGGAATCAGGATGATTGAGCGGTTATGGTCGAAGCGCGGCAAGGCATCTCCGCAGGTGGCGGACCCCACAAGCCTGGACAATATTCCGGAACATGTGGCCATCATTATGGACGGCAACGGAAGATGGGCCCAAAACCGGGGATTGCCGCGGATAGCCGGCCATCACTCGGGCATGAAAGCGGTCAAGAAGGTGACGATGGCAGCCGACCGGGTCGGAGTCAAATTTTTGACTTTGTATGCTTTTTCGACCGAGAACTGGAAAAGGCCCAAGACAGAGGTCGATTTTTTGATGCGGCTTCCGCAGGAGTTTCTTGCGCTTGAGCTCGAAGAGCTCATCGAGAACAATGTCCAGGTCAGGATGATGGGCTACCGGGGCAATTTGCCGGACTTCACTTTGGCAGCGCTCGACGAAGCGATTGAAAAAACAAAAGCCAATACCGGGTTGGTTCTTAACTTTGCCTTGAATTACGGAAGCCGGTCCGAAATGCTGGATGCGGTCAAATCCTTGGCAATGGATGTGAGGAACGGCGGTCTGGAGCCAGGCGACATCACGGAAGAGATGATGGCGAAGCGCCTTCTCAGCAGCGGCTTGCCGGATCCTGATCTGCTCATCCGAACGAGCGGAGAGCTTCGTCTAAGCAACTTCATGCTCTGGCAGATGGCTTATAGCGAACTGTGGTTCACCGATGTTTACTGGCCGGCGTTCACGGAAGAATTGTTCCAGGAAGCCATCGCGGAATATCAGCGGCGAGCAAGGCGATTCGGCGGCATTTAACGATCCGCTTTTGAAAGAGGACCTTACCCATGAAACAACGCATCGTTACCGGAGCTTTGGCGGGAGCCTTGTTCCTGCTTCTGCTTGTCGTTGGGGGCCCAAGTTACAACGTGCTGCTGCTGCTTCTTGCCCTCATCGGCTTTTACGAATATGTTCGATTGAACGGATTTCGTCCCCTGCACCCGGCCGGGCTGATCGGCTATGCCGGGATGCTTTTTTTTCTGCTTCCTTGGGAGAAGATGGGACTCGAGATGCCGATGGACGGTTATGCCGTATGGATTCTGATGCTGCTGCTGCTCGCGGTGACCGTCGTGAGCAAGAACGAGACGACGCTAGACGGAGCCGCCTTGCTGCTGCTCGGAGCTCTCTATGTCGGATATGGTTTCGGTTCCATGCTTCAGGTCCGAGCCTTCCATGAACACGGGCTTTTCTTTTCTTTCCTCTGTTTCGGCTGCATCTGGGCTTCCGACATCGGAGCCTACTTCATCGGCAAAGCGATCGGTAGGACGAAGCTGTGGCCGGCAATCAGCCCCAACAAAACGATCGAAGGCTCGCTTGGCGGCGTGCTGGCCTCCATCGTCGTCGCAGCGGCGTTCCACTTCGCCGCTCCGGAATGGATCGGGCTCGGCCATGCGGTCATGATCGGTGTTGTGGCGGCAGTAGCCGGGCAGTTCGGAGATCTGATCCAGTCGGCATACAAGCGTCTTCGCGGCGTGAAGGACAGCGGGCGCTTGCTGCCGGGTCACGGCGGGGTGCTCGACCGCTGCGACAGCTGGATTATCGTGTTTCCGCTTCTTGTGCTGACGGGCCTCGTTCCCGTCTGACAGCGGCGCCAATACATAAGAAGAAAGAGATGGTTCGGTGAAAAAAGTTACGCTTCTCGGATCGACCGGCTCGATCGGCACCCAGACGCTCGATGTGATGGCAGCCCATCCGGATGAATACGAGCTGGAGGGATTGGCGGCCGGTTCCAATGCCCGGCTGCTTGTCCAGCAGGCATTGAAATTCAAGCCCAAGCGGGTCTGTCTCGCCACGGAGGAAGGAGCACGCTACGCCAGGGAGGCTTTGCCTCCAAGCGTAGAGGTGCTGCATGGCGAAGAGGGCTTGGTGGAAATGGCGGGCGGAGGCAGCTCCGATGTCGTCGTGACGGCCATTATGGGAAGCCGCGGCCTCCCGGCTACGCTTGCGGCCATCGAAGCGGGGCGCACGATCGCGCTGGCGAACAAGGAGACGCTCGTTACGGCGGGGCATTTGGTCATGGACGCCGCGAAGCGGCGCGGAGTGAGCATCCTTCCCGTGGACAGCGAGCATTCGGCATTGTTCCAATGCTTGAACGGGGAGCGGAGAGAGGATGTTCTCGGCATCACGCTGACCGCATCCGGCGGCTCTTTCCGGGACCGCACGCGGCAGCAGCTCGGCGGGGTCACGGTCGCGGAAGCTCTGAACCATCCCAACTGGTCGATGGGCGCCAAGATCACGATCGATTCCGCTACGATGGTCAACAAAGGCTTTGAAGTCATTGAAGCCCGCTGGCTGTTCGACCTGTCCTACGACGATATTTCCGTGGTGATCCATCCGGAGAGCATCATCCATTCGTATGTCGAGTTCAAGGATCATAGCATTATCGCGCAGCTTGGCATGCCGGACATGAGGGTGCCGATCCAGTATGCCCTCTCCTACCCGGCGCGGCTGTCTAGCCCGTCGAAGAGGCTGGATCTGGTGCAGGCCGGCAGCCTCACCTTCCGGGAGATGGACTACGACCGCTTCCGCTGCCTGCGCATGGCGTTTCAATGCGGACGTGCGGGCGGCACGGCGACGACGGTGTTCAATGCGGCGAACGAGGTGGCGGTCGACCGTTTCCTGAAGGGCGAGATCGAATTCCTCCACATCGAGAGCATTCTCGAGAGCGTCCTTGAAAGGCATGACGTCATTGCTGTCCCGGGGTTGGAAGAGATCGCCGAGGCGGATGCCTGGGCTCGGCGGGAAGCTTCCTCAGCGGTTTAGAATCCCTCTATTGCCCCCATAATCGTTAGCTTCAGCCACGCTTCCTTCCGCTGAAAGCTGTTTTTCCTCGTCAACTGCCGAGGTCCATATCGGGACGGCGGAGGTTTGCCGGCGAAGGGCGGTTCTCTTGTGTCTGCCGGGAGAATAATGATAATCTAGGTACAGGCCGTTAACCGACTGGAGGCACTGACAGCTATGGGTACAATTCAGGTCATCTTCATGACCGTTCTCGTGTTTTTCGTCATTGTCACCATCCATGAATGGGGACATTATTTTTTTGCCAAGCGCGCAGGCATTCTGGTCCGTGAATTCGCGATCGGATTCGGACCCAAGCTGTTTTCCATCAAGCGAGGGGAAACCCGCTACACGCTCCGTCTAATTCCCGCAGGCGGATTCGTCCGCATGGCAGGCGAAGATCCGGAAATCTCGGAAGTCCAGCCTGGGCAGACGGTCGCGGTCCGTGTGAAGGATGGACGCGTGACACGCATATATCTCGATCGGCTGGACGAGCGCAGCGGAGTCATCCGAGGCGAAGTGGAACAGATCGACCTTGAGCGCAGATTGTTCATTCAGCTGCATGTGGAAGGCGATACGGAACGTTACGACGTCCATCCGCAGGCGCTTATGATTGCGAAGAGCAGGGAAACCCAGATTGCGCCCATCGACCGGCAGTTCGGCAGCAAGACGGTCGGACAGAGGGCACTGGCCATTGCAGCCGGTCCTTTCATGAACTTCATCCTGGCGTTTGTCCTGTTCGCTGTCTACATCCAGATGGCAGGCGTCGTTCAAGACAATCCCAAACATCTGCTGATCAACAGCGTCGTCGCAGGCATGCCGGCCGAGAAGGCGGGCTTGCAGAAGGGCGATGTCATCGATACGGTGGGAGGCACCGACGTCGGGACCGATTATGCCAAGATGATCGAGATCATCGGCAAGTCGGCGAACAAGCCTCTTGAATTGAAAATCATCCGTAGCGGAGAGCCTCTCTCGCTCACGCTGACTCCGGTTCCCGATAAGGAGAGCAAGGCCGGCAAGGTCGGCATCACGGCCGGATATCCGATGCGGTCCGCGACGTTCGGAGAGACGGTCACGCAATCGGCCGTCACGATGAAGGAAGTGACCGTGCAGATTTTCAAAAGCTTCGGCCAGCTCATTACGGGCAACTTCAAGTTCGACGATCTTGGAGGTCCTGTACGGACCGCTGAGGTTACCGGACAGATCGCCCGGCAAGGCCTCCCGTCGCTGACGAATTGGGCGGCCGTGCTCAGTCTCTATCTCGGCATCTTCAATCTGCTTCCGATTCCGGCGCTGGACGGCAGCCGGCTCGTATTCATCGGGCTGGAGGGACTGCGGGGACGTCCGGTCGATCCCGCGAGGGAGAGCATGGTCCATGTCATCGGCTTCATGATGCTGATGCTGCTCATGCTTGCCGTGACTTACAATGATATTTTACGTTTAGTACGAGGGTAGAGGGGAGCCTTTATGTCGAAGGATAAGCAATTCGTATCGGAAATCACACCTCAGGGGGAAGACTTTTCCCGCTGGTATATAGACGTCATCAAAAAAGCGGAGCTGATGGATTACTCGCCTGTGCGCGGCTGCATCGTGTTCCGTCCGGACGGCTATGAGATCTGGGAGCATATCAAGGATGAGCTGGATCGCCGCTTCAAGGAGACCGGACATCGCAACGCCTACTTCCCTCTTTTCATTCCCGAGAGCTTCTTCCAGAAGGAAAAAGAGCATGTCGAGGGCTTCAATCCGGAGCTTCCATGGGTAACCGAAGCCGGAGGCGAGATTCTCGAGGAGAGGCTGGCGATCCGTCCGACTTCAGAGACGATGATCGGCCATATGTACAGCAAATGGATCCATTCCTACCGCGATCTGCCTGTGCTCATCAACCAGTGGGCGAACGTCGTCCGCTGGGAGAAGCGCACGCTGCCGTTCCTCCGCACGAGCGAATTCCTATGGCAGGAAGGGCATACGGCGCATGAGAACGAGGTGGAAGCGCGCGAGGAAACGATGTCCATGCTGGAAACGTACCGTTCGTTCGTCGAGGACTATCTCGCGATTCCGGTCATCAGCGGCGAGAAGACGCCTAGCGAGCGCTTCGCCGGCGCGGTCGACACGTATTCCATCGAAGCGATGATGAAGGACGGCCGTGCCGTGCAGGCAGGCACCTCCCATTACCTCGGCAACAAGTTCGCCGTGGCCTTCGACATCAAGTTCCTTGACCGCGACAACCAGCTGCAGTTCGCGCATACGACTTCGTGGGGCGTCAGCACCCGCCTGATCGGATCTCTGATCATGGTTCATGGCGACGACCGCGGGCTCGTGCTGCCGCCGAAGGTAGCCCCGACCCAGGTCATCATGATCCCGATCGGCCCTCCCAAAACGCGCGATGCCGTCATCGCGAGAGTGGACGAGCTGTACGGCGAGCTCAAGAAAGCCGGCGTCCGCGTAAGAGTGGACGACCGCTCCGACATGAGCCCGGGCTGGAAATTCAACGAGTACGAGATGCGCGGCGTGCCGATTCGCCTCGAGCTCGGACCTCGCGACATGGAGAACGGCGTCTGCGTGCTCGTATCCCGCGTCAGCGGCGAGAAGCGCGTCGTGAACCAGAGCGATCTGAAGGACGAAATCCAGCGCATGCTGGAAGAAATCCACCGCGACATGTTCGAGAAGGCGAAGAGCTTCCGCGAAGAGAATACGCATGCGGTCGATACGCTGGATGAAATGAAGGCGCTGCTCGATCAGAAGCGCGGCTTCGTGACGGCAGGCTGGTGCGGTTCGGCCGCCTGCGAGAAGCAGGTCAAGGAAGAGACCGGCGCGACGAGCCGCAACATTCCGTTCGAGCCGGCCGAGCGCAAGGAAGCTTGCCTCGTCTGCGGCGGGAAGGCAGAGCATACGGTCGTCTTCGCCAGAGCCTACTGATCTTTTCGCTGCGTGGTTTTCCGCAGCCATCAACAAAGCCCCGGCATGGGGCTTTGTTTTTTTCTCTCTTTTCTCTCTGCTCATGGAAAGTCGGGGGCAGAAGAAAGAGGCCGGAGCATGCGGAAAACCCCTGCAGAAACGTAGTGGTCGCCTTTGAAGACGGATTCCAACCTTGAATGTTCTAAATAAAAAAAGAATCCGTATTCAACAGCGATCGAAAGGGGTTTCCGCCGGCGAGCGGCGCTGCTTTCGTTTCTTTGGCGCGCATTGCTGCCAACTTTCTATGTTCTTCCCCTTTATTCGACGGTATAATAGATTCCATTGACGGTTCAAAGCTGCATTTCCAGGAGGGACTACATGAGCGCCGACAAAAGACAACGCTTCGAGCTGCTGACGAAGCAGGCTGAGCTTCCGCCGGAGCTGATCGGAACCCATTTCCAGGACGCGATCATCGAGAAGGTGCTGGTAAGCGAAAGCAACCGGGAGTGGACGTTCTGCATCTCCGTCCGCTCGCTCGTCCAGCGCGATTACTATAGTATTTTTTGCAAGACGGTCCGGGAGAAGTTCCGGCATATCGCCGAAGTATCGTTTTGCTTTACGTATGAGGACCATATTCCGAGCGAAAGCCTGTGCTTGGAGTATTGGCCGCTGTTCGTGGAGTGGGCGCAGCAGGAGATGGCTTCAGTGAACGGCTGGCTCGCCAAAGGACAAGCATCGGCCGAGAACGGCGTGCTGCTGCTTCAGCTCATGGACAAGGCAGGGCTGGAGCTGGCGAAGCGCAAGAAGCTGGACGAGGCGATCGTCCGCTTCTATGAGGAACGCTTCTCGCGCACGCTGCGCGTCAAGCTGGCGGCAGGCGAAGCGGCCCGCGAGCTCTATGAGGAGTTCGCCCAGCGCGTCGTTCAGGAGAACAACGAGACCGTCATGCAGATCATGACGAGCGCGGCGAGCGAAGTTCCGGAGCCGGAGGAAGGCGATGTCCGCCTGGCTGTCGGCTACGATATCCGCGAAGAAGCCGTGCCGATGATGAACATCGTGGAGGAAGAGAAGAAGATCGCCGTACAGGGTACGGTATTCGGGCTCGAGGTCAAAGAGCTTCGCAACGGCAGCACCCTGTTTACGTTCAACGTGACGGATTTTACCGATTCGATCGCCATGAAGATGTTCGCGAAGACCAAGGAAGACGTGAAGGTGCTCTCCAAGCTGTCGAACGGCAAATGGATCAAGGCCCGGGGGCGCGTCGAGTACGACCGCTTCATGCAGGAGCCTGAGCTCGTCATGATGCCCAACGATCTGCATGAAGTCGTTGCGCCCAAGGATCGGACCGATACCGCTGAAGTAAAGCGGGTCGAATTCCATCTCCATACGACGATGAGCACGATGGACGCTGTCACCTCGGTGGATACGTACATCAAGACGGCCGCCAAATGGGGGCATGAGGCGATTGCGGTCACCGATCACGGCAACGTGCAATGTTATCCCGAAGCGTTCAAGCACGGGAAGAAAAACGGAATCAAGGTGCTGTTCGGCGTAGAGGCCAACGTCGTGAACGACGCCGTTCCGATGGTATTGAATCCGCGTCAGGAGACGCTGAAGGATGCCGAATATGTCGTCTTCGACATCGAGACCACCGGCCTCTCCATTACGAATTGCAAAATCATCGAGCTTGCCGGGGTCAAATACAAGAATGGGCAGGAGATCGACCGGTTCGCCACCTTCATCAATCCTCATGAGCGCATTCCATACCATATCGAGCAGCTGACCAACATTACGGATGATATGGTCCGCGGTGCTCCCGAGCTGGAGCCCAAGCTTCGCGAGTTCGTGGATTTCGTAGGCGACTGCGTCCTCGTCGCCCACAACGCGCGTTTCGATATGGGCTTCATTCAAGCGTCATGCAAGATGATCGGCATTCCGGAGCTGAAAAATCCGGTTCTCGATACGCTGGAGCTGGCCCGCTTCCTGCATCCGGCCATGAAGAACCATCGGCTCAACACGCTGGCCGACAAATACAAGGTCGGACTCGAGAGCCATCACCGCGCTGTGGACGACTCCGTAGCGCTAGCCGGCGTGCTGTACGGCCTGATCGGCGATGCCGCCCAGCGCAGCGTGACCGGGCTTCATCAGCTCAACGATTATGTGGGCATGGACCTCTCCAACAGCCGTCCGTTCCACTGCATGATCTATGCCCTCAACGCAGCGGGCAAAAAAAACCTGTTCAAGCTCATTTCGCTCTCGCATACCGAGCATTTCAAGCGTGTCGCCTGCATTCCGAAGAGCAAGCTCAAGGACATGAGGGACGGCCTGCTCATCATTTCCGGGTGCGAGAAGGGCGAGTTTTTCGAATCCGTCCTGAACAAGACGGTGGAGGAAGCGGAGGATGTCGCCGAATTCTACGATGCGCTGGAGATTCAGCCCGTCGACTTCTACATGCATCTGGTGGACAAAGGGCTTGTAGGCAGCCGTGCCGAGATCGAGGACGCGATGCGCAAGGTTTGCCGGATCGGCGAGAAGCTAGGCAAGCCCGTCATTGCCACGGGCAACGTTCATTATTTGAACCCCCGCGACAAAATGTACCGCGACATCACGATCATGGGCATTACGGGCTTCAGCCCGCTGAAGAGCCAGCGTCTCCCCGATGCCCATCTGCGTACGACCGACGAGATGCTGCAGGAATTCCGCTTCCTCGGCGAAGAGCTTGCCTATCAGGTCGTCGTCGCCAACACGGTGGAGCTTGCGGGAAGGTTCGAGCCGTTCGAGATGTTTCCGGACAAGCTGTTCACGCCGATCATGGAAGGGGCGGATGAGGAGATCCGCGATACCTGCTATTCGACTGCCCGCAGCATGTACGGAGAAGAGCTGCCGCAGGTCGTCATCGACCGCCTGGAAAAAGAGCTCGTGCCGATCATCAAGTTCGGCTTCTCGGCCAACTATCTCATCTCCGAGCGTCTGGTGAAGAAATCCAATGCGGACGGCTATCTGGTCGGATCGCGGGGATCGGTAGGCTCTTCTGTCGTCGCGACCTTCCTGGGCATATCCGAGGTCAACCCGCTGCCTCCTCATTATCTGTGCCTGAATGCGGACTGCCGGCATAGCGAGTGGATTCTGGACGGAAGCGTATCCTCCGGCTTCAATCTGGCGGACAAGGATTGCCCGCATTGCGGCAAGAAAATGAAGGGCGAAGGCCAGGACATTCCGTTCGAGACGTTCCTCGGCTTCAAAGGCGACAAGGTTCCCGATATCGATCTCAACTTTTCCGGCGAGTACCAGCCGATCGCGCATAATTTCACGAAGGAGATCTTCGGCGAGAAATGCGTGTTCCGCGCCGGCACAATCGGAACGGTGGCTGAGAAGACGGCATACGGCTTCGCCAAGAAATACGAAGAGGAAAAAGGCCGGAAATGGCGCGGAGCGGAGCTCAGCCGGCTGGCGTCAGGCTGCACCGGAGTCAAGCGGAGCACCGGCCAGCATCCGGGCGGCATTGTCGTCGTGCCGGACTACATCGACGTCGAGGACATCACGCCGGTCCAGTATCCTGCCGATGATACGGGAGCAGAATGGAAAACGACCCATTTCGATTATCACGCCTTCGAAATGAACCTGCTCAAGCTTGATATCCTCGGCCATGACGATCCGACGATGATGCGGATGCTCCAGGATCTGACGGGCGTCGATCCGACGACGATTCCGATGAACGATCCCAAGGTGATGAGCATGTTCAACTCCACGACAGCGCTCGGAGTGGCTCCGGAGAAGATCCGCTCCAGCGTCGCCACCTATGGCGTTCCGGAGATGGGGACCAAGTTCGTCCGGCAAATGCTCGAAGAGACGCAGCCGACTTCATTTGCCGATCTGCTTCAGATATCCGGCTTGTCGCACGGCACGGGGGTATGGCTGGGCAATGCCCAGGAGCTGATCAAGAATGGAACCTGCTCGATCAAGACCGTTATCGGCTGCCGCGACGAGATCATGCTCTATCTGATCTACAAGGCGGGCATGGATGCCGGCCTTGCCTTCAAGATTACCGAGAGCGTCCGGAAAGGCAAAGGGCTGACGCCGGAATGGATCGAGGAGATGAAGCGCTGCAAGGTGCCTCAGTGGTATATCGATTCCTGCCTGCGCATCGAGTACATGTTCCCGAAAGCGCATGCCGCGGCTTATGTTATTTCCGCTGTGCGCACGGCCTTTTTCAAGCTCTATCACCCTATCGAATTCTATGCCACCTACTTCACGGTCCGTGCGGAAGACTTCGATCTGGAGCTGCTGTGCCAAGGCTACGAGCCGATTCTCAAGAAGCTGGTGGAGATCGAGCAAAAGGGCTTCGCGGCGACGCCGAAGGAGAAGGCCTCGGTATCGATGTTCGAGATGGCGCTGGAAATGACTGCGCGCGGCTTCTCGTTCAAGCCGATCGACCTGTACCGCTCCGACGCGACGAAATGGACGATCGACGGCGACAGCCTGATTCCTCCGTTCGCGGCGATAGCCGGCATCGGCGAAAACGCGGCTCGCAACATCGGAGCTTCGAGGGACGGCAGCGAGTTTCTCTCGATCGAGGATTTCCAGCAGCGGTCGAAGGCGACCAAGACGATTATCGAAGTGTTGACCGGAATGGGCTGCTTCCGCGGTCTGCCGGAGTCCAACCAGCTCTCGCTTTTCTAAGCCCCGCAAGGGTTTGCAGCCATCCATGGAAAGTCTTCTAAGGAAAACAAATCTTGTCAGTGTACACGGGTTATGATATAATTTTTTTGGTAATCATGGGGATAGAGGTACTTCTGAAGAGTGGGGAAACCCACTCTTCACGTTTTGTCCACTACTTTTTCGGACTGATCGGGAGGTCAATTGGATTTGAGCACATCCAGAATCAAAGCCGTCGTGGAAGAGATGGTCGGCCCATTTCTCAGCGACAACGGATTCGAGCTTGTGGACATCGAATACGTGAAGGAAGGCAGCAACTGGTTCCTTCGCGTATTTGTTGATAAAGAAGGCGGTATTGACATCGACGAGTGCGGACGCATCAGCGAGTATCTGAGCGAACAGCTGGATCAGAACGATCCGGTATCGGACGCTTACTTCCTGGAAGTTTCGTCGCCGGGCGCCGAGCGCCCGCTGAAGAAGCCGGAAGATGTAAGCAAGGCGGTCGGCAAGCAGGTATTCGTCACGACGTACGAGCCGATCGACGGACTCAAGGAGTTCGAAGGGCCGCTGGTCTCGTTCGACGGGGAGACCGTCGTCGTCAGCACCGGGCGCAAGAGTCATGCCATCCCATATGCGAAGGTGGCCAGCGCCAGGCTGGCTATCGTTTTCTAAACATTGAAAGGGGGATCCGTGGTTCCAATGAGCATGGATTTTATTGAAGCCTTAAACGAGATAGAGAGAGAGAGGGGATCGCCAAGGATATCCTCCTTGAAGCGATCGAAGCCGCTCTCATCTCCAGCTACAAGCGCAACTTCAACACCGCTCAGAACGTGCGCGTGGACATCAACCGCCATACCGGCGTCATCAAGGTATACGCGCGCAAGAACGTGGTGGAGGAAGTGCTTGATCCGCGCCTTGAGATATCGGTAGAGGCATCACGGGAAATCAATCCTCACTATCAGCTCGACGATGTCGCCGATATCGAAGTCACGCCTCGCGACTTTGGACGGATCGCCGCCCAGACGGCCAAGCAGGTCGTTACGCAGCGGATCCGCGAAGCGGAGCGCGGCCTCATTTATAATGCGTACATCGACAAGGAAGAGGATATTGTCAACGGCATCGTCCAGCGCCAGGATACGCGCCACTTGTTCATCGATCTCGGCAAAGTCGAAGCGGTGCTGCCGCTGACCGAGCTGATGCCGACGGACAAGTTCAGGCATGGCGATCGCGTGAAGTCGTTCATCACCAAGGTGGAGAATACGACCAAAGGGCCGCAGATCATCCTCTCCCGCACCCATCCCGGGCTGCTGAAGCGGTTGTTCGAGCTGGAAGTTCCGGAAATCTACGACGGCGTGGTCGAGATCCGTTCGGTTGCGAGGGAAGCCGGCTTCCGCTCCAAGATCGCCGTCCATTCCCGCAATGCGGAAGTGGATCCCGTCGGCTCCTGCGTAGGCCAGAAGGGCATGCGCGTGCAGACGATCGTGACGGAGCTGAAGGGCGAGAAGATCGATATCGTCCGCTGGTCCGACAGCGTGGAGGAATACGTAGCGAATGCTCTCAGCCCTTCGAAGGTGCTGGAAGTCATCGTATTCGAGCAGGAGAAGATGGCTCGGGTCATCGTGCCGGATTACCAGCTGTCGCTGGCGATCGGCATCAAAGGCCAGAACGCCCGTCTTGCCGCCAAGCTTACCGGCTGGAAGATCGATATCAAGAGCGAGACGCAAGCGGAGCAGGAATACGGCCGTGAACGGACACAGGGCGTCGCGATGCACCAGGACTCCATAACGATCGACTGATTCCCAGCCGCTGGACGACTGGAGTCGCTTGAAGCACGGCTGTCTGCCGCAAGGGGGGACTACGCTTGAAACCTAGAAAGATACCGATGCGCAAATGCGTGGCAAGCCAGGAAATGCTGCCCAAGAAGGAGCTGATCCGGGTCGTCCGGACTCCGGAAGGGGATATCGTCATCGATCTGACGGGCAAAAAATCCGGAAGAGGCGCCTACTTGCGGGGGACAGCGGAATGCTTCCGCCTCGCCAAGAAGAGCCGCGCTCTCGATCGCGCGCTCAAGCAGGCGGTTCCGCCGGAGATTTACGATCAGCTCGAGCGGGAATTCATCTCCGTCGAAGAACAGTTCCTTGCCGCCAAAGAGCAGGAGGCGGATGAGGATGACGAATAAAGCTCTTTCCAACCTGGGCATGGCGATGCGTGCCGGCAAAGTCATAACCGGCGACGAGACGGTTCTCAAAGCCGTACGCCAAGGCAAAGCCCGGCTTGTGCTAGTCGCTGCCGACGCTTCCGATAATACGAAGAAGAAATATCGCGATAAATGCTCGTCCTACGGCGTGCCGTTGGCCGAAGCATTCACCCGGGACAGCCTCGGGCAGGCTCTTGGCAAGGAAGAGCGGGTCATCGTGGCCATAACCGATTCCGGGTTCGCGAACATGATTCGGGGGCAACTGAGCCAGAATACGGAGGTGGAGTATATTGACTAAACCACAGGATGGCAAAGACACCAAAGAGAAGCTGCGCGTATATGAATACGCGAAGTCCCTTAACATGAGCAGCAAGGAAATCATAACGATTCTTAAGCGTCTGGACACGCCGGTCAACAATCACATGAGCGTGATGGAAAACGACATGGTCAACAAAGTGGAAGGATTCTTCCGCGACATCAAAGCGAACGCCGCAGCCAAGCGCGCGCAGGGAAACCCGCAGGCAACCGCCTCGGCCCCTTCCAAGCGCCCCGCAGACAAGCGGCCGGAGCAACAAGGAGTGCATACTATTCCACGTCAAGAGCAGTCTACAAACCAAAATCAGCAGGAACGACAGGTGACTATGAATACGACTTCGAATACCCAAGGCAGCGGCTCGTCCGCTGGATCTCAGCAGCGTCCGGCTTCTCAAGGACAAGGCGGCGGCCAAGGGCGCGGACCGGGCCAAGGACGTCCGCAAGGACAGGGCGGCGGCCAGGGACGGCCTCCAGGTCAAGGCGGCGGCCAAGGACGTCCGCAAGGACAGGGCGGCGGCCAGGGACGGCCTCCAGGCCAAGGCGGCGGCCAAGGACGTCCGCAAGGACAGGGCGGCGGCCAGGGACGGCCTCCGGGCCAAGGCGGCGGCCAAGGACGTCCGCAAGGACAGGGCGGCGGCCAAGGACGGCCTCCGGGTCAAGGTGGCGGTTACGGCGGCAGCAGGCCGCAGGGCGCCGGGCAAGCAGCAGCAGCGACCGGCCCGCGCGGCGAAAGCCGCAGCACGGCTGCAGCTCCCCGTACATTCACGGACAATAAGCCCGCAGGCGGAACACGCGACTTCTCCCGCGGCGGCAGCGCAGGCGGAGCCGGACGCACAGGCGGTCCCGGCGGCAACAACAACAACCGCAGAGGCGGCGGCAAGCCAGGCCAAGGCACGGGCGGACGCTTCGACGATCGCGGCGGCAGCTACAAGAGCCGTGGAAGAGGCGGCAAGGGCGGCCGCGGCGGCCAGCAGCCTCAGCGCGAGAAAATCGACAATACGCCGAAGAAAATCATCGTCCGCGGCAGCATGACAGTCGGCGACCTCGCCAAGCTGCTCCACAAGGATGCTTCCGAAGTCATCAAGAAGCTCATTTTCCTCGGCGTCATGGCTACGATCAATCAGGAACTGGATATCGAGACGATCCAGCTCGTCGCATCCGAGTTCAAAGTCGAGGAAGTCGAAATCAAGATTCCGGTTGAGGAAGACGATTTCGAGACGGTCGAAGAGAAGGACGAGGAAGAGACTCTCATCGCCCGCGCGCCGGTCGTGACCATCATGGGCCACGTCGACCACGGCAAAACGACTCTTCTGGACGCGATCCGCTCCACGAACGTGACCGGCGGCGAAGCAGGCGGCATCACGCAGCATATCGGCGCTTACCAGGTCGAAATCAACAATAAGAAAATTACGTTCCTCGATACTCCGGGCCACGCCGCGTTCACGATGATGCGCGCCCGCGGAGCCGAAGTGACGGACATCACGATCATCGTCGTGGCAGCCGATGACGGCGTCATGCCGCAGACGGTCGAAGCGATCAACCACGCCAAAGCGGCGAAGGTGCCGATCATCGTGGCGGTCAACAAGATCGACAAGCCGGATGCCAATCCGGATACGATCAAGCAGGAACTGACCAAATACGAGCTCGTTCCGGAAGAGTGGGGCGGAGACACGATCTTCGTCAACATTTCAGCCAAGCAGCGCATCAATCTCGAAGAGCTGCTGGAAATGATCCTGCTCGTGGCCGAGGTCAACGACTACAAGGCCAACCCGAACAAACGCGCCCGCGGCACCGTGCTTGAGGCCGAGCTCGACAAAGGCAAAGGCCCTGTAGCCCGCGTGCTCGTGCAGCACGGCACGCTGAAGATCGGCGATGCATTCGTAGCCGGCAATACGTTCGGACGCGTGCGCGCCATGATCAACGACAAGGGACGCCGCCTCAAGGAAGCCGATCCTTCGACTCCGGTCGAGATCACGGGCCTGACGGAAGTTCCGCAAGCCGGCGATCCGTTCATGGTGTTCGAGGACGAGCGCAAAGCCCGCGACATCGCGGAACGCCGTTCGATCAAGCAGCGCCAGTCGGAGATGGGAGCGAATTCCCGCGTTACGCTGGAAGATCTTTACAAGCACATCTCGGAAGGCGAGATCAAGGACCTCAACGTCATCATCAAAGCCGACGTTCAAGGTTCCCTGGAAGCCCTCCGCGGCTCGCTCGAGAAGATCGAAGTGGAAGGCGTCCGCGTGAAGAGCATCCACAACGGCGTCGGAGCGATTACGGAATCCGACATCACGCTGGCATCGGCCTCCAACGCCATCGTCATCGGCTTCAACGTCCGTCCTGAGACTCAGGCCGCCGTGGCGGCCGAGCAGGAGAAGGTCGACGTCCGTCTGCACAACATCATCTACAACGTCATTGAAGAAATCGAGCAGGCCATGAAGGGCATGCTGGATCCGATCTTCAAGGAAGTCGTCATCGGCCACGCCGAAGTGCGCAACCTGTTCAAAGTGAGCAAGGTCGGCACGATCGCAGGCTGCATGGTCATCGACGGCAAGATTTCCCGTTCGGCGGAAGCCCGCATCGTCCGCAGCGGCATCGTCGTATACCAAGGCAAAATCGACACGCTCAAGCGCTTCAAGGATGATGTGAAGGATGTCGCTCAAGGCTACGAATGCGGCATTACAGTCGAGCGCTTCAATGATCTTCAAGAGGGCGACGTTATCGAAGCCTTCGTGCAGGAAAAGGTAGAACGTTAAAGAGGTGATTCACCATGGCTAAGATCCGCGTAGGCCGGGTGGGGGAACAGATCAAGAAGGAGCTCAGCCAGATCATCCAGGCTGAGCTCAAGGATCCCCGCATCGGTTTCATCACGGTGACCGGCGTTGAAGTCACGAACGACATGTCCCAGGCGAGAGTGTACCTGAGCGTGCTCGGAAGCGACGAGCAAAAGGAAGAAACATTGAAGGCGCTCGCGCGCGGCACCGGATTCATCCGTTCGGAGCTCGGCAAGCGAATCCGTCTGCGCCATACGCCGGAGCTGCTCTTCAAATTCGATAGCAGCATCGAGTACGGCAGCCGCATTGAATCCCTGCTCACGGACATCAACCGTGACAACGGAGGCCAATGACCGGGGCGGGGCAGGATAATCTATACGAAGCTGCTCTGCAGTTCATGAACGAGGGAGACGACTACTTGGTTGTCTCCCATGTTCAGCCTGACGGGGATGCGGTGAGTTCCACGCTTGCTGCGGCTTGGCTGCTGGGCAAGCTGGGCAAGAAGGCTGTCTTGGCCAATGAAGACCTTGTCCCTGACAGGTTGCGCTTCATGGCAGGCTCGGAAGGAATTCTCCGTTACGGAGAAAATCAAGGACGGAAGTTCAAGCGGATCATCGCTGTCGACTGCGCCGATTTCAAACGGATCGGACGGATCGCGGAATGGTTCGAAGACGGGTACGAGCTGCTCAACATCGATCATCATCCTACTAATAATGGATACGGAGCCGTCAATCTCGTCGTTTCCGACGCCGCGGCTACGGCGCAGATTCTGTACGGGCTCATCCGGACCGCTTGCATGCCTCTGGAGCAGCCGGCGGCGGAAATGCTCTACACCGGATTGCTCACGGATACGGGAGGCTTCCGTTATTCCAATACAGATACTCGGGTCATGCAGGCAGCATCGGAGCTGCTTGAAGCCGGAGCGGGCGGTCATGCCATCGCCGATCGGCTTCTTGAGCGCATGTCGCTGCCTCAGCTGAGGCTGCTTCGACTCGGGCTGAACCGGATGGAATTCCATTTTGGGGACCGCGTCTGCACGATGCATATCACGCCCGAAGACATGCAGGAGACAGGGGCAGCTCCAGAGGATCTGGAAGGTCTTGTCAATTATGCCCGCAATGTCGAAGGCGTGGAGGCAGGCATCCTGTTCAAAGGCTTGCGTGACGGCGGCGTCAAGGCAAGCCTGCGCTCCGGGGGCACGCTTGATGTGGCGGCGATCGCTTCCCGCTTCGGCGGAGGCGGCCATATCCGGGCGGCCGGCTGCCGCCTTGACGGCCCGATAGAGGAAGCGATGAGCTCCCTGATAGCCGTTATAAGGGAGGAACTGAAAGACTGATGGATGGAATTTTGGCAATCTGGAAGCCTGCAGGCTGGACGTCCCACGACGTGGTGGCCAAATGCCGCAGGCTGCTCCGGACCAAACGCATCGGCCACGCAGGCACGCTGGATCCTATGGTGACCGGCGTGCTTCCTTTATGCGTCGGCCAGGCGACACGCGTGGTTGAATACATGCAGGAGCTGCCCAAGGCATACGAGGCTGTCCTGCAGCTTGGTATTTCTACGGATACGCTTGACTTGACCGGCGAGATTCTGGAGCAAGTGGATTCAGTCGCATTGAGCGAGCAAGATATAAGGCAAGCCCTTATGTCCTTCCTGGGCGAAATCATGCAGCTGCCGCCGATGTATTCGGCCGTGAAGGTCGACGGCAAGCGGCTCTATGAATTGGCGCGGGAAGGCAAGACAGCGGAGCGCAAGCCCCGTCAAGCGACGATCCATTCTCTGGATGTGCTGTCGATGGATCTGGACAGGCCGCATCCGCTTGTGCGGTTCCGGGTCGTCTGTTCCAAGGGGACGTACATTCGGACGCTGTGCGAGGATATCGGCAGCAAGCTCGGGGTGCCCGCCGCCATGGCGGAGCTCAAGCGCACGCTGTCGGCGGGCTTTTCGGAAGAGGATTGCCTGACCCTTGAACAAGCCCAGCTGTTGATGGAGCAGGGGACGCTGGAGCAGCGCCTGCTTCCCGCGGAAGCGGCGCTTGCCCACATGCCGCGCTCCAGCGCCGCGCCGCCCGCTATGCGCCAAGCTTTGCAAGGACGCCGGATTCCGGTCGAGTGGCTGGACGAACGTCCTGCGGAAGGAAGCCAATTCCGGCTTTATGGCCAGGACGGCTCTTTTGCCGGCCTGTTTGAAATTACGGAAGACGGAAGCATGGTGAAGCCGGTGAAGGTGTTCGCCCGGCCCGATTCGGAATAGCGGATCGCCATGCGGGCCGCAGCGCCGGGATTAGTCTGGAACCGGGGCTGCAGGCATCCAGAATAAAAGGAATGCGGGTGAATGGAAGTGGAGATTTACGAACTGAGCTACCCGATCAACGGCAGCAATGAACCGGCGTTTTCCCCGGCGCCGTGCTGTCTGGCTATCGGGCATTTTGACGGCGTCCATCTCGGGCACCGCCATGTGATCGACCGTGCCGTCGCAGAGGCCCGCCAATCGGGAACCCGCGCCGCGGTGATGACGTTCCACCCGCATCCCCGCGAAGTGCTCGGCATCGGCAGCGGTTTCGCCGAATGCCTCACACCGCTCGACGCGAAGCTGGAGCTGTTCCGGGAAGCAGGGGCGGATGCCGTCTTCATCATGCAATTCGACCCTGCTTTTGCGGCCATCAGCCCGGAAATGTTCGCTAGGGAGGTGCTGGTCCCGCTCGGCGTCAGCCATGCCGTCGTCGGCTTCGACTTCACGTTCGGAAGCCGCGGAGCGGGAACCCCGCAGATGCTGGCTGAGCTTGGAAGCGGAAGCTTCACGGTCGACATCGTTCCAGCCGCCCAGAGGGACGGTCTCAAGGTCAGCAGCACCTATGTGCGGGAAGCGTTGGAGGAAGGCCGCGTCGAGCTCGCGGCCGAACTGCTGGGCAGGCCTTACCGGGTCAGCGGCATCGTCGTTCACGGCGACGCTCGGGGGAGGCTGCTCGGCTTCCCCACGGCCAACCTGAGTCCGGACCGTCCTTACGTCCTGCCCCGGCTTGGCGTCTATGCGGTCAAGGTCAGGATTCCTTCACCCGTGGGAGGAGAGCCTTCTGTCCATGATGCGGTGCTGAACCATGGGATGAAGCCGACGTTCAACAAGGACAAGATCGTTCCCGTTCTTGAAGCCCATCTGCTTGATTTCGAGGGGGATCTGTACGGATACAGGCTGGAGATCGATTTCGTTCATTTCCTGCGCACGGAACAGAAGTTCTCCGGAATCGACGAGCTCGTCTCCCAGCTTGGCCGCGACAAGGCTCGCGCCAGGGAATTGCTGCAGGACTGAGCGGCGCTGCGGAAGAAGCTTCATAGCGGCAGGCGTTTACTTTGTTTCCCGTAGATGCTATACTGTCTAATGTTGTCCGGAGTTGCTCCGGTCATCCCGGCCTTGGCTTGGCCTGTCCGCTCTCACCGGCGGCGGCGAGGCTGACGGCGGCTACTCAAGCAACCTATTACGTAATTGGAGGTGAACTAGGATGGCACTTACGCAAGAACGCAAGCAAGAGCTCATCGAAGAGCACAAGACGCATGCAAGCGACACTGGCTCTCCTGAAGTTCAGGTCGCAATCCTTACTCAGAACATCGTGAACCTTACGGATCACCTGCGGACGCACAAGAAAGATCATCACTCGCGCCGCGGCCTTCTGAAAATGGTCGGTCAGCGCCGCAAGCTGCTGGCATACCTGAAAAACAAGGATGTTAGACGTTACAGCGCTCTGATCGAGAAGCTCGGCCTTCGCCGCTAAGAAGCTGTTGAAGAAGCAACCTGGTTGTCCAGCTGTCCGGGATTCCCGGAAGGGCTGCAGCCCGGTTGCTTTTTATAATCAATTCGACAAGTCAATTTTTACATATCCGGACAAGGCTTCAGGAGAAGGTCGGGCGTCCGCGCCGGGCAGGATAACCCGAGGCTGCGCCGAATATTTTTCTAGATTAGGAGGGATATCATGCACCAGGTTCAAATGACACTGGGGGGTCGCCAGCTGACCCTCGAAAGCGGCCGCCTGGCCAAGCAGGCCAATGCTGCCGTTACGGTACGATATGGCGATACCGTCGTCCTCTGTACCGTTACCGCTTCTTCGGGTCCGAAGGATCTGGACTTCTTCCCGCTTACGGTCAACTATGAGGAGCGCCTCTATGCCGTGGGCAAGATTCCCGGAGGCTTCATCAAGCGCGAAGGACGCCCGAGCGAGAAGGCTATCCTTTCGAGCCGCCTGACCGACCGTCCGATCCGTCCGCTATTCCCGGAAGGGTTCCGCAACGATGTTCAGGTGCTGAACCTCGTCATGAGCGTGGACCAGGATTGCCCGCCTGAGATAGCCGCAATGATCGGCACAGGCGCTGCGCTGAGCATTTCCGACGTTCCGTTCAACGGACCGATCGGAGGCGTCATCGTAGGCCGGGTGGACGGCAAGTTCATCATCAACCCGACGGTGGAGCAGGAAGAAGCCAGCGATCTCAAACTCGTTGTTTCCGGCACGAAAGACGCCATCATGATGGTGGAAGCAGAAGCCAACGAGCTGTCCGAGGAAGTCATGCTCGAAGCGATCATGTTCGGCCATGACGAGATCAAGAACATCGTGGCTACGATTGAAGAGCTGACGGCTCAATGCGGCAAGGAAAAGATGGAGGTTGTTCTCCATGCCGTCGATTCCGAAGTCAATGACGCTGTCCGGGCATTCGCTTCGGCACGTCTGGTCGAAGCGATCCGCATCGAGGAAAAGCATGCCCGCCAGGAAGCGATCGATCTTGCGAACAGCGAAGCGGTCGCCCACTTCCAGGAAGTCTATGCGGAAACTCCGGAGCTCATGGGCGACGTGAAGGAAACGCTCTACGACATCGTCAAGGAAGAAGTGCGCCGCCTCATTACGCATGACAAGGTTCGTCCGGACGGACGCGGACTGGACGAGATCCGTCCGATCGACTGCGACGTATCGGTGCTGCCTCGCACGCACGGCACAGGCCTGTTCACGCGCGGCCAGACGCAGGCGCTCAGCGTTTGCACCCTGGGAGCGCTCGGCGATGTCCAGATTCTGGACGGCATCAGCCCGGAGACGACCAAGCGCTTCATGCATCATTACAATTTCCCTCCGTTCAGCGTCGGCGAAGCACGCCCTCTGCGCGCGCCTGGCCGCCGCGAGATCGGGCACGGAGCCCTCGGCGAGCGCGCCCTTTCCAAGGTTCTTCCTTCGGAAGCCGACTTCCCGTACACGATCCGTCTCGTATCCGAGGTGCTGGAATCCAACGGCTCCACTTCGCAAGCGAGCATCTGCGCCAGCTCCCTGGCGATGATGGACGCAGGCGTACCGATCAAGGCGCCGGTAGCCGGCGTGGCGATGGGGCTGATCAAGGACGGAGAGCATTTCTCCATCCTGACGGACATTCAAGGCATGGAAGATCATCTCGGGGACATGGACTTCAAGGTCGCCGGCACCGCTGAAGGCGTAACGGCCATCCAGATGGACATCAAGATCGACGGCATCGACCGCGCGATTCTGACCCAAGCGCTGGAGCAAGCCCGCGTAGGCCGCCTGCATATCCTGGACAAGATGAACGCCACCATGAGCAAGCCGCGTGCGAGCCTGTCGGCATATGCGCCTAAGATCATGACGCTGCGCATCAATCCGGACAAGATCCGCGATGTCATCGGCGCAGGCGGCAAGATCATCAACAAGATCATCGAGGAGACGGGAGTCAAAATCGATATCGAGCAGGACGGCATGGTCTACATCGCTTCTTCCAACGAAGAGATGAACAAGCGCGCCCGCGCCATCATCGAAGGCATCGTCAAGGAAGTCGTCGTCGGCGAGATCTACACCGGCACGGTCAAGCGCGTCGAGAAATTCGGGGCGTTCGTGGAAATCCTCCCGAACAAGGACGGATTGGTCCACATTTCCCAGCTGTCGACGGAGAGGGTAGCCAAGACGGAAGACGCCGTCAACATCGGCGACGTCATCACCGTCAAAGTCACGGAGATCGACCAGCAGGGACGCATCAATCTGTCCCGCAAAGCGGTGCTGACCGCCGAAGCTCCTTCCCAAGCCTGATTCCGGTCGCCATTCCAGCCCGTCAAAAATTCAGAGCCAGAGACATTCTCTGGTTCTTTTTTATTTGCCTGCGCGGCCATAGCCAGGCGCTCTTTCGCTATAAGGAACATCCCCGGTCCCGCAGAGTCCAAGCCGCATAAATTGTCCCTCTTATTCATAGGAATCATGGAGAAGAGTGGAGGGATGTAGCGATGAAACTGCGGCAATGGGGCTTGTCCGCCGCCTTCGGCGCAGCCGTCGTCCTGCTTGCAGTCAGTTATGGCGGCGCCGGAGGGTACGTTGAGGCTATCAAAAGCGGGGAAATCCGGTCCGCCATGCTGCTGACAGACAACGAAGAGGCGCTGCGGACGGAAATCAAGCAGGAGGCGGAAAAGCGTTACATTCCGCCGGTGGATGCGAAGGTCGACCGTTGGTTCCGGGCGATACCGGGCTATGACGGACGCGAAGTCGATATCGAGGCTACCTACCGGCAAGCGCAGCTTCGTCCCGATGATCCTGTTCAATATGTGTACAAGGCGGTCAAGCCGAAGGTGAGCGTGGAGGATTTTCCGCTGGAGCCGGTCTATCGGGGCAATCCCTCGAAGCCGACGGCCTCGTTCATGATCAATGTCGCGTGGGGCAATGAATATTTGGAGCCGATGCTGGCGACTCTCGACCGGTACGGAGTGAAGGCGACCTTCTTCCTGGATGGCTCCTGGCTGAAGAAATACCCGGAAGAAGCGCGTAAAATCCAGGCGGCCGGCCATGAGATTTCCAATCATGCCTACTCTCATCCCGATATGAGCAAGCTCGGAATGGAACAGCAGACGTCGCAGATCACGCGCACCGAGCAGCTGCTCAAGGAAACGCTGGGCGCAAGCAACCGGCTGTTCGCCCCGCCATCGGGAAGCTACAACGCCTCGACGGTCAAAGCCGCGCGCGCGCAAGGACTGAGGACCGTCATGTGGACGCTGGATACGGTGGACTGGCGCAAGCCTTCGCCGGACTCGGTCGTCGACAAGATCGCACGCGGCATCGGGCCGGGATCGCTCATTCTGATGCATCCGACCGCAAGCTCGAGAGATGCGCTCGAAGGCATGATCAAGGCGGCAAAACGCAAAGGACTGCTGCTTGTGCCCGTCAGCGAGACGATCTCGGAGGAGCGGATCGAGGCTCCGGTTGAGGCCAAACCTTAATTTTGTTATGATGATAATCAAACTCAAGGAGGAGATCCGGTGAATATATATAGACTCAGCAACGGTCTGCGCGTTGTCGCGGAACCGATTCCCACCTGCCGTTCCGTATCGTTCGGCATTTGGGTCAAGACGGGATCCCGCAGCGAAACGCCGTCCAACAACGGTATCTCCCATTTCATCGAGCATATGCTCTTCAAAGGCACGGATACACGCAGCGCCAAGGATATCGCCGACCTGTTCGACGGCATCGGGGGCAATGTGAATGCCTTCACGGCGAAGGAATATACTTGCTATTTCGCCAAGGTGCTCGACCAGCATCTGCCGCTTGCGGTCGATGCTCTCTCGGATATGTTCTTCAACTCCAGATTCGACGAGGAAGAATTGGCGAAGGAAAAGAACGTCATTTTTGAAGAGATCGCCATGTACGAGGACACGCCGGACGACAAGGTCCACGATGAGGCTTCCCGGGCTTCCTACGGCGACCATCCGCTCGCTTATTCGATCTTGGGTTCCGAGGAGCGGCTGACTTCCATGGGGCCGGCTGACCTGCGCGGTTATATGAAGGAGCAGTATACGCTGGAGAACACGGTCATCAGCGTCGCGGGCAACATCGAGGAGAAGGGGCTGCTGGAGCTTCTGGAAGCCAAATTCGGCGGCTTCTCCGACAGCGGGCTTGGACGGAGCCTGGATGCTCCCGAGTTCAAGGGAGAGTACTTGTTCCACCCGAAAAAAACGGAGCAGAACCATATCTGCCTCACGTTCCCGGGCTGCTCCATTTCCGACGACAACCTGTACGCGATGATCCTGCTCAACAACGCTCTCGGTGGCGGCATGAGCTCCCGGCTGTTCCAGGAAATCCGCGAGAAGCGGGGACTTGCCTATTCGGTCTATTCCTACCATACCTCCTATGCCGATTCGGGTCTGTTCACCGTCTACGCCGGAACGGCTCCGCGCCAGACGGCGGATGTGCTAGACCTGACGATGGAGCTGCTCGGCGACGTCTCGGCCAAGGGACTCACCGACGCGGAGCTGACAAGGGGCAAGGAGCAGCTGAAGGGCAGTCTGATCCTCAGCCTTGAAAGCACGAGCAGCCGGATGAACCGCAATGGCAAAAACGAGCTGATGCTCGGCCGCCACTACACGCTCGACGAGATGATCGAGCGGATCGAAGCGGTCAAAATGGAAGACATCCGCGCCGTAACGGACTCGATGCTGAAGGTTCCGTTCGCCGTGGCGATGGTCGGCTCCGAAGAAGGGCCCGCCGCCAAGCTGAGGAGGGACCAATTTGTATCCGGTACAGTTTAAGCGTCTTCCCGGCAACGAGGATGTGCCTCTGCCGCTGCGGATGTCGGAAGCGGCGGCAGGCTTCGACCTGCATGCCTCGGTAGCGGATCCCTTCGTGCTTCAGCCTGGAGAGCGCGCGCTTATTCCGACCGGCTTCGCCATGGCGATGCCGGAATCGCTTGAAGCACAGATCCGTCCTCGCAGCGGGCTTGCGTACAAGCATGGCATTACTTGCCTGAATTCCCCGGGAACGATCGATGCCGACTACCGTGGAGAGGTGAAGGTGCTTCTGGTCAACCTGGGCCAGCAGCCATTCACGATCAACAGAGGAGAACGGATCGCCCAGATGGTATTCCAGAGCGTTCCGGCCATATCCGTCTCCGAGGTCGAAGAGCTGAGCGAGACGGTTCGCGGGGCCGGGGGATTTGGACATACGGGTGTATGAAGCCGTTGTCCTAGATTTCTCATGACTATAAGGCTGTCCGGCGCCACCCATAGAGGTGGAGCCGGACAGCCTTTTGTGTGAGTCGGACTTCATTTTCACGGGCAATCCGACTAGGCGTCCTTGCGCATACGTCCGCTCGGCATGGCGGCCGGGCACCGGGAAGGAAAGCCCGATTCCGCAGTAACCCTCGTATGGGCCGCGGCATACCATGATCTAGACGCACGAGAGCGACTGCGGCGGAGGCGGGGGAGCCTTTCCCAAGCTTGAGTGAGTGCAGCGGCATGGGCCGGTGCAGCCGGCCATGTGCCGCTTAAGGGCGATCAAGGTGAGAGGAAGTGACGCCAGCATGCTGACCGGCGTTCAGGTGCTGCTGATCGGCGGCGACGCAAGGCAACTAGAGGTCATCCGTAGGCTGTCGGAACTGGATGCAGCCGTTACGGTGTCCGGATTTGACGGACTCCGCACCCTTCCGGACGGAACCGTGGACAATGAGCTCCGCGACGAGCTGTTCGACAAGGCAGACGCCATTCTTCTGCCTGCGGTAGGGACGGACGACAACGGCATTATACCCGCAGCTTTCAGCAATTCCGAACTGCGCCTGACGGGTGCGCAGCTTGCGCGTGTCCCCAACCATTGCAAGGTCTATGCCGGCATGGCGAGGCCTTATTTGAAGTCGTTGTGCGCCAGCCGCGGAATCGAGCTTGTAGAGCTGTTCGAGCGGGACGACGTGGCGATATCGAATTCGATTCCGACGGCGGAAGGCGCCGTCAAAATGGCTATTGAGAATACGGACATCACCATCCATGGCTCCTCGTGCATGGTGCTCGGCCTCGGGCGGACGGGACTTACGCTTATCCGTACCCTTCAGGGCCTGGGTGCCCGGGTGCTTGCCGGAGTGCATCGTCCCGAGCATTTCGCAAGAGCGCAGGAAATGGGCGCAAAGCCTTTCTACACAAGGGATTTGCTCGATTACGCAGCCAATATCGACTTGCTTTTTAACACAATTCCAACTATGATAGTCACAGCGCAAACGATTGCTAGAATGCCCTCCCGCGCCGTCATTATCGACCTGGCTTCCAAGCCTGGCGGTACGGATTTCCGCTTTGCGGAGAAGCGCGGACTGAAGGCGATTCTGGCTCCCGGATTGCCGGGAATCGTTGCCCCTGTGACTGCCGGCCGAATCATAGCTGATTGTGTCACTCAGCTGATTATGGAAGACATCAGCGCGCGGGGGAATGAATGATGAACTGGAACGGACTTACGGTCGGTTACGCCCTGTCGGGCTCTCACTGCACGTTCGCGGAGGTCATGCCTCAGATTCAACGTTTCGTCGATGCCGGCGCCAACGTCGTGCCGATCGTCACGCAGAGCCTGATGACGACGGATACCCGCTTCGGTACAGCCCAGGATTGGAAGACCAAGCTGTATGAGATTACCGGCAAAGAGATCATCTCGACGATCGTCCAGGCCGAGCCGCTCGGGCCTTCCAAGCTGATCGACGTGCTGCTGATCGCGCCATGCACGGGCAATACGACGAGCAAGCTTGCGAACGCTCTGACCGACAGCGCCGTGCTGATGGCGGCCAAGGCGCAGATGCGCAACGGCAGGCCGGTCGTCATCGGGATCTCGACCAATGACGGACTTGGGCTGAACATGGCGAACATCGCGAAGCTGATGGCGTCGAAGAGCATCTACTTCGTGCCGTTCGGCCAGGATGATCCGGTGAACAAGCCGAATTCGCTCGTCGCCCAGATGGACCTTGCCATGGAGGCATGCGAGCATGCCTTGCAAGGCAAGCAGATGCAGCCCGTCCTGATCGAGAGAAGATAGGCATGGCGCCTCTGCCGGCCGATTGAGACATCGCGGCTGCGGCGAATGCATAAGGTTGTTAATAATCATCATCATGCCGGCTCCTCCACACAGGAGCCGGTTTCAACAAAGACAGTTACGGAGAACCGGCTTTCAATAGCTGTCGGGGAATCCTCCAGCCGCTCTGCGGCTCGGAACAAGAGAACGCCAGCCGGCAGCATGCTGCCGCTGGCGGCTTTTCTATGATTCAGCCATAAAGGCTTTCAGCTGCATGCTATCAGGGAGAGGAGCGGCCTCAATGAAGAAGCCGCTTCAGCGAAGGGATGTCATCCATGGGGGTACGGGTTTTAAAATTCGGCGGTACTTCGGTGGCGACCAAGCAGACCAGGGAGCTGGTCGTCCGTCATATCCAGCGCGAGCTGGGCGAAGGCCATCGTCTTGTCGTAGTCGTATCGGCAATGGGGCGCAGCGGGGATCCGTATGCGACGGATACGCTGCTGTCTATTGCCAGTGAAGAGGGCGGAGAAATTCCGGCGCGCGAACGCGATCTGCTCATGGGCTGCGGAGAAATCATCTCGGCAGTCGTTCTGAGCACGGCTCTGGCATCCAGGGAAATTCCCTGCGTCGCCTTGACTGGGGGCCAAGCCGGAGTGGTGACAGGCAGCCAGTTCGGCGAAGCCCGCATCGAGGAGATCCGCACCGACCGCATTATCGGTCATCTGGACCGGGGAGAAGTGGTCATTGTGACAGGCTTCCAGGGACAGAACGGACAGGGTGACCTGACGACGCTTGGCCGCGGAGGCAGCGATACGTCTGCTACGGCGCTAGGGGCGGCGCTGAATGCCGAGATCGTCGATATCTATACCGACGTGAACGGGATTCTTACAGCGGATCCAAGAATTGTAAAAGACGCCAAGCCGCTTACCGTAGTCGGCTATGCAGAGATATGCAATATGGCGCGTCAAGGGGCCAAGGTCATTCATCCCCGGGCGGTCGAGATAGCCCAGCAGGCAAGAATACCGCTCCGTGTCCGCTCTACATTTTCGGATGACGAGGGGACGCTCGTGACGGATATGCCGACTGCTCTGAGCATCGCATCGCCGCTGCGCGACCGCCATGTGACGGGAATCGCGCATGTCCAGGGCGTCACGCAGATATCCGTCCGGACGGTTGAAGGCATAGCGGATATGCAGCTCCAGGTGTTCCAATCGATGGCCCGCAGCGGGATCAGCGTCGACTTCATCAACGTGACGCCTGCGGGAGCTCTCTATACGGTATTCGACCGTGACGCGGATAAGGCGGTTCAAGTTCTGCAAGAGCTCGGATTCGAGCCGGAGACGGTGAACGGCTGCGCCAAAGTATCCGTCATCGGCGGCGGAATGAACGGCGTTCCCGGCGTCATGGCGCGCATCGTCGAGGCGCTGACGGAGCAAGGCATACCGATTCTCCAGTCGGCGGATTCCAATACGACGATCTGGGTGCTCGTCCGGGAGGAGCATATGGGCAACGCCTTGCGCGCCCTGCATGCGAAGTTCGAGCTTCATTTATAGGATGGAATTATGCGGGCAGGCGGCATCCGCCTGCCGGCCGCTTATGAGAGCGAGACAGATGCAGCGGGTCTGGCCGTCATGGTTGTCCGCTGGAACAGGGGAGGAACAGAGATGGATTATGGCAGATTGATTACGGCAATGGTAACTCCGTTCGACAATGACGGCAGCATCGACTGGAAGACGACGGGGCTGCTCATCGACCATCTTATCGAAGCGCAGGGAAGCGATTCCGTCGTCGTCAGCGGCACGACGGGCGAGTCTCCGACGCTTGCCGAAGCGGAAAAGCTGGAGCTGTTCCGCTTCGCAGTCAAGCATGCGGCCGGCCGCGCCCGCATCATAGCCGGCACCGGCAGCAATGATACGGCCCATTCCGTCCACATGACCAAGCTGGCCGAGCAAGCGGGAGTGGACGGCATTCTGCTGGTCGTTCCTTATTACAACCGGCCAAGCCAGGAGGGCATGTACCGCCACTTCATGACGATCGCCGAAGCGACCTCGCTTCCGGTCATGCTGTACAATGTGCCGGGTCGGACCGTGGCGAGCATGGATGCGCGGACGACGGTCAGGCTCGCTCGCGATGCGGCCAATATCGTCGCGACCAAGGAATGCCATTCGCTGGATCATGTATCGGAGATCATATCCGGAGCTCCTGCCGAATTCCGTGTCTATACGGGCGATGACAGCGCTACGCTGCCGGCGATGGCGGTCGGCGCCTACGGAGTCGTCAGCGTGGCCAGCCATATCGTCGGATCCGAGATGAAGGCGATGATCGAAGCTTATTTGGCCGGCCGGACGGCCGAAGCTGCCGCGTCGCACCGGAAGCTGCTTCCCGTGTTCAACGGATTGTTCAAGGCCCCGAATCCCGTTCTCGTGAAGAAGGCGCTGGAGCTGAAGGGACTGCCTGTCGGCGGCGTCCGGCTGCCGCTAGTTGAAGCGGACGAAGCCGAAACTTCCGCCTTGATCCAGCTGCTAGGCCTTTAGAAGAACATTCTCTGCAACCGATGCGCGTAGATGCGCATCGGTTTTTTTTGTCCGATTGATCGGGCGCATCCATGTCTCCCTTCTCATGTGAGCTTGCGCTCTCAGCTTTGGACGAAGATTTTGCGGCATAGACAATTATTGCGGCTGGAATTTCCAATCGGCTTGTGTTCCATCTTTTGCATCATGTATAATATTCCTAAGTGAATGGTGCGGCAAAGTGAATATCGAGTCAAGCCCGGCCGCGTGGCGGCATTGCGGGTGGAGTCCGTGCATCTCATGGAAGAGTTTTTTCTTAACCATAGATCTCATTCTATCTTCACATCACATAGGAGGTAAGAAATCCCTTGTCAAAAAAGAATACCCAGGACAAGCTGCTCATCTTCGCCCTCGGCGGCGTCGGCGAGATCGGCAAGAATATGTATGTCATCCAATACGGCAATGACATCGTAGTCGTTGACTCAGGCCTCAAGTTCCCGGAAGAGGACATGCTCGGAATTGACATCGTCATCCCGGACATCACGTATCTGACCGATAACCGCGACAAAGTCCGCGGCATCGTCATCACCCACGGACACGAAGACCACATCGGCGGCCTTCCGTACGTGCTCCGCCATCTGAACGTTCCGGTATATGGAACGAAGCTGACGCTCGGCCTGATCGAGAGCAAGCTGAAGGAAGCGGGCCTGCTCGGAGAGACGAAGCGGATCCTCATCAATGCCGACTCGGAGCTAGAGCTCGGCGAGATCCGCACGACGTTCTTCAAGACGAACCACAGCATTCCGGATTCGGTCGGCGTATGCCTCGAGACGCCGGAAGGCACTGTCGTCCATACGGGCGACTTCAAGTTCGACTTCACGCCGGTCAACGACCAGTTCGCCGACCTGCAGCGCATCGCCGAGATCGGCAAGCGCGGCGTGCTTGCCCTGCTGTCGGACAGCACGAACGCTGAGCGTCCGGGCATGACGCCTTCGGAGAGCAACGTCGGCGTGGAGCTGACGGAAATTTTCCGCAAGTCCCAACAGCGCGTCGTCGTCGCTACCTTCGCATCCAACGTGCACCGGATCCAGCAGGTGTTCAACGCCGCGATGGCTACGAAGCGCAAGGTCGCCATCGTCGGCCGCAGCATGGTCAATGTCGTCACGATTGCCGTTGAGCTCGGGTACCTGATCGTGCCTGAAGGCATGATCATCGAGCCCGAAGAAGTGAACAAGATGGCTGCAGACCGCGTTGTCGTCCTCTGCACAGGCAGCCAAGGCGAGCCAATGTCGGCTCTGACCCGCATGGCGCGCTCGACGCATCGCAAGATCGACATCTTGCCGGGCGACACGGTCATCATCGCAGCTACTCCGATTCCGGGCAACGAGAAGGATGTAGGCCGCACGGTGGACGAGCTGTTCCGTCTGGGCGCCAACGTCATCTATGGACCGGGCTCGGTATCCGGCGTCCACGTATCCGGCCACGGCAGCCAGGAAGAGCTGAAGCTGATGCTCAACCTGATCAAGCCGAAGTACTTCATTCCGATCCACGGCGAGTACCGGATGCTGCGCCAGCATGCCAAGCTTGGCGAAGCTGTCGGCGTCGAACCGGACAACATCTTCCTGATCGATATCGGCGACACGATCGAGTTCCAGAACGGCGAAGGCCGCAAGGGCTCCAAAGTTCCGTCCGGCAACGTGCTCATCGACGGCCTGGGAGTGGGCGACGTAGGCAACATCGTTCTGCGCGACCGCAAGCTGCTGTCCCAAGACGGCATACTCGTTGTCGTCGTCACGCTGAGCAAGCAGGACGGCACGATCAAGGCTGGCCCGGACATCATTTCCCGCGGTTTCGTCTATGTCCGTGAATCCGAAGGATTGCTGGACGAGGCGAACCGGATCGTAACGACGACCCTCAACAAGCTGATGAACGACAAGGTCAACGAATGGGCCTCGCTCAAGACGAACGTCAAGGATGCTCTTGGTCGTTTCCTCTACGAGCAGACGCGCCGTCGTCCGATGATCCTTCCGATCATCATGGAAGTCTGATCCAACTCATCAACCTGCCTCCGATAACGGAGGCAGGTTTTTTCTTTTGTCCACAGTGCTGTCTGTTTTTCCGCAACTCTAACTGCAATCTCTCCGCACCCCCTTTCCGTAATCCTCCCCGAGTCCTCTTCTTAGTCCCGCTTGAAGTCGGCTGAATATCCGTATTTCCCTTAAGTTGAATGGGATAAAGGGCTGCACCCCATACTACGATGGCAGCTATTCCGGCAATCAGGAGGGGTTAATTTGAACGAGTACCAGGAAGCGGTCGCCTCGGAGCAGGCGGAGCCGAGCGCGGCGGACAAAGCCAAGCTGGAGGCGATCCAGCAGCTGGGGCAGATGTCTGTTCCTGCCGCCGATCCATCCAACATATTCTGCATGACGATCATCGGCCAGGTCGAGGGGCATATGGTTCTGCCCCCCCAGAACAAAACGACGAAATACGAGCATCTGATTCCTCAGCTCGTGGCCGCTGAGCAAAGCAACAAAATCGAGGGAATCCTCATCGTCCTCAATACCGTCGGCGGCGACGTCGAAGCGGGGCTGGCCATCGCGGAAATGATCAGTTCCCTCAGCAAGCCGTCGGTTACGCTCGTGCTTGGCGGCGGGCATTCCATCGGCGTGCCGATCGCTGTCGCCGGCAACCGCAGCTTCATCGCGGAGACGGCTACGATGACGATTCATCCCATCCGGATGAACGGGCTCGTCATCGGCGTTCCGCAAACGTTCGAGTATTTGGAAAAAATGCAGGAGCGGGTCGTCCGCTTCGTCACTTCCCATTCCAACGTGAAGGAGGAGACGTTCAAGCAGCTGATGTTCAAGACAGGCGAATTGACTCGCGACATCGGCACGACCGTTATCGGAGAAGATGCCGTCAAGCATGGCCTGATCGACGAAGTCGGAGGTCTTGGGCAAGCTCTGCGAGAGCTGAACCGCTTGATTCAAGAAGCGAAACCGGCTGCGGCATTTCCGTTGCCGATCGCGGCGGCAGACAGCGCCATCATGGAAGCTTCCCGAGCAGCGGATATCGGAGCAGGGGGAGGATTGCCCCAATGACCTTGTATACGATCATGCCGCTGGAGCAAGTGCTGGAAGGTATGCAGGAGGAGCGGGCTCCATCGCTTGAAATCCAGCATGAAGGCATGCTGCTGCAAGTCGAGCCGATCGCTCCGGGCGCAGGAAAGCTGATCCGGATCGTTCAGGCGGATCTGGAACGTTATCTGGATCCGGGTTACAGTCCAGGCACTCTGATTTATTACGGCTCCGGGAGCAAATAAAAAAGGCTTCCATTTCCATAGAGAACAATTGCCTGTCGATATCATCCCAAGCGTCTCGCGCGATAGGAACATTTCACCTCCTATGGTATAATAGTGAACCAGAGGTGAGGGATGTTGGCCAAGAAACGTCGGCGCAAAAGACGCACTTTCGGCGAAAATTTAAAATATGAAGTTTATGGAATATTGCTCATCACGGTTTCGGTAATCGCCTTATCCGGCGAAGCTACGGTCGGCAGATCGCTGTCCAAGCTGTTCGAGCTGTTGTTGGGCAAGTTTTATTTTGTGCTTGCGCTTGTCGGGATAGCAGTCGGACTGTACGTGATGGTGACCCGTTCCTGGCCGACCGGCTGGACTTACCGCAGGACGGGGATACTTCTGCTCGTGTTCGCGTTTACGCTCATGAGCTCGATGTCGGAGATCGACCGCAAGCTCGGTCCAGGGGACCTCATCAGCGGATCGGCCATCATGCAGCAGCTCGGCCAGGATATTAGGGAGGGCGTGCTAAGTACGAGCGGATCAGCGGCGGCTCCCGCTGCGGGATCGATAAGCGGCGGCTACCTCGGAGCGATTCAATATTCCTTGCTTTATACGCTGTTCGGCTACTTTGGAGCCAAGCTGCTCCTCATCGTCATGTTCGCGATATCCTTGATGCTCATAACGGGACGCTCCTATGTGGATATCGGCCGCATTATCCGCATCAGGGCTGTTCATATGATCAAGCTGCTGCAGGCCAAAGCATCGGCGAGGCCGCGCAAGCCGAGGCCTCCTGCCGCGGCTGCGCAGCCTTCGGCCTCAACGAGCGGCAGGACTGCGGCTGCCGATCATCTCGCTTACGGGCTGAACGGCGGCGATGACGATGACTATGGAAGCACGACCGTGTCTCCGTCGCCTCGCAAAGGACGCTCTCTCTTCTTCAGCTGGGGCGGTCAAAACCAGGACAAGCAAGAGGCTGATGCGGAAGGGGAATGGATGATCGACGAAGAGCCGGCCGGCAAGCCTTCCGGCGCTCCGTCCGTCTCTCTCAAAGCCAGGGAAACGAAAGAACGGATGCTGCCTGCAGCAGACCCGGCTCCATGGGACGATCAGGACGAAGAAGGAGAGGATTGGGAGGATGCATCCTTCCAGGGGAATGCCGTTCCTGCCGATCCGGTTCGAGGCGGTCAGACCGCTAGTCTGGATGCAGAAGCCGATGGAACGGACTCCGGCGAATGGCTGGCAGAAGACGACTTCCCCGCTCCGGCGCCTTCCCGCCATCCTGCCGAGATATCGGAGGCATTGGCAGGTCCGGAGGGGGATGGGGAGCCCTCGGCTGCTGCCTCTGCTGCTGTACGCGAAGCCAAGCCTTACCGTCTGCCGTCGCTTTCCTTGCTGGCTAAGCCCGCCAACTCGGGCAGAGGCGCCGATACCGGCGATCTGAACGACTCGCGCCGCAAGCTCGAGGCGACGCTGGAGAGCTTCGGGGTCCGGGCCAAGGTGCTTGATGTCGTGCCTGGACCGGCGGTCACGAGATACGAGGTCCAGCCGGCGACAGGGGTCAAGGTAAGCCGGATTGTCAGCCTTACCGATGACATCGCGCTCGCGCTGGCTGCCAAGGATATCCGCATGGAAGCGCCGATTCCGGGCAAATCCGCCATTGGAATCGAGGTTCCGAATGCCGAAGTCGCGATCGTGACCATGCGCGAAGTCATGGAGACGCCGACGTTCTCCAGCGCGGCGTCCAAGCTGTCGATCGCTTTCGGACGGGACATCGCCGGTCAGTCCATCGTCGGCAATCTGGCCAAGATGCCCCATCTGCTTGTCGCCGGAGCTACCGGATCGGGCAAATCGGTCTGCATCAACGGCATCATCACGAGCATCTTGTACAAAGCCGCTCCGGACGAAGTGAAATTCATGATGATCGATCCCAAAATGGTCGAGCTGAACATGTACAACGGCATTCCGCATCTGCTCGCTCCCGTCGTCACCGATCCGAGGCGCGCTTCGCTGGCGCTCAAGAAGATCGTCGTGGAGATGGAGAAGCGATACGAGCTGTTCTCGAAGTCGGGCACCCGCAACATAGAAGGCTACAACGGACTGATGAAGGACAACCCTGCTGCCGTGCTGCCTTACATCGTAGTCATCGTCGACGAGCTTGCGGATCTGATGATGGTCGCAGCCAAGGATGTCGAGGATTCGATCACTCGCCTGGCGCAGATGGCGAGGGCAGCCGGCATCCATCTCATCATCGCTACCCAGCGTCCGTCCGTGGACGTCATCACAGGCGTGATCAAGGCCAATATTCCTTCCCGGATCGCTTTCGGCGTCTCGTCGCAGGTCGATTCCCGGACGATTCTCGACATGGTCGGAGCGGAGAAGCTGCTGGGACGCGGGGACATGCTCTTCCTGCCTGTCGGCATGTCCAAGCCGATCCGGGTTCAAGGGGCGTTCCTGTCCGATTCCGAAGTTGAAGCCGTCGTCGATTACGCGAGATCCCAGGCCACGGCGGAATACAAGGAAGACCTTGTGCCGGAGCTGGACGACAGCGGCGCTGCGGGAGACGGAGAAATGCTGGACGAGCTGTTCGACCAGGCGATGCAGATCGTCGTCGATGCCCAGCAAGCTTCCGTATCGCTCCTGCAGAGGCGCATGCGGGTGGGCTATACACGGGCCGCCAGGCTTGTGGACCAGCTTGAAGCCAAGGGTGTCGTCGGCCCATACGAGGGCAGCAAGCCGCGCGAGGTGCTGATGACCGCGGACCAGTTCCAGGCGAGCCAGAAACATGCATAGAAGGAGACCTGCTTTCTCATACTAGGGAATGTCAAACGCTTTGGCGAAGCGGCCGCAAAGCCGTGCATCGCGTAAGGCGCATCCCGCTAGAGAAAGGCAGATCCCGACTATGAAGATACGTTTGATCGTCATGACGATCGCGGCCATGCTGCTGGTGCTCAGCCTTTATACGCTCAAGGACGAGCTGCCCGGCAGGTCAAGCGAAACGTTCAGCAGCGCCACCATCCGTCAGGGCTCATCGGGCAAGGATGTCGTGGAGCTTCAAGGACGTCTCCGATATCTAGGCTATTACGAGGGCAAGATCGACGGAAGCTTCGGACCGAAGACGAAAAACTCCGTCACCTGGTTCCAATGGAAGTTCGGCATGAAGTCCGACGGAGTCGTCGGAGCGAAGACAAAGCTCAAGCTTTGGGAAGCGACGAAAAACTGGAAGCCGACGGCCGCCGATTTTCCGGGCGGAGAATCCGGCGCTGCCGCTGGCGGCCGCGCTGGGAAAACCGAAAACGCAGGCATCGGCAAGTCGAACAAGCTCAACCTGTCGGCCAACGACATCAAAATCATGGCCAATGCCGTATACGGGGAATCCCGAGGCGAACCTTATGAAGGCCAGGTCGCTGTAGCCGCGGTTATCCTGAACCGTCTCAAGTCGCCCGAATTCCCGAACTCGATATCCGGCGTCATCTTCCAGAGCCTCGCTTTCACCGCTGTCGCGGACGGCCAGATCTGGCTGACGCCGAACGAACGGGCCAAGCAGGCCGTTGAGGACGCCATCAACGGATGGGATCCTTCGGACGGCTGCCTGTATTACTTCAATCCGGAAACCGCCACCTCCAAATGGATCTGGTCGCGTCAACAAGTGAAGACGATCGGCAAGCATATTTTCTGCATGTAAGCGAAAGCTTGGAAGCAGCCGGCCAGGGCAAGCCTGACCCCGGTTGCTTCTTCTGTTTAGGCTGAGATAGAATGGAATGGCATATATTATGGAATAGATTACCTATCGCCAACATGGCGCGGAAAGGGGTTCGGATATGGCGTTTCAGCAAGGAAGCCACGGCCGCATCCGGCTGCATGTGCTGCCGACCAAAAGGTTCAAAACCTTCGCCGTCTCTTTATTCGCGGGCATTCCGCTGCAAGAATCCACCGTCACGGCGACCGCGCTCGCTCCGTTCGTGCTGCGGCGCGGCACGGCCTCGCATCCGGAGACGATCCAGTTCCGGGAGCAGCTGGACAACTTGTACGGAGCCGGCTTCGGCTTCGATATTTACAAGCGGGGCAATTCCCAGATCGTGCAGTTCCGGATGGATGTCATCAACGACCGCTTCGTCGCCGCGGAGCAGTCGCTGCTCGCCGCTTCCATGAAGCTGCTTGGAGAAGCCGTCACTCAGCCGGCCCTGGACAATGGAGCCTTCCGGAGCAAGTATGTCGACAGCGAAAAGGTTACGCTCACCAAAAAGCTGGAGAGCATCATCAACGATAAAATCCGCTATGCGGCGGAACGCTGCATGGAAATCATGTGCGCCGACGAGCCCTACCGGCTGCATGCTCTCGGCCGCATCGCCGATGTGGGTGCCATCACTCCGCGATCGCTGTACGATTCTTACCGTCGCTGGCTGGAGACGGCCGTTTTCGACCTTTATGTCGTCGGCGACACGACGCTTGAGGAAGTGAAGGAACTCGCAGCGGCTTCGTTCAAGCTTCCGGATACGGCTCCCTCGAAGTATGGAAGCCCGGATATCCGTTTCCCGCAAGACGGAGTGAAGAATGTCGTCGAACGGCTTGAAGTGGCCCAAGGAAAGCTGAATCTTGGCCTCCGCACGGGAGTCGCCTACGGCGATGACGACTATGCCGCCGCATTGATGTACAACGGCATTCTAGGCGGCTATCCGCATTCCAAGCTGTTCATGAACGTAAGGGAAAAAGAAAGCCTGGCTTACTATGCGTCCTCGAGGCTGGACGGCCATAAAGGGCTGTGCACGATCCAGTCCGGCATTGAAATCGCCAATTACGACAAAGCGGTCGCCATCATCCAGGAGCAGCTGGAGAGCATGAAGCGCGGCGAGCTGTCGGAGCTGGAGATCAGCCAGACCAAAGCCATGCTGACGAATTCCTTGCGGGAGCTCCAGGACTCCGCCTACGAGATGATCGCTTACGATTTCAACAGCGTTCTGTCCGGCAAGGAGAGGACGGCGGGCGAGCTGCTGGAGGACGTGCGCGCCGTGACACCTGAAGACATCGTGCGGGTTGCGGAAGGCGTCAAGCTGGATACGATCTATTTCCTGCGCGACAAGAAGGAGGCCTGACAACATGCAGAAGCTCAGTTATCCGGGCGTCGAAGAAACGCTTTATCACGAACAGCTGCCGAACGGGCTGCAGGTCTATGTGCTGCCCAAGGAAGGATTCCAGAAAACGTATGCGACCTTTTCCACCCGCTACGGCTCGGTAGACAATCATTTCGGCATCGGCGACGGACCGCTCGCCCGCGTGCCGGACGGAATCGCCCATTTTCTCGAGCACAAAATGTTCGAGGAGCCGACCGGGGACATTTTCGCCATATTTGCCTCGCAAGGCGCTTCCGCCAATGCCTTTACGAGCTTCGACCGGACGGTCTACCTGTTCTCGGCGACGGAGCAGATCGAGGCTAATCTGACAACGCTCATCAACTTTGTCCAGAATCCGTACTTCACGGACCAGAACGTCGACAAGGAAAAAGGGATCATCGCGCAGGAAATCAATATGTACAGCGACAATCCGGACTGGCGCGTCTACTATGGCTTGATCGAGGCGCTGTATCAAGTGCATCCGGTCCATATCGACATTGCCGGAACGGTGGAATCGATCTACAAGATCGACAAGGAAATGCTGTACCGCTGCTACGAGACCTTCTACCACCCCTCCAACATGCTGCTCTTCATCGTCGGCGGCGTCGACGCGGAGAAGGTATTCGAGCTGGTGCGGTCCAACCAGGCCGCCAAAACGTATGAGCCTCTCGGCGAGATAAAGCGTTTCTTCGAGCCCGAGCCGCAAGGCGTGAATACGCCGCGCAAAGCGATCCAGCTGCAGGTCTCGCTGCCGAAGTGCCTGTTCGGCTTCAAGGAAAAAGCCAACGGCTTGGACAGCGCTGCGCTGCTGCGCCGGGACGTTACGACCAAGCTGATGCTGGAAACCCTCCTTGGATCCAGCTCCCCGACCTATCAGCAGCTGTACGACGATAATCTGATCTCCGATTCGTTCGGATATGAATACAACTGCAGCACCGATTACGGCTTCTCTATCATCGGAGGCGATACCAAGGACCCGGATGCTCTCGTCGCGCGAGTCAAGGAAGCGGTAACGTCCATGCAGCAGAGCGGGCTTGATGCCGAAGCTTTTGAGAGAACGAAGCGCAAACGCATCGGGAGCTACCTGAGGATGCTCAATTCCCCCGAGTCGATCGCAGGCGAATTCACCCGCTACAAATTCCGCGGACAGGATCTGTTCGAGCTGCTGCCGGCTTATGAGAGCATCACGCTCGACGAAGCCAATGCCCGGCTGAGAGAGCATTTCGACTTCGGCCAGCTGGCCGTGTCCGTCGTGCTGCCTTCGGCGGAAGCTTGAAAAGCTTGCAGGAGATGACCGTCCTCATCACCGGGGGAAGCCGGGGCATAGGCGCCGCCATCGCGCGGCGCTTTTCCGCGGAAGGGATGAATGTGGTCATCCATTATTTGAATTCGCATGAACGCGCCAATGAAACGGCCCGGGAATGCCTCGCTCTCGGCGGCGGCAGGGTCATGACGGTCTCCGCCGACGTTCGATCTCGGGAGAGCTTGGCCAGAATGAAGGAGAAGCTGGAAGCGGCAGGGCTGCTTCCGGATATTCTCGTCAACAACGCGGGCATTTCGCATTACGGGATGCTGGCGGACCTCACCGAGCAGGAATGGGACGACGTGACCGCGGTCAATCTCAAGGGATTGTTTCTCTGCACGCAGCTGTTCATGCCTCGGATGGTCAGCGCGCGCTGGGGAAGGATCATCAATGTATCCTCCGTGTGGGGCATCTCCGGCGCATCCTGCGAGGTGCTGTATTCCGCGACCAAAGGCGGGGTCAACGCCTTCACGAAATCGCTGGCCAAGGAGCTCGCGCCGTCTGGAGTAACGGTCAACGCAGTCGCTCCCGGAGCGGTCGACACGGAAATGAACAGTCATCTGGATCAAGGCGAGCTTCAGGCGCTGGAAGAGGAAATTCCGGCCGGAAGGCTGGCCCATCCGGATGAAATCGCTTCGCTGGTCTATTTCCTTTCCTTGCCGGAATCATCCTACATAACCGGACAAGTCATCAGTCCGAACGGCGGCTGGATCACATGAGTGGTCCGGCTGCAACTTTTTTTCATCCCTGGTCGTCGTATAGGGAAGATGGCCTCCGCACACAATAGGGTCGTTGATGATTTCTTTCTCAATTCGACCAAGGAGGCGACGAAGCATGTCTACTGTACTTTCGAGCTTTGAAGGATGGAAGGAATTCCTGTCCAACCGCGTTGAGCAGGGCAAAAAGATGGGGCTTACCGAGGAGACTCTCGGAAACCTCGCTTATGAGATCGGGTCTTTTCTCGATGAGAAGGTCGATCCGAAAAACGAAGAGCAGCGTGTGCTGAAGGAGATCTGGGACGTCGGAGACGAGGAAGAGCGCAAGACGATTGCCCGCCTCATGGTGAAGCTGGTCAATCACGGTTGAATCATCGACTTTCGGCGGAGAGCTCCCATTCGGGGGCTTTTCTACTTGGCTCTGGACATCAAGATTCCGATATCGAAAAACCGTCGGAATGATCATTGCGGATTCTTGCCGAATCATGTAGAATGTAGGCTTATAATGAAGGGCATAAAGACAGCTCATTCCCTCAGGACGGTGTGATTAATGGAATCCAAACAGTGGTATATGGAGTACAAAATACATAAGAACCGACCTGGCCTGCTTGGGGATATCGCATCCCTGCTCGGCATGCTCAACGTCAACATCATTACGATCAACGGGGTGGAGGACCGCACCCGCGGCATGCTGCTTCAGACCAATGACGACGAGAAAATCGAGATTCTCGGCAAGATGCTTGCCAAGGTCGAGAACATAACCGTCAATAAGCTGCGTCCCCCGAGCCTGGTGGATCGGCTCGCGGTGCGTCACGGACGTTATATCGAACGGGATTCGGATGATCGCAAAACCTTCCGCTTCACGCGGGACGAGCTCGGACTGCTGGTCGATTTCCTCGGCGAAATCTTCAAGCGGGACGGCAATCAGGTCATCGGACTGCGCGGCATGCCGAGGGTCGGCAAGACGGAATCCATCATCGCCGGAAGCGTCTGCTCCAACAAGCGCTGGACGTTCGTTTCCTCCACGCTGCTCCGCCAGACGGTCCGCAGCCAGCTGTCGAGCGAGGAAATGAATCCGGACAACATCTTCATCATCGACGGCATCGTCAGCACGATCCGCTCCAATGAGCGCCATCACGCCCTTCTCCAGGAAATCATGGAGATGCCTTCGACCAAGGTCATCGAGCATCCGGACATCTTTATCCGTGAATCCAATTATGATTACAGCACTTTTACGACTATTATCGAGCTTCGCAATACGCCTGACGAAGAAATCTCCTATGATTCCTTCACCGTCAATTATAACGATTTTTAATTTGAGAGGAGGCATGGCCAACCATGTCTGAATTGGGCCAAACCCTGCGCACGGCAAGGGAAGAAATGGGACTGTCCCTGGACCAGGTGCAGGAGATGACCAAGATCCGCAAGCATTACCTGACCGCGATCGAAGAAGGCAATTACGCCGCGCTTCCAGGCAGCTTTTATGCCCGTGCATTCGTCAAGAACTACGCAGAGGCGGTCGGTCTCAATGCCGACGAGCTTCTGAACTACTACAAGAACGAGCTTCCAGCGGCTCCGGCGGCCTCGGCTGTAGAACCGGCGACTGTCCCGCAGCCGCCGCGTAAGGCATCGACTTCGAGGGCGACCTCCGAACGGGTCGGCAAGCTGGGATTTTCCGTGCTGATGTGGGCTTTTCTGGCGCTTATCGTCGTCTTGATCTGGATTTTCGTCATCAAGCCGGATCGGCAAACGCCGACGGCAGACGAAACGCCGATCACGACGAATACGCCCGGACCTGGACAATCGCCGTCTCCGGGAGTTGCTGCTGGAGGAGCCAGCCCGTCGCCCAGCCTGACGCCGACGCCGACGCCGACCCCGACGCCAACCCCGGATGGGGCCGTGACGTTCGACCGCAAGTCGGGCAAGATTGATTATTATAAGACCAACGGCGCCGTCACCATTGAACTGAGCTTTACCGGCACCGCATGGATCGAGGTCCGCAAAGGCGGTCCCAAAGGCGAATTCCTGTACAACAAGGCTGCTGAAGCTGGCGACACCCTGTCCGTACCGGTGGATGACATCATTTACCTCAATACCGGACGCGCGGACAATACCGAGATTACGGTCGGGGGCCAGCTGATCGACGACGGAGACCGTCCAAGCTCGAAGAAGATCCAGTTCGAGCCGGCATCCGGCGGCGATGCCGATTCGGCCGGAACAACCGATGGCACGAGCGGCTCAGATGCCGAAAACAGCCAGTAACGACATGACAAGGCATCCCTGCGCGGGATGTCTTTTTGTATTTCGCGATTGAAAATGAGGCTGGAACGGAAAGATAAAGAGCTGTAAGGAAGCCGATGGAGCGCGGCATCCTGTACGTCTTCGGTCCAAAGGGGAAGGATGCGGCAGAACTGCAAGTCATATTCCTCGGAAATGCAAAGGCGTCCCCGCCGGTTATACTTTCGCAGCCGGATGTTTTATAATAAGAGGAACGCCAAGTAAGGAGGATTTGCCATGAGTTCCGAAAATTCGTTTGATATCGTATCGAAGGTCGATCTGCAGGAGCTGAACAACGCAATTGTCCAAGCGGAGAAGGAAATCGAGAACCGCTTTGATTTTAAAGGAAGCAAGAGCAGCATCAAGCTGGAGAAGGAAGAGCTGGTCGTCCTGTCGGACGACGAGTACAAGCTCAAGAGCGTCATCGACATTCTCCAGACCAAGATGATCAAGAGGAACGTCCCGATCAAGAACATGGACTTCGGCAAGATTGAAGCCGCCTCGCTCGGGACCGTGCGCCAGCGCATCAAGCTGAAGCAGGGGATCGGCCAGGACGACGCCAGGAAAATCAATATCCTTATCCGCGACTCCAAGCTGAAAGTGAAAAGCCAGATCCAGGGAGACCAGCTGCGCGTAACCGGCAAGAGCCGCGACGATCTGCAGGCTGTCATGGCTTTGCTCCGCGGCGCAAATCTGGAGTTGGACCTGCAGTATACGAATTACCGGTAACAATTTTGACAGCGGGTTTTCGGTTCGTTTATACTTTTATCGTATAGGGACCGGCTATGTCTGTTCTTTTGAGAATGGCCTCCCGGGTTGCGTACATACTTTAGGTTAGAGTTTTGTCAGGGAGGGGAACCCGCGTGAATTTGGCCAACAAGATCACGCTTGCGCGTATTTTTCTCGTGCCTGTAATCATGTTCTTTTTGCTGATCCGTCTTGATCTGGGATCCATAAAGTTCGGGGACTATCAAATTACGTACACGCAGATGATCGCCACGCTGATATTCATTATCGCGGCCAGCACGGATGGCCTGGACGGATATTTGGCCCGCAAGAACAAGATGGTGACCAATCTCGGCAAGCTGCTCGATCCGCTCGCCGACAAGCTTCTCGTCGCGGCCGTGCTTATTTCTCTGGTCGAGATGGATAAGCTGAGCGCTTTGTTCGCTATCGTCATCATCAGCCGCGAATTCGCAGTGACCGGCCTCCGGCAGATCGCTCTGCTGGAAGGCTCCGTACTCGCTGCAAGCACTTGGGGCAAGTGGAAGACCGGCGTCCAGATCGCCATGATCATCGTGCTGCTGCTCAACAATTTCCCGGGAGCATTCCTGGACCTGCCTCTGGATCTGATCCTGAGCTGGGCTGCCGCATTGATTACGGTATGGTCGGGCATCGACTACTTCATCAAAAACCGCAATCTTATCCCGGTTGAATAACCGGCTGGAAAAGGCCATCGATCCCCGCCGGGATCGGGGGCCTTTCTTGTACGCTTGAGGATGGCGCCGCCGGCTGCATCCTTCATTTTGTTTGGGAACGCTTGGCTGGCATCGAGGAACCTGTGCACGGATGGCGTTCCGCCGATGGTCTAGTCATTAATCATCGCAACAAACCCAATCCTGGAGGAGAAATGCCATCATGAAAGCCGAAATCATTGCGGTCGGAACCGAACTGCTGCTTGGCCAAATCGTCAACACCAACGCGCGTTACTTGTCACAAGAGCTGGCAGGCCTGGGCATCGACGTGTATTTTCAGACGGTCGTCGGAGACAATGCCTCCCGGCTGAAAGAAGCGATCTCAATCGCTTCTTCCCGGGCTGATCTGCTCGTCTTCACGGGAGGCCTGGGGCCGACGATGGACGATTTGACCAAGGACGTGCTTGCCGACATGCTCGGTCGCAAGCTGGTTGTCCACGAGCCTTCCCTGGCGAGAATGGAAGCCTTCTTCGCGAGCCGCGGCGCCCATATGGTGGAGAGCAACATCAGGCAGGCGAACTCGATCGAAGGAAGCGCCGCACTGGACAACGAAGCGGGACTCGCCGTCGGCAATGCCCTTGAACAAGACGGCATCCGATATATTCTGCTGCCCGGACCGCCGATGGAGATGAAGCCGATGTTCGAAGGTCCCGCGACAAGCTGGATCCTTCAGGAATACGGCCGTGGAGCGGCGCTTCACTCCCGCATTCTCAGATTTGCCGGCATCGGCGAATCCAAGCTGGAGCATGAGCTGATCGATCTTATCGAAGCCCAGACCGATCCGACGATCGCTCCTTACGCCAAGGAGGGAGAGGTGACGATCCGCCTGTCGTCCAAATCGCCGAATGAAGCGGAAGCTCTGAAGCGGATCGACGATATGGCCGCGACGATCCAGTCGAGGGTCGGCAGCTACCTGTATGCGCAGGAGGACATCCCGCTGGAGGAAGCGGTCCTGCGGCTTCTGCGCGACCGCCGGCACAGGCTCAGCAGCGCCGAGAGCTGCACCGGCGGGCTGCTCGCCGAGCTGATCACCTCGAGGCCTGGCAGCAGCGGAGAGTTCCTGGGAGGCGTCGTCACGTACACCAATGTGCTCAAGCATCGGCTGCTCGGCATTCCGATGGAGATGCTGGAGGGCGCGGGAGCGCCGGGGGCGGTAAGCGAGGCGACGGCAGCCTTGATGGCCCAGCGGGTGTCCGAGACGACCGGCAGCGACTGGGGCGTATCCATAACGGGCGTAGCGGGTCCGGGAGAGTCCGAGGGCAAGCCGGTCGGACTTGTCTACATCGGCATCTCGCGCAAGGGCATGGAGGCTTCCGTATACACGCTGCAAGCCGGCGGCAGCCGGGACATGGTGCGGATGCGCGCAGCCAAGCACGCCTTGTACCGGCTGTGGACGTTGCTGAAGGAATCCTGAGCCGCCGATTCCGGAGGAATGCGCCGGCGGCGGCAGTCGGCCCGGCTCCGGCTATGTTCCGGGTTCTCTTGTATGGACATCGGGAATGGGCTACAATGGAGACAGTTAACGGAAGAACCGTAGCTTGCATGCGCAGCTGCGGTTCTTTTTTTTGTCGAGATGCCGCAGCGGATACGGAGGTGGCGCCGCGGACAAGAAAAGCGAATGTATGTTCGAAAAAAAGCTTGGCAAAGTAATGCAAACAGGCTATGATAGAACTATAAAATGATGAATGAAGGATGTGGATCTCTTGTCAGATCGCCGCGCAGCTTTAGATATGGCTCTCCGCCAGATTGAGAAACAATTCGGAAAAGGCTCCATTATGAAACTAGGCGAGTCCACGCATATGACCGTTGAGACGGTTTCCAGCGGTTCCCTCGCATTAGATATCGCACTCGGCATCGGCGGATTCCCGCGAGGCCGCGTCATCGAAGTATACGGTCCGGAATCCTCCGGCAAGACGACGGTCGCTCTCCACGCGATCGCGGAAGTGCAGCGCACGGGCGGACAAGCCGCCTTCATCGATGCGGAGCATGCGCTTGATCCGCTTTATGCGAGCAAGCTCGGCGTCAACATCGACGAGCTGCTGCTGTCGCAGCCGGATACCGGCGAGCAGGCTCTCGAGATCGCCGAGGCGCTCGTGCGCAGCGGCGCGGTAGACGTCATCGTCATCGACTCTGTCGCCGCTCTCGTGCCGAAGGCCGAGATCGAAGGCGAGATGGGCGATTCCCACGTCGGCCTTCAGGCGCGCCTCATGTCGCAGGCGCTGCGCAAGCTGTCCGGCGCCATCAGCAAGTCGAAGACGATCGCGATCTTCATCAACCAGCTTCGGGAGAAGGTCGGCGTCATGTTCGGCAATCCGGAGACGACTCCCGGCGGCCGCGCCCTGAAGTTCTACTCCAGCGTTCGTCTCGACGTGCGCCGCATCGAGAGCATCAAGCAAGGCAACGACGTCGTGGGCAACCGCACACGGATCAAAGTCGTGAAGAACAAGGTGGCGCCTCCGTTCAAGCAGGCGGAGATCGACATCATGTACGGAGAAGGCATTTCCCGTCAAGGCAGCATCATCGACATCGGCGTCGAGATGGACATCGTCAACAAGAGCGGCGCTTGGTTCAGCTACAACGGCGACCGTCTTGGTCAAGGCCGCGAGAATGCCAAGCAGTTCCTCAAGGACAACCCTGCCGTAGCGGATACGATCGATACCAAAATTCGCGAGGCGCATAACCTCAACGCTGCCGCCGAGCGGGCAGCCGCGGGTATCAATCCTCCTGTAGAGGAAGACGAGCTGGACGAGCTGGAGCTGGACGTTTAAGCCGTCCTGCAAGCATTCCAGGAGTTCTTGCACGGAATAGACCGGCCTGACAGGGAAGCACCTCTGAATCGTTCAGAGGTGCTTTTTTGCTCAAGCTATCCGATCGTGGATCAGGAAGGAGGCACTATGCAGGACAGCAGCGAGAAAGTCGTGACCAAGGTAGAGCCTGACTCCCGCAAACGTTCCTATTACTGGATCTGCCTGGACGGGAATGAGGAGCCGGAGTTTTCCGTCCATGAGGATATACTCGTCAAGTATAGGCTGCTCAAAGGGAGCGTTCTCAGCAGCGAGGAGCTGGAGGGAATCCAATCGGAGGGAGACCGGTATAAGGCTTATGCCTCAGCTCTGTATTATGCCGGATTCAAAATGAGGACGGCCAAGGAAATGGCGGACTATCTGAAGCGCAAGGAATATACGGAGCCAGATATCCGCTATGCGGTCGAACGGCTGCAGCAGGAGAAGGTCATCGATGACCGCGATTACGCGAGAATGTACGCCGCCCAGAAGGTGAAGAGCAGCCAGAAGGGGCGCCGGCTGATCCGTCAGGAGCTGGAACAGCGCGGGGTGTCGAAGCTGACCGCCGGCGAGACGATCGAAGCGCTCGATGTCGGGGCCGAACGGGATGCGGCATTCAAGGCCGCGGCCAAGAAATGGCGGAGCCTCAAAGGCGAGGATCGCGATAAGCGGCTGAAGCTGACAGGATTTTTGCTGCGCCGCGGTTTCCAGGGCGATCTGGTCCGGGAGGCCGTGCGGCATGTGTCGGAAGGGGAGGAACTGGAGACCGAAGGGCTCTGGCTTGACAATTGAAATTGCGTAAAGCTACAATAATAGTGCATCCGCGAGTGAAAGGGATGTATTTCCTTTCGTAAATGGGTTCAAGATTATTAGTCTCCATTCTACAGTCTTAGACACGGTTTGGAACCGAATCGCAACAACTGAATATCATTCCCGGCTTTTTTTCAGCCTTGGTGAATGCAACGAGGAGGTGAACAAGATGAACGCCATTTGGGTGGTCTTGATCGTTCTCGTTGTTGGCGCGATTACCTTTGGGATTGGTTACTTCGTCCGAAAGTCGATCGCCGAGGCTAAGATTTCCAGTGCAGAGCAGGCTGCCGTCCAGATCGTCGAGCAGGCGAAGAAGGAAGCGGATGCCCTGAAGAAGGAAACCGTGCTGGAAGCGAAAGACGAAATCCATAAACTCCGTTCTGAAGCGGATAAAGACATTCGGGAGAGACGCAACGAGAATCAGCGTCTCGAAAGACGGCTGCTGCAAAAAGAGGAGTCACTGGATAAAAAACTAGAAGCACTCGAACGCAAAGAAGAATTGGTAGCCAACAAGGAGAAACGAATCGAAGAAACACAAGATCAGATCGACTCCATCTACAGGCAGCAACAGAGCGAGCTCGAACGGATCTCCGGCCTGACCACAGAGGATGCGAAGAGCATCATCTTCACCAATGTGGAACAGGAAGTCCGCCACGAAACTGCCCAGATGATCAAGGAAATCGAGCAGCAGGCAAAGGAAGAGGCGGACAAGAAGGCGCGCGACATCATATCGCTGGCTATCCAGCGTTGCGCCGCCGACCATGTGGCGGAGACGACCGTATCGGTCGTCACGCTGCCGAACGAAGAAATGAAGGGCAGAATCATCGGCCGCGAAGGCCGCAACATCCGCGCGCTGGAAACTTTGACGGGTATCGATCTTATCATCGACGATACGCCGGAAGCGGTCATCTTGTCCGGCTTCGATCCTATTCGGCGTGAAATCGCCCGCACCGCACTTGAGAAGCTCGTTGCGGACGGACGGATTCACCCGGCTCGAATTGAAGAGATGGTGGAGAAATCCCGCCGCGAGGTGGACGAGCGTATCCGCGAGTATGGGGAGCAGGCAACTTTCGAAGTCGGCGTGCACGCCATCCATCCGGATCTCATCAAGATTCTCGGCCGCCTGAAGTACCGGACGAGCTACGGCCAGAACGTGCTCAAGCACTCCATGGAAGTCGCTTATCTGACCGGGCTGATGGCCGCCGAGCTTGGCGAGGACATTACGCTGGCCAAGCGCGCCGGACTGCTGCATGACATCGGCAAGGCTCTTGACCATGAAGTGGAAGGCTCACACGTCGAGATCGGCGTCGAGCTGGCCCGCAAGTACAAGGAGCATCCGGTCGTCATCAACAGCATCGCGTCCCATCATGGCGACTGCGAAGCCACTTCCGTCATCGCGATGCTGGTCGGAGCGGCAGACGCCTTGTCTGCAGCGCGCCCAGGCGCACGCCGCGAGACGCTGGAGACGTACATCAAGCGTCTGGAGAAGCTGGAGGCCATCTCCGAATCGTTCGACGGCGTCGAGAAATCGTACGCTATCCAGGCCGGACGCGAAGTTCGCGTCATGGTGCAGCCGGAGAAAGTCGACGATACCGAGGCTTTCCGCCTTGCCAGAGACATCACGAAAAAGATCGAAGGCGAGCTCGATTATCCGGGACATATCAAGGTCACGGTCATTCGAGAAACCCGCGCGGTCGAATACGCCAAGTAATACCGTGGATCATCCCGCTCTCCGGAGCGGGATTTTCTTTGCAATCCGAAGGAGGCAAGTCATGTTGAAAGTCATGTTCATCGGAGATATCGTCGGCAACGTCGGCCGCACGGCGCTGCGCAAGGCGCTGCCCGCTCTCCGGTCCAAATATAATCCCGACATCATCATCGTGAACGGCGAGAATGCAGCGGCGGGCAGGGGAATTACGGCCGCGATCGCCAAAGAGTTTTTTGACTGGGGAGTCAACGGCATTACAATGGGCAACCACACCTGGGACAACCGGGACATCTTCGAGTGGATCGACGATGAGGAGAGGATCGTCCGCCCGGCCAACTTCTCGTCTCAATCGCCAGGCCGCGGAGCTGCGGTCATCAAGGTGAACGGCAAGAAGCTCGGCATCCTGAACCTGCAGGGCAGGACATTCCTGCCGCCGAATGACGATCCGTTCCGCGTGGCGGATGAGCAGCTGGAGCTGCTGCAAGAAGAAACCCGCTGCATCATGGTCGACTTCCATGCGGAAGCGACATCCGAGAAGATCGCGATGGGCTGGTATCTTGACGGCAGGGCGAGTCTTGTCGTCGGCACGCATACCCATGTGCAGACGAACGACGACCGGATCCTTCCGGGCGGGACCGCCTATCTGACGGATGTAGGCATGACCGGGCCGATGGACGGCATCCTCGGAATGGAGCGGAACGCCGTGCTGCACAAGTTCCTGACCGGCCTTCCGTCGAGATTTGTCGTGGATGAAGGCGACTGGCATCTGCACGGACTCCTCGTCCATATGGACGAAACGACTGGACAGTCTGCGAAGCTCGAGAAAATACGATTGACCGAGACCTCTCTAGCGATGTACTGATAAGAACTTTGGCGAGCCCTGGAGACGGGTATCGGAATGGAAGAAGGAATTTTTTGTCCTCTCTAGAATAGGTATGAAAGTAGTGTAGAGCCGCAGCTACCCATCATTCCCGAGGAGGTACTTTCCATGGAAGTATTAAAAGTTTCCGCTAAGTCCAATCCAAATTCCGTCGCAGGGGCACTGGCTGGAGTTCTAAGGGAACGTGGAGCTGCTGAGCTGCAAGCCATCGGGGCTGGAGCCATCAATCAGGCGATCAAGGCTGTAGCCATCGCCCGAGGTTTCGTCGCTCCGAGCGGGGTAGACCTCATCTGCATCCCCGCCTTCACCGATATCGTCATCGACGGCGAAGACCGCACAGCCATCAAGCTGATCGTAGAGCCGCGCTGACGACCGGACAATTTATCCCATTCGACCTGTTTACGGTGTAAGCAGGTTTTTTTGCGTCCATTTGAGGCTATGGATTCATATCATGCAAAACGGAACAGGAGGCTGCAGGCCATGAAACACCCTGTACTCGGAGTCGCGGATCTGCATTGCGACGTGCTCAGCAAGCTGCTGAGAAATCCGGAGCTCGACGTCTGCCAAGCCGCTGGCGGCTCCGACAGCCGGCAGCTCGACGTGACGCTTGACCGTCAGCTGGCAGCAGGTTATATGCTTCAGGCCTACGCGATTTATTTGACGGAGAGCAGGCCGAAGACATTCGACGCCGTTCTCAGAAGCATCGACCTTTTCTACGAAAAGATCGTCTCCAATGATGCCTACCGGTTCGTGGGAAACAGGCGGGATCTTGAGCGCAGCCTTGCCGATCGCCGGATCGCCGCCCTCTTGACGCTGGAAGGAGCGGACGGGCTGGAAGGCGACTTCGCGATGCTGCGCATTGCGCGCAGGCTGGGAGTCCGGATGCTTGGCCTGACCTGGAACTATGGGAACTGGGCAGCCGACGGGGTCATGGAAGAACGTCAAGGCGGACTCACGGAGAAGGGTCGGCAGCTGGTCCGGCATTGCAACGAGCTCGGCATCATTTTGGATGTGTCGCATTTGACGGAAAAAGGGTTCTGGGAACTGGCGGATCGGACAGAGAGGCCGTTCATCGCATCGCATTCCAACGCGAAGTCAGTCTGTGCCCATCCGAGAAATCTGACCGACGATCAGATTCGGGCTCTCATTGCGCTGGGGGGAAGGATCGGCATGACCTACGTGCCTTATTTCGTCAGCAGCGCGGAGCAGGTGCATATCAGCGACATCCTTCGCCATATCGAGCATATATGCGCCTTGGGAGGAGAGAAGCACATCATGCTCGGGTCCGACTTCGACGGCATCGAGCAGTATGTGGAAGGCCTTCGGCATCCCGGCGACGTCCGCTCGCTGCGCTCCGCTCTCGTAAGCGAGTTCGGAGCGCGGCAAGCCGCAGCTTTTTTGAACGGAAACGCGGTTTCCTTCCTTCTGAGCGAGCTGCCGGCGGAATGAGACATCAGGCAACTATCAGTATCTGTTATAGGTTCCATCGGATTCCTGTATGAGAGCTTTTCTCGATAATGCCTTGCATTTTTAAAGGTTGGGGCATAAAATTTATGGAGATTGTGAAAAAGGTCTCATACGCAGATGAGGAGTTGGACGCAAGTGATCAGTCAGCTGTCTTGGAAAATAGGAGGCCAGCAGGGCGAAGGCGTGGAGAGCACCGACCGGATTTTCTCCACCGCTCTCAACCGCCTCGGCTATTATTTATACGGGTACCGTCATTTCTCCTCGAGGATCAAGGGCGGACATACCAATAACAAAATTCGCATCAGCACATCTCCCATCCGGGCCATCTCGGATGATCTCGATATTCTTGTCGCGTTCGACCAGGAAAGCATCGATCTCAACGCGCCCGAGCTTCGCCCCGGCGGCGTTGTCGTAGCGGACGCGAAATTCAATCCTGCCTTGCCGGAAGGAAGCGATGCGCGGCTGTTCGCTGTGCCGATCACGTCGATCGCCGAGGATCTCGGCACATCGCTCATGAAAAACATGGTCGCTTCCGGCGCATCCTGGGCGCTGCTCGGCCTTCCGCTCGAAGTGTTCAACAAAGCGGTCGAAGAGGAATTCGGCCGCAAAGGCCCGGCAATCGTCGAGAAGAACGTCGAAGCCGTGAAGCGCGGCGCCGAATTCGTGCTGGAGCAGGCGGGAGGTCCGCTCGAGGAGTTCGCCCTCGAACCGGCCGACGGCAAGCAGAAGCTGTTCATGATCGGCAATGAAGCGATCGGCCTCGGCTCGGTCGCGGCGGGCTGCAGGCTCATGAGCGCATATCCGATCACGCCTGCATCCGAGATCATGGAATACTTGATCAAGAAGCTGCCTAAGTTCGGCGGCACGGTTGTCCAGACGGAAGACGAGATCGCGGCTGTGACGATGGCGATCGGCGCGAATTATGCCGGCGTGCGCACGATGACGGCATCCGCCGGGCCTGGCTTGTCCCTCATGATGGAGGCGATCGGTCTCGCCGGAATGACCGAGCAGCCGCTCGTCATCGTGGATACGCAGCGCGGAGGCCCTTCGACCGGACTGCCGACGAAGCAGGAGCAATCCGACCTCAACGCGATGGTCTACGGCACGCATGGCGAGATTCCGAAGGTCGTCATCGCGCCGGCATCCATCGAGGACTGCTTCTACGACATGGTGGAGGCATTCAACATCTCGGAGGAATACCAGGTGCCGGTCATCGTCATGACGGATCTGCAGCTGTCCCTCGGCAAGCAAAGCTGCGAGCCGATCGATTACGACCGCATCGAGATCCGCCGCGGCAAGCTGCAGCGCGAGCTGCCGGAGCTGGAGCAGCATCAGCTGTTCAAGCGTTACGAGCTTACCGGGGACGGGGTTTCCCCGCGCTCGCTGCCTGGCGACAAGGGCGGCCTGCATCATGTGACCGGCGTCGAGCATGACGAGACGGGAAGGCCGTCGGAGAGCGCCGCGAACCGCAAGAGCATGATGGACAAACGTCTGGGCAAGCTGGCCTCCCTGCAGATTCCGGAGGCGATCCGCGTCGACGCCCCTCATGAGAAGCCGAGCCTGCTGATCATCGGCATGGGGTCCACGGGCGGAACGATCGATGAGGCCCGCTCGCGCCTGGAGAAGGACGGCATCACGTCCAACCATGTGCAGGTGCGCCAGATCCATCCGTTCCCGACGGAGCAGCTGGCTCCTTATCTGGACCAGGCTGCGCAGGTCATCGTCCTGGAGAACAACGCAACGGCCCAGCTGGCTTCGCAAATCAAGCTGCACTGCGGATACGCGGACAAAATCCGCAGCGTGCTCAAATACGACGGCAATCCGTTCCTTCCATCCGAAGTGTACGAAGCATCCAAAAAGGAGTTGACCCCCGTTGGCAACATTTAAAGAGTTCCGCAACAACGTCAAGCCGAACTGGTGCCCGGGCTGCGGCGACTTCTCCATCCAGGCGGCGATCCAGCGCGCTGCCGCCAACGTCGGCCTGGAGCCGGAGCAGCTTGCCGTCATTTCCGGGATCGGCTGCTCCGGCCGGATCTCGGGCTACATCAACGCCTATGGCCTGCACGGTATCCATGGCCGGGCGCTCCCGATCGCGCAAGGCGTCAAGCTGGCCAACCGCGAGCTGACCGTCATCGCCTCGGGCGGCGACGGCGACGGCTTCGCGATCGGCATGGGCCATACGGTCCATGCGATCCGCCGCAATGTCAATATGACGTATATCGTCATGGACAACCAGATCTACGGCTTGACGAAGGGGCAGACGTCGCCCCGCAGCGCCGAAGGCTTCAAGACGAAGTCGACGCCGGAAGGCTCCATCGAATCCGTGCTGTCGCCGCTCGAAATCGCTCTGTCGGCAGGCGCGACGTTCGTCGCCCAATCGTTCTCCAGCGATCTCAAGCAGCTGACCGCGCTGATCGAAGCCGGCATCAAGCATGAAGGCTTCTCGCTAATCAACGTATTCAGCCCGTGTGTAACCTTCAACAAGGTCAATACCTACGACTGGTTCAAGGAGAACATCGTCAACCTCGACGGCGAAGCCGGAGAAGGCTACGATCCGTCGAACCGCCTCGCCGCCATGACGAAGATCATGGAGACGAACGGACTGGTTACCGGCCTCGTCTACCAGGATACGAAGCGCCGCTCGTACGAAAATCTCGTCAATGGATTTGCGGAGCAGGGTCTTGCGAACCAGGATCTCAAGCTTTCCCGCGACGAGTTCGACAAACTATTGAAGGATTTTGTCTAGAAGCTTCGCCGGCCCGGCCGCCTTCCTTATGGGAGCAGCCGGGCTTTTTTCGGCTTTTCCGGTCCCTTGATTGTGATCCGGAGCGGAGCCTCTGTACAATCTCCATATTTGACGTCATACTCCTGTATTCGCATGGACGCATGACATCCTGGCCATTCAACCCAAATAGACCGAAAAACGTCAACAATGGCGATTCGACATGACTTCCGCCGGTTAGTATAATGGAATCAGCGACGCCAGGCATACGCTCCTCCATGAGCCGTATGCTTTTTCGCTTGAGCTTGCCCCATGAGAGGTAACGCCCTATATAGAGAACCGCCGGAAAGGATGAGACGATCATGAACAAAACCGTACCTGTAGGCGTCTCCGCGCGCCATATCCACTTATCCCAGGAGCATGTCGAGGCCTTGTTCGGCCAAGGCTACCAGCTCACCGAATTCAAGCCGCTGTCGCAGCCCGGCCAATTTGCCGCGAATGAAACGGTCGCGGTGAGCGGTCCCAAAGGCTCCTTTCCCAAAGTCCGCATTCTGGGACCTGCCCGCAAGGCGACCCAGCTGGAAATTTCCCGCACGGATGCTTTCGCGACGGGAATCAAGGCTCCCGTGCGCGAGTCCGGCAACATCAGCGGCTCCGCCGGCGTTACGATCACCGGTCCTGCCGGGGAAGTGACGATCGAGGAAGGCGTCATCGTGGCGGCGCGCCACATTCACTTCCATACCGACGACGCCGAGAAATGGGGCATTCAGGACCAGCAGCAGCTGAAGGTGCGGGTAGGAGGAGAGCGCGGACTCGTGTTCGAAAACGTGATCGCCCGTGTATCTCCGAGTTTCGCGCTGGACATGCATATCGATACGGATGAAGCGAACGCAAGCGGCGCCCAGACCGGAGACACAGCCGAAATCATCGGCTAGAAGGAAGAAGCTGCGGCTGCCCATGAGGGCAGTCGTTTTTTGTTTCCGACTTTGGTATAATGAAACCTTGGAATAACCTGCACGGGGGACCATAATTCTCTGGCCGCAAGGCGGATGAGACAGGAGCGATTGGCAATGGCAGAGCAGAGCAGCACCTCGCCTTCGATGGCGGGACTCAAGCATTCCAGCATTCACGATCACGGGCCGAATTGTCCGGTTGAAGTGTACAATACCCGGGATTTGCTCGTACGGGACGATATCATGACCAAAGCCCGCGAGCTGGCGGGATTGATTTATTCCTCGGAGGAAGTCCAGGTGTTCCGCCGCGCGGAGAAGCAGATTCAGGGCAACGACCGCGTCCAGTCTCTGATGGCCGGCCTCAAGAAGAAGCAGAAGGAGCTCGTCGCCTTCGAGCAGACGTTCAAAAACTCGACGATGGTGCAGAAGATCGAAACCGAAATGGATCAGTTGCAGGATGAGCTGGACGGAATTCCGATTGTCGGCGAATTCCAGCAAAGCCAGGCCGATATCAACTACTTGCTTCAGATGGTCGTATCGATCATTCAGGATACGGTTGCCGACAAGATTGCCCTCGACGGCGCGAAGCCCGAGGATCCCGAAAGCTGCGACGAGTAGAAAAGGAGACGATTTAGATGAGGAATTTTGTCTATCATAACCCCACCAGACTGTACTTCGGGGAAGGGCAGCTCCAGCAGCTGTCCAAGGAAGCGGCTCAATTGGGCTCCAACGTGCTTCTCGTGTACGGCGGCGGCAGCATCAAGAAAAACGGCCTGTACGACGAGATCATGACCGTGCTCGGCGATGCCGGCTGCAAGGTCACCGAGCTTGCCGGCGTCGAGCCGAACCCGAGGCTGTCGACCGTCCACCGCGGTGCCGAGCTATGCCGGGCGAACGGCATCGACTGGGTGCTTGCGGCCGGCGGAGGCAGCACGCTGGATTGCGGCAAGGCCATCGCGGCCGCGGCCAAATACGACGGCAGCTTCTGGGATATCGTCAGCCGCAAGGCTCAAGTGCAGGACGCGCTGCCGCTCGGCACGGTTCTGACGCTTGCCGCTACCGGCTCGGAAATGAACAGCGGGTCCGTCATTACGAACGAGGAAACCGAGGAGAAGCATGGCTGGGGCAGCCCGCATGTGTTCCCTCGCTTCTCCGTGCTGGATCCGGCCTACACGGCGACGGCTCCCAAGGACCACACCGTATACGGCATCGTAGACATGATGTCCCATGTGTTCGAGCAGTATTTCCATCACGATCCGCTCACGCCAGTCCAGGACGGCTTCTGCGAATCGGTGCTGCGCGCCGTCGTGGGAACGGCTCCCAAGCTGGTCGGAGATCTCGGCAACCTGGAGCATCGGGCTACGATTCTATACAGCGGCACGATGGCCCTGAACGGCGTGCTCGGCATGGGAACGCTGGGAGACTGGGCGAACCATGACATGGAGCATGCGCTGTCCGCGGTATATGACATTCCTCATGGCGGCGGGCTTGCGATTTTGTTCCCGAACTGGATGACCTATGTGCTGGACGACAATGTCGGCAGATTCCGTCAGTTCGCCGTTCATGTATTCGGCGTCGAGCCGGATGGCAAGAGCGACAAAGAGATTGCGGAAGAAGGCATCCGCAGGCTGCGGGAGTTCTGGACTTCCCTCGGAGCCCCGTCCAGGCTGGCCGATTACGGCATCGGAGAAGAGCGTCTGGAGGAGATGGCGGCCAAGGCGGCGCCAGGCCGCCAGATCGGCAACTTCCGCAAGCTGGACAGTCAGGATGTCCTGAATATTTACCGTATGTCCCTTTAAGCAGACAAAGCAAAGAGCCGCGCTGGATGCGCGGCTCTTTGCTGTTGTTCAGGTCCGGATCGTGCTGCGGGATGTGTCAGGCCAGGCGTCAGGCCGCTTTGCCGGCTGGAAAGGCGCGAGAGCGGGACTTCAGCCGCATGACGGGCAAATAGGAGCGCAGCGCGACGGTGATGGCGGCCGCGGCGACATTTTTAAGCAGATCGGGCAGCAGGAAAGGGTAGCAGCCGACCGCCATCGCCTTGTCGAACGACAAGCCCGTGACATGCATCATCCATGGGATGCCGCCTACATAGACGAACAGCGAGCCGAACGTTTCCATGACGACGAGAATGAGCGCGAACGCTGCGACAGGATGGCGCCCCGCCTTGCTGCGAAGAATGGCCGTCACGAGCAGGCCGATAATAAGCGCCGAGATCGGAAAGAACCAGATGAAGCCGCCGGTAGGTCCGGTCATATGCGCCAGTCCTCCTCCCCGGTACAGAGGCAAGCCGGCCAGGGCGAGCAGGTTGACGAGCAGGATGCTCAGAAATCCGTCCTTGCCTCCGAGGAACGCGCCGATAAGGGCGACGGCCATCGTCTGCAGGGTGAACGGAACGAGCGAGGACAGCCCGGTGCTGATGGTGATGGAATTGAACACGACGAACAGGGCTCCGAACAAGGCAATGAACACGGCCCTGCGCAGCGATTGGGATGACGACATGATAAATTTCACTCCTCAAATCAGTGGAATCAAGTTATAATGTTAACCGATAATGAATGATGTTTGGTTAACAAAACGGATTTTAGCACAGCTTGCCTTCGTTGGGAAGGGAAATTTGGGAAGGCGGGAAGATATGAGCAAGGCATCCGAAGAAAAAGCCGAGACGGCAGAGGCTGGCAAATGGGATCCAAAGCGGGTTCATCGAGAGGAAACAGCCGGATCGCCGGGACAAGGCGATGAACGGAGCGGAACGTTCCAGGGCGCAGAAGGAAGTACGCTCCTGTCTGTCGCCGGCCTCGTCGTCTACCCCGAGGATCCTGAGCAGTTGGAACCGCTTCTTCAAGGCATTACGATGCAGATCAGGCAGGGGGAATGGGTTCATATCGTAGGGGCCAACGGAAGCGGAAAATCAACCCTGCTGCGGAGCCTGGCCGGCCTCGGCAGAAACCCGCAAGCGGAGATGAGCATTACCCGCATGCTGCCTTCGCCTTTTGATGTCAGGCCGCTGCCAGTCGTCCTCCAGCAGCCTGAGGCCGCCATAACGGGGTCAACGCCTTGGGAAGACCTCGTCATGGCTTTGGAATATGCAGGGATGAACGGAGCGGATATCATTCCGAAGGCGGAGGAGGCGCTGGCCGAGCTTGGCCTGTCCGCCTTGATGCACGCTCCCGTATCCACCCTCTCGGGAGGGCAGAAGCAGCTGCTCGCGGCAGCCGGAGCGCTTGCAGCCGGCTCTCCGGCCATGCTGTTCGACGAAGCGGCGTCGATGCTGGACAACGATTCGGCCCGCCTGCTGATGAGGCATGCCCGCGCCATGCAGAGACGAGGCATCGCGATCGTATGGGTGACGCAGAATATGGACGAGCTTGAAGCCGGAGACCGGGTTTTTGCACTCAAAGACGGAAGAATGGTATGGAAAGGGAGCTCGGAATGCTTTTTCAGCCCGCTGGCTTCCGGAAAATCGCCTTGTCGTCTTGCGGGTCTGGAAGCCCCTTTCGCCGCGCGGACGGCCATGGAATTGAACGCGCTCGGCTTCGGCATGATCGCCATGCCGTTGAACGCAGACGAGCTCGCGGAAGCATGGAGCGCGCATGGAACGGCTTCGGCTTCCCATGCCTTCCGGGCTGCTCCCTCTGCCGTCGTCCCGGGGAGTTTGCCATTATTGGAAATGCTGAAGCCGCGGTCCGTTCCCCGGGACTTGATTCTCAGCGAAGCCGTTCCGAAAATTTCCGGAGCGGACGGAAGCCGCAGCTTCTCCGCATGCTTTCGCGGGGGCAGGCTGACGCTGCTCGTCGGAAGCAACGGATCGGGAAAATCGACGCTGCTGGAAACTGCCGGAGGTGTCCGGCCGCTGGCGTCAGGGTTGATTCGGCTCGGAGAAGAGCCGCTCTGGAGCGGCCGGCGTCCGAACCGCGACGTCCTGCTGTCGCTGGGTATTGCTCTGCAGCAAGCCGAGACGCAGTGGTTCTCCAAAAGCGTGAAGGAGGAGCTTTATTATTCCGCGAAGCCTTACAGGCTCGCCGGAGAGGAGAGGAGCCGGAGGATCGGCGAAGCGATGGAAGCTGCCGGTCTGGACGCGGAGCTGCTGGAAAGGGATCCTTGGACTCTCAGCGGCGGGCAGCAGCGGAGGCTGGCGCTCGCATGCATCGTTATGGGGAGGCCGGAGTGGCTGCTGCTGGACGAGCCTTCGGCCGGGCTGGATGCCGAAGGCACGGAGCGGCTATGCTCCATTCTGCAGGCGCACCGCGCTGCGGGGGGCGGCGCCGTCGTTGCCGCCCACAGCCTCGACGCGCTGCTGCCGATCGCGGACGAGGTCGCCATCATGGAAGGCGGCGTTGTCCGCGAGGTCATGGCGGCATCCCGCTATGCCCGGTCGATCGCCTGGGAAGCAGGAGCTCCGCAGGCTTTGCAGGCTGCCGCCTGTTTCGGGCTGCTGGAAGCCGACTCCATCCCGTGGCTCAGCCCGTCAGAGCTGGCTGGACGGCTTGCTTTCCAGAACCCGGCAGTTTCTCCGGAGAGAGCTTCCAAGGGGAAGAGAGAGAACATGCAAGGAACAGATTTTGCAGACACTCGGGAAGATCAAGCCGAAGATCAGGCAGCGAGACGTACCGACGATGTGGAACAGTCCGGGCAAGGGGCTCGAACTAACACTCTGGAACAGTCCGGGAAAAAGGCTCGAACAGAGATTCGAGAAGCGGATCGGAAAGAGAGGGAAAGTAAAGACAAAGGGAGTACGATCGATCCGCGCGCTCTTATCGCCGCGTATCTGATGGTCGCCGCAGGCGTCCTTTCCCAGAAAAGCTGGCTTGGAATCGGGGTTTCCTTGGCATTGGCGCTGGCCATCCTCGTTCCGCTGCGTTCCTCTCTCCAAATCTACGCAGGAGCCGTGAAGGGCTACGGCGTATTCGTGCTGACGCTGGCAGCCGTTGCGGGCCTCAGCCTCGCGCCGCTTCAATTCCAATGGGAGCCTGCGGCAGACATGCTGCTGAGGATGCTGCGGCTCATGCTGGTCATGCTGATCGGCTTGCCGCTGCTCGCCCTGCTGCAGCCGTTCCGGCTGCAAAAGGCAGCGGACCAGCTGCTGGCTCCGCTGGCCAAAGCCGGGTTGCCTGTTACCCGCATCACCCTTCCGATCAGCCTGCTGTTCCGTTTCATTCCCATGCTGGCCGAGGAATGGCAGCGTTATGCGATGATCGGGGCTGCCAGAGGGAAGTTCGCGAGCCGTCCCGGCCGCGTGCCTCCTTCCATGCTGTACCGGGCAGCTGTGCCGTACATGCTGTCGATCCTCAGGCTTGGGGACAGGGCTGCTGATGCGCTTGAAGCCAAAGGGTTCGGGGCGGGAGACGGCGTCAAAAAATCCGCATTCAAGCTGCGGCTGTCGATGCGGGACGGACTGGTGATGGCGGCTGGCGCCATCCTGTGGGGAGGACTCCATATACTCGCCCGGATATAGGAAAAACGCGTTTAAAAGGGGTATACACCCGACCTGAGATCGCGGATAATGGAGCATAATGGCAGAGGCCCATCAAGGCCTCCGTCCGGCATCCGAGAGAGAAGCGAAGGTGTTCATAGTGGAAGAAAGAGGGCGAAGTTCAAGAGCCCGCCTATTGAAGTTCGGCATGGTCATGAGTCCGCGCGTCTGGCTGAATGCCAGGATCGACCTTGCCGCAGCCTGCCTGTTCAGCCTGTTCAATGTCGTCATGAACCAGTTTTACCTGCTGTTCGCCCTCAAGCAGGGAGCATCCGATCTTCAAGCCGGCTTGCTGGCTGCCGCTCCGGCGATCGGCCTTGTGTTATCCCCGTTATGGGCCTCCCTCGTCGAGAGGAGCGGCCGGCCGATGCCTTTCGTCGTGCTGCCCAACCTGATCGGCAGGCTGCTGCTGTTTCTTCCTGCCTTGTTCCCGGAGCCGGGCGTATACGTCGCGGCAGCTGTGATCTTCCAACTGCTCATGGGCATCCAGGCGCCGGCCTACGCCTCCCTCATCTCGCAGGTCTATCCTTCCGAGCTGAGAGGCCGGCTGATGGGGTACGTCAGGATGGCTGCAGGGGCGGTCACCATCCCGCTGGCCTATCTCGTCGGCATCTGGGCGGATGCGTCAGGGCCATCCGGCCCGCTTATGGCCGCTTCCGTCATGGGCATATCGTCCATTCTGCTCTTCAATAAGATGAAGCTCCGCAAGCAGCCGCCGCGAGCGGTGCCGCCGGCGCGCTTCAGCTTCCGGTCCCAGTGGGAGCTCGTGCGCTCGAACCGTCCGCTGGCCGTGTTCCTCCTCGCGACGACTTTTGCCGGCTTCGGCAACATGCTGGCCAATCCGCTGTACCAGATCGTGCAGGTGCAGGTGCTGAATCTGACGAGCACGGAAGCGGGCTATGCGCGGGTCGCCTATTTTGCAGCGCTGCTGCTCACGTATTTGATCGCCGGCAGGGTGCTGGACCGATTCGATATCCGCCATACGCTGTTATGCGGCATATGCGCTTACGCGGTCGTCCCGATGCTTTACGGCTTATGGGGTACATACGAGGCCGTCATCGTCGGCAACGCCGTGCAAGGAGTCGGGGAAGCGATATGGGATATCGGCATTCTCGCTTTCGTGTTTCGTCTGGCTCCCGGTCGCGAAGGAACCGTATTCGGCCTCCATCTCATGCTGTTCGGCATCCGGGGGTCGATCGGACCGCTGCTCGGCACTGCTTTCTCGGGCCAGCTCACGCTCATGCTGCTGATCGCATCCGCCTGCGGATGGATCGGCACGCTGCTCTTCTTTGCCGGCAGCCGCGACAAGGCCGGGCCGGATTTGCCGCTATCCGCAAGCCTCCGCGGTTGAGTTGCGGACGGCTTCAAGGGCGCTTGACCGCTTCATCCGGATTGTTCCGCCGCGCGCTGACGCGGCTTTTTTTTATCCGGGATAACGGCCCGATTTCCTCAGACGGCCATCTTTTTCTCGATCAATGACCTTAATCATCCAGAGGCCGGGGAGGACGGCCGTCCTGATCCAAGAAACTTTCGGAGCCGCCCTGTCGTCAATGAATCAGATCCTATCGCTTGCCGTCGACCTATGGGCATGACGGCAAGCCCGGAAGGAGAACTGATATGCCTGACGTTCCGTCCATCCCTCAGGGCGATCTGCAGCCGCCCGGCAAGCGCCGGCGCTTGGCAGAGATGTTCCTTACGCTCCTGGTCGCAGCTCTTGCCTCGCTGCTGCTTCAGCAGTTCGCTTTCGCGCAGACGGAAGTGCGCAACATCAGCATGCAGACGACTCTTACGGAAGGCGAGAGGCTGGTCGAGAACAAGCTGGCCTATCGCTTCGGGAATCCCCAGCGAGGGGATATCGTCATCATCCATGGACCGGAAAGCCCGCTCAGGCTGGTGAAGAGGGTGATCGGACTGCCCGGCGACCGTCTGGATTTCCGGGATGGATCCGTGTATCTCAACGAGGCCGTGCTGACGGAGCCTTACGCCAAGGGGGCGACTTTCCCGGAAGGATTGAGGCTTCCGTACACGGTGCCGGAAGGGACGGTATTCGTCATGGGAGACAATCGCGAGCATAGCGAGGACAGCAGGGATCTGGGGCCGATCCGCAGGAGCAGCCTGGAGGGCAAGATCGTATTCCGGCTGTGGCCGCTCGGCAAGGCTGGACCTTTGGACTGAAGCCTGAGCCGAGAAGGCTCTTGTCGAAAGGAAAGAGGAGCAATGGAAATCCTGTTCATTCGCTATCACCGAAGGGAGGCGCTCATGCCGTTCACTTTTTCCCATCCGCTCTACGCCGCGCCGCTGCGCCGGCTTGTACCCGCCTTGAGCTTGAGCGGGCTCGTTCTTGGCAGCATGATCCCGGACATGGAATATTTCATCGCGATGAACTCCTATCGGAGCATCGGACATTCGCTGACAGGATTTGTATTGATGGGCATACCATTGAGCCTAGCTTTCTTATCGGCTTGGCAGAACATCCTGAAGCCTGTCCTGCCGAAGCTTCTGCCGTCCTTGGGCGGCGTCGACCGATATGCCGAAACGCTGCTTGGACGCCGGAATGGCACGCCGGGAAGCGCCGCGGGCTGGGCACTCTTTCTTCTGTCCCTGTTCATCGGCTTCTGGTCGCATCTCTTCGTCGACGGGATGACGCATACGAGCGGATGGCTGGTTACGAGGCAGCACTCGCTTTACCGGATCGAAGCGGGACTCCCATTGTATAAATGGCTGCAGTACGGGCTTTCATTCCTCGGCTTGCTGCTGCCCGGCCTTTGGGTGCTCGTGGATTACATCCGCTGGTACATGAAGGTAGGCCGCCCCCTCAAGAGAAGCAAGCCGGCTCCGAAATGGGGGGCGACAGCGGCGGCCGCAGCCGCCGGATTCCTGCTGATGGCAGGCAAGATCCTCTTCGAGCCGAGGGCGGACAATATCGTCCTGTGGCTCGTAGCCGGCTGTTCCTCGGCGCTATTCGGCTTGTTCGTCGCGGGAGTGCTGTCTTCCGGAGCGGAGAGCAAGCGCCTGCCTGCCGCCATGATGGGGCTGCTGCTGCTCGCTGTCGTGATTGCCGCCTTCAAGGGCTATCGGATGGCCGCGGATCTGAATCCGGGCATCCAAGGGCAAGGCACGGCCGCTTGGCTGCTGTACATATGGCTGTTCTCCCTGGGGGTATGGCTGCTGTCCCGAATCGGAGGGAGCGGCATGGTCCGCGCCGAACACAGAGGCGGCATCCGCATGTCCCGATAGTCCATGAATGTATTCGCCGGGAGCTGCTCCCGGCTTTTTGCCGCTTCCATTTTCTATTGTGCTCGTTTTGAAAAGGCTCTCGCCATCCATCCATTCTTTCAAAGCCCGCAGGAAATTCAGCTCGGAAAACTCCATAACGGGATGTATTCAAGCGAGAGTTAATAATTTTGTAAGAAATGGCACCCTAATGGTTTAGATCTATCCGTTAGAATGAACATTGAAGCTGCCGCAGCCGGCGCCGGGAAGGAGGATCTCCATGTCGATCCGTTTCAAGCTGATGCTGTCCTACATTGCCATGGCTGCCGTTCCTCTCGTGCTGATGACTGCGGTCATGTCGTTCATGCTTTATATGATGGGTTATCAGGATTTGCGCGATTTCTTTGAAAAAAACAGGGACAAGGAGTACGGGCAAGCCGTCCAGTTCGGCGAGCTGTGGTACGTGCTTCAGCATGATTCCGGCAAGCTGCTGGACGATGGCTATCTCAAGCAGCTCGACGGCCGGATGAACGAGGTCCTGAGCGGCTTCGTTTTGCAGAAGGACGGAGCGATCGCCTATTCCTCGTCGCTGGCCTTGGAGAGCGGACAGCCGGAGAAGCTTCTCCGTCAGAACGGGGATAAGCATGATCCGTTGACGATCGGCTCGTACAGCTACGAGGTGTTCCATGCAGGATTCACTTATCCGGACGGAACTCCGGGCAAGGCGGCGATGTTCAGGCTGAGCGAGGCCATACCGGTATTTTGGCGGCCGCTGATCACGATGCTGCTGCTGCTGGCCGTCGGCCTGATGAGCGCTCTCATGGCGCTGATCGTCTCCCGTTCCATCACCCGGCCTCTTTCGCGCCTCAAAAATGCGGCTCTCTCCCTCAAGGAGGGCAATCTGGAGCCCGTTCCGCTTCCGGCAGGCAACAACGAGATCGGCCAGGTAGGAACGGCTTTCGAGGAGATGCGCAGCCGCCTGAAGCTGACGATTCAGCAGATGCAGCAGTACGAGGAGAACCGCAAGATGCTGCTGTCCCACATCTCCCATGATCTCAAGACTCCGATTACGGCAGTCCGAGGCTATGTGGAGGGCTTGCTGGACGGAGTCGCCGACACGCCGGAGAAGCAGGAGAGATATCTCCGGACCGTATTCCGCAAAGCGAAGGATATGGACAGGCTGATCGACGAGCTGTTCCTCTATTCCAAGCTGGATCTGCACAAAGAGGAATTCCTGTTCCGGCGAATCGATCTCAAGGCTTTCCTGCGGCATTACCTGGAGGAGAAAAGCTTCGAGCTCGAGAAATCGGGCATCCTGCTCTCGGCGCATATCGGCGATGAGCACAGTCCGATGCATGTCATGGCCGATCCGGAAAAGCTCGGGAGAGCGCTGGACAACATGCTGGACAACAGCGCCAAGTACATGTCGCTCGCCAGCTCGGATGAACGGAAGGTCGTCTTGAGACTTGAAGCGGCAGCAGAGGCTGCCGATATCATCATCGAGGACACCGGGCCAGGCATCGACGAGGAGGCGCTGCCCTTCGTGTTCGACCGCTTTTACCGGGCGGAGATGTCCCGCAATCCGGAAACCGGCGGCAGCGGCCTCGGGCTCGCTATCGTCAGGCAGATCGCGGAAGGACACGGAGGCGCCGTCACGGCGCGCAACAGGGCGGAGGGGGGCGCGGCGTTCATGATGCGGCTGCCTCTGGAAACGGCCGGTTCCAAGGAGGCGAAACCATGAAACGCGTGTTGATCATCGAAGACGAAAGCTCCATAGCGGAATTGCAGCGCGATTATCTGGAGAGCCACGGATTCGAGGCGGATATCGAGCAGCGGGGAGACACCGGTCTCGCACGCGCGCTCCAGCATCCCTACGATCTCGTCATCTTGGATCTGATGCTGCCTTTCGCGGACGGATTCGAGATTTGCCGCAAGCTGCGAAAGGAAAAGGATGTCCCGATCCTCATGATTTCCGCCAAAAAAGAGGATATCGATAAAATCCGCGGCCTCGGGCTCGGAGCGGACGATTATATGACCAAGCCGTTCAGCCCCGGCGAAATGGTGGCGAGGGTGCAAGCCCATCTGTCCCGCTACGACCGGCTGACCGGCAAGGCGACGGCCGCCGAAGGAGAGAGGCTGCGCATCCGCGGGCTGCTCATCGACAAGTCCGCCCGCCAGGTGTTCGTCAATGGGGACGAGGCCGCTCTGACGAACAAGGAGTACGAGCTGCTCCTGCTGCTCGCCTCCCATCCGGGCCGGGTATTCGGCAAGGAGGAGCTGTTCGAGAGAGTGTGGGGACTTGACTCCATCGGGGACATCGCCACCGTAACGGTGCATGTCCGCAGGCTGCGGGAGAAGATCGAGGAAGTCCCCTCCGAGCCCAAATTCATCGAGACGGTGTGGGGCATCGGGTACAGGCTGAGGGCGTAACGCGGCTGGCTGCCGCTGCACCGCATAGAGAGAAATCATACGAATAGAGGAGTGAAGCCAGGTTGAAGAGCATAATCCGATTTTCGATCAACAACAAATTCGCGTTGTGGCTGATGACGCTGATCGTGGTGTTCGGCGGGGTCTACGCCGGGACCAACATGAAGATGGAGACGCTGCCCGACATTACGGTGCCGATCGTCACCGTCACGACGGTCTATCCGGGCGCCTCGCCGGAGGAAGTGCTTGAATCCGTCACGAAACCGGTCGAGCAGGCGACCCGCAATCTGGATGGAGTGAAGGAGGTCAGCTCCACTTCCTACGAGAACGCTTCTTCCATCGTCATCGAGTACGGCTTCGGCAAAGACATGGAGAAGGCGCAGCAGGAAGTGAGCGAGGCTCTGAGCAGCCTGAAGCTCAAGGATGGCGTCCAAGATCCATCCGTATCGAGGCTGAGCCTCAATGCATTCCCGGTGACATCCCTCAGCATCTCGAGCAGCAAAGAGAATCTGGCCGCGCTGACCAAAACGGTCGAGAACGATATTGTTCCGGAGCTCAAAGGCTTGGAAGGCGTCGCATCGATCCAAATCTCCGGCCAGCATGTCGAAGACGCGGAGCTCAGCTATAAAGCGGATGAGCTGGCCAAATACGGCCTGACGCCGGAATCGGTCCAGAATGCGGTCAAAGCGGCTGCCGTGAACGTTCCGCTCGGCATCTTCACCTTCGGCAGCTCGGAGAAATCGATCGTCGTCGACGGCCAGATCATGACGGCGGACGATCTCCTGAACATCGAAATTCCGTTGATTCCTTCGGCAGCAGGCGCAGGTGCGGGCGCCGGAGCAGGTGCCGGAGCCGGCGGCGCTGGCCAAGCTGCGCAGGGCCAAGCAGCGCAGGGCCAAGGAGCTGCAGCTTCCCAAGGCGGAGCGGCTGCGCCGGGCGGCATCACGCTGCCGACCGTCAAGCTGAGCCAGGTGGCCGACGTTGCCGTTACGGGCAAGGCCGACTCCATTTCCCGGACGAACGGCAAGGACAGCATCGGCGTGTCCATCGTCAAAGCGGCCGACGCCAATACGGTCGACGTCACGGATGCCGTCAAATCCAAGATGGATGAACTGACGGCCAAATACGACGGAATTACTTCCACGATAACGCTCGACCAGGGCAAGCCGATCAAGGACTCGGTGGAGACGATGCTCACGAAAGCCATTCTCGGCGCGGCATTCGCGATCCTCATCATCCTGCTCTTCCTGCGCGACATCCGTTCGACGATCATCTCGGTCGTCTCGATTCCGCTGTCACTGCTGATCGCCGTGCTCGTGCTGCAGGAGTTCGACATCACGCTGAACATCATGACTCTCGGCGCCATGACGGTGGCGATCGGGCGGGTCGTGGACGATTCCATCGTCGTCATCGAAAATATATACCGGCGGATGGCGATGTCCAGCGAGAAGCTGACCGGCCGGGAGCTGATCATCTCTGCGACCAGGGAAATGTTCGTCCCGATCGCGGCGTCCACGATCGTTACGATCGCCGTATTCCTCCCGCTAGGATTCGTATCGGGCATGATCGGCGAGATTTTCCTGCCGTTCGCCCTTACGATGGTATTCTCCCTGCTCGCTTCCCTGGTCGTCGCGGTGACGGTCGTTCCGATGCTGGCCCATATGATGTTCCGCAATGGTCTCAAGGGTACGAAGCATGAGGACAAGCCGAGCCGTCTGGCCAACGGATACAAGCGTGTCCTGCGCTGGTGCCTCGACCATAAAGGACTGTCGTTCGGCGCTGCCGTATTGCTTCTCGTAGGCAGCTTGTTCCTGACGCCGCTAATCGGAGTCAGCTTCATCTCGAGCGGCGGAGACAACTCCATGATCATTACCTACAATCCGGCTCCGGGAGAGACGGCCGAAGATGTGGAAGGGTATGCGACGACTGCGGAGAAGGAGATCATGGGCCGCGAAGGCGTCGAGATCGTCCAATATTCTATCGGCGGCAGCAACCCGTTCAGTCCGGGCGCTTCCAAGCAAGCGCTGTTCAATATCCGCTACAACAGCGACTTCAAGCATTTTGAGGACGAGAAGAAAGCCGTCGTCGAGCTGCTGCAGAAAAACACGAGCAAAGGCGAGTGGAAGCAGCAGGACTTCGGAGGCGGCGGCCTCGGCGGCAGCAGCCTGACTGTCACGGCCTACGGACCGGACATGAAGGAGCTGGAGCCGGTCGTGTCCGAGATCAGCGGCAAGCTGAAGTCGGTCGCCAACCTGTCGAACGTGGACACGAGCCTATCGAAAACGTATGAGCAGTACCGCATTGCCGCCGATACCAAGAAGCTGAGCCAGCACGGCCTGTCCGCCGGCCAGCTTGCGATGGCGCTTAGTCCGGTGCGCGAGCAGCCCGTCTTGACGACCATCGAGAAGGATGGCGAGAAGCTGAACGTGCATGTCAAAACCGAGGTCAAAACCTACGCGGACAAAGCAGCCCTTGAAAACGCCTTGATTCCGACTCCGCTCGGCGGCACCGTCAAGCTCAGCGACGTCGCGACGATCGAGGAAGGCACCACGCCGAATACGGTCACCCGCAAAGGCGACCGCATTTATGCCAGCGTGACGGCCGATGTCACCTCTTCCGACATCAGCAAAGCTTCCAAGGACGTGCAAAAGGTCATTGACGAGCTCAAGCTTCCTTCCAATGTCGACGTCGAGATGGGCGGAGTGACCGAGGATATCGGAGAATCCTTCAAGCAGCTCGGACTCGCGATCGCCGTTGCGATCGCCGTCGTCTACCTCGTCCTCGTCATTACATTCGGCGGCGCGCTGACGCCGCTGACGATTCTGTTCTCGCTTCCGTTCACCGTCATCGGCGCCTTGGTGGGCCTGCTCATCGCCAAGGAAACGATCAGCGTCACCGCGCTTATCGGCATGCTCATGCTGATCGGCATCGTCGTCACCAACGCGATCGTGCTGATCGACCGCGTCATCCACATGGAACGCGAAGGAATGAGCGTCCGCGACGCGCTGCTTGAAGCAGGCGGAACAAGGCTGCGTCCGATTCTGATGACCGCTATCGCTACGGTCGGGGCTTTGCTCCCGCTGGCGTTCGGCTTCGAATCCGGCGCGCTGATCTCCAAAGGGCTTGGCGTCACCGTCATCGGCGGCTTGACAAGCTCCACGCTGCTGACGCTGATCATCGTTCCGGTCGTCTACGAGTTCCTGAACCGCAGGCGCGCCAAGCGCCAGCGCAGCGGCTCGCTGGAGACGGCGGCCGAATAAAGCTTCTCCCGAATCCTGCCTCTCGAGGGCAGGATTCTTTTTGTTGGATATCGCGTGCAGGCGGCGGCGACACTACGGGGAGGGACTTTCCATCGGACGCACAAGGAGGAAATCCATGCAAGGGAAATCAATGAAGGCCATTACGAGCTGGAAGGGGAGCTGGAGGATTACCGCTTCAAGCTTGTCCTGCAGCCTCGTCCCGGCTTGCCTGCAGCCGTCCGGGTGTCGGTAACGGTTGCCGGCGATCGCCTCGCAGGGGTAAAATGGGAAGAGACCGGCTTATGAGCCAGCTTGCAGCAAATAATCCGAAAAGGGGATGCCGATATGCTGATCACGACGACACCGACGATTGAAGGAAGGCCGATTCAGGAGTATTCCGGAATCGTGAATGGAGAAGCGATCATGGGAGCGAACGTCGTCCGTGATTTTCTCGCATCCATCACGGATGTGGTAGGAGGGCGCTCCGGCGCTTACGAGGGCAAGCTGAAGCAGGCCCGCGACATCGCCATCGAGGAGATGCGGCAGCAGGCGGCCAGACTCGGAGCCAATGCCATCGTCGGAGTCGATCTCGACTATGAAGTCGTCCGCGACGGCATGCTGATGGTCACCTGCAGCGGAACTGCCGTAAGGATCCCTTGAGCTTCCTGCACTGGCTGGCCGACGAGAAGATCAAGCTAGCCATCAAGGACGGCGAATTCGACGACCTCAAGGGGCTTGGCAAGCCTCTCGATCTGGATGACCTCTCCCACATTCCGGAAGAGCTCAGAGCCGCATATCGGGTATTGAAAAATGCCGGAATCGTGCCCGAAGAGGTGCAGCTGAACAAGGATATCGCGACACTCGGCAGCCTGCTTGCGATGTGCGGCAGCGACGAGGAGCGGACGAGCCTGCAGAAGGAGCTGTCCGCCAAGAGGCTGCGGCTGCAATCGCTCACGGGGTCGAGGGGATGGGACCATCTGCAGGCATATGCCGACTACAAGGACAAAATTCAAGCGAGACTGGAAGGGGAACAGCGGCATGAGCGCTGAGATCACGACGGAGGAACTGCAGCATTTATTGGAGACGGGAGAAACCCCGCGCCTGTTCGATGTGCGCGAGGATGACGAATGGGAAGCGGGACATATTCCGCAAGCGCGGCATGTCGCGCTCTCCCGTCTGCCGGAGAGCCTCGGGGAGCTTGACGGCGAAGGCCCGCTGCTGCTGATTTGCCGCAGCGGCGGCCGCAGCAGCCGGGCATGCGAATACTTGCAGGCGCTCGGCTACGATGTCGTCAACGTGCAGGGCGGGATGCTGGCCTGGAACGGAAGCATCGTCGAAGGCGAATAGGAGTCAATCGGAAAAGGCCTTTCCTGGGCGATCGGGAAAGGCCTTATTTCATGATATTATTCCTCTTCCGCAGCGGTTGCCCGATTGCGGCCTTCGGCCTTGGACTTGTAGAGGGCGCTGTCCGCACGCGAGATCATTTCCTCGCGGCTCCAAGCTTCTCCGCGATTGCTCGTGCAGCATCCGATGCTTGCGGTGATGCGCGGGGCGACGAGAGAGGATTCATGAAGGATGTCTGCGTCCTGGATGGCATCCAGAATCACATGCGCCATGCCGAGAGCTTCCGCGCGGTCGGAGTATGGAAGCAGGACCGCGAATTCCTCGCCTCCGTACCTGGCGGCGACACCTTTGCCGTCCCGGAGACAGCCGTCGATGAGCTGAGCGACCTTCTTCAGGACCAGATCGCCCTTCTGATGGCCGTATCGGTCGTTGTACAGCTTGAAGAAATCGATATCCAGCAGCAGCAGCGAGCATGGATGCCCCTTGAGGCGGGATTCCTGAAGCATGCCGTCGAGCAGCTCGTCGAATCTGCGGCGGTTCGAGATGCCTGTCAGTCCGTCGAGGTTGGTGAGCAGCGTCAGCTGCTCGTTCATGGCGCGGAGCTCTTCCTGGGATTCGACCAGATCCTTCTGCTGCTTGACGAGCCGGACATACAGGCGGTTGACCTCGTAGATGATGGCGCAAATGAGCACGAGGGCGGACACGAGCGAGTTGAATCTGGACATGTACCAGCCGAACGTATACCTGGAGCCGGCAGGCAAGGAGACGACGATGTCCATCAGAAACGCCAGGAGGGCGACGCTCAGCCAGAGGCTGAGGACGGTTTTTCCTTTTTTCATCCCTACAAGCAGGATCAGGGCAAGGACATTCAGCATCAGCATGAGCGGCTTGACGACGACGTTCGTGAGATGATTGAACTTGTCGTGCTGCACGAGCACCGGCAGGCTGTCATGGGCTGATGTCGTCACGACAGGGGCAGCCGCGACGAGGATGAGGATGCCGGAAGCCAGCATGAAAGCCCACAGCCTGTTCCGGCTCCGTTCGACGGGCCGCTTCTCCCAGCGGTCGGCGAGCAGATAGGAGATGATGCCTGCAGGGAAGCCGGCATGCCAGCATACCCACAGCCAGGAAGAAGTTTGGGGGCCGGCGGACAGCATTCCATTTTCCGTGAAGACGCCGGGATACGTCAGGATATAGGGGATCATGATGAGGACCGTGAACAGGTAGGTGCAGGCCAGAATAAGAATCGAGAGGTTGCCGATGGCTCTGTACTGGCTGTAAAGCAGATGGGCGGTGAGCAGGTCTCCGAACAGGAGCCAGGCGATGAAGGCGGGCAGGAAGGGCTTGACGACCGACAGAGAGAGATCGCCGAATGGCAGTGCCGCCGCCGAGATGAGAAGCAGCAGCAAAGTCGCCGAAATCGCGGCCGCGTATTGCCTGCGGGTGGTGACGATCGTCAGCACTTGATTGGAATAGGGAAGCTGTTCGTTCATGGTCTTACTCCTCCGGGCTCGCTCATCCGGGTTGAATGGGGGCGCGTATATGGACTTCTGCATGGGATTCGCAAGCAGAGCTAGAACCTATATCGGCAGCAGTCCCGCAAATACTGAATCGGAAAGGAATGAAGGACCGGCGGCAGCCATATAGTTGATAGGGACGGTTCTATGAATCTAGCTATCGGCAAGGGAGGAGCGCCGGGATGAACGAAGGAACGACGGCCGCGCTGGATCTCGGCATCCAGGGCATGAGCTGCACCGCCTGCGCGGCAAGGATCGAGCGGGCGCTGGCCAAGATGGAAGGAGTGACGGAAGCTTCCGTCAGCTATGCATCCCGCATGGCCTGGATCCGGTATGAGGCCGGCAGGCAGCAGCCGGATGCCATCAAGGAAAGAGTCCGCCAGCTTGGCTTCGCGACATCCGAGCCGGGAGACCGGACAAGCCATATGAAGGAAATGGCGGAATTGCGGAACCGCTCGCTGCTGTCGCTGCTGCTGTCCGTTCCGCTCTTGTGGGCGATGGTCTCGCATTACAGCTGGCTGGGCGGCGTTCCGGTTCCGGCGCTGGTGAGCAATGCATGGGTCCAGCTTGCTTTGGCGACCATCATCCAGCTATGGATCGGGCTTCCTTTTTACCTCAACGCCTGGAGCGCGCTCCGCGAACGGACGGCCAACATGGACGTTCTGGTCGTGATCGGGACGTCATCGGCGTATCTGTACAGCCATTATATCGTCTTCACCCAGGGAATCCGCGGCGCTGCCAGCACAGGGGAAGGACATGGAGCTCTTCTTCCCGTCTACTTCGACACCGGGGCCATCGTCATTACGGCGGTGCTTCTAGGCAAATACATGGAATCTCGCTCCAGCGCCAGGGCGCTTCGCGAAAGCGACGGGTATGCCAAGCTGGCTTCGCGCGACGTCACGGTCCAAAGAGCCGATGAAATCAGCCGCATTCCGGCCGAAAGCGTCCGCGACGGGGACATCGTGCTCGTCGGTCCCGGCGAGCTGATTCCGGTCGACGGCATCGTCACCGGCGGCCACTCGGAAGCGGACGAGTCGCTGCTCACGGGAGAGAGCCGCCCGGTGCCCAAGCTTCCGGGCAGCCTCGTATGGGCAGGCACGTTCAATCGCGGCGATACGCTGCGAATCCGGACGGAGAAGACCGGAGAAGGCACGATGCTCAGCCGGATCGGCGCGCTGCTCCGCCAAGCCCAGGCAGCGAAGACGGGAATCCAGAAGAAGGTGGATGCCTGGTCGGCCCGGTTCGTTCCCGTCATGCTGCTGCTTGCCGCGCTCACGTTCGTTGGCTGGCTTCTCTCCGGAAGCGGCGACAGCCTGCGCAGCGCGATGCTGAGCGCGCTGTCGGTGCTGCTCGTCGCCTGTCCTTGCGCGCTTGGACTCGCTACGCCGATCTCTCTGGTCATCGCATCCGGCAAGCTGGCCCGCCAAGGGATCGTGCTGAAGGAGGCGGGCGCGCTGGAACGTCTGGCCCAGCTGGATACCGTCCTGCTGGACAAGACAGGCACGCTTACGGAAGGGCGTCCCGGCGTGACGGCCGTCCATGCTCCCGCTACCGGCTTCGGCCCGGCTGCCGTGCTGCGCCTGGCCGCCGCGGCAGAAGGAGATTCGCGCCATCCTTATGCCCTGTCCATCCGAGGGGAAGCGCGCAAGCGGGGAATCGTCATTCCGGCCGTGGAGCAAGCTCTCGAATGGCCCGGGTTCGGGGCGGCGGCGACCTGTACGGAAGGACGGGCCGCCATCGGGGGCAGGCAGCTCGCAGCGCAGGAGCGCTGGCAGGGCATGGGGGAAGCCGCTTCATTCGCGCAGGCGCGGGAGGAGTCCGGAGAGACGGTGCTGTTCGTCTCGCTGGAGGGTACATGCATCGGGGCGGTCGCGCTCGGCGATCGGCTCCGCCCATCATCGGCTCGTGCCGTCGAAGCGCTGCGGCAGGATGGGCTGGAGCTTGTGCTCGCTACCGGGGACAGCTCCGGTCCGGCCGCCGCCGCGGCGCGCGAAGCCGGCATCCGCAAGGTGAAGTCCGGCATGCTTCCGGAAGGCAAGCTGGAGCTGATCCGCTCGCTCCAGAAGCAAGGACGCGTCGTGGCCATGGCGGGCGACGGCTGGAACGACGCTCCGGCTCTGGCAGCCTCCGACGCTGGATTCGCCATGGGAGACGGCACGGACGCCGCTCTTGACGCCGGGCATATTACGCTGCTGAGGCCGAGCCTGACCGGAATTCGGGACGCGATCGGAGTCAGCCGGCTGACGGTGCGCAATATTCGGCAGAATCTGGCGTTCGCGTTTCTCTACAATGCCGTCATGGTCCCGGTGGCTGCGCTCGGCCTGCTGGAGCCGTGGATGGCCGGCGCCGCGATGGCGCTCAGCTCGGTGACCGTCGTCGCCAATTCGCTGCGGCTGTCGGGAGGCATCAGCCGGCTGCTGTCGAACCGCTGAGGCGGAGGAGGCCGATTGGACCATGACTTTCAGGGGTAATATCATTCGGTTTATAGCAGGCACGCCAGTCTATCGGCATTGAATCCCCTTTTGGGAAGGAGGAAGCGGCATGAAAACAGAGCACGCGGCGGGATATCTCATCTCCATCCAGACAGGCCGGCCGCAGCGTCTCGATTTCAAAGGGCGCTCGGTCTTATCCGCCATCAACAAGACGCCGCGCTCCGGCGCGGTGACGGTTCGCTTCCGCCAAGTCGACGGCGACTCCCAGGCAGAGCCTTCCGTCCACGGAGGTCCGGACAAGGCGGTGCTCATGTTCTCGGCCGACCGTTATCCTTATTGGGAGAACAAGCTCGGAATCGAAAGCAGGCCGGGTTTGTTCGGAGAGAACTTGACCGTGGCCGGCCTGCATGAAGAATTCGTGTGCATCGGGGACAAGCTGCGCATCGGAGCGGCCCTGCTGGAGGTGACGGAGCCCCGCCAGCCCTGCTACAAGCTGGGAGTGTGGCTGAATCAGCCCAAGCTTCCTCTATGGGTGAAGGAAACCGGGTATGGGGGGTATTATCTGCGGGTTCTGGAGGAAGGCGCGGTCGAGGCCGGCAACGCGGTCGAGCTGCAGCGGCATCCGCTGCAGGTGACGGTGAAGGAAGCCTTCGATGTCTTCTACGACCGATCTTCGGACTGGAGCGCCAAGGCGGAACGGGTGCTTGCCGTGGAAGCTCTCGGATCGGATTGGCGGCAGGCTCTGCGGAAGCGGTTTGAAAAAGGGGCTGTCGTCCTGCCCGTCGAGCTTCCGGAGCAGGCTTAGCGAACGTTTCGCCGCATGGTTGATTCCTTCATTTTATGCGGCAGTCATTAGACCGCAGGTATGGTTACGGAATTGCGATCAGCCGCAGGTCCTCCTCGCGCACGACGACAGGCGCCGCGGGGACATTCTCCAGGCGGAAGGCCGGCGCCAGCTCGCGGGCGGCGAGGGCTTCCGGGCGGTCCTGAAGGCCGCTCCAGTAGGCGAGCAGGCCGACGACCGCTTCCGGCCTGGCGCCTGATTCCCGGATGGCGGACAGGGAGATGCCGCCATGGCGCTTGGCCAGCCGCTTGCCGTCCGGTCCCATCAGCAGCGGAACATGGGCGAACCGGGGAGGAGCGAAGCCGAGCGCTTCATAGAGCAGCAGCTGGCGGGGAGTGGAGTCCAGCAGATCGCTCCCGCGCAGCACATCAGTCACGCCCATCAGGGCATCGTCCACCGTTACGGCCAGCTGATAGCTGAAGATGCCGTCCGCCCGCCGGACGACGAAGTCGCCTCCTGCGCCCGGAGCCGTATGCTGATGTCCTGCGGCCAAGTCTTCGAACGACACGACGCGCTCGGCATCGACGGCCATCCTCAGCGAAGGCTCTTTGGCCTTGCCGCGCTCCTGCCTCTGCGCCTCGCCAAGATGCCTGCATGTTCCCGGATAGGCGGGGCCTTCCGACGAGAGGCCATGAGGAGCGCTGGCGACGGAGGCGAGCTCCGCACGGCTGCAATAGCAAGGGTAGAGCATTCCCCGAGCCGCCAGCTTGTCCAGAGCTTCCCGGTAGAGAGGAAGCCGCTCGCTCTGCGTGTACGGTCCGCGGGCGCCGCCGATGTCCGGGCCTTCGTCCCAGTCGATGCCGAGCCAGCGCAGATCCGTCAGCGCCGCTTCCGCGTACTGTGATCTGGAGCGAGGGCCGTCGATGTCCTCCATCCGCAATAGGAACGTTCCTCCTTGGGCTCTTATTTGCAGCCATGCCAGGAGGGCGGTCCTCGCATTGCCCAGATGCATGAGTCCCGACGGGGTCGGAGCGAATCTTCCGATTGTGGCAGCCATTTCATCACTTCTCCTTGCCTTGCGTGCTTATGCCGTCAATTAAGGCGGCCAAGTCCGATTATGCTTGGTATAATAGCATTAGCCGCCGCGGTCGCACAATGGCAGGGAATGAATTCGGCCGAGCTGGATAAGGCTTTTTGAACCATAGCTTCGTATGCATGGCAATCAGGGCATGCCGGCAAGGCCCGGCGAGCAGTTGGAGTCAGACCTTGCCAAGGCCTGGCGTGCAGTTTAAGTCGGCCATGCCAAGCAAGGCCTGGAGTTCATTTAGAGCCAGGCATGCCAAGCAAGCTCTGGAGTTCATTTGGAGCCAGGCATGCCAAGCAAGCTCTGGAGTTCATTGGAGCCAGGCATGCCAAGCAAGCTCTGGAGTTCATTGGAGCCAGGCGTGCCAAGCAAAATCATTTACATAGGAAACCGGGCCATTCCATACATAGAATTTTTCATCCTTGTTCATAGCCGGGATGCCAGCGGGCGAGGAAGGCCGGGAATGCCGGAGGAGGAAGCGGGAACAATGACCGATAAGAGCGCTGATTTCAACCGCCTGCCAGAAGCGGGAACGGACAGCGAGCTTCGAAGCCTGACGAAGCAGCTGGAGGAAGCGGAGCGCGCCGCAGCCGAGCTTGCCTTTCACGAGAAGCGCAGGGACAAGCTGCGCCAGGATATTTTCGCTATGGAGCGCAAAATTTTCGAGCTGGAGGATATCAGCCGCAAAGAGCATGAGGATGTGGAGCAGCTGTCCCGCCTTGGCTGGAGCGCGTTATGGCTCAAGTTGACGGGAGGTCTTGAAGAGCAGCGGGAGCTGGAGCGGCAGGAGGCGGCCGAGGCCCTGTTCCGCTTGAAGGAAGCCAAGGAGCAGCTGGACAGGTTGAAATCCGGACTTTCGGAAGTCGGCCTCAAGCTGGCGGAGTACATCGGCCCCGCCCGCATGCTTCCCGTCCTGAAGCAAAGGAAGGAGGAGCTGATCCGGCTGCGCGTTCCGGAAGCGAAGGAGGAGCTGGAGAGGCTGGATACGGAGCTGGCCGGGAAAACGAGCCTGCTGGCCGAGCTTCGTGAAGCATGTACGGCCTGCTCCGATCTGAACGGCAAGCTGCAGCAGGCGCTGTCCAGCCTCGAGTCGGCTTCCAACTGGGGCACCTACGATATGCTTGGAGGAGGCATGATATCCACGCATATCAAGCATCGGAGGATGGACGAAGCCCAGGAAGCTCTGGGGGCCGCACGCAGCGCAGCAAAAAGGCTGGAATCCGAGCTGAACGATCTTGGGCGCGAAGAAGCGTACCGCATTCCGGTCGGCAGCGGAGCCAGGCTGGGCGATTATTTGCTGGACGGATTTCTGATGGACTGGTTCGTGCAGAGCAAGATAACGGCTTCCAGGGAAAATACCCGCGAGCTGCTCGTCGAAACCCGCGCTCTGTACCGTTCGCTTGATGGGGACCGGACTCGTCAGGAGTCGGAGCTGTCCGCTCTCCAGCGGCAGCGGGAACGGCTGATCATGGAGGCCGGCCGGGGATAGAAGCTGCGGCTGAAAAGGCTGGAAGCGTGGATGCCAAATCAGGTAAAGTAGCAATGACTCACAAAAGCCGGAAGGCATAGATCCCGAAAGCGGGATTCGCATAGAGAGGAATACACAGATGATTCGAGTCATGGCGATGGATGCGGCCAAAAAAGTGCATAAGAATATAAGCCTGGACGATCTCGATGCGATGGAGGCGGTGTGGTACTGGGTGGACATGGACCGGCCGAGCGCGGAGGAGATTTCCTTGCTGGACGAACGATTCCATTTCCATCCTCTGGCGATCGAGGACTGCCTTCACCTGCTGCAAAGGCCCAAAGTGGACCACTACGAGGATGTCCATTTCTTCGTCATGCATGCGCTTATTCCAGAGACGCTGCATGTCGACGAGGTGAATCTGTTTCTCGGATCGAACTACGCGGTGACGTTTCATTTTGCCCAGTCGCAAGAAGTCGACGAGGCCTGGGAGACGCTCGCCATTCATCCGAAGCATCCCGGCAAGGGCCATCTGCTCGCAGCCTACAGCGTGACGGACAAGCTGGTCGACCGGTATTTTCCCGCCGTATACGGCATCGAGGACCAGCTCCTCGACGCCGATCTCAACAGCTCCGGCTACTTGAAGCAATCCGGCATGGACGAGATCTTCACAATAAGGGCCAAGCTGCTGAAGCTGCGCAAGACGATTGTGCCGATGAGAGATCTGCTCTACCGCCTCACTTCCACGGAAGCTCTTCCGAGCTTCAAGGACTTCAAAGCGTTCTATCTGGACATCTACGACCATCTGCTGAAGCAGACCGAGACGCTGGAAGCCTGCCGCGAGATGACGGCCGACCTGCGCGACAGCTTCATGAGCTACAATTCCAATCGGATGAACGGCATCATGAAGACGCTCACGGTCATTACGACGATCTTCATGCCGCTGACCTTCATCGCAGGCGTGTACGGGATGAACTTCGTCAAGATGCCAGAGCTGGAGTTCCGCTACGGCTACTTCATCGTGCTGGGAGCGATGGGGCTGATCGCGCTGGCCATGTTCGCCTGGTTCAGGCGCAAGGGGTGGTTCGACTGAATGCAGACACCACAGAATTGCGGTTCATGCCTAAAAATGGACCTCATGCCGGCGGCGAGCCTTTGCCGAATGTTCATGCTCGCCATCCATGATCAAGCAAGGCGGCTTCTTTCCATCCGGAAAGGAGCCTTTTTCCATTAAATCCCCCTTTTTTCGGCAGCTTTCGATAGGATAGGGAAAGAAGCAGAAAATAAAGGGAACCATTTCTTTCCTTTCCCGTCCACTTACCCGAGGTGAACCTATTGGAATTCGATTATTTGCAATACACGGCCCCGGAGTACAATGCGGGCTCTGCGCTGGATCAGCTCATGAAGGCGTATGGCAAGGACGTCTGGAACTTTGCGCTCATGCTTACCCGGAACCGGGATCTGGCTGACGACATCGCCCAGGATGTCTTTCTCAAAGTGTATGAGAAGCTTCCCGAGTTCAGGGGGCAGAGCTCGGTCAAGACGTGGATTTTGACGATTACCCGGCATGCTGCGCTTGACCATATGCGATCCTCCTGGGTACGCAAGGTGATGCTGCTGGATTTTCTGCCTGGCGGCCCTTCTCATCCTTCCGCCGAAAAAGAGCTGCTGCGGAAGCTTCAAAGCGAAGAAGTGTGGCATGCGGTGCTCAGCCTGCCGCTGAAGCTGAGGGAGCCGCTGCTGCTGGTCTGTCACTACGGGATGACCATGGAAGAGACGGCCGGGCTGCTCGGCGTCGCCAAAGGAACCGTGAAATCGCGGCTTCATCGGGCACGGGCGGCCATGAACCGCAAAGTATCGGCTAGCGAAGCTCTGAATGTGGGGGGCGAGTGGATATGAACCATTGGGAGAAGTCATTGTCCGGCTCCTTGCCGGTCGCGAACGGGTTCACCTCGGAACTTGAACGCAAAGTGAGGGAGCGGGTCGCGATGGAAAAAAAGAAAAGCCGGAAAGCATGGCTGAGGGTGCTGCCGCTGGCAGCGGCGGCTGTGCTCGTCGTCGGGCTGTGGAGATTCGGAGACGTCCGGCAGCCGCTGCAGGCGGAAGGGATCGGAGCGTTGTCGGACGACGCCTTCGCGGACAAGGAGTTTACCTTGAAGGTGTATGGCGGCAGCAGCATGAACGTCGATACGCTGAAGCGGCAATTCATCATCCGCCATCCATCCGTTGACATCAGCATGAGCGGGCTCTGGGACGGCAAGAGCAGGAGCTTGGCGGACTACCGGAGCGCTCTCGATCGAGGAGAGGATGTGCTTGTCGTCCCGACGGCCATTTACAGGCAGCTGGCCGCCGAACGAAGGATTCTCCCGCTGGAGCCTTACATCCTCAAGGACAAGCTTGATCTCAGCAATATGCACGCGCCTGTGCTGGATGCTCTCAAGGCCGTCGGAGGCGGAGAGCTGCAAGGGCTGGCGGGGGAATTCAGCTCCAGAGTGCTGTTCGTCAATCCGGATCTGTTCGCGAAGAACGGGGTGCCGCTTCCGAGGGAAGGCGCAACGGTGCAGGAAATTCTTGAGACCGCCAAACGCTTCGAGGGTACCGGGACGACGGGACTTGCAACGGATACGAGGGATAACGGGAATCCGGCGGAGACGGCGCTGAAGCTCGGCCAGGCCAGCGGCCTCCAGCTGTATGGTGGCGATCCCATGCTCCAGAGCTCGTATTCGGCCTTGTCCGGCAAAGGGTGGATCAAGCTGTTCGACCAGGTTGCGGCTGGCTTCCGCGAAGGATGGATCGCTCCCTCTCCTGATCTGGATTTTGGCGGCAGAAAAGGCATTCCGATGAGCGAGGTCGTGCAGAACGACTTGTTCGGCGGCGGGAAAGCGGCTATGCGCTTCGGCGATACGTCTTTCTACAGTCAGCTCGCCTCAACGGAGATCGAGCGTCCGTCCGTGGCCGGAGTGAAAAGCGAAGCCGTCAAAAGGAACTGGAAAACGTTGCCTTACGAGCAAAACATCAACTCCGTCAATGCGTCTGATCTGCTGGACATGAGCCAGATCTACGTCATCAACGCCAAAAGCGTGAACAAGGACGCCGCTTGGGAGCTGGTGAAGGCGGCGGTGCTCATGTCCAAAACGGAAAAGAATACCGACAATTCGATGGATATGCCGGTTTTCGAGGAGGCGATGAAGAGCCAGCAGGAGGAGCGGTGGAAGGCTTTTTATACGGAGAGCGGCTCGAAAAAGCTGAACGAGAACAGCTTGCCTGTGTACGATGGCGACAGCTATCTTGGCTATCTTTCGATCGAGTACGGACCGCAGATGAAACAATGGTCGCAAGGAAAGCTGTCCTCCGAGGAGGCGCTCCGACTGATCGAGAACGTTTTGGCGAGGAATCTGATCGCTCTGGAAAGGAATTTGATCAAGGAGGGGATCGTCCGTGGCGAGGACTAGACGTTTTTGGACAGCCGCGCCGTTGATCGCCGCCTTGATCGGCTCCGGCGCCATCGCTGGATGCAGCAGCTCCTCCGCAGGCCCGGCTCCGCGCCCGAGCATCAAGGTCGTCGCCGACAGCAAAAGCCAATTCGACGCCATGTACCGGGATTACATCGAAGCCGCCTATCCGGAGCTGTCTGTCGAGGTGGTGGAAATGAACCCCGATTACACGAGCTCCCTCACCCCCGAGATGTACGAAAAGGTGTTGAAGGAGCAAAAGCCGGATCTGCTCCTGACATGGGATGTCTTCTATTCCCAGCTGGGTGGCAAGCAGCTGCTGGAGGATCTAACTCCCTACATGAAAGCGTCCAGTCTCCGCAAGGATGATCTTTACGGCGGAATGCCGGATATGCTGAGCGCGGCGGGAGGCGGCAAGCTGTTTGGACTTTCGCCGGAAGTCACCTTCAGCGTTCTCCGCTACAACAAGGAACTGTTTGAGAAGGCGGGGGTCGAAACGCCCCGGGACGGAATGAGCATCGAAGAGGTGTACGAGCTGGCTGGCCGCTTCGATGGCACGAAGGTTGGCGGGAAGCCTGTGAGCGGCCTGCATATGGGAGTCAATCATACGCCTTCCGATCTGGTCGGCTCTTATCTCTATAGCGAAGGCATGTCGGATCTGAGCCCGGACGGCACCAAGCTATTATGGAATAGTCCCGAGATGGGCTCGGTCCTGGACAAGATCGTGCAGCTGTACCGGAACGGATCCTTGTCTCTGGAGGAAGACCGGGCGAAGCTCGTGAACGGCGTCAAGGTGTATGATAAGGAAGCGGTCGAGGCGGGGGAGCAGTTCGCCAAAGGCAGAGCGGCGATGACGCTCGAAAATTACGGCGGCCAGCCGTACGAATTCGAGACCGGAGAGGCGACGCCGCCGGTCTTGTCCCGGGATCGGAGCCGCAGCGCTTACATCAGCGCCGGCCAGATCATGTCCATACCGCGTTCGTCCGAACACAAGCAGGAGGCATGGAAGATCATCCGGCTCATGCTCAGCGAGCATATCGCCAAAGCCAAAATCAAGCTGGGGTACGCGCCGGTCCCGATCGCTGCCTACCCCCGATTGAAGGGCGACCCGCTGCTGGACAAGCTGTTCGGGCTTGAGCCTTACATATATCCGCAGCTCCTCAATACTCCGCAAGGATGGAACGGTCCGAAAATGCTGGAATTCGACGGCGTGTATACGGAGCTGAAAAACGAAGAAATATCCGCCGCCGCAAAGGGAAGCCAGACGGCAGCGCAGGCGGCGGCCAAAATCCAGAAGCGGGGACAGGCGCTGCTGGACGATGCGCTGCTCGCAGCTGGGAATTGACGGGAAATTCCTTGCAGGAGGAAATCTATTTAGCCGTTATGAAGCTTTGGAAGGTTAAGTCCTGGAGAGGTGAGTGACTGGAATTTCTGGACTGTTGAACTTCTGGAGCGTTGAGCTGCAGAGTTTTGAGGTTTTAAACTATAAGCCTTGAAGGTTGAGCCGTCCCGCCGGGGCGGCTTTTGTTGTCGGCGGCATGGAGGATGCATGACACTCCGCTGACAGGCATGCTGCGCCTTGTGTGCACCAAGCAGAGATTCGGCGCCGCCGCTGGAATGCCGGCTGACTCGAGAAGGCGCCTATCTCGGAGTGAATTCCGAGCCGACGGCTTGGCGCCAAGGGCTTCCGGTGTGGTAGAGTAGAGTCCGTACATCTCGATAGAAACCGGAGGGAATTCCATGGCAGAGGCAGATAGACTGCCCATAGACGAAGTGATGCCGGAGCTGCTGGAAGCGCTGGATTCCGGTACGCGCGCCGTGCTGGTCGCCCAGCCTGGAGCGGGCAAGACGACCCGCGTTCCGCTCGCCTTGCTGAAGAGCCGCTGGCTGGAAGGGCGCAAGCTGCTCATGCTGGAGCCGCGCAGGCTGGCTGCGCGCTCGGCTGCTGCGTACATGGCGCGCTTCCTCGGGGAGAGCGCGGGGGAGACGGTCGGCTACCGGGTCAGGCTGGAGACGAAGGTAGGCCCGGGTACTAGGATCGAGGTCGTGACGGAAGGCGTGCTGACTCGCATGCTGCAGGAGGATCCGGCTCTCGAGGCTTACGGGGCCGTTATCTTCGACGAGTTCCATGAGCGGCATCTCAGCAGCGATCTCGGTCTTGCCCTATGCCTGCAGTCGGCTTCCTTGCTGAGGGAAGACCTGAGGCTGCTCGTCATGTCGGCGACGCTTGCGGCAGGGAAGGTGTCGGAGCTTCTCGGAGGAGCGCCGGTCATTCTCAGCGAAGGGCGCCAATATCCGGTCGAGACGTTCTACCGGCCGCGAGGAAGCAGCTCCAGGCTGGAGCAGGATGCTGCCGCAGCCGTGATGGAAGCGCTGCGGCAGCAGGAGGGCGACGTGCTCGTCTTCCTGCCGGGCATGGCCGAGATCCGGAGGACGGGAGACGCGCTGCGCCGGATGGGCTTGCCGGAGGGAACGGCTCTGCGCCAACTGCATGGAAGCATGCCGCTGCGCGAGCAGGACGACGCCGTCGCGCCATGCCCGCCGGGGAGCCGCAAGATCGTGCTGGCGACCGGCATCGCCGAGTCCAGCTTGACCGTTGCAGGCGTGCGCGCGGTCGTGGACGCGGGCCTTGCTCGCGTGCCGAAGTTCTCGCCGCGCACGGGCATGACGCGGATGGAGACGGAGCCGGTATCGCGCGCCTCCGCCGATCAGCGGCGCGGCCGGGCTGGCCGCACGGCGCCTGGAGCTTGCTGGCGGCTGTGGGGCGAGGAAGCGCATCGCCATTTGCCGCCTTTCGCCACGCCGGAGCTGATGGAGGCGGATCTGGCTCCGCTTGCGCTGGAGCTGGCGGCCTGGGGCGTCCATGATCCCGCTGAGCTGGACTGGCTCGACGAGCCGCCGGCCGCTGCCTATGGGCAAGCCTGCGAGCTGCTGCAGCGGCTCGGCGCGCTCGCGGACGACGGGCGGATCACGCCGCATGGCCGGCGGATGGCCGCGCTCGGCGGCCATCCGCGCCTCGCGCATATGGCGCTTGCCGCCGCCGGGCTCGGCTGGGGCGACGCCGCCTGCGAGCTCGCCGCGCTGCTCGGCGAGCGGGATCTGCTGCGCGGCGAGCGCAGCGCCGACCTGCGGCTGCGCCTTGCCGCGCTGCGCGCGGGAGCCCGCGGCGAAGGCGACGCGGCGCTCGCAGCCGCTGCGGCGAAGGCCGCGGCGGAAGCGCGCCAGTGGCGCCGCTCGCTGGCGGCGCAGCTGGCGGCCGGCTCCGCCGAGGCGGCCGGCCGCCGGGCGCCTACAGGCGCGGCAGGCGAAGCCGCCCGCCGCGGCGAGCCGGGCTTCGCCGCGGCGGAAGCGCCGGGCGGCCTTCTGCTCGCGCTTGCGTATCCCGACCGCATCGCCCAGCGGAGGCCGGACGGCCGCTTCCTGATGTCCGGCGGCCGGGGGGCGGCGCTGCCGAATCCGCAGCCGCTCTCGCAATGCCAATATCTCGTCGTCTGCGAGCTGGATGATTCCGGCACGGAAGGCCGGATCGACCTTGCTGCATCCGTCGAGCTCGAGGAGCTGGAGACGCATTTGCCGGAGCTGTTTGAAACCGAGGAGCTGGTCCTCTGGGACGATGGAGCGCAAGCCGTCCGCAGCCGCAAGAAGCTGAAGCTCGGCGCGATCACGGTCCGCGAGGCGCAGCTTCAGCAGCCGGATCCCGTCAAGGTATCAGCCGCGCTGATGGACGGAATCCGCAAGCTTGGCCTGCGCATCCTTCCGTGGAACCGCGCGTCGAGGCAGCTCCAAGCCCGCATGAGGCTGATGCATGCGATGCGTCCGGACTGGCCGGACGCTTCCGACGAGGCGCTGCTGGAGAGCCTGGAGCACTGGCTCGCGCCCTATGCGGGCGGCATCCGCAGCGCCGCAGGCCTGCAGAAGCTGGAGCTGACGGCCGCTCTGGACGCGCTGCTCGGCTGGGAAAAGCGCCGTCAGCTGGACGACTATGCCCCGACTCATCTCTCTGTGCCCAGCGGCTCCCGGATACCGGTCGATTACAGCGATCCGGAGGCCCCTTTCCTGGCGGTTCGGCTCCAGGAGCTATTCGGCATGAAGCATTCGCCGAAGGTCGGCGGCGGACGGCTTCCTGTCGTCCTCCATCTGCTCTCCCCGGCCCAGCGTCCCGTGCAGGTCACCCGCGATCTGGAGAGCTTCTGGTCGTCGGCTTATTTCGAGGTGCGCAAGGAGCTCAAGGTGCGGTATCCGAAGCATTACTGGCCCGAAGACCCGCTGCAGGCGCAGGCGACCAGCCGCGCCAAGCCTCGAGGCACCTGATCGGAGCGTCTTCCGCTTTCCCGGAATGCAGTCCTTTTCGCAAGATGGATCTTCGCTCTTCCCAACAACGCGATCAATGCCTTCCATTCGACAAGCGCGGTTGGCTTCACAGCCTGAGCTTGCATCTCTCATGAGTTCCTGAAAGGAGTGGACCCCCTATGACATATGCATTCCTGGCCATCTATCTGCTGCTGGCCAACCTGCTGGCTTTCGCCATGTTCGGCATCGACAAGTCAGCCGCGAGAGCGGGCAGGCGGCGCATCCCCGAGAAGAGGCTGTTCGCCGTCAGCCTGCTGGGCGGCGCTCCCGGCGCATGGGCGGGCATGAAGACATGGAGGCATAAGACGCTCCATAATTCCTTTCGGCTGGGCATTCCCTTGCTCATCGTCGTGGACGCCATCTGGGTGTATGCCCTATTGAAATGGCTATAGCAGCACTGATTCCGGGCCTATGGCCCGGTTATTTCATTCCGCCTCGCAGAAAATGAAAGCGGAGGCATATTTTCCGATTGCTGCTAGATTGCCTTCTGTGCTATAGTTACCTTTCGATTTTTCCAAAAACCAACCCTTAGGAGGTAACTGGCATGAATGCTCAAAGTGCCTATCAAGAGGAAGAAACGCGGCTCGAAAGTGCCGTGAAGGACATCGAAGTCCAGCTGAAGGGCATCGGCCCCCGCTATACCGGCGACGATTTCACCGAGCAGATGCTCGATCTGCAGCGGGAGGAGCGGGAGAGAAAGCTGGAGCTGGCCCGCAAGGAAGCCTACTTCGGCAGGATCGACTTTCAGGAGGAAGGCAAGGCCGATCCCAACTCTCTATACATCGGCAAGGCCGGAGTGGCCCGTTCCGGATCGGATGAGCTGCTCGTCATCGATTGGCGGGCTCCGGTCGCGAGCCTGTTCTATTCGTTCAGCGGCGGGGAAGCCCCGGTCAACTACCAATCGCCGGATGGGGAAATCGAAGGCACGGTCCATCTGAAGCGCAACCTGATGGTGCGCAGGGAAGAGCTGCTGCGGCTGGTCGACAGCTTCGTGCGCGGCCAGGAGGACGATGCCGTGACGGACGAGTTCCTGCTCTACCGGCTCGGCGAGAGCAAGGACAACAAGCTTCGCGACATCGTCTCGACGATCCAGCAGGAGCAGGACAAGATCATCCGCGCGGACAAAAATCTCGCCCTGTTCATCCAGGGAGTGGCCGGTTCGGGAAAAACGACGGTAGCGCTGCATCGCCTCGCCTTCCTGCTGTATCAGTACGCCGGACGCATCCGCTCGGAACGGATGATCATCTTCGCTCCCAACCGGATGTTCCTCGATTACATATCGGGCGTGCTGCCGGAGCTCGGCGTCGGCGACATCGTCCAGACGACGTTCTCCGAATGGGCGGTCGAGCTGCTGCAGAACGAGGTGTCGCTGCGCTCTGCGGCGGATACGATGGAATATTGGTTCGAACGTCCCCACACGGCCGAGGAGTGGCGGGAGGCTTCCGGCTTGCTGAAGGGAAGCCTTGCCTTCAAGGATGCGCTTGAGGCGAAGCTGGAGGAGCTCGAAGCCGGCATGGTGCCGACGGAGCCGTTCGAGCCGCTGCCCGGCTTCCGCCTCATGCCCGAGCAGATGAGTCAATGGTTCCATACCGATTACGGCGAGGAATCCATCATGCGCCGGCGCGACCGGCTCGCGAGCCGGATCAGCCGCTGGCTGGAAGGCGAGCTCAAAAGCCGCGGCGTGACGGACAAAAAGATCCGCTCCAAAGCGCTCGCGAAACTGGCTTCCTTCACCAAGAAAATACCGTCCTACTCCGCGCCTGCCCTATACCGCGCTCTGCTGGACGGCAAGACGGCTGCCGGCGCGCTGCCCAAGGCGCTTGCCAAGGCGACCGCGCAGCGGATCAAGGCCGGAGAAGCGGAGCAGGAGGATCTCGCTCCGCTCGTCTATCTTCATATCCGCCTGCATGGACTCGGCCTGCCGCATTATGACCACATCGTCATCGACGAGGCGCAGGACTACTCTCCGTTCCAGATCGAAGCCCTCAAGCTGTGCCAGCGCCAGCCGTCGATGACGGTGCTCGGCGATCTGCAGCAGGGCATCCACGCTTATGCGGGAATCGGCAGCTGGAGCCAGCATCGGGAGCTGTTCGCGGCCGAGCAGACCGGTTATTACGAGCTGGACCGAAGCTACCGTTCCACGATGGAAATCATCGATTTCGCCAACCGCGTGCTTGCCGGCATGTCGGGCGAGGTGAAGCCTGCCGTCCCGGTGTTCCGCAGCGGCGATCCGGTTGAGGAAGTGGCCTGCGGCGGCGGAGACTGGGCCATGCGGCTCGCGGACACGGTGCGGGAGTGGCAAGAAGAGAAATTGTTCCAGACGATCGCCGTCATCGGGAGGACAGAGGCCGAATGCGCCGAAATCCACCGGATCCTCACGGAAGCCGGCCTCGATGCGGCGCTCGTCCATTCCCGCCAGCCGGCGTACGGCGGCGGCCTCACGGTCGTGCCGGTCTATTTGTCCAAAGGCCTTGAGTTCGACGCCGTGCTCATTGCCGATGCGGGCGAAGCGGCCTACGGCCCGACCGACGCGAAGCTTCTGTATGTAGGCTGCACGCGGGCTCTGCACCGTCTGCGGGTTCTGTATCAGGGCCGGCTGACCGGCTTGCTGGCCTAAGGGCGCTCTCCTCAGCCGCTAGGGGGAGCCATTCGAGCCGACAGGATTCCGCTTTGAGCGATGAGCGCATCCGTTCAGCGTCAGCCATCGACACGCTATGTCTCTTGCCTGGGAATCCGCAGGCTTGAGGCATGGCTTTTTCGGTTCCCGGCTTGCCGCATGGATTGCCAGGCTTGTTTCCGGGTAAAAAAAGCGTAACCGCAACCTGGATGACGGCTCCTCCGTAGTTGGGAGAGCGGGACGCGCCGGCATGTCCGCCGGTGATCCGTCCGCAGCAGGCAAGCGTTGCACATAAGGAGGATTGGCTCTGATGTCCATTCATGCGGGAGGCGGCCTCGAGACGGCTGCACAATTGAAATCGGCCTTGGCTGAAGTGGAGAAATGGGAAAAGGACCAAAAAAATCTGATGATCTGGGACCGGCTGTCGCGGCTGCCGTTCAAGATGCTCGACAAGATCACCCCCAGGATCATTCATGAGAAGCTGGGCGTTGCGCTGGACGAGCTCGGCGGATATATACAGAACGGCGGAAAGTATCTGGTCGCCGGCCGCAAGGTCGGGCAGCTGCTGGCATCATCGAATGCGAAGCGCGGGGACCCGGAGACAGGCCCATACTCGCTGGCGGTTATGGACGAGACTGCCCGGAAGCTTGCCGGCGAACGGACGCTGTTCGCGACGGCGCAGGGCGCGACGACCGGCATCGGAGGAATCTTCACGCTTGCCGTGGATATTCCGGCCGTGCTCGGCCTTTCGCTCAAGGCGATCCAGGAAATCGGCCTGTCGTACGGCTTTGACCCGACGCTCAAGGAAGAGCGGATCTTCACGGTCAAGGTCATGCAATTCGCATCCTCGGATATTGTCGGAAAACGTGCTATTCTGGAAGAGATCAGCCGACAGGCATCGGCCGGGGAGGAAGCCGCCCAAGCCGCGATTTCCCGCATCCAAGGATGGAGGGAGGTCATCAGCGTGTACCGCGACAACTGGGGCTTGAAAAAGCTGCTTCAGGCGATTCCCGTCGCGGGCATCTTTTTCGGAGCCTATACGAACCGGGGGATGCTGAAGGACGTGACCGAAGCGGCGGAAATGCTGTACCGGAAGCGGAGAATTCTGGCCAGACTGGCCGAAAGCGGGGAATAGACAGCATGAGCAGCATGGAGGGCATGGACACGTTATGCCGGCAGGCGGAATCATTTCTGCGCCGGTATTTCGGGGAGAGGGACAAGCCGCCTGCGGAGGCGGAGGAGCGGATCCGGGAGGTCCTCTCCGCCATACGCCGGACAGGCAGTTATGCCCATACGGCGGAGGAGCTGGCCTATGGCGGCAAGACGGCCTGGCGCAACAACAGCCGCTGCATCGGCCGCTTGTTCTGGAATTCCCTTGAAGTCATCGATGCCCGCCATGCATCCACAGAGGATGAGGTGGCCGAGTGCCTGTTCCGCCATCTGGAGAGGGCGGGGGCTGAAGGCAGGATCCGACCGCTCATGACGGTGTTCCGCAGCCGCTCGGAAGGCTCGGAAGAGATATCCATCTGGAACCACCAGCTAATCCGATATGCGGGTTATCCTTCGCCGGACGGCTCTTCGCCGCGCCGCGGCGATCCGGCATCCGATGAGTTTACGTCCATATGCCAGCGGCTCGGATGGAAAGGAAGCGGAGGCGACTACGACGTGCTGCCGCTCGTCATCGGCATCGGAGCCAGGGAGCCGAAGCTGTATGAGATTCCGCCGCATCTGGTTCAGGAAATCGAGATCCGTCACCCCGAGACGTCTGCTTTGGATCATCTGGGGCTTCGGTGGTATGCTGTGCCGGTCATATCCGACATGAGCCTCGAGATCGGCGGCATCCACTATCCCGCGGCTCCGTTCAACGGCTGGTATATGGAGACGGAGATCGGCGCCCGCAATTTCGCTGACGCCGGCCGGTACGACAGGCTTGCCGACGTTGCCGGCGCCCTCGGCCTCGACCGCAGCAGCAACACGACGTTGTGGAAGGACCGGGCGCTGGTGGAGCTGAACCTGGCCGTCCTCCATTCCTTCAAGCGGGACGGCGTCAGCATCGTGGACCATCATACGGCGGCGGATCAATTCATGCGCTTCCAGCAGCAGGAACGGGAGCAGGGCAGAGACGTGTCCGCGCGCTGGAGCTGGCTCATCCCGCCGATATCGCCTGCGGCTACTGCGGTATGGCATGACAGCGCCATGCAGGAATACGATCTCAGCCCAAGCCTGAACTATCAGCCTGCAGCCTGGGCACGCGCAGGCTGTGCGGCTGCCCGCCCGGCTCAACCGGAATCTTCCGGAGGAGCGCAGCGGCCCCTCTACGCCGAGGCGGCAGGAGGCAGGAGCGGCTGTCCCTTTCACGTCAGCGGCGGCAGCTAGACGCCGGCATGCAAGCAAAAGCCGACCCCAAAATTCGGGTCGGCTTTTTGCCGTGCTTTTATATATGGAAGCCGCGGCTCGCGTCGAACTGCTTGCCGGTAACCCAGCGGCTTTTCTTTGGTAATCTCTTCCAACGCAACGCTCTGGCCGATCCCGGCATTGTTGACGAGGATGTCGAATTCCGCCTCTCTTTTGCGGCTCCTCGTTTTTGTCTCACTTCTTTTTACCATGGGCTGGAATTCGATAGGTTGCTTTCTAATCCGCATAGGAGCGCTTCGCTTCAGGTCTTGCCATTGTCTCCGACTCAGTATCCGGAAGATGGGAATAAAAAGGACATCCAAAGCAGATGTTATCTTTATCCAGTCGGCCAAAATTTGCAGGCAAGTTCGAGAAGGCTTGCCAACCAGGGGTTGAAGCGAAGTGAAAGGATGGGCCAAGTTAAAAAAATATGTCGTCGCGGATCTGTCGAACGAGTCTTCGAACTCCTTCTCTCTAGGGAGCTGGGAGACGGACGGCGATTCGCAGGCAGAGCCTTCGCCTTCTGCAGCTCCGCTTCCCCATGTCCCGCCGCTGTTGGATAAGGAAGGAAATCCGCTGCTTCTTCATGACAAGCTGGAGGAGAATATCGCGTGGCTGAAGAGGCATTTTTCCTATCCGCTCAACAGCGGAATCATCTTCCGTTCGATTTCATTGGGCAAGCAGTTAAGACCGGGCATGGTCGTTTACCTCGACAGCCTGGTTGAATGGCAGCATCTGAGCTGGACGGTCATATCGCCGCTGGTGAAAGCCGATCTTCCGGAAGACAAGCTGGAAATATCGGATCTGGCCGCTTCCGTTTTTACGAACGGGGAAATGGAGTCCTCCCGCCAAATGGGAGATATCGCGAACGCCATCGTCGTCGGATCGGCGGTCGTGCTCATCGACGGCGTCGACTCGGCGGGAATCCTGGATGTCGAGGGCATGGAGAAGCGGGCGCTGGAGGCTCCTAAAACCGAAAATGTCGTGCTTGGCTCCCATGTGGGCTTCACGGAGGATATCAGCACGAACATATCCTTGATCCGGCGCCGGCTGAGCACGCCTGACCTCATCGTTGAGTCCGGGGTGGTCGGTAACCTTTCTAGAACGCGGATCTCCTTCGTCTACTTGAAATCGATCGCAAACGAGGATCTCGTAAGCGAGGTTCGCCGGCGCATAGCCGCTATCCGCATGGACTACATCGGCGACAGCGGCATGGTGGAGCAATTGATCGAGGACCATCCCAATTCCATTTATCCCGGCATTCTCAGCACGGAGAGGCCCGACCGGACGGCGGCTCAGCTGGCCGACGGCTTCGTCGGCATCCTGGTGGACAATTCTCCGTTCGCGCTGATCGTTCCTGCCCAGTTCCCGTTGTTTCTGCAGACGGCCGAAGATGCCTATCTGCGCTGGCATTACAGCACCTTTCTGCGGATCATCCGGACGGTCGGCTTTTTCATGTCCCTCTACTTGCCGGCTCTCTATGTGGCCATCGCCAATTATCACCATGAAATGATTCCGACGACACTCGTGCTCGCCATTGCGGGCACCCGCGAATCCGTGCCGCTTCCCGTGTCGGCGGAAGCTTTCCTGCTGGAGTCGATGTTCGAGCTGATCAGGGAAGCAGGCGTCCGCATCCCGAGCGTCATCGGTCCGACCATCGGCATCGTCGGAGCGCTGATCCTTGGCCAAGCGGCCGTTCAAGCCAATATCGTCAGTCCGATCATGGTCATCATCACTTCGGCCACGGCGCTCGCATCGTACACGATTCCCAATTACAACATGCAGTTCACGACGCGCATCCTGAGATTCGTTTATTTGGCCTGCGCCTCGTTCCTCGGCCTGATCGGCGTCATCCTGTTGTCCCTCATGTTATGGACGTACTGGATGGCGGGCAACCGGTTCGGCGTGCCGAGCCTTTCTCCTCTATCCCCCCGCCGCCCGAGCAAGGATACGTTGATCCGGGCTCCCTTGAAACAGCAGGCGAAGCGGCCTATCTCGGTTCATCCGCAAAACATGAATAAAATCACGGATGAAAGCAGCGGAGACGGGAGCAAGGAAGCTGCTCCCGATAAAGGAGGGGATTCCGCTTGAATACGCATCATATCGGCGTGCGCGAAGCCGCCTCCATCGGGATTATCTTCGTAATTGCCAAGATTTTCCTGCCGTTTCAAAGATCGCTGGCGGAATCCGGCGGGACGGCGGGCTGGATCATCGCGCTCGTCGCAGCCTTGCTTTGTCCACTCACCTGGTGGGCGATCCGGGGCGTCCTGCTCCATGCTTCGGGAGGCTCGACGCTGATCGAGGCAACGGAGGAGATATGGGGGCCGTGGCTGGGGACGGTATGGAATCTCGTCTATTTCAGCTTTTTCTTTGCCATTACGTTTCTCGTGCTCCGAGAGTTCTCGGAATTGCTGGCCTCGGATATCCTGCCGCGCACGCCGATGAACATCATCATGATCGCCATGCTGATTCCGATCGCTGTCGTTGCTTACGCGGGGCTCGAAGGGATAGGCCGTTTCTGCTGGTCGGTTGCAGGCTTGATCGTCGCAAGCGTCGTCCTCGTGCTCATCGGCGGCTTGATGACCCATTTCGAACCGAACGCCTTGCAGCCTTTCTGGGGAACGGGACGTACGAGGGTTCTGTCCCAAGGACTGGTGAAGAGCTCCTTGTTCTCGGAAATGCTCGTTTTCGGCTTTCTCCTTCCGCGGCTGCGAAAGACGAGGCAATGGGGAAAGGCGGCCTGGTGGTGCATGGGGGTATCCGCTTTCACGATCTTCATCACCACAATCGTGTACTTGTTCGTCTTTCCTTACCCGACAGCCATTCGGCTGAACGTGCCGATGTTCGAGCTCAGCCGGCTCGTCATCTTCGGCAGATGGATCCAGAGGCTGGAAAGCGTATTCCTCATCGTTTGGCTGATCTGCGCCGTCATGAAGCTGGCCATCGGGTTGTACTGCTCGGCGGCAACTCTATCCCAGGTGATGAAGCTGCCCAAAATCCAGCCGGTCATATTCCCGCTGGCGCTTCTCGTCTATGCCTGCTCGATCATTCCCGGCAGCGAGATGGAGGCGGTCGCATGGGACGGGGAATTCCTGAGGACGTACGGCTCGCTCGTCTCGATCGGAATTCCGATGCTGACTTGGTTTCTCGGCATGGTTAAAAGCAAGCTCAAGGGGAGGCAGGCATGAAGCGCTTCCTGCGGGCGTTCCTGGGACTGCCGATTGTATGCCTGCCCCTGATGTCCGGGTGCTGGGATCGGCTTGATCCCGAGAACAGGGCGTTCATCATGGCTATCGGGGTCGATCCGGGGCCGAGCAACGATTTCATTTATACGTTTGCGGTCGCCATGCCGAAGTCGAGCAATGGCGCGGCAGGCGGAGACACAAGCGGCGGCGGCAGCGAGCAGATCGTCGACGTCTTTTCGCAAGAAGCATCCAATCTTACCGCGGCGCTCATGACAAGCCAGAGCTATGTCGCCCGCAGGCTGACCCTGATCCATTCCAAAGTGTTCGTTCTCGGAGAAAGCCTTGCCCGCAAAGGAATCATGCCGGTCATGGGCGAGGTCGTTCGCAACAATGAGTTCAGGAGAACCGTCAACGTCATTACGACAAAAGGAAGAGCGGATACGTTCATTCATTCCATCAAGCCCACGATGGAGAAAGACATCAATCTCTGGTTCGAGCTCGAGTTGGATCCTCATAATATCGGGGCTGTGACTCCTAAACACTCCCGGTTCCATGATTTCATCGTCGACATGGAGCAACCTGGTACGGGCGCGACGACGATCTTATCGGCAGCGCGTTCCGATATCGAGAAGGGGACAGCCCGAATTCCGAATGGCAGCTCGGACAGGGAGTCTCCGCAGCCGATCTCGGAAGACGAGTATGCAGGGACGCTTCACAGGTCGGGTGAGACGCCGATCGACTTTTTCGGAAGCGCGGTATACCGAGGGGAGAAGATGGCTGGTTTCCTTTCGGCCTACGAAACGATCATGATGAACATGCTTCGCGGCGAGTTCGAGAAGACGACGCTGGAATTCCGCGATCCGTCCGAAGAGAAGCTTACGATGAGCATCATTATAAACGAGCAGAAAAGGCCCGACATAGACATCAAGAGGAACGGCGATGAAGTTCAGGTGTTCTTCAAGGTGCGGATGGAGGGAGATTTGATCGGCTCGTTCTCGAAGCTCGATTATACGCTTCCGCATAATCAGGCGATGCTTGAAGCTTCCGTGGAGGAGCAGCTGAAGGAGCGCGCGTCCAAGATGCTGGAAAAGACGTTGCATCAATGGAGCACGGATTGCTTCCATATCGGCAATCGCGTCCGTACAACCTTCCCCACGCTGAAGGAATGGTATGCCTATAAATGGAGGGACCATATCAAGGACGCCAAATACCGGCTGGATATCCGGTTTCAGATGCGCAGGCATGGAGACCAGGTCGGACCTGCCGTGGAAGGAGACAAATTGAATTTGAAATGACACAGAACATCAAGATCACATTCATTGTGCTGTTGTCGGTATGGGCATGTGTATTTGTCGGAAGCTTGATGCCATCGCTGTGGAGGCAAAAAAACTACAGGGGAGCGGTAATGACCGCGCTTCTGGCCGCATCGGCTTTGATATTGCCGGTGGCTATTACGTTGTTCAAGGAAGGCTGACGAGACAGTTTCATAGCGGGCTGGCAGAAGCCCGCTCATGACACTGCCGGCTACGCGCCCCGCTGCTCCTCTGTGGATAGGAATAAGCCCGCTTGACAAATCGATTGCCCGGACGGTAAACTAAACAGAATTGTTACTCTTTTCACCTAATCGCATACGTGTTTTTTCGGAGGAGCCTGCCATCAGCGGGCTCTTTTTGCGTTTTTTCGGGTATGTAACAAGAAATGCAATTAGTTTGGCCTGCGATTGGGAACCATTGGTAGAGAACGAAGTCCGCAAGAGGAGGTAAGCAGTTGATCTTTATCGTCGTCTTTTTCCCTTTCCTGCTGGCCGCCTTGCTTCCGCTGCTGTCCCGCCTGTTCGGACGCGTCCATGCCGGCTGGCTTGCGCTGCCTGCGCCAGCGCTGCTGCTGATCTATTTTGCTTCGCTGCTCCCTGAAGTGAGCGGTGGGACAGCCGTCGAGGCATCCATGCCATGGATTCCTTCGCTGGATATCCGCTTCGATCTGGCGGTCGACGGCCTCGGGATGCTGTTCGCGCTTCTCATCGGGGGCATCGGAGTGCTCGTCACTTTGTATTCGGTGTTTTATCTCGACAGGAACAAGGAGGCGGTAACCCGCTTCTATGTCTGCCTGCTGCTGTTCATGGGGGCCATGCTCGGCGTCGTGCTGTCCGATCATCTCATCGCGCTGTATGCGTTCTGGGAATTGACCAGCGTATCGTCGTTCCTGCTCATCGCCTTCTGGCATCATCGGCCGCAGTCCCGCGACGGGGCGATGAAATCCATGCTGATCACCGTGCTGGGCGGATTGTCCATGCTGGCCGGCTTCCTGCTGCTGTACCTGCAGACGGGCACGTTCAGCATCCGGGAAATCGCCGCTCTCGCTCCAGAGCTTCCGGGACATTCCCTGTTCGTCCCGGCCATGCTGCTCATCCTGCTCGGCGCGTTCACCAAATCGGCCCAGTTCCCCTTCCATATCTGGCTGCCGGATGCCATGGAAGCTCCGACTCCGGTAAGCGCCTATCTGCACTCCGCGACGATGGTCAAGGCGGGCTTGTATCTCGCTGCCCGCATGACGCCGATTTTCGCCGGGCAGGCGCTCTGGTATTCCATGCTGATCGGCGCCGGCCTGATCACGCTCTTTTACGGCTCGTTCCGCGCGTTCAAGCAGACCGATCTCAAGGCATTGCTCGCCTACTCGACGATCAGCCAGCTCGGCCTCATCATGGCCTTGCTCGGGCTTGGCTCCGTCCATTCCGGATCGGAAGGAGGGCTGGAATCCATGCTCTCCGCAGCGGCTCTTGCCGCCGCTATCCTGCATCTGGTCAACCATGCCGCCTTCAAGGGAACGCTGTTCATGGCTGTCGGCATCGTCGACCACGAGACGGGAACGAGGGATATCCGCAAGCTGGGGGGACTGATGGCTCTGATGCCGGTCACCTTCACGATATCGCTGCTGGGGGCGCTGTCCATGGCTGGCGTGCCGCCATTCGGCGGTTATATCAGCAAGGAGCTGTTTTTCGCCTCCGTGCTGGACGCCTGGAGGCATGGCCTGCCGCTGCGGTCTCCGGTCGTTCTCGTGCCGCTCGTCGCCTGGCTCGGCAGCGTGTTCACGTTCGCCTACAGCCTGCGGTTCATTCTCGGCACCTTCGGCGGACGGGAGAGCGGCGGCCTTGACCGGCGGCCCCATGAAGCTCCTGCCGGCTTGCTGCTGCCACCTGCCGTACTGGGGGCGGCAGCCTTGCTGCTGGGCCTGGCCCCAGGCTTGACGGCGTCGCCTCTCGTCGCTCCGGCTCTCGCGTCGATCCATCCCGCGGGTGCGGAAGCGGAAATGCATTTCACGCTCTGGCATGGCCTTACGACAGAAGTATGGATGACCGCCGGCGTCTTCGCGCTTGGCACGGGAATCTTCTTCCTGCAGCGCAAAGCGGCGCTGCTCCGCGAGCCGCTGCCGGCGCCTGTCACCCTGAACGGATTGTATGGGGGAGTTCTCGGAGGAATGGACCGGGCAGGGCGCCGACTGACATCGCTCTATATGACCGGCTCGCTCCGCCATTACACGATGTACTTGTTCGGGTTCCTCATCCTGGCTCTGGCCGCCACAGCCGTCGCGACGGGAGGAATCGCGATTTCCTTGCAGGGGCTGGCGCCGGTAACGGTCTATGAAGCCGTCACCCTGACTGCTCTCATCGCCGCCGCCGCTGCCGTGCCGTTCGCCAGATCGAGGCTGATGGCGATCATCCTGACCGGCGCGGTCGGCTATATGGTCGTCCTGTTCTTTGTCGTCTTCCGCGCTCCGGATCTCGCCCTCACTCAGATCATCGTCGAGACGGTATCGGTCACGCTGTTCCTGCTCTGCTTCTATCATCTTCCGGCCTTGAAGAGGGACCGGGAGTCGCTGCGGTTCCGGCTGCCCAACTTCATCATCGCGCTTGGAGTCGGGGCCGTCATGACGCTGATCGCCCTCGCGGCGTTCAGCGGGCGCTCCTTCGACTCGATCTCGGACTATTACCTCAAGGAAAGCTACCGGCTGGCCGGGGGCAAAAACGTCGTCAACGTCATCCTGGTCGACTTCCGGGGCTTCGATACGATGCTGGAGATCGTCGTGCTCGGCGTGGCCGCTTTCGCGATCTACGCCTTGATCCGCCTGCGCCTGCCCCAGGAAGAGCAGCAGGAGGGAGCGGGCGTCAGGGAGAAGGAATTCCGCCTCGTCTACGAGGACGCGCGCAGCAATGACGTCATCCTGCGCACGCTGGCCAAGGTCATCATCTTCATCATCCTGACCTTCTCGCTCTATCTGCTGTTCGCAGGCCATCATGAGCCTGGAGGGGGCTTCATCGGAGCGCTGATGACGTCGTCCGCGCTTGTGCTGCTGTCCATGGCGTTCGGAATCAAGACGGTCCGCGATGCGATGCCGGTCGACTTCCGCCTGCTGGCGGCGGCCGGCATCGGAGTGGCCGTCCTCACCGGCGTCGGCTCGATCGTGCTCGGCGTTCCGTTCCTGAGCCATGCATTCGGCTATGTAGACCTGCCCGTCTTCGGCAAAAACGAGCTGGCAACGGCTGTAATCTTCGATCTTGGCGTCTACATGACCGTCGTCGGCATCACCATGACCATCATCCTAGCCATCGGGAGGGACAAGTAAATGGAACTGTTCATGTCTCTAGCCGTCGGTATCCTGTTCGCCGTAGGCGTCTATCTCATCTTGTCCAAAAGCCTGCTGCGCATCGTGCTCGGAACCTCGCTGCTTACGCACGGAGTGCATCTGCTGCTGCTGACGATGTCCCGGCTCAAGACGGGCTCAGCCCCTCTGCTGGGGGAAGGAGCGGAGCGGTATACCGATCCGCTGCCGCAGGCGCTCATCCTGACCTCGATCGTCATCAGCTTCGGGGTGACATCCTTGTTTTTTGTCCTTGCCTATCAGGCCTACAAGAAGCTCGGGACCGACGATATGGAACAGCTGAGGGGGCAGGAGCATGAATAACCTCGTCGTCCTGCCGCTGCTGTTCCCTTTATGCACGGCCATCATTCTCTTCTTCTTCAAGGAGAAGGTCAGACTCCAGCGGGCCGCCGCCGCAGCCGGCATGGGAGCGACGCTGCTTGCTTGCGGCCTGCTCCTGACCGAGGTGCTGCGCAGCGGCACGCAGACGCTGAACATGGGAGGCTGGATGCCGCCCTACGGCATCGTCTTCGTCGCCGATCCCTTCGCCGCGCTGCTTGCGGCAGCGGCGACGCTGGTGTCCTCGTTCTGCCTGCTGTACGCCTTCGGCACGGTAGGGAAGGAGCGGGAGAGATTTTACTTCTATCCGTTCTTCCATCTGCTTCTTGCCGGAGTCAACGGCTCGTTCCTGACCGGGGATCTGTTCAATCTGTTCGTCTGCTTCGAGGTGATGCTCATCTCCTCCTATGCGCTCATCGTGCTCGGCGGAACGAAGCTCCAGCTTCGGGAGACGATCAAATACGTTCTCGTCAACATCATCTCCTCGACGCTGTTCGTGGCGGCGGTCGCTTATCTGTACGGAGTGGCGGGAACGCTCAACATGGCGGATCTGTCGGTGAAGGTCGCGGCTGCCGGACAGGGCGGGATTCTGAATGTCATCGCCGTCTTTTTCCTCGTCGTCTTCTCGCTGAAGGCGGGCCTGTTCCTGTTCTTCTGGCTGCCCGGCTCCTACAGCGCGCCGCCGATGGCCGTCGCGGCGCTGTTCGGCGCCCTGCTCACCAAGGTCGGGCTGTACGCGCTCGTGCGCACGTTCACGCTTATATTCCCGAACGATCCGGCCATTACCCATGCCTGGATCGGCTGGATGGCAGGAGCGACGATGGTGCTCGGCGCCGCCGGCGCCCTGGCCTACCGGAGGGTGCTGTCGGTGCTCAACTACAACATCGTCATCAGCATCGGCTTCATCGCCTTCGGGCTAGCGGTGTCGAACCGGTCTTCTCTCGAGGGCGTCGTATTCTACACGCTTCATGACATGGCTGCCAAAGCGCTGCTCTTCCTGCTGGCCGGCCTCATCCTCCAGGCGCGGGGAACCGACCAGGCGGCAAGGCTGGGAGGGTTCATCCGCAGCCAGCCCTGGATCGGCTGGATGTTCTTCACGGCCGCGCTCGCGATTGCCGGGATACCGCCGCTCAGCGGCTTCGGAGGCAAGCTGCTGCTTGTCAAAGGCGGGCTGCAGGGGGAAAGCTTCGTGCTGACAGCCATCTCGCTGGCCTCAAGCCTGATCGTCCTGTACACGCTGATCCGCTTGTTCATGGATGTGTTTTTCGGAGAAGCCAAGGAAGAAACGGCTGCCGGGGCATCCGCCCCGATGCGCGGCCATGTCGTCCTGGCAGGAGCGCTCTGCGCAATCGTCGTGCTGATGGGGTTGGGGGCGGAGTGGATCTATCAAGCCGCCAGCGCCGCCGCCGGCACGCTGTCCGATCCATCGAAATATATTGAAGCCGTATTGAAGGAGCCGGTCTGATGGCATCCCAATTCCTGATCAACCTCATCATTGCATTCCTCTGGATGTTTCTGTACAACGACTTGACCTTTCCGAGGTTTCTGGCGGGTTACGGCCTCGGCCTGCTGTTCATCGCCGTCCTGAACCGTTTCCTCAAGAAGGAATTCTATCTGCGCAAGGTGCTGGCCGTCATCAGGCTGCTCGGCATCTTCATCCGCGAGCTGTTCTCCTCCAGCTTCAAGGTGCTCTACCAGATCGTGAAGCCGCGTCTGGACATGCGTCCGGGCATCGTCGCCATCGATACGGAGCTGAGGTCGAGCTGGGAGCTGACTCTGCTCGCCTGCCTCATCTGCCTGACGCCGGGCACGCTGACGCTGGACGTATCGGATGACAACCGGGTGCTGTATATCCACGCCATCGACATCGGCGATGCCGAGCAGCTGAAGGAGCAGATCCGCAGCACCTTTGAGAAAGCGATCATGGAGGTGACGAGAACATGATGAACCCTATGCTTGAGATATCGCTGGCGCTGCTGTCCCTGGCCGCGGCCGGCTGCATGTACCGGCTGCTCAAGGGACCGTCGATATCGGACCGGATCGCCGCGCTGGATACGATCGGCATCCTGCTGCTGTCGATGATCGCCGTGCTCGGGATGCTGGAGGGAACGTCGGCCTACTTCGACATCATTCTGGTCATCGGAATCGTCACCTTCATCGGCACGACGGCTTTTGCGAGATACATCGAGAGAGGGGCGGTGATGGAGGATGAATGACTTCTGGTCCGCAGCATCGGGCCTGATGGTGCTGTTCGGTTCCATCATCAGCCTGTTCAGCGCCTTCGGCCTCATCCGCCTGCCGGATGTATACCTCCGATCGCATGCGGCTACCAAAAGCGCCACGCTCGGCGTCCTGTTCATTCTGACCGGCGCTTTCCTGTATTTCGCCGCCGTGCAAGGGCAGTTCAGCGTCAAGCTGCTGCTCGGCATCGTGTTTGTCTTCCTCACCGGACCGGTGGCGGGCCATTTGAATGCCCGCGCCGCATACCGGACGGGTGTGGGCATGTGGGACAGGAGCGTGCGCGACGATCTCAAGGCCGCCTTGAAAAAGGAGCGCAAGGAAGCCGAATCGAAGAGGTCGGATCTCATCCGCCGCTCGGAGGCGGACTGAAGGATTTCCTTGCCACATCAGCAGCGGAAGCTGCCTGTCAACCGAAGCCGACTGCCGCAGTCGGCTTTTTTCATTTGTCTGCTTGATAGGGGTAAGACCAGGAGGTTCGGCTCTTTTCATTCTGACGTTCAAGGAAGAAATCAATCCTCTCCCGCGTCGGGGATGGAAGACTTTCCCTCCTGGTCCAGTTATGGTAGAGTGGGAAAAAACTTGAGGGGGATTCGGGGAATGGAATCCGAAGCGCTGATTAGCATCCGCGACGCGAAGCCGGGCGATGGGGCTGGAATAGCCGCCGTTCAGGTCGGCAGCTGGCAGACGACGTATAAGAACATCGTCGATCCGGCCTATTTGCAGGCGATGGAGACCGGGCCGAGACAAGCGATGTGGGAAAGGGCTCTGGCCGCTCCGGATTCAGGCTCCTGCACGCTCGTGCTGGAGAACAGCGAAGGAAGGATCGTCGGATTCCTCAAAGCCGGCAGGAGCCGGGACGTGGCGGAGGAAGGCAGCGCGGAGCTGTACGTGCTCTATTTGCTGGAGGCGTACCAGGGAGCGGGATGGGGAACGGAGCTGTTCCGCACGATGCGGGGAAGGCTGCAGGATCTGGGCTATCTCACTCTGCATGCATGGGTTTTGGAAGGAAACCCGGCGCGTTTCTTTTATGAAAAGATGGGTGCGAGGGATTACGGCATGCAGGAAACGGTCGAGATCGGATCGAGGACGCATATCGAGCGCTCCATGGAATGGAAGACCATTTTCTGATTAAAAAGAAGCATGCATAGAGAAACAATAGCAGGTATGGTAAAATATACCTCATTGCTGCCTGTTGTAGTGATGGGAGAGTTGAATGGATGATAGCGCTCTTCGGGCGTGTAGCGGTATTGCTATGCACATATGTTCTGATTTTGCTTGGCCCGTTCGGCTTTTATTTGGGAGGCCTGTTCCTGCTGCTGCTGGGCATCCACCTCGGCTGGATGTATATCGATGAAATCGATAACCGGCCCCATATCAAATACGGCCGCAAATGGAAGCTTTGAACGGCCGGAGCCTCTCCGGCCGGAGCCGGAATGCGGCTCTCCCGCGCAAGAAGCCCGCTTGCGGACCGGATGGTCCGACAAGCGGGCTTTTTGCGTGAGGATTCATGCCTGCTGCTTATATGAATCTCAAGGCCTCGCTGTCATTCGAAAGAAACCCCTATCCCTTCCGAATCGAGACCTGAACGATCTTACATCGCCTGATAGCGGGCGAGATCCTCGCGGATGAGATCGGCCGTCAGCTGTCCGCTCAGCGTGACCATCGGCACGCCGCCGCCCGGATGGGTCGAGCCGCCGACGAAATACAGGCCCTCGAGCACCGAGCTGCGGCTCGGAATCTTGAATCCTCCGTTCAGCTTGCGGTCGGTCACCGTGCCGTAGATGGAGCCGCCGTTCGCTCCGTACAGGCTGCGCAGGTCATCGGGGATGAACTGCTCTTCGTAGACGATATGCCCGCGCAGGCCTTCGGCGCCCATCCGCTCCAGCTTGTCGAGCACGAGGCTGCGATAGCGCTCGCGATGCTGCTCCCAGCTCTCTCCTTCGGCAATGGGCGGCACATGCGTCAGCACGAACCAGTTCTCGCAGCCTTCCGGAGCCTGGCTGGAATCCGACTTGGAGGATATTCCGACGTAGACGGTCGGATCGTCCGTCGGCATCCTGTCGACGAACATGTCGCGGAATTCCCGCTCGGGATCGCGGGAGAAGAAGAAGTTGTGATGCTTGAACGCCTCGTAGCTGCGGTCCACGCCGAGCAGCAGCACATGGCCGGATACGGACGGCTCGTATTTGACGAGCTTCTCGGCGGCGCGCCGGCTGCCGGGAGCTTGCGCCAGCAGGGAGCTGTGCGCCGGGATGACTTCCAGATTGCAGACGACGAGATCGGCCTCGAGCGTTTCTCCGCCGGCCAGCTCCACTCCGGCCGCCCGTCCGTTGGAATCGAGGATGCGGACGACTTCCGCTCCGGTGCGCACTTCGGCTCCAAGCTCGCTGAGCAGCTTGAGCTCGGCCTGCGCGATTCCGTACATGCCGCCTGTGACGAAGTAGATGCCGAGGCCCATCTGCACGTAGACGAGCTGCGAAAGGACGGCAGGCGCCGCATAAGGGGAAGAGCCGACGTACATCGCGAAGAATTGGAAGATTTGCCGCAGATGCGGATGCTTCAAGTAACTCTCCGTGACCTGCGCCATCGATTTCATCGGATCCATCGCCAGCAGCTCCTTGAGGGAATGCTGCTGCCTGAGATCGGACAGACCGCTCAGGGAGCGGCTGTAGAAGCTTTTCATGCTGAGATCGTACTGCTTTCTCGAGTAATCGAGGAACGAAAGGAAGCTTTCACGGTCCTGCGGGGACAGCTCCGCGATGCCGTCCATCAGCGAAGGCAGATCGCCGACGAGATCCAGCACCTTGCCGTCCTCGTATATTCCGCGCCACTGGGGCTCGATTCGCTGGATGTCGATATAATCATGAAGCTTGCGCCCGGCAGAAGCGAACAGCTTCTCAAGCGTCCAGGGCATCGTCAGGATGGATGGTCCGGTATCGAAGGAATACCCTTGTCCGGAACGGACATTCAGCTTGCCGCCCGCGCGCTCGTTCTTCTCCAGCACCGTAACCTTATGGCCGTCAGCGCTCAGCCGGATCGCTGCCGACAGTCCGGCGAGGCCGCCTCCGACGACGATGATGTCTTTGCTCATTTGTTCTTTCCTCCTTGGATTAGGGATGCCGAAACCGTCGATACTGGTTAACATCCTGCGGTTATTCCATTTTTAACCATTGTGGACCGTATTCTCTCTCTCGATACGGGGGAGCTTTCAAAGATTTCGAGAATGCCGGCAAGGACAAGGAGGAGATCTTCATGTGGATGGAATGGATCTGGCAGGGGCTGCTCATCGGATGCGGCCTGCTGCTTTTCGGCTGGGGAAGGGGAGGCAGGAACAGCTTGGACCATTTCGGGAGAAAAACCTTTGCAGGCGCTGGCTCGTCAACCGGAATGGAGATCAGCGTCATCGTGCCTGCTCGTGATGAGGAAGCCAACCTGAAAGAGCTGCTTCCGCTGCTGCAGTCGATGGTACCGGCTCCAAAGGAAATCATCGTGGTCGATGACGGATCATCCGATGGGACACGGCAGAGCGCCGTCTCACGCGGCGTCACTTTGATCGAAGCCGGCCGTCTGCCGGCCGGCTGGCAGGGCAAAGCCTGGGCATGCGCTCAGGGAGCGGACGCGGCCACGGGAAGCTTCCTGCTGTTCCTGGATGCGGATGTCCGCCCTGCGCCCGATCTGCTGCGGTTGTTGACGGAAGCCGCAGGTGAAGGCGGCTGCGCAACCGTGCAGCCGTACCACCGGATCGGGAGTCCTGCAGAGCAGCTGTCCGCCTTTTTCAATGCGGCCGTGCTGGCCGGCTCCGGACGATTCTCGCCGATCGCGAGGCGTGGCCGGGAAGGCTCGTTCGGGCCTTGCCTGTTCTGCAGCCGGGAAGATTACCGGATGGCCGGAGGCCACGCGGCCATTCGCGGCGAGGTGCTGGAAAATGACCGCCTTGCGGCGCGTTTCCGGTCGGCAGGAATGGCTTGCCGGGCCTATGCGGGCGGGAGCAGGCTGTCTTTCCGCATGTATGACGGCGGCATGAAGGCGATTGCGGCGGGCTGGGCCAAGAGCATCGCGCTTGGCGCGGCGTCCGCGCAGCTGCGCATGCTGGCGCTGACGATCCTATGGATATCCGGGTTGTCAGGCGCCGCGATCGGAGCCTTGTCGGCCGCTGCGAAGGCTGTCTCCGGACAGCCGCAAGCCGCTGAGCTGGCGGTCTTTCTCGTGCTTTACGCCTTTGCCGCATGGACTTGCCGCAGGGCGTTCCGGCTGTCGGGATCGTTCGGCGCCTGGACGTATGCGCTCTATCCGCTCGGCTTGGCCTACTTCTGCGGCGTATTCGCGTACGGACTCTATCGTTCCTGCATTAGGCGGCGCGTATCGTGGAAAGGCAGGGATATCGATGTGGCTTGAACCCGGAACGACGGCTACGATCATGCTGGACGCAGGCGTCCTGGTGCTGCTGCATGCCTTCTCCGTGGCTTCCGCGCTGAGGCGTCCCTGGCAGCGATACGACAAGGATGCCGGCGTGACGCGGCTGCTGCCGTTCGAGAAGGATGGACGCTGGTATGAGAGGAAGCTCGGCATCCACAAATGGAAGGACAGGCTTCCGGACGGAGGAGGCTGGATCCGGAGCGGCTTCGCCAAGAAGCGGCTGCTGTCCGCCGATCCGGACTATCTCCGGCGCTTCGCTGCCGAGACGCGGCGCGGAGAGCTCACGCATTGGCTGATGATCCTGCCGCTTCCTCTGTTCGCCGTCTGGAACAATGGACTCGGCATGGCGATCATGGCGGCCTATGCGCTCGCGGCCAATCTCCCTTGCATTCTCGTGCAGCGCTACAACCGGGCCAGGCTGCTGAAAGTCATGTCGCGCCGGGAAAGGTTGTGCTATCCTAATAGGACAGACCAATACAGCGCGAAGGAGCTGCCCGGAGACCATGGAATTTGATGTGCAGTTTTTGAGCTTCTTCGTCATTCAGACTGATGGGGAGAGCACGGACAGCGGCAAGCGGTTCAAGCATTTCCAGACGATGGACGGAGAAGATTACGAGGACAGTCCGCTCAAGGATTTCCTCAGCGGCGAATTCGCCAGGATCGTCAAGCGCAAGGCGGAGCGCAACCCCGCTTCGGAATCGGTGCCGACCAAGATCGGCCGCTTCCGCGTCGAGCCGGGGTATGAGCTGGACAGCAATCCCGACTACAATCTGCTGCAGCGGCTGCGCAGCGCCGAGGATGCCGAGCGGTTCCACAGCATAGCCGACGAGCTCGTCCGCATATATATGGATACGTCGGCAGTCCGGGGCGGCGCGCTCATCGCGGTGCAGGCGACGCTGTCCAAGCTGTTCGACCAGCCGTTCCTGTTCATCCTGAAATGCGATTTCGAACCGAAAATAGCCCGCATCGCGGACGAGAGAAGCCTGATCTCCACCGTGGAGATGGCCATCAGCGCGCGCAGCATGAAATCGATCCTCTATCCGCATATGCCGGAGGAGGGAATGATGGATTCCTGGGAGGTCAAGCTTCACCAGGCCTCGCATGCGAGATACTTCGAGGATTTCCTGAAGTTCGTCAGCTATGAGCGTCCGCTTCCCGAGGTGATGGGCGAGCAGGTGCTCGAAATGGTGCAGCAATACATGGAGGACAAGTGGCAGGACGATCAGGGCCATCTGCGCAAGGAAGAGGAAGAGGCCGTCGAGATCTGGGCCGCGTCGGACAAGCGCGAGCTGCTGGAGAGATGGACGCCGGAGCAGGTATTCGCCGCTTCGGCCGTTCTCGTGGAGCAGAAGGAGGATCTGGCGCTCAGCTTCAAGCTTGGCGGAGTCCAGGTCAAGGGACTGCTGTCCGATTTCGGCAAATCGCTGCATTTCGCCCGACACAACGGCCGTTACGTGGCCGTCCTGGAAGGAGACTTCTTCCAGTTCGAGCGCGGCATTTCGCCCGTCGAGCTCATCCATCCGCCGGAGCTTGAGGAAGTGATGAAAGTGATCGGCACGGAGGAGAGCGGGACTGCCGTTCCTCAAGGCGATGGCGCGGCCGGACAGGCTGAGGCCGCCGCCTCGGCGGAGGACGACGACGTCCCCTGGTAAGCTTCGGCCAGCTCCATTAGCTTCAGGAAGCTCCATAAGCTTCAGGAAGCTCCGTAAGCTTCGTAAGCCTCAAGCTACAGGAACCTCCGTAAGCTTCAGGCAAGCAGGGGTGTGAGCATATCGGGCAGCGATTCGGAACCACATTGGGAGGAGTGAATTCATGCGGCAAGTAATGTTCATCGAGCTCGGCATGGGGACGGATCTGCATGGACAGAACGTGACCAAGGCTGCGGTAAGGGCTGTGCAGGATGCGATCCACCGCAATTCCATGCCCGGCATCCGCACCGTGCTGCCGGACGGCAAGCTGGAGAATATGAAGGTGAGGGTGCGGCTGGCCGTGCCTTGCGACGAAGAGAACCTGGATCTGGAAGCCGTCCGCGCGGAGCTTCCCTACGGGGAGGTTTCCATCGAGGTCGTGGCCGGAGGCATGCTCACGTCGAGCGGCATCGTGCTGGAAGACAAGCAGGACGTGAGCGATTTGATCTATGTCGTGCTTGCGTCCGTAGAGGCCGGATACTGAAGGCAGCGGCGGCAGCCCGAGCCTGGCGCTGCCTGCCGAGCCCAACCATAGGAAGTTAGGGGAGCGGATATTTTGGATTATATCAAAGCAATCATATTGGGCATTATCGAAGGCTTGACGGAATTTATTCCCGTATCGTCGACCGGCCACATGATTCTGGCCGCCAAGCTGCTCGATTTCGTCGGCGACCGGGCCACGGTGTTCGAGGTCGTCGTCCAGCTTGGAGCCGTTTTAGCCGTTTTCGTTCTTTATTTCAAGCGTTTCGTCGGGTTTCTCAAATTCGATTTCTCCAAAAATTCCGGCCTTAATCTGATCCACATCATTCTGGGCATGATTCCGGCAGGCATACTTGGCGTCCTGCTGCACGGCTTCATCAAGGATTACCTGTTCAACTTCAAATCGGTTCTGGTCGCCTTGATCGTGGGAGGCATTCTCATGATTTTCGCCGAGCAGTATCAGAAGGGCCGCTTGCCATCCGCCGAGACGGTGGATGACATCACGTACAAGCAGGCGTTCGGAATCGGCATCTTCCAAATTCTCGCTCTGTGGTCCGGCTTCTCCAGGTCCGGATCCACGATTTCCGGCGGCATCTTCATGGGCACGAGCCAAAAGGCGGCAGCCGACTTCACCTTCATCCTGTCTGTTCCGATGATGATCGGCGCTACCGGCGTCGACCTCATCAAGAGCCGCGACCTGCTCGTGCCGGAGGATTACGGCCTGTTCGCAGTCGGCCTGGTCGTCTCTTTCATTGTCGGCCTCATCGCGGTGACCACGTTCATCAACCTGATCAAGAAGCTCAAGCTCAGCTGGTTCGCTTATTATCGCTTTGCTCTTGCAGCGGCCTTCTTCCTTTTCGTCGTCCTGTAAGACTTCGCGGGACAGGACAGCATCACCGGGTCGCATCTATCTGCTCGGCCGGTTCCTCTCAGGGACCGGTCTTTTTGTCTTGGAATAAATGGAAACGAGGAAGGGAGACTAGAGCCGATCGGAGCTCAAGCGATAAGGAGAACGGACTGTTGTCCAAGCTCGGACCCACACGGAAAAACAGCCGGCCATCGCAATGGATGAGCCGGCTGCCTGTGCGCTGGGATCATTTGGTCGTTTCGTTCAGCGGCTTGGCCGTTCCCGTTGCTGCAGGACGGCTGCCCGCACCTCCGGAAGCCAATGATTTGACGGTGCGGAGCAATTTGTCTCGGGCCGGCTTGTTGCGCATCAAGTACGTGACTCCGGCGCCGATGGCTGTAGCAAGCAGTTTTTTATTCATCGTTATTCCTCCTTGATCTCGGTTGGACATGTGCTCCATTAACCCATCTTGCAAGGCGGGTAACGAAAGAACTGAACCTCTTGCAGCTGAACGATCACCGCTACGCCAGGGGATGCCCGGCATGAATCGGGGCAAGACGGACGTTATTCATAGGGCTCCATGGGGTAAAAAGAACAATAGGCACCCGTCCATAGGCCGCGTCTTGCGTGAAAAAAAGCAGAGAGTGTCCGGTAGGAGATGCAACTTGTCGGCCTTGAAGCACGTTATCAACGATGTCAGGCGCAGCCTGTTCGGGATGGAAATGCCCGCCGGAATCTGCGCAAGCCTGGAAATCACAACTCATCAACCACACCCTGAGGACAGGGTTGCCACAAGGAGAGGTCACTCAGTCATGAAATCAATTCAACGCTCTTTCATTGCTTCAGCAGTCCTTCTCGGCGTTCTTCTGGCTTCGGCCGGTCCTATCGGCAGCTTGAGCAAGCCCGGCTTGGCCGAAGCGGCGGCTCCGGGCTGCACGGACGGAGACCATGGCATTTTCGCCGGCGAGCCTGCAGGAGGCGGGAGCTTCCGCTTCTCGACTCTCGACTTCCTGAATCCGTCGACCGGAAGGGCTGCCGGCAACGGCTTTCTGATCGGCACCTCCGACGGCGGATGCAACTGGCAGTCGATCTATCAAGGGACCTGGCAGTTCTCGCAGATGGATTTCGTATCCAATACGACCGGATGGGCACTGGCCCGATCCGCGGCGTCCGGACCGAACGCGCTGATCAAGACGGCCGACGGCGGATCCACATGGGAGAAGCTCAAGCCGGGAACGGCTGATCTGGAGCGGATACGGTTCCTGGACGCTTCGCGCGGATTCGGGTACAGCCGCGCCTTTTCCTACTATACGTCGGACGGAGGGGCCAGCTGGAGCAAGATTTCGACGCCTCCGAACACGCGTGGAGCCGAGTTCTCCAGCCGCAACACCGGCTGGGCGATCGTCGTCGATCCATCCAAGGGATACCGGCTGCAGCAGACGCTGGACGGGGGCAAGAGCTGGACCGCGAAGCTGTGGGTCCCGTCGGACGAGGCCAGCGGAGGCGTCGTGCGCGTGTCCGGGCAAGCGGTGTGGGCGATGCTCATGGGAGGAGCGGGCATGTCGCAGCAATCGTACTCGCTGTACGCTTCCTCGGATTCGGGATCGACATGGATCCGGACGATCGGGCAAAATACGGCCGGAGGCGGACACGCCCCCGGCGAAGGAGAAGCTGTCACCGGCATGGGGCCGGCTTCTCCGGGAGGGCATCCCGGCGAGCTGGAGCTGATCGGCAGCACGGCCATTCTGTCCGGCTACTCGCCTGCAGCCGGCAAGGTCGCCATCGGCAGCTCCTCGGATGGAGGCAGGACATGGAGCAGCGGCGGCATGCTGCCGGGATTCGGGGGCGCGGCGATCAGCTTCGCAAGCCCCTCCATCGGCTGGATCACCGTCGGCGGCAGCAGCGAGACGGCAGTCTATTCCACCAAGGACAGCGGCAAAAGCTGGACCAAAACGATTGGAGTGGCGGCAAAGCCATCCTCATAGGAAAAGGGCCGGAAGCCTGGAGTAATGTCATAGCCTGAAGCATTCGCGATAGAGAACATATTGTCCTGAATGCCGGGCAGCTCGAAGCACTAAAGGACGAAAAGCCTGAAGCCCCTTTCCAGAGGGCTTCAGGCTTTTGTCATTCAACGGGCTTCAAGAAAGGCCTTAGAGCAGGAAGATCGCTACGACCGTCGTCACGGCGAGTCCGATCAGCACCGGCTTCAGATTGCGGCGGGCGAGCTCGAACGGGCTGACGCCGCAAATCGCCGCCGCCGGAATGAGCGCCCACGGCACGAGCGTGCCGCCGCCGACCCAGATGGCCGCGATCTGCCCCAGCGCGGTCAGCGTGCCGGTTCCCGAACCGATCGCCGTGCCGAACAGATGGGCGATCGAGCCGGCCAGCGAGATGCCGGAGAACCCTGAGCCGTCGAGGCCGGTTATGGCTCCGGCCGCCGTCAGCGTTGCGGCTGCGACGGCTCCGTTGACCGGTACCGCGTGGGCCAGCGCGACGCCCAGATCGTTGACGATGCCGTGGGATCCGGCGGGGAGGGCGGCTTCGCCGAACAAGGACGGCAAGGCGGAGTCGCCGAGGTAGAAGAATGCCGCGATCGGGATGACCGGACCGAACACTTTGAAGCCGAACAGAAAGCCGTCCACGAGGTAGGAGGTCGATTTCTCCAGTCCTGTGCCGCGGTGGGCAAGCATGGACAGAACGACCGTGATCAACGCGGCGGTGCCTCCGATGAGAGCGGTCGCGTCCCCTCCCTGGAGCTTGAGGGCGAACATGACCGCGACGTCGGCGGCGAACAGGAGCGGGATCAGGATGGCGAGCGCTCTCTTGGTGCCGATGCCAAGGCCGGCGGACTGTGCGGACGGCCGGGCATTCGGAACCCCTCCGAAAATCGAATCTGCGGAGCCGGAGCCGACGAGACCGTCGCGCCAAGCGCCGGACTTCTGATCGCGTCTCATGAACCAGTAGGCCGTTAGAGTCGTGACGACGCCCATGACGATGACGAGCGGCACGCTGGCTTCCATCACCTGGGACACCGGCAGGCCGGCCGCGTCGGCCGTCAGCTTGGGGGCGCCCTGGATGATATAATCTCCCGACAGCGCGATGCCGTGGCCGAACAGGTTCATCGCCATGGCCGCCCCGAGAGCCGGAAGTCCGACCCGCAGGGCGACCGGCAGCAGAACGGCTCCGATCAGCGCGACGGCTGGAGAAGGCCAGAAGAAGAACGATACGACCATCATGATGAGGCCGATTCCCCAGAAGGCCATCCCCTGAGAGCGGATCAATCCCGTGAACGGCCGGATCATCACCTCGTTCACGCCGGTTTCCATGAGCAGCCGGCTCATGGCGACGATAATGGAAATGATGAGAATGGTTCCGGACAATTCCTTGATCGCATAGATAAGGCTGTTGAACGTTCCGCTGACCGCGCCGCTCAGCGTGCCGCTCGCCAGCAAGCCGATGATGCCGGTGCCGAGCACGCAGACGACTGTCGTATCTCGGCGCATGGCCATGAAGGCGACGATGACGCCGATCAGCAGCAGGTAAACCCAATGGATGGCTGTGAGCGTGAGCTCCATGAATCCATCTTCCTCTCCTGACAGGATATCTGTCTATGACATCCTATGCGGAAGCGGAACTAGGCGTTCATCCGGGCCGCGCGTTCACTTTTTCGAAGTCAGGGAAGGCTCAAGCCTATAGGTTCCTTCCGCCGCCTCGAGGATGAAGCGGCTTGGCTCGCCTGGGCTGAACAGGAGCAGGCGGTGCATTGCTCTCGTGCAAGCCGTGTAGAACAGCTTGCGCAGCCGTTCTTCGCCGTAGGCTTCGGCCGAAGCGTCATGGATGAGAACGGAGTCGAATTCGACGCCCTTGGCCAGGTAAGCGGGAATGACCATAAGGCCGCTCTGGAATGTGGCGGTATCCTTCGTGACGAGGCGAAGGTCCTCCAAACCCGGATAGGAGCGCAGCGCTTCCCATGCCGCCTTGCTTTCGGCCGCCGTTTTGCAGATGACCGCTGCGGAGCCGGAGCCGGCTTGCCGCAGCTCCAGCAGGCTGGCGGCAAGAAGGCGGTCCCGATCCGCCGTGCCGGCGGAGGCGATCACCTCGGGAAGTTCCCCGGGACGGTCGAACGGAATGATGGCATCGCCTCCCGGAAGCATCGAGCGGGTGAATTCGACGATCGGGCGGGTGGAGCGGTAGCTGCGGCTGAGCACGATCGTTTCCGTTTCCTCGGCTCCGTACAGACCGGCCAGCAGGGCATTTCCTTCGAGTTCCGTGGAGTGGGCGAAGATGGCTTGGTTGAAGTCGCCGAGCGCCGTCATCTTGGCGAATGGAAACAGCCTTTTCAGGAACTGGAACTGGAACGGGGAATAGTCCTGGGCTTCGTCGACGAGCACGTACCGGATGCCGGTATTGGTGCGGAAGCCCTGGACCAGCTCCGTCAAATACAGCATGGGCGAGGCGTCCTCGTAGGGAAGACAGCGTTCGGCAAGCCGTTCGCGAGTGAAGCGGCAAATATCCGCCCATGACGTCGGGAGGCCGGAGCCGGCTGCATCTTCCCGGAACAGCTGCAGATAAAGGTTGTGCATGTCGATCCACGCCAGCCTTGCGGCCATCCGGCGCAGCGGCTTGTAAGCCTCGCGAACGAGCTGCTCCCGCAGCAGCCTTTCCTCCAGCGCGCTCTCGTCAAGCTCCTCGCCGCTCTTGCCCCGCTGCTTGCGCATTTGTTTGTAGATGCTCTGGTAACGGTCATTATCGAGATATTCGATTTCGTTGCGCACCCATTCCTCGGCGCATTCCTCTTGCTCCAGCCTCGCCAGCTCCTCCAGGAGCCAGTCGCGCAGCAGCTCGATGCGGTTTGGCAGCCGGATATGGGCTTCGCAGCCGTAGAAGCGGGCGCTGATGTCTTCGCGGCTGATGAGCAGCTTGCCTCTGAACTTGAAGCCGCGGAATTTCATGCCGGACTGAAGCAGGCTGTCCGCGAACGATTCGATCCGCTCCAGAAAGCCCGCTGAGTTTTTGTAGCGGATGGCGTCGAGGCGGAGGCTGCGCCGGGCGGCGTCGCCGGATTCGTCCAATATCGCTTCGAGCTGGTCATTGATGTCCTCGATGTCGTACCGGCGGCCCAGACGCGACTCCACGTACTGCTGGAACGTCGTTTGCCGGATATTCTCCTCGCCAAGCTCAGGCAGCACCGAGGAAATATAGCTGTTGAACATCGGATTGGGGGAGAACAGCACCATCTGGTCCGCGCCGATCCGCGTACGGTGCTTATACAGCAGGTAGGCTACCCGCTGCAGAGCGGCGGATGTCTTGCCGCTGCCGGCAGCGCCCTGGACGATTAGCAGCCTGGAGAGGTCGTTGCGGATGATGGCGTTCTGCTCCCGCTGGATAGTCCCGACGATGGATTGCATCTGGGAGGTCGAGCTGCGGCTGAGAGCTTCCTGCAGCAGCTCGTCGCCGATTGTCATCCCTGTGTCGAACATGGCCTTGATGACGCCATCGCGAATGGTGAACTGCCGCTTCAGCGTCATTTCGCCTTCGATGAGGCCCCCCGGTGTGTCATAGGAAGCGGGGCCGGGACCGTAATCGTAATAAAGGCTGGCGACAGGCGTCCTCCAGTCGTAGACGAGGAAGCTCTCTCCGTCTTCAGTGAGGAAGGAGGCGGTGCCGATATAGACCGGATCGATGCTGCCGGCGCCTTCATTTTCTTGAAAATCGATGCGGCCGAAGTAGGGAGACGGCAGCAGACGGCGCATTTTCGTCAATCCTTCCCGCAGATGGCGGTGGCTGCGCTCGCGCTCGGAAAGGATTTCCGCCTGCTGTTTCATGCTTATCGCCGTCTCCAGCCGATCGTCGCCAGCCGTCAGGTTGACGGTCACGTCATCCCAGAAGTCGGTGCGGATATCAACGACCTGCGTTTTGAGATCCGATACGAGCGGCTCGTCGCGAGCGATCCTCGTTTGCAGCTCCCCGCGCACGGCATCGACGCGGTCCTGCTCCTGCTTCCATAACTCGCGGTTTGCCATGGGGCACTTCCTTTCCTTGGTTCGTATTGCCCGGCTATCAGCCTGCCGAAAAAAAGATTGACGGCAGAGGATAATGGGCGTATAATATGATTGAGATAAATGTGATCTAACTCATTTCATTTAACCATCTAATGGATCATATCATTTATTGGTTTCTATTTCAATATCGACAGGTCGGATCCTTTGATCCGGCCTTTATTTATGTTCGCCCTTGATTTCGATTATCCTCCGTCATGCTCGGGAATATAACGGCCTCCACTCGGATATGTATGAGCAAGAATGGAGGGGGGATGACCGGTGATCCGGTTCAATTCGGTCTGGATAACGACTCCCGCTCAGGCTGAGCGCTACAGCCGGCAGCTGGCGCTTCCGGCAGGCAGGCAGGATGAAGACTTCCCGCGGATGCGTCTGCTGCTCTCCCGCAAGCTCATTCCTTTTTTCGCCTACGGGCAGCTCACGCTTGGAGACAAGGAAGCAGTCTTCGAGCCGCTCAATCCGACCTTCTCCTCCGTGGCTGTGTATCAGTTCTACAACCTGAACAGGCGTCTTGCTTTCAGCTACGAATACGGGGACTTGATCGTGGGGAAATTTCCGCAGCCGGTGCCGAATCCGCTTCCCGTCTATGGAGACTGGGTGTCGATCGCCAGCCGGTCCAACAGCGTGGAATACTGGCTGGCATCTTCCAGTCCCGGCGCTCAGCTGTATCCTTGGCTGGTCAAGAGCGGAAAAAAACGGTAAGTCCGATTCAACGGCGTCCTCCTGGAGTAAGTACTGGGTAGAATGTACGCGGGAGGAAGGCGAAGACGATGACGATCCAGATCAATTCCACGCTGCTCGAGACGGTTCAGGGGGATATTGCCCGCATAGAAGCCGATATCATTGTCAATGCCGCCAATGCCAGCCTTTCCGGGGGCGCGGGCGTAGACGGGGCGATCATGCAGGCTGGCGGCATCGCCATACATGACGAGCTGATGCTGATCCGCAATGACAAGGGAGGCTGCTCTACCGGAGACGCGGTCATTACGACGGCGGGCAAGCTTCCGGCCGCCTATGTCATCCATGCGGTCGGGCCGGTATGGCAAGGCGGCGGCCACGGAGAGAAGCGGCTGCTCGCCAGCTGCTATCGCAGAGCGCTGGAGATCGCCGACGCCAGCAAGGCTTCGAGCATCGCTTTTCCGGCAATCAGCACCGGCATATACGGGTACCCCAAGGAAGAAGCGGCCGCGATCGCTTTTGCCGAGGTGAAGGCGTATATCAAAAGTCGCGAGGACACTTCCATCAAAAGAGTCACTTTCGTCTGCAAGGACGAGGAAAATTGCCGCTATTACGGCATGCAGATGAAGCAAGCCTATCTCAGCTCCGGCTAGCGATGGACTGAAGGGGCAGCCCCAAAAGCCTTTGGCTTTTGGGGCTGCCCCTTTTTTCCGTTTGCTCGCCTGGGAATCGTCTGGCTGCTCTTTCATCGATTAGTGGCTTTTGAGTCCGTTGTACAGGAGGATCCGCTATGCTTTTCCAGCAATTTATCCGATATAATGGCAGTATGAGCTGACAAAGGGGTGGATCCGTGCTTTATTATTTCGCGGCGCTGACATCAGCGGGGGCGGCGGCTTGGCTGGCCCGGCCGCGAGAAGCGGTCAATCGCTGGGCCGCCATCTTTTTGCTGACGGCGGCTTCGGGAGGATTGACGGAGCAGCTCCGGCAGCGGGGGCTTTCAGGCTTCGCGGAGGCAGCCGGATTGTTCAATGCATGCCTGACTCCTTATGCGGTCCTGATTTTCTGCCTGATTTATGGCGGCTTCCTGCCGTCAAGCAGGCAGCGGCGGGCCGCCAAGCTCCTGCTGCTGCTGGCCCCGGCTGCATCCGCCGCAGACGCTTGGCTGCTGTCGCCCGCACATGCCCCGAACTACGGCATGCTGTTGTTATGGGCGGGACCCTATTACGCCTCTGCCTGCGCATGCCTCCTGGTGTCGCTGCACAGGGAGCGGCATGCCGCCAGCCGCAGGAGCAGGCTGGCCTTGACGGCCGTGATGGTGCCGACGCTTCTCGGCGTCCTGGGCTTTATCAACGTCGGGCGCGCGCTGCGGCCTCAGTACGATTTCTTTCCCTATGTGGCGATGTTCATCGCCTATTCGATGGGGGCCGCCTTAGTCGCCATCTTTCTTTACGGCGTTCTCGGCATCAGGCTCCGTGTGGAGCGCGATCCCGTCGAGAGCGCGATGCGGACGGCAGGCATGGGCGCTTCGATGCTGAGCCATTCCTTGAAAAACGAAATCGGCAAAATCAAGATCGGAGCCGATCTGCTGGATCGGGAGCTGAAAACGGCCAGGCCTCAGCGGGCGGCAGAAGGCGGCGCGGCGGAAAGCCTGGGCGAACAGCTGGAGCTGATCCGGGAATCCGCAGACCGCATGCTGGATACGGTGACGAGGATACACGGCCAAACGAGGGAGATGGATTGGCGGGAGCAGCATTGCCGACTGGACGAGCTGCTGCTGCGATCCGTTGCCCGATGCAGCGCCGCCGCCGCTCTCCGTGGCGTCTCTCTAGCTGCAGGCAATGTCCAGGTCCCTGCGGAAGTGAGATGCGATCCGTTCCATCTCGAGGAAGCGCTCGTGAACGTCATCTCCAACGGAGTCGAAGCGGCTGCTCCGGGAGGGACCGTCTCCGCAAGCCTGCTCCGGGAGCGGAGAAAGCTTGTCGTTCGGATCGCCGACGACGGGCCCGGCATTGCCGCGGTCCATCTGCCTTATCTGTTCCTGCCCTTCTACAGCACGAAGCAGGGGCGGAGCAATTATGGAATCGGCCTGTCGTATGTGTACCAGGTCATGAAGCGGGCCGGAGGCCGGGTCGACGTCAAGACCGTTGAAGGAGCCGGCACGACGCTGGAGCTGACGATGGCGCCAAGCCGTTTACCGGATGGAAAAAGGGAGGCTGGACCAAGGAATGGGAAATGAGCATGACGATCGGCTGATCCGGATCCTGATGGTGGAAGACGACCCGGACTGGATCCGCGCGATGAGCCGCTTTCTGAGCTCCGAGCCTGATATGCTCCTGGCAGCTTCCGCGCGTGGGCCGGAAGAGGCCCTTAAGGTGGCCGCCGCACTGGAATATGATGTCGTCCTGATGGACATCCAGCTCGGCGAAGGTGTCCGGGACGGAATAAGCGCAGCCGCCGACTTGCTGGAGCTGAGGAATTCGCCGGTCATCATGCTGACCTCCGTGGGCGAGGAGCGGGCGATGACCCGGGCATTCGGTTCCGGTGCAGTGCAGTACATCGAGAAGACGGACTACCGGGAGCTGCCGGCCGCGATCCGCAAGGCCGTCCATCAGCCGGCGCCCATGCAGGCGCTGTTGAAGGAGTTCCGCAGGCTCAAGCGGGAGGAGCAGCTTCAGCCGCTTACTCCGTCCGAGCGGGAGGTGTATGAGCTGATCGAGCGAGGCAACACCCAGGCCGAGATCGGCAGAAGGCTCTACAAGAGCGAGAGCACGCTGAAAAACCAGGTGAACCGGATCCTCAAGAAGCTCGGCGCGCGCAGCAGCCGCGAAGCGGTGCGGAAAATCAAGAGAGGCGACGGAGACGGCGCCGGAATAGAGCGGGATTGAGCCGAGCGCGGCGGCATATGCATGGCAAAGAGGGCCTACGAACCGTAGGCCCTCTTTGCTGTTCCCTCCTCTCCTTTTGAGGCCTGATGCTGTCCGCGCAGCCGCGGTACGATAGAAGCATCAGGATAAGGCGATTGAAAGGGAGGGCTGTACAATGAAACGATCTGTCGCACTCGTTGACGGGAACTGCGCGCTCTGCGGAGCGTTGACGCGATTCGCCGCCAATCGCGATCCGGAGGACAGGCTGCGCTTCGCGGCGCTGCAATCCGAGGCGGCTCGCGTCATTCTGGAGCGGCACGGGCTGCAGGCGTCGGCATGGAACAGTTTCGTCCTGGTGACGGAAGAGAAAGTGTACACGAAAGGAACGGCTGCCATGCTCCTGCTGTCCATGCTCCGAGGCGGCCGGGTGCCCGCCGCTCTGCTGCAGGCGCTGCCTTCCGGTATCCGGGATGCCGGCTATGAAGCACTGGCCAAGCTCCGGCACCGGTTGGCGCCGCAAGGAAGCTGCAGCCTGCTGGATGCGGAACGAATCCGCGGCAAGCAGGTGGAAAGCGCCGAAGAGGCTCTCCGGCTGCTGGATGAGCCGGAGGAGGCGAGGGTATGAGCCGGTCCAGGAGCGACCATGTTCAGGGAAAGGCGTCTCTCCCCCCGATCTACGTCGAAATGAGAATGCGCTGCGGCATTGAGGAGCTTTGGCGGCTGACTCAGCAGCCCAAGCTGCATGAACGCTGGGATCTTCGGTTTACGTCCATCGATTTTCTGCCGCAAGCGGAGGGACGGGAAGGAAGGCTGTTCAGTTACCGGACGCGGATCGGCTTCGGAGCGGCTGTCGAAGGCTTCGGTGAAACGAAGACGCGGCCGGACACCGCAGCCGGCCGGAGGATGTCGACTTTACAGTTCTCCTCCTCCCAAAAATGGTCCTTGCTCCGGTCTGGAGCGGGTTACTGGCAGTATGAGCAGACGGAGGAAGGGCTGCGGTTCATGACCCGCTACACGTACTCGACCCGGTTTGGAATCGCCGGGAAGCTGGCGGACCGATATTTGTTCCGGCCACTCATGGGTTGGGCGACAGCGTGGAGCTTCGATCGCCTCCGGATGTGGGCCGAGAAGGGGTGGCAGCCGGAGCTGGTCATCGCCATGGCGGCCATCCATCTGTTGTCTATAACCGCTCTTGCGGGCATGTGGCTCTACGAAGGTGTCGTGCCGAAGCTGCTCCACGACTCCGGCACGGAGCTCGGCATGCTGGCGGGGCTTGGCCTGGCATCCCCAGCGCAATCATTCGCCCTTCATCTGCTCGGCGGGGCGGAAGCTGCCGCGGCCGTCCTTCTAGTGGCCTGCAGGCATTCCCGAGCGGTCATTGCCATCCAGGCCGCCTGCCTGCTGCTGCTGTCCGCATGCGGAGCCTCGCTCCGTCCGGAGCTGCTGTCCGAGCCGTTCAATCCGCTGACGACAACGATTCCGCTGCTCGCGCTGTCGGCGACGGCGGCGATTGCGGTCCCTTATTGCCCCCGGGCTTCAAGATGCCTGCGCAAGCAGCCGAGGGCAGAAGGGAAGCGGCGTCTATGAATAGGAAGGAGACCGACGTTATGAACAGGAGCCAAGGAACAAGCAGGAACGCCGGCAAGTCGATCTACCAGCTTGCGCTCGGAAGTGAGTTCAGCAAGCTGCATCCCCGAATCCAGGAGCGATTTTCCTTGCATAGCGGCTCCGCAGCCGCGGCAGTCGGCAGCGGCTGCATGGATGTCGTCTGGCACAACCGTCTGGCCAAGCTTCCGCTCCATATCGGCACCCGGCGCCATATCCTGTTTCCGGAGAGCGGCGCGGCCGTTCCGTTCACGGTGGAGAATTACAGCTACAAGGACCGGTTCGGGAGGGAGACCGTCACCTGGATCCGCACTTTCCGCTTCCCGAAGCGGATCCGCCGCTTCGACGCGACGATGGTTTTCAGCCGCAGCCGCGGCTGCATCGTCGATTATCTTGGGAATAAGCAGCATTTGGCGGTCGATCTGGATATCGAGCCGACAGCGGCGGGCGGCATCCGGCTGCGCTCGGGAGCGCAGCGGTTCTACGAGGGCTGGGCGGGATTCCGCTTTCCGGATGCTTTCACCGGCCAAGCGGACGTAGAGGAATGGTTCGACGACGAGGCGGGTCTGTTCCGGATCCGTGTCGGAGTGAAAAGCCCGCTTCTAGGCGATGTATTCCGCTACGAGGGCCGTTTCGAGAACAGGATGGAACGGGCCGCAGCCGCCGTGCCTCGGCATGCGCTTCCGATCCGCACGGAGCGCCGGGAATGAAACAGCCCCTGGATGCGGGAAGAGACAGCCTTCCCGAAGCGGCAGGAGGCGCCGGAGCTGCTGGAGCCTTTGCAGGCGCCCCCGGAGCAGCGGCGGCATGGCGGCTGCAAGCCGGTTCAGCTCGGCCGCGATCGCCGCGCTCGAGATCGCCGGCGATCCGGCAATGACCCGAGACAGAAGCATCGCGTCGAAGGTGCGGCTTGCGAGCCCGGGAGCGGTCGTGAAGGCGTATTTGATTCCTTGCTCGCGCAGCAGGGAAACCGCCTCCGGCGTATACAGGCCGTAGGGGGAAGCGAACGAATCAACCGGATGGGAGTTGAGCGGCCGCAAGGCGGACAGGCATTTGATCGTGTCGGCTGTTATTCTGGCCCGGTAATCGGCATCGCTTTCGAGCATGCCGGCACGGAGAAGGCAGCCTGTGAGCAAGTCATGGCGGCGGTCGATTTTGACATGCAGCGCGTCGGTATGCGCCTGGACCTCCATCACGGAATCGTCGGCTTCCGTCCCGTCGCCGAGGCTGGCGCAATGCCGCTGGAAATCCGAGGCGAGGTTAAGTATGATAAGGTCATGAACGACGAGGGGGAAGCAGCAGGTGAAGTGGGAAATCATCCATGCCGAGATGACGGTCGCCGAAGACGGCGGTTATGTCGGACAAGTTCAATTCAAGGTCGAAGGACATAAGCAGGCATATGAAATCGCGCTGCAGAGCAACAAGAGAGGCAAGGACTGGGCATACGGCTTGTTCTTCAAGGACGAGGCAGGGCCGGAAACGGAGATCGAAGCGGTGGAGGAGGAGCTCGAGGACAACGACGAGTTCTACGACGCCTTGATCGCAGCCGCCAAGGACGCGCTCAAGCAAGACTGACTTGCCCTGACTGAAAACCCGCATGCGAGGGCGACTCTGCATGCGGGTTTTTGGCGTTCTCTGCCTGATCGATCCCATTTTTTGCATTGCGGGGAAGGAGGGCTGCAGGGGAGTCAATGAAAAGATAGAATGGCGCTGTTCCGAAATGGAAAATTATGCGAGAATCAGTGAACGGCGAATTCCTGAAGTCAATTCGTCCCTCCGCCAAGAATCTAGCTCAGCTCCTTGCTCATCCTGACATGCGGAATTCCTGCATCGAGGAAGATGTCGGGCGACACAGGCTTGTACCCGAGCTTGGCGTAGAACGGCTCCGCCTGGCATTGGGCGTCAAGCACGGCGCGGCCGTACCCTGCTTCCCGAGCGGCTTGCTCCATCGCCTGCACGATGGCGGAGCCGGCGCCGCGGCCGCGCATGGAGGCCAGGACAGCGATCCGCTGCAGCTTGGCGCTGCTTCCTTCGAATGCCTTGACCCGGCCGGTTCCGACAGGCGCGGCGTCATCGCTCAGGAGAACGTGGATGCACGACTCCGGAGACTCGTCGTAATGGTCGAGCTCCTCTTCGATGGAAACTCCCTGCTCCCGGACGAACACTTCCCTGCGGATATGGAGGCATTGCTCCAGCTGTTCTTTCGTTTGGACTATGGTTGCAGACAACATTTGTCATCATCCCTTCCGCTGATTGCTTCCGGTGTATTGTAGCAAACCGGCGCCGGCAACCGCAATCATGAGGGCGACAACAAGGAGGGCTCCTACAATGGATAGGATTCGAACGATCGCCATCAGCGACATTCACGGCTGCAGCCGGGAGCTTGGAGAGCTTCTGCAGAAAGTAGGCTATCGCCCCGGCGAGGACAGACTGATCCTGCTCGGCGATTACGTGGACCGAGGACCGGACAGCTGCGGCGTCATCAACGCCGTCTTGGCTCTGCTGCGGGAAGGCGGGGGCCGGGCGACCGCTCTTAGAGGCAATCATGACCAGCGCTTTCTGCAATGCCTGCGCCATCCTGAGCCTGAGCTGCTTGACAAGTTTCTCGGGCAAGGGGGGCATGAAACGCTGCGGAGCTACGCTCGCGCCGCCGGAACGGAATACCGCGGGGCGGCAGACGCCTCCGCCGTGCTCCGGCTGATCCGCAGCGATTTCGAAGAGCATGTCGAGCTGCTGGACAGCCTCGATCTGTATGCGGAGGATGAGGCCTTCATTTTTGTCCATGCGGGGATCGATCCGGCTGCCGGGGCGAGCTGGAAGGACCAGCCCAGAGAGCTGTTCATGTGGATAAGGGAGCCGTTCCACCACGCTCCGGTGACGGCGGGCAAAACCGTCGTGTTCGGCCATACGCGGACGATCAAATTCCAGAAGGGGCCGTCGGTCTGGTTCGGTGGAGACAAGATCGGAATCGACGGCGGCTGCTCGGCGGGAGGCCGTCTCAACGCTCTCCTGATCGACGCTGACGGCAGCGTGAGCGAGGAGGCTGTCATCGCGGGAGAATCCCCGGCAGGCTGCTGAGGCATTCGGGCCGTTCCGCTGGAGACGCTTGCTTCATTTGTCGCATCCTAAGGGTATAGGTAGCTATAGAACGAATTGCTTAGGAGGAGACATCATGAAACATCTCAAGCCATCCCAGCTGGACTTTCTGAAGAACAGCCTGCTGCAGGAGAAGAAGGAGCTGGAGGCCCACTTCGACCTCAATCGGGAAACCGATCTGGAAGGCGCGCCTCTGACGGCGACGGACTCCGACGGGGAGCTGTCCAGCTACGACAATCATCCGGCCGATTCCGGGACCGTCACGTTCGAGAAAGAGCGCGACATGGCGCTCGACGAAAAGCTCGGCAAGAAGCTCGCTCAGGTGAACCGCGCGCTGAGCTTGATGGAGGAAGGCAAATACGGCCTGGACGCTTCCACCGGAGAGCCGATTCCTTACGAGCGGCTCGAAGCGATTCCCTCGACCCAGCATACGGTCGACAACGTGCCCGATCAGGAGATTGGGGACTACCGTCCTGTCGAAGAAGAGGTCATGACGCTGCCGCCGACGGGAGCCGGCGAGAGCAGGCAAGCCCATGCCGGCCGGTTCGACGACGCGGATGCATGGAAGACGCTGGAGGAATACGGCAACGCCTCCGACACGGTCGCCGCCCAGCCGGAAGGCGCCGAGGCCGCGAATGAAATGGAGAAGCTTCGCTAGGCGAAGCGTTCCTGTCGCTGCCATAGCCCAGAATGAAATCGGACCGTTCCGCGGTCCGGTTTTTTTTCGGATTGACACCGGGAGGGGGAGACGGAATGGATCCATTATTCGGGCAAATTGCGCTCAAGCTGCTGATCGCCCTTGTCAGCCTCATGATCATGACCAAAGTGCTGGGCAAAAAGGAGATCTCGCAGCTGACCGCATTCGACTTCGTTTCTTCGCTCATGCTGAGCGAGCTGGTCGGCAATACGATCTACGACAGGGAGGTCGGATACGGCCATCTCGTGTTCGCCTTGGCTGTCTGGACGCTGCTGTCCTACGGCACGGAGAAGCTGCTGAATCGGATTCCCTGGCTGGCCAGGCGGGTGACAGGTTCGCCGGATCTGGTCATCCGGGAAGGAATCATCGACCGCGATGCGATGAAGAGGAACAATCTGGACTTCGGCCAATTGAGCATGCTGCTGCGCGAGAACGGCGTCTTCTCCGTGCGCGATGTCGCTTATGCGCTGTTCGAGACCAACGGCAGCATCAGCGTCCTGAGCAAGCCGGCCGCAGGCGGCAATCAAAAGGAGGAGCCGGACAGCCCTTCCTTGCCGGAGAGCGTAATCGAGGACGGAGACATCGTCGACAGGGCGCTGGACCGGCTCGGCAGGGACCGCCAGTGGCTGCTCGGATTGCTCGCGCATATCGGCATACAGGATGAAAGGCAGATCCTCTATGCGGAATGGTCTGACGCCAGCGGCTTGTTCTATCAGCTTCGTTCGGAGCGGCCTCCCGAGCCTGCAGCCGAGAAGCTTCGGAACATGGAATGGACGGCTGAAAAAGCTGGAGGAGACCGTGTTTGACAGGAGATTTCAGCGAAGATTAAGATGAGTAGGAATGATTGGTTTAGAAGTAAAATAAGGAGGGGAAGCCTTGTTCAAGCTGTTTCGGCTGCTGAAGCCATTCCGGCTCCAGATTGCGGCCGTATTGGCGCTCGTCTTTTGCCAATCGTTGTCCGACCTGTATCTTCCGACGCTGCTGTCGGACATCGTGGACAAGGGCATTTTGAAGGGCGACGTGCCTTACATCTGGAGGATCGGCGGCTTCATGCTGCTCGTGTCCGCAGCAGGAGCGGCCTGCATCATCGCTTCCAGCTACATGTCGTCCCGTGTCGCCTCCGGCTTCGGCCGCAGCGCCCGCTCGAAGCTGTTCGGACATGCGGAGAAGTTCTCGCTGCCCGAGTTCGACCGGATCGGGACGGCTTCGATGATCAACAGGACGACGAACGATGTCAATCAGGTGCAGCAGGTTCTGATCATGATGATGAGGATGATGGTCAGCGCGCCGATGATGTGCATCGGCGGGCTGATCATGGCCTTCTCCAAGGATGCGAAGCTTTCCCTGCTCCTTGTCGCGGTTATTCCGGTCATCGGCCTTACGATATTCGCCGTCATGCGCAAGGCGATTCCGCTGTTCAGGGCGATGCAGGTCAAGCTCGACAAGCTGAACCTCGTCCTGCGCGAAGGCTTGACCGGCATCCGGGTCATCCGCTCCTTCAATCGCGAGGACTACGAGCAGGGAAGATTCGACACGGCCAGCCGCGATCTGGCCGATACGGCGCTGCGCGTCAACCGGATGATGGCGATCCTGATGCCGACGATGATGCTGATCATGAACCTGACGACCGTGCTCATCGTCTGGTTCGGAGCCAAGCGGATCGATGCGGGAGACATGAATATCGGCAGCCTGATCGCGTTCATCCAGTATGCCAGCCAGATCATGTTCTCGCTCGTCATGATGTCCATGATGTTCGCCATGGTGCCGCGCGCCGCGACGTCCGCAGCCCGGATCAACGAGATGCTGGACATCGCTCCGACGATTACCGACGGGCAAGCCGCGAAGCCGTCGTCCGCAGCTTCGCCGAGCGCAGGAGCAGCTCGCGGGGAGGTTGAATTCCGTGAAGTGAGCTTCCATTATCCCGGGGCCGAGAGGCCGGCGCTGGACCGGGTCAGCTTCATGGCCCAGGCGGGAGAGACGACCGCAGTCATCGGCGGCACCGGCTCCGGCAAGACGACCTTGCTGAACCTGATCATGCGGTTTTACGATGCGGGAGAAGGCGAGGTGCTGGTCGGGGGCAGAGATGTCAGAAGCTTGTCCCAGGGGGAGCTTCGCGCAGCAATCGGCCTCGTGCCGCAAAAGGCGCTGCTGTTCTCCGGCTCGGTCAGCGACAACATCCGCTACGGCAAGGAGGATGCGACGGATGCCGAAGTGCGCCATGCCGCCGAGGTCGCGCAGGCAGCCGGCTTCGTCGAAGCGATGCCGGAAGGCTTCTCGACGGCCATCGCCCAAGGCGGAGCCAACCTGTCGGGAGGGCAGAAGCAGCGGCTGTCGATCGCGAGGGCGCTTGTGCGCCGTCCCGCGCTGTATCTGTTCGACGACAGCTTCTCGGCTCTCGACGCGTCGACGGAAGCCAGGCTTCGCGCTGCTCTGGCGGAAGAGACGGGAGGGGCCGCCGTGCTGGTGGTCGCCCAGCGGGTGAGCTCGGTCATGGCTGCGGACCGCATCCTGGTGCTTGAAGAAGGGCGGCTGGCCGGCGACGGAACCCATGCGGAGCTGCTGGAGTATTGCGGCGTATACCGCGAGATCGTGGAATCCCAGCTCCGGACAGAGGAGGAATCGGCATGAGTCAGGAACGGCGGATGCCGCCGGGGCGCCATCCCGGCGCCATGCCGCGGATGGGCGGAGGGCCGGGCCCCGGTGCGATGATGCCGGGGGAGAAGCCCAAGGAATTCAAGAAAACGATGCTGCGCCTGCTCCGCTTCCTGAAGCCGTACCGGCTGCGGCTGCTGCTTGTGCTGGCAAGCGCGATCGCGGCTTCGGTGTTCTCGATCGTCGGTCCCAAACTGCTCGGGCACGGGACCGACATCATTGTGAAGGGCGTCGTGGCGAGGATGAATGGAGCTGCCGGCGCCGCGTTCGATTATGCCGGCTTGCTGCATGTGCTGGGATGGCTGGCAGGCTTGTATGCCCTCAGCTTCCTGTTCGGGTACATCCAGCAATATCTGATGGCCGGCGTTACCCAAGGAGCGGTATACCGGCTGAGGAAGGAAGTGGACGACAAGCTGCAAAGGCTCCCTCTGCAGTTCTACGACGCCAAGTCGCACGGCGATATTCTGAGCCGGGTCGTCAACGATGTGGACAACATCAGCGGCACGCTGCAGCAAAGCTTGACTCAGCTCATCACCTCGGCCGTCACGCTGGTCGGCGTCATCGTCATGATGCTGACGATCAGCCCCTTGCTTACGCTGATCGTTTTTGTCACGCTGCCGCTCAGCTTCCTGGTCACCAAGGCGGTTGCCAAGCGGTCGCAAAAGCATTTTGCCGGCCAGCAGCGGTCGATCGGCGAGCTGAACGGCCATGTCGAGGAAATGTTCACCGGACACCGGATCGTCAAAGCCTTCGGCCGGGAGAAGGAATCGCTGGAGCGCTTCGAGGCCATCAACGGCAAGCTGTACCAATCCGCCTGGCGCGCCCAGTTCATCAGCGGCACGCTGATGCCGCTCATGTCCTTCGTCGGCAATCTGGGCTACGTGCTGATCAGCGTCGTCGGCGGACTGATGGTGACCCGGGGCGGCGTCTCGATCGGGGATATCCAGGCGTTCATCCAATATGCGAGGCAGTTCACGATGCCGATCACGCAGCTGGCGAACATCGCCAACATCATCCAATCGACTGCGGCTTCGGCGGAGAGGGTGTTCGAGCTGCTGGACGAAAAGGAAGAAGAGCCGGACGGCACGATGGAAGCCGGACGCGGCATCCGGGGAGATGTCGCCTTCGAATCCGTAGATTTCGGCTACAAGCCGGACGTTCCTTTGATGAAGGGGCTGTCGATCGAAGTGAAGAGCGGGCAGACGGCGGCGATCGTTGGTCCGACGGGAGCGGGCAAGACGACTCTCGTGAACCTGCTCCTCCGTTTCTACGAGCTGGACGGCGGCAGGATCACGATCGACGGCCGGGATATCCGCCAGCTCGCCAGAGGGAGCCTGCGCAGCCTGTTCGGCATGGTGCTGCAGGATACGTGGCTGTACAAAGGAACGATCCGGGACAATATCGCCTACGGCCGCAGAGAGGCGACCGACGCCGATATTGAGGATGCGGCCCGTTCGGCGCATGCGGATTTCTTCATCCGCACGCTTCCGGAAGGGTATGAGACCGTACTCAACGAGGACGCCAGCAACTTGTCCCAAGGCCAAAGGCAGCTGATCACGATCGCGAGGGCGCTGCTCGCCGACCCGGCTATTCTGATTCTCGACGAGGCGACGAGCAGCGTGGATACGCGCACGGAAGTGCAGATCCGGCATGCGATGAAGGAGCTCATGAGGGGCCGGACGAGTTTCGTCATTGCCCACAGGCTCTCCACGATCCGGGACGCGGATGTCATTCTCGTCATGGACAAAGGCTCCGTCGCGGAGCAGGGAACGCATGAGGAGCTTATCGCCCGGGGAGGCATCTATGCGGAGCTATATCGGAGCCAATTTTCTGGAAATGAAGCCTCTTAATATGAGAATCGTTAGAGGTTCATGAGAGAACCTTAACCTCCTATGCCCCCTGAAGTCCTGTACACTGGGACGAAGGGTTTGGTATTGGAGGGAATCATCATGTATACAAAGAGATGTTTGTTTTGCGATGCGATCGTGCCGGTGAAGGCCGGTCCGGAGCAGGAAGAGCGCTTTATCGGCTGCGACTGCGCGCCGGGGGCGGAATATGCGCTGGCCGCAGGAACGTACGACCAGCTGGGCATGCTTCCTTATCCGCGGCAGCGCGAGCTGTTCCCGCTGGCGTCGGCATATATACGGGAAATGGCGGACTGCGGCAAGGAGGTCCGGCTTGGCCGCGAGCAGGTCGAGACGCTGCCGGCATCTCCGCAGGTGCCCGCGACGGTCGAAGCGAAAGCCGACAGGCTGCTGGCCTTCTTGCACAGGAACAGCGAGTCGCCAGGAGACCCTGTCGTCATCCACCGCTTGTCGCGCAGCTATAACCTGACCTATTCCCAGAACCTGCAGGAGATGGTCTACGTCATCGAGATGCTGCGCGAGCAGGAGCTCATCGAACGGACGGGATCGACGTTCAGCTTGACGGAAGGCGGATGGAGCCGCGCGGAACTGGCCGTATCGGGACGGACGGCGAAAACCTGCGCGCTGGTATTCGCCGACAGGGGCGGAGAGCTGCCGGAGTGGGCGGGCCATGTGCTGCCGCTGCTGCAGCAGTGCGGCTATATCCCGCGCATCCTGACCCGGGATGAAGGAGACGGGCGCAGCTTGCTGCAGCAGGCTGCGGATGCCGACCTGCTGCTGGCCGACTTGACCGGCAATCCGCCGGAAGCCTATCTGGCGACAGGCAGCGCCGCGGCTTCGGGCGTGCCCGTCATCTGGACGGTGCAGGACGGCAGCACGGAGAGGCAGCCTCTTCTGGAAGGGCTGACTCCGATCGTCTGGAGCCGGCCGGAGGAGCTGTCGGCTATTCTGCTGCAGCGTCTGGGCAGCGGCATCCAGCTGCGGCAGACGGGCTGATCGGCTGACGAGCATCGGCTGATGGAGCCGAGGGAACGACGAAAGGCTTCGCGCTTCGATATCGAGGCGTGAAGCCTTTTTTTGTTTTTCCGCCGGGAAGAGCCGTGAGCCGTTGATGGATGGCCTGCGCGGCTGGATGCATATCCTGACATCCCGTCAATCTTTTTGACTTGGATCGGCCTGACTGATTCAATGAAGGAGAAGACGTGTATTGGAATCCATTCGAATAAGCCGGAGCATCCGGCATCATTCTACTAGCAGGGATCGATAAGGGGGTGTCCATCGTGACGACAACAGCATCGTCCCGATGCGGTTCGGCCATCATGCTGACGGACAAGCAGGCCATGCAATTGGACAGCTGGAAAATCAAAGGCATTTATGCGGAGCAAGGCGGCAAGGGACTGCTGGAGTGGACGGCCGGAGGACCGGATCGTCCGGCTTCCATCTATTCCTGCACGAAGAGCGTGCTGTCGGCCTTGATCGGAATCGCGGTCGGACAGGGACTGATAGGCAGCGTCGCAGACCCGGTCTTCTCTTATTTGGACATGGAAGAGGAAGGGACCGCCAAGGCGATCAAAGACGATCCCCGCAAGCGGGACATTACGATCGAGCATCTCCTCACGATGACGAGCGGCCTCGATTGGCCGGATTTCGACAAGCCGTATTGGGAGATGAAGAAGGCCGCTTCACCGGCCGCGTTCGTCATGGGGAGAGAGCTCGCGCATGAGCCGGGAACGACGTTTACGTATAATACGGGAGGCTCCCAGCTGCTCTCCATCATTCTGACCCGAGCCGCGCAGGAAAGCCTGCCCTCGTTCGCCCGCAATTATCTGTTCCGTCCGGCCGGCATCGGCAGCGCCAGATGGAACCGGCTGGGAGAAGGGCATGAGGCCGGCGCGGGGCTGTCGATGGGCATGAAGGATCTGTCCCGGTTCGGAAGGCTTTATCTTCAGCAAGGAATGTGGAACGGCGAGCAGATCATTCCTCAAAAATGGATTGTGGACTCGCAGATGCCTCATCATAAAGGACTCCTTCACTACGAGCCGTCGATCTACGGCAGCTACGGATACCACTGGTGGGTGTCGCCCGAGGGCAAGCAGGACGGCCCCGATTACTTTTTCGCCTTAGGCTACGGGGGGCAATACCTGTTCGTCATTCCGTCGCTGGACATGACGGTCGTTGTCCGCAAAAGCCTGGACGGACGGAGCAAGTCGATCTATTCCCGCCGAGTTCTGACGGAACTGGTCATCCCGGCCGTCACTGGACATACTTGGTGAGAAAGCGGGCATCCTAAGGATATCCAGGCAGCAGCCCCATTAGGAGGAATCAGAGATGAACATGAATGGACAGCAGGGAGCTTCCGGCTCGGAGGAGATCAACAGCCTGACGATGAGCTATGAGCAATTCCAGGAGCAGGTGCGCATGAAGCGCATCCAGGATCAGGAGGCCGGAAAGGCTGCCCTGCACCGTGCGGGAGCGGACAGCAGCGGAGAGAAAATCCGCGGACTGGTGAACACGATGCAGGAGCTCGTCCACGAGCTGAGCATGATGGAAAATCAGATCCAGGTGCAGGCAGATGCGCAGCTGAGGCAGATCCGCAAGCTGAAGGAACGGGTGAGCGCGGCGGAGCAGGAAGTCCGGAGCAGTATTTCCGGCGGACAGCAAACGCATTAGACGTCACCATAAGGCAACGGAACCGCCTTTCATTCGGAACCGCAGCGCCAGCTGGCATCCGGCCTCTGCCGGTCCCTCGCAGGCGCTGTTTGGCATGGAGCCGGACTTTGGCCGATGGCGCCGGTTTATGATATGCTGGTATTTAACCGAAAGGAGGCAGCGCCCTTGAATTCCGATTTCATTCCCGTTCGCGAGCTGGAGGGAACTCTGCTCTTATCGATCAAAAAGCCGGATTTCGGCATGACTATTACCACTTCCGAACTTATCTATCATAAGCCTCATGCCAACTATCATCTGAAGCTGGAGGACATGGTGAGCATCGTGCCGTTCGCCAATCCCAAGAAACCTGCGGTCCCATTCCGCGCCTATCAGGATCAGACCGCCGAATATGCGGTCAGCTTTACGGATGGACCGTCTTACCGCATCCAAGTCGCCTCGGCGGCCATGCACAACCGGAGCGGACGGTTTCCGCTGGGCGCGATGCAGTTCGTGCTGCCGCTCCCGCACCGCATGCTGCAGCTGATCGGAACCTACAGCGGCATGAAGCTGATCTGAACGTTATCCTCCGGGGATGTCTCCCGGAGGATTTTTTTACGATTAAAATCGGGTCCGGATGGTTATATTCAAGCATGTACAAATGAACCGAAAGCGAGGAGATGCAACATGGATGCACTCTATACAGCAGAGGTGACGGCCCGCGGGGGCCGTCAGGGCAGCGTCAGATCATCGGATGGCGTTCTGGATTTGCCGCTGGCGATGCCCAAGGGGCTGGGCGGCAGCGGCGCCGAAGCGACCAATCCGGAGCAGCTGTTCGCGGCCGGCTACGCGGCTTGCTTCGAAAGCGCTCTTCAGCTCGCTGCCCGCAAGCAAGGGATCGATGCCGGCGGAGCCGAGGTGACCGGACATGTATCGATCTTCAAGGAAGGGGAAAGCTTCGCTCTGGCGGTAAGGCTGGATATCTCCATTCCGGGAGCGGAGCTGGAGCAGACCCGCAAGCTGGCTGAAAAAGCCCATGAGCTATGCCCCTATTCCAAGGCGACCAGAGGCAACATCGAAGTAGAGCTCAATGTGCTGAAGAGTCAATCCGCGCAGGCCTGAAGAGTTCATATCCCGCGCAGGCCTGAAGAGACATCGGTCATAGGCATCCTTCCCTCCGGGGAAGGATTTTTTTTTGTCGTAACCCAAGACTGCAGTCATAGGAAAAAGAAAATTGAATAAAAATAAATATTAAAGTATATTTATACTTATGAGATTCAGTCAGATTCGGAGGGACTCCATTGAAAGCATACTATGAAGTTGAAGAGGCGGCGCTCAACAGCTGGCCGGCTCTGCAGACAAGAAGCCTGGGCGGATGGCTCGTCAAAGCCAATCAAGGGTATACGAAGAGATCCAATTCGGTTCAACCGCTGCATCATTTCGGTCCCATGGAACAGGACCTGGAACATAAAATCAGCCGCTGCGAGCAGTTTTACCGGGAGAGCGGCCAGCCTGCCATCTTCAAGATCACGCCGTTCACGGAGCCGGATCATCTCGATTCCGTGCTTGCGCGCCGCGGGTACCGGATCGCGGATCCATCAACGGTGATGGTGACGCCGATTCCGGCCGCCGTGCCGGCAGGGTCGGGCGAGCTTGTGCTGGAGGAGCAGCCGAGATCCTATTGGCTGTCCCTGCTTGTCGAGTGGAACGGACTCAAGGCGAACGATGGGAAAACCTTCGTCTCCATGTTCGATTCCTCGCCGCTGCCTCGCGTCTTCGCTGTCTTGTATGCGCAAGGCCGTCCGGTCGCGCTCGGAGTCGGAGTGCTTGACGGGGATTACCTGGGGCTCTATGACATCGTGACGGCACCTGACTGCAGGGGACGCGGCTATGCGGCGGAGCTGATCCGCGGCTTGTACCGCTGGGCGGCGCAGCGCGGAGTGCGGCAGAGCTATCTTCAGGTCGTAACCGGCAACAAGCCGGCAGAAGCATTGTACGCCAAGCTTGGCTACCGCGAGGCTTATCCGTATTGGTACCGGGTGCAGCCGGAATAGCTGTCAAGTCTTTACTTTGCGAGGGGCAGAGGTGTATAGTAGTCAGGCTGTCTCTGCGACGGGACGGCATCAACAGACTGACCCGACATAAGAAAGGAATGCACCCTCTTGACGACTTCCGAAGATACGAAACCCGAACTGATCCCGACGAAAATATGGAAGTGCCGCAACGCCGACTGCAAGGCATGGGTCCGCGACGAATTCGCGGCCGAATCGCAGTTGTGCCCGATCTGCAAAGGCCCGATGCTGCGCAGCATGAGGCATCTGCCTGCCGTACAGAATAAAATCAAGCGCAAGCCGAAGCCGAAGGACGAGTACGGCTTGTAATCCGGCAGCATACATGATTTCGCCCCCGGCCGATGGCATGCCGGGGGCGAATTTTTGTTTGGGAGCCGGACGGACAGACATGTTCCGTACGGTGCGGTATGGTACAATAAGACGAGCAAAACAGCTGGAGCCGGGCAGCGGCTGCGCCTATGTTTCAGCGCCATGACGTCTCTCTGCGCTTGATCGGGCCGCCCGGCCGGCAGGTGTTCGAAGACGCGGTCAAGCGATGAACGATAGAAACTTTTCGCTGCTCCTATTCGTCTCAAATTCAGGACGCCCTGGCCTTCGCGTCGGCTATTCTCCATGACAGCCAGGATATTCCCCAGGATAGGGCGAACAAGGCTGCAAGCATATAACCGAGCTCGGAAAATTCCAGTCCGGCGACTGCCCTCATGAACGGGGACTGCCAGTGCAAGTAGCCGTCCAGCATCTGAAGAATTTCGACGCCTCCGATGAACAGGGCGCTCGCCACGGAGAGGAACGTCACGGTCAAGTTGTAGCGAAGATGCCGCACAGGAGACTGCACAGCCCATTTATAGGCTCGCGTCATGAAAATTCCGTCCGCTGTATCGAGCATGCTCATGCCCGCGGCGAACAGGATCGGGAGCGACAGGATGCCGAAGACCGGCAGCTCGCTCGCAGCCGCTGTAGCCGATATGGCGAGAAGCCCGATTTCGGTCGCCGTGTCGAAGCCGAGTCCGAACAGGATTCCGAGCGGATAGACATGCCAGCTTTTGCTGACGAAGGCTGTCAGCGGCTTGACGAGCCTGGCGATCCAGCCGCGCGACTCCAGCAGCCGGGCAAGCTCTTCCCGATGCTCGGCTTCCCGATATATTCGGCTCAGCTTGATGAGCTGGATGAGGACGGCCAGATTGGCCAGGCCGATGAGGAGCAGGAAAGTGCCGGAGACGGTGATGCCGATCCGGCCTCCGATTTCCTGCATGGCCGGCAGGCGCTCCTGGGCCCATTGCAAGGACAGGGCGACGGCGAGCACCATGAGGAATACGACGCTGGAATGGCCGAGGGAGAAGTAGAAGCCGACGCCCAGAGGGCTGCGGCGGAGCTCGACGAGCTTGCGCACTGTATTGTCGATCGCGGCGATATGGTCCGCATCGAAGGCATGCCGGAGTCCGAGCGTATACGCCAGAATTCCGAGTCCCCAGAAGGCGGGATGATGGCTAGCAGCCATGAACAGGCCGACGAGCCCGGCTGAATGAAGAAGCAGGACGACAGCCGCGTATGCGGCCCACGAACGGTCTTTGCGGATGGATGTCGGCGCAGATGAGGATAAAGGCATGGACATGTCAGGTTTCATCCCTTCGAGGCGGCTTTCACCGCGTATGATCGCTGCGTATCGCTAAAAGTTTTAGAAAATGTACCATCCCATTTTGATGCGGTCAATGATGATGTCAGCTTTTATTTCATGGATAGATGCAGTCGTTCAATTATTTTCATGCTTGGTCATAGAAGGAGCGCGAGATGGAACATCTTTTTACACTTCAAGCCCAATGGCAGGGGGGAAGAGGGGGAGAGGGCGCGATTGCAGCCGGCGGGCTGAATGCGGCTATCTCCATTCCCGCCGTCATGGACGGTCCGGGCATCGGAACGAATCCGGACGAGATGCTGCTCGGAGCGGCATCGACCTGTTATCTGATCACGCTCGCCGCCATGCTGGAGCGTTCCGGCATCGAGCCGGAGAGGCTGTCCCTGCGGTCCGACGCCGTCGTCGATACGACTAGCGGCGTGTATACGTACGTGTCGATCACGCATAAGCCTACTATCCTGCTGCATGCTTCAGCTTCTGCCCGCCAAGCGGATACGGCGAGGAAGCTGGCGGAGAAGGCCGAGCAGACCTGCATGATATCCAAAGCCTTGCGGGGAAATGTCGCCGTATCGGCCGTTCCTGAGATCATGATCGGGCAAGAGAAAGGAGGCCATGCATGAAGGGGAGCAACGGCAAGCCTCCGCAGATCGTCGGCAGGGATGAAGAGAAGGATTATGTCATCCGCAGGCAGTTCATGTTTCGGCTCAATGCGTTCTTTTTTGCCGCGTTCGTCCTTTTCGGCATTCTGATCGTCCGCCTGGCGGTGCTGCAGTTCGTGGAAGGACCGACCTTGAAGGCGCAGCGGGAATGGCAGGGCACAAGCAAGGTCGCCATTCCTCCGTTCCGGGGGGACATCCTCGACTCCGACAAGAAGCCGATCGCCTTCTCGACGTCGACCCAGACGCTTACGTATACCATCGAGGACGAGCGCAAGCCGGAGATCGCCATCGAGATGAGCAAAAGGCTGGCCGAGGTGTTCGCGAGGCTGACGGACAAGGATGATCCGGAAGGCAAGCTCACAGCCGAGGAAATCCAGAAGAAGATGGATCTTAATTTCCGGACGAATACGATCTCCGTTCCGCGGAAGATCAAGTCGGATCTCAACAATAAGGAAATCGCTTATTTCCTGGAGAACAAGGAGCAGTTCAAGGGCGTCGACATCGTCGAGGAAAATGTGCGCAACTACGACACCGACAATGTCGCGGTGCAGCTCGTCGGTTATTTGCGCAGCTACCGCACCGCCCCCGAGACGCTGACCAAGTACAACGCGATCAAGGAAATAACCGACCCGACGGAAAAATACTCGCCGGAGGAAACGGTCGGTTATGACGGGCTCGAGTACTTGTACCAGGAGCAGCTGCGCGGCAAGAACGGCATCAAGACGTTCCCGGTCGACCGCCTGCAGCGGATCATCGGCCCGCCTGAGGTCGAGGCGCCTACCCGCGGCAACGACCTCGTCCTCACGATCAACCGCTCCGTGCAGCTGACGGCGCAGAAGGCGATGACACAGCAGATCGACAAGCTGCGCCATTCGACGACGAAGCCGGAAAACGCCGGCAACAAGGCGAAGATCGGCTTTGCCGTGGCGATGGAGGTCGATACCGGCAAGGTTGTCGCCATGGCCAGCATGCCGGACTACGATCCGAACCAGTGGAAGGACGGAACGCCTTCCAAGGAAGAGCTGTTCTACTTTACGAGGAACGGCACGATCCGCTCTGTGTCTCCTCCGTATGATACGGACAAGGAGCAGACGAAGCATACGCCTTCTCTCGTCTACCTGGGATCGACGCAGAAGCCTCTCTCCATCCTGATCGGATTGAATGAGGGCTTGTTCTCGGCCACGGAAGAGTACCATGATATCGGCTACTACAAATTCGGTTCCACAGGGTCCGAGAGGACGATCCGGAATGCGAGCAACAAAGCGAACGGATACATCAACGCTTCCGAAGCGATCGCCCATTCCTCCAATGCGTTCATGTCCGCCATGGTCGGCGAACGGCTGCTGAAAAAATACGGCAAGGATGCTGTCGGCGTATGGGATAAATACATGAAGGAATTCGGCCTCGGCGTTTCGACGGAAAGCGGTCTGCTCGGCGAGCAGAAGGGCGTAGAGGACTATACGCATGACGCGAAGGAGTCCAGCAATATTTCGGCGCTGGTGGGATCCTCCTTCGGGCAGCTCGGCAAATATACGACGCTGCAGCTGGCTCAGTACGCTTCCATGCTCGCCAACAAAGGCAAGCGCATGAAGCCGCAATTCGTGAACGAGATTCTCGATCCATCGGGCAACGTCGTCCAATCGTATAAGCCCGAGGTGCTCAACCAGGTCAGCTTCCCGGATTCCTATTGGAATACGATCTACAAAGGGATGGCTAAAGTAAGCGTGCAAGGCTTCGAGGGAGTCAGCTATTCGTTCCTCCGCAAGACGGGAACGTCGCAGCAGACCGTTGCCGGCGGCGTGAAGGTGGAAAATTCCGTGTTCATCGCCTTCGCTCCGGCCGATAAGCCCAAGCTGGCCGTCGCGATCGTCATTCCCGAGGGCGGATACGGCGGCTGGGGAGCCGCGCCGGTCGCCCGTCAAATCTTCGACGCCTACGACGAGGCGGTCGGGCTGAGCGGCGTACCGAAAAAAAAGGAAGCATCAACCAATCCTTGATCGGGCAAGCTGATGGAAATGTCCATGAAGGAGCTTGACGCCATGTCAATGGAGACCGGAACGGCGCAGGGCCGCTGCGAGCTGTGCGGGAGATCCGGAGTCGGCTTGACCGAGCATCATCTGACGCCGCGGGAGCAGGGAGGGACTTTTAAAGGCACAGTTCTTCTCTGCCCTCCCTGCCATCGCCAGATCCACGCGCTTTACACCAATGCAGACCTCGTGCAGCGGGAGCTGACGACAATCGAGGCTCTGCGGGCGGACGAAGCGATCGCCACTTTTATCCGTTACATCCGCAAGCAGCCTCCATCCTCCATGCCCAAGCTCCGCAAATCAGCGCGCGTCCGCAGTAAGCATTGAGACCGGGATATTCCGCTCAGGAACAAAAACCGCCATTTGGGCGGTTTTTGTTTTTTGTTCTAGACGGAAGAAATTACAGAGGAAATTCATGAATGAAGGGAAGCGGCATCGATACAGAGCTTGGCGCCCGTTCATGCGAAGCATTCCTGCGTTATGATATACTGATACGGTGAAAAAAGGCTGTACGCCTCAACCAGGAAGAAGGATTCGATATATGATGAAATCTGTTGGAGCCGGCTCCCGCTCGCAAGGCCGCAATCTATTCTATTATTTGTTCGTTCTGATGCTGGCCAAGCTGGAGTGGATGCGGTTCAACTTGTTCGGCGGATTGGAGCCGCTTGCCGTCGTCGCCGACTTTGCGTCCCTGCTCGTGCTGGCGGGGCTGCTGGAGCTGCTTACCCCGCGCCGCGGCAAAGGTCCCGCCTACTGGGGATTCAATCTGGTTTATTCTCTCGTCTTGTTTGCGATCACGTTGTATTTCAGCCATTTCGGCTCCGTGGCCACCTATACCGCGCTCGGAAACCTCAACCAGGTGTATGGGATCCGCGAGAGCGTGGATGCGACCATCCAGCCGATGGACTACATCTACTTTGCAGACGTCATCCTGATTACCGTGATATGGATGCTGCGACGGACGCGAGGAAGGAAAATCGAGGGACGCAAAGGAATATGGAAGCCGGCGGCGGCCCTGCTGACGATTGCCGGACTCGCCGGCAGCTTCTGGTTCATCCGCGATGCGGAGGCGACCCAGAGCGAGCTGGCGCAGGCCGAGAGCGTCGGCGTCTTCAATTATCAGGTCGTCAGCGCGATCAAGATCCACGAGGAGAACAAGCAGATTGCGTCCGGCGATATCGGCAAGACGATCCAGGAGATCGGGGAGCTTCAGGCTTCTTATCCGTACCGCCAGGACGAATCGGCGCCGCTTCAGCAGTTCGGAGCAGCGAAGGGAACGAATCTGGTCATCATCCAGATGGAAGCGTTCCAGAATTTCCCGATCCATCTGAAGCTGCAAGGCCAGGAATTGACCCCGAACCTGAACAAGCTTGCGGACGAGGGATATTACTTCCCTCACTTCTTCCAGCAGATCGGGCAGGGGAACACGTCGGATGCGGAGTTCATGACGAATACGTCCATCTACCCGACGGGCACGATCGCCATGTCCACCGGCTACGGGAACCGCAAGCTTCCGAGCCTGCCGCGCCTTCTTCAAGGCCAAGGGTACGAGGCGAATACGTTCCATATCAACAACGTGGGCTTCTGGGATCGGAACAAGCTGTATCCGGCGCTCAACTTCGACAAGTATTATGACAAGCCGTTCTACAACAACGACCATTTCAACAGCTTCGGCGCATCGGATGAGGAGCTGTACCGGGTCGCCGCAGAAAAAATGGCGGAGCTCAGCGAAAAAGGGAAGCCGTTTTATGCCCATCTGATCACGACATCGAGCCATTTTCCGTTCCAGATCCCGAAGGACAAGCAGACTCTGAAAGAAGACGAATCCCTGTCCGGCTCGCAGCTCGGCGATTATCTGCAGGCGATCCATTACACGGACGATGCCATCGGGAAGCTGGTGGACAGGCTGAAGGCCGAGGGATTATGGGAGAAAACGACTCTCGTCATTTACGGAGACCACTTCGGCCTGCAGCCTCAGAGCAACGATCCGGCCTTCATCCAGCAGGAACTCGGAATTCCTTATCACAATCAGATTTCCCGGTTCAACATTCCGCTCATCATCCGAGTTCCGGGACAGCAGGGCAAGATGGTCGAAGGAATCGGAGGGCAGCTCGACATTCTTCCGACCGTCGCCAACCTGATGGGAATCTCGCTTGAAAAAGAAGGCTTCACTGCATTCGGACGGGACTTGCTGAATACCGACCGCAATGTTCTTGGAGAACGTTATTACTTGCCATCGGGCTCGTTCATCAACGAAGAGATCCTGTTCGTGCCGGGCAAAGGCTTCGAGGACGGGAAAGCGGTCTCCTTGAAGACGCTGCAGCCGGTCGCCGACTTCTCCAAGTATCGAAGCGATTATGATTACGCGATCAAGCTGCTCGGGCTGTCGGATACGTATGTGAAGCTTTTGCCCAAGCGGTAGCTGCTGCCGGCATGGGGAAGCACATGATGATTTGAAGGACATGAAGCGCAAATAGACATGAAGGACAGGAAGGATGGTTGAATCATGGACCCATTGTATGTATTCGTCGGCTCCTATGCGGAACCGGATGGAAGCGGCTTGTATGCCTACCGCTGGAATGAAGAAGAGCTCAGCCTGGATCTGCTGGCTGAGGCGGACGGGCTCAAAAATCCGACGTTCCTGAACGTTGATCCGGCCGGCCGTTTTGTGTATGCCATTTCCGAGGGAAAGTCGCCGGAAGGGGGCAAAACAGGCACCGCCGTCTCGTTCCGTTTCGATCCGCTGGAGAAATCGCTGGAAAGGCTGAGCGAAGCCGCTACCACGGATGGACCGACTTGCCATATCCAGAGAGATCCGGACAACCGCCATCTCGTCGTCGTCAGTTATCATGGCGGCATGGTGGGATTGATGGAGCTGGACGCGGACGGGAAGATCGGTCCGAGGCTCGACCAGCAGCAGCATGCGGGCCATAGCGTGAACGAAGAACGGCAGGACCGCCCGCATCCGCATTCCTCGCAGTTCAGCCCGGATGGCCGGTATGTGTTCGTCCAGGATCTTGGACTTGATCTGATCCGTACCTATGCCATTGAAGAAGGCGTTTTGAAGCCCGTGCGGGACAATGGCATCCATGCAGGAGCCGGACCGCGCCATTTGGCGTTCCATCCGGACGGCAATATCGCTTATGTCATCAACGAAGTGGACTCAACGGTCAGCGTGCTGGAGTATGATGCTGAGACAGGCGGCTTGACGGAGCTCCATTATATTCCGACGCTGCCGGAGGGTTATGAAGGGGAGAACACATGCGCCGAGATTGCCGTCTCCAAGGATGGGCGCTTCGTCTATGGCTCGAACCGGGGGCATGACAGCATCGTCGTCTATGAGGGATCGGATAAGGGCCGGTGTCTGGAGCCGATTCAGCATATTCATACCGAGGGAGAGCATCCAAGGCATTTCGCCCTGACGCCGGACGGGAACTGGCTGTTCGCTGCGAATAAAGATACGAACAACATCGCTCTCTTCCGTGTCGACCGCCAGTCCGGCAAGCTCCAGTATACAGAGCGGAGCTTTGAAGTCTCGCAGCCGGTCTGCGTCATGCCTTTCAGCCTTTAGGCCCTCGTGAAATTGCTTCCGAAGCTCCGGCGACGCCGACGGTAGTGCCGGTCATGCAAGGAAGCCCATGTCATAGTCATCCTGTCTACCGCTGATCGGGCGATTCATCCGTTATCGGGATGATTAAGTATCCTATAGATGAATGGAAGCCATTCTAAAAAGAGGATACATAATCGAAAGGATGATGAAGAATGACCGTCAGCCGGCTGCTGGAAGGGAAAGTGGCGATTGTTACAGGAGGAGGCTCCGGCATCGGGAGAGCCGCCGCGCTTGATTTTGCCCGGCATGGAGCGAAAGTCGGTTTCCTGGACCGCACTCCAGACGATGCCGAGAAAGTCAGAGACGAGATCGAAAGCGAAGGCGGAGAGGCCATCGTGACGGCGACCGACGTCAGCGACGCCGCTGCGGTCGAGGCCGGAATCTCTTCCGTTTACGAGCGTTTCGGGCGGATCGACGTCGTGTTCGCGAACGCCGGCATCAACGGGGTGTGGACGACGATCGAGGATCTGGATGTGGACGATTGGGACGAGACGCTTGGCATCAATCTGCGCGGCACATTCCTCACGGTGAAGTACAGCATCCCGCATCTCAAGAAAAACGGCGGCAGCATCATCATTACGAGCTCCATCAACGGCAACCGGATCTTCAACAATACCGGCGCGAGCGCATACAGCTCCTCCAAAGCCGGGCAGGTCGCCTTCATGAAGATGGCCGCGCTTGAGCTCGCCCCCCACAAGATCAGGGTGAACGCCGTCTGTCCGGGGGCGATCAAGACCCATATCGACGACAGCACGATCAAGACCAAGGAAGCCGAGGAAGCCGCGATACCGGTTGTATATCCCGAGGGCTCCCATCCTCTCGCCGGCAAGCCGGGAAAGGCTGCCCAGGTCGCGGATCTCGTCACCTATCTGGCATCCGATCTGTCCTCCCACGTAACCGGCACCGATATTTACGTGGATGGAGCGGAGTCGCTGCTGTAAGCCAAAAAACGCATGGCGCCTTGAGCGCCATGCGTTTTTTATGGCACGACTTTTTGAATAAGATTACGGACGAGGGCTCCTGCGGAGAGTGGTCAGCCAAACTCCGGGAACGATCTCGAGCCGGCCGCTCTCCTCGAAGCCGATGCGGAGATAGAGCTGCACAGCGGGATCGTTGGCCGTGCCTGTCGACACCCGGTATTCGGATTCCGGGTACAGGCCGAGCGCAAAGAGGACCAGGGAGCGCCCTATTCCACGCCTGAAAAAATCGGGGTGGACGACGAGGCGGGCGATCGTGACGATGCCCGAAGGCTCGCGCTCGACCGCGACGGCGCCGGCCAGCCTGCCGTCGAGACGGCAGCCGTAGAAGACGGCAGGGGAAGTCAGCAGAGCTTCATGGGTTTCTCCGATCTGAGGAATGCCGTCGAAGCCGATCAGGCGGGCCTCTTCCCGATAGGCGTCCGTCTGCAAGGCGCGCAGTTGTTCCGATACGGCTGCATCGGTTACATCAAGACGTTCAGCATGAAATTTGAATTCGTTCATTTTTCATCCTTCTTTCGTCTGCTCGTTGTTGAAGCGGTTTTGGCCCGTTCGCGGAAGCGCCGGACCTTCATCAGATTGCCGCAGCATTTATCGTCGCAGTAGCGCTTCGAGCGATTGCGCGTCGTATCGTAATAAATCCAGCGGCAGTCGGGATTGTCGCATATTCGGAACCGTTCCGGCTCGCCATGGGCAAGGGAGTCCGCGTAAGAAGCGGCTATTTTCGCCATGATGCCTTGCCAGCCTGATTCCGAGGGAATCTCGCTGAGAGAGAGAGCTCCATTTCCAACTCGCAGCTTTTTGGTATAGGGACTGGAGACAAGTGCGGAGTTGAGCCAGGCAAAATCGGTATCGGATAAAGGAGGAGCATCCTCGACCCGGACAGAGTCGCTGATTCGGGAAGTCAGCTCCCTGAGGCTGCCGCGGAGCGTCCGCATCGCTTGAAGCTCCTCGGGCGTCGGCGGACCGGGATCGTCGAGACCATGCTCGGACAAAAATTGAGATCTCCAGCCGGGGAGGTCGAGCCGGTCCTCGCTCGCGCCGCTTCCTCTCCAGTCGTACCACTGGCTGTTCAAGTAATCTTCCCAGATCATGATGCCCGTCCTCCATGCCCTTTCAGTATGTAACGTTCTAAATAAAAATAGATTGTTACATCGAGAGCGGTTTCGGGTATACTATCTCAGCACCACGTAACCGGCTATACGATATTATATCGTTACATCCCATTCTCTACAAGGAGGACGACACCCAATGGCCCGAATCAAAACGGAGTTGCTGCAGACAGGCTGGGAGCATGCTTACGACAAGGAGGATTGGCAGCCGCCGCTCGGCATGGCGCTGGACGGCGTAACGGAGGAGCAGGCCGACTGGCGTCCGCAAGGCGAGGCAGGGAACACGATCCGCGAGAACGTGCACCATCTGATCTTCTACAAAGAGCGTTTTCTGAACAAGTGGAACGGTGTCGAAGCTTCGGCTCAGCCGCGGATCAGCAACACCGATACGTTCCAGCCGGCTGCGAACGGAGCGGAAGGCGAAGCATGGGAGGCGACGAAGAAACGTCTGGCCGACGTCCATGCGAAAATCGGATCTATCATTGAAGCGATGGATGATGCCGTTTACGACAAGGAAGTCGACAAGGATAGTCCGGCTGGACCTTGGCTTACAAGCCTGTACGTGCATGACGCATATCACTGCGGCCAGATCATCCTCATCCGCAAGCTTCAGGGCTCCTGGTCTCCTACCCGGTCATTCGACTAAATGCATGCCTTGAAAAAGCCTCCGGCTGCGAAAAAGACGCAGCCGGCGGCTTTTTGTCATCGGAAAGGAGCGTTCACGAGCGCATCGAGCTCGGGGTCGGCAGCCAGCGCGGCTGGCGACAGCTCGAACGACTCGCAGCCCAGATAACGGCGGAAGGAGGCGAAGCCTTGCCTTACGCTGTCGCGGATTTCTTCGTTCCATTCGACGCCCGGCTCCGGCCACCAGCCGAGAATGATCCTGCGATCCTTGCTTCCCTTGATCCGGCTGGGCTCGAAACGGGCGACCATGCGGTCCCCGCACAGGACAGGCAGCACATAGTAGCCATACAGCCTCGACGCGGCTGGCTTGTACACTTCCCATACATAATGGAAGCCGAACAGCTCCTTGACCAGCCTGCGGTCCCACAGCAGATTGTCGAGCGCGGCCAGCACGCTTGTCCGCGGCGGTTGGCTCGACCAGCGCGATGCCGGCGAAGAGGAGCTCCAGCGCTCCCAGTCCTCGGTGCGGACATAATGAGGGGCGGTCAGTCCTTCGGCTTCGATCTGCACGAGCAGTCCGTCTTCCAGCAGCTCCAGGAATCCCCGCTTACGGTCGGCCGTGTTCATGAAGAGCGTGCCGACCCATGCATCGGAAGCGCGGTAAGGCAGCAGGCCGACGCCTCCGATCCGGCGCATCAGCCTCCATTTTCGGTAGTCCTGCTCGGAAGGATTCGGATCGGGCGCTTGCAGGAGCGCTTCCGGAAAATGCTTTTCGGCCAAGTCATAGACTTTCTGGTTGCGCTGCTTGTGATGGACGATCAGCTCTCCCCATAGATTCATGCTTTCCATAACGGCTCTCGATACCCTTGCCGGAGCCCAGGCCCAGTCCATCTTCTCCTTGTGCTCCAAATCCCGGGACAACAGCGGCCCCCGATCCCGGAAGGCTTGGCGGATGGAAGGAAGCAGCTCGCGGATCTCCTTGATATCGGCGTAACGGTCATGCGCCTGCCGGCGCCCCCGGGAGAAATAGGGCCAATCGCCGCTGCTGTAGATGCTCATGACCTTGTCCCAGCCATCCAGCAGCAGCCTGTCGTCATATAGAAGCTCCTCCAGCATCGCGGGGCTGAACCCGGGAATCCTCGACTGCAGGACAAGCTCGGCATTGCGTCCGGCTTGGTCCAGGGGATCGAACTGGATGCAGCCGACGCGCGAGATGAACGAGAGAATGCCTTCCTTGCCCCCGAATTCCGGCGCCGGTCCCAGGCCTTGATGGTCCAGCATGAAGCGGCGCGCTTCGGCTGAGGATAGTTGAACGATATTTGTTCCCATGGTTCAAGCCTCGCTTTCCTGTATCCGTTCGCGGCCGGCTTCCTATCGCTCGGAAACGGGGAACGGATGTTCCTGATTTGGATTATACCGGAATGTCTTCGATACCGAAAGGCCATTCCAGCATTATTTTTCCAGCTTTTCTGCGTCAGCTTCATGTCCGCTTCAAGCACATCGCGGCACCTGCTGAGCCGTTTCTTTTGACAGGATGACCTATCGGGATTGACCGATCTGTCTAATGCTTTTGGGAGAGCGCCGAAGTACGATTAGGTGGATGGCAGCAATCGGAACATGAATCTGACGCAGAAGAATAACGTCCACGAGGGGGCTGGGATCGGGATGGAAGCGGGTTCGGCGGTTGCAGCGGAGATCGAAATGAAGGGGATCGGAATGGACTACGGCGGAGGAGGGCAGTCTCCGGCCGTACGGGACGTAAGCATGATCATTCGCAAGGGAGAATTCGTCACGCTGCTCGGACCGTCAGGCTGCGGCAAGACGACTCTGCTGCGGATGATCGCGGATCTGCTGGAGCCTTCGTCGGGAGAGGTGAGAGTCGCCGGGTCGGCTCCGCGCGAAGCCAGGCTGGCCGGCAAGCTCGGGATGGTGTTCCAGACGCCGGCTTTGTTCGAATGGAGGAGCGTGCGGGCGAACGTAGAGCTGCCGCTTGAGCTGGCGGGCGTTCCTCGGACAGACCGCAGGGAACGGTCCGAGTCGCTGCTGAAGCTCGTCGGTCTGGAAGGCTTCGGCCTCCGCTACCCTTGGCAGCTCAGCGGCGGAATGCAGCAGCGCGCTTCAATTGCCCGCGCTTTGGCGATGAAGCCGGATATCCTGCTCATGGATGAGCCTTTCTCGGCACTCGACGAATTCACGAGAGAGAAGCTGAACGAGGAGCTCTTATCTCTGTGGGGCCATACAGGATGCACCGTTGTCTTCGTCACGCACAGCATCGCCGAGGCTGTCTTCCTGTCGGATCGGGTGTTCGTCCTTTCCCCTCGACCCGGCAGATTGGCGGCAGCTGTGGAGATTCCGCTGCCGAGGCCCAGGGATGCTTCGACGAGGGCGCTCCAGAGCTTTCACAAGCTCGTGGACGGCATCAGGGGACGGTTCCGCGAGGCGTCGGCGTGAAGGCGGCGGCCGCAGTCAGGATGATGCCGGCTCTTGCCTGGGCCGCCGCAGCGCTGGCTCTGTGGCAATCCGGCGCTTGGCTGCTGCAGCATAGGGGAGTGACGCTGGCTTCGTCCAAGCTTCCTTATCCGCATCTTGTCGCCGAAGCGATGTTCCGCAACGCCGGGAGCTTGCTTGCGGAGTCGGCTGTGACGATGCTCAACGCATGCGAGGGCTTTCTGCTGGGGGCGGCTGCGGGAGTGGCGCTGGCGCTGCTCATGAGCCTGTCGGCGACGATGGAAAGGATCGCCGCTCCGTATGCGGTCGCCTCCCAGATGGTGCCGATACTGGGGCTGGCGCCGATTGTATACGCCATTTTCCGGGACGAGAATACGGCGAGAGTGCTCATTGCCGGCTATATCTCCTTTTTCCCGGTCGCGCTCCACACGCTTCGCGGGCTGCAGTCGGCCCGTCAAGAAGATCGGGATCTGCTTCATGTCCTTGCATGCGGACGAGCGGCATCATACCGGGTGCTGCGGCTGCCTGCGGCTCTGCCGGGATTGTTCACGGGCCTGAAGGCGGCTGCCCCGCTCGCTGTGACCGGTGCGATACTCGTGGAGCTGATGGGCGCTCAGCACGGCATCGGGGTGCTCATGCTGCGTCATCTTTACTACGGTCCGTCCCATGCGGCTCTGTTCTGGTGCACCGTGCTGCTGGCGGCAGCTCTTGGCATCGCGGCATACGGATTCACGGCGGCGCTCGAGAACATGCTGCTGCCATGGAGCCGAACGTCGGGACGCCGTCCGGTGCAAGGGAGGGGGCCTCGATGAGCATGCCCTCCTCGACGGCGAGCGCAAGGAGCAAGAATGAAGCATCCAAGAATGTCGAAGCCGAGCGGGACGCCGGCGTTTCGGAGGAGCTTGCTGACGTCGTCACGGGAGAGGAGACTGCTGCAGCTCCAGCGAAAAAGGGACGATTCCTGCAATCGGGAACGGCCGCATGGGCTCTGCCGCTTGGCGCGGGCCTTGCCCTCGCTGCGATATGGCAGGCCGGGCTGATCCATGCCGTTCTCGGCCTGGCGGCTTATCAGCTGCCGCTGCCCTCGGCGATATTCCGGGCGGCAGCGGACAACGCCGGCCTGCTGCTCCGCTCCGCCGGCTACACGCTGCTTGAGGCGGCGGCGGGCATCGCCGCCGGAACGCTGCTAGGCTGGCTGGCGGCGGCAATGGCCGCCGCCATGCCAAGATGGGGAAGCGGCGCGCTGCTGCTGGCCGCTTCGCTGGGCGCGGTTCCGATCGTAGCGCTCGCCCCGATCATGAACCTGTGGCTTGGCGACGGCCTCGCCTCCAGAGCCGCCGTCGTCGCCGCAGCGACGCTGGCGGCGATGGCGATCGGCAGCTACCGCGGCCTGACATCGCCCGATTCCGCCTCGCTGGATCTGATGATCGTTCTCGGGGCGGGGGCTTTGCCGACTTTCCTCAAGCTCAGGCTGCCGTCTTCGCTGCCGGCAATGCTGACAGCGTTCAAGATCAGCACGGCCGGCGGCCTGATCGCGGCGATGGTGAGCGAATTTTTCTACTCCTCGCGCGGTCTTGGCTATCTGCTGTCCAATTCGGTGAAGATCGCCCGCATGCCTCTTGGATGGGCATGCATCGGAACGGCGGCAGCCGCGGGGATCGGCATGTATATGCTTCTGCAAGCGGCCGAAAAGCATTTGCTGCGCTGGCACCCGGAATTTAGGAGGCGCCGGAGCTGGAAAGCCTGACGGAAAATCATGTACGCATCATGCGGACGGGAATGAAGAGGAGGATGCGGATGAAGAGGCCAACAAGCTGGAACTGCCGGCTGGCGGCGGCCGGACTCGCCGTGCTGATGGCCGGAGTGCTGACTGCCTGCAGCTCGGGTAGCGGCGAGAAAGCTTCCGACGCCGGCGCAGCTGCGATCAAGCTGCAGTTGAAATGGGTGCCCCAAGCCCAGTTCGCCGGTTACTACGTAGCGCTGGAAAAAGGCTACTACAAAGACGAAGGACTCAGTGTGACGATCGTACCGGGCGGACCGGACATCGTTCCGGAGCAGCAGGTCGCCAACGGCTCGGCCGATATCGGCGTGGATTGGGTCGCGAGCCTGCTGGCGCATCAGGAGCAGGGACTTCCGCTCGTCGAGATCGCGCAAGTATACCAGAAGAGCGGACTCGTGCTTGTATCCAAGAAATCGGCGGGCATCGCCGGACCGTCCGACCTGAAGGGCAAAAAAGTCGGCAACTGGATGGGCGGCAACGAATTCGAGCTGCTGGCGCTGTTCGACAAATACAAGCTGGACCCTTCCAAGGATCTGCAGTTCGCCAAGCAAGGCTTCACGATGGACCAGTTCCTGAGCGGCGAGCTCGACGCGGCTTCGGCCATGACGTACAACGAGTACCAGGTCGCGCTGGAGCAGGGCATTCCCGAGGCGGAGCTGTCGGTCATCGACATGAACAAGGAAGGCGTCGCGATGCTGGAGGACAATCTGTTCGCCAACAAGGACTGGCTGGCGAACAACAAGGAGACGGCCGCCAAATTCCTGCGTGCGTCGCTCAAGGGCTGGAAGGACGCCGTCGAAGATCAAGAGGCTGCGGTCGATATCGTGATGAAATCCGCGGATGCGGCGAGCACCTCGCGCGACCATCAGCTGAAGATGATGAAGGAGGTCGCCAAGCTGGTTGCTCCGGACGGCTTCGATATCGGCAAGCTCGGCATGATCGACGAGGAGGCTTTCCGGCAGACCGCCGAAATCGCGTTGAAGTTCGGCGTCATCAAGAAGGCGGCGGATGCGGCAACAGCCTATACGACGGAAATCTACGGCATGGCGGCCAAATAGACGGGAGGCTGAGGCATGGGGATGGATGGCGCGAGCATGGATACGGTCAAAATCGGCTTGATCCAGGCAAGCCATGAGGTGGACGGCGATGAGGACGTCGCGGTCCACAAGAGCACCGCGATCGCGAAGCATATCCGGCTCATCCGTGAAGCGGCCGGGCGCGGAGCCCGGATCGTCGGGCTGCAGGAAATTTTCTTCGGTCCGTATTTCTGCGCGGAGCAGATTCCCAAATGGTACGGGGCGGCTGAGGAGGTGCCTGCCGGGCCGACCGTGCGATTGTTCGCGGAGCTGGCGCGGGAACTCGGCATCGTGCTTGTCCTTCCTGTCTATGAGCGGGAAGGGATCGCCAGCTATTACAATACGGCCGCGGTCATCGATGCCGACGGAACGGTGCTGGGCAAATACCGCAAGCATCATATTCCCCAGGTCGGAGCGGGCGGGGGGAGCTGCGGCTTCTGGGAGAAGTATTATTTCAAGCCCGGAAATCTCGGCTATCCCGTCTTCGACACGGCCTATGGCAAAGTAGGCGTCTATATTTGCTACGACCGGCACTTTCCGGAGGGAGCGAGGATGCTCGGCCTTGGCGGGGCGGAGATCGTCTTCAATCCGTCGGCGACGGTGGCCGGCACGTCGGAGTACTTGTGGAAGCTGGAGCAGCCGGCCCACGCGGTCGCCAACGGGTACTACGTGGCCGCGATCAACCGGGTAGGGACGGAAGCTCCCTGGAACATGGGGGAGTTCTACGGCCAGTCCTATCTGGTCGATCCCCGCGGCAGGATTGTGGCGGAAGGTTGCAGGGACCGGGACGAGGTCGTCATCGGGGAGATGGACCGCGCGGTCATCCGCGAGGCTCGGGAGGCGTGGCAGTTCTATCGCGACCGGCGGCCGGAGACATACGGCGAGCTGGCGCATCTGTGAGGAGGAAGCGGAGATGACGGAGACGGCAGCGGGGCCGCGCAAGCTGGGCAACTGGATCGGAGGCTCGTGGAAGGAGGCTGCGGCCGGGACCGGGCAGGCGGAAGTGAGAAATCCGGCAACGGGAGAGGTGCTGGCCGTCGTGCCGATGTCCGGCGTCGCCGAGGTGGAGGAGGCCGCCGCCGCCGCGCTGCTGGCGTTCAGGGATTGGCGCAAGGTGCCGGTCCCGGTCAGGGCAAGGCTGTTGTTCCGCTATCGGGAGCTGCTTCATGAGTACCGGGCGGAGCTTGCGGCGATCATTACAGCCGAGAACGGCAAATGCCTGCAGGAGGCTATGGGCGAAGTGCAGCGGGGAATCGAATGCGTGGAATTCGCAGCCGGGGCGCCGACGCTGATGATGGGCAGCCAGCTGCCTGATATCGCGGCCGGCATCGAATCCGGCATGTACCGCTATCCGCTCGGCGTCGTCGCGGGCATAACCCCGTTCAATTTTCCGATGATGGTGCCTTGCTGGATGTTTCCGCTGGCTGTCGCCTGCGGCAATACGTTTCTATTGAAGCCGTCTGAGAAAACGCCTCTGCTCAGCTGCCGGCTTGCCGAGCTGTTCGCGGAAGCGGGCTTTCCTCCCGGCGTGCTCAATGTCGTGAACGGCTCGAGGGAGGCGGTCGACGCGCTCTTGGAGCATCACGATATCGCCGCGGTCAGCTTCGTCGGCTCGCAGCCTGCGGCTGCGGCCGTCCATGCCCGCGCGGCAGCGGCGGGCAAGCGCGTCCAGGCGCTGGCCGGAGCGAAAAACCACTCCATCGTACTCGCGGATGCCGATCTCAAGGCCGCCGCGAGCCAGATCGCTGCGGCTGCATTCGGCTCCGCCGGCCAGCGCTGCATGGCCTGCTCCGTCGTCGCCGTGCAGGAGTCGGCCGCAGAGGCGTTCATGCCGCTGCTCCAAGACGCCGCAGAAGCCTTGATCGTCGGCGACGGAGCCGAGCCGGGAACCGATATCGGTCCCCTCATCGCCTGCAGCAGCCGCGACCGGGCGCTGGAGCTGCTGGAGCTCGGGATCCGGGACGGCGCGAAGCTGCTCATGGACGGCCGGAGGGAAGGATGGGACTGTGATGGGGCTGCTTATCTCGGGCCGACGATCGCAGTAGAGGTCATGCCGGATATGGCGATTTGGCAGGAGGAGCTGTTCGCGCCGATCCTATGCGTGCTGACCGTGCCGGACCTTGAGGCTGGAATCGCGCTCGCGAACCGGTCGAGGTTCGCGAACGGCGCTTGCCTGTTCACCGACAGCGCGGCTGCTGTACGGGAATTCCGCGAGGAAATGGACGCTGGCATGCTGGGCGTGAACCTTGGCGTACCGGCTCCGATGGCTTTCTTTCCTTTTTCCGGCGCGAAAAGCTCCTTCTACGGCGATCTTCATGCGAACGGTCGGGACGGAGTCGAGTTCTACACCCGCAAAAAAATGGTGACGGCGCGGTATTGACCGGCGCCGGCGCTCAAAAGGAGCGAGTCATATGATTGAAGCCGGCCGTACAGCTGCGGATCCGATTGCGGCAGACCGCCGCATCGTCTGGCACAGCATGCGTCCTTTCAAGGAAAACGATGTGCCGCTGCTGATTACGGAAGCGCACGGGTCTTGGATTACCGATTACGAAGGAAACCGGTATCTGGACGGCATGTCCGGCCTCTGGTGCGTCAATGCGGGCTATGGACGGCAGGAGCTGGCCGATGCGGCATACCGGCAGCTGTCCTCCATGCCTTATTACCCGCTCACCCAAAGTCATCTGCCGGCGATCCGGCTTGCGGAGAAGCTTGGCGAATGGCTTGAAGGCGATTACGTCGTGTTCTTTTCCAACAGCGGCTCGGAGGCGAACGAAGCGGCGTTCAAGATGGCGCGGCAATATCAGCAGCAGACCGGACAGCCGTACCGGCACAAGTTCATTGCGCGCTACCGCGGCTATCACGGCAGCTCGATGGGAGCTCTCTCCGCGACGGGGCAGGCCGTCCGCAAGCTCAAGTACGAGCCGCTTGCGCCGGGATTCCTGCATGTCCGCCCGCCGGACAGCTACCGGAGACCGGAGGGCATGAGCCGGGAAGCCCATCAGCTTCAATGCGCGAGGGAAATCGAAGAGACGATCGTATGGGAGGGCGCGGATACGGTAGCCGGCGTCATCCTGGAGCCGGCCATCACCGGAGGCGGCATCATCGTGCCCGACAAGGCGTACATGGAAGAGGTCAGGCGGATCTGCACGCAGCACGGAGTGCTGATGATCGTCGACGAGGTCATCTGCGGCTTCGGCCGGTCGGGCCGCAGCTTCGGCCACCACAACTTCGGCGTCTCCCCGGACATCGTCACGATGGCCAAAGGGATTACGAGCGGTTATCTGCCGCTGGCGGCGACCGCCGTCAAGCGCGAAATCTATCAGGCCTTCTGCCAAAAAGGGGATTACGATCATCTGCGCCATGTCAACACATTCGGAGGCCATCCGGCCTCCTGCGCGGTCGCGCTTGCCAATCTGGAGCTGATGGAAAGGGAGAAGCTCAGGGAACGCTCTTCCCTGCTGGGCGCAAGGCTCCTCGAGGAGCTCGGAGCGGCGCTGGCTGGACATCCTCTGGCGGGCGATGTCCGCGGCTTCGGGTTCATGGCGGGAATCGAGCTGGTGGAAGACAGGCAGAGCCGCAAGCCTGCCGCTCCCAACGTCGTGCAAGGGATCATAGACGGCTGCCGGCGCCGGGGGCTCATCATCGGGAAGAACGGAGATACCGTCGCCGGCTACAACAACGTGCTTACGCTGGCGCCGCCGCTGTCGAGCACGGACGAGGACTTGGATTTCCTGCTGGCGGCGCTTCTTGAAGCGTTGGAGGAAGCGTCTCCGGGGTGACGGGCGTCCGGCGCTTGCAGCTCAGGCTCCCGCAGCGAGCCCGGGTGCAGCAGCATGTAGGCGCGCAGCGCGACTTGCACGGCCAGTCTCCTTTCCGGCATGAGCCATAGAGCTCCAAGCAGCTCGCCGATGCGCTCCAGCCGGTAATAGAGCGACTGGCGCACGATGTACAGCCTGCGGGCAGCCTCCTGCTTGTTTCCCTCCGCGTCGAGATACACCTTCAGCGTCAGCAGCAGCTCGCTGCCTTTGAGGCGATCGGCCAGAAGCAGCGGCCCCAGATGCCTGTCGACGAACGCTTCCAGCCTGTTCCCGTCGTTGAGGGCGGGCAGCAGCTGCAGCACTCCGAGCTCCTCGTAGAACAGGCAAGGAGACTTGCCGCGGCTGGCTGCGCCGGCGAGATCGAGAGCGAGCTGCGCCTGCCGGCGGCTCTCGGCCGCTCCTTGGCGGCCGGACAGCGCTTCGCCTGCGCCAGCAGCCTGCGGCTGCCATTCGGCCAGCCGCAGCAGCGCGTTTTCGAGAAGGCGGCGGCAAGTCTCGGCAGGCGAGGCATCGGCGATGACGAGAGTGATGATCGCGCCGTCGCCGTCTGCAAGACAATGCGAGCCGCTCCGTTCCAGCTCGAGCTTCAGCATGTAGGCAGCCTCGGTGATGCGTGCAGAAGCTCCGGAGAGCAGAGCGGCCGTATCTCGCCGGCGGCCGGATCCCGCTCCGAGCTGCAGCAGCACCGTGCGGCATGGCAGCCGCTCGAAAGGCTGCAGCAGCGGATCGCGGCGCCACGCCTCGGAACCTAGATCGTACTCTTTGGCTTCCAGCAGCCAGCCGATCCTCTCTTTGTCCGGACGCTCGCGGGCTTGCGGCGGCTGCCTGCGGCTGCCGCTCTGATGCCCGAGAATGAGGCGATGAAGATCATGAGTGATATCGACGTAGCGCACCTTGCCGGAAAAGACGATGAGCGGGAAGCCGGCTTCTTCGGCTTGGAGGATCCATTCCTCGGGAAGGCATGCCATATAAGCGCCCAGCTCGATGCACAGGCAGGCGGCTCCGCGGCGGATCAGCGCAGCCAGGAAGCGGCGGCGTTCGGCCGCCTCGCCGCGAAAGCCGACGCCGGTCGTCAGAATCATCTCTCCGCCGTGCAGAAGCTCATCGGCTTCGGTTGTTTCCAGAATGTGGACCCAGCGAATCTCGCGATCCAGGCCGCTGGAGCCGGCTGCCACCGAGGCTTGGGCAAAGTGGGGGTTGTCTAGCGTGTCGCGGACGGTAAGAGGGCGTTGGACCGGCATGAGCATCCTCCTTATTCCTTATGGGAATATAAGCTTCCGATCTGTGGCTGTCTCTGATCTGGGAAACTCGCATGTCGGCATGGATGATGGGGAGAAGAAAGGGTTCAAGTAAGCTTATTTTACATCAAAAGATAAAAATGGAAAATAAAAGTTCAAAAAATTCAGAAAATTGAATATGATACGTTATGTAACCTTACATTACGCTTCGAGGGAGGAAGCCCAATGAAGGAAGCCGGAGCAGCCGTATCGATCGAACGCCTCCGTTCGAGAATTGCCAGGCTGGGACAGATCGGACGGATCGGCGACACCTCGGCCAGCCGGCCGGCGATGAGCGCTCTTGATGCGGAGGCGCGGGAAACCGTGCGGAGCTGGATGGAGGAGGCGGGGATGAAAGCTCGGCTCGACGCCTTCGGGAACTTGATCGGGAGGATGGAGGGCAAGGAGGACGGCCCTGTCCTCATGCTGGGATCGCATATCGATACGCAGCCGAATGCGGGGCTTTATGACGGCGTCGCAGGGGTGGTCGGCGCGATCGAAGCGGTGCGGCTCCTGCGCGATTCGGGAGAGCTGCCTCAAGGTCCCGTCGAGGTGGCCGTCTTTTCCGACGAGGAAGGATGCAGGTTCGGCAAGGGCTTGTTCGGATCGCGAGGACTGGCCGGCAGGCTGGAGGAGGGGGAGCTTGAACGTACGGACGCTCAGGGTGTCACGAGGAGCGAGGCGCTGCTGAGTTTTGGCGGGGACCCCGGCCGCATTACGGAAGATGCCTGCTCTCCGGGCGCCGTCAAGGCCTATTTGGAGCTGCATATCGAGCAGGGACCTCTGCTGGAGTCGCTGAACGCATCCTGCGGGCTCGTCACCGGCATCTCGGGCCCGCTCTGGTGGACCGTCGAGCTGCGGGGATTCGCCGGCCACGCGGGCTCTGTGCCGATGGCGATGCGCCGGGACGCGCTGGCGGGAGCGGCGGCGGTCATTGCCGGGCTGCAGGAGCTCGTACGCGGCGAGGAGGGCTCTCCGGCAGTCGGCACGGTCGGCTCGCTCCATGTCTATCCGAATTCGCGCAACGTCATTCCGGAGAGGGTCCGGTTCACAGTCGACCTGAGGGATATGGACATGTCGAGGCGCGGCAGACTGGAGCGTCTGCTCCGCCTTCTCATCGCGGAGAAGGCGGCCGACAACGGCTTGGAATGGGACATTGTCGTCGATACGGACAGCGAACCCCGCTACTGCGATCCGGACTTGATGGCTGCCGTCAGGGAAGCGGCGGCGGAAGCGGGCTTGGCGCTGCCGGAGCTGATGAGCGGTCCGTTCCACGACGCGCTTGCGATGTCTCATGTATGCCCGTACGCCATGATCTTTATCCGCTCGCGCGATGGAATCAGCCATAATCCGCTTGAATATTCGAGCCCGGAGGATATCGCGGCAGGCACGGAGCTGCTGGCCCGGACGCTCATGCGTCTGGCGGCTCGGCCGCCGCAACGGGAAAGGAGGACGGAGCAATGGGAATCGAAAAGCTGAGAAGCTTCGAGGAGGCGGGCAGCCCTTTTGCGGAGCTGACGCCGCCGCTGAGCCGCGCCGCCGCTATGGAGGAATCCAACCGCTGCCTGTACTGCTATGATGCGCCCTGCATCCGCGCCTGTCCGACCGGCATCGACGTTCCAGCCTTCATCAAGCGCATCGCCACGGGCAATACGGCTGGCGCCGCCTACGCGATCTTGGACGCCAATCCGTTGGGAGCGAGCTGTGCGCGCGTCTGTCCGACGGAACTGCTCTGCGAAGGGGCCTGCGTCCTTGGCGGCCCGTCTACGCCGATCATGATCGGCAGGCTGCAGCGCTACGCCACGGATGATGCCGCTGCGAGCGGACGCCAGCTGTTCCAGGCCGGCAAGCCGAATGGACGCAGCGTCGCTGTCGTCGGCAGCGGCCCGGCGGGTCTGTCGGCTGCCCGCGAGCTCGCGAGAGGAGGCTTCAAGGTTGTCATCTATGAAGCCAAGTCCGAGCCGGGAGGGCTCGGGCATTCCGGAATCGTCTCCTTCCGCCTCCCGCCTCATGTGCCTCGCTGGGAAATTTCCCAGATCGAGGGGCTTGGCGTCGAGATCCGCACCGGTGTCCGCATCGGCAGCTCGGTGAGCGCGCAAGAGCTGCTGGGCGGGTACGACGCGGTTCTGCTCGCCGCAGGAATGGGAAATGTGCCGCCGCTCGGACTGCCGGGAGAGGAGCTGGATGGCGTCTACGACGCGATCCGCCTCATCGAGACGACGAAATCGGGCCGCATCCCCTCGAGGCTGGAAGGAGCGCGGGTAGCCGTCATCGGAGCCGGCAATACGGCCGTCGATGCAGCGACGAGCGCGCTGAGGCTCGGCGCGGCTTCCGTCCGCATCGTCTATCGGCGGACCGAAGCGGAGATGACGGCTTATCCGTTCGAATACGAGTTCGCCAAGCGGGAGGGAGTCGAATTCCGCTGGCTCACCCTCCCGGTCGGCATTGCCGGCGACGGTGCGGGAGGAGTCGCCGGACTGGATTGCGTGCGGCTGGAGCTGACCGGGGAGCGGGGAAGGGACGGCCGGAAAATTCCGGTTCCGCTTCCTTCCTCGGAGTTCCGGATGGCGGCGGATGCCGTCATTTTGGCTACGGGACAGCAAAGGCTGATCTCTCTTTCGGAGCAGTTCGGCCTTCGCCATGAACGCGGGATTCCGGAGGTCGACCTCCTCACCATGAGGACTTCACATCCGCGGGTCTATGCGGCGGGGGATATGATCCACGGCTCCGGAGCCGGAGAAGCGACCGTCGTCTCGGCGGCGGAGCAGGGCAAGCGGGCCGCGGCCGCGATTTCCTCCGCTCTGGCGAGCGGGACGGAAGCTGCGGCCGGATGACAGCAAGGCCGGCAAAGGACAGCAAGGCCGGCAGATGACTAGGGACCGTCCCAGGTCCACCGACAGGAGGCGAAGGCATGGCCGATTTATCGATTTCCATGGCGGGAATCACATCGCCGAACCCGTTCTGGCTGGCGTCCGCGCCGCCTACCAACACAGGATACCAGGTGCAGAGAGCGTTCGAGGCCGGCTGGGGAGGTGCGGTCTGGAAAACGCTCGGCGAGCCGATCATCAATACTTCCTCCCGCTTCGCGGCCGTCCACTACGGCGGGCGCCGCGTGGCCGGCTTCAACAATATCGAGCTGATCTCCGACAGGCCGCTGGAAGTGAATCTGCGGGAAATCAGGGAAACGAAAAGGCTTTATCCGAAGCACGCTCTGGTCGCCTCGCTGATGGTCGAGCCGAAGCGGGAGAAATGGCATGAGATCGTGAAGCGTGTCGAGGATGCGGGAGTCGACGGACTGGAGCTCAACTTCGGCTGTCCGCACGGAATGGCGGAGCGCGGCATGGGCGCGGCGTCGGGGCAGCAGCCCGATCTCGTCGAGATGCAGACGCTGTGGGCCAAGGAAGCCGCCTCGACGCCTGTCATCGTGAAGCTGACTCCGAACATTACGGACGTCAGGATAACGGCCCGCCATGCGGTGCTGGGCGGCGCGGATGCGATCAGCCTGATCAATACGATCAACAGCTTGGCCGGAGTCGACCTCGATACGTGGAACACCGTTCCCCATGTCGGCGGCCTGGGAGCGCATGGAGGCTACTGCGGTCCCGCCGTCAAGCCGATCGCCTTGAACATGGTGGCGGAATGCGCCCGGGATGCCGGGATAGGCGTGCCGATCTCCGGCATCGGCGGGATTTCCTCCTGGCAGGACGCGGCCGAGTTCATGCTGATGGGAGCTTCAGGCGTGCAGGTATGCACGGCGGCGATGCATCACGGCTTCCGGATCGTCGGGGATATGATCGACGGCCTGAACCGGTATCTGGACGACAAAGGACTGGCGACGGCGAGCGAGCTGACCGGCCGCAGCGTCGGCCGCTACGGAGACTGGGGCGATTTGGATCTCAACTACAGAGTCGTCGCGCGGATCAATACGGCGACCTGCATCAACTGCAACAAATGCCATATCGCCTGCGAGGACACTTCGCATCAATGCATCGACATGCTGACAGGAAGCGGCGGCAAGCCGATCCTGCAGGTGAGGGAGGAGGATTGCGTCGGCTGCAACCTCTGCTCGATCGTCTGCCCCGTCGACGGCGCGATCGACATGGTCGAGCTGCCGGGAGCCGCGCCCCTTACCTGGAATGAGCGCCAGCGGGCGCTTGAGAAGCTGAATGCGGATTCGGCCGAGATGGAGGCGGTATGAGGATGAGCTCATCGAAAGTGATTGTCGGCGGGACGATTGTGACCGCAAGCGATATGTATCAGGCCGATATTCGGATTGAAGATGGAATTGTGGCCGCCATCGGCAGCCGCCTCGATGCTACCGGAGCCGAAATCATCGATGCGGCAGGCTTGTATGTATTTCCGGGAGGCATAGATCCTCACACCCATCTGGACATGCCGTTCGGCGGCACCGTGACCGCGGACGACTTCGAGAGCGGCACGGTTGCGGCCGCATTCGGAGGCACGACGACGGTGCTCGATTTTTGCCTGACCAGACGGGGCGAGCCGCTGTCCGATGCGGTGCGGACCTGGCATGCCAAAGCAGCCGGCAAAGCGGCCGTCGATTACGGCTTCCATCTCATGGTGGCGGATGCCGGGGAGCAAACGCTCAGGGAACTGCCCGAGATTATAGAGAGGGAAGGCATTACCTCTCTCAAGGTGTTCATGGCCTACAAGGACGTCTTTCAGGTGGATGACGGAACGATGTTCCGAACTTTGCAGCTTGCCAGGGAGGAAGGGGCGCTCGTCATGGTCCATGCCGAGAACGGAGACGTCATCGACTTTCTCGTCGAAGAGGCGCTGGCACGGGGCGACACGGATCCGATCCATCATGCCCTTACCCGTCCTCCCGAGCTGGAAGGAGAGGCGACCGGGCGGGCCGCGGAGCTGGCCGGACTGGCGGGAGCTCCCCTCTATGTCGTCCATGTCACCTGCGCGCAGGCGGTCGAGCGCATCAGGGAGGCCAGGGCGAGAGGGCTGATGGTATATGGGGAGACCTGTCCCCAGTATTTGACTCTGGACATCACCAGCTTGGAAAAGCCGGATTTCGAAGGGGCCAAATACGTCTGGTCTCCGCCGCTGCGGGAACGGGAGCATCAGCAGGTTTTGTGGGACGCCTTGTCCAGCGGGACGCTGCAGACGATCGGGTCGGATCAATGCTCCTTTCATTTCAAGGGGCAGAAGGAGCTGGGACGCGGCGATTTCTCCAAAATACCGAACGGCGGCCCTACGATCGAGGACCGGTTCACTCTTCTCTATTCCGAAGGCGTGGCGAAGGGGAGAATTACGATCCATCAGTTCGTCGACCTGGTATCGACGGCAAGCGCCAAGCTGTTCGGACTGTTTCCGCGCAAAGGCACGATAGCAGTAGGGAGCGATGCCGATCTCGTCCTGTTCGACCCGTCGGCCAAGCGGATTCTATCGGCGGATTCCCATCATCTTAAAGTCGATTACAGCGCTTTTGAAGGGATGGAGGCGACTGGCGAGCCGGTGTCGGTACTTCTGCGCGGACAGTTCGTCGTCCGCGACGGCGAGTTTGTCGGTCAAGCCGGCTGCGGACGGTACGTGCCGAGAGCCAGATTCGGCGCAAGGACGCCAGTATCCGTTCCGCAAGCTTCTGCGGGGGGGAGGGGTGGATGACCGCCTGCGAATCCGCATGGGAAGAGAAGTCGCTGCTGGACCGGCTGCTGGAGGAAGGCCGGAGCATTCTGGACGTCCGCGAGGATCTGGACGGGACTCTCGTCCGCTTCTCCGCTCCCGGCGTCCGATCCGGCAGGCACGCTCCAGTCCATTGCCTCATCCGGCTAGAGTCGGCCGATGCCCGCAAATACGTCGCCAATCTGGTCATCCTCCAGATTCATGATGCCGAGGCATCAAGCGGCTAGGGGCAGTCGATTAGGGAAATGGGGCGGCCGCGTCGGCTTGCAAGATGCGGCGGCCTACCGGGCAATCGGAATCCGCATGGAGAGAAGCTGGAAGCAGTGGAGAAGCCTGCCGAATAATCGGCAGGCTTTTTATGGCATTCTAGGAATAGGAAACCGGTTGAACAAATGCTTATCTATCGTTTTACAATTGTTCAAAGCGGTGATATGATGAAGGGAGCATGCATAATTAGGGGATGATGAGCACATGGAGCATAAGCAATTGGCAGGCATGATCGACCACACGCTGCTTCGCGCGGACGCGGTCAAGGAAGAGATCGTCAAGCTGACGGAGGAGGCGAAGCAATACGGCTTCGCTTCGGTCTGCGTGAACCCGGCATGGGTAGAGCTTGCGGCAGCGCAGCTTGGCGGAACGGACGTGAAGGTATGCACGGTGATCGGCTTCCCGCTCGGGGCGTCGACGAAGGAGACGAAGGCTTTTGAAACGTCGGACGCGATCGCCAAAGGCGCCGGCGAAATCGACATGGTCATCAATATCGGCGCTCTCAAAGGCGGAGAGGACGCGCTTGTAGAGGCCGATATCCGCGCTGTCGTCGAGGCGGCTTCAGGCAAAGCTGTCGTCAAGGTCATCATCGAGACTTGCCTGCTGACGGACGAGGAGAAGGTCCGCGCCTGCGAGGCTGCCGTGCGCGCCGGAGCCGGCTTCGTGAAGACGTCAACGGGCTTCTCCACGGGCGGCGCCACTCCGGAGGACGTGGCGTTGATGCGCCGCACGGTCGGGCCGGACCTGGGCGTCAAGGCATCGGGCGGCGTCCGCAGCCTCGAGGATATGCAGCGGATGGTATCCGCAGGCGCGACCCGCATCGGAGCAAGCTCCGGCGTCAAGATCATGCAGGGCGGCCAATCCACCGCTGCTTACTGAGGAGCTTGATTTGACGCAAGGCTTCCATGAAGCCGGAAGAACCGGAAGGTTTTTCCGGCTTTTGATTTTGCGCGCGGAGCGGCTTCGCGGCGGCATTTGCCGCGAAGCCTGCCTCGGGCTATGATGGAAGAAGCGGCCGCCGGGACGCGGCGCCTGCCGGCCATTCCTGCCGGCCGCTCCTGCAGGATCCGGTTCGATCGTCCGCTTACTTATGGAACTTAGAAAGGAAGGGCCAAGATGCAGCCATTCAAACGCATACATGTCGTCGTCATGGACTCCGTCGGCATCGGAGAAGCTCCGGATTCAGCCGATTTCGGAGATCATGGCGTCAACACTTTGGGACATATAGCGAATCATATGGGCGGGCTTTCGATGCCCAACATGGAGAAGCTGGGGTTGTCCAACATCGCTCCGATTCTCGGAATCGAGCCGTCGCCGGCGCCGCAGGCGTATTACGGCCTCATGCAGGAAGCCTCCAGCGGCAAGGATACGATGACGGGCCACTGGGAGATGATGGGGCTGCGCATCGATACGCCTTTCCGCGTATTCGAGCATGGATTCCCGCAGGAGCTGATCCAGCGGATCGAGGAGCATACCGGCCGCAAGGTCATCGGCAACAAGCCGGCCAGCGGAACGGAAATCATCGACGAGCTGGGCGAGGAGCATATGCGCACCGGAGCGTTGATCGTATATACATCGGCGGACTCGGTGCTGCAGATCGCGGCGCACGAGGAGATTGTGCCGCTGAAGGAGCTGTACGACATCTGCGAATTCTGCCCGTGAAATCACGCTCGAGGATCCTTATATGCTCGGACGGATCATCGCCCGCCCGTTCATCGGCCAGCCGGGGACGTTCAAGAGAACGGCCGGACGGCATGACTATGCGCTTAAGCCTTTCCAGCCGACAGTGATGAACTCGCTCAAGGAGGCGGAGCTTGAAGTCGTCGCAATCGGCAAGATCTCCGATATTTTCGACGGCGAAGGCGTAACCCGCTCTATCCGCACGGCGAGCAATATGGAAGGCATGGACAGGCTGGCCGAAGTATGCGGCGAGGATTTCACCGGCATGAGCTTCCTCAACCTCGTCGATTTCGATGCCCTGTACGGGCACAGGCGCGACCCGCAGGGGTATGGAGAGGCGCTGCAGGAGTACGATGCGCGCCTGCCTGAAGTGATCGGGAAGCTCGGCGAGGACGATCTGCTCGTCATTACGGCGGATCACGGGAATGATCCGACGTATGCCGGCACCGACCATACCCGCGAATACGTGCCGCTGCTTGTCTATTCTCCGCGCTTCCAAGGGCGCGCCGGCGCTCTGCCGCTCAGGACGACATTTGCGGACGTAGGGGCTACGATCGCCGACAACTTCAAGGTGAAAGCTCCCGAGCACGGCCGAAGCTTTCTGGGGGAGCTGCAGTAGCTCTCCCGCTTCCGTTCCTAAGACCGACATTGCAAAGGAGAAATGAGCATGAGCGTACATATCGGAGCCAAGGAAGGCCAGATCGCGGAGACGGTGCTTCTGCCCGGAGACCCGCTGAGAGCCAAATACATCGCTGAAACATACTTGTCCGAAGTGGAGCTGTACAATGAAGTTCGCGGGATGCTGGGCTATACGGGCATGTACAAAGGACAGCGCGTCTCCGTGCAGGGTTCGGGCATGGGGCTGCCGTCCATAAGCATCTACGCCCAGGAGCTGATCCGCAGCTACGGCGTCAAAAACCTGATCCGCGTCGGCACCTGCGGAGCGATGCAGCAGCATGTCCGGGTGAGGGACGTCATTCTCGCTCAAGCTTCATGCACCGACTCCAGCATGAACCGCAATCAGTTCCTCGGCTACGACTATGCCCCGATCGCGGACTTCCAACTGCTCAGAAAAGCGTACGAGCTGGCATCGGCAGCCGGCATGAATGTCCATGTCGGCAACATTTTCAGCACCGATGTCTTCTACAAGGAAGACACCTCCGCAGTTCAGCGCCTGATGGATCATGGCGTGCTCGGAGTGGAGATGGAGACGACGGCGCTGTACACGATCGCAGCCCGCCATGGAGTCAAGGCGCTTACCGTGCTTACAGTCAGCGACCATCTGCTTACCGGAGAGGAAACGACGGCAGAAGAGCGCCAATCGACTTTCAACGACATGATGGCGGCCGCTCTCGATACCGCCGTGTCGATCGATCCGAAGTAGCTGTCGGCCGCATGATTGATGCCGTTAATTTTCGACAGGATTCTCCGGTTTGCGAAGGAATCAATTAACGTCATAAATAGCGGGCGAGAAGCCTCTGCACGGACATGGGATTAGGGTTAATTCGGTTTATTATTTATGACATTAATTAATGAGGGGATGGTCTTCGTTCATGAGAATGGTGGACTTGATCGAGAAAAAGCGCGACGGGCATGAATTGAGCGAAGAGGAAATCGCCTTCATCATCCAAGGCTATACGAACGGAGATATTCCCGATTATCAGATCAGCGCCTGGGCGATGGCGATCTTCTTCCGCGACATGTCCAGACGCGAGAGGGCGGATCTGACGATGGCGATGGTCCGTTCCGGAGATTCCATCGACCTGTCCGACATCGAGGGCATCAAGGTGGACAAGCATTCGACCGGCGGAGTCGGCGATACGACGACTTTGGTGCTCGCTCCGCTGGTCGCCGCGGCAGGAGTCCCGGTGGCCAAGATGTCGGGGCGCGGTCTCGGCCATACGGGCGGCACGATCGACAAGCTGGAGGCGGTGGAAGGCTTCCATGTGGAGCTGACCAAGGAAGACTTCACCCGTCTCGTCAACGAGCATGGCATCGCCATCATCGGCCAGAGCGGCAATCTGACGCCGGCCGACAAGAAGCTGTACGCTCTCAGGGACGTCACGGCTACGGTCGATTCCATTCCGCTGATCGCGAGCTCCATCATGAGCAAGAAGATCGCGGCCGGAGCCGATGCGATCGTGCTCGACGTGAAGACCGGCGCGGGCGCGTTCATGAAGGATGAGAAGGATGCCAGGGAGCTGGCGGAAGCGATGGTCGCCATCGGCAACGAAGTCGGCCGCAAGACGATGGCTGTCATCTCCGACATGAGCCAGCCGCTCGGCTTTGCGATCGGCAACGCGCTTGAAGTGAAGGAAGCGATCGATACGCTGCGCGGGGAAGGGCCGGCCGATCTGCTCGACCTGTGCCTCGCGCTCGGCCGCCAGATGGTCTATCTCGGCGGCAAGGCGGCATCGCTGCAGGAAGCGGAGGACAAGTTGCGCGGCCTTATCGCGAGCGGCGCGGCGCTGGACAAGTTCAAGGAGTTCATCGCCAACCAAGGCGGAAATCCTGCCGTCGCCGACAATCCGGAGCTTCTGCCGCAGGCGCCGTACCGCATCGAGCTGCCGTCCAAGGAAGATGGATTCGTCGCCGAGATTACGGCTGACGCCGTCGGCACGGCCGCGATGATTCTTGGAGCCGGCCGCGCGACGAAGGAATCACAGATCGATCTGTCGGTAGGCCTCGTCCTGAACAAAAAAGTCGGCGACGCCGTCAAAGCGGGAGACTCCCTCGTCACGATCCATGCTTCCAGCGAGGACGTGGCAGAGGTCAAGGAGCGGCTGTACAAAGCGATCCGCGTTGCGGGCAGCGCCGAGGCGCCTGTGCTGGTCAGGGGAATTGTAACCGAATAAGCGATACCGGAGTCAAGACGCAGGCTGCGCCGACAAGCCGAGGCCGTCATGTCCCTTTCTGTCAGCCTGCTTGGACGGCTGGCCGGAAGGGGCTTTTTCCGTGCTCGCCCGCAGCCGCCTCGGACGGCGGTCCGGCCGAGCAAAATATGGTACAATGTCGAAGGAAATCAGGATGACGAAGCTTATTTGGAGAGGGGAATGTCGGAATGGCTGTTCTGAAGGAGAAGCTTGATCGAGCGTACATTCTTGATTTTTTGCAGAAGCTTCTGGAGACGCCCAGCCCGAGCGGCTTCTGCATGAATATTATGTCGCTGGTCCAGCGGGAGGCGGAGCGTCTCGGCTACAAGATGGAATTGACGCCTAAAGGGAACGGCATCTTGACCGTTCAGGGGACGGGCAGCAAGGCCCCGCTGCTGCTGTCCGCGCATGTCGATACGCTTGGCGCGATGGTCCGCTCCGTCAAGGGCAACGGCATGCTCCGCATGACGCCGATCGGCGGTTATGATATGCATACGGTCGAAGGGGAGTATTGCCAGGTGCATACCCGCAACGGCCGGGTTTACGAAGGCACCGTGCTGTCGACGGCGACGTCCGTGCATGTGTATCCGGATGCCCGCAGCCAAAAACGCGAAGAGGCGACGATGGAAGTCAGGCTCGACGAGTCGGTGTTCAGCAAGGAGGACACGCTTGCGCTCGGAATCGCGCCAGGCGACTTCATATCGTGGGACCCTCGAGTGCGCATCTTCGACAACGGCTGGGTCAAGTCCCGCCATCTGGACGACAAGGCCAGCGTCGCAGCGCTGTTCGGCATTCTCGAAGCGTTGAAGCGGGAAGGGCTCCAGCCGTCAGGCAGCGTTACCTTCCTCATCTCGACCTACGAGGAGGTCGGTCACGGAAGCGCCCATATCCCGGCCGACATCGTCGAGATGATTGCGGTCGACATGGGCGCGCTCGGCGACGATCTGTCCGCAACGGAGCTCGATGTATCCATTTGCGCCAAGGATTCCTCCGGACCTTACGATTACGGCATGACTTCCAAGCTGATCGAGCTCGCCCAGCGCGAGGAGCTTCCGCATGCGGTGGACATTTATCCGTTTTACGGCTCCGATGCCTCGGCCGCTCTGCGCGGCGGAGCGAACATCAGGGCGGCGCTGATCGGTCCCGGCGTCCATGCCTCCCACGGGATGGAGCGCACGCATGCGGATGCGATACTCCATACAGGCGCGCTGCTGCTCGCTTATATGATGGAATAGAAAGCTGCCGCCCGGCAGCGCGGAAGGATCGATTGAAGAGGGGGAAGCCGTTTTGGCCCAGCTGTACTACAAATACGGGACGATGAACAGCGGCAAGTCCTTCGAGATCATCAAGGTTGCCCATAATTACGAGGAGCAGGGAAAAGCCGTCCTGATCTTCTCTCCGGCCATGGATACGCGCAGCGGAGAAGAGCAGGTCGGATCCCGCGTCGGCTTCACGCGCAAGGCGCTCCCGGTCCACGAAGAAACCGATCTCTACGAGGAGGTGCTGCGGCATCAGCCCGCGGGCGCGCCGAAGGCGATCTACTGCGTGCTCATCGACGAGGCGCAGTTCCTGAAGAAGGAGCATATCCTGCAGCTGACCCGGGTCGTGGACGAGCTGAACGTGCCGGTGATGGCGTTCGGGCTCAAAAACGATTTTCGCAACCAGCTGTTCGAGGGCAGCTACTATCTCCTTGCGCAGGCGGACAAGATCGAGGAGATCAAGACGATCTGCTGGTATTGCGACCGCAAGGCGACGATGGTGATCCGCTTCATGGACGGAGTTCCCGTGAATGAAGGGAATCAGATTCAAATCGGAGGCAACGACGACTACAAGCCCGTCTGCCGCAAATGTTACAACGCGGCTTTCTCGGCAAAGTTGGAAATACAACCCGATAAATGAGTGAAGCCGGCCTCTTCAACGCCATTTCCAGGCGTTGAAGAGGCCGGCTTTCGTTTCGGATCCGCGTTTGAGCTGCCGCTTGTCTTGTCAGCGGCTTTTCCTTTTCGCTTTTCTGCTCAGCCAGTATATCCACCCGCCGACGCCGATTACGACGGCAGCGGCGAGGATGTAGAACAACACGGCATACATCCTGTCCTCGAATGGGGACATCATCATCACAATCGCCTCCCGTATGTTGTTATTCTTTACCCATCCGCGGGGGATTTAAGACATGCCGAAGCAATTAGGGACGAATGCAGCCTTTGACTCGGAAGGCATTTCATTTTTTGATGAATGCGCTTCAAGCAGGAACCCGGCTGAAAATTTCGAATATAACGTACACATGCGGTGATTCGATCTTATCCCGAGGAAAAGAAGGTCAATGGATGCGAGTTCATGAATTTGTGATTGCTGCCGATTTTACCCGCGAGGATCTTGCCCGGCTATCCTCGGAATCCGCCCGCTTCCGCTCGGACATCAAGCTTGAGTTCGCTCACGGAGACGGCATCAATATCGTGGACGTTAAAAGCCTGCTCGGCATGCTTCTGCTGCCGATCCGTTCCGGCACGCGCGTCTTGCTGCGCGTCAAAGGAAAGGATGAGGAGGAGGCTTTCCTCCATATGCTGGAGCTGCTGGAGAAGGAATGAGCATGAGGACGGGCGGAAGCGCAGTCGGATAAAAGACAGGCCAGCCCGAGACCGGGCCACTGAAAAAGTAGCGTAAGGCGCGAAATCGTTCTAGAGAAACGGATGTGGTCGCCTTTGTCCCCGGATTTCAACCGCTAAAAGCGGCCGAAATCAGAGAAATCTGGGGACAACAGCGATCGGAAGAATGATTTCCGTCTGCAGCGACACCATTTCAGTGGCCTCGCCCGAGATCGGGCTGTTCGGCATGGAAGGAAATCAACCTCAGGAAACGGCGCCGCTCGGCGCGTCGAGAGCAGGATCTCCTTGCTTGGCGGCCGAAGGGCGTTCCTCCGACTTGAGGTAAAGGATGAAGCCGGCGATCATGAAGACGCCGCCGATCAGCTGGAAGCCTGTGATCAGCTCGCCGAACAGCAGGAGACCGAGCAGGCTCGCGCCGATCGGCTCCGCCAGCACGGCCATGGAGATCGTCGTCGCCTTGACCGATTGCAGCAGCCAGTTGAAGATCATATGGCCGAAGACGGTCGGGATGATGGCGAGCAGCAGGAACAGGCCCCATTCCTTCGGCTCGTAACCGCTCATCGGTATGCCGCCCGCGACGTTGTAGACGGCGAAGCAGAGCGCGGTGATGCCGAATACGATCAAGCTGTAGACATAGGACGGAATCCGCTCCATGAGCTGTTTGGCCAGAATCATGTTCACGGCAACGGCAACCGTACCGAGAAGGGACAGCGTATCTCCGTAAAAAGCGCTTCGCGACAAGCCGAAGTCGCCCGAGCTGACGAGAATGGCTCCGGCAATCGAGACCGACATGCCGATGACGGCGGAGCGGCGCAGCCTTTCCTTGAAGACGAGGTAAGCGCCTATCGCTACAAAGACCGGCTCCAGGGTGAGCAGAATCGTGGAGCTGGCGATCGACGTATAGGATAAGGAAGCCATCCAGAGCAGGAAGTGCAGCGCCAGGAAAAAGCCGGCGACGGTCAGCTTGACCCAGTCCCGCATGCTGATCGTGCGGAAGGCATGGAGGTATTTCCAGCCGAAGGGAAGCATCATCAGAAACGTGAAGAGCATCCGATAAAACCCTTGGACGGATACGGGCGCACCGGAATAACGGACAAGTATGGGGGCGCAGGAAATGGCGGCCATACCGACGGCAAGAGGCAATAGGATCGACAAAGTTGATTTCCGCTGCAAAGTATTCATCCGAATATTTTAATCGTTCCGAGGCTTTGCTGCAATTCCTTTTTTATTGACAATGAGAATTATTATCAATTATGATGGATTACAGGAACTGTACGATTGAAAGGAGACAAGCCGCATGCTCGTCATTCAACGCCGAATCAAAGTCAAGGAAGGTTTCTCCGGACAAGTCGTGGAGCGGTTCAGCAAGCCGGGACCGGTACAGGAAATGGACGGATTCGTCGATATGAGCGTCCTTGTGAAGGCTGTGCTCCGGGGCGAGGAGGAGGTCATCGTCCAGATCCGCTGGGAGTCTGAAGAGGCCTGGAAGGGCTGGGAGAAAAGCGATGTCCATATCCAAGGCCACCGCGAGAGCCGCGGCAAGACGCCTCCGGATTATGTGCTGGAAACGGAAGTTTCCCGATATGAGGTTGCGGCGGTGAAGGGCCCTATTGCCCGCTGATTGTCACATTTATAGCCCGAAAGAGTCATACGCATGCTCCGGCTCCAAGCTAAGCTAAAGGTGGAAGGAGCTGCTGCCCATGCATGTCGGCGAGGATACATCCTTGACGGACTCGCTTTACTTGATCTTCTTTGGACTTCTCATGATCGGGACGATTATTTTGTTCGTGTACGGGTTCAAAAAGATGGACGATTCCGGCGATGACGAGGAAGAGGCAACGCCTGTCTCTGCGCCGCCTCAGCGTCCCCAGGACAGCCAGACCCAGGATTAGGCTGGCATCCGCAACATCCATAGACCATAATGAAATGCCGAAAAAACCGCCGGGAGGCGGTTTTTTTTATGCGCTCCATGCCGCTTCAGGAGGCGCGGCTCGGATCACAAGGCTGCCATAGCTCGAGCCAGCCTGCCATTTCGCCGATGGACTGTATCGTACCGCTTGGCTGGAGAGATGGAGAAGGGGAGGATTGGCGCAGAGCCAAGCCTTGGCGGACCCATAGGGCATGCATGCCGACCTGGCGCGCGGGAATGATGTCGTTGTCGATGCGGTCTCCTACCATTAAAGCTTTGCAGGGAGAACAGCCCGTCGTTTCGAGAGCATGCTCATACAGGCGTAGATCCGGCTTCACCAGGCCGGTCTCCGCGGAGGAGAATACGGCTTCAATATGCTCCATGAGCCCGTAAGACTCCAGCCGATGGACGGTTCCGGCGCTCTGATTCGCGATGACTCCGATCCGGTAGCTGGCGCTTAGCGTCTGCAGGAGGTTCTTGGCATCCGGGAACGGCTTGTCCAGCTCCTTGCGGTATTTCATTTCCTTCCAGATCGCTTGGCGAAGCGCGTCATCGGGGAACAGCAGCAGCAGGATGTCGGCCATCGGAAACGGAGAGAACCGTTCATGGGCTTGGACCCAGGCTTCCCGGATGTCCCGCTCGCATACCGCGATGCACCGGCGCCCGGCAGCGCGGATGAGCTGCGAGATAATGTCGGCGATCGGCGCGGATTCATCCACGAGTGTCTCGCCGACGTCGAAAAAGATCCATTCCACCGGATTGCTCTTCACTTGTTTTCTTCCTTCCCGTTGCTTGCAGTCGATTTCTATATCGTACCATGACGGAAAGCGGGCCTCAAGAACGGAGGCAGCGGTTTCAATTTGCTCCGGCACTAAACTATTTCAACGCATCTTCCGATAAAGACAAGATTAGGTTAACAATGGCAAGGAGATGGGGACATGATTGCCGTTACGGCAGAAAGAGAAGCCCAGCTACAATTCATCGGGTTGAAGCAAGAGGACCTGAACCTGCTTCAGGGCAGCAGGGCCGTATTCGAGAAAATCGTGGACAGGCTCGTGGACTCGCTGTACGGGCAGATCGCGGCGAAGCCCGAGCTGAAGACGATCATTGAAGCCCACAGTACGCTTGAGAGGCTGAAGGCGACGCAGAAGACATACTTCCTTTCGATGACGGATGGAACGATCGACGAAGCCTATTTCAACAACCGCCTCCTGGTAGGCAAGATCCACTCCAGAATCGGGCTGACGACCCAGTGGTATCTGGGCGCTTACATGATTTATCTGGATCTCGCCGCTGCCCATCTGGCAGCCGAGCTTCCGGGACAGTGGACGCCGGTGCTGCATTCCTTGACGAAGATGTTCAACCTCGATTCGCAGCTCGTGCTCGAAGCCTATGAGAAGGACGAGAAGGCCAAGCTGGAGAGAGTGCTGGACAGCCAGTCCCATATTCTGACGGGCGTCAGCGAAGCGATCCGCCAGCTGGCAGCGGGAATGGAGCAGGTAAGCCGCAGCACGGCGGCCGTCAACAGGCTGGCCCGCGCGACGGTGCTGTCGCAGGAGCAGACCGACGCCGAGCTCGGCTTGCTCGGCGAGCAGATCGGCTCCATCGAATCCATGGGCGCGCTCATGGGCGACATTTCCGACCGGACGCATCTCCTCGGCCTCAACGCCGCTATCGAGGCGGCGCGGGCCGGCGAGCAGGGAAGAGGATTCGAGGTCGTCGCGGGGGAAGTGCGCAAGCTTGCCCGACATTCCAAGGAATCGCTTGAGCTGATTCAGGAGAAGGTTGAATCGATCGGCGAGGTGCTTCACAAAGTGCAGGCGATGTCGAGGGACACGGCTCAAGCAGCCGGAGAACAAGCCGCAAGCTCGGAGGAGCTCGCTCTGTTCATCCGGATCATCGAGAAAGTGTCGGTGGAGCTGGAGCAATTGAAAAGCCAGGTGGAACAATCCGCCGCGGATGGAGTCGGGACGGACGGTTAAAGACGACAGCAATATGGATAGGCAAAAAGGAAGGCAGACCGGATTTCCGGTCTGCCTTTTTTGATCTGGTTCTCAGGACAGCGCAGCTGCCGGAGCGGAGGCCGTACCGATCCGCTCCAGCATGGAGCGGGCGATCCAGACGCCTGCGGCGCCAGCCTGAGCCAGTCCGCGCGTAATGCCGGCTCCGTCGCCGCCGCAGTACAAGCCGCGGATTTCCGTCTCAAGCCTCGTATCGAGCTTCGGCCGGGCGGAGTAGAACTTGGCTTCGACACCGTAGAACAGCGTGTGCTCCGAAGCAATGCCGGGTGTTACTTTCTCGAGCGCTTCGACCATCTCGATCAGGCTGCGCATCGTGTTGTAAGGCAGCACGAGTCCGAGATCGCCGGGAACGGCTTCCTTCAAGGTCGGCTCCAGAAACCCTTCGGCGATGCGGCTTGGCGTCGAGCGGCGGCCGCGGATGATATCTCCGTATTTCTGGACGATGACGCCGCCGCTTGAGAGATCGTTCGCACGCTTGCATATTTCCCGCGCATATTCGTTCGGCTTGTCGAACGGCTCCGTGAACGTATGGGAGACGAGCAGCGCGAAGTTGGTATTCGGGGATCCGAGGCTCGGGTCCTTGTAGGAATGGCCGTTGGCGGCCATGACGCCGCTGTGGTTCTCGACGACGACATGTCCGGAAGGGTTGCTGCAGAACGTGCGCACCCGGGTGCCGACCGATGTGTTGAAGACGAATTTGCCTTCGTACAGATGCTCGTTGATTTCCCGCATGACGACGTCGGAGGTTTCGACCCTGACCCCGACATCGACCTGGTTGTTGTACATTTTGAGCTTGCGGCGCTTGAGCACCGACGTCAGCCAGGCGGACCCGTCGCGGCCGGGAGCGATCATGACAAGCTCCGCTTCATGCGTGTCCCCGTTTTTGAGCGAGATTCCCGTGATGCGATGTTCTCCATCCTGCTTCTCGGTTACGATGTCCTCGACTTCGGTTTTGAATGACATCTCGATGCGCGTTTTCAAATATTCATAAATGGACTTGAGGATGTCCAAGTTCTGCTCGGTGCCCAGATGCCGGACTTCCGCACGCAGCAGCTTGAGTCCGGCGGCATAGCCGCGCTGCTCGATGCTTCGGATCGTATCCGTCGTAGGATCGGTGATGGCGGTTGTCGCTCCGTGCTGCAGGTTGATGCGGTCCACATAGCGGATCAGCTCCAGAACTTTGGAGGGGGCGAGGTAATCCGTCAGCCAGCCTCCGAATTCGGTCGTAATGTTGAATTTGCCGTCGCTGTAAGCGCCTGCGCCGCCGAAGCCGGCGGTTATGGAGCAAGCCGGCAGACAACCGGCGAAGTCTTTTTTGCCTGCCGCTGGCGGGCAAAGCTGGATCTTTTCTTCCAGTATGGGACAGCTGCGGCGATAAATATCATGGCCTTTGTCCACAAGCAGAACTTTCAGTCCCGGATGCTGCAGCGTCAGCTCATAGCTGGCAAAAATGCCGGCGGGTCCGGCGCCAACGACAATCACGTCATATTTTCCCATCCTAATCATCCTCCCGGCTTCATCAAAAAATCCCGGCTGCAAACGGGTATGCGAAAGCATCCCGTTCGTAGCCAGGAATTTGAGGTTCCTTGTAGAGACCCCCGAACCTTATTATCGGGGATATACGAACGCGCCGGGTAAGGCGACAAATGAAATGGTAACCGAGAAGAACGTATGTGTCAACGTTGTCGTATAAAATTATTCGTGAATAGTCATAAAGTTCACCTACATAAGTGTATTTTGTGAAATTATATGATCAAAACACGAACATTCTTGAAACGACGAGGGGTATTCACGCCTATTGCAAAATAAGCAAGGACAGGAACCGAGCGGTCATTCTGTCGATAAGCATCTCTATCAATCGATGGCATTATATGCTATAATGGCGACGTCCAAGTTCAAATCGTTTCTGATACTAGCTAAAAGGATGACTATAGGTTGGAGAACCGTGCCGCTCTGTCCCAATTGACCAGCCAAATGGGCAAATTGCTCCGAGACCGCTTCGGCAAAGGTCCGGAATCGATTTTCGTTTCAAGCAATGAAGTTTGCGTGACCATGCATTTCCGCCAGTTCGTCAGCGTGGTCGAGAAGATCATGCTGCAGCAGAACAAGGACGAGGCTGTCAGGGAAATGCGCCAGCTCGTAATGGATCTCCTCCTGCCGGATTTCAAGGCTCTCGTTCAGGAGTCGCTGGAACTGGAGATTACGGATGTGTATTACGACTGGAACCTGGACAACCACTCCGGAATCATGGTCGGTTTGGTCGACAGCTCCAAATTCGAAGCGCATCAGGAGAAGTACAGAGGCAAGCCGTACATACACGAATCGGTGAGAAGGATATCGGAAGAAGCAGAGAAGCTTCCTGACAAGCTTTACTCGTTCTGGACGAATCCCCGGACGTTGATCGTGTTCCGGTCCGGCATTCTGATCAAGCTGGAGAAGGAATTGCTCCGGGCCGGCTACGAGCCGGCGCTTCGTGTAGCGAAGCGCTCGCTGGAAAAATCCATGCTGCTCACGGAAGTCGACTTGAACCGCGCGGTGGGCCGCACCCCCGACGGTCTGTACCTCGACTGGAAGTTCGACAAGGATCAAAGCATTATCGTCTATACGTTTCCAAACGAATAACGGACTTTATGACCAGATATTACGATACGCTGTTCATGAGCCAAGAACCGGCGCCAGGAAGGCGCCTATTCTTGGCTTTTATTTTTTTTCGGGGTGGGCGTTGATGCGATGAAGGAATTAACACATGATCATTCGGCGGAAGAAGAAAATGTCCGCTTGCCGATGGACGCGCTGTTGACGGGAATCTCGAAGCTGATCGATGCCGACGCCTACTTCGTTTCCGAACGTCAAGGGAACGAGGAGCATGTCGCGCACTTGCATCATAAGGGGGAGCCGATCCTGCACTGCGGTCTGAAGGTCGATGAACCGGAAGCGGGAGCCGAAGGGGATACCTGGCTCGGGTTTCATTACTGCGGGCTGCAGGTGAGCCCCGGCGGCAAGGCATCGACGGGGACGCTGGGACTGCTGCGGAGAGAAGCGGCGTTCACCGAGATGGAGAAGGCCGTCCTGCAGATGGCGGCGGCCAGATGGATCCTTCACAAGGAATCCGGACTCGCGGAGGAGAGCCAGGAAGACAAGCGCCGCCTTGAAGCGATGAGTTCCGCCAACGCCGGGCTGGAAAAGGATAAGGATCAGCTCTACGAACTTGGACTTGAGATGATCACTCCTATGACCGGCATTTCCGGCATGGCGGAGCTTCTGGCGGAAACGGAATTGACCGACGAGCAGAGAAGCTACGTCGATACGATTATTGGAAGCAGCGGCTATCTCATTCAGCTGATCCAGCATATGATGGCCAACTCGCGCATGGCCGCCGGTTCCGTCGATCGCCGGATAACGCCGTTCTCGCTTCATGTTCTGCTGGCAGAGCTTGCCGATGGACTTCATGACGGGCTCAGCCAGCAGCTGCAGCTGAGCTGCTGGCTGGATCCCGAGCTTCCGGTCCGGGTGGTCGGGGACGAGGAGCTGCTTCGCGAGACGCTGATCATCCTTCTCTCGGCAGCCGCCTTCAACGCAGAGCCGGGGACGGTCGGCGCCCGTGTTCATGTGAATTCCCGAAGCATCGGCAACGATATGCTTGATCTGCTCTTCACGATCTGGCATCCCCATGAAATCGAGAGCCGCATTCAGCCTATATCCGGCGTCAGGGACCGGATCGAGGCGATGGGCGGCGAGCTGTGGTTCGAGCATGACGGCGGAGGCTGCCGCATCCGCTTCACCATCCAGGTAAGGGAAGGCTCGGCGGAAGGCGAGGAAATCGTCTAGAACATGCTCCAGTCGAATTCCCTGGACAGGGAACGAAGCAGATGAACCCCGGCCAGACTGTTGCCATGCGGGTTGAGCGCGGGACCGATGACTCCGATTCCGGCCACGCCCGGCACGAGCGCCAGAATGCCGCCCGATACGCCGGACTTGGCGGGCAAGCCGACATCGATGGCGAATTGTCCGGAGCCGTTGTACATGCCGCAGGTGACCATGAACGTTTTGGCGATCTGCACGTAGCGTCTTGGAATCAAGGCTTGTCCCGTAACGGGATCGATGCCGTCGTTCGCCAGAATGACGGCCATCCTCGCGAGATCGCTGCATGTCACCGAGATGGAGCAATGCCGGAAATAGACTTCCAGAACTTCCTCGACTCCGCCTCGGAGGACACCGTTGTCGGTCAGGAAATACGCCATGGACCGGTTCAAGTTGCCGGTTGCGGATTCGGAATAATAGGTGGCATCGTCTACCGACAGATCCGTATTGCCTGCAAGTCCGGAGATGAAATCCAGGATGCGCCCCGCCTTCTCGGCGGGGCTGTTTCCGTTGATCAAGGAAGAGATGACGATGGCCCCGGCGTTGATAAGCGGATTGAAGGGAATTCCAGGCTGCACGAGCTCCAGCTTGAGCATTGAATTGAAATTGTCGCCGGTCGGCTCCATGCCGACTTTGCTGAATACAGCTTCCTCGCCGTTGTCCATGAGAGCGAGTATAAGCGTGAATACCTTGGATATGCTTTGCATGGTGAATCTGGTCCCGCAATCGCCTGCCGAGACGGATCTGCCGTTCATGTCGGCGATATAGATGCCGAGAGTGTCCGGATCCGCCTTGCTGAGCTCGGGAATATAGGAAGCGGTCTTGCCGTCTGCCGTGCGGGTGCGGCTGTTTTCCAGCCATTGCGGCAGGCCGGCTTGCAGTGCGTTCCAGGTCGGGATGTCCATAGGCTGAATCGATCTCCTTGGTGAGCCGGCACCGGTCGGGTCGGCATGTATGGTAGCGAACTCCTTCATTGTATCGGCATTCGCCGGGTCTGTAAAACGACGGATCGGATGCCCGCATTGAATGTATGGCTGCCTCTTGTGTATCCTAATAGAGAAGGAAGACAATGGAAAGTCACACGCAGTCATTTGGGGAGGACGAGGAAATGGGGAAAAGCTCCCGCTGGTATGTGGCATCCCTGATCGCCGCCGCGGTTGTTTCAGTTTCTGGAGAACTGATCTGGATCGGGGATCCATTGCGGCTGGGCAGCTATTATTGGATGGATCTGATCCAGATCCTGTCCCGCATCGCTGCGGTCATCCCTCTGATGTGGGCAGCCGGCGCTTATTCCTCTTGGCTTCAGAGGGGAAGGAGCTGGCTTGGCGTCATTAATCTCCTCGCCGTTGCTGGAGGCATCCTGACAGGGCTGCTTATTCTTACGCGGCCGGATCGCTTCGCGGCTGCCGCTGCCGCTGCGGCGGCTACCGGCGCTCTCATCCTCATCGACGCTGTTGTGAGCGAGCGCGCAAGACGGGGAGGCTTCCCATGGAGATCGTTGACGACCGCTTTGGCAGCTGCGGCGATCGGAGCGTTTCTTTTTTACCCGACCTCATATGGCGTCACCACTCCGGGATTCACGATGAACATGAACCGGTATGCCCATATCCAAGGCGGAACGGACAAAGGGAGCCTGGAAGGGGTACTCGTCATCGAGCGTCCGGCTTTTCCGGTGGACTGGATCTACGCCAGGATCTTCCCCCATCTGCATATTGAAAAGAGGGATACGAGCATTTCGCTGGGAGAGATCCAAAGGCAGGTGTTCATCCAGCGGGCAGGCGCCAACGACGTTGGAACCGCTGTCGCGCTCAAGAAGCTTGGACTCGGCCAAGGAGTGGTTCCGACCGGGGTCCAGGTGCTCGCCTTGCTCAAGGAAAGTCCGGCGCAAGGGCGGCTTGAGCCCGGCGATGTGCTGACCAGCCTGAACGGCAAGGAGGTCGGCACGACGGCCATGCTGGCGATGGTCATGGGCTCCGTGAAGCCGGGCGATACGGTCCGGGTGGGGCTGAAACGGGGCAATGAGGAGGTGTGGGTGGATATCGAGACGAAGGCGAATCCCGAGCAGCCGGGACGCGCGGCATTCGGCATCCAGGTGCAGGACCGGACGCGGGCGGATTTGACGAGAGCGGCCGACTACCGCTCCTATCTCGTGTACCAGGGGGGTCCGTCGCATGGGGCCATGCTGGCTTTGACGGTCATCGATCAGCTGACTCCGGGAGGCATTACGTACGGCAACCGGGTGGCCGGCACCGGCACGCTGGACGGGGAAGGGAACGTAGGGGAAATCGGCGGCATCGAGCAGAAGGCATATACGGTTGCCCGAGCAGGCGCGGATGTGTTCTTCGTACCGCAAGGCCAGGAGCAGGATGCCCGCAAAGGCAGCGCAACGCTGGAGATCGTTCCCGTCCGCACTCTCGACGACATGCTGTCTTGGCTCAAAGCTCATCCGAGGAAATAAACCGAAAAAGGCCGTCTCCGGGAGACGGCCTTTTTGGCATGATTCAGTTATAGGAAGAAGGAGCCGATGATGCCGCTCAGCACGCCGGCGGCGACGACCGACCCGAAGACAAGCCATAATACTTTGGCCGGGAATGCACGGCGGATCATCAGGAGCGACGGCAGGCTGACGGCAGGCAGCGTGATGAGCAGTGCGCCGGCTGCGCTGGCGCCGAAGCCGAGCGAGGTGAAAGCCTGCACGATCGGAATCTCGGCTGCAGTCGGAATGACGAACAGCGTGCCTGCGACAGCGAACAGAAGCAGCGTCAGGATCGTCATGCCTGTCCCTTCGCCGAGGCTCGGGAACAGCCAGGCGCGGGCGGCGCCGAGCAGCAGAACGGCGATGATGTATGCCGGAACGACGTTCAGCAGCATTTGGCCGAGGCTTCGCAGCCAGCGCAGCCAGAACGGACGGTCGTCGTCAGCCGGCACGGCGGAGAGGACCTGATCCTCCGGGATGGCGGCGTCCTTGACGAAGCGGTTCGCGAAGTAGCTCACGCCGAAGGTGATGGCGATGCCGAACAACAGGCGCAGCAGCGTGAACTTCCATGTGAGCACGAACGTCATGAAGATGAGCGTCGCCGGATTCAGCAGCGGATTGCCGAGCCAGAAGGCGAGGGCGGCGCCGGCGGAGACGTTTTTCTTGCGCAGGCCGACAGCGATCGGAGCGGCGCAGCAGGAGCACATCATGCCGGGCAGCGAGGCCAGGCCGCCGATGGCGGTGCTCTTGAAGCTGCGCCCGCCGAGAACGCGGAGCAGCCAGCCTGACGGAATCAGCACCTGGACGAGGGAACCGAGCAGAATGCCGAGCACGGCTGCTTTCCAGACGGCTTTATAATAAGCTTGGGCATAGTCCCATGCGGACTGCCAGGACGGAGACGGAATGCTTTCCGAGCCGCCGGTCAGGATCGAGCTGCCGATCGTATGCTCCGTGATGGCTTTCAACGCTTTTCCGTAATAAGGCCACCATTTTACATATGTCAGACCGGCGACGGCTATCAGGATGAATACGACAGCAAGCCAGACGGCTTTTTTGCCGTTCATCGCCGGACGCGGAAGAGTTCCTTGGGAAGGACTCATGGATACAACCTCCTATGATGAAATAGAAAACTTGATTATTATAGCATATCCCGCTATCCGTTCCTCCTTTTTTTTGAGGCGGTATGGCCAGGGAAGCGGAGCGAGGCGCGCCATTTTGGTTTTTGCGCGGCCTTGGCGTATACTTAAGGGAGTAAAGTACTAGCCATCTGGGAGGATGAACCATGCCGGAATCCAATATGATCAAATTGACCTCGCTCTCCACCAAAGGCGGCTGCGGCTGCAAAATCGGACCGTCCGACTTGTCGGAAGTGCTGAGGCAGCTGCCTCCGGCGCTGCCCAACGCCGATCTTCTCGTCGGCCTGGATACGAGCGACGACGCGGGGGTCTACCGGCTGAGCGACGAGCTTGCGCTCGTGCAGACGGTCGATTTCTTTACTCCGATCGTCGACGATCCGTATTCCTTCGGCCAGATCGCGGCTGCCAACGCCATCAGCGACATCTACGCGATGGGCGGGAAGCCGTTGACGGCACTCAATATCGTCGCATTTCCGATCGCGACGCTCGACAAAAGCATCCTCGCCGATATTCTCCGCGGAGCTGCCGACAAGCTTGCGGAAGCAGGCGCGACGCTCGTCGGGGGCCATTCCATCGACGACAAGGAGCCCAAGTTCGGCATGGCCGTCACCGGTCTCGTCCATCCTGGCCGCATCCGCACGAATGCCGGCTCCCGTCCGGGCGACAAGCTCATCCTGACGAAGCCGATCGGGGTAGGCATCTATACGACTTCGATCAAGAAAGACCGGTTGACGGAAAAAGATGTCGCCAAGGTGACTTCCGTCATGGCGGCGCTCAACCGCAAGGCGGCTGAGATCATGGACGGCTACGACGTCCATGCCTGCACCGATGTGACCGGCTTCGGCCTGCTCGGCCATGCTTCGGAGATGGCCAAAGGGAGCGGGGTCGGCCTGAACATCCGACGCAGCGACGTTCCGGTTCTGCCGCGCACCCGCGAGCTCGCCGAAGAAGGCTTCGTGCCGGGCGGAACGAGGAACAACTATGCGCATGTCCAGCCGGTTGTAACGTTCGGCCCGGAGCTCGACGAGCTCGACCGCCTCATCCTGTGCGACGCGGTGACTTCGGGAGGACTCCTCATTTCCGTTGCCGGGGAAAAAGCGGATTCTCTGCTCGGCGAGCTGCTTGCCGCAGGCCTTGAGGCGGCTGTCATCGGAGAAGCGGTCGACGACCATCACGGCATCATCGAAGTATCGTAAGGAGAGATTCCATGTTTCAGGATTTGACCGTGCAAGAGCTGAGAGCGAAGAGGGACTCGGGAGAGCTCGTCATCATCGACGTCCGCTCCCCGTCCGAATACGAGGAGTCCACGATTCCCGGAAGCATCAACATTCCCTTCTTCGACGACCGCGAACGGGCGGAGATCGGCACGCTGTACAAGCAGGCGAGCGTCCAGGAAGCGAAGAAGCGGGGGCTGGAGATCATTTCGGCCAAGCTGCCGGCATTCATTGCGCAGTTCGCGGCCATTCCCCAGAAGAAAGCCTTGTTCTGCTGGAGAGGGGGCATGCGGAGCCGGACGACGGCGACCTTGCTTTCCTTGATGGACATCCACGCTTACCGGCTGTCGGGCGGATTCCGCGAATACCGGCGCTGGGTCGTCGAGACGCTGGCGGAATTCTCCTTCGATCAGCGCGCCTATGTCATTCACGGCAATACGGGGACGGGCAAGACAGCGATTCTGTCCGAGCTTGAACGCCGCGGATTTCCGGTGCTGGATCTGGAAGGGATGGCGGGGCATCGCGGCTCCATCTTCGGCCAGATCGGGATGCGCGCCCACAACCAGAAGACGTTCGAGTCGCTGCTGCTTGAGCGGCTGATCGCCCTGCAGCATTCGCCCTACGTCATTATGGAGGCGGAAAGCCGCCGTATCGGTAAATGCGTGCTTCCCGAATTCCTCATGGAAGCCAAGGAAGCGGGAATTCCGATCCGGGTCGAGCTGCCGATCGAGGAGCGGATCCGGCATATTCTGGAGGATTACCGTCCGGAGGAGCACAAGCAGCAATGCATGGCCGCCTTCCGCGTCATCAAGTCAAGAATTCATACCCCTATCGCGGCGGAAATCGAGCAGAGCATCCTGAACGATGACTTCGGCCGCGCCGCGGAGCTGCTGCTGCGCGCCTATTACGATCCGCGCTACGAGCACGGCTCCGACCGGTATGACAGCGAAAATGAACGGTTCGTGCAGGCCGATTCGGCTGCCGCCGCCCTGGAGTCGATCATCGCGGCGCTCCCGGGAAGCGAAGTTCCGGTCTAGTTGCGCAGGAAAAAGCCCTCGCCGGGCAAAAGCTGGATCACGGCGAGGGCTTTTTTGCGCATGCAGCTGTTCCCGCAATGGCCGTAAGCTCCGAGCTGTAGGCGGGAATGGCATTTAATGATCTTTGCCGCCTTTGCGGGTAAGCTCGGCAAGCCGGTCCCACTGGTCCGCCGTCACCTCAAGCAGGCTGTTGAACTGTCCGGCTCCCTGGAGCCATTCGCCGCCGTCGATCGTGACGACCTCGCCGTTGAGATAAGAGGCGTAGTCGGAGACGAGAAATGCTGCCAGATCGGCAAGCTCTTGCTTGTCGCCCACACGCTTGAGCGGAATGCGGTCCGCCATGCGCTCGGCCAGCTCCGGCGTCGGAGCTAGCCTAGCCCATGCGCCCTCCGTCGGAAACGGACCTGGCGCGATGGCGACCTGGCGGATGCCGTAGCGCGCCCATTCCACCGCCAGCGAGCGGGTGAGCGCAAGCACCCCGGCTTTGGCGGCAGCCGACGGCGCCACGAACCCGGAGCCGGTCTCGGCATAGGTCGTGACGATGTTCAGCATCGTTCCGCCCCTTCCGGCTGCGATCCAGCGCTTGCCGAACTCAAGCGTCGCATAGAAGGTTCCGTGCAGCACGATGTTCAGCACGGCGTCGACGGCGCGGGGCGAGAGCCGCTCGGTCGGACTGATGAAGTTGCCGGCGGCATTGTTGACGAGCACATCGACGCCTCCGAAGCGCTCGTCCAAGGCATCCGCCAATGTGGATATGGAAGCGGGGTCCCGGACGTCGCAGCTTTGGACGAATACGTCATGGCCGGCCTCGCGGAACGCCTCGGCCGCTTCCTGCAGCTTCTCCTCGCGCCGTCCCGCGAGCGCGATGGAAGCTCCATGCATCGCGAAGCCTTCCGCCATCGCGCGTCCAAGTCCGGTCGCGCCGCCCGTCACGAGCACGGTTTTGCCTTTGAGCAGATCGGGTCGAAAAGGTCCCATAACAAGCTCCTCCTTAGGAATGATCCGTATCCATCGAAAAACCCGCCCGTACTGTCATCATCCGGGCGGGTTCACTTGCGTTTACGCGAGCACTTTGCGGAACTCTTCCGTCAGCAGCGGCACGACCTCGAACAGGTCGCCGACGATGCCGTAGTCGGCGACTTTGAAGATCGGGGCTTCCGGATCCTTGTTGATCGCGATGATGACGCGCGACTGGCTCATGCCGGCCAGATGCTGGATGGCTCCGCTGATGCCGCAGGCGATGTACACCTCCGGCGTGACGACCTTGCCGGTCTGGCCGATCTGCAGCGCATAGTCGCAGTAGCCGGCGTCGCAGGCTCCGCGGGAAGCGCCGACGGCGGCTCCGAGCACATCGGCCAGCTCTTCGAGAGGCTTGAAGCCGTCGGAGCTCTTCACGCCGCGTCCGCCCGAGATGACGATCTTCGCCTCGGACAGATCAACCTTGCCGCCGGCTTTGCGCACGACGTCCTTGACGATCGAGCGAAGATCGGTGGCTGGAGCGTAGTCGCGGTCGACCACTTCGGCCGGCGTTGCGGCCTGATCGGCAGGCGGAAGGTTGTTCGGCCGGACGGTGACGACGCCGGCGGCGCCGATGAAGGCTTTTTCCTCGAAGGCTTTGCCCGCGTAGAGCGGACGGGTATAGAGAGATCCGTCCGCGGAACCGCTTACAGCAATGACGTCGGAAATTTGGCCGGCTCCGAGATGGGCGGCTACAAGCGGCGCCAAATCCTTGCCTTCCGCGGTATGGCCGAGGAAGACGCGGCCGGGCTTCAGCTCGTCGAGAAGGCCTTGGACGGCTGCCAGATAAGCCGGAGCGTTGTAAGAGGCGAGATCCGGATGATCGACGGCGTAGACTTTGCCCGACACGTAAGCGGCCAGCTCGGAGGCGACCGGAATGATGCCGCTGCCGATGATGACGGCGTCGACAGGAGCGCCGCCAGCGGACTGGTTGGCGGCATGGACGGCTTCAAGCGATACCTGGCGCAATTTTCCTGCGCGGATTTCGGCGATGACAAGAACGGATTGGCTCATGGTTTAACCTCCTTGGATAGGAAAAAAAGGATGGGATCAGATCGCTTTGGCTTCCGTGCGCAGCAGCTCCACGAGGCGCGCGGCCTGCTCGGCCGGCGTTCCCTTGATCAGCTGGCCGGCTCCGCGCTCAGGCGGCAGGGAGAGACTCAGCCGTTTGGTCAGCGGAGCGATGGCGGCGGCGTCGACGCCGAGATCGTCCAAAGTCAGCGTCTGGAACGGCTTTTTCTTCGCCTTCATGATATTCGGCAACGACGGGTAGCGCGGCTCGTTCAAGCCTTGCTGGGCAGTGAACAGCGCCGGAAGCGACAGCTCGAGGGATTCCGTGTCGCCTTCGGCATCCCGCTTGACGCTGGCGGCCGTACCGTCGATGTCAAGGCTCGTGATGGAAGCGGCGTGGGGAATGCCGAGACCCGCGGCAAGCCGGACCGCGACTTGACCGCCGCCGGTATCGACGGAGAAGTTGCCTCCGAGGATGACGTCGTAGGCTTGCTTCGACAGATAGGCCTGGAGCAGGAAGGAAATGCCGGCTTCGTCGGATTCGATGCGTTCGTCGGAGATGAGCACCGCTTCGTCGGCTCCCATCGCCAGCGCCGAGCGGAGCGCTTCGGCTGCGCGGGCCGGCCCGACGGAGACGACGGTTACCGATCCGCCGTGCTTTTCCCGGAGCTGAAGCGCTTCCTCGACCGCATATTCATCGTAAGGGTTGATGACATATTTGACGCCGTCGTCCGAAACCTGGCCGTCCTGGATCACGATCCGTTCTTCCGTATCAAAGGTTTGCTTCAGCAGGCAGAAAATGTTCATCTCGATTCTCCTCCTCGAATGGTTGAATAGGTTTTATTTTTTGAGGCCATGCAGGAAAAATTCGACGGTTTTGTCGACTTGGGCGGTCAGGGAGAACTTCTGCCCGGATATGAGCCAAGAAGATACCGCCTCATCCATCGCTCCGAATATAAGATGCCGGGTCAGCTTGATGTCGAGATTGTCCCGGAACGCTCCTTCTCTCACCCCTTTTTCCAGAATCTGTTCAATGAGCTGGATGTAAGGCCGTACGGTCAGGCCGATCGCCTTGCGCAGCTCCAGCGAGCTCTGCCTCAGCTCGATCTGGGTCACGTACGCGAGATTGATGTTCTGCTCCAGGACGGAGTAGTGGATCTCGCATATGGCGCGCAGAGCTTCGTCGGCAGTCGCCGTATCCTCCAGCCGGGCTTCGAACCGTCCGACCAGATCCCCGAGCCTTTCCTCGAACAAGGAGATCAGGATATCTTCCTTCTTCTTGAAATATAAATAGATCGTGCCGTCGGCGACTCCAGCCTCCTTGGCGATTTTCGACACCTGCGAGCCGTGGAACCCGTTTTCGGCAATGACTTTTTGGGCGGCTTCCAGGATCTGATAATATTTTTCCGGCTTCCTACTTGTCATGATGGCACCTCGGTGGTAGTATTTACGTATGGTGAATGAATGCTCATTCATTTTCTTCATCTTAGGGGATATCACACGGATTGTCAACGATTTATCCGGAATTTAGACGCTTGGGCCGCATCGGCCACGCCGCCTTTCAGAAGGCGGACAATGCTTAGGATAAGAGAAGAAGAGGCAGGATATGTTCCTTCTTATTCCTAGTACTGGAGCGGAGGATTTGGAGACGTATGCAGCCGCGCCGGGACAGCATGATCAGGCGGGATACCACTAAGATTTTTTTGAACCGACCTTGTAAGCGCTTCATCTAAGATGCCTGGCGATCGGCCGGCGAAAGGAATTTGCAGAAAGGGTGAGTCGCAATGGCAGGACAGCTGATCAATCTCATCTTGTTTTTGGCTCTGACGGGCTGCGGCGTCTATCTGTTCTACAGGGCGGTCTACCACCGCTGGCTCTATATGAAGCTGGGGAAAAAGACAGCCGTCCCTCTCAAGGGAGAGGGCAGATGGGGCGAGTTCCTCGCTCAAGTATTCGGCCAGACGAAGCTGCTCAAGGATCCGCGCAGCGGCATCATGCATGTCGTCATCTTCTATGGATTCGTCATTCTGCAATTCGGAGCGCTCGACCTGATCATCAAAGGCCTTACGGCAGGCAAGCACCATCTGCCGGTTCCCGGCTACGACTGGTTCAGCCTCATGCAGGAAGTCACCGTATTCGCCATTCTGGCGGCAATGGGTTATGCGGCCTACCGCCGCTACGGCGAGAAACTCGCCCGTCTGAAGAGAGGGTGGAAGCCGAGCATCGTCGTCTTCTTCATCTTCGGACTGATGGCATCCGTCCTGTTCTCCCTTGCTTTCGAGCGGATCTGGCTCGGCATGGCATTTTCCGGCTACGCGCCGATCACCTCCGTGATGGCCGAAGGCATGCAAGGAATCGGAGCCGGAGCCGCGCATGTGCTGTTCATGGTTTCCTGGTGGGCGCATCTGGCCATCCTGCTCGCGTTTCTCGTGTACGTACCCCAATCGAAGCATTTCCATATCCTCACCGCTCCGGTCAACATCTATCTGCGCAAGCAGGAGCCGGCCGGAAGGCTGAGCAAGATCGATCTGGAAGACGAGGAAGCGGAATCGTTCGGCGTCGGCAAGATCGAGGAGTTCAATCAGAAGCAGATGCTCGACTTCTATGCCTGCGTGGAATGCGGCCGCTGCACGAATGTGTGCCCCGCATCCAATACCGGCAAGGCGCTCTCTCCGATGCACATGATCGTGAAGCTTCGCGACCACTTGATCGACAAGGGAGCGGCCGTCACCGGCAAATCCCCTTGGGTTCCCGAATTCGCCTTCGGAACAGGAAGCGCCGGAGGAGGCAAGGCGCATGCCTTTGTCCCTCGTTCCGCGGAAATGCCCGGCTCGCTGCTGGAGATGGCCGGAGGAAGCACGGAGGAGGTGGCGGCCGGCGCGGAAGCATCGGACTCCGTCGCATGGCAGGATCCCGGCGGCGCCATCACGGACATCAGGCCGACGATCGGCTGGCAGAAGGCTTCCTGGCATCAAGAGGAGCGCAGCCCGCAGGAAGTCGAGCTCATCGGCGAAGTCATGACGGAAGACGAGATTTGGGCGTGCACGACCTGCCGCAACTGCGAGGACCAATGTCCGGTCGGCAACGAGCATGTCGACAAGATCATCGATCTGCGCCGCCATCTCGTCCTGATGCAGGGCAGCGTGCCGCATGAAGGCCAGCGCGCGATGCAGAACATCGAGCGCCAAGGCAACCCGTGGGGAATCAACCGCAACGACCGCGTGAAATGGACCGGAGACGTGGAAGGGATCAGCGTTCCGCTCGTCAAGGAAAATCCGGAGTTCGACTATCTGTTCTTCGTCGGCTCCATGGGCTCCTATGATCTCCGCAGCCGCAAAATCTCAAGGGCCGTCGCCCGCCTGCTGAACGAATCCGGAATCCGCTTCGCGATTCTCGGCAACGAGGAGAGAAACTCCGGCGACACGCCGAGGCGCATGGGCAACGAGATGCTGTTCCAGCAGCTGTGCATGGAGAATATCGAGACGTTCCGGAAGTACGGAGTGACGAAGATCGTGACGGCATGCCCGCATACCTTCAACACGCTGAAGAACGAGTATCCGGACTTCGGTCTCGAAGGCGTGGAGGTGCTCCATCATACGCAGCTGTTCGACCTGCTGCTGAAGGAAGGCAAGCTGCAGCCGAAGCATGAGGTCAACGAGCGGATCACCTACCATGATTCCTGCTATCTGGGCCGCTACAACAACGTGTATGACGAGCCGCGCGATGTGCTGCGTGCCATTCCCGGCGTCGAGCTGGTGGAGATGGCGCGCAGCCGCGAGAACGGCATGTGCTGCGGAGCAGGCGGCGGCATGATGTGGATGGAGGAGACGGCTGGCAAGCGCGTCAACCTGGCGCGCACCGAGCAGGCGCTGGAAGTGAATCCGACGCTGATCAGCAGCGCGTGCCCGTACTGCCTGACGATGCTTGAGGACGGCACGAAGCTGAAGGAAGTCGATGACAAGGTGAAGGCGCGCGACATCGCCGAGATTCTCGAGGAAGCCGTATTCGGACGCGGAAGCGCTCCGGCCGGCAGCGAAGGGATGGCCGTATAACGCATGGAGGCAGCCAGAGCCAGCAGCATAAGGGTACGCGCACCTTAGCGGACCGTCCTTTCTATGATCGGCCATGAAGAGGAAGAGAAGCATCCGACCTGGGAAAAGAACCGTTCTTGAAAGCCGCACAAACCTTTATTCAAGGAGGCAAGCAACGATGAGCATTTCGATCCGCAAGGCCGCCGTCATCGGCTCCGGCATTATGGGTTCCGGCATTGCCGCCCATCTGGCCAACGCAGGCATACCGACGCTGCTCCTGGACATCGTGCCCAAGCAGCTCACCCCCGAGGAAGAGAAGAAAGGCCTGACCGCACAGCATCCGGCCGTCCGCAGCAGGCTGGCGACAAGCGCCATCGCCAAGCTGAAGAAGACGAATCCGGCACCTCTCTACGATCCGGCCTTCGCGGGCCGCATCACGCCGGGCAACCTGGAGGACGATCTCCACAAGATCGCGGATGTCGACTGGATCATCGAGGTCATCGTCGAAAACCTGGACGCGAAGCGCAGCCTGCTGGACCGCATCGAGCAGCACTGGAAGCCGGGAACGGTCGTAAGCTCCAACACTTCCGGCATCTCCATCAACGCGATGGCGGAAGGACGCAGCGAGCCGTTCCGCAAGTCGTTCATGGGCACTCATTTCTTCAATCCGCCCCGTTACATGAAGCTGCTGGAGATCATTCCGGCGGACGGAACGGATGCGGGGCTTGTGCAAGATATGAAAGCATTCGGAGAAACCGTCCTCGGCAAAGGCGTCGTCATCGCCAAGGACACCCCGAACTTCATCGCCAACCGGATCGGGACGTACGGACTGCTCGTGTCGCTGCAGGAAATGGAGAAGGGCGGCTTTACCGTCGAGGAAGTGGATGCGATCACCGGGCCGGCTATGGGACGTCCAAAGAGCGCCACATTCCGCACGCTTGATCTCGTCGGCCTCGATACGTTCATCCATGTCGCAGACAACGTCCGCCTGAACGTGGACAACGAGGCCGAGCGCAAGGCGTTTACGCCTCCCGCCGCTCTGACGCAGCTCGTCGAGCGTGGCTGGCTGGGCGAGAAATCCGGCCAGGGCTTCTATTTGAAGCGCAAAGGAGAAGGCGGCAAGAGCGAGATTCTGTCGATCGATCTCGGCACGCTGGAGTATACGCCGCAGAAAAAAGCGGCTTCCGGCTCCCTTGAAGCGGCGAAGAGCGTCAAAGGCGCCCGCGAAAAGACGAAGGCTCTCATCGGCGCCGGAGACAAGTATTCGGAGCTGGCCTGGAATATTTTGAAGCAGGTTCTGGTCTATTCCGCCGACAAGGTCGGGGAGATCGCCGACTCCATCCAGGAGATCGACGAAGCGATGAAATGGGGCTTCAATTGGGAGCTGGGGCCGTTCGAGACGTGGGATGCCATCGGGCTGGCGAAATCGGTGCAGCGGATGGAGAAGGAAGGCCTCGCCGTTCCGGCATGGGTCAAGGAATGGATCGAAGCCGGCCATGCGAGCTTCTACAAGAAAGACAACGGCAAGCGCTTCTATGTGAGCGGCAGCCAGTATAAGGAAGTGGAAGCCCCTGTTCAAGAGATCGATCTGCGCTCGCTCAAGGAGCAGAACAAGGTCGTCAAATCCAATACAGGCGCCAGCCTGATCGATATCGGCGACGGCGTCGTCTGCCTGGAATTCCATTCCCCGAACAACGCCATCGGCGACGATATCCTGACGATGATCCAGCAGAGCGCGGAGGAAGTCCGGCGCAACTGGAACGGTCTCGTCCTGGCGAACCAGGGCCGCAACTTCTGCGTCGGCGCGAATCTGATGCTGCTGCTCATGGAAGCGCAGGACGAGGAATGGGATGAAGTCGACGAGATCATCAACCTGTTCCAGCAGAGCATGTATAAGCTGAAGCGGCTGGAGAAGCCGGTCGTCGCGGCTCCCCACCGGATGACGCTCGGCGGCGGCGTCGAAGCCTGCATGCCGGCGGACCAAGTCATCGCCGCGGCTGAGACTTATTACGGCCTCGTCGAAGTCGGCGTCGGCCTCATCCCCGCCGGCGGCGGCTGCAAGGAATTCGCCTTGCGCGTCAGCAAGCAGGCCGGGCATCCGGAAGCGGATCTGCTGCCTCTGCTCGGCCATGTGTTCGAGACGGTCGGATCGGCGAAGGTATCCTCTAGCGGCCATGATGCCAAGCGGCTCGGCTACCTCCGCACGAACGACCGCATCGTGCCGAACGCCGACCATCTGATCTACGAAGCGAAGCAGGCTGTCCTGCAAATGGCTGCGGACGGCTACACGCTGCCTCCGGAAGAGAAGATCCGCATCGCCGGCGCCGAAGGCAAGGCCGCTCTGCAGCTCGCGGCGATCGGCATGAAGGAAGGCGGCTACATCAGCGACCACGACCTCCTCATCGCCAAGAAGCTGGCGCATGTGCTGAGCGGCGGCGACTTGCCGGCCGGCACGCTCGTATCAGAGCAGTATCTGCTCGATCTGGAGCGCGAAGCCTTCCTCAGCCTGACAGGCGAGCCGAAGACCCAGGCCCGCATGCAGCATATGCTCTCTAAAGGCAAGGCTTTGCGGAACTGAGCTCCTTCATGACGAAGGATGAAATTGCGTTCATGCGCGAAGAAGGATGATTTTGTGGGAACGCAGGAAATGAAAGTGCCCTGTAGAAGCGGAGCGTTCGCATTTGCAGCCGGATTTCCGCATTCATGTGGAATCAAAGAAATCCGGGGGCAAGAGCGATCGGAAGGGCCTTTCATTTCCGGAGTCGGATGCACAGCAAGCTTGAACGTGCAAGCATGCCTGACCACTAAGGAGCGTGAAGTCATGAGAGAAGCGGTAATCGTATCCATGGCCCGGACGGCGATCGGCAAAGGCAAGAAAGGCAGCCTTCGCCAAACCCGCGCGGACGACCTCGGCAAAATCGTGCTGCAGGAAGTTGTCGAGCGGGCGCCGGGGCTCAAGAAAGAAGATGTGGAGGATATCATCATCGGCTGCGCGATGCCCGAAGGGGAGCAGGGGCTCAACTTCGCCCGCATCATGTCGCTGTATGCAGGCTTTCCGGTGACGGTGCCGGCGCTGACCGTCAACCGGTTCTGCTCCTCCGGCCTGCAATCGATCGCCTTCGCGGCGGAGCGCATCATGACCGGCAACGCGGATGTGGTGATCGCCGGCGGGGTGGAGAGCATGAGCCACGTTCCGATGACCGGCTTCAAAATTTCCCCGAATCCGAAAATCGTCGACGAATACCCGGAAGTCTATATCGGGATGGGGCATACGGCCGAGCGCGTCGCCGAAAAGTTCGGCGTCAGCCGCGAGGACCAGGACCGCTTCGCCGCCCGCTCCCATGAGAAGGCGGCTGCAGCCATCGCCGCAGGCAAGTTCTCCGATGAGATCGTCCCGGTCGAAGCGGAGCTCAAGTCCATGGAAGACAGCGGCAAAGTGAAAATCGAGAAATTCGTCTTCAACACCGATGAAGGCGTCCGCGTCGATACGACGCCGGATACGCTCGGCAAGCTGCGCCCCGCGTTCAAGCTGAACGGCTCGGTGACAGCGGGCAACTCCTCGCAGATCAGCGACGGAGCGGCTGCGGTCGTCATCATGAGCCGCGAGAAAGCCGACGAGCTCGGTCTGAAACCTCTGGCGACGTTCCGTTCGTTCGCCCTTGCGGGCGTCGAGCCGGAAATCATGGGCGTAGGCCCGGTCGAGGCGATTCCAAAGGCGCTGAAGCGCGCCGGCATTTCCCAGGAGCAGGTCGATCTCTATGAAATCAATGAAGCGTTCGCCTCCCAGTGTCTTCATATCATCCGCGAGCTCGGCATCGACGAGGAGAAGGTCAACGTCAACGGCGGCGCGATCGCGCTCGGCCATCCGCTCGGCTGCACCGGCACGAAGATCAGCGTCTCGCTGATCAACGAGCTGCGCCGCAGAGGCGGAGGCTACGGCGTCGTATCGATGTGCATCGGCGGCGGCATGGGCGCGGCAGGCGTCTTCGAAGTCCATCCCGCTTGAGCAGGCAGACAACAGGCAAGGGATGCCGAACCGGGGCGTCCAGACGGCTGAGGCGGAGAAGCATTCCGCTGCCGGACGCACTGCGATGAGGAAATCCGAAGGCAGCATGGCTCACCAATCCAACCCATTCCAAGGAGCGATTATCATGACGACCAAAAGCAAAGTGCTGGGCGGAAGCTTCATCATCGAGGATATCGATGCGAGCAGCATTGTCATCCCGGAGGAAATAACCGAAGAGCAGCGCATGATCGCCGAGACGACGGAGGATTTCGTCGCGGGCGAGATCGCGCCTTTCGACGAGGCGATCGAGAAGCTCAATTATGAGCTGACGGTCGAAAAGCTGCGCAAAGCCGGAGAGCTCGGCCTGCTGGGAGCAGATGTGCCGGAAGCCTACGGCGGCCTCGGGCTCGACAAGGTCAGCTCGACGCTGATCAGCGAGAAAATGACGAAGGCATCGGCGTTCGCCCTGTCTGCCGGCGCGCATGTCGGCATCGGCACGCTGCCGATCGTCTATTTCGGCAATGAAGACCAGAAGCAGAAGTATCTGCCCAAGCTCTCGACCGGCGAGCTGGTCGCGGCTTACTGCCTGACGGAGCCGTCCTCCGGATCCGACGCTCTCGGCGCCAAAGCGACGGCCGTCCTGAGCGAGGACGGCAAGCATTATGTGCTGAACGGCACGAAACAGTTCATTACGAACGCCGGCTTCGCCGACGTGTTCATCGTGTACGCCAAGGTGGACGGCAAGGACTTCAGCACGTTCATCGTCGAGCGTTCGATGGAAGGCGTAAGCATCGGTCCGGAAGAGAAGAAAATGGGCATCAAAGGCTCCTCGACCTGTCCGCTCATTCTGGAGGACGTCAAGGTGCCGATCGAAAACCTGCTGTGGGAAGTCGGCAAGGGCCATCTGATCGCCTTCAACATCCTCAACATTGGCCGCTACAAGCTGGCCGTCGGCTGCGTAGGCTCCTCCAAGGACGCTATCGAATACTCGGCCAAATACGCGAATGAACGCACCCAGTTCGGCCGTCCGATCAGCAGCTTCCCGCTCGTGGCGAAAAAGCTGGCCGACATGAACATCCGCACGTACGTCATGGAGTCGATGGTCTACCGCACGGCTGGCCTGTTCGACGTCGGACTCGCCGACGTGGACTATTCCGCTGCCGACGTCGGCTATCAGTCCGCCAAGGCGATCGCGGAATACCAGCTGGAATGCTCCATCAACAAGGTGTTCGCCTCCGAAGGCCTCGACTTCGTCGCCGACGAAGGGGTGCAGATCCACGGCGGCTACGGCTTCACCCAGGAATACCGCGTCGAGCGCATCTACCGCGATTCCCGCATCAACCGCATCTTCGAGGGCACGAATGAAATCAACCGGCTGCTCATTCCCGGCACGCTCATCAAGCGCGCGATGAAGGGCGAGCTGCCTCTCATGCAGAAAGCGATGAAGCTGCAGGGCGAGCTGCTGGAAATGCGCTCCTCGCTCGGCGAGAAGTTCGAGGGCACGCTGGAGCTGGAAGCTCATCTGCTCTCCAACGCCAAGAAAATCTTCCTGATGGCCGGCGCAGGAGCCGTCCAGAAATACCAGATGAAGCTGGATCAGGAGCAGGAAATACTGAGCAACCTGGCCGACATCATGATCTCGATCTTCGCGATGGAAAGCGCCGTTCTCCGCACCCAAAAGCGCATTTCGCTCCAAGGCGGAGCGAAAGCTCAGCTCGGCGTCGACATGACGACCGTATTCGTGCAGGAGGAGTTCGCCCGCATCGCGGAGCTTGCGAAGGAAACGCTCGCCGCCATGGAATCCGGGGATACGCTCCGCACGCAGCTGTCCGTGCTGAAAAAGCTGACGAAGTCGAATCCGGCCAATACGGTGCAGCTGAAGCGCCGCATTGCTTCACGCGTCATCGAAGCCGAGCGATACGTTCCTTAATCGGGCAGGAAATGGGGTGAACGGCATGTCAAACCGGCCATGGCTCAGCCATTATCCCGCCGAAGTACCGCCGACCTACGACTACCCGGATCAGAACCTGGCGGAATTCCTGGTCCAGACCGCCCGCAAGCATCCAAAGCGCACCGCGCTGGAATTCATGGGAGCCCGCATCTCCTACGAGAGTTTATTGAATCAAACGTACCGCTTCGCGAACGCCATGAACGGGCTCGGTCTCCGCAAGGGAGACCGGGTCGCAGTCATGCTTCCCAACTGCCCACAGGCCGTCATCGCCTATTATGGCGTCCTGCTCGCAGGAGGCATCGTCGTCATGACGAATCCGCTGTACATGCCTCGGGAGCTGGAGCATCAGATGACGGACAGCGGTGCGAAAATCATCGTCACCTTGGATCAGCTCGTCGGCCGCGTGAAGCAATCGACGGCCAAACAGCCGATAGAGCGGATCATCGTCACTTCCGTAGCGGATTATCTGTCCTTTCCGAAAAACCTGCTCTATCCGATCAAGGCCAAAAAGGACGGCACGCCGATTCCTTCCATCGACTATGACGGCGAGGAGCTGATCTCCTTCCGCAAGCTGCTGAAGCAATCGGAGCCCAAGCCGCCCGGAGTGCCGATCGACGCCCGCAACGATTTGGCTCTGATCCAGTATACGGGCGGCACGACGGGCTTCGCCAAGGGCGTCATGCTTACCCATCGCAATCTGATCGCCAATACGATCCAGTCCAAGCTGTGGAACTATAGGGCCGGAGGCCCGGAAGAGCGCTATCTCGCCGCGCTGCCCTTTTTCCACGTCTTCGGCATGACCGTGCTGCTCAACCAGGGCATCCTGAACGGCTCGACGCTTGACCTGCTCCCAAGGTTCGAGATCAAGCAGGTGCTCCGTGCGATCGCCAAAAACAAAGCTACTGTCTTTCCTGGCGCGCCGACGATGTACATTGCCGTCATCAATTATCCCGATATCAGGAATTATGATCTTTCGTCGATCAAAGCTTGCATCAGCGGGGCAGCCTCGCTGCCGCTCGAGGTGCAGGAGAGATTCGAGCAGCTCACGGGAGGCAAGCTGATCGAAGGGTACGGCCTTACGGAGGCGTCGCCGGTCACGCATGCGAACAATATCTGGGAGAAGCGCAAGCCGGGCTCCATCGGCATTCCTTTCCCTGATACGGAAGCCAAGATCGTCCATCCCGATACCGGGGAGGACGTCGAGGCCGGCGAGATCGGAGAGCTGATCGTCCGCGGGCCGCAGGTTATGTCCGGCTATTGGAACCGTCCCGAGGATACGGCGGGCACGATCAAGAACGGCTGGCTCTATACGGGCGATCTCGGCCGGATGGATGCGGACGGCTATTTCTTCATCTTGGACCGGCGCAAGGATCTCATCATCGCGGGAGGGTATAATATCTATCCCCGCGAGGTGGAGGAAGTGCTGTTCGAGCATCCCGACGTCGAGGAAGCGATCGTCGCCGGCATCAACGACCCTTACCGGGGAGAGACGGTGAAGGCTTATATCGTTCTCAGAAGCGGCGCGCAGGAGGATCCTCAGGCGTTGAAGGCGTTTTGCAAGGAAAGGCTTGCCGCCTACAAAGTGCCCAAGGTGTACGAGTTCCGCGCGGCGCTGCCCAAGACGCTCGTCGGCAAGGTGCTTCGGCGCAAGCTGATCGAGGAAGAGCAGGAGAAGGAGAAAACGGCAAAGGATTGAAGCGCCGTCTGAAAGGAGAACGCCGGATGGACAAAAACTTGGAAGCGGATTCAACAATCCTGGCCAAACAAATGGCGATCTGGGAGGAAGCGGCCAAAGAATCGTTCTGGGGCTTTCTGGGCGCTGAGATGCAGCAGCTGGAAAACGGCAAATGCGTCGTCTACCTCGATGTCCAGCCGCATCATATGAACCTGATCGGCATTCTGCATGGCGGGGTATATGCGACGCTGATCGATTCCGCGATGGGGATGGCCGCGATGGCGGCCCATCCGGAGACGGCTGTCGTGACGACGAACCTGAACCTTAATTATGTCTCGCCGATCAGGGAAGGGCGGCTGGTCGTCTCGGCCGAGATCGTCCATCAATCCCGCAAGATGATCAGCACGCAGGCATACGCTCGCACGGAGCAAGGGGACTTATGCGCCTTCGGCACCGGAACCTTCCGCGTGCTCGGCAAGTAGGCTGCCTGCATCGCTCTGATTTCACCGCTTCTGCCGCCGCAGAAGCGGTTTTTGCGTTTGCTTGAGCTTATTGAAGGTAGCCATGAAGCTACCGAGCTTGACCGGTCTGGAGCTTCTGCGGCAGAAGCAGCCAAACAAGCTGGGAAAACCGTCTTACTCGCTGCTCATGCGGCAGAAGCAGTCGAAAGCAAGAAATAAGCGGAAAAACCGTCTTACTCGGAGCATCTGTGGATGAAGCAGCGAATAAGCCGAAAAAACCGTCTAACTCGGAGCTTCTGAGGCAGAAGCAGCCAAATAAGCCGAATAAATCGTCTAATTCAGAGCTTCTGGGGCAGAAGAAGCCAAATAAGCGGATAAAACCGTCTTACTCGGAGCATCTGAGGATGAAGCAGCGAAATAAGCAGAAAAAATCGTCTAACTCGGAGCCTCTGCAGTAGAAATGGGCAAATAAGCCGAAAAAACCGTCTAACTCGGAGCCTCTGTAGCAGAAGGAGTGAATTAAGCTGAAAAAACCGTCTAACTCAGAGCTACTGGGTTAGAAGCAGCCAAATAAGCGGAAAAAACCGTCTAACTCGGAGCTTCTGAGGCAGAAGCAGCCAAATAAGCCGAAAAAATCGTCTAACTCAGAGCTTCTGGGGCAGAAGAAGCCAAATAAGCGGAAAAAACCGTCTTACTTGGGAAAACCGTCTAACTCGGAGCTACTGTGGCAGAAGCAGCCCAATAAGAGGGGATAACCGTCTAACTCGGAGCTACTGTGGCAGAAGCAGCCAAACAAGCGGGAAGACCCGTCTAACTTGGCTTTCGGGCCTTTTGTTGCTCGGCGAGCCTGCATCCGAACCCTTTTGATTCTCCTGCACGTCTGTTCCAAGTAGAGGCGCAAATTGCTTTCTAAGCGGCGAAATGAAAAAATAGATGGAGATCATGGGTCAGGAAAGGAGATCGCAATATGGGAGAAACTGCGGTTGTTGCAGGAGGAACCGGCCTAGTCGGCCGCGAGCTGCTCAAGCTGCTGCTTGCCGGAGGCCGCTACGCCAACGTCATTGCGATCGGACGCCGTCCAACGGGGCTGTCGGATCCGAGGCTTGAGGAGAGGACGATGGAATCCGGCCAGCCGGAGCAATGCCTCGAAGGCATTACGGGAGGCTACGACCTGTTCATCGCCACGGGCACGACGATCAAGAAAGCGGGTACGCAGGAAGCGTTTCGACGGGTGGATTACGAGCTTCCGCTGCGGCTTGCCGAAATGGCGGCTTCGCAGGGAGCCGGCGCGCTTGTGATCGTATCGTCGATCGGCGCTTCGCCGGGCTCCCGGTATTTCTATCTTCGGGTCAAGGGCGAGCTGGAGCGGCAGCTGGAAAAGCTAAGCCTCCGGCGTCTGATCCTGCTCAGGCCGTCCCAGCTGCTCGGGGAGCGCCAGGAGCGGCGGCCGGGAGAGAAATGGGCAGCAGCGCTTGCGCAGCCGCTGTCGGGGCTGATGGTCGGCAAGCTGGCCCGCTACCGGCCCGTTCATGCGGCGACGGTTGCGTCCGCCATGCTGGAGGCGGCGAAGAGCGCTCCCGCTGGAGTGACGGTGCTGGAGTCACAGCAGATTGCCGCCATCGGCTCGTACGGATGGGGGGCGGACGAATGACAGCATTCCGCAAGGCTGCATTCTGCGCGGCTGCGATCATGCTCGCGACGTCTCTCTCCGCCTGCAGCGGCGGAGACAACAAAACCGGCTCGTCAGGAGGAAGCACGGACATGGATGGAACTGCGACCATCCCATCCTCGCCTGATCCGAGCAATGGCGGACAGGAGCCGCCTGCATCGCCGTCACAAACAGCGAGCGCGCCAATGACGCCTGAATCGCCTTCTCCGTCAACGAGCGCTCCAAATGCGGCAGAATCGCCTTCACCGTCAACGAGCGCGCCAAATGCGGCAAAATCGCCGTCACCGTCAACGAGCGCGCCAAATGCGGCAAAATCGCCGTCACCGTCAGCGAGCGTGCCGAAGCCGGCAGAATCGCATTCACCGTCAGCGAGCGTGCCGAAGCCGGCTGCGTCCGGAAAACCGTCCGCATCGCCGTCGCCTAATTCCGGGAGCTCCGCATCAGCGGCTCCTGCTCTTGGAGAGAATTCCTTGTCCCCCTACTTCAGCTTTGCCGACGAGACGGGAACGAAGCTGATGATCGTGCCGGATATCCGGGGAGAGATCGATCCGGATGTCCTCTCTTCGATCAAGACCGCAGCGGGAGCAGGCGGCAGGACGCTGCCGGTGTCTTACGCGGGAGTGCAGCAAGGAGACGAGAAGGATAACGGGAGGCAGACGGCATCCAACTTTGTCCATATGAAGGGATACGTGTTCCAGGTTGAAAAAGGGACTGCAAAGCTGAACGCCACCTATTATATGCTTCGCGGCCAAGCCGCTCCAGATGCATTCTTCCCGGTCGAGGAAAGGAAGGATGCCAAGCCGGACGCCTCTCTGTTGAAGGCCATTGCCCAAGAAAAAAAGCGCAAGGTCGACCAGGCTTGGACGATCGGCCGGATCGACAGGAACGGAAATTCTGTGGATCTGCTGCTGATCCAGTTCGTGCGGGATCAAAAAAGCATGCTGGCGAGCCTCGTTCTCGTACCGGAGGAATCGAAACCCCTTTACAAGGACTTCCCGGCGGATTATGATGAAAATTCTACGTGGACCGTGGATGACGGCGGCAGCATGAGCCCGGAATCCTTTTCCTTGCGCTTTGCCGCGCGTACCGGCGAAGGCATGGTTCTGGGCATGGAATGGAATGCCGCCGAGGGCAGCAATTCCTTTTTGCTGCAAGCCGATTCCGGCAAGCTGGCCGATCTCGGCATCGGCGGCGGAAGATACATGAGTCCATGACGGGGCATGACGCTGCCCCGCAGAAATCTAGAACCAAGCGGAGGCTGCAGCGCATTTGACCCCATATCCTTTCGAATTTGATCCGACCCGTCCCTTCATCGAGCAAGCCAGCGACTGGATCTCGGATGTTTTCTACGATATTCTGCCTGAAGCCGGCTTTGAAGTCCGCGATGAGCAGATTTACATGGCCTTCCAGCTGGAACGGGCCTATAAGGAAAAGAAAACGCTGTTCGCCGAGGCCGGCGTCGGCACGGGTAAAACACTCGTCTACCTGCTCTATGCCGTCGCATATGCCCGGTATACCCGCCGGCCTGCTGTCATCGCTTGCGCCGACGAATCGCTGATCGAGCAGCTGACGAAGGCGGAGGGAGACATCGCCAAGCTGGCGGCTTACCTGGACCTGCAGGTGGATGCCCGGATGGCGAAGTCGCAAAGCCAGTATCTGTGCCTGAACAAGCTCGACGACGTGCGGGGAGACGAAGGCTACGAGGCGATCTACGAGACGCTTCCCGAATTCGTGCGCAAGCCCGACACGCTGCAGTCCTTCCATCCGTACGGCAGCCGCAAGGATTATGCCGGGCTCGACGACGCCAACTGGTCGAAGATCGGCTGGGACGTGTTCCAGGACTGCTTCGTCTGCCCGCAGCGCCATCGCTGCGGCATGACGCTGTCGCGCGACCATTACCGGAAGTCGCCCGATCTCATTATTTGCTCCCATGATTTTTACATGGAGCATGTGTGGACGGCCGAAGCGCGCAAGCGGGAAGGCCAGCTGCCGCTGCTGCCCGAGCATAGCTCGGTCGTATTCGATGAAGGCCATCTGCTGGAGACGGCGGCCCAGAACGCATTGACCTACAAGCTCCAGCACTCGGTATTTGAATCCATCATCAGCCGTCTGCTGCAGAACGACATCCGCGAAACGCTGGCGTATGCGATCGAGGACGCCATCACCCGCAGCGAGGAGCTGTTCCGGCGCCTGCAGCAGGCCAGCCGTCCCGTCGAAGGATCGGAACGTCTGGAGTTCGAGCTGACGCCGGGCCTGCTCCGGGAAATCCGCGCATTCCGCTCCTTGCTGGAAGAGATCGAGGAGCAGCTCGTATTCGAGAGCGGCTTGTTCACCCTGGACGGTTATCACCTGACGATCGTGGAAGAGCATCTCGATATGATCGGCACGGCCCTGGCGCTGTTCGAAAAGCCGGAAGGGCTCATCACCTGGCTGCTGCCAGATCCTGACGGCTTGACGCTGGTCATGATGCCGAGGCTGGTCAAGGAAGTGCTCCGGGAGCGGGTATTCGCCAAATCGATGCCGATCATCTTCTCTTCGGCTACGCTGTCGGCTGGAGGCTCCTTCCATTATGCGGCCGATACGCTCGGAATCGAGGATTACTTGAGCTTCAGCACTCCGTCTCCGTACGATTATGCTTCCCAGATGCGGATCCATCTCGATCCTGCCGCGGCAGCGGAGGACAAGAGGCGGCGCACGGTCGAGGCGCTCCGCCACAGCGGAGGAAGGGCTCTCCTCCTCTTCCCGTCCCGCAAGCAGCTAGAGTCGTTCCGCGACTGGGCTGCCGGAGCGCCGGAGATGAAGGAATACCGGATGCACTTTGAAGGCACGGCGGAAATAAGCAGCCTGATCACGGCTTTCCAGCAAGACGAGGAAAGCATCCTGTGCGCCCATACCCTATGGGAAGGACTCGATGTGCCGGGTCCGTCGCTGTCGCTCGTCGTCGTCTGGGATCTGCCTTGGCCGCCGCGTGATCCGGTCTTCAACGCCCGGCGCCAAGCGGCGGAGAGCGCCTTCGAGGAAATCGAGGTTCCGTTCATGCAGCTGAGGCTGAGGCAAGGGGTCGGGAGGCTGATCCGGTCGCGCGGTGACAGCGGGGAAGTCGTCATCCTGTCCTCGCAGCTGCTTGACCGTCAAGTTCGGGAAGCCGTCGTGTCGGTGCTGCCCGAAGGAACGTTACAGGAGGAGAATTGATATGGAAATTACGGAATACAGCGTGGAGAAAATCAAGGATCCGTTCGGCATTCTGGACGGACAGCGGTATGAATACCTGCTTCAGATCGAGGTTGACGAAGAGGACGAGCTGTATTCGCCGAGCGGCCTGTACGTGCGCGCGGTGTACAAGCAAGAAGGAGCGGGAGGCTCCATCATCCGCCACGAGATCCGCGAGCGGGGCAGCGACCGGCTGCTGGACTTCGGCCTTGAGGATGAAGAGCTCGCCGAACTGGAGACGTTCTGCATGGAACATATCGCCGATTCGGAAGCAAACGGATAAACAGGCAAGAGCCCGCGGCTGCTGGTCAGCGCGGGCTCTAGTTCTACTTATGGGGGAGAGACATATGCAGCCTTTTACGGAAAAAGTGATCCGGGTCGTCGGCGCCATCCCGGAAGGCAAGGTCATGACCTACGGCTCGGTCGCGGCAGCGGCCGGAAGCCCGCGCGCCGCGCGCCAGGTCGTCCGCATCCTCCATTCCATGGGGGAGAAGTACGGGCTGCCCTGGCATCGCGTCGTCAACGCGGCAGGCTCCGTGTCGCTGCCGGGAGATGCCGGCGAGCTTCAAAGGGCATTGCTGGCCGCGGAAGGCATCGAAGAAGGCTTGCGCGGAGCGATCGATCTCGAGCGGCATCGGCATGATGCAGATGGAGAGTCGATCGATCGTGAGCGGCATCGGCATGATCCGGATGGTGAGCAGTCCGGCGGCGAAGCCGGACATTAGGCGGCGGGCTGCTCCGCCGCGGCTCTGGCCGTGCTGCGGCTGAGCATGACGAGCACGCCCCAGATGAGCAGGAAGCCGATCAGCTCATGAACCTTGAGCACGGATCCGAATACGATCCAGTTGATGAGGACGCCGACGGCAGGGAAGGCAAGCTCGGCCAGCGTGGCGATGGAAGCCTTGGTCGAGGAGAGCCCTTTATAATAAAGCAGCATGCTCAGCAGCCCGGGAATGAAAGCCTGGAAGAGCAGGTTGACGATGAGAATCGCAGCCGTGCCCGAGCTGCCGAGCGGCTTCCAGGCATCTCCGGCGGCCAGCAGCAGAATGCCGAGCAGCGGTATGGCGAGCAGGAAGCGGAGCGAAGTGACGATATGGAAGCCGAGCTTCTTCTTCAGCAGGTATTTGCCCATGACGGTCGATCCGCCCCACAGGAAAGCGGCCGCGATCGAATACAGGGCTGCCTGGGAGCCGAGATCATGCAGGCCGAGCTGCGGAGCATGGAAGCCGAATGTAAGCAGGTACGTTCCGGCGAGCGCGACGAGCAGATACCAGGAAAAGCGGGCTGGGAAGGATTCCTTGAGCATGAAGCGGGCAAGAATGATGGCCAGCAGCGGCTGCAGCTTCTGCAGCAGCAGGACGGCATTGAAGTTGCCCATCGTGAACGCGGACGTGAACAGCACCGTGGCGATGGCGGAGCCGCCCCAGGAAACGAAGAACAGGGCTCCGACGACGCCGAGGGTGAGCTTGCCGGTGAGCTGATGACGGTAATGGATAAGGACCGGTACGGCATAGAGAGCGAGCAGAAGATGCTCCAGGAAAACGATCTGCGGAGACGTGAAGGTTTTCAGAAGCAGGATGCGGAAGAGGGGATCGACTCCCCAGAGCGTCGCGCCGAGAACGACGTACCAGATGCCGCGGCTGCGGGTGAACAGGCTTTTGTCCGCGCTGAGCGGACGGTCAAGCGTAGCTGTGTCTTTCAATTCAACAACCTCCAGTGGCGGGTTTTTGAATTGAACCTCGTAGAAGCTCCGAACCCCCGCCAGATGACAAATGGCGGGGGCACGAAATAATACGCCTCGCCATGATCGTGGCACGAAGCGCATTAAACCTTCTCTCATCCGGACTGTCACCGTCGGCCTTGGACTCGCACCAAGTCAGTCCCTGATCCGCATATGCAGATCAGGGAGTCGCGGGCTTCGGCGCGCGTTCGCGCCGTCACCGCCGGTAGGGAATCGCACCCTGCCCCGAAGGTTCATATTCAGTTGTGTGAATTATATCACAAGGCGACAGCACTCGACAAGAAAAGTTCATGGTTGCAAGGAGCAGCAGAGCATCTCCCCAGGTATAATAAGGAGACAAGCGCAACTGGGAAAGGGGAATACAGGTCATGAAGAAATGGACATTCGCGGCGCTCGCGGTTCTCGTGCTTCTGGTCGCGGCGGGCTGCGGATCTTCCGGCAACGCGCCATATCAGGACGAATCGGCGGTCAAGGTCGCGATTACGAGCGACCCGGCAGCCGTGGCCGGAACGCCGCTGCAGCTGACGGCGGCCATCGAGGGACTGGTCACGGAAGAGAACCTGAAGATCGACTTCGACATCCGGGAAGAAACGGAGCAGGAGCTCCCAATATTGATCACATCCAAGAAGAAGGCCCAGGGTCAGTATGAGGTCACGCATACGTTCGATAAGCCGGGCATATACGTCATCTACATCCATATCTATTCCGGAGACGATCTCCATATCATCAAGCGCAGCACGTTCGACGTCGCATGAGCCGGAAGCCGGCCAAGGGCTGTTCCCATCGGGGGACAGCCCTTTTTGCATTCCCGCTTTAGGCGCGGGACAGACAGGTCCATCCCTGGCTATCGCGGATCAGACAGGTCCTTCCCTATCGCGGATCCGCATGCCGCGATGTATTCGTTCCCGGATCTTAAACACCTCGTCCGTAACATCTCCGCAGGCTGCTGTCCATGAAATCGCATGCGAAGCGGGCTGAGGCTCCGCTTGGCATCGGCATCAACCGGAAGCCTCAAGCTCCGATGAGCTGCCGCTCGATGGGCTGCGTCTTGCCGCAAGATGCCGGGAGAGCAGGAGGAAGAAGAGGAAAGCGAGCGCGCTCAAAACCAGATTGACGGCAATGACGGTCTGGTACGAATGCTGAAGCCGGTAAAGGATGCCTCCTCCGAGCGCGGCAGCCGCTCCTCCGAGCTGATGGACGAGCAGCAGAAATCCGGTGCGCAGGCCGCCCGGTCCGCCGGCGCTCTCCTCCGCGAGCAGAATGCCGCCCGATACGGCGCCAACATAGCTTGCGCCGAAGAGCAGCGAGAAAAATACAGGCGACAGCTGCAGATGGGGAAGCAGCAAGGAAAAGGCGAGGACGCGGACTCCAAACAGCAAAGCCAGCGCTGAAGATCGGGAGGAGCGGTCCAGGAAATAGGAGAACAGGAGCCCGCCGCAAACTTCGAGCACGCCGAGCAGGCTGAGGGAAGCGGCGATCGTCGCTGCCGGCACATGCGAGTGTTGATGGATGGCTGCCAGGTTCATTTCCACGGTGCCCATGCTGAAGCCGCAGGCAAGGAGAGAGAAGGAGACGGCGAGGAATACGCGGTTTCGGGCCATGTCCAGCAGCGCGGCGGATTTCTCCCGCCAGCTACGGGGAGAGTCTGCGGAAGAGGCGGCGGAGCTTCCGGACTGAGCTCCGGCATGCGGCTTTTGGCCGTCCTCCGGTGGAAGAGCCGTTTCAGTAGCTGCGGAGAGACCTTTTTTCTCGACGAGAGGAACCTGTTCCATATCGCCATTCAGGCTTGCCGCCCGGCGCCGGAAGACGAGCGCCGCCAAAGGCAGGAACAGCAGGTGGACGACGAGCAGCACACCATAGAGCTGTCTCCACTCGTACTTGTGGCCTTGCGTCAGCAGCGGCGTCAGCACGGCCAGGCCAAGCGACCCGGCGCTGCCGAGCAGAGCGAGCGCTTTGGCTCGGTGATGACGGAACCAGTCCTGCACGAGCATATAGGCCGAGGTGGCTCCGAGCCCGCTCAATCCGGCAAGCAATCCGTTCCCGAGCCAATATCCGAGCGTGCCGGGAATGAACAGCACCGAGGCGGCGCCGAGGGCGTTCATCGCGGCGGAGATTCCCATCGCCGCTGCATAGCCTTTGCGGTCGGCGAGAAGGCCGCCGAGCGGCGCGCAAACGGCGGTCAGCACGATGGCGGTCGACCACGAAAAGCCGAGAAAGTCCCGCTCGACGCCGAGGTCGGCGGTAATTTCCGGCTGGAAAAAGGCGATGACGATGCGGCCCAGCGAGCCTGCGAAGGTAAAGCACCATAAGACGGTCAGAAGCAGCCAGGCGAATTTCGGTTCCTTGAACAACATGGCGGATCCCCCTCTGTTTTGTTGCCATCATAGCGGTTCGGCTGGCTGGGCGCATCAGCCAATTGGAGGAAATTTTGCCCATCCAATTCATGGAGGCGCTATAATGAAACAAAAGGGGGGACGCCCATGTTCTGGAAACCGGATCCAACCGGCTCAGACGCCGTCTATATCCAGATATGCCGGCACTATGAGGAGCAGATTCGCAGCGGGCTGCTGCCTCCGGGCTCGAAGCTTCCGGCCGAACGGGATCTTGCCCTCAGGCTGGCGGTCAATCGCAGCACGGTCCAGGCGGCATATGGAGAGCTGAGGGCGCTCGGCCTCGTCCAGTCGCGCCCGGGCAGCGGGACGAGCGTCAGCGACTCGATGTGGGAGCAGGGGGAGCAGGGAGAGCGGCAGCCGGATTGGATCCGCTATCTGCGCCGGAGATACAATCCTTCCGGCCGGCTGCAGGAGGCCGTCAACGAGGCGCCGGGAGAAGGCGTGATCGACCTCACCCAAGGAGAGATGCATCGCAGCCTGATGCCGCTGGAGCTGCTGGAGCGGCTGTCGGGAGAGATTGATTGGAGCCTGCCGTTCAGCTACAGGGACGATCCGCTGGGTGATCGCGGCTTGAGAGAAGCGCTCGCCTCCCATCCGTCGATCGGTCCTTCGCTGGCAGCGAAGCCGGATGAGCTGCTCCTGACATTCGGCGTCAAACATTCGCTCGGCCTTGTCGCGAGGGCGATGCTGGAGCCGGGGGACGCCGTAGCGGTCGAAGGCCCGTCTTATTTGTACGCGATGGGCGTATTCGCGGAAGCCGGCATCTCGATGGTCCGGCTGCCGGTCGACAAGGACGGCCTCATGCCGGAAGCGCTCCCGGAGCTGCACCGTCGCCACCGGATCCGGCTTGTCGTCACGAATCCGACGTTCCAGAATCCAACCGGATCGACGCTGTCCATGGCGAGACGGCTGCAGCTCCTCGCGATCTGCACCGAGCTCAGGCTGCCGATCATCGAGGACGATCCCTACTCCTTGCTCGGCAAGCCGGGCTGGACGGCGCTTCCTTCGCTGCGCTCGCTGCCCGGCGGCAGGGAGCGGGTCATATCCTGCGGCACATTCTCCAAGATCGCCACTCCCGGCATGCGGACAGGCTGGATCGCCGCTCCAAGGGCGATGATGGCGGCGCTGAGGGCCGCACGCCATGCCTCGGGCTTGACGACCAGCCATCCGGGAGAACGTCTGGGAGCGGCGCTGCTGGTCAGCGGCCGGTTCGATGCCAGGCTGGAAGCCGTGCGCGCCGCGCTCGAACGCAGAAGAGAGGCGGCCGCGGAAGCCGCGGCGGCCAGCCTTGCTCCGTATGCGGCCATCCACGAAGCGATTCCGGACGGCGGCTTTTATATCTGGCTGAAGCATGGCCTGGCGCGCTCCGGAATGGAAGTGCTGCAGGGATGCCTGGAGCAAGGCGTCGCCGTCAGTCCCGGGGAGCTGTACGGGGAACGTCCCGGCTGGATGCGCATCAGCGTCGCGGCGGCCGAAGAGGACATGATTGCCGAGGGAATCCGGCGGGCAGCCGCTGCGTTGGAGCGGCTGTCGGGCAAGGAAGGCCATGGGAACAATCGGGCGGAGGGGAGGAACTGAGATGACACGGATCGTATGGGTGGAGGACGAGCGGGAGCTGGCGGAGCAAGGGGCGGCGTATTTGCGCAGAGAAGGCTGCGAGGTGTTTACGGCTGATTCGGCCGAAGCTGCGATCGTCCTGATCGAGAAGGAGAAGCCGCAGCTGCTGCTTGTGGATTGGCTGCTGAAGGGCGAAGGAACGGGTCTCGACATATGCCGCCGCAATGAAAGGCTGTGGCAGCTGCCGATCCTGATGGTGACGGCGCGAAGCGACGAGTTCGACCGCATCCTGGCGCTTGAGATCGGCGCGGACGATTATATCCAGAAGCCGTTCAGCCTCAGGGAGCTGCATGCCCGGATCAAGGCGGTGCTTCGCCGAGCCGGCAGGATGAAGGAAGGCGAGGGCTCGCCGCCGGCAAGGACGGAAGGGCTCGTTCGCGGCGGCCTCTCCATCTCTCCGGAACGGTTCGAAGCCAGCGTCGGAGGGGCTTCGGTGGAACTTACCCGAACCGAGTTCGCGCTGCTGCTGAAGCTGGCCTCCCATCCGGGAAGGGTATTCACTAGGACGCATCTGCTGGAGGAAGCTCTCGGCGAAGCGTATGCAGGGTATGAGCGGACGATAGACAGCCATATCCGGAATTTGCGGCGCAAGCTGGGGGACGATTCAGCCGAGCCTCGTTATATCGGGACGGTATACGGCGTCGGTTATCGCTTCCTCCAGGAAGAGAGGCAGGAATGAAGGCACGCTCCGTATTCCGGGCTGCCTGGCTGCGGATAGCCTGCGGCTCGGCCGCTGCGGTGATGGCGGCTGCCGCCGTGCTGCTGGCGACGCCGCAATTGTCCAAGGAGCCTGACGAAGCGAAGCGGCTCGCACTGTACTGGAGCGGGTATGCGGCTGCCTATGCGGGCATGCACGGTTCGGCGGCCGGAATGGAAGAGGCTCTCCGGCGGGATGCGGCTGCTTATCCGGCCGGCGGCGACTTTCGCCTGGTGGTCCGGACGGCCGCTGGCGAGACGATCGCTGTCGCCGGAGAGGATGTAAGTCCTCGCGGCAGCCGTCTGACGTCGGTGAAGCCTTTCATGCTTGACGGACGCATGGCGGGAACGGTCGAAGCCTCCGTCGCCTCCTCTGCTGGCGGGCATGCGGCGGGATGGGCTGCCGCAGCAGGCATGGCCGCGTTCGCCTGCGTCTGGGGCCTGATGAGGCTGGAGGCCGCTCGCGGCCAGCGCCGGCTGAGGCTGTGGGCTGCCCGGGCGAAGCTTCTTCGGCCGGGCGGCAGCGCGCCCGCTGCTGCGGCAGGGCATAAACTCCGCATGCATCACGCGTTGCCAATCGCCGAAAATCCGGCCGAAGCGGAGCTGTCCGGGCATCTGTCCGAAGCGGCCGATTATATCCAGCATCTGCAGACGGTGCGCAAATCGATGGTGGGCGAAGTCGCCCATGAGCTGCGGACGCCGCTCGCCGTCTTGCTGACGTCTCTGGACAACGCCTTGTACGAGGAGCGCGGGCTGGATGCCTCCCAGCTCGCCCTGCTGTCGGAGCAGGCGAGAGGGATGGCGCGTCTCGTCCAGGATCTGCAGGATCTGTCGCTCGTCGAGAGCGGACGGCTGGCGCTGGACAAGCGCTGGTTCGCTCCGGCCGATACCGCCGCCTCGATCGCGGAGCTGCTGGAAGCGGAGGCCGGGGAGAAAGGAATCCGGGTCTGGACGGAGCTCGACGGGGAGGCGACGGTATTCGGCGACGAGAAGCGGATCCGCCAGCTCCTGCTCAACTTGGCGGACAACGCTCTTCGGCATGCGCGCACGACGATGACCGTCCGAGTCGCGGCGGCAGGCAGCGGTGTGCGGATCGAAGTCGAGGACGACGGCTGGGGAATGGAGGAGGAAGAGCTGGATCAGCTGTTCCAGCGCTATGTCCGCAGGCGGACTTACGCGGACGGAAGTCCCGCGCCGCGCGGGCTTGGATTGGGGCTGGCCGTCGTCAAGGGCATTGCCGAAGCCCATGGAGGCACCGTCGGCGTCAGCAGCCGCTTCGGAGCGGGAGCTCTTTTTTATGCCGAGCTTCCTGCCTATCGCGAATAGCCGCTTCTGCACAATGTCTGCACATTGTGTCGACGGCTGCTGCACATAAGCCTGTTAGTATACTGGCGTACCCGCTGCGCGGGAGAAAGGGGCTGGCGCCGGAATGCTGAAGGCGAAGCAAGTGAGCAAAACGTTCGGGACAGGCAGCGAGGCCGCCCGGGCGCTCAAGGAGATCAACCTGCTAGTGGAGAAAGGAGAGACGGTGGCGGTCACCGGACCGTCGGGCTGCGGCAAGACGACTCTGCTGCATGTGCTGGCCGGCCTGGAGCCGCCCGGGAGCGGCGAAGTCTGGCTGGGAGAGAGCGCCCTCCACAACCTCGGCGAGAAGGAGCTGGCGGAGGCGAGGCTTCTGCGGATGGGCTTCGTTTTCCAATCCTATCATCTGGTTCCCGTCTTGAACGCGGCCGAGAACGTCATGCTGCCGCTCATGGCTAGAGGCCTGTCGAGGAAAGAGGCGCAATCCGCAGCAAGGGACACGCTGAAGCTCGTCGGGCTGGAGAACAAGGCGGCGGCGTTTCCGGCGCAGCTGTCCGGGGGCCAGAACCAGCGCGTGGCGATCGCCAGGGCGGTAGCCGGCCGGCCGGATATCCTGTTCGCGGACGAGCCTACGGGCGCGCTCGATTCCGATACGGCGGAGCAGATATTGGGCTTGCTGGAAATGCTGAATGTCCGCTACGGCACGACGATCGTGCTGGTGACGCATGATGCGGGCTTCGCAGCCCGGATGAAGAGGCAGATCCGCATGTTCAACGTGCGGATCGTGCATGACGGAGGTACAGTCTGATGCTGGCGAAGGGATTGAGCTGGCGGATAGGCCTCCTGTATCTGAGAAGGCAGAAGCGGCAGACGCTGCTCAGCCTGCTGGCCGGGGCGATCGGAGCGATGCTCATCTCGATGTCCTGCTTTCATTACATCGCCGTCAAGGGCAGCGGAGACGCATGGGTGCGCGCTCATTTCGGCCCGATCGACTGGGTGTTGATGCCGAAGCAGGGCAAGCCGTTCAGCGGCGAGCAGGCCGGCACACTCCGGTCCGAGCTGGAATCGATGCCCGGCGTCCGCTATCGCAGCTTGCCGGTCGTCGCCGGCGCGACGACGCTGTTCGCTTCCGCCCGGCAGGATGCTGGAGTCAAATCCCTGCAGCAGGTCCAACTGCTCGGACTGGATCCGCAGCAGGCGAAGCTCTTTGATGAAGGACAGGCCGCATTATGGAGGACAGGGCTGCCTTCGGGGCAAGTCATTCTGGATCGGGAAACCGCAGGCAGGCTCGGGCTTGAGGCCGGTGACGCGGTGTGGGCGGCGGATGCCGCCGGGGTGCGCAAGCCTCTGATCGTCCGGGACGTCGTCGAGGCGACCGGAGTGACCGGGTATAGAGGCGACAGGGGCAGCCGGAACGGAACGATCCTGGTGAACGAGGGCGATGCGGCGGCGCTTGCCGGCAGCCCTGAAGGCAGCTACAGCTTCGTGCTGGTCGGGAGGACGGATCCGGCCGACAGCGTCCTGGGAATGAACTACAGCAACAAGATGAATGACATGACGGAAACCCGGCTCGTGAAATACGTGGCGTTATCCAGGGCCGGCGGAGAAATGGTCATGCTCATTATGGCGATCAGTCTGACAGCGATCTTCTCCAGCGCCTTCCTGCTTCGTCAGATCGTCCATATGATGGCCGAATCCAGAAGCGAGCTGTACGGCGTGCTGCGGGCGATCGGGATGAACCGGCGGCAGGTGAGGGGGCTGTTCGCGGCCGAGGCGCTGCTGCTCGGGCTGCTCTCCGGCCTGATCGGGCTGCTGTCGGGGGCGGCGGCCGGATGGGGAATGGTGAAGCTGCTCTACGGCGGCGGATATGGCCATGCGGTCAGCTCCTCCGGCATCCCGATCTCGGCCCGCATTTCCCCTGGCTTGGCAATCGCCGCAGCGGCAGCCGTGCTCTTGTATCAATGCCTGCTTGTCTTGCTCGCCAGCCGCAAAGCCGGTGCCGGAACGATCGTGTCCGCATTGAGGGGAGAGGCGGCGGACGGCGGCAAGCGGAGCAGGGGGTGGAAAAAGGCGGCCGGAGCCGCGGCGCTTCACATCGTGGCGGCCGCTTTTCTGGCGGCTCATCTCTATCAGGCGTTCAAGTGGGAGCCGGCAACGGTTTCCGGAGAAACCATGCTGGTGCTGCTGGTCGTCTGGCTCGGCGCTTCGGCATCAGCGGTGTACGCGGTATTCGGCCTGCTGCTTGGCGCCGGGCGCCGGCTGGCGGGACGCCTCAGCCTGTCGTCGCTGCTCGCCGTCCGTTATGCCGGCCAGCGTCCGGGAAGGACGTTCACCGTCATGCTGCTGTTCGGCATCGCGATGATGACGGTGACCTTCACCGCAGGGCTGAGCAGCCTCATTCTCAAAAACATGAATACGGAACATACGGTCCAGACGATGCTCGGATACGGAGCTACGTTCCCTACCAGTCGGAAAAGGAAAAGGATCGCGTGCTCGAGCTGCTGAGGACGGACGAGGAGCTGAGCCGGACGGTCACGGGGCACGCCGCTGCGAGCCTGTCATGGGCGGCGTTCAGCTGGAGGGGACGGGTTCCCGATTCAGCCAGGCGTTCGTGCCGGTCTCGCAGGAGCTGCTCGCCGGAGGCGGCTGGAAGCTCGCCGAACGATCGCCGGAATTCGGCAGCGATGCAGAAGCCTGGAACAAAGTGAAATCGGACGACGGTTATGTCGTCCTGCCTCTTCAATACAGGAAGACGGCAGACGATAAGCCCTCTTCATTTTCCGGACCGGAAACAACATATGCTGCGGGAGATCCCATCCGAATGGGCTTTTACAAAAAAAATCTCGTCGGACCCTCGGACAAGCCTGACCTCACCGTTGAGCTGAAGATTGCCGGTTTTGCGGCTGAAAATACGGAATCCAGCGTCCGCTCTGAATATGTATACGCGACGACCTATGTCGGTCCCGGGCTGCTGGCCAAGCTCAAGCCCTACCACCATCGCTGGCCGAACCAGTCCCATCAAGGGCTGCTGCTCCTTCAGTTCGATTACCGCGACCTGGAGCTGGACCGCGAGATCAGCAGCCGCCTCGTGTCGGGCGGAGCGCCGTCGGCGGGCATACCCTATTTGACGAGCAGCGAGAAGTATGCGGAGAATAAGCAGCTCGTGAACGGCTTCATCGGCTTCACGGTTCTGTCCGCCGTCATCGGGCTGCTGGGGCTTGCGGTGCTGCAGAAGCGCTCTATTGGAGAGAGGTCGCGGGAGATCGCGATGCTGCGCTGCGCCGGCATTCCCCCGCGCAAGCTGTTCCGGTCGTTCCTGCTGGAGGGCACGCTGCTCGGCGGTTGCGGCCTGCTCGCCGGCACGGCTGCCGGAGCGACGGGCGCCCATGCCTTCATCCGGATTTTGCAGAGCGATCTCAGGCCGGGAGAAGCGTCGCTAGACGTCGCGTTTCCATGGCTGCTGCTGTCCGGCGTGGTTGGCCTGCTGCTGGCGGCGGCGTTCCTGTTCAACATCGGACCCGCGCGCGGGGCATTGATCTCCTCGTCGACGGAACCTTTGCGTTCTGCCGACATCTAATGAAGGAAGGAGCGCTTCGTCGATATCGCGGCGAAGCGCTCCTTTTTCCAGCAATCTTAAGAAAAAACTCAGAATTCGTAAATACTTTGTTGCTTTTTGTCTGGTAGAATTCCCTTATACTGGTTTTGTGCGTATGTAGGTGCTACATAATGGCGGTATCATTCGTCTTATAGATAGAGCAATGCCATGGGGGAGAGATTGAATCATGAGCAAGAGGGATCAAGCCGACAGGATTCGCCGGCTGCGCGCGGCCGAGCGGGACTGCTACAGCGTATGCATGTATCTGCTGCAGAACGAGACCCTCGCGGTGCAGGCGGCGCAGGATGCGCTGTGCGAGATGTTCAGCCGCGACAGCCTTCATCCGGATGAGATTAAAAAAACGGCCATGGAGCATGCGCTCGCGGCAGCGGGCAAAGCCCGCGCGGCAAGCCAGGCATGCGCCATGGCGTGAATCAGGTTTCGGCCGGAACGGCCGGCTGGCCTGATTTTTTTTTGCGCAGCCCCGACAGCCAGCGCCCTCCGTACTCCGATACGAGGACGCCAGACATGACGAGCAGGGCTCCGATATACCCTTGCACTTTCAACACCTCGTCTGCGAACAGATAGCCGAACAGGGCGGCGAAGACGGGTTCGAGCGCGAAGATAAGGCCTGCCCGGGCCGGGGATGTATACCGCTGGGCGAGCGGCTGCGCGATATAGCAGAATGCGCTGCAGACGACAGCCAGAGCGCCGACGGAGAGCCATCCGTCCAGCGAATGCGGCAGGGAAGGCTTCTCCAGGAGAAAGGCCAGGACGAAGCCGTAACCGCCTGTAAACGCCAGCTGCAGGATGCCGAGCTGGAACATGTCGACCTTTTTCCGGACAGCCCGCGAGGTGACGAGCACATATACGGCATACAAGAATGCCGCTGCGATGCATAGAATGTCTCCCGGCTGCATGCTGAGAGGCATCTTCAACGTGAGCAGGCCGATGCCTGCGATCGCGAGGCTGATGCCGGCCGTCAGCTGCGGCTTCATCTTCTGGCGCATGAACACGGCGGACAGGATCGGCACGAAGATGACCGTCAGACTGACCAGAAAGCCGGCATTCGACGTGCTCGTCGTCTTGAGGCCGTACGTGATGGTGACGAAGACGCCGAGCAGCAGCGCTCCCTGCAAAGCTGCATAACCGGTCGTATGCAAGGACAAGCCTTTCAACTTCCGATGGAAGAGCACGGCCGTAAGCGCGAAGGCTATGCCGAACCTCAGTCCGATCAACGTCATTTCCCCGACTGAATCCAACGCCAGCTTCATCAGCAGGTAGGAGGATCCCCAGCATATCGTTACCATTACGAGCAGCCATTCCGACTTCTTCATGTTCGTGTTCCCGTCCTCTTCTTGTCGTATCTTCCGATGGTAAAGTATACTAGGAACCATAACATAAGTGAATTGAATGTTATTCATGTTTTACATGAAGGGAATTCATGATTGTGAAGGAATGGAGCAGCCGTTCATGAGTCTGGTCAAATACGAAATATTCAGCGTTGTCGTCGAGCTCGGAAGCTTGACAAAAGCAGCGGAAACGCTGGGCTTGACCCAATCGGGAGTGAGCCATGCGATCGGCAGCCTGGAGAAGGAATTCGGCATCCAGCTGCTCACCCGCAGCCGTTCCGGCATCCAGCTCACCGTCAATGGGGAGAGGGTGCTGAAGCCGATGCGCGAGATGCTGTCCTGGCAGGAGCAGCTACAGCAGGAAATCGCGGCGATCAAAGGGCTGCAGGCAGGCACGGTGCGGCTCGGCACGTTCACGAGCGTGTCGGTCCACTGGCTGCCGCAAATGATCAAGGAGTTCGACCGCGACTATCCCGGAATCGAGATCAAGCTGATCGAGGGGGATTACCGGGATATCGAGGAAGGGATCACCGACGGCAGCATGGATATGGGCTTCTTGAGCCTTCCGGCCCGGGAGGGACTCGACACGCTGGCGTTGAAGAAGGATCGCATGCTCTGCGTGCTGCCGGCCGACCATCCGCTCGCCGGCCAGCCGTTCCTGTCTCTCCAGCAGCTTCAAGGCGAGGACTTCATCATCCCCAAGGAAGGCTCCGACTATGACGTCCGGCGCATTCTCGAGGAGGTCATCCAGAGGCCCCGCATCAAGTACGAGACGGCGGATGATTATGCCATCATCGCTATGGTCGAGCACGGCCTCGGCATCAGCATCCTTCCGGAGCTCGTGCTGCAGGGCAGGGATCATCACGCCGCGATGGTCGAGCTGGAGGACGGGCGCTACCGGACGCTGGCGATCGCCGCTTCCTCGTTCAAGCTGCTGTCTCCGGCAGCCCGCCGTTTCCTGGACTATATCAAGCGATTCATGGAATCCAGGCAGCTCTGAAGGCAGTATGAACCGCTATGCGAGGACGGCGTCATTATGTAGGCGCCGCTGTCGCGGCCTTGCAGCATCAGGCCTGCAGCTGGCTGTGCAGCCGTGAAGGACGAGGGCTTCCGCGCCCGGATTGCCGCCTCCCGTACCGCCTATTCCGGCGAAGTTGTTCTGCGAAGGCTGGACGTCTCCGCCGAAGCGGAACCAGCTCGTCTCATGGATCGATTGGCACAGAGCGATGTTTCCGCGCAAGCCGTAGCAGGCGGCGACCGCCAGGAACTGTCTTGCGATTTCTCCGCTGAGTTAAAGGTTCACGCCCGCCACATAGCGGATCATCGCATCGGCCGATACGGACTGGGTGATCATGATGGTTGTTTTGGCCATAATCTGTCACCCTCTCGGTTATGGTTCACTCTATTCATAGAGTGGACAAGGAGTAAGGGCGGACGGCCTTCCCAACAGACAATGAAAAAAAAGCCTGCCCCGGCTTGGGGCAGGCAAGTTCAGGCCGTCAATCGACCCGGTCGTAAAATTTCTTCCAGTCTTTCTGGCCCTTGTGGACCAAGTCGGCGACAGTCCGGTCGATGACCGTATGAACGGCATTGCGGAAAAACTCGGTCTCTTGCCGAATAGCGGCTTCGACCTCGCCGTTGGATTTCTCGCTGTTGATGCTGCGGGCTCCGATCTCGACGCGGTGATACTGCTCATGTTCTTCAAGGAGGTCGAGAAGATGGTCGAAAGCGATCAGGACGCCTTCATGCCCGGCGAGCTTGTTCTCGTTCTGCAGCGCTTGCTTGAATCTTTCCAGGTTTTTGCGCATCGGTTCATCGCTCCTTGTAGAATTTGGATACCGCTATATTCTCACAAGGTGCCCGCTGTGCGCAATAGAATGCTTTCAAGTCATTCTTCTTTTGACCATCGCGTCCACAGGGTATCAATTCGTATAGGAATGAAAGGGGGCGGGGCTTTGGAGAAGGCCATTAGGCCGGATTTGCTTGTCGCTGCCGGCAAAGCAGGAGCGGGAAGCCGCCGCCCGGTCATCGCGATCGCCGGCGCTGGCGGATCGGTAGGGAGCAGGCTTGCCGCCATGCTGCCGCCCGAGACCGTTCTCGTCGGCATCGGCAGGCATCCTGCGGCCAGAGGTCATGATGATGGACTGACGTGGCGGACATGCGATTTCTATTCGCAGGAAGAAGCCGTGCAGGCTCTGGCTGATGTCGATATTGCCGTATACCTCATCCATGCAGGGAAGCCTTCTGCAAGGCTGACCCAAGGGACATCGCGGGACCTGGATGCCCTGCTGGCGGAGCATTTCGCGTATGCCGCCGCAGCGAACGGCGTAGAGCGGATCATCTGCTTGGACGGGAACATCCCGCCAGGCCCGTCGAAGCGGGGGAGAGCCAGCAGCTTCCAAGGGCAGCGGGAAGTGGAGGGCATTCTCGCTGCTCACGGACTGCCGCTGACCGTCATCGCAGCGGGCGGCGCAGAGCCGCTTCATGCAGCGACGGCCATTTGCGCAGCCTTGGGCTATGGCGCGGATACGGTGTGGTTCGGGACAGGCGAGACTGTCCGCGAGGCTGCCGGGCAAGCGGAATTCAGGAAAGAGACGGACAGGAGGCCGGATGTCCGATCCGTCCAAAGGTTCAGCCTGCCTGGGGGCATGGACGCGGAGCAGGCGGCCTTCTATTATCTGGACTGGCTGTCCCGCGTCAGCCGCCCGCTGCTGCGGATCGACAGGAATATACCAGGGGAATGCCGAATGTATGCGGCAGGGATTCCGCAGCCTCTCCTGCAGCTGACTGAGCGCAGAACAGCGGGCGCTTCCCGCTGCTTCACCTTCGAGATCAGCGGAGGGCTGCTGGCCCACACGGGGAAAGGGAGCCGAGGGAGGCTTGATTTCCTGCTGCTGCCAGGATCAAGGGAATGCCTCGCGGCCATCCACGATTTCATCCCGTCGCTGCCTTGGTTGCTGTATAAGTACTCTCAAGCGCAAGTTCATTTGCTCGTCATGTATGCTTTTGGGAGACATTTGAAAAAATGGAGATAGAACCGTGATGTTTCTGACAGGTTGAAATTATCCACTTGCTTGGGAGGAGAAGGCTATGACCGGATATTGGATAGCCGTGGCGGCGATTGCGGCAGCCGCAGCATGGGCTTGGCGCCGTTACCGGGCTGCCGGCCGGCAAGGCAAGAGCAAGATCGTCAAGATGAATGCATACCGGTCCCGGAAAGGCAGAAGCGACAGCGCAGCCGCGAAGCCGGGATCTCAGTTATGCTCCTCATGCCGCAAGCCGGCTGCGCGGCTGAGCTTTTATTCCGACGAGAACGGCCGCGTGGTCGGCTTGTGCCGGGAATGCAAGCCTAGCGCGGAACGCAGGCAGCTGGACCGTCTGTAAGGCGCCAGCCGGGCAGGCAGTTGCCCTTCGTTGCCTTGTCGCCTATCTATGTGGCAGGGTTCATGGTGCCTTCGAACTCGGCGGTTACCTGTTCGTTCGGCGTTTCCGGATTGACGGTCTACGAGATGCAGCTGAACAATGTGGACGATCTCTCGGAAATGGCGATGTCGGTATATGGATTGGATTCGGCAGGCGATCTGGTGCTTTCCCAACGGACCTTGCCGCTGGAGCTGTCGCCGATGCCCGGTCTTGTCCAATCTTAAGGAGGCGTCTTGTGCCGATGGCCTGATTTCCGCCGGGGCGGAAATCAGCATCCCTGCATAAGTAGCGGACTACAGCCAAAAAGCGGCGGCCATCAGCGCCCAGCCAGCCAGAAAAGCAAGGCCGCCGATCGGCGTGATGATTCCCAGCTTGCGGATTCCGGACAGGCTCAAGGCATAAAGGCTTCCCGAGAACAACAGGATGCCTGCCGCGAGCAGCCAGCCGGCGGCGGCCAGCAGGGCGGAGTCGGAAAAGAATCCGGCAAGCCCGATGCCGAGAAGGCCGATTCCATGGACAAGCTGATACAGAACTCCTGTCTGGTATGCGGCCAGCTTGTCTTCGCTCAGCCTGCGCTTGAGCGCATGGGCGCCGAAAGCGCCGAGGGCGACCCCGATGAACATGACGGCGGCTCCCAAACCTATGAATGCATTCATTTCTTATACGCCTCCTTCATCACGAATCGTAGCGGATCAGGATCAATCCGTCAACGAAACGGGAGAGCGGCCGGCGATTGCCGGCAAGGAGATCCGGAAGAGAGGATGAGCGGCATGAGAGCACTGATCAATATCGACTACACGTATGATTTCATAGCGGATAACGGCGCGTTGACATGCGGCAAGCCAGGACAGGCCATCGAGGAGGAGGTCGTCCGGCTTACCCGGGAATTCGCGGAAGCCGGAGACTTGGTCGTTTTCGCGGTCGACGTCCATGAGGCCGGAAATCCGTGGCACCCCGAAACGAAGCTGTTCCCTCCTCATAATCAGAGAGGGACGAGGGGAAGAGAGCTGTACGGCTCGCTGGCCGAAACGTACGAGAGCATCAAGGAGATGCCCAACGTCATTTACATGGACAAGACCCGCTATTCGGCTTTTGCCGGAACCGACTTGGATCTGCGGCTGCGGGAGAGAGGAATCACCGACCTGCATCTGGTCGGCGACTGCACGGATATTTGTATCCTGCACACGGCTGTGGACGCCTATAATCTCCATTACTCCCTCTTCATCCATGAGCATGCGGTCGCGAGCTTCGACCAGGCCGGACATGAATGGGCATTGCGGCATTTCCGCACCTGCTTGGGAGCGGAGATTGTCTGATCCTGGCTTCCCAGAGCTTGTTCGGTTGTCGAACAAGCTCTTTTTTGTGCACCCGGATAGACTTGCCGGAAGTATTGTCGGAATCTGCCGCATGAGGTAGTATGGGTAACATGTCCAACTTCATGAGAGAATGGCAGATGCAAATCCAGAGCTACAGCCGGAATATCCGGTTGTTTTTTGTGTTCAACCTGCTCTGGAACGTGGGGCTCGGCATGTACAGCCTCGTCTACAACTTATATGTGAAAGCGCTTGGCTACGAGCCGACGATGGTCGGCCAGATCGTCGGCATGACCGCGCTCGCCTCCGCGCTCATCCTGATTCCCGCCGGCCTGGCCAATGACCGCTTCGGACCGAAGCGGATGATCAGCATCGGGGCAGCCGCAGTCGTCGCGGCGCTCGTCCTCCGCGCCTGGCTGCCGGGAGCGGGCGGCTTGACCGGATCCGCGTTCGCAGGGGGCATCGCACAGGCGATCGTATCGGCGACGATACTGCCGTTCATGGCGAACAACTCGACCGCCCGCCAAAGGATCCATCTGTTCAGCTTCAACATGGCGCTCGTAATGGCAGCCAACGTGGTGGGGAATTTGGCCGGCGGCTTCATCACCGACCTGCTGCAGCATGCGGGTCTGGGCGAAGTGCTCAGCCTGCGGCTAACGCTGCTGATCGGCACCGCCATAACCGGGGCGGGGCTGATTCCCGTCCTCCTGTTCGGAAAGGAAGAGGAAGGGGCATCCATTTCGAAGGAAGGAGCTCCACAGTCGCCGAGCCCCGTGAAGGGAGTTCGGCTCAAGGCCGCGATGAAGGAGCATCGCTCCTCGCTCTACGCCATCGGCGCCTTCACGCTGCTCAGCCTGCTATCTTCGATGGCGGGAGGAATGGTCGTTCCTTATCTCAACGTTTATTTCGAGGATCGCTTCGAGGCGTCCAAGTCGGTCATCGGCCTCGTCGTTGCGCTTGGCCAAGGCGCGACGGCTGTCGCCTATCTGCTCGGTCCGGCCATCGCCCGGCGGATGGGGGAGGTCAAGGCGGTCGTATGGCTTCAGCTCAGCTCCATCCCGTTTCTAGTCCTGACCGCTTATACGCATCAATTCTGGCTTGCCGGCGCAGGGTACTTGTTCCGCCAGGCGCTGATGAATGCCGCGAATCCGTTCTACAATACGATCAAGATGAAGTATGTGCATCGCTCGCTCCGGGGGCTGGCAGCGAGCTCAGGCGAAGCGATGTTCAATCTAGGGTGGTTCATCGCAGCGCCGATCAGTACGGGCCTAGTCGCCAAATACGGGCCTTACCAAGGGTATGCGTGGGCATTTTCGGTGACGGCAGTCATCTATACGCTCATCGCCGTCATGTTCTGGTATCTCTTCTCCAAGGACCGCTTCAAGCCGGCAGAGGAGGCCGAAGCTTGAGAGAGTGCCATTTTCAACGGGCCTGAAGCAGGGTATGAAGGGATCATACACTTTGAATGCAAGGGAGGATCCCCATGCCCAAGAATGATTTTGAAGAAGCGAGGGAATCGGAGAAAACTTATCATGCCCATCTGTATGAGACCGAGGAGATTCTGGAGCCGGGCAGCTGGCTGTCGGATCCGATCCCGGCTGTCATGGAATACCTGGAGCTCGTCATCGCCGGCAATCCGAATCCAGCTGTGCTAGACCTTGGCTGCGGATCAGGCCGCAATGCCATTCCTCTCGCCAAGAGGCTGCAGGAGGCCGGAGAAGGCCGGTTGACCGGAACGGATCTGCTGCAGGAAGCGGTAAGCAAGCTGGTGGAAAATGCTCGGAAGTATGGAGTCGAGAAGCATGTAGAGGCGGTACGGTGTGATGCCGAAAAAGCGGATTACGAACCGGATACCTATGATTATGTCGTCGCTTGCGGCTGTCTGGAGCATGTTTCCTCGGAGGATGCCCTTAGAGCCGTTATCGGGAAACTGCAGCAAGCAACCCGGAACGGCGGCATCCACTGCTTGGCCATGAATACCGGAATTTCCGAGAGAGTGGCGGCAACAGGGGAGAAGCTTGACGCGAAGATCGAGCTCAATCTTCCGGAAGAGGAAGCGGACCGCTTGCTGCGTGACGCATACGCCGATTGGAATCTGCTCCGGGAAGAACGGGACGATGTTGCCGTTGAAGAAGAGAAATATGAGGAAAAAACAGAGTTCACAGCTCGTTCCGTGCTGATGGTTTTTCAAAAAAGATAAGAGGTAGAAGCGAGAAGGGCCTGCAATCGATGCAGGCTCTATTTTTTACTTGACATCATAGTAAGATTAATTATGTAAACCATAGATTTGAATTTGTAAAACCAAGTAAAACCGTCAAGAAAAATACATTGACACTCAAACAAGATTTCCTTTATTATTTACTGATTAACTGATAATGATTATCAATATGATTTGCAATTCGGAGGCCGATGGACTTGAATTTGGAAGCAGCGGCAAGTATGCGCATCGTCAGGCTGATGCTGCTCGGGATGCTGGCAGCCATGCTGATGGCGGGCCGGACAGCATGGGCGAGCGGAGCCGGCGACAGCAATGCAAAAGAGAATGTGCCCGCCATATCGGGACAAGCGGATCAAGTTTATGCGAGCCTTGAAGCGAAGGACAGCCAGGCAGCCGCAGAAACATTCAAAGCCGTCAAGAAATGGTGGACTCTTCATAAAGCGGAGGTCAAGGGAGAGTCGCTTGACCTCGCCCTTGAGATCGATAAGCAGATCGCCGATCTATCCCTGTCCTTATTGACCAAGGATATGTCCGGAGCTCTCGATACTTCCGGCGCGCTGAGATTTTCCCTTCATAACTACGAAGACGGCGCTTACGCCGGAAATGACGGCAAGACGAAGATGACGCTGGCCGTCTACATCTCCAAGCTGGTCGAAGCCCGGAACAAAGCCGACCATCAGGATTGGTCCGCAGCGTCGAGCCTGGTCAAGCAGCTCCAGAGCCAGTGGCTGGCCGTGGAGGGCGATGTCGTCAGCCGCTCGCAGAAAGCATACAACGACACGGAACGCGATCTCGTCCTTGCGGATGCCTATCTGGCCAACGAAGGCCAACGACCGCAGGCATCCGGGGTCTTGAAGAGAATGGCCGACAGTCTTGCGCCTCTTGCGGAGGCTGGATACAGCTGGTGGGACGCCGCTTTGATCCCTCTGAGAGAAGGTCTCGAGGCGGTTCTTGTCGTCGGCGCGCTGCTCGTGACCGCTGGCCGATCCAATTCGGCAGCGGCGAAGAGGTGGGTAATCGGAGGATCGACGCTGGGCATGCTTGTCTGCCTCGCGGCCGGTTTTGCCATCGCGATCCTGTTCTCTTCGGAGGCATTCGGAGGGAGCAGCTCGCTGATCAACGGATGGACCGGCATCCTTTCCAGCCTGCTCCTGCTCTATGTGAGCTACTGGCTCCACCGCAACGCGGATATCGGCCGCTGGAACAAGTTCCTGAACCGCCAGAGCGACAAAGCCGCCTCGAGCGGCCGCATGGTCAGCTTTGGCCTTCTCGCCTTCTTCGCCATCCTGCGTGAAGGACTGGAGACGGTCATCTTCCTGATCGGACTGGCAGGCAAGATGAGTCCGGGGACGCTCGCCGCCGGCATCGGGGCAGGGTTCGGACTGCTGTTCGTCCTTGCATTCGCCATTCTGAAGGCAGGACAGAAGCTTCCGGTGCGGCCGCTGTTTCTGGCGTCCAGCCTCGTTGTCTTCTACCTCTGCTTCAAATTTCTTGGATCCGGCATCCACAGCCTGCAAATGGCAGGGGTGATCCCTTCCGACGTGAAGGATTACTTGCCTCAGTGGGCTTCGATCAGCCTTTATCCTTCCTGGTACAGCACGCTTCCACAGCTTGTCTTCGTGCTGCTCGCGCTGGCAGGCTCCGCGCCTGGGTGGTTCAAGCGGCTCGGAGGCCGTGCAGGCCGAACGAAAACCGCGACCTAATAAAAACGATTGATCATCGATAGGAGATCTGAATTCTATGAAGAAACGCGCTCAAGCTTTGACGGCATTGTCTCTTGGCGGCATTCTGCTGCTCTCCGCCTGTTCTTCGGCAAATACAGGAACAGGTGGATCCGCGGCCGATTCCGGAGCCTCCAATTCGTCGGCTGCAGCAGGCGGCAACCAGGCTGTGCTGGACGGCACATCCAAAATGAAGGAGCAGACGAGCAAGCTTCAGGATGCTCTGTCCAAGAAGGACCTGGACGAAGTCAAGAAGCAGGGCAAAGCCATCAACGACATCTGGCTGTCCTATGAAAATACGGTCAGAACGGCTTTCCCGCTGGAGTACACGGAAGTTGAAAAGCATGAAATTCCGATCTTCTCGGCATCGGCTTACGACAAAGTGGATTTCGATGCTCTCGCGGCAACCGCTCAAAAGCTGATGCAGGCTCTTGAGGCGCTGCAGCAGGCCAAGCCGTCGAGCAGCAGCTCCTCCGAGCTGCTGGACAAGGCTGTCGTCAATTACGAGGCTTTCGTCAAGGAGCAGGCAAACGCGCTGGCGGATTCCACCAAGGTGTTCGCGAACGCCGTCAAATCCGGCGATATCGAAGCGGCTAAGGCGGAGTACACGAAAGCGCGCATGTATTTTGAAACGATCGAGCCTGTGGCGGAAAGCTTCGGCGATCTGGATCCCCGGATCGACGCCCGCTTGGCAGATGTGGAGAATGAAAGCGAATGGACGGGCTACCACCGGATCGAGAAAGCTCTGTGGGCGGACAAATCGCTGACCGGCATGGATGTCTATGCCGATCAGCTGGTAAAGGACACCGAGGAGCTGGCTGCGAAGGTGCAGGATATCAAGCTTGATGCCAAGACGATGGTTGCCGGAGCGATCGAGCTGATCAACGAGGCGGCGACATCCAAGATTACCGGCGAAGAAGAGATTTATTCCAAAAGCGATCTCGTCGACCTCGCCGCCAACGTCGACGGCTCCAAGACGGTCTATCTGGCGATCATCCCTGCCCTCAACGAGCACAATACGGAGCTTGCGGACAAGCTCGACAAGCAGTTCCAGGACATGGAAGCGATGCTGCTCACTTACCGCAAGAGCGGCGATTATGTCGCCTATGACAAGCTGACGACCGGCCAGATCCGGGAAATCAGCGACAAGCTGAGCCAGCTGTCGGAGCTGATGACCCAGACCGCGGCTATTCTGTAATCCGAACCGCAGCGAAAGGAAAGTGAACACAATGGACGAGAACCCGTCGAAAGTATCGCGAAGAGACTTTCTGAAGCTGTCTGCAGTAGCCGGCGCGGCGCTCGCTCTCGGTGGAGGAGGGGCGGGAGCCGTGCTGTCCGCTCTCGGCCAGAAGAAGGCTTCGGCGGAAACGTCTCGGGAGACGCCTTTTTACGGGCCGAACCAGGCAGGAATCGCAACGCCACAGCAGACCTATATGTATCTGGCAAGCTTCCGCATCCTCGATATCGGCCGAGCCGAGCTGATCGCCATGCTCAAGGAGTGGACGCGCTTCAGCGACCTCAGCGCTTCGGGCGGATACAGGCAGAGCAGCGGCAACGGGCTGCTCCCGCCGGCAGACACCGGCGAAGCGATGGATCTAGGAGCTGCCGGCTTGACGATCACATACGGATTCGGCACCTCCTTTTTCCTCGACAAAGGCTCGGACCGCTTCGGCATCGCCTCGCGCAAACCGCTGTATCTGGAGGAGATCCCCCGGATGCCCAAGGACCATATCGAGGAAGGCTTCAAGGGCGGGGACATCGTCGTCCAGATCTGCGCGAACGACCAGCAGGTCGCGTTCCACGCGCTTCGCAACCTGATCCGGCTCGCGACCGGCTCCGCCGTGGTCAACTGGACGGAAGAGGGCTTCATCAGCGCGCCGGAAGGCAAGACGCCGCGCAACCTGTTCGGCTTCAAGGACGGCACCGCCAACATCCTGCATCAGACTCCGCAGGGTTATGGCGAGGTTCTGTGGGCGGGAACGGATGAGCCGGATTGGATGAAGGGCGGATCGTATCTCGCCTACAGGAAAATCCGCATGCTGCTGGAGGTATGGGACCGTTCATCGCTTCAAGCCCAGGAGGATACGTTCGGCCGATCCAAGGACAGCGGAGCCGCGTACGGGACTAAAGCCGAATTCGACCCGGTCGTAAAAGCCGAGCTGCCTGCCGATTCCCATGTCCGGCTCGCGAAGGATTCCGGACAGAGCATTCATCGGCGCGCATACTCTTATACGGGAGCGATCGATTCCAGAACCGGCCAGCTTGACGCGGGGCTGCTGTTCCTCAGCTATCAGCGCAATCCGTCGAAGCAGTTCATCCCCATGCTGCGTATGATGCAGAGCAGGGACAAGCTCAACGAATATACCCAGCATATCGCAAGCGCGATGTATGCCTGTCCCGGAGGAATCCGGGAGGGGCAGTACATCGGCCAGGCGCTGCTGGAAGGATAGGAGAAGGAGATCTCGCCATGATGGCGGAATCTCCTTTTTTTGCATGCATCAATTCGTTCCGGGAAGACTAAGCTTCCCATTCCTTCTCTCCGGGTAAGGAAAGGAAGACAAGGATAGAGGAGGAAGCGGAAGATGCATATCGGCTTGATCGGTCTTGGCAAGATGGGCATGAATTTGGGAATGAATTTGATGGATCACGGGTATCAGGTAACGGCATTCGACGTGAATCCGAAGGCCGTGGAGGAGCTCCGGAAGGAAGGAGCGAAAGGAGCCTCCACCTTGAAGGAGCTGGCAGACTCGCTGCCGCTGCCGAGGATCGCGCTCATCCTCGTTCCGCATCAAGTCGTCGACGGCGTGCTGGTGGAGCTCGGGAGCCTGTTGTCACGGGGAGACATCGTCATCGAAGCCGGGAATTCGCATTACAAGGAGACGATCCGCAGATACGAGCGGATGAAGGAAGCCGGAATCCACTATGTGGATGCGGGTACTTCCGGCGGCATGGAGGGTGCCCGGAGCGGCGCGTGCTACATGGTCGGCGGCGATCCGGAAGCATGGGAGGTGGTGGAGCCGATCTTCAGGGACACGGCGGTTCCGGACGGCTATCTGTATGCCGGCAAGTCAGGCAGCGGGCATTTTCTCAAGATGGTCCATAACGGAATTGAATACGGCATGATGGCTGCGATCGGTGAAGGCTTCGAGGTGCTGGAGAAGAGCGGCTTCGACTTCGATTACGAGAAAGTGGCGCGGGTATGGAACAACGGCTCGGTCATCCGCTCATGGCTGATGGAGCTGTCCGAACGGGCTTTCGCCAAGGATGCGGACCTCGAGGAGCTGCGAGGCGTCATGAATTCCTCCGGAGAAGGGAAGTGGACGGTCGAGACGGCTCTCGATCTCCAGGCGGCGATTCCGGTCATCGCCATGTCGCTCATGATGCGGTATCGTTCGCTTGAATCCGATACGTTCACCGGCAAGGTGGTCGCGGCGCTGCGCAACGAATTCGGTGGCCATGCCGTCGTCAAGGCGGAGTGAACGAGAATGCAGCGGGCGGCTAGGGGGCATGCTGAGGTAAAAGGAGCTGTGCATATGACCGCGCTGCCGGAAGACTTGGATCTGAAGAGAACGATGATTGCGAATGTTGTCATGATCGGCAAGCCTGGTTCTGGAGATTGGGTGCTCGTCGATTGCGGAATCGCGGGATTTTCCCGGTCGATTCAGGATGCGGCCGAGGAGAGGTTCGGCTCGGCTCCCCCGAAGGCGATCGTACTGACTCATGGTCATTTCGACCATGTTGGCTCGCTGGAAAAGCTTTTGGAGGGATGGGATGTTCCCGTCTACGCCCATGAGCTGGAGCTCCCCTACGTTCAAGGCACGGAGGATTATCCCGAGCCGGATACGGCGGCGGGAGGCGGGCTCATGACGGCCGTCTCGCCTCTATATCCTCGTCATGGACTCGGACTTGGCGGTCGCGTCCAGCCGCTTCCTTCCGATGGACATGTCCCGCATTTGCCGGAATGGCGGTGGATTCATACTCCGGGCCATACACCCGGCCACATTTCCTTGTTCCGGGATCGGGATCGGACCGTCATCGCGGGCGATGCTTTCATCACCGTCAAGCAGGAGTCTGCCTGGGCAGTCCTGACGCAGGAACAAGAGGTGCATGGACCTCCTGTCTATTTCACGCCGGACTGGCATGCCTCCAAAGTCTCGGTGCGCCGCCTGCGCGAGCTGGACCCGGCCCTCGCACTAACCGGCCATGGAGTTCCAATGGGAGGGGAAGCGCTCAGGAAAGGCTTGTCGAGGCTTGCGGAGAGATTCGATGAGATCGCGGTGCCGAGCCATGGACGATATGCAGGAGATAGTCATGGAGCCGAAGACAAGCCTCCGTCCGCATGAATCCGGGATGATCTGGATAGTAAAAAACACCCCTTGGAGGGTGTTTTTTTGCTACAGCGAGGGGACTTTGAGAGGCTCCCCGCTGAACTCGGCGATTTTCATGACGAATTTAGAGTGGAGAGCATGAGGACGCCGCTCGCTTTGCCTCGATAGGGTCTTGACCGGCGTCAAGTCCAGCTTGGCATTCCGCCAGCGGATGCCCTTGAAATCATCCATGCTCATTCGGGCCGTCATGGCATCGTCTTTGAAGAAATAAGCTCCATTGATCAGGAACATCGATTTACGGCTTCGATCCTCCTTCCACAGCTTGTGGTCGATGCCGATCTCCGGAATCATCCCGATGTTCCCCGGCTCGTTCATGTAGCTCCAGATCTCCCAGCTTGTCATCGGCAGCTTGCCGACGGGCGCATCTCTCCTTAAAAGGTTGGTGCGCAGGATGGCTTGCAGACTTGTGAAGGCTGTTTTTAACAAGACTGCCTGTATGGTATAGTTGTAGGGCTGATTGTGAACATAATCGACTTTATTCCTATATAGGCCCATACCGGAGGTTTACCTAGAGATGAACAGAAAGAAATCCAACGCCCCAAAAGCCAAGCCGCCGGCATCCAGGCAGTATGCCGTCCAAGAGCCGGCGGAATTGCTCGCTTTTTTATTGATCAAGCTGTCCGGTGCCGGCCGCAACTCGGTGAAATCCATGCTCGCGCGCGGACAAGTTTCCGTGGATGGCCGCCCTTCGACCGTATACAACCTGCCTCTGGCCCCCGGTCAAACCGTGACCGTCCAAACCGAAAAAACGGTGGAGGCCCCGCCCCTAGCAGGGCTGTCGATTCTCCACGAAGACGATCATGTCATCGTCATCCGCAAAGACGCGGGACTGCTGTCCATCGCATCGCCGAAGGAAGCGGAAATGACCGCCTACCGCCAGCTTATGGCCCATGTCCGCGCCAAGGATCCGGCCGGCCGAATCTTCGTCGTGCATCGCCTTGATCGGGATACTTCCGGCGTAATGATGTTCGCCAAAAGCGAGGATGTCCAGCAGAAGCTCCAGAACAGCTGGCAGGATGCGGTGAAGGAAAGAACGTACATCGCGTTGGTAGAAGGCAGAGTATCCAAGGCGGAAGGGACGATCTCTTCCTGGCTGAAGGAAAGCAGCACCCTGAAAATGTATTCCAGCCCGCATCCCAACGGCGGGCAGCATGCTGTGACCCATTACAAGACGATCCAGTCCAGCGCCGGCTTCTCGCTGCTGGAGGTCAACCTGGAGACCGGACGCAAAAACCAGATCCGCGCTCATATGGAAGAACTGGGGCATCCCGTCGTGGGCGACAAAAAATACGGATCCAAATCGAAGGCCATCGGCAGGCTCGGCTTGCATGCCAGCGTGCTTGCTTTCATTCATCCGGTGACGGAGAGCCTGATGCGCTTTGAGGCTGACATGCCCAAGTCCTTCTTGAGTCCGTTTCGGACTGCTCCGGAAAAGAAGAGCTGATTCCTTGGCGGAATGCCCGAGTCCAACTGCTTATTCAGCAGGAAAGCAGAGCCGTTTAGCAGAATGAATGCTGAACGGTTTTTTTCTTATGAAAGCTTGATCCCAAAGGAGGATTCTGCTCATGCCTGAACAGAAAACGAAAGAAACCGACGACAGCGTCCTGGAGTTCATTGAAAACATCGATTCGGTCAAGAAACGCGAAGATGCATTCAAGCTGCTGGAGCTCTTTGCAGACACGACCGGTTGTCAGCCGAAAATGTGGGGACCGAGCATCATTGGCTTCGGCAGCTACCATTATAAATATAAGTCGGGTCATGAAGGCGATGCGCCATGGGTCGGATTCTCGCCTCGCAAAGCCAAGATCAGCCTGTATTTCGCGACGGGCGATGCCGAGCGGGAAGCCATGCTGCAGGATTTCGGGAAATACACGGCAGGAAAAGCATGCGTCTACATCAATAAGGTGGAAGACATCGACACGGAAGTCTTAAAGGCATTGATCACCCGATCGGTTGCATTTTTGAAGGAGACTTATCCGCAAAATTAATCGGCGCGTGCACCTTCCTTGAAGGAGCCGGCATTCGCAAGGATCATGGAAGGGAGAGAGCGAAGATCAGCGCCAATCAATGGGATGCCGAATGGGATGTGACGGAGAGTCTGGCTCGACGTTTGATCGACAGCCAATTTCCGGATTTATCCGGAGAACCTATCGTAACAATCGGTTATGGATGGGATAATATCGTCTTCCGGATAGGATCGGAAACGGTGTTCCGCTTTCCGAGAAGAAAAGCCGCCATAGACCTGATTGAGCGAGAATGGAGGATTTTGCCTCAGCTTGCAGCTCATTTATCTATTCCTTATTCCAGGCCGCTGTATTTGGGTGAAGCGAGTGTCGAATTCCCCGTTTCGTTTCTAGGATACAACTATTTGCATGGCCGCTATCCTATCGGGCTGAACGATGAGCAGCGCATCCTGTCGACAACGTCTCTGGCTGTATTTTTGCGGCAGCTGCATGCGTTCCCGGTTGGAACCGCCATGGAATGCGGAGCGCCGCTTGATCATCGGAATCTGCTCGACATGGAATCGCGGAGACTCAGGATGCTGGAGTGGCTGCCCAGTCTTGCAGGACATATGGGTGAAGAGGCTTATTGCGCTCTTCGCCAGTACTTGCTTGCTGGAGGCGTGGATCGAGCAGCGGATAAAAGGGTGTTCTTGCATGGAGATCTTCACTTCAAGAACATGCTGGTCGACGAGGACGGCCTCGTATCGGGAATCATGGATTGGGGCGATATGAATGTCGGCCATCCGGCTTGCGATCTCAACGTCGCTTACAGCTATTTGCCATCCCAGGCCAGGCAGCGATTTTTTGCTGAATACGGCGTAGTCGATGAGGAAACGAAAGAGCTGGCTCGATTGATCGCGGTATACATCCCGATGCTCCTCATGCAGCAGGCTGTCGACGAGAAGGATGCGAGAATTACCGCAGCTGCAATAGAAACCATTCAGCGGGCGCTCTCGGATTGAGCCAATGCATCCAAGGAGAGATGAGGATGAACTCTATTTTTATCGTCAGGCATTGCAAGGCCGACGGGCAGGCGCCTGGAGCCTCATTGACGCCGGAGGGGCTCCGGCAAGCGGATAGGCTTGCGGAATTTTTGTCTGGACATGCGATTGACTGCATCGTGTCCAGTCCGTTCGAACGGGCACAGCGGTCGGTCGCTCCCCTCGCGCGAAGGTTTGGAATAACCGTCCAGCTGGATGGCAGGCTGGCCGAGAGGATACTCACCGATCAGGACATGCCGAATTGGAAAGAAATGCTGTGCAGGACATTCGATGAGCCTGAATTATGTTATCCTGGAGGCGAATCCAGCCGTGAGGCGACGAATCGCGGAATCAGCGCGCTGAACGATATCATGGAGAAGGAAGGGCGGGACGCGGTCGTTGTCTCTCATGGCAACCTGATCTCTCTTCTCCTCAAGCATTTTGATCCGGACAGCGGATTCAAGCAATGGGAAGTCATGAGCAATCCGGATGTGTTCCGATTGAGCGCAGAAGAGGGAAGAATGGGCATGAAGAGGATTTGGACGGATTGAATCCGCATGCTCGATGGTGACCGAAAGAAGTATCCGGCGCTATTCTCATTGAGATCTCCTTCGGAAAATAAACCGCACAGAACCATGAGGTTCTGCGCGGTTTTGTTGATCACGAGCCGGGGCCGACGTTAGAATTCGATCCCTTTCACCTTGGAATAAACCATCGTATCCCTTGGGCTTCCGCTCGTATCGAGCATTTGACGGCGAAGAATTCCCTCCAGCATGAAACCGCAGCGCAAGGCGACGGCAGCGCTCCGCCCGTTCCGGGAATCGCAGCGGATTTCAATCCGGCTTGCCTGAAGCTCGCGGACGGCAAATTCCGTGATCGCATGAACAGCTTCGGTCATATAGCCTTGCCCGGTGCAGGAAGTACGCAGCCAGTAACCGATCTCGAAGCTGCGCGCCTGCCAATCCAGCCGGTGGAGACCGCTGCAGCCGACGAGCTGGCCGGTTTGCTTGTGGAAGAGCAGATAGGCCATATCCTTGCGTTCCAGATAGTTCAATCTCGACCTCCGGACATAGGCCTCCGAGTCGTCTGCGGATGGAATTTCTTTTGCCCAAGGCATCCATTGACGGAGGTCATCGATGCTATCCGCAATAGCTTCGTTCAAAGGGAGCCCGTCCCCCCATCGAGCGGCGCGGATCAGCAGGCGATCGCTTTCAAAGCTTTCGGGCACCGGCAGCAGCAAGGCATCGCGGTCATTGATCTTCATGGCAATCCGCCTTCCAAAAAAATTTCTACCCAGCATATCATCGACAGGGATGAATTGAAAGACATAGACTGGATCTTGTTTTTCGTGCCTGAAAAAATGAAACAGGGAGGCATAGATAGATGAGCGGGTATGAATGGGATGCGAGGATTCAATACCTTCGTCAATCGAAGGAGCTGTTCTACAATGAAGATTACCTTGAATTTCTATTTTCCAAGGTATGGAAGATCGAAGCTGCCGTCAACCTGATCGATGCACGGAGGCATTCAAGAGTATGAGCCGGAGCAGAAATACGATATTGCTCTTTGCCATGCCTTTCTTCTGCATATGCCGAATCCAGAGAAGATTCTCGGCAAGATGATCGCCAGCGTCATGGACAACGGCATGGTCATCGCATTCGAGCCTCATTGGATCGCGAACTCTGCCAACTTCCATCTGGACGGATATCCGCAATCAAGCGTCGTTCAGCTTGGATTGCTCCAAAAGCTGTACGAAAGTGACGCCTCGGCCAGCGGCAAGGACGGCAACATCGGCATTCAATTGCCGGCTTATTTCAGCCGGGCCGGACTGCGCGACATCGGGTGCCGGGTTACGGACAAGGTCAATGTCCTTCATCCCGGATTGGCTGAGAACAGCCGGGAGCGTCTCTATCGTTTGTTCCAGGAAAATGGCTACGCGGACGCCCCCGACGCCGACAGGGAAGCCTGGATCGCGAGGCTTGTCAACCGGGGAGCCAGCCTGGAGGAAGCCGAGACGCAGTATGAGAACGAGCTTCGCCTATCCCAGGCATTGAACAAGGACAGCCAGCTGACCTATGCTTCCAACATGATGATTACATACGGCAAGGTGAAAGCCGCTGGCAATGCGGGAAAGCGACCGCTCTAGAGAGAAGGCCGAGAAGCGGAGAAGAACAAGAAGAGCGGGATTCTCCGGCGCCTCTCGTAGGTATCCGCGGAATGGAACCGTTCCCGGACGGGATTCGACTCGCGCAGGCTCCCGACCAGCAAGCCAGCCGCTTGAAGGGCGGAGAAGTAATGCTCGAGAGTGCGATGCATCTTTTTTACCGTCGAGCCCAGCCATTGCTGCTCCCGGAAGCCTTCGTCGAAATACCTGTCGACGGTCCAGTCGGTCCGGGTCCCCGAAGGCTGAAGAGTGGAGGTGATGACCGGGTGCTCGACGGAGAACACCAGCCGGCCGCCGGGCTTCAGCGATTGGACAATCCGTGCCAGCACGGATTCCAGATCTTCCACATAGTGGAGCGCCAGCCTCGACAGCACAAGATCGTAGCTTGCCTGCGGATAGCTCCAGTCTTCCATCGAGCCGTGGATGACCGTGCCGGCTGTACCGGCAAGCGTCCTCCGGGCCAGCTCCGACATCGCCATGCTGCCTTCGACGCCGGTATAGGAGGCGCAGTTCCGCTCCAGCAGCTCCGCGCCGAAGCGGGCGTCGCCGCAGCCCAGATCCAGAATGCGCAAGCCTTCCGGGTCGCCGATCAGCTCCAGCATGACAGGTTTTTCGAGCGTATCGTTGGCATTGTCCACAAGGCTTCTGCGGCTCTAGTAAGCCTTCAGAAAGTCCTCGTCATCATAATAGCGATGTCCTCGTTCCGATATGGGAATCCCTCCTGTTCGGTCCACATTATACCAATCCCGTCGAAATTTATATACGGAAAAGAATAGCGAAGCTCCTGTTTCTGTCCGTGGCTTCGAAAGATAGAGATCATCTCTATGCGGGCATCTGTCCATTGACGGCCTGAATCGGTTATAATGATTGGGACAATCCACAGGAAAGCGGGAGTACAATGGGTCGCAAATGGAATAATATCAAGGAAAAAAAAGCCTCGAAAGACGCCAATACCAGTCGGATCTATGCCAAATTCGGCCTTGAAATCTATGTAGCCGCCCGCAAGGGAGAGCCGGATCCCGAGTCGAACCGCGCCTTGCGCGTCGTGCTAGAGCGCGCCAAAACGTACAACGTGCCGAAGGCGATCATCGACCGCGCCATCGACAAGGCGAAGGGAAGCTCGGACGAAGTGTACGAGGAGCTCCGCTACGAGGGCTTCGGCCCGAACGGCTCCATGGTCATCGTCGACGCGCTGACGAACAACGTGAACCGGACAGCTTCGGCCGTGCGCGCGGCATTCAGCAAAAACGGCGGCAACATGGGCGTCAACGGCTCGGTCGCCTACATGTTCGACGCGACTGCCGTCATCGGGGTGGCGGACAAGTCCCTGGACGAGATCATGGAGATCATGCTCGAAGCCGATGTGGACGTGCGCGATATCGTCGAGGAAGACGAGAACATTCTCGTCTACGCCGAGCCGGATCAATTCCATGCCGTGCAGGAAGCGCTCAAGGCAGCCGGCATCTCGGAATTCACCGTCGCCGAGCTGACGATGCTCGCTCAGAACTACGTGACTTTGCCTGAAGAGGCGGAGGCTCCGTTCGAGAAGATCATCGATACGCTGGAGGATCTCGAGGATGTGCAGCAGGTGTATCATAACGTGGAGTATGAAGAATAGAATGGCAAAAAGAAAACCGTCGGCTCCCTGCCTGGGAGCTTGACGGTCTTTTTTGCGAGCAAGGCGATATGTCGGATCAGCCATCCCGGCAACAGTATGCGGAGGAATGGACCGCATATCTCCCCCGGACTCAGGTGGATGACAGCGCTGGCGGCTCCTGCGCGCTGCATGCATCGAAAAGAATGATTTGACGCTCCATGCGATATATCGTAATCTCGAAGCAAGGAAGTTGACGATATATCGTAATGGAGGTCGAACAACAATGAGAGATATGGACCGAAGCCGGGACGGACATAGGTTCCGGAGCGTTCAGCGGCATGGGATGGAAGGTGGAGATGCGGATATCCGGCATAAGCATGGGCATGGGCATGGTCGAGGGGAGGGCCGGGATCAAGCCGGTCATGGACATGGCCGCCATCCAGGCCGCGGATACGGTCCCGGCCGCCAGGATGGCGGCGGACGCGGCCGAGGCGGACGGGGAGGCGACGGCGGAGGCCGGATGTTCCATCGGGGGCACTTGAAGTATGCCGTGCTTCAACTGCTGAGCCGGGAGCCGATGCATGGCTATCAGCTCATGAAGACGATGGAGGAGGAGAGCGGCGGCAGCTATATCCCAAGCGCCGGCTCCGTATATCCCGTGCTTCAGAAGCTCGAGCATAAAGGGCTGATTTCTTCCGAAGCCGCGACGGACAGCCGCCGTTCCTACCGGATCACGGAGGAAGGGCTGGAGGATCTGGCCGAGCACCGCCGCAGGCTGGGAGACGATGCGGATGCAGGCAAGCCTTCCTGGCAGGACTGGAGAAAGTCACACGCGCAGCGGATGAAGGAGATTTACCTGCGGTCTCTTGCAGCTGCGGAGGAGTACGGCGGCGAAAAAGGGCCGGATCTCAGCCTCCTGGATTGGAACAGTATGATCCAATACGGGGTTGAATTGATGGCTGCGGCATCTGCCGCGCCTGAGGAAACAGGAGAGGCTTCGCCTTTGGCGGACGCATACGCCGCTCTGAAAGCCTGGCTGGATGGACTGGAGCAACGCGAAGAAGATGACGTTCAGCCGGGCGAGGCCGAGGCTCCCGGCAAATGATCAAGCTCCTGTCAGCGAAGCTCGCGCCTTATCGATGGGCGGTCGCCGCAGCGCCGCTGTTCATGCTGCTCGAGGTCGCGATGGATTTGCTGCAGCCGAGATTCATGGCCGCGATCGTCGACCAGGGCATCATGAAATCGGATCCGTCGCAGGTGCTGCGGACAGCTCCTTACATGCTCGGCGCAGCCCTTGTCGGCCTGGCGGGCGGGGTGCTGTGCACGGTCTATTCAGCGCTCGCTTCGCAGAATGCCGGGCATGATCTGCGCGCCAGCTTGTACGGCAAGGTGCAGCGGCTTGAATTGGACACCGTCGACCGCTTCGGAACGGGCAGCCTGATGACCCGGCTCACTGGAGACATCGCAAAGCTGCAGCAGGTCATCCTCGTCGCCCTCCGCATGCTTGCCCGCAGCGTGTTCATCGTTGCCGGCAGCATCGTCATGTGCATCGTCATCAGCCCGAGGCTGTCCCTCGTGCTGATCGTCATGATTCCGCTGCTCGCGCTGCTCCTGGCAGTCACGACCCGCCGCTCGGTTCCGTTGTTCGGATCGGTGCAGAGAGCGATGGATCGGGTCAACACGATTCTGCAAGAGAATCTATCCGGCATCCGGGTCGTCAAGGCGTTCGTGCGCGCCGCTCACGAGCGGGAGCGTTTCGGCGCCGCCAACAACCGCTTCCTGAATGCCAGCCTGCGCGCCGCACGGCTTGCCGCGCTCAACGGTCCGCTGCTCGCCATCGTGCTGAATTTCAGCACGGTCGCGGCGCTCTGGTACGGCGGGGCGCTGACCCGCAGCGGCGGCCTGCAGCCCGGGGAGCTGGCCGCATTTCTGACCTATATCAGCCAGCTTCTGTTCGCCACGATGAACCTCGGCAATCATCTCATGACGATCGGCCGGGCTCAGGCATCCGCGCGGAGAATCCGGGAGGTGCTGGAGGCGGAAACGAAGAAGTCGGCATCCGCACAAGAGACCGCGATTCCGGCGAGGCTCGGAAGAGGAGCGTCATGTCTGGAGCTTCGAGGCGCCGGGTATCGGTATCCGGATATGGATGGACGTCCGCAGCCGGCTGCGCTGGCAGGAATCGATCTGTCCATTCGCGAAGGAGAACGGATCGGCATTGCCGGCATCAACGGAGCGGGCAAGTCCACGCTTGCAGGGCTGATGGCCGGCTTGCTGGAGCCCACCGAGGGCGAAGTGCTGCTGGATGGAGTCTCATTGAAGCAATGGGATCGCGGAGAGCTTCGGAAGCGGGTTGGAATCGTCCTGCAGCAAGCGCATCTGTTCAGCGGCTCCATCCGCGACAATATCGCCTACGGCCGTCCAGGCGCGGCGGCGGATGCCATCGAAGCTGCTGCCGGCGATGCGCAGGCCAAAGCTTTCATCGATTCGATTCCTGAACGCTACGATGCGATGCTCGGCCAGCGCGGCGTGAACCTGAGCGGCGGACAGAAGCAGCGGGTGGCTATCGCCCGGACGCTGCTCCTGAAGCCGGATATTCTCATTCTCGATGACAGCTCGAGCGCGCTGGACGCCTCGACGGACGCCAGGCTGAGAGAGAAGCTGGAACGAAGGGACGATACGACCCTGATCGTCATCTCGCAGCGCATCTCGGCGCTGGCGGGAATGGACCGCATCGCGGTTCTCGAAAATGGAAAATTGACCGCAGTCGGCAGCCATGAGGAGCTTCTCGCCAGCAGCGTCCTGTACCGGCAGCTGGCCGACTCCCAGCAAGGAGCGTGACGTCATGTCCAAGCCCCAATCCCCTCTCAAGAGGGTCGGTTCCTATCTGAAGGGACAACATCGTTCCCTGTTCTTCATTGCCGTCTTCACGATCGCCGCTTCCGCGTTGACGCTTGCCGGGCCTTATCTGCTCGGGCGAGCCATCGACGGCTTCATTATTCCGAAGGAGAGGGCGGGCCTTGCACGAGCCTGTCTGCTGCTGGCCTCCGTCTATGCGGCATCCGCTTTTGTCGCTTGGATTCAGGCGCGCCTGCTCGCCTCGGTGTCCCAGAGAACGGTCTGGAAGATGAGAGGCGATCTGTTCGGCCATATCCAGAATCTTCCCTTGCGCTATTTTACCGGCAAAAAACAAGGCGATCTCATGAGCCGGGCGACCAACGACATCGAGAACGTATCCAATACGCTGAACCAAAGCCTGGTGCAGCTGCTGTCGAGCGTGCTCTCGATTGTCGGCAGCTTCGCGGTCATGATCTGGCTGCAGCCGCTGCTGACTGTGGTCGCCATATCGACGGTTCCTCTGATATTCCTCGCATCCAGACGCATTGGCGCCGCGACGAAGAAGCAGTTCCGGCTGCAGCAGCTGGAACTGGGCGCCATCAACGGCTACACGGAGGAGACCGTCTCCGGAAGGCGGATCGTCACGCTGTTCAATCAGGAAGAGCGTGCGGAGCAGGAGTTCGGCGAAATGAACGGCAGGCTGAGAACGGCGGGCGTCAAAGCTCAAATCATCTCCGGCCTCATGGGACCTTCCATGAATGTGCTCGGCCATCTGAACTACCTGCTCATCGCCGCTGCCGGAGGCTGGCTGGCCGCTGGCGGCCATGCATCGGCCGGCGTCATCGTCAGCTTCCTGGCCTATTCCAAGCAGTTCAGCTCCCCGATCAACGAGCTGGCCAACCAGTACAACCTCATCCAGGCCGGAATCGCCGGAGCGGAGAGGGTGTTCGAGACGATGGATGTCCCGTCGGAGCATGACGGGCCGGAGCCGTCCGAGCCGCTGGCGGGCTCCGGTCGTTCGCTGCGGAATTCCACGGTAGCCTTCGACCGGGTCGGATTCGCCTATTCGCCGGAGGCTTCCATCCTCGAGGAGATCAGCTTCCGCTCGGAGCCGGGCAGCATGACCGCTCTCGTAGGACCGACCGGAGCCGGCAAGACGACGATCATGTCGCTGCTGACACGCTTCTACGAGCCGACCTCGGGCGTCATATCGATCGGCGGCGAAGAAATCGGGAAGATGGACAAGAGAACGCTCCGTTCCCGCATCGGCATCGTCCTGCAGGATAGCGTCCTGTTCAAGGGGACCATCCGCGACAATATCCGCTACGGCCGTCTCGACGCTTCGGATGTAGAGATTGAACGCGCGGCCAAGGCCGCATCCGCCCACGAGTTCATCATCCGAATGCCGGACGGCTACGACACGGAGCTGTCGGCTGACGGCGGCAGCCTCAGCCAAGGGCAGCGCCAGCTGCTCTCCATCGCCCGCACGCTGCTGGCCGATCCCGATATCCTGATCCTGGACGAAGCGACGAGCAGCGTCGATACGCTGGCCGAGCTGCGCATCCAGCAGGCGATGGGGGTTCTGATGGAAGGAAGGACGAGCTTCGTGATCGCCCATCGGCTCAGCACGATCCGGGCTGCGGACGCTATTCTGGTCGTTGACGGAGGCCGGATCGTACAGCAGGGCAATCATGACCAGCTCTCTTCCGTCCAAGGACTGTATCAGGATTTGCACGCACGGCATTTCCAGAGCGTATCTTGAAGGCTGCATCAAGGAGGCAGGGAAGGAGGAGACGAATATGGAGCTTACGTATCTTCGCACATTTGTCGAGGTCGCGGGCAGAGGCAGCTACACGGAAGCCGCCGAACGTCTCGGTTATGCCCAGTCGAGCGTAACGGCCCAGATCCAGAAGCTCGAGGAGGCTTACGGAGCCGTCCTGCTGGAGCGTCGGGGGAGGAAGATGGCTATGACCGAGTCCGGGGAAACGCTGCTGGGCTACGCCCGGCAGATTCTCAGCCTGCATGCGGAATCGAGGGATGCCGTCGCTTCCGGCGGCAAAGGCACTCTTACGATCGGGACGATCGAGACGGTCGCCTCGTATTACTTGCCCAAGCGGCTGCAAATCTACGGCCAAGGCCATCCGGATATGAACGTGGCTCTCGTTCCCGGCAATGAACCGCAGATCATCAAAATGGTCAAGGAGGGCAGTCTGGACGCCGGCTTCATTCTCGACCCGCCTTATGCCGATCCCGAGCTTCATGTGCGCTTGGTCCAGGAGCAGGATCTACTCATCGTGACCTCTCCGGTGCATCGCTTCGGCACTCGGAACACGCTGTCCCTGCGGGATCTGGAAGGCGAATCCGTCATCCTCACCGAGGAAGGCTGCACGTACCGAGCCTTGCTGCTGCAATCGCTCCGCAAGGAAGCGGTGCCATGCAGGCTCTCGTATGAATTCGGCAGCCTGCAGGCGATCAAGCAGGGCGTCGGCTACGGGCTTGGCATCGCGCTTCTGCCGAGAATCGCCGTCGAGGAGGAGATCGCAAGCGGCAAGCTCCATGCCGCGATGCTGGATCATCCTGGGTTCCGCTTCTGCATCCAGCTGCTGTACGCCAAGCGGAGAACGGTCTCGCAGGCGTTCGAGGCCTTTGTTGATGTCATGAGCGGTTCTTTCGGGGAAGAGACGGCTATCCATCGAAACAAATGATGCTTGGAATCGAAAATGGCCGATAACGGCACTGGCCAGGATCATGATAAGCTGGCCTCAGTAAAGGTTCCTCGAGGACCGACAGGAGGCTGAAAGGATCATGACCCGTTCTATCGCATCATCTCTCGTTGAAGAAACCCCCTTCGCGGCGCCGCTTGAGGCCAGCCGCCATTTTGCCGCCAAGCTGGCGGTAGAGACGGATCCATCCGACGTCCGCCACGATCTGATGCGTGGCGTCGGGTCGTTCGTGCTGCTGGATGCCCGCTCGCCGGAAGCTTATGGAGACGGCCATATTCCCGGTGCGGTCAGTCTCCACCACAGGCTGATCAACGCCGAATCGGTCCATTCCCTGGACCTCCAGACGCCGATCGTCGCCTACTGCTGGAGCCCGGCCTGCAACGCCGGAACGAAGGCGGCCGCCAAGCTCGCCGCGCTTGGATTCCAAGTGAAGGAAATGATCGGCGGCATCGAGTACTGGCGCCGCGAAGGCTTCGAGATCGAAGGCAGGCTCGGAGAGGACGCGCCGCTGATCGGATAGCGGATCGAATGTGAAGAAAAAGAAGCCGTCTGCACAGGCGGCTTCTTTTTCTTTATAAGGACTCCGATATGATGAGTAACCCGCATGCATGAGGCGGGAACATTTTTCATGAACATGGCGTACCGAAGGACGTCATCGGACGGATGAGCAGCTGCCGTCCGATCTACGAGCGTCCCTTGCGGCAGCGGTATACCCGTTCCGGCCGCCCGACTCCGTAGGCGAGGTCCGCGTCGATCGTACCGAGGCCGACCAGATACTCCAAATACCTGCGGCTGGTAGAGCGGCTGAACCCGATCAGCTTGGCGACTTTTTCGGCCGACATGCCGTTCTTGTCGCCGGCGATCGCTTGGGACACCTTGTCCAGCGTCAGCTTGTCGATCCCCTTGGGCAGCGACGACAAGTCGGCCGGTCCAGGCAGCTCTCCCGCCCGGGTAAGCAGGCGGTCCACGTCATGCTGTCCGATGCTGTCGGCTTCGTGCAGGCGCGAGAGCTCGCGATGGTAATGGGCGTATCTTTCCATCGTTTCCTTGAGCCTGTCGAACACGACCGGCTTCATCAAATAGTCGAAGGCTCCGCAGCGGATCGCCTCCTGGACCGGTCCGATCTCGCGGGCGGCCGTTATCATGACGACATCGGTGCTTCGGTGCAGCTGCCGAATATGCCGCAGTAGGTCCAGGCCGCTTGCCGGCGGCAGGTAAATATCGAGAAGAACAAGCTGCGGCTCCAGAATTTCAAGCTGGATCTTGGCCTGGGCTTCGTCGGTGGCGATTCCGCATACCCGGAAGCCGGGAATCTGCTCCAGAAACCGCCTGTTGATCTCGGCGATGCGAAGATCGTCTTCGATGATCAGCACTTCGATAGGCATGTGGAGCTTATTTTGCTGTTCCATGACTTCATCCTCCCGTTAGTCCGGATGCTTCGGCACCGCCGCGATAAAGATCGTTCCTCCGGTAGGCTTGCGGCTGTAAGTCACCATGCCCCCGAGCCTCGCAACGGCCTGATGCACAAGATAGAGGCCGATCCCCCGATCCTCGCCTTCTTTGGTCGAGATGCCTTTATGAAAGATCGTCTCGCCAAGCCCTTCCGCCACGCCTGCGCCATTATCCTCGCATTCGATGATGAGATCCTTGCCGAGATCCGTCAGCAGCAGGCTGATTCGCCGCTCTTGCGGCGAAAGGCCGCTGCGTGCCAGCACGGCTTCCATCGCGTTGTCCACAAGGTTGCCGATGATCGTCACGAGCAGGCTGCGGTCCAGCGGCTCGGGCACATCCCTGAAGCTGCTCTCGGCATCGAGAGTGAAGCTGACCTTGAGCTCTCTCGCATGATTGAACTTGCCGATCAGGAATCCGCCGATGATCGGATCCGGAATCTCGCGCATGATGAACTGCACCAGATTCTGCTGCATGCCGGCTTCGCTGTGGATCATCTCCACCGCTTCCTGGTACGAGCCCAACTGGATAAGTCCGGAGATGACATACAGCCGGTTGGAGAATTCATGCGTCTGAGCGCGCAGGGAGTCCGCGAACAGCTTGACCCTCGACAGCTCCTGGGCAAGGCGGTACAGCTCCGACTTGTCCCTGAAGCTGGATACAGCTCCGGCTACTTCTCCCTTGCCGTCCAGCAGCGGCACGCGGTTGGCGACGACATCCTTGCCGCGCATCTGCATTTCCCGGTCCAGCTGGATTTCTCCGCTGCGCACGACTTCAAGCAGGCCCGTATTCGGAAGAACCTCCTCTATCGCCCTTCCGGTCAGATCCTCGTTCTCGGGCACCTGAAGAATATCCATGGCGATGCGGTTGGCCATCGTAATCCGGCCTTCCCGGTTGACGGCGATGACGCCTTCCCGGATCGATTCCAGAATCGCCTTTTTCTCCATGTAAAGCGCGGCGATTTCCTTGGGCTCCAGTCCATGGATGGAGCGGCGCACGCTGCGCGCGATGAAGACGGCGCCAGATGCCCCGAGCATAAGCACGATGGCGCATACGGCATAAACCTTATGCTGGTAGGGATCGTCGATCCGGTCGATCTCCGAGGCGAGGAATCCGACGCTGACGATTCCGGTGACTTGTCCGTCCTTATCGAGGATAGGGGCCTTGCCGCGGAGCGACAGCCCCATGGAGCCGGTCGCTTTGGAAATGATCGCTTTTCCCTCCAGAACCGGTCCGTTGTCGCCTCCGACCATCGGCTTGCCGATCCGGTCCGCGATAGGATGGGAGAGGCGGATTCCGTTGCGGTCGCCGATGACGACGTATTCGGCTTTTGTTTTCAGGCGGACGCTTTCCGCGATCGGCTGGATGACGCGGCTCGGATCGGGTGTCAGCAGCGCCTGCCGTATTTCGGGCATGACTGCGAGCGACTCTGCGACGGTCAGTGCCCGCACGCCGATCTGCTGCTCCACGACGCGGGTCACGACATAATAGAACGTTCCCCCAAGCGCCAGAATGAGCAGGGTCAGGAGAGAGCAGATGATAAGGATCAATTTGGTTTGCAAGCGCATGATGAAGGAGCCTCCGTTGGCTCAGGCCGGCATTCCCGCGGAAGAGAGAGCGGCGTGAACAAAATGAACAAAACGCCCGAAACGAATTCAATTCGTTTTATGTCCTTAACATGGTTGGGCATGCAGGCGGATGGTATTATGAAAGCGCTTTATATGATTGGAAAATGGGATCGATCAGCTAAACTATACTACATGCAAAGGGGTTTTTGAAATGAATAAAAGACTGCTGAAGACAGCGGCTGTCCTGACTCCGCTGCTCGTCCTGAGCTTAGGGCTTGCAGCTTGCGGCGATGGAGGGAGCGGAAGCTCCGCCAGTTATCCATCCAGGTCGCTTACGCTGGTCGCCCCGTCGGGAGCCGGCGGAGGCTGGGACATGACCGCCCGCGCCATTTCCAAGGTGCTGACCGAGAGCAAGGCCGTCACGAAAGCGATAACGGTCGAGAACAAGCCCGGCGGCGGCGGAGCCGTGTTCATGGCTGAATATGCGACGAAAGACAAGAAGGACGATTACAAGCTGTTCGTCAACTCGCCTCCGATTCTGATCAACAACTTGAAGAAGGAAGGCAATTCACCTTATGGATACGCGGATACGACGCCGCTGGCGCAGCTGACCAAAGACTACGGGGCCATCGCCGTCGCGGCCGATTCCAAATACGACGATCTGAAAACCCTGCTGGACGACATCAAGAAGGATCCTTCCGCATTCACGGTGGCGGGCGGCTCGGCGCCAGGCTCGATGGATCATCTGGTCTCAATCCTTCCGGCCTACAAATATGGAATCGACCCCAAAACGATCAAATATGTCTCCTACGACGGAGGAGGGGAAGCGCTCACCGCCTTGCTGGGCGGCAATGCGGACGTGCTCGGCACCGACGCCTCTTCCCTCGACCAGTATGTGAAGTCCGGCAAGATCAAAGTGCTGGCGGTCGCGGCGCCGGAGCGGCTGGACAATCTGAAGGATGTGCCGACGATGAAGGAGCAGGGCATCGATGCCGAATTCCTGATCTGGCGCGGCATATTCGGGCCGAAGGAAATGAGCGAGGGGGCGAAGGCCTTCTGGGATCAAACGCTTGCCAAAATGAAGGATTCGCCGGAGTGGGCGGCCGAAGTGAAGGCGAACAACTGGCAGACGGACTACCGGAACTCGGATGACTTCAAGACGTTCCTCGAAGACCAGAACAAGCAGCTGCACGATATGCTGGCGGCTCTCGGCATGCAAAAATAAGGTTTTTTGAACCGCGGCTATCCGCCCGGAGAAAGGAGGAATCACGGTGAACCACAGCTTTGACCGATATGCAGGCATCGTGTTCGGCGCCATCGGCATTTTCTTCATGGCAGGCAGCAGCACCATCTCTTCCAGCGCTTACGGCAGCAGCATCGGAGCCAACATCTTTCCGCTTTTCCTGGGAGGATGCCTCCTCCTGCTCAGCGCCAAGCTGATCTATGACACGTTCCGCAAGGAGAGTGCCTCATCGGCAAAAGCTCCGCTGGATTACAAGCGGTTCGGCATCATTTTCATCGCGGCGGTCCTGTACGCCCTGCTGCTGGAAAGCGTCGGATTCGTCATCACGACCTTCCTGTTCCTGCTGACCGGGTTCCAGACGATGCAGAAGGGTCGCCTGGCAGCTTCCATCCTGATTGCAGCCTGCTTTTCATTCGGCATCTACTATCTCTATGTCCATGTGCTCGACGGATCCCTTCCGGGTTTCCCGGCATGGCTGGGCTTATCCTAAGGGGGCGGCAACAACATGAGCACGATCGATTATTTGCTTCACGGGCTTGCAACGGCCATGCAGTGGCATAATCTTCTCTTCGTCTTCTTCGGCGTGCTGATCGGCACTGTCGTCGGAGTGCTGCCCGGCATCGGTCCGATGAGCGGCGTGGCGCTGCTCATTCCGATCACGGCGACGATGACATCGGGTTTGTCTCCCGAAGAGGCGGCGACGAGCTCCATCATTCTGCTGGCGGGCGTCTACTACGGCGCGATGTACGGAGGCTCGACGACTTCCATCCTGCTGAACACGCCGGGAGAATCGTCGTCGGTCGTCACGACGCTCGACGGCTATCAGATGGCGAAGCAGGGCAGGGCGGGCGCGGCGCTCGCGATCGCGGCCATCGGATCCTTCGCGGCGGGAATCATCTCTTTGATCGGCCTCATTTTTCTGGCGCGCCCGCTGTCTGCCGTCGCGATCAAGTTCGGTCCGGCGGAATACTTCTCGCTGATGATTCTCGGCTTGCTGGCCATCAGCGGCCTTGCCGGCAAGTCGATGCTCAAATCCTTGATCATGACCGCATTCGGCCTGCTTCTGGCGACGATCGGCATCGACAGCGTGTCGGGAGTGGAGCGGTTCACCTTCGGCGTGCCGGAGCTGTATCAAGGCCTTGAATTCCTGACCGTTGCCGTCGGCTTGTTCGCTGTCGGCGAGGTGTTCAAGACGATACTGGAGAAGGACAGCAATGAAGGCGAAATGGCGAAGATCAACCGCATCCTGCCGACAAAGCAGGACATGAAGGACAGCGCCGCTCCGATCGCCCGCGGCTCCGTGCTCGGCTTCTTCATCGGGCTGCTTCCGGGAGCGGGAGCGATTCTGGCTTCCTTCTTCGCCTATATCATGGAAAAGAAAATCAGCAAAAATCCCGAGCAGTTCGGCAAAGGGGCGATCGCCGGCGTCGCGGCGCCGGAATCGGCCAACAACGCCGCATCCGGCGGGGCGATGATCCCGCTGCTCAGCCTCGGCATCCCGTCCTCCGGCACGACGGCGATTCTCATGGGCGCCTTCATCATGTACAATGTCCAGCCGGGTCCCTTGCTGTTCCAGGATCACCCGCAGCTCGCCTGGGGCGTCATCGCGAGCATGTTCGTCGGCAATCTGATGCTGCTCATCCTCAATCTGCCGCTCGTCCGCATCTTCGCCAAGGTCATCCAGACGCCGGCGAAGTATCTGATTCCCCTGATCATCGTCTTCTCCGTATTCGGCGTCTACGCGGTGCAATACTCCACCTTCGACCTGCTGCTCGTCATGGGCTGCGGCCTGGTCGGATATTTCCTCGCCAAGAACGATTATCCGCTGGCTCCGCTCGTGCTCGGCCTGATTCTCGGGCCGATGATGGAGAACAACATGCGCCGGGCGCTGACGATCTCCAACGGGGATTTCATGATCTTCCTGGAAAAGCCAGTATCGCTCCTGTTCCTGTTCATCGGGCTGCTGTGGGTGACCATTCCGCTCGTGCTGAAGCTGAAGGGACGGAAAGTGCTGATCAACGAAGAAGCTTGACATGGACGGGATGGAATGCAAAGAGAGCTGATCGTCGATCAGCTCTCTTTCAATTGTCCCGGAGCCATCCTTTCCGAATCACCTCCGTGCCGAGCCCAGGCCGAGGAAGCGGCAACGGTGCGGCTAATCCACGGAAACTGTTGCGGGAACAAGCCGTTGCGGCCGGTCCTTCCATAACGAAGTCGTCGACCATCCCAGAAACAGAAGCAAATTCCAGGCCATGCAGCCCCAGAAGATGATTCTCGAGCCGGAACGGTCCATGACGAAGCCGCTCAGCAGCATGGCGGCCGGCATGCCGAGCCGGAAAAACGTTCCGGTAATTCCAAGCACTCTTCCCATGAAGGCCGCGGGAGTCTGCTCCAGGCGGTAAGTGTAGACGGTCACAGTGCTCAGCGCCGCAGCCACGCCGTAAAGGAATGCGGCCATTCCGAACAAGATCGGGCCTTGGGCGCTGCCGAAGAGCAGATAGGAAGCCATGAACAGCAGCATGACGATGCCGTAGCATTTGCCCGTTCCCAAAAGCCGGCGCAGCCGGGGAGCCGCATAACTTCCCGCCAATCCTCCGGCGCCTGTCAAGGAAAGGATCAGAGCCAGCAAGGAAGAAGAAAGCTGAAGCTCATCCTTGGCGAAGTAGATCATTGCGGTTCCCGCTACCGTCATGCTGCAATTGGCGAAAAGGATGAACAGCGTAAACGTCCGGAGCGGCTTGTGCTCCCAGAAAAAGCGCCAGCTTTCGGCGAGCTCCGCTTTGAAGCCTGCGCCGGAATTGCTGCCGCCGGCCTCGCTTAGCCGCAGCCGCGAAATGGGGAGGAGGCAGAGAAGATACAGGACAGCCGTGGCCAGAATTCCGCCGGAGAGATCCGGCAGCAGCAGCAGGGCGGCCGACAAGGCGGGTCCGGCAAGGGCGACGGTCGTCTCCACGGCCGAAAGCCTGGCGTTGGCTTGGCCGAGCTGGGGGCCCGGAACGGCAAGCTTAGTCAAGCTGCCTTGGACATTGAAATATCCGTACCCGAACGTCATCAGCAAAAAACCGATGCCATAATAGACGGGCAAATAAACGGTGCCGGTACGGTATAGCCAGACCAGAATGAGCAGCAGCAGCCCTTGGATGGCGATCATGCCGATCGTCCAGGCTTTCTTGTCGCTGCGGTCCACGAGAACCCCGATAATGGCGGCGAAAAACAAATTCGGAAGCAGCTCGGCGGTTCTCATCGTGGCCATAGCGACGGATGAGTGGGTCAGCTCGTACATCATCAGCGGCAAAATCAGCTCGTACAGCTTGTTCCCCGCGGTCATGAGCAAGGTCGCTGCCAGAACGATCCGAAATCCCCCGTTCCGGCCTAGCGGCACATCCCTCGATCGATCGGTTGCAGATCCTTTCACTTGCCATCTCTCCCTCAATCCTTTATGAATGGAGTATAGGGGCATCGTAATGAGCCAAAAAGGTCATTTATCAGGCCTACTTTTTCATCTTTTGGAGAGAAGCATGAAAATAACGGAGGATTACCTGCTTTTGACGCGCGCATTTCCGGGGGGAAGGAAGCTGCCTCCGGTTCTCGTGTCGAAGGCGGAGCTGGCCGAAGCGCTGTTCTGCAGCGAACGGAACGCCAAGCTCATCATCGGCAAGCTGGCCGCCATGGGCTGGATCCGCTTCGAGCCGGGCAGAGGCAGGGGAAACAAATCCAGGCTGTATCTGGACACGGATCCCGCTCCGCTGCTTCTTCAGGAGGCCGAAGACAAAGTCCGCGGCGGAGATGCCGAGGCTGCTTTCAGGCTGATCGGAGAGTATGGGGAGACGGACTCCGTCAAGCGGGAGTTCATGGATTGGTTTTACCGGTACTTGGGCTATCAAAGCGACAACGGTCCGAACCGGATCGTGGAGAAGCTGCGGCTGCCCATCTATAGGCCAATCGTAGCTTTGGACCCGGGAGAGGCTTTTTATGCTTTGGACGGATATTTGGTGGAGCTGATCTTCGGGACGCTCGTTGCTTGCGACGATGACGAGAGCGAAACGATCAGCCAAGGAATCGCCCATCATTGGGAGTTCGATGAGGCAGGCATGTCCTGGACCTTCTATCTGCGCAAAGGCATTCGCTTCCACCATGGCCGGGAGCTCGATGCCGAGGACGTCAAGTTCAGCTACGAGCGTCTCCAGCATACCGGACACGCCTGGGCCGTGCGCAGCATCGGCAGCATGGATGCCTTGTCGTCGCATTCCATCCGGATAACGCTGAAGGAGCGGAACGGATATTTCCTGCGCATGCTGAGCTATTCGACATGCTCGATCGTTCCGAGGGATCTATATAGCGCCGATGGCAGCGGCAACCCGGAGCTGCCGGTCGGAACAGGGCCGTTCAAGGCGGTACGCCGAACAAGAGGGAGCCTGCTGCTCCAAGCGTTCGATTCCTACTTCGGGTATAGGCCGCATCTGGACGAGCTTGAGCTGATCGTGCTTCCGAATGCGGATAGCCTGGAAAAGAACGACGATGCCGGCTTCGTTCATGTCATGACCGGCGAGCAGACACTCGCTGAGAAAATCGGCTGGAAGCACACCGGGATGATGAGCGGAACGAGCCTGCTTACGATCAACCGCAGCAAGCCGGGACTTCTCGAGGATCCTTTTCTGCGGAGAGCGCTGAACGTCCTGATCGACAGGGGGGCTATGGCCGGAGAGCTCGGATTTCCGCGCATATCGCCCTCATCGGGCTTTGTATGGTTCAACGACGATAAGGGAGTCGATGAATTCGATCCTGATGCCGGCATGGAGCTGCTGTCAAAATCAAGTTATGCCGGTGAAACCATCCTTCTGGCGACATTCCCCAGGCATCAGCCCGATGCGGAATGGATCTCCGGCCGCCTGCTCCAATATGGAGTCCGGGTGGAGGTCGTTCTTCACACATGGGCCGACATGCTGCTGCAGCGATCCGTCGACGAGGCAGATCTGATCCTGTTCGAAGCGGTTCTCAGCGAAGGCCCGATCCGCCTGCTGGAATACCTGCAATCCTCGATAGGCTTCATATCGAGCCATATGTCGCCGGGAACGAGGATGCGGACGGAAGAAATTCTCGGCCGATTCAAGCTCGCGGACTCGGAAGAAGCGCGCTGGAATTGCCTGGATGAAATCGAACGCCTGCTGAAAAGCGAAGGGGATATCGTTTTTCTGAACGCCAAAGCGGTGAGCGCCATGACGCATCCCTCGCTTCGGGATGTCCGGCTCAGCCATAGAGGATGGGTCGATTTTCGAAACGCGTGGGTCATGCCGGTTCATCAGCAGATCGGACCGCAATGAATACATGAAATGAACTATTTATGGCATTAATATGTATGGACATTAATTAAAGCGAATTATCCATCATGCCCTTAAAGGAACTGTCGACAGGATTTCAAGAGGCGTTCATTCATTCGGAGGATGAGATCAGCAACTCAGCAAGACCAAAAGAAGGCCGTTCCGGCGTCAATCGCCTGGAACGGCCTTTTTATCTGGTAGAGTGCATAGTTGTCTGTAATTCAAGGGAATATATACCCGGCATAACGGATGGCATTGCGCTGGGCAGCCCATACATCCGAGCTTTCTCCGCCCATGTACCAGTAGGCGAATCCGGCAGCGCCGCTCTGCAGGGCGAGACTCATTTTGGCCGACAAGGACCGGCTGTCTTCAAGCCAGATCTGATGGCGCACGACGCCGATATAATAGCTCATGCTGTATGTCGCTAAGCTGGAGCTCCAAGCCGGACGCAGGCCGAGCGATTGGACGATGCCGTTCTGCTGGGGCAGGCTGAGATCGGCCGATGCCACGATGCCGCTCGCGGCTGTACTCCAATCCCTCGTATAAAACGGCAGGCCGAGAATCGTCTTGGCGGCCGGCACATCGCCCTGCAGCTTGCCAAGCCCTCTGGCCACCCAGGGCAGGGAGGCGATGGCTCCTGCATTCTGGCCTCCGCTCCAATGCTCGTCATATCCCATCAGCACGATGTAATCTGCGCTTGAACCCAAGGCGGCATAATCGAACGCTGCGGTCCAATCGCTGCTTGTATCCGGAGATACGCTTACGGACAGCACGTCGCCGACGGCATGAAGAGCCTTCGCCAGCTCGGAGACGAACAGCGTCAAGCTCTGCCGGTCTTCGGAAGCGACATTCTCGAAGTCCAGGTTGATGCCGTCCGCTCCGCTCGCGCGGATGCTGGCGGCGAGCTGCTTGACGGCGGCCGAGCGGCTTGCCGGCTGGCTCAGCAGGGTATGCGTATCCTCCTGCCTGGATCTGTTGCCGACCATGACCCATACTTTCTTGCCTTTGGAATGGGCCCATTGGACGAGCTTGGCATCGGAGGCATCGGAGGATAAGCCCTGCGGACCGACGAACAGCCATCGTGGCGACAGCGTGTTGATCCCGCTGGACAATGCCTGCTGCTTGAACTGTTCCGTCGTGGAGCCGTACTGCCAGCCCATCTGGACGGGTGCTGCGGGCTCGGCCTCGAACTGCTGCGACCATACCGCATGGCTTCGGATGCGGTCCAGCAGCACAGCGGCTTCCGCCCGGTTGATCGCAGCCTTGGGGCGGAAGTAGCCCTGATCTCCGGCCATCAGCGACAGCCGGTTCATCTCCAGTACGGATGCTTCCGCCCAAAGGGAGATCCGCTCTTGATCCCGGTAGACGGTTTGGCCGCTGACGGGAGCGCCCCGCTTCAAGGCGCGCAGCAGCATGACGGCGGCTTCCTCGCGGGTGACGCTTGCCGAAGGCTCGAACCGGTCGGCGGAACGTCCGCCGATCAAGCCCAGATTGACCGAGGCCTGGATCATGGGATAGAAGGCGGAGGAGCGGGGCAAGTCGCGAAATGCAGGGATGGCGGCCTGAACCGGCTCGAGATCGAGCGTTCTTGCGATCAGGGTCGCAAGCTCGGCTCTCGTGACGCTTCGCGCTGGAGAATAGCGGTCGGCAGAAGTGCCGGACACGATTCCGAGCTTGGCCAGGCGCATGATGGCGCTCTCCGCATAGCTGCCGGAGATGTCCTTGAAGGCCGGAGATGCGGCAGCGGCTTCCGCGGAAGGGAAGAGCGGCGCCGTTATGGCCGCTCCCAGCAGGAGGAAGGCTCCTTTTCGGGCTAATCGTCGTATATGTAGGCTCATCATCGGTCTTCAACTCTCTTTCGGGCGGTCTATCACCCATCGTAAACAAAAAGAGAGAGCAGCCCCATGCTTAAATATTGGTAAGGAGCTGATTTGCCGTAAACAGATTGACAGAGTATGATAGAAGCACGATTGGAGTGAAGGAAGCATGAGCAAATCCAAAGGCGGAGGCACCGGCCGGGGTACGGGCAAGAAGGGCTGGAACCGCTGGCAGGCCGGCGCCAAGCGGGCCGCAAGCAAACCGAAGCCGTATGTGAGCAAAGGCTTGCAGAAAAAAGCGGAAGAGGCCAAGACGGCTCGGCTCGCCGCCAAAGCCGAAGCAAACAATCCCGGCAGCAGCTAAGCGCAGCCTCAGCATTTCGGAAGCATTTCGAAAAAAGCTGGGGTTTTTCTTTTGCTCTCCTCCAGCGGATCCGGAAAGGAATGAGCGGAATGGAATCCAACATAAGCTGTCCTTGGTGCGGAACCGACATGCTGCTTGAACAGCGCGTATGCCCCTCCTGCCTCCACGAGGTGCTGCCTCGGCATTTGGAAGGCATTGTAGAAGACGGAGTGCCGGAGCCGGAATTCCACTCGGCTGATGCGGGCTTGTTGTCCGCAGAAGATTCGGGAAAGATGGTGCGAGACAAAGGGGCCATCCATGCAGGCATGCTGTCCATAGAAGAGATTGAAAGCATGACGCTTGAGGAGCTGCTGGCTGCGAGCTTCCGATGCGGCCGCTGCGGCAGCCGCGATTGCTCCGTCAAGGAAGCGGCGATGAACGGGACCGGGCTGAGCAGGCTGTTCGATCTCGATTACATCCACCTGATGTATGCAAGCTGCGAGGAGTGCGGGAAGGTCGAGTGGTACGACTCCGAGGTGCTGAGAAGAAAATCGCCGGCGGAGATGTCGAGCCTGCTCGCCAAGCTGTTTCCGGCAAGGACGAAGGAGGGACGGGAATGAACCGGCGGAGATTTCAGGATTATGGCTTGAAGGTCGGCCGGATGAGAACGGGACCTCTCAACAGCATCGAGGACGTCCCGGGAGTGAGTGCGGCCCATGTGACGCTGCGCTCGGACGGCGGCGGGCAGCCTGTCGTGCGGACGGGCGTCACCGCTATTTTGCCGCATCAGGGGAATCTGTTCCGGGAGAAGGCCGCTGCGGCATCCTATGTCATCAACGGCTTCGGCAAAACGGCCGGACTCGTCCAGGTCGACGAGCTCGGCAAACTGGAGGGACCGATCATGCTGACCAATACGTTCGGCGTGCCCGCCGCGGCCGAAGGCGCGCTGCGCCACATGATGGAGCATGACGATGGAATCGGCGCCGATGCCGGCTCCATCAATATCGTAACGGGCGAATGCAACGACAGCTACTTGAACGACATGCGCGGCCTGCATGTCCGGCCGGAGCATGCGGTGGAAGCGATCCGTCTGGCCAAGGAAGCCTGGGAGGAGAGGAGTCCGGTCGGAGAAGGCGCCGTCGGCGCCGGCACCGGCATGGTGTGCTTCGGCTGGAAGGGAGGAATCGGGACCTCTTCGCGGGCGGTCGTTGCGGCGGGGCGCGAGTACCATATCGGCGTTCTCGTCTTGACCAACTACGGCAGCGGCAGCGACCTTTCCATTCTGGGCGAGCCGATCGGACAGCTGCTGGCTGAGACCGAGGCTGACAACCGCAAGGAAGACGGATCCGTCATCATCGTGGTTGCGACCGATCTGCCGCTTGATTCGCGGCAGCTGAAGCGGGTGGCGAAGCGTGCCGCCTTCGGGCTTGGACGAACCGGCTCGATCGCCCACCACGGCAGCGGCGATATCGTCATCGCCTTCAGCACCGGCATGCTGACGCCCCATGATCCGGAGCAGGATCTGCTTGCCGTCCAAGCCGTCCGCGAAGACGGTCCGCTCATCTCCGAGTGCTTCCGGGCCGCAGCGGATGCGACGGAGGAAGCGGTCTACAACTCCTTGTTCGCAGGGACGGATACGAGCGGAAGATCAGGAAGAGAGGTCCATGCGTTTCCCGTCGAGAGGGTCCTCGATCGGCTGCAGCAGCGCAGCGGCTTCCGAGCTTGACAGCTTTGCCCAAAGCATGAGGCAAAACGAAAGAGGACAGGCTGGCGAAGCCGTCCTCTTTTTTGTCATGATCAAAGATGCGCGAGAAGATTGGTTTTCGTTTGTTCGATTGACGGACCTGGAAGCACTCCGATAAAAGCTTTTTTCGTCCTGCTCGATGTTCCGGACTCCGAAAAGCGAAGAAGCGCGTTAAAAAGGACATATGTCCTTTTCAAATGCATCCCTGATATCGTGTAATGGGGAAGAAAGCCATGAGTACACGAGGGGAAGATACAGATGAAGGGAATTCTGTTCGCCGCAGGCGCAGGCATGTTCATTACGCTGCAAGGAGTAGCCAACTCGAGAATCGGCGCCGCGATCGGCACCTGGCAGGCGGCTGCGCTGACGCAGCTGACGGGCTTCATCGCGGCGCTGCTGCTGCTCGGCCTTTTCCGCCGCTCGGCAGGCACTGGACTTCGCGGAGTGAAACCGCTCTACTTGACCGGAGGAGCGATGGGAGCGGTCATCGTATTCAGCAATGTGCAGGCGATCCATGCCATCGGCATTACGATTACCGTAGCCGTGCTGCTCATCGCGCAGCTCAGCTTGACCTTCCTTATCGACGGCAGAGGATGGTTCGGCGTCGTGAAGCAGACGATGAGCCTGCCCCAGTTTCTCGGCATCGCCATGATGCTCGCCGGCGTCCTCATCTTGAGGGTATAATGAAAGGACAAAGCATGACGATGGAAGGCAGGAACGACAACGGAATGAAACATGAACAACCCGACCGGCAGCTGCTGGATGAATACTTGAAGCTTCACGGCCTCGAAGCCGTCTTCGGCAAGCCGCTGCTGCCGCATCTCACCTTGCGCCGGTTCGATCAAGGTCAATTGATCTGCAGCCAGGGAGATGCCGCCGACACCGTATATGTGCTGGTCAAGGGGAAGGTGAAAATCTTCACGACGTCCGAAGAAGGGAAGTCGCTCATTCTTTCCTTCAAAACGCCGCTGGAGGTGATCGGAGATCTCGAGTATGTGCAGAAGGCGGATTTCCTCAATACGGTCGAAGCGGTATCGCCCGTCGCCATGATCGGCATCCATCACCGCTGGCTTGTCCTGCATGGAGACGATCATCCGCCGTTTCTGCGGTTCCTCCTCGATATCATCACCAAAAAGTTTTATGCCAAGTCGAATTCCTTGAGCTTCAATCTGATGTATCCGGTGGAAATCAGGCTTGCCAGCTATCTGCTCTCGGTATCGTACGACGAAACCGATCCGTTGTTCCAGGGGGAGCTTCGGGCTTCGATGCTGAGGGATGCCGCCAATCTGATCGGAACGAGCTACCGGCATGTGAACCGAGTATTGAAGCAGTTTGCCGCGGATGGATGCATCCAGCGCTCCAAGGGTCTGATCTCGATCCTGGATCGAGGGAAGCTCGAGGCTCTCGCCAGCCGCAACTTGTATGAAAGGAGCTGACTCAAGATGATGACGGGAATCGCTTTGTCGATTTTGGCCGGCTGCCTGCTCAGCCTGCAAAATATATTCAACAGCAAAGTCAGCGAAAAAACAGGCACCCGGGTGACGACGGCGCTTGTTCTCGGCCTCGGCTTCGCGGCTTCCTTGACGCTGGGCCTGCTGTCTCAGGGAACGAAGATGTTCCATCTCGGGAATATGGAAACCTGGTTCGCCTTCAGCGGTCTGCTCGGAGTCGGCGTCGTCGTCTGCATGGTTCAGGGAATCAAGCTTTTGGGCCCGACCTACGGCGTGCTCGTCGCTCTCAGCTCCCAGCTGATTCTGGCGCTCATGCTGGATTCGCTCGGCTGGCTCGGCCTGGAAAAGGTGGATTTCACGATGAAGCAGCTCATCGGAGTGCTTGTCGTCATCGGAGGCGCTGCCGTATTCAAGCTGTCGGGCAACAAACGGAACGTTCGCGGCGCAGTTCGTGAACCCGCCGAAATGGAGGGCTGAAATTGAAAGCATATAAAACGCTGCTTTTCGATGTGGACGACACCTTGCTCGATTTCGGCGCCGCCGAAAGGATGGCTCTGGGCCTCTTATGCTCCGAGCACGGCCTTGCGCTGGATGAGGAGCTTCATTTCCGCTACAAGGAAATCAACGGCGGCTTGTGGAGGGCATTCGAAGAAGGGAAGCTCTCCCGGGATGAAGTCGTGAACACGCGCTATTCGCTGCTGTTCAAGGAATATGGCCGGGAAGTGGACGGTGTCGCTGTGGAAGCCCAGTACCGCAAGCTTCTGGAGCAAGGCCATGACGAGGTAAAGGGCGCTCTTGCCTTGATCACCGCCCTTGAGCCCCGGTACGACCTGTTCATCGTCACGAACGGAGTTTCTGCGACCCAGCACAAGCGGCTGCAGGCCTCGGGGCTGTTCCCGATGTTCCGCAACGTCTTCGTCTCCGAAGACACCGGGTTCCAGAAGCCGATGAAGGCTTTTTTCGATTATGTGTTCGAGCGCATTCCCGGCTTCGTTCCGGACGAGGCCTTGATCATCGGAGATTCGCTCAGCGCGGACATCAAGGGAGGGCAGAACGCCGGCCTGGATACTTGCTGGTTCAATCCGGAAGGCAAGCCGGCAGGCTCCGGCATCGTACCGACTTACGACATTCGCGAGCTAAATGAGCTGTATGTGCTGCTCGGAGTGGACAAGCCGTTCTGAATTGCTGCAGCCGTTTTTAACCGATTGCGGCATTCCTGCAGCCGTTTTTTAACCGATTGCGGCATTGCCCCGGCCGCCTGCTATCGCCTATACTGGTTTTAAAGGGAGGCTGGTAGGGATGGCAAATCACTTTGCCGGGAATAGCTTCACCCATGCAGAGCCTGTTTAAGGGGCGATTCTTTGCATGGGGCTATTGAGGATGGAACGAATACCAATCGCCCGATCGATCGTTTCCATAAATGGGCTTTGCACCTTATTTGCTTGAATCCAAAAAATAAGGGGCTGAAAAGCGATGGGCCAACCATTTATTCGAAACCATGAATTCAATCTTATTCTAAAACAAGTCAAGCTTCTGCAGAATACTTGTACGACCGTATCCGATCCGAAGGTGGTGGAGTCGGTGCGGATGAGCGTGCATACTTTATTGGATGAAGCTTTCCAGGCAGCCGATTCCGATCAGCGCTTGCTGGTGCTGGGACTGGCGGAACTTAGCTCTCCGCAGCAATTCGCGCAAGGTGTGGAGGCGCTTGAGCCTTACCGCATGAGATTCCCCGCCGTTACGGAAGGACAGCTGAAAAAGCTGTTCCCAAAAGCGAAAAAGCTGAAAGTGCCCGATCTGGACAAGATCGATCTCCGGAAAGTCACTTATCTCGGATGGACCGATATCGGCAGCGGCAAAATGTTCCTCGTGCATGAGCTGGACGGCAAGCCGGCGGGAATCGAAGGCAGGTTCTCGCCGGCAGGCACGAAAAAGAATACCTGCTTCCTATGCCGGGGCCACGGCGAGGTCGCACTGTTCACAGCGCTGACCAAGCATCGGCCGCTTCATGCCTCGCCCGATTATTACAAGGCGATCGGCAATTATATGTGCCTGAGCAGCGACAGCTGCAATGCCCGGCTGACGGATCCGGCTGTGCTGGACCAATTTTTCCGGGATGTGCTGACCAAATAATCCGCTGCCGCCCGCAGGGCAGGTCCTTGCGGGTTTTCTACTTGCAGCCGATCAGAAGGAAGTGGACTCATGTTTATCCGCGAGCTTGAAGAACGCGACAATGTCGCCATAGCGTCGATCATCCGCCAATGCCTGATCGAATTCGGAGGGAACAGGGAAGGACTGGCCTGGGCGGACAAAAGCTTGGACAATCTGAGCGGTTATTACGATGCCCCGGGGCGCAAGTATTGGGTCATCGAGAAGGATGGAATCATCGAAGGGGGATGCGGAATCGCTCCATTCGCGGATTCCAGCGAGGTGTGCGAGCTGCAGAAGATGTATCTGCTGCCCGGCGCAAGAGGCTCCGGCATGGCGGCGAAGCTCATGGAGGCCGCGCTGGACTTCGCAAGCGTCCATTATGAACGCTGTTATCTCGAGACGCTGACCTCGATGAAGGCGGCCGCGCGCTTTTATGAAAAGCATGGCTTCGCCGGATTGAAAGCGCCTCTCGAAGGCTCGGAGCACTATGCCTGCGACGCTTGGTACATAAAGGATTTGAGGCCGATGGAGCCGTAATGTCCTTCCTTTCGCAAAGATCGCAAGAAGCGGGAAGGAAGCAGGCTTGAAACCGAAAAGGGGCTGTCCCAGAAGTCATGAACATGACTACGGGCAGCCCCTTTGTTTTTGAATGCATGCCTCTCTTACGGCTGGACTTCGATGGAGCCGCGGTTCTTCTTCATCTCCATGCCGGCAAAGAATGCGAGGCTGACAAACGTAACGATCGCGCAATAGAGGAACACGGACTTCATCCCCTCGGCTTCGCTGACGAAGCCGCCTGCGTAGCTGCCGATGATCCGGGCCGCGCCGAGATTGAGCAGGGCGTTCAGCGTCTGCCCGCTCGCGCGCAGCTCCTGCGGCACTTCCTTGTTGATGAAGACGGACATCGTCACCGAGACGACGATGAAGATCATGCCGTGCAGAATCTGCACGGGCAGGATGGCATAGGGATTATCGATCATCCAGAACAGCAGCCAGCGGACGGCTGCGGCTCCCGATGCGACAAGCAGAATGGATGAAATGCTGAACCGGCTGAACAGCCGGGACGACAAAAGCAGGAACGGCACCTCGCTGAGCGCCGAAATGACCATCGACCAGCCCAGCAAGCCGTTGTCTGCTCCCAGCTCCTTGTAGTACAAGGGGAAGAACGCATAATAGTAGCCCAGCGTGACGTTGACGGCGAAGCAGATGCCGAGATAAAGCACGAGCTTGCGGTTTTTGAACAGCTCCCAGATTCGCATCCGCCGGCCGGCGAACTGGTGGCCTCCGATCGTCGGATAGCGGAGCAGCAGAAGCAAGGAGATCAGCATGACGGCCGCATAGACCGGAAACATGCTGTCGACATGCGACTTGGCGTAAGATCCGAAGACGATCGACATCAGCGCGAAGCCAAGCGTTCCTCCGAGCCGGATAATGCCGTAGCTGGAAGCCTGGCTGCCGAGCGCTTCGAGCGTAATGGCGTCGCCGATGGCACCGGTCGACGTCTGGAACAAGGTGAAGACGCCGATCAGGATCATCAGGTAGACGAAGGAATCCGACAGCGGGTACAGCAGCATCGAGACGCCGCTGCCGATCAGCAGAATCTGCAGCACCCGGTTCTTGGTGCGGGACTTGTCGCTGACCGACCCCCACATCGGCTGCGCCAGAACGGCGATGAACGGCCCGATGCTGAGCAGGGTGCCGATCTGGGAGGCCGAGAAGCCCTTGTCCTGGAAATAGACCGGAATGAAGGTGCTGTAGAGGGCGTTCCCCATGAAAAGAATGAAGTAAAACGAGAAGAACAGCGCGACGGACCGGTTCATATCAGGATTCCTTGACGTAAGTTCTCCATGCATGCTTCGGCTGCCAGCCGAGGAGCTTCTTCGCTTTGGCATTGCTGAACAGCGTCTCATGGCCGTCGAGCGGGTGTCGGATATCCTTCACAGCCGGGTACCGGGCGGCAAGCAGCTCCCGGCTCGGAATGGCGCTGCTCGTATCGTCAGCCGCCAGATTGAGCGCGACCGATCCCAATCCGTCCGTCTCGATGGCGAGGCGGCAGGCTTCGGCGATGTCCCGGGCATCGATATAGCTCCACATGATCGTCTCGCGCTGCTCCGGATCATGGATGAAGGAAGGGAAATCGGCGTAGCGCTCCGGAATGATGACGTTGCCGATGCGCATGGATACGACTTGCATCCCGGTGCGCCGGTGGAACATGTCCGCCGTCTGTTCGTTGACGACCTTGGAGAGGCCGTAGCTGTCCTGCGGCAGCTGCGGATGATCCTCGTCGATCGGCACATAGGCCGGTTCGAGCCTGTTGACGGCAAATACGATGCCGTAGGAGGACTCGCTGGAGGCGATGACCGCCTTGGTGATGCCAAGGCCCGCAGCCGCTTCCAGAACGTTGTAGGTCGATACGACGTTGTTCTCGAAGGTGACTTCGGCCGTCCGGATATGGGCGGCCGGGATCGCGGCCAGATGCACGACGGCATCGGCCCCGGCCAGAACGCTGTAAACCTCGCCAAGGTTGGTGAGATCCGCGATCAGGGTAGGGCAGATATGTTCCTTGGGACGGACCGCATCGACGTTGAGCACCTCGTAGCCTTGATCGACAAAATGCCGCAGCACATGCTGACCAAGCATTCCGCTGCCACCGGTAATGACCACTTTCGGCATGATGATACCTCCTGGATTGATAGCACTGGAATATAGGTTGAAACGCTTGCAAAAGCTTGTCTTCATTATAGGCATTGGAGGGGAATTCCGGTAGTAGTGAAGAAGTTTTACGTTAAGTATCTGCGGTATACGTACTATACTTTTTTATAGCGGGTCCATCCTGGGCATCGGATTTAAGAAAAACCTTATCTTTTGCCGAGCATGGCTTAAGCTTTCTCTCTTATGCTTATCGGACAACCGAAAACGAAGGAGAAGCCCATGCCCATGAAAACACGGAAAAGAGCGCCGATGCTCTTGCTGCTTGCTTTGTATGCGTACGTTCTGGTCAAAATCATCTTGTTCAAATACGGTCCGGTCGATCTCCGGTTATTGGGGGAGCAGCTGATGCATATCCCGGAGCGGGCCGAATCGATTCGGAACCGATTCATGCTGACGGCGAATCTGAAGCCTTTCGAATCCATCCGTCAAAATCTGCATCATCTTCAAAGCAGCCATCAATTCGTGAATTTCGCTGGAAACATCGCGATCTTCATGCCGCTCGGCTGGTTCGTCCGTCAGGGAACGAGGCTGAATGCCTTGGGGGCTGCGGCGGCAGCGGCCGTGGCAAGCTTGCTGCTGGAAAGCTCCCAGGCTCTGTTCATGATGGGAACCTTCGATGTGGACGATATCATCCTGAACGGAATTGGAGGCCTGCTCGGGTACGCGGTTTGGGCGGCTATTGCTTCGCCGGAACGAAAGCGGCCTGCCGGAAAATCGGCGCTGGCCGATCCGGAAGGCAGCGCGGGCTGAATCCCGAGGACAGGGAGAGGCGCTTGAAGGCTGAAAACAGGGACAGGTACCTGAAGGCTGAAGCAAGGGACAGGTACCTGAAGGTGCTTGAGTGACCTTGAAGTGCGGACTTTCGGCATCGTTCGAAAAGCTCCATAATCAGCTTATGACAAGTCAAGGAGCTGAACGAAATTGAAGGAAAGCCTTGAAAGCAAACGCAAGGTCGCTCTGGTAATAGGAGCTTCTGGAGTAATTGGCCGCAACTACGCCAGCCAAAGAACTGGGCATCCTGCTGCGGTTTCCCGGCAAGCCTGGCGCGTGCGGCAGCCTCGTAGGCCATCGTCGTCCTGGCTGTCAGGGGAATGCAGGACGACCGCCATTCCGGCATGGTCCGAAAGAGGCTCGTCCGCCCGGCAACGGATCCGATGCCGTGTCGATCCCGCACCCGAAATCCAGTGTCCGAAATAATGGGAATTTACTTTTAGGGAGATAGGTTCATAATAAAATAGCACCCGTTATTAGTTTCCATTTTTCGAGAGGGAGGTGCATAGGGCCTGAAGGGCGAACAACTGAACCTTTTTGAAAGCGCTTCATAATTGAACGGAAGAGGAGGAAATGACATGAAAGTAAAAATGAAAATGAGAACGATTGCGATGCTTGCGATGGCCGCGGTTCTTCTGATCAGCCTGGGAGGTGTCCGCATGCCTTCAGCCCAAGCGGCTCCGACCTGGAACCTGTCCTGGAGCGATGAATTCAACGGAGCGTCCGGCTCCGCGCCGGATGGCAGCAAATGGGGCTATGACATCGGCGGCGGCGGATGGGGCAACAACGAGCTGGAATATTACACGAACAGCCGCAACAACTCCTACCTGGACGGCGGCGGCAATCTCGTCATCAAAGCGATCAAGGAAAATGTCGGCGGCATGTCCTATACTTCCGCCCGGCTGCTGACGAAAGGCAAATTCAACCAGGCTTACGGCAAATTCGAAGCCCGCATCAAGCTTCCTTACGGCCAAGGCATCTGGCCGGCCTTCTGGATGCTCGGCAACAACCTCGATACGGCCGGCTGGCCGGGAAGCGGCGAGCTCGACATCATGGAATACCTGGGCCATGACACCAGCACCGTGTACGGAACGGTGCACGGTCCCGGATACTCCGGCGCCGGAGGCATAAGCAAATCCTACAAGCTTCCTAGCGGCTCGTTCGCGGACGCGTTCCACGTATTCGGAGTCGAATGGGAGCCGACGCAGATCCGCTGGTACGTAGACGGCAATCTGTATCATACGTTCAACAAAAGCCAGCTCGGAGCGGGCCAGACATGGGTGTTCGACCATCCGTTCTTCATGATCATGAACCTCGCTGTCGGCGGCAACTGGCCGGGCAACCCGAACGCTTCGACGGTATTCCCTCAGACGATGACCGTCGATTATGTCCGTGTCTATACGCAAGGAACGTCGACCTCTTCGCCGATCGAAGCCGGAGCTGTATACAAGCTGATCAACGTCAACAGCAATAAGGCGCTTGACATCTACGCCGCAGGAACCGCGGACGGCACCAATGTCCAGATCTACACGGACAATGGAACCGGAGCTCAGCGCTGGCAGGCGGTCGCCAATGCGGATGGAACGTTCAAGCTGATCAATCCGGCGAGCAACAAGGCGCTTGATGTCGCTGGGGCGGGGACAGCCGACGGCACGAATGTGCAAATCGCGACTCAGAACGGCAACAACGCTCAGAACTGGAGAATCATCGACAACGGGGACGGCAGCTTCAAGGTCATCGGCGTCGGCAGCAACAAGGCGCTTGACGTCTCCTCGTCGGGAACCGCTGACGGAACCAACGTGCAGATCTGGACCGACAACGGCACGGGAGCGCAGAAGTGGCGCTTTGTGAAGGTATAAGCAGGATAAGGAATGCTGAAAAGAACGCCGCGGACTGCGGCGTTCTTTTTTTGTCCGTACCTATGAGCTTCATGGAGGATGATGCCGTTTCGGGCGATTACTTGCGGCTGTCTTTCGCGGCTGTTTCATCCAGGTCTTCCGCCGCTGTTTCATCCAAGTCTTCCGCATAAGCTAGAATTCCGCGTTTGAAGTACTGCAAGATGCCATCGTCGGTCGACTCCATCAGATTGGCGATGAGAAGCTCGACGCTCTCCTTGTATTCCCGGGTATTGTAGAGAGCCATGGAGAGGTACGCCTTCAAGGCCCGGTTGCCGGGAAATTCCGCGACTCCCTGGCGCAGGACATGCACAGCCTCGGAATAACGCCCCCAATACCGGTATGTGCTTCCCAGTCCCAGCAAGCATCGTTCCCGGTCCGGCCCCGAGAGTCCAAGCTCCAGAGCCTTTTCATAATAGGGAACGGCCTCCCGGCCCAACCCGGAATTGTCGTGGGCGATGCCGCATTGATAATGGACCGCAGCTTCATCAGGATGGTTTTGGAGAAGGGCTTTCAGTCCTTGCCTGACCTCCGCCAGCAGCTTTTGATCCTGATTGGCGCGGCCTTCCTCGCGAAGAGAAATCCATTTTTCGAGTTCATTCCGCTTCATTCCAATTCACCGCCTATTTCATTCATTTGTCTTCACACTAGCAGATTTCAGTCGTGCCAGACAGGGAACATTCGCCTATAACAGAGTCGGCATTGCCATCTGCCGCGTATTGTGGAAGATAAAAGGAGGAGCATCATTCGCCGCAGCTCGCGGCGGCCGAATGGCCAAAGGAGGAGGCAGGTTCATGGGAGAGAGAGACGAATCCCGCATAGACGCATTCATGGAGCAGGAGATCAGGGACGGGCATTTGCCGGGAGCCGTGCTTGCTGTAGCCGTCCAGGGACAGCTTGTCCTGAGGAAAGCCTATGGCTGCCGAGCCGTCTATCCGCAAAGGGAAGCCATGGAATGGGACACCGTATTCGATATGGCCTCCTTGACGAAGGTGCTGGCCACGCTGCCGGCCATCCTCAAGCTGGCCGGAGAGGCCAGGCTTTCCTTGGACGACACGATAGCCAGCCATATCCGAGGTTATGCAGACAACGCCGAGAATCCCATCACGATCCGCCATCTGCTGACCCATACATCCGGCCTTCGAGCCGGGCTGCCTATGAAGGAAGTCATGGCGATGGGCAGGGAGGAGCTGCTGGAGTTCGTTCGGAGCGAACGCCCCTTGAGCACGCCGGGCAAGGAGGTCGTCTACAGCGATCTCGGCTTCATTCTGTTGTACCTTATCGCGGAGCAGGCGGCTGGCGAGCCGTTCACGTCGTTTCTGGAGAGGGAGATCTACGCTCCATTGGGGATGAAGGATACGGGGTTCCTTCCGGCCTTCGATCCTTCCAGATATGCCTCCACGGAATACTCCGAGGAAGCAGGAGCTTACAAGCGCGGCATCGTCCATGACGAAAAAGCGGAGCGAATGGGAGGAATAAGCGGGCATGCGGGATTGTTCTCCACCGCGGAGGATGTGTTGAAGTTCGCATCCATGATCCATGCCGGAGGAAGGCATGAAGGAAGGGCGATCTTGGAGGAATCATGGCTGGCTGAAGCTCGGCGGAACCATACTCCCTTCGCCGGGGATTTCCGCGGCTTGGGCTGGCAGCTCGTCAATCCGGACAGTCCGAATTCGGCCGGAAGCCTGCTGTCGCAGACATCCTTTGGCCACACCGGCTTTACGGGAACGAGCATTTGGTTCGATCCGGAGCGGGAGCTGCAGATCGTCCTGCTGACCAACCGGGTCCACTTCGGCCGCACGGACGCTATTCTGCGCATCCGGCCACAGCTTCATGATCTGATTTCGTCTTGTTTCTAGAGTCGTGGATTCAAAAAAACGATTTCGAGAGGCCCGATGCCATAGGCATCGAGGCCTTTTGTTTTCTTCCAGCGCCATCGTCGGGAAAAAACATAGAATCGCACCTCTTTTCCGTAAGATCGCCACTCCATCATTTGGCAAATCAACCTTTATAATGAGGATGCATGTCCGCGAAAGGAGGATCGCCAAGCAATCATCCCAGCAAAGAAGGTGGTGGCAGCCCAACAATTGAAAGCGCTTCGAATTAGGGATCTTTGGCCGACCTATTGATTCAGTCGTATTCAAGCGATTATGCCGCGAACCAATCGAACCCGAGGAGGACTATAATGCGTATCCGCACTAAATATATGAATTGGCTGTTGGCGCTCGTCCTGATCGCCGCCGGCTTCTTCCAGGCTGCCGGTCCCATCGCTCCCGCCACCGCAGCAGGAGGCGCGAATCTGACGCTCGGCAAAACCGTCACCGCCAGCGGCCAGTCTCAGACGTACAGCCCCGACAATGTCAAGGACAGCAATCAGGGCACTTATTGGGAAAGCACGAACAACGCCTTCCCGCAGTGGATCCAAGTCGACCTTGGCGCCAGCACGGGCATCGACCAGATCGTCCTCAAGCTTCCGTCCGGATGGGAGACCCGTACGCAGACGCTCTCGATCCAGGGCAGCGCGAACGGCTCGACGTTCACGAACATCGTCGGATCGGCGGGGTATACATTCAATCCATCCATAGCCGGCAACAGCGTCACGATCAACTTCAGCGCCGCCAGCACCCGTTACGTACGCCTGAATTTTACGGCCAATACGGGCTGGCCTGCAGGCCAGCTGTCGGAGCTTGAAATTTACGGGGCGACAGCGCCAACTCCAACGCCAACTCCAACGCCTACCCCAACACCAACACCGACGCCTACGGTAACCCCTACTCCTTCGGCGACGCCGACGCCGACTCCGGCGGGCAGCAACATCGCCTTAGGGAAATCGATTACAGCCTCTTCCAGCACGCAGACCTACGCAGCCGCGAATGCGAATGACAACAATACGGCCACCTATTGGGAGGGAGGCGGCAACCCAAGCACGCTGACTCTCGATTTCGGTTCCAACCAGAGCATCACCTCCGTCGTGCTGAAGCTGAATCCGGCTTCGGAATGGGGGACTCGCACGCAGACGATCCAAGTGCTTGGAGCGGATCAGAACGCCAGCTCCTTCAGCAATCTCGTCTCGTCCCAGTCCTATACGTTCAATCCCGCAACCGGCAACAGTGTGACGATTCCGGTCACCGCGACGGTCAAGCGCCTCCAGCTGAACATTACGGCGAACTCCGGCGCGCCGGCCGGCCAGATCGCCGAGTTCCAAGTGTTCGGCACGCCTGCGCCTAATCCGGACTTGACCATTGCAGGCATGTCCTGGACTCCGGCTTCTCCGGTCGAGAGCGGCGCCATTACGCTGAACGCCGTCGTCAAGAACGTCGGGACTGCAGCCGCAGGCGCCACGACGGTCAATTTCTACCTGAACAACGAGCTCGCCGGCACCGCTCCGGTAGGCGCGCTTGCGGCAGGAGCTTCTGCGAATGTATCGATCAATGCAGGCGCCAAAGCTGCCGCAACGTATACGGTAAGCGCCAAGGTCGACGAGAGCAACGCCGTCATCGAGCAGAATGAAGGCAACAACAGCTACGCGAACCCGACTAATCTCGTCGTAGCGCCGGTGTCCAGCTCCGACCTCGTCGCCACGACGTCATGGTCGCCGGGCACGCCGTCGCAGGGAGCGGCGGTGTCCTTTACCGTCGCCCTCAAAAACCAGGGTACGCTTGCTTCAGCCGGCGGAGCCCATCCCGTAACCGTGGTGCTGAAAAACTCCGCCGGAGCGACGCTCCAAACCTTTACGGGCTCCTACACAGGTTCCCTTGCAGCAGGCGCGTCTACGAACATCAGCGTGGGCAGCTGGACCGCAGCGAGCGGTACTTATACCGTCTCGACGACTGTAGCCGCTGACGGCAACGAAATTCCGGCCAAGCAAAGCAACAATACGAGCAATGCGAGCCTCACGGTCTACTCGGCGCGCGGCGCCAGCATGCCGTACAGCCGATACGACACGGAGGATGCGGCGCTCGGCGGCGGAGCTGTCCTGAGAACGGCGCCAACGTTCGATCAATCGCTCATCGCTTCCGAAGCATCGGGACAGAAATACGCCGCACTTCCGTCCAATGGCTCCAGCCTGCAGTGGACAGTCCGTCAAGGACAAGGCGGAGCGGGCGTCACGATGCGCTTCACGATGCCTGACACCAGCGACGGCATGGGCCAGAACGGCTCGCTCGACGTCTATGTCAACGGAACCAAAGCCAAAACAGTGTCGCTGACCTCCTATTACAGCTGGCAGTATTTTTCCGGCGACATGCCGGCTGACGCTCCGGGCGGAGGCAGGCCGCTCTTCCGCTTCGACGAAGTCCACTTCAAGCTGGATGCCGCACTGAAGCCGGGAGACACGATCCGCGTCCAGAAGGGCGGAGACAGCCTGGAGTACGGCGTCGACTTCATCGAGATCGAGCCGATTCCGGCAGCCGTTGCCCGTCCTGCCAATTCGGTGTCCGTCACCGAATACGGAGCCATCGCGAATGACGGCAAGGATGATCTCGCCGCCTTCAAGGCAGCCGTGACCGCAGCGGCAGCGGCCGGAAAATCCCTCTATATTCCGGAAGGCACCTTCCATCTGAGCAGCATGTGGGAGATCGGCTCGGCCGCGAACATGATCGACAACTTCACGGTTACCGGCGCAGGCATCTGGTATACGAACATCCAGTTCACGAATCCCAATGCATCGGGAGGCGGCATCTCCCTGAGAATCAAAGGAAAGCTTGATTTCAGCAACATCTACATGAACTCCAACCTGCGTTCCCGCTACGGTCAGAATGCCGTCTACAAAGGCTTCATGGACAATTTCGGAGCCAATTCGACGATCCATGACGTTTGGGTCGAGCATTTCGAATGCGGCATGTGGGTCGGCGACTATGCCCATACTCCTGCGATCTATGCGAGCGGCCTTGTCGTCGAGAACAGCCGCATCCGCAACAACCTAGCCGACGGCATCAACTTCGCGCAGGGAACGAGCAATTCAACCGTCCGCAACAGCAGCATCCGCAACAACGGCGATGACGGACTGGCCGTCTGGACGAGCAACACGAACGGCGCTCCCGCCGGCGTAAACAACACGTTCTCCTACAACACGATCGAGAACAACTGGCGCGCGGCAGCCATCGCCTTCTTCGGCGGCAGCGGCCACAAAGCAGACCACAACTACATCATCGACTGTGTCGGAGGCTCCGGCATCCGGATGAATACGGTGTTCCCGGGCTATCACTTCCAAAACAACACCGGCATCACCTTCTCGGACACGACGATCATCAACAGCGGCACAAGCCAGGATCTGTACAACGGCGAGCGCGGGGCGATTGATCTGGAAGCTTCCAACGACGCCATCAAAAACGTCACCTTCACCAACATCGACATCATCAATGCCCAGCGCGACGGCGTTCAGATCGGTTACGGCGGCGGCTTCGAGAACATCGTGTTCAACAACATCACGATCGACGGCACCGGCCGCGACGGGATATCGACATCCCGCTTCTCGGGACCTCACCTTGGCGCAGCCATCTATACGTACACGGGCAACGGCTCGGCGACGTTCAACAATCTGGTGACCCGGAACATCGCCTATGCAGGCGGCAACTACATCCAGAGCGGGTTCAACCTGACGATCAAATAAGCTGCAGGAAAAAGGGGGCTCTTCGGAGCTTCCTTTTTTTGCATGTTCGCAGCGGGTTGAGGGATAATGGCTTCGAGGAGCGGTCGTCATCCGCAATCGATGTGCGAAGGAGAGAATTGTCTATGAAAGAGAAGTTCAGTCCTTCTCTGATCGGAAGAATGGAGAGCGAGGAACGGAGGGAGCAGCTGCCTCCCGGCATGCTGCTCCAAGCTCTGAAGATCGAGAACGGCATGACGGTGCTGGATATCGGGGCAGGAACGGGTTACTTCTCCTTTCCGGCGGCATCTCTGACTAGCGGGCAAGTTGTCGCGGCTGACCCGCAAGCAGAGATGATTGGCTACATGCAGGCTAAGGCGGCCGCAGAACAGGCTCATAATCTTCAGCCGGTGCTGGCATCCGCGGAACGGCTGCCGCTGCCGGACCGATCCGTCGACCGGGCTATCGCCTCGCTGGTGCTTCACGTGACTGACACGGTCGAGCAGCCCGTTCAGGAATTAGCCCGTGTGATGAAGCCCGGCGCCCTGCTGTTCATCCTCGAATGGATGAAGAAGCGGGATGAAGCCCGGATTCCGCCTCCGAGCCGGGTCGAGCCGCAGGAGTTGGAGGAACTGCTGATCCGATACGGCTTCAAGGTCATCAGGCTCGACTATCCGACGGATAGGCATTACCGGATCATCGCTGAAAGGGAAGTGGAGAAGGAACGGTAAGAAAGGTCCATTATTTTTCCATGCGCGTCCAGGATCGGATCGTATGCGGCAAGAGGCGCAACAACACCTCGCAAGCGGGCTAACGGGGAGGAGGTAAGAGCGTATCCGAGACGGAGGCTGAGTTGTCCGCCGCAGGGAATGTTCTAAAGGATAGCCTCATGAATGTCGATATAATACTATCCCAACATGAGAGGTTGCCTACTGCATGAAAAAATACCTGTCCTTGCCCAAACGAAGTCTGATCCGAACGAGCGTGCTGCTGCTGGCTGTCCTATTCACCGGGGTCATGAGCCTGACCGCGGCCTTTGCCTATCAGAGCCAGAAAAATGAGTTCCACAAGCAGCTGCGCGAATTGGGCAAGGCCATGCAAGGTCAAGTACAGCTCAATGCCGGCAAGATCGCGGAAGCATCGGCTGTGCTGAACCGCAAGGAAGCCGCCACGACAGAAGCCTTCATGCTGCTCAAGTCACAGTTAGTCGCCATGTCCGCCGAAGATCTCTTCATCAGCAACGCCTATCTGATGCTGCCCGAAGTTCTGGAAGCCGGCGGCAAGCGCACCCTTGTCAGTCTGCAGGAGAATAGTGATGACGAAGCGATTCAGCCGGGCTCCGTCTACGAGATGCCCGATGTTTTTGAAGATGCCTTCAACAAGGCGATGAAGGACGGCTTCGCGTTGACGGTTCCTTATTCCGATTCCGAGGGCGAGTGGGTATCGTATTTGTCCCCGATCAAGGACGGTCAAGGCAAGACGCTCGCCTTATTCGGCGTCGATTTCCATTACGATGACGTCAAGACGAGCCTGTCCCGGATGTTATGGAAGGATATTTTGGCCGGAGGCGGATTCACTATAGCTGCGCTCCTGCTCATCATCTATTTCGTGAACCGCACGCTCAAGCCGCTTCGTACGCTGGCCGAAGTGTCGAAGCTGGCGGCAGAAGGCGATCTGACCCAAGAAATTCCGGTCAAAAGCGAAAATGAAATCGGACAGGCAGCAGCAGCCTTCAACCGAATGATCGCCAGCCTGCGGGAGCTGACCGGCAACATCCAGCTGGCAGCGAAGAGCGTATCCAGCTCCGCCAACAGGCTGCAGGACAACTCGAGGCAAGCGGTGGAGGCGACAAATGAGATCGCCGCTTCGACAGGCCAGGCGGCAGCGGGCTCCGAGCAGCAATTCCAGAGCACGAGAGAATGCCAGACAGCGATGACGGAAATGGCGATCGGCATTCAGCGCATCGCCGCATCCACCTCCATCGTGTCGGAGCTCGCCGCCGAAACGTCGGAAAAAGCGGCAGATGGAGAAGGCGATATGGAGCGCGTCGTCGGGCAGATGAGAAAGATCGAAATCGATTTGAACGAAACGGCAGCGATCATTCGGGAGCTGAAGGAGCACGGCAGCAGAATCGGAGAGATCATGGCGATGATCTCGGATATCGCGAGCCAGACCAATCTGCTCGCGCTGAACGCTTCGATCGAATCGGCTCGCGCGGGCGAGCATGGCAAGGGCTTCTCGGTCGTCGCCCAGGAAATCCGCAAGCTGGCCGAACGTTCGGTCACCTCTTCCAAGCAGATCACGGAGATTCTGTCGGCAATCGGCAACGGCACGAGCGGGGCGGCGGAATCGCTGGAGCGTTCGGCCCATGAAGCGAGGTATGGAACGGAAATCGCCCAGCAGACCGGTCTGACGTTCAGCTCCATCGTAAAATCGATTCAGGAAGTGAACAGCCAGGTGCAGGAGGTATCCGCCTCCTCAGAGCAGATGTCGGCCGGAACCGAGGAGATCGCCGCCTCGCTCGACGAGCTGGAAAGGATCGCGGTTACCGCAGCCAAGCTGTCGGGCAGCATCGCCACGGCGGCGGAGCAGCAATCCGCGGCCATGGGCGAAGTAGCCGGCTCCTCGGAGCAGCTGCAGCAGATGGCGGAAAATCTGACCGGAATCGTGAGCAAGTTCAGGATCTGATTTTTTCTTGAAGGGAGCAGCCTCTTCAGCCGCGCGGCATGCGCGGCTGTTTTGCTTCTATCCGCATGGCTGGTTCTCGGAGATGCCTGGATTTGAAACTCCGCCTAAATCCCGATGAAGCGATGCAAGCGGGCCGTCTCAGGGTATAATAAGAAATGATGCCAAAATTCTAATTCCAATGGAGATGTTATGAAAGAAACCGATAGCAAGACCAGCTATGGCTGGAACTTCGACAACAGCTACGCCCGCCTGCCGGAGCTCTTCTTTACCCGGCTCGATCCCCAGCCTGTATCTTCCCCGAGCTTGATCGTGCTCAACGAGCGGCTGGCGGCTGCCATGGGACTGGATCCCCAGGCGCTCCGCAACGGGCAGGGTGCTGATTTCCTCTCCGGCAATGCCGTTCCGGACGGAGCGGAGCCGCTGGCCCAAGCCTATGCCGGCCATCAGTTCGGGCATTTCAACAGGCTCGGCGACGGCAGGGCGATCCTGCTCGGAGAACAGATCACTCCTGAAGGCCATCGGATCGATATCCAGCTCAAGGGCTCCGGACCGACGCCATATTCCCGCCGCGGCGACGGCAGGGCGGCTCTGGGACCGATGCTGAGGGAGCATATCATCAGCGAAGCGATGCACGGACTCGGCATTCCGACGACGCGCAGCCTCGCCGTGACGTCAACGGGAGATGCCGTTTATCGAGAATCCCTGCTGCCGGGAGCTGTCCTGACGAGGACGGCTGCCAGCCATCTGCGCGTCGGAACGTTCCAGTTCGCGGCTCAGTGGGGAACGATGGAAGATCTCGAGCGTCTGTCCGACTATGCCTTGCAGAGGCATTACGCCGGCCTCAGCAAGGCGGACGACGCCGGTCGCCATCTCGTCCTTCTCCGGGAGGTCGCCAACCGCCAAGCTTCGCTGATCGCGAAGTGGATGCTCGCCGGCTTCATCCATGGAGTGATGAATACCGACAACATGGCGATCAGCGGGGAAACAATCGATTACGGGCCTTGCGCCTTCATGGATGCCTTCGATCCAGCCACCGTGTTCAGCTCCATCGATTCGCAAGGACGGTACGCCTATGGCAGCCAGCCGCAAATCGCGGCATGGAACCTCGCCCGCTTGGCCGAGTCGCTGCTGCCGCTGCTGCATGACGACGAGGAAGAGGCGGTCCGGCTGGCCGAGCATGAGCTTGGAAGATTCGCTGAGGCCTATGGCAGACACTGGCTGGACGGAATGCGCGCCAAGCTGGGTCTATTCCATGAAGAGCCTGAGGATCAGGAGCTCGCGGACGAGCTGCTGCGGCTGATGAAGGAGCATAAGGCCGACTATACGAACACTTTCCGCTACCTGACGACCGGCAAGCGGATGCAGGGCGATGTTCTGTGCGATTCGCAGGCATTCTCGGCTTGGATGGCGAAGCGGCAGAGGAGACTGGAGAGGCAGCCGCAGTCGGACGAGCAGTCGGCCGCTCTGATGCGCGCCAGCAATCCGGCGGTGATTCCGCGCAACCATCGGGTGGAAGAAGCATTGGCGGCTGCGGAACAAGGAGATCTGAGCGTCACGGAAAAGCTGTTGGCGGCACTCGAAAACCCCTACGACCATCGTCCCGAGCAAGACGAATTCGCTGCTTCATCCGGACTGTCCGCAGGCTCCTACCGGACATTCTGCGGAACCTGATTCCGGCTGCATGACAGAGTCGAAATTCCGAAACATAACGGGCAGCATCTGCGTATAACCGCTTCAGTTTGGAATTTACAGGAGGAAACGCATACGATGAGCACAGATTCGACGAAAACCGGCTTCTGGCAATTAGTGAAGAAAGGAAATACTTCGTCAGCGACAGCGGCGATCGGCAATACAGGCCTTGCCATCGTCAAGGGCATCGCCGCAGCCACGACGGGAAGCGGCGCCATGTTCGCATCTACGATGCATTCCATCGCCGACGCGATCAATCAGGGGTTCGTGTTCGCAGGCAGCGTCCTGGCCGAGAAGAAACCGACCAAGCGGTTCCCGACCGGATTCGGACGTGTCATCAATCTGTTCTGCATGATCGCTGTTCTTGTCGTCACCGTCATGGCGTACGAAACGATCCGCGAAGGCTTTCATCTCCTTGCGCATCCGGTGCATTCGAGCGGCTTCTGGCTCAATCTGATCGTGCTGCTCCTGTCTCTGGCCGTAGACGGATTCGTACTCGTGAAGGCGATGAAGGAGATCGTGCACGAAGCCCGGGTAGAAGCCAATGGAACGGGAATCGTCGCCGCAGCCTTCCGCAACGTAGGCAGGGCCGCCCCTCCGACCCGGCTGGTCTTCTACGAGGATCTCGTCGCCACGACAGGCGCATTGCTCGCGCTGATCGCGGTCATCGTGACGTCGTTGACGAGCTTCGAGCTGCTGGACGGCATCTCGACCATCCTCATCGGCCTTCTCATGATCGGCGTCGCCTTCCGGGTCGGCTACGACAACATGGTCGGCCTGATCGGCGCAGCCGCGCCTCGGGATGTCGAGGACAAGGTCGCCCGCATCATCCTGGCGCATCCACAAGTTCTGGACATCTTCCAGATGAGGATCCTTCAGGAAGGCCGTTATTATCATGTCGACGGCACGATCGAGCTGGAGCCGGGCCTTACGCTGGCGAATGCGGACGACATCATCTTCAAGGTCAGGGACAGCCTGCTCAGCGATCCCGATATCGCGGATGTCGCCATCGGCATCATCGAGGATCAAGGCGTTCCCAACTGGAAGTTCGAGACGCAGGAGTAAGCATCGGCAGGTTTGGCAGACATGCGGAATTCCTTTCCGCATGTCTTTTTATTTTGCCTGCATTTGCAGGTAAGAACTATTCCAGCCTCTGCCGCCGAATTCGTTTCTCCGGCCGAAAATACCGATGGCGGATGAAGCGATAGTTCGATAGTATAAGGATTAAACGTCTTCGGCCCGTTATTTCAAGGATGGAAGGCTCGGTGTCAAACATCAAAAGAGGCGACGGAAGAACAGCCGCGCGAAGGATCTCAGGGGAGTGGACATATGGAAGTCAATTTTTGCTCCGCGTGCGGAGATGCCATGGAGACGAGGGATATCGACGGAACGCCGAGAAGGGCTTGCGTTTCGTGCAGCTTCGTTCATTGGGGCCATTACAGCATCGGAGTCGGCGCCTTGGTGGAGCGCGGCGGCAAGCTGCTGCTCGTGCGGCGTGCCCAGGAACCGGGAAGGGGATACTGGACCAATCCCGGCGGTTACGCCGAGCAGCTGGAGCAGCTGCATGAGACCGTGCAGCGGGAAGTGCTTGAAGAGACCGGCATTCAGGCCGTCGTCACCGGAGTAGCGGCCCTGCGCGATCAGCCGCGGCAGATTCATAATGTGTATGTAGCCTTTTCAATGGATTATATAGGCGGAGAGCCGGTTCCGGACGGTCTCGAGGTCGATGCGGCCGGCTTTTTCAGCCTGGAGGAAATGGAGTCCATGCATGTAGCCCCGTTCACGCGCTGGCTTGTCGACGTCGCCCTGAACGGCCGGTCCGACGGCTTGAAATCGGATCCCGATCCGATCGTGCCTCTGGCCGGCTACGGGCTGTTCCGCATCTGAACCCAAGCGAGAACCGCCGCACTCTCATTCTATCCAAATGGAAAGCAGGCGACGGTTTCGTACATGGGAAGCCGATGCATATGCGTCCGGTACAAGACGACTTCGTCGACGGTCCAGGACAGTTCGGCTTCGGAGTCGTCTCTTATCCGGACTACCGTTTCCCTGGAGCTCCCGGCAACCGAAGCTCCCGGATGCAGATGCAGCTGCGGCATCCGAAACGGCTCCGTTCCCCGGTAGTTTCTGGCGATCGTAAGATGTGGGCTGTAAGCCCGCTCTTCGGTTTTGTATCCAAGAGCCGAAGTCGCTTCCGCGACGATGTTCCTTGCTTGATGCAAGCCTTCCTTGTCGCCGCCGATTCCTGCCCAGAACACTCTCGGCGACTCGGGAATGCCGAATGTGCCCATGCCGCCCAAAGTCAAGACGAACGGCCTGATCCGGCCGGACTGCATCGCCGTGGCCAGTGCGGAACGGAGCTCCGACACACGCTCCGGCGGCGTATCGCCGATGAATTGGAGCGTAATATGCAGATCCGCCGCATCCGTCCATTTTCGGAAGGGATAGAGAGTACGCAGCTCATCGGACCAAGCTCCGATCCGATCTTTCAGGGGACCCGGCAGAGGAACGGCGACAAAAACGCGCTGTCCGTCGCGGGCAGGTATCGTTGGATCTGTCTGATTCAAGGATGCAAACCTCCTCATGAATTCTTTACCCTATTGTAACCCAAACCCGAATTCGGCACGCGAAGCGGGGAAAGAAGCGGTAAACGATGATTGAAACCGAGCGCTACCTCATTCTCTACGATAGGTTTTCAACAGGAAGCGCGCTTGGTACCCCGGTCGAGGTTGCCCTTGAAGAGCTGGCCGAAGCGCTGCGCTGCACGACGAGAAACGTGAAGCTCATCCTGAAAAAGCTTGAGGAGGACCATTGCTTGGCCTGGCTTCCCGGTAGAGGAAGAGGACATCGTTCCCTCCTTGTAATCTAGGAGGACAGGGAAACCTTGCTGCTCGAAGCATGCAAGGCGGAGGCCGGCCAAGGACAGGGCATTCTATAAAAAGACAAGGAGGCTAAGATGACGCGTTTCCTGATCGGTCAATACGGAAGCTATGATCCAATCAAACAGGCAACCGATTTCGCGCCTGGATTTTACGGCGTCGAAGCCTGCCTCCTGGACAGCGATAAGGATATCGAGAGGCTGATCAGCGATTCCCGCGAGCATCGGTTCCGCATCGGCATCCATTTTCCGCTGCGCTCCGGCACATCGGAGATGAGGGACGCTCTGATCCTTTCCAAGGATACGTTCATTCGAGAACAGTCCTTTCAGCTTATCGAGCAGGAGTGTCGCGATTATGCGGCTCGAGTGAAGCCTGCCTATATCCTATATCATTATCCCAAGCCGGTCATCTTGGCTGCAGGGGCGGACTGGACCAAGTGGAAATTTTCTGACTCCAGTGAATATATTCACGAGGACGATTTTTCGGCTGACGAGCTGCGACGGCATAGCGAGATTTTCTTTCAGCGGATCTCCGGCATGGGGGAGCGGCACGGCTTCATGCCGATTCTCGAATTGGACGCGATGAATCGGTACTTGGTCGAAGGCGGCCTGCTGGAAGAGCTCCTTCAGCGTTATCCATCTATCCGTCTCTGCCTCGATACCGGGCGTCTTTATCGGCAAGATCGGATCGATCCCCGGTTCAATTCGCTTAAGGTTGTAAAAAAATACGCGAAGTATGCGGCGCTGATCCATCTATGGACATTCAGATTCACGGACAAAATCGAATGCTACCGGATGCCCGTGCTCCCGGAGCAGGATGCTGCGGAAGGATGGGCTCCGATCCTCGCTTACTTGTCCATCATCCGCGAGCAGAATCCAGATGTCGCCATCATGTTTGAGCATCGCTCCGATCTGGTCAGCGACAGCGATCTGCTCAGGTGCTACGAATGGGTACGGCAAGTAATGGCCGGAGAGGTCGAGATGCCAGCCTAGAAATAACCCGAAATTCATACGATGCTTCGCGCTTTCAATCCTTGAAGCAAGAGGACGCAGCTGGAAGAGAAACCCCCAATCGTGATACAATATGTATCACGATTGGGGGTTTCTCTATGCAGGCAAGAACATCGATGTCCGTAACGGGCTTCAAATCACGGAACGCCATCGCGAAGTGGCTTCTTCTCGTTCTATCCGTCTTCGACGCCATCGCGACCGATTCAGGCATCCGGCTGCATGCCATACAGGAAGCCAATCCGTTCGCGGCTTTATTGTACGAGACGCATCCTGCGCTGTTCTATGGGTACAAGATTGTTCTGCCCTCGCTCCTTCTGCTCATGGGAGGAAGGACGAGCTCTATCCTGCTGTCCCGTTTGATTCTTTTCGCTGCGGTCGTATACGCCCTGCTTGCCGCTTATCATCTGGCGTGGATCGTCCTGGCAGCCGGCGCTGGCTGAAATGAGCTCCTGCTGTCCGCCTTTTGGCGAACGGCGTCCAGGAGGACAGCAGGAGAAAATCGCCATACTGGCAGTTTCCGCAGAATTTTGATAACCTAATTCAAAATAGCCCGGTATTTCCTTATGGCGAGAGGATCGACTCTTCATGGAGAAAAAGCTTCTATATATTCGTGTCAAAGAAGAAATTGAACGGAGAATCAAGAGCGGAGAACTGATGCCCGGGGACAAGCTTCCTTCCGAGCCCGCCTTGGCCAAGGAATTCGAAGTAAGCCGCCCGACACTCAGGGAGTCGCTGAAGATGCTCCAGAGAGAAGGCGTGCTTCTAAGCAAAAATGGCGTGGGCACCTATGTGAACGAGCAGAGCTCCCTCATCATGAACCCGCTCAACAAGCTGAGCAGCCTCGGAGAGATGATCAAGCGGGTCGGCTACAAGGACAGCGAAGCCTATGTGAAGATCTATTCGCAGCAGCCGGAGCCGGACTGGTCCGAAAAGCTGCAAAGCGAGGAGCCGGTCGTCGTGCTGGAGCGGCTGAGAACGGCGGACAATCAGAAGGTGGCTTTCTATTACAACATTTTCCCGAAGGCTATCGCTGCCCGTCATTTCGAGGATGGCTTCTCCGGCGCGATTTTCGACTTCCTGCAGGAAAGGCTTGGAATCCGGATCTCCTACGCCTTGACCGAGATCTGTCCTGTCGGTACCATCGAGGAAAGGGACCTTAAGGCTGCCGAGATGCTCGGAGGGGACCTCATTCTGCTGAAGCAGCTTCATTTTGGAGAGGATGACCGTCCTGTCTTCTACTCGCTCGATTATTTGAAGAGCAGCGCGTTCAAGCTGTACGTCAAACGGGATTGAACGGATAGTTTTGAGACCGCATCGCCTGCCATCGGGCGCTGCGGTTTTTTTGTTTTCATTCATAAAATCTTAACGGCTTGATTATGTTCCGCAAACATTTGTTTTTTAAAGTTATAGATGTCAGACAGCTTGTCAGATGAATGAGGAGGATGGATCATGCTAAACAGTTGGGGGAAAAGAAAGAGGCATTCTTTGGGGCTGGTCGTGCTTGCCGCGGCAACCGTTCTGAGCGCCTGCGGCCAGAACAACGCGGGAGGCGCGGAGCCGAGTCCTCTGAAAGGCGCTGCGGCGGCGAACCAGGCCGGGGCGGAGTCAGGCACGCCGAAGTCGGACAAACTCGTCGTTTATTCCGCTTTGAACGAAGACGACATGATCCAGCTGAAGCAGAAGTTCAAGGATGATACGGGCATCGAGATGGAGTATTTGAACCTGGGCAGCGCGGGCGAAGCGAGCACGCGGGTGCAGGCCGAGAAAAGCTCGCCGAAAGCGGATGTGCTCGTAGGCGGTTCCGTGGAATTTTACCAGCCGCTGGCCGAGCAGGGCATTCTGGAGAAGTACACGTCTCCGAATGCGGCCGATATCGATGCCAAGTTCAACGATCCGAACGGATATTGGCAGGGCTGGTACATGGGCGTTCTCGGCATCGTGCTGAACACCGAGAGATACAAGAAGGAACTGGAGCCAAAGGGCGTTCAAGAGCCCAAAATCTGGGATGACTTGCTCGACCCGGCCTACAAGGGCCAATTCATCACATCCAACCCGGCCACGGCGGGCGGCGGCTATATCTTTGTAGCGGACCAGCTGTTCCGTCTTGGCGAGCAGCAAGGCTGGGACTACCTGAAGAAACTGAACGCCAACGTCCACCATTATACTCCCAAAGCAGGCGACGGCATCCAACTGACCGCTACGGGCGAGTTCATCGCCGGAATGTCCTGGGCCCATGATATCGTGAAGTCGGCCAAGCAGGGCTATCCGATCAAGGTCATCGTACCGGAGCAGACTGCCTATGAGATCGGCGGATCCGGCATCATCCATGGCGGAGCCAATACGGACAACGCCCGGAAATTCATGGATTGGCTGCTGACGAAGGAAACGGGAGAGCTGAACACCAAGATGTCGAACCGCTACTCCGTGCGCAGCGACGTAGCGCCTCCGGAAGGAATGATTCCGGTATCGGAAGTGGATCTCGTCGATTACGATCGGGCCCAAGCGGCCGCCATGAAGGCCGATGTCGTGAAGCAGTTCACCGATATGGCCGGAACGAAGTAAGGACTGCGCATCGGCAAGGCTAGCGGGAACCCTTCCTGCCTTATGGCGAGCGGAGCGTTCCCGTCTCTTTTTCCGCCATGTTCTGGAACGGAGTGAATCTTAATGGCTGCATCAGCGTTGACAGACGCATGGAAACAAATGAAAAAAGTGAAGCAAGAGCCCGTTCTGGCGACGGTGATCACCGCTGTCTTGCTGATCACCGCCTTTTTTGTCCTTTGGCCGATCGCCAAGGTGGTCAGTTACCCGCATCCAGCGGACTATATGCAGCTGTTCACGAACTCCAGATGGCTGTAGGCGGCCCGCAACAGTCTGATGATGACCGTGCTGTCCACGTTCTCCTGCACGGCGATCGCCTTTCTGTTCGCTTTTACGGTTGCCAGGCTGGATGTGCCGCTCAAGGGACTATTTCGATTCGTGACGCTGCTTCCCATCGTTTCTCCGCCCTTTATCGTGGCTTTGTCCTATATTCTGCTTTTCGGCAGGCAAGGATTGGTCACCAAGCAGCTGCTTCACTTCAATGTGGATATTTACGGGTGGCATGGGCTTTGGCTCGTCCAGACGATTACTTTTTTTCCCTACGCCTATGCCGTCATCTATGGCGTGCTGCAATCGTCCGCCGTCCATCTGGAGTATGCCGCGCATAATCTGGGCGCGACGAGATGGCAGGCGTTCAGGCATGTCTTTCTGCCGCTGTGCAGGCCCGGAATCGCCGGAGGGGCTTTGATCACGGCGATGAACGTTTTGGCGGACTTCGGAAACCCGATGATCATCGGGGGCAACTTCACGCTGCTTCCAACCGAGGCTTACATGCAGATGTCCGGCTGGTTCGATCTATCCTCGGCTGCCGTGCTGTCGACGGCTTTGCTGCTGCCCGCTCTCGGCCTGTTCCTCGCCAACCGTGTATGGGTCGGAAGGAGCTCCTATATCACCGTCACCGGAAGAGAATCCAGCCTCAAGGCTTATCCGGCCTCGCCGCTGGTCAAGTGGATTCTATTTGCGTGCTGCCTGTTGATCGCCTTGTTCATCCTTGCGGTCTACGGGGTTCTGGTTTATGGCGCCTTCACGAAAACCTGGGGTTACGACTGGAGCTTTACGTTGGACAATCTGAAATACGTCACGGCGAAACAGCAGGAGCTGTACAACAGCATCTCTTATGCTCTGCTGTCTTCGATAGGAGCTGCCGTGCTGGGCATCATTCTCGCCTATATCGTCCATCGCAAGCGAATCGGCATCAACCGGCTTCTCGATTTCCTGGCCATCCTGCCGGGAGCCGTACCCGGCGTGTTCCTCGGCTTGGGCTTCGCCTTGACCTTCAACCAGCCGCCGCTCCAGCTCAGCGGCACATCCGCGATCATGATTCTGGCCTTGATGTTCTGGAACTTGCCGACATGCTACAGCGCATGCTCGGCCGGGTTCCAGCAGATCGGCCGTTCGCTGGAGGACGCTTCGCATAACCTCGGAGCGGGCAGCTTCCGCACGCTGCTCGGCGTTCTGCTTCCGCTGCTGAAGGGGCCGTTTCTGTCCGGAATCTCGGTATCGTTTCTCCGGTCCGTAACCTGCCTGAGTGTGATCATCTTCCTTTACTCCGCCCATACTTCCGTCGGCACGGTATCCATTCTCGGTCTCGTCCAGAGCGGGGCATGGGGAGGAGCCTCGGCCTTCACTGTCGTCCTCATTTCGATTGCCTTCGCCGTGCTGGCCTTGTCGCGGCTTATCCCGTACACCCAGGATCGGAGGAAACGATGAATTCATCTCAAGTCCATATTCAGATCGACAACATATCCAAGTCGTTCGGCTCCTTCGCCGCCATCCGCAACGTGAGCCTTGATATTCCGGCCGGCAGCTTCACGACGCTGCTCGGACCGAGCGGCTGCGGCAAAACGACTCTGATGAGGCTGATCGCCGGCTTCGATGAGCCGGACAGCGGAAGCATCCGGATCGATGGCCGCCAGGTCAACGGAATTCCGGCGTTCAAACGCCAAACCCCGCTCGTCTTTCAGGATTACGCTCTCTTTCCCCATATGACGGTCGAAGAGAATATCGGCTACGGCCTGAAGCTCCAAAAAATATCCCGGAGCGAAAGCAGGAAAAGAGTGGACGAAATGCTCGGCATGTTCGGGCTTGACGGACTCGGGAGCCGCTTGCCCAAAGAGCTGAGCGGCGGACAGCAGCAGCGTGTCGCCTTCGCGCGCGCGCTCGTAACCGGACAGAAGATTCTGATGATGGACGAGCCTCTCAGCAATCTCGACGCCAAGATGCGGGTCGAGGTCAGGCAAGAGCTGCGGGAGCTTCAGCGCCGAACCGGCATCACCGCTGTGTTCGTCACCCATGACCAGGATGAAGCTCTGTCGATGTCGGACCGGATCGCCGTGTTCGAGCAAGGAAGCATTCGCCAAGCCGGCACTCCATGGGAAATCTATTTCAAGCCTAATGATGCCTTCGTCGCTTCGTTTGTCGGAACCGCCAATTTCATCCGAGGGCAGGTAGCAGAGTTGAAAGGGGATGAGCTGATCGTCCGCTGCGAGCTCTTCGTTATCCGAATTCATGCCCTTGGCCGGCACTATGCGGTTGGCGAAGAGATTGTGATGGTGGTGCGTCCGGAATGCATCTCGATCGACGTCCAAGGAGAAGAAGGGGCCGAACCCGATCCTTGCTGGAGCGGCGAAATCCAGAGCAGCAGCTTTCTCGGCCGGATGATCCGGTATGAGGTCCGCTGCGGTTCGACGGCCTTTATTGTGGATGATGCCAACCCGAGTCTGCACGGCTTTCTGCAGGGCAGTGTCCGATTGCGTCTGAATCCGGATCGCATTCATATTCTTCCTTGACGCGGAACGAATAATTAAAGAGGAGGAATTACGTTGCCATTGCCTACTGCCGTTCACTTCCTCAACGTCGGATGGGGAGATGCCCACTTGATCCGAACGTCTTCAGGAAGCGTCACGTTGATTGACGGCGGAGACAGCCTCCAAGCTCCCCGCAGGGATCACCCGCTGTCCTGGATGAAGAGACAGCGCATCGGGCGCCTGGATTGGATGATCCTGACGCATCTTCATGAAGACCATTTGAACGGGCTGCTGGATGTTGCCCGCAGCCTTCCGGTCGTCCATGCCGTGCTGCCTTATGAAATCCCCGAATTTTACTCCGAGGCGGCCGAAAGCGGCCGCATCGCGGAGAGGCCGCAAGCGTTGAGGGTCATCGGAATACTGGCCGGCTACCGGGAGCTGGTCAGGCTGCTCCGGGAGCAGGGAACCAGAATCCGGTGGAGATCCGATTACAGTTCCGCCGGCAGCTCGACCGTATGGGAGGAAGGCCCTTGCCGGCTGGTCCACTTGTATCCGTGGATGGGAGACCCGCTTCCGGGCTTGGAAGTTCTAACAGAAGCCTCAAGGGAAGGATATCTTTCTGCGGAAGATACACTGGCGAAGCTGGAGCTGTTTTTTGACCGCTCCAACGACGACAGCTCCGTCTATCGCCTTGAGGAAGCCGGGACCGAGGGGCAAGGCATCCTATTCGGAGGAGACTTGCTGGCAGCCGGATGGGAGCGCCTCTCCGAACGGATGGAGCTGAAATGCAGCGTGCTGAAAGTCCCTCATCATGGCTTGGAGGATGCCTTTGACGAGCTGCTGCTGTCGGCTGCGCTTCCGGCGCATGCCGTCATCCCCATCTCGACCGACCGCTCGAAACCTCTGGAGGAGCGCTGGAACGGGTTATGCTCCCCGTTCGGAGTCGCCGTTCACCTGACAGGCGCAACTGCGCCTATGGAGAAGAAGCGGCTGACTTCCGGATCGATCGAAGCGTGGATTGGAGGATGAGAATGAGCGGACTATACGAGCCGGAGATCGAGGAGGAGCTGCTGACAGCCGCGATCGCTTATGCGAGAGAAGCCGGAGAGCAGATCCTGCGCCGGATGAAAGAACCCTATACGCTCGGAGACAAGGTCAACCGGAGCGATCTGGTGACGGAAGTCGATCTGCTGAGCGAGAATCTGATCAGGAGAAGGATCGGCTGCCGCTATCCGGACCATTGGATCCTCTCGGAGGAGCTGGATGGATCCCGGGATTGCTTCCGCTTCATGGCCGATCCGCCGCCGGGGTACGGATGGATCGTCGATCCGATCGACGGAACCGTCAATTTCGTCCACGGAATTCCGCATTTCGCCGTATCCATCGGCATCGTCAAGGACGGAAGCCCCCTTCACGGAGTTGTGTACAATCCGGCGACGGACGAGCTGTACCAAGCTTCCAGAGGCGGAGGGGCTTATCTCAACGGAAATCAGCTTCAAGCCGACCCTGAAGGGGACATGGCCTGCTCGCTGCTTGCTACCGGATTCCAAGCCTCGGATTGGAGGAAGGATTCCGTAGCCGCTTCCCAGGTCGCTCGGGTAGCGGGCGTTTCTCGCAGCGTGAGGGTATTGGGCGCTGCCAGCCTGGATTTATGCCTCGTTGCGAGCGGCCGCCTGACAGGATTTTGGCATGACGGACTGTACCCTTGGGACGTGGCTGCGGGATTGCTGATCGTACAGGAGTCAGGGGGAGTCGTGACGAATGCGAGCGGCGAGCCCTTTGCCTTGCATGACAAGACGCTGATCGCTTCCAACCCGAGCCTGCAGCCCAGCCTGCTCTCGCTTCTGTTTACACAAGCTTGAGAAGCCGATAACGCGAACCTTACAAAAGCCCTTTATGATGAGTAAGCTGTCTGATACCAAGATGTCAGACAGCAATAGAATATTTGGGAGGTAGTAGGGATGAAGCAGCTTCGCAAATGGCTAGGACTGGTATTGGCTGGCATCATTTGCTTGACGGCGGCTGGATTGGGAAATCCGGGCAAGGCTCATGCGGCCTCGGAGCGGGAGCTTGCCGCTTATTGGGCGCCGGAGTTCTACCAGGACGTCAATGACACGTATGGGTACCGGGCCGATTATGTGACCAATTTCAATTATGACGGAGATTGGGTAGGGAACAACAATTGGGAGAACATCGACCGTTTTCCTTTGAAATCGTACATCTATTATTCACTTGTGGAGACGGAGACCCATTACTTCATCGGGTATTACGACTACCATGCCCGCGATGACGGCCCCTTGAGCCTGGACAAGCACGAAAACGACCTTGAGGGCTTGATGGTTGTCGTGCGCAAGGATGGAAGCGTGTATGGTTCCTTCCAGCTCATGGAGACGGTGGCGCACAACCAAATGTATCAGTACAGCAATCTTCCTTTGACGAACGGATCCGACAACCTGGACGGAGGCGTCCTGTTCAACGGCTCCCATCCCAAAGTGTTCATTCAATCCAACGGCCAAAGTCCGGTCGGGGGACACGGCAACCACGCTTACGACGGCACAGGCGCTCCTGGCGGAGACGGCATCGTCTATTATTACGGAGCCCGAGCCGATGTCGTCACGGACGCTTCGGGAAGCTATGCCAAACGCTACAGCTATGACTTGCTTTCCTTCGACGACTTCTGGAACCGCCGTTATGACATCGGAGACGGACACACCTTCGGCAGCTGGGGCAAGCTAGACGGCGACAATTATCAGGCCGACTCGGCCGCGATGCCTTGGGTGTGGGACGATCTGGATGACGGCCCGACGTTCGCAGGCGATTTTCTCAGCGACCCGGCCCATATGGTGGACACGCATTTGAACGGGCTCGGCACCTTCTCGCATGTCTATGTGCGCCATCCGTATTATTCCCATCGAATTCAAGTCCAAAAAATGACCAGCTTGGCGAATCGGGATCCATTCGGAGGAAGCAGCGACATCTATGTCAAAATCCGCGCCAACGGAAGCGGGGTTTCCGACGACCGGTTATGGAAGAAGAACGATGCGCCGATAGGCCAATCCTTCTCCGTGGCATGGGGAACGCTGGACGCTGCCTTCCCGAACCAATACAGCTCGGCCTATAACGACCGCTACGTCAATGTTCCTGCCGGCAGCGCCATTTCCATCGAGATCAACGATTCCGACGGAACGAGCGGCGACGATGCGATGGGCTCGCTGACGGCTTCGCCTCAGCCAGGCCAAGTCGTCACCTGGTCGGATGCGCTTACCAGCACCGGCGAAGCCAGAGTGACCGCGACGATCTGGGCTGTCAATTAAGCGGAGACGAGAGAGATCGGCCGATTGCTGATCCAGGTGGCCGCCTATTACGGGTACCATTATTTTGCCGCTTGCGAAGCGGCTCTTTTTATTTCCATGCTTTTCAGAGGCATATTTGAACCTGTCCTAAAGAGTGGCGTGGAAGAAACATTATTTACATTCCTAAATTAATTGAGCGCTAAGAAAAAACGTTTCTCTAGACTCACTTGCTCTTTTCTTGTTACCATAACCAGATTGGTTGGAAGAGGAGTCGAGGGGAGTCATAAATACGGATGGAAGAGCTGCATAAGAGATACGATAATCTAAAATTGGGCGAACGCGGGGCCATCGTCAGCATCCTCGCCTATATGTGCCTTTCGGCGCTCAAGCTGATCATAGGGTATGCATCGAATTCGGATGCGCTGCGCGCGGACGGATTGAACAATGCGACAGACATCGTCGCCTCGATCGCGGTTCTGATCGGACTGAGGCTCGCTCAAAGGCCGGCCGACGAGGATCATCCGTACGGCCACTGGAAATCGGAGACGATCGCTTCCTTGGTCGCATCGTTCATCATGATGGCCGTAGGCTTGCAGGTGCTCTACGAAGCGGTCATGTCGATCTTCCAAGGCAAGGAGCAATCTCCGGATCTGGCTGCTGCATGGGCAGGTCTTGCCAGCGCCGCCGTCATGTACTTCGTGTACCGGTACAACAAGAAATTGGCGACGAAGATCAACAGCCAAGCCGTCATGGCGGCAGCGAAAGACAATATGTCCGATGCTTTCGTCAGCATCGGCGCAGTCATCGGCATTATCGGCTCCCAGTTCCATCTTCCATGGCTCGACCCGGTGACAGCCGTTCTGGTCGGATTCATCATCTGCAAGACGGCCTGGGATATATTCCGCGAAGCTTCGCATCATCTATCCGACGGCTTCGACGAAACCCGGATCCAATCGTTCAAGGCCATCGTGATTGACGTCGCAGGCGTTCGCGGAGTCAAGAGCATCCGGGCCAGAAACTACGGAAGCAACGCGGTCGTCGACATCGTCATTCTCGTAGCTGCGGATTCGGATTTCCAGGCGGCGCACGATATCGCGACGAAAGTGGAAGAGGAATTGATCCGCACCGAGGATGTGTTCGAGGTTCATGTCCATTACGAACCGACCCGCTCCTCCAAGGCGAAACAAATCACATGAACATCAAAAGCTCATCCCCATGTGCCCGCTTGAGGCGGCTGCATGGGGATGAGCTTTTTTGGCTGCCGTTTGAACGTATTGGAGCTGGACGTAACGTTATTAGTATCCCTACGTTCCGAACCGCTTGCGGTAGCCGCATTTGCGGCATAATTCCTCGACGGCTTCCCGGCGGGAAAACCCGTCGTACAGCCTGTTCGCGCGGTCGCCCTCGATAATCTCGGCGAACGGCTTCTGGTTGATGTTGCCGAGGTTGATGACTCCTTCGCCATCCAGGCAGCATGGAACGACCGTTCCATTGGCAAGAATCGCGGCTTGGTTGCGGAGGCCATGGCAAAATCCTTTGCCGTCGTCTTCTTCGGCGTCCAGATCCGGCCATTCGAATTCGTGATCCTGGTTCAGATAGAGCCGATCGGCGATTTTGAGTCCCGACCCGCGCTTGAACTGCTCTTCGATCTGATAGTCCAGACCGAACTCCCGCTCGATGATCTCAAGCACCTGGCGGTTGCGCTTGATCTCTTGGTTGGTCGCGTTGTCCGTACGCAGATTCCAGAGCCGGAGCGAGAACAGAATGTCCGTCGACTCCAGAGCCTCCTTGATGAACGACAGGATCGTCGTTACATACGCTTCTTTGTTCGTGGAACCGATATGGCCATCGAAGCTGTGCAGGGAAAAGTTCATCTGGCGAAGCGCCGGCTTGTTCAGCAGCTTGGCTTTATTTTTTATGATCAACGTTCCGTTGGTCGTAATATTCACCTTGAAGCCGCGCTCATGGCTGAGATCAAGCAGCTGATCGATTTTGGGATGAAGCAGCGGCTCGCCCTTCACATGAAGATAGATGTAGTCGGTATGGGGCTTGATTTCATCCAGTCTCTTGACGAAGTCGTCGACCTTGATGAAGCTGGCCTCCCTCTTGGTCGGAGGGCAGAACGTGCATGCGAGGTTGCATACGCTCGTAATTTCAATATAGAACTTTTTGAATTTCTTCAAGACGGATCCTCAATTCTCTCTATGCGGATGCAAGTTAATGATCTTAGGACAGATATGGATCTATCATAGCATCTTCATTGTCTATAATCATCTTAATCTATGAACCCAGGTGTCGATGAGCCCCTGGCCGGAGAAAGATAGGCCAGGCAGGAAGGGAGAATGGCGGCCGAAGGAGAATATATTGCTTTTGGACGAGCCCAAAGAACAGAGTTCACGCCTAGCCTTAAAAAGGGGAAACAGACCTATGAATAGCCTGACTATACGGTTGTACGAGCCTTCCGACGCCGATGCCATTGCAGTTATCATCAATCGAGATCGTTTCAATCTGCAATGAGAACAGCACGGCATGATTCCCGAACATGAATATTTGATTCTGCGGAAGCCATGCATCAAGCCGCTCCCAGTGCATCCATCTACAGTCTGCACGTTGCAATCACCGCTGCTGACCGATGCCGGGGCTTGGGCGGATATCTATAATGACGCATTCAGAGAGTGGATTCCTCTTTAAACGGAGGAGACGACTCCCCGCAGAACCGTTTACGTCTCAGAGATCGAAGCCATTGCCGTCGGCAGCTGACCGATAAGGAATTCCTTCATGATCCATGGTATAATCCTTCTGATAGATAGGAAAAAGGACGTGAACAGCCTTGATAAGCATCACCATTCCGACACCGGAAGTGACCATTACCAAACAGAGTAATCCCGATCAAAGCCATATTTTCGGGTTTACGGATTTCCACCTGATCACGAGAGAAAAAGGCGGCATCTTCATGTTCTACAATGCCAAGGACGAGCTGCTGTTCGTCGGCAAGGCGAGGAAGCTGCGGCCTAGAATCAAGAAGCATTTCGAGGATTCCGTCTCGCCCATGAAGAAGCATCGCGAAGAAGTGGCCAAAATCTCGGTCTGCGTCGTGGAAGACGCGGTCGACCGAGACATCTACGAAACCTACATCGTCAATAAGTTCAAGTCGAAATACAATGTGGACAAGCAGTTCTACAATTGATCCGCCCAACACGAAGCCCCTGTGCAAGGTACAACCGTACTTTGCACAGGGGCTTTGTGTATGGGACCTTGTCCGGAGACGTCAGCAGAAATGGAAACGGAAACACCATCAATCTGTTTCGTTATTTTTTCACTGTGAACCGTTGTTTTCGGGACGTTCCTGCGAGGCGGCCGTACCGCAGTATTTTGCGGTACATCCGTTTGTCCGACAGCGCATTGAAGATGGATTTGTCCGGCTTGGAGTTTACTTCTATGATCCAAGGCCGCAGCTCCTTGTCGATGCCGACATCGACCCCATAGGCACGGAAGCGCGGAAAGTATGTCCCAATATGGCTGCTTGCTTTCAGAGCGAGCTGCTTCAGCCGCTTCTCATATGCGGGGCGGTCCGCCTTTGGCACCTGGGTACCGAGCAGATTCCACAGCGGCATCGGCTTGCCTCCGCTATGATAATTGGTCACGATTTTGCGGGGAAGGGCAAGCCGTGCGACCGTTCCCGTTACTTCCCATTCATGCCGGGGATTGCGCTGCACCATGATTCGAAGATCGAAAGGCCTACCTTCAATGCGCAGAAGCGGAATGCTTTTTTGGGCCAGATACCGTTTTTTTTGCGACGCGGAAGCGAATGCGGCATAAGCTTTTTCGTACTGTCCGAATAGGCGGCTTCGCGTGCCGTTTTGAAGCCGGAACTTGCCGTTTTCCGTGGACAGCTTGAAGATGCCGAAGCCTCCTGTACCGAGGATGGGCTTCAAATAAACCGAACCATGCCGTTTTGCCATTCGCCGGACGGATTCTTTCGTGGCAATTGCCGTAGGCGGCAAATGCTTGGCAAGCTCTTCCTTCTTCATCATAATCCGATGCTTGCCATACTTGTTGTTCCAATAAGGCACAGGATCCCTCCGTTGCAGATTGTCTTCAACTCAACTATATTCGCGATAGAAAAGGTTGACCTGGACCATATAACTAGATGGAACGAAGAAATATAGAATCAGTCCATAGAGACGCGGCTCTCTTCCCTATGAAGTAGATTGCCATCAATAATCGGGGCGGATCCCCTTCCGGTACAGATCGGGAGACATGCCCGTGTATTTCTTGAACGTCTTGCTGAAGTGGGATCCATGCTTGAAGCCGACCCGGTAGGCGATATCGGTGACCGGCCGCTCCCCGTCCAAGGCGAACAGCACCTTGGCTTCATTTACACGTCGTTGGTACAAATAGTGGAACGGGGTGATGCCCGTCACTTCCTTGAACAGCTTCGCCAAATAGTGCTTGTTCACATGCAGCTCCGCGGCCATGCCGTCCAGCGTGATGTCTTCCGCGAAGTTCGCCTCGATATACGAGATGACCCGCTGCGCATTGGCTTGCTTGGCCGAGGAAGAAAAGGAGCCTTCTGCTTGCGGCTTCAAGGAAATTTCATGGATGAGCAGCAGCAGCTCGGTGAAGGAAACGAGAAACCGGTCATGCGAGAGCTTATCGCTGGCGGCATAGAGCAGGCAGAGCCGCTGCAGCAGCGGCTCCAGCCTTTCCTGATCGGATCGCTCCAGCGAGAGACGGATGTTGTCGCTCTCTTCGAACGTCTTCAGAATGTCGCTCTGTATGAATGGAGGCCGCAGCAGCTGGCCGGCAAACGAAGGATTGAAGTGGATGATCGTCCGGACGTAGTCGACCTGCGGATCCACTTTCGGATAATGCAGCGTCGTGCCGTTGAGAAGAATCAGATCCCCGGGCTCCAGATCAATGATTTTGTCTCCGATCAGATAGGTGCATTTGCCGCTGTGGAAATAATAGATTTCGTAATCCAGATGGGAATGGAAGGTTGCAGGTATTCTCGAAGTATTATGAAGCGCTTCAATAGGAAGCTGGAATTGCTCGCTCAGCGTCATTTTTGGACGGCTCCTTATGTGGAGAGTTTCCTATTAACGTAGCATAGTTTCCGTCTCATGACACCAATCAGGTATAAATGATGAGCCGAGCAAGCCAATGAAGAACATGCCGGGCAAGCGCTTGCAATGATACACTGGCCATAATGCGAGAGATTTCTAATTTAAAGGAGAGCGACCACGATGACGACTGCATCTCAGCAGCAAGCTTCCTCCGTGCGCGCCACCGTCATGCGGCTGGCCCGAACGATGCCGGTAACGGACATGCACACGCATCTATACGCACCTCAATTCGGGGAACTGCTGTTATGGGGTATCGACGAGCTGTTGATCTATCATTACCTGATCTCGGAATCGTTCCGCTGGTCGGATGAAGACTACGACGCATTCTGGTCCAAGTCCAAGAAAGAGCAGGCCGACTTTATATGGCAGCATCTGTTCGTCGATCATTCGCCCGTAAGCGAAGCCGCCAGCGGAGTCGTTTCTGTCCTGCATGAGCTTGGCCTCCCGGTCGCTTCCCGCAATCTGGACGAGTATAGGCAAGCCTTCGCGGACCGGACGGCGAGTGAGCAGACGGACATCGTCATGCGGATTGCCGGCATCAGCAAGATCGTCATGACCAACGATCCGTTCGACCCGGTCGAACGGGAGGTGTGGCTTGCCGGAAAGGGCGCCGAGGATGACCGCTTCCTGGCCGCCCTTCGGGTAGACACTCTGCTCAATGATTGGCCGAATGCGGTGATCCAGCTGCGCAGTCTCGATTATGACGTGCAGGAGAAATGGACGGAGCGGACCAAAGAGGAGACCAGACGTTTCCTGTCGGAATGGGTGGACCGGATGAGCGCGCTGTATCTGGCTGTATCCATGCCGGGCGATTTCGCTTATCCTGCCGAGGATCATCGCAGCCGGATGATCGATGAAGCGATGATCCCGGTCTGCACGGACAAGGGCATTCCGTTCGCGCTCATGATCGGTGTCCGCAGACGGGTGAATCCGCAGCTGCAGTCGGCCGGCGACATGAGCATGCGTTCCGACAGCGGAGCTGTGGAGGCGTTATGCCGGAAATATCCCCGCCAGAAGTTTCTCGTCACGATGCTCGCACGGGAAAATCAGCATGAGCTTGCCGTGCTGGCCCGCAAATTCAGAAACCTGATGATATTCGGATGCTGGTGGTTCCTCCATATCGACTCCATGGTGGAGGAGATGACCCGGATGCGGATCGAGCTGCTGGGCACTTCTGTCATCCCCCAGCATTCGGATTGCCGGGTGCTTGAGCAGCTGATCTACAAATGGGGATATTCCAGAACGATCATCGGGAACGTTATGGCCGATAAATACGAACGGCTGCAAGACAGCGGCTGGACTCTCAGCGAGCAGGAGATCGAAAGGGATCTGAACGACCTGTTCCATCAGAATTTCTGGCGCTTTCTCGGCAAAGCCTGACCTGTGGCGGACGGAAGAATACCCGGATGAACGGATTTTTCGGGCTGCCCGCCGGATTTCGCCCTTTTACGCTCGAGCGCAAGCTCTATCTCTTGACTTCGATCGTCATCTTCCTGGCCGTGCCGATTACGGGCACGTTCTCCTATTACCAGGCTTCAAGAATATTGGAGGATTATGCGTACAACGCGGCGGATCAGACCGTCACGCAATTGAGCGGGTATATGAACAACGAACTGAAGAACGTAAGCGACAAGCTGTACGTCATGAATGCGAGCGAGTCGATGAAAAGGGTGATGGACTGGAGCCAGAACAAGTCCGATGTCTCGTATGCGGTCCTGTTCAACGAGATGTTCTCGCTGTTCTCCCGCATGCGCGTCAATTCCAGCAGCATTCGGACGATCTATATGTATACGCCCAAGGGAGAGTTCTACGAAGGCATCCCCTACGAGAAGAAGAACGTCTCCTTCCTCGAGACCCCCTATTACGAGGCGATCCGGAGCTCTCCTACGAACAAATGGGTGTATAGCCGCGAAGATCCGATGTTCGAGGGCACAGGCGACGTCATCACGCTGGTGACGCGCCCTGTCGGCGATTTCAGCGGGCAGGACGAGAATGCCTACTTAGCCATTACGCTTACCGCCGAGAAATATGTGAAGAACCTCCAGAGCATCAAGCTCGTTCCGAGCGGCTTCTCCATGATCGTCGACCGTTCCGGACAGCCTGTCCTGGCTTCGTCGTCGACGCCGGTCATGCAGTCGTTCCTGAACGCCGTTCCTCTGGATCGGATAAGAGAGCAGCCATCCCGCTTCGACGCGAAGGTCGACAACGCCTCGCTGCTGGTCAACCACCGCAGCATTCCGTTCACAGGCTGGGAAGCCGTGGTGGTGCAGCCGAAGGACCGCTTGTTCGAGAAGATCAGTTATATCAAATACTTCACCGTCATTTTGACCGCCATCCTGCTCGTCACGTCGTTTCTCCTCAACCGATGGTTCGTGCGTCTGATCACCAGGCCGCTGCGCAAGCTCATGAAGCTGATGAACCGCGTCAAGCAAGGGGACCTGAACGTCCGCTTTTCATCCAGCAGCCAGGATGAGATCGGGGTTCTCGGCAGCAGGTTCGACGACATGCTCCACCAGATCCAGCAGCTGCTGCATCAGGTCGTGGAGGAGACGGAGGCGAAGCAGAGAGCGGAGATGCGCGCCTTGCAGGCGCAGATCAACCCCCATTTTCTCTACAACACCCTTGATGAGCTGTACTGGAAGCTGCTCGAGGTCGAGGACAAGTCCGCCAGCGAAATGATTTTGTCCTTGTCGCGATTTTTCCGGCTGAGTCTCAACAAAGGGGAAGAGATGACGACGCTGGCGAAGGAATTCGAGCATGCCGAGCAGTACCTGAAGCTTGTCCACTACCAATATCAAAAGCAGTTCTCCTACGAAGTGGCGCTGGATCCCCGGCTGACGGAATGCACGGTCCCGAAGATCATTATTCAGCCCCTAGTGGAGAACAGCATCCTGCATGCCTTCCAACGAAATGAATACAAGGACAGCTTCATCAAGGTCGCGGGCGAATGGCGGCATCCCGATACGGCTGTCTTGCGCGTAGAAGATAATGGGAGCGGGATGAGCGCAGACCTTCTGGAGCGGATCAACCGGCTAGACGATTCCGGATCGGGCGAGCCGGTCTCCGACGGAGGATACGCGATCCGGAATATCAAGGAGCGCTTGAAGACCTGCTACGGCGACCGGGCAGAATTCAGGATGAAGAGCGCGAATGCTGCAGGAACCGTCATTGAAATCATCATCCCGATCAACCCCATCGATGGGAAGGAGGAGTGGACTTGAGAGTGCTGCTCGTGGATGACAAGGAGAGCGTCGTGCAAGGCATGCGCAGGCATATCGCATGGGCGCAGCTTGGCGTCCTGAACGTGGATACGGCGCTGGACGGCAAGGAAGCGATCGGGAAGCATGCGGCCGCTCCTGCCGATCTGGTCATCACCGATATCAGAATGCCGAATATGAGCGGAATCGAACTGATGGAGCGTCTTCGGGGAGAGGAGCGTCCGATCCGCTTCATCGTCCTGAGCGGATACGAGGAGTTCGAGTACGCTCGGAAAGCGGTTGCGCTTGGAGCATCGAGCTACGTGCTGAAGCCCGTAGATATCCGGCAATTGTCCGAGCTCATCGCGGACGTCCTTGAGGATCTGCGCCAAGAGCAGCGGGAAGAGGAGCAGAAGCTGAAGTTTCAGCAGACGGTCAAGCGTAGTCTTCCTGCTCTAAGACAGCAATATTTGACCGAGATGATGCTGTTCGGCAGCCATGACGAGCATCGGCTGAAGGAGAAATGGCAGTTTGCGGAGCTTCCCCTGCGCGCATCCGGATTCGGCCTGCTTGTCTTGACCATCGACCGGTTCTCCGATATTTCCAAGCTGCCCGTTGCGGAAATCGAATTGGCACGGTTCATCGTCGAAAATATCATCGGAGATTGCCTTTCCGAGGGCATCGACGGACTTCCTTTTTATACGGAGTGGGGCAAGCTGGCGGTGTTGGTGAACTGCGATCCAGCCAAGCCGGAAAAGGAAATCAAGAACGAGCTGTTAGTGCTGGCCGAACGCTGCCGGGAGGCTGTCCATCTCCACTCGAAGCTGACCGTGTCGATCGGAGTAAGCTCGGCATGCCCGGAGCTTGGCAATCTGCCGGAAGCTTACCGGCAAGCAAGCGAAGCGATCGAGCATACCTCCTTTTTCGGTCCCAACCGGATCGTGCATTGCGAGGATGTGTTTCCCGCCAGCAAAACTTGGATCTCCTATCCCGCGGAAGCCGCCGGCCGCCTGCTTTCTCTCGTGAAAAAGGGACAGCCGGAAGCCGTCGGCGAAGCGGCGGACGTTTTTTTCGCCTCCTTCCGGCAAGAAGGGTGGACGCCCCAGGCGATCCGGATCTCCTGCATCCAGCTGCTCGTCGACCTACAAAGCAGCCTGACCGCCATCGATTGGGCCGAGCAAGGAATGGAGCGGATCGCGTCCAGCTGGTTCGATGCCTGCCAGAACATGGTTCTGGATGACCTGCAGCTCCATATTCAAAAATGGATCCAGCAGCTGACGGAGCAGAATGGAGCATCCATGCGGGCAGGATCCCGATCCATCGCCGATCTGGCGAAGGCGATCATCGAAGAACGGCTGCTGATGCCTCTTTCTCTGCGGGAAGTCGCGGAGGAGGCGGATGTCAGTCCGAACTACTTGAGCAGCGTATTCAAGAAGGACACAGGCGTCTCCTTCGTGGAGTATGTGACGGATCGCAAAATATCGAAGGCCAAGGAGTGGCTCGACAACCCCAATCAGCCGGTCAGTGAAATCGCCGAGCGGCTCGGGTACTTCGACAAAAAGTATTTCCGCGAAATGTTCAAACGAAAGACAGGCATGACGCCCTCCGAATACCGCGACCGGCTAGCAGCGCCGAATGGGGGCCAAGTGTAGAATTTTCCCTCCTCTTTAAGAGATTTGCCACCCTTAATCCTTCCATCGGAGCTTGATACACTTTTCTTGTATCAACATCGCCACTCACTTCTACCCTGGAGGGATCATTCCATTGACCAAACGAAAGGGCTACATGTCGCTGCTTCTGTTCGGAGCCTTATCGTCCGCCGTCATGGCCGGATGCAGCAGCAACAACGGAGAGGAGACGGCTCCGTCTTCCTCGGCTTCAAATGGAAGCGCTGCCAGCACGCCGAAGGAGAAGGTGAAAGTCACCTTCTGGACCAATGCCCGGCATGATGCGGATCTGATGCAGGAAAAGATCAAGCAGTTCAACGAGATCAACAAAAGCAATATCGAAGTGGAATACCAGATCATGACGGACAATTATGAACAAGCGGTGCAGACGGCCATTCAGGCCGAAGAAGCGCCGGACATCATGAATGCCAAGATGAAGCTTAAATTCGAGGATCTGATCAAGATGAAAGCGATCGAACCGCTGGACAGCTACATCGGCGACGACGAGAAAGCGCGCTTCGGCGATCTGTTGAAGATGGATCGGCAAAACTTCCTCGACGGCAAGACGTACAGCTTGCCGAACTACGGGACGACATGGCGCCTCATCTACAACAAGGACTTGTTCGACAAAGCGGGAATCAAGGAAGCTCCCCGATCGCTCGACGAGCTGGTCGATGACGCCCGCAAAATAACGGAGGCTGGAAAAGCGGACGGAGCTTATGGATTCGCGATCAATATGAAAACGCCGTCGTCCGCCTTCGAGCGCGGCTTGCTGCCTATGGTTCGTCTCGACGGCAAGGATATTTACGATTGGCGCACGGGAAAGTATACGTTCGAATCGTTGAAGCCCTATGTGGAAGCTCTCAAAAAGATCGTCGACAGCAAGAGCATGATGCCCGGCTTCGAATCCCTCGATATCGATCCTCTCCGCAACCAGTTCGCGGCGGGCAAAATCGGCATGTATTTCTCCCTGTCGGCCGAGCCTGGCGTCTATAAGTCGCAGTTCCCGACCCAGATCAATTGGGGAGTGGCCCAGGTGCCGACCATGGACGGCGGAGCGCCGAAGGGAGCCAACTATATCAACGGCGGCGCATCCTGGCTCTATATGTCTTCCCAAAGCAAGCACAAGAAAGAAACCTGGGAAGTGATGAAATTCCTGTACAGCGACGAGGTTCTCGTTCCTTATTACGAGCAGGGCAAAGGGGTAAGCGTCGTGCCGAGCGTCATCAGCAAGGCCAAAGCTCCGGAGCTGAAAAACTTCCAGGAATTCGCGCCTAAAGAGGATGTCATGTGGCCGCCGTATCTCGCCCTGAATGTGGAAGGAAAAGCCTGGCAGAACGTGATCGCGGAATCGATCCTCGGGTTCCAGCCCATCGACAAGGCCATCGCGGACTTGAACAAGCGCTACAATGACAGCCTCGACAAGGAAGACCAGGCAGGAGGAACGAAACGAATCGTCATTCCGGATTGGGATCCAGCCAGCCAGCTGAAGAAGTGACGATCTGGAGGAATAGGCGGCCGAAGACGGCAGGCGGCATCCCGTCAATCCGGGAGCAGCCTGTCCTCTCGTTCGTCCGCCGGGAAAGGAGTTGGGCTGCGTGCCTGGTAAAAAGAAATGGAGCTATTATGCCGGCCCTTATCTGATGGTCTTCCCATGCGTCGCGATGCTGGCTGTCTTCGCCATCTATCCGCTTGGCTGGGCGTTCAAGTATATGTTCTACGATTACGACGGATTTACGCCTGCGCGATATATCGGGCTGGAGAACTTTGTCCGTTTATTTACCCGGGATACCCAGTACTGGGATTCCGTCGTCAACACCTTGATCTTCACCGTGGGCAAGCTCGTCGTTACCCTCCCGCTCGCGCTGCTGCTCGCATTCATCTTGAATCATCGCATCATCGGCCGCAATATGTTCCGGGCTGTCATCTTCATGCCGACGATCATCAGCACCGCGGTCATCTCCCTCGTCTTCTACTTGATGTTCAACTCCTATAACGGAATCGTGAACAACATGCTGCTGCAGCTCGGCCTCATCCAGTCGCCGATCGAGTGGCTGGGCGTCAAATACTCGATGGTTACCGTCATCATGGTCGCGATATGGGGAGCCGTCGGCAATTATATGGTGTTGTTCCTGGCCGGACTGCAAGGCATACCGAACGACCTGTACGAGAGCGCGTCCATCGACGGCGCGAACAAAAGGCAGCAATTCGTCCACATCACGATCCCGCTGCTCGGGCCGGTCATGCAAATCATCGTCATGCTGGCGATTGTGAACACGCTCAAAAGCTACGAAAGCATCATGGTGCTGACAGCCGGCGGGCCTGCAGGCAAGACCGAGGTCATGTATCTGTATTTGTTCCGGCTGTTCTTCCCGGTATCGGAGGGGGAGGCGGTCGTCCAGCAGTATGGCTATGGCGCAGCGGCGGGATTCGTATCCGCAGTCATTGTAGGAATCATTACGGGACTCTATCTGTACGGGTCCCGCCAATCAAGCAAGGTCCATTGAGGAGGCTGACGCATGAATAGCGCCACTGCGACGCGACAAGAAGCTAGGCGGCCTCTGAAGCTCGGCTCGTTGACCGGGTGGGCCGTTGTCTGGCTGTTCTTGATCGCCGTCCTTGTCTGTGTGTTGTATCCGGTCCTGTTCACCGGGTTCGGTTCCTTCAAGACGAACAACGAGCTGCTGGGAAGCGCGAGCATACTTCCGGCGGACTGGAGATGGGGCAATTACGCGGAAGCCTGGCAGAGGGCGAATTTTTCCCGCTATACGTGGAACAGCGTCTTCCTGTCCGTCACCTCGACGGCTCTCAATCTGCTCGTATGCTCCATGGGCGCCTATGCGCTTGCACGCAGGCATTTCCCCGGCCGCAAAGCGATTCTATTTCTGCTGGCCGCCACGATGTTCATCACGATCGGGGCGATCACATTCCGTCCGCTCTACGACCTGATGAAGGACATCCATATGCACAAGTCGCTATGGAGCGTCGTGCTTATATTCGTAGGCACTCATTTATCGTTCAATATCTTCCTGCTGGAGCGGTTCGTCCATTCCATTCCGAAAGATCTGGACGAAGCGGCTACGATCGACGGAGCCGGTTTCTTCGGCATCTACTGGCGGATCATTTTGCCGCTGCTCGGTCCGGGCTTGGGAGTCGTCGGGCTGTTTTCGTTCCGGGAGTCATGGAACCAGTATGTGCTGCCGCTTATCTTCACGATGACGCAGCCGGACAAGCAGCCGCTCACGGTCGGCGTCGTGGCGCTCAAGTATTCCGCCAACGCGGCCGCGGAATGGAACTTGATGCTGGCCGGCTCGATGCTGTCGATGCTGCCGATCCTGATCGTCTATTTCTTTACCAACAAATCGTTTATTTCGGGGCTTACGAACGGATCTGTCAAAGGCTGAATCCTCCCCGGCAGAAGAGAGGTCGGTTCCATTGGTTGCATTGGATCTAGTCAACATCTGGCGTGATGTCGAGGCGAAAGCTCATCTCATGCTGGAGAGGATCGGGGAGAGGTCGCCTCATGCCGCCGTTGACGGAATGTACGACGACAAGCGGCTTGACTGGTGGACATCCGGCTTTTGGCCGGGCATTCTCTGGATCATGTACGGGATGACCGGGGACGGGAAGTTTCGGGATCAGGCCTGGAATTGGGATGAGAAAATCGAACGGTGCATGGTCCAGGAGTCGAATCTGCATCATGATGTCGGCTTTCAGTTCCTTCCTACCGCCGTTGCCAAGTATAAGCTGACGGGCGATCCCGACGGGCGCCGCAGGGGACTGGCCGCCGCGAATTTCCTGGCGGGACGGTTCAACCCGGCCGGCCGGTTTCTGCGGGCCTGGAATCAAGACAAGACGGGATGGGCCATCATCGACTCCTGCATGAACTTGTCGCTGCTGCTCTGGGCGTCGGAGGAGCTTGGTGATCCGCGCTTCCGTCATGTCGCTGCCGCTCATGCGGACACGGTGCTGGAGCATTTCATACGCGAGGACGGCTCCGTCAGGCATATCGTGTCCTTTGATCCGGAGTCGGGAGCTTTCCTCGAGGCGCTCGGCGGACAAGGGCATTCCTCCGAGTCCGCATGGAGCCGCGGTCAGGCATGGACGCTGTACGGCTTGGCCAATGTGTACCGGCATACCGGCTGCGAACGGTATTTGCATGCCGCACAGCGCGTGGCTCATTATTTCATCGCCTCGCTGGAGGAGGATGACGTTCCGTTATGGGATTTCCGCACCGGCCAAGATGAAGAGCAGCCTAGAGACACTTCGGCAGCGGCTTGCGCGGCATCCGGCCTGCTCGAGATCGCCGCGCTCGTTCCTGCCGCGAATGCCGGCTTGTACAAGCAGGCTTCCATCCGCATCCTGGATTCCTTGGCACGGAACTACGCTTCGTTCGATTCGACGAACGAAGCGATTTTACGGGATGGGACCGGACATAAGCCGAATGGCGAGAACATCCGGGTCGGCCTGATCTACGGCGATTATTTCTTCGTGGAGGCTCTCGCCAAGCTGAGCGGGTGGAAGCAACGCCATTTCTAACCGCGGGAAGAGGAGAGTTCATTCAGCCTCCCGCTGCGGATCAGCTGCCGCATGCGCGCATGTCTGAAGACGAAAAACAAATACACGCCGATATAGGTAGGCCAAGTCAGAAGGCCATTTCTGAAATGAAGCTCATCTTGAAAAACGGCTGTTGTACCCGACGAACCGGCTTGCACGGTCATCGTGTGCCTCCATGTTTTGATGATCGTACCCGTCTCATCCGTCGACAGGACCCGGCTGCGGTCATCGATGGAGAGAAACGAAATCGTATGGCGGCCGAGCGGAACGAGCTTGAACAGATCCATTCGGAGCGTAAATGACCGCGTCGACCACTGTTCGGGCATCCGATCCTTGCCCAGCGGCTTGAAGCCCATGAGCGGAGAGGCGACGAGTTGAAAGGTGGCAGGGGATTTTAAATGATTCCATAAGACGTCAGGGGAGATGGGCAGCTCCGATTTCATCTTGATGATCATGGTTCGATACCTCCTGGCTTGTCGGGATTAAGGATGAATACTGCCGAGCAAAAATAAAAGCGAGCCGCAGGCGCGGCTCGCTTTTTATTGGCGTTTCCATCTTCACGAGCTGCTGCTCCGAGTTTACAGCGTGAACCGGATCGTCGCAACCGATGCAGGGGGAAGCTTCACCGCAAAGCCGGAATCATCCTGTTCGATGCTGTCGAGCGCCTTCGGGACGACCTGTCCGGGATTGGCGAACGTATTGGCGGCATGGATGGAGTCTCCGGCCAGAAGCTGTCCGCTGCATTCGTACCGACCGCTCGACCCGCGCAGCTCCAGCGCAATGTCCGCCTGCTTCTCCGGATGGAGATTGTACAGGCTCACATGGATGACGCCGTCTTTGCGGGAAGCCGTTGCGCCGACCTGCGGCATCGCTGGCTGATTGGAACCCGCCTCATACGATCCAAACTCTCCGTGCAAGGCGAGCGCTTCGGTATCCTGGTGCACGGCATACAGCTGGAACGCATGATAAGTCGGCGTCAGCAGCATGCGCTCGCCTTCGGTCAGAACGACGGCCTGCAACACATTGACCATCTGGGCGATGTTGGCCATCTGGACCCGATCGCAATGCTTATGGAAGAGGTGAAAATGTATGGCGGCGACGAGAGCGTCCCTCATCGTATTCTGTTGAAAGAGAAAGCCTGGATTGCTTCCCGGCTCCACATCGAACCAGTCGCCCCATTCATCCACGATCAGACCGACCCGCTTCTGCGGATCGTATCGGTCCATTACCGTGCTGTGGCGCGTCAGCAGCTCATCCATATGGAAGGCCCTGCCGAGAGTACGGGCGTATTCCTCTGCGCCGAACTCCGTTGCCGAGCCTTTCTCCTGCCACGTCCCCGGAACGGTGTAGTAATGCAGACTGAGGCCGTCCATGTGACCGGCGGCTTTCTGCATCAGCACCTCGGTCCAGCGGTAGTCGTCGGAATTCGCTCCGCCGGCTATTTTGTACAGCTTGTTGTCCCCGTATTGGCGGCAGTACGTCTGGTATTGGCGGTACAGGTCGGCGTAATGCTCCGGCAGCATATTGCCGCCGCAGCCCCAGTTCTCGTTGCCGACGCCGAAGTAGGCGAGCTTCCAAGGCTTGTCCCGGCCGTTCTGCCTGCGCAGGTTGGCGAGAGGGGACTCGCCGTCGAACGTCATGTACTCCAGCCACTCCGACATTTCCTGAACCGTGCCGCTGCCGACATTGCCGCATATATATGGCTCGGCTCCGATCAGCTCGCATAGACGGAAAAATTCATGCGTCCCGAAGTGATTGGTCTCGACGACACCGCCCCAGTGGGTGTTGATCATCCGCTTGCGCGACTCGCGGGGACCGATGCATTCCCGCCAATGGTATTCGTCGGCGAAGCAGCCTCCGGGCCACCTCAGCACTGGAATATGGAGCTCCCGCAGAGCTTCCAGAACATCGTTGCGGATTCCGTCCGAATTGGGGATGGGAGAGTCTTCTCCGACCCAGAGGCCTTCGTAGATGCAGCGTCCGAGATGCTCGGCGAAATGCCCGTATAGATTGCGGTTGATCGTGCCTGTTGTCCAATCGGTATGTACGACGGCTTTCAACATGCGGATTCTCCTCTCAATTTTGAGCGTTTGCTCCTGCTTGAACGGCAATTTCCCAGCTGTCGCGCTTGTCGGCCGAAGGGTGCGGGCAACGACTGGACTTCAGCTTGGCCCGGATGGCGACGAGGCAGCCGCAGTGCATGCAAGTCGTGCCGTAGGACAAGCTCTCGCATGAGCCGCAAGCCGACAGCCGCTGTTCGTACAGGCGGTCGGACACGCTGTCTTCAGGACGAATCTTGGACAAGAACCTCGCCAGCTGCGATTCCGGAACGGCGACGCTCTCGCGGCAGCCTTTGCACGGATTATCGCTGCCAGCTGCTCTATCGGCTTTTCGGGCGATGTTTCGGTCCCGGGCGTACAAGCTCTCCGACAAGCTTCCAGCCTCCCTTTCTGTATGCGCTTTCTCAACCGTTCTGGTATGATTATATCGGTCCCGAGCGGCTTCAATCCATCCATTAAAATCTTCAAAAAACTGACCAATCGTGCTGAGAGAGGAGAATGCCGGCCTTGTTCCATCTGGTCAGCTGCGGATACCATTACGTTCATCCAGGCGGGCTCGCCATCGACCGTCCTCGCGGAGCGGGCAATTTCGCGTTCGTCTTCTTCCGCAGCAAGTCGGAAGTCATCGTTGAAGGAGTCCGCACAGTCGTGCCGTCCGGCACCCATATTTTGTTCCATCCCGCATCTTCCCATCGTTATGCCGGAATCGAGCCGCCTTTCGTCAACGATTGGCTCCACTGCGAGGGCGCGGGGATGGAGGACTGGCTGCGGGACATCCAGTACCCGATCAACGAGCCCGTAAAGGCGATGGATGCCCATCTCATCTCCAGATGCATCATCGAGCTGCAGAGAATCAGCAGCCACGGAGGTCAACTCGCAGCGTCCATACTGGATCTTGAACTCCGAAGCCTATTCATGAAGATCTGCAATTCCAAGGAAGCATGGACGCTTCCCGAAGGGCAGAACCATTACTACGGCGCTTTTGTCGAGCTGAGGAGCGAGCTCCATAATTCTCCCCAGACGCGAGTCTCCGTGGAAGAGCTCGCAGCGCGCGTCAATATGAGCAAATCGTACTTCCAGCATGTGTACAAGCAGTTTTTCGGGGTGTCGGTCATGGCCGACATCATCAGAGGAAGACTGGAGTACGCCCAGTATCTGCTCGTGAACAGCAGCCTGCCTGTAGCGGAGATAGCGGGAATATGCGGATACGACAATGACACCCACTTCATGCGCCAGTTCAAGAAATTCATCGGCGTCACACCGCGGGGATACAGGGTATCCAGTCTCGAAAAGAGACCTTGACCGCTGCTGCGCCCGGCAGCTGAACTCCGGGAAATCGAGAAGCTCGAGGAGAACTGCTACCTGCTGGACGGCAAACGGCGTGCGCCTGCGGCTCAGCTATGGTCGATCGTCCGATGCTTCCTGCGGAATTCCCGCGGCCGAAAGCCGGTATGCTTGGCGAAAGTCCGCACGAAGAAGGGGAAGGAGCCGAAGCCCGCTTCCTCGGCGATGGAGCCGATGGGCTCGTCGGTATGGATGAGGCGCAGCTTGGCCTGCTCGATCCGATACCGGGTCAAATAGGACAACGGCGTGCAGCCGAACACGCTGCGCATGCAGCGGGAAATGTAGTTCGGGTGGAAGTGGACCGCCTCCGCCAGATCCGCATAGGAGATCGGCTCGCGGTAGTGTTGGCGAAGATAGGATGCCGCATGCTCCGCGATCGCAAGACGAGGGTTCGCGGGCGGCTGCAAAACGGCGCCTTGCAGCAGCGTCAGCAGCATGTCCTGGAACAGGTTCTGCTGCTTCAGACGGTCGAGCACGGAAGGCGCGTCCAGCAGATGGTTCAGCTGGCGCAGCAGGCTGTAGACGGAATCGGGTTGGACGATGCTGCCGAACCGGGGAAGCTGAAAGGCGAATTGATGGATGCGGATGAACGGATCGTCGGCCGTCCGGGCATGCGGCTCCGCACTGTCCGCCGTCTCGCTCCAGGCACCCAGCGTATGCAGATGGACCCAGAAGAAATGGGTATCGCTGCTGCACGGCTTATAGGAGCGGTGAGCGCGATCCGGCCTCAGCAGCAAGTATTGACCGGCACCGACATCAAACGTCGATTGCTCCTCGGCAACATAGAGGCAGCCCTTCGTGACGACGAGAAGGTCGAACACGCCGATGTCCCTCCGCGCGGGATGCGTGCGCCCGGACCCGTAGGTATCTTCGCCGCTGAAGATGTAATGGGGCAGCGGAGGCGCGACAAAACGTATTTCCGACATTTAGGTTCGGCTCCTGACGGTTTAATCAATTCTTAGAATTGAAGTCTCATTCTATTAGAACATTATGGATGCGCTAAAGTCCAGATCGGACAAAAGCAGGTCGTGATTCGATCTTATCCGCATGACGCCGGCCGTGATATATTCCCTGGGTAATGCAACCGAAAGGGGAATCGGATATGAGCTTGAACGGATCGGCTTATGAAACGCTGCCGCTTGGCCGCATTGTGCCGCTTGGCTGGATGAAGGATCAGCTGCTGCTGCAAGCGGATGGCCTGACAGGTCATCTGGAGGAGCATTGGGACGATGTCGGTCCGGGCAACGGCTGGATCGGAGGCTCCGGAGAAAGCTGGGAACGAGGACCCTATTACTTGGACGGACTCGTTCCGCTCGCCTATCTGCTCCAGGACGAGCGCCTCATCGCCAAAGCCCGGCGCTGGATCGAATGGTCTTTGGCCAGCCAGAGGGAGGACGGCTCCTTCGGCCCGGACCGGATCGAGTCTGTCAATCAGGATATAGACAAGAGCCAGGATTGGTGGCATTACATGATCATGATGAAGGTCATGATCCAGTACGAGGAAGCGACCGGCGACAGCCGCATCGTTCCTTTCCTCATCCGATTTTTCCGGTATATGCATAGGAACATCCAAGACCATCCGCTCAAGGACTGGGCCGTTCCGCGCGGTGCGGAGCTGATGCTGGCGCTTCATTGGACATATAGAAGGAGCCCGGAGCCTTTTCTTCTGGAGCTGTCGCAGACGGTATCGGAACAGACGACGGACTGGACAGCCATCCTGGAACGCTTCCCGTTCTGGCGGAAGGTCGAGCACTGGGATCACCGCACGCATGTCGTCAACGTGGCGATGGGAATCAAGACGCCTGGCCTGCTCTACGAGCTGACGGGCGATGAGAAGCTCCGATCGGCCGTCCACTGCGGCATCGACAGCCTGATGGCCTATCACGGCCAAGCCCATGGGATGTTCTCGGGCGATGAGTGGCTGTCCGGGACGCATCCTTCCCAAGGCGTTGAATTATGCGCCGTCGTCGAATACATGTTCACCTTGGAGCAGCTGGTCCGCATTTTCGGAGATGGACGTTTCGGCGACATCCTGGAGAAGGTCGCCTTCAACGCGCTTCCTGCGGCGATATCGGCCGATTGGACCTCCCATCAATATGACCAGCAGGTCAACCAGATCATGTGCAGCGTAGCCAAGCGGAACTGGAGCAACGGCGACGAAGCCAATCTGTTCGGCCTTGAGCCGAACTTCGGGTGCTGTACGGCCAATATGCATCAAGGCTGGCCCAAGCTGGCCGCGCATGCCTGGATGTCCGACCGCCGCGGCGGGCTTGCCGCCGTCTCTTACATTCCTTGCGTCGTGAAAGCCGCTGTCGGGAGCGGCAGCGAAGCCGAGCTGACCGTCAGCGGCGGTTACCCGTTCAGGGAGAACGTCTCCATCGGATTGTCGCTCGCCGGACCGGAGAGGTTCGCCCTTCATTTGCGAATTCCTGCCTGGTGCGGGGAGCCAGCGCTGTCCATCAACGGCAAGCACGTTCAGCTGCAAGCCGTCAATGGCTTTGCGATTGTGGAGCGGGAGTGGAAGGACGGCGATGTCATCGAGCTGGGCCTGCCGATGAAGGTCGAGCTGGCCTCGCGCAATATGGATGCGCTCAGCGTGGAACGCGGTCCTCTTGTCTATGCGCTACCGATCGGCGAGAACTGGCTGCCGCATATCCGTCGGGAGAAGTTCAGCGATTGGGAGATCTATCCGACGACGGCATGGCGGTACGGGCTCATGGAGGATGCGGGCTTCGAATTCGCGAGCGGAGAGATTCCTTCCCAGCCCTTCCTGGCAGCGCATTCGCCCGTGAAGCTGAAGACGAAGGGCAAGCTCGTGCGCAATTGGCCGATGGCCGGGAACAATGCGGATTCTCCGCCTCTGAATCCCGCGACGGAAGGGCAGGAGGAGCAAGAGCTCATCCTCGTTCCTTACGGAGGCGCGAAGCTTCGGATCGGAGAGTTTCCGAGAATTCAATCCCGCTAGCAGGGGGAAGAAAAGTGGACTGAAATTCCGCCGTCATCGGCATGCACCAGGGAGAAAACGCTGTCTGGCTGAAGTCCGGCAGGTGAAAATGCCGGGAAGTCATGGCCATGCCGAGTGCCCGAGCTCTGTCGGCTGACGGCATGGCGATGTCTGAAGGTTGAGCTTGTCGGCTGTCATCCATGTTGGCAGCCGACTGTGCGGCAGGCTTGAATGCAGCATCAGCTTTGTTCGCCATCGGCTGATACTGCCAACCGCGCTCCTTGATGGAGCTTGCGGACAAGCCGGGGAAGCGAGGCCAGATAAAATCCGCTGACCGCAACGGTGCATAGGGCAACGGAATAATGCAGCCATGTGACCGAGATCCAAGCGGGGAAAGCAAGCGCGATACACCCGAGAGCCAATGAATGCCCCAGCATCATGACTGGCTCGATGAGAGCATTGACCCGCCCCATTCTCTCCGGAGGGACAAGCTCAGGCATCCAGCTCCCGAGCGCGATATTGATGGGAGCGATGGCGATTCCGGCAAAAAAGATAAGGATGAGATACAGTTCAATCCGATCCGCCAAGCCCAGGCCGGCAATAAGCAGGCTGGATAGAAAGAGGCCGCCGATCAGGATCGGAGCTCTCGTCAGCCGGCGTATCATCCATGGACCGAGCAGGCTGCCGATGAGGAAGCCTATGCCGAGGAATACCGTAATCAGCGATGAGTGGAGAACGTATTGATCGGGGCTCAGCTTGTATTTCATGGCGAAGATGGGGAGCACGGCGAACACGCCGTTGACGAGGCCGAAAAACAGGAACCCGCTGATCAGGACCAATAACAGACGATTGCCCATCAAGTAACGGAGGCCATGCCAAAAGTCCTTGAGAAGCAGAGAGAATCGGAGATCTCGGATGCGGCTCTTTCCATTTGGAGTGCGGGCATGTGAAGGGAAATCCCCCCGTGAAATCAACAGGCCGGAGACCAGAAAGCTGATGGCGTCCACGATGATTGCGCCTTCAATTCCGATGAAACGATAGGCAGCCGCGCCGAGACTCATGCCGAAAAGCATGAACATGCCCATCACCATCTGATTGAGGCCAGATGCCTGTACATAAGCGTCCTGAGGAATACTGCCTTGAAGGAGACCCATTTCGGCGGGACCGAAAAATTTGGAGATCGAGCTGCGGAGAAACAAAACCAGGAAGCAGGCGAGCAGCAGATCGAAATGGACGAACAGAAGCAGGAGCGAGGTAAGGCCCGCCCGAATCCAGTCGCTGTACGCCGCGATGAGCTTGCGGTCGAATCGATCCGCAATAACCCCAACGATCCAGAATACCGCCAGTGTAGGGAGGGAGTACATGAGCTCAGCCGTCGCCGCCAGCGATGGCTGTTTGCTGTACCGGTCGACCAGATAGAAGGCGAATGCCATATTTCCGACTACGCTGCCCAGCTGCGAGGCGAAGGCCGCGAAGAACAGCTTGCTGAACGTCGGATTGCGAAACAGCGTCCTCATTTGATCTCCCCCCGGGATGGCAGGCGGCTGTCCGTCACAGGCTGAAGCAGAGACTTCAAATATTCCAGAAGCGCTTCGATCTGCATCGGGGAATTCGCCTTCCCGGCTCCAACCGCGTAGGTATGGGTTACGATGCCCTCTTGAAAAGAAGCGGCAAGCCGGGATATGTCCAGCACGTCCAGGACGGGATTGAATTCTCCGCGGTCGATGCCGGCTTGGAGAAGGCCAGCGAATTGGGCGATGCCCTTCTCGTAGCGGCGGTGAAGAAGCTCGCGGCGCGCTTCATCTCTCCAGCCGACCAGGAAATACTCATAGAATGCGGGCATGAGGCCGCGATCCGATGAGCTCGCCCATTCATTCAGCCGCATGGAATACGAAGCGGAAATCACATCCCATACCGAAGCCGACGATGCCTCAAGCCCTTTAAGGTAGCGGTCGTGATCGGCATCCTGATGGTCCAGGAGCGCCTCGAAAATTTCTTCCTTGGTCTGAAAGTACAAGTATATCCATCCTCGGCTCATTCCGGCTTCTTCGATGATGTCCTTGAGCGTCGCAGACCCGAACCCTTTCTCGGCAAATACGCGCTTGGCCGCTTCAAGGATTTGTTGCCTCCGCTGTTCCTTGCGTTCTTCAGATAGTTTAGGCGACATTTCCGTACCCCCCCCCACAAAATGAACTACATGTCATTTTGAGTATAAAGAGAATGGTTTCCTATTTCAACTCTATTTTCCATCCAAAACCAATTGGCGGCATAGACAGCCATGATACAATGGAGATATTTGGAGGCGCCAAGCCTGGATGCATCCGGAAGGAGAGTGTTGATCATGTCGAAAATCTTGACCCGGTCCGAGGTCGACGTAGAGACGACTTGGGATTTGCGCGACATTTTTGAAACGAAGGAAGCTTGGGAGCAGGAATGGAATGCCGTTCGGCAGGATCTTCCTTCCGTCACGAAATACGAAGGCACGTTAGGCGAAGGCGCGGACAAGCTGCTCGCCTGCCTGATCGCCCAGGAAGAGCTGCAGAGCCGGATCAGCCGGGTGTACGCGTATGCCCATCTGCATCAATCCGGAGACAGCATCGATCCGGACAATCAGATGAACGCCGCCAAAGCCCGCGATCTTTCCTCGCAGGCCGGCTCCGCTTTTTCCTTCATCAAATCGGAAATCATCTCGCTCCCGGACGAAACGATCGCCAGGTATATGAGCGAGCAGCCCGCTTTGCGGGATTTCGAGCGGAGCCTCGGCTTGCTGCTGCAGACGAAGCCCCATCGGCTGACGGCGGAGACGGAAAAGGTTCTGGCTTCCTTCGGCGAAGTGCTGGGCGCGCCATACCGCATCTACGAACGCGGCAAGCTGACGGATATGACCTTCCCGGCCGCGAAGGACGGGAGCGGGAAAGAGCTGCCGGTTTCGTTTGCGCTCTATGAGAACAAATACGTGGAGTCGCCGGATACGGAGCTGCGGCGCAATGCGTTCAAAGCGTTCAGCGGAACGCTGCACAAATACCGCAACACCTTCGCCGAAGCCTACGGCACCGAAGTGAAGCGCCAGGTGATCGAGTCGCGTCTGCGGGGATATGAGTCCGTCACGGACATGCTCTTGTCGCCGCAGCAGGTGACGGCCGAAATGTACGCCAACATCCTGGACATTCTGCAGGAAGAGCTGGCGCCTCATATGCGCAAGTACGCGGCGCTCAAGAAGCGGGTGCTTCGGCTGGACGAGATGACGTTCGCGGATCTGAAAGCTCCGCTCGATCCCGATTTCAGTCCCGGCATTACGTTCCAGGAAGCGGGAGAGCTGATCAAGGAAGCCCTTGCCGTCCTCGGGCCCGAATACGGCGAGATCGTGTCGGATGCATTCCGGGACAGGTGGGTCGATTATGCGGACAACGCCGGAAAGCGAACCGGCGCGTTCTGCATGTCGATTCCCGGCGTCCACTCCTATATTCTGATCAGCTGGGCGGACAGCATGAGAGGCGCATTCACGCTCGCCCACGAGGTAGGGCATGCGGGCCATCTGATGTTGGGAAGCCGTTATCAGCGCCCGACGAACGCAAGGCCGTCGCTTTATTTCATCGAAGCGCCATCGACGATGAACGAGCTGCTGCTGGCGGATCATCTGCTGTCCCGCTCGGAGGATCCCCGCATGCGCCGCTGGGTCATATCCCAGCTGCTCGGCACTTATTTCCACAACTTCGTCACCCACTTGCTCGAAGGCGAGCTTCAGCGCCGCGTCTACGGCCTTGCCATGAAGGACGTGCCGATCACGGCCGTGAAGCTGTGCGAGCTGAAGGGAGACATCCTCTCTTCGTTCTGGGGTGAGGATGTCGTCATCGATGACGATGCCAAGCTGACATGGATGCGCCAGCCGCATTATTATATGAGCCTGTATCCCTACACCTATGCGGCTGGATTGACCGTCTCCACTGCGGCAGCGCAGCTCATCCGGGAGGAAGGGCAGCCGGCTGTCGACCGCTGGCTCGAGGTGCTCCGCGCCGGCGGCTCGATGAGTCCGCTGGAGCTGATCCGGCTTGCAGGCGTCGACATGTCGAAGCCGGATCCGATCCGTACCGCCGCGGCCTACGTCGGATCCCTGATCGAAGAGCTGGAAAGCTTGTACTGACCGGCCACGCGTTGCAGGCAAACGATAAACGATAAAAACCAGCTTATGCCGACGGGATCGGCTCAAGCTGGTTTTTTTTATGCATACGCCGAACGGTACTCCGTCGGACTGTGACCTGTTTCCTTGCGGAAGCATTTGGCGAAGTAGTGGGTATCCGGGTATCCGGTCCGTTCCGCGATGTCCTTGACGCTGAGGGAGGTGGAGGCAAGCAGCTTGCGCGCCATGTCCATTCGCTTGCGGCTGATGTATTTGGCCGGCGGCATCCCGAAGTGCTTCTTGAAGTAGGAGATGAAATAGTTCGGATGAAGATGAAGGGAAGACGCCAGATCGTTGATGCTCAAGCTCTCCTGCAGATGGGATTCCACGTAATCCTGGATGACGCGGATCCTCTGCATGTCCTCGCTGCGATGGGTAAGCACCTGAACCGGAATGCTTTCCAGGAAGGAGGACAGAATTTCCAGCATGACCGCCTTCTCCCGGAGCAGCGTTACGAGGGAAGGGCGGGCATTCAGCTCCGCCAGCTCGGCGAACAGGCTCTGCATCCGCTGCGGATCGGGCGCATCGATGCAGAGCGGAGCGTCGATCCACTGGAACAAGTCGAACGGACCGACGCCGGCATTGAAGTGGCACCAGTACTTGGAGAAAGGCGGCTTGTCCGCAACAGCCGAATACGACTGCTTGACGAATGCCGGCATCAGGCATAGCTGGCCCGGCTTCGGGAAGCATTCCCGGCCGTCTACCTTGAGCCAGCCTTCCCCGTCCATAATGAAGTAAAGCCGGTTGAATTCAGGCACATAGTCCAAATCCCGCCAATCCGCCGTGCACTGGGTGCGGTGGGCGACCTGAACCCGGATCTGCAGGTTGCCGAGCAATTCAAGCAGCGTGGATTCCTCTTGTCGAAGCATCATTACTCCAGCCCCATCGCTTAGTTTTGTCCCCTATTCCCTTAGGAACTTCCATTCCCGCCCATGGAATCGCGAACTATAATCAGTGTATCAGATTCCGGGAGGGACATCGATCATGACCACGATCCACAAGCCGGCCTTGCTTACAGACGAACAAATGAAAACGTTTATCCGCGACGGAGTGCTGCTGCTCCAAACCGACTTTCCGCAGCAGTTCCACGACGGACTCGTCTCTCAGCTGAATGAGGTCTACAACGAAGAAGGCAATCCGGGCAACAACATTCTGCCGCGGATCAGGGACCTGCAGAAGGTGTTCGACCATCCGGTCGTGACCGGCGCGCTCACAAGCGTGCTCGGACCCGATTACCTGATGCATACTCACCGTCACGGCCACTTCAACGCCTCAGCGCAGCCGGGAGGCTGGCATAAGGACAGCTACTGGGGTTATGACCGGATGAGGAACCACCATCCCTGGTGGGCGATGATCATGTATTTTCCGCAGGATACGCCTCTTGAGCTGGGACCGACAGGAATCTTCCCGGGCACCCAGCTGCTGGAATCCCGCATCTTCGAGGACGAGAACCCGAAGGAAGAGGTGACGGCGCAGGGCGGAGCCGGCACCTTCGCCCTCATCCATTACGACATCTGGCATCGTTCCACTGCCAACGTGCTTGGCCAGCCCCGTTATATGCTGAAGTTCGAATTCATGCGCACGACGGCGCCGTCGGCGCCATCCTGGGACTGCCGGAATCCGGTATGGGCACCGGCAGCGGATGCGGCTGCCGGACAATGTGATGCGGCCATCATCTGGGAAGAGACGTGGAACTGGCTCTCCGGACGGATCGGCAGCCTGGCGGATTCTCAGCCGGACGATGCGGAAGCCATTGCCGAGCTTGCGGGCGCTCTTGCCGGCTCGGATGAGCGGTCAGCCCTTGACGCGGCTTACAGCCTGGCCGCCAGAGGCCAAGGGGGAATCGCTGTTCTGGAGGAGGCTTTGAGACAGGAGGACAGCCGAATATCCCGTATGGCTGCCTACGGCCTGTCGGCTGCCGGAGCCGGATCGGTTGCCGGCCTGCAGGCGGCGCTTGACAGCTCCGACACCGCGACGGTCTGCCATGCCGCGTTCGCCCTTGGCGAGCTGAGAGAGCTTGCGGAGTCTGCAGTCCCGCAGCTTGCCGCACTGCTGACAGGGCAGTCGGTTGAGGTTCGCCGCCAGGTCGTCGATTCGCTCGGACTGATCGGCACTCCGGCAGAACGAATCGTACCGGCGCTCATCCGCGGCTTGCGCGACGAGGACAATCAAGTCCGGTTCATGGCTGCTCTCTCGCTGCTGCGCTTGAAGGGAGCGGCTGCGGACGCCGTGCCTGAGCTGGCGGAAGCTCTGCAGGATCCGAACCGCTATGTGCGCGGACATGCGGCGGAAGCCCTGCGCTACATCGACAGCCCGGAAGCGCGGGAGGTTCTGTTCCGCGAGCTGTTCAACCTGCGCTGGTGCTCCGATACGACCAAGGCCAGCACGTTCTGACCGCAGGTTCTGCAGGTCCATAGAAAATTTCCCAGTACGGCTGAAAAGAAGCGAAGCAACGAACCGAATTTCAGGAGCGGCTTGAGCTGCTCCTGTGTTTTTGCATGAAGAGGAAAACAGCCTTCTTTATCCAATTGAATGTAAAAGAAAAAGAGGGAGGAAATCCAATGGAGACCAGAAATGCGGTTTTATTCGCACAGCTGCATGCTTATCGCGGAGAGCTCATGGACATGATCGCGGACGTATCGGAAGCGGAAGCAGAAGAAATTCCGGCTGGCTTCAAAAATAATATCCGCTGGAATTTGGGACATATCATCATCGATCAATATTTATGGATCCGTGCGCTCACCAAGGAAGACATGCCGGTTCCGACGACTTTCACTGCATGGTTCGGGTACGGTACGGGCCCGTCCGCGTTCACGTCTGATACGCCTTCCTTTTCCGAGCTTTCGCTCATCCTGCAGCGGCAGCCTGCCATCATTGAAGAACGCTACGGGAATCGGATGCAGGAAGAATTCGCTCCGATCGATATGGGGATGCATACCATCGAGCAGGTGATGATTCGGACTATTTTTCATGAAGGGCTGCATATCGGGGCTATTCAGGCGATCAAGAGGCAATTGGCCAACGGGGGCCAAATGCCGAGTGGAAGGCGACATAAGGCTTGACCGGCTTCAGCTTAAGACAGATACATCCGCTCCAATCGAGGTCCCAGCCTGCTGATCACCTCGTTCACGATCGTTCCGGCGGACGCCGCTATGTCGCCGGCCGTAATGGCTTCGGCTCCGTCCCGGCCGATCAGCGCGGCAGCATCTCCTTGCTTGACTCCTTCGATCCCCGTGAAGTCGACCGTCATCTGATCCATCCGCCAAAAAAAAGCCCTCTGCTTTGAACAACAAGCAGAGAGCCTTCTATGGGATTCATTCTGGAAGCAGACATGTCAGCTATGTCTGGACGGATTCCATTTTGATCTTTTTTTGCCTTCTGAAGAGACCGGCTTTGCCGATTCAGCCGATTTGCCCGTCTTTGCAGAAGATACGGAGGCCGGCTCGTCCGATCGAGGGAGATCTATCGTTCCGCTAGCGCCTGGAATGACATGACGAGCGGTCACGAACGTGTTGTCCCAAGTACTGCCGGCAAAAGTCGAGACGGTGACGCCGATGCCGACACGGTAAGTATGAAGCAGCTTGCCGTTTCCGATGTAGAGGCTAACGTGATTGATGACTCCGTCTCGATTCGTATCCGAGAACACGAGATCGCCCGGCTGCAGCTTGTCTTTCGCTACCGGTGTGCCGACAGCCGCTTGCTGTTTGGACGAGCGAGGCAGATCGATGCCGTTTTTCTTGAAAATATATTGCATGAACGAAGAGCAGTCGAAGGCATCGGTTGATCCGGAGCTTGCCCCGAATTTGTACGGCACGCCCAAGTATTGCTTTCCCGTTGCAATAATAGCATCCGCTGCGGAAGCTTCCGCTATCGCAGCATGAGTCGTGTTCGGAGCCAAAAGCATACTTCCGGAAAATGCCATGGACAGGCTCAGCGTAACGCCATGCAGCTTGGTTCTCACTCGATTGTTGCGAGGTGTAAGGCGCATGGTTAAGTTCCTCCCGCTCGGTAAAGTAGGTTGATAATGGCTGTCTTGATCGCTTGGGAACACCATAACACAGCCCCAATCCCCACTACTTCCCAATGTGGACGGAAATCCTGCCCGACCTTGCGGTTGAGCCCGATTGTTAGAAAACCATGAGAAAAAAATCATCAAAGCCATATTGACTATGGATCCATACCAAGAAGAAGGAGAGGTTACGTTCATGCGTACAGCAAGTTAAAGACGGGAGGGCTTCGTGTATTTTTGATTGAACAGGGTTTGAAGGCCTCTGGCGAGCAGCTGGAATCCCAGAATCAGGACGAGGTAAGCGGCGAGAGGAACAAACAGGATCCAAGGGTAGACGTCCAGACTGCTCCGTCCAGCCGCGATCAGTCCGGCCCATTCGTTGGTGCGGCTGTTGTATTCGATCGGATCGAAAGTCATGACCGTACCTCCAACGAACAGATGGAAGATGGCCAATTGCCCGAACAGAGTCAAGACCAGCACGACTTCCTGGACGATCAAGATCAGGAAGCTGTCCTTCAAATGAGGAAAGAGATGCGCGCCGATCATTTTCCGATGACCCGTACCGATCGATCGAGCAGCGAGGATGAATGGCTTTTCTCGAATAAGCTCCGTCTTTTCCTTGATCGAGATGGCAATCGACGGAATCCCGATGGCAGCAAGCACAACTCCCATTATCACGCATAATTGGATCGGCGAGAGGCTGGAGTTGATCGACAATCCGGCCAGCAGCAGCCAAATGACCAAAAAAATCGGAATTCCATTCAGCAGCTTCAAGGCTGTCGCCGGCTGTCGGCGTTTTGCCGGCTTCCTGGCGAAATAGCCCAGCAGCATGCCCGTGATCCCGCCGAAAAACACTCGTGCAAAAGCGATCGAGACGGCTAGAAAAATCGTGTACTTGGCGCCAACCAAAATGCGGGTCATCAGGTCGTAGCCGTAAAAGTCGGTTCCAAGCGGGTATTCCTTGCCTGGAGGCAGCGGCGGCGCAACGATTGTTCCCTTTCCGCTGCTGTCGACTGCATACTGAATTTTCAACGGCTCGTCCAAATCATGCTGGATAAAAAATGTGCCGAAAATGGCCACGCCTATAATTGCGGTTGTGAGGATCAAACCTGCCAGCAGCGTTTTGTTCATCGAGACAACACCTTTTCCCATCCCCATAGATAAGTTTTCAGCAACGTATAAATAACAGCGTAAAGAAGAAGAAGCGTGAGGAGTCCATTCACTACAAGCGGGAATTGGTAGCCGCTCGATGAGTAGACATTGCTGAACAAGAGCATCGTCAAGCCATGCAGATTATACAAATACTCCACGATAAAGATATTCCCGATCAAAATCCCCAGAAACTTATGTAGATCCGCTCTTATGAAAGGAAGCACATTGGGAAGAGCGTGATAGAAAACGATGTAGAGCTTCCTTAATCCGCGGGCTTTGGCAAAGCCGATATAATCCTCGGCCAGCGTATACGTCATCTGCATCGTTACGTTTCGGATCATATAGCTGGCCGGAATGAGAATCGACGATACGAGGGGAAGCACGATCGCAGGATCTTTGACCGATAAGGTCGCGATCTGAAAAAGGACGACTCCTGTTTTCGACGCCACGAATACGACCAGAAATTGAAGGAGGAGGATGGATACGAAGTCGGGCATCGCCCCCAGAAATTCCACGATCCGCTTCAGCCATTCCGCGCGGGATAACGAGAAATAAACTCCGATCAGGACGCCTATCGTCGTGCCGATCAGAGCTCCGCAGGCGAGATAACCGAATGAAATGAGGAAATAGCTTCCGACCTGCTCCCAGAAGGAAAGCGTGTTCTGTCCGGATAGAAACCGGAAGGAATCGCCGGTGCGGATGCCGGAAAAATAATCCTTCATGCTTGCCGCGCTCTGAGGCCAATCGAGCCGGATGGAGTGGCTCCCGTCGGGCTGGAGCAAGAGGGGCAGCGCGGCCATGATCAAGACGAGGATGAAGACCATAGGAATGCTTAAAACAAATCGGTTCATTTTTGACATCGCTATCTCTGGATTCCCTTCCTTTGGAAATTCCATTAAGTATATCTTTTAAAACCTTGAAAAGTCTAGATTTGTTTCGTATCCAATCGAGAAGCGTTTCGTTGTAGCGGAATTGGCGTCGGACCGCAGCGGCCTGAATGAGTCCATGAACGCCCTGTACGATGTCATGCTGGCGCATCCCGAGCTTGGAGCGACCGATGACAACGGCGAGCCTTTGACCTCAGAAGGCAAGGAGGAGCTCGTCGCCAATGCTGTCGACTCCATCAGCGACGGCCTTGAATCCGGCCTGGACAGCATAAAAAGAAATGGAGCCTGCACATCATCCTCGGAGCTTCGATCAGCGTCGAGAAAGAAAGCTGCACCCAATATGTCACGCTTGAGCGCAAGGTCGGCTGAACGGATCTGCCGCTAAACGATCTGCCGTTCCGAGCATGCCCGGCCAATTGACCGAAGCTTTGACTCGCCGGTTTTTGCAACCCATCGCCGATTGAGTTTCATGGAATGACCAAGAACGCGTATCGGGATCCGGACAAGCCTTCCAAGGCTTCCGGAACCGAGCACGCGATCTTTTGTTTGCCTGCCCTTGCGGAGAGGAGCTTCAACTCATGGGCCTATAGCATCTCGCTGCATCGCCGGCAGGGTGGCCGGTCATGAGCATATCCAGCGGCGATGCGGCGAGATGCAGCCGGCGCGGCCAACGACCTTCACATCCGTGCCGTCATGAAATGCTCCACTGTACCGGTATGGCCTTCCGGCCATCGCACTTGAATGGCGATATCGGATGGAGCTTCCACCCGAAGCGAAATCGAACTCCCTGCAACCCGCCAGCTGACGCTGATCTCGCCTCCGTCCGGCAGCGGCACGATGCCTTCGGCCCAGTTCAGGCCTGCAGGCTGGGGAGCGATCTCAACGGAACTCCAGCCTGCCGACAGCTTGCGGACGCCGAGTATGGACGCGCCGAGAAAATACCCGGGAGCGGCAGACCATGCATGGCAGTGGCTGCGGGTCAACAGATCTGGATTGGCACGGTTCTCCGCGAAATCGGGATACATCTCCCAGCAGGTCGTCGCGCCATGCTCCAGCATCCGGCCATAGTGGAGGCGGATGTCGTCCAGCATAAGCTCATGGCGGCCCAGCTTGGAGAGCGCCTCATAATAGAAGAAGCTCATGAACGGGCTTCCGATCTGGACCCATTGAGCCGGCGGCTCCACAAGATATTGCTCCAGAGCGGTCAAGCGCTCTCCGTCCGCCGCCTCGCACAGGTAGGCCGCGACTTGAGTCTGCATGCTGAAGATAGAGGACCGCCTGCCGTCGGCATGGATGCAGTCCAGATATGCTTGCTGCCGCTCATCCCAAAGGTTCTCGTTGACAGCCGCCTGCAGGGACGACGCTTGCTCCCGCCAATGATGGGCCGTGCCGGCTTCGCCTGCGGTCTCGGCCAGACGGGCCGCCTGGCGAAGCGCCTTGATCATGAACAGGTTCTGATGAGTGACGATGCCTTCGCCGGGCTGGTCGATCGGAGCCCAGTCGAGCAGGTTCCAGCCCCGCATGTTCAGCAATCCGGAGCTGTCAATGTGGGAGGAGTAGGCCTCGATCGTCCGGAGGACATGGGGCAGGATCTCGCGGGCGAACTCGATGTCTCCCGTATGCTCGACGAACTCCTCGCAGGCGATGATCCAGAAGAACGTCCAGTTGGGAATGACGCTGCTCCAGCCGCTCGGCACCTGGTCCAGATACAGCGGCGTATCGGAGGCGGAGCCCGGAACTAGGTTCAGGCAGCGCTTCACGATCTCTGTCGCTCCGAAGACATAGTAGTTGACCAGCGCCTCGTTGCGCGCGTCGCCTACCCAGAACACCTGCTCGTACGAGGGACAATCGACGAACGTGTCTTCCATGCACAGCCTCGTCGTCCGGCGGCTGATGCTCCAGATCTCGTTCAGAAGGGCATCCGAGCAGCGGAAGCTGCCGTTGTCGGCTGCGGGATAAGAGCTTTGGTGGAAATGAATCTCCTGCAGCAGGACGGGACGAGCTGCAGATCTTATCGTCAGGATCAAGTAGCGGCAGCCCCGGCGGACGGGGGACAAATAGCTCTGCCTGCCCTCGCGGCATATGTAGCGCAGCGTGTTGTCCAGACCGTACATATGCTGCCGGAAGTCATGCTGCATATGCTCGATGCCGTAAATATCCACGACCGTTCCTGCAGCAGCATCCAGCTCGAAGCCGATGAAGCCGGAACGCTGCTCGCCGAGATCGATGACAAGCTCGCAGTCCCAGCCCGGGAACAGCGGCAGCTCGGCAGGCTCCGGCACAGGCAGCACGGCGTTCTGAAGCGAGACCGGCACGGCCAGCCGCTCGTGCTCGCGATGCCAGACGCTGAGCCCGAAGGCATCCTGCCCGGTAATGAGGCGGGGATCGATGCCGCGAAGCCAGCCTTTCAGATCGGGATCGTCCATCGAGACTTTGCCTTCCTTCAGCCGCGCATAGAGGAGATGACCCGTGTCCAGCTCTCTGCCGGCTTGATGATCGACATGCTTGACGGCGTCGAACGGTCCGATTGCGGCAAAGGGAGCACGCGGGGAGGTCATATCCGGTAAGCCCGCAGCAGAAGCGGAATGCGCCTCTCCTCCGGGCGCTTGCGCTGGAGCCGACAGAGCGAACGGCACATCCGCATCCACGCCGAGATGGAAGCTGCTTCCGTGGTCGCCGGAGGTGACGTCTATGAGCAGCGTATGGGGACCGGCAGCAAGCTCCAGATCGTAATAACGTTCCGGCTGGACGCCCCGGTGCGCATCGATGGAGACGCCGTCCACGAGAATGCCCCCGGGCCGCGCTCCTCCGGGGAATCCGATCGTGACTCGGCCCTTGTCCTCAAGCTGCAGAATAGAGGCCAGAAATCCGCAATAGCTGACGGGATTGGCGTGGCCGGCACTGTCCGGAACCATGACTGTCCGCAGATCGATGGCGGCCATGAAGGCAGGAGGCTTGACGCGGCTCAGCCTGGCAACCCGGGAAGGATAGCGTTTCTCTTCCGTCAAGAAAGGGATGTCGCGGGAAACGAGCTTTTTCCATGGCCCTTCTCCAGCAGCGCAGACGGCTGCCGCAGGCGACCAGTCCATGAGTCGGGATGCTCCCGTCATCCAGCCCTCGTCCTGCCCGCCGGCATCGATGACTTCGGCGAATGCCTGCTGGCAGGACATCCGCGGCGAACTGGGCAGCTGGCCTCCCAGCAGGGCGGTTTCCCAGTCCTCGCCGGTAGGCAGGCTGATCCCTCGGGGCGTCTGGAGCTCAGCAATGAGACCGCCTTGCCCGCGCAGGTAGCAGAAGTTAGAGATGCCAAAGTGGAGCACAAGCACGGCAATCGTGTTCCGCTGGCCGGGCTTCAGCAGGCGGCCGATATCGTAGCTGTCGTAGGACTGCTCCTCCGGCCAGGACCTCACCGGCCCGCGGCCGGCCAGGACGCCGTTCACATAGAGGACGTAGCGGGAGTCGGCGCTGATGTGGAGAGTGGCTTCCTTCTCCGCAGCGGGCGGGTGGTCGAAGCTGTGGCGGAAGCAGCGCCACTCGTTCCGGGGACTCGCTTCCAAGCCTCCCCATATCCATTTGGCTTGCCAAGTGCGTTCGGTCATGATTGCTCCGCTTCCTTTCGGGCTGGGATGGACTGAAATGGCATTGATTGCGTTGTCATTTTCTTATTGTAAGCGCAGGCATTTGTTGAAAAGGGGTTGATCCGGCCAAATCTGTTGGTTATCCTGACAAATAGGAGGGATTACGATGGCGCAGCAGTCGGTTGCGGTCACTCCGGCGCATCTGTTCTTCGACGACAATCGCCCTTACTATATCAACCGGGTATCGGAGTCGTTCGAGCTGCAGCTGCACCGGCATGAATTCACGGAGATTTGTCTCGTGATGGAGGGAGCGGGGGTGCATTATATCGGGGAGCAGTCCATGGATGTGCAAGCCGGGGATGTCTTTGTCCTGCCGCTGGGAACCCCTCATGTATTCCGGCCCAGATCGACATCGTCCAGGTATCCGCTCATGATCGGCAACTTCATCCTTGTTCCCGGGCAGGCGGAGGCAGCGCTGAGCAGCTTCCCGGGCCTGGACGAGCTGCAATCGGCCCGGAAGGCGCTCAATCTGCTGCCCGGTTCTCCGGAATGGTTCCGGCTGAGGGATGACAGGGGCGTTATCCGCCGCATCATGGAGGAAGGACTGGAAGTGCTCCGGGATAAGCGGCCGGGAGGTACGGCGCAGCTGCATGCTCTGTTCATCCTTCTGCTGGCGGAGCTGGAGGTACACTGCCGTGGAATGGCAAAAAGCTCTTGCCGGGGGAGCGGGAGCCACCCCGGAATCGAAGCGGTTCTTCGCAAGCTGCGCAGCGATCCTTGCAACCCGTATCGGGCGGAAGAGCTTGCCGGCGAGGCGGGACTGAGTGTCCGGCATTTCCACCGGCTGTTCGCCGAAGCGGCCGGCAAGCCTCTCAGCCGCTTCGTGCAGGAGCTGCGCATCCGTGAAGCATGCCGCTTGCTCCGGAGTACCTCAATGGGCGTGGAGCAGATCGCGGAGGCATGCGGTTACCAGGATCGCAGCTTCTTCACGGTCCTGTTCCGGCGGCATACAGGGCTGACTCCGCGGGAGTACCGGGAGCCACGATAGCCCCGTTCGGTTGGGCAGGTGGATCTTGAACGATAACGATATGCGCCGAAAGATAAGCCGCTTCCGATGAAGGAACGGCTTATTCGGCATGCGCAGGATTGGCCAAACGCGCCTGTCGGCGGAATACGCCCGGCGGGACATGCATCATGGAAGTGAACGTGCGGGAGAAATAGTGGACGGAAGAAAAACCGGCCATCTCGGCAATCTCTTTGATCGGCAGCTCGGATTCGTTCAGCAGGCGTGCCGCTTCGCGCAAGCGCTCCCGGCGGATATAACCGGTGAAGCTCTCGTGAATGCCGCCCGAGAACAGCCTGGACAGATGGCGTTCGGACACATTGAGCATCGCCGCCATCTCAGGCAGCGAGAGCGGCTTCGACAGATTGTCTTGGATGTATAGCTTGGCCCGGCGCAGAATCATGTTGTCGCGCGGAATGCCGGCCTTGGGCGTGGATGCCTGCTCTCCGAACAGCGCAAGGAAAGACAGCAGAAGCGCGGAGGCGGCTGGCGCAACCGCTGTGCCCGGTAGATTGTAACGCTCCTCATCGCGGAGCAGAAGCGATTCCCAGAGCAGTGCGGTCGGCGAGCGGGAGCCGTCCTCTACGCAGACTCGGTCAGCATCGGCCAGAGCGCGGAATGCGGCCAGCGTCTCCGGATCACTCTTGGCTTCATCGGGCTCAAAAGCGACAAATAGAATGCTGAGTCCGTCTTTCGTGAGAATTTGATGCGTCACGCCGGGACGGGAGAGAAACAGCGTCCCGCTCCTCAATGCATATTGCCTTCCATTATCCGTATAGGTACCCGTCCCTCCGAGCACATAGCAAGCCTCGAAAAAGGAATGCTTGTGAACCGGATTGCTGTGCAGCCGCTCGTCGACTCCCCAATAGTAGATGACAAAGCGGGCATTCGGATGGATCGCTTCCATGATCCGGCTGTTCAGCATGGCATCACTTGCCTGGTATCGGTACATCGGCTTGTCCTCCAGTACAATGATGGCGTCAACGTGCAAAAACCAGACGCCTATTCGCAAAGACGTCCATCGGGACTTTGACTATGATTATAAGCAAGAACCGCTTGAAATCAATCTTTCCTTTTAAGGAGGAGCATGCATGATCAGTCAGCGTGATGTAGATTTTTACAAAGAAAACGGGTATCTGCTCGTCAAAGGAGTTTACGGCCAGGCGGAAGTGGAGGAGATGCGAGGAGCGGTGGAGCGGATCATCCAGCGTGCCGCCCAGGCCAAGCGGGACGACAACTCCGCCTGGCAAGGCGACTTCCTGCCTCCGGCGGAGCTGAAGAAGCTGGTGCTCAAGGGCTTCCACGACGTCCATTACCATGAGGCCTGCTTCACGCGGGCTGTCATGCACCCGAATATGACCGCGATCCTCTCGCAGCTCATCGGACCCGACGTCCAGCTTCACCACACGAAAATGCTCGTCAAGCCGCCGGAAAACGGGGCTGCCTTCCCGATGCATCAGGATTATCCTTACTTCCCTCATGAAAACCATTCAATGCTGGCGGCGAGCGTGCACCTGGACATGGCGGACGAGAAGAACGGCTGCCTGAGGGTCGTGCCGGGCTCGCATGCCCAGGGCAGCCTGCCGCATGTCGGCTCTTACTATTTGAACCACAAGGAATATCCGATATCGGACGGACTGCCATGCCCGGCGGAGGCAGGAGATGTGCTGTTCTTCAACTACTTGACGATCCACGGCTCGGATGCGAACCGCAGCGAGCGCACGCGACGGAATGTGCTGTTCCAATACAAGGACGCTTCGGATGAGCCAACGGAAAATGTCCATATCGACTGGGGCTCCGGCCTTATGGTATGCGGGGGCAATCCGCGGTTTGACAAGGCGAGGCCTGATTTCAGCATCAAGGAATAGGGACTCGAAGACGCGAAGGTTGTTTGATACGACACGCCTTGGAATACGTCAGCGCTTCTTAGGGAACTGCCCGATCTTGCCATCACGGCGGATTGCAGCCATTGGTGCTGCGTAACAGAAACTCGTCCATATTGACCGGATCCGCGCGAATAAATTGGAACCACGCTGCCGAAAGCGCGTAGTACGGATAAATCCAAAGGAGGAATGAAGACATGATCAGACGTTTTATCAATAAACTGTTAGGGTCAGCCCAGCATTCCAAGCATGGACGCCATCGGTACAGCTCCAGCAGCGGAAAAAAACATTACGGCCACAGCCGGCTCAGCTCATCCGATCAGGCGTATGGACATAAAAATAACGGTCACAGCTATTACAAGAGCCGTAAAAGAAGCTCCAGCTGATGCTTCACCTGCATCTGCCCCTGCACGATTCATCCTGCATGCCCAAGCCAACCGTCCACCGGTTGGCTTTTTATAATACCGAATGTGGATACCGGCATTGCTTCAGATCGAGCATGAAGGCATCAATATCCTCATATGGAGCCTCAATCCGAAGAAGTCTGCGAAGAAGATGCCGAGCCGCAGAAGTCAAATCCAGCTCTTGCTCCCATCCCATGTCGGCCTTCTTCGTCGGATGATAGCTTGAATACAGCATGAATAGCAGCAAATGGCCTATATCCAACAGATCGGCTGCGGGATCAGCGTCTTGAGACAGCCTGGTGCCCGACCGGAAAGGCAGCTCCAATGCTGCAGCCTCGCCGATCGGCCTGGCCAAGCCGAAGTCGATCAGATGAATCCGATTCCCGCTGGCAATGACATTAGGAATGCGGATATCGAGATGCACATACCCTTGCTGGTGGACATAAGCGACAATCTCCATCAGCTTGCAGATGAAATCCAAAGCTTCTCTCTCCGAAAACAGCTGGCCTCGCTCAAAGATCAGATCCTCCACCGTCTGTCCTCTGACAAACTCGCTAGCCAAATAGAGCTGGTTCTTATAGTCGAACAAGTCCCAAGCGCGCGGAATGGACGGATGACGCAGCTTGGCCAGCACATTCATCTCCCGCAGCAGCAGCGCCCGGCCGAGCTCTCCCTTGCTCGGCTTGGCTTGCTTCATCGCCACTTCTTGTCCCGAATGCAGATCCAAGCATCGATAGGTCAAGCCGAAGCTTCCGATGCCGAGCAGCTCGATAATGCGGTATCGGTCCGCAATTACATCGCCTTCCTGTAGGGGATAATCAATCCAAGCCTGATAGAATCCCCTCAGATATTTCAATACGTTCATGTTCATCTCCTCACAGACCAATGCGAGTTTTTTCACGTTTCTTTGAAAGCGGATAATTGGCACAGGGAACGATAGCCTCTCGATCCGTTCAGCGGATCAATCGGGATTTCTTTTAATACGGGATAAAATAGCTTCCGTTCTGTGAAATTGCGGACGGAAACGATTCTCCGAAACCTTCTGTGCCAGTACGGGGATTGATCGGAGTTTTTGCGAACGAAACCGCTATAGGAGCCTCATATAGATGAGCTTCAACCCCTCAAACCGGATTAAAATGCCGCCGGGATTTGGGTCAGGAATACGGCAATTAGGAATGGATGATCGCGAGTTGGTCGGTGCCGCTGGACATTAGGAAGGAACCGTTACTTACTTCTTCCGCGGAATATTTGGCCCTTTGGCAAGCCTTTTCCGATCTTGCAGGCGACACTGCAGGGCAATCGCCATGGAGCTTGCCAGGGAAGGCCGACGTACGGATAAACGGACGGGATTATGCAGAGGTCGAAAAATGGGCAACGAAATCAAAACAGCGTTCCCGGCGACCTCTCCTCAAAATGCTGCGGCCGATATTGTGGATGTTCAACAGAGAGAAGCCTTGTTCGAAAAGTATCCCGAGACTGATATTCTGGTTAACACGAATTATCTAAGTTTTATCTGCCTAAGATGATCGAGAACAATTTCGGCCGCATCATCTTCAGTGCCAGTGAAAAAGCGGTCATGCCATCCGGACAGATGCCGCAGTATGCGACGACCAAATCCATGCTGTTGTCCTTGTCCAAAAGCTTGTCCAAATTAACGAGAGGAGCGTAAGTCAGCACCAATACGTTCATGCCGGGACCAACCCTATCGGAAAAGGTGCATCAAATCATTGAGAGCATCTTCCCCGATGAAGAGATGTTTTCGCGGAAAAAGAAATCGACTTCATGACGAACAATGTGCCCCAATCGGAAATTCAGCGATTTATCAGGCCGGCGGAAATCGGCAGATTGGCCGCCTTTCTAAGCAGCCCTTATGCATCCGCCTTAAAAGGCTCTCCGATCCGTATGGATGGGGGATGATGCCGACTATTCTCTAACGTTTAACCCGCCAAGAACCTACCGGCATCAAACTCCCGTACCTGTGCATCTTTTTTCACCCGCATTCATCGAATGGAATGCGGGTCAAGGCATGTCAAGATTCGTGTTTCTGTCTTTCTCCCTGTCCTTTTTAAGCTGCATAGCTGCAATCGGCACCAGCCCGCAGCCGGCCTATCGAGTGTTGCTAGGATCCGGCGGCTTTACGGCTTTTTCGCTCTTCTTCCAGGCTTTGCATCTCCTCTTCCGCTTTGATGATCGAGAAGTAGCCAAACAGATCTCCGATCACATTCAAGGTGAGTCCGATTTTAGCTAAGTCCAGGGAGGAGAGTTCGTTGGTCAATAAGGTATTTTGTCTGGGTTTGGCCACAACATCACCCCATAAGTCCATTTTTCTCAATATATGCCGGTGCGGTTCTGCGTTCCTATGCGACTACCCAATCGCAAGAATAACGACCTTTTTTCTCCCTTAGCACTGGGCGAGTTTTTTTATGTATGGACCTCAAATCAACCATCAAAGCGACCACTGTCAATCCCTGGATCAGGCCACAGCGAGATAGACAAGATGCTCATGAAGGAATAATCAAAAGGAAATCGTTGGCTCCGTGGAGAAATGATTGTCATACTAATCGGCCAAGACACGCCAATTGAGCGGGAAGGGGCCATGAGGAGGCAAGTCCATGTTTGAGTATGAGTTTTTGCATCATGTCAGCCTTTCTGTCCGGAATTTGGAGCAGGCCCACAAGTTTTATTCCGGGCTCCTGGGCTTCAAGCAGCTCGAGCGGCCGCCGTTCGATTCCAAGGGAGCTTGGTACGCGGTCGGCTCGCAGCAGCTTCATCTGCTGGAGAATCCCCAAGGAGAGACGCTGCGGCGGGGGCCGATCGATACGATCGACGGGCATTTCTCCATTTGGGTGAAAAGCTTCGCGAACACGATCACCGAATTGGAGGCAAAGGGAATTTCTTACGAAGCGAGGCCAGACAGCCTGGCGGGATTCTCTCAAATATTCGTGCTTGATCCGGACCACAATATCATTGAGTTCGGTGCCGCTTACGGTTCCTGATTGGACTGACGGTATAAACGAGAATTCATCCCGTGATATAATGAACCATATATTTTCATGAATAGGGATGATGCAGATGTTGGAGCAGCAAGTTTACGTCCGGTTTCCAGAGGAAGCCGACGCCAAAGATTTGTCTGAACTTTACAAGCGTAATCGGGAGTTCTTTGAGAGATTTTCTCCAAGCAACCAGGATGAGTACTATTCGGAAGAGCATCAGCTCCAAGCGATAAGAAAGAGCAAGATGGATATAGCGGAGGATCGTAAATACGAATTTGTCATCTGCCGCAAAGAGAACGACAGGATAATTGGCAGCGTAGGGCTTGCCTTTGTGGCGCGGGGATCGCTGCAGAGCTGCATGATCGGATATAGCCTGGATCAGGCTTATAATGGCAAAGGCTTTATGACAGAGGCAGTAATGCAGGTGGTTCGTTATGCATTTGAAGAGCTGAAGTTCCACCGCATCGTAGGAGAAGTCTCTCCCAGGAATCCCGGATCGATTCGCGTGCTTGAGAAAGCCGGTTTCCACAAAGAAGGCATTTCCCGCAGCAACTTGAAGATCAACGGGGTGTGGGAGGATCACCAGGTTCTGGCTCTTATCAATCCTTCCGGGGATGTATAGGATTCAACAGGGTATATCTAATGGCGCTTAGATTGATAGCGTTTTCATAAATTCTGTTCCCAGGGAACCTATAGGATTGCAATGTTACAACATGAAACCGCGCCTGGCGCGGTTATTTTTTATCCTTATAAAAATATGCGGACAGTCTTCATAATAACTCTAATATCGATACAGCGGAAAAATCGTCTGGCATTAATCGCGGTCTGGACGTTGTCGATTTTAAGAGCATCGACCGCGGTTTGGACGTTGTCTTATTTTTAAGAGTTGTAAGTTTGTTGCTTTAAGCCGCGATTGGGATGCGCTAAAGGTAGTGTTAAAACCGATATTGAAGAGCTATTTGGGAGAATTGGGGAACAAAGTGCATCGGACCAATTAGAGCACAACAAGCTTGAAGTTTAGCCTCATTCGTTATAGATGTTCACAAAACTCGTATTTTGTACATATGTCTATAATTCTGATTAATCCCTTATGTAGCACTACTTTTTATTTAGTGTCATACACTATATAGCTTATTTTCGGCGCTATAAATTTATAAGTTCGTATCGTCCCCACAACTATCGGAGATCAAGAGCTTATATCTGCTCGTATGCCTCTTCATACCTCGCCGGCATCATCTCCAGTATCGCGACCTGCTCGATCATCCCCAGCTCTTTTTCCGACGGCGCTGGGTCCGGCCATTTCATCGCCATAAAATCACCCATGGAGAGTATTATATGACGAACATCCGTTCTTATTCCGGAAGAGAATACTGAAGGTCACCCAAACGGAGAGATGACCTTTACTTTTGTATCTTCACCAGCCAGTTTGTCAATCGAACTACCCGGTTGGTCAATCGAACTAAGATGCGCTCAACAAATTGATGAACAGTTGTAATGCTACGTTCCCCGTTAGGATTATATTTTGTGTCCCACAAAAAAGAGCCTTTTATTCAAGGCTCTTTCAAGTTAACTTATTCAGCATCAATATAGTCTTGACATGATTCGCAAAAATCAGAAGTACCTATGAATTCCTCGTCACATCTCATGCATGTTGATATTTCATTCTCATAACCGCAGGATGCACATGTACCATATGATAATATGCTGTCATCAATACTTACAGTTAATTCTCCACAATTTTCACATGCATCATTACAAATTGGATATTTGTCTCCGTCTTTTATACTTGCATATTTGCCAGACTCGAGTTCGTCGATATAATTAGTGAAATAATGATCCAAATTCTCAAGTATATTCTCTTTCAATAGATTAAGTTCTGCATCGTCTAAATATTCTTTTGTAGTTGGTTTATAAAAACCATCTTCTGGGCTCCATTCAGCATTTCCATTTCTCCATTCAACCTTACAATCTTCAATAGCCTCGCCTTCAGAATTAACCAATTGAACCAAAAACACACTTGTTTCTCCAGCCTCTCCTGATAACTCTTCGGTCTTCACTTGGACTATAATTTTTTTTTCGTCAATTTTGCTTTCAATTTCTAGAATGGAGCTAAATTTTTCAGGAATAGAAATAGGTTCATCCTCAACAGTTGATTCAAGATCCAGTCTATTTATTTCTTCCTCTATATCCACAGCAAATTGATAGAACAACTTTTGCATTATCTGCTGAATTCGATCTTCAGAATAAACCTTAACTCCTGCTGCATCATACATTCTTTGCTCAAGTTCAAATTCCATTACCAATTCGTGAGCCTCACGCATCTGCTCGTCGGAAACCTTCGAAGATTGGAAACGTTTGTCAGCTTCTATGATGAGACTTTCTACCAAATTTACATTTTTCTCGATTAATTCAAATGCATGAAAGTCCAAAAGCTTATTGTGAGCGATATGATTTCTATACTTACAATATTCATCCCATGCTTCAAGAAAATCAAAAGTATCAGAAATGCTTTCTTCAAAATCAGGATTTCCTTTAAAATAATTTCTAAAAAGCGTATCCCAAAGATTTTGTTTATTTTTCAATTGCTTTTTCAGTAAGCCCATTATCCTCCCATAATCTGCTTGATTATCCCTTTCAAGTAATGATTCGATCTCGGAATCATAGGAAGGAGTCCACTCTTTTGTGGTATGTGTCATTATATTCTTAAGATGATCTGTATCGATTGCCAACAGATAGTCATCTACATTTTTAAAGTCTTTAGTAAGACTTTTATAACCACGGACTCTCTTTTGGTATGTTTCTTTAAGTTGAAGAGGAGCCAACTTTTCCCACCATTCAATACCAATATGTGTAACCATTATGTTACTTATAACACTTCGTAAAAGATTTTCTACTCGATACATTCTTCCATATAGTATTTCAGCAAAATGTATAGACTGTTCATCGTACAACCAAACACATTTTTCCCATTTTTTTAGCAAATTATCCTTTATTAGTACCTTAATACGATGTAATTCATTATTAAAGTTGGACTCAACTCGTTGAGGTTCTATGAATACTATAAGCTGCGCAACCCCATCGTATGTGTTTAAAGAGAAATTGGCGAAGAAAGTACCACTATTAATGGCACTATCTATTTTCACTTTCCAATTAGCTTCTTTATTATCATATATTACACATTCAATAGAACTGGTTGGTTTATTTAAGATATCTATTAAATTAGTTATGTAGGAATCTTCTATTGGTTGCTTTGGTTTTACAACTAGAAAACGAATCAAAAATAATTCCCCCATTTCTTTGAATGATTAAAACTCAACCTCCAATTAAGTGGACAATTCATATTTCTTCTATAAAATTTGCCAAATTCTCGGATCATTGAAAGCTATTAAGCTTCTTAGTAATTCCAAATGCTTATCTTAGAGCTTTATTCACTTTCTCTATAAAAGCTTTCCACTGTTCTGTGTTCGACCCGAGTTAACGCGCCCGCATTATTATTACGAGCCCATCTGAGAAACGCTTTGGCCAACTTGTATTTTGAGAAGTCTTGAATTTGCGAAGAAAACACATCTGCTATTGGTCTTGACGCTTGAGAACTTGCTATATCCGTTACATCCCAACCAAGCTCTTCCTTTGCAACATCTACTAGTGTATCTCTTAGCAGATCCTCTACTTCTACTTTTTTAGCACTACCTTGATAGAAATCCTTGACCTGAAATATATTAGTATTCTTCAACAAAACTATTAGATTATCTTGCTTTGCGGCTTGCTCCCCCTCAGGATCAGAGTCAAACAAAGCTGCTACTTTTAGATTATGAGACTTTAGAATAGTTGCATAAAAAATAACTTTGCTAGCTGTTCCCGCAGGAATAAGGGCAATTTTATCATTGAAGCTAACAACGTTATCGCTACGTAGCATTTCAGAAATTGCTTCTATATACCAGTAGTCCGTAAGACCTTCGAAAACAAGATTTCTTTGTTGTGTGAATAAACTCTGAGCTAAATCATAGCCAAGGGCCTCTTGCAATGGCAAGATAGCATTTGAGTCTGAGGCGGTTACCGTAGTATGGACTTTTGTCCCCTTCTCTCTGCTTACCATCTCAACTACTCGCACAATGTCCAGCTCATTAGCCCCTACCATGAAAGGGGAATGGGTAGTATAAACAGTCTGGTTAGCTTCTCCAAGTCTAGAAATTGTTTTTCTAAACTCTGCTTGCTTTAGTGCATGTAGATTTAACCCTGGTTCATCCAAGAGCAAGATAGCATTTTTATATTTCCCCTCAGCTTCAGCAAAAAATATAACAAAGAAGGATACAAGCCATTGATATCCTTCAGATCTTTGATCTAATTCAATCTCAACACCCATTCCATCTTCCACAACAACTTTTAAGTACTGACCGTCAACTATAATTCTAAGTCGAGACGCTTCAGCGCGATTTTCATCCGGCATCCATACTCTATTTATTTCTGTTGTCAATTTTATACTCGCAGCATTAAGCTGATACTGCCTTTTATCGAGTTGGTCCCTATATTTTTGCCAACTTTCTTCATCTAAGTTATTTGCTGCGGCTTTTCCTAAATCAGAAAGGTATCTTGCTTCGAACCCAAGTAATTTAAGTAGACAAAGGTTACCATAATCGTAATAGAAATCGTCCAGAATGTTACTTTCGACTCTCTGAGCTAGATGTTCGAGGTGAATAAGGGGCTTTACTCTAGCATAGTTATTAAAATATACAAAAGTTGGTACGAGTTCTACTAGTACCTTTAATAGCTGTTGTTCTATTTTATAGGAGTTAACGCTAGTCTTAAGCCTATCAAATCTTTCTTCTTCTGTGACATTAGATTCATCAATGCGCTTAAAAGCAAGCTCTAACCACTCGTCTAACAAAAGTGCTCTGGTCTCATTAATTGTAGTTATTCCAACCCAGTCTCCTGTAATTTCAGTTAATTTATGCTGAAAGGATACCGTTTCCTCAACTAGCTCATTATCAACTGACTTGTCAACATGGTCTGCTAACCTTTTTAGGTCCTTAGAGATATCTGCATACACGACTTTAGGGGGATTATTTTCTAGGCGATGGTATAACTTATTATCCATTCTTTTCTCAAGCACATAGAGGCAGTCCTCAAATCTTTCTGGGAGGTCAATATTATCAGTTTCTTCAATTTTAAACTTGCCTTCTACTACAGTGATATTGCTTGATTGGACTTTTTTTGTGCTAATATCATTATATTTTGACCTTGGATAATCCCTAAGCTCATCTAGCCCTTTTACACCATCAGGAGGACTCAATTGTTGAAGTGCTTGTAAGATTGCTGTCTTTCCTGCTTCATTGGGGCCAACTAAAATAAGCTTGTTTTCTTCAACAGAAAACCAGCCTGTATCTATTATGCTTCTGTAATTTTGTACACGTGCCTCTACAAGTCTCAATGAGCTCCCCCTATTCATCTTTTTCAAATTATATCATACAGAATGTACCAAATATATTCATTTTATTCCTTGAATCTAGTAAGGCACAATATCCCTCCAGGCTTGTTTATCTTAAGTAATCTTATATTAGAATTCCGTCCTACTTATGGTACGGTTCACCGCGAATAATCTTCAACTAACCTGTCCGTTACTTCAATAAGAAAAGAAGAGAAGCATCACTGCAAGCTCTTCCGCTATCGTGTCCCGGTCTTCATACACCTTTGCGTAACGAAGGCTGCCGATTTTATGCCGGCAGCCTCATATGGAATTTATTGTGTCATCGTTCTCTGTTAATTCAATCAAAGTGAGAGGTCATCTTTAACGGTATATTTGTTTCGATTCTTACTTTTCAGCGCCTTCGAACAATGATATTCCCTTTTGCAGGGATAACAGGTCAAAAGCTTCACATTCAATCGCATTGACTAGTACTTCCTCAAGTATTCCGATTTCTCTAAATATCTGCCAAAGCACAATCAATTTCAAACTAATATTCACGTATAAGAGTTGCTGTGAAGTGAACATTTTATCTGAAAAATCTCCGAAATGAGTGTAATAATCACGATTTATCCTAATGATATCTGCGAAATCTTGTACAGAATACCCTAGCAATAAATGTGTTCGAAGATCCGCTGATATGATTTTAATAATTTCTTTGATTCGCCTTTGAAACCCATATTCATTTGCGTACTTCAGTACTCCTTCAAGTTTATTCTTAAAATTGGGGTTAAGCTCATCTTTAACTGAATCAACCATTTTATGGACAATTCTCTTATAATCTTCATCGTCCATAAATTTGTTCTCAGAAACGTTAGAGTCCCTATGTGCACTCTCCATCGCCTTTGCAAAACTAAGAAACTTGTCCTCTATGTTCATGTTTAATCCGCGTATAATTACGTTTACATAAAGCAACACACAAGATTCAATTTGACAGGAATACCACTTCTGTATAACAGTCGAAATGCTTTGTCCTAGCTCCTGAACTCCGACTAAAAACGTATTTCCAATTGGCAGTTCTTTATTAGTGTAATCTGCTGCCTGTGGTGTTACTATAGTGATATCCCTCTTATCAATACAAAAGCTAGAATATCTCATCGATTCTACAAAAACCTTTGTATTAGTTAATACACACAACAGCATTTGAAAACTTCTGATTTTTTCTTCATACCACTCAATACTCCGCGGTTCATCTGGTTCAAAAACTATTGCTGGTTTGTAGAATAGTTCGCTTTTAAACCGTGATGTTGAATTTGAAAAGCTAACTGCTGACGAAATCTTCAATCGTTCACTATCAACATATGATTCAAAAGTTTCAATATCTTTATTACATTGTATTCCTATCGGATCATGCGTAGTATTAAAAGGTCGATACCCAAGCCATGCTTTCAAATTCGTGAATTCTACAGTCAACTGTGGCAAGAGGATGTTGCTTATTGACTCGTAATGTCCTCCTTTCACAACTTTTCCAACGCTAAATCTCGTGTAAGTCTCGCCTTTGTCTAGATCAAAAAAACTAGTTGTAGTCGTATATATTTCAAAGCATTTAATAAGAGATACTGCTCCAGCAAGTGTATTCCCGACAATAATGTCATAGACTTTACTTTCTTTTCTTAACATCAAGTCTGATGGAAATTCAAACGAGCCAATAAGCTCTAGCCGTAGCCCTTCATTAGAATTTTTCAATATCCCAGACAACTTCAAATCCTCGTTTCCTGCTACCCACCATGTTCCTTGTACTTCAAAATCGTTATATATTGAAAATTCCGTATTAGCCATTCAACCCCTCCTGTCGTACTAAAGGTTTCTAAAGATATCCAAGTATTCTGAAGTCCGCATCACAGCTCCGCGCCAGTACGAACCGTTGGTTGCGCGCGGATGGGACTTTGACTTTTCGTTCTAACAAATTTCTGGAGCTCTTTATTTAGATCATTGGGATCTTCATACACCTGCATTGAGACTGCTTGTGGAGTACGGTTCTCATTTCACGTAAAGCCGTGCCTCTCCCACAACCGAAGCGGCGTTCCAATGATCCAGCTTCCATCTGCCCTGCCACGCCCTTTCGAAAATGTCGATATTTGTGTGAAGTTAATTCCACAACTTCCATCGTGTACTCGACTTTTTCTTCATTGTATCGATAAACCTTTACAGGCGAATCTAGTTTGACGAGCGTATTCATTTTTGAAACGGATTAATTCTTTTTCTGTCAAATCCTCTTGGCACGCTTTAATGCAATGGTTTGATTATAGTGAGGGTCAACATAGCTATAAACGTGCGCGTACGATCCCTATCCTTCCCAGGTAGACAATAAACTATTCGACGTACTACCTCTGTTACATTTGTTCTTTTAAGCCGGTTGTCCACGCTTGATAAAAAATCGTCCCTTAAAGATTCAATTAGTTTTGGATATTTTCGCTCAAATGTTGGTTCCTCATCAAGCCCATAGTACTCGATTCCCTTTTTAATGGATTCGACATTCTTTGATATCACACCTCTTTTAAGAAAAAACTAATAAAAATGATTATTCATGTATAAAACAGAATAAAATAGCTCGATACCGCCTCAAATGGGAGCATCGAGCTTTTTTCAGAAGGATCATTCTATTGGGAACTTTTCAAACTCGGTTTTCAACCATTGATTATTTTGTTGAGAAATATACTGTTCCATACGAATTAGTAGACTATCCAACTCCGGCTTAGTTAGCTGCATGTAACGCTTTCTGACCCTGTCTAGATCACGGTCTTGCTTTATGTGCTTAAATGTATCTAGATCGCTACGGTGTCCGTCGATCTTCGGCTCGAACAGGTATCGATCATCATCCCTGGCTCCTCACGCTTACTCAGCAGCATTGCCTGCGGTGCATTCACGGCTGCACCTCCCTTCAACAGTTTAATATGCGATTCTACTGTCCGATGAAAATAAAGATTTAGACAGGATTTGTTGGTCCTACGCTGATTTTGAATTGCTAAATCGTCAGACTCGGAATAATTAGTTCTAGATTGTTCAAATATAAAACCAGCGGCTGTTCTAGGACCTGAAATAAGTCCTGGACTGCCGCTGGTTTATTGAACTAACCTTCCCCGTTAGGATTCCTGTAGAGCGTTAATTTTGCACTTTGCACAAAAACGAGCGACTCCGGTACGATGGGGTAGTCACGGGTCATAGCCCTTTAGCCATCATAAGGAGGTCGCTCTATCTTGAAGTTTAAAGCGCAAACCAAACAAAATCAACTGCTCGAACGCATTTCAACCCAGCACCTTGTCGTCGGTATCGACATTGCCCAGCAAACCCACGTTGCACGCGCCGTCAACTTCCGTGGAATTCTGCTCGGCACTACGCTTCACTTCTCCAACGACGCCGCCGGCTTCAGCTTACTGCTGCAGTGGATGAAAGATTTGCAGGAAACGCACCAACTAAACGACACCATAATCGGCATGGAACCAACCGGCCACTACTGGCTCAGCCTCGCGGCCTGGCTCAAAGACCGCAGCCTCGAGGTCGTGTTGGTGAATCCTCATCTCGTCAAAAAGAACAAGGAAAACCGCGACAATACACCATCTAAAAGCGACATCAAGGATGCCTTCGTTATCGCCGACATGGTGAAAAACGGCTACTACATATTTATCAAAGAATCCAGCGAAGTATTCATGGAACTGCGCGTTCTCATGGCAAACCGGGAGACAATCGTCCATCGTCTCGTCAGCGTCAAGAACCAGATCCACCGCTGGGTCGACATTGTGTTCCCCGAGCTGCGGCAGGTATACAAACACCTCATTGGCTCCGGATCGCTTGCAACCCTGCGTCTCTTTCCTACGCCTGCCGATCTTCAAAAGCTCACCGTTCGCCAGGTAGTCGACGGCTGGAAAACGGTCATGAAGCGGCACAGTGGTGAACGAAGAGCTGGCGAACTACTGGCTCTGGCAGCGCGCTCAGTCGGCGCCAAGCATGCCGAGAAAGCCTACAAGCTTCATCTGCAACAGCTGCTGGCCGAATACGATCTGGCTACGGAGCAGCTGCAGGTAATCGAGGATGAAGTGGCGGCTGCGCTGGCCCGGATCCCACTGGCCAAGCCGCTGCTGGCCATTAAGGGCATGAGCATCTTGTCTGTCGCCGGCATTCTGGGTGAAGCTGGCGACCTCAGCGGCTATGCACATGGCAATGCGTTGCTGCGGCATGCCGGCCTCAACCTAGCTGAAGCGAGCTCTGGCAAATGGAAGGGCCAGATGTCCATCAGCAAACGTGGCCGACCAAGGCTTCGGCATGCCCTGTTCATGGCAACCATGGCCCTCATCATGAACGATGTATCGTTTAAACGACAGCATGAAGTGAATGTGAAGACGAAAAGCATGAAGCCAATGCGCTCAGTGATGAAGCTTTGCGGCAAGCTAGCTCGCCTTATAGTTGCCATGGCACAGAGCGGTGAAGCTTACGAACCGGATCGTGCTCATCCTATGAAACAAGCTGCTTAATCGCTTCTCAATTAGCACGAATACTGGCTTATTCGCGGGATCTCAAGACTGCACGGAGTACCGGATTGCGTTCAACAAAAGGGCACAGACCCGTACCGTTAGGATAACCGGCCTCCACCCACCGGATAGGCGTAACGAAGGAATGAAAGGGCATCGACCCGTCGAGAAATGGGAGTGAGAGCCTCCGGAGGTACGTGGAGCAGCGTGCAACAGAGCAGTAAAAAAGGAGCGAAAACTCGCCCCTTCTGTTCCCGCATGCGCTTCGGTTGCCGAATTGGACGGTACATCCCCTCTTCTATCCGGACAGCGATTTATCCTTTGGGGAGATCCTGCGAATAAGCGAGCATTCGTGAGAAAACTACATTTTACCGAGGGAGTTGAATCAAAATTTGTGATATTTCACTTTATATATATGTCAGTTGGATCAAACACTACCTGGCACAAGCTAAGTTATCCGTTTTGATATCGTGTATTTCTTTAACGATAACCGATGCCTGGGTGACTCCAATCGGATTATTCCATATTCAACCGTAATAACAGGTTCCCGTCTCCGCTTGTTAACGTCTTCGGAACGCTCTGCCGCGCGCCAGAGCAAAGAAAATCAACAGCGCAATAAATGACCCAACGATCGCGGGGATGATGTGAAACCCACCACCGGTCCCCTCGGCCCCAACAGTTCCGACCCTAACCACGATCCAAAAAAGCCGGCAATGATAATTCCATGCACGCCTCCCGGTACGTCCCGCCCAATCAGATTGCCGCTTAACCATCCAATAAGTCCACCGTCAATGAGTACCCAGATTAGATACAAGAAATGGTCTCACTTCCATTGGTTTAGTACTAGTTATGTTTCGTTAAGGGGAATGATGCCCATTTGATCTTAAGTTCATCTGATTTTTATATTCGCTCTATTTCTTTGTTTGTTCGGTCCATTAACGCGATGGCATCTTTATCTGTAGGTTTTTCTATTAGAGCTTCCAGGTAAATCACCGCATGCTGACTGCATGCGGTGATTTGATTTTCATCATTTTATGGTGTCCATTGATCGTGAACAATTCCAACCAGTGCGTGATCCTGACCAATCTTCTCGAACACTAGACGAAGACTTCGCCAGTCCATTCCCTTTACAGCCGGGTCGATGCCACTGATATGGTATTCGACGAAGGCAAAGCTTTCCTGTGGATATACCTCATTCAAATTGCTGGGTGTAGTGCTCTCATCAAGCACCGTGTTAAGTGAAATCTCACCCTTGTTTATAAAATCGGCATCATATACAAATTTTTTATGATATTCAGAATAAGGCATTTCAATAAGCTCACCATTGCCAGGGAACGTTCTCCATACATAAGAAGTCGTATCTTCCATCAAGCCTGCAACCTCATCCTTAGAAAAGTGTACGTCCTTCTTCAGATCTACATTTGCATAAGGGGAGAAACGCAGACCCTTGTCCCTGCTAACCCAGTTTGCAACTGTGCTCATGTCGCCTCTCTCAAGCGCAGTTATGACGGTCTTGGCAGACTCGAGGGCTGTCGGTGGTGTACCTTCCTCGGGCGCCTCCTCTTCTGCTGGTGTATCCTTTGGCTCGCTTTCCTCCGGCTTCTCATTCTTCGGCGGCTGTGGCTGTTCTTCCTGTTCTGGCGCGTTATTCGGCTCCTCATTGGCTGTATTGCTGCAGGCAGCTAGCACGAGCAGTACAGACATCATTACCAGCAGAAGTAGCTTTTTTTTCATATTTTCTCTCCTTTCCTCTTTACCCTTTAAACGCGTTTTTTTTCATAAGGTTACAGCTAAAAGGAAATTCAATGGGAATGACCTGTATTTTCTATCCAAAAAAAGTTCACTCTTAGGGGAGTTTTCATCTAACTATTGATTTCGTAATGAAATAGTAACCGTACTAAATTAAAAATTTAATTGATCTTAATTCTTTTCGGGAATTAAGATTAATGAACAATTGCTTTTCACTAGGCTTATTTTGTATTACTCCGCACATTATAAGGGGAGATTTGTGTCACTGCTTCTGTTTATCGTTTACTATAGAGGGACATTTGTGTCAATCTCCAACTAAAAGGGGAGTATTGTGTCACAAATTTATGACACAATACTCCTCTCAAAATACAAAAAAACCTTATAAAATAAGGTTTCTCGAAAGGATACTTTTGTGTCAATTAAAGAACTGCGTCTTACTGTAGTATACGAAGGTTCTTCTTAATGAGCCGTCCGACTGTTCCATCTCTTGAATGGAAATACATAAGAATGAATAAAAAACGGGTCAGGGAGCTCGCTTTTCCCCAACCCTAATCGTTATCTTAAAGATCAATCTTTCGGTCAGCAAGCCACTGAATGGTTTCCGGTCGATTAGACTGTGTATACAAACTTCGTACGGATTGTGTCTGCGAATTCAAGCTCAATCAAAATTCGTATTATCGGACACTACGCGCCAAGATTCGTACTCAGCCAGACGCCGCTGATAATGCTGAATGACGGCATCTACCATGCCTTTGCCCGCAAGCCAGCGGAAAGGCGGATTGGCATCGCCTGCGACCCTCATGAGCGCCTTTGCAAGCTTTGCAGGATCACCGAATTGTTCTCCTTCAAAGTAGAAGTCATGCATCGAATTTCTCTGGGTCGAATAGTCGTCGATCTGGAGGTCGGAAAACTTGGCCGATGACTGTTTATTGGTGAAGTCCGTGCGGAATGGTCCGGGCTCCACGAGCAGGACCTGAATGCCGAAAGGCTTCAGTTCGGTATTCAACCCCTCTGCCCACCCTTCCAACGCGAACTTGGAGGCGCTGTACACCGATCCTCCCGGAATCGACATCAACCCCATCATGGAGCTGAATACCATGACGGTTCCCGAACGTTGTTTACGCATGATCGGCAGTACGGCACGGGTCAGTCTCATCGTCCCGAATACATTGGTTTCCATTTGCTGACGGAGCTGCTCCTCCGAAATCTCCTCGAAGTAACCAAGCTGTCCGTATCCGGCGTTGTTGACCAGCACATCGATTCGCCCAAATTGCTCCATTGCCGCTTGAACAACAGCTTGTACCTGATTCTCATTCGTTATATCAAGCTGGGTGATAAGAAGGTTCGGCGAATCGCCAAGCTTCGTTTTCATCCCTTCCGTTTTCCGGGCCGCAGCAACGACTTTATAGCCTTGATTCAACGCTTCCTTGGCGATTGCCGCACCGATACCTTTATTGGAACCTGTAATTAACCATACTTGATCATTTGTATTACGCATTTGTCTGCCTCCATTTCATGAAAAAGGTTTATGTGGCGATGTTACCCCTGCAGCCTTACCCACGACGACACGCCGGATGAACAATGAAATGACAAGACCGATTACCGCAACGATTGCCGCAAACCAGAACACATGCTGCGATCCCATCGTCATCGCATTTGCCAACTCGTTCGGCTGTTTAGGGGCTGCGGAAGTTTGCAGATAATGTTCCATACCGGTTGAAAGAATACTAATTGAAACAGCCGTTGCAATCGAGCCTGTTACTTGCTGCACCGTATTCATGACGGCCGTGCCATGCGGATACAGTTGTGGAGGCAACTGCCGCCAACCCTTTAAAAAGACAGCTTCATTCACCGACTACTTTTATCATGAATTCATTTCCTGACGGTCTTGCCATGCAAAGGTCGAGGTTCGTTTTGCGATTAGCCAATGGCCATTTTCATTAACATATTCGTCATCATAGTGAACGCCGCTTTTGATGTTGATCTTCTTGCCGTCCACCGTAGCGATAAGGTCGACCAGGCAATAAAGCGTTCCTTTTGCTGTATTTCCGCTGATCGACACGGTGTGCTGGCCATTGAAGTGATAGACGATATCGAAATTTTTCAAGAAGCTTTCAAATGCAGTCCCGATTTCTTCCGTTCCTCGCAAGCTTGAAACCACATTTCCATCTACAATAGAGTCCACGGTTGCGTTCGCGGTGAAAAGCGTAGTCTGCTTTTGTGTTTCTTTCCGATCAGCCAGTATAGAAAACGTGTCGACGAGCTCTCTTATGGCTCTTACTTGTTCGAGTTCAACGATTCTCTCATAAAGGCGAGATTGCGATTCCTGCTCATTTGCATTGGTCATTTTGTTTCCTCCTTGTGTTTAATAGTCCGGCACTCTCAACGATAATCATTTACCCCTTTGAATCTCCTTTTTGACTAGCGGCACACGCCAAGGTTCTAGCGCGACATGCCAATTGATGATGCCGCTTATGATTTCCAACTGTGCAGTTTTATTTGTTGGGCGAGATCGACTTAAAAAAAAGAAACTGACGGAAACGCCGACAGTTTCGGATGGATTATGCCTCAAATTTATAGCTGCTGAGGGATTTCACAATCTCCGGGTCGTTATGGGACAGGAACAAGCTTTTCTTCGAATCCAGCGTTTGAATCGCATCCATATCCTCTTGGCTTAAAGCAAAGTCGAAGATGTTGAAGTTCTCGATAATTCGATCTTTATGAACCGATTTCGGGATGGCCACGACCCCTCTTTGCGTCAACCAGCGGAGAACAACCTGAGCAACGGATTTGTTGTACTTCCCGGCGATGGAGAGCAGCACGTCATTGTGGAACAGATTATTGCGTCCTTCCGCAAACGGACCCCAAGACTCTATCTGTACCTTGTTCTCCTGCATGAATTGGGCACCTTCAATTTGCTGGCAGAACGGATGGGTCTCAACCTGGTTGACGGCCGGTGTCACTTCATTATGAATGATCAGATCGATTAGGCGGTCTAACTGAAAATTGCTGACACCGATGGCTCTGATCTTTCCTTCTCGATAAAGATCTTCCATCGCTCGCCAAGAACCGTAAACATCGCCGAACGGCTGATGGATCAAGTACAAATCCAGATAATCGAGTTGCAGATTGGCCAGAGACTTTTCAAATGCTTTCTTTGTCCGTTCATAACCGGTATCCTGAATCCAAAGCTTGGTTGTAACAAAAAGCTCCTCTCTCGCCACGCCGCTCCGCTTTATGGCACGGCCGACCGCCTCCTCATTACGGTACGAAGCTGCTGTGTCGATCAACCGATAGCCAGTCATAAGAGCGTCATAAACGCTTGCCTCACATTGCTGACCGTCCGGGATTTGGTATACGCCAAAGCCCAGAATCGGCATCTTCACGCCGTTGTTTAAAATTACGTGCTGCATACAATCCCTCCAGTGTGATTAAATTTAAAGTTGCCCGTACTAAAATGGAGTCAATTTCTCCATTGGTGGATCAAGTGCATCCTCCATTGAGCGGAGAGTAACCACCATTTTCATACTACATAAACCCTGACCCTCAGTAACTGGCGCTATACGCCAAAATACTTGCACGAGCTGCCATACGCTTCCCCTTCAAAGACTTAGTTGCTTGTGGCAACCGCATGCTAGGGAATCCTGTTTCGAGCTTTTGGTAAAGATTACGTCAGCTTTTAACTTTTTTGTGTAAAGTTTTCTCTTTCATCACAATCGTCTGTTCATAGCGAGCAATTTTATCATTGAGACGTACGAACGTGCTCGTCATTTCCTCGATTTTGGCGGCAAGCCGGTCGCGCTGCTCAATCAGCAGTTCTTTGCGGATGACGAGCGTGTCGTCTCCCTGTTGAAAGAGATCCACATACTCGATCAATGCTTCGACGGGAAGCCCTGCGCTTTGCCTCATACATTTGATAAAATCAACCCACTTGATATCTTCCTCGGTATACTCCCTGTTTCCGCTTCTGTTTCGGGTAACGGGCGGGATTAATCCGATGCGTTCATAATACCGAAGCGTATCCTGAGAAAGCCCAAACTTCTCGCTCACTGCCGCGATCGTCATCGTCATATTGCAGCCCACCTTCTTATTCATGTCGACTCCGCTATCATGATAATCAACGTGATGTCAACGCACCGACGACAGGATGCGGCACATAGGGTTCTTCGAGCAATGCGATTTCTTCCGGCTTCAGCTTGACGGACAGTGACGGTACCGCTTCTTCGAGCTGGGATAAGCTCGTCACGCCGATGATCGGTGAGGTTACAGTCTCCTTTTGCAGCATCCAGGCGAGCGCGACTTGAACGCGGGGAACGCAGTGCTGCGCTGCGATGGCTGCGACACGTTCCACGATCGGCCGGTCGGCCGTCATCATCGCATCATACTTCCATTTCTGCGCTTGATCGGTTTCAGATCGAGGCGTCGTTTCTCCTGGATCGCGCAGCAGCCTTCCGGATGCCATTGGGCTGTATGGAATTACGCCGATCTTCTCTTCTTTGCAGAGTGGGAGCATTTCACGCTCCTCCTCGCGATATTGAAGATTGTAATGGTTCTGCATAGACACGAACCGAGTCCAGCCATGCCGATCCGCAACATGCAGCGCTTTGAGGAACTGCCAAGCGAACATCGCGGAAGCGCCTATGTACCGTGCTTTCCCTGCCTTCACCACATCGTGCAATGCTTCCATTGTTTCTTCGATAGGAGTGTCATAGTCCCAGCGGTGAATTTGATACAGATCCACATAATCCGTTCCGAGTCGCTTGAGGCTCTTATCGATTTCGCTCAAGATGGCCTTTCGGGAAAGGCCGGCGCCGTTAGGTCCTTCATGCATGCGGAAATGAACCTTTGTTGCAATGACGACCTCATCTCGTTTTGCGTAATCCCTCAAAGCTCTGCCTACGATTTCCTCGCTCGCGCCAGTCGAATATACATTGGCCGTATCGAAAAAATTAATGCCGAGATCAAGGGCCTTTCTAATGATCGGACGGCTGCGTTCCTCGTCGAGAATCCATGGATGTGTCCACCGGCTCACATCGCCGAAGCTCATACAGCCAAGACAAAGTCTGGATACGTCCAAGCCGGTATTGCCCAATTTTACGTATTCCAAATCCATCATTCCTCTCTCAATTGGGTGCCTATACCATACGGCGATATTATCCCATATGGAGTTAACTCCAAGTCAAGCATCTGTGGAGAATTGTTCTATGTGCAGGTCTTGCCATGTATCTCGGCGGCGGCATGCCGCCCGCAAATCAATTTCGTGATTCATCTGGAGACGATCCACCTATGGTGGGTATCAAGAGCCTTTTTTGAGACATGAATATACGTAAAATTAGGCGAATCAGGAACCAGCATCCCATCACTGTACAGATCAGCAAGATATGTGCATTCCTAATTTTAAAGGAGACCATAATAAATCATGGTCTCCTTCTAAACAGAATGAAATGGGCAGGTTGTTTTTTTATCTTCCCACATATGAAGTTCTAATTGATTGCCTATCCATCCCGTATAGAATACTCAAGACAAAAACTTAACATGACTCCAATTCGCCGTCCTCAATTCAATCTTGAGAACGTTCCGTCTATGGAATAAAACAACCGGCAACCGAATATAGACTGGTGCCGGCCGACAGCTGTTACATTTCCATGAGTTTAGCTAGCTCGATTTGTCCGGTGAGCCACTCTTCCCCTTCGATTTTGCCGGTGATTAACGTTTCAATGCCCTGACCGAGATCCAAAGCGACTTTCCCTAAATCTCTGGCGATATGCGGAGCAAGAATGACAGCGTTTGTTCCTGCAGCCAGTAAACACAAGTCAAATTCGCATTCCCTTATTTCCTGCTTTACCCTAGGAATATCCTCATAGCTCTCGATTTTGATCGTACCCGTAATTTGGAAATTTAGCGCAGCCTGCAGTTGGTTTTCCAAGGCTTTCTTTACCTCGTCCGCGTAGCCGCACACGATGGCGATCTTTCTGTTTGTTAACATGTCATGGAATTTCTGTTGTTGAGAAATCATCATGACTCGTCTAGTATAAGCCTCAAATACGAACTTCGGAGCTATGCCATAGAAATCGAATACTTTTCTGGTGAACTCCCCTGACCTCGATACCCGAATGTTGATTCCGACGATATCCGCATTTCGCACCGCTTCTAACGTAGCATCGCGAGCCTCAATGTTTGGAAACGTAATCCCGCGATGCTGATGTCCTCTTTTTACTTTAGAATAATTCGCAACATGTGCTTCCGGATGGTTCATAAATTGCTCTTCCGAATAAACCTCATATTGAGCCAGGACATGCGTTTCGGTCACCCCTACGGATATCACGGAGAGCGGCAAACGCCGGTCAAGTGAATATAGGATTCGATCCAAGACTTGCCCGGTAGTCAGTTCTTGATACGCCAATCATGCGCCCCCCTCACAATGCATATCCTCCAGGATTGTGCAACTGCCAGCGCCAAGCGTCTGCACACATCGCCTCCAAATCCTTTTCAGCCTTCCAGCCGAGTTCTTGTTCGGCCTTCCGCGGGTCTGCATAACTGACGGCCACATCGCCAGGCCGACGGTCCACCAACTGATAAGGCACATTGCAGCCTGCAATCTTCTCAAACGCATGCACAAGCTGGAGCACGCTATACCCTGTTCCCGTCCCCAGGTTATACGCTGCTATTCCTTCCGTATGCAGCGAACGTTCTAAAGCTTTCAAATGGCCCCGGGCAAGATCAACCACATGGATATAATCCCTGACCCCCGTGCCGTCCGCCGTCGGATAATCGCTGCCGAACACGTGCAGTGTTTGAAGCTTGCCCACCGCAACTTGGGTAAGATACGGCATGATATTATTAGGTACGCCTTTTGGATCCTCTCCTATATGCCCGCTTGGGTGAGCTCCTACCGGATTAAAATAACGAAGCAAAGAGATACTCCACGACGGGTCGGCAGCCGTAAGATCCCTTAATATGACTTCAATCATCTGCTTGGTCCGCCCGTAAGGGTTGATAGCCTTAAGACACTCTTCCTCTCTGATCGGTACATGCTCCGGATACCCATACACGGTAGCCGAAGAACTGAATACTAATTTCTTGACATTGTACTTCAGCATGGTATCCGTAAGAATCAGCGTACCGGTAATATTGTTTTGGTAATAGTTCAGTGGATGCCTTATAGATTCTTCCACGGACTTAAACCCGGCAAAATGGATCACGGCTTCAATTACATGCTCGGTGAACACTTTCTCTAGCCGGTCACTGTCCAATAAATCGACATTGTAAAATCGCAGCGGCTTGCCTGCAATTTCCTGTACACGGTTTAGAGACTCCGGATTACTATTGGACAAGTTGTCAACCACAATGACGTCGTAGCCTGCCTGCAAAAGCTCCACACAAGTGTGGCTCCCGATAAAGCCTGCTCCCCCGGTCAGAAGGATCGACATGATATCCTCTCCTTTCCCTTTCAACTGCTTGACGATTTGGGCTGCAGGTCGACGATTTTGATCCAACCGCTATCCTTCACGAACACGGGCTCAAACTCATCTCCCCAGCGCTTCAGGGCATCACGTATATTCCATTCGGTAATCTCGCAGTAGATATCAACCAAATTCGTTTGATTGTGGTGATGCCGGCGGTGGATGTAAAGCGGAACGTCGATCCAATGGAAATGACTAACCTCGATCAAACGCATCAGCACCCGCTTGTCTTCCATATACCTGCCTTCATAAGGGTCATCCGTTGGCCAGCCGCCTATTGCTTTCAACGTGGAAGTCCGGTAAAACCGGGGCCATTGCGACATATTGGATAGCAGAAAATCGTACTTATCCCGGAATGAACGATTCTTCGTTACGATATTAAAAAATAAGCCGCCACTCGGATTAATCGAGATGGAGTTGATGTTTCCGCTGATCAATCCGACATGCTCAGGCTGATTACGAGCTTCGGCGAGCAAAACCTCAAGCGTGTATGGAAAGAACCAGTCGTCCGCATCCAGCTGGATGACATAAGGTGTTGTGACGGCAGCCAAACCGGCATTCATCGTCTTCGATTGACCGATGTTTCGTTCGTTGCACATGTATGTTACGCGAGAATCCGCGAGATAAGGCTTAGCAAGAACAATGCTTTCATCCGTTGATGCATCATCAACCACAATGAGCTTCCAATGCTCGTAGGTTTGTTTAAATACGGTTTCAATCGCTTCCTTCAAGAAACCTCCTGCATTATACGTAGGGATGATTATCGTCACTTCCGACTCCATCCGCATTCACCTCAGGTTCCTGACTAAAGCTTCGAAATCAAATCCGTCTTGGCCGTCGATAAGCAAATCCAGCGCATGGCCGAAATCCAGCGCTACCCTGCCGGTATCGTTTGCCAAACGCGGAGCCAGAAGCGTCGCAGGAATACCTGCCGCGATAAGTGAGACCTGCCACTCCTTGTTGCCGCGCAGCTGCTCATATGCCGTCTCCAACTGTTCGTAGCCTTCCAGGTTCACAGTATCGACAACCGTCACGCCGTTCCTTTGAAAAACTGGCGCAGCCTCTGCGGCTCTGCGGCCTGCCAGTATGACACGGTACTGCCGCATCCACTGCCAGAAATTGGGCAGCCTCGTCATATGATGCGTAACCCAGGCCGAGCAAATGGTATAGAAGCCCAGGCTAAGATCCAGAAACGCCTTCTTTGAATATTCCGCACCTGAGGCGTCCTCCCAGGTCGACAGAATGCCTACTGTCGTTGCGGAAGTAAAAGCCTTAATCAGCTCCGCGCGAATATTCTGGCCGGCAAGGCCGTTATACCTGCGATAATAGGTCATGCCATTATAAAAATCAGGAAAAATCCGCAGCTCGGAAATTTCGGCGTGACCGAAACGGGACAGCGAATACGGTTTGCCATCCCTTACCGCGTCATCGATGCAGCCCATTATTTCTTCCGTCGTAAGGAGGTAACGTTCATAGCTGAAATCATTCGTAAAATATCGGTTATCCCTGTACTCCAAGACCATCTTCCTTTCACTCAATGACTTCGATTGGAATGCTCGGGAACCCGTTTAGTATATAGGGCAATAAGTAATGACCTTGACGTGATCCGAGCAGAAAAATGCGGTCTATCCCACGAGTAACGATAAGTTTGGAGATTAATCTCTCCATGATGTCAAGCTTCAGTTCAATTTTGGGAACATACAGCGAAAGATGAAATATATCGCTCGTCAACCAGCTAAACTCATCCACATCCGAATCCGTTATATATTCGGTAGCAACCATGGTGACCGAGTAGTAGTCGGAATGCAGACCATCTATAAAATTCAAGCATCGGGGGGACAGGCGGTCCCTTCGTGTCTGAGGCACGATTAGCATCCACTTCGGCAACTTTGTGGACATCGGTTTGGTCGAATAATTATGCCAGGCGCTTCCCTTCAAGATGCGCGGGCTCATATCCAGCAGTGGTGAGAGCTCCCACTTCCGCTTCAACTCCTTTAAATAATCCTCTTGATACAGCATCGGATGACGTGCCTTGATTTGCTCGACCAGCTGTTCATGGTGATCGATCGCTTCATGGACCATGGACCGTCCATGCCTTCGATACAAGAAGAGCCTTTCAAAAATTTGATAACCGTGCCAACCCTTTTCGCCTAGCGAGATCCAGAAATCCCAGTCCTCGTAACCCATGACCACAAACCCGGATTTATAACCGCCTGCTTGAATACAGGCTTCTTTACGAAACAATGACGTTCCGCACGTGATATTGTGAGACAGCTGGGTATAGAAATTATATTGAGGGGCGTCATGGACCCAATTCTCCGTACCGAAAGCCTTAACCCACGGGGATACAAAACCGACCTTCGGAAAGAGCTCCATAATCCAGAATGCCTTCTCCAAGAACGTCGGGTGAATCAAATCGTCTGAATCAAGCGGCAAAATATAAGTGCCTCTCGCTTCTAAAATCCCACTATTTCTAGCTGCAGCCACTCCTTGATTCTTCTTCTTGATTACACGGGTTTTCGGCTTCGTTAAGGCAGCTAACATGGCAATCGTTGCCGGATCGGTCGAACCGTCATCGACAACAATGATTTCAACGTCTTGGAACGTCGAATTCAATACAGAATCAATCGTTTCTCCCAAAAATTGTCCGTAGTTATAACATGGAATGACGACGCTTATGAGCGGATCATCAGGCATGGCTGCAGTAAAACCTCCCTTTGGACAGATGGCTTGTGATGATTATTCGCTTCCGTGCCCCTGGGACCAGCGAATCGTACGCTCGAGCCCCTCTTCCAAGGAGACGAACGAAGAGAATCCCAAGACAGAGCCTGAACGTGTTAAATCCGGGATCCGGGCCGGCATGTCTTCGTAGCCCTTCCCATAGGCTTCTTCATAGGATATGAATTGAATGGGCGATTCCGAGTTCGTCATTTCAACGATCATGCGTGCCAATTGGAGCACCGTAGTCGGTCGATTCGATCCGATATTGAAAGCGAGTCCATCCGCCTGCCGGCCAAGAGCACTTATGGTCCCTCTCACCATATCGTCCACATAGGTGAAGCAGCGGGATTGTGATCCGTCTCCATAGACGAGGAGAGGCTCCCCTCTAAGCGCGGCGTGAATGAATCGGGGGATGACCATTCCGTACTGCGAAATCGTTTGCCTGGGGCCATAAGCGTTAAAGTATCGAAGTACGGTAACGGGCAATCCCTTATCGGCGTGAGCAAAGCATAAGTGCTCGTCAATGGATTTGGCCGTCGCATAGCACCACCGATGAATGGACGGCGCTCCATACACCCGATCCGAGGTTTCCGAGAACGGGAGACTTGTATTCTTGCCGTATATTTCCGACGTAGAAGCAAAAATGACCTTGATTCCTCTTCTAAAGGCCGACTCTAAGACATGCCTCGTTCCGTCTATATTTCCTTCGATGACCTTTATGGGGTCTTCTACCGTATTTTTCACGCCAAGGATTGCCGCCAAATGGAACACCGCTTCCACTTGATCTATGCATTGCTTGATCACACGGCGATTCAGAACGGACCCCTGGATGAAGGTATGGTTCTCATGAGTAAGTACTTCCTGCAGAAACGCCTCCCTGCCTGCCGACAGATCATCAAGCGTGATAACCTTGTGTCCCTGCAGCAGCAAAGCCTGCACCAGATGGGATCCTATGAACCCCGCACCTCCGGTTACAAGAATATTCATGGATGGAACTCATCTCCCGTCTCCGTTTTCAGAGTAAGACGATCTTCGATTTGTCTCTCACGCCTTCCGTCGCATTTCGCGTATCTACGATTAACTTGGCGTGCTTGGCGAGCTCGTCGTATCGAATCGAAGAATGATCCGTTAGAATCAGCAGACAGTCCATCCGCTTCACATTTCGAGCCGTAAGCGGAGTCCGTACGAATGTTGTTTCCGCAATATGAAGCTCGGCTATATAAGGGTCGTAGAAGCTCATTTGGGCCCCCTGCTTCATCAGCAGCTCAAACACTTTCAATGCCATGGATTCGCGAAGGTCGTTGACATCTTTCTTGTACGTTACGCCAACCACCATGATGCTGCACTGGTCCAGCGTAAGCGGGTAAAGGCTCTTCGCCGTCCGGGCCATTATATAGCCGGGCATTTCTTCATTCACCTGATGACTTAACTCGATGAAAGGCAAAGGGATGTCATATTGCTTTGCTTTCCAAAGTAAATACATGGGATCAACGGGGATGCAGTGTCCTCCTACCCCTGGGCCAGGGTAATACGGCATAAAGCCATAAGGCTTGGTGCTTGCTGCTCTAATAACCTCCCATATGCTGATATCCATGGCCTCGCATAACTTTACCAGATCGTTCATAAATGAGATATTCACGAAACGCTGACAGTTTTCAACCAGCTTCGTCATCTCTGCCGTTCTTGCGTTAGAAACGGTGACCACTTCATCAAACACCTTTCCGTAAATCCGCGCCGCATATTGGGTGCAGGCAGCAGTTACGCCTCCAACCACTTTGGGAATCGATTGTAAAGCTGATCGCTTCCGGCCAGGGTCGATTCGTTCCGGGGAATAGGCCAGGAACACATCGAAACCGACTCGAAACCCTCTTTGTTCAATAAATGGTTTCAGCTCCTCCTCCGTCGTGCCTGGATAGGTGGAGCTTTCCAGTAGCAATAAATGTCCCGGACGCAAATGGGGTACCGCCTGTCTCATGGCTTGAAACACATAGGACAAGTCGGGCATCGCCGCTTCATTGGTTGGAGTCGGCACGCAGAGAATGATACAGTCAGCCTCAGCAATGGCTTCGTATGAAACGCCTACATGAAAACGTCCGCCGGCAAACATTTCTTTGAGTTCCTTGCTGGTTAAATCGGATAAGTAGGGCTGCATCATCTGAAGTTGCTTGATTTTACTCTGATCTGTATCAACGCCTATGACGGTGTGGCCTTTTTCCAAAAAAAGCCTGGCCAGCGGCAGCCCAACGTATCCGAGCCCGATGATGGCGATCTTATAGCGTTCACTAGGCTGCATGAATAAGTCCCTCCCAGCTAGAATACTCCTGCCATCATCGTACGCATCTTGGTCTAGCAAAGCGCTGGATAGCTGCCTCTTTTTATGAAAATAGGAAATTGTCCCAGGTCTAATATTTTTGAAACGGGTTTTTGTCCCTTTCGGGAAGCCAAGATTACACATACACATGTAAGGACATGAGACCAGAAAGGCAGGTTACCTATGCGCGTTCTGCTAGCTACCTATTGGGGGCTTCCTTCTGTGGGAGGATTGGAGAAATATGTGCTGCAGCTGAAGAGGGGATTGGAAGCAAGGGGACATGAAGTGGATATTTTCTGCAGAATGCCTGATGACTCCGGTTTTCATATTCTAAACAAGGGCTGGAGGTTGGCTAAAAGCTGCATTCGGCCCCTGATTTCGGCCAAAGCAAATACTTACTTCGCGAAACACCTCACCGGGCTTGATCACGAAGTCGAATCTATGGAAATCGATAAATATTGCTATGAGGCTGCCGCAGCTTATTTCCGCCCGGCAACCTATGACATTATCCATACGCAGGACGTGATTTCCGCCAGGGCATTCGCTCGGATCCGCCACGCACATACAGCACTCGTTTCTACGATCCACGGATGCCTCTCGACCGAAAGTCTTGCCAGACATCAAGCGGAAGGTGTTATGATCGACGTTTTTCGTAAAACTCCGCTCTGGTATTACTACGGTCTAATTGAGCACTTCGGTATTATGCAGAACCATGAAACCATTATGCCGACAGAGTGGCTTAAATCGATCATGAACCGGGAGTTTCGCGTCCCGGATGATCGGATGACAACGATCCCGAACGGAATGGATATTGAGGAGTTCTTGCTTAAAATGAACGAACCCGCCATTATGCCCGACGCCGGCGGGAAGAAGGTCATTTTATGCTCAGCCCGCTTCGACCCGGTCAAAGGGCATATTCATTTACTTCGGGCTTTAGTCCGCTTAAAGCAGGCCAGAAACGACTGGGTGTGCTGGCTGGCGGGAAATGGGCAATTGGAAGGAAGGATAAGAGAGCAAGCTGCAACCTACGGACTTCATAACGAAGTCGTATTCCTGGGAAACCGCGAGGACATTCCGGCTCTTTTAAATAAGTCGGATATTTTCGTGCTTCCGAGCTTGCAGGACAATCACCCCTACGCCATTATGGAAGCTCATGTTGCCGGGAAAGCGGTGGTCGTTTCGAATGCCGGCGGCATACCGGAAATGGTGGCACATGAGAAGACCGGCCTGATCTATCCTGCAGGGAACGATCAGGATCTATTCGATAATCTCCTTGCCGTTCTCAGCGAAGACGATCTTAGGCGCCGGCTCGGAGAACAGTCTAAAGCGTTTGGCTTGCAGCACTGGTCTCTTCCACCGATGACCGAGAGAACCTTAGCGATCTACGATAGAGCACTCCAAAAGAGATGGAGGTAACCATCATGGCCGTGCGGAAAAAAATAAAACCCGGGAAATCGAATATAAGGGTATCCCGAGGACGACGACGTAAGAGCACGAACAGAAAAAACCGGCGTACCTTGCGTCTCGGAAGGAAGAAGCTGAGGAGGAAGCGCCGCTTCGTTTCCCTCGTCTCCGCTAACAGATATAACCGTTTTTTTCTCCCCCCCACCGAACGATTCGTTTAAAAGTGGAACGCCGAATTTGGGATCGTATCGCTGCCGAACTCCCCCCGTCCTACCTGGCGCCTGATATTGATTTCGTGCAGCATATGAAGCAGTATTCTCCCAGTCTCTAAATCTCCCTGGTCGGTCCCGGTTGCGATCCTCGCATACTATTCGGAGCCGGTCAGTTTTTATTCGCAGGCTTGTCCATTTTGCATCATCATCTGTCCTGGGCCCCCCTAGTAATAGGAGGGTGCAAGACTAGACGGATTTTCGGAGCCTTTTGCGCGTTTTGAATCTTCGTATCGGTTTCCCTTTGTGGATCTTTTTCCCCCTTCTCTTCCCGAGCCTCTTTCTTAGTACTCGGCTCAAAGGGGGATAGGATCGGCGCTCGTGCCGGATTTCCAACCCGACGGGGTATGCGTAGAGCCTTCGCTCCGACACAACAAATACATCGGACAGTCGGAAGCCGTAGCGCCTGAAGGCTTTCGGCGAAGAGAAAGGCCGTTTTGTTCCCAGTTCCAGCAGATACACGGTCGGGGTTAGATTGCCCCGATATAATCGGCCTGGTTTCAAAAGCTTTACATGTGCGGCAGCTCTTTGCATGCCTGCCCTTGCCTCCAATAGACGGAGCGTGCTCATAAAAGACGCCAATCTGACCCGATAGGCTTCCGTACCGAAGCTCTGCTTTACCCGGTCGACATCCACATCTGCGGACTGCGAATGAAGTCCTTCTTTTACTTTGCCCGAGAGCCCGTTGATATCCTCCTTATCCACCAGCATGCTCTCCTGGCCTACCGTCGTTAAAACTTCTTCCAATCCTCCCGAACGATAGGCAACCGTTTTTTTTCCGAATAACAAAGCCTCAAGAGCGATCATGCCGAACCCCTCATCGATTAAGCTCGGAACCACGACTAGATCCATCAGGGGGTACATGCTCTCGATGTCGGGCTGAAAGCCCAGCAGCCAGAAACGGTCTCGGAATTCAGACTGTTCTACCAGTGTCCGGCAGTGTCGTTCATAGTCGGCATCGCCGGCAGGACTTGCGATACATAGGAAACAAAGATCCTGCCGCTCTGCACAAAGCTTGAAGGCCATGAGCAGAAAGTGCTCTAATCCCTTCTCCCTCTGCATCCCTGCCGAGATATAACCGATCAGATGTTTGTGCTCAGGGAATCGGAATCTCTTCTTCAACTCCTCATTCGGTTGGACCCGAGGCAGAGAGCTCGCCTCACAAACCGGAGAGAACGGAGGAAGAAGCATAAGCTTCTCATCCGGCACTATTTCACGGAACAGGGCGAGTGAATGATTGGATACACCTGCGATAAAGTCGGCATATCGATTGATAAAATGAACGGATTGCAAGGCTGCTGCATGCTCTTGAATGATTTCATTGATCATCCAAACAACCGGTATACCCAACGATTTAGCCGCCATGGCGGGAAGTGCGTTCACGCAGCTGTTCACAATGACGATGTCGGGTCTGTAAACCTGGAGCGGCTGAATAAGCATGGCATGCTTTCCTTCTGCTAAGACAGAGGCTTCCGTCACCTCGAGCTCACCATCAGGGCGATAGATTGACCATAGCAAATCAAACGGTTCGATCACGGTTCGGATTCCGTTTGCCTCGGCTTCCCTCTTCAAGATGCCATCCTCGGGCACGACCAAGGTGCATTCTGTGTAAGGAGAGAGCTCCTTCGCAAGCAAAGACAAATATTTTTCCGCGCCGGTAATGAATCGTTGTCCGCAGATGTGCGAGAATAGCATAACCTTCAAGCGAGCTCCTCCGGCTTTTATTGCCGGATGATTAAGGATGGGGAAATGGCTCTTATTTGCGGTTTTCCTTCTACGCTTGCGCCTTCCGATTCTACTCGCCGCCATTTTTCTTCTCATGAGTCCAGCTCCTGATGCCGGCTAGCCGCAAGAAGTTTGTTCAGCGCTTCAGTATCTGGGATTTGGTAGCCGCTCGGTACCGACGCAATAATTTTTTTCCACACTCTAGGGTCGATGTCAATCGCCTTCTTGATTCGGGGCTTTTGAAACAACTTCGTATACAGATCACCGATATCTTTGCATGGACTCTTGGCAGTCGTTGTTCTTTTCGGGGCAGGTTTGATCGGCTTATTGCTCGATGATCGCTGTATGACAAAATTGCCCATTCTTGAACTCATGCTCATAGGCCACTAATCCTTTCTCGTTTCCGAGTCAGCGCCATTTCGTAAACCGCATCCATTCGGGACATCATGAGATCTAGCGACCATCGTTCGTTCCCGGCATGCCTCGCCTGTGAAGAAAGATGATGGCGCAGCTGTTCATCGTTCAAGAGCGTACGCAAATATTGATACAGCTGTTCATCATTGCCTACCGGAAATACCAAACCCGTTTCTCCGTGAGCGACCATTTCGGGCATGCCCCCTGCATCGGACACGATGACTGCTTTTCCCGCCACTTGTGCTTCCATGACCGCGTACGGGTGATTATCCTGCAAGCTTGGAAGGACAAATATATCGGATTGCCGAAGCAGTGCCGGAACATCTCTGCGCGTCCCCAGAAACGCAACGTCTGCCTCGATGCCATGCAACTTCACGAGCTCGCGGAAATTGAATTCCAGCCCGCCGCTGCCAACAAGCCAGCATACCCAGTCATCTCTCTCCCGTCTTAATTTGGCGAGCGCCCGTATCAGATACTTATGACCTTTGATGACATCAAAGCGTGCTGGACAAATGATGACCTTTTTCCCTGAAGCAGGACGCATATCGCTTTCGCCGTGCAGCTGGTCCGTGAAGCCTCGAATATCGATACCGTTAGGAACGACCGTTAACCGATCCCGGGGAATGGCAAATTCGTCAACCAACATCTGTTTCATCCACTGTGTCGGCAGAGTAGCCGCGTCTGCATTCAAACCGAGCTGTTCGCGCATGACGGCATATTGCCACAGCCGCTCCTTGCGTTCCGGGTTCTCCAGGTCCCCCTGTCTGAGCAACGTAAGAAACCATTCGCCTGCCAGATGCCCGTGGATGGTGGTAACCAACGCGGTTTGCGGACTCTTGATCCGAAACAATGCCCGTGCGGAGATGACATCCTGCGCATGGATGAGGTCATAAGAATCCACGCCTAAATAAGCCGCCCCCAGCTCATAGCAATACTTCTCCGTCTCCGCATCCAGAATGATCGGATCCAAACCGGACAGGCTCTCCTGGAAATACGCCTTCACGTTCGACTCCACTAAGGATTTTACTGATTTTCTCGGTAAATGCCGACGTTTGTTCAAGATGGAATAGCCGCTGCCATCAGGATACCTGCACAGAATATCCACCTGGTGGCCGCGTTGTTCCAGCCCCAGCTTCAGCTGCCGAATATAGAGATCCACTCCCCCAACATGAGGCAAACCCCAAAAGGTGGCCAGCAGTATTTTCATGGCTTTCTTTTCTTCCTTTCCGGTGCGATTCTCTATAAGCCCATCTGTTTACATAAGTGGTTAAGGTCAGGGATCGAAACGTATATGTTGTCAAGACCCGCCCAATACCACGGAATCCCTTCATAGCTGGGAGGCCGGGAGCCGATTCCGGTATAGGCAACATGCTGCAGCCCACCGTAATCGCATATTCGCTTAATATCATGGACAATGAAATTGGGAGAAAAAAATTCAAGCACCTTGGTTTGTGAGCTGCAGAAGGTGAGATTCGTCAACGCGCTTCCGGTAGGCGAAATGACGTATTCGGCTTCCGAGAACAGCTTGATTTGTTCTTTGACCGGCAAGTCCTCCGGATAGATGGTCTCAAACCCATAGGATTGCAGGACCTGAATGACCTCGTCTTCATTCGTTAAGGTTCTTCCGACCGAGTGTCCGCGGCTTATATACAATCTTCTTGAAGGCCTTGGCTCCTGAGAGAGAAATTCGCTTCTTAAGAAATGATTGACCCATTTCTGTCCGAATCCGATTGATGGCACAATTAACCGTTCCGCTTCGATATGAAATTGATTATCGCTGTAAATCAAGCGGTCAGCCGTGATGCCAAGCATCCCGAGCGTTTCATACTGGAAGGGCTGCAAATCTTTACTCACGATGTATTTATCTACGGGTATCCTGCTGCAGGACAGCAGATAGATCCGGGGCAAGACGTCATGCATCCAGTGATAGTAGTTGGATGAGCCGATTTTCGTAAGGACTGCAATATTCCCCTGCATATATTCGACCGGCGGTAACGTTTGAGTGAGAAACACCGGATGTTTGTGAGGATCATTGCTCCAATCATAGGAGACCTCCCAAATCAACACATTATTAGGAGAAATCACGGTTCCGCTGTTACCGTACACCCTGCCCCGGGGAATCGCAGCTACAAAGGTTGGGAACTGGGCATTCACAGCGACCTCGCAGTATACATCCGATAAAGCGTAGCCCGAGCTGACTGCCCAATCTTTCATCCAATAATAATAATCCGTTGGCCTGTTCATCAAACGGAATACCCCCTCTCAGACTTGGACGAATCCCGTACGTTCGAGAATGCCGCTGTTGGAAACTTGGTAGGTTCCATACCGCTCCGTCGTGATTAACCTTCCGATGTACTCCGCTAAGCCAACCGTATACGCCAGGTGGCCGACTTGATCATCAACCGCCTTAATCGTCTCCTGATTCTCGGCGAGTGAGCGTACAATGAAATGCCGGGGACAAACCGCCTTCACGAACTGCTCCCCTAGCAGATTCGATTTGCCATAAATATTGAGATTGGTCCGATCCATATCGCTATTTAGCACTCCCTTGGTACCGTCAAACCTATAATCCGTACTGACATGCACCAGCTTCGCACCAGCTGACTCCGCGGCAATTGCCAAATTGCTGACTGCGAGCGCATTGATCCGGTAAGCCTCCTCAACAGCCTCCTCGGCCTGATCCACATTGGAGTAGGTCATCGCATTAATAACAACGTCGGGCTTCACATCACCAACCATCTTCTGCACTGCCCGCAGGTCGCAGATGTCGAGTTCCTGCCAGCTAAAAGCCGTACACGCAAACGTTGGTTCGAGAACACGGAGCAGATCTCGTCCGAGATGCCCGCCGGCACCCGTAATAAAGATGTTCATTCGTCCCTTTCCTCCTTCACTCGGAAGCTATTACACTTTCACATTCCCTGACAGCCGAAGTCCGTCATCAAGCAGCGACAGCTGCGTTCTAGCGTCGGTCCACCATCCCGTAAGTACTCTATATCCCAGCCGTCCTTTGCCGGTGACGAGTATATATCATGGATGCCGGCATCGGACATTTTAAGCTAAGATGATGCCTTTCATTGCCTAACTCCTTCTCTCTCGAGATAGGATCTCAGATAATACCATGCTACTATGATATGCATCCATTTCGGTTGAGTAGTGGACGATTACCTTCACCGTTAAAAATTGGCTTTTACCCGTACCGGTAACGCACGAAAAGAGGGTGTCCCAGAAGCCATGAAAATGGCGAGGGCACCCTCTATTATGGGATTACTTTTTTGTTTTTGCCCAATCGTCGAGCTGCTGTTGGCGTAACGAAGGAATGAAAGGGCATTGACCCGTCGAGAAATGGGAGTGAAAGCCTCCGGAGGTACGTGGAGCAGCGTGCAGCAGAGCTCGCTGTACCGGTACAGATTGAACGAATCGATCAGCGGCGCCTCCTGCTTCAGCTCGTTTTGCCTTTTGAGCACTTCATAGTTCAGATAGACGTTCCTGTCGTCAAGCTGCTCAAATACTGATTTAATAAAGTGCGGTCTTTATCATGAAGGTCACAGACCAATCCATATTCATTTATATCTTCCAATTCGTTCTTAAAAACAATGTTCCCTTTGAACCGGATCGTTCGATCAAGGAGTTTGGCCCTGATTTGTATCACAAAGTCTCGACTTACAGGCAGACTCAATGTCGATACGAAATGCAGATCGTTGATGCCTATTTCTTTAATCTCGACTTCCGTTACGCCTAATTTAATATCTTCGTCCTTTATTTTGATTATGGTCATATCTGCATGTAAGGGAGGTGTGAAATAACTTCGCTTCCCGGCTTTTCTGTCTTTTCCTTGAAGGCCGCTCTCAGACTCGGCCTCTTTGGGAGGCAGTGTACCCCGGCTCAGCAACATGATAAATTCATGCTCGGGAACCGCACGGCTAAATATGTAGCCTTGTACTTGATCGCAAAGATGCTCTTTCACGAACTGAAGCTGGTCCAAGGTCTCTACGCCTTCAGCAACAATTGTCATGTTCAGGCTTTTGGCCATCTGGATGATCGCTTGTGTGATGGACTTTTCCTTGCTGTTTGTTGAGGTTACCTCTTTGATGAAGGACCGGTCGATTTTTAAAATATCAATAGGAAAACGAGTCAGATAGGACAGAGAGGAGTAACCGGTGCCGAAATCGTCCAAGGCCATTCTGATGCCCAGGTTTTTCAATTCGGCCATGGTATCCTGAAGCGATTCTTCATGCTGCAAAAAGACGCTTTCCGTTATTTCGAGCTCGATCCATTTCCCTTGTACGCCAAAGGTTTGGAGCGTATCATGCAAATTCGACACATAGTCTCTCTCCAAAAAGCTTTTGGGAGAGATATTGATCGATACGGGCACTTTTTTCAGACCGAGCCGATCCCACCTGGACAGGTGTTCACATACAGTTCTTGATATCCAGTCTCCCACGGGTAATATGAGTCCGGTCTCTTCGGCCAGAGGGATGAATTCCTCCGGCGAGACCATGCCCCACTCCGGATGGTTCCACCGAATGAGCGCTTCGGCGCCCAGGATCGTTCCGGATCGAGGGCACACTTTGGGCTGGTAATAAATCACGAATTCTTCATTCGATATGGCCTTTCGCAGGCCTTTTTCAAGCGAGAAGATCCGAAAGGTATTCACGTTCATCGATGAAGTGTAAAATTGGTAATTGTTTTTACCGTTTTCCTTGGCGCGAGCCAGCGCAATATCGGCATTTTTAAGCAATGTCTCGCCGTCGTTACCGTCAAAAGGGAAGATGCTTATGCCTATGCTGGTTGTAAGGAACAGCTCATATTGATCGATATAGAAAGGCTTTTGAATCTCTTTTAAAATATTTGCAGACAAGACTTTTACTTGCTTTTCGCTTTTCAGATCACGAACGATTGCCGTAAAATTGTCTTCTCCTACCCTAGACAATATCGTATTACCGGCGCCGATACACGAGCTTATTCGTTTGGCCGCCATTTTTAGAAGCTCATCGCCGTATGAATATCCCAATGTTTCATTCACATATTTAAAACGGTCCAAGTCCAATTGCATAACGGCGATTTTGTTTTTCTTTTCGATCGTGGATTTGATCGTATCGGTTACTTCGTTTTCCAGGTATCTCCGGTTCGGCAATCCCGTTAAATAATCATAGAAGGCCAGATGATGGAGTTCGGCCGACGCGCGCACCTCATCCGTGATATCAACCAATGTTCCTACCAAGGAGGGAATCCCGCCCAAAATCAATAATTTCACATAGACTTCGACATCCATTAATTGCCCGTCTTTTTGGATAATCTTTATACGTTCCGAACTGTTTTTCGGATACCCGTTCACGATGTCGCTTATTCTTTCTCTCATGGCATCCCTGTACTCGGGCGACAACAGCTGAAGAACATCCATTTGGAGCAGGTCCGACTCGCTGTAACCGGTTTTATGGATAATATACGGGTTGGCATAAGTCAGTTTCCCATTTTGCAAGATGATGACGCCAACCAGGGCCTCCGTAACCAGGCTGCGATAAATCAATTCGGATTCCCGCAGTTTATCCTGGATCGCTTTTTTCTCGGTGATATCTTGAACAATACCGAGAAGTTCTTTAGCCTTGCCGGATTCATCCGTTACGACTTCAGCTCTCCCCAATAAAGTGCGTACTTCCCCGGCACCACGATTGATCCGGTACTCGATCTCCGATGATTCTTGGCCTCCGTTGATGATGTCTCCAAAAAAGCGGAATACTTCATCAGCATCCTCCGGGTGAAGTGATTGTTTTAGGTCATCCAATGAAAAACTCGAGGATTTTTCTATGCTGTGAATGTGGAATAATTCGTCGGACCAGTGTATTTTGCGGTTTACGAGATCCCAATCCCAGTTGCCTGTCTGAACCATCTTTTGAGCGTAGGCAAGCCGGTTTTCACTTTTCCTCAATTTGTTTTCCATTTCTTTTCGAGCCGTGATGTCAAACAGAAAGGTAAGGATTTCACGGCGGGAATGGTCCGGATTAAAAATGGGAATTTTTACGACATCAAAGGTCGCCGAGTTTCCGCCAAGCATAAGAGAGGTTTGCAGTTGAAATTTTTGTTTGGATTCCCACGTGATTCGATCCGATTCTTGGGTAAACGTCATCAATTGTTCATGGTTGTCCGCGATTCGGATTACCTGATCAACCTTTTTTCCGGTATAATCCTTTATTTTTAGGTTGGAAGATAATCCTTCACTGACTCTGTTGATGCGTCCCTCCCCGTCTCTGCTGATCAAATAGCCGAAGGTATCAATAACAGCAAATAATAGATCGTTTTTATAGACATATTCATCCTCTACGGGAGGCTTGGTATTTAACTTGAATATGTTTTCATATGTGGTTTCCAAAAAGCTTTTGATGGTACTTTTCCGCATCGACCGTCATTCCTTTGTACTTTTCTAAGGATCATGGTTGCATTTGTATCCGCATTGCTATGAGCAGGTATGAGAAACCTATTTGCGGCGGCGCGCAGTTTTTTAGATTCGAGGTGATTCATACGAGCGATTCATACGAGCGATTTAAGTTGTTTTTCCGTAAAAGGCAATTCCGTGTGAACATATCACATCGATGTTAGGAATATATGAGGATTTATTTGCCAACAGCTATGTATGGAAGTTATTACGATAGGAAGGTCTCTAAAAACCGGATATTTAGACTGAACTTTTGAATTACATGCGGACACAAAGCCTATCGATGACCCATCGGCCTGGCATTGACGAGTTTCATGAAGGCGGTGACGTTGCGGATGTGGTGATCATCTTCGAAATGTCAAAAGCACGTACTGCCCTCAAGGCGGTGGAGAACCGCCAAATAACGCTCATACATCCGTTTGTCGGAAGTCTCGCGAAGCACCTTTTTGCAGCTGATTGGGCAGCATGCTGAATGCCGCGCCGTTGTTTTTGTACAGATTAGTAATATTAATATTTTACTACGTTTCCCCCGATTCATTCAACATGGACGACCAGCCTCGAACTATCTAAATTATTTACGTCTCAACATTTAGTTTGCATGTTCCAGCACATCTGCTCAGGCCCTTGACGCTCCACTTTGTAAATATTCCGCGTTACAGATAGTCATCGGGAATGGGATCATGTTCTTGACACGCATCGGAAATGGGATCATGTTCTTGACATCGGCCAGTGACAAGAACTTGATCCCATAAAGCAAAAAAGCCGCGATTAATGCGACTTTTATTTTGACAATGTTTTTGACTTCCGACAATTATGGAATTGCAATATTACAACGATCTCCTTGCCAACGCGGAATGTCCGCCAGGCTTCTCATCCTTACCACGAGCAGCATCCGGTGCTCTTCTTGGACTCCGAGATCACCCACTTATTTTTTCTGCCTCTGCAAGAGGCTTATCTAATGAGACCATAATTTCTGAAGTACAATCAGAACAACCAATATAAACACGGATTGGAAACAATATTGCCGCCTTCATGGCATTTCGGGTAAGCAGTCTGCCTCCTGCAAAATTTCCAATCAGACTAACTTGCTAAACCAAATAAAAATAAGGCGAACGTTAAGGTTTTTCCCGACATGTTCGTTACAATTCCAAGATATTCTGTGATGAAACTATTAATGCTCGAAGTTGCTGAACCTATAAAAACAACAGCAGCAATGGCCAGCCAAAGAACCGGCTTCTTCAATACGCTTATTTGGGAGCCATAAGAAAGTCTTTCTCCGTATATGAAAGCTCCGCTAGCTATAAAATTTGTGATTGCGACACCAATAATCATGCCAGCGGTTACTCCCAGAATCACGCGAGCATTTAGTAAAACGGTAAAGCTTGAAGCAAACAAAGAAACGATGTTGCCGGCAACGAAAATACCAAGTACGAGCAGCATGACCGTCATTTAATTCATTCCCGACAACAATAACGGCATAATAGGACCGGATAGTGCGACAGCAAGGGCAAAGAGGCTTACAAGGAGACCTGCTTTGGCTACACTGATATCAAAATGCAAAGCAATTGAAGGCACCTGCAGCCAATATGAAACTAAGATATTTATTCTGTGAAGTCATGTTCATTTCCTCAGTCCATTACTTAATTCTTAATCTGCTCTCAGGTTTCTTTCAACCGGTACGACTGACTGTTCATAGTTCTCAATTTTTCGATTCAAAAGCTCCAAGGTTTTTTGCAGTTCATCCATTCTTGCAGCCAACTGATTTCGTTGTTCAATTAATAATTCCTTTCTCATTTGCTTCGTCTCGTCACCTTGATGTACCATTTCTACGTATTCAAGCAACAACTCTATGGACATACCTGCTTTACGCATATAGATGATGGTTTGAATCCATTTACAGTCAAGCTCCGAGTATCCCCTTATCCCGCTATTGTTTCGACTTATACGAGGAATAAGACCTATTCGCTCATAATAACGCAGCGTATCGGATGAAATACCGAATTTCTCGGATATCTCTGAAATTATCATACAAATCGTCTCCTTCCCTTATCGAAGCATAACAATTGAAGTGAACTTCAGGTCAAGGTTTTTTTGATCGCCGCAGCGAGTCATCTTAGGTTTGGATATTGCGCTCTTGATCAAACTCTCCCTTTCCGTGCAGAATGCTGCGAATCCAGCTATATTCCCAATTAACGATGTGAGACAGTGTTTGGAGGATTTTCTCCAACACCGCCAATTCGGGCTTTGAGCAATTCTTCTTCAGATATATCTTCGCACCATGAGCCTCGCGAACCTGCCAGTTGTATTGGAATAGAGTCTTCATTATTGGGACTCTCCTTAGCAGGACCGAAGCAAGGGTGCGCAGCCCATCCGCAGAGGGGCAGAAATAGGATCAAGGAAGTAAGCAGGCCTGGCGTGCAGCCTTCACCTGTGAATACGGGCGGAAGTCCCGCCTTGAGAAACAGCCGTCTAAGCATCGTTGCCATCATATTCGGGAATTCGTGAAGCCTCCCTCTCCAATCAATGTCATACTCCTCCACGTTATGAGCCAGATAGGCAACCACTGCCGCCCATGACAGCCAGACCGGATCGTACCCTCTTGACTTGGTTTTATCACCGCGCAGTCCATCCGTCTTGAACAACAAATAAAGAAGGACAAGCGCCCCTGCCGTCCCTGCCCATGGCCATGCGATGTCATACCACTGCAAATCCATCGTTTAAACCCTCCTCGTCCATGCTAATAACGGGATATCATACGCTCAACACACAGGATTATAGTGTTGATTGAATATAAGCAGCCTCTATTCTAAGATAGAACCAGATTGAATGACGATCAACATGTTGTTCATTGAAATCAAATGGAAGCAGAGGTGCATTAAAGGATGAAAGCAATCCGATATCATCAATATGGAGCGGCAGACGTGCTTCAGTACGAGGAAGCTCCGATTCCGGAAGCAAGCACAGATGAAGTGTTGATCAAGGTGGCGGCGACAGCATTCAATCCGTCAGATGCCATGGTGAGAATGGGCGCATTGAAAGATTTCCTGCCATTGGAGCTGCCTTTCATCCCGAACGTGGACGTGTCCGGCATCGTTGAAAGGGTGGGAGATTCCGTTACTGGCCTGAATGTAGGCGACAAGGTATTTGCCTTTCTTGATATGACCCGCAACGGCGCGGCAGCCGAGTATGTAGTCAGCAAGGCCGCGGATGTCGCTATTGCGCCGGCAACGATTGCCCTCCAGGACGCTGCAGCTGTTCCGGGTGGAGCGATGACCGCTTGGCAAGGCCTCTTCGACCATGGGAATCTGCAGTCCGGCCAACGTGTCTTGATTACGGCCGCTGCCGGCGGCGTCGGCTCCTTTGCCGTTCAAATGGCGAAATGGAAAGGCGCTTACGTCATCGGGACCGCTTCCGAGAGCAGCTTCTCTGCCCTTCAGCAATTGGGAATCGATGAAATCATCGATTACAAGACTGAAGCTGTAGAGGAGAAAGTGACTGAGAAAGTCGACTTGATCTTCAATCTCGCCCCGATTCCTTCCGAGGAAGTAACAAAGCTGCTTCGCCTCCTCAAGGAGGGCGGCAAGCTGGTCACGGCATTGAATCCTGCCGATGAAGAAGCGGCGAAAGAGCTGGGCGTTCATGCGGAGAGGATGGCTGTACAGCGCAATGCGGAGCAATTGTCCCAGATCGCTCAGCTTGTCGATGCCGGCGCTGTCAGCCCGTTCATTACCGAGAGACATCCGCTCAGCAATCTCGCTTCCGTTCATGAAAAAATGGGGCAAATGCGTGGGAAAGTCCTGCTTCTTGTAGACGATGTCGAGTCCTGACAGCCTTAACCTGACAAAATAGAACGGCCCTAGGTCCTTCCGGAAGGATTGACCTAGGGCCTTTTCTTATTCGAGCTTCATCTTCGCTCTGATTGGAGCCTTGTACGCCTACAGCGGCAAATCTTTATTTTTAAAGACTCGAACTCCAAGAAGATAAAGGACTATGCCGACTGCGGCAAGCAAGGCGTACGAAATCGCATAATTGCCGTTGTTCAATACGGCGCTCGTGTCGAACAAAGCGTTCATGGATATATATTTGAGCTTTTCCAAGCTGCTGTCGACATCTCCCATCAGGTTGAGGAGGAAAAAGGCCATTGGAATTCCTGCTCCCCATGCCAATGAGTTTTTGGTGAGATTGAATACGCAGGAGAAGAAGAAAGAAATGCCGCTTGTCGCGAACATCAACAGAAACAAGCCGAGATTGAGCATGAAATAGCTGCTCTGCTGGAAATCGGTATCGCCTTGGAAGAGCTGGATCGAAGCGCAGCCCGCTATCGTGACGATCAGAATCATCAGGATGAGCGATGAGATCAAATAAGCCGCTTGGGTCAAAACAACGGTGCTTCTTTTCGTCGGAGTCGACAGCAGGTACGCCATGGAGCCCCTATCCACTTGCGAGGCGATGAGGCTGTTGGCGGTCATGATGATGAATACGATCGGCAGCAGGATCCCTTGAATGCCATAAAACGTCTTGGCGAGCATGCCGAGGAACGTAGCCTCGCCGAGCAGGTTGGCCAGAGGCGTGTCCTTCACCATGCCCGACATATCGGAGATGGTGCTGGGGTCAAAAACCGCGATCAGCACGACATGAAAAACGGTCATGATAACCGTGAACACGAGCCATAGCTTCATGTTCGCCTTCAAGGTCTGTTTGAAAATCGCTTTGCTAAGCATGGGCCTTATCCTCCTCGTAAATCCCTTTGAAGTAATTCTCAAGCGTATATTTGATTTCCTTGATGAACTTGATGGAATAGCCCTTCAGCGTTCCGAACAACCTATTGATATCGGCATCATGGATTTGGATCACCACTTGATTGTGTTCATCGCGCTTTTTCACGAAATGAAACGGCTCGGACAAAAACCGCCGATAATCGTTCGGGGATAAAAACTCGATTTTGTATTCCTTGTTTTCATTGTGCTTGACCTCGGAGGTCCGTTTGACCGCGATCAGCCTTCCGTCTTTGATCAGAGCCACCTTGTCGCAGGTATGCTCGACTTCCTCGAACATATGGCTGGACATGAATATCGTCTTGCCTTTCTTTTTTTCTTCATTCAGGAGTTCAACGAACTCAGCCCGCATAAGCGGATCCAAACCTGTCGTCGGCTCATCCAATAGGAGAATGTCAGGATCGCCCATCAATGCGGCCACGATAGCCGTCTTCTGCTTCATTCCCTTGGACATCCGCTTCAGATTGGCTGTCGGATCGAGCTGAAGCTTCTTTATCATGCTCTCTGCATAGGACATGTCCGTCAGTCCCATTACTTCCGCCTGCCGTTTCAGAAACTCCGTTCCCGTGGGGGCATCCGGAAATGCAATCTCTCCTGGAATATATCCGATCAGCTTCTTGAGCTCCGCTGAATCCGTCCAGCCGTTCATTCCGTTGATCGTCACCGTACCGCTATTCGGCTTCAGGAAGCCCATCATATGGCGGATGGTCGTCGTCTTGCCTGCTCCATTCGTGCCTACAAAACCAAAAACCTCGCCCTTCTCGATCGTTAGATCCAGGTTGAAAATGCCTTTTCCATCTCCATAATCCTTGGTCAAATCCTTGATTTCAATGTAAGGCATCATGTCCGGCACCTCCAGTTGCTTCCGAGCTGCGGTCATAAAACTTCATGAAATAATCCTCCAGCGTAAATTTGATCTCCGAGAAAAACTTCACCTCGAATCCGGCTATGAAGGAAACAAAGCTGTTGATATCCTTATCCTTGACGCTCAGTGTCGCCTGAAGCTTTTGAGGCGATAATGAAAGCACTTCAAGCTGCAAGGATCGTCTTCGCTTCATCGCTGAACCGCTTGAAGGCGGCTTCCGTTTGGAATTCCAGCTCGTAGGTTTTGATTTCGTTATGGCGCAAGTCATCCGCTACGAAAGAAGAGATCAGCCGGCCGTCTTTTATGATCGAGATCCTGTCGCAGGTCGCATCGATTTCGGAAAAGATATGGCTCGAGATCAGGATGGTTTTTCCCTTCGCTTTTTCTTCTTTGATGAATTCAATAAATAAAGTCTGCATGATGGGATCCAATCCGCTCGTCGGTTCATCAAGCACAAGCACGGCAGGGTCATGCATGAATGCCGTTACAATCGCAAGTTTCCGTTTCATGCCGAGCGACATGCGCTTCAAGCTTCCGGACGCATCCAGCTCAAACTTTTTCATCAAGGCCCGAGTGTGGGTCATGTCCGATATCCCTCGCAAATCGGCCATCATTCCAATGAATTCAGTCCCTGTCAATGACTCAGGCAAGGCGATTTCACCGGGCAAGTAGCCCAGATCTCTCTGAATATCGCTCGCACGCTCCCAGCTGTCGAGTCCATGCACCAAGGTGCGTCCTTTCTGCGGACGGGAAAAACCCATGATATGACGGATCGTCGACGTTTTGCCGGCTCCGTTTGGTCCCAGGAATCCATATACTTCTCCTTTTTCGACGTTGAAGGAAACATCGAAAATCCCCCGGTTATGACCATAATCCTTGGTCAAATGTTCAATCTCAATGATAGGCATAATAAACCCCCTTCTCCATGATATGGACTCTTATGACCTACTCAGATCCCCTCAAACAAACATCGTGCATCAGCGAAACAATGATCAGAAAGGTCTCGTATGTCTGTTATCCAACATCATATGTAAATGTGTTTATCTTTTCTGAGGAGATGAATGAAATATGGCAGATACGGATCTGCGCATTATTCGTACGAAGGAATCGATTCGAAAGGCATTGATTCATCTCATCGAGGAAAAAGGCTTTGAAGCGATTACCGTGAAAGACATTACGACAAGGGCTGGAATAAACCGCGGCACTTTTTATGCGCACTATCAGGATAAATACGATTTGATGGCCAAATGCCAGGAAGATATCATGATGGAGCTGGCCAACATCGTCAGACAGAACTTTGCCGGCTTGGAAGAGAATCAACACGAATTTGTGCCCTCAACGGCGCCGCTTGCGGTCTCGATCGCCCTTTTCAACTATCTGGATGTCAATCGAGAAATCCTGAGAGCGGTATCAGGCCCAAAAGGAGATCTGACTTTCCAAACGAAGCTGAAGGACTTTATGTGGAACACTCTCTTTGTGCGAAAAGAATTTCCGCTCATCAAGCAAGAAAATCTGCTCGTCCCGAGCGAATATTTGATCGCCTACATCGCTTCGGCCCATATGGGCGTCCTTCAGCAATGGTTGAATGGAGACGGCAAGGAAACGCCGGAAGAGATGGCTCGCATCCTGTCGACCATAACGGTAAAAGGTCCCTTCACAGCTGCAGGGCTGAAGGCCGAACAATTGCTGCCGGATGCTGAAACAACACCAAAAGAGGAGCAAGGCTGACAAGCTCAGCCCGCTCCTCTTTCCTTTTACTTGATTGCGAAAAATTTGATCTTCACATAAATGACCGCCATTTCTTCCGGAGATTGCCGCATTCCGCTGTTCAGCCAATCTTCAATGACTCCAAGATAAGCGGAAGTGGCAAACGCGGAAAAATACTCTTTAGGAATCGAGATATCCTGGAAGTGATCGTTGATTTCTTTGAAAATGCCGTTTTTCAGAAAATCCTTCAACTTCGGTGAAAATCCAGGATCTCCTTTGGCGCCAAGCAATGCTTTCAATATCGGCCCGTTCTGCTTCAAATAGCGAAAAACGTCGACCAACGGAGCATGCGGCTTGTTTTCTTTATGGCTGTCCATCATCTCTTGATAATCGAGCGCGTGCATATGCTGCTGCAAACCATCCAGCAGCTCGCTCTCCACTTTTTCGAGCAAGTCATATTTATCCAGATAGTGGAGGTAGAAGGTGCCTCGATTTATTTTCGCCCGTTGCGTCAAATCCCGGACGGTTACATTGGCGAACCCTTTTTCTTCAATCAACAGCAGGAGCGTTTCTTTTATCAAGTGGCGCGTTCTCTCCACCATTCGGTCATGTATTTTATCTGCCATCATCATCTAACCTTTCAAAACGTATGCTGACTCGTATTGTCAGTCTAACCCGTATTCTTGGATGATTCAAATGCTCAACAAGAGAAACCCAAGCCATAAAGCGGCCTGGGTCGGGGTCGCCGGCTTCCAGCTTGAAGCCATCGATCCCATATTCGCGCTGCAGAGTTTCCAGCTGTACATGCATCCACTCGATTGCCGCAGGGTTGGTGCAATCCAGCACCGCGCTCCAGCTTCCGTTCCACCACTTGCGAATCGCCGTCCCGCCATTCCGATCCGATCATGATGACGCCTGGAGGCATTCCATTCGATAGGACGTCTTTCGCGTAGCTCAACACTTTTTCTTGAGTAGGCTCATATAACAGCTCGATCCAAAGTGTACTGGGGGCAACTTTTTGAATAGTCATTAGCGTCTCCGAACCTTGACTCAACCTTCTGGACAATTCTCCCGCTTCTCCGATAACCTGCAGCTCGATTTGCTTCATCTCGTACAAATAACCCTTCCGCTCCATCAATTCCGCAAAGTACCCGTTTCCACGATGCTGCCTTGATCCATGACCACAATTCGGTCCATCGCCTCCAAACCGGCAAGCCGATGGCAAATCAGGAGGAGCGTATCGTCCGTAGCCTGTCTGAATAGCTGCCGCATGACGCGTTGTCGGTTGCATAGTCCACAGCGATGACGTCGGTTTGTCCAGAAGCCATAACCGTCCGTTGCGGAGCATCGCCCGCGCCAGCGCGAGCCGCTGCTTCTCTCCATCCGACAGGTTTTAGCGCAGACTTTAGAAAAACGAAAAACCCGCTTCAATTGAAGTGGGTTTTTCGGTGTTCATAATGCCTCAGCAAGGGATTTCTCAATGTCCGCGACACTTTGGAATTGCCCTTGGACGATACGGGCGATCTTTCCTTCCGGAGAGATAAGAATGGAAGTCGGAAGCGCCTTTGCCCGAAAGGCGCTGACCGCTTCTCCCGTTATATCCACGAATACGGGCATGTCGATATGATTGGCATTCCTTCTGGCCCCTGGCTTTGAGAACGGCAATGCCGTTCATGATTTCTTCCCGAGAGTGCTTGCTTGTCAAGAAATCCGTTGCGATCGAATCTCCGGGATACGTAACTCCGAACGCCAAAGCGACAATGTCGACCTCTGCAGGAACTTCCTCCAGCTTGTTGCCTCCGCTTCGTATCCTAACCAATACCCCAATAACCATTCCGCGCTCATAGTCCATCGCCGCCTTGCAATTGATAGATTTTTAGCCCTCGGAGCCAAAACAAAGTGACCGAGTCGGCATTCACAATTAATGAAGTTGTGTTGGTGCCCGGACGTAGAATCGGAATCTCCGCCGCGAAGTAGCTGTCTACATAACCGAATCCCGCGCCGGGAAACTTGTAATTGGCAGCAAGCGGCTGATCGTTAAAGCTGATTTCAACCGGCGCGTTTCCTGCTTGATCGCGGTTTCGGGAAACGAGTCCGTTATAATTGACAACAACCGGGAAAGCGTAGCCTTGTTGAAATTCCATTGACGCTTGGAAGGTGCCGTTTCGGTCATAGACAAAATGATCCCCTGCGAACCTCCCGTCATTGCGTTGAACCGATACGTTGTGGGTAGCCGGCGGGTTTGTCGACAGATTGCAGCTAGTGGTTTCCTGAAAATACGTGAGTCTAGTAATTTGCAAGTTATACAGCCAAAAGAACGTTCGTGCATCAGAAGCGACCTGCAATCGGGCTGTATTCGTCCCATTAGCCAGCTGTGACGAAGGGATCACAAATTGAATCAGATGCGGGCTGAAGCCTGCTCCTGGAACGGTGAAGTTGGATACGATAGGCTGGCCGTTTACCGTTAACGTAATGGGAGAGTACCCTTCTCTTTGGCTGCTTCTGGATACAAGCCCATAGACCGAAAACAAGGTGTGGCCGAATTGATTCTGAAAGTCGCCCGAACCGAACTCAACGGCAACGCGGCCGTTATTTGCAATCAGGATATGATCGCCCGCAAACTTGCCACTATTCTCGATCAGCCGCAGATTTTGGTTTACAGCCGGCGGGTTTTTCGAGAAATCCGCGACATCGTTTTCTTGAACGTAGCGAAAGATATTCAAGTTTAAGTTATACAGCCACAAGTAGGTTCGAGCAGCCGGGGAAGTCTGAATTTGCAACTGGTTGGCTCCTTGAAAGAGATAGACCGGCGGAATGATGAAGAAATTGGGATAAGCTCCGTAACCACCGCCCGGAATCGTGTAGTCGGCGATGACGGTATTTCCGTTAACCGAAATAGTAATGGGCGAATACCCTTCACCTTCCGATGTTCTGGATACAAGCGCGCTTAAAGATAAGGCTGCGGTGTCCGATGTATGGGCTACGGCGTCCCAATTGAAGGAAAGAGTTACATTTTGGCTAATGCCTAACTTAATATGATCGTTTTCAAAGGCACCGTCGCTATGGACCATGCCGAACCCTTGCAGCTGCGGCGGGTTAATGCTGAAGTTGGCTGCCAGACCGGATTTGCCAATGGTAAAAGGAACCGGTGCAGACCAAGGTCCCGCTTGTACTTGGAACATGCCGCGCACTTGGGCGTTATAACGTGCAGGCCGCGGAAGAGGCGTCATGTCTACTTTTCCTTCGTTTCCGGATATAGCGTAATTTGGCTGTAGGTCGATCGGTTGACCCGCTTCGTTCGTGACCCGGATCTGAAAATCGGTTGTTCCCGCCAAGGGGCTCCAGGAAAGCAGAAGCGTAGAATCCGATTGTGCAGCGATCGCTACTTGCTGCGGCGGCTGAAGGCCGATAATCGTCACCGGGCTGCTGTGTGTGCTCCAGTCGCTTGAGTAGCCTTCCACTGTAACTTTCACTTGCGCTGAATATTGATCTCCTTCCGCAAAAGGCTGACCGTTATCCAGCGTTAATTGTGCTGCTGGATTCGTCAGGCCGTCCATTTGCACAGCAGTCTGAAACGTGTAATTGGCTGAAAAGAGCCGGATGGAATATAACGCGGTCTTCCCCTGTAAAGCCGGAGGAAGCACGGAGGCTTGCCATGCAGCGTCGACTCGCTGTTGAATCGCCGCATACTGCAGGGATAACCCTGAAGGCGGCTGCAGCACGATCGGATCGGGATACAGCGCAGCGAGTGCTTCAGCGATTTCAGTTTCATTGAACTGGGCCGACAGCAATGCATTCTTCATCGCTTCCTTATCCAGTTGAGGAAATACATGCGCCGATTTCAGTACCTTCGCGGTATCTAACGCATGAGGCAATTCTGGAAACACACCGGATAAATGAAGCGCTTGGGCAACAGCCGGCGGCTGGCCATAACCGACCTCCGGCCGGATCAGCACGGAAGCGGTGGCTTCCGGCGTCAAATCGGGGAAAACGGGATATGGCTCGCCATGCTTCAAAACCAGCGTCATCTGAACGGAAGTAAGCGAAGTGTAGGCTTCATGAATCGCTTGCGTAATGTCGGCGGCTTCCTTCTGCGGAAACGCCAGGCGCAGCAACCATGCTTGGTAAGAGATGGCTTCAACCGCTGCGTCATGCTCCGTTGAGATTGCGAAAGCATCGGCTTCAATGATAGCTGGATACTTAGCACCGCCCGACGGCAGTATTAAGGGCCGGAATACATCCAAGGCTTCGTTCAGCGTGATTTTCGGGTCCATTCTCTCCCGCCCCTCATGTTTACGATTTGTTGAATGCCGAATCGATGGCGTTCCGAATGTCATTTGGGGCCGACTGCGGGAACAATGTGGCCAGCGCTGCCGACAATGCCTCTTTGTCCTTGTACCCTGCGTTAAAGAACGTTTGCGCCATCAGCAAAGGCGTATTGGAGCTGTCCGTAAAGTAGACTCGCAGCAGGATGCCTAACTGCACAGGTTGAGTGTCGAACTGCGAATCGCTTTCTTTAATCGTCGCGACCGCCTCTTGAGCCGTTTTGCCTTGCTGCTGAAGCTGCAGAACGACTTGTTTTACCGATGGCGCCGGAAAGGAGCCGATTGTGAGCGTAATAAAATCCTGCATGCTGATTTTGCCTTTATAAAATACACCCAGCGCCGCGCTCGCGTGAGCAGCGGAAATGCGTGCCGCGCTCAGCGACCAAGCCACTTGGGCGGGCTGTGCGGCAGATTCGGGGAACACCTTCACCAACAGTTCAATTAGCAAAAGCGCATTGGCATGAAGCAAAGGCTTTTGGCTTACCAATATCGGAGCCGCATCAGGGGCGATCAAGCCGTTGTTTTTAAGCTGCTGTGCCAACGTTTCCACCGTCGGAAGTGAAAAAGACGGGTTGGCGACAGCCCAATACTGAAACGGCGACACGGCGTCACGGATGTTGGCGACGATTTCTCCAATGCCTAAAGGAGCGGTTGCTGAGCCTTGATACCGCTGCGTTCCGTAAGTGACCAAGCCGATGATTTTGTTTCGGTGTTCGGGAGGCAGTTCGGATTCCGGCGTCAGCAGGGAAAATTGGAACGCCTCGCTCACACCGGTAAAGGATAAGCCGGTCACAGTCTCTTCGGCCGTCCCGCCTTCCGCAGCAAGATTGTATTGTAGACGATCCAAGTACACGTTGCATTCGAGCCCGGAGAACATCAGCTCGTTGGATACAAACGATACCAGCGTTTGCGGAAAGCCGATGCCCATTGAGTAATAAACATTGCCTTTGTCCGTCATGGTACGTAGCAGCCCGATCACGGTTCCCTCCTCTTTGCCAGCAGCTAGAGGGTAAGCTTTAAGACCGCTTCCGTGAGGCAAAACAGCGACGCTCTGCGCCCAGTATGTTGTAAGCTCGGATCCGTTTAAGCCTCTTATTTTGTCCGCCGGAAGCGTAGGGATTCGGTCCGGACTAAGCGTGCCGGACACGATTCGGTCCGCGTCCAAGCCGGGCAGCCGTTCAACTGCAAATTGCCCGGAATCAATCTGATCCGCGCTTAATTTCGGAATCCGGGCGATATCAAGCTGCCCCGACTGAATCATCCCGGCATGGAGGGCACCAAGCCGCCCGTCTTGCAACGTTACTTGCTTATGTACCGAAGTGTCGATGTCTAACGTATAGGCTGCGGGAGCGGACTCGTTGACAGCGTGAACGGTTAGCCTTGCAAGAGGAATTTGACCGGGTGTCAAGCTGCTGCCTTCTTCCGTCAAACTTAACAAGGGAACGCTTTGGAGCTGATTATCCGTCAGTGGGATCGGCTCTTCATTCGGTTCAATAGACAAAATCCAAGTTTTCCCCGCAAAGTCGGTCGCCCCCGCGTGAATCGTAACGACATTGGACTGCACGGTAACTTCTTGACCCGCAAAAGATGCCCTGTTGGATAATGATATCAGCTTACCTGCCGCATTTAGCGCAACACCGGTGGAGATGTTGACCGCACCGGTGTTGTCGTTCACAACCGCGCTCACGGCCAAACCATACAGTATACCGGCTTCCCATAAGGAGACGGCGAGCAGCTCACGCTCCGATACGTGATAATCCCGTTCTCTTTCAAAATCCTCGACGCCCAAAAGCTGGTTTGAATAATACCGTTCTTTAATGATCGTCGGAACGGTCGTTATGGCCATTGTTCATCATCCTTTTTCGCTTATCGTGAGTCGTGCTAAGGGATTCGGGTGTTTTGGCCAATCCGGCTTTGCCCGATGGTCATATAATCCGGGATTGCCGCCTTGGCGTAGACCGTATCCGTTATTACTCCGTTCGTGTTGTAAGACTTTAACTGCTCGAGCTGGCAGCGAAGATCGTCGGCATATTCCTTGGCTTTGTCGTTATCGATGCCCGCCAATTGGTCGATGGCAACTTTAATGCCTGCAACGGTGTCCGGATATATAAACGTAAGGTTCTTGACAACAGCATTCACAGATGCGTTCATGCCGTACTTTTCATACCGGGGGATGCTATCGAAAGGCACGTCGTACCTTAACTTGTTACACACTTTTATTGTGGTCCCGTCCCAGATCGGCGATTGGGAACCGATTTCACCTTGAAGCAGCTGGAAATTATACTGGATCACAGCCTCCCCGCCGGGCTCCCCACCCATCTTCCATTCAGCGTAATAGTCGCCGTTTGGTGCAATGCCTACGATTAAGCCTTGGACCTGAACATTCGATTTGACCTGACGAATAACGGCCATCACTTTGTCGATAGCGTCCTGAATTTTTTGCCTTGCCGCATCGAGCTGTTCGTTGGCTTGACGCTCCTTCTCTTCGTCTTTCCCCGTCAGCCAATCCCACAGCTCTTCAAACAAGTCTGCCAGCCCGCTGATTAATGCCGGAATCCCAAGCAAAGCTACGGCAGCTAGTGCCGCAGCCAATTCGGCCAATTCGGCGAGCGTTCCCTTCACCAAATTCTTAGCCGCTTCGGCCAGCGCCTTGGCTAGCTTCTCGAGCCCTTTCGCCAAGGCGCGGCAGATGAAGCGGGCGACGGCACTGGCGCCACCCTTCAGCGCGGCATATTCGGCAATGGCCTTATATGTATCTTCCTGCTGCAGCATTTCGCCGATGACGGACTGTGAGCTGGAAACCAAAGAGGTCCATAATGCGTTCGGCAAATCATGCACGCTGGCAGGGATGGCGAACATGACTGTGAAAGTGATTTCATTGTTTGCAATTTTGGAACCGCCGGCTTTAATCGTATAGTTAAGCTTGAGCGGAATTTCCATCAGTCCGCTGTCGTTTTTTCTCGGGCTGCCGTTCAGTTCGGGCTTCAACGAAGTTTCCGTCAACCCGTCGAGCCAATCCGATTCGATTTTCCGGCAGTTGTCTCCACTGTTGAGAACAGACAAGTAATCCTTGATCCAGTCCACGGTGTTGGACGGCAGCCCGTTCAGCTTCGAAATGTGGAATCCGCTGTTTGAGTCGGTTCCCCGAGTCCATGTAAACTCTATGTCCAGCGTAACTTCCTGGCTGCTGCTTCCATTTCCGGTAGGCAATTCGACGTAGTGCAAAGGAACTCTGACGCTGCCGACAAACGCGCTTTGGGACAAATCGTAGCTGGCGCTGACTCTAGCTATCGGGGTGTTCATAATGACGACGTTGGTGTCCAGTTTGAAATATTTGTCTCCCGCCGTTGAGCATATCTCAAGAACGGCATCCTTAAGCACGAAAAAATCGAAATCGAACGGCTGCAGGCTTCGGGCCGTCAGCTTGAACGTCTTCTCTTTGACACCGAGAGAGACGGCAAAGTCATAGTTTCCGAAAATAGTCAGAAACGCTTCGGCATAGTAACCGGGATTAAGCTTGATAGTTTGGGACGGGTTCTCGGGGTCTTTATACGAATAGGTATAATTATCGTGTGCATCGGGAGGAGGTTTTAGAGCGTACAAAGCTCCTCTTTTAAAAGCGAATTGATTCGTTACTTCATCTGCCCAGTCCCATGAACCGCCAATCACTTTAGTAATGAAGTCGGTTAAAGTCAACTGCGGATCGGCGGATAACTCGACCCGGACCAATCTCGGAGAAGACGCTTCAAACACAATAAGACCGGACAAGGTAAATGCCTCAAGGCTTGGGAATGTAGCCGTTGCCTTGAACGTCGTATCTGCCGTCACGCTGCCGTTAAGCTTATAAATCCTTGCGCTTACTTTGAACTCTTTCAAGCGTACGCCGGTCATGCCCAACGGATTGTCAACGGACGTTGTTATGGATTCCGAATGGAGCGTAGACGGTTCACAGGGTATTCTACTTGGTACAGTAAAGATAAGCTCCTTTCCCGTACTCACTTCCATGTCGCCGTAAAGGAGGACCGGAGAACCTGAGTCTAAGTCGAATTCCATCAAGGATAACAAATATAACGTGCCTTGCGTCGTCGTATTGTAATCCATTATTCTATCCCCTAACAAGGCTGAAGATAAAAAGAAAGGGCGGACTCCCAACAGATATTGTCGAAAATCGCCCTTTGCTTTGCTTTGTGATTATGTAGTTGTTGTTGTGTATGTACGATTCACGGAAATGCCTCCGCCTAATACGCTGAAAAGGTCTCCAATAATCGGAATCGGCTTCGGCTCATGTGTATCCGGATCCAATACGGTGCCGGTTAGAGCCATGTTCAGCTTCATCGGCGGGTAATCGCCGTCGGCATCCTGCTTGTCCTGATCGATGGAGAGGCTGGTTACTTTAACGTTGGTATTGAGTATGCCGTTAAAAATTTCTTTGATCGTGTCCGGCCATTCTGGACCTGCCTCTGTAGGAATGGTTTCAACTCCGCCTATCTTGTCGTTCAGCCAAGTGATCAAGTCGCTCAAACTGCCGAGATCCACCTCTGTGTCGGTCGGCAGTTGGAAATGCAAGCCTTTCTCTTTCACATGGTTCAGATCTTGCGCCGTAATGTTAACTTCCTTGTTGTCCTTGCCGAGCCCGATCGTGATGTTGAATCCAAAGCTCATGCTTGGTTCATAATTCGTTGTCATTTTACTTGGCTCCTCTCACATTATCGATTTGCGGAACGCTGACCGAACATGACAAAGCCGCCAGAAGCATGGAATGCGATGTGGTACATCCCATAAGAACTGGCGGCTCATAGTTGTTAAAATATTCTAAAATTTATTATGCAGAGTAAACGAATATCCGTCAAGTGGAATTTAAGTAAAATATTATTGACTTATACGTATATTGACTGAATCACATGAAAGAGTATGGTCCGCTGATAAGACCTGTTCGTTTTTAGTAATGCACCATACCTACGCTGGTTTCCTCTGCCTATATGTATTTTCTTAACTGCGAAATTCTCCCCTGAGTAAGACCCATCATTTTAGCAATTTCACCCTGTTTTAAATCCGGTTCCCTTTCTAGTATCGATCGCAAGATAGCTGCAGCCTGCTCTCTTTTCCCTCTGGTTTGTTTTGGGAATCACCATGACGGCTTGCTGAATCAGGAACCGCAAAGCTACCTGTGCGATTGATTTGTTATACCGGTCTCCGATCGCTTTCAAGACTGGATTGAGAAAGAAGTCCTTCCGGCCTTCGGCAAAAGGTCCCCAGGATTCGATCTGCGTGTTGTACTTCCTCATAATTTAGCATCTTTACGACATAATCCGTTCTAGGGATCGTCAAATTGTGATCTTGTTTCAATTCTATTTTGTGTCCGAAAGTAACGTGTTCATCCATGGCAACTCTGCCGCACATCCATGCATTACATCCGTAATGGCCTTGGATTTTTTCATATTCTTAGATCCGAGGCTACATTACACCGCTGTTAAAATGAGCGGCTTACCTTTGGTAATGACAATCGTGTGCTCAAACTGGGCGGCGTAGTGATGGTCCGGCAACAGCAGGCCCCACCCGTCAGCGCTCTCATCTGCAAACTCCGCTCCGTCCGATACAAAGGTTTCCACCGCAAGCACCAGTCCGTTCGTAAGCAGCCTGCTGTCTCGCGGATCATAGTAATTCAGAATGCTATCCGGCATCTCATGCAATTCGCGGCCAATGCCGTGCCCGGACAAATTGCGGATGACGGTAAAGCCGTCCTTGCGGGCTTCGTTGTGAATCGCCCGTCCGATGCTGCTGATCTTCGCACCCGCCCTGGCCCTCTGGAGCCCCTGATGCAGCGCGCGAAGCGAGCTTTGACACAGCTTTTCCTTGTGCAGCGAACTGGTTCCTACCACAATCGTTGCCCCGGTGTCAGCAAAATATCCGCCCAGCTCCGCCGACACATCAATATTAACGACGTCACCTTCCTCCAGTACCCGAGGACCTGGAATGCCATGCGCAACAACCTCATTCACGGAGATACAGGTTGTTCCCGGAAATCCGTAGGTGATACCAGGCGCGGAGACGGCTCCATGCTCATCCAGCACCCTTTTGCCGATACGGTCGAGCTCTGCCGTAGTGACTCCCGCCCCGACAGAGGACAGCATCTCCTCACGGGCCATTGCGACGATACGGCCGATCCTCTGCAAAGCGATTAGATCGTGTTCTGATTCGATAGACAAGTTTTAAACCTCCGGTTTGCAATATATTTTTCTCGATTAATTTCAGTATACACGAAAAAGAGCCTCGTTTTCCTTCTGGAACTCAACTACGGCTCCTGGGCTCGCGCAAGCGATGTTCGCAATCAGGACGAATGCTCCGGCGCATGCATGTCCGTGCCCGTTCTTACCGGAGCCCCGACCTCCCCAAGGCTCAAATTGATTCTTCGGCCGTTGAACGCTACGGAGTTGATCTGGACCTCGCCTGCATTCGAGCTTGCCGGTTCCGGAGGAAGCGGAACATTTTCATGTCAAACGAGCACGATGAAAAGATAAACGAAAAACCCGCTTCGATCGAAGCGGATTTTTCGTTATTCATAATGCCTCTGCTAGGGATTTCTCGATGTCCCCGACACTTTGGAATTGGCCTTGGACGATGCGGGCGATCTTCCCTTCCGGAGAGATAAGAATGGAAGTCGGAAGCGCCTTTGCCCGAAAGGCGCTGACCGCTTCTCCCGTTATATCCACGAATACGGGCATGTCGATATGATTGGCATCCATGAATTCATGGATCGTTCCGCGGCTTTCCCCCACATTGACGGCTAGCACGGCCGTCGTGTTTCCAGCCAGAGCCGAGCGGGCTGCTTCGCTGATCAAAGGCAGCTCCTTGACGCAAGGAACGCACCAGCTGGCCCAAAAGTGGATCAGCACCGCCCGGCCGCGATAGTCGGATAAACGGATGCTGTCCCCGGTCAGAGACTTGACCCCGATATCCGGAGCTGCCGAGCCTTCTTTGATCGAAGCGTCCGTCCCTTGCGGCCGGTTGTCGACGATAGTGGCGACGGTCACAAGGAGAGCAGCGGCGAGAAGAAGCAAAGTCAGCATGACCTTTGGCCTTCGCAAAGAAATGATGCGGCCTCTTTTCATAATTCCTCCTTATCCGGATACAGGGCGCGTATCGCTGAAGGCCGCATGCAGCCCGCCTGGACCGTATTCCTCCAAAAAGAATGAAACAGCGCCTTGCTTGACGGCCGATCCTTCCTGAAGGAACAAGACGTAATTCGCGGAAGCTTCGGCGACGGGCAGCTGATGAGTCGAGTATATCACGGCATGGCCATCCTCGCCGGCCCTCTTCACCAGCTCCACAAAAGCATCCATCCAGTAAGGATCCAGGCCGTTGGTCGGTTCATCCAGCACGAGCAAGGACGGCCGTGAAAGCAGCGCCTGAGCGAACAGCAGCCGTTGGCGCATGCCTTTGGAAAAAGAGGTGACCTGCTTGTTCCTTACTCCCGTCAAGCCGACTTCTTCCAGGACCTCCTCGGTCCTCCCGCGGGACAGTCCCCTCAGCGAAGCCCAGAAGCTCAACGTTTCCCAAGCTGTCAGCCCTCTGGCAAAGGAGTAGTCGTCCGGCATATAGCCCAACTGCCCGGCGTAGGACCGGCGGTTATCCTTCCAGCTGAGGCCGTTCACTTCAATCCGCCCTGTCGTCGGCTGAAGGATGCCCATCACCATGCGCAGCAGCGTGCTTTTGCCCGCTCCGTTGCCGCCGCAAAGGGCATAAACGTCACCTCTCTGCAAAGACAAGGATACAGGACGAAGGATCGTCTGGCCTTTGATCGTTTTGCCGGCTCCCTCGACTCGAAGAACAGGTTCATCCACGGGAACGCCCCCTTTCCCAAGCCCAGGCTGAGACTCCGGACGCCGCCGCGATCCAGAGCAGGCATACGGCTGCAAAAAGGATGGTTCCCCGCGGCTCGCTCATGACGTCCACCCATTTGTAATAATCGGGACCGAGGATAGAACCGCCGCCCAGCTTCACCACGACGAATAACCGCACCAGCTCGGCCGGATTGAGAAACGTCAGGAAAATCAGCGCCGGCTTGATCCACAGATAGGGAACAAACCCAAGTCCCGCGATCAGCAGCGCCGGCCAGCCGATGACGGTGAAAAACCAGAAAGCGACCCCGTAAGTGAGCGCCTGCCAGCGGTTGCGTGCCGCAGTCCCGATCAGCAGCGCGACGGCCAGAAAGAGCAGAATCAGGAGGACGGAGAACACCAGGAACAGCAGCAAGGTCTGAAGCTGGAAGCCTCCTCCTGCCAGCGCTCCGGCCACTCCGCTCACGCCGTAAGCGAAGGCGGCGACCGTCATCAGCACAATGGCGAGCCCGGCATATTTGCCGAGAATGAGCGACCATGTCCGCAGAGGGTAGGTGGACAGCAGCTGCCAGCTCCCTTCCTCTTTTTCCGCCGTCAGGGAAAAGGAACCGATCAGCAGCGTCATGAGAGGCAGCAGATACAAAATCAAGCTTAACATGGAGCCCGTCGTGCTTGTGTAGCCCGATATCGAGCTGCTGGCATGAATCAGCAGCAGAACGAGGGTGAACAGGGTGAACAGCGCCAGAAACGAGTAGGCCCAAGGGTTGCGGAAGCCGAGCTTGATTTCCCTGCGCGCGATATGCAGCATATTCATCGCTTAGTGGGAATCGGAGCCCATGTTCGCGTTGTCTCCCGAATTGGTTCCCATATCCATCTCCCCGCCCTCGTCATGAGAATGTCCTTCTCCCATATCCATGCCCATCTGAGTTTTGTTTTGCGTCCACTCATGCGAAGCCAGGTCGGCGGCTGTCATGAGCTGGCCTTTTCCTTGTTCCTTCGTAAAAGCTTCCGCTGAAGCTTTGTCCTTGAAGCTGTAGACCCCGTATGCCATCGGCGATTTGAAATCGGCATTGTACACATAAGCGGCCTTGTCGTAAGGGATCCATTCTTTGTCGTTGTAATCACGGACGAATTCGCCGCCGATTTCAGCTTCGGCGTTTTTCTCCTTCCACTCGTTCATGCAGCCGATATCGTCGAATTTGAATGTCTTGCCTTCGGTTGTCGTCAGTTGAGTGGCGAAAGCGTCGTCTTTTATCTGCATGTTGCAAATAGCGCATTTGTCCACCGTCTCGTCGATCGGTACCGGCTCATAGGTTTGCTTGCCGCAACCGGCAGCCAGCAAGATGGTGAATAAGGATACGAACAGCATGAGCGTGATTTTTTTCATGATTTTTTGACCCCCATCAATGTAATGATCATCAGAGCCGCGACGAGCAGAGCCGCTCCCGCAATTCCCGTCTCCACTCTCCATGGATCCGTCCGCCTAACGGATGAAGCGATTGATGGCAATGAAGGCTCCATCCTGGGCTCGCGATCCTGAGTCCATTGCTCTGCATCCGCAGTGAAGAGACTTTCCAGAAACTTCATGCCCGGAGACTGGAAAAAAATCTGATAAGCCGGTATTCCTTTCGTCAGCCTTTGAAAAAAAGGATTCATCGCATACGGGATATCGCTGATCCCGTCGCCGCTGGGATCCAGTCCTTGAAAGGCATCCCAATAATTATGGAGCAGCTCGTTGTCCTTGCTCCCGTCCGCCTGCGTTTCGATGACATTCGAGACGAAGCGATTGCTCTCGAGCCGGTTGCTCTGGGAGTCCAGCAGCTGGATGCCGACGAAGTTGTACGATACGTCATTGTCTTCCCATACGTTGTTCCGGGACATCTCGATGTAGAGTCCGACACGGTTTCCCGTCAGCTCGTTGCCTGTGATCCGGCTATTCTGCACATCGAAGAACAGCATGCCCTGCGAGTTGACGCTGCCTTTCTGCCGAGTAAAGACGTTGCCGGTCACCTCGGCTCCCTTGACGATCATGGCCATGATGCCGGTGACGTTGTATTCGCCGCTGTTCCCTCTCATGATCGTACCGTTGGTATACATGCAATGAATGCCGTATCGCGAATGGTCGATCTCGTTGCTCAGGACGGTATTGTCATGGCTGCTTTCCATGTAGATTCCATCGAACATGTCGGTCACCCGATTTTCCTGAATGACATTGCCGTTGGACTGAAAAAGATCGATTCCATTGCGCTTGTCGGTCTGGCGAGCCGATTTCCCCTTGAGATCATCCGTCGGTGCGACGATCGAGCTTCGAATGGTTGAACCGTCGGATTTTCGGAGCTGGATGCCGTAGGAGCGCGACTTGATCCTAAGCCCATCTACAATGACTCTGTCGGCGGATATCAGAACGGCCGGAGCTTCGCCTGCAGCCTCTTTTTCCACTGCCATTCCGTGCAGCTCCGCTCCTTCCGCTGCAAGCTTCACGACAGGAGCATCCCCGCCCGACCCGGTCAAGGTCACGCCTTCGGCTTGCACGACCAGCCGTTTCGAGATGACGATCGCTTCCGCGTACTGTCCAGGCGGCAGTGTTACGGCTTCTCCCGGCTTGGCTGCATCCAGCATTTTTTGGAGCGAAGCCGCTCCAATCTCTGCCGAGGAAGCCGCAGCCGGATCGGTATGGCCCCATGCTCCCAGTATGCATGCCTTGCATACGGCTAGGATGGCTGCTCGCCTGGCGAGCCTTCCTAATCGGTAATGATGGTCAGTATGGATGGCCAGGAAACTCCCCCCTCTGTACAAAGCCCGTTTCTCCCCATCGACCATCATAAAAGAAACGGGGACTTTGCACATAACCCTTTCGGGCTATGAGCATTGACGATCCCGTGACAGGCCGTCTCAGACCGTGTCAGACCGGTATTTTTATTCCGATATCCATGCTTGCTTGGCGGAAGAACCGAATACAAGAGGATCGGAATGCCGCTGCCGGGATGGACTAAAACCGGAAAGCAAGCCGTTCATCCCTGACTCGAAACGGCGTGAACATGCAGCAAACGCTGACAGGACTGCTGACGAGCTCAACCTACTGCCCGCAAGCAAACAAAAAGAGAGCGCCGGATCGGCGCTCTCTTTTTATTTTGTATCTTTTATTAAGGACATTAACAACCTAGGTCAACAATCGGAGGCAAACAATTAATATCATTAATGATATATTACATCAAATATCGATCAAGCCTTTAACTTCTCCGCTCGCCCAATCAATCGGCTTTCCCTTAGGCGCCGTTTGACCGCAGCAGAGCTTTGATCTCTTCCAGATCTCTCTTCGTTTCGCTGCGGAAGCTTGCAAAGTCCGCCTCGAGGCGATGCAGATGCCCTTGCATATCGTCGATTTCCAGCTCGGCCTTGTAATTGATCGCATAATCGATCATGCTCTCGCGCTTGTCGCGGGCCGCTTGGCGATTCTGGCTCATCATGATGATCGGAGCTTGAAAGCCCGCCAGGAACGACAGCACAAGGTTGAGCAGGATGAATGGCGGTCCGTCGAAGCGGATCGCCTTCGTCAGCGCCAGGCTGTTGATCACGATCCATAGGGCCAGCACGGCAAAAAAGATGACGATGAACCGCCAGCTGCCGCCGAACTGGGCGATCCGGTCCGCAAGCTTGTCCGGCCAGCGGGTATTTTTATCGTACTCCTCGTTCACCTTGGAATGGATCCGCTGTTCGAACTCGGCTACGAGTCCGTTCAGCCTGGACGAATACCGGCTCAGCTCGTCCCGTGCAAGCTCGGCCTCCTGTTCAACCTCTTCGCCTGCAGCATCCATATCCTTCTTTGTATTCGCCATCGCTCATCTCTCCGCTCCGCTCTTTGTCATCGCCGCAAGGAATCTATAGAGACAGGGAAGAAATCCAGAAGCTTCCGTCGCGGGAATAATCCCGGTAAGGACCCGGCACGATCACATCGATGGCATCCAGCTCTTCGCCCGTCCATTGAACGGCCAGAGCGCCCAGGTTCTCCTCGAGCTGCTCGCGGTTTTTGACGCCGATGACGGGAATGACGTTTTTCCGCTGCAGCAGCCAGGACAGGGACAGCTGGCTCAGCCTGACCCCTTTTTCTTCCGCAAGAGCGGCCAGCTGCTCGACGATTTCAAGCTTCTTTTGGTTCCTCGGCTCGGCCAGGTTCAAGCGCTCGCCGCGGGAATCGGCGGGAAGCGGCTGATTCTGCCTGTATTTGCCCGACAGCCAGCCGCCGGACAGGGGCGAATAAACGATTGTAGCCAATCCATGCCTCTCCGAAGCGGGCAGGATCTCCTGCTCGATCGTCCTGTCCAGCAGGCTGTAGGAAGGCTGATTCGAGACGAACCGTTCCAGGTTCATCCTGTCGCTGGTCCAGAGCGACTCCACGATCCGCCAGCCCTCGAAGTTGGAGCAGCCGATATAACGGACCTTGCCCTGCTTGACCAGATCATCCAGCGCCCTCAACGTTTCATCCAGCGGAGTATGGGGATCCGGACGATGGACCTGATATAGATCGATGTAGTCGGTGCCGAGCCTTTTCAGGCTTTGCTCCACCTGCTTCATGATCCGGTAGCGGCTCGCTCCTTCTCCATTGGGACCTTCCTCGGTCCTCACCTTGAACTTGGTCGCGACAACGACCTTGTCCCGGCGTCCCTTCAAGGCTTTGCCGATGATCTCCTCCGACGTGCCCTTGCCGTAGGTATCGGCTGTATCCAGGAAATTGATTCCGGAATCCAGCACCTGGTCAATGACCGCGAGAGAGCTTTTTTCATCCATATCCCAGCTGCCGTAAGTCATCGTGCCGAGGCAGAAGCGAGAAACCTCCAGTCCCGATCTTCCCAAGTACGTATAGTCCATGATTCCATTCCTCCTCCGATGATTAGTTGAACACGAACCAGATCAGAGCGACGACGCTGAGCACGGCCGTCACCGCATACAGCATGCTGAGCCTTGCCCATTTTTTTCCATGCGCACGGTCGTAAGCAGGGTTTCCATTTCGATTTTCCTTGGAAAAGCCAACCGCCAATGTAGCGCCGATCGCCGCCAGTATGACGGCCCCTACGAGAATATAACTGAACATGACAATCTCCTTATCGACTTATTTAATGTCAGGCTTGATAAGCGACGATGCCGTTGACGACCGTCATGAGCGCCTTGGCATGGAGCAGCTCGTCGGGATCCATGCCGTCATGGATCCGGCGGTCGACGACGGTGAAGTCGGCATGCTTGCCGATCCCGATCGAGCCTCTCCTGTCGGCCTCCCCCGCAGCGGCAGCGCTGCCGTGCGTGAACAGCCCGATGGACTGCGAGATGCTCAGCTTCTCCTCCGGCAAGTAGCCTTCATGCCGCTCGCCGGGCTTGCGCCTCGTTGCCGCCGCATGAATGCCGAGGAACGGATTCAGCGGCTCGATCGGCGCATCGCTGCCTCCGGAGCAGGGCAATCCCGTCTGCAGCCATTTCTTCCAGGCATACAGATAGCTTGTCCGCTCCGGGCCGACCCGGTCCATGACCCAGGGGAAATCGCTCGGCACGAACCGCGGCTGCAGATCGACGGCCAGATTCATCCTCTTCATGCGCTCCACCGTAGCCGGCTGCACGATCTGGGCGTGGATGAAGCGGTCCGGGAGCTTGGCGTCCGCGGCCAGCGGATGGGCCTCCAGCACATCCGCCATCATCTCGGCGGCTCCGTCCCCGATCGCGTGGAAGGCGATCGGATATCCCAGCTGCCGCGCCTTGCCGACAATCCCTGCCAGCTCCTCCGCTGTATGCATCGCCAATCCAAGCGAGGCGGGCGCGTCGTGATAAGGCTCCTTGAGCAGCGCCGTGCGGCCGCCGACCGCCCCGTCGGCGAACAGCTTCACCGCTCCGATCCGCAGCCAGTCGCTGCCGCTGCCTGCCCGCATCCCGAGCTCCTTGATCTCGTCCAGGAAGCCGTGGAACATCAGCTGATGGGTTCGGAAAGCCAGCCCTTCCTCCCGCAGCTCGCTCTGGATGCGCAGCATCGCTTCCACGCTGCCGAGCAGCCGGAGATCCTCGGTGTGGGCGGCCGTCAGTCCGAGACGGAGCGCGTCCTCGCTGGCCCGCCTCATCGAGCTCTTCAGGAATTCGTAATCCGGCACAGGCTGGACGGCGGCGAAAGGAGCGGATGCATTCTCATAGATCCAGCCATTCAATTGTCCGCCGGCATCTCTGCCGAAGGCGCCCGATTCCGTATCGGGAGTGTCCGCCGCAACGCCGGCTCTACGGAACGCTTCCGAATTGCCGAGAAACGCATGGAAGCAGGTCCGAGTGAGATAGACGGGATGCCGCTCCGTGATTGCATCCAGCTCGGTCCGATGCGGCGCCGTTCCGTCCGGGAAATTGTTCTCGTTCCAGTTCAGTCCGAGAATCCATTCGCCGTCCGGCGTGGAGGCGGCCCGCTCGGAGATCATGGCCAGCATCTCTTCCCTCGATGCCGCTTCGGTAAAGTCCAGCATGCCGAGCTTCATGCCATGCATCCCGAGATGCATATGGGCGTCGACCAATCCGGGCAGCACCTGCGCCCCGTTCCAATCGACTTTCGCATAAGGACGCCCGCTGAGCTGCAGCTCCAGCTCGGAAGCAGTTCCAATCGCGCGGATGATGCCATTCTCGACGTAGACCGAATCGGCCGCGGCCGATTCGGTCATGAACAGATTGCCACGTACGAATAAGACGGCAGACATGGCGACCCCTCCCCGATTTTTCCTTCATTATACCAAATCGCCGCAGCCGTGAAAGACAAAAAACCGCCACGCGCGTGACGGTCTTGTGCCTAATGCTCCGAGGCTTATGGCGATTTCTTCAGATGCAGCTGCCTGTATTCGTCCTCGAGAATGGCCATCAGAATGGAGTCATGATAGGCATGATCATAATACAGCGCCTCGCGCTGCACGCCTTCGCGCTTGAAGCCGAGCTTCTCGTACACATGCGCCGCCCTGTCGTTGAACGCGAATACATTCAGCTCGATGCGATGCAGATTGAGGATGCCGAATCCGTAATCCAGCATGAGCCGCATAGCCTCGCTTCCGTAGCCTTTGCCCTGATGGGACTTGTCGTTCAGCGCGATCCGTATGCCCGCATTGCGGTTGTTGCGGTCGATGTCCTGGATCGCGATGTCTCCGATCAGCTCATCCGTATCCCGGAGAGCGATCAGCAGAAGGACGGAAGAGGCATCCTTCTCCTTGCCGTGGAGATAATCCGCGATTTGTTCCCTCGTATAGTGCTTCTGCGTGCCGGTGAGCATCCGCGTCTCGGACTCGTACAGGCCGGCGTAATACCAGTCGGCATCCCAGGCTTCCACAGGTCTCAGATAGACGGATTCTCCTTCCAGAAATCGGACAGGTTTCATGATGGCTGTTCCCCTTTTCTATTGAACGCATTATTCCAAGAGATTACCAGCGTCCGTGCGGCCTGTCCAGAACCGGAATCGGTTAAACCCGTTTTTCACCATCCTTCCGGACCGGAACATAGACAAAGGACGCCTTGGCAGGCGCCCTGGCCGAAAGTGATACGAGGCATCAATCCCCGTAGTAGTACATTCTCTTGCTTGGAGAAGTTGGCATCGCCTATGTCCGAACGTTTGTTCCAAACAGTATACAAATGCCAATGCCTGCTCGCTTAGCAGCTCCGCCGCAGCGGGAGACAGCTGAGGACCTTTTCCAACCAATGCTGCCGCTGAATGACTCCTGATTCGGCTCCCGGGCAGCCAGGCAAAACAGAGCGTACAGCATTCGGCCCTGTGTATCCCATTCCAGCTCCAAGCCGCTGCTCCATGCCCAAGGCGCCGCACCCTATAGATCCCGCTGGATGTCTCTACCTATCCGCCGTTTCCTTGCGTCATGTCAGGAAAGGCTCTATTCCTCGCTTGCGACGGCGTCATGCCGACATATTGCTTGAACAGCCTCGTGAAATAATTGGGATTGCTGCAGCCGACGCGTTCTGCGATCTCGGTGACGGACAAGCCGGTTTCCAAGAGCAGCTTGGCTGCTTCCTGCATCCGGCAGCGGTTCACGAAATCGGTGAACGTCCTTCCGGTCAGCCTCTTGAACAGCTTGCAGAAATGATGCGGGCTCACGCTCACCATACTGGCCGCTTCCCTGATTCCCATCGGCGCTCCGCCGCTGCCTTCCACGCGCCGGATCAATTCCTTGAACCGTTCCTGCTGGAATCCGGTTTCCCTTGCCCGACCCGCCTGTCCCGGAGGCAGATGAGTCCGAGCCAGCAATGCAAAGGCAAGGAACAGATAGGTTTTGGCGATCATCCGTCCGGAAGCGGAGGACCCGGTCCCGCATTCCCCGACAGCCTTGTCGATCAGGCGAGACGCTTCTTCTCCGCATTGGCCCGGGTAGGCAGGCAAGGAAGCCCTTCCTTCCAGATAGGGACTCAGCAACGCGTCATAGTCCTCTTCCTTGGCCCAATCGCTGAACAGCGCCCCGTTGAACACGATGGAGACATACTCCACTTGCTCCGAGCTGCGGCTGAATCCCGTATGCAGATCGCCTGCCTGCACGATAAGCAGCGTTCCCGGCTCCGCCTCGCACACCTGGCTGCCGATATGGAATACAGCCCGTCCCCGCCGCATCAGGATGAACTCGAAATGTTCATGCCAGTGCAGGAACAGGACGCATTGGCCGGGCTTCGTTTTTCCGGAAGCGTTGAAAAACAGTTTGAAAGGATAGCTGCGGTCCAGAGGGTTGTTCTCCCAATGTTCCCGGTTCATCTCCATCGGCTTCACCTGCACAACATAAGAGTGTTTTTGCGCAATTTAGGATCGAGAATACAGGGCTGAATTGCGCTATAATTCTCTTGACAGCGTTTACTATAGCTCAAAATCAGAGTGGATGACAAGCCCGATAGGAAGGGCCTGGCTAGAGGAGGCTAATGCTAATGAAAGAAAAGCCGTTTCGAATTGTCGTCGCCGGATGCGGCGGGATGGCGAATACTTGGGTGGAATACGCCATGGGCAGGCAGGACGCGGAGGTTGTCGGACTCGTCGACATCCGTCTGGAGTCCGCTGAGCATATGGCCGAGAGGCATGGGCTGAGCTGCAGGAAGTATGTGTCGCTTGAGGAAGCAATCCGGGAAAACGGAGCCAATCTCGTATTCGATGTCACCATCCCGGCCAGCCATCACGAGATCGGTACAACTGCGATGAAGCTTGGCTGCGACGTATTCTCCGAGAAGCCGCTCGCTGAATCGCTTGATGGCTGCCTCGATCTCGTCCGGGTATCGGATGAGACGGGACGATGTCATGCAGTCATGCAGAACAGGCGCTTCGACCCGAATATACGGGCGTTGCGGCGCCTGATCGAGGAAGGAACGATCGGCAAGCCGGGATTCGCCGGAGCGGACTTTTTTATCGGCGCTCACTTCGGCGGCTTCCGGGATGCCATGGAAAGTCCTCTCATTCTGGATATGGCCATCCATACATTCGACCAGGCGAGGCTTATTCTCGGCGCCGACCCTATATCCGTTTATTGCCATGAATTCAACCCTGCCGGCTCCTGGTATGCGGGGAGTGCGGCTGCCGTCTGCATATTCGAAATGTCCGACGGCTCCGTGTTCAACTATCGGGGCTCCTGGTGCGCAGAAGGCGCTCCTACCTCGTGGGAAGCCCAGTGGCGGATTACGGGCTCTGCCGGAACGGCGATATGGAACGGCGCGGACCGCCCTTATGCGGAAATACTCGCCCCCGAGCAAGAGCAGCAAGCCTTCTTGAAGGCCACGAAGCGGATCGATTCCTCCCCTGAAGCCGGCGGTGACTCCTGGCATCACCGCTGCCTGGACGAGATGTTCGCCTCCCTGCTGGAGGAACGCCGCGCCGAAACGGACTGCCGCGACAACCTTTACAGCATGGCTATGGTGCTCGGCGCTATGGAAAGCTCAAGAAGCGGGCGGAAAGTGCTGATGTCGGAGCTTCTCCAACGCTAGCTGCGACTTTTCTTTGATCGGAGATGTCATCGCCGGATGATCTCTCCGATCATTCCGTTTTTTAGAGCTGTCATCGGGTGACCTCTCCGATTATGTCGTTCTTGAGAGCGCCGGAATGGCTGATTCGCGAATTCACCTTGATTTCCACAACCGGGTTCATGTCGAACAGAGACGTATCGTTCCCCAACGCTTTCCATGCGCGATTGGCTTTTTTGTACATGGCATGCTCCAAATTCAGCAGGTCCGTCTTGGTGCGGATGGATTGCTCGACCATCTGGCGGACCTCTTCTTCAATTTTCTTGCTGGAAGCCGACTCCAGCTGGGACAAAGACAAGTACTTCTCGTTTTGCCTCGACGATATGTACCCTTTGGTCTGGATTTCGATCTCGAATGTTGGTGTCGGGCCAGGGCGGACGGAAATGCTGGATTTCGGATCCAGAAATATGATCTGCACGTCCGTTTTGTCCTCCGAAGGCACAAGCAGCGAAATCCGGTTCGATTCTTCGGCGAGCCAGCGGAGTCCCTTCAGCTGCTTGATCGGAACGAGCGATTGCAGCCGCTTTTCCTTGATGAAGTAAGCCCCGCTCACATACGGCTTTTCCTCTTTTCCTTTCTGGTCCCTCCACTGCGTTTTATTAATGGATACAGCCGGTATATATGCGGTTTCTCCCGGCTCGAATGCGCTTCTCATCAATTCGAACAATTGCACAGGCTGCAGCTGCGAATCCTGAATGAAGATCGACTTGGGCTCATGCAAGATCGTATTCAGAGCGGATTGTCGGAAAAATCCGTTCATCATAAGGATGTCCTCCATCTTATCCTTGGTCCCGTATACCCAAGGCGTCAGCCTGATCTCATGGTAACGGGGCAAGCTGTCGAACACATGCTCGAGTCCGTGGCGAATGGCTCCTTCGCCGAAGATGATCGCCGTCATATGAGACCATACAATCATGGACTGGCTTGTTTTATAGATCTGAAACATCGCGTCGTTCAGCGTGGAGCCTTCGCCATGACCAACCCAGATCATCGGACTCTGAGCGTTCGCATTGGTTTCCGTTTTGGCGACGGATGCGAAATCGAGCATTTGATAATACCCGACGTACTTGCCGTCCACGTAGTCGATTCCGATCGCGGTAACGTAATTCAGATCCTGGGGATCGACGATATCCGTTCTTCCAGAGCAGGATGTCATCGTCAGCAAGACGGCGATCCCGCCAAGCACATGTCGGAGCATTCTATCCCTTCTTCCGTTTTTTCAGCATCGTTGCCGTATAGCTGCGCCTTTGGCGCGGATTCAAGGCAAAAGCGGACAACCACTCCCGGAAGTTCAGCGAAGCGATCGGCTCCAAATAGTTGAGGCCGAACGAATCGAGCCGGCAAAGATAGATCAGGATGCCGATGCCGGACAGCATGAATCCGTACACGCCCAGGTAAGAGGAGAGAAGCAGGACGAAGAGCCGAATGACGCTCACCGTGCCGGATAGGGATTGGTTGACGAGCACGAACGTCGCGACAGCGGATGTCGAGATGACCACGAGCATGGTAGGCGAAGCAAGTCCTGCACGGACGGCGGCATCTCCGATGATGATGCCGCCGACGATGCCTACCGTCTGGCCGACCGCTTTGGGCAGCCTGACCCCCGCTTCCCGGAGCAGTTCAAACAGGATCAGGAGCGTAAGCGCCTCGAGCGCCAGAGGAAGCGGAATGCCGCTTCTGGAGACGACCACCGTCGCCAGCAGCTGAAACGGGATTTGGGATACGTTCACCGAGCCTATTGCGACCCAGAAGCCGGGCAGGAAAATGGCGATCAGAAATCCAATCATCCGGAGCAGCCGCTGAAGAATGACGAAATGATACGGGAAATGCACATCCTCCGGCGACTTGAGCACCTCGAAGAAATTGATCGGTCCGATCAGCACCATCGGAGACCCGTTGACGATAACGATGAACCTTCCTCTAAGCAGGCATTCCGTTGCAAAATCGGGCCGGGCAATGTAATCGAAGAGAGGAAACAGGGAAAAAGACCGGTCCGACAGCCACTGCTCCAGTTGGCCGCTCCCAATGATGCTCTCCGTCTCGAAGCTGGAAAGCCGCTTCCTGATTTCCTCGATAAGGACCGGATCGGCTTTATGATCCAGATACACCAGGTATACCTTCGTGCGGCTCAAAGACCCGATCTCGAACTGCTCGCTGAATAGATGAGACGTCTGCAGCCTTTTGCGGATCAAGGCGAGGTTCGTATTCACCTCTTCGGTGAAGGAATCCTTGGGCCCTTTGATGGAAATTTCCGTATTGGACTCGGCAGGCTGCCGCTTCGGAATATCTGCGATGTTGAGGGCATGGAACCTCCGCTCCCCCGCTTGATGAAAGAGGACATAACCGGTGAAAAGCAGATCGATCATCCGGCCGGCGGTGTCCGCCTCGATGATTGGCGGGGACACTGGCGGGCTGTCCTGCTCGCTCCCCCCTTTGTCGAGCCAAGCGATAAGCGGATTCATGTATTCGTTCAGCTCGGCATTATCGATCATTCCATCGCAATAGAAGACAGCGAACTTGGATGCATATCCTTCCGGAACGGGAGCAAAGCGTAGATCCGCATAGACCGAAAGTCCTTGCTTCAAATCCCCCTCCTTCAGCTTGCCCTCCGCCAGCAGTTCCTCCAGACGAACAATCGCCGGCGGCTGCTTCTGCTTATCCTTCATTTCGGCTCATCCCTCTTCCAGGCGGAATGAAGCTGGCGATGAAAAAGATCAGCAGCATGGCAAGACCGAACAGGACAAGACCCGGATAATAAAGGAACTCCATGAATTGCTGCATCGTGATGTCGCTGATGGGCAGCAGGATCATCACGACCAGGGCAAGCGCCATTCCCGTTGTCCACCACTGCCGGAATCTCTTCGATTTTGTCTCCAAAATATCCGTCAACAAGTAAAGCATCAGAGCGACTCGAACGACCGAGCCGGTCATCAGCTGCAGAATGGCCAGGAAATCGACATGGGATATCCGCTTGCCGACAATGAGCAGCCTCCATTGCTCGAAGGCAGGGAAACGCAAGCTGCCCGCAACCGAAGGTCCAAAAGCAGCGAGGCTGCCCGTTACGGGGCCAATGACCAGCCCGCACAACAACGTGATCAGGATGACGAGGCTGATATAGTTGAGAGGCTTTTGGAGCTTATGCTGAAGCAGCAGCAGCAGAAGCAGATCCGTCGTTCCGCCTACGACGATCATGCTCCCCTTGAGCACAGGTCCTGCTCCGTTGGCCAGGACGGGCATCAAATAGCCGTAGTCTTTGGCGTAAAACGTAAATGCCGAAACGAAATGACCTAAAATCCAGACGATCGGCAGAAGCATGGCCGACATTTGAAACAGCGTGCTTCCTCCTTTGTAAGAGGCGCCCAGGGCGAACAGCATGAACAATACAGTAATAATCCAGATGGGCGTAAACGGCAGGAAAAAAATCGCCACGACCTCGACCATATCGAAGAGGGCAATATACCCCGCGAGAAAATAGTTCAATGCCAAAGCCGCGATGAGCGGAACGGCGATCCAGATGCCCATGCGCGACTTCAGCCAACCGTACAGCTTCTCCTTGCCGATGGATTTGGATATCCGCACAAAGAACAGGCCCCATGCAAGCAGAAATACGTATGCGACCAGGACACTGATCCAAGAGTCCCTTCCGGAAGTCTTCAGCAGCTGCGGCAGGATGAGAACATGATTCGATATGCCCAGCGATAACAGGAGAAGAAAAATAACCTGCGTCCGTGAGTACATGTTGTTTTCGCCTCCATTGCAGCAAGTAACGCTTAGAGTATCCATTTTCATCCATGGATATTCGGCAGCAAACCTTGCAGGCGACTATGCTTTCTAGTTGCCGAGCGTATAAAAAAAGAAACGCATCTTCGGCCAAAGGCTGAAGATGCGTTCGGCAGGAGATGATGCTGCCGGCAGGCTTAATATGTAATCGTTGGACCAGGAACTTCCATGCGACTATCCCCTCTTCACCCATGTCGGTATTTTGCCGGCAACGGAATCCATCGCCTCTCGCAGCTGCTTGTTGTCGATATGCGTATAGATTTGAGTCGTCTCGATGCTCGCGTGTCCGAGCAGCTCCTGCAGCGTCCGGATATCCGTGCCGCTGCGGATCTGCATCGTGGCGAAGCTATGCCTCAGCTTATGGCTCGACAGCTTCTTCATCGACAGCTCCGGCAGGCTGGCCTGCAGCCTGGAGAGCGTGGAGTCCGCCATGTTCTGAATCATCCGGATCGACAGGCGCCTGCCCAGCTGAGACACGAACATCGGCTGCTCCTTTCCTTGCTTCATCTTGAGCTCGGAGGTTTCCATCATTTGGAGCAGCAGCCGCGCGAGCGACGACGGCAGCGGCAGATAACGCCATTTGCGCCCTTTGCCAAGTACGGACAGCATGCCTTCAGACGTCAGGTCGTGGCGATTGAGCCTATGGATTTCTCCGACCCGAAGTCCGGCATAAGACATCAGCAGCAAGATCGATAGATTGCGCTCGCGATGCTTGCCTTCGACATGCTCGAACAGCAGCTGCAGCTGCTCCTCCTCCAGATAGACCGGAATACGGTTTTTCTGCTGCCTGGATTTGGCCGTCAGCGCGGCCGGATTCACATTCAGCAGGTCCATCTCGTTGAGAGCCTTGTAAAAGGCGCGCAGCGAAGACAGCTTCCGGTTGCGCGCTTCATCCCCGGCCCCCGCTTCCCTCGTGCGCGACAAATAACGCATAATGTCGAGCTTGGTGGACTGCTCCAGCGGAGCGGGATGCATCATCGCGAGATATTGGCCGACATCGGCTTTGTATGCTCTTTCGGTCGAGGCAGTCATGCCCTGGTTTTTCATCCAGATGCCGAACAGCTCGAGTTCCGTTCCATAGGTGTCCTGAAGCTCATGATACGTTGTGAACAAGTCCTCCAACCTCCCGCATTGAGTACTTTTATTGCTTTAAAATCGAAGTTGCGTAAAATATGTATTTCACGCCATTTTGAAGGCAACAAAAATCGGCAATCCTATGCTAGGAATGCCGGATATGCTGCAGCGTCTGCGTGAATATTTGCTCCACATGATCGTCGTCCAAGGAGTAGAACACGGTTTTGCCTGCCTTGCGGCGTTTGACGATGCGCATGTTGCGCAGATAACGAAGCTGATGGGATACAGCCGACTGGTTCATATCCAGCAGCACGGTCAAGTCATGCACGCATAATTCGGCATGAAGCAGTGCGCCGACCAGCCTCACGCGCGTAGGATCCGAAAAGGCCTTCATCCAATCGGCCAGCTGGCCGGCGGAATTCCCGTCAAGCATCGATGCTCGCACAGCATCCAGATTGGCTGTCGAGCCTTCCCAGGAGTCCTCGTCCAACAATTCGGCCGTCTCCTGCAGCCCGTCACCGGAATCAGGCCGCTCAGCCGAAGAATAGGATGTTTCATCGGTCATTCTTCATCACTCCGGTTTCTCTAGGGTTGTTTCATTATATCAAACGTGGAGTTAATGCGGAACTTTTACGGATAATAAAAAAAGATATCCTTCAAAGGGCTGTTTGCATTGACACTCCAATGGTTTAATCATATTATATGAGCAAGTGATCATATGTTATATTTATTCTCTTTCTGGAAAGTAGGTACCTACGATGACGGAATACCGCGTGAAAGGTCTCAGCTGCGGCAATTGCACGCTCGAGCTCGAACGTGAAATCCGCAAGCTTCCTTACGGCGATACAGCTACGCTTCACTATTCCTCCGCTCGGCTTGTCATCGACGAGCGGGTGCCGCTTGATAAGCTGCGCAAAATATTGAAATCCGACGGAGCGGCATTGATCGGTTCAGCCGTGGCTGCTTCAGGCTCTGCTGCAGGAGATTCCTCTTCTTGCGGTTTGCCGGAATCAGGCCACGGTCATGCGTCGGAACATGAACATGGCAGCAGCGAAGATAGCCATAGCCATAGCCACAACAACCACAACCACTCGAAATTGAACAGCACTACTGGTGTTGCGGCGGTTGCTTCAGACGGCGCCCAAGACACTGGCAATGCTCACGCAGGTTCTCAAACCCGCAGCCATGACCACACGCATGATCATGACGGCGATCATCATGACCACGATCATGGGGACGGAAGCCGATCGACCTTATATCTATTAGGCGCATCCTTCCTTCTGTTCGCTGTGGCGGCATGGTCAGGATCGCTTCTCTCCGGCACGATGCAAGTCGTCTTATATGTCGCGGCGATCGTTCTGAGCGGCTGGTCGACGTTCTGGAGAGGGTTCCGCAATCTGCTGCGCCTTCGCTTCAACATCGATACGCTTATGACCGTCGCCTTGATCGGGGCAGCAGCCATTCAGGAATGGAAGGAAGCGACGCTCGTCGCCATACTGTTCGGCATCAACGAGCTGCTTGAAGGTCTCGGGATGAACCGCGCCCGCCGTTCCATGGACCGGCTGCTGCAGGCGGCGCCGAAGGAAGCCGTGCTGCTTGCTGACGGCAGCCAGCAATCCGTCCCGGCAAGCCGACTGCTTGAAGGCGATCTCGTGCTCGTCAAAGCAGGCTCGCAGATTCCATCGGACGGCACGATCGTAAGCGGCCAGAGCTCTGTCAACGAAGCGGCTATCACAGGCGAGTCGCTCCCCGTCGACAAGAAGATCGGCGATCAGGTTTTCGGCGGCAGCCTCAACAACGAAGGCACGCTGACAGTCCGGATCGACCGGGCCTACCAGCAGTCCTCGCTGGCCAGAATCCTGCAGCTCGTGCAGGAAGCCCAGGAATCGAAAACGCCGACAGAGCTGTTCATCAACCGCTTCTCCCGGTACTACACGCCCTTTATTATGCTTGTTTCCCTTCTCGTCATCCTCATCCCTCCGCTGCTGCTCGGCGGTTCATGGAACCACTGGCTTTATGAAGGGCTGGCCGTCCTTATCGTAGGATGTCCCTGCGCCTTGATCCTCTCTTCGCCTGTTGCCATCCTGGCCGGAATTACCCGCTTGGCGCGCGAAGGAATTCTTGTCAAAGGCGGAGCCTTTTTGGAGCAGCTCGGCAAAATCGACATTATCGCCTTCGATAAAACCGGAACGCTGACCAAAGGCCGGCCGCATGTCGCAGCCGCGGAAACTTGGGATGACCGGTTCCTGCCGATCGCGGCCGCGATCGAGAGCGGTTCGTCCCATCCGCTTGCGGGAGCGGTTCTGGATTATGCCAAGCAGCACTCCGTACCTGTCGAGCCGCTGGAATCGGAGACGGCCGCGGGGCGCGGGCTGAAGGCGACGAAGGACGGAACGACCTATACCCTCGGCAGCCAGCAGCTCATCGAGAGTCTTGGCCTTGCCGGCTATGACAATATCAGGCCGTCGGTCGAAGCATTCTTGAAGCAAGGTTATACACTTGTGCTTGTTGCCGACGGTACCCGCGTGCTGGGCATGTTCGGCATATCTGACGAGCTGCGGCCGGAAAGCCCCACGGTGCTGCAGAGGCTGCGCCGGGCAGGCATCAGGCGCACGGTCATGCTGACCGGCGACAATGCTCAATCCGCGGACCGCATGGCAAAGGCAGCCGGCTTGACCGATGTATATGCCGGCCTGCTGCCGGAGGATAAAGTCAAGCGCATTCAAGAGCTCAAGTCATCCGGCAAGGTAGCCATGATCGGCGACGGCATCAATGATGCTCCTGCTTTGGCGGCTGCCGATCTCGGCATCGCCATGGGAAAAGGCACGGACAGCGCCATTGAAACGGCCGATCTGGTGCTCATGCAGGACAATCTGACAAAGCTTCCCTCCGCTGTCCGGACCGCAAAGACAACGAATCGGATCATCCGCTTCAATCTCGCCGTAGCTCTCGGCCTCAAGCTCATCGCCCTTTTGCTCACCATTCCGGGCTGGCTGACGCTTTGGATCGCGATCCTGTCGGATATGGGCGCCACGATCTTCGTGTCGCTGGTCAGTCTAACGCTGCTCATTCCTGCACGAAAAAAAGATAAAGCCCATTCATAGACATCCTAAAGGCGCCTTTCCACCAGGAAAGGCGCCTTTATATTCCGGTTACATGCAGGGCAAGAGCGTCTTCGACGGCATCTCCGTTTCCCCAATTGTGGAGCCGCCAGATAAGTACCGCAAAGGTTTGTCCATGAACCCAATCGATCTTCATTCAGCCATTTCCCCCTCTCTATCGAACGGAATTTTCCAGACATTGCCTCTCCGCAGTCAAATAAGTTACGCTGGATACGAGCTGAAGCGAAAACTCAGGGGAGGCAAGGCTTGTGGAGCAAGAACCGATCATCACTCTTTCCAATATCTCCAAATCGTATGAAAAGCGCAAAATATTATCTTCCGTTAACTTATCCGTTCAACCCGGACATGTCTATATGCTGCAGGGGAGCAATGGTTCCGGCAAAAGCACGCTCATCAAGATCGCCGCGAACCTGGTGGCTCCTTCTTCCGGAATCCGCAAGGTTGCCGCATGTAAAACCATTACGATCGGTTACGCGCCCGATCATCTTCCCAAGCTGAAATTGTCTTCGTCCGAATACCTCCGATATATGGGACGGATAGCCGGCATGGACAAGCATGTTTTAACGGACAAAATCCTCGAGCTCCATCGGCTCTTTCAGCTGGATCCCGATTCCTCCTCCTATTTGCTCCACTATTCCAAAGGGATGCTCCAAAAAGTAAACCTCATGCAGGCTTCGCTGCAGAAGCCGGATCTGCTTTTGCTGGATGAACCGCTGTCCGGTCTGGATGCGGAATCGCAAGCTCATCTGCTCGAAGCGTTGCAGAAGATCAATGACCAAGGCACAGCGGTTGTGGCAGCCGTGCATGATTCCTTGCTGATCGAGGCTCTTGGCGGCACCATGCTGCAGCTGAACAAGGGCATCCTTTCGGTGGAATCGAGCGGTCAATCAAGACCTGCAGCAGCGGCCCCGGACAGCCAGGTCGAAATCAAAGGCAGAGCCGAGACTGACGTGCTGGCACAAATTCTGATCCGATATCCGCAAGTCAAGCGTCAGCCTGTCGAGTCCAAAGATTTGACCGGGGCCAATGACTTCATTATTCATCTTCCCCATGGACAGTCGCAGCCGCTGCTGCTTGCCTTGCTGCAAGCCGGGGCGGTCGTCGACCATATGATTCCGATAAAGGAATGCTGAAAATGCGCCACCTGCTGGCCTACCATTACCGCTGCCATCTTCGTTCTTACCGCTATGCGGCGCCGCTCTCGCTTTTCTTGCTGGCCCTTTTGTTCATCTACGCCCAGGTTCCGAATCCGGTCATGGGCAGCTATGGTTTTTCCTCCTCCTTATTGTTCTTGATAATGATCTGGGTCTGCATCGGAGTCATGGAAGGCGAAGAGGCCAATCAAGACATGATCCTTTCCCTGCAGGCAGGTTCGTTCCTGCGGCTCTTCGCTTCCAAGCTGCTCTATGCTTGGTGCTTTTCGCTGCCCTTGGCCGCATTCGCAGTTCTCTACCCTGCCCTGTTCCATAAATTCGCCAGAGCTCCCGAGCTGTCCGAATTGGCCTTTTCATTCGGAAGCCACATCTCGATGTCCGTACTTGGCGTCGGACTTGCATCGTTGTTCAACAGCAGATTGATAGCTTCCCGCTCGATTTCCTATCTGCTGCTGCTGGCCGTCCTTGCCCTTTCTTTCTCGGGACAAGGCATCCTGGACAAGCTTCCGATGCCGGCCAACGGATTGGCCTGGCTAGCTCCTCCGGCTTGGAACATGGTCCGCACCCTGACGCAGTACAACGGCGAAGCCTTTGCAGCCCGAATAGCAGCGCTTGCATTTCCATTGCTGTACGGAGCCGTCGCGGCTGTCTTGGCGGGCAAGCTTATGAACAGCCGCAAGCTCGATCTTCCAGCCAAGTAACCCGGAACAAAAAAAGCCCCGCTGATCAGCGGGGCTTCGCATTCATCAAGGCACGAATTGTTGAACGATCTTCGTTACGACTCCGTCCTTGACGGTAATATGATACGGGAAATAGCTCAAATCAAGCACGTCGGTCTGCGGATAAAGCTTGGCGAATTTCTCGAGCGAGATCGGCTCGTTCCACTCGGTATCCGCCGCGTCGTTTCCTTTGTCATAGATCTGCATCAGGACTTCTGCATCCGGAGCCACCTCGTAGGTTTTGACGGAAGGATCGTCATTGACGATGTAATAACCGTCCGGAGCTCCGTCCAAGCCGGAATCCGGCTCATGCTTGAGGAACTGCTCATCCGCCTGAGCGCCTTCGTACCAGTCGATCTTGTCGGCGGTTATGTACCATTTGCCGTCTTTATGAGTCATTCCATTAATATAATCCGTTTGGGTATCGGCGGTCTTCTTCACGGGCTGATAATCGCCGCCGACCGCATTGGCCGTGGAGATGAAGTAGAATACGATTGCCGCTGCAGCCATCATGCTGAACATCGTTTTTTTCATTGGGGTTCGACTCCCTTTCTCTTCGCAGGCCGATTCATTGGCATATTACCCGTTCCCGTCCGCCCTGAATCATTTGCCCTTGTTCCCTATTATAAACGGCTCATCTCCCCAAGAAGTTGCAACAAAGTTACAAAAGGCTGTAACCTGTATTTAAAGACTATGTTCTTGTCCAAAGGGATTTCAGCGCGGACAATAAAAAGGAGCTGCCAGACGACAACATGAAGGTAAAAAGAAGCGCAGGCGCCGCGGTATTTATGCTTATCTACGCGGCCATTACCTATTATATTGGATGGTCCGCATCGGCATTCATGCAATCCTACCATCTCAAGACGGGCTGGATTTGGCTGCCCGTCATTTTCTTCGCCCTTTCCTACTTTGCGGCTATGGCTCTCATCCGCGTCTGGGATTCGGCGCTGATACGCGGGGTCAAAGTCGTTTCTTCCTTCTACGTTGCGATTCTCGAATACTTGATTCTTCTCCTTCCCGCTGCCGGATTGATCGGCTTCGCATGGAACGCCGCAGGCGGCGATTCGGAAGCTTACGTCCAAGCAGCCGGATGGGCGGTGCTGGCACTGCTGGCGATTCTGCTCATCTGGGGCTCTCGGAACGCATGGAGTCCTGTCGTCAGAGAGCACACGCTTGAGATCGCCAAATCCGTGCCCGGACGAACCAGCATCCGAATCATGGTCGCATCGGATATCCACCTGGGCAACATCGTCGGCAACAGGCATCTGCGCAAGCTCGTGCGCAAGGCCGAACAACTGAAGCCGGATCTGATCCTGCTTCCCGGCGATGTCATCGACGACAGCGTCAAGCCGTTTTTGCGCAACAAAATGGCCGCTACGATCCGGGGGCTAAAGGCTCCGCTCGGAACGTATGCCGTTCTCGGCAACCACGAATATTACGGTGGCCATATTGGAGAGTATGTGGCAGCCATGGCACAAGCCGGCATCCCGGTCCTGCAGGACGAGCTGGTCGAGACCGGCGGCGTCTTCATCGCCGGACGCAAGGACAAAACCGCCGAAAGCCCGGCCTTCGGCGGCCGTCTTACCGTACAGGAGCTCGTAAGCGGCGCCGATCCATCCGCCCCGTTGATCGTCATGGACCATCAGCCTTACGCCTTCGACAAAGCCGCGGCTGCCGGAGCCGACCTCCTGTTATGCGGCCATACCCACCGGGGCCAGTTCGCTCCCAATCACCTCGTCACTCGCCGCCTGTTCGAGCTGGATTGGGGATATATGATCAAGTCCCGCATGCATGTGCTCGTTTCTTCCGGATTCGGAACATGGGGACCGCCGATTCGGCTGTTCAGCCGCAGCGAAATTCTGCATATTAAAATTAATTTTGTTTAAGCGTTGACTTGAATATGATTTCCAGGCACAGGCCTATTTCCGGCCTGTTTTTTTTTTCATCAATATGGTTTACATAACTATTCTTACTATAAGGCGATTGTTGGAAACGTCCTGTCTTGATAAAATAAAGAGTCTAGACTGGAGGCCATTCATGCCATGAATATTTTAAAAATAAAAGACCGTCAAGAGCTCGACCGGCGCATCCCCTCCATGCCCTGGTATGTGGAGAAGTTCATCAACTACAAGCTGCCCGACCTCTCCCCCTCTTCCTTGCTTGAATATGTGCGGGATTATGAAACCTTCTTCGGGTGGATGATCGCCGAAGGCTTGTCCAATGGCCCTGCCCTCCGGGATGTTGCCTTGGAGGAGCTCGAGAAGCTGCATATGGACAGCATCGACCATTACCGGATGCACCTGGCTTCCCGCCCCGAACACGCCAATACGCGGACGACGATATCCCGGAAGCTGAGCTCTCTCCGCTCGCTCTTCCATTACTTGAGCCAAATTGCCGAGGATGACGACTTCTACCCGCTGCTGAAGCGGAACATCATGGCCAAGGTCGCGATCAAGCGCACCCACAAGCCCAAGGATACAGCGGCGAAGCTGGAGGGAAAGCTGCTTCAGGAGGAGGAAATCTCCGAATTCCTGCACTATGTCCGTGTCGGCTACGGCGCCGATGTGGCGAACAACAAGCAGGCTTTGTCGGCCTACGAGCGCAATTCCGTCCGGGATGCGTGCATTGTCAGCCTCATCCTCCACTCCGGACTGCGAGTCTCCGAGGTCGTCAATCTCAACGTCGATGATCTCGATCTGAAGAAGAAGCTTACCTACGTCTACCGCAAAGGGAGCAACGACGACACGTTCAAGACGCCTGTCTACTTCCGCCAGGAGGCGCTCGACGACTTGGGCGGCTATATGCAGCTTCGAGACAGCCGCTATAAGGCGCCGCGCCGCGAGAAGGCGATGTTCCTCGCCATTGCCAACGGCAATCAGGAAGGCTCGCGCATGACGAAGAGAGCCATCCAGCAGATGGTGCTCAAATATGCCAAGCGGTTCGGCAAGCCTTATTTGTCCGTCCACAAGCTCCGGCATTCGTTCGCCACCGACTATTATTTGCGCAACGACCTGTACAAGACGCAGGAGCAGCTCGGCCATGCTTCTCCGGATACGACGCAGATCTACGCGCATCTGACCGACAAAACGATGTCCGAGGCGATCGACCGGAACAAAAAGAGGAATAGCCCGCGGCTCCGCGGGCTGTTCCTCTTCGTTGATGCCGTACCGTTAAAGCTGCGGCGCCTCTTCCAGCGCATAATCGAAATCCTCGATGTCGAACACAAGCACCGGCACCTCGGCCTCGATCAGCTTATCCTGGAACTCGTACTGATCCGACAAGAGCGGAATCTGAAGCTTGGATGCCGTCAGCAGCAGTTCCGTCTCCACAGGGTCGAAATAATCCCCGTAATGCGCATTGTCTACGGCATTCACGACCGTGAATTGAATCCGTTCATCCAATATAAGCGGAGAGCTTTCCCTCCACGGCACTTGGAGAGCCCTCTCGATTTTTTTGCGATTCAGCGAATCCTCGAAAAATTGGATCAGCTCGGCCACTTTGCCTCGCACGAACACATCCTCGGCCGGATCGTCCATGATCGGCTCCGTGCTGTCCTTCATTTCGTAGAGTTCCAGAATGGTGGAATAAGGCAGCACGAAGTCGACCGGCAGGCTCGGAACGAGCAGCTGTCCGTAGGTCGCTACCATGACCGCTTCAATGACGAATCTCCGCCGCATCCCAGATCCCCCCTCACCCAATAAACTTTTGAAATCAATGAATTCATTATACATGAAATAGAGGCGCCGTACACAGAGGCGCTTGCACAGCTTGCCCCTCACCGGCTTGAATTGTACAATATAGGTTACAGTTGCATGATCGGAGGTTGTCAGCAAGTGCAAGAAGAAGAAATCATCATCGTCGGAGCCGGTCCATGCGGCTTGGCCGCAGCGGTCGAATTCCAGAGCCGCGGCATCGGTTCCTTGATCATCGAGAAAGAGAATCTGGTCCATTCCATCTCCCAATATCCTACTTACCTGCAATTTTTCAGCTCTCCCGAAATGCTCGAGGTCGGCGGCATTCCTTTCACGACGGCAATGGAGAAGCCCTCCCGTCTCGAAGCGCTGAATTATTACCGGACCGTGGCGCTGCGCAGCGGCGTCCGCGTGAACGCCTATGAAGCGGTCGCTTCGATAACAGCCCGGCCCAATGGCGGCTTTGTCCTGGAAACCGAAAACCGCTACGGGGAAAAACAAGCCTATTCGGCCAAAGCCGTCGTCGTGGCGACCGGATACTTCGACCATCCGAACCGTCTCGGCATCCCTGGAGAGGAGATGGGCAAAGTATCCCATTTCTTCCGGGAAGCTCATCCTTATACCGGCATGGAGGTCGCCATCATCGGAGGAAGCAATTCCGCCATCGATGCCGCGCTCGAGCTGAACCGCGCCGGCGCCAAGGTGACGGTCGTCTACCGCAAGCCGGACTATTCCCGATCGATCAAGCCGTGGGTTCGTCCGATTTTCGAAGGCCTGGTCGCCAAGGAAAAGATCGCCATGCTGTTCAGCTCCCGGGTCATCGAGATCAAGCCGCGCACCCTCGTCATTCAGGATGAGGCCGGCATCCGCGAGCTCGACAACGACTTCGTGCTTGCTCTTACCGGCTTCCATCCCGACCGCGAGTTCCTGATGTCGGCTGGCGTCGCTATCGAGGCCGAGGGTTACCCACGCTTCGACGAGGAGACGATGGAAACCAATATTCCCGGCATCTATCTCGCCGGAGTCGTTGCTTCCAGGCATCAAGCCAATGAAATCTTCATCGAGTCCGGGCGATTCCACGGACAGCGAATAGCCGATCATTGGCTCCGCACACGCTGAACAAGAGTTGAGACTGCTATTTGTTTTTTCGAGTTCGATCCAGGGCTGATTTTGGATTTCTCCCCTTTCGGCCCTTTTTTTAATTTTGATCATCTATGGTTTACATAATTATCTTTACTTGTTCAACTTATTAATTCGCGTCGTTAAGGTTTCTTTCCAGTTGCTGGACAGTTCAGGAATGGCCGCCAATTTCCCCATTTCTGCCTCATCGGTTTTGTGCAAATAATAGATAACATTGGCTGCCGCCACAGTCATCCCGTGCTCCGGCCTGCTGACAAGCGTCAAGCTGTCTCCTGCCTGAATGTCCCCTTCCCGAAGAACGCGCAGGTAGAACCCTGTCTTGCCTGTCTGCTGCACCTTCGCCGGCAGGTCGGCTTGTCCATGCCGAAGGCCGAGCTTGAAGCATGGCTGCCGCGGCTGGCTTACTTGCAGCAGCGCCGTTCCGGCCGCCAGAATATCTCCGATGACGACATCCTGCTCCGTCGTCCCTTCCAGCGTGACGTTTTCTCCGAAAGCACCGGCCTCGAGCCGCTTGCCCATTTCGTTCTCCCAATAAGGATAATGGTCATGAGCATAAACGCATATGGCCTTGTCAGGTCCCCCGTGATGCTCAAGATCTCCTTGGCCGTCGCCTTCCGGGCCAGTCCATCCGACCCGGACCGCTCCCTTGCTCGGAGTTTTGCTTATTGCCGTCATAATCGTCTGCCTGCCGTAGGCCATCTCGACCGGCAGCCCTGTGTTGACGGATGTGATCGTTCCCAATTTCATGGGCTCCCCCCCCTTTTTCAGGCTCCATTATAAAGGATTGACCGAAGGAAAGAAATGGCTGCGGGCGGCCGGAGCTCTCACGTTTCGACATTCAGGCCGCGTTGACGACAACGGGCTGTCGAACTTTTCTCCATCTTGTTGCTTTGTGCGCTTCCCCGGGAAATAGAGAGCGGGAAATGAGCCATTTCCCGCTCTCTCGCTGCTCTGCCCACAAGCCGTTTTCTGTTCTTATTGGGGATGATACCTCTCCGTCCGCAGCAGCTCTTCCTGGCTGAGCCTCATTCCCTTCTCCATGCCCTCGTAACGATGTCTTCCCATGAGCAGGAACATGCCTCCGGAGACAAGCAGCCATGCTGCCGCGGCTGCGGCTGCGGCAGGAGCCGCGAATGCCGCTGCGGCCATCATCGCCGCCAGCGTCGCGACGGCGAGCGGCTTCGCATAAGAGCCCGCTCTTCCGAGCGACCAGAGGGGCTGCATGGCCGTCAGCTTGTCATTCCCTTCCCGTGTGATCGACAAGACGAGAGGGATCAGCTGGGCTCCATGCTGCAGCAGGATCGCCAGCGCCAGCAAAAACAGGACAGCACCCGTCAGCGCATTCATCAGCATGCCGGCCGCCAGCGCCAGCAGAGCTGCGCAAGCTGCGGCAGCGCAAGCACCCCAGGCGAATGTCCTGCCCTTGCGAACAATCGAGGACAACTGCCTGCTGAAAGGCAAAGCCTCATCCCTCGAGAGGCTTCCAGCGAGCCTGCTTGCAGCGAACAGCACCGATCCGCCGGATGCGCAAAGGCTGACCCCCACCGCTGCTGCCGCTGTCGCCCTCCAGCCGCCGCCCCAAGGGGCAGCAGCCTGCAGAAAGAAATCTGGCTCCGCTCCCAGCGGAAGCTTGAGGAGCGTCATAGCAGCCAGCCCAAGCAGGATAAATCCGCCGACGTATACATACGCCCCCGACAGCACATGCCCCCATGGAAGCCTGATTCTCGGCTCGACCGTCTCTTCCGACAAATGCTCCGCCGTCGCCGACCCCATGAACATCCGGTAAAGCAGGAGCAGACCCATGATCCATCCCGCTCCGACGGCTCCCGGTTCCCCGGCAGCCGCGAGCGGCCGGGCGGAATAGAGCTTCTCCAATCCGAAGGAAGGCCATAAGTAGGCCGTCATGACGGCGATCACTGCTGCGACGGATGCGATTTGCAGCAGCGCCGCGCTTTTTTGCAGCGTTGAGAAGCCGTAATTGCCGAACAGGCATAAGGACAGCTGGACCAGCATCAGGACGACAAACAGCATGGCCGTGCCTGCTGCATGGCTCCATCCGTTCCATGGAGCCAATAGGCCCTGAATCCAATCCGCTGCCGCCAAATTCACGAAGGCGAGCATGCTGATCTGGCCGCCAAGCTGCAGCCAGCCCGTCAGGAAGCCCCTTCCCTTGCCGCCCAGAAGCAGCGCGGCATGGTAGCTGCCCCCGGCTGAAGGAACGGCCGACATCAGCTCCGCCTGCGCGGCATGGACCGAGAGCGCCAGCAAGCCGAGGACGGGCCAGGCCCATACAAGCAGCCATTCGCTGCCTGTATTCCAGGCATACGCGTAGAACAGCGCCGCTCCTCCCAGCAGCGACAAGGCATTGAACGAGACGCCGAAGGCGGCGAACGGTCCGAAAGCGCGTTTGAGCTGCTGCGGTATGCCGAGCCTGTTCAGCTCCCTTTTGTCCTGCATGAACTGGATATAAGCGGCGTAGCGAGTCATGGAACGATACCCGCTTCTCCTGAGTCCGTTCTCCGCCGCAGCTGCGGCAGCGAGCCAAGCGACCGCCACCAGGCAAAACAAAGCAAACCCCGTCCACATCAACATGCTCCATGCCCCCTGTCCGTATCGAATATCTATCCATCGTCTCCAAGCAGGCGCCCGCGGCAAACAACCCGTCGCAGGTCAACAGGCGCGGGCAAGCAGGAAATCGGACCGTCAATTTTCATTCATTACGGATAAAGGGCCTTCGTCGGCGACAATGTCGGACAGGTCATAAACGGAGATCGGAAAATAGGGGAAGCCGTACACGTAAGGGGTAATTTCGTAAATGCTGAACCAAATCACGAGCGCACGGTCCGCGATGTAATAATCCTGATCGGCCCGGATGCCCTCGAACGGCTGCAGCAGCTCGATCTGCCGTCTCTTGATCTGCGCTGCCACCAGCGCGCTCAGCCTGGCGCTGTAATCGGATCCGGGCTTGAATAGGCTGGCGAGCTTGCGCGGATGGCCGTCTGTAGTCATGAAGGTAAGCGACTGCTGCAGCGTCAAGCCATGGGCTCCGCCCGTGAAGGCATAGTTGAAGAGAGAAAGGCTGAAGACGCCTCTCTCGTTGGTTTTGACTTCATAATAAGCGATCATTTCGGAGGACGGGTCGGCCAGGGAGCCTTGATCTTCGATCATCTGTCGAACGGATCTGCGGATGGCGGAATTCATATGCGCCGCAGCCAGCTCCCCGCCTTCAAGGCTTACGACGGGAATGAACAGCTCTGTGCGTAGCCTGGTAACCTTGGTCGTGTGGACCGATACGGGAGGCTCGAATGCCATGGGGCGCCACCTGCTTCCTGCATGGGATCTTTGCTCCTATCCTATGCGTGGCAGATCCCCGTTCATGCTCTAGAGCAGCATTTTCTCCTTGCTCGTCAGCCGCCTGCCGCTCACTTGCAACACCAGCTTGCCTCCGCTCAGACCTAGAATCCGGTCGGCGAATCTCTCCGCCCAATCGCCTTGATGAAGAACGGCTATGACGATAAGTCCTTGATTTTTGCACAGCTGCTTGAGGTCCGCCAACACCTGTTCCCCGGCATGGGGATCGAGGCCGGAAATCGGCTCGTCCAGCAGCAGCACCTTGGCCCCGTGCACAAGAGCGCGGGCGATCGCGACCCGCTGGCGTTCGCCTCCGCTCAGCTTGTCCGCCTTGTTATGCGCCTTGTCCAGGAGTCCGACCTTCTCGAGCATATCCATGGCTCCCATATAATCGTCATTGCGGACCATGCCCGTTGCGCGGCGCAGGAGCGAAGCCTGTGCGGCCGATCCGATCAAGACGTTTTTGAGAGCGGTCCTGTTCGCGTTCAGGAAAGGCTTCTCTTCGACGAGCGTCACTTCCCTGCGGATGCGCATCCTTCCGATAGCCGATGTCTGTATTTGCCTGCCGTCTATCTTATAAGAGCCCGATGTCCATCCTTCCTGGAGGGCCAGGCATTTAAGCAGCATCGACTTGCCGCTCCCACTGCCGCCTTTGATCGCGATGAATTCGCCTTCATCCGCGCGGAAGCTGATATCGTCCAGCACGAGAGGTCCCGCCGGAATCTGTTTCTTGAGATGGGCTATATGGATCATGGAAGATGAAGCACTCCTTTGGCCGCTTCCGGACAATTGCCGGCAAGCTCTGGGTTGTCCAGCTTATTCTTCAGTGTACGGGATAAAAATTTCTCTTTCCACCCGAACAAATGTTTGCTATAATCAAAACAGAACAAACGTTCCTAAACCTCTCTTTCCCGAAGGAGTGAGTTCCGATGAGCTGCGAGCATTTTCGCTTTGTTGAACGTCATCGCCCTTTCCGCGATCTGACCTTCAAGTTCTATGACGACGGGCGTCTCACCATTATTGACAACGAATCCGAATCCATCGTAACTCCCAACGATCTTCGCGGCGATAGCCGGGACTTCTATGTCCGCAAGCGAATCGCCTTCATCAAGAAGGATCTGCAGAGCAAGGTGCAGAAGTACGCCTGATTTTGCCGAGCCTACGCCGGGATTATTTCTTCAAGCTTCTCCTCCGATTGAGTTTCCTTTCTTCAATCGTCCTCATAGATTGACACCATGACCTAGCCCCATCCGGGGCTTTTTTCCGTTCTCATTCCTTCTGTCCTGTCGCTTATTCGAGCTTGCACCGGCTTCATCCCGCAAGGCTGGAATTGACTGCGCGCATTCCCTTGCTGTAGATTGGATGAAAATAGATCCGACGCAAGCTTACAAAAGGGGTTAGACCACCATGAACGCGCCAATCAGACAAACGATTCTGTTCGATCTCGACGATACGCTCATCCATTGCAACAAATATTTCAACCTGGTCATCGATCAGTTCGTGGATGCCATGCTGACCTGGTTCCACGCTTATCCGGACATGACGGAAGCAGCAATCCGCCGCAAGCAGATCGAAATCGACATCGCCGGCGTACAAGCATCCGGGTTCAAGAGCGACCACTTTCCGCAATCCTTCCTCGACACCTACGTCGACTTTACCCGGTTGACCGGCAGGCCGGAGGATTCCAACGAGATCGACCTGCTCTGGAGCATGGGACAGAGCGTCTACGAGCAGGAGGCAGAGCCCTATCCCGATATGGAGGAGACGCTCCTGCGGCTGAAGGACGAAGGTCATGACCTGCATCTCTACACCGGGGGCGAGCCGGCGATCCAGCGCCGCAAGGTGGACAGGCTTCGCCTGGACCGCTACTTCGGTGACAAGATCTATATCCGCCAACATAAGAATATCGCAGCGCTGGAGCAAATTCTGGCGGAAGGGCATTTCGACCGCCCGAACACTTGGATGATCGGCAATTCGATCCGCACGGATGTCGTGCCTGCATTGACCGCAGGCATCCACGCGATCCATGTGGAAGCGCAGACCGAATGGGAATACAACAACATCTCCATCGAAGTCGCTCCTCAAGGCGCTTTCCTGCAGCTCCATCATCTGAGAGATGTTCCGGATGGCATCCAGCGTTACATCCTGGCAAATAAATAAACGAAGGGCATGGTTCAACCGGTTTTATCGGTTAAGCCATGCCCTTCGTTTTTTGCTTGCCTTCGCTGCGGCTTGCCGCTTGCGGCCGCTCATTTTTTCATGCCCATGAACAAGATCATGGCGTGTACCGGTTTCCATACTTGGCGGCTAGCTCTGCCCATGTAATCGGTCCGGTTGGGTTCGACAGCCTGTTTCCAAATCGAATCCGCGTGTTTCCTCTCGTGGTTGGACTGGTGGAATCGTTTGATTTCCAGTTCGCTTCGGTATACCTGTTCGTAATTCATTGTCAGTGACACTCCCTGTTTTTCGTTATCGGCCAGGTTTTCATCGCTCCTTGCCGTTGAATCAAGTATCTCATGACATATGAGGAACAAAAAGTGTACAATAATTTCAAATGACTTCCTCTTTTACAGCTTGGAAAGGGCTTCCATTCCTCCATGCCGCTTGCATGAAGGGTCATATCGAGCGAAAAGGAGAAATCTGCGCGCATGCTCAACGCCGAACGATACTTACTGCTGCTCAACCGGTTCCATATCGAAGAGCCAGACACTGATGCCGAGACCGCTCTGGACGAGCTGGCCGAGCTGTTTCACTGCACCGAACGCAATGTGAAGCTCATCGTGCGCAAACTCGAGGAGGAAGGCTGGATCCGCTGGGTTCCGGGCAAAGGAAGGGGCAACCTCTCCAAGATCCATTTCCTGAAAAGCCGGGAACGCTTCCTGCTCGATCTCGCCAAAACGCTTGCTTCGGAAGGGGATTACCAGCAAGCCTTCCAGCTGCTTCAAATTCATGGCGAGCATACTTCCGCCCGCGACCGCTTTGTCGAATGGCTGAGCGGACATTTCGGATCTGACCGGATCGAGGAAGGCTCCCCCGCGCAGCGGGATGTATTCCGGCTTCCCGTCTACCGTCCCCCTTATTCCCTTGATCCCGGCAAGCTGTTCTTCGCCTTCGACTCCCATTTGATCCATCAGATTTTCGACCGGCTGCTCGGATTCGAGGATGATACCAAATCGCTCGTTCCTGGTCTGGCCCATTATTGGGAAAGCAACGATTCGGCAACGGCATGGACCTTCCATCTTCGCAAAGGCGTCCGCTTCCATCATGGTCGGGAGCTGAACGCATCCGACGTCTGCTTCACGCTGAGCAGGCTGGCCGACGGGCAGCCCAATCGCTTCCTCCTGGAGTCGGTCGAAGCCATCACCGCTCTGGATGCGCGGACGGTCCGCATCGCGCTGAACAAGCCCAATCGCCTTCTCCCCCGCCTGCTGTGCTCCGGGGCCGCCTCCATTCTCCCGGCCGATCTCGTCCAGGAAGACGAGAAGCGCTACTGGATGCTTCCATCGGGCACTGGCCCCTTCCGGGTCGATTGCTGGACATCTGATCGGATCGATTTGTCCGTCCACGAGCAATACTTCCAAGGAAGAGCTTATTTGGACGAGGTTCAGATCGCTTTCATGCCCGAGGACATCCCACCCGAATTGAGGCTTAAATGGGGGCAGATCATGGCCAGCGATTCCCGCATGGCTTCCAAGGATGAGCAAGGCTGGGGCATGATCAGAACCGTCCATCAAGGATGCACGCTGCTCAGCTGGAACCGTCTCAACGAAGGGCCGCAGCAGTCGCTCGCCTTCCGGCAGGCCGTAGGGCTTTCCATGGACCGGGTCGGCATGATTGGCGCCGGCGGCGAACTTAGCTATCCGGCGTATGGCTTCTTCCCCGTTCCAGGCGCAGAGCTGTCGGCAGAGCGCTACGAACCGGATACAGCCATCCGGATGCTGAAGGAAGACGGTTATGACGGCGCTCCTCTCAAGCTGCTGACAACGAACCAGCATGCCAAGGAAGCGCTTTGGATCAAAGACCGCTGCGGGGAGATCGGCATTCCCGTGGACATCCGCTGCGAGCAGCACAAAATCGTGCATTCGAGCGATATCGTCAAGGAAGCCGACTGCATCCTGATGAGCCTGGTCATGGCCGAGGAGGAAGTCGGAGAGCTGGAGACGTACCTGCAGGAGCACAGCTATATCCGGCAGCATCTGGATCCCGCTCTGGAACGCTGGATCCGCCGGGTGACCGATGCCATTCTCGCATCGGATCGGCGCGATACCCGGCGCACCCTGTTCAACCAGATCGAGCAGCGGCTAGTGCAAGAAGGCCAGGTGCTTTTCCTGCAGCATCGCTCCCTCAACACCTATGTGCATCCCTCGGTCCGCGGGATCGGCATCAATACGTTCGGATGGATGGACTTCAAGGATATTTGGCTTGTCTCGGATAATCCGGTCTGACTTCAGATAGGAAAAAAAAGAACCTCATCCCATCTTCTTGGACCAAGAAGGCGGATGAGGTTTTTTGATTCATGGCCTTAATTGTCCGTCATGTCCATTCCACGACGGTATCGCCTGTTCGAGCATCCTTGAGCCGCAGACGGCCCTTGGCGCTGCCCTCCGGACCGGGGAATGCGGCCGATGCCGTGCTCCCCTTGGCGAGAAGCGATTGCAGCATGGCCGGCGTCAGCGTCCGGCCATGCTGTTCTTTCCAGAGGACGAACTTACAGCCGTCCCGGAACCGGGAACAGCCGTAGCCCCGCTTGCCTTCGACGATGCTGCCGCCGCAGCTCGGGCAAGTTCCTAGCGGCTTCAGACCGGCCGAAGACGACTGCCCTGGCGAGGAGGCTTGTCCGGACTGGAATGCTTGCTTGGATGCAGAGGCTTTTCCTGCTCCTGATGGCAGACCAGCTGCCGCTATCGAAGTTGCCCGCGCCCGGGCAACCTGCGGTGGATTCGAAGCAGATGCCGCAGCGGACGATCGGGCGGAGCCAGAAGTCTCCGAGTTCCCGCTGCGCCCAGCACTTGAAGCTGCTGTGCGGCTCGCTCCTGCTCCAGAGCGGGATGCACCGGCTGTTGTGCGGCTCGCTCCTGCTCCAGAGCGGGAAGCTCCGCTCCCCTCAGCCGCCTTGCCTCTCCGCGAGCCGCCGCCCTTGGCGGCCACCTTGCCCCGCTCCGGCTCAGCGAACGTTCCTGCAGGCGCAGGCGCCTGCTCCGCTACCTTCTGGACGATCATCCGAGCGAACTGCTTGACCTGCTCCATGAACTTTGCGTCGGATGCCTCATCCCTGGCAATCTGGCTGAGCCGGCGCTCCCATTGTCCGGTCATGACCGGCGAAGCCAGAAGCTCTACGCCGGCTCCCCGGATCAGCTCGATGGCCGCGCAGCCTTTCGCTTCGATCTCCAGCTTCTTGCCGCTGGCACGGATATAACCTACCGTCTTCAACCGCTCGATCGTTGCCGCGCGCGTCGCAGGCGTTCCCAAGCCGCTGTCCTTCATCGTCTCGCGCAGCTCTTCGTCCTCCATGGCCCTGCCGGCGCTTTCCATCGCTTTCAGAAGCGTTCCTTCCGTATAGGACTTTGGCGGCTGCGTCGACTTCTCTTCGGCTTTGGCCTGCTTGCACAACACCGGGAGCGATTCGTCGACATGGAAGGACGCATCGGTCAGCTCCTGCTCTTCCTCATCTCCATCCTCGTCCTGCTTGGCCTTGCCCTTGCCGCGCTTGGGCTTGTCCTCCGTCTCCGCAGCTCCCTGGGTCACCTTCCACCCGGGATCAAGCAGCTGCTTGATGCGGGTGCGGAACGTCTCTCCCTCCACCTCGGTCATGACCGTATGGTTGAGATACAAGGCGGGTCCGTAGTAATGGGACAGGAAACGGCGAACGATAAGATCATAGATCTTTTTTTCGTCCGGACTCAGCGAGCCGGGTTTTTTGGGTGTCGGCAAAATCGCATGGTGATCTTCCACCTTGGCCGGATTGCAGACGGCTTTGTTGCCTTTATGTACCCGGGACCTGTCCGCCCCGGCGGCAAGCTCCGCATACTCGGTTCCCCGCAGCATGTCGAGCGCCTTGCCCATGACGGGAACCGTTTCTTCCGTCACATAGTTCGAATTCGTTCTCGGATACGTGATGACCTTATGCTTCTCGTATAAAGCCTGCGCCACATCAAGCGTCTTTTTGGCGGGAAAGCCGTATCGCCCGTTGGCCTCGCGCTGCAGCAGCGTAAGATCATGCAGACGGTAAGGATATTCCTTGCTCTCGGCCTTGTCGTAGCGGACGATTGTTCCCTTTTTTCCTTTGACCTTGGCTGCGATGGCTTCCGCCTTGGCCCCGTCCGTAAGCTTGTCGCCTTGCCAGATGCCGCTGTACTTGGAGCTTTTCTGATCGAAGGAAGCCTTGATCTTGTAATACGTTTCCGGCTTGAACGCCGCGATTTCCTGATGGCGGTCGTACAGCAGCGCCAGCACCGGCGTCTGCACCCGTCCTACCGACAACAGCGACTTATGGCGGATCGTGAAGGCGCGCGAGGCGTTCATCCCGATCAGCCAGTCGGCCTCGCTGCGGGCCTGAGCCGCCCTCGTGAGCGGCGCATACTTCTCGTCGCTGCCCAGCTGGTCGAATCCCCTGCGGATCGTCTCCGGCGTCAAATCGGATATCCACAGACGGTCTACGGGCTGATGGAGCTTCAAATACCGGCGGATCAAATGGAAAATAAGCTGGCCCTCCCGCCCCGCATCGCATGCATTGACGAGCCGTCCGCATTTGCGGGCGAGCTCGCCGATGACCTTAAGCTGGTCGCGGGTGCGGGGATTGGGGGACAGCCTGAACGTATCCGGTATGATGGGAAGATCCTGCGCCTGCCATTTTTTGTACCGGGGATCGTAATCATCCGGTTCCGCGAGGCCGACCAGATGCCCGATTGCCCAGGTGATGATATAACGTTCGCCTTCGAGATGCGTGCGGCGGTTCGTCGCCCCGGGCTCGATCGCGGACGCGATATTGCGGCCCATATCCGGCTTTTCTGCGATAATCAATGTCTTCAAGGAACCGCCTCCTTCTATTCCGGGTGGTCCTTGGCCAACAATGGCGTCAAGCGGCAACCTTTTCCTGAAGCATCGCGAAAATCTGGCGGACGCCGCGGGACCACTTCGGGTCTTCCGCGTATTTGCGGTTGATCCATGTCAACGGGTCGGCATTCTGCGGCCTGTTCTTGCTCAAGTTGACGACGGTCTTGGCTGCGATCCGCGAAGACTCCTCGATGCTGGTGTTGAAATCCTGCCAGCTGTAATACACATTGAACGGATTGTTGGCCATCTTGACCGCGCGCTTGTGGTCGTCGGGCACGAAGCTCTGTTCTTGGCCGGTAATGGCGAACAGAAGCAGCGGATGCACGTTGTACTGCTTGGCGGCCGCGATAATGGCGTTCATATAACGGGGCTTGGCCAGCATCGACGAGCGGCTCTCCAAATAAGCCGTCAGGCGCTCCACTTCAATATCGGCATATTGAAGCGACTGTGGAAGCTCGTTTTTGGCTAAAGGCGCCACGGGCGCTGATTGCGCCTTCTTGGCGACGGGCTGTGCCTTGGGAGCCGGTACGGCAGCCTCTGCTGAGGCCGCGACGGGAATCGCAGCGGCATGGCGATGGAACAGCGACCAGCCATATACAAGTGTACCTCCAAGAAGCATGACGGACAATACCGCCATCATCAGAACCCTGGTGCTGCTGCTTCCAAGCATGGAGGATTCTCGTTTAGCGGACGGATCGGAGACGGTTTCCGGCAAGTTGAGATGATCCGCCACGGCAGCCAGCAGCGCTTCTTCGCGTGAAGCCGCGAACGGCTTGACGCGCCTGAGAATGCGCTCGAATTCGTCATGCTCGAGCGACACGTCCAGCTTTTTCTCCACCCAGTTCATCAGAGGACGGGCGATGCGCTGATCGCGGAAGTTGAGGTTCAGGCAGGCGGCAAAAATATCGTCGCTGTTGACAATGCCTGCTTTGGAGATAATATGGGTACGAATCAATCTTGCCGTCAGCTCTTTCTTGATCGTCTCGGCGAAATCAGGGAGCTGTTGGAAGATGATTCGGCGAATAGCGTCGGATAGAATTTCAGAACGTTCACTTTGAGGTTTGTCAAAGTATTTCACATCGATAAAGGTTCTGATATGGTGAATATCCGCCGGCGTCAAGACAGATGCGCCTTCGGTTGTGTTCACGGGCAGTCTCTCCTTTAGGTACACAGACTTATGGACAATACGAGTATTGTACCATAGGTCCCATCGTGCAGGCTGCTCCACATTCTGGCTCTTCTCCTGTTTCTCCTCCTGGACACCCGGACACCATTCCATCTGGCGCTGGCTTTCTTATCTTCCGTCCTTTTCGATGGAAAAAGAAAAAGCGCCGGAAAGGCGCTTTTAGAGCCGTGCAAAGTGAGGCATTAAGGCAGCATCGTCGATCCCATCAAATAACGGTCCACTTCGCGGGCGGCTTCACGGCCTTCGTTGATGGCCCAGACGACGAGGCTTTGTCCGCGGCGCATGTCGCCTGCGGCGAATACCTTGTCCACGCTTGTGCGATAATCGCCTTTGCGGGCTTTGACGTTCGTGCGGCGGTCCTGCTCGACGGAGAACGCATCCACAAGGGTGGATTCCGGACCCTCGAAGCCTACGGCGACGAACACGAGATCGGCCGGCCATACTTTTTCGGTACCGGGAATTTCCTTGTAGATCTTGCGGCCGGTCTCGTCGACCGTGCGCTCGATCTGAACCGTATGAAGCTCCTTGAGCTGGCCGTTCTCGTCGCCGACGAACTTCTTCGTCAGGACGGAGAAGGCGCGTGGATCTTCGCCGTAGACCGCCTTGGCCTCCTCATGGGCGTAATCGAGCGTGTACACGTTCGGGAACTGAGGCCATGGATTGTTGATGCTGTCCCGCTCAAGCGGAGCCTTGGCATGCGTGCCGAACTGGGTGACGGACTTGCAGCCATGGCGCAGAGCGGTCGCAACGCAGTCGGTGCCGGTGTCGCCGCCGCCGATGACGATGACATCCTTGTCCTTGGCCGAGATGAAGTTGCCGTCTTCGAGACCGGAATCCAGGTAGCTCTTGATCGTTCCGTTGAGGTAGTCCATTGCAGGGTGAATGCCGCCAAGGGTGGAGCCTTCGATATCTACTCCGCGGGCTTTGGTGGCGCCGCCGCAAAGGACGATGGCATCAAAGCCTTCCAGAAGCTCCTCCGCTCCGATATCCTTGCCGATCTCCGTGTTCGTCACGAAGCTGACGCCTTCGGCTTCCATCAGATCGACGCGGCGCTGCACGATGCCCTTGTCGAGCTTCATCGTCGGAATGCCGTACGTGAGCAGGCCGCCGATCCGGTCCGCGCGCTCGTAGACGGTCACGGTGTGGCCGGCTTTGTTGAGCTGGGCGGCACAGGCCATGCCTGCAGGTCCGGAGCCGATGACCGCGACGCGCTTGCTCGTACGCATCTTCGGAGGCTGCGGGACGACCCAGCCTTCATCGAAGCCGCGGTCGATGATCGCCTGCTCGATCGTCTTGATCGTGACGGAATCGCCGATCAGCCCGACCGTACAGGAGCCTTCGCAAGGCGCCGGACATACACGTCCGGTGAATTCCGGGAAGTTGTTCGTTTTGTGGAGGCGCTCCAACGCTTCGCGCCATAGGCCGCGATAGATCAGATTGTTCCATTCCGGTATGAGGTTGTTGACAGGGCATCCGGAAGCGCCGCCGGCAATCTCCATGCCGGTGTGGCAGTAAGGGGTGCCGCAATCCATGCAGCGGGCTCCCTGCGTGCGCAGCTGGTCATCCGGCAGATGCTTGTGGAATTCTTCCCAATCCTTGACCCTCTCGAGCGGGCTGCGGTCCGCAGGCAGCTCGCGCTTGTAGTCCATAAAACCAGTAGGTGTCGACATCTTGCCCATTCCTCCATCCGTAAGGTCCCTATCGTTATGTCATCTGTCTGTCGGCTCCAAAGGACGCAGCCCCGAATGCCGCTGCCGGAAAAAGCAAAAAGTTGCATTCCAGCGCATACTTGTACCTCATCGTAGCATTGTTGACCGGTCGATCATAATGGAGTAAGCGTACAATCATTTGCACTTTGTCGCATGACAGCAATAAAGACTAATCCTTCACCCGTTCATAACGGTTGAAGCGGTAAGCGACTCCCAGCTTCTCGTCGCCCTTGCCGGGATAGGAATCCGCGAGCTTCCATTCTTCCTCGCGGAAGGAAGGAAAGAAGGCGTCTCCGCCTCCGAAAGAAGCGTCGATCTCCGTAAGCAGCAGGCAATCGGCATGAGGCAGCAGCAGCTCGTAGATCTGCTCGCCGCCGATCACCATCAGCTCCTCCCCCTCCGTCTCCAGCCGCAGCGCCGCCTCCAGGGAATGCACCGTTTCGGCTCCTTCCGGCTTGAAGCCGGCGTCCCGGGTCAGGATGACGTTGCGCCTGTTCTTGAGCGGCCGGCCGCCGAACGACTCGAACGTCTTGCGTCCCATCAGCACCGTCTTGCCCATCGTCCGCTCCTTGAAGTAGCTCATGTCTTCGGGAAGCTTCCACGGAAGGTCGTTGCCGCGCCCGATTAGGCGGTCGCGGTCCATGCATGCGATCATCGTGATCATATGGCTACCTCGGCCTTGATGGTGGGATGATGCTGGTAGCCTACGATCTCGAAATCCTCGTACCGGTAATCGAAAATGGATTCAGGACGCCTCTTCAGCACCAGCTGCGGCAGCGGATGCGGCTCCCTGGTCAGCTGCAGCTTCACCTGCTCCAGATGATTGCTGTAGATGTGGACGTCTCCGCCGGAATAGATCAACTCGCCGGGCTCCAGATCGCATTGCTGGGCGATCATATGGGTCAGCATCGCATACTGGGCGATGTTGAACGGAAGCCCAAGGAAGGTATCCGAGGACCGCATCGTGAACATGCAGTTCAGCTTGCCGGCAGCCACCTGGAACTGGAAGACGAAATGGCATGGCGGAAGCTTCATATTGTCGACCTCCGCCACGTTCCAGGCGCTCACCATATGACGGCGCGAATCGGGATTGGAGCGGATGGAATCCACGACTCTCTGGATCTGATCGTGGACCGTGCCGTCCTTTCCCTCCCATGCCCGCCACTGGGAGCCGTACACAGGCCCGAGATCGCCGTTCTCGTCCGCCCATTCGTTCCAGATGCGCACTCCGTTCTCCTGCAGATAACGGATATTGGTGTCTCCGCTCAAAAACCACAGCAGCTCATGGATGATGGACTTCACATGCACCCGCTTGGTCGTCACCAAAGGAAATCCCTTCGACAAATCAAAGCGGAGCTGCCTGCCGAAGACGGCAATCGTTCCCGTGCCCGTCCGGTCGGAACGCTCCGTGCCGTTGTCCAGGATATCCTGCAAAAGCTCCAAGTAATTTTTCATGCAACCTTCCCCTTTGTCCCAATCTGTCTACAACCCGCTTGAAAACCTTTTTCCTATTCTACCATCCGCAGCCGAGTTTTGTCTCCATTATGCAAGGAAATGTCGCAAGAAAGCGATCGAATCGTTGCATAATCTTTTGGCGCGGTAACGATTAGGGGCAATAAAGATCACTGAAAGGAAGGAAAAACGAAATAAGAATGAAAAACAAAAACAGCCGGCACTCGGGGTGCCGGCTGTTGCAGCAGCCGCCGGAAATCGGCAGCTGGGCATGTTACTTGACGAAAACGTGGATCGGGTGGCCGAGAGCCACTTCCGCCGCATCCAGCACGATTTCGCCGAGCGTCGGGTGAGCATGGATCGTGAGGGCGATATCTTCAAGCGTAGCGCCCATCTCGATCGCCAGACCGAGTTCGGAGATCATGTTGGAAGCTTCGATGCCCGCGATGTGGGCGCCGAGCACGAGGCCGCTGTCTTTGTCGGCTACGATTTTGACGAAGCCTTCTCCAGCGTTCAGGGAAAGCGCGCGTCCGTTCGCTGCAAACGGGAATTTGCCGACTTGGACGTTGTAGCCTTTGTCCTTGGCTTCCTTCTCCGTCAGGCCGACGCTTGCGCATTCCGGATCGGAGAAGCAGACCGCAGGCATGCACTTGTAGTCGACTTTGCTCGGCTCTCCGCCGATGACTTCAGCCGCGACGCGGCCTTCATACATCGCTTTGTGGGCAAGCGCAGGACCGGCAACGATGTCGCCGATAGCGAAGATATGCGGAATGCTCGTGCGTCCTTCGTCGTTGACTTCGATGAGGCCGCGGTCCGTCATCTTGATGTTGATGAGGTCAAGGCCAAGCTCTCCGTCCGTGTTCGGACGGCGTCCGACCGTTACGAGCAGATAGTCGGCAGTGATCTTCTCTTCCTTGTCGCCGACCGTGTACGTAACCGTGACGTCCTTGTCGGTCTGCTCGGAGCTTTTCGCCATCGCGCCGGTGATGATGTCGGCTTTTTTGGCTTTGAGCTTCTTCGCCACGAGCTGGGACATGTCTTTGTCGAAGCCGGGCAGGATGGAGTCGGAGCCTTCGAGGATCGTCACCTTCGTGCCGAACTTGCTGTACATCTGGCTCAGCTCGATGCCGATGTAGCCGCCGCCGATGACGACGAGGCTCTTCGGAATCTCTGGCAGCGTCAGAGCGCCCGTGGAGGACACGATGCGTCCGCCGAACGGGAATGCCTTCAGCTCGATCGGACGGGAGCCCGTAGCGATGATGCAGTTCTTGAACCGGTAGCGCGGCGCTTCCTGATCGTTGAAGACGCGGGCTTCGTTTTCGTTGATGAACATGACTTCGCCGGCAAAGTACTGGACTTTGTTGGCTTTCAGCAGGCTGGCTACGCCGCCCGTCAGCTTCTTGACGACGCTGCCGCGGAACTCCTGGATTTTGGACCAGTCGACCTTCACGTCGGCGGCCGTGATGCCGATCGCTTCGGAGTGGCTGACCGTGTCGTACTGATGGGAAGCCGAGATCAGAGCCTTGGAAGGAATGCAGCCGACGTTCAAGCAGACGCCGCCTACATATTCCTTATCCACGCAGAGGACGCTCTGGCCGAGCTGGGCGGCGCGAATCGCCGCTACATACCCGCCAGGGCCTGCACCAATTACCAGTGTATCGATATCGAGAGATGGATCTCCTACTACCATGAGTTATACCTCCATAACGAGCAGCTGAGGGTCGGCCAGAAGCTGCTTAATGTAGTTCAGGAAATTCTGTGCCGTCGCACCGTCGATGATGCGATGATCGAAACTGAGGGACAGGGCCATTACGGATGCAGGAACGATTTCGCCGTTCTTGACGACCGGCTTGTCGGAAATGCGGCCTACGCCGAGAATCGCGACTTCAGGGAAGTTGATGATCGGCGTGAAGAACATGCCGCCGGCGGAGCCGATGTTCGTGATCGTGATCGTGCTGCCTTTGAGCTCGGCGCCGGTAAGCTTGCCGTCGCGTCCGCGGACGGCCAGGTCGCGAATGGAATCCGCGATCGTCCAGACGTTCTTGCGGTCCGCATGCTCGATGACCGGAACGATAAGCCCGTTGTCGGTGTCCGTCGCAATGCCGATGTTGTAGTATTTGCGGAGCACGATTTCCTGGGATTCCTCGTCCAGCATCGCATTCATGATCGGGAACTCGCGGCAGGCCGCTACGAGAGCTTTCACGATGAACGGCAAGTAAGTCAGCTTGACGCCTTTTTTCTCGGCGACAGGCTTCGCTTTTTGGCGAAGCTCGACAAGAGCGGTCACGTCGACTTCATCCATCAGCGTAACATGCGGAGCCGTGTAAGCGGACTTCGCCATCGCGCCGGCGATGATTTTGCGGATGCCCTTGAACGGCAAGCGCTCTTCCGGACGGTCTCCGCCTTGGGATGCCACCGGAGCGGCTTTCGCTTCTCCTGCGCCTTTGGCTGCAACAGCCGCATTGTCCGCAGCTGCCGCTGGAGCGGATTTGCCCCCGCCTGCCGCAAACTGCTCGACATCCTCGCGGGTTACTTTGCCGTTTTTGCCCGAGCCTTGGACGGCCGTGATGTCCACGCCTTTTTCGCGGGCGAATTTGCGCACGCTAGGCGTAGCAAGCACGCTGCCCTTGGCTGCGCCTTCGGCCTTGGCAGGCTGGGCGGCTGCGGGAGCAGCATCTTTCGCCGTGACTTCGGCATCAGCCTTGACAGCGCCAGGAGCGACGCTGGCCGCTTCGTCCTTCGCTACATCCTTCGGGCTGTCCTCGGCAGGCGCCGCGCCTTCCGGAAGATCGCCTTCGGCATCGATGATCGCGATCACTTCGCCTACATGGCACACCTGTCCGTCCTTCGCGAATACTTCAAGAACGGTGCCGTTGACCGGACAAGGCACTTCCACGACGGCTTTGTCGTTCTGGACTTCCATAATGATATCATCGTCGGTCACTTTGTCGCCCGGCTTGATATGCATGGTCATGATCTCGCCCTCATGCAGACCTTCGCCGAGCTCCGGGAACCGATATTCGAATTTTGCCACGGATGTACCTCCTTTTGCGTTTAGAGCTTGGAGATGGCCGCGGGCGGGACAAGCTCCGGCAGAGCCGGGCCAGCCCTTCCCCCGCCATCGGTAACGGCCGCAAGCCGGCCGGATGGATTAGAAGTCGAGAACTTTCTTCACGCCTGCGACGATGCGAGCCGGCGTAGGAAGCCATTGATCCTCGATCTGCGCATACGGGTACACCGTATCCGGTCCGGCAACGCGCAGGACAGGCGCTTCCAGATGGAGGATGGCCTTCTCGTTGATCTGCGCGATGACCTCGGCAGCAGCGCCGGAAGTCTTTTGCGCTTCCTGGACGACGATGACGCGGTTCGTCTTCTTGATGGACTCCACGATCGTATCGATGTCAAGCGGCATCAGCGTGCGCAGGTCGATGACTTCGACCTTGACGCCTTCCTTCTCCAGCTCCTCGGCTGCTTTCACAGAGGTGTGGACCATCATGCCGTAGGTTACGATCGTCACGTCGCTGCCCTCGCGGACGACGTTGGCCTTGCCGAGCGGAATCGTGTACTCTTCTTCCGGCACTTCGGCGCGGAAAGCGCGGTACAGGTTCAAGTGCTCCATGAAGAAGACCGGATCGTTGTCGCGGATAGCGGAGATCATGAGGCCCTTGGCATCGTATGGATTGGAAGGAATGACGACCTTGATGCCCGGAGTCTGCATCGCGAGGCCTTCCAGGGAATCCGTATGCAGCTCGGCTGCCTTGACGCCGCCGCCGAACGGCGTGCGGAATACGATCGGCGAGTTGTAGCGGCCGCCGGAACGGTAGCGCATGCGGGCCGCTTGAACGAACATTTGGTCCAGAGCTTCATAGATGAAGCCGACGAACTGGATTTCCGCAACCGGGCGGAAGCCTTGGACGCCGAGGCCTACAGCCATGCCGGCGAGAGCCGATTCCGCGAGCGGCGTATCGAATACGCGCTCCTCGCCGAATTCCTTCTGCAGACCTTCCGTCACGCGGAAGACGCCGCCGGTATGGCCGACGTCCTCCCCGAACAGCATTACATTATCGTCACGCTTAAGCTCGGTCCGCAGAGCGTCGCGGATTGCTTCAAGCATATTCATTTGAGCCATGTTAACAGGTTCCTCCTTCGGTGGATCGGCCGCTTTGGCCGCTTAGAAATCGGCTTTTTGTTCTTCAAGATGCGCAGGCGTGTTCTCGAACATCGAGTCGATCAGGCCGCCGACCGTCATTTTCTCGGTCGCTTCGGCTTTTTTGATCGCATCGTTCACGGCTGCTTTGGCTTCTTCTTTCACGCGAGCCGTATCTTCCTCTGTCCAGAGGCCTTTTTTGTCCAGATATTTGCCGAAGCGGATGATCGGATCCTTTTGGGTCCACTCGCTTTCCTCGTCCTTGGTGCGGTACTTGGTCGTATCGTCGGAGAGGGAATGCGGACGGAAACGGTAGGTCAGAAGCTCGATCAGCGTCGCGCCTTCGCCGTTCCGGCCGCGCTCGGCAGCCTCGGATACCGCCTTGACGACAGCCAATACGTCCATGCCGTCAACCTGCACGCCCTTGATGCCGGCAGCGAGAGCCTTGTGGGCGATCGACTGGGCAGCCGTCTGCTTGGAGTAAGGAGTCGTAATCGCATAGCCGTTGTTCTGAACGACATAGATCGCTGGCAGCTTGTAAGCGCCCGCGAAGTTAAGGCCTTCGTAGAAATCGCCCTCGGAGGAGCCGCCGTCGCCGGTGTACGTGATCGCGACGCGCTTCTCGCCGCGCTTCTTGAACGCCATCGCAACGCCGGTCGCATGGAGGATCTGCGCGCCGATGATAATTTGCGGCATCAGGACGTTGACGCCTTCGGGAATCTGTCCGCCGTGCTGATGGCCGCGGGAGTACAGGAACGCCTGGTACAGCGGAAGGCCGTGCCAGACGATCTGCGGCATGTCGCGGTAAGCCGGGCAGATGAAGTCTTCCTTGTTCAGCGCGTATTCGCTGCCGATCATGGAAGCTTCCTGGCCGGATACCGGCGCGTAGAAGCCGAGACGGCCTTGACGGCCGAGATTCACGGCGCGCTCATCCCAAGTGCGCGTGAAGACCATGCGGTACATCAGTTCCTTCAATTGTTCGTCGCTGAGCTCCGGCATGAGATCCGGGTTCACGACTTCGCCCTCCGGCGAAAGAATCGTAAGCGGCTCTACGTTATCACTGTGGACTTCGTAAGAATGCTTGTTCATGAGCTTGCTCATCAGGGAGGTTCACCTCGATTTGTTATTTGAATCTTGATCTGCTCTGTTATAGAATTATTATAAACCTGTTACCTTGAAACGGTCAAAAAGAATTGCGTGAAAGCGGCGCTTTTTCATGATTTTCAAGAAATATGTGCATGAATTGTATGTGTAACAGCCTTGCAATTACAGTAGTACAGAATAGTACAACAAGCGTTTTCATAAGCGGCGGACTTTCTGAATTCCAAGCAACGGCGAGAGCCGGCTGCGACGGGATGGGATTTCCTCCCTTCAGAACCACATTTCAGAAGAATGAAAAACAGCTGCCGATTGGAACGGCGGGGCGCGGGACATCTCCTTATTGTTTACCCTAAGCTCCGCTTTCCCATGCAGCCCAAGGAGGACATAAGCATGACCGACGACAAATACTTGAAACGGACCATTGTAAAGGAGACGGTGCCGAGCGCCTATCTGGAAACGGGCTCCCGGGATCTGCGGATCTACCTTCCCCCTGGCTACAACGAAGTGCTGAGCTATCCCGTCGTGTACGGCCAGGACGGCGAGGATCTGTTCAACTTCGGGCGGATCGCTACGCTCGCCAACAAGCTGATCATCGACGGCGAGATCGAGCCCTTCATCATCGTCGGAGTCGACGTGGACAAAAAGAAGCGCACGGCCGAATATTCTCCGGGCGGAAGCCTGCACGATGCCTACGTCCGCTTCTTCGCGGAAGAGATGCTTCCTTTTGTCGAGGAACGCTACCCCGTCCGGCGCGAGCGCTCGGAGCGGCTGCTCGTCGGCGATTCGCTCGGGGGCACGGTCTCCCTCCATCTCGCGCTCCGCTACCCGGACATATGGAGCCGCATCCTCTCGCTGTCCGGCGCGTTTTATGCGGCTTCGCAGCAGCTTGCGGCACAGGAGCAGGAGCTTGGCTGGCTGAAGCTGTACCAATATGTCGGCTTGCAGGAGACCGACTACCAGACGGATACGGGCATCTACGACTTCGTCACGCTGAACCGCGAAATGCGGGAGCTGCTGGAGGGCAAGGGCGCTTCGATTCTCTATACGGAAAAAGACGGCAAGCATCAATGGGGCTTCTGGCAGCGGGAAATTCCCGACGGCCTCAAGCATTTCATCCGCTGATTGCAGGTATCGCGCAAAAAAAAGGGAAGCAGCCGAAAGCGAGGCCACTGAAAAACCCGTACTTTTCAAGCGACCTCTAAAACCAATCCTAAAAAGAAGGCATATACACCCAAATACTGGGATGGATGCCTTCTTTTTGGTCTTCGTCGGGACTTGCCTTGCCTACTCCTACTCCGCAATCTTCAACATTCGCTTCAGATTTACCGCAAAGATCGCCATCGCGCCCTGCAACTGCATGCCAAGCAGACCCGAGGATGTGGCGACATCGTACCCGTGTCCCCGCTGCTTGGCTCTTCTCGATGAGCATCTGCAATTGCTTGCCGTCATTCTTTTCGCCTGTCGTGATGACAGCTGCCGTGGTTCGTCAACGAACTCGAGTCGATGACGTCGTCTTCGGGCGCCATGCCGAGGAAGTACTTGAACGACAGGTCGTACAGCGAGCGTTCCACGATGTCGACATCCGACAGCTCGAAAATGGCTTTCAAGAGCAAGTATTTGAACATGCAGTTGCATCTATAGCGTTCCTGCCGTTGTCCAAGCTGTAGTTATGTTTGAGTTCATCGTAAATGAACTGAAAGTCCACCAAATCGTTGATCTACGAAGCATATTGTCCTTGGGTATAAGGATGTCGTACAGCTTCGCGTATGGACTTAACATGAGGGATTGTTGTTGCCGAATCATCCGTTCACCTGCTCTCCATGATGTTTTAAGTATAAACGAAAAGAGGTGCAGCCTCCTCAATTTCTTGGGGGACTGCACCTTTTCTAGTAAACGGACTTTTTCAGTGGCCTCGGCTGAAAGCCGCTTCCCTTTTTAATTCGTATCCGCCATTTCGCTGCCAGCTGCTCATTTCTATCCGCGCGTTTGGCCGGCAAGCCTGGCCTGATCGTTGCTGATCCGATTCAGCAGCCGGCCGCAGCCTTCGCTCACAAGCCGGAATGTCTCCTCGAAGTCGCCGGTATAATAAGGATCCGGTACGCCGGTCCCCTCCTGCCCGTGAAGCAGCTCCATGAACCGGAGCAGCTTGCCGTCCGGTTCCACGGACCACTCTTGAAGCAGCTCCCTTACATCCTGCTCGTTCTTCTCGTCCATGCAGACGATATAGTCGGCCTGCTCCAGAGCCTGCCGGCTGACCAGCGTCGAGATCATGCCTTTGTAGGAAATTCCGGCCGAGTCCAGCATCCGGCGCGTTCCCTCATGAGGAGAATGGCCGAGATGCCAGTCTCCGGTGCCGCAGCTGCCGGCTTCGACGATGCCGCTAAGACCTGCTTCCTCAGCCTTGTGCCTGAGAACCGCCTCGGCCATCGGGGAACGGCAGATGTTGCCGAGGCAAACGAACAGAACCTTAGCCTTCTCTTTGTCCGCCATCAGAACAAGCCCCCTTTTCTCATGTCTCCCGAAGCGGGACGCAGCGACCTTCTCGGCAGCCTCCACTTGTATATGACCGAGAACATGCGCATGACGATGATCAGCACGAACAGGACGATCAGCCCGGCCGTGCTTCCCGGCCATCCGAGACCGATCGCTGCGCCGGCGAGAATGGCCCATACGGCATAGATCTCGTCCCGCAGTACGAGCGGCTTGCGCCCGGCCAGAAGATCGCGGATGATTCCGCCTCCGATGCCCGTAAGCGTGGCTGCGACCATGACCGCGCTGAGCGGATGCTTCATGCCCTCCGCGTACAAGGCGCCCTGGATCGCGAAGGCGGACAGCCCGATCGCATCGAACAGCGCCTCCATTTTGCGCCAATGCTGGATCCATCCGACCGGCAGCAGGAAGGCGATCGTCATCGCCGCCAACGCAACCTTGATGAGCAGGCCCTGAGTCCATAATGTCGTGACCGGAACCCCAATGAGCAGGTTGCGGATGACGCCGCCTCCAAATGCGGTTACCAGACCGAGCACGAAGACGCCCAGAATATCATACTCTTCCTCCATGGCGACGATCGCTCCGCTGACCGCGAACGCAATCGTGCCGATAATGCTGAATACGGCAAAAATATCGGTATACAAGTTCTAACGCCCCTTAAGTCTCCATCATCCTACCTATAATAGCCGCGAGGGATGCAGGACGCAACCGTCATTGCGGCATCGTCTCCGGACAAGCTATAATGTCGGCAGATTCAATACCGAAAGGATGGAAAACCTTGGAACCGTCAACCTTTTATAGCCGGGTCGTCATCGTATCCGGAGGAAGCCTCGGCAGCTGGGCGCTCGATCTTATTCGAGAAGACGACTACATCATCGGCGCCGACGCCGGAGCCCTGTTCCTCGTACGCCAAGGCCTCAAGCCGCATCTGTCGCTCGGCGATTTCGATTCCGTCAGCCCGGAGGAGCGGCACGATATTCAAGCCGGGAGCCTGGAGCTTGCTTCCTTCGATCCCGTCGACAAAAACTACACGGATACGGAGCTGGCCTTCCGGCGCGGCCTGGACCTGAAGCCGTCCTCCCTGCTGCTGCTGGGAGCGACGGGAAGCCGGCTCGACCATACCATAGCCAATGTCCACTTGCTGCGATCGGCAGCGGTACAGGGCATTTCCGCCTCCATTGAAGACGCTGCGAACCGGGTCCGCGTCCTTCCTCCGGGCTCCACGCTGGCCATTAGCCGCAGTCGCTTCGAGCACATCTCGCTGCTCCCGCTCAGCCTGCGCGTGACCGGCATCAACCTCATCGGATTCCGGTATCCGCTGACCGACGCAGCTCTGGATCTCGGCCAGTCGCTCGGCATCAGCAATGCGCTGGCCGCCGAAGCCGGCACCGTATCCACGGCGGATGGCTGGCTCCTCGTGATGGAGAGCATCGGCTGATTCCCCCGTCCGCCAAATCTGAAGCTGCTTCCGTTCGCAGCTTCCCGTCCGCTTATTCCTTGCCGCCGCCACCCGGCGTTTCGATTTTCAGCCCGTCTACATGCTTGCGGGACATCAGCTTTCTGGCCTTGCGGTTTTCCTTCGAATCGAACACGATGTCGAGATCGTACTCCGCTCCCGGATAGAGCTGCTCCTTCTCGATATACAAGGCCAGCCGCTTGCGATTGAAGGTTCTCTTCTCCTTTTGGACCTGGACCCCGACCTCTCCCCGTTCATCCTCCTCACGGTAGACGATGCCCGTTCTCCGGATCGGGTAGATCCAAACGCAATCTCCGACGCGGAGCGGCATTTTCTCCTTTCCCTTTCCTTTTTTAGCCTCTCGATCCGAAGCGTGTTCCGCCGCTGTCCGTTCCCTGGCCTCCGCTCGTTCCGGATCGCTGCGCCTCCTTCCGGCAGGCTCCCCATCTGACTCAGCCGCTGCTCTTCTCTTCTCCTGTACCGCTGGAGGATGAACTGCAGCCGCCTCCTCTGCCGGCGGCTCCGCTGCCTTCACAGGCTGAAGCTGAAGCTCCGGAGATCGATGATGTCTCAGCTGCTCCGCACGGTCGAGAATGGACCTCGGCAGTCCGTACCGCTTGGCGATCGCCAGCGCATAGCTGTCCCCCGCCTCTCCCGGCTCCAGCCGGTACAGCGGCTGCAGAGATTCCGGATCGAATGCCATGCGGGCGTTCATGCAGCGCCCGGTGCGCGCGGCATAGGCTTTGATTTCATTGAAATGAGTCGTCACGGCAAGCTTCGATCCTCTCCGTCCCAGCTCCTCCAGCACGGCGATCGAGAGCGCGATCCCTTCCCCCGGATCGGTGCCCGCGGCGAGCTCATCCAGCAGGACGAGCGTTCTCCTTCCCGCCGTATCCAGCACTTCGCGAAGAACGGCAAGATGGGCGGAGAAGGTGCTCAGCGACTGCTCGATGCTCTGCCCGTCGCCGACGTCGGCGAGCACGTCGTCGAAGATGCCGATCGCCGTTCCTGCTGCCGCCGGCAGGAACAAGCCTGCCTGGGCCATAAGCACGAACAGGCCGATCGTCTTGAGCGCCAGCGTCTTGCCTCCCGTGTTGGGACCGGTAATGTACAGCTGATCCCAGCCCAGGCCGAGCTCCGCATCGATCGGAACCGCTTGCTTGCCGAGCAGCGGATGGCGCCCGGAGACGATCCTTACGGCGGGCTCGGCTTCCAGCACGGGCGCCGTCCCGTCGTACGAGATGGCCAGCTTGCCTCTGGCGAGAATGAAGTCGAACATCGCCATCGTCTCCAGGTTGATGCCGAGCTGCGGCCCATGCTCCTCTGCCAGAGCCGACAGCCCGGCCAGGATGCGCTGCCGCTCCTGCTCCTCGGCCGCTTTCCATGAAGACAGCTCCGCCTGCAGGTCGGCAATGTCCGCCGGCTCCACGAACAGCGTCTGGCCGCTGGCGGATTCATCCCACACGGTTCCGGGCACGAGCTTGCGATGCTCGCGCCGGACCGCCAGGACGAACCTTCCGCTGCGCTGGCTGATGACGGCTTCCTGAAGGGCGTTCCGATATTTGGCCAGCGATGCGTCGAGCTTCCTCCGTATCCTGTCCTCCGCCACTCCATGAGCGCGCCTGATCCTGGACAGCTCAGGCGAAGCATGATCGTGAAGCCATCCCCCTCGGATGCAGCGGTCCAGCTCCGCCCTCAGCTCCGGACAGTCCCTCATGGAGGAGGCATATCCCGACAGAAGCGGCGAGGCTTCGCTTTTCGCCTCCATGTACCGCTTCATTTGCGCCACGGAGCCGAGCCATGCGGACAAGCCCGACAGCTCGCGCTCGTCGTAGATTCTTCCCTTGCCGAGCAGCGCCAGGAAGGGTTCGATTCCTTCCATCGCAGACAGCGGAACGCTGGCTCCGGCCGCCAGCAGCGACTCCGCCTCTGCCGTTTCGCGCTGCCATAACGCCGCTTGCCTCCAGATCGCGCTGGGACGGTGCTTCTCAGCCAGCCTCAAGCCGGGCTCCGATACGGCAAAGCCGCATAGCCGCTCGTGGATGGCGTTGTATTCGAGTCTTGCCATGGATGCTTGATTCAACTTGATTTCCTCCCCGAAATTGCTCATGTCCATATCGACCCAGCCGCATGAAGGCGTTCAAGGACATAAAAAAACAGGAGGGAACGCGGAAGCGCTCCACTCCTGTCGGGCTAGGTACCTGCTGCCGTCTCTACCTGTGTATGCCTCCCATGACCGGATGCCGGAAGCCTCGGTGGAACAGGCTTCTGGCGGCAGGTGCATGAGAAACGAAAAATCCGTGCTCGAAGGAGCACGGAATACCGGTAAGACGATTGTCCGCAGACCATCGCTCAGGGTGAGTATCCACATGTTCTCAACTCTTCATAAGCGCGCCCGAATAACCTCGTGAATGATTCCATTCAGAAGGGGTAATGAGTTCGAGAAGCGCTATATAAAATTTAAGAGTTAAGAACACCTGTAATCATCAATAGCTCCCCTTTGGATAAAGTCGGCTGGAATCGTATAGCTTCCATGAGCATACAAAGAAAATCGGCTTTCGTCAAGCAGCTGCCGCCTTCGGACGCCAGCGGCCTCCAGCCCTTTTTCGTTTAGCAGTGAATTATCTTCGGAGCCGCCTTATAATGGAACCAACGATACATCGCAGGAGGTACGAGATGAAATTAAGGCTGCTGACCCCTTACCTGGCTTCAAGAGGCTGGCTCTACGCCGCCTCGCTGCTGCTGATCGCCGCCGGCAACATCATCCAGTCCTATTACCCGCACATTCTCGGCGAGTTCATCGACCGGCTGAAAAACGATGACATCGCGATGACCGACATCCGCATGTACGCGCTCATGCTCGTCGCCATCGCCGTCTGCTACGGCTCCATGGCCGGATTCGGCCAATACCTGATCATGAGGCTCGGCCGAGGCTTCGAGCGGCTGATGCGCAAGCGGCTGTTCCGCCACTTCACCCGGCTGAGCGAGTCCTACTACGCCAAGCACGGCGTCGGACAAATGCTGAGCTACGTCATGAACGACGTCACCTCCGTCCGGGAGGCCATCTCGGTATGCCTCAACCAGACGGCCAACGCCGTCATCCTGCTGCTGTCGGCCTTCGTCATGATGGCCGCATCGGGGCTTCCATGGGGGCTCATCGTTCCCTGCGTCTCCCCCCTGCTGCTTATTCCTTTCCTGGTCGTCTACTTCGGACCGCGCATCCGCAAGCGCTCGCGCATCGTGCAGAACGCGCTCGCGCGCATGACCGAATCGGCCGAAGAGCAGTTCGGCGGCATGCGCGTCACCCAGAAATTCGCCGCCGAGGACGTCATGGCGGAGAGATTCGGCGGCACCGTCGACCGGATCAGGGAGAGCCAGTTGGGACTGGTGCGGATGTCTTCCTTCTTCCAGGCGCTGCTTCCGTTTCTCGGCGCCCTGTCGCTGGTCGTCACGATCGCTTACGGCGGCTACCAGGCTCTGAGCGGAGCCATTACGATCGGAATGTTCGTCTCCTTGACTCTCTATGTGCGGCTGATGATCAATCCCCTGCAGCAGATCGGCAACGTCATCAACACGATGCAGCGGTCGCGCGCCAGCCTTGAGCGGCTGCAGGAGCTTCTATCCATCATCCCCGACATAAGCGATGCGGAGCAGTCCGTCCCGCTCTCCGGATCCGGAATCGAGCTGCGCGGCCTCAGCTTCAACTACCCCGGCTCGCCCGTGGAAGCGCTGCATGATATCCATCTCTCCGTTAAGCCTGGCACGACTGCCGGAATCATCGGCCGCACAGGCAGCGGCAAAACGACGATCGCCAAGCTGCTGCTGCGGATCTACGAAGCTCCCCCGCGCACGATCCGGATCGGCGAGGCCGATATCCGGGAGCTCGGCCTCGGCAGCCTGCGCGAGAACATCGCTTACGTCCCGCAGGACGGCTTCCTGTTCAGCACGACGATGCGCGACAATATCGCCTTCTCCAGGCGCAATGCCGAGCAGAGGGATGTCGAGGACGCCTCCCGTCAAGCCGGCATCTACGAGAGCATCCAGCAATTCAGCGAGGGCTTCCAGACCCGCCTCGGCGAGCGCGGCGTCACGCTCTCCGGCGGACAGCGGCAGCGCACGAGCCTGGCCAGAGGCCTGATCAAGGACGCTCCGATCCTCATTCTCGACGACAGCGTCAGCGCTGTCGATGCCGTCACCGAAACGGCCATCATCCGCAATATCCAGCAGCTCCGCAAGAACAAAACAACGCTGATCATCGCGCATCGCATCAGCGCGATCAAGCATGCCGATGTCATCGTCGTCATGGACGAAGGCCGGATCGTCCAGCAGGGAACGCATGAAAGCCTGCTGGCGGAGGAAGGCATCTATGCGGAGCTGTTCGCCCTGCAGCAAGGAGGGACTTCACATGGCCAAATCGGTTAAGCAAGCCGAAGCAGCGGAACAGCAGCAGCAAAACCAGACCCGCTCCAAGGAAGCCCGAAAAGGCATCATGATCTATGCCAAGCCGTACCGCAAGGCGTTCACAGGCGTATTCTTCTGCACGCTGATCGCGGTTATCGCAGACCTGCTCCAGCCTTATCTGGTGAAGATCGTCATCGACGACCATCTGATGCAGGGCAAGACGGAATTTCGGCCGCTGCTGCTCATCGGCGCCCTGTATCTTCTTCTGTCCATTCTCGCCCTGCTGTTCTCCTATCTGCAGAACAATCTGATCCAGCGTACCGGCCAAGGCATCGTGGCAAGCCTTCGCAAGGACTTGTTCCGCCATATATCGAGGCTGTCGCCGTCTTTCTTCGACCGGACGTCGAGCGGCAGCCTCGTGACGCATGTATCCAGCGACACGGAGACAGTCAGCCAATTTTTCACCCAGGTGCTGATGAGCCTCATGCGGGACGGGATGACGCTGCTGCTCATCATCGCGCTCATGTTCCAGCTCGACCCCGTGCTCGCATCGTACAGCATGGTGCTGCTTCCCGTCATCGGCATCATCGCGTTCTCCTTCCGCAGCTATATGCGCAAGACGTACCAGCTGTCGCGCAGCAGGCTGTCGCGCCTGATCGCCTTCACGGCGGAGAACCTGTCCGGCATGAATCTGGTGCAGGCCTTCCATCAGGAGAAGGAGCAGGAGCGCCAGTTCGCCGAAAAGAACGAGACGTACTTCGAGGCCAATCTGAGGGAAATCCGCACGAACGTGCTGTTCAACCGCTCCTTCGACCTGCTGGGCAACCTGTCGGTCGCCTTCATCGCCTGGCTCGGAGGCCGCGCCGTCTTGGGCGAAAGCCTGGAATTCGGCATCCTGTACGCCTTCATCACCTATATCCGGCAGTTTTTCCAGCCGATCAATGCGATCACCCAGCAATGGAACACGCTGCAATCCGCCTCCGTCTCCATGGACCGGATCTGGGGCCTGCTGAGCACGAAGCCCGATCTTCCGGATGACGGAGATGCCTCCTTCCCGGCCTTGAACGGCGGCAGCGGCAGTCCGCAGGTCAGCGGCGCCATCGATTTCCGCAACGTGACGTTCGGCTACGGGGATGGCGAACCGGTCATCAAGGCGTTGAGCCTGAGTATCCGTCCCGGAGAGAGGATCGGCATCGTCGGCACGACAGGAGCCGGCAAAAGCTCGCTGATCAGCCTCCTGTGCCGGTTCTACGACGTGCGGAAGGGATCGGTGCAGATCGACGGAATCGACGTGCGGAAGCTCCCTCTCGCCACGCTCAGCCGGACGGTCGGGCTGGTCCAGCAGGAGCCGTACCTGTTCTCGGGCTCGATCATTGACAACATCCGGCTGTTCGACACCCGCTTCAGCCGGGAGCAAGCGATGCAGGCTTGCACGTTCGTCGGCGCCGACGCCCTGATCCGCCGTCTGCCGGACGGTTACGACACGATGCTGAGCGAAAAAGGCAGCGGACTGTCCACCGGGGAGCGGCAGCTGCTCAGCTTTGCCCGGATCGTGCTCTATCAGCCTGCCATTCTCGTGCTGGACGAGGCGACGGCGAATCTAGACTCCAGCACCGAGCAGCTCGTCCAGCGGGCGCTGGACGCCGTTGCGGCGGGAAGGACGACGCTCGTCATCGCCCATCGCATTTCGACCGTCATGGATGCGGACCGCATCATCGTCATGCGGAGCGGCGTCATCGCCGAGCAGGGCAGCCACGAGGAGCTGGTCCGGCAGCGCGGCTACTACGAGCAGCTGTTCCGCCATTCCCAGGGGCGCCCGGAAGAACGCGGAGCCGGCTAGACAGCTCGCAGGCAAACAAGCAGCCCCCGACGAATGCGGATGCCGCATCGTCGGGGGCTGCTTGTTTTTTGGCTTCTATTTATCGAGAATCCGGCGCATTCCCGCCTCGGCGTACTTCACGTTGTCCGGCAAGCCGTATGGACGGCGCAGATCGATATCATGCGACATATGCGTCAGCAGCATTTCTCCCGGCTGCAGCTCCTCCCGCAGCTCCAGAGCTTCCGTGACGTCGTATACGGACCGTCCGGCGTAAGGATAGGGCTCATGGTAAAAGCTCGTACCGAGCACGATCAGATCGGCGCCGCGCAGCGGCTCCTTCTGCATATTGTCAAGGCCGATGGAGTCGGAGCAGTACGCCCAGGCGTATCCGGTCTCGCCATGGTCGAACCGATAGGCGTACGCATAGCCGTTATGTCCATGATGGACACGCCAGCTTCGAATGCTCCAGCAGCCGATCACGAGCGGCTCTTCGATCGGCGTGAAATCGATCCATCGGTCCAGCCAGGGAAAGCGGGCCAGAATATCGGGGATGACTTCGGCGGGAGCGTATGCCATGCCCCGCTGCTTCGTCCACCTGCATGCATCCGCCCATTCCACGAGACCGCCTATATGGTCGAAGTGGGCATGCGTGAGCAGTATTCTTCCGACCGAGCGCAGCCCGGCCGCTTCCATCTGCCTGCCCCAATCGGGTCCGCAGTCGATCAGCGTCACATCGTCCGGAGAACCGCCGCCTTCAAGTCCGTCGATCCGCACGAGGGAGCGCAGCCTCCTGTTCCTGCCCGTCGTTCTTGCTTCCTCGCATACGGGGCAGCTGCAATAAACCCTCGGCACTCCAAGCGAATCGCCGGTGCCGAGGAAGGTCAGCACCGCCGGAGCGGAAGCCATCAGAGCGGAAGCAGGGCGATCGATTCCCGATCGCGGATGCCCTGAACCATGTCGTACCATTCCTGAGGCTTGCGTTCGATCGCCGAATAGTAGGTTTCCAGAAACTGCGCAGCCAGAGCTCCCGGTATCTCGTCTTGCAGCTCGTCCTTCGGCAGGAAGCCGAGGTCAAGGCCGCTTACCGCTCCGCCTTCCAAATCCCAGGAAGGATGGACGTAGGCGAGATCCAGACGCTTGTAGCCGATATGGGACAGCACCTCGCGCCTGACGATCGGATTCATCGGGCTGACGCCTCCGAATTCATGCCCGGTGCGGTAAGGATCGTAGATCTCCGCGAACATGCCGAGCGGCTCCGCCCCGGATTGCTTGGCCAGCCGGTCCAGCTCCCGCTCGCGGCTGCGCATCAGGAAGCGCCCGATGCCGAGACCCGGCCGGCCGATGATCGTGAAATCCGTCATGGCGACGCGCATGTCCGGGTAATAGCGGTATTCCGTGGCGCCGACCGCCTCGCCCTCATGCAGGGCGACGCAGACATGGATGGACGGGTCGAGCAGCGGCTCCCGCCACAGGTCGTAGGCGAGCACCTCTTCCGGCGGAAACACCTCCTGCAGCAGGCGGTGGAGCTTGGGGAACTCCGGATCTTCAATGGACACGATGCGGTGGAATTCCATCGTTATGATCAACTCCTTATCGGTTTCATTACGATCTGTTCTTAAGACTCCTGGATGAGGAACGGATTGCGCCATTCCATCAGGGCGGCATAGTGGCATGATTCCTCATCCTCCAAATAGTTCTCCGCGATCCCGGCCGGCATCCTGCCGCAGCGGAGCAGAAAAGACAAAACCGGGTCATGGAGGTCGCCCTTCAGCACGGCGGCCACATACTGCTCGGGCTTAAGCTCGGCGGCATGACGATGGTAGCCCGGCAGACGTCCGCCGCCAAGCAGCCTTCCCTTGCCTAGATGCACGACCGTTTCGTACATCGTCTGCATCAGCCACTTGCCGATGCCGCTCTTGCGGTACTCGGGCCGGACGCATATATCCACGACATAGAGGGTGTCCCCCTCCGGATCGTGATTCCGGATATAGCCGCCGTCGGTTACGGTTGCCCAGTCATGGCTTCCGGCGAGGCTTCCATCCGTCAGCATGCCGGTCATGGACCCGATGATCTCCCCTTCCACGACGGCGCATAGAGCTCCTTCCGGGAAGCGGGCTGCATGCTCGCGGATCTGCTCCCGGTTCCAGAGCAGCTCCTGAGGATAAGGAGGCGGGAAGCTCGCTTCCTGCACCCGGATCAATCCCTCCGCATCATCAAGGCCGTAGCGGCGAATCGTCGCTTCTACCGGCTTGCCTGCGTGGATCACGTAGAGTTTTTTCAGCATCCGATGATTCCTTCCTTCTCCCCCCGCTTCTGTCAGCTCCAATCTCCGTACAGATCCGTACGCCGGTCTCTCCATGTCGTCACGGAGCCGCTCCGGCGGACGTCCTCGAGCAAGGACAGGTCAAGGTCGGCCACGATCAGCATATCGCGGTTTTCCGTCCCTTCGCACATGATGCCCTTCGGAGGGAACGGAATATCGTTCGGAGTAATGACGGCCGCCTGGCCGTAATTGGCTCTCATGAAGTCTACCCGGCGCAAGGAACCGACCGTTCCGGTCGCCACGATATAGACCTGGTTCTCGACGGCCCGGGCATGGCAGCAGTAGCGCACGCGGTAAAAGCCGTGGCGGTCATCCGTGCAGGAAGGACAGAAGATGACGTCCGCCCCTTTGGCCCGGGCCATGCGCACGATTTCGGGAAACTCGATGTCGTAGCAAGTCAGCATCGCGATCCTGCCGTACCGAGTGTCGAACACTTCCAGGCCGTCTCCGGCGGACATGTTCCATTCCTCCACCTCGGTCGGCGTCAGATGGATCTTGGCTTGCGTGCGCATGCTCCCGTCGGGTCCGAACAAATACGCCGTGTTCCTCAGCTTGCCTTCCGCCGTGCGGACGACGTGGGTGCCTGCAATGATGTACATGCCGTATTCCTGAGCAAGGCCGGCGAACAGCCCTTCGTACGCCTCCGTGAAATCCGGCAGAGACTGTATGCCCTGCGCTTGGCCATCCTCCCCTCTGATGCTGAGGAGCTGCGTCGTCATGAATTCCGGGAACAGCACGAACTGGGTTCCATATTCCGAGGCGTTGCGGACATAATGGGCGGCTTGAGCGGCGAATTCGTCAAAGGAATCGATATCGGCCAGCTCATACTGGACCGCACTTACGCGGAATTTCATTATTAACCTCCTTTAATATACAGCCAACCAATTATGAGAGGATTCTCATCGTATTCTCATAAAGCCCTCAGCATCGCGATTTGGTTGGGTTTTCTTTCTTTCTGGAAATGATTAGGATACAAAAGGTGTGTTATGATCCTTTTTGTAAGCAACACAACATATTCAACGTACACCATGATGGAGGGACACCACAAGACATGCGCACAAGCAAATGGAAAAAAACAATCATGAACATCGGCCTATGCTCTGTCATTGGAGTGTCGGGACTCGCTCTTGGCTCTGCATCGACAGCACATGCCGCGACGCCGCAGGCTGAAAAGCTTCTCTCCTACGGCAAGCAGTACTTAGGCGTTCCTTACCGCCTCGGAGCTCCAAGCGGCGTTACATACGCATTCGATTGCTCTTCGTTCACCCAATACGTCTACAAGAAAACCGGCGTCTCCCTGCCAAGGACTTCTACCCAGCAGGCGGCCAAAGGAGTCAAGGTGACCCGCGGCTATCTCAGCAAAGGCGATCTCGTCTTCTTCACCGGCAGCTCCGGCAAGAGCATCGGCCACGTCGCCATCTACGCCGGCTCCAACAAGATCCTGCACACATACGGCAAAACAGGCGTGACGATCTCCAGCCTCGGCACCTCTTACTGGAACAATCACTACGTCACCGCCAAGCGCATCCTGTAGACAATCTTTTACGAATGATATAAAATCCGCATCGCCTTCGTTACCGAAGGCGATGCGGATTTTTTGCTTCCCTGCGGCCATGAGGCCGCAGCGCTACCTGCCGCCGTTTCCTTTCAGCGTCTGCGGGAATTGGAACGTAATCGTCGTTCCTTTGCCCGGCTTGCTGAACACGTCGATCTGCCCTTCATGAAGCTCTACGATTCTCTTGGCGATCGACAGCCCGAGCCCGACGCCGCCGGTCGTGCGGCCCCGCGCCCCGTCCACGCGGTAAAACCGCTCGAACAGATAAGGAATCTCGTTCTCGGGAATGCCGATGCCCTTGTCCGTCACCTGGACGCGCACGGACTGCTTGACCGCGCTCACCGTGACATCGATCGGCTCCTTGCTGTACTTGATGGCGTTGTCCAGCAGGATGACGAGCAGCTGGCGGATCTTGTCCTTGTCGCCCGACATCTTCAGTCCGCCTGCGGAAGTATGGACCCGGATCGGGCGCTGGAACGTCGCCTGCAGCATGCCGGCCATCTCGTCGACCATCTGCACGACGTCGAACGTCTCCAGATTCAGCCAATCCTCTTGCTCCGCTTGGGCCAGCATGAGCATCGACTTGGTGAGGTTCTGCAGGCGCTCCGCCTCCTTGGCGATCGCATCGATCGCCTCTTCGCGGACCGCGGCGTCGTCGCGGCCCCAGCGCTTCAGCATGCCCGCGTAGCTGACGATGACAGTAAGCGGCGTCTTCAGCTCATGCGACGCATCCGCGACGAACTGCTTTTGACGGGCAAACGTGCGGTCCAGCCTCTCGATCATCTGATTGAAGGCGCGAAGGAGCTGAAGCAGCTCGGCCGACTCCTCCTTGTCTCCCATCTCGATCTTCCGCAGCTTGCCGCTGCGGTCGATCTCCCTCATCGTCTGCACCATTTGCTGGATCGGGGCTGTCAGCCTCGAGGTGAACCAGTACGTGCCGAAGATCGCGAACAGGATGGCGCCGATGCTGGTCACGGACAAAGCCGCTACGAGCACCTTCATGTAGCTGTCCTGCAGGTTGAGCTTGCGCTCGATCTCAAGCATGCCGATGATTTCGGAATCCTGATACAGCGGCACCTTCATGAACAGAACCCTCGTGCTGCCGACGAACCTTTCCCCGGACTCCCGGTAGGCGACGAACTTGACCGGGAGCGCCAGAAGGTCGGTATCGGAGCCCTGCAGATTGACCGTCTTGCCTTCCGGACTGATGATCCGGATCAGCTCGTTGACGTTGTAGAACTCCCTGAGCAGCCCTTCGTCCGCCAGATGCGTCTTGTCGTTCAGCTTGTTGTTCTCCAGAATCAGGTTCACCTTGTTCATCATGACCTGCTGCTCGCTGCGCGTCGTGATCTTCGTCATGAACAAGTAGACGAAGATGTTGAACAGGATGAGGATGAAGATGAGCCAGAAGATCGTGAATAGGGTGAACCGCTTGCGGAGAGTCATGCCTCCGGCTCCTTCATCATGTAGCCGACTCCGCGCACCGTATGGATCAGCTTGTGGCGGAAGCCCTTGTCCAGCTTCTGGCGGAGGTACCGGATATACACGTCGACGAGATTCGTCTCGCCCATGAAATCGTACCCCCATACTTCGGACAGGATTTCTTCCCGGGACTTCTCTTCGTTCTTATGCTGCGCCAAATAGACGAGCAGTTCGAACTCGCGCGGCGTCAGGTCGATGGCGAGCTCTTTGCGGAATACTTTGCGCGTGCGCAGCTCGACCGTCAGATCGCCGATCTTGAGCAGATCGGAGCCTTCGGATTCCTTCGGATTCTGCTGGAAGATGCGCAGCAGATTGCGCACGCGCGCAAGCAACTCCTCCATCGCGAAGGGCTTGGTGATGTAATCGTTGGCGCCGTGCTCGAATCCGCTGACCTTGTCCGGCACCGTATCCCGGGCTGTGATGAGAATGACGGGGATGGGATTGCCTGCCTGGCGGAGCCGGCGCAGCACCTCGATGCCGTTCAGCTCCGGCAGCATGACGTCGAGCAGGACCAGGTCCCACTCTCCCGAGGATGCCTGCATGAAGCCGCTGCGCCCGTCCGGTGCATGGCCGACATGATAGCCTTCATGCTCCAGCTCCAGCTGGAGGATGCGCGCGATGCTTTCTTCATCCTCGATAACCAGCACACGTTCATTCATTCTTGGATGTCACCTGCTTTCCGGTAGATTGGCGGCGCCGCCGCCTGGCTGCCAAGACGGCTGTCAAGATCCGGAACCGCGGTCGACGGATCCTGACAGCCGGAATCTCATGATGCCCGCTTGAAACAGCATGCCCTATATCAATTCTGTGCCTGCTGCTCCATCGACCAGGCTTCGACATCCCAAGTCTTCGTCACCCAATCCTCATAAAAATCAGGTTCGTGGGAGACAAGGACGATCGTGCCCCGGTAGGACTGGAGCGCGCGCTTGAGCTCGGCTTTGGCTACGACGTCCAGATGGTTCGTCGGTTCGTCGAACAGGATCCAGTTGCTCTCGCGCAGCATCAGCTTGCACAGCCGCACTTTGGCCTGCTCGCCCCCGCTCAGCTGGCTCAGGCTGCGGGTGATATGCTCGTTCTTGAGGCCGCAGCGGGCAAGAGCCGCGCGAACCTCATGCTGGTTCATGAAAGAGAACTCGTTCCAAACATCCTCGAGCGGCGTCAGCCCTGGAGCCTTCGCTTCCTGCTCGAAGTAGGCCGGCAGCAGGTAATCGCCGCGGTACACCGTTCCGTCGAGCGGCTCGATGCGGCCCAAAATGGTTTTCAAGAGCGTCGATTTGCCGACGCCGTTGCAGCCGACGATGGCGATTTTGTCGCCGCGCTCGATGAGCATGTCCATCTTCGGAAGAAGCGGGCTCGAATAGCCGATGGAGAGGCCTTTCGCCTCGAAGATCGTCTTGCCGCTCGTCCGCCCTTCGTTGAAGGTGAACGTCGGCTTCCCCGCTTCTTCCGGCTTGTCGATGCGTTCGATCCGGTCCAATTGCTTTTCGCGGCTCTTCGCCCGGCCGGAGGTGGAAGCCCTGGCTTTGTTGCGCTGGATGAAGTCTTCCTGCTTCTTGATGAACTCCTGCTGCTTCTCGTATGCTCCCAGATGCTGGGCTTTATTCATCTCGGCCATCTCCAGGAATTTCTCGTAGTTGCCTGTGTAGCGGGTCAGGCGGGAAAATTCCAGGTGATAGATGACGCTGACGACTGCGTTCATGAAGCCGGTATCATGGGATATCAGAATGAAGGCATGGGGATAATTGCGCAGATAGTTCGCCAGCCACGAGATATGCTCATCATCCAAATAGTTCGTAGGCTCGTCGAGCAGTAGGACCGTAGGCTTCTCCAGCAGAAGCTTGGCGAGCAGTACTTTGGTCCTTTGTCCGCCGCTGAGCGCCGTGACGTCGCGGTCGAGGCCGATGGCGCTGAGCCCGAGGCCGTTCGCCATTTCATCCACCTTCACGTCGAGCAGGTAGTAATCCCCGATCTCGAGCTCTTCCTGGATCTCACCCATGCGTTCCAGCAGCACGTCCAGGTCGGCGTCCGGCTCGCCCATGGCGGCCGTCACCTCGTTCAGCTCCTTCTCCAGCTCCAGCAGCGGCCCGAAGGCGTCGCGCAGCACGTCGCGGATCGTCTTGCCCGCTTCCAGCTTCGTATGCTGGTCGAGGTAGCCGTAACGGATCTTAGGCGTCCATTCTACTCTGCCCTCGTCCTTCAGCTGCTTGCCGGTCAGTATATTCATCATCGTCGATTTGCCGGTGCCGTTCGCGCCGACCAATCCTACGCGCTCGCCTGCGAGCAGGCGGAACGACACGTCCCTGAACAGGACGCGGTCTCCGAATGTATGCGATAAATTTTCAACGGTCAGTAAGCTCATGTAAGTTCCATTCTCCATTCCTGTCTTTATGCAGAGAAAATATCCCGATTAGGGTTCCTAATGGGATATTGTATCACATTATGGGGCTTCTTGGCTCCCCCTTCCGCGAAGAGGCAATGATCGCCATGTTGGAAGCGGATTACATTCCGCCGCCTGCGACAGGTCCGGCCGGATGACTAGGCCGCTGCCGTTTTTTTGTTGAAAAAGAACAACATCGAAGCCGCCAGCAGAAGGAGCAGAATTCCGATGGCGACGCTCGCAGTGCCGTTTTCATAAGAAATCATCAGCAGAAGCTCCCAATAGTTTCTCGGGCCGGAGTCGGGGCCGCTGCTGTAAGGGTACGCATAAGCAACGGGCAAAAGCCCGAAAACGATCAGGGCTATCCCTAGAGCCGCCATCAGAATGTAGCCTGCTTTCATAACCGCACCTCCTGCTTCTCTTTTCGTCATTTTACCATAAAATGGAGAAAATGCGAGCGGCTGCACTGTCTTGGGGAATAGGACATCAGCTGCCTGAAACGGACTCGCATCACGAAGCTCCATGCAGAAATCGTTTTGATCCTCTATCCCGGAAGCATTTCCGACAAAGCCGCCAATGCCTGGCGAAGCGCAGCGGCCGATTTCCCTTTTCGCGGCAGCGGCATCCCTCTCCAGAGCAGCGCGTACCATTCGGACGGCTCCAAATAAGGGATTACGATGGCCGGCTTTTCCGGAAGCAGCGCCAGCCATTCCGCCCTTTCCGGAAACGGAGCGTCCTTGCATGCCGCCCACACCGTAGGGAGCCCCGCAGCTTCCCGCATCCGCAGCAGCCGGTTCAGGCCGGCGATCCTCGCTTTGCTCCACCGTGCGGGATTGGGATCCGCGCAGACGACGAGCAGCCCGGAAACGGAAGCCCACTCTTCCGCCAAGGCGACTTCATGCCAGCGGGAGGACCAGTCGACGATGACGGCGCCCTCCCCGCCTCCCGAAGCCATCAGGCGGAAGCGCGCATCCTGATCGGCGGCCGCGGCGGGAGCAGGCTCGGGATGGAGCACCTGCCAGGATGCGCGGACGCTTCCGAGACGCCGGTAGCGAGGGTCGGGCCCGTCCGGCGCAGGCGGCAGCACCGGACTACCGATCAAGGCGCAATATTCCGGCTCTCCTCCAGGAGCCTCGATCAGCTGGAACGGCTGGCCCGTCTCCTCCAAATGCCGAGCAAGCATCAGGCTCAAAAACGTCGCCCCGCTGCCAGGTGAGAGAGACAGCACCGACACGGTTCCGGGCAAAGCGCCTCCGGCAAGGCCGAATGCAGATGCCTTGCCCTTGCCGGACAAGCCCGCGCCGGCGCTATCGGCCCATAATCGGATTTCCCTGGCCGCATCCTCCATGGAATGCAGCCGGTCTTCCGGCCGCCGCTCCAGCATGTTCAAGAGCCATGGAGGCAGCCGTTCCCCTGCGCTCCTCGCTTGGAATCCATCGCGGGACTCGCCGCCGATCATCAGCCAACGAATGAGACGTCCAAGTCCGTATACGTCGGTGCGGGAATCGCTCTGCCCTCCCGACTCCTGCTCCGGAGCCGCAAAACCCGGCGTTCCCAGACGGCGCGTATCGGACCGGCTGCCCGGCTTGTAGCTGCGAGCGATGCCGAAGTCGATGAGCCTGACCCTTCCCTCCTTATCGATCATGACGTTGGACGGCTTCAAGTCCCGGTGGATGACCGGAGGCTGCTGGCGATGCAAATACGACAGCGCCGAGCACAGCTGCAGCGATATCGCCGCCGTCTCATGGAGTTCCAGCCCTCTGCCCCGCGCACGGACCGCTTGCTCAAGAGTCTGGCCATCGATGTAGTCCATGACGAGCATCTCGGCGGACGCCGAGTTCGGAGGATAATAATCCAGGAGCTGAGGCAAGTGGGGGTGCTCGAGCCGCATGAGCATGAAGGCTTCCTCCGCCGTCAGCGCAGCATGGTTGGCTGCATTTATTTTTAATGCCCTTAATTTATTGTTCAGCCGGGTATCCTCCACGGCGTACACTCGGCTCATCCCTCCGCACCCGATTTCCGCCGCCACCCTATACCGGCCGCCAACCAAGCTGCCTGCAGTCAAGCCATCCCGAAGCGGATGAATATCAGCCGTATCTTCTTCCATGAACGCTCAGCCTCCCTCTATCCGGCCTGGAATGCAAAAACCCGGCTATGGCGCAGCATCTCCAAAGAGAGCCTGCGCATAGCCGGGATGCTTTCCCGCTTGCCGCTTGTTATAAAATCGATGAGTTATTTCTTCTTCAAATACAGGGTCATTTCCTCCCTGTTGTGGAAAAGCTGCCTTGCGCCGAGAATGTCGAACGCCGTTGAAAGGCGGCTCTTCACTTCCCGGATCGTCTGCAGCGGCTTGCGATGCATCAGCTTGACCGTCACGATCGCCGTCCCGCCCTCCTGCAGCGCCGGGATGAGATCAAGGACAAGCTTGGTCATCTGCATCGGGCTCCAGCTCATATCGCAGACGAGCAGGTCGAATGTGCCTGGCTGGAAGCTGACTTCGGCCGCGTTTTTGCGCAGCACGGTCAAGGTCCGGTAAGACAGCAGCGACGGATGGAGCTCGGCAGGATCGATAGCGGTCACGCGGAGTCCCCTCTCCAACAAGAGCGACGTCCACCCTCCCGGGGCGGCGCCGATGTCGAGCGCGTTCCGGAAGGCGGCATAATTCAGCCCGAACTCTCTTTCCGCTTCCAGCAGCTTGAACTTGGCCCTCGATATCTGTCCTTCTTCCTTCTGGAAACGTACAGCTCCGCCCGGCCAATCCGACAGCATCTCGGCAGGCGTTCCGATGCCGGCATACAGCGTATCCCGGGATGCGTATACCGCGACAAGAATCTCGGGATGCTTCTGTTCCGGCTCCGCCCCGCACTGCTCCAGCATCGCATCCGCAACGGCTTTTGTATCCGCCGCAGAATAAGGATAAGGGCTTCCTTCCGCTTTGCGGATGTGGACGCCTGTACGCTTGCCCTCGAGCTTGCCGCGAGAGAGCCGGATCCAATCGCTGAGCCAGTCCAGATCGTCCGCATCGGCCGAGATCGACCGAACCGCGTCCACGGGCTGCAGATGCCTAAGGAAAATCGGCTGCTCCGCCTTGATTGACGCCAGCACCGCCTCTTGTTCAAGCGGCACCTCGAAAAGAAAAGCTTCCCCTGGGGAAAGCTGCGTGATGGAGATGCCTTCGAACTGCCGCCGAAGCTCTTCCATCGCGTAGGATGCATAACTTTTATTCGCTGTTCCGATCCACTGACTCAACCTGCTGCACCATCCGTTCCTACTTTGATCCAAGGCCTGCCATGCGCCCATTCCACCGTCAACGGAAGCTCATAGGCAGCGCCGAGCACGCTTTCCGTCAACACTTCCTTCTTGGGTCCGGAAGCGATCAACTTTCCGTCCTGCAGCAAGGCGACATGAGTAAACATAGGCATGATTTCTTCCATATGATGAGTGACATAAATGACGGTCATGCTGCGGCTTCCAAGCTTGCCTGTCTCCGCGAGCAGCTTTTCGCGCTCGTACAGGTCCAGGCCGGAGCACGGCTCGTCCAGAATCAGGATGGCCGGGTCGCTCATGAGCGCTCGCGCCAGCAGCACTTTCTTGCGCTCCCCCTGCGACAGCGTTCCGAACGGCTGCAGGGCGGCATGGCGAAGCCCGCACTCCTCAAGGAGTCTCAGCGCCTTGCCCCGCACCTCTTCCGGGATCTCTTGATAAAAGCGCAAAAAAGCATACTCTCCGGTAGCCACCACTTCCCATACAGGGTCGGCAAGAGCGAGCTTCTCCACGAGCGACTGGCTGATGTAGCCGATCCTCTTGCGGACCTCGCGGACATCGCATTCCCCGTATCGGTTGCCCAGCACCTCGACTGTCCCGGAAGTCGGGAACATATATCCCGTCAGCATTTCGAGCAGCGTCGTTTTGCCTGAGCCGTTGCGGCCCAGCACAACCCAATGCTCGCCTGGCTGCACGGTCAGGCTTACGTCCTGCAAAATCTCGCGTTCCGCTCGCTGCAGCCTCAAATGTTGCAAAGATATGATTGCCATGCTGCTCACCCGTTCTTCTCTTGAATTGATGCGGCATCCGCCGCTTCGCCGCCTGCCGCCCTGGCAAGAGTTTCTTCCGGCATGGAGGCAGAGGAAAGACGGCTTCCTTCTGGAAGGGAGTCCGACAGCAGCTTGTACATCATTCGCCTGCCATCCGTACTGGATGTATGCAGATAGATTTCCTGCGGATAACGGCCGCTCTCCGCGATATAGCGGGCAACTTCGATTCCCGTAGGCTGGCCCCAGCCGAGGTCGAAATCCAGGGAGAGGATGCCGATGTCCTCGGAAGCGATGAGGGCGATGCACTCCTCGGCATTGCGGGCGTGGACGAAGCCTTCCGGACAACGGCGGAAATCATCTAAATAGACATGGATCAAGTCCGTTCCTCCCATGACTTCATGATCGACAGCTGCTCGCGGTGCGTGCCGTCTGCGCCGGAAGCCGTCTCAAGGACGGCAGGAATGCCGGGGAGCGCTTCAAGCAGCCACCGGAGTCCGGCATCGCCTACAACGCCTTCGCCCAGCCGGGCATGGCGATCGCGCCGCGAACCGCTGCCGTATGCGGAGTCGTTGAAATGAAGGGCGGCGATATGGTCCAGGCTGCCGGCCCTCTCCGCGTCGGCATGCCACTGCGCCCCGGCATCGCCTTTCCATATTCCGCTCGCGAACAGATGGCAGCTGTCGAGGCAGAAGGCGATCTTGGCGGGCTCGCGGCAGAGCGAGCGCACTTGCGCCAGCTCCTCCAGCGTCATGCCCATGAAGCCGTGATTGCCGGCTTGATTCTCGATGAGCAGCTTGCATTTGCCGTCCCAGCTGCTTGTGATTCCATCCAGCGTCCCGATCATCAGCCGGTAGCCTTCCAGCGGATCCGCGCCTTTGTAGATGCCGAAATGGACGACGACGCCAAGCGATCCGCAAGCCTCCGCGATGTCGAGATCGTTGAGCAAGGATTCGGCTGTCCGCTCGCGGACGGAAGCATCCTCCGAAGCCAGGTTGTTCGGATAAGGGGAATGGGCGATGGACGACAGTCCATGCTCCTGACACCATTCCTTGCAGCGCTGGGCGTCGCGGCGATCGAAAGCTTTGACGCCGAGACTCCGCGGATTTTTCGGGAAGTATTGGAAAGAGCCGCAGCCGAGGGCCGAAGCCCTTTCCGCCGCGGCCCGGTATCCCCCTCTAGTGCTGAGATGGCAGCCGATCCGGTTGTCAGGCATGGCTCAGGATTCCTTCTGGCAATCCGGACAAAAGAATACTTTGCGCGAAGACATTTCATGCTGCTCGATCGTCCCGCCGCAGCGGTAGCATTCGCCGCCCGGACGGTCATAAACTTTGCAATCGTCGTTATAGCCGCCTGTCGACTCGTCGCCGGCCTGGAACGGATTTTCCATATAACCGCCTCGGGTGCGCGCTTCCAGCAGCATGGAATGCATCGCGTCGTACAGCCGCGAGAAGGACTCCTCGCTCAGGCCGCCTAGCTTGGCGTCCGGGCGCAGCTTCGCTTCCCAGGCGATCTCGTCGGAATAACAGTTGCCGATGCCGGCGATGACGCTCTGGTCCACCAGCACCGTCTTCAAGGCGCTCCGCTTCTTGGCCAGGAGCCTGGAGGTGAACGCGGCCAGCGTCAATCTCGGATCGAAAGGCTCGGGACCGAGCGCGGCAAGCTTCCCTTCGGTTTCCTTGGCGGAGAGCAGATGCAGGTAACCGAGCCTCAGTCCGATGAAATACAGGTTGCCGCTGTCGAGGTCCAATTGAACCTGAACGGTTCTGTCTGGCCGCTCTTCTTCGGAGCCGTAAAACATCCAGCCCCCCAGCATGAGATGCAGGAGCAGCCTTTCTCCGTTGTCCAAATGAAAAATCAAATGCTTTCCGCGCCGCTCGACGAACCAGATCGTACGGCCCTCCAGCCTGGAGACGAACTCGCCGGCCGGCAGATTGACCGACTTCTCCCGCTCGACGGCGACTTTGCGGATCCGCTGTCCGGCGACGGAAGCGCCCAGCAGCATCCGATAGTGGTCCATTTCAGGATATTCCGGCATGAAGTCTCGCTTCCTTTCCCTCGTGTTGTTCTTTTTATCGCCCTATGTACTTCAATATATACGATTGCAGATCGGCGAGCGAGCCGCAGACGGCATCGGGCTCGGCATCCGCCGCTTCCGCGAAGCGGGCATAATTGTCCGGGCTCGTCAGTCCCGTCAGCACAAGAATCGTGCCGCAGCCGCTGTTCTTGCCCGCGGCGATGTCGGTCGCCAAGTTATCGCCGACGACCCATACCTCCCCTGCAGTCAAGCCGATCCTTTCCAGCGAATAATCCATCAGGATCTTCTCCGGCTTGCCGATGACGACAGGCTTCGCTCCCGACGCGGCGGCAAGCATCGCCCCGATGGAGCCCGCTCCCGGAAAGAGGCCTCCATGGGAAGGCAGCAGCAGATCCGGATTCGTCAGGATGAATTCCGCTCCCGCCAGCAGCTCTCTCACCGCCTCGGAAGCCTTGGCGTAGGAGAAGGCGCGGTCGATGCCCTGGACGACGAGATCGGCATCCCGTTCGACCAGCATCAGGCCCGCTTGCTCCAGCTCTGCCGCCAAGCCTTCTTCCCCGATCAGGAACACCTTGCCGCCCGGAAAGCGTTCGGCCGCATATCGCGCTGCCGCCTGGGAAGAGGTGCATACTTCGTCCGCATTCGCATCCACGCCCATATCCCGCAGCCTCTTCGCGACGGCTTCGGGACTGGAGGAGGAGTTGTTCGTCACATATTTGTAGGGAACTCCGGCATCGCGAAGCGCCCTCACAAGAGAACCGGCCCCATCGACAGCCTGCTCGCCCCGATAGACCGTTCCGTCGAGGTCGAGCAGGAGGCCGCCGATCGGCCGGTCCGGCGCCGGCATTCCCGGCAAGCTGTACGTTTTCTTCATCTGTCAACCTCCAGCATGGCGCCGCTCCCTCCGCATTTGCGGCGGAGCCTGTCGCGCCGCTTGAGCAAGGCTTCCTGCTCGGCCCGCCGCTTGGCGCTGCGGTAATCATGCGGCCTGCCCGCGAACAGCTCGATCGCTTCCTCGGCATAGGCGAGAGCCGAGTGGACATCCTTGCGCTTGTGTTCGTAGAACATGGCCAGCTCCACATGGGCGTCCACGTTCGGAATAAGCGCCGTCCTCATGCAGGCGGCGGCTTTCTGCCACAATACCACAGCCCGGTCCCAATTGCCAGTTTTCTTCTCCCTCATCGCCAGCGTGTGCCAAGCCGAAGGAGCAGGCTTCTCCGAGGCTTCCACCAAGGCGAAAAGACGCTCGGCGTCAGCCGTCCGGCCCATCTTCTCCAGCCATAATCCGGTGCGCAGCCGCTCCTCGTTCTCCTCGGGCATCGGCGTCCGCTCTCCGACAGCACCGGCGAGCAAATGGCCGAAGCGGATGCCCAGGCAGGCAAGGGTGACCATATCCTGTTCGTTATGGCGGAATACGCCCTCAAGCACATCGGGATCGCCTTCCGCCAAATATTGAAAATAGAGCGCCGGCGCCAGCGATCCCGGCACATCGTCCGTTCGGAAGATGCCGAGACGCTCTTCTTCGACATGGCTCAGCTTGCAGGAGACAAGCGTGTTTTTCCATATGCTTCTCGACGGATGGAGAAAATCCAGATGCAGCAGCTCAGGCGTCCCGCGGAAGCCGTTCATGATGAACCGGGATTGGACGAGCGGCCAGTCGAAGGAGCGCCCGTTGTACGTTCCGAGCCAGCGGAAGCGCGGCAGCAGGAGCAGCAGCTCCTGCAGCATCGCCCGCTCCTCGGCGGGATGGCGGATCAGGAACTGACGCAGGATGAAGGCTCCGTCTTCGAAATACGCCAGCCCCATCATGAACGGCACGTTGCCCGTTCCGGCTCCGAGGCCCGTCGTCTCCAGGTCGAGGAATAGGACGTTTTCGGCATCAGGCGCCTCGCCTGCGTCCGGATGGAAGGCGCCGAGCTGTCCGGCCGTCCCCGTCCACTCCGAGAGCGAATGATGCCCGCTCCGGTGGCCGAGCGGCAGCGTGATCCGCCTCTCCAGGCAATCGCCGGCTGCGTTGGCGACGAGCTTCACGCCGTGGCGGTCCCATTCCGGACCGGCCGAAGCAAGCCCGCCCGCTGCCGCTTCGGATGCAGATGCGCCCTTCATCGGGTCGTTCTCCAGAAGATCAGCGGCAGCAGGAGTCTCGGCGGCTTGATCCTCTGCGGGCTTGATTCCTTTCAGCCGGTTCATTTTCTCGCGCAGGCTGCTCATGAGCCGCCTCCTCTCTTCTCGCGTCCTGTATCCTTCATTGCAAGCCTATCCGCCTTGACGATCCTGTGAGCTTTCATAACCGCTCCAGAAGCCGGATGCTTCTGCGCTTGAGGTCGCTTCCTTCTATTTCCGTGCCGATGCAGGAAGGGCATCCGTCCTTGCACGGGCATCCGGAAATCATGTTCAGCGCCGCGTCCCGGACCTCGTCGAACCGCTTGTACACCTCGTCCGCCAAGCCGATGCCTCCCGGATAGTGATCATATACGAATATCGTCGGCAGCTGCGTATGCGCCGCCTTGATCTGCGGCACGACATGGATGTCGTTCCGGTCGCACATCGCCAGGACAGGAACGATATGCTTGAGCACATGGGCGATGCCGAGCAGGAGCTGCTCCAGCGTCTTGGCGCCGATATCGTCGTCGACCTGCTTGATCTCGATCCAGGCCGAAGACGTATGCAGCTCCTCCTCGGGAAGATGGATCGGCCCCGATCCGATATTCTCAAACGTCGTCATCTTGATCTTCTTGAAGATCGTCGGAATGGCATTGACGGTGACATCTCCGAAGTGCAGGGAACCATCCTGCCGCTCCTTCGTCTTGTCGATTTCAAGCACCTTGAGGTTGATGGCGAGATTGGCGTCGGTATAATACTCCACGTCCACTTCGCGCACGTAGGCTTTCTTGTGGTCCCAATCGAGCTTCTCCACCTGGAACTGGACGCCCTCATGAAGGTAGATCGCCTCGTCATGCAGCAGCGTCATGGCGCTGAACCGGTCCATCTCCCCGATGATCCGCACGTTCGCGACGTCGGACTGGTCGACGATGACGACATTTTCCTGGGAAGCGGAGCGCAGGCTGATGCCGCTCGCAGGGAACGACTGGTTAGCCCAGTAGAACGTATCGGCGTTTTTGTGCAGGACGCGCTCCTCCACCAGATACTCCATGATGTCGCCGACATCCAGCGGACCGTACTCCTCGCTTTCCTTGAAGGGCAGCTCGTACGCCGCGCATTTCAAATGATCGACGAGGATGATCAGATTTTCCGGGTTGATCCGCGCCGCTTCCGGACTGCGCTCGAAAAAGTAGTCGGGGTTGTGCACCATGTACTGGTCGACCGGCGTCGATCCGGCAACCATGACGATCAGCGACTCTCCATGGCGACGTCCCGCCCGGCCTGCCTGCTGCCAGCTGCTGGCGATACTGCCGGGGTAACCCGTCATGACGCATACCTGGAGCTGTCCGATGTCGACGCCGAGCTCCAGCGCGTTCGTGCTGACGACGCCAAGAATATCGCCGCTGCGGAGCCCCTTCTCGATCTCGCGCCGCTGGTTCGGCAAGTAGCCGCCCCGGTAGCCGCGGATCGACTTCGGCCCGATCTCTTTCTTCACGAGCTCCTGGATGTGGCTCAGGATGATTTCGACCCGGACCCGGCTTCTGGCGAAGATGATCGTCTGGATCTTGTTCTTCAGGAATTCCTTGGCCAGGTTGTTGACCTCGACGGTCGCGCTCCGCCTGATATTGAGCGCCTGGTTGACGACGGGCGGATTGTAGAAGACGAAATGCTTTCGCCCCCTCGGAGCGCCGTTGTCGTCGATCAGCCGCATCGGGCTGCCGGTCAGATGCTCCGCGAGCTCCCGCGGATTCGCGATTGTCGCCGACGTGCAGATGAACACCGGATTGCTGCCGTAAAAAGCGCAAATCCGCTTCAGCCGCCGGATGACGTTGGCGACATGGCTGCCGAATACTCCGCGATACGTATGCAGCTCATCGATGACGATGAACTTCAGGTTCTCGAACAGGCTGACCCACTTCGTATGATGGGGCAGAATGGCGGAATGGAGCATGTCCGGGTTGGTGATGACGATATGCCCGGCCTTTCGCACGAGCTGCCGGATCGCCGGAGAAGTGTCCCCGTCGTACGTATAGCTTTTGATGTCGATGCCCATTTCCTGGATGATTTCGTTCAGCTCGCTCTTCTGGTCCTGGGCGAGCGCTTTGGTCGGGAAGAGATACAGCGCCCGGCTCGAATCGTCGTCCGCGATCTGCTGCAGCACGGGCAGATTGTAGCAGAGCGTCTTGCCCGAGGCGGTCGGCGTCACCGCAACGACATTCTCCCCTTTGCGGACCGTCTCGTACGCGCTGCTCTGATGAGTGTACAGCTCCGCGATGCCCCGCTTGCCGAGGGCGTCCTTGATCCGGGGGTCGACGCTCTCGGGCATCGGCCGGGTCCGCGCCTCCTGCGGCTCGATTTCATGCCAATTGGCTATATGTTCATTTCCGCGCAGTTCCTCGATCAGCTCGGAAAGAGTTTTCTTTTTCATCATGATGCTGTCACCTCTTCTAGTGACATTTTAGCGAATATCTGTTCGTTTTGCCAGAACAATAGAAAGAGGTTCCCGAGATAGACGGGAGCTCGGAGCTTCCTTCGGCGCTTCAAACCATTCGTGCCCTTTATATTTAGCAGCATTAACTATTAATATAAGCAAATATAGGCTCGATTTACTCCGTCCGCACAGCCATCAATGTCTTTTGCCATGCCTCGACAGCCTTCCTCATCGGAATGTGCAGGACACGGCTGAATTCGGCTTGATTCGGCGCCGGGACCGTCTATATCCAGCTTTATTCAGCTTCAGAACCCGCCAGCTGCCAGCTGCCCTGGCGGTCCGGATGCCGCCTGGCGAGAACAGCGCTGCATCCGCATCCTTCAGGGGGCAGACGAGCAATCGAAAGGCAAACAGCCATTTTCCGCCGATACGGAAAATGGCCGTTATTGGAACCTTATAGACAATGGCATCGCGGCAGTCTTGCCGCCTTCCGGCTCAAATCCAGCAGGAGCCCTCCGGCTCCTCCTCACCCTGTCTGGGGATAGGTACGGTCAGAAGGTCGGCTCCCGCATAGGATTCTGCAAATATGCCGCGCGCCTCGGCGACCAACGCCGGCATGTCCTCATCGCGGTAGCGGCTGCTGAAATGCGTCATGACCAGCCTGCGCGCGCCCGCTTCAGCGGCTGCGGCAGCCGCCTGCAGCGTCGTGGAATGTCCGTAGGCTTTCGCTTTGTCCCCCATCGCGCCTTCAAACGTCGCCTCGTGGACAAGAAGATCCGCATCCTTGGCCAAGCGTACGATCGCCGGGCAAGGAATCGTGTCGCCGAGGACGGTGACGATCCGCCCCGGCAATGCCGGCCCGAGCACGTCGCTGCTGCGGATGACGCGTCCGTCGTCAAGGGTGATGTCCTTTCCTTGCTTGAGCAGCCCGAGCTGAGGGCCGAACGGGACGCCTAATGAGCGTGCCTTGGCGGAATCGAGGGCGCCCGGCTTATCCTTCTCGACGATCCGGTACCCCCAGCTCGGCACCCGGTGGTCCAGCCTGTCCGCTTCGACGATATACAGCTCATCCTCGTAGACGACGCCGGGCGCCAGCTCGGTGATTTCGAGCTCATAGTCCAGATGCGAAGCTGTCAGCCGGAAGACAGCCTGCACGTACTCTCGGATTCCTTCCGGCCCGAACAGACGGAGCTTGCCCGCCCCAGGGTGATAGGAGCGGCTGCTGAGCAGTCCGGGCAAGCCGTTGACATGATCCCCGTGCATATGAGTGATGAACACGGCTTCGACCTTGCTCATCTTGAGCGGAGTGCGCATCAGCTGATGCTGGGTCGCCTCTCCGCAGTCGAACAGCCACACCGAGCAGCGCGGCTGCGGAAGCGTCAGGGCAACGGAAGTCACGTTGCGCAGGCGCGAGGGCCTGCCGGCGCCGGTTCCCAATAATGTCAGTTCCATTTATGGAGGCTCCCCCTTCCATTCCAATTCCTTATGCTTTGTCGACGTTGAAATATTTGGCTTCGGGATGGGCGAACACCATCGCGGACACGGATGCTTCCGGCTCCATCATGAAGCCCTCGGTCAGCTCGACGCCGATATCCTCGGGATGCAGAAGCTCGAAGAGCGGACCCTGGTCCTCCAGATTCGGACAAGCCGGGTAGCCGAACGAAACCCGGACGCCCTGATAACGAGCGCCGTGGCGCTGCTTCATGGTCATGTCCGGAGAATCCGGGATGCCCCACATATCCCTCATCATATGGTGGATGCGCTCCGCCATCCCCTCCGCCACTTCGAGAGCGACCGACTGCAGGGCATGGGAGCGCAGGTAATCGCCTTTGTCCTTCCAGTCTCCGGCCAGTTCGCGGACGCCTTCCCCCGCCGTCACGACGAGGAATCCGACATAATCCATGATGCCGCTGTCTACGCTCTTCAGATAATCGGCCAGGCAGAGGTAAGGCTCGACCTGCTGGCGCGGGAAGCTGAAGCGCTTGAGAATCCGGGAAGGATCCTGCGGATCGTACACGACGATATCGTTGCCTTCCGACTGGGCCGGGAAAAACCGGTACATGCCGTGTGCCCGGATAATTCCTTCTTTAACCGCTTCATGCAGGATGGAATCGACCGTATCCTTCAGCTGCATCACCTTGGGCTCGCGGGCTGCCAGCAGCTCCTCCACCTTGCCGCGCACGCCGAGATGATGGCCGAGCAGCATCTGCATGTTCACATAAGGAACGATATGCGGGATAGGGACATTGCGCAGAATATGGCGGTCCAGATCCGGCGGCAAATACACGGGAGCATCGCGGTTGATGGAAGAGCGGACCGCGCGGCTCTGCTGCGGCAGCTCCGGCTTCTCCTCCACGGCGACGGCGCCGCTGGCTTTCGCTTCGGCATGCTCTTCATCCATGCGGGCGCGATGGTGCTTGTCCATCAGCTTGTTGGCGAGGTCGAGGCCTTCCATGGCGTCCTTGGCGTAGAGCACCAAGCCGTCATATTCCGGACCGATCCGCGTTTTCGTGAACTTGCGGGTCAAGGCGGCTCCGCCGACCATGATCGGCACGTCGATGTCGGCATTGCGGAGATCCTGGGCCGTGATGACCATCTGCTGCGCGGACTTCACCAGCAGACCCGAGAGGCCGATGGCGTCCGCCTTTTCCCTGCGCTGGGCTTCGATCAGCTGTTCCGGCGGCACTTTGATACCCAGGTTGACGATATGATACCCATTATTGGAAAGAATAATTTCAACCAGGTTTTTGCCGATGTCATGCACGTCGCCCTTGACGGTGGCCAGGATGATCTTGCCCTTGACCGACGACTCGGTCTTCTCCATGTGAGGCTCGAGATGCGCGACGGATGCCTTCATGACCTCGGCGCTCTGAAGCACCTCGGCGACGATGAGCTCATTGTTGTTGAACAGCCGTCCGACCTCGTCCATGCCTTTCATGAGCGGGCCATTGATGATCTGCAGGGCGGAGTATTTGCCGAGAGCTTCGTCCAGATCGGCGAACAATCCTTCCTTGGTTCCTTCCACCACATAGGAAGCAAGCCGCTCTTCCAGAGGCAGATTGGATACCTTCTCCTTCTTCTCGACCTTCTTCTCGCGGAATGCGGCGACAAAGGCGGCCAGCGTCTCGTCGTTCGTGCGGTAGATCAGATCCTCGGCCAGCTTGCGCTCATGCTCGGGAATGGATGCGTACCGTTCCAGCTTCTCCGTATTGACGATCGCGTAATCGAGGCCCGCCTTGGTGCACTCGTACAAGTATACGGAGTTGAGCACCTCGCGTCCGGCTTCCGGCAGCCCGAAGCTGATGTTGCTGATGCCGAGGATCGTATGGCATTTTGGCATCGCCTGCTTGATGAGCCGGATGCCTTCGACGGTTTCCTCCGCGGATCCAATGTACTGCTCGTCGCCCGTTCCGACAGGGAACATGAGGGGATCGAAAATGATATCTTCCGGACGGAGGCCGTATTTGTTCACGAGCAAGTCGTAAGACCGCTTGGCGACCTCGAGCTTGTCCTCCCTCGTGATGGCTTGTCCGCGCTCGTCGATCGTGCCGACGACGACTGCTGCCCCGTAGCGGTGGATGATCGGCACGACCTGCTCGAATTTCTCCTCGCCGTCCTCCAGGTTGATCGAGTTGATGATGGCTTTGCCTTGGCTGTATTTGAGCGACAGCTCGATGACCGCGGGATCGGTCGTGTCGATGACGAGCGGCGCCTTCACAAGCTTGACGACGATCTCGAGGAACTTCTTCATGTCCTCGCTTTCGTCGCGGTCCGGATCCTGGAGGCAGACGTCGATGACATGGGCGCCCTTCTTGACCTGAGCGCGGGCGATTTCAGCCGCTTCCTCGTATTTGCCTTCCACGATGAGGCGCTTGAATTTGCGCGAGCCGAGCACGTTCGTCCGTTCGCCTACCATGTAGGGACGGTTGTCGGATTCGATGTAGACCGTCTCGATGCCGGACACGGCTGGAGGATGATTGCCGCCGCGGCCGCGCGGTGCGTATCGGCTCATCGTTTCCGCCATCGCCCGGATATGCTCCGGAGTCGTGCCGCAGCAGCCGCCGGCGATGTTCAGCCAGCCGTTCTCGGCGAATGCGCCCATCTTGAGCGCAAGCGACTGGGGAGATTCATGGTAATGGCCGTTTTCGTCCGGAAGGCCCGCATTGGGATAACAGCTGACGGCCGCCAGCGAGATATCGCTCAGCGTGCGGATATGGTCGCGCATGAATTCCGGACCGGTCGCGCAGTTGAGCCCGATCGAGATCGGATTGAGATGCTCCAGGGAGATGTAGAAGGATTCGATGTTCTGGCCGGCCAGCGTCGTGCCCATCGGCTCGATCGTGCCGGATATCATCAGCGGCAGCGTCTTTCCTGTCGCCTCGTAGGCGTTGCGGATCGCGATGCTGCCCGCCTTGACGTTGAGCGTATCCTGGGATGTCTCCAGCAGCATGCAGTCGACGCCGCCCTCGATCAGGGCGACCGCTTGCTCGAAATAGCTGTCTACCAAGCCTTCAAAGGTGACGCCGCCTGTCACCGACAGCGTTTTCGTAGTCGGACCGATCGCGCCCACGACGAAACGGGGATGCTCGGCGGTGGAATACTTGTCCGCCGCTTCCCTCGCGATGCGCGCTGCCGCGAGATTGATCTCCCGGGCCCGCTCCGGAATGTCGTACTCGGCGAGAACGATGCTCGCTCCCCCGAACGTATTCGTCTCGATGAGATCCGCTCCCGCCTCCAGGTACTGCTCATGGATGCTGCGGATGACCTCCGGCCGGGTCAGCACGAGCATCTCGTTGCAGCCCTCCAGCTCCTCACCGCCGAAGTCTTCGGCCGTCAGATCGACCTGCTGGATCATCGTGCCCATGGCCCCGTCCAGTATCAAGATGCGCTTCTCAAGCATTTCCTGCAAACTTGGCTTCGACAATCTTCTGCACCTCTCCGTCAAAAATCGTTATCCTTTAGTCTATCAGATGAACGCTGGAGTGAAAAGAACTGTAATCGACAACCCCCGAAAGTTGATTTATAATAGAAATTAGCGATATATTCAATTCATTTCAATGGGAAAAGAGGGAATTGCCGATGGCTGAAATCCGCATCCGCAATACGAACGAACGCATTTCCGGCGATGAGCAGGTGAAAGCATTTTTGGATTCCCAAGAGGTGCTTTACGAGCACTGGGACATGAGCAAGCTCGATGCGTCCCTGCAGGAGAAGTTCACCCTGAGCGACGACGAAAAAGCTTCCATCCTGGAAACGTTCGACTCCGAAATCCGCGATCTGGCCGGCCGCCGAGGCTATCAGATCTGGGATATCATCACTCTGTCCGAGTCGACGCCGAATCTGGACGAGCTGCTCCAGAAATTCGAGAACGTCCACACCCATACCGAGGATGAGATCCGCGCCATCACAGCCGGCAAAGGCATCTTCATCATCAAGGGCTCCGACGAAGTCGGCTACTTCGACGTAGAGCTTGAAGCCGGCGACGTCATCTCCGTGCCGGAGAACAAGCCCCACTTCTTCACCTTGATGGATAACCGCAAGATTGTCGCGGTACGCCTGTTCATCGAGAAAGACGGCTGGATCGCTCACAACTACTCCGATCCTGAATTCCAGAAAGCTTGATTGCCGGCGCCAAAAAGGCTGCCGCCCGTCGACTTCGAATGAAGACGACAAGGGCGGCAGCCTTTTTCTTATGGGATGATGATTCCAATCGCCGATTCGCGATGCCGGCCGCGTTCCCGCAGCCTGTCGCTCGGGACGCGGATGCTTGCGTGCATATCGGAACCGTCTTGCGACGCCTTATGCAAGCAGCGGAATGAGCTGATCCAATCTCGTAATTTCATGGCTGGGCACGATTTCCGGATTTTTCGCCTTTCCGCCCCGGTTGATCCATACCGATGTCATCCCGATCGTGTTCGCTCCGAGAATGTCGGTCGTAAGCTTGTCTCCGACCATGATGCCATCCTCCGGATCCACTCCGAGCAGCTCAAGCGCATGGCGGAATATGCCGGCATCCGGCTTGCCTTTGCCGTAATTGCCGCTGATGACGATCTCGTCGAAGTAGGAGGTCAGCTCGGGCACGCCGAGCAGCTTCTCCTGCTGCAGATCCGGGGATCCGTTTGTGAGCAGAAGCAGCTTGTACTTGCCTTTGAGGGCGTCCAGCACCTCGAAGGTCTCCTCGTATACGATCGGCCGCTCGCGGCGTTCCTTCGGGAAGCGCTCGGCAAGCTCCGCTCCAAGAGACGGATCGTCGATCCCGACGGCCGAGAGGCCGCGGGTCCAAGCATCCTTGCGGTAGCCTGGAGCCAGCTGCTCCAGCTTGCGGAACGATTCCAGCTCCCCCTCCGAAAAGCGGGCCCACAGCCCTTCAAGCGGATTGATGCCGATTTGCTGCGTGAACGGGAACGTTTCATAAGAGCTGTACAGCTCTCTCGCCTCCCGCTTCACCTCCGCCTCCAGACGCTTCGGATCTGCGCCGGACTGCTGCTGCGCCCATTCGCAAGTGGCCTGGAAAGCTTCGTCCACGCTCCGCTCATCCCACAGGAGCGTATCGTCCAGATCAAACAGTACCGCTTTCTTCGCCATCTCTCTCTTCCCCTCGAACCATTATGTCCATGCTGACGGCTGCAAGCCGGATGTCATTTCTGCGTAAAAGGAATGCCGTTGCGGGCGGCGAACTGCTCCAGGCTGACCGCCATCCGGTCCGTAGGATAACGGTTCAGCACCCGGGAGAACACCCAGTTCGCCCCTTTGACCTGCTCGATGACGACATAGCTTTTCATGACCGAGATGCCTTTGATGGCTTCTTTATTCAGACGCTTGTCGCCGGTCATGCGGCGTGTCTGCACAAAATCGGCTCCGACCGCCAAATAAGGGCGCCGCAGGAAGAACATCAGGGCCAGGAAGACATACATTGCCACGACGATCCAGTTCCAGTTCGTCGCTCCTTCATCTTTTGGAAGGATCAGCACATACAAGGCGACGAACAGCACGAGCATGATCGGGGAGATGTAGTTGCGGCCTTTGAACCGTTCCGTACGATCCCCGGACGCCGCGGGCTTGATGGCGGTCTGTCCCCTCTTCTTTCTAGTGGCATTGATCTGCGCCGAATTGCGGCGTACTTTGCGTTCCCAGGAACGAGACAATAGGGTCACCTCTGCGATTGATTTTGTTGGCCTTGTCAGGGCGGCTTGTCCATATACGTAGGCGGGGCGCCTCCCGTTTCGCGCGGAGACGCCGACGGCCGTCTGTCAGAGAGGCCTGCGGAACTTCTCCAGGAATCGCGTCGGATATTCCGAAGGAAGGCGGCTCGCTTCGTCCAAAGCAGCAAATTGCTCCTTCGTCAGCTCCCAGCCCGCGGCTCCCATGTTTTCTTCGTACTGCGCGTAAGTGCTCACTCCGAAGATCGGCGACGTGATGCCCTTCTGCTGGATGAGCCAGCGGAGAGCCGTTTGCGCCGGCGTCTTGCCGGCTTGCGCAGCGACCTCCATCAAGACGTCAAGGATGCGGAAGTTAGCATCCGTATTCCGGTATTGCCAGGAGCTCTCGCCGGCATTCGCAGTCAGCCTGCCTTCTGTCGGCTCCTGGCGCCCGTAACGGCCGGTCAGGAAGCCTCCGCCGAGCGGCGCCCATGGAATGATGCCGACGTTCTCCTCCAGGCAGAGAGGCACCATCTCCCGGTCCATCTCACGGTTCAGGAGGCTGTATTGCGGCTGCACGCTGATGAAGCGCGACCATCCCCGGCTGTCGCTCATGGCGAGCGCCTTCATCATCTGCCAGGACAAATAGTTGGAGCATCCTATGTATCTGATCTTGCCGGCGGAGACGAGATCGTCCAGAGCGCGAAGCGTCTCCTCCAGCGGCGTCGCATGATCCCATACATGGACCTGATAGAGGTCGATATAATCGGTGCCGAGCCGCTTCAGGCTCGCTTCCACGTTCTGAACGATATGCTTGCGCGACAGTCCGGCTCCGTTGATATGCTCTTCCGTCTGCATGCGGACCTTGGTGGCCAGCACATATTCGTCCCGATTGCCTGACATCGCCCGTCCGACGATCTCCTCCGATCTGCCTCCGGCATAGACGTTGGCGGTATCCAGGAAATTGCCGCCCTCGCCGCGAAAATGGTGGATCATGCGAGTCGCTTCTTCTTCAGATGTCGTATTGCCGAACATCATCGTTCCGAGACACAGCTCCGAGACGGCCAGCCCGCTTTTGCCGAGCAATCGGTATTCCATTTTATTGGCCCCCCTTGTTCTCGTCATCCACCCATTCAATGGTGTCCAGCTGCTGCTTGAAATTGCGCTTGAAATTGGCCAGATACTGCTGTCTGAGCTGCGTCCGTTCTATGACTTCCTCAGGCGTCAGCCCGACAGATTTGTGCTTGCGGGAAAGCTCGTTGATCCTCGCGATCAAGGTATCGATATCCACTAGTCGTTCACCTCTGTTCCTTGACGTTTCCTTCTAACTTTGAACTACGGAGAAGAGCTTGTCAAGAAAGCCAAAAAACCCCGGCGATGTCCGCCGGAGCTGATACCTATCGAGATGGAATTAGACTCTACCAAGCAAGCTGAAGCTCTAAAAGAAGCTGTTCAAGATTGCTTGGGAATGATCAAGGTCTGTCCCGCCTGCAAATCGGAATCCTTCAGCCCGTTGCGCTCCTTGATCATAAATACGCTGCGCCTGATGTCGTTGGAAAGGCCGGAATTCCCGGCGATGGACCATAGAGTGTCGCCGCTCGTCACCGTAATTGTAAGCTCGCCTTCAGCTGCGGGGGGGATGAGAGATGAGCTCGCTCCGGAAAATCCCCAGAAGCTGGAGAAGATCAGAAGGAACAGGAGGATTGACGCGACATAAGGAAGCAGGCGGCGCAGACGGCTGTTCCCAGATGGCCTTGCAGAGCCAGCGGAGGAACGGGTGATGAAACTGGAATCGCCAGCGCCTGCTCCGGGACGGAAGCATTCCTTGAGATAAATATGTTCCTGCTTCTGCTCTTGCCTGCGGACCGTTGCCTTAGAGCCGCGCTCCGGCGTGCTATATCCAGATAAAGTCATCATGACCGTTCACTCCCCAAACGTTTGTTCTTATTCACAGAATAACACGAACATTTGTTTTGGTCAACGCTTATTTGGAACGTATGTTCGCAGAACGCGCATGCCCGATGCGAACGGCTGTTTCTCGAACTTATGTTTGTACGAACTCGGGTTCTGTGCTATACTTTGCCTACATATTTCTTTCTACTAATTTCTAGTTTTGGAGTGATTGCGATGTCTAAAGTGTCCAACCGCCAGCAGGCCATTCTTGACTTCATCAAGAACGAAGTCCGGGACAAAGGCTATCCACCTTCAGTACGTGAGATCGGCGAGGCGGTAGGCCTGGCATCCAGCTCCACGGTGCATGGCCATCTGGACCGCCTGGAGAAGAAGGGCCTGATCCGCCGCGACCCTACCAAGCCGCGCGCCATCGAGATCCTCGACGGCGACGATGCCGCCATGCTGCCCTTTCCCGTCTCGATCAGCCGCGTTCCCGTCGTCGGCAAGGTAACGGCCGGAGTGCCGATCATGGCGACCGAGAACATCGAGGAGTACTTCCCTTTGCCGGCTGATTATGTCGGCGACCACGAGGTGTTCATGCTGAGTGTCGTCGGGGAGAGCATGATCGAAGCGGGCATACATAATGGCGATTACGTCATCGTCCGCCAGCAGCCTTCCGCCAGCAACGGCGATATCGTCGTGGCCATGACGGAAGATGACGAAGCGACGGTCAAGACGTTCTACAAGGAACGCGACCATATCCGGCTTCAGCCTGAGAACTCCTCCATGGAGCCGATCCGGCTCAAGAATGTGACGATACTCGGCAAGGTAATCGGATTGTTCCGCAATCTTCACTGAGGCTTGTCCCTTTCCGGCGAATAGGAAGTCTCTTCCATTACCCCCATGCTTTCGGCTTTATTCAGCCATTCGCGCACTCTGACAGAGTGCGCGTTTGTTTTTCAAAGGTTCTTATTTTTCGCTGCTTTTCGCATGCTCATTGGAACTTTTCATGGAAAAATTCGTTCCGGTAGATATGCTTGGAGCCAGGGTATTGAAAACTCATGTAGAACCCGAAAGATTCAAGATGAATTCCGGTCAAGTGCCGGCTTCGCACATAAGGCCTGATCAATCGACGGAACCTTTCCTCCTGCCCGCTTCGAATCAGAACCGCCGCCTCCCTGGCGAAGATGCCGCTGCCGGCCAGCTGCCGGTAGAGCGGCAGCACGGCCCCCGAAAGCCTGCGGAGCATTGCTGCAGAGAAAGCGGATTGCGCCGTTCCGGGAGGAATGGTCGTCGCATTCGTGTACGTCTGAACAGGCGGCGGATATTTGAAGTCCACGAAGAAACCGATGCCGTTCGTACTGAACGAATTGACCGGCGCAAGCAGAACCTCCTCCCTGAACAGCTTCAACAGCGTGTCGAGATCCGCCGCTCGTACAGCAGCGCTCCATTCCTCAGCGAATGGACGGCTTCGAACGAACCGGGCGTATAGCGGCAGCATGCTGGAGGCTGTCCGCGCAAGCACGATTCCCGACACCCGAGCCCGCGGCTTTGATTGTCTTGCCACGCTCTTCCCCCCTGTGGACCGGATCAGGACCGCAATCCTCCGGCAAGATGCCTATGAGTATGAGCCTATGCCCTCTCAGATTGTCTGAGAACAAAGAAAAAACGGCTTGTCCGACAGGACAGCCGCTGTTAAAGGCCTATAGAGTGCGAGCAAAGCACGTATCGAAAGCGCAATGCTGCAGCGGCGGATACCGCAGATCACACCAATTGTTGGAGTCCCTTATCGTCTGCTCCGTTATGTTACAACGGTTTTGTCATGAATACGCTGTTCGGGTCCTCCGCATAGTCGGCGAACGGTCCGCATTCAATGAAGCCGAAGCTCTCATACAAATCCCTGGCCGGAACGAAAGCAGCCATGGTGCCCGTCTCCAGGCTTATCCGAACGTAGCCCCTTCGTTTCGCTTCCCCGATGATATGTTCAAGAAGCTTTCGCGCAACCCCTTTCCTCAGATGCCTTGAAGCCGTCCTCATGGATTTGAGCTCGCCATGACTGTTGTCAAGCTCCTTGAGAGCGCCGCAGCCGAGCAGCTCATCCCCGTCCCATACGCTCCAGAACGTAATTTCCGGCTTCTTCAAACCGCTGAGATCCAAGGCATGCATGCTTTCAGGCGGAGAATTGTCGGCCATCGCCTGGAGATGTTCCCCGATCAATGCCTGGATTTCAGGTCCGTTCAAGTCGTCCACGGTTATGCGCATCATTCGCTTTCTCCCCTAACCAATCCGTTTACCGTATTATATCGGCGTTCAGCCCAGAAAAATAGGGAGATGCGGAAAGAAAATGTTCCTCTTTTACGCCTTGCTTTTAGACCAGGCTGGCTGATCATCAGCGGCATGTATGCGTTCATTGCAATCTCGGCAGCTTCCGAACGCATCCGATCGGGTTTCCTTGTATCGTTGTTCCAATTCGCGCTCCGATCGCCGGCAACCGCATCACCCTCTGCCTTTCTAAAGGTTCCTGTCCAAGAGCATGCCTACTTGTTCTGCTATGCTTTGAGAAGAACCGGGTATTTCTTCTTTGAAATATGACTCCACAATTCCGACTACAGCCGCACCAAAAAACTGCAGAACCACCTCTTTGCTCAGACCGGCATTTCTCCCTGCCGCAGCATCCACTTCGCTTTCTAATTCCTCGATGACGAAATCAAGGAAGCGGCTCCGAAAAAAAGGGGCTCCTTTGCTCGACAACATGGCCGAGAAGAAGGAATAGTGCCGTTCAAAATAGTCGAACCAAAGTGAATTCCCTTCTGCAAAAGACAGATCGGATCCGACTGCGCACAGCTTTCCAAGCTCGCCGATATGCTCTTCGATTAATTGGTCCAGCAAGTCATACTTGTCCAAATAATGATGATATATCGTTCTGCGGCCAACGTTCGCCCGGTCAGAAAGATCTTGCATGGTGATCTCATCAAAGCTCTTCTCTGATAGGAGTTGAACAAAAGCATTCTTGATGGCTTCTTTAGATTTCAGTATTCTTCTATCCACGGTCGACACTTTAGCCATCACCATACTTTTTTTGGAATTTATCGCACATTTCACTTCGCCTTGTGCAATAAGGCGCAAACGCAGCCAGATTGATCCTTGCAGAGAGTCATCTGCCATCTTATATTATACACATATGTGCGATATCGCACTAACATGCAGTTAATTGCACGACTTGCTACACCAGCTTACACAATAAACTAGACCAGGAGGCAGTCATTATGTCGGAACAAAAAGTATGGTTTATTACAGGTGCAGGACGCGGCATGGGGGTTGATATTGCAAAGGCAGCCTTGGCAGCGGGACATAAAGTCATTGCTTCCGGACGCAATACAGATAGAGTCAAGCAGGCAATCGGAGATGACGAAAATCTCCTCGTTGTCAGATTGGATGTTACCAGCCTTGAGGAATCCAAATCAGCCGTACAGGCAGCCGTTGAGCGTTTCGGCACGATCGATGTGCTTGTCAATAATGCGTCCAGCTTTTATGCAGGCTTCTTTGAAGAGCTGGCCCCGACGCAAATCCAGAAGCAACTCGACACCAACCTCATTGGACCGATGAATGTTACGAGAGCCGTTCTTCCCGTCATGCGCAAAGCTCGCTCCGGACATATTATTTCCATCTCTTCGCTCGCAGGCATCGTTGGCCAAGACTTTTGCGTGGCGTATTCGGCTTCGAAATTTGGCCTTGAGGGTTGGATGGAGTCTCTCCAGCTGGACGTCGCTCCATTCGGAATCCACACCACCATTGTCGAGCCAGGATTCTTCCGGACCGAGCTGCTTGAGCCGGAGTCGACCATTTGGTCCGAGCTGAGCATTGACGATTACGCCAGCCGCACAGCAGCAACGCGCTCCGGATGGGAAGCAATGAACGGGAAACAAAGCGGGGATCCATCCAAGCTTGCCCATGCGCTGCTGACCATCGCCAGCGAGAAGCAGCCTCCGCTGCGCTGGATTGCCGGCGCAGATGCAGTCGCTGCTATTGAGCAAAAGGTGAATGAACTTCAGAAGCAGATCGATGCTTATCGCGGCTTGTCCACGTCTCTGTCTTATGAGTAAGTGAAGGAAAAACATTTAACAGAGGAGAAATCAAGGATGGCAAAATATGAAGAAGTAAAACATGGAGTTATCTTTCCCGTTGGAGAAAAAAATGAAGCCTATGCAAACTATTTCATAGGCCAAAGTTATCTCAAAACCTTGATTGCCGACCCTAAAGTAAATGTCGGTGTCGGGAATGTGACCTTTGAACCCGGATGCCGGAATAATTGGCATATCCATCGGGATGGATTCCAGCTTCTGCTCGTTACGGGGGGCGAAGGTTGGTATCAGGAAGAAGGGAAGCCTGCTCAACGGCTGAAAGCCGGCGATGTTGTCGTTACTCATGATGGCGTAAAACATTGGCATGGCGCGGCAAAGGACAGCTGGTTCGAGCATCTTGCCATTACGGCCGGCAAGCCGGAATGGCTGGAGCCCGTATCGGATGAAGTTTACGAAAAGGCATCCCAGTAGAGGCTTCATGGTTGAGTTTGAAACGACAAAGCCCGCTGACCATTTGGTCAGCGGGGCTTAAATTTTGCATGGAGAATTCAGGCGCATAGTCACTATGAGCGCAGCGATCGGTTCATGCAGCGACTCGGCCATTGGCACGGCGTCCCTGCAACCGCAGCCGTTTGCCTCGCTGCTGCCATTCGAGCACTCTGGCTACAACGCGGTTCTCTCCACTTAGTACAGAGTCAGGTACTGATCGCGTTCCCACTCATGCACTTGCGTCTTGTACATGTCCCACTCGATTTCCTTGAGCTCGTAGAAATGCGCCAAGGCGTGGTCGCCGAGAGCTTCCGTAATGATCTCGCTGCGCAGCAGCTCGTTCAGAGCTTCGCGAAGATCCTCCGGCAGGCTCGGTATGCCGTCCTCGAGACGCTCTTCGTCGGTCATGACATAGATGTTGCGGTCGATCGGAGCCGGCAGCGGCAGCTTGTTCTTGATGCCATCCAGGCCCGCCTTCAGCATGACGGCCAGAGCCAGGTACGGATTCGCCGCCGGATCCGGGTTCCGCACTTCGACGCGGGTGCTGAGGCCGCGGGAAGCCGGAATGCGGATCATCGGGCTGCGGTTGCTTGCCGACCAGGCGACGTAGCTCGGCGCCTCGTAACCAGGCACCAGACGCTTGTAGCTGTTGACGGTCGGATTGGTGATGGCGGTCATCGCGCGTGCATGGCGCAGAAGGCCGGCCATGTAATAACGCGCCGTCGGGCTGAGTCCGAGCTGGTCGTCCTCGTCATAGAAGGCGTTCTCTCCGCCGCGGAACAGCGACTGATGGCAGTGCATGCCGGAGCCATTGACTCCGAACAGCGGCTTCGGCATGAAGGTCGCGTGCAGGCCGTGCTGGCGCGCGACAGTCTTGACGACGAGCTTGAAGGTCTGGATCTGATCGGCCGCTTTGATGGCGTCCGCATATTTGAAGTCGATCTCATGCTGGCCGGGAGCGACCTCGTGGTGGGAAGCTTCGATCTCGAAGTCCATCTCCTCGAGCGTCAGCACGATTTCGCGGCGGCAGTTCTCGCCGAGGTCCATCGGCGCCAGATCGAAATAACCCCCCTGGTCGTTGAGCTCGGTCGTCGGCTCGCCCTTCTCGTTTGTCTTGAACAGGAAAAACTCAGGCTCGGGGCCGACGTTCATCGCGGAGAAGCCCATATCCTCGGCTTCCTTGAGCACGCGCTTCAGAATGCCGCGCGGATCGCCGGCGAACGGCGTGCCGTCCGGCATGTAAATGTCGCAGATCAAGCGGGCGACGCGGTCCTCCGTAACCCACGGGAATACGACCCATGTGCTGAGGTCGGGATACAGGTACATATCGGATTCCTCGATGCGGACATATCCTTCGATCGAGGAGCCGTCGAACATCATTTTATTGTCGAGAGCTTTCTCAAGCTGGCTGACCGGGATCTCGACGTTTTTGATCGTGCCCAGCAGATCCGTGAACTGCAGACGGATGAATCTGACATTCTGTTCCTTGGCGATGCGCTTGATATCTTCTTTGTTGTAACTCACCGTATCTACTCCTCACATCATATAATAGGTTGCTGTCAGCGTTTGTTCGGGAAAAAACGGCTCAGCTGGCCTTGGATGAGCGAAGCTTTGCCAGGGCGCTTCTCTTGCAGCTGCTGCTTCAGGAGCAGGCGGAGCTGGGAATCGCTGAGCTCGCGGCGCTTCACTTCGGAAATCTCCGTCATGATGGTCGCATCCTCGGATTCCTTGGAGACCGGGTTCATCACCTGCTTGATTCCGGCGATGTTGACTCCCTTCTCGATGAGGGATTTGATCTCAAGCAGCCGCTCCACGTCGTTAAAGGAAAACAGCCTTTGGTTGCCCGAAGTCCGCGCCGGGACAATCAATTCATGCTGCTCGTAATAGCGGATTTGGCGTGCGGTCAGGTCCGTGAGCTTCATCACGATTCCGATCGGAAACAAAGCCATATTGCGGCGTATATCGTCAGCCATGTTCACATCAACCTTCCAATCGCGATAAGTTATGAACCTATTGTAATCGCGCGACATAAAGGTGTCAAGTCATGTTAGGTTCTTGTGTAAGTTTAACTGACAATAATGCCCTGCTGCTCCAGTCTTTGAAGCGACTGCAGCAAAGCGTACTTGACATGGGAGTAGGTCAATCCACCTTGCATGTACGCGATATAAGGCTCGCGGATGGGCGCGTCGGCAGACAGCTCCAGGCTGCCTCCCTGGATGAACGCGCCGGCCGCCATGATGACCGGATGCTCGTATCCCGGCATGTCCCATGCCTCCGGCACGACATGCGAGTCGACAGCCGCCGCCGCCTGAATGCCTTGCACAAATGCCGTGAGAGCGTCAGGAGAGCCGAAACGGATCGCCTGGATCAGGTCCGTGCGCGGATCGTTCCAGGCCGGGGACGTTTCGAACCCGAGCTCCTCGAACATCGTCGCCGACAGCACGCTTCCCTTCAATGCCTGCCCGACGAGATGCGGAGCCAGAAACAGTCCTTGATAAATGCCGCGCAGCGTATCCAGCATCGCTCCGACCTCGGAGCCGATGCCCGGCGCCGTGAGCCGGTAGGCGGCCGCCTGGACGGCATCGGCCTTGCCCGCTATGTATCCGCCTGTCGCGGCAAGTCCGCCGCCGGGGTTCTTAATGAGCGAGCCTGCGATGAGATCGGCTCCGACCTCGGTCGGTTCCGACAATTCCGTGAACTCGCCGTAGCAATTGTCGACGAACACGAGCACATCCGGCTTCAAGGATTTTACTCGGCGGACCATCTCTCCGATCTGATCGACGGTGAACGAAGCTCTCCAGTCGTAGCCCCTCGAGCGCTGGATGCCGATGACGCGGGTCCGCTCCGTAATGAGCGTCTCCACTGCTTCCCAATCGACGCCGCCATCCGGCGCCAGCGCCGCCTCCTTGTAGAGGATTCCCCAATCCTGAAGGGAGCCAGTGCCGTCGCCGGGCTTGCCGATGACCTTGTGCAAGGTGTCGTAAGGACGCCCCGTCACGTACAGCAGTTCGTCCCCGGGACGGAGCAGTCCGAACAGCGCCGTGCTGATCGTATGCGTCCCGGACGCAAAATGAGGCCGCACGAGAGCGGCCTCGGACCGGAAGACGTCGGCATACACGAGATCGAGCACTTCGCGCCCCCGATCGTTGTAACCGTATCCGGTAGATCCGTTGAAATGAAAATCGCTGACCTTATGCTTCTGAAACGCTTCGATGACTTTCCATTGATTGCGCTCGGCGACGAGGTCCAATTCCGCGAATCGGGATTGAACCTTCGCTTCTGCCGCCTGCGCAAGCTTCATGAGCTTGTCCAACTTGTATTCAGTCTCCTTGCTGTGTCGTAATTCCGGCGCTGGTCCGCGACTGGCGGTATGGCTCCAGCTTATGTCCGTTCACTTCGTAATCCGCGCGGTTGAGCTCCACCGTCAGCAATAGGACGTCGCCGTCCGCTTCCCGCTCCAGCACCTCGCCGCAACGGTAGGCTAGCGCGATCAGGTCTCCGCGGTCGGCCGGCAAGGCAAACAACCGGGTCTCCCCCGAAAGCTCGTCCTGGATCGCCTCCAGCAGGCGGATCCGGTCTTCAGCGTCGTAGGCGCTGATGAGCAGCTGCCGAGGACCGCTGGACGGAAGCAGGCTTCTGAGCGCTCCTCCGACCAGATCCTTCTTATTATACACGAGCAGGAGCGGCTTGTCCGATGCCCCGAGCTGCTGAAGCAGCTCCTCGACGACGCGCATCTGCTCGCGCCGCATCGGAGAAGAGCTGTCCACGACATGCAGGATCAGGTCCGCCTCCGCGACTTCCTCCAAGGTGGCGCGGAAGGCGGCCACAAGATCATGGGGCAGGTTCTGGATGAAGCCGACCGTATCCGTGAGCACGACTTCGTTGCCGCTTGGCAGCACGAGAACCCGGGAGGTCGGGTCCAGCGTAGCGAACAGCCGGTTCTCGACCAGCACGTCGGCGAGCGTGAGCTCATTCATCAGCGTCGACTTGCCTGCGTTCGTATATCCGACAAGCGCGACTTGGGTCACGCCCGTCTTGCGCCGCCGCTCCCGGTGCAGCTCGCGGGTGCGCGTCAGCTCCCGCAGATGGGCCTTGAGATCGGAGATTCGTCCCCGGATATGCCTCCGGTCGGTCTCAAGCTTGCTCTCCCCCGGACCGCGAGTGCCGATGCCGCCGCCGAGGCGGGACAGATTCTTTCCATGTCCCGACAGTCGCGGCAGCAGGTAGCTCAGTTGGGCGAGCTCGACCTGGATGATGCCCTCCCGGGTTTTCGCCCTTCCGGCGAATATATCGAGAATAAGCTGGGTCCGATCGATGATTTTGGCATCGAGCGATTCCTCGAGATTGCGCACCTGCGCTCCGGACAGCTCCTGGTCGAAAATGATCGTCGTCGCGACGAGCTCATCCTTGACGGCGCGGATCTCCTCGACCTTGCCTTTGCCGACGAGCCATTTGGGATCCGGCGCTTCCTTGTTCTGAATGACGGTAGCAAGCACCTCGACGCCGGCCGTATCGGCCAGGTTGGCGAGCTCTTCGAGCGAATGCTCCGGATCCGAAGGGCCGCGCTTCGCCTCCTGGGTGACCAGACTGACGAGAATGGCCCTGTCGGGCATGCCGTGATCCGTTTCATAGGTTGTCGTATCCAAGCTTCGGGAAGCTCCTTTCGCCCTATCCGATTTCACCAGGCTGCTTGACCTTCCCCTCCCAGCGCATGTCTTCCGGACGGATGCTCATGAGCTCCTGTCTGCCGGGACTGGTAGACGCATACTGGTTGAGGAGCCTGACGGCCTGATGGCGGATGGCTTTTTCGATAAGATTGCGGACATAGCGGGCATTGCTGAACGAATAGAGCGTTGCCGTCTTTTCCTGCATCAGATGGCTCCTCAGCTTGAAGACGGTTTGCGGGAGCAAGGAGTAGTCCCGGTCCTTGGCCATCAGCTCCGCGATCTGAATGAGCTGGTCCACCGAATAGTCCGGAAAGTCGATCTGGATCGGGAATCTCGAAGGCAGGCCGGGATTCGTCAGGAGAAAATGCTCGATCTCGAGCGGATAGCCTGCCAGAATGAGGACGAACTGGCTGCGGTAGTCCTCCATCGCTTTGACGAGCGTATCGATCGCTTCCTTGCCGAAGTCCTTCTCCCCGCCTCTTGCCAGGCTGTAGGCTTCATCGACGAACAGAACGCCTCCCAGCGCCTTTTTCACAAGGTCGCGGGTTTTCTGTGCGGTATGCCCGATGTATTCGCCGACCAGATCCGCCCGCTCGACCTCGATCAGATGTCCCTTGGACAGCAGGCCCATCTTCTGGAACAGCTTGGCGACGATGCGTGCAATCGTCGTCTTGCCGGTGCCGGGATTGCCCTTGAATATCATATGATAGACTTGCGCTCCGCCAGAGAGCCCGGCTTCCGTGCGCATCTGGCTGATCAGAAGCAAGGCATAGATTTCATAGATAAGCGATTTGACCCCTTCCATGCCGACCATATGCTCCATTTCCTTTTGGATCTCGGCATATGGATCGGCTGCGGGGGCCTGCCTGACGGCCCCCGCAGGCTCGGGATAATCGACCTGCTGGGCGGCTGCAGAGGATGCTCCAAGACCGTATGTCTCATGGCTTCGCAGCACGACATTTATTTGGCGGGAGGGCCTCGCGCCCTGATGTCCCGAAGCGGCGTGTCCGTTCATCCGCGGCATCACCTGTCCTTCCTGCAATTGAATGGCTCTACCAATTGTATTCGGGACAGCAGAGCCATATTAACAGAATCAGACAGACTTCAGATCGGACTTTGAACGATTGCGCAGAGATTTCATACGGACTTTAGCCCGACCAGCATGAGCAGCTTGTCCAGCTGCCATTTGCCGTAAGCGAGCGTCTCGCGGGTCTCGTTGGCTGCCGCGTTGAGCACTTTGGATTTGACGGAGCTCACGGCCGGGTCGGGAAATCCGAGGAACCGCGCCATGTCGAGCGCCCTGGAGGCATGATATTCATGCGTAATGATCAGATAGGACTTGATGCCGGCAGCCTCGCCGGCCTCCCGGCTGAACACCAGGTTCTCGTACGTGCTTGTCGCCCGGTTCTCGAGGATGACGGCATCCTTGGGTACGCCGCGCGAAACGAGATAGACCCTCATTCCCTGCGCTTCGGTCAGCTTGGATCCGTTGCGGTCCAGCCCTCCGGAGACGATCAGCTTCTCTACTCTCCCGGCGTGGTACAGCTTCAGCGCCTGATCCAGCCGTTCCTTGAGTCCAGGGCTCGGCGCATCGTTCCAGAGAGCGGCTCCGAGCACGATTCCCGCCTGGCGCTGCGGCACAGGATTGGGAGGAGAATAGTGCGTGATTTGCCAGAACAGATAACCCGCCGCAAAAACACCGAGCGCCCCGATAATCAGGCAAGCGCGCACAAGGCGGCCCAGCAGGCCGCCATGTCGGTTTTTTTTGCGCCGGGCGGCAGGCTTCTTCGCCGCCCCGGTCTTTTTTGTCGGCTTCGACTTGTTCGTCCCCGCCCCTGCCGCCTTCATGATTCGCTGACCTCGCCCATCCGTTCGGCCAGCGTCTTGCGGTGGCGCAGGCTGAGCGTAAAGTAGCGGAAGCGGCCGTTCTTGATGGCGGCAAGCAGCCTTCCCGCCGTCTTGCGGGCCATCGCCGCTTCCTTGCGAGTCACATCGCCGTCGCGGATCGCATCCTCCAGCTCATCCTCGTCCATCAGGAACACTTCTCCCGTAGGAAGCACGACGATATCCAGATAGAGATCGTCGAACCAGGGAACCTGCTGGTCCGTCAGGCCTTGCGTCTTGCAGATGTCGATGTACCACTGCACGACCTTGCCCTTGTCGTCGAACATGGTCGTGACGACGAAATGCTCGCCGCGGGGAAAATGCTGCATCCAAAGATAGCCCCGGTCGGCCAGGCAGAGCCTCCGTCCGTTGTACTCCTTCCAGAGCGGTTCCCGGAGGTCGTGAATCCGGTAAAACGTGACCAGCCCTCTGAAATCCTCTCCGTCAAGCGTCAGGCAAGTGTAGCTTTTGCGCAGGATACGCCGCCAGTTGGCCCGATCCGAAAATTTTCGTTTCATATGGAACGTACCCTTTCCCTTAAGATGCGGCAATGGCGCTGCGACTATGCACGTTCCGCCCCTGCCTTTCTTCCGTCTTTCCTTTAGTTGACAGCTTACCACATCTTACTGTCCATCTCCAGCGGTAACGCCAAATAAGACCAACCTGCCTTGACCATGTCAAGGCGAAAACAACCGCTTCAAAAGAAAATATCCCCGCTCCTGATTGGAGGCGGGGATAGGAAAAATGCTTATTGGACGACCGAGTTGAACGACATGATCCATACGGAGCCGGCAACGATCGTGATGACGATGACGAAGCCGAGGACCAGCGCCATGACGTTGTACCGAGGCTTCTCGCCTTCGTTGATATGCATGAAGAAGAAAAGCTGGACGAGAAGCTGCAGGATCGCTGTGACGAGGATGACTAGCAGCGTCCCCGTCCGGGACATCAGGCCGTTGAAAACGACGAGCATCGGGATGACAGTCAGAATGATCGAGATGATGAATCCGATCGTATAGGACTTGAGCGACCCGTGACTATGCTCTTCGTGATGGCCATGTCCATGGGAATCGGAATGCTGGCTCATCTACATCACCCCCATGAGGTAAACGACGGAGAACAGGAAGATCCAGATCACGTCGAGAAAATGCCAGTACAGGCTGAAGTTCGAAATCTTGCGCTTGGTTACCGTTGTAATTCCGTGCTTGCGCAGCTGGAAGATCAGCCCGATGCACCAGAAGATGCCGACGGTAACGTGGATTCCGTGGGTGCCGACCAGGGTGAAGAAGGCTGACAGGAACGCGCTCGTGCCGATGTTCGCTCCTTCATGGACGAGGTTCACGAACTCCGTGACCTCGAGGTAAAGGAATGCCGCTCCGAGCAGGAGCGTCATGATCAGCCAGAAAATCATGCCGCTCAGCTTTTTGGCCTGCATCTGGAGAACGGCCAGGCCGCTCGTGAAGCTCGATGTAAGCAGGAGGAACGTCGAGGCGACGAATCCCGGTATCTCGAACAGCTCCTTGCCCGAAGGTCCGCCGTTCGTATGGCCGACCAGGACGACATAAGTCGCGAACAAGGTGCCGAACAGCAGAGTATCGGATACCAGGAACAGCCAGAAGCCCGCTGTCTTGAGCGACTCCTGTTCCTGGGTATGATGCTCGTGGACCTCAGGAGAGACGATATGCTGCTGCATTAGTACGACCTCCCTAATTTCCGTTCCGTCTCGATGACCTCATCGACCGGAATGTAATAATCCACATCGTAGCTGAATGAACGCGCGAACAGGCTTCCGAAGACGCCCAGCGCGCCGACGATGATCATCCATGTCCAGTGGAACGTGAAGCCGAAGCCCACGAGGAAGAAGAAGCTTGCCATGACGAATGGAATGGCGGAGTTCTTCGGCATATGGATCGGCTCCAGCTGCTGCTTGGGACGCTCGATTCCTTTTGCCTTGTCCTCCTTGACATGGAACCAGTCGTCGGCATGCTTCACCTGAGGCACAACCGCGAAGTTGTATACCGGAGGCGGTGATGGAATCGACCATTCCAGCGTGCGGCCGTTGCCGCTCCATGCATCGCCGGTTGCCCGTTCGCCCTTGCGGACGCTGTAAGCGATCTGCCATACCTGGAACAGGAAGCCGATGCCCATCATGAAGGCGCCGATCGTGCTCGTGAAGTTGAGCGCAGTCCAGCCGCGGTCCCATCCGTACGTGTAGACGCGGCGCGTCATGCCGTCAAGGCCGAGGAAGTACTGCGGGAAGAAGCAGACGTAGAAGCCGATGTTCCATGTCCAGAACGCCCAGCGTCCGCGCTTCTCGTCGAGCTTGAAACCGAACAGCTTCGGCCACCAGTAGTAGATGCCGGCGAGGTAGCCGAACACGACGCCGCCGATGATCACCTGGTGGAAGTGGGCGATCAGGAAGTAGCTGTTGTGGTACTGGAAGTCCGCCGGTGCGACGGCGAGCATGACGCCCGTCGCTCCCCCGACCAGGAAGCAAGGAATGAAGCCCATCGTCCAGAGCATCGGACTCTCGAAGCTGATTCTCCCTCGGAACATGGTGAAGAGCCAGTTGAACACCTTGACCCCGGTCGGGATGGCTATCGCCATCGTGGTGATCGCGAAGAACGAGTTGACGTCCGCGCTCGAGCCCATGGTGAAGAAGTGATGGACCCAGGTGAAGAAGGACAGGACGCTGATGACCATCATCGCGAAGACCATCGACTTGTAGCCGAATATCGTCTTCTTCGAGAAGGTGGCCACGATCTCCGAGAAGATGCCGAAGGCAGGAAGCACGATGATATACACCTCGGGGTGACCCCACATCCAGATCAGGTTGACATACATCATCGACATGCCGCCGCCGTCAAGCGTGAAGAAGTGGGCCCCGAAATAGCGGTCCAGGAACAGCAGCGCGAGCGTGATCGTCAGGATCGGGAAGGCGAACAGAATGGTGATGCACGCCGAAAGCACGGACCAGGAGAACAGCGGCATTTTCATCAGCTTCATGCCTGGCGCGCGCATTTTCAGAATCGTGACGATGAAGTTGATGCCGGTAGCGAGGGAGCCGATACCGGAAATCTGGATGCCCCAGATATAGAAGTCCTGGCCGACGCCGGGACTGCCCGAGAGCTCCGACAGAGGCGGATAGCTGAGCCATCCCGCATCGGGAGAGCCGCCGATGACGAACGATACGTTCAGCAGCATCGCACCCATCAGGAACAGCCAGAAGCTGAGCGCGTTCAGGAACGGGAACGCGACGTCGCGGGCTCCGATCTGCAGAGGCACGACCATGTTGAAGAGGGCGAACATCATCGGCATCGCCATGAACAGGATCATGATCGTGCCGTGCGTGGTGAAGATGGCGTTATAGTGGTCCGCCTGCAGGAACTCCACGTTCGGAAGCGCCAGCTGCGTCCGCATGAGCAAGGCGTCGACGCCGCCGCGGAACAGCATGAGCAGCGAGGCGATCAGGTACATGATGCCGATTTTCTTATGGTCGACCGTCGTCAGCCATTCGCGCCAGAGCCATTTCCACTTTTTGAAGTAGGTCAGGACGAAAACGATGGCAATGCTGACGAGAGCGATGGATACATCCGCGCCATAGATGAGCGGATCGCCGGTGACGAAGAAATCGGCGGCAAAGTCTTTTATCGAATCCAACATGGATGAATTTCCTCCCCTTGGCCGCCTAGTGGTTCATTTCGGGCTGCGATAGGCCCGATGTCTGATTTGCTGCATCCGGCTCGGAGCCGGAGCTTTCGTTGTTGCCGTCCTTCACCGGATAGGCGCCACGGATATCCAGGCCGTTGGCCGGATGGTGATGCCCGCCGTTTTTGATGACGATCGAGCTGAACAAGTTCGGATCCATGGAGCCGAAGGTTTGAATATCCGCCGTTCCCTTGACCGAGAGCTTGTTGTAGGCGGCGTTGTCCAGCTTGGCCGTCTCCTGCTGCGACTTGCTTACCCAGTCGTTGAAGTCGTCCTGGGACATCGACTTCACGGTGAAGTTCATCTTGGCGAAGTCGGTGCCGGTGAAGTTGGCTCCGGAGCCGAAGTACTCACCTGTTTCATCCGCCTGCAGCCACATCCTCATCGCCATGCCCGGCATCGCGTACGTCTGGCCGCCGAGCTGCGGAATCCAGAAGGAGTTCATCGCCGCGCTGGACGTCAGAACGAACTGGATCGGAGTGTTCTCCGGAATGTTGATGTAGTTGATCGTCGCGATGTCCTGATCCGGGTACTGGAACAGCCATTTCCAGTCCATCGACGTCACCTGGATCGTCACCGGCGCTACATGGGCGGTTTCGGCCGGCGGCTTGACCAGCTTGTACGTATCGCGAACCGTGTAGTATCCCAGCAGCACGACGATGACGATCGGGATCCCCCACCAGATCACCTCCAGCTTCGTGCTGTGAGACCAGTTCGGCTCGTATGGCGCCTTGTTGTCCGGCTTATCGCGGTACCGCACGATAATGAACGCAAAAATGCCGAGCACAGGCACGATAATGACCGCGCACAAAATGACGGAAATCCAGATCAGGTTTTTCTGAATCTCCGCGACCGGACCTTTCGGATCCAGCACCATGAGGCTGCCGGACCATACCACCACGATGGCCACAGCAGCTATGGCAAGGGCAATCCCGAGCCCCCATAGCCACTTGTGTGAATTTTTCATCGTTTCATCTCCTTTTGGCCATCTCCATACTGCTATTACCCATTAACCGAGTATGCTCTAGACAGAACATTTCCTCTCTCGTGTACCAGCATAGCAAAAAGGACGCCTTTCGGCGCCCCCGTTAACGAATCCGTCTTATTTTTGTGCGATTTCCGTAAAATCTTGTTCATTGAATGTCCTTATATTTGCGAAATATTACCGTCGTCTGCCGGAACGCTCCGCGCCTTCGCCGGAATGGCGGCCGATGTACTCGTCCGCCAGCGGAAACATGAAGGACGCGATATAGACGACGGGCGCGGCTATGAGGCAGCCGACGCCTGCCATGAGCGCCATATTGCCGTCGTTGAACGGATACAGGAAGCCTCCGCACAAAACCGCCCCTGCCGCCAGCACTGCCCAGGCGTAGATCCTCAGCCATCTTCCCATACCCGCCGCGCCATGCTTGCCCATATGAGATCCCTCCTCTGCCAGTACAGCATATGAGGGAAATTCACATCATGTTCACATATTCGGCGGAACATCAGACAACGGGAATCAGCTTTCCTTGATTTCGACGCTTTGGATGCTCACCGTTTGAGTCGGCTTGCTGGGCTCGCCTTGGGCATTCCCCTCGACCGGAGTTGCCGCGATCTTGTCCACGACGTCCATTCCGCCCGAAATCTCTCCGAAAATCGTATAGTTCGGAAGCTGGCTCAAGCTCTCGACGCTTGGACCCGTGCCGATAAAGAACTGGCTGCCTCCCGTGTCGGCTTGTCCCGTATTGGCCATCGCCACGACGCCTTTCTTGTAGGCATGACCGTTGTTCAGCTCATCCGGTATCGTATAGCCCGGTCCGCCTGCTCCCGTGCCCGTCGGATCGCCCGTCTGGATCATGAAGTCCTGAATGATCCGGTGAAAGACGATGCCGTCATAAAATGTCTGCCGGGCCAGAAAGACGAAGCTGTTGACCGTTTCGGGCGCATCCTTCGCGAAAAGGTCGATCGTGAACTCGCCATCCGTCGTTTTGACGACCGCCTGATATTTTTTGGATGTATCGATCGCCATGTCGGGCTTTTTGCTCCAGCTTTTGGCGGCCGATCCGCTGGCATCGCCTGAAGCATTGCTTGCCGGCGTATTGGCGCTTGCGGCAGAAGATTCGTTGCCCTCAGGCTTCGCTCCGCAGCCCGCCGCAAGAAGAGCGGTGCCGAGCAGGAGGACGGATAGGGCTTGAAGGTTCTTTTTCATGGTTGTCATGACTTCCTTTTCCGTGAAGATAATTGTTTTCGGAATGCGACTTCAGACGGAACGGACATCCGAGCTCGCATGGAATGGGGCTCTGATGTCAATGGGACAGGCATCGGGGCTCGCATGGAATGGGGCTCTGATGTCAATGGAACGGGCATCGGGGCTCTCATGGAAACGGAGCTCCGATGTCAATGGAACGGGCATCGGAGCTCGCTTTGTCGAAGCTCCGATGCCCGCTTGGGCTAAGGTCCGGTTGATTCAGCCGGAACCGAAGGGAGTCCGGCTGCATCGCCGGAGGGAGAAGTGCCGCCAGTTCCATCGCCGCTGCCCGTTCCCCCGGCATCGGCCGGAGTCGAGGTCGGCGTTGGGGTCGGGGTCGGGGTTGGGGTTGGCTGGGAAGTCGATTCCCCACCCTGCTGTCCGCCTCCTTGGCCGTTTCCATTTCCGTTGCCGTTGTTTCCGTTTCCGTTGCCGTTGTTTCCGTTTCCGTTGCCGTTTCCATTATTGCCATTTCCGTTGCCGTCATTTCCGTAGCCGTTCCCATTGCCATTGCCGTTGTTGCCGCTGCCGTCATCCCAGCCGTTATCGGAAGGAGTCGGCGAAGGGCTGATCTCGACCGCAGGAATTTCAATCGCTATCCGGGCTGAAGGAGGTCCTTCCAAGCCGGATTCGCTATTATAGGCCGTCACGTAATATTCGTACGACATGCCAGGCGCCACGCTCATGTCATCGACGCTTCCCGCCGCAGCAGAATCAAGCACGCGGCTGAACTCCGCCTGGGAGGAATCCTTGCGGTAGATCCGGTAACTGATCCCTTCGCCTTCTACAGGAGTCCAGCGCAGCGACACGAGCATTTGGTTCGGATCGTAGGAACCCGTCAGATTTTTGACCTGTTCCGGCGCATCCGCTGCCGGCGGAGTCGGAGTCGGCTCCGAAGGAGCTTTGCCAAACGAGCCTTTCGGCACGTCCTTCATCGCCTTGGACATGACCTTCGAGAACAGCGCCGCGGCTGCGGAGCTGCTCTTCTTGAGCAGATGCTCCTTGTCGGTCTTGTCATAGCCCATCCATACCGCGGCAGTCCATTCCGGCGTGTAGCCGACGAACCAGGCGTCGCGGTTGTAGCTGGATTTCAGACCGCTGATGCCATGCTGCGTCGTACCGGTCTTGCCTGCCAGCGGCCGGTCGATGGCCGCTCCCCGGCCCGTGCCGCCCGGACCGACGACACCTTGCAGGAGCTCCGTCATGTAAGCCGCCGTCTGCTCCTTCATGAGCTGCTTGGGCTTCGCCCCGGAATACTCGTATCTCGTCTCCTGCGAATGGCCGACGATCTTGACGATCGTATGGGCGTCCACCGACTTGCCGTCATTGGCGAATGCGCTGTACGCTGTCGCCATCTGCAGGGGGGTTACGCCATGAGACAGCCCGCCCAGCGCGATCGCCAGATTGCGGTCGTCCTTGTCCAGCGGCATGCCGAGCTTGCCAGAAAAGCTTACTCCCTTGCTGACTCCAATCTCGTTGAGCAGCCATACCGCAGAGGCGTTGCGCGACTCCATGATGGACTGGCTCATGCTGACAGGACCGATATATTTGTTTTTGTTGGAATCGGAAGGACAATAATCGCCGTAGCATTTCTTGTCGTCCCGCAAAGTCGATCCGGGCGTGTAGTCGCCTGTCTCCAGCGCCGGGCCGTATACGGTGATCGGCTTGAATGAGGAGCCCGGCTGCCGCGGAACCGTGACGCGGTTGAGTCCCTTGCGCACATAATCCCGGCCGCCGATCATCGCCTTGATCGAGCCGTCGCTATGGTCCATGATGACCATGGCCGCCTGCTGCTTCTGCTCGTCCGGACTTTTCTCGAAGTTGCTGTCGTCGTCGAACTCGTCCTCGATCGTCTGCTGGGCCGTAGCGTTCAGCGACGTGTAGATCTTGTATCCGCCCAAGCGGATCTCATCCTCGGACATATCCATGACCTGCATCGCTTCCTTGACGGCATAGTCGACATAGGTCAGGAATTTGTTGCGGTCGCTGCCGGAGTTGAACTCGCCCGGCGGCTTGTAGACGACCGCCTTGGCTTGGTCCTCCTCCTCTTGCGTAATATAGCCTTGGTCTTTCATCAGGGTGAGGACGACGGCCCGGCGCTGCGTCGAGCGCTCGATGTCATCCTTCGGATTATAATAGCTTGGCGCCTTCGGAATGGCGGCAAGAGTAGCCATCTGCCACAGCTTGAGGTCTTCAAGGCTGCTGTTGAAGTAATATTTGGCGGCGAGCTTCACGCCATAGATGCCGTTGCCGAAGTAGATCCGGTTCAGGTACATCGTGAGAATCTCGTCCTTGGTCATCTGGTTTTCCAGGGCAACGGCAATCGAAGCCTCCGTCGCTTTGCGGAAAAACGTCTTGTCCTGGTTCAGGAACAGGTTGCGCGCCAGCTGCTGCGTGATCGTGCTCGCGCCTTCCTTGGCGCTCCGCGCGATGACGTCCTTGACGAGCGCGCGCCCGATGCCGAGCATGTCGATACCGGAATGCTCCTCGAATCGCTTGTCTTCCGTCGCGATGAACGCGTCGCGAAGCTTCTCGGGAAGCTCCGAGAATTCGGCGTTCTGCCGATTGACGCTGGCCAGGCTCGCGATCTTGTTGTTGCTGGAATCATAGACGACGGAAGCCTCCGTCAGGCTGAGCACATCCTTGTTGGCGGCGAGGATGCGTTCGCCGTTGAGGATGACCAGCAGGTAGCCGACGATGCCGGCGACGACGGCGAGTGCTCCCGTGAAGAACAAGCCGTAGAACCATTTCCGCTTCCGGCTGATCCGGCCTTTTTTCCTATTGCCCTTCTTGCTTGCCGGCTGCGCCGGAAAATCCCCTTTTTTTCTCTGGTCTGGCATGTCTGTCGTTCTCCTTCCGGTCGGTCTCTTCTGTCCCGATATAGGTATACCCTGGAAACAGAAGAACAACCCTGCCGGAGAGCGGGTTGTTCTTCGGACCGATATTTCCTTAACGAAGCTGCTGCAGGAAAGGTTTCACCGCTCATAGCGGCAAAGCCTGTCCTAGGATTCCGAAGAGCTGTCCTGCGGCTGCACGAGCGATACGTTGCGCTGAGGCGTGAACGTCGAGATCGCATGCTTGTACACCATTTGCTGGCGTCCGTCGGAATCGATGATGATTGTGAAATTATCAAAGGCGCGGATAACCCCGCGGATCTGGAAACCATTGGTGAGGTAGACCGTGACCGGGATGCTGTCCTTGCGGAGCTGGTTCAGGAACGTATCTTGAATATTAATGGATTTGTTCATTGGAAGTTACCCCCGTCAAAAAGGATTGGTTAGTGGTATATTCAAGATCGACTGCAAACTTTCCTGCTAGTATAGCATGGATAAGCTCCAAATTGTTGTGAAAATTTTCGCCAGCATCGATCCAATGAATGTCCTTCATATGCCGGAACCAGCTCAGCTGGCGCTTGGCGAATCTTCTCGTATCCCGCTTGAGCAGCTGGACGGCTTCTTCCTTCGTCGTCCCGCCTCTCAGCCAGGGAACGAGCTCCTTGTATCCCAGCCCCTGCATGGCCACGGCGTTCTCCGGCACGCCTTGCTCCAGCAAGCGGGCGACCTCTTCCGGCAGCCCGGCCTCCATCATGAGATCGATTCTCTCCTCGATTCTGCCGTACAGCTCCGCACGGTCCATCTGCAGCCCCAGAACAACTAATTCGTAGGGCGACTCTTTTTTCTGTCCGGCGAGCTGGCTGCTCATCGTTTCCCCCGTCACATGGAGGATTTCCAGCGCGCGGATGACTCTTCTCACATCGTTCGGATGCAGCTTGGCCGCGGACTCGGGATCTGCGGCAGCCAGCCTGGCATGCAGGGCATCGACGCCATCGGCAGCCGCGAGCTTCTGGAGATCCGCACGGAAGGCTTCATCCGATCCCGCCTCGGAGAACTGGTATCCGTAACAGACCGACTCGATGTAGAGTCCGGTGCCGCCGACAATGAAGGGAAGCTTGCCCCGGGATGCGATCTCCGGAATGAGGCGGCTGCACGCTTCCTGGAAGTCGGCAGCCGAGTAAGGCTCGTCCGGATTCCGGACATCGATGAGATGATGGGGAATCCCCTCCATCTCATCGGAGCCGATCTTGGCCGTGCCGATGTCCATTCCCCGGTACACCTGCATGGAGTCTCCCGAGATGATTTCCGCGTTCCATGCCTTGGCAAGCTCCAGGCTCAGCTTCGTCTTGCCGACCGCCGTCGGCCCGACCAGAACCAGAAGCGGCTGTTTAGTCAATTCGAATCACTCCGTATCCGACAGCGGATGTCTTTTTCCCCGGACAGCGCTCGAAGCCGAGCCGCTGAAACTCCGGGCTGTTGTTTTTTTCCTTGAGCAGCACCGTTCTTCTCGCTACCCGGACAGCTTCGCGGACGGTCTCCGCTGCAAGCGCGCCGTGGTTCGCCAAGCCGCGCAGAGGCTCGATCGAGCTCGATTCCTGCACCGGGTCGCGGAACATGGGATCGAAGTAGACGATATCGAAGCTGTCGTCGGGCAGCGACTTCAAAAAGTCGGCATGGCCGGCGAGCACCGGCCTGATGCGCCGGAAAGCTTCATTCACGTCCTCGAGAGGCGTCTCATAGCGCTGAAGCCCTTCACGGACTACGGCATGCAGCACCGGCTCGCTCTCCAGCGCCGTCACGCTTCCTTCCGGTCCGGCCGCGTACGAGAACACGATGGAATCGCCGGCAAGTCCGGCCGTGCAGTCCAGGACGCTGTCTCCCGGACGGCAGCCGGCCAGCTCCACCAGCGGATCGGATTCTCCCTTGCGCAGCCGCTTCACGCGGACGTAGGCCATGCTGGGATGGAAATAAAAGGGCGGCTCATCGGGGCCGCCGTAATAACGAAGCTGCGTGCTCGTGGCGACCAGCAGCTCCTTGTCGCCGTAATTTGCCGCTAATTGGCCGAGCGTGCGTCCTCTGCGGCTCACGAGCCGCGCGCCCAGCTCCTCCGCCAGGCGGGCGGCAGCGTCAAGCATGGCTCCGCTCGGCTGATCCGTCGTCGTGACGATCATGACATCACCCGTTTGAACATTTTCTCTAGCTGATAGTTGGAAATATGGACCAGAATCGGCCTGCCCGTGCGGACAGGTATAGGGCTGGGCGCAGGCGGCCAGCCTGGCGAAAAGGGCTTCGCCTTCCTCGCGGCTCAGCCGGTCGTTCGCCTTGATGGAAGCCTTGCAGGAGCACATGATGGCCGCTTCCTCCCGAAGCTTGGCGATGTCCACCGCCCGCTTCTCGCGCAGCACCCATTCCGCCATCTCCTCGACGAGCTGCTGCTCCTCGCCCTTGGGGAACCAATGAGGATGGGAGCGGACGAGGAACGATTGGGGACCGAAGGGCTCCATCTCCACGCCTGCTTCCGCCAGCAGCTCCAGCCTCCCGGCCAGCTGCTGGGCGTCTGCGCTCGTATACTCGAGCGTAAAGGGAACGAGCAGAACCTGGCTCTCGCTGCCCGGCTCCCCGAACTTGCGGTAATAGTATTCGTAATTGATCCTCTCGTGGGCGGCATGCTGGTCGATCATGTACATGCCTTCCTCGTTTTGCGCGATCAGATACGTGCCGTGCATCTGTCCGACCCAGCTGAGCTCCGGGAAGCCCGTCCCGCCTTCGGGGGCATCGGAGAGGCTGCTCGCCGCTCCAGGGACGGATTCGGCCGGCATGTCCGGACCTCCGGGTTCGGCAGAGCCGGCTTGAGGGGACGGAGCCATGCCGCTGACCGCCGGCTCGGGGAAGAAAGCTCCGCCCGCAAGGCCAGCGGGCACGGCGCCTGCAGGAGCGGGAACGGCGGCATAAGCTCCGCCTGCCTGCTCCCGCACGGCTCCGGCGCGATCGGCCGCCATGCCGGCGGCAGGCGCGTACAGCCGCTGAGCGGCGTCAGGCGGAACGGCGGGGCCGCCCGAGGCGGCTGCCGCAGGGCGCCAGGGCCCGGCCGCCGCGCTGCCTGGAGGCGGGCCTTGGCGTCCGGTGCCGGCAGCGCGGGCCTGCGCGGGCCATGCAGCATGCGCCGAGCCGGCGGCTGCCTCGCGCGCCGCGGAAGCCAGGCCAGGCGGCGGCTCCGCCGCTCCGCCGCCGGCGGCGGAGCGGCCTGCATCAGGCTCCGGCTGATGGAAGCGCAGCTGCTCCTGGCGGTACAACGGGCCGGAACGCTCGGAACGGCCGGACTCCGGGCCTGGAATATGCCGTCTGCCGCCGAGCGCTTCCTTGACCGTCTCCTCCAGGAACGCCTTGAGCTCCGGCTCCTTGCTGAAGCGCACCTCCATCTTGGATGGATGCACGTTGACGTCGACGAGACCGGGATGCATCCCGATCTCCAGGACTGCGATCGGGAACCGGTTGATCGGCAGCAGCGTATGGTAGGCGGCCAGGAGAGCCTGCTGCACGGTGAAGCTGCGGATATAACGTCCGTTGACGACGGTCGTGATCGCGCTCCGGCTCGCCCTCGTCATCTCCGGCTTGGAGATGTAGCTGTTCAGCTCGTAGTCGGGATGAGTTCCCCGCAGCGGCAGCATCGCCTTGGCCGTAGCGGTGCCGTATACCGCCGCGATTACCTGCAGCCGATCCCCGTTGCCTAGCGTCCGCAGCAGATTGCCGCCGTTGTGGGTCAGCGAGAAGGCGATCCCGGGATGCGCGAGCGCGATGCGGTAAATATAGTCCGATATATGTCCAAGCTCCGTCTGGATGCTCTTCATGTACTTGAGCCTGGCGGGCGTGTTGAAGAACAGATCGCGCACGAGCATATCGGTGCCTTGAGCGGCTCCGGCATGCTCGTCGGCGGTCATCCGCCCGCCTTCCATCACGATGCGCCGGCCGAGTCCGCTGTCGCTTCCGGCCGACGTGCAGTCGACCTTGGCGACAGCCGCGATGCTCGGCAGCGCCTCGCCGCGGAAGCCGAGGCTCGCGATGCGGAACAAATCCCGGCTGTCCAGCAGCTTGCTCGTGGCATGCCGCTGGAACGCCGTCTCCATGTCCTCCGCTTCGATGCCGCCGCCGTCGTCCTGGACGCGGATCAGGCTGAGTCCTCCCTCTTCGATCGTGATGTCGATGGAGGTTGCTCCGGCATCGACCGCGTTCTCCACCAGCTCCTTCACGACTGACGCGGGCCGCTCGACGACTTCGCCCGCGGCGATCTGGTTCGCCAAATGCTCGTCCATCACTTGAATTCTGGCCATGGCCGGTCTCCTTTCCTGTGCCGCTGTTCTAGCCCAGCTTGGCTTTCATGTCGCTCAGCCACTGAATCGCCTGAAGCGGAGTCATGTTCAGCAGATCCAGCTTGCGAAGGCTGTCTGCAAAAGCATCGGCCGCCTCTTCGTGCTTGCCCGCCTTGCGCTTGGGCAGCGAATCCGGATGCGCGGCCTCCTCGCCGAAGATGGACAGCTGGACCGGATCTGCGCCGGCGATGCCGGCTGCCGCTTCGGCCCGGTAGGCTGCGGCACCCTCCATCGCTTGCTCCGCCTTGTCTGTCCCTCCTGGATGCCGCATCGCCGCCCCAGCCGAGCCCGACGGGGCGGGCATGGAATCGGCTTGCCGGTCTGGAGCCGCCCTATTGCTCTCGCCCGGATCGCCCTTCGGCGTTCCCGGCGAATGGTGGCTCTCCGCTGACTCGAGAAGCTCATAGGCGCGTCCGATGATGCTCTCGGGCAGTCCGGCGAGACGGGCGCAGTAGATGCCGTAGCTGGTGCTGGCCGCTCCGGGCACGAGGCGGCGCAGGAAGGTGACGTCGCCGCCGCTTTCCTTGACCGCCATGGAGGCGTTGCTCAGATGCTCCAGAGACTCTTCCAGATGGGACAGCTCGTGGAAATGCGTCGATACGAGCGCCTTGCAGCCCGTCCGGTCGTGCAGGTACTCGATGACGGCCTGCGCGATCGACATTCCTTCCGCGGTCGAGGTTCCCCGTCCCAGCTCGTCGATGATGACGAGGCTGCGCTCCGTGGCCTTGTCGGTCATCTGCTGGATGTCGCGCATCTCCACCATGAATGTGCTCTGGCCGCCGACGAGGTCGTCGGCCGCTCCGATGCGGGTGAAGATCCGGTCGACCAGGGGCAGCCTGGCCGAGCGCGCCGGCACGAAGCAGCCGATCTGGGCCATGACGCAGATCAGAGCCGTCTGGCGCATGTAGGTGCTTTTGCCGGCCATGTTCGGTCCCGTGATAAGCAGGACGCGGGCGCCGTCCTGCGACAGGTCGGCTCCGTTGGCCATGAAGCTGACGTCCTCCATGACCGCCTCCACGACGGGATGGCGGCCGCCTTCAATAACCAGGTCGTACCCATCCGATACGGCGGGCCGGACATAGCGGCGCTCGGCGCTGACCGCGGCGAGCGACTGCAGCACATCGGCGCAGGCGATCGTTTCCGCGAGCCGCTGCAGCCGGTGCAGCTGAGCCGATACGGCGTCGCGGAGCTGCAGGAAGAGGCTGTACTCGAGATCCGTCATTTTCTCCTCGGCCTCGAGAATGAGCCTCTCCTTCTCCTTGAGCTCCGGCGTGACGTAGCGCTCGGCATTCGCCAGCGTCTGCTTTCTCTCGTAGCGCCCTTCCGGCAGCGCGGAAATATTGGCTTTGGACACTTCAAGGAAATAGCCGAACACTTTGTTGTAGCCGATTTTCAGCGTCTTGATGCCCGTCGCCTCGCGCTCCCTGCGCTCCAGCTCGGCCAGCCACTTCTTGCCCCCCGTGCTGGCTTCGCGCAGCTGGTCGAGATAGGCGTCGTATCCGGCGCGGATCAGTCCGCCTTCGCGCACGGACACGGGAGGCTCGTCCACGAGCACGGTGTCGATCATCTCTCTCAGGTCGGCGCATTCGTCCACGCCGTCCGCGAGCTGCCGGAGCGTGTTCGACGGGGAAGCGGCAAGCAGCTCCAGCACAGCCGGCACGCGCTCCAGGGAAGCTCTCAGAGCCGCCAGATCGCGGCCGCCCGCCGTGCCGTAGGCGACCCGTCCGACAAGCCTTTCCAGATCATAGATTCCATCCAGCTCGCCGCGCAGATCCTCGCGCAGGATGAGATTTCCATGCAGCGCCTCCACCGCCTCCAGCCGTTCCTCGACCGCAGCAGCCGACAGCAGCGGCTTGTCGATCCAGCGGCGCAGCAGCCTGCCGCCCATCGAGGTTTTCGTCCGGTCGAGCAGCCAGAGCAGCGATCCTTTGCGGCTGCGTCCCTGCACCGTCTCGGTCAGCTCCAGGTTGCGGCGGGTGAACGGATCCAGAATCAGATACTGGTTCGGCTCATAGCTGCGGATGCTGCGGACGTGGCCGAGCGACCTCTTCTGGGTTTCCACCAGATAGCCGGCGAGAGCGGCGACGGCGCGCAGCCTCGAAGAAGCAAGCCCGTCAAGCGCTCCGTCCGGAAACAGCGCCGCCAGCTCCGGTGCAGCCATAGGCTCGCGAGCGGTGTACAGAACCGGCCTCGCGCCTGCAGTCAGCTTCTGCTTCAGGCTGTCCAGCACGGAAGCGTCCCCGACGATTTCGGCCGGCACGTAGACGTTGATCTCGTCCTGGAGCAGCTCGAGCCCGCCCGTGAACGAGGTGGCGTACAGCTCTCCCGTCGTCAAGTCGCAGGCTGCCAGCGCGAACTGGCCGCTCTCCTGAGCGACGGACACAATATAGTTGTTGGCTTTGTCGGCCAGCGATTTTGTCTCCATGACCGTTCCCGGCGTCACGACGCGGACGATCTCCCTGCGCACGACGCCCTTTGCCGCGGCCGGATCCTCCACCTGCTCGCAGATGGCGACCTTGTAGCCCTTCTCGATCAGGCGAGCTATGTATCCCTCTGCCGAATGATACGGAACCCCGCACATCGGTATCCGCTCCTCGCCGCCGCCTGCGCGGCCGGTCAGCGTTATTTCCAGTTCCCTCGAGGCCAGAACGGCATCGTCGAAGAACAGCTCGTAGAAATCTCCAAGACGGAAAAATAGGAAAGCGTCTTTCGCTTCCTGCTTGATGGAAATGTACTGCTCCATCATCGGCGTAAGTGCAGCCATTGGGCCCTCCCGGTCAAACTCCAGTATTTTCTCTTCCCGCCGCAGCGGCCTTATGAACACAATCATCTCATTATAGCAGTTCAAGAATTGCCGTACAAAAGGAGAACGCCGGAAAAGGCCGGGCGCTGGCGCGCTTAGGCCGACATTTGAGACAAAGAGGATGCCTGTTCGTCCTCCTTGCCCCGTTTTGAATTCGAAAAACTTCCATAATAAGGGGTAAATATGTTCCTCCCCGCTTCAAGCGACGCGGACACAAGCTCGGCCCGATAAGGAAAGCACCTTTGCTCTTGGACAATGCCGACAGGCTGGCTGGATTCAAGCAGCGTCCTCTCATGTCGGCGAGGATGGTTCGGGGACTGGGATTCCCCAGCGGATTCGGATATCCCTGCTTTCATCCCAGCTCGCTCCGTTGCCGGCGGCATCCAGGAACGGCTCCAGCCAGGCCTGATGCTTGGAATACGAGGAAACCTTCTCCAGCGCCGTCCGAAGTCCCGGAAGGCATTCCCGGAGCGTCTCCTTGTCTCCTTCGTAATACGCCTTCACGTACCGCCCATCCATGGAAGGCAAAAAATCCAGGCGGCAGCCGTCCTCGGCCGCCAGCATGCTGACGGCCAGAGCGTAGCGCGCTGCGGCCGGCGAGACGAGCCAGCTCGGCAGCGTGCGGTATTCAAACCCTCCATGCGGCTGCGCCCGGCTGTCTCCAAGCGTGCCGTACCGCGGCCGCCGGGCTCGCCCGCGCGGATCTTCCGCCAGAGCCATCGGAAAGGCGGCATAGCTGTCCAGCACGCGGAGGAGGCGCGATGTCAGCGGCAGCCCGCTGAGATGGACATGGCCTCCCAGCGGAAGGCCGGGCAGCGGCATCGCTCCTGCAAGCAAGCGCATGCCGGGCTTCGATGCCCCCCGCCTCGAAGCCCGCAGCAGCAAGAGGCGAATGTTCTCGGCCAGACCTTGCGCCGTTGCCGACGGCTCCGGTCGCAGCTCTCCGACCGGCTGCCTGATCTGGCGCCCGGTCAGCAGCACGTCGCTTCCGACGGCGCTGCTCAGGCCGCCGAGATGGGAGGCGGAGTGGATCCTTCCGTCCGGCCTCATGATGACGAACTCCGGATCGGCGCCGATCCGGATGCCCGGTCCATCCTGCTGCGCTGAAGCGTCCAGCAAACCCTGGATTCGGCAGCATATGGGGCTCCACAAGCCCGCTGCCGCTTCCGGCACGGCATCCGCCTCCGCAAGCTTTCCTTCGCCGGCAAGCAGAAAGCGCCGGCAGCCGGGCAGACGAATGCCGGCGATGGACGCCCGGCCGCCGTCTGCCGCGCGGACCAGCACCTCGGCAGCATCAAGTCCGAGCTCGTATGCCGCTCTCAGCGCCGCGCGCACGGAACGCCGCATGGCCGGATCCTCGGCATAACGCCATATGCCTGCGGGACCGGCATTGGCGGCTGCATCGGTGCCGGGAATAGAGCCCGGCAAACCGCCGCTGCCCGTCGGCCCTGACGGTTGCAAGCTGGCGCCGCCATCCTCTATGCCGCCAGCCAGGCTCCCGGCGAGCATCCCCTTGCGCCAGAATTCGGAACGGACCCGATGCGCAAGCAAAGGCTCTCCCTCTCCGACCGCAACCCGGTACAGCCTGCCGGTCTCCGCAGCTCCTCCCGCATGCAGGCCCGACGCCTCCAATTCCCTTTGCAGCCGCTCCGGCCCCATGGCCGCTACGCGGGCGGCATTGGCATTGAGCAGCCATGGCAGGCCGGCCGCTTCGCCCGCTCCCGGCCCGTCGCCGCGCAAGAGCGCGATCCAACGCTCCGGAAGCCGCGAGCTTCCCCAGACAAAAACGGCATCCTGCCGGCCCGGTCCGGCTTCGCCGTTATGGCATAAAGGAATGCCTAGACGCGTGGACAACGCGGCGGCATCGTCTTCCTGGCCGTCGCACCATAGCCACACCTTGCCAGCCATGGCATCGCCTCCCCGAGTGATTTGCCGCAGCCTCATCTGTCCTTGACGCTGCAATTCGCCTTGCAGGAATGAAGCAAGAAGAAATTATGCTCTTTCCCTACAAAAAAAGAGGGCTTTCGCCCTCGAATTCCTTCGTATGCCTGCATACCCTGAAGTAAGAACCTTGAGGCCCGGCTTTTACAGCTCGTCGTCGAGAAGATCGGGATCCAAGTCGTCGAAGCCGCTGTCCCCGTCGTCAAAACCATATTTGCCGTCTTTGCCGTCAAAGTCGTCGCAGCCGCCCGGAACGACTGCCACGCATACTTTGGTCTCGGCAATCATCTCGACCGCGAATTCGCGCTCGACCCGCACGACTACGGAAGAGCCGTTCGAAGAGATGTTCGCTTCGATGCAATTTGGCTCTTGCGTCGATTCAGCCGAAACTTCCTCCGTGACTGCCCGGTGCTTCGGGTCCACGTAGGAGAGCGGGATGTTTTCGACATAAGAGACCGTTTCCTTCGCTACGTCGGTTTGAGAGTTTTTGTTGTACGAATACCAGATGTTGATGTCGTAAGATCCGACGACCTCAATGCCGTCCCCCGACCGAACCGCTTCATACTGGTGGTTGATGACCCAAGCGCCCAATATGCTGGTGGGGCGGTGAGGGGGCGTGACGGTATGCGATACCGTCGAGAACTTGCGACCTTTACCGCAGACAGCTTTCGTGATGATTTCTCTAGTCTGAAGCTGTTTATCTGCAATCGTCATTTCTTAACCTCCTCCATACAATCATTCCTTACAAGTGTATGCAGGACATTCGTCTAGGGTGACTCCTTCTTTTCCGGGCGCCGCAACGAATTTTCCCTGATTCATTGTATGGGGCAGGCATGGAGAAGATGACACTGCGCGGCAAATTATTCCCGGGACGTCCCGCTGATGGGGCTGTCGCCGGCATTGCGGCGCTTTTTGTGCCGGCTTGCGGTATCCAGGAAGCGTTCAAGCTCCAGGCACAGCTGAAGCAATGCCGAGCGGGCTTCGAATTCGTCCCGCGTGCGGGGAAGCTCCATCGTCCGGTAGTGTCGCCGCAGCTCGGCCAGCGCGAGCCGGGTCCGGTCTTCATAATAATCCGACGAGATGTCGCCTTCGATCTTCTCGAGCAGATCGGCCAGCAGCTCGCCTTGGGGCAGTCGCCCGTATACATACGATAGAAGCTGCAGCATCGAGGCGAGGCTTTCCAACTGCAGCCTCCTCATGGCAAAATAAACGGTCCAGTAAAAGTCCGGCTCCCATGGCCGGTTATGCTGTTCCCGCTGCGCCCTTTGCTCTCCCTCGGCGACGTCCGCCTCCAGCTCCAGCAGCTGCGAGCCGCTCCAGACACGGTTGGGATCGCGAAGGACCGCCGCCATTTCGGCGAATATTTCCCCGAACTTCCTCTCTGCGGAGGTCCGGAGCTGCTGCAGCCGCTTCGTCTCCCCGGGCATGTAGACATGGTTGAACAGCGCCGACCATCCGAGACCGACGAGCAGCAGCAGCAATTCGTTCAGCAGCAGGCCGACCGTAACCTCTCCGGCGCCGTATACGTGGAAGACAAGCACGCTGCCCGGCACGATGCCGTCCCGAAGGCGGAGCCTCGACAGCAAGGGGAAGACGAGCAGGACATAGATGGCCGCCGTCCAGATCCGGTATCCGATCAGCTCGAACAGAGCCGAAGAAACCAGCAGCGCGATCATGCCTGCGGCCAGCCTTTCGAACAGGCTGCGGAAGCCTTTGCGCCGGGTCGTCTCGACTCCGAGTATGGCGAGCACCCCTGCGAACAGCGGTTCCGTCAAGTCCAGCAGTTGGGCGGTCCAGATGGCAGCCGCGACGGCAGCAGCCGTTTTCGCCACTCTAAGCCCGATTCCTTTCACGACCATTTCTCCCTGCCTTTCCGATTCCGTTTGACGCGTTAGCCGGCTTCTGCGGCTTGCGCGCGGCGATTGTGGGCATCCGCACCCGCGCTGATTCCCGCGAGATGCGGGCAAGAGGATGGCCAGCCGCATTCCTCGCTTCGGCGAGCGGCAAGTCCGCCTGTCCTCCTGCAGCCCATGAAAAAAAAAACGCTTCGGCCAGCCGGGCCTCCGCCCGGATGCCGCCGAAGCGCCACGCCTGTCGTATCATCCTAGACCTTCCTGCCCGGCACGTCAATTGCGGGAGCGCATCCGGACCCGCCACTTTGGCTCCGGTCCGGATGCCAGCCCTCGATGCAGCTGCCGGGACGGATTCCCCCTGCGCCTTCTGCCCGCGAGAGGGGCTGCATCGTGCTCGCCGCTCCGAATTCCAAGGCTGCTTAGGGATCCAGATTTACGAAGGCTCTCTCCCGCCGGATATGAGCTTCTTCTCCAGCAGCGCGACACCTTGGTACATCATGGTCGCCGCAGCTGCGATCACGACGAGCGTCGATAGGACGAGCGTGAAATTGAACACCTGGAAGCCGTAGATGATCAGGTAGCCCAGCCCTTCCTTGGCGACCAGGAACTCGCCGACGATGACGCCGACCCATGCCAAGCCGACATTGACCTTCAGCGTCGAGATGATGATCGGGAACGATGCAGGCAGGATGACGAGCCGGAACAGCTGCAGCCGCGTCCCTCCGAGCAGCCGCACGACCTTGACGAGGCCGGGCTCGATATCACGGAACCGGTTGTAGATGCCGATCGTCGTCACGATGACCGTCATCGACAGCGTCACGGACAGAATCGACAGGAAGCCCTGGCCCATGGCCACGATGAAGATCGGCCCGAGGGCGACTTTCGGAAGGCTGTTGAATACGACCAGATAGGGATCGAATACTTTCGATGCGAACGGGAACCACCATAACAGCGCGGCAAGCGCTGTCCCGATCAGCGTCCCGAGGACGAATCCCGCCGCCGTCTCCGCCACAGTGACGCCGACATGCGGCCACAGCGTGCCGTCCGCGCTCGAGGAGGCCAGCTGGGCGGCGATCTTGGACGGGTAGCTGAACAGGAGCGGGTCGATCCATTTCAAGCGTCCCGCCGCTTCCCATAGAAGGACGAATGTAGCCAGCAGAAGCAGCTGCACCGACAACACGGCAGCTCCGATGCCCCGCTCGCGGCGGCGGTAGGCGGCATGGAGCGCATTCAGCCATCCTTCCCGGTCCGCTCCGGCATGCGATCCGCCATTGTCTCCTGGAGAAACCGCCTCGTACTCTCCGCCTGCCGGATGACAGGCTTTATCATCACTCACGCGACCCACCTTCTCTTTCTCCGGCGTTCAGTTCTTCCCACAGCGCATCGAACAGCGCCTGAAAGGAAGGATGCTTGCGCGCCTCCGTCGGCGCCAGTCTCCTGATGGCCTCCGGCACGGCGATTTCCTTGCGGATCCGGCCCGGATTGCGGCCGAGCACGATCACCCGGTCGCTCATCGCCGCCGCTTCGGCCAAATCATGGGTGACGAGCACCGCTGTCTTGCCCAGCTTGCGCAGCGTCGCCTGCACGAGATCCTCAAGCTGCATCTTGATATGCATATCCAGAGCCGAAAACGGCTCGTCGAGCAGCAGCACATCGGGCTCCGGCGCCAGCGTCCTCGCCAGCGCCACCCGCTGCCTCATGCCGCCGGACAGCTCTCCCGGATACTTGCCCCCCGTTCCGGCAAGGCCGACTTCCTCGAGCAGCATTTCGACCCGATTCCGTTCCGCAGCTGCGCGCCTGCCTGCGATGTCCAGGCCGAGCCCGGCATTGTCCCGGATCGTGCGCCATGGCAGGAGGCAGTCCTGCTGAAGCATGTAGCCGACCTTGGCGGACGGCTCCGTTACCGGTCTGCCGCCGAGCAGCACCTGGCCCGCTGCCGGCGGAAACAAGCCCGCAAGCAGGCTGAGAACGGTCGTCTTGCCGCAGCCGCTGGGACCGACCAGGCTGATGAATTCTCCTTGTCCGACAGCCAGCTCCATCCGGTCGACAGCTAGGGAAGCCCCTTTCCTGCCTACATAGACATGCGAGACTCCCCTCAGCTCCAGCATCGGTGATTTGTCGTCCATGTCCTTGTCCTCCTTTCCAAGCGTCGCCCCGAAACGTAGCATGCAGGCCGGACGTGTCCGCCGGCCTGCCGTTCAATCGCCGGACAGCTACTTGCCGGCCTTTTCCGCAAATGAATTGTCTACCAGCTTGTCGTGATCGGGACGATCCTTGAGCTCGCCGGCGGTTGTCATGACGTCGAGCAGGTTGTTCCATTCCTCTTTGTCGATGACAGGATTATCCGCATAGGATCCTTGCTGCTTGTAGCGGTCGATGGAGCTTATGATAATGGCTTTGTCCGTGCTCGGGAAATAAGTGCCGACGGCATCGGCGATTTCCTGGGCGCTGTGTTCCTTGACCCAGGCTTGCGCCTTCTGGATCGCGTTCGTGAACTTCTGCACCGCATCCTCGTTTTTCTTGATGTAGCTTTGCTTGCTCATGAAGACGGTATAGGGCAGATGCCCTCCCTCTACGCCGAACGAAGCGACGACTTTTCCCTTGCCTTCCTTCTCCATCATTGAAGCCTGAGGCTCGAACAGCTGCACATAATCGCCGGTTCCGGACGCATATGCCGCGGTGATGTTGGCAAAGTCGATGTTCTGGATCAGCTTGAGGTCTTTCTGCGGATCGATGCCTTTTTTCTTGAGGGTGAATTCACCCGCCATCTGCGGCATGCCGCCTTTGCGCTGGCCGAGGAAGGTCGATCCCTTGAGGTTGTTCCAGTCGAAGGCGGCACCTGTGCGGGACATGAGGAACGTTCCGTCGGTCTGCGTCACCTGGGCAAAGTTGATGACGGGATCGTCGGAGCCCTGCTGATAGACATAGATGGACGTTTCGGAGCCGACGAGAGCGACGTCGATGGCGCCTGACAGCAATGCGGTCATCGTCTTGTCGCCGCCCGCGGTCGTCTGCAGCTCGACATCAAGCCCTTCGTCCTTGAAAAACCCTTTGGACAAGGCGACATACTCCGGAGCGTAGAAGAGCGAGCGCGTCACTTCGCCGATACGGATCTTCACCGGACCGTCGCTCTTGCTGCCGCAGCCGGACAGCGATGCCGTCAGAAGCAGCGAAGCAGCCAGCAGCAGGCCTGCGATAGATTGTTTTTTCATATGGATGTTTCCTCCCACGTGGACTTTTGTGTGCTACAGCCTATGCTTGCGGCAGCCAGGTGGTGAATGGCGGGAGATGATGGCAGGCGTTCGCCGGCAAGCGGAGCGGCATCTCCCAAGAGCGCGGTCCGGATCCGAGCCATCAAGGGGCATGACAAAAAAAGCCCCTCCTCCGCCATGTGAAGGCAGGTGGAGAGGCTTGGTTCCGGCTGGTTCCGGCTGGTTCCGGCTGGTTCCGGCTGGTTCCGGCTGGTTCCGGCTTGTTCCGGCTTGGTTCCGGCTTGGTTCCGGCTTGGTTCCGGCTTGGTTCCGGCTCGGGCGGCCCATCGTATCGGAGCTTGGAATCTGCATGGCATCGTTGCCTCAAGGCCGCTGCAGCTCGGCGCCGCTCGACCTTTACAGCTTGTAGATATCCGTGTATTTGGCCCGCAGATACTTCACGAGGTAGCTCGGGTCCAGCGGCTTGCCCGTCGCTCCGAGAATGATTTCCTTCGGCGTCTTGAGCTTGCCGTATTTGTGGACGCGGTCTGTCAGCCAGGATTTGATCGGCGCCAGCTCGCCGCGCGCGACCAGCTCCCACAGCTCCGGAAGCTGGGCTTCCATCGTGTCGGCCATCTGCGCCGCGTACATGTTGCCGAGGGAATAGGACGGGAAGTAGCCGAACAGCCCGGCGCTCCAATGCACGTCCTGCATGACGCCCTGCGCGTCGTTCGGCGGCGTGATGCCGAGGTATTCCCGGTATTTGTCGTTCCAGATCGCCGGGAGGTCGGATGCTTTCGCTCCTTCGTTGAAGATCATCTTCTCGATCTCGTAACGGATGATGATATGCAGGTTGTAGGTCAGCTCGTCAGCCTCGATGCGGATGAGGGAAGGCTGGACGGTGTTCTGCGAACGGTAGAATTCCTCCGGACTGATGTTCAGTTGGCCGGGGAAGCGGCTCTGGAGGTCGCCGAAATACCGGTGCCAGAACGGGCGGCTGCGGCCGATCGTGTTCTCCCAGAAGCGCGACTGCGACTCGTGGATGCCCATCGACGTTCCGCCGAACAGGGAAGTTCCGGCGAGCTCCGGAGAGACGTTCTGCTCATACAGCGCATGGCCGCCCTCATGGATCGTGCCGAACAAAGCGCTCGTCACGTCATCGGCCAAATAACGCGTCGTGATCCGCACATCGCCGAGATTGATTCCCGTAGCGAACGGATGCGCGGTCTCGTCCAGACGTCCGGCTTCGAAGTCGTAGCCCATCTGGCCGAGCATGAACAGGCTGAAGTCCTTCTGCGCGCCTTTGTCGAACAGCTGGTTAAGAAACTCGCGGGAAGGCTTGTTCGCCGATTCCGCGATGGCCGAAGACAGCGGGACGAGCTCGTCGCGCAGCGAGCTGAAGATCGAGTCCAGCTCGGCCACCGTCATGTCCGGCTCGTAATCGTCGATCAGCGTATCATACCGGGTAGCCTTCGGCCCCCATAGATCGATGAACTGGTTCGTATAGCCGATGACCTTGTCCAGGAACGGCTCGAACGAAGCGAAGTCGTTGTTGCCGCGGGCGACTTCCCAGGCGGATTCCGACTGCGAGATCAGAACGACGGCTTCCTCGTACAGCTTGGCCGGAATCTTGACGCTGCGGTCGTACTGGCGCCGGACTTCATGGACCAGCTTGAGGTCGATCTCGCCCAGGCTGTCCTGCGCTCCCTTCTGTTCGAGAGCCTGCAGCAGCTCTCCCATCTCGGAAGAGGTGGAGAGTTTGAACGCTTCGCCGGCCAGCTGGCCGAGCACCTCGGAGCGGGCGTCCATTCCTTTGCGGGGGGCGCCGGTGCGCAGATCCCAGGCGAGAATAGCCTGGGCTTCATGGTAATTCCGGATTTTCCGGTCCAGCGCGCGGAAATCGGCCAAAGTCTTTTCGTATGTAGATGTCGTCACAGGTCGTCACCCTTTCGTCTATACGTCCTATACTTGATCATAGCGGGGACAGACCTTATAATCAACGGTGATCAAACGGGGCCGCCGGCTGCACGGAAGCCTCGGACAAAGGAGTGGCGGAAGATGCGCATCACATTCAAGACAGCCGCCGTCGAGGCGCTGAAGCCTTATCTCGAAGACGGAAAGGGCATCCTTAAGCTTGTCTACGATACGGAGGGCTGCGGCTGCGTCGTCAACGGCGTGTCCGCCCTTCATATCGTCGGCCAAGCGAGTCCCGGCGACGTCATCGGCGAAGGCGACCCGTTTCCTTTCCTCTACGAGGAAAGATACGAGGTGTTTTTCGAGCCCGAGCTGAAGCTGGACTACAACCCGGCTCGACAAGCCTTCATCCTGGCGAGCGACAGCCAGATCTACAGCCATGACCTGCGGTTCTTCCCGCAAGGAACGGCCACCTTCTAAAACCAACTGCGCGAAAGAGAGGTCGGGAGCATCATGAACAATCTCCAGGAAATGCTTGCCTATAACGAAAAATTCGTCGAGGACAAGAAGTACGAGGAATATTTGACCGACAAATTCCCCGACAAGCGCATGGTCATCCTGACATGCATGGATGCGCGGCTGTCGGAGCTGCTGCCAAGGGCGCTCAATCTCCGCAACGGCGACGCCAAGATCCTCAAGAACGCCGGCGCCATCATCACGCAGCCATTCGGCAACATCATGCGCAGCATCCTGGTCGCGCTCTATGAGCTGAACGCGGATGAAGTGTTCATCATCGGCCATTACAACTGCGGCATGACGGGCATCAACCCGGACAGCATGATCGGCAAGATGGTGGATCGGGGAGTGCCTTCCCAGACGATCCGCACGCTGAAGCATTCCGGCGTCGATTTCACCCGTTGGCTGACCGGCTTCGACAATGTGCGCTCGAGCGTCGAGAAGAGCGTGAGCATCGTCCGCAACCACCCTCTGCTCCCTCCGGGCACGCCCGTGCACGGCATGATCATCCATCCTCAGACAGGCAAGCTTGATCTTGTGACGGAAGGGTACGAATTTTTGAACAATGCGGATCCTGCCGCAGAATAACCCGCAGACCAACAAAGGCTTATCCGAATCGGGCCGCAGCCCGATTCGGATAAGCCTTTTAGTTTCACAGCGAGGCGGTCAGCCTCCGCCTCGCGCCTCTTCTCTCTTGAGTCGGAGCGACTGCTCCCGCGCTTGTACGACTTCGCTGCGGTCGCGCGTCAGATGGCGGTGGATCAGCTCATCGCCCGCCACGATGTCGCCGCACCAATCCAGTCCTTCCGCAGCGCAGCGCTCCTTGCAGGCAGCCGCGAGCTCGAGGTCCCGGATCGGCAGCATCCAGCCGGAGTAAGGAATTCCCTCGCCCCGCTCCAGCAGCGAGGCGGCTTCGTCCAGCTGTCTGCGGAGCAAGCCGCCGTCAAGGCCCGCCTGCTCCAGCAGCGGCAGCGACAGCCTTTCCCAGGCGGAGCGCAGCATTTTGCGGGCTCCTTCCCGGTTGCCCCGCCGCAGATGGTATTGGCCGACGGCAATCTGAATCAGCCCGTGCCAGAGCTGGGCTTGCTCATCCTCGGGATGCTCCTTCCAGTATTCCTCCAGAATTTCGTGGCATTCGAAGTAATCCCTTGTCCCGTGGAACTCTGCGAGATATCGGATATAGGCCTCGGGGTATTTGTGGGAGATCAACATCATGCTTGCCAGCCTTCCTACTATAAGTTCAGACCTGCCCGGCGGCAGATTGTGAAATAAAACTCAACTGCATCTACATAAAAATGAAACCTGACTATCATCATAGACGTATACACAATCAAACGCAATGGAGGTTCATGCCGAGAACCCGGCGTTCATACCATCACTTACCACTCGGAGGGGGACTTTCACGACATGAAAAAAGGATTTATTCTGATGCTGGCCTTTACGGTTCTGTTCGCCTTCACGGCGGCGGGAACGGTTGACGCCAAGCGCGGCGGCATGAAATCTCCGCGCCAGAGCTTTACGCAGACTCCAAAAAAATCGACCGAGAACGTACAGCGGGCGGACAACAATAAAACCCCGGCTGCAGGCGCGGCAGCCGGCACGACGGCGAACCGCGGCTTCTTCAGCGGCGGCAGCATGATGAAAGGCCTCATGATCGGCGGCCTGGCAGGACTGATGTTCGGCAGCATGTTCTCCGGCATGGGCTTCATGGGCGACTTCTTCGGCCTGATCATCAACCTGCTCGCGATCTACATCCTGTTCATGGTCATCCGGTCCATCGTCGTCCACTTCCGCAACAAGCGCAAGGCCGCGACCGACGATCGCCGCGGGCCTTACTGATCGCCGATGCGGATCCTGACGGACGAGATCATCAACGCCGTATGCCTCAGCGAATCCAGCCGGCGCGGGCTCCAGCCCTCGCAGGTCGAGGTGCAGCTCGGCTGGGACGAGGAATACGGCTTCTCCGCCGAAGTATTTATCGGCGACCGATCGCATTACCTCGTCGAGGCCAACCTCAAGGAAGCGATCGAGCAGTACATGTTCAAGGAGTACGGCATGCGCGTCTATCGTTCCCAGATTACGCTGGACGCCGACGAAGAGTTCTGGGCGGATATCGCCGAATAGAGCTCCAAGCCGAAAAGCTTCCCCTTCATCTCGGATGAGATGGTCAGGGGAAGCTTTTTTTCGTGTTCCGACGGAACTATCTGCTGCGGAAAGCGAGCGTCGCGTTGATGCCGCCGAAGCCGTAGGAATTGGACAGCGCCGCATCCAGCCTTTTGTCCCGTCCATGCTGGTAGACGAGATCGAGATCGGTTTCCTCGTCGGGTTCCGTCAGGTTGGCCGTCGGCGGCAGCCATCCATGATGCAGCGACAGGCATGTAATGGCGGCTTCGATCGCTCCCGACGCTCCGAGCGGATGGCCGTATAGCCCTTTCGTGCCGCTGACCGCCACCGGACGGCTGCCGAATACGCTGCGGATGACTTTCGATTCGGTCACATCGTTGAGCAGCGTTGAAGAACCGTGGGCGTTGATGTAGCCCACCTCTTCCTGCAGCATGTCCGCATCGCTCAGCGCCAGCCTCATCGCCCGCTGGGCTTGCGTGCCGCAAGGGAGCGGAACGCTCATGTGGTGGGCGTCGTTCGTCACGCCGAAGCCGCTGATCTCCGCCAGGATGCGGGCTCCCCGGGCGCGGGCATGGCCTTCCTCCTCGATGACGAGCACGGCCGCCCCTTCCCCCATGACGAATCCGTCCCGCGTGCGGTCGAACGGACGGCTGGCCCTTCCCGGCTCGTCGTTGCGCGTCGACATCGCGCGCAGCAGGTCGAAGGCTCCGAACGACAGCGGTGACAGCGGAGACTCCGCGCCCCCCGCAAGCATGACGTCGGCTTCGCCGCGGCGGATCGCCTGCAGCGCCCTGCCTATCGCCACAGCGCCCGAGGCGCAGCTCATCGCGTTGGTCTCGTTCGGGCCGTTGAAGCCGAACTCCATCGCCATGTTGCAGGAGGAAGCTCCTCCGAAGACGGAGAAGCCGAGCGTCGGCGATACGCTCCGATAGCCCCCGGCCATGTACTGGCTGCACTGCTCCTCGGCGTAGGAGATGCCTCCCAGCGCGCTTCCCATGAAGATGCCCGTCCGCTCCGGATCCAGCGCTCCGGCCTCGATGCCCGCATGCCGCAGCGCCATCCGGCCGGATGCGATCGACAGCTGCGAGTACCGGTCCGTGCGATGCGCCCGTTTGCGATCCATATAGTCTTCGGCCCGAAAGTCCTTGATCTGGGCTGCGATCCGGCTTTTCAAGCCTTCCGGAACGAAGCGGTCGATCGGCCCGACGGCGCTTTCTCCCCGGCGCACCCCTTCCCAAAGAGCTTCGGCTCCAGTGCCGATCGGCGTCACGCATCCGATTCCCGTTATGACTGCCCTGCGATCACTCATGAACGATGCCCCATTCCGGCGGCTTCCGCCGCGAATTTGATTCCTGCCAAAGTCCGGTCCGCGATGACTTGCACGAAGGCTGGCCCTATGATTCCTCTCGCAGCCAGGCCGCCTACCGGCGGACGATCCCATTCATGCACGATGGACGCCCTCGTGCCTTCCCCGCTCGGTTCCAGCTTCCATTCCACGTCCATGCCCTTCGTCACCCCTTCGATATGCCGGTACAATACCCGGCGCTCGGCTTCCCTCGATTCCATCCTGCTCACCCACCACACCGGCCAGCGCAGCCTGCCGAAATGCCTCCATGCGGCCATCTCCACGATGCCGTACTCAGGAGCTCCGGTTCGAAACGACACGGAGCGGTAGTGGCGCAGATGAACCGGCCATTGATCGACATCCCTAGCGTAAGGAAACACCTCGTCGGGCGCTCTGTCGATGTAAATCTCATTATACGTATGCATAGCTGCACTCCTCCTTCGGGATGGGCTGTCTGATCCGGTCAAGTAACGCCGCCGCAATCGCCGATCCATGCAGCGAGCCGGCTCCCGGCTCCGGGCGTCCGGCCCAATATCCGGATGGACGCTTCGAACAATCGGGGCCGCGCAGCCCCGAATTCGATCACCCGCTGCAGCGCCGCCGCAGCCGCGAATTCCTTCCGATAGAGCCGGCCGTACACGCTGAGCTGACGCTCGTCTCCGGTTTCAAGCGCCCGCAGCAGCAGCGGCGCGGCCAGCTCGGCGCTCCTGAGCGCCCGATAGATGCCCTGGCCGGTAAGCGGATCGTAATAACCGGCCGCATCCCCGACAAGCACGATGCGTCCGGAGGCTGGCTGCGGAATGGGCTGATGGAAAGGGCCGCATGCGATAGGCTCGTCCTCCAGGACGGCTTGACGGCAGCGCCCTTCCAGCTGGGGGCGCCTCGACAGCTCCCGCAGCATGGCGGCGCTCTTGTTCCTGCCTTCCTCCGCCCATGCCGAGCCTGCCGGCAGGACAAGCGTCACATTGGCGGCATCTCCTTTGAGCGGGGCGATTCCAAGCGTCGATCCATCATTCAGATGCAGCTCCACCCTGTCGCGAAGCTGTTCGATGCCGCTCATGCGCGCCGTCATGGCGATTTTGCGCAGCGCTCCCCATGGAGCTCCAAGTCCGGATGAACGGGCGACGGCGGAGCGGATGCCGTCCGCGCCGGCCACATAACGGGCTCGAATGCGGAAGGCACCGCTGCCCGCCTCCCCCTCCACGAGGCAGCCGTCTTCATCGTCGCGCATCGCCCTTCGTACACGATGCTCCTGCAGCACTTCGGCACCGGCAAGCTCAGCCTGCTCCAGCAGCCAGCCGTCCAGCTGATCGCGGCGGCAGGAAAATCCGGCCGCGCCGCCTGGGAACTCCGCTTCCATGCTCGCGGACCCGCAGTGCAGCAGCCAGCCGCGCAGCGGATGTCCGAACTTCTGGGCCGGGCCTGCCGACCCGCCTTCGAGGCAGCGCTTCTTTCCGGCCAGCCTTTCCAAGGCGGCTGCCGCGCCGGGGTTCAGCGACTCTCCGCATGGCTTGCCTCTGGGATGCCGCCGCGCCTCGAGCAGAGCCGTTTTCAGCCCGGCTCTCGCGAGTGTCCATGCAAGCGCGCTTCCGGCCGGACCGGCTCCCGCCACGAGCACGTCATACACGGCTGAGCAGCGCCAGCCGGTAGGGAAAGTGGCGCTTGACCGTTGCTTCAAGCCCTGCAGCGGCAAGCAGCCTCCGCGCCTCCGCCGCCGTGAACGAACGCTGGACGGACAACGGGCCGTCATGCCGCGTCACCGGGCTCCGCCACACCAGCTTGGCGAGCAGCCTCGCGATGCCGTATGCCATACGGCTCCGTTCCAGATCCGTGACGATCCAGCCCGTCCTCGTCACGCGGTCCATCTCCCGCAGCATCGAGACGGCATCCTCGTCGCTCATATGGTGCAGGGCGAGGTTGCTGAAGGCGATATCAAAAGCTCCGTCGCCATAAGGAAGCTTGCGGCCATCCCCTTCATGAATGGTAATGGAGGCGTGGCCTCCGACCCGCTTGCGGGCCAGCTTCGCGATGGACGGACTGATCTCGACTCCGGTCACTTCGAGCGGAATGCCCCGTTTCTCCGCCCATCGGCACAGAGCGAGCGGCTGATCGGCCATGCCGGTCGCCACATCGAGCACGCGGACGGGAGCGGCGCTTCCTCTCGAGCCCGTCAGCAGCCTGCCCAGATGCCGGAAGAGAGGCGGATTGCCCCCGAGCCAGCGATTGACCGCCCATACTTCCAGCAAGCTTGCCTCCAGCTCCTCCTGCGACAGAGCCTCCTCTTCATCCAGCCATTCCTTTCTCAGCTGACGTTTCACAGTGTGCTCCTCCTTGATCTTGTCGTCAGGCGTAGTATGCGCTTCATTGCCAAAACCATCCATCCGCAGCGGAAATGAAGAGGCCGATGCCGGTAGCAACGAAATTTTGAAATTCAATACATGTCAACCGAGTCGTCGGCGATAAATCCATGTTATACTCATGGAATATAATGGAATGAAAGAAGGGATAAGCTTGCATGGGATCTATTCCGTGATGGACAAGTATTTCCAGGCCTGGAACGACGGCTTCGTCAGCAAAAACGCCGATGCGATCCGTGCCATGATGTCGCCGGGCTTTGCCGGTTATTGGGCGCATTCGGGACTGGAGCGGCCGGATCAGTACGGGTTCGGCTATGATCTCGAAGGCGTTCTCAGCCAATACGGAGAAGCTTCGAAGAGCTATCAAATCTCGGATATCCAGGAGCGCGGGAACGGCCAGGAAGTTATCGTCCTCGGCAGGGAGATCAATCTGGTGGAGGGCGCTCCGCATCCGGCGCGGTTCATGTTCGTATGGAGGCTGGAGGACGGACAGTGGAAGCTGGCGAGGGAATATATCGAACTGGAGAAATAAAAAAAGATCCTGCTCCCCATCCCTTGGCCGGGATCGAGCGGGATCTTGATTCGCGCGGAACACGCCGTCGATCAGGCCGACGGTCGGGAAGTTCTGCACGCCTGCGAACCCTTGCTCCTTGAGCTGCTTCAGGAAGCGGTCCATCATGCGGAACGGATCCATCCCGCATACCCCGGCGAGCACCGGCGTGCCCCGGGTCAGGACGGGCAGCACTTCATCCCCCATCTCCTCGACGATGCGGTTGGCGTCTCCGTAAGGCATGAGGCCGGCCAGCGAGCCGCGGCCTGCCATCCGGTATCGGCCGGAATTGTAGATGATGATGAGATCCGCGCCTCCGGCTTCGGCGCTTTTGGCCGAAATCCCCGTTCCCGCTCCGGCTCCGAGCAGAGCTCTTCCCGTCGATGCTTCTGCTTTGAGGCGGCTTACAGCCTCTTTGCGGCTGTTCATGATGCATTCCCCCTGTCGGTTATCCTTGCGCCTGAGCGGCATGAGCTCGCCAAGTCTGCATCGGATTCAGAGCGAATTCGAACCGCTGCTTCCGGACATATTCAACGAGCTTTTAAAAGCGAGGATGAAGGCAGCCGGATCGTCTTCCACGTTGAACGGGTAGACTCCGGAGCTCGTATGCAGGTACAGGATGCCGAGCTGTCCGCCGACGATCCGGTACGAAATGTCGTATACTTCCTTCAAGGGGAAGCTTCTGCCTTCCGCCGTTATCGCTTCCTGGTCCAGCCTCAAATGCAGCTCGAGGACGACGGTGTCCATCCTGGAGCCATTCAAGACCCGCTCCATTCTGACGTAGCGCTGTTTGGCCAGCATTTCCTGCAAGCCTCCTTTCTCATAACCGCTGCGGCTTCTTGCAGCCGCCATCCAAGCCTGTCCAAGCCAAAAAAGGGAGCGGCGGCCGCACCCTTCATTTCCCTCTTTATCTTGACATCAGAACGCGACGCCGATTCCGCCTTCGCCGGCATAAGTTCCCATGACAGGTCCCATGCTGGAGAACAGCACCTTTTTGAACGGATGCTTCTCCAGCACCCGATCCTTGAACTCGAGAGCGAGCTTCTCGCAGTTGCTGTGGACGATCGCGACAAAACCGTTCTCGTAGTCATGCTGCTTGTCATCGAGCCTTGCGAGCAGAGAGTTCAGCGCTTTGCGGAAGCCGCGCGTCTTCTCTTCGACCTCGACGACGCCGTCTTCATTGATTTTGAGCAGCAGCTTGATGTTGAGCACCGACGCCACGCCGCCGGCAAGCCTGCTCAGCCTTCCGCCCTTGATGACGTTCTCGAGGCTGTCGAGCGTGAAGAAGGCGCTTGTCTCAAGCGCCAGCCTGCTGACCTTGTCCTTGAGCTCGTCGAGGCTGGAGCCAGCGCGCGCCCATTCGGCCGCCTGGGACACCACCAGGGACAAGCCGCCGGAAAAGGTCTTGGAGTCGATGATTTCGATCCGGTTCGGCAGGCCCTCGTCCTCATACAGCCCCTTGGCGATCAAGGCGGACTGATAGGTGCTGCTGATGTTCGAGGACATGCTGACAACAAGAATGTCGCGGCCGGCTTCTACGTCCTTATACGCTTCCAAAAACGTGTTCGGACTTGGGCTCGCGGTCCGCGGAAGCTCTGGGCATTCCCTCATGCGGGCATAAAAGCTTGCGGCATCCGTCTCATCCGGCATAAGCTCGTCCTGGAACGAGACGGGAAGATGAACGATTTTTATGGAATGAGCTGCAATCAAGTCGGTCGGGAGATCAGAACCGCTGTCTGTGATGATTTGAATAGGCATGGTGTAAGCGCTCCTTTCGTTGCTTTCATTATACCGAAACCGTTCCCCTCAAAAATAGTAACAAATATAACTTGTCAAAAGGATCATTGTATGCATTGGCCAAGCCCGGACGATGGCGAGCCTTACCAGGCACGGATCACTTCAACGCTATCGTCCGAAGGATAATAGTGCTTGTCCTCGCTATTCTCGCCGACCGCGAATACCGAGAAGCCCATGAATCCCGGTTTGCCGGAGAAGGCTTCCCGGTAAGCCTCGAACAGCCTGGCCTGCTCGGCTCCGTCCTCAACGTCCGAAGGCGATGGATTCCAAGGCTCTTTCGCCGCATATTCGCGGGCAGGAAACCCGAGCTCGCCGAAATAAACCGGCTTGCCCCATTTGCCGGACAACGCCATCACTTCGCTCACGACATCCTGGCCGCGGCCGTTCACTTCGGTGGAGCTCAATGCCGAAATCAGCTGCCCGGCCGTATTGGCCGGGCGCTCCGCCAGCTCGAAATAGGCCGCGACCGTGATGAAGTCGGTATCCGCCCAGAGCGGATTGTCGCGCTTGGCTTCGTAAGCGGCCGTGCTGGCCACGTCCCAGACAGCCGTATACCACCAATTGGTTTTATACGTCAGAAGTCCGCTGTATTCGCCTCTCAGCTGCTGGAGCATGGCGCTCCATTCGCCGCCGAACCGCTCCAGATGCACGAGATTGGAGCCGGCGATCATCGCATCGGCGTGATAAGGCTCGGCAACCCGGCGTGCGAGCGGAACAAGCACTCTGCTCAGCCAATGGTCGAAAAAGGCATCCGGCTGATCCGGATTCCAGTCGGTCTCGACTTCGCTGCCTCGATCGATCCATGGATAAGGCTCGACGATGATCCGCAGGCCTCGGCTCTGGAGCCGGGGAATGAGCTCAATGGCCTTGTCCAGGCTGGCTTCGTCAAGCTTCATGTCGCTCGAGCGCACATCGCTTACTTCGACGACGATCGGAACATTGACCGTGTTCAGGCCAAGCCTGCCGACATCCTCCAGCACTTGTCCCGGATCGTAATCGACCGACAGGTTGGCGGATTTGACCTTCAGGCTCAGGAAATCCGTCTTTTCCATCGGATGGGATGACGTCCACATCCATACAGCGGCGGCAAAAGCCGCTGCAGCCAGACCCGCTGCAAGCAGCATCTTCACTAGGCGTCCGATCGGGAACACAGGCGCTACCTCCTCCGGTATTTGCGCAGATAGAAGACGATTCCCATGATCAGGAGAAGCAGCACCGTGCCGAATAGAATCGTGAACAGCCGGGCTTGCCCGGTGCTCAGGTTCACTTTCTCGCTCAGGCTGTAGCTGTCGTCGCCGCTGAAGGCATGGTTGGTCGCTTCTCCCCAGCGGTCGATCAGGACGGCGTTGCCGATCAGGCCGGAGGCATTATTATCCTGTGCGAGAAATTTGCCTGCCAGCGCCAAGTTCCGCTCGTCCGGAGCCGTGACGGCCAGCACGGCCGTTGCCGGGTCCGCCGGAGACGGCACAAGCTGCAAGGAAACGAGCTGCTTCGCGAAATCAGGCAACAGCCTGCGTTTTTCATTGGACATGAAATAGCTGAAGGAAGAATCGTAGCGGAACCATAAGTTGCCGTTCATCGCTTTGAGCGCCGGGAGGCTGGCAGGCGTGCCGGCCGCGATGACATTGACGCCCTTGTCGCGGGAAGGATTCCACTTTCCTTCGGACAGCACCTTCAGGGAAGCGCTGTTGTCGGTCAGGGAACGGCCCAGATAAGAAGCCGCTCCAGCCAGAAGCGAGTAGGCGTCCCCGTCCGGATCGGATGGAAGCGCGAAAGCCGCGTCATTCCACTTGCCGTTCTTGATGAAGGGCCAAGGATAATAATCCAGAAGCATCGAGCGCTCATCCTTGGCCGGGAGGCTGACGGAGGAGGACGGATCGATATACGCCCACGGAGTATGCTCTCCCATCGGCTCGCAGCTCAAATCGTTCATCTGCAAGTCGAACGCGACCGAGAACTCCAGATAGGACAGCTTGGCCGCGCGGCTCGGAATGTTGACTTCCCACTCATCGCCGTCCGCCTTGGAGGCATCCAGCTTTTTGCTGCCGGCCGGAATCCCGTTCACATACAGCGTAACGAGGGACTGGCCGAAATTCAGGTTCCGGGCATACCGGAGCTGGAACTTGGCTTTCGCTCCCGGAACGACGAGCTTGTTGGAAGGAAGCTTGATGTCGAACGTCGTCTGCTGGCGCAGCGGCCCTTTTACTTCCAGCCCGTTGTCGTAGCCGAGCTGCTCCAGCGTCCATGTGTCGCCGGTCAATCGGCCGGAAGCCGGATTGATGTCCGTGCCGGCCGGAATGAGCGCGGACGAATCGCGCAGCTGCGAAGTCATGTCCTTGTTCTGCAGCAGCCGGGCCGCCGTGTCGAGAACGGAGGTATCGTCTCCGCTTGCGATGACCATCAGGATGCGGTTCGGGTTATAGGGCGATACGGTCCTGAATAGCACCGGACCTTCTCCAATGCGGGACACCGCCTCCTGCGGCGCCGCGGAACGGATAACCGCGGGCATTCCGGACAACCGGCCGACATAGATGAGATGGTCGTTCCGATGATCTCCGGCAACGATTGCCGCATGCTTGTCCATATGGAGTCCGACGAGGCCGTCCGGCGCATAGGAGCCCAAGGAAGCGGCGGTCTGGAGGGCGGCGGCCGTCTCCGCGTCGTCCGGCTGGTCCGGTAGGACGATGGAGGTGCCGCTGCCGGACGTATCGCCTGCATCCTTCAGAAAGGGATAAGGAAATTGCGACAGCTCCAGGGAAGGCAGCTCGGTGCGGTAGCCGATCTCCAGCCAGGAGCTCTTCTGGACGGTCAGCCAGTTGTCCTTGTCCCGCTCGTCGACACAGAATCCGATTTCTCCGTATTCCTTATTGCCGAGCCATAAGCGGATCTCATTGCTGCCTGAACGCCAGGCATCGGCCGGCACGGCTACATCTAGCCTCTTGCCGGTCTCGCCGTAACCGCTCAGAGCGGCCGAATGCACCGGCTTGCCGTTGATCTCGACGGTCAAGGAGCTGAGCGAGGCTTTGCGGCTTGCCCGGAAATCGAGATGCAGCAAGGACTGCTGCACCGACCAGCGGGTGCCGAGATTGAAATAGGATGCCTGGGATGCGTAAATGCCCTGAAGCCGCAGCTCCTGCAGGTATGGAAGCTTGGCGGAGAGCGTCCCGTTCGCATAATGACGCGGCTGTCCGGCGGACGGCGTCCCTGCCGCATTGGCCGCCGGCTCCGTCGCGGACGGCGTCCCTGCCGCATTGGCCGCCGGCTCCATCGCGGACGGCGTCCCTGCCGCGTTGGCTGCCGGCTCCGTCGCGGAAGGCGTCCCTGCCGCATTGGCCGCTGGCTCCGTCGCGGACGGCGTCCCTGCCGCATTGGCCGCCGGCTCCGCTCCGGCGCTGCGCGCGCCGGGAGATGACGCAAGCAGGATGGATGCCAGCAGCAAGGCGGCGATCGCTTTTATTTGCATTTCATTATCCTCCTAGAATCGTTCCGTTTTGTACCATCCGGCTTCCTTGCGCAGCACAGCGTCGCGGACATACTGGCAGAATCCGATCACCGCCACGACGAGCCACAGCTGGCAGTAAGTGAAGTACATGACGGCGATGAGTCCGATGTTGCGCGGCCGGCTCTGTCCCTTCTCCATGCTGAGCGTGATCGCCATCTCCAGGATGAAGACCAGATAAGCCATGAACCAGAGAAGCGCCGTATTTCCAGCTACATTGTATTCGATCAGCCCCATCATCCCGAGCACGAAAATGATGTCGGATAACAGAGCCGAGCTCAGGAACAGGAAATAGACCGTGCAGAAATAAAGCAGATCGAACCGGATCCTGCGCGAATCGCGGGAGAAGAGAAGGCCCATGTTTTTGAGCAGCACGTAGATATTGCCCTTCACCCACCGGCTCCGCTGCTTGATCCACACCGGGATCGTCTCCGGCTCCTGCTCCCAGGTCACCGACAGCGGCATGTACTGGATCCGGTAGCCGAGCCGGTAGATCCGGAAGCTGATCTCGGTGTCTTCGGCGATCGCTCTCGTGTCCCATCCGCCCATCTCTTCGATGATGGAGCGCCTCACGACGAAGTTCGTTCCCGGAATCGTGCTCAGTCCGAACAGCTGCCATCTCCCCGCCTGCACCATCCATTGGAATCCGAGCGTCTCGATGTTGATGAATCGGGTGAGCCAGTTTTTGGATACGTTGCGGGTGCGGAATTTGCCGATGACGGCTCCGAGCCGCTTATCCCGCTCCAGAGCGTGGACCAGAATTTTGAGCGCAGAGCGCTCCGGCGTATTGTCCGCGTCATATACGGCCAGAACCTCCCCGGTGCTGGCGAGATATCCGTTGTTGAGCGCTCCGGATTTCCCCCTCCCTCCGGTGACGGCATCGGTCGTCAGCACGCGCAGATTCACCTCGGGATGGTCGGCCTGCATTTGCGCCAGAATCTCCCCGGTACGGTCCGAGGAGTTGTCGTTGACAACGATGATTTCCAGCTTGTCCCGGGGATAATCCAGTTGGATGAGAGCCGATACGGTCTGGCCGATCACCCGCTCTTCGTTATGGGCGGGAATCAGCACGGATACGGAGGGATAGCCCTGCAGCGGCTCGTCCACCCGCATCCTCAGCGTTTTGAGATAATAAATATAGCCGCCGATCGTGAGCACGATATTGATGAGCAGCATGACCCAGATGCATATCATGCAATATAGGAAAAGATAGTCGACAACCCCAAGCTGCCCGTTCATGGCCTCACCTCAAAAACTTTCTGCGGTTGATCTGCCTGCCGACGACGAAAAAGGTGGCGAACGCCGCGGCGACGAGGATGGAAACGACAAGCAGCACGACCATGGCCGATTTGATGCTTTTGTTCACCAGCTTGAGCGAGGTGTCGGCTTCCGGCTGGGCAGGCACAGCCGTCTGGCCGCCGGGGGGACTGTACTCGGCAGGCGGTTTGCCGTCGACCAGCAGCTTCCCTCCGGTCCGCCGGACGTCGCGGTCCCATTGGATCCGGCCGTCTACAAGGGAAGCCTCGGCGAACACGGTGCCGCCGCTGGCCGCTTCTTCCAGCATCGACGACATTGCTGCAGCATCGGCGCCGGCTTCGAGCCCGATGACGCGGGAAGCCGCCGAGGGGAGCTCCCCTTCGGAAGCAGCCGGCTCCAATCCTTCCCGATAAGGAAGATAGATTCCTTTCCAGGCATCCTCTCCGCCGATATCGCGGGAAAACCCTTGCCAAGCCCCATCCTCGACGAACAGGCTGGAGCGTTGCAGAATCGGCTGCCAGGACGGATCGAACAGCAGATCGAGCGGCCCGGACATCCCGGCGATGAGAATTCCTTGCTGCGCGTAGGCATCCCATGCCTGCTTCATAAGCCGTTCGGGCTCCAATGAATCGGTCACTCCCGCGAGCATGGAGCCTTCCACGTAGGACTGCCACTCATCCGGAGGCGACCAGCCCTTGAGCGGGGCGAGCAGCGGTATGCCGCCTCGTTCCAGCAGGCTTCTGACCTCTGCGAAATAAGCTTTTATTCCTTCCGATTCCGTGTTCACGAATACGGGACGAAGCTCCACGAAAAAGGAGATGTTCCTCTCCTGCAGCCATTCCCCTTTGCGCTCCAGCTCGCCCAGATCCAGAAAGGGATTGACATCCTTCAGCATAAAATAAGAAAGGCCTGTCTTCGTCTCCTGCACAGCCGGTTTCGGCTCTCCCGGCTCATCCAGCGTTTCCAGTCCGATTCCTTCTTCCGCGAAACACTTGCGCCAGGCAAAGGCGGCCGCTTCTGCCTGATCGCCGGTCACGTAAGCTTGCGCCAAGCCGGCTCGTTCTCCAGGCATCTCCTGGCCGGCCAGCTGAAGCGCGACGGAGTCATGGGTCGACCTCAGCATCCGGTACTGGGCCATAAGCCTGTCTCTAGGAACATCGTTCCCGTAGAGCAGCATGGCCTTATCCGAACGCTCCGCGACTGAAGGAACGGCATGGCTGCTGCCGTTGCCCGCGATATACAGCGCGGAGGCCGGAGCGGCGATCCATCCGGCGGCTATAAGCCCCGCTGCCATCAAAGCAAGCAGCCGCATCCTACACGTCATATTCCATTTCCTTCTCCGCCAAGCGCCGCAGCATGATGGCATCCTGGTTTTGAGCGGAGTCGTATTCCGCCACCCCTATTCTCAGCTCGAGCCGGACAGAGACGGTTTTGGCCGAGCGCTCCAGCTCGTAGGAGTAGATCGTTTCCTTGATTCTCCGCTTCACGATGTGGGCGCCGTCGGCATTGCCCAGCAGCAGCAGAGCGAATGTCCTTCCGTCTTCCAGCATATAGGCGGAATCCTCCGTTCGGGTGCTGCCGACCAGCTGCTTGCCGATCCAGCGGACGACATCGCCCATCGCTTCGTTCCCGACGATGCTGCGGATATCGTCATAATAATCAAGCCGGACGAGCATGACCGACAAGGGAAGCTTGTAGCGTCTGGAGAGGCCCATATACTGATTCAGGACGGCGTGGAACACTTTGGCGTTGTCCAATCCCGTTCTCTCGTCGATCGTCACGTATTCCGAATAGCGTTCCCGCAGGCGGCCGTTCTCCCGCTGGATGGAACGGATGGACTGTCCCGCGGACGCCGTCATGATCGCGGCAGCCGGCAGCAGCACCAGCCAGTAGTAGACATGGGATTCGATGCCGCTTCCGAGGACGACGGCGCCGTACATCACATAGCTGCCGTAGAAGAAAATGGCGATCGCCGATACGCAGAGAGCGACGACCAGGCTGCTTACATAAGAGACAAGAACGATGGCGAACAGCACGCTCATCAGAATGGCGTTCTCCAGATAGGTTTCCTTTGGCAATAGCGCGAACCAGTTGACGATTCCGTACGCAAGGATGATGAGCGCCATCATCCAGATATCGAGTTTCTTGATTTCCACCGATGCATTCCTGCCTTCCATCGAATAGTCAGCCAAGCGGCCAAGAGGCGGACGACATGAACGAGCATGACGCCGAACATGAGATCGAAACAGACGTTGAACAAAAAGAGATGTTTGGCGAGGTCCGCGTCTCCCGCCCCGAGAAAGGCGATCGCCAGCTGCGACAAGCCGATGACGCCGGGGAGCGCCATGACTTCCAGGCGGAACATGTCCTCATGATGGCGCCGCCGCCATGCGCGGGCGTAATAGAAGGCAAGCCCTCCATAATAAACGCCGTAATAAAGCAGAATGAAGCGGAATCCGTCCGGGAACTTTTTCAGCGAGCTCCAGCCGGAAAAGAAAAAGGTCTTGGCTCCATAAGGCTTGCCGGCGCTCTTCTCGTAGTTGCCCATCGCATCCGGACGGATGGAGTAAGCCTGGGATGCGGCCATGTCCAGCTTCTCGAAAGCCCGGTCCGCATGGCGGAGATAATAACCGATGATCGTTCCGTATCCAAACTTGGAGTAGAACTCTTTTTCCATCAGCGGAGACTCGACCGGCTCCAGCTGATACTTGTCATAGTAGGTCGTCCCTGCAAGAACCGCGAACTTGGGGTCGAGGCCGAGCTCCTTCAGGTCGCGTTCCGGATTCAGGGAGCCCTCCAGTATTCCGCGGGTGACGGCATGATACTGGTTGATATGCTTGATATCGTCCGTCATGAACAGATAGACGCCGACGGACGCGGCCGCGATCGCGGCCGTTCCGGACAGCGCGGCGCGCCTCCATTTGCCCTTGTCCATCCGGAAGGAGAGTCTAAGCCCCATCAAGGCGAGCAGGATTCCAGCCGGAGCGTTCTGCTGCTTCGCCGCGGCGAACAGCACCGCGCATGCTGTCCAAGCGATGAACCACGCCGTCCATCCCGCCTTGCGCTCCGGCAGCCTCATCATCAGCACAAGCGACAGAAGAAGAAAAATATAGGAGGCCGGCTCGCCGTAGAAGGAGTTGAAATAGACCGTATAGCCGGTATCGGATAGAATGAAAACCGCCGCAGCCGCGGCAAATGCCGCCATGCCCGGCTTCAGCCTGCTAGCCGCCTCCTTTACGATCAAGTACACGGCGGCCATAAACAGGACGGAATACAAAGCACCAAGAAAGCGAAGGTCGAATCGGTTGTCTCCCGTAATCGCGAGATCGATTCCGAGCGCCGCCCGGATCATCAGCGACAGCGAGGAAATGAAGCGGGAATTCTGGTCATACGGGTACTCCCGAATGCCGAATTCGCGGTTGAAGTAGCCGAAATGCCGGTCGTCGAAGCTGTCCGTCAAATAATACAGACCCGGATTATGGATCTCCCGGAAGTAATCTCCGTTGTCCGCAATGCCCGCGTAAGGCTTTGTGAAGAGAAGGACGATCAACAGCATCCCGACCGCAGCGGCCGCGGCCGCTGCGGCTCCCGGTTTTGGAAATTTTCTCATGCCTGCCTGCCCACCCTCGCTCTGTTCATGGAGCCATTTCATTACGGTCATGATGAACTTGCCGAAATGCGTCTATCTGTAACACGTTATGTATTGTTACCCGGTTCACTATGAGACTTATCTTATTTCTTTTAATATAATTCGACAATAATCTACATTTTTCTATTTTTGTCCTTCCGGGGACGATTCCCGCACCATGATGCCGTGCAACGCAAAAAGCCCCTATGAAAGGGGCTCTCGTCTAATTCCTCGACATTCTCATCAAGCTCTTTCCGGAATTGCCCTAAGCCAGCACTATTCCAGCTCTTTGAACGCCTCCGTCGTCATCAGCCGCTCGAAAAATGCATTCTTCCCGGCCCGATACTCGTCCATGCCGCAGCCTTCATATCTCCGCTTCAAGGAATCATATTCCTCGAGATAAGACTCGTTCCTGGCCAGAACCTCCCTGAGCTTCCAGAAAAAATCGGTCTCCGAGCCTGCGACGGTGAGCTGGATGCCAAGCGGCGGCACGGCGCCGTCGTCCTTGAACGCCCTGAATTGATCCGTGCTTGAGCTGCCTTCGTTACGCTCGTATAGGGATGAGAGCGTCCGGACTGCTTCCGCGAAGCGGTCAGCCTGCACGCGTACTTGAATGTCCAGGTCGCCTTTGGTCAGTCCCCGGGGAAGGGAAGTGCTGCCTACATGCTGGATATCCGCCTCCGGAAGAACGGCGAGCAGCTTGGCTTTCTCCGCCAGGAACAACGATTCCGCAGCCTCCCTGAAGGCGCTGCTGTCCTGAAACCGGACTTTTTCCATCCTATCGCCCTCTCACGAAACCGCTTTGCGCCGGCAGCTCTTCCTGCCGCAGTGCAGGTAGGTGCCGGTGAAATCCAGCCTGTGGTCGGTCACGGCAAAGCCGTATTCCCTCGCCACTCTGGCTTCAAGCTCAGCCAGCCAGTCGTCCTGGATCTCCTTGACGAGGCCGCATCTGCTGCAGATGAGATGATGATGCATATGTGCCTGGCCCGACGCCCGAAGATCATAGCGGACAACCCCATCGCCGAAATGCATCTTCTCCACGACGGCGAGCTCGCTCAGCAGCTCCAGCGTCCGATAGACCGTCGCGAGGCCGATTTCCGGATGAAGCTTTTTGACTTTCAAATAGATGTCCTCTGCGCTGAGATGGTCGCTCTCGTTCCCGATCAGCACTTCCAGCGTCGCCCGCCTTTGCGGGGTCAGCCTGTACCCTTTTCCGACGACCATGCTGTTGACAGCATCCATGAGTGCAATCGCATGCTGGGACATGAATCTGAACCCCCTTTGTCCTGCGCTATTGTTTAGAATCATTCTTATTTGATTGTACCTCAATCGCCAAAAAAGATCAAAACGCCTCGTTCTAAGACAAGCCGGACAAGAGTACTTCTTGTAATACCCTTCGATGCGAGGTGAGCTTTTATGTCTATACCCGTATTTATATTGACTGGATTTCTGGGCAGCGGCAAGACGACTCTGCTGCTGAACCTGCTCGTTGAGACCGATCGGCGAGGCTTGAAGCCGGGAATTCTGATGAACGAGCTGGGACGCGAGGATGTGGACGGCGCGATCGTGCAGGAGAAGATCAGCCTGCCGGTCCAAAAGCTGCTGGACGGCTGCATCTGCTGCACCAAAAGAAGCGAGGTGGAGGCAAGCCTGAAGCAGCTTGCAGCCGGAGAACCGGATCTGATATTCATGGAATTGACCGGAGTCGCGGACCCTGCCGAGCTTGTCGCCATGTTCTCCCCGTGTAATGATGAGCTGCCTCCCGGACTCGAGCTCGAACGCGTCCTGACTGTCGTAGACGCATCCCGGTTCCAGGAGCACAACAGCCGCTTCTCCGCGGAGAGGCAGCTGGTGCGCCTGCTCCGCAGCCAGGTAAGCGAGGCCGATATCGTGCTGATGAACAAATCCGATCTGGCTCCGGCCGGCGAGCTCGACAAAGTACAGAAATCCCTGCGCAAGCTGAACGGGAAAGCGGCTCTTTTGCCGTCCGTCCGCTGTTCCATGGACGTCGCTTCGCTGCTCCACTCCGTTCATCCTCGTCCTCAGGCGCCGGGTCCCCGGCAGCCGGCTGCCGGGACGGCGATGCAGCCCGCGGGTGCGCTGCATCCTTCCCGCGCAGCGACGCTCACTCCTTTTCGAATGGCGTCCCCCGCCGCTGCCCATCACGGGCATCCCGAAGGGAATCCAGCCGCAGCGATTCGTTCGTTGACCCTTCCAATGCCCGAGAGCATGCAACTGGACGCTGAAGCTGTCGAAACCTTCCTAGCCCGCCATGAAGCCTGTCTTCTCCGCGCCAAAGGGCATCTCGTTGTCGGCGGCCGGATGCTGCTGCTGCAATTCAGCAGCGGGAGAGCGGAGTGGAGCCCGTCCAATTATCCCGGCAAGCCTTATCTGGTGCTGATCGGCACCGATCTTCCCGAACTGAGGCTGGCCGAGGAATGGAAGCTGCTGAAGCCGTCTTGATACGAAGGAAAGGGCTGTCCCAAAAGCCAATGGCTTTGGGGCAGCCCTTTTCTTTATCCGCACTTATAGATTCCTTGGTTCAAACGGTGGAAGCTTCTTCCTTGCAGCCTTGATCAGGATGCTCCCGGCAAACTGTCTTCCAGCCGGCTCCAATCCTCCGCCATTTCCTCATCCGTAAGCAGGCAGCCGTCCAGCGAAGACGCAACCTTATCCGCTTCGAGTCCGATTCCGATGAAGACGACCCGGTTGATCCTGTCTCCGTAGAGCGGATGCCAGTCCTGCTTCAGATCCGGCTGCTCGCTCATGAGCATGTCAAGCTCCTCGTCCGGAAGCGCCGCTGCCCAGTATCCCATTGGCCCGAAGGTGATGGACGGTCCCGCCTGGCTGATGGACTGCGCCGTTTCCATCCGGCTCGCCAGCCACATGAAGCCTTTTGCGCGGACGATCTGCTCCGGCCAATCCGCCATCCATTCCTCCAGCCTGCGCGGATGGAAGGGGCGCGCGCGTTCGTAGACGAAGCTGGAAATGCCGTACTCGTCTGTTTCCGGGACATGGACCGGCTGCTCCAGCTCTCTCAGCCACCCCGCCGACGAGCTCGCCTCCTCGAAATCGAAACGTCCGGTGTTCAACAGCTCCGCAGGCGCGACCTTGCCATGCTCGGCGCGGATCAGCTTCGCCCGGGGCTGGAGACGGCGCAGCGCCGCTTCCAGCTTCGCCAGCTCCTGCTCTGGAACCAGATCGCATTTGTTCAGAATCAGCACATCGCAAAACTCGATCTGGTCGATCAGCAAGTCTGCCACATCCCTGCTGTCGCCGTCGTCGACAGCCTGTTTCCTCGTCAGCAGCGAATCTCCGGAACCGAGATCATGCCAGAACCGGCTCGCATCCACGACCGTCGCCATCGTATCCAGCCGGCAGAAGCGGGACAGATCGATGCCCGATTCCTCGTCGGCATACGAGAACGTCTGGGCTACCGGCACCGGCTCGCCTACCCCGGTCGATTCGATCAGGATATAATCAAAGCGGTTCTCCTGAGCGAGCCGCTCGACTTCCCGCAGCAGATCCTCGCGGAGCGTACAGCAGATGCAGCCGTTCGACATTTCCACGAGCTTTTCATCCACACGGGAAAGCCCTCCTCCATCCCTGATCAGGGTGGCGTCGATATTGACTTCGCTGAGGTCGTTGACGATGACCGCTACCCGCATTCCATCCCGGTTGGCCAGAATATGGTTCAGCAGCGTCGTCTTGCCCGAGCCCAGGTAGCCGCTCAGCACGGTGACCGGCAAGATCCTTCCGGAATTACTCTCCGCTTTTCCTTCAATATTCGCATAGCTGCTGACGTCTTTCGTCTCACGGGGTTCCATAGTCAAAACTTTCCACTCACCTTTTTGTAATTTTTACGATTTAATGGGAAGAATAGAGCCGGACGAATCCGGCAAATGGTTAAATTTACGATTTTCAGCAGAAAGAAAGCAAGAGTCACTCGTTCAAGGCTTTCTTCAATGCAGCCAAGTTCTTCTTCATGATGGAGACATAGTCTTCCTGCGCAGCCGTCTCTTCCTGAGTCAAGCCTTCGAGCGGATTGAGGACATCCGTGCCCGCGCCCGTCTCGGCCGCGATCGTATCGGCGATTTTGGAGTCGGCCAGCTCTTCGAAGAAAATGGTGCGGACGTTGTTGTCCTTGACGAACTTGACGACCTGAGCCATCTGCTCCGGCGAAGGCTCCTGCTCCGGCGACAATCCCGATATCGGAACCTGCTTCAAGCCGTATTCCTTGGCCAGATAAGCGAAGGCCGCATGAGAGGTGATGAAGTCCTTGCGCTTGACATCGGATAGCTGGGATTTGAATTCTCCATCCAAGTCCTGGAGCTTGGAGGCGTAAGCATCCGCGTTCTGCTTGTACTGCTCCGCATGTTCGGGATCGGCCTGGCTGAATGCCGCTTCAATGCTGCGCACTTCCTTCACCGCCAGAGCCGGGCTCAGCCACACATGGGGATCGACTGGATGGCCATGGCTCTCTTCGGCGCTGTCGCCTTCATGATCTTCTCCATGCCCTTCCTCGACGCCTTCCAGCAGCTCGATGCCGCTGCTCGCTTCGACGGCTACCCGCTTGTTGCTTCCGGCGCTCTCCAGCGTGCGCTCGGCCCATTCCTCCACGATGCCATTGTAGACGAATACATCCGCTTCGCTGATCTTGGACATGTCCTTTGCGCTCGGCTCCCAGTCATGGGGCTCCGTGCCGACCGGGACGAGAGCGGTGACATCGACGAGATCCCCGCCGACTTGACGGCTGAATTCCGCCATCGGATAAAAGGTGGCGACGACCTTGAGCTTGCCTTCTGCGCTTTCGGGGGAAGCGGCGTTCCCGTCCGTCTTGGCGCCGCAGCCCGCAAGGACCAGCGTCAGCGCGGCGGCGGCAGCCGTGCTTCGAATCCATCTGCTGTTGTTCATGAGGGTACATTCCTTCTTTCCGCTTGATTAATGGCTATGTGAATCCTCGCTCAGCCTTGGAATGGGGCCGTAGGTATGCATCTCTGTATCGGCAGCCGCCACATGGCTGCTCTTGGAGCGTACGAACCGAATCCCATTTTTGAGTCCGACGCCGATCAGCAGCAGAGCGAGGAGAACCAACGCGATTGTGCCGCCCGGAGGCAGGCTCAGCTGGTAAGAGGCCGTGAGGCCGGTGAACACGCCCGTCAGGCCGATGCCGACAGCGAGCAGAAGCGCGGCGCTGAAGCGGCTGGCGATCCGGATCGCCAGCGATGCCGGCAGGACGATCAGCGAGGAGACGAGCAGCACGCCGACGACCGGCATCGCGGCGGCGACGATCATGCCGGTCAGCACGCTGAACGTCATCGAGATGAGCCCGACGGGAAGGCCGCTGACGCGGGCCGTCTCCTCGTCGAACGTCATCTGGTACAGCGGACGCCGCAGCAGGAAGAAGAACAAGCCACCGATGACCGTCACGGCCGCCATCAGGATGAGCTGGGTCTGATCGACCGCGACGACGGATCCGAACAGATACGACGTGAAGCTTTTGCTGATGCTCTTGTTCAGGCTCATGAGGACGACCGCCGTCGAGAGCCCTCCGACCATGATGATCGCGACCGATATCTCGCTGTACGTCTTGTAGGAACGGCGAACATATTCGACGGCTACCGCTCCGACGATGGCAGTCAGGAAGCCCGACAAGGTCGGGTTCCAATTGAGGTATGCCCCGGCGGCGACCCCGGCCAGAGATACATGGGAAAGCATGTCCGCCATGAGCGCCTGCCGTCTGAGCATGAGGTACACGCCAAGCACGGAAGCGATGATCGCAATCAGCCCGCCGGCACAAAATGCCCGTTGCATAAAGTCGTACTGCAGCATTTCCATCCGCCCTCCCCCTTTCTCTCCAGCTCGATGATCCGGTCCAGGTAAGGGCGGCATTCATCCAGTCCATGCGTCACCATGACGACGGTCATGCCGTGGACTTCGACCATATGGCGCATCAGCTCGTAAAATCCGGCCCGGCTTTCCTGATCCATGCCCGTCGTCGGCTCGTCCATGATGAGCAGATCCGGCCGCTGGGTCAGCGCCCTCGCGATAATGATGCGCTGCTTCTGCCCGCCGGACAGCTCGCCGATGCGGCGGCTGCGCAGCTGCCACATTCCGACCTGGCGAAGCGATTTTTCCGCCGCTGCCCGATCCTTCTCCGTCACCTTGCGGAACCAGGAGCCGCGGCTGTGGACGCCGGAGAGGACGAACTCCTGCACGTTGCTCGGAAAGCCTCCGTTGAAGGCGGCGATCTGCTGCGGCACGTAGCTGACGGTAAGCCTGCGGCCGTCATCCCGTCTCCGCGCCAACTGCACCTTTCCTTTCCACGGCTTCAGCAAGCCGAGCATGAGCTTGAGCAGCGTCGTCTTGGACGCTCCGTTCGGTCCCGTCACGGCGACGAACTCGGCGCTGTGCACCTCGAGGGAGGCGTTATTTAGCGTCGGCACATCGCTGTATCCGAAGTCAACGTCTTTCAAGGATGCCAGAAGCATGGCCATCCCTCCTTCTATCGTAAATATTACATATTCAGTAGATTGATAGTCGCCATTCCCGCCTAGCGGAAGGAATACGCGCTTAATAGTAATCATTACACCTCGACAATTCTATCAGGGTCGGTTCTCAAAGTCAATGACCGAAACGGGCTCCCATCCGAAGACATCGCACGGAAGCGATCTGGAGCCGGATCCGGTAAAATGCCCGGCAGCCACCTGCAAGGCGGCCGTCATACAGCAGCTTCATCGCCGCAAAAAAGAACAAGCCGGCATTCAGCTCCCCGCTTGCTCCTTTTGGCAATGCTCGCAAATGCCGTAGACCTCGAATCGGTGGTTCATGATCTTGAAGTTGCCCGGCAGCCGCATTTCCTGCTCCATCGGACAGTAGTCGAGCGTTAGCGTCTTTTCGCAGTTCGTGCAGATCAGATGATGATGATGGTGATGGAAGCAGGCGGCTTTGAACTTAAGGCCGGCATCCATGGAATAGAACTGTTCGAGCACGCCCATCTCGCTCATGAGCCGCAAATTGCGGTAGACCGTATCGAAGCTTACGCCGGGGTAAGAGACCGCCATTGCCTCGTACACATCCTTGGGAGACAAATAGCCTTCGGTCGCAGAGAAAATATCCGCCAGCTTGCGGCGCTGATCGGTAATTCTCCATCCGCTCCTGGACATCGCATCCAGCATCACTTTGGCTGTTCCGTTCGTCATCGTTCCCGCCATCGCCAGTCTTCCTTTCCGCGTAACAATCATAGGATATCCCAAGTATACCATAGAAATGCCTTTCCTCGAAATGTGTCCAATCCCGGCCTCGCCTGACAGAGGCGCCCCTCGTCCGCGCCAAAAAAACGGGCAGGGAACCTGAAAAGTTCCCTGCCCGCCTGCGGTGCAGCCGTTACAGCTTGCCGTTGCGCCCGGCCAGCTGGATGATCGATACAACCAGCGCCAGCAGCGCAATCAAAGTGTCCGTGCCCATAAGTGCCGCCTCCCGAAGACATGCTTCCGTCGGCCGGCATCCTCTCCCATGAACTAGCGGATCAAGCTTTGGCTCCCCGTACATTCCTATGCGGCAGCGGCCGGCGATATTCCGATTTCCCGCAATAAAAACCATTCCCACATCCTGGAATGCCGACGTATAATAAAGGATACAGCGCGCTTTCCGGCCGCCTGATCCAGCTCATCAACAAGGGGATACAGCCACCATGAATGTGTATCTGCTGCTGCTCGCTCTCATCATTTATGCCGTCGCCTATTTCACCGGCGTCAGACGCAGCCCATGGCTGCTCGCCGCATTCGCACCCGGCCGCATCCGGGACCGCGACAAGCTGTACCGGACGATCGCCATGTACAATCTCATCGCCAGCGTCGTCGTCTTTTTTGTCGGCGTTATCAACCTTCCCGAATTGTCCTACCTCCTCGTCTGCATCGGGGCCGGTTATGTCATTCTGCTGCTGTACTGCAACCGCAAGATGTAAGGGATAATCAAGAAAGAATATAAAAAGCCCGGAGATGCCATGGCATCTCCGGGCTTGTCTATTTCCGGGACGATATCAGCCTTCGAGAAGAAGGGATTCCGGATCTTCCAGCAGTTCCTTGACGGTCACGAGGAAGCGGACCGCTTCGGCGCCGTCCACGATGCGGTGGTCGTAGGACAGGGCGATGTACATCATCGGACGGTTCTCCATGCGCACGTCGTCGATGGCTACAGGACGGATCTGGATCTTGTGCATGCCCAGGATGCCGACCTGCGGAGCGTTCAGGATCGGGGTCGACAGCAGGGAGCCGAAGACGCCGCCGTTCGTGATCGTGAACGTGCCTCCTTGAAGATCGGAGAGCGCCAGCGTATTTTTGCGGGCTTTGCCTGCAAGCTCGGAGATCGATTTCTCGATGCCGGCGAAGCCGAGGCGGTCGGCGTCGCGCACGACCGGAACGACGAGGCCGTCCGGAGCGGCGACGGCGATGCCGATATCATAGTATTTCTTGAGGATCAGATCGTCGCCGTCGATTTCCGCGTTGAGCAGCGGGTATTTCTTCAGCGCGCCGACGACAGCCTTCGTGAAGAAGGACATGAAGCCGAGGCCGACTTCGTTCTTCTCCTTGAAAGCGTCCTTGCGGCGCTTGCGCACGTCGAGGATCGCCGTCATGTCGACTTCGTTGAACGTCGTCAGCATGGCAGCCGTGTGCTGGGCTTCCACCAGGCGCTTTGCGATCGTCTGGCGGCGGCGGGACATTTTCGTACGCTCGACCGGCTTGCCCGGCTGTTCCGTGAAGCTAGGCTTCGCCGGAGCGGCTGGAGCTTTGGCTGGCGCGGCGGCAGGAGCAGCAGGAGCGGAACCGTGGTTCGCCACGTCCTGGTTGTAGATGCGGCCGTTGGGATCCGTACCTTTGACTTGGTTCAGATCGATGCCGCGCTCGCGGGCAAGCTTGCGCGCGGACGGCGAGGCGATGGCGGAGCCTTCGCTGCTCGCGTTCGCAGGCACCGGCGCCGGTGCGGCAGCGGCTGCCGGAGCGGAAGCTGGCGCGACCTGAGCTTCCGTTTGGACCGGCTGCGCAGGAGCGGCGGCCGGAGCGGATGCGGCTGCGCCGCCCTCTCCGATGACGCCGATCGTCTCGCCGACGAGGACGGTGTCGCCCTCGCCTTTGACGATGCTGTTCAGCACGCCGCTGGAATCGGCGCTGATTTCCAGGTTGACTTTATCGGTTTCAAGCTCCAGAAGAAGGTCGCCCTGGGCTACGGCTTCCCCTTCTTTCTTGAGCCATTTGGTGATCGTTGCTTCCGAGATGGATTCGCCTAAGTCAGGCACTTTGATATCAGACACTTGCTTCTACCTCCCAAGTAAAATCGTGTTCAACGCTTTTTGCTGCAGCGAGAGCGAGATGATGGATTGTTGTTCGGCGGCGTGAACGTCTTGGTGGCCGCTTGCCGGGCTCGAACGGTCCGGGCGTCCGATATAGTGGACAGCTTTGTCGCCCGCCACTTCGCGGATGCGGGATTCCATGAAGGTCCAGGCGCCCATGTTTTTCGGCTCTTCCTGTACCCATACGATTTCTTCCAGCTTGCCGTAACGGGCGATGATCTCGGCGATTTCCTTTTGCGGGAACGGATACAGCTGCTCCACGCGCACGATATGCAGCCAGCTCATATCCTGATCGCCGGCGGATTCCAGAGCTTCCTCGAGATCGACGGCGACCTTGCCCGAGCACAGGATCAGGCGGCGGACCGCAGCCGGCTTCGCGCCAAGGCCATTCTGCTCCAGAACGAGCTTGAAGCTGCCATTCGCAAGATCCTCGCCCGGCGACAGGACGCGCGGGTTGCGGATCAGGCTTTTCGGCGACATCATGACGAGCGGACGCGCTCCCTCATGCTCGGTCCAGGCAGCCTGGCGGCGGAGCAGATGGAAGTACTGGGCCGCCGTGGACAGGTTCGCCACCGTCCAGTTGTTCTCTGCGCACAGCTGCAGATAACGTTCGAGGCGGGCGCTGGAATGCTCCGGACCTTGGCCTTCGTAGCCGTGAGGCAGCAGCATGACGAGGCTGGAGCGCTGCTTCCATTTCGTGCGGCCCGCCGAGATGAACTGGTCGAAGATGACTTGCGCGGAGTTCGCGAAGTCGCCGTATTGGGCTTCCCAGATCGTGAACGTCTCTGGCGAGAATACGTTGTAGCCGTACTCGAAGCCGAGCACCGCGCCTTCGGTCAGCGGACTGTTGTGGATCGCGAACGATGCCTTCGCCTGCGGGAAGCGGTGCATCGGAGAGAACTTCTCGCCCGTCTTATGGTCGTTGAGCACGATATGGCGATGCGAGAACGTCGCGCGCTCGACATCCTGGCCGCTCATGCGGATCGGCTTGCCGTCGGCAAGGATCGTCGCGAACGCCAGCGTCTCGGCGAGCGCCCAGTCGACCTTTTCGCCTTGGTCGAGCATGGAGCCGCGGCGCTGCAAGATGCGCTGCAGCTTCGGATAGACGGTGAAGCCTTCCGGATATTTAAGCAGCTCGGCGTTGATCTCGCGCAGCTTGTCGAGCGGAACAGCCGTCTCGGTATTTTCCGGAGCAACCGGAATCGGACCCGTGTCGGCATGCTTGCCGTTGGCCGCATTTTCCTTCATGACGTCGTAGGCGTCTTGAAGCTCCTGCAGCGTATTCTGGATCAGCTTGTCGATCTCGTCCCCGGAGAGGGCTCCCTCCGCCTTGAGACGCTCGGCGTACAGGTTCGCAACCGTCAAGTGCTTGCGCACCTTCTCGTACACGAGCGGCTGGGTGCCTTCCGGATCGTCCATTTCGTTGTGGCCGTAGCGGCGGTAGCCGACAAGATCGATCAGGAAGTCCTTCTTGAACTTGTTGCGGTACTCGCAAGCAAGGCGCACGGCCGCGATGCAAGCCTCCGGATCGTCCGCGTTGACATGCACGATCGGAATTTCGTAGCCTTTGGCAAGGTCGCTCGCATAATGCGTGGAGCGGGAATCCTTGCTGTCGGTCGTGAAGCCGATGCGGTTGTTCGCGATGATATGGATGGATCCGCCATTTCGGTAGCCGTCGAGACCGGTGAAGTTAAGCGTTTCCGCAACGATGCCTTCTCCCGGGAACGCGGCGTCGCCATGGACTTGGATCGCGATGGACTTGTCGAGCTCCTGCACCGGGTAGCCCGCTTTGCTGCGGTCTTCCTGAGCGGCGCGGGAGAAGCCCTCGACGACGGAGTTGACGTACTCCAGATGGCTCGGATTGTTGGCCAGCAGGATGCGGGCGCCGGTCTCGATGGAGCGGTCCGCGCCCAGATGGTACTTCACGTCGCCGGCCCAGCCGGAATTGATTCCCATGGAGCCTTCGGAAGGAACGAGCTCCTTGTTCGGCGCATGATGGAATTCCGAGAAGATCTTCGCGTACGGCTTGCGCAGGACATGGGCAAGCACGTTCAGGCGGCCGCGGTGCGCCATGCCCATCAGGACATGCTCGGCTCCGTTCTGAACGGATTGGCGGACGATCTCGTCGATGACCGGAATGAGCATGTCGACGCCTTCGACGGAGAACCTTTTTTGGCCGACGAACGTGCGGTGCAAGTACGCTTCGAATTGTTCCACATGAATAAGCAGGTCAAGGAGAGCTTTCCGCTCTTCCGGGTTCAGGGAGGAGTTGGCAATGCCGGATTCAGCCTTGGCGCTGAGCCAGTCCCGTTCCGTCTCGGTATGGACATGGCTGAATTCGAATCCGATGGATTGGGTGTAAGACTTGCGAAGCTGCTGGATCGCTTGCCAGCCGTTCGTGACGCTGGCTGGAGCATGATCCCAGAGGATGGAAGCCGGGAACCGGCTGAGGTCCGACTCGGTGAGATCGAAAGTCGCGGGCTCGACAAGACGCGTATCCGAGGAAGCGCGGAGTCCGAGCGGATCGGTGTTTGCGGCCAGATGGCCGTAGGTACGGATGTTGCCTACCAGTTTTTCCGCGGCCGCAAGCTTTTTCAGAAGCGAGACGTCGACGGAAACCTGGCCGGACGGAGCAGCACTTTGAACCGCTGCAGGAGCAAAGTCAGCCGGCGGTTCGCCCAGCTCCGCGAACAGGTCGCGGAAAGAGGGATCGACGGATTCGGGATCGCTGCTGTAGCGCTCGTACTGTTCCTGGACGTAGCCCAGGTTGGGTCCGAAGTAATCATTCCATTGCCGTTTAGTGTTTGATTCGTCGGTCATTTGCCAACTACCTCCGTTAAGTAAAAAAGGTTGGTACGGATGATAACAATGAAGCCGCCTCGCAAGCATCAGCCCGGCAAAAAGCCGCCGGCTTGGTAACCGGCGGCCTGACAATGGCAGGTTGAAAGTCAAGGAGGCCCGGGAAAGATCCCGGCTCCTTGGAGTCATTGAACAGGATCGGCTTCGTTTGTGCTTCTATTATAAAGAAAACGCGGCGCTTATTCAATGTTTGTCGACAACCTTTCGTAAAATGCGACGAACGCAGCTGCAAAGGCTTCCATGCACGGCATGTCAGCCCTCGAAGAATCCGCTGCGGAAGCTGACGAGCTTCGGCTCTGTCATCTCCTCCATGGCGTACCGGACGCCTTCCCGGCCGCTGCCGCTGTCCTTGACCCCTCCGTAAGGCATATGGTCCAGGCGGAAGGTCGGGACGTCGTTGATCATGACGCCGCCGCAATGCAGACGGTCGGCGGCTTGCAGGGCATTCTCCATGTTTTTCGTGAATACGCCTGCCTGCAGTCCGAACTTGGACCGGTTGGCCGCCGCGATGGCTTCCTCCCAGCTGCCGAAAGGCGCCACCACCGCAACGGGACCGAATGCCTCCTCGCAGCTGAGCTCCGCGTTCTCCGGCACATCGGTGAGCACGGCGGGCATCATCAGCGAGCCGTCGAAGCTCCCGCCGCAGCGCACGCGGGCTCCTCCTTCCTTGGCCCGCTGGAGCCAAGACTTGAGTCGGTCCGCGGCTCGCTCATTGATGAGCGGGGTGATATCCGTCCGCTCGTCGAGCGGATCTCCTGCGGTCAGCTTCCGCGCGCGCTCCGCGAGCAGCTCCGTGAAGACTTCAAAATGCTCTTCATGCACGAGCACCCTCTGCACCGATATGCACACCTGTCCATTGTAGGCGAAAGCTCCTGCAGCCGCTTCATCGGCGATGCGCGCAAGTTCCTCCGGGGAAAAGCCGCGGTCGACCAGCAGCGGGGAATTGCTGCCAAGCTCCAGCGTGACCTTGCGCAGACCCGCCTGCGCCCGGATCTGCTTGCCCACCTCCGGACTTCCGGTGAAGGTGACGAAGGCGATATCGGGATGCGAGGAGAGCGTCTCCCCGAGCTCCTTGCCGCTGCCCGGGATGATGTTCAGCACGCCGTCCGGCAGGCCGGCTTCCTCGAACAGCTCAGCCAGGAACAGCGCCGACAGAGGCGTCTGCTCGGCGGGCTTGAGCACGATCGCGTTGCCCGCCGCGATGGCCGGACCGACCTTGTGGGCGACGAGGTTGAACGGGAAGTTGAACGGAGTAATCGCGCTTACGACGCCGACAGGCTCCCGCCCCAGCATCGCCCTTCGTCCTTCGCCGCGGGGAGCCGCGTCCATCGGAATCGTCTCTCCTCTCAGGTTTCTCGCCGCCTCCGCGGCAAACAGATAGGTCTGCACCGTACGCGCGATCTCGGCCCGGGCAGCCTTGATCGGCTTGCCCGCTTCCAAGGCGACGATCTCGGCCGCCTCGGCGCTGCGGCGCTCCAGCAGATCGGCAGCCTGATACAGGATCGAGCTTCTGCGATGGGCTGGCTCGGCACGGAAATCGCGGAAAGCGTCTCTTGCGGCGATGACGGCTTGCGCGGCCTGCTCCTTCGAAGCATAGCCGATTTCCGCCAGGCGCTCTCCCCCATACGGCGCATGAAGCGGCTCGGTGCGGCTTCCTTCCACCCATTTTCCGCCTATCCACAGCTTCGTTGTTTGAATCAATCATTCCCTCTCCTTTCGAAGTGACCCGCATGTTCCGGGCTTTAAATTCGTGTTTGCGATTCGCGTTATCATACAGGATCTCCGTGCGTACGCTTGACAATGATACATATTGTATCATAAAGTTTGATTGAGGCCGTGCCACTGCATGCCCGCAATCTTCAACCGGCACTGCCGCTTAGAATGAAGTAAGGAGCAGCCCGACATGACCCTGACGATGGGAGATCGATTGCGTGAACTCCGGCTTAACAAGAACATGTCCCAGGAGGAAGTCTCGAAAAAGATCGGCATTACCCGCTCCGCCTACAGTCATTATGAAATCAATAACCGCCAGCCCGTCTATGAAACCCTGATCAAGCTTGCCACGTTTTTTGAAGTCTCCCTGGATTATATGATCGGCGGAGAGCAAAATCAAAGCGAAGCCCAGGTCGCTCCGGAAACGTTCGAAATTCTGAGAATTCTGAGCGGAATGGATGCCGAGAAGCGTCAGCGTTCCATAGACCGGATGATGGATGTGCTCAAGCAAGCCGAATAAGCGCCTGCCTTCATGCCGCGGAAGGGGCAGGCGCTTCGGCGCTTCCCTGATCGGCTTCGATACCGGGTCTATTTTTTTCCTTCGTTTTCCGCGACTCTCCTTATTCTTTTCAACTTTCTCGGATTGTCCTCCCTCCTTGCCGCTTTCATTGCTTCCCCAACGGCCACCCGATATAATAAGTGGACGATTGTTGAAGCAAAGGGGCCAAGCAGACCACTATGTACATTGCAGACCAATGGAAAGACTACGAACTTATCGATACAGGCGACGGAGACAAGCTGGAGCGCTGGGGGGATGTCACCCTGCGCCGGCCGGATCCGCAGATCATATGGCCTTACCGGGGCGACCGCCGCAGCTGGTCGAACGCAGACGGCCATTACCACCGCAGCTCGGCGGGCGGCGGACAATGGGATTTCCGCAAGCAGCTTCCGGACAAATGGACCGTATCCTACGGAGAATTGAAGTTCAACATCAAGCCGACCAACTTCAAGCATACGGGACTGTTTCCCGAGCAGGCGGTCAACTGGAGCTGGATGATGGACAAGATCCGCGGCGCAGGGCGACCTGTACGCGTCCTCAATCTGTTCGCGTATACCGGCGGAGCCACCGTTGCAGCCGGAGCGGCCGGAGCCGACGTCTGCCATGTCGACGCAGCCAAGGGCATGGTCCAATGGGCCAAGGAGAATGCCCAGCTGTCCGGCCTCGCCGACCGGCCGATCCGCTATATTACGGATGATGTGTTCAAATTCGTGCAGCGCGAGCAGCGCCGCGGCAGCAAATACGATGCCATCATCATGGATCCTCCGTCCTATGGACGAGGTCCGGGCGGAGAAATGTGGAAGCTGGAGTCGAGCCTGTTCCCCTTCCTGGAATCCTGCATGGAAATACTGACCGACAACCCGCTCTTCCTGCTGATCAACTCCTATACGACGGGCTTGTCGCCGCAGGTGCTCCACAACCTGCTCCATATGACCGCAGGCAAGCGCTTCGGCGGCAGCATCAACTGCGGCGAGATCGGCCTGCCGATCAGCGCCTCCGGTCTCGTGCTGCCCTGCGGCATCCTTGGCCGCTGGGAGGCCTGAGAGCATGGCGGCCTCTCCGGGCATTCCCGTGCTTTACGAGGACAACCATCTGCTCGCGGTCGTGAAGCCGCCAGGCATTCCGTCTCAGGCGGACGAGAGCGGCGACGCGGATATGCTCACGCTTCTCAAGCAGGACCTGAAATTGCGGCATGACAAGCCCGGCAACGTGTTTCTCGGGCTCGTCCACCGCTTGGACCGGCCGGTAGGAGGCGTCATGCTGTTCGCCAAGACGTCCAAGGCCGCCGGGCGGCTGTCCGATTCCGTACGGACGAGGACCTTCAGCAAGACGTATGTGGCCGTTCTGAACGGCAAGCCGCCCCAGTCCAAGGGACAGCTGAAGCATTACTTGGACAAGGACTCGAAGCGCAACGTCGTCGCGGCTTACGACAAGCCTCGGGGAGAAGCCAAGGAAGCAAGGCTTTCCTATGCCGTGCTCGGCGAGGCGGAAGGCTTGACGTTGGCGGCCGTCCGCCTTCATACCGGCCGGCCTCACCAGATCCGCGTCCAAATGGCTGCCATCGGCTGTCCGCTCCTTGCCGACCTGAAATACGGAGCCCCCGTCCCGCGCGGAGACAAGTCCAAGAGCGGCCATGCGGACATCGCGCTCTGGTCGGCGGCAGCAGGCATTCCGCATCCGGTCAGCAAGGAGTGGATGATCTTCTCCTCCCGTCCGCCAAGCTCCTTTCCGTGGAACCTCTGGGAGGACAGCCTGCTCGACGGAGCCGCCCTGCATCTGGAGACGGAATTCGGAGCGGAAGCAGGGAACACAGAACCCCGATAATGGCAGAGACGACAGGAAAACAGCGGCAGCCCAAGGAGAGCAAGCGTCTCCAAGGCTGCCGCTGTTGTTCGTTTCCGGAACACTTCCGCCCTTGGCGCAGCTGGGCTTAACGCAGCTGGGCACGGGCAGCCATGCAACTTTTTTGCAAAACCTTTACGCTGCAATACCAAGCTGCTGCCGTCGAAATCATCATCCTGAAGCTAGACAGCAGAAGCCCCCCATGTGGGCCAAAAGAAAACGAACGCCGGCAATCAGCCGGCGTTCGCCACTTTTCCGAGCAAATAAACGAGAAGCTGCTGGTTATGGGATGAGATCCTGTCCAGAGCTCCGCGGATGAAGGCTTCCCTGACTTCCGTGCCGCGCGCGGCTTCCTTCTCTCCATGCTCCGTAACGGTCACCCAGACGATCCGGCGATCGGCCAGATCCCGGCCCCGCTCGATCAAGCCGCCGCGCTCCATCCGGTCGAGCAGCGTCGTGATGGCAGCCGGCGTCGTATGAAGATGCTGCAGCAGCTCGGACGGCTTCATCGGCTGATGCTTGATCAGCAGCTCAAGCGCGTTGAGCTGGCCTTCCGTCAAGTTCGGCAGCAGGCTGTCTTCCAGATGGGTTTTCCATTCCCTTGAAAGCTTCATCCACAATTTGGCGAAATCCTCCGTAATCATAACCGACAACGACTTCAACCCCAATCTGTTCAGTTGGCCAGGCTCGTCCGCAGGAAGCCCGGGCAAGATCCTGCTCCTGATTCCTATCCTAAATTATACCATCTGAAAATGTCGAAAGAAAGGTTAATCGGATTAATAATTGCAGACCTTAATCGATACCATTCCGAACCATTAGACACACTCTGACATAGACTGCAGAGAAGAAATTCGAGCGAAGGCGAAAGGGTGGTAACCGTGGAAGAGCATAAGGAATCCGTGATCCGCAAAATACGCGCATACGGAATCATCAAAGACTCGGTCTGGCTGGAGAAGCCGGATGAGCCCGTTCCGATGTGGGTTCTGCTGGATGCGCTTTTACAGGTTATCGACCGACTTGAGCCTTCCGAGGACCGGCCGTTCGACTGAGCGCAGGCAGAGAAATGGCCTGGCCGACAAGCAAAAAAGCCCGACCGGCTTGGATCAGCCGGTCGGGCTTCGCTATTCTCATCCCGTCATGCCGTTGAATCAGCCTTGTCCAAGCTCTGGACGGGCATACAGCTGCTGCACGGAGTCGCTCTTCTCGACCTGAGCGAGCTGCCGCCCGATCGATCTGCGGTCTTCGATCGGCGTCTTCTCCGTCAGGAAGCGCTGCACGGCGCCGCTCGCGAGCTGCACGTTCAGCTCGCGAGGCTGACGGCAGTACCAAGCGCCGGCAAGACGGCTGCCGTTCGGCTTGACCCGCTTGCCTTCCTTGAATTCGAAGGACTGCACGCCCTTGCCGCCTCGCCCTTGCACCGGATAGTCGGCGAGCAGGCTGCGCTTGCCGTAGCCGAGGTCGCTGATGACGAGAATCTCGCCCTCGTCTTCTCGGCTCACCTCAAGCGCCGCGGCCAGCTCGTCGCCTTCCTTGAACTGCATGCCGCGAACGCCTCCGGAGACGCGTCCCATCGGACTGACTTCTTCCGCCGGGAAGCGGATGGCCGAGCCGAGCTTGCTGACGAGCAGCAGATGGCTCTCGCCGCGGGATGGAGCGACCGCAACGATCTCGTCCCCGTCCGCGACCTTGCACGCGGCTATGGCCGTGGAACGGTTGGTCGCGTATTCTTTGAGCTCCGTGCGCTTCACCTGTCCTCTCCGGGTGAAGAAGAACAGCGATTCGCCCGGCTTCTGGATGTCCTTGACCGGAATGACCGCCACGATGCCGTCATCCTTCGGAATCGGAATGACGTTGACGATCGCGGTGCCCGCATCCTTCCATTTGAATTCCGGTATCGCATGGACAGGAAGCATGTAATAGCTTCCCTTGCGGGTGAAGACGAGCAGGCTGTCGATCGTGCTCGCCTCCAGCAGGTAGCGGATGGAATCTCCGTCCTTGACGCCGGAAGCATCGATCTCGCCTCCGGAGCGGGTGAAGCCGACCATGCCGGTGCGCTTCACATAGCCCTCGCGGCTGATCGCCACGAGCACGTCCTCCGCGCTCACGAGCACTTCCAGTCCGACCTTGAGCTCCTCCACCTCGCCGCGGAGCTCCGAGCGGCGATCGATGCCGTATTTCTCCCGGATTTCAGTCAGCTCATCCTGGATGACCTTGATCAGCTTGCGCTCGCTCTCCAGAATGGAGCGAAGATACTGGATCTTCTTGGCCAGCTCGCGCAGCTCCTTCTCCAGCGAGGTAATCTCCAGATTCGTCAGCCTGTAGAGCTGGAGAGTCAGGATCGCGTCCGCCTGGCGCTCGCTGAAGCCGAACTGCTGCATCAGGTTGTTCTGGGCGTCCGAACGGTTTTTGGAAGCTTTGATGCTGGCGATGACTTCGTCGAGGATGTTGAGCGCCTTGACGAGTCCTTCCAGCACATGGGCTCGGTCTTCCGCCTTCTCCAGCTCAAAGCGCGTCCGGAAGGTGACGACTTCCTTCTGATGTCCGATATAGGCGGACAGAATCTCCTTGATCCCCATTTGGCGCGGAGCCTTGTTGACGATCGCGACCATGTTGAAGTTGTAGGTCACCTGCAGGTCGGTCTTTTTGAGCAGATAAGCCAGAATGCCTTCGGCGTCGGCGTCTTTCTTCAGCTCGATGACGATGCGCATGCCTTCGCGGCCGCTCTCGTCCCGCACCTCGGCGATGCCGTCGACCTTCTTCTCCAGGCGGATGTTCTCCATCGCGGTCACAAGACGCGACTTGACGACCTGGTAGGGGATTTCCGTGACGACGATCTGCTTCTTGCCGCCCCGCAGCTCCTCCACTTCGGTCCGGGAGCGCAGATGGATGCGGCCCTTGCCGTTCGTATACGCCTCGCGGATGCCGTCCTCGCCCATGATGATGCCGCCTGTCGGGAAATCCGGGCCTTTCATGATGCCCATGAGGTCGGCGACCTCGAGGCTTCCGTCCAGCATGAGCGCGATGCAGGCATCGATCACCTCGCGGAGGTTATGGGGCGGAATTTCCGTCGCGAAGCCCGAGCTGATCCCGCTGACTCCGTTGACAAGAAGATTCGGGTAGCGGGCCGGAAGCACGACCGGCTCCTTGGCGGTGTTGTCGAAGTTGTCCTTGAAGAGGACGGTGCGCTTCTCGATATCGCGCAGCAGCTCCATCGCGATGTTCGACAGGCGAGCTTCCGTATAACGCATCGCCGCCGCGGGATCATCGTCGATCGAGCCCCAGTTGCCGTGGCCGTCGACGAGCGTATGCCCCATCTTCCACGGCTGCGCCATCCGCACCATGCCCTCGTAGATCGAGGAGTCGCCGTGCGGATGATAGTTGCCCATCACGTCGCCGACGGTTTTGGCGGATTTGCGGTAAGGCTTGTCCGGCGTATTGCCGGAATCGTACATGGCGTACAGGATGCGCCTCTGCACCGGCTTCAGGCCGTCCCTGACATCCGGAATGGCGCGGTCCTGGATAATATATTTGGAATAGCGACCGAATCGGTCGCCGACGACTTCCTCGAGGAAAGCCGGCAAAAACTGCTCGCTCGTGCTCATGGGTATATCCCCCTATTCCTCGTATTCCCTGAAGTCTACATTGTCGATGATCCAGCGCTTGCGCGGGTCGACCTTGTCGCCCATAAGCGTCGATACGCGCCTTTCGGCCTTGGCCGCGTCCTCGATCCGGACCTGCAGCAGCGTGCGCGAGTCCGGGTTCATCGTCGTTTCCCACAGCTGGTCGGGGTTCATCTCGCCGAGTCCCTTGTACCGCTGCAGCTCGTAGTTCTTGCCCATTTCCTTGCTGTAATTCTGCAGCTGCTCGTCGGTCCAAGCGTACCGGACCGTCTCCAGCTTGCCGGATTTGCGGCTCATCTTGTAGAGCGGGGGCTGCGCGATGTAGATCTTGCCGGCGTCGATGAGCGGCTTCATGTAGCGGTAGAAGAACGTCAGCAGCAGCACCTGGATGTGGGCGCCGTCGGTATCGGCATCCGTCATGATGATGATCTTGCTGTAATTGCACTCGGATGCATCGAACTCAGGTCCGACCCCTGCGCCGATCGCAGCGATGATCGCCTTGTACTCGTCGTTCTTGAGGATGTCGGCCAAGCGGGCCTTCTCCGGATTCATCGGCTTGCCCTTGAGCGGCAGAATCGCCTGGATCTTGGAATCTCGTCCCTGCTTGGCGGAGCCGCCGGCGGAATCGCCCTCGACGATGAACAGCTCGTTGCGCGTGGAGTCCTTGGACTGGGCCGGCGTCAGCTTGCCGCCGAGGTTGGAGCTCTCGCTGCGCTTCTTGCCGCTGCGGATCTCGTCCCTCGCCTTGCGCGCCGCCTCGCGGGCCTTCGAAGCCTGGATCGCCTTTTTCAGGAGCATCTGGCCGACCTGCGGGTTCTCTTCCAGGAATACGGCCATCTTGTCCGCGACGACCGCGTCGACGGCGCTTCTCGCGGAGGAGCTGCCGAGCTGGTCCTTCGTCTGGCCGACGAACTCGACCTCGGACATCTTGATGTTGATGACGGCCATCATGCCTTCGCGCAGGTCGCCGCCCTCGAGGTTCTTGTCCTTCTCCTTGATCATCGCCGTGCGCCGGGCATAATCGTTCAGGACGCGGGTATACGCGGTCTTGAAGCCGGTCTCGTGCGTGCCGCCGCCGCGGGTAGGGATCGAGTTCACGAAGCTGACGATCGTCTCCGTATAGCCGTCGTTGTACTGCAGCGCGACTTCGACCTCGATGTCGTCCTTCTCCGCGCTGAAATGCACCGTTTCGTGAAGCACCGACTTCTCCTCGTTCAGGAACTCAACGAACTGCTTGGCGCCGCCTTCGTAGTGGAAGACGTTCTCGCTGCCCGTGCGCTCGTCCTTGAGCACGACCTTGAGGCCGGAGTTGAGGAAGGCGATCTCCTGCAGCCGGTCGGAAAGCGTGTCGAAGCTCAGCGAGGTGTTGCCGTGAAACACGCGGGAATCCGGCTTGAACGTGACCTTCGTGCCCGTCTGGCGCGTCGTCCCCGTCACCTCGAGTCCCGTGACCGGCTCGCCGACATGCTCCTTGCCGTCCTTGTCCACCCAGTACTCGAAGCGCTGTTTATGTACCTTGCCGTCGCGGAAGATCTCCACTTCGAGCCATTCCGAAAGCGCGTTCGTAACCGAGGCTCCGACGCCGTGAAGGCCGCCGGACTTCTTGTAGCCGCCGCCGCCGAACTTGCCTCCGGCGTGGAGGATCGTGAAGACGACCTGAGGCGTAGGAATGCCCGTCTTGTGCATGCCGGTCGGAATTCCCCGGCCGTTATCGTGAACCGTCACCGATCCGTTCTTGTGCAGCGTGACGTTGATATCCGTGCAGTATTTGGCCAAATGCTCGTCGACGGCGTTGTCCACGATCTCCCAGACGAGATGATGCAGACCTGAATTCGTCGTGCTGCCGATGTACATGCCGGGGCGCTTGCGCACCGCGGTCAGCCCTTCCAGGATCTGAATGTCGTCCGCGTCATAGGAAGGGCTGCCTGTCGCCGTATTCGCCGCTTCGGTTGCGTAGAGGTCCAGTTGTTCGGCCATACGCGTCCCCCTTTTCGTTGTGAAGCCTGTGCCCGGAGCGTCCCGCCGGGCGGGAAACGATGCGCATCCGAGAATCTTAGCTATTTTAATTCAAGATGTCCTGTTTCGTAAAGATGCCGAAAGATACGGCCAAAGCCGCCGCGGACCATGCCGCGAGCACGCCTAGCGAAAAAACGAGATTCATGCCGTCGATCGGCGCCGGCACGCCTTCGAGGTAATCGGTCAGGTCGATGTTCACCGAAAATAAATATTTCGCGCTCTCCCAGGAGGAAGTCATGCCCGAGAGGATCGTGCCGGAAATGACGGCCGCCATCATCGTCACGATGCTGGCGGCGGTGCTTCTCATCAGCACGGAAACCATGAGCGACAAGACGGCGACGGTCATGCAGGACACCCAGATCAGCCCGCTCTGCATGAACAGGTACAGCCACTGCGGCACGGCATGCACGCCGCTGGCGTCGATCGTGCCGCCCTGGACGCCGAAGCCCGTGAACACCGGCATACTCCAGCCTCCGTAGCCGAATACGGCGCCCGATATCAGGTAGGAGACCGCTCCTGTCGCTACGATCGCGAGCGATACGTACAGCGTCAGCGCGACAAGCTTGCTCATGAGGATCTTCCAGCGCTTCACCGGCCGAGTCAGCAGCATCTTGATCGTGCCGCTCGAGCGCTCTCCCGATACTAGATCGGAGGCGATCGCCAAAATCATTAGAGGGAAGAAAAGCGAGACGGAGCTCGCCATGAACTGCCTGGTGAACGAGACGGCGTCCGGACTGCTTGGATTCACGTCATGATCGAGATAATACTGCAGGCGGAGAATCTCGATGCGGTCGTATTTCTTCCACTCCTCGGGCACTCTGTCGCTGGCCAGCGTATTCTGCAGATCTGTGATCTGCTGCTGGATCTGGTTGCGCCAATCCTTGAAGTGGACGGCGTTGGTCTGCGACACCCTCATCTGCGCATAAGTAAAGATCGGAATCAGCACCAGTAGAATAAGAAGGATAACATAGAACCGTTTCTTTTTCCAAATTTTCAAGGTTTCATTCTGGATCAGCGGCAGCAGGTCTCTCACGATTCAGTCTCCTCCGTCAGCGTCAGGAACATCTCTTCGAGCGTTGGCGCGACGCGCTGCACCGCATGGATGGCGATGCCCGCTCCCGCCAGACGGGCTACGAGTCCGGGCAGCACAGCCTCCGGGACGGTCGTGACGACCGCACCCTCCAGATGGGCCAGCGCGATCTCGTCCATCCGGTATTCGCCCTCCCTCAGGATACGGAGCTGCGGCTCCTGGAGCAGGAGCTTCTCCGCCTCCGCAGGCCGGTCGGTCTTCCACAGCACATAGGAGCCGGCTTGCGCCACCAGCTCGTCCACTCGTCCGACCGACAGGACGCGTCCGCCGGCGATGATCGCGACCCGGTCGCACATCAGCTGGATCTCGCTCAGCAGATGGCTGGAGATGAACAGGCTGATGCCGCTGTCCGCCAGCATCCGGATGAATTCGCGCAGCTCCTTGATGCCCTTCGGATCCAAGCCGTTCGTCGGCTCGTCGAGAATGAGCAGCTTGGGACGTCCCAGCAGCGCCTGCGCGATGCCGAGCCTTTGGCGCATGCCGAGCGAGTAGGTTTTCACTTTGTCATGGATGCGGTCGTCGAGCCGGACGATCTCCGCCACCTCGCGGATGCGGTTTTTGTCGATCCCTCTCTGCATGCGCGCAAAATGCTCCAAATTCTCCCATCCGCTCATGAACGGATACATCTCCGGATTTTCGACGATGGAGCCGACCTCGGCGAGCGCCCGCTCGGGATTCCGCTGCACGCTGTACCCTCCGATCAGCACTTCCCCTTCCGTCGGCTTGATGAGATCGACGAGCATGCGGATCGTCGTCGTCTTGCCGGAGCCGTTCGGCCCGAGAAAGCCGAAAATTTCGCCGGCCTTCACATCGAAATCCACTTGATGGATGATCCATGTTCCCCGGATCTTCTTCTTCAGTCCGCGCACGGACAGAACGGTCGCCGCTTCGGACAGGCGCTTGTCCCTTCCGTCCGGTTCCGGCTCCGACTTCTGCGGCAAGACCTCCTTTTCCTGATCAAGCTTCCTGATTTTGTACTCTATCGTCACTATGGCCGCCTCCTGCCCTGATCCTTGTCCCTATATCTTGATCCATTGCCTATTTCTGAATCATCCAGCGATACTCTTGACTCAGCTCAGCGACTGGATGATGCGGTCCGAAATTCTCACATAGCCTTCATGGTTGGGATGAAAATGGTCGGATGACAAGTAGCCGGAGCCATGCAGCTGGAACAGATCCAGCACCGGAACCAGAACTGCGTGCGGGTCCTTGCCGAGTACGGCGAATGCCTCGTCGTTCCATTTCTGTACAGGAACGATTCCTTCTTTCAATTCCGGAATGTCGTAGAATGGATTATATAGGCCGATATAAGCTATGGTCGCGTCCGGATTGATGGCACGGATCCGGCCGATCACGCTCTTGAACGATGCAATGGCGTCCGGAATGCGCGACGCGACGCTTTCCACCGAAATCTCGGCTGCATTGCCGTCCTCCGCTTTCGCCAATGCAGTCCGGAACAGGTCGTTGCCTCCGATCGTCAGCAGAATCAGGTTCGCTTGCCGAATCGGGTAGGCCATCCCTTGGTCCTTTTCCAGCATTTCGTCCAGCTCGCTGGCCGTCAGGCCGGCGACAGCCAGATTGTTGATTTGCTGAACCGGTTTTCCTGTCGCCTCGCCGAGACCTTTGAGCACCTGCTTCACATACCCTTCACCGGTGTTGTCCCCGATGCCTTTCGTCAAGGAATCCCCCAGCGCGGTCACATAAATGGTTGAAGCATCCGCGAAGGAGCCGCCCGTCTCCGCGAGGACGGGTTTTTTTGCCGGAGCCGACAGGCCGCTTCCGCTGCCGAGCATATCCTGGACGGCATAAACAAAGCCTCCGCCGAGCAGCAGCGTGGCTGCAAGCGAGCCCGTGCCAAGAATCCGCCATAACCGGCTGGAATCCATTCTCTTATCCCCCTTGACTCATTTACCGTTTTTTAATTTACGACGCTTTGTACTTAAAAATAAGGCTTTCGACAAGAATTTGCAAATAAAGCCAGCACAATGTTTTTCGGCTTTTCGCACACTGCCCGGCTTCAGGCGCCGCAATAAAAAACCGCTCCGGGACTCTCCTGAAGCAGGAGAACCGGAACGGCTATATATGCGCCGGACAACCAGCGGCGCCGGCAAATCAATCGTTGTAGGACACGGACAAAGCTTCTGCGGCGGATCTGGCGAGAGCTCTCGCTTCCTCGGCATCCGAGGCGGTGCTGAGCGCGACCGCCATGCGGCGGCCCTTTCTCGTGTCGGGCTTGCCGAATACCCGAACCTGAGTCGATGGAACCGCAAGCGCCTCCTCCAGACCTTCGATCGTGAAATCGCGGTGGTCCCGGGCCGCCTTGAGCGTATGGCTCGCTCCCGGCGACAGCAGGCGGACAGAAGGAACCGGGAAGCCGAGAATCGCCCTCACATGCAGCGCGAATTCGGACAGATCCTGCGTGGCCATCGTGACCATGCCCGTATCATGCGGCCGCGGCGACACTTCGCTGAACAGCACGCCCTGTTCCGTCAGGAACAGCTCGACTCCATACAAGCCCCAGCCGCCGAGAGCGTCCGTAATCTGTCTGGCGATATGCTCCGACTGCTCCAGCTGGGCGGCGCTCATGCCATGCGGCTGCCACGATTCGATATAATCGCCGTCCTTCTGCACATGCCCGATCGGCTCGCAGAAGACGGTGCCCGATACGGAACGGACCGTGAGCAGCGTGATTTCGGATTGGAAATGGACGAAGCCTTCCACGATGACGCGTTTCTTCTTGGCGCGTCCGCCTTCCATGGCGTAATTCCAGCAGCTGGCGATCTCCGCTTCGGAGCGGCAGACGCTCTGGCCTTTGCCCGACGAGCTCATGATCGGCTTGATGACGCAGGGCAGTCCGAGCTCCAGCACGGCGTCGCGCATCTCCTCGTAGGAATCGGCGAACCGGTAGGGCGCGGTCGGCAGGCGCAGCGTCTCGGCCGCGAGCCTGCGGATGCCCTCCCGGTCCATCGTCAGCCGGGCGGCGCGCGCCGTCGGAACGACTTTGAAGCCCTCCTGCTCCAGCTCGACCAGAGTGGAGGTGGCGATCGCTTCGATCTCCGGCACGATGAGATCGGGCTTCTCCAGCTTGATCAGATTCCGGAGCTGCTCCGGATCAAGCATATCGATGACATGGGAGCGATGGGCGACGCCCATGGCGGGAGCGTCTGCGTACCGGTCGACGGCGACCGTCTCGACTCCCAGACGCTGCGCTTCGATAATCACTTCCTTGCCGAGCTCGCCTGAACCGAGCAGAAGCATTTTGCGGGCCCGCGAAGAGAGCGGAGAACCGTAGGACATGATGATACCCCCTATATAATGGCGTTGATGGCATCTGCCTCCATGGCAATGAATACCGAGACGAATGTCATCTTATTGTGGATGCTGTCTATCGAAAAATCAAGCTTGCCTTATGGAGAACCTTATCCTGGCGAGCCTTGTGCGTCTCCGGAACGATAGCGTCGATGCCGGCGACTGCTGTGCTTCGCATGACCTTCCCCACGAATGAAGTCCTACCGGCAGGATAAAAAAAGCCGGATCCCGAAAGGGAACCGGCTTCCCGCTCCGCTTCCCGCAAGCTCAGGCGGAAAGGAATCGGTATTGGGCGTCGATGAGGCCGCGGTACACGCCCCCGTGCTGCATCAGCCGGGCATGGTCGCCCTGCTCGACGATGCGTCCGTGATCCAGCACGATGATATTGTCGCAGTGGCGGATCGTCGAGAGACGATGGGCGATGATGAAGCTCGTGCGGCCGGCGAGCAGCGTCTTGAGCGCCTCCTGGATCTTGAGCTCCGTCTCCGTGTCGATGCTGGCCGTCGCCTCGTCGAGAATGAGGATGGACGGATCGGCGAGCAGCGCCCGCGCGAAGCTGAGCAGCTGCCGCTCGCCCATCGACAGCACGCTGCCGCGCTCCTGGACCTCGGTGTCGTAGCCGTCGGGAAGGCTGGCGATGAAATCATGGGCATGCACGGCGCGCGCCGCCATCTCCACTTCCTCGTCGGTCGCGTTCAGCCGCCCGAAGCGGATGTTGTCGCGGATCGTGCCGGAGAAGATGAACGTGTCCTGAAGCACGATGCCGACCTGAGTGCGCAGGCTTTCGAGGGTGACGTCGCGGATGTCGGTGCCGTCGATCGTCACCCTGCCTTCCACCGGATCGTAGAAGCGGCAAAGCAGATTGATGATCGTGCTTTTGCCTGAGCCCGTATGGCCGACGAGGGCGATCGACTGGCCCGCGCGCGCCTCCAGCGAGATGCCTTTCAAGGCCGGGCGGCCCTTTTCATATTCAAAGACAATATTCTCGAAGCTCACATCGCCCTTGACGCCGGTCAGCATGCGGGCGCGGCCGCTTTCCTTGACGGTCGGGTCCTCGTCGATGAACTCGAAGATCCGCTCCGAGCTCGCCATCGCGACGAGCAGCTGGGAGTACATCTGGCCGAGCCGGTTGATGGGATCCCAGAAGTTGCCGACATAGTTGGCGAAGCCGACGAGCACGCCGATCGTGATCGCTCCGACCTGGATGAGATGGGAGCCGTACCAGAACAGGATCAGCGTGCCGATCGCCGAGGTGATCTCGATGACCGGACCGAACGTCTGGTTGAGCGCCGACGCGCGGTTCCAGCTGTTCAGGTTGACCGTGTTCATATTGTCGAAGAACTTGTAGTTCTCTTTCTCCTGGACATAAGCCTGCGTCACCTTCATTCCCTGAATCGCTTCGTTGAGATGGGAATTGAGGCGGGACTGCTTGATCCGGACGTCCTGCCAGGCGAAGCGGATCCGCTTGCGCAGCGCCGTCGAGACGACGAACATGAGCGGAACCGTGATCATGACGGCAAGGCCGAGCTTGAAGTTCCAGAGTAGCAGGATCGCTACGATGCCGACGAGCTGGATGCAGTCCATGAGCAGGTTGATGACTCCGCCCGTGAACAGGTCCTGCAGCGAGTTGACGTCATTGGTGACGCGCACGAGCACGGAGCCGGCCGGGCGCTTGTCGAAGAAGCGGAAGCTGAGCTTCTGGATATGCTCGAACAGCTGCTGCCTCAGATCGAAGATGACCTTCTGTCCGATGATGTTCGTATACTTGATCCGGATCGTGTTCGCGATCCATTGGATGATGTAGAGACCCAGCATGACGCCGCCGTACACGAGCAGCATGTTCTTGTTGTTTTTGCCGATGGCGTCGTCGATGGCCAGGATGATGACGGCCGGAGCCGCCAGGCGCGTGAACGTGCCGAGCAGCATCATGAACACCATCGGGATGAGCTGGCGGTAATACGGCTTCATGTAGCCGAACAGGCGCCCGATCTGCTTCCAGTTGAACGGCTTCTCGATGATGTCGTCATCCTGGTACTTGAAGCGCTGGCGCTGGGATTCCGCCGCGGCCTGCATTTGTTCGTCCAGGCTTCCCGCCTGGCCGGTTTCCGGAAGGATGTCCTTCTTCTTGCTTGCCATTATGCCGTTCCTCCCTTCACGGCCGGTTCGTCTTCGCCGCTTTGCGGACGGTCGGCGTACTGGATGTTGTAGACGTCCCGGTAAGGACCTTGCTGGCGGATCAGCTGCTGGTGGGTGCCGCGCTGTGTGATCCGGCCTCCGTCCAGGACGAGAATCTCGTCGGCGTCCTTGAGCGAGCTGATGCGGTGGGCGATGATGAATGTCGTCCGGCCATGCATCAGCTCCTTGAAGCCGGCCTGGATCTCATGCTCGGTCTCCATGTCGACCGCGCTGGTAGCGTCGTCGAGCACGAGGATATGCGGATTGCGGATCAAGGCGCGGGCGATCGCGATGCGCTGCTTCTGGCCGCCCGAGAGGCCCATGCCGCGCTCGCCGACGAGCGTGTCGTAGCCGAGCGGCAGCTCCATGATGAATTCATGGGCTTTGGAGAGCTTGGCTGCGCGTTCGATCTCCTCCATGGTGGCGTCTTTGTTGGCATAAGCGATATTGTCGCGGATCGAGGCCGAGAACAGGAAGGTTTCCTGGAAGACGGTCGCGATCTGGCTGCGCAGGCTCTGCACGTCGACGTTGCGGATGTCGAAGCCGTCGATCGTGATCCGGCCCTGCTTGACGTTGTAGGCATGCATCAGCAGCTGGATGATCGTGCTCTTGCCGGAGCCTGTGCCGCCCAGCAGGCCGATCACCTTGCCCGCAGGGGCGTCGAAGCTGATGTCGCGCAGGGCAGGCTCCTTGTCCGCATAAGAGAAGGTGACGTTTTCAAACCGGACATGGCCTTTGATCGTATCCTTCTCGAGGACGACCGCGTCCTCGACGCTTTTCACATGGACGTAGGAATGGAGAAGTTCGAGCACGCGCTCCCCGGAAGCCTTGGACTGCGTGTAGTTGTTGATCAGGAAGCCGATGTTCCACATCGGACCGATGATGTACCAGATCATGCTGAAGAAGGCGACAAGCTCCCCGAGCGTCAGAGGCCCGTCGATGACCCGCAGGCCCCCGGCCACGAGCAGGATGACGACGCCCATATTGGCAAGCAGCTCCATGAGCGGGAAGAAGCGCGCCCAGATGGCCGCGGCCCCGACCTGATTGTTCTGATAGGCGGTGCTGCGCACCGAGAATTTCTCCACCTCATGCGATTCCCTAGCGAAGGATTTCACCGTACGGACGCCGGTGATGTTCTCCTGGACCGCCGTCGTCAGATGGCTGAGCGCCTGCCTCATCTCGCGGAAGGCGGGATGGATGTTCTTCTCGAAGCGGATCGCCGCGAAGGCGAGCAGCGGGATCGTGACGAGCGTCATCAGCGTCAGCTGCCAGTCGATGCTGAGCATCATGATGCCGCCGAACAGGATCATGAGCACCGTGTTCAGGATCTGGGCGAAGCCGAAGCCGACGAACTGGCGGATAGCCTCCAGGTCCGCGGTAAGGCGGGACATGAGGTCTCCGGTTTTGGCCGTGTCGTAATAGGGATAGCTGAGCTCCTGAAGCTTGGCATAGGAAGCATTCCGCATCCGGTAAGCGACGCGGTTGCCGAGCCTGCCGCCGAAAAAGCCGCTCAGGAAGTTGAGGCATCCCTTCAGCGACACGACGGCTACGACGGTCAGGGACAGCGCAGGCACGACTCCCCAATTCTTCGTCTGGATGACGTCGTCGATCAGATACCGAAGCAGGTTCGGATACACCAGGCCGAGCGCCGTCGCGCAGGCCAGGCACAGGATCGAGGCGAAGATGAACTTTCGCTCGACCCAGTAAAACGGCTTGAGATTCTTGAAAACCTCCAAGTTGATGTCTCCCCCATTTGTTAGGTTTGGTGATGGAAATCTTTGCAATATGGATGAATGTTATCAGCATCCCTCTCCTCCGGCAAACGCCTTCAGAAGCCGAATATCCACCTCTGCCCCGCTCAGGGATAGTGAGGGAAGCCCGAGGGGGGGTATTCTCCGAATAATCACGTTATTGTCACTCGCATGACACATTTTCGCCAAAATATGCTTAAAAAGAGTCTTTTTGTTGAAAACGGATTAATTCGTTCTTTACCGGAATGAATGCAGCGGCATTGTTCCGAAGGGGAGAAAAGGCTGGATTCAGCCGGGTTTTACGGCTTTTTCGATAAAGCTTTGTCAGCCTGAATGGCCCCGCTTTGGCGGGACAGAAGCTGGATTTGCTTGGCAAAAAGCGGAATGGAATGCATGGGAGGGGCTGCGCTGACGAAGAAAAGCACGGCCTCATATGGAGGCCGTGCAGGGAAGGAAGATGGCGGTTATATCGAAGCTTGCAGCCGATCCAATCCGCCGCGCATCTCGCGCAGCGATTCGAGGCCGCTGTTGTCCTGGAGCGACAGCCTCGTTCCGTCGGAATATCGGATAAAGGCTTCCGACAAAGCCGACATGGCCTCTTCAAGGCCGGATGCAAGCCGGGAGGCATAAGCCGCCTTCCAGTCTTGGCCGGCGGCATCCATCCATACGCGGATGGACGCGCCAAGCTTCGCCTCCAGCTCGTCGCGCAGCTTCTTCTTGCCCTCTCCCTCGAAGAAGCTCCGCGGATTGCGGAACATTCCATAGAGCCACTTGGCCTCCACGGTATCGCATTTCCACGGGGAAGGCTCCAGCGGAGCCGGGAAGGCGATGCTTTCGTACGGTTCCGGCATGAAGCCGGGAAGACGGTGCTTGAGCTTCGCGGCGCTCTCCTCGTAGCGTTTGCGGATGAGCGAATTGCCGGCGCTCTCCAGCCGGAGCGTCGTCGCCAGCAGCTCTTGGGAGAGCTCCATCTGCAGCATCCGCTGCAGCTCCAGCCACGAGGTCCATACCGCGCGCCGCAAATCCCGTCCGTCGTCCTGCAGGCTGGCGGGATTGAAGGCGTATTGGTAGAACTCGCCGAAACCGTACTGGATCCGCTGCCGGATGTAGTAGAACAGCTCCTGCAGCTCCTTGTCCAGCTCTGCGGCCGGCACGTTCCCGCGGGCTTCGCTCGGCAGCTGCAGCGCTTCGGAAGCAAGCTCCTGAAGCCGCTGGAGCTCCGCAGCCCGGCTGCCCGCGTCGCCTTCGGCAGCGGCGAGCCAGCTGTCGATGACGGAGACGGAGCGGCTGATCTCCATGTCCGCCGCCTGCACGGCCAGCGAGCCGAGCTCGTCGCGCGTGAAGGAGAGGAAGCTGCGCTCGAAGGCCGGGATGCCCGAACGCTCCAGCTTCTCGCTGTCACCGGACTGCTTGCCCTGCAAGCCGAGCAGGCTCGAGACCGGATACAGTCTCGGGAACCTGATGCCATGCTGCAGCAGGTTGCTCTCCACATGGCCGAGCACGTCCTTCAGCTCTCCTTCCGAGGAAGCCAGATCGGCCGCGTTGACGAGGAAGAACATTTTGTCGAGCTCGAACTGGTCCTTCACCCTTCCAAGCTGCATCAGGAACTGCCGGTCGGCTTGCGAGAACGCGTGATTGTAATAGGTGACGAACAAGATCGCGTCCGCATTCTTGATATAGTTGAAGGCGACTCCCGTATGGCGGGCGTTGACGGAATCGGCTCCCGGGGTGTCCACGAGCACGATGCCCTGGTCGGTCAGCGGCGAGCTGTAATAAAGCTCGATTTCGCGCACGAAGCAGGAACGGCTTTCTTCCGCCACGTAGCGCCTGTACTCTTCCTCGCCGACGCGCAGCTCCTGTCCGAGCAGCGGCGAGAGCTCCGGCCAGCCGGCAAGCGCCGCCTTGAGGAAGCTGTAATGAGGCCGTCCGGCGGCGTGGATGCCGTCCGGCTGCAAGGCTCCCATCCGGCGCAGCAGCTCCTCCTCGCTGGAGGCGGAGGCGTCTTCGCCGAGAAGCGACAGCGAGTAGCGCAGGTCGTCGAGCAGATCATCCCGCGACTTCATCGAGACGCGGGCCGTTCCATGCGGCTGCTCCGCCGTCGGAGCGAGGATGCGGTTGATCGCCGCCGTCGTCGGATTCGGCGACACCGGCAGCGCGCGCTCGCCGATCAAGGCGTTGGCGAGCGAGGATTTGCCTGCGCTGAATGCGCCGAACAGCGCGATCGTGAAGCGGCTCGCGCCGAGACGCGCCGCGCGGGCGAGCATCGCGTCGGCCGCTCCGGCCAGCGCCGGATGCGGCGCCAGCAGCGCCGCCGCGGCGCGGAGCCGCTCGGCGGCCGCCCGCTGCGGCGCGAGCGCGCCGGCTGCGGCGCCGGCGCGCTCGCCGCTGGCGCGCTGTGCCGGCGCCGCTGGCGCAGCGCCCGCTGCCGGCTGCGCGGCCGGCACGGCGGCCGCCGCCGGCGCAGCCGCGGCCGCGCGGCGCGGCGCGGGCAGCGCCGGGCGCTGCGGCGCCGGCGGCAGCTGCGCCGCAAGCCGCGCGGCGCGCTCGCCTGCGGCGGCGTCCAGCGCCGCCAGCTGCGCCAGCGCGCCGGCGCGGGCGCCGAGCGCCGCGAGGCCTGCCCGCGCCTCGGCTGCGGCAGCGGCAGCGGCCGGCGCAGCGCAGGCGGCGAGCGCTTCGGCCGCCTCGCCGGCGGCGCGGCGCAGCCGCCCCTTGATCTCCACGGCCGCTTCGCGCGTGTAGACGAGCGTATACTCGCCGCCGAATACGGCTCCCGTATTCACGCGCCCGGCCAGCCAATCGATGTCCGGACGCCAGCTGAGCCCATCCTCGAGCGTTTGCTCCCATGCTTCGCGCTCCGCCCCTGCAAGGCCGGCTTCGTCGGCAGCCTTGCGGAGCAGATCCCCCAGATGCCATACGGCAGCCGCCTGGATCTGGCGGTTCAGGTCATCGCGGAACGCTTCTGCGCGCCGCTGCTGCTCCGCCGCCGTCTTGGCGCCTGCGAACAGCAAGCCGGTCTTGAAGCCCGGCCTGCGGCTGTCGAGGAACTCGGCCGCGAGATCTCGCGTGGCGGCAGGCATCAGGCTGGCGTTGTCCAACAGCTTGACGATATCAGCTTTCAAGGATGCTTCCATGGCAGCCGGCCTGCTGTCCGCTTCCTCCACCTCGGCCTCCAGGCTCGCGATCCTCTCCGCAAGCGCGGCCCTTTCCTCTTCGCTGCCGGCTTCATCCTGAAGCTTCTGCCGCTGCGCCTCCTCCTCTTCGGCGGCCGAGCGCAGGGAAGCCCGCACCAAATGGCGCAGCGAGGCGTCCACGCTCCATTGCGACAGCTCCTCGCGCTCCTCCGCCAATTCCTTCAGCAGCCCTTCGAGGGAGGCGAACTCGCTGCCGGGATGATCCGGCTCGCGCAGAGACAGATAAAGAATGCCGGCCGGCTCCAGATGCCAGCTGCGGAATGCCTCCTCGACGCTGTTCCGGTACTCCTCGAACGGCAGCTCCTCCTCGCGGTGCTTGTCGATCTGGTTGACGATCAGATAGAGGGGCTTGCCCCAATCCTTCAATCCTTTGGCGAACTCGAAGTTGATTTCCGACTGGACGTGGTTGTAATCCATCACATAGAACACCGCATCAGCCAAATGCAGGGCCGACTCCGTCGCCATCCGGTGCGCATCGTCCGTCGAGTCGATGCCCGGCGTATCCAGCAGAACGGTCGAAGAGCCTAGGCGGGGAATCGGATAAACGATATCGACGGAGATGAACTCCTCGCCGTTTTTGCAATAGTCGTCCAGACGCAGCGGATCCGCCTCGAAGGTCGTCTCCTTGCCGTCCGCAAGCGCCCGGATGATCGCACGGGCCGGCTCGCCGCTGCGGATGGACACGACATTGGCGCTCGTCGGGATCGGACTGGACGGCAGCAGCTGCTTCCCGCACAGCGCGTTCACAAGCGTCGATTTTCCCGCGGAGAAGTGGCCGCAAAAAGCGACCGTAAGCAGCCCGCTCTCCAGCTTGGCGGACAGCTGCTCCGCCCGCTGCGCGTTGCCATGGTCCCCTGCCGAGCCGAATCCGGCCTGCAGGCTGGCCGCAGCCCGGGCCAATGCCGCCTCTCGGTCCGTCGCCGCGGTCCTGTTGCTCTCTTGTAGTCCGTTCATGATTCTCTCTCCCTGTCTTCCTCTGATCGGAGCGGCCCAAGCATCGGGCCATCTCCCTTCCCGCGATCCGTTGCATAGCCGCATCGGCGGCTCGCCTGCCCTCTTACGAGAGGCGGGCATCGCCTGTCAGCCGCGGCCGGATACGTCAAACAGCCGCCCTTGAACGCAAGGACGGCTGCTTGTTCTCTTGATTCGGAGCATCTCCCTGCTTAAACCGCCGGAGCCTCGTCGTCCTCATCCGTCGGAATGCAGATTTCGAACACGTTGCCGTGCTGAAGAATCGTAATGTTGCGCTGCTTCTCGCGCATCACGACAACTTCGGGCTTCTGGCGCATGCGCTCCAGGTACTGGGCCGGCAGATCGCCGGAGCCGCTCACCGTTACGCCTTCAATGACGAGATCCTCGTTCTCTCCCGGAGGAGATTCCATGACCTGCTCGTAAATATCGGAGAACAGACCAAAATCATTCGTGAATACGCTGATGCATTTCATCGTTTCATCATCCTTTGCTCAGGGGGTTGGAAGCGGCGGCTCGCTTGTTCGAAGCCGCTGCGGGTTTCGTGGTCGTGCAGGCAGCTTTCATTCGGCGCTGGCCTTCCTTGCACATGTCGAGCAGCGGGCAGATGTCGCATTTCGGCTGCTGCGCCTTGCAATGGTACCGGCCGAAGAAGATGAACCGATGATGAGTAAGCGTCCATTCCTCTCGGGGAACTTTGCGCATCAGCTTCTTCTCGACCTCAAGGACGCTATCCTCTTGCTTTGCCAAGCCGAGACGCTTTGATACCCGTTCGACATGAGTGTCGACCGCGATGGCGGGAACGCCGAATGCATTGGAGACGACGACATTGGCCGTCTTCCTCCCGACGCCGGGAAGCTCGGTCAGCTGGTCATGCCGCTCGGGGATTTCTCCTCCGTAGCGCTCCAACAGTATCCGGCACAGCTTCTGGATGTTGGCCGCCTTGTTGCGGAACAGCCCGATGCGCCGGATATCCTGCTGCAGCTCCTCCAGGTCGACGGCCAAATAATCCTCGGGCGTACGGTATTTCTGGAACAAGTCCGCCGTCACCCGGTTCACGGTCTCATCCGTGCACTGGGCCGACAGCAGGACGGCAATCGTCAACTCGAACGGATTGGCATGGTTCAACTCGCAATGGGCATCCGGGAACATCTCGGCCATCGTGTCCAGAATGCGCCGCATCTTATCCGAAGCCTTCATGGTCATTAACTCTCCCTAGTTGCACTGTCGTTCAAAGTTTAGCGAATATCCACGCGCCATGCAACCGGAAATCATCCCTTGAACGAAAAAAAGACCCCGCGAGGGGTCTTTTTTACAATAATTCATCAAACCGCCATGAGCGTCATGCCTTGGCAGCCTCAAGCAGCTTGCCTTCGAACAGGTACAGAACGAGGCTGTCCCCGTCCTTGAGCGACTCGGGAGTAACCGGCTGGCCGCCCGCCGTAATGAGCGTGGACGATGAATAAGCGAAGCGGTAATCGTTGTCGTTGACACCCGATTTCCTCATCAGAAGCTGGCCGGCTGCGGCATCCACCTTCCAGAATGTTTTCGCCACTCCGGCATTGACTGTGACGACGACGGCACCGTCTGCATTCTTCTTCACTTCAACCCGGTCTCCTGCAGCCAGAGTCGAAGCGCTCGATCCCGCGCTTCCTCCTTTGACGATGGAGAAGCCGCTTCCGAGCGGAAGCGTCTGGCTTGAGCCGCCATATTCCTGCAGCGTGATGGAGTCGGCAGAGGCAGCGGCGATTTTGCCGTACGTCACTTTGACGAGCGAGACGGCTGTCGGCGTGCTGCCGACATAAGTGACGTTGACCGTCTGTCCCGCGGCGAAGCCGGCGAACGCCAGGGCGCTTCCATCCGTTCCTTTGAGGACAAGGCTGCCGGCAGTCACCGTCGTCCGGCTTCCGTCGGCTGCTTGCAGCGAGAGCGCTTTGGCTGCCGCGTCGACCGTCGTGATCTTGTACTGGACATTCTGGTTGACGCGCAGCGCTGCTGCCTTGGTCTGGCTGGCGTCGAGGAGCGCCGTCACCCTCATGCCGTTCTTGATATCCGCCACGCCGGTCCCGCTGCGGCCGTACCACTCGACTCCGAGAGCATCGAACGGAAGCGTCACCGACGAGCCGTCATCCAGCGACAGAGCCAGCGTCTTGGTGGCCGTATTCAGCATAACGACGGAGCCGGTATATTGGTAGACGACCCGCACCAGCATGGCGTCGCTGCCGGAATAACCGACCGTAACCCGCTGTCCTTGACGGAGCAGAGGCGCGGCCGACGCGAGATTGAGCGTCGTTCCGTTCATCTCGAACTTGGTCTTGTCCGACAGCTGCAAGGCGGCCAGCTTGCCGTTGGTTCCCTTGACCGTCAATGCCTTCTGATCGCTGCTGTAGCTGAGAATCTCCGCTCCTGTCAGCGTGCTGAGCGAACGGTTCGTCACCTTGATGCTCGTCACCTTGCCTCCGGCATCGAGGACGAGCTCAAGCTGGTCGTCCTTGTACAGATCGCCCAGCACCGGCTGCTCCACACCAGGAATGACCAGAGTGACCGATTCGGACAAATAGTTGGACTGCAGGGAATTGCCTGCCAGCACCGTCAGGATGCCGTCGCTGATGTTGCTGAACTTTCCTTGGACGGACGCGCTTCCCGCCGTCGTCACTTTGACGGATACAAGCACGCTGTCCTTCACCGTATAAGTGACGGCATCGCCTGCCTTCAAGCCAGAGAGGCCCCCTTCGAGCACTCTGCCGTCCCAGCCGATGACGGCCAGGCTTGGAGAAGCCGTCCATGTCTCGTCCGCTCCGGCGGCCGTCTTGACGCTCAGCGCGCCGTTGCCTGCGGCAGCCACGGTTCCGGAGCCGTCCTTCGATACCGGAGCCGACTTCACGATGACTTCAAGCCCCAGCGGCTTGTCCCGGAAGGCATCCTCCTTCACCTGAACCTGGCTGTCCACCGTCAGATCGGCCAGTCCGAGCTTCGTTCCGTCCATTTTTTTGACGACCAGAGACGAATCGTACTGGATTTCGACCGGATTGTCGCCGACCCACAGCCAGATCTTGTTCTGAGCCGCCACGACTCTCGATACGGTTCCTTCGATCGTCTTGACCTGCTGGTCCGGATCCGTCTGTTCGACGTAGAGGGCATCCATCCCTCCGCCGAGAATGCGGACATGCGTATACAGCGTCAGCTCCGAGGACGATTTGAGCGAAGCATCCGAATCGAAGCGGTAGAAGCGGGAATCCGCCGCCAGATTGAACGTCTGGATCCCTTGATCGGTATACACCGATACGCTGGCCCCGTTGATCGCCGTGAGGATGCCGCCGGTTTCACCCGGATAAGCGACCGGAGCGACCTGCTGCGCCCTGCTGAACAGCGTGGCCGCCTGTGCCCGGTTGACGGCTGCCGCCGGTTGGAACTGCATCGGCGTGACGCCCGTGACCATGCCGAGCGAACCCGCAGCATTGATGTAGCCGACATAACCGGCGCCGATCGAAGCTCCGTCCTGGAAAGCGGATGCTCGGGAAGCAAGCTCCTGCGCCAGGCTTGTCTTGCCTGCGGCCCTGACGATCAGCTTCGTCAGCCATTCGCGCGAAGCGGGCGAGCTGCCCCATTCGCCCTTGGCGGATTCCGCCGTTTTGAACTCCGCCCTTTCCTCGAGCAGGCCGAGCTTGATCGCCAGCGCTATGTAAGGCTTGTAGTAATTGTTCACCTTGAACGATTCCGGGAAGATGACCGCCTGCTGCAGGTCGGCTTCCTTTTCCTTGCCCATGAACCGCAGAGCCATCACGACCGCTTCTTGGCGGCTTACGTTGGCCGCAGGTCTGAAATTGCCGTTTTCTCCCACGATGATTCCCTGCAGAGCAAGCTTGACGATGTTCTTTTCAGCCCAATGGCCTTGTTTGACATCGGCAAAAAACGATGATGGCGCGGTTGCAGATACGGCCGTCCCCCCTAAGGCAGAAGAAGCCGCTGCAGCTGCAGCGGCCGGTCCTCCTGCCAGGAGGGAGAGGGCGATCATGCCCGTAGCGATATGATAGGATGGCGAACGATGCATTTTCCGTCTCTCCCTTAGCAACAAGTATGGATTATGGATTGCTCTTCTTCATCGGATGTTCAAGCTCCATATGCCCCATGAGGGTTTCGGCAGCCTGACCGTCCACGAGAAGATCGAAGGTTTGAACATCATCGAACTGGAATACGGTTTTGCGGATCGCCTCAAGCGCGAATTCCTCGCCGGCTCCTCCGAGACGGGATTCGTCCGGAATATGGATATCGGCTGTCGCCGCGCCGTCCTTGAGCGACACCTTCTTGAATTCCACTCCCTTCCAAAGGGAGATGGTTCCTTCCCGATCGTCTCCGGCCAGCGCTTCCAGAGCGGCTGCGAGCTTCTCCTCGGCGCTGCCGTAGCTGATCTCGGCCTTGACGGCCTTCAGTTCCAGCAGCTGATCGTCGGTCTGATAGATCGAGATTTCCTGCTTCACTTGATCGGACTCCTTGACGGCTCCAATGCCGCCTGCCGCGCTCGAGCCCTTGCCGCTGCCTTCGGCAGCTGCCGGCGAGGGAGAAGGAGCGGCGGAAGGCGATGGGGAGACGGCAGCGGGCTCGGATGCTCCCGCATTGCCGGATGCTCCCGCCCCCGGTCCGGCCGTTTCCCTTGCTCCGCAAGCCGAAAGGCTAAGTGCGATCGCGGCGGCGGTCAAGAGCACCGCTGTCTTGTTCATGCGTCGGTTCATAGGCGCTCAAGCCTCCTCAGTTCAATTTCAAATATTCCTTGATTCCGTCTACCAATGCTTGCGCGATCTCGTTCTGCTTCTGCTCGTTGAACAGGATTGCCTCATCCTTCGAATTCGTCAGGAATCCGGATTCCGTCAGGATGGCGGGCATGGTCGTCTTCTTGATGACGACGAATCCGGCTGTCTGGACCTTGCGGTCCGTCAGTCCCGTCGCCGCCAGAAGATGTCTATGGACGATGTCGGCGAACGTCTTGCTGTCCGCCCGGTTGTAGAAGGTTTCGGTGCCGGACGCTGAAGACCCCGGCAGGGCATTCGCGTGGATGGAAATGAACAGATCGGCGTTCAGCCTGTTGGCGATCGCAGCTCTCTCGTCCAGCGCGATGAACGTATCGTCCGAGCGGGTCAGAATCGGCTGGATGCGAGGCTCGGCCTTCAGCAGGGCATTCACTTTGAGGGCGATGGCAAGGTTGAAGGATTTCTCGGTCTTCTTGCTGATTCCGATCGCTCCCGGATCCTGCGCGCCATGGCCCGCATCGACGACAACCTTGTAGATCTTGTCGCCCGAAGGAGTCGTCGGCGTTGTCGGCACAGATTCCAGCGCGCCGAGCAGGCTGAGCTGAATCATGCCCTCGCCTTTCGTCACCGTATACTCGGCCGCAGCTTGAAGATCCCAGACGACGCGGACCGTCGAAGGCTTGTCCGAATAATAGGAATAGCGGACCTTCGTCAGCAGCTGGCTGTCGATGACCACTTCCCCCATCTTGGCGCTCGTCGCCGTGAAGCCATTGGCGAAGTCCGCCGCGAACGACGCTGCCGGAATATCCATGACGATCCGGTCAGGACCTGTCATGAGGAACGGCTGCGAATCGCCGACCGTCCCTGTGTAGGCGATCGTCGTCGTTCCGATTCCGTCGTAACTGATCGACGTGATCAGTCCCGTCGCGTCGGCCGGCGCGGTAGAGCCGCCGCTCCCCGGCGTCGGTGTCGGCGTCTCGCTGCCCGGCGTCGGTGTCGGGGTCTCGCTTCCCGTCCCGCCGCTGCCTGGCGTCGACGCCGGGGTCGGCGTCGGCGTTGGAGTCGGCGTAGGCGTTGGAGTCGGGGATGGCGTTGCGCCGCCTGATCCATTGCCCGAGGAAGCCTCATTCTGATACAGATACACGGACTTGGACGGAGAGTCGTAGTAGACCTCGAGCCCCATGTTCTCGCTGATGAAACGAAGCGGAACCATCGTCGTGCTTGTCGAGCCGGCACCCATAATCTTGGCAGGAGTCGGCAATGCGACCGAAAGGCCGTTCACCGTAGCAATCTTTTTGTTGATGGTCAACTCAATCATGCTTTTGCCGTTATGTATGCTTACTTGCTTTGCCGCCTTGTCCCAAGTGACGTCAAAACCCATCCCCTCGGCTACCGTCCGGATCGGAATATACGTCGTATCCTTCTCGATGCGGGGCGCCGATGCCGACTGAAGCTCCTGGCCGTTCAAATACAGCTTGGGAGTCTTCGTGGCGGCGGATGCGGATCCTGCGAACGCGGTTACGAACAGAGCCAAAAACACCAGCAACATTGCAGCTTTCTTCATCATTCACCTCTAGAACCTGGATTGACCCTTCCTTCACTCAGCCGGCGGCTCCGCTGTCATGAAGTCAGGCAGAAAATTAGACGCTGTTCGCCAAGCAAAGTTGCGAAATAAAAGGAACCTTGCCACCTTTTTTTTCGTCAAAAAGGGTTGACTTTTGAAGTCTGCCTATGATTCATTCCGCGAACAAAGCAGGCCGTCCCCTGTCAGGGACGGCCTGTCGCTGTCTTGACGCCGAGCAAGCGGACACAGCTGACGAGCCTGCCACGGCCCATTTCCAATGAATCAGTACAATCCCAGATACTCCTTGATCCCGTCCGCTAGCGCTTGGGCGATCCGGTTCTGGCTCTGCTCGTCGAAGAGGACGGTCTCGTCCCTGGCATTGGTGAGGAATCCCGACTCCGTAAGCACGGCCGGCATAACCGTTTCCTTGATGACGACAAAGGCGGCCGTCTTCACCTTCCGGTCGGGCAGGCCGGTTGCGGCGATCAGATGTTTGTGCACGATATCGGCCAGCGCCTTGCTGTCGGCCCGGTAAAAATAGGTTTCGGTCCCCGAAGCCGGAATGTCGAGCGAATTCGCATGGATCGACAGGAACAGGTCGGCGCCCATCCGGTTGGCGAATTCCGCGCGCGGCTTCAGATCGATGCTCGCGTCGTCCGTCCGGGTCATGATCGGCTGGATGCGGGGATCGGCAGCCAGCAGCGCGTTCAGCTTGAGGGCTACGGCCAAATTGAACGCTTTCTCCAATTTGCCGGACAGGCTGATAGCCCCGGGCGCGCTGCCTCCATGTCCTGCGTCGATGACGACCTTGTAGATGCGGTCGCCGGATGGAGCCGCGGGATTTGCGGGAACAGCCTGCCCCGCGCCGAGCAGTCCCAGCTGGATCACTCCGTCGGATTTGAGCAGCGTATACGTCACGGCCGGCGCGACATCCCACACCACCCTGACCGTCGTCGGCTGTTCCGTCAAATAGGCATACCTGATTTTGCTCAAGAGAGGTCCGTCCACCGTCAGTTCGCCGGATTGGCTTGAGCCGGACTGGATGCCGAACGAGTCCGCGAACGATGAAGCCGGCATATCCAGGACGATCCGGTCCGGGCCCGTCATGAGGAACGGTTCCGCAGCCGTTATGGCGCCCTGATAAGATATCGTCGTCGTGCCGATTCCGTCATAAAGGATCGATGTGACGGAGCCTGCGGCTGACACGGGCGACGATCCGGAGCCGTCTCCGGCCTGGCCTGCGGGTCCTGTTCCTCCGGGCTGCGGGGAACCGGCGCCGGAACCTGCCCCTCCGGAGCCGGCCGCCCCGCCTTGAGGATCGACGTTCTCGCTGTCCGCCGGAGCCTGCTCTTCCCCTTCGGCCGCGTATGGCTGGTATAAGTACACGGACTTGGCTGGAGCGTCGTAATAAACACTCAGACCCATATTCTCGCTGACGAAACGGAGCGGTACCATCGTCGCCGCGCTCGCCGACGTCCCCATGATCCGTGCCGGAACCGGAAGCGCAGCCTTCTGCCCGTTCACCAGAGCCGTCTTTTTGTCGATCGTGAGCTCGATTGCGCTTGTGCCGTTACGGATGCCTACTTTTTTGGAAGACTTGTCCCAATCGACGTCGAAGCCCATTCCTTCGGCGACCGTCCGGATGGGAATATAGGTTGTATCCTTGTCGATCCTGGGAGCGGCCGCCGTAAGCTCCGTCCCGTCCAAATAGAGCTTGGGAGCTTTCGCTGCGGCGGCGGAATGTCCCGGAACCGATGCCAGGAGCATGGCTGCCATCGCCAGCAGCGTTGCTGTTTTTTTCATCATCCACCTCAGGTATATGGATTGTCCTCCAAGCCTGCAGCTCGCTTCGTCTATGGCTTGAATGCCGAACAGAAAAACAGACGTATTTTGCCGGAATAGGTTGCAAATATATGGATCATTCGCCATTTTTTATTTTCCGGAAAGCCTAGCGGCGGACAAGATGGAGAACGGCATCCATGATGATCGGCAATTGGTCGGAAGCCTCCCTCTCCGACCAAGCCTGCACGGATGCCTCTCCCGCCTCGCCGATTGGTTGAGGAACAGATAATCGAGCTGGCAGACGGGCTTTGGTGAAGGAGGATAAGTCGGAATTTCCATCCCTCCCGGAGCGGTCCTCCAATCGTTCAGCAGCTCCAGCAGCTCCAGCAGCTGAAGCGGATAGCGCGACAGGATTCCATTGCCGTATTCGCCGCCCTCCAGATCGATGGACCGGCCGAATTGGACATGAGACAGCCCCGTCAGCTCCGCCAGGCGCATCATCTGGTCGACTCCGCCGCTCCTGGACACGAATCGGTCGACCTCTTGAAGAAAGACGATATCCGGGCCGGCTCCGGCGATGACGGCTGCCGTCCGCTGGATGTCCATGGCTCCGTCCATTCCCATGCCATGCTGGATATTGCAGGTCATGAAGCGGATGTTGCGGCTCTCGGGCTGCTGTCTCCGGCATGATGACGATCCCTCCTTATTTATGTTGGTTCTACTGGCCACGCGTTCCGATATTTATAGTAGAATAAGTTGAATAAGACAGGGAGAAAGGAATTGGAAATGAAATCATTATACGAAAAGCTGTTTCAGAACTACTGGAATCCCTATCTCGTCATGGCGCTGGCCGGCGTTCTCAGCGCGCTGTATTTCGGAATCACGCATACGGTGTGGGCTGTAACGGGCGAGTTCACGCGACTCGCAGGGCATGTGATGGCGCTGTTCGGGGCGGATGTTTCGAACTGGGACTACTTCAACCTGATCGGCATGAAAGGAACATCCTTTACTCGCACGGACGGCTGGATCGTATGGGGCATGTTCGCCGGCGCCCTCATTATGGTGCTTCTGAACAATAACTTCAAAATCACCGTTCCGCGGCAAAAACGCCGCTGGCTGCAAGCGTTCGCCGGCGGTATCGTCGCCGGATTCGGAGCCCGGCTGGCGCTCGGCTGCAACCTGGCCGCCTTCTTCACCGGCGTGCCCCAATTCTCGCTCCATGCCTGGATTTTCATGATCGCGACGGCAGGCGGCACCTTCCTTGGAGCCAAGCTGGCGGGCACGTCCTGGTGGAAGGGCAAGCCGGTCGTAACGAAAGGCCCGATCGCCCGGAAGGCCGCCAAGTCTTCGGCCGTTCAGCCGATTATAGGAGGCGCCACAGCGGCCGCCTATGCCGGCTTGGTCGTTTATTTTTTCGCCAGCGGACATAAGATGCTCGGCGTCGCTGCTCTGTTCGGCGCCCTGTTCGGCATCCTGATCGAACGCGCCCAGATCTGCTTCACCTCGGCGTTCCGCGACTTGTGGATCAGCGGGCGCGCTACTATGACCAAAGCCATCATCGTCGGCATGGCCGTCAGTTCCGTTGCAACGCTCGCCATCATTCTGTTGAACGGCATGGAGCCCATTACGAAGGTCGCCGGGCTGAGCACCCTTGTCGGCGGGCTGCTGTTCGGCCTCGGCATCGTCATGGCCGGCGGCTGCGAGACGGGCATGATGTATCGGCTCATGGAAGGCCAGATCGTCTTCCTGCCCGTGTTCATAGGCAACGTGATCGGCGCCGGCGCCCTGGCATACGCTTGGGACCATCTCGGCGTCTACAACACGCTCGTGAAGAGCGGCTCCAAGATCAACCTCATCGATGTCATGGGACCGGGAGCGGCGCTTGCAACTACCTTGGTCGTCCTGGCGGCCGCGTTCATCATCGCCGTGTACTGGCAGAAGCATTACCGGTTCAAAGACGGCTTCAAGAAAGGAGCGACCGCCCATGTCGCAAAAACAACCGCCAACCGTTGACTATACGCTTGATGTCCGAGGCGAATCCTGTCCTTATCCGGTCATCTATACACTGGAAACGTTGACTCAGCTGCAAAAGGGGCAGCTGCTGCAGGTCGTAGCCGATTGTCCCGCCTCGTTCAGGAACGTTCCTGAAGAAGTCGTCAAGCATGGCTACACCATGGAAATGGAGCCGGAAAAAAACGGCCGCGAGCTTGTGTTCTATATTAGAGCCTGACGCGGTGTGCGGCCTGTCGCGGTGTGCGGCCTGACGTGGTCTGCGGCGAGGCTTGTCCCGACAGCACCCTCATCGATGGCCCAGAATAGCTTGAATGGACAAAGAAACCGACTCTCTGGAATGGCAGCCTCGCGGCCATTTCATGATGAGCCGGTTTCTTTGTGTCTGCCGAAACAAAAAAAGGACTGTCCCTAGTCATGACATGACGGATGGGACAGTCTCTGTGGTCCATAGTCCAATGCTCAGCAGGACAATAGTTCCGGAGCCTGCGGGGAAACGCCGGAAGAGTTATCGCGACTGAGATCGGGCCGTTCATTTCCGGACACATCCGCCTGGTCATATGCGGATGCGCCTGGGCCGGCTTTAAGCGAATGAGCCCTGGCGGCGCTCTTCGTAAGCGGTAATTTCATCCGCATGCTTGAGGGTCAGGCCGATGTCATCCAATCCTTGCAGCAGGAACTGGCGGCGGTGCTCGTCGAGCTCGAACGGAATGCTGAGTCCTTGATTGTCCGCGATCGTCTTGCTCTCCAGATCAACAGTAAGCTCGTAGCCTTCGGTCGCAGCGGTGCGCTTGAACAACTCCTCGACCTGCTCTTCGCTCAGCTTGATCGGAAGAATGCCGTTCTTGAAGCAGTTGTTGTAGAAGATGTCCGCGTAAGAAGGCGCGATCACGACTTTGTAGCCGTAATCCTGAATCGCCCAGGGAGCATGCTCGCGGGAGGAGCCGCAACCGAAGTTGGCGCGGGAGATCAGCACGGAAGCGCCCTTGTAGCGCGGCTTGTTCGGTTCGAAGTTCGGGTTCACGTTGCCCTCTTCGTCGAATCTCCACTCATAGAACAAATATTGGCCGAAGCCGCTGCGCTCGATGCGCTTCAGGAACTGCTTAGGGATGATGGCGTCGGTATCCACGTTGACGCGGTCGACGGGGGCTACGATGCCCGTAAAGGTCTCAAATGCTTGCATGTTCGGTACTCCCCTTTTCTAGGCAGGCGCCTGTCTTCTAGTTCGCCACTTCCTGATTGATCTTCCAGTCGCGCACATCCGTGAAGCGGCCCTTGATCGCAGCCGCGGCCGCCATTGCAGGGGATACGAGATGCGTGCGTCCGCCGCGTCCTTGACGGCCTTCGAAGTTGCGGTTCGACGTCGAGGCGCAGCGCTGTCCGGGCTGCAGCACGTCGGGGTTCATCGCGAGGCACATCGAGCATCCCGCCTCGCGCCACTCGAAGCCGGCCGCGGTGAAGATGGCGTCAAGCCCTTCCTTCTCCGCCTGCATCTTGACGCGGCCGGAGCCCGGCACGACGATCGCGGTCACGCGGTCGCTGACCTTGTAGCCCTTGGCGATCTCGGCTGCGGCGCGCAGATCCTCGATGCGGCCGTTCGTGCAGGAGCCGATGAACACATAGTCGATCGGAATCTCGGCTATCGGCGTGCCTGGCTTCAGATCCATGTATTCAAGCGCCTTCTCGGCCGCCTTGCGCTCGTTCTCCGTCGGAAGCTCCGCCGGATTCGGGACGGCAGCCGTGATGTCGGTGCCCATGCCCGGGCTCGTGCCCCAGGTCACTTGCGGAATGAGGGCGTCGACGTCGAACTCGAGCACGGTGTCGTACTCGGCGCCTTCATCGGAAGCCAGGTCGCTCCATGCGATGACCGCCTTGTCGTAATCCGCTCCTTGAGGAGCGTATTCCCGGCCGCGCAGGTAGTCGAACGTCGTCTGGTCGGGAGCGATCAGGCCGGCGCGGGCGCCTGCCTCGATGCTCATGTTGCAGACCGTCATGCGCTCTTCCATGCTGAGGCTGCGGATGGATTCGCCGGTATACTCAAGCACATAACCCGTCGCGAAGTCCGTTCCGTACTTGGCTATGAGGCCGAGGATCATGTCTTTGGCGGTCACGCCGGGACGGCGGCTTCCGATGAAGCGGATTTCCATCGTTTTGGCCTTGGACTGCTGCAGGCACTGGGTCGCCAGCACATGCTCGACCTCGCTTGTGCCGATGCCGAATGCGAGAGCTCCGAACGCGCCGTGCGTCGACGTATGGCTGTCGCCGCATACGATCGTCTTGCCCGGCCAGGTCAGGCCGATCTCCGGCCCCATGACATGCACGACGCCTTGGTCGATATTGTTGAGGTCGAACAGCTTGACGCCGAAATCCTCGCAGTTTTTCGTGAGTGTGTCCACCTGCTGCTTGGAGATCGGATCCTTGATGTTGAAGCGGTCCTTCGTCGGCACGTTATGGTCCATCGTCGCGAACGTCCGGTCCGGACGGCGCACCTGGCGTCCCGAGAGACGCAGCCCCTCGAACGCTTGCGGAGAAGTAACCTCATGCACTAGATGCAGATCGATATAGATGATGCTCGGACTGCCTTCTTCCGAATGGATGACGTGATTGTCCCAGATCTTTTCAAACATTGTACGCTTCGCCATGCGAATCACCCCGTATAAGTTCAGTAGATTGCCGTTTCTTAATGATTGAATCCAGCATACCTGCTTTCCCTTGATTGTTCCAAGATATAATATCTATAATAGTTATAGGTATAGATAATAATCAAAGGGGGATGGCAGCAAATGGAGCTCCGCCAGCTGCAATACGTCATTCAAATCGCAAAAGAACTCAATTTTTCCCGCGCCGCGGAAAAGCTCCACATCGCCCAGCCATCGCTGAGCCAGCAGCTGTCCAAGCTGGAGAAGGAGATCGGCGTCCTTCTCGTCCGCCGCACGACGAACTCCGTCGAGCTTACCCATGCCGGCGAAGTGTTCGTCGACAAAGCCCAATCCATCCTCGGCAGCATCGAGCAGCTGCGGACGGAGATGGAGGATATGGCCCATATGAAACGAGGCCGGCTCGTCATCGGCAGCCTTCCGATCACCGGCTCCCATATCCTCCCCATCGTGCTGCCGGAATTCGGAGCCGCCTATCCGGAGATCGAGATCGTGCTCGTCGAGGACACGACGGTCAAGCTGGAGCAGCTGGCCGCCAGCGGACAGACGGATATCAGCCTTCTTTCGCTGCCTCTGATCGATTCCACACTCGTCTATCAGCCGCTCATCCGGGAAGAAATCTCCCTTGCCGTCCCGCCCAGCCATCGCCTTGCCGGCGAGAAGGCTCCCGTGAGCCTGGAGACGCTGTCGGAGGAGCCCTTCATCGTGCTGAAGAAAGGCCAGGGCTTCCGCCAGATCGCGCTCGATCTGTGCGCCGGCGCCGGCTTCCAGCCGCGCATCGTCTTTGAGAGCAGCAATATCGAGACCGTGCAATCCCTCGTGGCGGCCGGAATGGGGCTTGCGTTCATCCCGGACATGATCGCCCGCGGGGCGCGCAGCGAGTTCATGCCGAGCTATTGCTCCATTCAAGGAAACCCTTCGAGAACGCTCGTCATCGCCAGCCGGAAGGGACGCTACTTGTCCAAAGCGGCAGAAGCCTTCATCGAGACGATGAAGGCTGCGGTGAGCAAGCATTACAAGGAAGGGAGCCGTCAGTAGAGGGAAGGCCTGCGGTCTTTGAATACGGGAATCCGCGCGCGCACCTCGTCCACGAGGCCGAGGTCGATGTCGGCGACGAGGACGGTCTCTTCTTCCCCGCCTTCCGCAAGGATCTCTCCCCACGGATCGATGACCATCGAATGGCCGAAGAAGACGTCTTTGCCGCTCGCGCCTGTCCGGTTGCAGGCGATCACATACATCTGGTTCTCGATCGCGCGGGCCGTCAGAAGCGTTCTCCAATGATGCAGGCGCGGATGCGGCCATTCAGCCGGCACGAACAGCACTTTGGCGCCCGACAAGGCAAGCTTGCGCGCCAGCTCGGGGAAGCGGATATCGTAGCAGATCATCATGCCAGCCTGCTCATCCTGAAGAGGGAACAGTCCCGGCTCGCTTCCTGCTGACAAATGCTTTTCTTCCTCCATCAGGCGGAAAAGATGGATTTTAGAATAGGAGCCGGCCTGCCGGCCGTCCCGGTCATACGCATAGGCGGTGTTGTAGACTTCGCTGCCGCGCTTCTCGGCGATCGAGCCGGCTACGACATGGATGCCCGTGCTCCGGCTGAAATCCGAGATCAGCTTGCGGGTCCGAGCCCCGTCGGAATCGGCCAGCTGCTGGATCTGCTGCAGCGCGTAGCCCGTATTCCACATTTCCGGAAGCACGAGGACATCCGGCTTCGGATTCAGCTCCGAAGCTTCCCGCAGCCGCTGTTCCACGAGCCGGTAATTGGCTTCGGGATCACCGGCGTGTACGGGGATTTGCAAGAGGGCGATGCGAAGTTTGGCAGAAGATTTCTTCATGGGCAGGTACCTCCGGACGCGGCAGGGCCGCCTCAAATTGTCTTTTCTATGATACTTCCTCATGGAAGTCTGTCAAGTTGGACAGCTTAAAGGCATCCCCTTCAACTGGAAAAGACCAATGGAGGTATCCCATGTTCCGACCGCTAAGCCTCGCCGCAATCGTTCTGCTCGCCGTTATGACCTGTTTTAGCGGGACCGCCTTTTCGGCGGCTCCAGCATCGCCAGCTTCGTCTCCGGAAGCTTCAAAGGCGCTTCCTCCCCTATCAACGGGAGGTGAGCGGCCGGTTCAAATTTTTGACGTTGAGGCCGGCCAGGTCGTCCGAACGCTGGCTAATTCAGCCGAATTCCAGGCTGTTGCCCGGCAATGGCTGCACGACGTCCAAGGAATGTCGCCGAACTTCACGCCGGACGACCGCTGCGGGTACGTGTTCCGGATCCCGCTCAAGGAAGTGCATAAAGTGCAGCTCGAGAAGGCCGGCTTCGAGGTCCAAGAAGTGTTTCTGTTCTACTGCCGCGGCAAAGAGCCGGAGATGCTCGCCTTCGATCTGAAAAACAAGCCCTATTTGCTTCGCGTCAATACCGATTTGCGGCCTTTCCTCGCTTTGGCGCGCTTCGAGCCCAAGTCCTGATCAAGATATCCGGTTATTCCGGGAAGGATTTCTCGACATGCCGCAGCCTCTCTGATACCATGGCTTCATACAAGCGGCGGCTGCGGCTATGCCGGACCGTCCCGAAGCAAATTGAATTGGAGTGACCGTACATGACCAATCCCATCGGCAGCCGCGCGCTGATCGATATTCAGCCCGCCGAGCGGCTGCAAGGGCTGCCTGAACAATTTTTCGCCAAGCTGGTCGGCAAGGCGAACGCCCAGGCGGCCAAAGGCCGCGACGTCATCAACCTCGGCCAAGGCAATCCCGATACGCCGACCCCGACCCATATCGTGGAAGCGATGCAGAAGGCGTCCGCCGATCCCAAGTATCACAAATATCCTCCCTTCCGCGGCTTTCCTTTCCTGAAAGAAGCCGTGGCGAAGCGTTATAAGGAGGATTACGGAGTCGAGCTGGATCCCGAGACCGAGGTCGCCATCCTGTTCGGCGGCAAGACCGGGCTGATCGAGATCAGCCAGTGCCTGCTCAATCCCGGCGATCTGTGCCTCGTGCCGGATCCGGGCTACCCGGACTATTGGTCCGGCGTTTCGCTCGCGGGCGCGAGAATGTCGTTCATGCCGCTGCTCGAAGGCAATGCGTTCCTGCCGGACTACAGCCTCGTATCCGAGCAAGACCGCCGCGACGCCAAGCTCATGTTCATCAACTACCCGAACAATCCGACCGGAGCGGTGGCGACGCCGGAATTCTACCGGGAGACCGTCGAATTCGCCGCCACGAACGGCATCGTCGTCTCCAGCGATTTCGCTTACGGCGCCCTCGGCTTCGACGGCAAGCGTCCGGTCAGCTTCCTGCAGACTCCCGGCGCCAAAGAGGTCGGAGTCGAGTTCTACACCCTCTCCAAAACGTACAACATGGCCGGCTGGAGAGTCGGCTTCGCGCTTGGCAACCGCACCGTCGTCGAGCTGATCAATACGATCCAGGACCACTATTACTGCAGCCTGTTCGGAGGCATACAGGAAGCCGCTTCCGCTGCCCTGACGGGATCGCAGCAATCGGTGGCGGAGCTCAACGCCCTCTATCAGTCCCGCCGCGAGGCCGTCTTCTCGGCGCTGGACGACATCGGCTGGAAGGCTGCGCGCCCGGGCGGCTCCTTCTTCTGCTGGCTGCCCGTCCCGGACGGCCATACATCAGAGTCGTTCGCGGACTTGCTTCTGGAGCAGGCCGACGTCGTCGTCGCTCCCGGCATCGGCTTCGGCACGCATGGCGAAGGCTATGTGCGGCTCGGGCTGCTGAGCGGCGAAGAGCGGCTGCGGGAAGCGATCCTCCGGATCGGCAAGCTGGGCTTGTTCTCTTAAGGAGAATGGTCCGCCGCTTTACAGCAGCAAAGAGGCATGGTATTCTAAGTGCAACTGAAAACCGACATTCGCAATGAAGGGAACCGCCAGGCGTCACAGCGGCACGCCAGAGAGTAGCCTCCATCGGCTGGGAGAGGCTGCCGTGCCGTATCGCCTGCACCCATCCCGGAGCGGCCGGCGACGAGCCGGACAGCGCCCTCTGTTACAAGGGTCCGGAGTGGGACGGCATTCATGCCGCCCAAGCGAAGGTGGTACCGCGGAAGCATAGGCTTTCGTCCTTTTTGAGGACGGAGGCCTATTTGTTTTTCGCCTAGCATTCATGTTGATTCACAAGAACGGCACGGATAGACAGGAGGTTCGGGGGATGCCGAAGGAAAGAATCATCGTCAAGATCGGTAGCAGCTCGCTGACGAGCCCCGAGGGCGGACTCAATAAAGAAAACATGGTCTTTTACGCCGGCGAGCTTGGCAAGCTTCACGCTCAGGGCCATGAGGTGCTGCTGGTCACCTCCGGTGCGGTCGCAGCCGGCTTCAGCGTCATCGGGTACGAGTCTCGCCCCAAGCTGCTCCATGAAAAACAAGCGGCCGCGGCCGTCGGCCAGGCGCTGCTCATGCAGGCCTATCAGGAAGCCTTTGCGACCGGAGGCGTCACATGCGCGCAAGTGCTGCTTACCCGCCACGATTTCAGCAGCCGCGACCGGGGCCGGAACGCTATGATGACGATCGAGGAGCTGCTGCGCCAGCGGGTCGTTCCCGTCATCAACGAGAACGATACGGTTTCGACCGACGAGCTGAAGTTCGGGGACAACGACATGCTGTCGGCGCTCGTCGCGAATCTCGTGAAGGCTCGCAAGCTGATCATTGTCACGGACACGGACGGCCTCTATACCGCCGATCCCCGCCATAATCCGGACGCCCGCAAAATCGAGCGCGTCGAGGAAATCACCGGCGAGCTCATGAGCCTGGCCGGCGGCGCCGGCTCCGCAGTCGGCACGGGAGGCATGCGCTCCAAGATCGAGGCGGCACGCATCGCGATGCGCGGCGGCGTGCCGGCATTCATCGGACGGGTGTCCGAGCCGGGAGATCTGGTCCTCGCGGCCGAGGGACGCGGCAAAGGCACCTATTTCACCTCTCACGAGCATAGTCTTCCCGTAAAGAAGCAATGGCTAGGCTTCCACTCCATGCCGTCCGGCAGCATCAAGGTCGACGAGGGCGCTTGCAACGCTCTGGTAGCGGGCGGCAAAAGCCTTCTTCCCGCCGGCGTGACGAACGTCACCGGCGACTTCCATCCTGGCGATGTCATCGAGGTGCAGGACCGGGACGGCTCGCTGGTCGGCCGCGGCATCGTCAATTATGCCGCCTGGCAGCTTCGCGCCGTTGCCGGCCTCGGCTCGGAGGAAGCGAAGCGGCGCATCGACGTGCAGCGGATCGAGGTTATTCATCGGGATGAGTGGATTACGCTGAAATGAACGATACCTGAGTTCTGCGCTGCGCGCGTCGGCCATCCAGGGAACATTACGGGCGCTGCGCGGGCCATCCTCCGGGAATAATTCTGAACGCTGCGCGGGCCGGCAATCCTCCGGGAATAATTCTGAACGCTGCGCGGGCCGCCCATCCTCCGATCGCTGTTGCTGATGTATTCTCTGAATTTTTGGTTCAGTGGTCAGAATACATCAGCAAAGGCGAACGCTGGCGCTTCTATGGATTGGCCGGCTCGCTACGCTGGGATTATTCGATTGGAGGAGCCGCTTCGCGGCGACTCTGCCGGCCTCTGGCGGCTAGGCTGTCGTGAACTTGACGCCGCTTGACGCGCAATTAACGCTGCTTCACGAAATACGCAGCGTAACAAAAATGACGAAGCTTAACGTGAGTCGGCGCAGCTTGACCCATTAGTTAACGCCGTTACACCCGCCGCATACGCAGCGGCAAGCCATTTGATCCCGGCAGCGAGCATAGCGCCATGGCCCGCGAAGCGTGCCAGCCGGGTCTGGAGAAGCGTCAGCGGTCGCCTTTTCCGGAGGATTCCTTCCCTTGTCCATGAGAATCAGGGAATCCGACGGGAACAGCGATCGGAAGATCGGCTGCACGCGCAGCGGCGCACTTAAAGCAAACTGCACGTGAAGCGGCGCACTTCAAGCGGACTGCATGCGCAGCGGCACGCAAATTGAGTCCCGCGCAGCGAGTATAAGCGCCATGGCCCGCGAAGCGTGCCAGCCGGTTCTGGAGAAGCGTCAGCGGTCGCCTTTTCCGGAGGATTCCTTCCCTTGTCCATGAGAATCAGGGAATCCGACGGGAACAGCGATCGGAAGATCGGCTGCACGCGCAGCGGCGCACTTCAAGCGGACTGCATGCGCAGCGGCACGCACTTCTGCCCCACGCAGCGAGCATAGCGCGCTTGCCCGCGAAGCGTGCCAGCCGAATCTGGAGAAGCGTCAGCGGTCGCCTTTTCCGGAGGATTCCTTCCCTTGTCCATGAGAATCAGGGAATCCGACGGGAACAGCGATCGGAAGATCGGCTGCACGCGCAGCGGCGCACTTTAAGCAGGCTGCACGCGAAGCGGCGCACTTAAAGCAAACTGTACGTGAAGCGGCGCACTTCAAGCGGACTGCATGCGAAGCCGCAAGCAACTTGAGTCCCGAGCAGCAGCCCCAAACCCGAAAGGAGAATGAAACATGACGATAGAGCAAAAAACCGCCGCATCCGAAGCGGCCGTCAAAGCCGCGCTCGCGAAGCAAGCCGCCCGCAAGCTTGGCAGCCTGGACACGGCCGAGAAAAACCGGGCGCTGGAGGCGATGGCCGCCGCGCTGATCGTGGAGACGGACAGCATCCTGGAGGCCAATGCCTTGGATCTGGATCGCGGACGCGAAGCCGGAACCGCCCCTTCCCTGCTCGACCGGCTCGCTCTGAATGCCGAGCGGATTGCCTCGATCGCCCAAGGAGTCCGGGAGGTCATCGCCCTTGAAGACCCGGTCGGACGGACCGTGCAGACGATCGAGCGCCCGAACGGGCTCCATATCGAGCAGGTATCCGTGCCGCTCGGCGTCATCGGCATGATTTATGAAGCCCGTCCCAACGTAACGGTAGATGCCGCGGCCCTATGCCTGAAAACAGGCAACAGCGTCGTTCTTCGCGGTGGAAGCGCCGCCCTCCATACGAACCGGCGCGTCGTGGAAGTGCTTCGCGGAGCGCTGCAAGCTACAGCCGTGCCGCCGGAAGCGCTCCAGCTGATCGAGGATCCTAGCCGCGCATCCGCAGACGCCATGCTCAAGCTGAACGGCCTGCTCGACGTCATCATTCCTCGCGGCGGCGCGGCTCTGATCCGCAATGTCATCGAGAACGCCACCGTGCCCGTCATTGAGACGGGGGCAGGAATCTGCCATACTTATGTGGATGCGGAAGCCGATCCGGCCATGGCGGCCTCCATTGCCGTCAACGCCAAAGCCCAGCGTCCATCCGTCTGCAATTCCATGGAGACGCTGCTCGTCAACGCCCGCTATGCGGAGCATGGCCTGGTTCCTCTGGCAGCTGCGCTTGCCGGGGCCGGAGTCGAGCTTAGAGGCTGCAGCGAAGCGCGCCGCATAGCGGGAAGCGCGGTCGAAATGGCCTCGGCCGGCGAAGCCGACTATGCGACGGAGTATAACGACTATATTCTCAACATTCGCGTCGTGGACAGCTTGGACGAGGCGCTGGACCATATCTCGCGATACGGCACCCGCCATTCCGAGTGCATCGTGACGCCAGATGCCGATGCCGCAGGACGATTCCTGAATGAAGTGGACGCCGCGGCCGTCTATCATAACGCCTCCACCCGTTTCACGGACGGCTTCGAATTCGGCTATGGAGCCGAGATCGGGATCAGTACGCAAAAGCTTCATGTACGGGGACCGATGGGTCTGCCGGCGCTTACATCTACGAAATACCGCATCCGGGGCACCGGCCAGATCAGAGGCTGACAGCCGTCAAGGAACGTTAAGGAGGACTACTATTGACTACGCCATTCCCATCGTCGGCGGGAACTCCCGCCTTGTTCGCCCAGCCGGAAACGCTGAGCTACTGCTTCTTCGGAGCCGGCTCCATGGCCGAAGCCGTCGCCCGCGGCATGATATCGCGCGGACTGTGCGGAGCCTCGCGCATCGGCATGTTCAACCGCAGCGGCGGCTCCAGGCTGGCCGAGCTCCGCTCGGCATACGGCGTCCTGACCGCAGAGACTCCGGAGGAAAAAGAGGCGATGCTGGCCGGCGCGGACGTCATCGTGCTCAGCATGAAGCCCAAGGACGCCGAGGAAGCGCTGCGCTCCATCTCCCATCTCATCGACGGCAGCAAGCTGATCGTCTCCCTCATCGCAGGCTTGTCGATCCGCACGATCCAAGCTCTGGTCGGGACGGAAGCGGCCGTCGCCCGGACGATGCCCAACACGTCCAGCACGATCGGCCTCGGCGCGACGGCGCTGAGCTATTCCCCGGAGACGGATCCGGAGCAGCGGGCAGCCGTGGAGCAGCTGTTCCGCTCGATCGGCCTCATAACGGTCGTGGAGGAGCGGCTGCTGGAAGCCGTCACCGGATTGTCGGGTAGCGGACCGGCCTACTTGTATTATATTATGGAAGCCATGATCGAAGCCGGGATGGAAATGGGGCTCGACAGCGATTCCTCGCGCGAGCTCACCGTGCAGACCGTGCTCGGCGCCGCCGAAATGATGCGGGTGACCGGCGAGCAGCCGGCCGAGCTGAGGCGCAAGGTGACCAGCCCGAACGGCACGACTCAAGCGGCGATCCAGCTGATGCAGGAGCATCATGTCGCCGAATTTTTCAAGGCCGGAATGAAAAAGTCCGCGCAACGTGCGGACGAGATCGGCCGCGAGATCGAAAGGAGCGTTCTTGGTGAACGAGAGCAGAAGTAACATCGCCATTCCAGGCATGTGCACCGCCCTTTACCGTGTCCATGACGACAAGGCGGATTTCAGCAAAAAAGCGGACTCCATCGCCGTAGGCTTGACGGTCGGCAGCTGGACCGAGCTTCCGGACGCACGGAAGGCCGAAATGGAAAAGCATCTGGGACGCACGGTCTCCATCGACGTCCATGAAGGCGACGGCACGCCGGGATCGCGCTATGCCGATATTCGGATCGCCTATCCCGACATCAATTTCAGCCGGGACATTCCAGCCCTGCTCGTCACCGTGTTCGGCAAGCTGTCGATGGACGGCCGCGTGCGGCTGCTTGATCTCGATGTGTCCGAGAGCTTCAGGAGCGCCTTCCCCGGACCGAAGTTCGGCATCGAAGGCGTGCGGGATCTGCTGGGCGTCCATGACCGGCCGCTGCTGATGAGCATTTTCAAGTCGGTCATCGGCCATGACCTGAAAGGATTGGAGGAGCAGTTCTACCAGCAGGCGCTCGGCGGAGTGGATCTCATCAAGGATGATGAGATTCTGTTCGAGAACGAGGAGATCGGCATCCGCCGCCGTGTCGCCGTCTGCATGGAAGCCGCTCGCAGAGCGTCGGAGCATACCGGACAGAAGCTGCTGTACGCCGTCAATCTGACCGGACCGACTTCCAAGCTCGCCGAACAGGCCCGCACCGCAATATCGGAAGGCGCCAACGCCCTGCTGTTCAACGTCCTTTCCTACGGCTACGACGTTCTTCACGAGCTGAGCAGCGATCCGGACATCAACGTCCCGATCGCGGCGCATCCCGCGCTGGCGGGCGCTTTCTATCCGTCCCCGCACTACGGAATCACCGCTTCGCTGCTGCTGGGCAAGCTTATGCGGCTGGCTGGCGCGGACCTGGTCCTCTTCCCTTCGCCCTACGGCTCCGTCGTCATGCCGAAGCAGGAGAACATGGCGATCAAGGAAGCGCTGCTGGACCCTTCTGTCCCTGCAAGGACAAGCTTCCCCGTGCCGTCTGCGGGCATTCATCCCGGACTTGTGCCGCTGATCCTGAGAGACTTCGGAGGCGAAGTCGTCGTGAACGCCGGCGGCGGCGTCCATGGCCATCCGATGGGAGCGGCGGCCGGCGGCCGCGCATTCCGGCAGGCGATCGACGCGGCGCTGGAGGGAGTGTCTCTCCAGGAAGCGGCTGCAGCTTCCGGACGAGAAGAACTTGCCGCAGCCATCAAAGCCTGGGGCGTTCGCGAAGGCTGACTTTCCTTTCCGCCGAAATGGCCGCCGTCTTCAGAGGCGGCCATTTCGGCGTAGAGAAGAAGACAAGCTTGTGGTATGCTTTCTTCTTGTACAGGCTTTGAAAGGCTTTGACGTATTTGCCATGCGAAGCCCTTCCCTGGAGTCGAATGCAGAGGCTGCCCGAGGCATCCTTCTCTTCGAGAACAATCCCGCATGAAAGAAGGCTTGTCTTCATGACCTCATCCCTGACCGAATCCGGCTTTTCTGCCTCCTATAACGCCGGGGCAGCCCGCAGGCCGGTTATTTTCTGCGACTTCGACGGCACGATAACCGAGAACGACAACATCATCGCTATCATCCGCCATTTCAATCCTGAGGGCTGGGAACAGATCGCCCAGGATACCATCGACCAGCGCAAGTCGATCAAGCAGGGAGTCGGCGAAATGTTCCGTCTCCTGCCATCCTCGCTCAAGGAAGAAGTGATCGCCTACTCGATCTCCAACGCCGTCATTCGGGCCGGCTTCCAGGAGCTGCTCGATTACTGCAAGGCGGAGAACATCGAATTTTTCGTCACCAGCGGCGGCATCGACTTTTTCGTCTATCCGCTGCTGTCCCGCTTCGGCATTCCGGAAGACCATATCTATTGCAACAGCAGCGATTTCAGCGGAGAGAACATCGAGATTGTCTGGCCGCATAGCTGCGACGAGGAATGTCCGAACGGACAATGCGGCATGTGCAAAACAGCCGTCATCCGCCTCTTCGCGGGCGACAAGCACGACCGGATTCTGATCGGGGACAGCGTGACCGACTTTGAAGGCGCCAAGCTTGCCGATCTCGTCTTCTCCCGCTCCCATCTCACGACCAAATGCCGCGAGCTTGGCCTTCCGCATGTGGAATTCACTACTTTTCACGACGTGGTCGCCAGTCTCAAAGAGCGGCAGCAACTTCAGAAAGCAGGTGAACGGCCATGACCGATTACATGGATTCCCCGATTACACTCGAAGAGAAGCAGAGAGCTTTCGCCGAGCTCTCCGAAGTGAAGGAGCTGTTCGCCGGACGGGGCTGGTTCCCCGGCACGAGCGGCAATCTGTCCGTTCGCGTTGGCGACTTCAATCCGGGGCGCTTCCAATTCGCCGTCACGGCGAGCGGCAAGGACAAGTCCAAGTCCACGCCGGAGGACTTCCTGCTCGTGGATCAAAACGGGAAGTCCAGCGAAGCGACCTCGCTCAAGCCTTCTGCCGAGACGCTGATCCACTGCGAGATTTACCGTCTCACCGGCTGCGGCGCGATCTTCCATATCCATTCCGTCTACAGCAATCTCGTCTCGGAATATTTCTGGGAGCGCCGGAGCGTTCCGGTGACCGGAGTCGAGCTGATCAAAGGGCTGGGCATTTGGGAGGAAGAGGCGCATATCGACATTCCCATCGTGCCTAACTTCGCCGATATTCCCCGCATCGTGCCCGAAGTGACGGATCACTTGAATCCGCGCCTGCCGGGCATCCTGCTGCGCAAGCACGGCATCTACGCCTGGGGAGCGAATGCCTTCGAAGCCAAGCGCCATCTGGAATCGTTCGAGTTTCTGTTCGAATACGTCTACCGCTGGGAACTGCTGAACAAAGGGCGGTCCTAACCCCCCAGCCCGTCCGATGAAAGTGAAAAACGGCCGTCCTGCGAGCGAAGCTCGGTTGGACGGCCGTTTTTCACTTGATGGCGCTGGTCATAAAGGCCGGGTAAACAGCAACGAAATCTTGCGCTTGTGCCGCCTCGAGCCAGCGTTTTTCATGCTGCTTCCCGCCTGCTTGCTTTTGCCCTTCCACGTCGTCTCAGGCAAACCGGGTCCATGAACGCAGCGTCTTCGCTACATCCGCTCCGTCTACAATCATTCGTTCGATGTCCTCGTTGATCAGCTGACGGGAAGAGTTCCATTTCTCATTCAAATAAAAGCCGCTCGGCTGCGCATGCTGAAGCTCCTCCAGATAGCGGGACCAGATCCTGTGCTCATGCAAGCCTCTCTCCTCCGCCTGGCTTCGGGATATCGGCAGCGGCCACGAAGGGCTGTCGACGAGATAATGCCGCAGGAAATCCCAGGCCAGGCCAGGTTGCAGGGAATTGCCCGTTATGCCCGCTCCGCCCATATAGATCATATTGCCGTCTCTTCCTTCCGCCAACCGCGGCAGCCTTGCCACCCCGAATCGATGATCGATGCCGTGGTGAATCAAACCCCCGGCAAACCACATGAAGCCGAAAATCATGGCAAAGCCTTCATGAAGCTGCCCGGCAGATGATGGCTCCTTCGGTTTGCGGATAATGCCATGCACCCGGTAAGCGTCGATCAATTTCTGCATCGCATCGATGGTTGCCGGACTGTCGGCATACCCTCTCGCTGTCCGGCCGTCGGGAGATAAATACGATCCGCCATTCCGGAATACGAACGGCTCGTACCATTCGATGTCCACGCCGATGCCGAAGCCGAACTGGAGCGCCACCCCGTCTTCGCCGCGGATCGTCAGTTTTTTGGCCGCTTCAACGAATTGTTCCCATGTCCAGTCGTCCTCCGGGTAAGGCTGGCCCGCCTTGTCGAACATCTCCTTGTTGAACACGAGCAGCGGAACGCTCATGTCGACGGGAAGTCCCGGCAGCGTGCCGTTATGGCGGGCAATCGCCAGCGGCCCCGAATAAAGATCCGCTTCAATCCCCGACTGCTCGACAAATGGGTTCAAGTCGACGAACATCCCCTCGCGGTTGAACAGCGCCCAGCCTCCCGATTCGATGATGTCGGGCGCTTCATCCGTTCGGCAAGCGCTGAGCGACTCGAAATGATCCGCCGACTGCTCGATGACGACCTCAACCTCTGGATGGAGCCGCTCGAACGATTCCTTGGCCTCCATAATCCGCTTCAAATTCGTGAACTCGGTCATGAATCTAAGCTTGCTCATCTTCTTCAACCCTCTCCTCGATATGCAGCTTCAATGCTTGTTCCATATAGCCCACGGCGGCGCTTTCGAACCGCTTGGCTTTCCTCAACAGGGACATGCAGTCTTCCCGCAGGCTCGGAGGCATCACTTCCGCCGTTTTGACGAAAGGAACCAGGAGGCTGAGCTCCTCCAGCGCAAGCGCCGCCTGCTCATAAGCTTCCGATGCCAGCAGAGCCATCCTCATCGCCTCCCCGCGCAAAGGTGCCGCCCGCAAGTACGCACCCGCGTACCGCTTCGCCTCGGCATAGGCAGCGGCAAGCTGGCCCATGCCGTATCGGTTCGGCGCCGTGTCCGGATCGGCCAGATGGCGGATCCAAGCCTCGTAAGCCGCAAGCCCCGCCGCATAGCTCAAGTACGAGGTTCGAGGACGATATTGCGATCCTTCATTGGCGAAATGAATTCCCTTGCAGGCAGCTTGGACGAACCGGACCACCGCATCGCTGTCCGCCGCCTGCCTGCTCACCGTCCTGCTGCTCCCTTTCCGCGAAAAAGCGGCCAGAAACCGGACGGGATTGCCGGCCACATCCTCGTAGGGCAAGGTTTTCCCTTCGGGAAGCACAGGATCGGTCACATTCACGATGCGCCGGTCGTCGTCATAACCGTGGATGACGGACCATTCATGGACGAACGGCCGAGAAGCCTGCGTATCGAAATAAAGCACAGGCATTCCGGCGTCGATCCGGCTGCGGATGAACGGCAGGACAGCTTCCTCGATCGGCAGGACGACCGGGAAGCTCTCCAAGGCCCCGAGCAGCGGAACCGGAGAGCCGGCCAGCTGCCCGCAGCAAAACGCCGTCTCGTACCCGTATCCTGCCATCAGCTCTTGTATTGACGACCTCCAATCGAAGATGTAAAGCCCGTCCGAGAACGTCGTCTTCTCCGAAATGCTCATGCGGAAAGCCATCCCCGAGTCTCCCATCAGTTCCGCGCCGCTCCTCGGCTCTCCATTTGCCGCAAGTATCCGCCCCAGACTGCTTGCGAGCGTGAACAGCCTGGGCTGGTCTTCTTTCCCTGACGCAAGCTCAAGCAGCTTGCCGTTTTCCATTCCCGCACCTCTCTTCGCATCCGGCATCAGGCCGAGAGAAGCCCGGATATGCTCCTGGCGCAGCTTTTGCCTGGAACGGTGAATGTACGTGTAGATGGATCCGGTCGTCATCCCGTACATCCCGGCGATTTCTTCCGGACGGAGCTGCCGGAAAAAATAAGCCTTGAAGATCCCTTTTTCCTTGGCGCTCAGGCAATGGAGCAGCGCATGAATCGTTTCATACGTTTCCTTGCGAAGCAGCACCTCTGCCGGATCCTGGCTGAGAGCCGCCTCCTGGCTCGCCCGACCGGCCAAGTGGGACAAAATGCTGTCGAGATCCTCCCAGTCGGCAGCGGCGGCCTCTCGCCCGACAGGAGCTGCAAGCGAGTTGAACGGCCTTTCCTTGCGGTACGGTCCGCCCCGGCGCAGCTTCATGTTGGCCTGGTTGCGGACGATCCGGTAAAACCACGGCAGCAGCCGGCTCGTATCGGCAAGCGTCCCCAGATGGAGGAATGCGCGGATGAGCGCTTCCTGCACGACGTCATCGGCCATATGCGCGTCACCTGTCAGCCGCTGCGCCAAGCCCTTCGCCTTTTGGCGATGACGTTCGAACAGCTCCCCGAAAGCTTCGGCATCTCCCGCTCTGGCCCGGTCCGCGAGCTTGCGTTCGTCATCCGCATCATGGCTTGGCTCTGCAGGCGGCAATGCCATTGACGTGCCGATGTGTTCTTCTTCGGCAATCGATTCCATGCTGATCTCCTCGCTTCTCTTCGGCCTATTCAGAGAGATGCCGCTCCCGCCACGGATTTGAACAAAATAAGCAAAATTCAGCGGCGAAGCTCTTCCGCCGCCTGTATCAGCTGCTCGACGGCCTCTGCGATCCGTTTTTCGCTCAAAAAGGAATAGCTGAGCCGGATCCTCGCATTCATGTCGCCCAGCGGATCGCAGATGCTGCCGGGCACAAAGGCGACCGATCGCGCCAAGCATCGTTCCAGCAGCAGATCGGCCGGGATTCCATCCGGCAGGGAGATCCACAGGTTCAAACCTCCGGCAGGGCTGTCCCAGCTCCAGCCCGTCCGGGCAAGCGCTTTTTCCATTGCATCCCTGCGCATGCGGACCGCGGTTCTCAGCTTCTGGACATGCTCCTGCATGCGGCTCGAGAAAAAGTAATGCTGGAATATTTTTTGGTTGAGCAGCGGAGATCCGCTGTCGGACAACGCTTTGAGCGGCCGGATGCCCTCCATGACGGAAGGGCGCGCGGCAAGCACAGATATCCGCAGGCCGGGAGCGATATATTTGCTGAAGCTGCGGATATAGACGACGTATCCTTCCGTATCGTAATAGAACAGCGGCGGAGGCGGGGGCTGGTCAAAATAGATATCGTGGTAGACGTCATCCTCCACCAGGATGCAGTCATGCCGCTCCGCGAGCTCCACCAGCAGCTTGCGCTGCTCGGCCGGCACCGTATAACCCGTCGGGTTGTGGAAGGTCGGGTTCATATAGAACAGGCGGGGCTTCTCCTTCTCCATCAGCGCTTCGACAGCGTCCAGGTCATATCCTTCCGCCGTCAGCTCGACAGGCAGCAGAACGATATTCTGCTGCTGGAAGACGTCGATCGCAGGACTGTACGTCGGCCGTTCGATCAAGACGCGGTCGCCGGGCTTGACCAGAGAACGCGACACAAGATCGATCGCTTGCTGCGACCCCGACGTGATGAGCAATTCTCCCGCAGCGACATCGATTCCATGCGCTTCGGCAAAAAACGCCGATAAAGCCTCTCTCAGCTCCGGATCGCCGAGCACAGTGGAATAAGTGCTTAGAACCATTGGATGAAGATCCAGCACCTGCTTCACATGATTCGATAAAAAGCGGTTCGGAAGCAGAGCCGGATCGATCAAAGCCTCCGACATCTGATATCTGACCTGCACGCTGTGGATGTCCGAAAGCCGGCTGCGGTTGACGTAGCCCGGAGCGGCTGCATAAGCCCACCCCGGAGCGGCATCTCCATCCGGAGCGCTCGTCCGCGCGTCCTCGCGGGCACGCACGTAATAGCCGTTTTTGTACCTGGAGGAAAGGATGCCTTCCTCTTCGAGCAGCCGATAGGCTTTGAGCACGGTCAGCCGGTGCACCCCGAGCCGCTGCGCCATCGACCTGACCGATGGAAGCTTCTCCCCGGCCTTCCACTCTCCCCGACTCATGCCGCTTCTCACCTCGTCTTGAACGAGCGCCAGCTTGGTGACGGCGTTGTTGCCCCGAGCCGCGGCAGCGATGTTGTTCTCCACTTCCCATTCCTCCCGATATCAGCCTATCTGGTCTAATCCTATCCCATCTGTTCTATTCGTCAACCTATATAGTAAATAGAAAGAGGAGGCCCGCTGATGGTTGTTTTCAATTACTTGCTCATGTGCGCGATTTTCGGCACGACTTTTCTCGTAATCAAAATCGGCGTGGCTGCCGGCCTGCCCCCGTTCCTGTCGGCAGGAATCCGCTTCACCGCCGCCGGGCTGCTGCTGTTCGGCTGGATGCTTGCCCGCCGCAAGGTCCAATTCTCGATGCTGTTCCGCAAGGAATTCGCCTTCATCGGCGCCGGCAGCACATTCGCCACCTTTGCCGGACTCTACTGGGCCGAGCAGCATATCGACTCCGGCATGGCCGCCATCCTGTCGGCGACAGGCCCGATGGCCATTCTGCTGATGCAATCCGTGGCGCTCCGGCAGCGAACCGGCTTCCTGGAGAGAGCTGGCTGCGGCATCGGCCTGCTTGGCGTCATCACGCTCATGCTGCCGGAGCTTCATGCTCAGGCGAATGTCGTTTGGCTGGTCAGCTGCCTGCTCGTCCTGCTGGGAGAGTTCGGTTATGCGGCAGGCAGCCTATTGACCCGGCGTGCGCTGCTTCGCTCTCCGGAGCTGCCGCCGGTCGCCTTGAACGCCGCGCAGATGATCTATGGAGGCATCGGGCTGCTGATTCTCTCCGCTTTCGCCGAAAGGCCCTCGACGCAGTCGCTCGACTTCTTGTCGGCAACCGGATCGCTGATCTACCTGACCGTAGTCGGCTCCATGCTCGGACATAGCCTCTATGCCTGGCTCATCAAAGCGACCAACGCCTTTTTCCCATCCACCTGGCTGTACATCTCCCCCGTCATCGCGCTCAGTCTCGGGGCGCTTCTGCAAAATGAGCGGCTGTCTCTGCTTTCGTTAGGCGGAAGCCTGCTGGTGCTGGTAACCGGTGGCGCGGAAAAGACAGTTCAAAGGAAGCTATCCAAACCGGATAGCTTTTTATTTTTTTCAGGCGGAAGACAACCTGTTGACGCCGTTTGTCGTTTTACTCTAACGTCGCCCGTGGGGCCTAAAAGGAGGGTTCAAACTGAATGCGCATAAGTTCTACCTGCAGCTGAACCTTTTCTCCCCGTCATCCAGGCGGCCACCCCAAGGCCTGTCTCCGCAAGGCATACATGGTATGGGCTTTTTTCCGGTTACTTTAATGATGAATCGTAGGCTATTTTGCCAATTGTTTATTATTGTTCTCGCTTTTTTTAGTCTTGGTTAGTTTCTTAAAAATCAAATATAACGAATAGCCAAATACGCAGCCAGCAATATTTAGGATGACATCATCAATATCAGCAACACCTAAACAGGTAATAAATTGAATGATTTCTATTGAAAAAATAATTACAAATGAAATCCCAATCGTCTTTAAGAAGGACGGTCTTTTTATAATCAGCGGGAGTAAAAAACCCATCGGAACAAACAAGATTATATTGCCTACGAGGTTTGCTGAAGGCTCTGTCCCAATTCGCATGTAAGAACCTATTGACGAAGTGATTGATTTAAATGGCACTAAATTTAAATTCAAATATCCAAGCTTTTTTTGATATGCGGTATCTTCTATTCTTCTAATGACTTGTTGCACACTACCGAAATATTTAAAAATAGTTAGGTTGGATAGTAATAATACATATAAAATAAATGTAAGACTAAAAAATTTTCTTGATAATATATTTGTCATAAATGTTGATCTCCAATGTTTTTTAATAATCAGATATTATTACATATTTCAATAAAAAGAAACAGATACCAGAAAAAATTTCTGGAATCTGTTTGTATACAACCTACTCTTGTTCAGGAATTGATTAGCTTATAGAACCGTTAAATGAGTATTTGTTATCGTTTCTAGGAACGGCAAATCTCACATAATATTCTGACGTAGAAGTTAGGCCGGTAAAAGTATAACTTGTTGATGAAGTAATACCAGTAAGTGTTTTTTGTAATTTAACTTCACCACTCTTGGTAAACACAGTAAGTACAAGCGAATCATTAGGAACAGCTTCGCCACTATATTTCCAGTTTAATACTGAAATTTTCATACTCGTTTTTCCTTTAAGAAACTTATCAGTGAACACCTGTGCTCCGACTTCTATGACCTGATAATTATAAGGACTAATGGATAAATCGTGGACGGATGCACCACTTGGTGGAGGATCCTGACCTTGCGTTGAAAAACCTGCTCCTGGTGGAGTGGTACTTAAATTATGAACATCACTAGTGGTCATTTGGGTTTGGAATTCTTTGGTGGTGTCTGCATAAACAGATGATGCTAGAATTGAACTCATTACGGTTGCAGTACCTAAAACTGATAAGATTTTTTTCCTCTTCATAATTACATCTTCCCTTCATATTTCATAATTTAGAAAGTTTTATCAAACTTTCACTTATATAGTAAAATATTATCGACTTTCTGTATATAGTTTAAAAGTAATGAAATGAATTTGTTAAATTATGTAGAATTTTGTCGTCGCATCCTGTAAATACATTAATACAGAATTACAGTTATATGCAGGGGGCGGTCCGGTTCAAGAGCAAGCCGGCTATACGCTTTGCTGCGTGGCCGGCCTTCCTGGATGAATGCGAGAGGAAAAGACGCGTGCGTCTGTGTGACGATCGGCGCATGGTGGCCAGCTCTGCATGTATGTCGCATATCCTGTTACACAGAAGTGCTGAGAGAATAACTGCTAGACTTGAGTGAACGTACAAGAAGAGTCTTTCTGAAATGAAAGACTCTTACTAGAGATTAATTTTGTTCTCTTCCGTCATTACAATGTCATATCTATTTACTGCACGTCAGAGAGCTTTATTTCTTTTAGGATTGCTCCGTCTTTTTTATTCGTATCCACTGTGATCGAGTAGCGCTTCCCTTTTTCTAGAAATGGAAGGACGATTTCTGGAGCTTCCGCTCTTATTTCCTCCATAGCCTGTGTGGCAAAGACAAGCTTATTCCCATTAATCTGAACCAATTCAGCTATAGCATGGTGGGAAGCTGTCTTGTTTAGTGGATTGGATGAATTGAAATAATAAATAGCGGCGCTTAAAATAATTACCACTAAAGCAATTGAAAAAACTCGTTTTTTATTCACGTCATGTATCCCTCTTTTCTCTGAAGTTGGTATTTAACATTTTTGCACTAATATTTTTTTTTTGCAACTATCTTTACAGCGTTTGTTTCATAATGCTATGATGATAAAGTCAAATCGAAAGGGGATATTACCCAAATGAAGAAGAGATATGTTTCTATTCCAGTTGTATCCATGTTTCTTATGGCAGCTCCTTTAGCAAGTGCTTCTACCTATGGAACAGAAAGCGTAACAACTTCTTCGCCGGTCTCTGTTAAGATGGCTATCGATTCGCAGCTCACAGTCGATAAGTTGTCCGATGGACGAATCTCTCCCGTCTCCAACGCACAGTCGCTGAGCGAAGCTCAACTGAATAAAGTCCTTGCTGCCATGCAAGTTCCGTTCAATGAACTTCCTATATATTCGTTGGATACGAAGCGTCAAATCGTTAGTCGGGGAGGAGTTGCTATTCCTTTAGAGACGACTAAGCGAGAGCACACCTATACCGCGCTTGATGGTACTACGCACGTCATTACAGATGCGAATCGTGCTGAGGTACAAATCATTCAAGATCGCGATGCCGCCACTCTCAAAATGCAATCAGGTGGAATCACTCCTTTTGCTTTAGGTTCTGTAAAGGACAGGCTGTTTACGGGATCAGCTTCCATCTTCTATGTTGGAAAGAATGCAACAGCGACCGCCTTCTTGTATGATTTCTATTCCGGCTATAACTGGAGTGGATATCCGGAATTTTTCCTTACAGATACAATAGCTCAAGCTTGGGACAGCGGCATTTCGAGCATGTCTTCGACAGGAACACATCAATGGAAGAAGCTTCCTAATGATACAACTTGGCAACAGCAAAAAATTACGCCGGTTCGTGCTATCGGTGCGACCAAGATGAATGTCGATATTGGTTACAATCCGGCTCAGTATGGAGCTGTTTCCGATCGCCTGGAGGTACCGATTTCAATGAAAGGTCTTCACAAACAGGTCATTAGCAGTTATGCACATCCGGTTACGGGTGGTATTGTTAGTGTCGCACTAAAGTATCTCAGTATCGAGTGGTCTGCTTTCTCGGGTGAAAAATGGAACTGGGATAGCACCTTTACAGTCAGTACGACTCCTACCCAAGGTTAATCCTAATACATTTTTGAGCCAAACCGTCTTCATTGGTTTGGCTCTATTTAATTCCTCATTTATTTTTGAGCAGTATATGGTTCCGACCACGAATCCCACCACCCGCGAAACCTCCAAATGACCCGGAAGGTTATCGGCCCAATTGGGTTTTTTAGATATCGGGCCTGTCTCTACGCTATGCCGCCAGGTTAATGGAAATGCAGGGAAGGGAGCTTAGCCTTTGGCGAAGTCTTGAATGATCCTTCAAGTGTAAGAGCCGTCCAGAATCCTGAACGGCTCTTACATCATTATTAATCTTTAGTTTATTGCCGCGAAACCCCACCACCCGCTAAAACCCAAGCGACCCGGAAAAACACCGGTTCCATTGGGTTTTTTTCATCTGCAGAAGAACGATACAGATGAAACCACGGGTACCCGGCGACGCGGAAGGTCAAGGGCAAGCCGGCTCTACGCTTTGCTGCGAAGCCGGCCTTATCGAATTTTAGGGTTGTTTCATACATGCTGGGAGTTATAATAAAAGCAATCATCAGGGATTGAGAAGGGGATGAAGATTACGAGAAGAATAACTATCATTTTTTCGTTGTCACTGCTAGTTATAATAGGCGGATGCGCCAACAAGATTCAGCAAAACCATTTCTTAATTCAAGAAGGATATGTCGGTTGGGTTTATGTCATCTTTGATCAGAATGGCTTTGAGCCGATTAAAGAAGAAAAGAGAAAGCGAATATTTAATATTGATTCTTCGGGAATTTTAAAAACATCGACTCCTAAGCCTGCATACGGTGCGAATGATAAGTATTACTATGCTGCAAAAAATGGTTCTACCAAAGAATTGGCAGTAGGGACCATGATTCATTATTCTGGTGTGCTTGATAAGCAGACAGAGACAAAGACTTATCCGCAGGTCGTCGCGTTCTTTGTTGGACCGAAAGAAAGGGCTGAGGCTGCTGGACAGGCACAATACCCGCTCAATTGACGTCGTAATTGCAATAGAAGACACATGCTGAAGCAGCATGTGTCTTCTATTTAAGCTTTCACGGTTATGCGACGATATCTCGTTGTACGCTGGCATGGATCTCCATTGGAGGAAACAAACTGGTCGTTGTTTGATTCGTATCTCGATGATCATACAAATAAATATTTTGCCATGTCCCCCCATTAACGCTCGCATAGACTTCACAGGATGGGAATCCATCATGATCGCCTACAAGGGTGATGAGTCCATTTTTGTAAACCCTCGCCGTAAAATCATAGTCACTGGCTGGTGCGGCAAGCTCCAGCGGATTGGATACCGAACACCGGAGTTTAAATTCCAGAAAGTCACTGTCACTTCCCGTTGTACTTCCACCGGTTTTCGTAAGTGTGATACCTTCAGGACTTGCCTGATCGCTACTTTCGCTCGAGAAATTAGTACCATAAACCCTCGTTCGCACAGTAGTGACACCCGTATTCCGAAAATGAGTATACGTCGCGTCATTCCTCGCCTGCCCGAGCTGAAGGAATATGCTTCCTCCCGCAGCAGACGCCGGGCTGTTGAAGCGGCCGGCCGCAACATTCGGACGTCCGAATCCGAGTCCGTCTGATGGATGTGAATTTGATTTGAAGTAAAAAAAGCGAAGAACCCCTCCGATGCCGGAATGGATTCTTCGCTTTCTGTGCTGGGTGTGCAGATTACTTGAAGCTCTTCAAGAACCGGACCGCTTCGGCGATATCCTGCTCAGGCTGGGTGCCGACTTCCCTCTCGATCGTCAGGTAGCCGGAGTAGCCGATATCCTGAAGCGCCTGAAGGTAGTTCGGCCAATCAACGCTGCCTTGGCCCAGTGGAACTTCGCGGAAGTCTTCGCCGGCTTCGGCCGATGCCGCCAACGCCTCATGGCTCATCGCCTCGTAGCCGAGCATGCCGTATACTTTGCGCGGGTCGACTTCCCGCAGCCGGATGCCGTCCTTGGCATGGGTGTGGACGATATAGTCCTTCAGCGTATAGACGCCTTGAACCGGATCGTCGCCTGTCACCATCACCATGTTGGCCGGATCGAAGTTGACGGACAAGCCGTTCGTGCTGAGCGTATCGAGAAACTTCTTCAGATGGGCGGACCGCTCCGGACCGGTCTCGATCGCGAAGTAAGCGTTGATGCTGCTGGCATAACTGCTCAGCTCATCGCAGGCGCTTTGCATCGTGTGGTAGATCTCGCCATTCTCGTCATCCGGCACGATGCCGATGTGGGTCGTGACGATCGGGCAGCCGAGATCCATCGCCAGATCGAGAATCCGCTTGGACTTGTCGATCTTCCAGCGGTTCTCTTTGGCGTCCTGGAAGCCGTGTCCCGCCAGATCGCCCACAAGGGCGGAAATCTGCAAGCCGAGGGAAGCCACATATTCCTTCAGCTCCCTGCGGCGGGCGGCATCCATCACATCGGGATCCATTTCTCCCTTCACCGCATAGATCTGCACGCCGTCCGCTCCAACTTCCTTAGCCTTCAGCAGCCCTTGACGAACGCCGAGCTGGAAGCTGTCCACGATGACGCCGATAGGATTATTGATTTTAGTCATGCCACATACCGCCTTTTAGGAAGGTTATCGTTCTGCTTTCATTGTACCTGCCCGGAGATATCCCCTCTAGAACTCCGATGCCGACCATTTGGATTTTTGTGCTTATGAGACGCTTGACCTTCTCCGTGCGTCAAGGTGTAAGATGTAGCCAACCGCATCGACGGGAAAATCGAAAATCTGGGTATTTTCTGCGCTAGGTATTTGCGATATATATGCAATTAATGTTTGTATTAGATGTCTCTAGTAATCTTAGCGATAGATTACACGATATCTTTGCCATAGATTTCTGCGATTGATCTTTAGAATAGCTGCCTGTCTACGGTAGAAATTTAAAAAAGCTAGGTCAATTTGTGTTTTAAAGATAACGATAGAATTGCACTCCGACATCCAAATCAAAATTCCGGTAATGCCGGAAAGGAGAACGTACTCATGCATATCCGTCAGGCAGCCGCCATGACCGGCCTTACTCCCCGGGCCATCCGTTATTACGAACAGACCGGCTTGCTGCCGGCAAGCGCACGAACCGAAGGCGGCTATCGATTCTATAGCGGCGATGACATCGATCGCCTGAGATGGATCGCGGCTCTGCGTGAATGGGGCATCCCTCTCTCCTCCGTTGCCGGCATGCTGGACAGCCTCGGCGACCGGGAAGCTTTCCTGCTGGCGGCTGGAGCAGCGAGGCAATCGCTGTATGAGCAATGGCTGGACGCCTCAGCCGCCTTGAAGTCGCTGGACCAGGGAATGGCAGCTTGGCAGAGCCGCTCCGAACTCCCTTCACTGGATCAATTGAACGAGTTGTCTCGGGAGCTGCAGCAACAGCGAAAAACCCGCGGCAGCTGGACCGACGGGATCGGCTGGGACAGGATGGCGGCAGCAGCCGGAGAGGAAGCGCCGGTCCGATCGCTTCCTTTCGGATACTCATCCGAGCGGTATAGAGCGACGCTTGAAGAGCTGGCTGATTGGCTCGACCCGTTGCCAGGAGAAACCGGCGCCGATCTCGGCTGCGGAACCGGCAATCTGACGAGGCTACTCGCCGCCGGCGGCGCCCGCTTGATCGCTGTCGACGTCTCCTCGTCCATGCTATCCCTGCTGGCTCGCTCGCTGCCGCAGATCGAAACTCGGCAAGGCAACCTGCTTGCATTGCCGCTTCCCGATCGAAGCTGCCGCTTCGCGGCAAGCAGCTTCGTGCTGCAGCATCTGCGGCATGATGAACGCCTCCTCGCTCTGCAGGAAATGCGCCGTGTGCTCCTGCCCGGCGGCAGGCTGGCGATCGCGGCGCCGCTGACCGACAGGGAGCTCGACGCGCTCCGGGGCCCCCTGGCCGCTGACGAATGCGAACTATTCCGCTGCGCGGACGGAATGCTGCTGGCAGTTGTCTCTTGATCCATGCATCAGTCACCTTGGCCTTTCTCCTTATACTGTTACTGACGCCGCATAATGTCCAGCAATAGACGGTGTACATTGTCTAGGCATTGACGATTATTAGGACCACCAAAGGAAAATGGAAGCACCGCCTCCCGACGTGCTTCCATCCCCTATGAATATTTCAGTACCAGAGAGATCTGGTTAATGAGTTAGAGCCACTGAGTTAATAAAATAGAGCCATGGTGCCAGTGACGAAAGCCATTAAGTAAATTATGGCTCTCAGTCAACCAATTTAACTATCGTTCTCCGTTAACGCAATAATAGGTGATGGCATCAACGATAGTTCAATATCTGATTTACATTCCGAGAAACATATTTCTGCTGAAGGGACCCCAGTTTGCTCCCCCGTAACCCGATCTTCCCTCCAAGTTAACAAAACAAGGAAGCACAACGTATAGGACCCCCGTCATTGCATTTTCTCTAAAAGTCATGACAAATCTCGTTTTCGAATTGTCCACAGGCGAAATCATTCCCATTTCAGGACGTATTAGATTAGCTGGCGAAATTGCTTCGCCCATCCCAACGCTTGCAATTCCAACGGGCCCCACATTGCTTCTAATCCAGTAATTGGAGATATTTGTTGCCGATGCTAAATCAGTCCGCTGATCGTACATAAGCAATATTTGATTTGGAGCAGTTTGTCTAGCCTCCAGAAGTATGGGATGCGGCATCATCTGTCGGTCGTCCGTAACCGTCGGTAACCCCCAATAAGGTTCGCCAGCATAAGCATATTGGGACATGAGTGAGTTAATCATTAATCATCCTCCATTTCAATTGAGATAGTCAATTGTCATGGATTAATATATGTAGCCCATGTGTACTTTGTTAAGAAATTTGTTTGTCTGACTTATAAATGATGGACGGTTTTATACGTCAACGTAACACGGGGGTTACATCTTCGCAAAACTTCACAATGTCAAGCTTAAATCAAGCTGTACCTTCCGTTAGCCCAGTGACCACTCGCAATAATTTTTTTTATAGCCTAAATCTAAAGTGGCTCTACACATTAACATCATGGCTCTATTTTATTAACAACGTGGCTCTAACTCGTTAATATTCTTTTCCGTCCCACATCACAACCCAGCGATCCGCATCACGGTCATATCTCATATCCGACCAAATGTGCCTCATGTAAGTTCACCTTGAATGACTTGCTTTACCATGTGGTCGTCAATGATTCGGCGTTCATTCTGCGAGCCATAGATGAGGCTGTGCGTAGCGACACCTTATTAATAAGCCGTGCCGATCCGCTAGAAAATCGATAGATTTCATCGACAGCGCCATGTGAGAAAATGTCCTGCTGCGCATCCGCATAGGCAAGGTGCTTAGCGATATATTCACCCGCTTGGGCGCGGTCGTAGTGGGGGAGCTTACATTGCAAGTCAATTCGCAGATGCGCCTCGTCGACGATGCATACTGGTTGCACGTGATGGATGCCACGCATGAGCTCAATCTCCCGATGGAGTTGCCGGTTCGCATCACCCCGATAAAACTTCGATTCGCATCCGAGCTGTTCTAGCATGCCTTTGTAGAAGTGACGGTGGGTGAGCTTGGAGTCCGACAAATACAAAACTTTGTATTTCGCCGCATCCAGGGATTGCGTAACCCGGCGAATGGTCGTTGTCTTTCCGGTACCGCAATCTCCAGTAATAACGGCAAATAGCTGACGCTCCGCCGCATATTCTAGCCTGCCAAGCGTCTCCTGCAGGATGACTGAGACATAAAGTTTGTCCACCTCGATATTCCGCGAGAATGGTGTTCGGCTTAGTCCGTAGAACGATTCAACGCTCTGCTCTTATTAAACCGCCGCTCCAGCCAGGCTCACCCACTCGCCCCGCTTGTCGGCGGAAACCAGCTCCGCCTCCACGATAGCGATCGTCGACATAGTGCTCGCCGGGTGGGCTTCCTCGATCGGCTCTCCGGCCAGCAGCTTCTCCACGAAGTATTTCAGCTCGTAGTAATAGCCTTGGTCCTCCGCCAGATCCGCCTCGAAGCCGGGCGCGTCATTCGGATTCACCTTCACGGCGCCGCCGCTGAACTGGACGTTGCCCCGCTCGAAGTTGACCCGGAAGCCCATCTCGAACCCGAAGTCGCCGTTCAGCGTCCAATCGACCTGCGAATGGACGACCTCGCCGCCGCCATACCGGTAATGGGTGGACACGATGTCGTAGCCGCTGCCCGGAATGACGTTGACAGCCTGCGTCGATACCGCCTCCGGCATGCCGAACAGCCAGTTGACGACATCCGTGTCATGCACATGCATATCGAGCAGAGCACCGCCTCCCTTATCCTTTTGCAGCACCCAAGGGCCCCAGTCCGGCGTGCCGCCGCCGCGGTAGAAGTACGCATAGGTCGGCTTGCCGTATGTTCCGCCGGCGAACAGATCCCGCAAGTATACGTAAGCGGGCCAGAAACGCAGGCATTGCCCGATCATCAGCGATTTTCCCGTTCTCTCGGAAGCTTGGAGCATCTCCAGGCATTCCGCCCCGTTCGATGCCATCGGCTTCTCGCACAGCACATGCAGGCCCGCTTCCAGGCACATGACCGTCACGCTGCGATGCAGATGCGTCGGCAGCGTAATATCGACGGCGTCCAGCTGCTCCTTGTCCAGCATTTCCTGGAGCGACGTATAAAGGGAAATAGAGGACAGATCGAGCTGTGAAGTGCCCGCATCCAGGTTGCCTCCGCCGCCTTCGCCGCGAAGCTTGGCCGGATCCGCGTCGCAGATCGCCGTCACCTGCACGGCAACGCCCTCCTTGGCCAGCCTGACGTAGTTCTCCAGATGCGCCCTTCCCATGAATCCAAGTCCGATGATGCCGATTCTGATCATGCGCGGCCGCTCCTTCCGAGAATGGCGTCCATAGCCGCCGAAGTATTGAAGATGATCTGGCTGCTGTGATGGGCGTACGGAGGAATCATCTCCGCCGTTACATAGCTGTCGTAGCCGATAGCGCGCAGCGCTCCGACGACGGCCGGGTAGTCGACGTCGCCGGCCAGCAGGTCGACGAAGCCGTGCAAGCCGCACGCCTGCCTGCGATAGTCCTTCAAGTGGACTTTCTTGATCCGGCTGCCGAGAATCGGGATCCAATGCTCCGGATAGCCGGAGTGAACGACGTTGCCGACATCGAAATAGGAGCCGACGTAATCGGAGCCGATCTCGTCGATGAATCCTCTCAGTTCCAGCGGAGACAGCAGGAACTTGTTCCAGACGTTCTCGATGCCGATCGCCACCTTGGCCGTCTCGGCGTCCTTGGCGAGCCGCGAGAGGCCTTCCAGCGCGCGGTCGTATGCAGCGTCGTAAGGGACGGCCTCCGCATCCGGAATGAAGTCGACTCCGACTGCGCCGGGCACGACGAGAATCGTGTCCACGCCGAGCAGCGCGGCGCATTCCAGCTGCCGCTTGACGATATCGGCCGACTTCATGCGGATGGCTGCATCCGAGCTCGTGATCGGGTAATTCCAGTACAAGCCGCTCGCGAGGCTGGCCAGCTCGATGCCTTTATCCTCCGCCAGCTTGCGGATCTCGATGATATCCCGGTCCGTGCTTTCCAGGCTCAGAGGCCCGTTCTCCTCCAGCGCAAGCTCGATGCCGTCGAAGCCGGCGGCAAGCGCCAGGTCCATGCTTTCTCCGATGCCCGTTCCCGCCGGGAACGACCAGGCGTTGATTCCTTTTTTCATGTCATGCAGCTCCCTTCGGAATGTGTATCCGCTTCCTTGCTGCGATTATATCAATCTCCCAGCCGGATGGATTTATGACATCAGCCGTTAAATTTGCACTCAACCATGGTAAAATGGAAGCCGATTGTATATCTAGGCCGCGAGGAGATGCATCCATGCCGTTCAGCCGCTTGATTCTGGAGACTTCCGTACAGGTGGAGAGCCTGATCTCCTTTCATTATTTCGAATATCCGACGGGATTTCTGTTCGAAGGGGAATCGCATGACTTCTGGGAGCTTCTCTACGTAGACAAAGGAGAAGTGGAGGTTCGGGCGGACGACCGGCTGCTGACGCTGAAGCAAGGCCAGCTCATCTTCCATAAGCCGGGAGAATTCCACACCGTGCGCGTGGATCGCGGCCATAGGCCGCCTAATCTCATCGTCATCGCTTTCGGCTGCTCGAGCCCGCTCATGCAAGAGCTCGAGAACCGGGTATCGTACCCCGGCGAACGCGAAAGAAGCTGGCTCGCCCTGCTGCTGCAGGAGGGCTTCGCCAGCTTCCTTCCGCCCTACCATACACCCGGCAGCCATGAGCTGCGCCGCAACCCGCAGGCGCCGGCGGCCAGTCAGCAGGCATTCCGCCTGCTGCTGGAGCTGCTGCTGATCGGGCAGATCCGCAGCGCCCGCTCCGAAGCACTGGGCGAGCAGGCCGAACAGCGCCGCAGCGTCCCGGTGAAGGCCGCCCGGCTGGAGCAGGATACGGTGCGCCGGGTGCGCGAGATCATGAGGCAGCGGCTGTCCGAGCCGCTGGCGCTGGACGATCTATGCCGGGCGGTCCACTTGGGGCGGAGCCGGCTGAAGGAAATCTTTTTGTCCCAGACCGGAATGGGCGTCATGGATGCGTTCAAGGAGATGAAGATCGAGGAAGCCAAGACGCTCATCCGGGAGCAGCGCCATACGTATACGGAGATCGCCGACCGGCTCGGCTATTCCAGCCTTCATTACTTCTCCCGGGATTTCAAGAAAGCGACCGGAATGCCGCCGTCGGAATATTCGCGGACCGTAACGGCGGCCGCTTCCCTGCCGTCCGATTCCCGCCGCTAGCCCAATACGGAGGTGCCGAACATTGAAGAAGTGGAGCTTGATCGGATTTTGGATTGTACCGCTGTTCATCGTTTCCATGCTCGTCAACGGCTTGTCGACAGCCTCCTTTTCGGAGGATTCGAAGGTTCGGACCGCTTTCGAGTGGATGACATCCTATGTGAGTCCCTGGATCATCGTCCTTCTTCTCGCCGCTATCCTCCTGAAGCTCCCTCCCCGCAAGTAAAGCAATCAATTCGCCGAACGGGCCGCCTTCTGGATCGCGTTCATGCCCAGGATGACGCATACCCATTCCATTTCGCCGACAGAGCCTGTATAGGTTTCCAGCCGGTAGGCGGACGTAAGCAGCCAGCTGCTCACTTTGCGGAAGCCGGCCGCCATGCCTCCCGCTTCCGATCCGATCGCTCCTGCATTCCTTCCTTGAACAGCAAAAAGCACCCCTTTCGCACTCATTGGACCTGAAGCAGGTGTTTGTCCAATGACCCCGATAAGAGGTGCTCGCAGAGGCAATTCTACTCGGCTGGAGGCGTGAAGGATCTGCCGGCAAACTCCGCATCGAGCATATAGAAAGCGTTGCTGTCGCTCTCGATGCGCTTCAGCTTCTGGATGATGCCGTCGAACAGCGCTTCTTCCTCCACCTGCTCGTCGATGAACCATTTGAGGAAGTAGATCGTCGCATGCTCTCTGGAATCAAGCGCGAGATCCGCGAGCTGGTAGAAGTTTTTCGTATTCTGCTGCTCGTGGCGGTATCCATGTTCGAATACGTCCAGCATGGAATCGTATCCATTCTTCGGCTCCGGCAGCGCCTTCAGCGTCGCGCGGCGTCCGCGGTCGTTGAGGAACCGGTAAATCTTCATCGCGTGGAACCTCTCCTCCTCCGCCTGGACGAGGAAGAAGTTGGAGAAGCCTTCCAGGCTGTCTCCGGAGCAATAGGCCGCCATGGCCAGATAGACATGCGCGGAATAGAATTCGAAATTCATCTGCTCGTTGAGAGCGGTCGCCAACTGATCGTTCACCTGTGAATCCCCCTGTCGTGATGGAAGCCGCTGAAAAGCTGCCGCTGCGTTCGCGAATCATTGTTCCGACGTTTCTCCAGAACGATCCGCGCCTTTCGCTTGTTTTTCAGCGGCCTCATCGTCATGCGGTCATCGCTTGTTCAACCGCTTCTTGATTTTGCGCCGCAGCTTGGCGGGGCCGGACGCCGATAAGGTCTTCCCCTTGACGACGGCGAAGCAGGCTTCCCTGCATAGCCCGCAGCTGCCGAGGCAGTCTTCCTTGACCAGCTTGACTCCCGCCTCCGACTTGAGCTTGCGGTAGGCAGGCTTCGCACCGTTTTTCAGGTTGCGCCGGCAAAAACGGATTTTCATCCGGCCATCCTCCCCGCCTCATCAAGGCCACTGAAAAAGGTGTCGCTGCGTGCGCGGATCGTTCTTCCGATCGCTGTTGTCCCCGTATTTCTCAGATTTCTTGCCGTTTTTACGGTTGAAATCCGGTGACAAAGGCGACCGCGTTCGCTTCTCCAGAACGATTCCGCACCCTCCGCCCGTTTTTCAGCGGCCCCGCCTAATCCCGTCAGTTTTTCGATGTCCCGCGGAACTTGCGGGAATGAACCTTCGCTTCCTCCGGCGTCGATACCCGGTTGCGGGACCACTCTAGAAGGATGCGGTCGATGTAAGTAAAATGGAGCTTGCCTGCGAATACCGCTTCCCTGAGCGCGAAGCGGATGAGCTCGTCGCTGTACTGGTCAAGGTCGAGCCAGCTGCTGATCCGCTCGCATTCCATCGGAGACAGCGGCCTTCCGAACTCCTGCTCGAACACCGAGAACAAGTTGAGCTCCATCGCAGCCGTCTGACGGGCAGCCGGTTCCGGCGAAGCGGGCTCCGGGCGTTCGGCAGCCGCCCAAGCGGCCGCCCGCTCCAGCCAGCCCTGCCAGTCGTAACGCTCGTAGCGGATGCCGCTGGCGGCGTCGACGGCGTCGTTGATCGTCAGGAAGCCTTCCTTGATCAGCCGACCGAGCTGCTGCTGGACCGACTTGGCGGTCGCGCCGGTCAGCCGGCCGAGCTCATCCGGCGTCGGGAAATCCTGGCGCAGCGAATCGCGGAACATCATCAGCTGCAGAAGCAGCATCATGTCGCTGTCGCTGAGGCCCAGCTCCCGATAGCTGCGAAGAAGGAGCGCGGGAAGGAAAACTCCCCGTTCTCCCATAAGGGAAGCCAATGCTCTCGTGTATTCATGCTGGTTGTTCTCGTTCAAGCGGCTCACCTTCCTCCTGATCGCTGCAACTTAAGCACTGCCGCCGGACAATCCGGCGGCGATGGCGAACATTGCTGTCTTACGGATACAGACGGTACAGCGTGCGCGGGAATGCGATCGTCTCGCGCACATGCTCGAGGCCGCAGATCCAGGCGACGGTGCGCTCCAGACCGAGGCCGAAGCCGGAATGCGGCACGGTGCCGTACTTGCGCAGGTCCATGTACCACTGATAAGCGTCCAGGGGAAGGTTATGCTCCTCGAAGCGCTGCGCCATCAGCTCCGGATCGTCGATCCGCTGCGAGCCGCCGATGATCTCGCCGTAGCCTTCCGGCGCGATCATGTCCGCACACAGCACGACTTCCGGACGGTTCGGATCCGGCTTCATGTAGAACGACTTGATGGAAGCCGGGTAATGGGTGATGAAAACCGGACGGTCGTACTCTTGAGCGATGGCGGTCTCGTGCGGAGCGCCGAAGTCTTCGCCCCAAGGCACTTCGAAGCCGTTTTTGTTCAGGAAGTCGATCGCCTCGTCATACGTGATTCGCGGGAACGGAGCCTGGATCGCCTCCAGCTTGGAGATGTCGCGTCCAAGCGTCTCGAGCTCCGGACGGCAATTTTTGACGACGCTCTGCACGACATGGCTGACGAAAGCTTCCTGGATGCGGAGGCTCTGCTCCAGATCGACGAAAGCCATTTCCGGCTCGATCATCCAGAACTCGATCAGATGGCGGCGGGTTTTGGATTTCTCCGCACGGAAAGTAGGGCCGAAGCTGTATACTTTGCCGAGAGCCATCGCGGCAGCTTCCATGTACAGCTGTCCGCTTTGGGTCAGATAGGCGTCCTCGTCGAAGTATTTCGTATGGAACAGGTTGGTCGTTCCCTCTGCGGAAGTCGGCGTGAGGATCGGAGGATCGACCTGGGTGAAGCCGTTCGTATCGAAATACTCGTTCACGGCGCGCTTGATCTCCGCGCGGATCGTCAGAATCGCGCGCTGCTTCGGCGCACGCAGCCACAGATGGCGATGATCCATCAGGAAGTCGACGCCATGCTCCTTGGGCGTGATCGGATATTCCTGGGTAGCCTGGATGATCTCGATGCCGTCCACGAGCAGCTCGTAGCCGGAAGCGCTGCGCGGCTCTTCCTTGACCATGCCGGACACATACAGCGAGCTTTCCTGAGTCAGCTTGCCTGCCGCTTCCCACGTTTCCTCGGAGACTTCGTTCTTGGCGACTACGCCTTGGATATAACCGCTGCCGTCGCGAAGCTGGAGGAAGGCGATCTTGCCGCTGGAGCGTTTGCCATGCACCCAGGCTCCAATCGTGACGCGCTCGCCCGTATGGGCGGATACTTGCTTGATGGTTACGAGATTTTCAATCATGCTTCGGTTTCTCCCTTCGATTGCTGCACGGCCAGCTTGAACGTATCGCGGGCGATCAGCAGCTCTTCGTTCGTCGGCACGACCATCACCTTCACTCGGGATTCCGGCGTGGAGATGATCCGGGCTTCCTTGCTGCGCTGGGCGTTGAGCTCGCGGTCGAGCTCGATGCCGAGGAACGTCAGCCCCTCGCATACCCGCTCCCGCAGGACGACGGAATTTTCTCCGACTCCGGCGGTGAACAGAAGCACGTCGATGCCGTTCATGGCGGCCGCGTAAGCACCGATGTATTTGCGTACGCGGTAAGTATACATTTCAAAAGCGAGACGGGCATTCTTGTCGCCGTTCGACATCGCTTCCGTAATCTCCCTCATGTCGCTGCTGAGGCCGGATATGGCCAGCAGTCCGCTGTGCTTGTTCAGCATGGAGTTGACCTCCGTCAGCGTGAGGTCTTCCTTGTTCATCGTGTAAGGCACGATCGCCGGATCGAGATCGCCGCTGCGAGTGCCCATCATGAGCCCTTCGAGCGGAGTCATGCCCATGCTCGTGTCGAACGACTTGCCGTTCAGGATCGCTGTCGCGCTCGCGCCGTTGCCTATATGGCAGCTGACGAGCTTCAGCTCCTCCAGCGGACGGCCGAGCACTTCCGCCGCGCGCTCGCTTACATAGGCATGGCTCGTCCCGTGGAAGCCGTAACGGCGTATGCCGTGGCGGCGGTAGAGCACCATCGGAACCGGGTACAGGTACGATTCCTGTGGCATCGTCTGATGGAAGGCCGTATCGAACACGACGACCTGCGGAACGCCCGGCAGCACCGCTTCGACGGCGAGGATGCCCATCATATGCGCCGGATTGTGCAGCGGCGCAAGATCGAACAGCTTGCGGATCTCCAGCTTCGTCTCGCTCGTCACGATAGCGGATTCCTTGAACGACTCCCCGCCATGCACGACCCGATGGCCGACCGCATGGATCTCCGATACGGAACCGAGCACTCCATGCTCCGGATGGACGAGCATGTCCATGACGCGCTTGATTGCGCTCGTATGCTCCAGAATCTCGTCGACGATGCGCACTTCCGGCTTGTCGGCAGGCTCATGCGTCAGAATCGCGGTATCCATGCCGATCCGCTCCACGCGGCCGCTGGCTAGGACGGATTCGTCCTTCATGTCGTAGAGCTGGTATTTCAGCGAGGAGCTGCCGGCATTGATGACGAGAATGTTCATACGCGGTCACCGTCCTTGTCGTAGCTGAAAAATCCAGTCCCGCTCTTGACGCCGAGCTGGCCGGCGCGCACCATTTTCTTGAGGATGAAGGACGGCCGGTATTTCAGCTCTCCGTATTCCCGGAACATGGACGAGAGCGCGGCATGGACGGAATCCAGCCCGAACCGGTCGGCCATCTCGAACGGACCGTGCTGGAACGAATAGCCGATGCGCATCGCGCTGTCGATGTCCTCCGCGGAAGCCGTGCCTTCCTCCAGAATGTGCAGTGCTTCGTTGATGAAGAGGCAGATGAGGCGCGTCGTGACGAATCCGGGGGATTCGAACACCATGACGCCTTTCTTCTCGATCACCTGCTCCACGAAATCCTTCGTGCCCTTGAACGTCTCGTCCGAAGTGCGGAGTCCGCGCACGATCTCCACGAGATCCACCTTGAATACCGGATAAACGAAATGCATGCCGATTACCCGCTCCGGATGCGCGGTGACGCTGGCCAGCTCCGTCAGCGACAGCGTCGACGTGTTGCTTGCCAGAATGACCGATGGCGGACAAGCCTTGTCGACGGCGCGGAACACTTCCTTCTTCGCGTCGAGGTCTTCGGTGATCGTCTCGATGATGAGCTCGCATTGGGACAGGTCTTCGATCGCCGACACGCCATGGATCCGTCCCAGGATCAGCTTCTTCTCCGCTTGGGTCAGCGCCCATTTCTCGATCTGCTTGTCGAGGCTGACTCCGATATTGTCCAGGCCGGACTTCAGCCTTTCTTCCGACAGTTCCAGCAGATAGACGTCCAACCCTTTGTATGAAAGCATCTCGGCGATGCTCTGTCCCATCGTGCCGGCGCCGATCACTCCGATCTTTCTGTAATTCACAGTATGGTCTCTCCTATTCCCTGTATCTATAAAGTACCCTTTATTATAACGTTCCGACGGCTGCCGACACAACTTGACACCGTTCTTTTCCGCTATAAAAATCCGGGCTGTTCCAGCTCCATTCAACCATTCGTTCCCATATTGCCGCCGAATCGATGCAAATGAAAAAAGAGACGGCATACTCCGTCTCTTTTTTGAATGCCTGCCCGCCGCTCCCGCTTACGCGCTGAGGCTCTCCTCGGATGCGATGAGCTTGCGGAACTGCTCGCCGCCGAGCGTCTCGCGGTCGATCAGGATGTTCAGGCAATGCGTGAACAGCTGCCGTCTTGCGGCCAGCATTTCCTTGACCCGGCTCATGAGGCCGTCCAGCACGCTGCCGGATATTTGGGCCCAGCGGTCCGGCGTCATCATCCTGTCCTCAATGATGCCCACTTCGGTCAAGCCGCATTCCACCATCGTCCGGACAATATTGAGCGACTGCTCGAAGTCGTTGCGGGAGCCGGTGCTGCGGCCGCCGTAGAACATCTCCTCCGCGGCCGCGCCGGCAAGAGCGATCATGATCTGGGCTTCCAGATAGTCCTTCGTGTACAGATAATGGTCGTCGCTCGGGTTGTGGCGCACGTAGCCGAGCGCTCCGCCGCGCGGCGCGAGCGCGACCTGGGATACGCTGCCCGGACGAAGCAGCTCCGCCGCGATCGCATGGCCGAGCTCGTGGATCGCCACCCGCTCCCGCTCTTCCTTGGTGGACTCGCGGTCTGTCTTCTCGCCCATCATGACCTTGTCGATCGCCATCGTCAAATGATGCTGCTCGACAAGCGCCAATCCTTCGCGCATCGCATAGATCGCGCCTTCGTTCAGGACGCTTTCGAGCTGGGCGCCGGAAAATCCGAACGACTCCTCGGCGATTTTTTCCATATTTACTTCGTCATGAAGTGGTTTGTTTTTGGAATGGATGTTTAAGATATGAAGACGGCCCTTTTTGTCCGGGAGATCGACGCCGATATGGCGGTCGAACCGTCCTGGGCGCAGCAGCGCCGAATCCAGCATCTCCTTGCGGTTCGTCGCCGCGATGAGGAGGATGCGGGGCGCCTCGTTCGTATGGATGCCGTCCATCTCCGTCAGCAGCTGGTTGAGCGTCTGGTCATACTCCCGATGCGAGCCGCCGTCGCGCTTGCCTCCGATGACATCGATCTCGTCGATGAAGATGACCGCATTCTTCTTGCCTTCCTTGCCGGCCTTCTTGCGGGCTTCCTTGAACAGATCGCGTATCCGGCCCGCTCCGACGCCGACATACATCTCCACGAATTCGCTGCCCGATGCGGCCAGATAGACGGAATCCGTATAATGGGCGGCCGCCTTGGCCATCAGCGTCTTGCCTGTTCCGGGAGGACCGGTAAGCAGGATGCCCTTCATCGGGCGGATGCCGAGCTTGCTGATCTCCTCATGCTTGACCAGAAAGTCGAGCGCCTCGACCAGCTCCCCTTTGGCACGCTCCTGTCCTCCGATATCGTCGAAGGAGAACGGCGTCGAGCCTTTCACCCGAGCCTCTCTGCGGCCTCCGGCCGCTGCCAGCTGTCCTTTTGACTTGAGCGCGAACAGCAGCACGCCCGCGAGCGCAAGCGCAAGCAGAAGAGGAATGATATTCACGCCCCGGAACAACAGAAACGCAAACAGCGAGACCAGAACTCCCCCGCCTATCTCGATGCTGTACTTAGGCATTCGTCCAAACCCCCATTCGCTCGCCGGCTCTAGGCAGAATCACATATTTCGTATCGGTGCCGAGCTCCAGCGTCACATATACGTTGCTGTCATCGATCGAGGTGGCCGTCTTGAGGCCCGGCGTCGTGCGTTCGATTTCCTTCAATGCATCCGGTATTTCGGAATAGCGGCGGTTCTCCATCGCTTCGGCGACTGTGAACAGCTGGCTTGTCCAGATGGAATCCAGCTTGGGCTGCGAGCTCTGATCGACCGTAATGACGAGCTTGCGTCCTTCAAGCCATTTGGCGCTGCGATCGGCAATCTGGTCATGAATGCCCCGCAGATCGGCTCCGGCGCCCAGCTTCAGGCGTACGGTCAACGAGTCTTTGGAAAGGGTCGGGACGGCAGAAACGACACCCGGCAGCGAATCCACTGCAGATTGCAGCGGACGCTCCACGACGGCCTGGTCATAGGCGTACCAGCCGCCGAAAAACAAGGCTGCGGAAATGGCGATCGTGGTCAAAAAAGGCACAAGCCTTACTTTGATCAAAACAAAAGCCCCCTTTATGAAAATCGAAGCGACGGCACTGAAGCCATCCTCTTCGTCTACTTTGCTTCATGCGTATACGGATTAGTATATCACATTTGCTATACGAAGAGTATATCACATCGATATTCATAGAGGAGGCGGTAATCGTTACAACTTTAGGAAGCTTTTTTTGTCGTCAGCGAGTACGTGGTGATATAGTCGCCGTTCTGATAACGATAGAAATCATAGTAATAGCGGGTTTGCCCCTGCTTGCGGGTATAGAACACTTCCCATGCCGGCTGTCCGCCGATCATGCCTGCCCGGACATGATGGATGTCGGCGTCCGGAACGCGCTGCTTGAAGATGCTGCGGATATCGCCTTCCTTGCGGCTTGACGCCATGTCCAGCAGAAGCGGCTCCCCTTTTTCGGGAAGCCAGGCGATTACTTCCTGTCCCTCGGCATTTTTGCCGCGGACGACCCATACCGGCGCATCCCATACGTATTTCTCTGCCGAGGAGGTTTCCTTGAGTCCTGCCTTCTGCTGGGCGAGCTTCTCGGCCTGCAGCTGCGCAGCCCATATCGGACGCTGGAAGCTCCGGTACTCGGCATGTAGACACACGAGCAGCAGTACAACAAGCGCGGAGATCCACAGCGTCCAGCCGCGCCTGCTCATGAGGCCGCGCCGCCGGCGCGCCATCAGTTCCCCGTCAGCCTGCCGTAGCAGGCCTGGGCTTCATGCTTGATCCGCTCTTCGTCAAGCAGCGTGCTGACGCCGTCCTTGACGACTTGGATGCCGTCCACCCATACGTGGACGACATCGCGGCCGGAGCCGCTGTAGGCAAGATGGGAGACCAGATCGGACTGTGGATAGAAATGCGGCTGATCCGTGTCGATCGCGATGAAATCGGCCTTCATCCCTGCTTGCAGCGCGCCGAGCCGCGGCTGGCGGATCGTAGCGGCTCCGCCGAGAGTAGCCAGCTTCAGCGCTTCGGCCGCCGGCACGACAGTCGGATTGCCGGATACTCCCTTGTGGATCAGAGCCGCAAGCCGGATCTCGTCGAACAGGTCGAGGTTGTTGTTGCTGGCTGCGCTGTCGGTGCCGAGCGATACGGTGACGCCGGCCCGGAGCAGATCCGGAACGCGGGCGACGCCGCTGGCAAGCTTGAGGTTGCTGGCAGGGTTATGCGACACGGCCGCGCCTCTGGCGGCAAGCAGCTCGATCTCCGCATCGGTGAGATGGACGGCATGGGCGACAAATGCAGGACGAGAGAAGAAGCCGAGCTTGTCCAGATGCTCGACAGGCCGCAGGCCGTACTCGCGGACGTTCTGCTCCACTTCGGCTGCCGTCTCCGACATATGCGTGTGCATCGGAAGATCGAGATCATGCGCGGCCTGAACGAATTTTTCGATGAACGCGGGCGGACAAGTGTACGGAGCATGCGGGCTCATCATGGTCATGATGCGGCCATCCGCCTGGCCGTTCCAATCCTTGGCGAACCGGACCGCTTCATCCAGCTTCTGGAGCTGCACGTCTTCCGGGCACAGCCCGATGGCTCCGCGCATCAGAACTCCTCTCATGCCGGACTGCTCGACGACTTTGGCGACTTCATCCATCCGGTCGTACATGTCGACGAACGTCGTCGTACCCGACTTGAGCATTTCCAGCACGGCCAGCGAGGTTCCCCACCGGACGTCCTCGTCCCGGAACTTCGCTTCCATCGGCCACATGTAATCCTGCAGCCATGTCTGCAGCGCCTCGTCGTCGGAATAACCGCGAAGCAGCGACATCGCCGCATGGCCGTGCGTGTTGATCAGCCCCGGCATGAACGCGAGGCGGCTGCCGTCTATCTTGACTCCGATCCCGTCGGCATCGGCCGGGCGTTCTTCCCCTATGTAGGCGATCAGCCCGTCCTCGACGACCATATGTCCCTTCAGTACGGGACTTCTTTCGTCCATTGTGACGAAGGTCCCGTTTTCAATCCACCATTTGCTCATGTTCGGTTCCTTCCTTATCCATGTAATAGGCGAGGCTCAGCAGCTGGGTCGTAAAATCGGCATAATGGATCCGGACCTTCTCCGGAGCCTTGAGCACGACCGGGGCAAAATTGAGGATCCCCTTGACGCCGGCCGCGATGAACCGGTCCGCGACGTTCTGAGCCTCCGCTGCCGGCACCGTAATGATGCCGATCTGAATATCCTGTTCCTGCACGGCCTGCTGCAGCCGCTCGATCGGCTGCACCTCGAGCGAGTTGATCCGGGTGCCGATCTTGGCCGGATTGGCATCGAACACCGCGGTGATTTTCATATTGTCCTTCAAATAAGTGCTGTAGTTGCATAAGGCATGCCCCAGATTGCCGGCCCCTACGAGCGCGACAAGCATCACTTGATCCAGCTTGAGGATGCCTCTGATCTTCTCGATCAGGTAGTTGACGTCATACCCGACGCCCTTGCGTCCGAATTCCCCGAAATAGGCCAGGTCCTTGCGGATCTGAGCCGGATTGAGCTCGAGCTTGAGGCCCAGCTCCTGCGAGCTGACGGTCTGCACGTCGCGCACATGAAGCTCGCCCAGCACTTGCAAATAAACGGGGAGCCGGCGGACGACCGCCTCCGATATCGCTTTTCCCTGCTTGCTCATTGCCGGACCGCCTCCTTGGAGTCTTCGGACAGCCATTCCCTCATTCTCGGAACGAACTGATCAGCATGCATATGTTCAATTTTAGGTCCAGGCAGCGAATAAAGGAAGTGTTTTCCATAAAACGTCTCGATGACTCTCGTATCGTAAATAAGGACGATCCCTTTGTCCCGGGAAGTTCGAATCAGCCGTCCGAACCCTTGCTTGAATCGGATGACCGCCTGCGGCACGGACAGCTTCATGAACGGATTCTGTCCGGATTCCTGAAGCATCTCCGCCTTCGCTTCTTGAAGCGGATGGTTCGGCGGCTGGAACGGCAGGCGGACGATGGCCAGGCAGATGAGCGCGTCGCCGGGAATGTCGACCCCTTCCCAGAAGCTGCTCGTTCCGAGCAGCACGGATTCGGGCTGCTGCCGGAAGCGGCGGGTAAGCTTGCTGCGGTTGCTGCTGTCGAGCCCTTGCCCAAGCACTTGAATGCCGGAGCCCTGGAGGGCTTCCTTCAGCGGATCGTATACCTGCTTCAGCATCCGGTAGCTTGTGAATAGAACGAGCATCCGCCCGCCGGTTTCCCGGGCCGCTTCCGACAAGGAGGCGACTAGGGCGCTGAGGTAGGCCGGATCGGCCGCGGCTCCCTTGACCGCCGGGAAGTTCCGCGGAATCATGACGAGCGCCTGGGAGCGGTAATGGAACGGCGAGGGCAGAAGCACGGTGCGCGAGCGGCGCTCGTCCGCCATATTCAGTCCCAGCTGCTCGGCGGCGTATTGGAACGACTTCTGCACGCTCAGCGTAGCGGACGTGATGACGACGCTCTTCTTGCTGTCGAAGAAATATTCCCGGATCTGCCCGCTGACATCCGCCGGAACCGTGTTGAGCTGGATGCTCTTCGTCCGCGCGGAAGGATTGGACTCGATCCAGTACACCATCTCCGGCTTGTCCGCCCGCACGAACACGCGCAGCTCGTCCCGGATGCGTCCGGCATCCTTGACCGCTCCGGCCAAATCCGTCAGCATGCCTTGCAGCCCCGTATCGTCCAGCTTGTCCTTCATGTCCGAGAGCATCTTGTCGAGAACCTTGATCGTCCGGTTCATTTCCTTGAAGTAGATGCCTTCCTCGTTCTGGATCGGCTCCCACTGGCTCGGCAGGCTGCCCGGCTTGAGGCGAAGGACGCTCTGCCCCGTCTCGGTCTGGCCTCCTCCGGAAGAGGCGGATGCCAGCGACTGGAGCTGCTCGAATACCGTCTCCCAGCTGTCCTTGAGCGAGCCGAAGCGCGGGATGATCTCGTCCAGCTGCTCCGTCCATTTGGGCACTTCGTCTTCGCTCTCCCCCTGAATGTGGGAACGGAGCTGCGGCAGCAGGCCGCTGCGCGAATCCTTGGCAAGCCGGTTCGCCAGGTTCAAGAACGAGTAGAAGCTCAGCTGCTGTCCCAGATGCTTGCCGGCCACTTCCTCCACCTGATGCCCCTCGTCGATGACGAGATACTCATAAGACGGAAGAAGGCGGTGATCGGCTCTAATATCGGTAAATAAAAGCGAATGGTTCGTAATGACGACGTCGGCGAGATTCGCTTCCTGCTTGGCCCGGTGATAGAAGCAGCGCTTGAACCACGGGCAGGCCCGGTTCAAGCAGGAATCGGCGTCGCTCGATACGGTATTCCAGAATTCCCCTCCGCGATTGCCGAAGTTGATCTCTTCCTGGTCTCCCGTCTCCGTCTCGCCCAGCCAGACGATCATCTGGGACGCCGTCTGCCGCTCCTCGGCCGTTGCGGCGAAGTCGAGCGACTGGATTTTGGTTTCGAACTTGCGGAGGCAGATATAGTTGCCTCTCCCCTTGAACACGCTGGCGCGGAAGTCGAAAGGAAGCACCTGTTTGAGCAGCGGCAAATCCCTCTGCCTGAGCTGCTCCTGCAGATTGATCGTATGGGTGCTGACGACAATCTTCCGTTCGTTCTTGACGCCGAAGTAAAGGGAAGGGATCAAGTAGCCGAGCGATTTGCCCGTGCCTGTCCCGGCTTCGATCAGCAGATGCCGGTTGTTCTCGAAGGCGTCGTTCACCTCGCGGAACATCGTCTGCTGGGCTTCGCGCTCCTCATAGTCCGGGAACAAGGCGGTGAAGCCTTCCCGCACCTGCTCCAGATAGTCCTCGAAACCGACGCCTTCAAGCGGCTTGTCGTTTCCTTCGTTGCGAGGCGGCTCCTCTTCCGTCCACTCTCCAGCCTTCATGGCGAACTGGCGGAAATATCGGTGGCTGTCGGTATCTAGAGCGGTGGACGCTTCCCGTAGAGCCAGCTCCTCGCGCAGCATCCACCCGAGATCGTTGTCGGCGCTCAGCATCACGAACCGCTGGAGCGTCAGCAGCGGCAGGCCGCGCAGCTTCTTCACGCATTCGGCGAACAGGATCGCCGTCGCCATCGCGTCGCTGTCCGCGCGATGATGCTGATCGTGGCGGATGCCGAACTGCTCGGACACAGCCCCGAGCTGATAGGAGCTCAGGGAAGGATAGAGCATGCGGAGCAGCTCGACGGTATCGAGCTTTCTGCCGTCGAACGGCGAATAGCCTGCCCTGTCGAGAGCCATATTAAGGAAACCGGCATCAAAGGATACATTATGGCCGATCAGCACGGCATCCTGAAGCAGCGGAATCATCTCCAGCAGAAGATCGTCGGGCTCGGGCGCATCCGCCACCATGGCGTCGTCAATGCCGGTAAGCTGGGTGATGAAGGCTGGGATCGGTCCGCTAGGGCGCACAAAGGAGTTCAGTGTCTGGAAGACATTGAACTCCTCGTCCATCAGCACAAGGCCGACTTGTATGATTTCATCCTCGTTGCTTGTTCCGGTCGTTTCTAAATCCAATACGGCATAGATCATTCGAAGCAAAACTTCCTCTCACAGGCAAGTCAGCTCCGCACTCCCGAAATAAAGGGATAATGGCCCGGGAGTCTGCCGGCATGACTTGAGATTGGTTATTGGATCCTCAAAGGCCGGATCGATTTTGTGCGCCTGGCGGAACAGCATCTCCGCATGGTCCATGTTGAGGCGCACCGCCTGTATGCAGCCGAGCGCATTGAATCCGATCGCCTGCCAGCGGGGGTGGTCCGTAAGGCTGACCAGCAGCTTGAAATGAAGCTCGGCATCGCTCCATTGCTGCAGATGCATCAGCGTCATGGCCAAATACATGCGGGCCAGATCGCATTCAGGCGAGCATTCCACCGCTTTCTGGAAATGCCGGGCCGCCTGCGGAAACATGAAGAGCTTGAAGTATCCTTGGCCCTTGGCGATCCTCTCCACATTGTCGCCCGACACATCCATGGCGAACGAGCCTTGCTGAGGCTTGGCCGCCATGTCCGCACCGCTGCCGATCGCCGGACCGCCAGGAGCTTCCTTCGTAGCCGCGGTGACCATGCCGGCGCCTGCGATCCGGCTGTCTGAAGCTCCGACAGCGGCGGTAGAAGCGGACTGCCCGCCTCCGGCGGCTGCGCTGTCAGGCAATGGGAAGGATGAGCCGGCCGTTATGCCGGCCGATGCCGCCGCTGCCGGGAATTCCTCGCGGAAATCCGCCAGCTTCTCTTCCAGGCGAAGCCATTCTTCAATGAACTGGTCGCTGATTCCTCGCAGCTGAGCCAGCTGCTCCAGCATTTCTTTGCGTTCTTCGGAGCTGCAATGCGGGTAACGCAGCATGATGTCGTCCAGCATATCGTTCATAACGGCAAACAGCTGTTGAAACATCCCGGACACCCGCCTTCCACAGGGAATAAAGGCTATGCAAATGAAAGCAATGACCGGTCAAGCTCTCTCCGGTACCCTCATTCTGTGTTTTGGCGCCCTTTTGTATACCCTGCGGAACAGTTCCCTCAGACGTAAGGATAAGGATTAAATAATGACGGCATGAACTTCTTCATCCATAACCTGGACCGGCTGGTTGTGGTCGTCCAGAATGACTACCTTCGGCTTGTAGGCGCGGGCTTCCTCTTCGGACATGGCCGCATAGGAGATAATGATGACCTTGTCGCCGGGCTGCACGAGACGGGCTGCCGCTCCGTTCAGGCAGATGACGCCCGAATGCCGCGGACCTGGAATGATATACGTCTCCAGCCGGGCCCCGTTGTTGTTGTTGACGATCTGGACTTTCTCGTTCGCCCAGAGATCGGCCTTTTCCATCAGAGCTTCATCTATAGTGATGCTTCCTACATAGTTCAGGTTCGCTTCCGTCACCGTCGCGCGGTGCAGCTTGGATTTCATCATAGTCCGGAACATAAGTCCTGACCTCCTGTCAGTGGAGTATAGCGTTGTCGATCAGCCTCGTCGAGCCGAACTTCACCGCAAGCGCGAGCAGCATCGGCTGTCCGAAGTCCGCCAGCTTGCCGCCGGGAAGCAGGGCCTCCAATGAAGGATAGCTTCTCAGCTCCGCATAGTCAATGGCGGCAAGCGGCGCTTCGGCGATGGCCGACCTCACCCGCGCTTCCAGATCGCCGGCCGTCATGCCGGGCTCCTTGGCCCAGTCCGCAGCGGCGCGCAGCGTCCGGGAAAGCACGAGCGCCTGCTGGCGCTGCTCCGGCGTCAGGTAGACATTGCGCGAGCTCAGCGCCAATCCATCCTGTTCCCTGACCGTCGGGCAAGGAACGATCTCGACGTCGAAGTTCAGATCGTCGACCATCTGCTGCACGACCGCCACCTGCTGAGCGTCCTTCAGCCCGAAGTAGGCTTTCTGCGGCTTCACCAGATTGAGCAGCTTGCTTACAACCGTGCCGACCCCGTCGAAATGGCCGGGGCGGGAAGCGCCGCAAAGAGCTTCGGTCACTTCGGAGACCAGCACTCTCGTCAGCGGCTTGCGCGGATACATCTCCTCGACGCTCGGCATGAAGACGATATCGGCGCCTTGCTGGCGCGCGAGGCGCAGATCGCGTTCCTCATCGCGCGGATAGCGGTCGAGATCCTCGCTCGGCCCGAACTGCAGCGGATTGACGAAGATGCTCAGAACCGTCAAGCCGTTTTCCGACGAGGAGCGGCGGATCAGGCTGCCGTGCCCGTCATGGAGATAGCCCATCGTCGGCACGAGGCCGACCTGGAGCTGCGGCATGGCCGTCCGGCGCGCGGACAGCTCCTCCCGAAGAGAAGCAATTGTCCTCAGCACGAGAGGGCTCGTTTTGACAGCCGTTGCGCTCATTTCCGCTCGCCTCCGTACAGAGCGCCGACCGGCGCGGCAGCGGCAGCTCCGAAAGTATGCTCGGCCGCAGGGAAGCTGCGGCCCTTGACTTCGCTCACATACTGGCCGAGCGCCTCGCGGATCGTCGATCCGACATCGGCGTAGGTTTTCACGAATTTCTTCGCGCGGTATGGAGATGCGTACTGGATCAGGTCGTGGTAGACGAGCACTTGCCCGTCGCAGCCAGGACCGGCTCCGATTCCGATCGTGGGAATCGTGAGCTTGCCGGAGATGGCCGTCGCGATCGGTTCCGTGACGAGCTCAAGGACAACCGCGTAAGCCCCTGCCTGCTGCAGAGCGAGCGCGTCGGCTTCGAGGCGCGCCGCCTCTGCTTCCAGCTTGCCTTGGATCTTGTATCCGCCCAGCTGGTGCACGGACTGAGGCGTCAGGCCGATATGGCCGATGACAGGAATGCCGGCCTGCACGCAAGCGGCGACATGCTCCGCGATTTCCTCGCCGCCCTCGATCTTGACGGAATGGGCGTGGCCTTCCTGCATGAGGCGTCCTGCCCCCCGGAGAGTCTCCTCCCGGCTGATGCGCGCCGTCATGAACGGCATGTCGACGATGCGGAATGTGTTCTGTGCTCCGCGCGCAACCGACCGCGCGTGATATATCATATCGTCCAGCGTCACCGGTACGGTCGTGTCGTAGCCGAGCACGACATTGCCGAGCGAATCGCCGACGAGAATGGTGTCGATTCCCGCTTCTTCTGCCAGTCTGGCCGACGGGTAATCGTATGCCGTCACCATCGTGATCGGCTCTCCCTCTGCCTTCATTTTTTGCAGTTTCGTAATCGTTAGCGCTTGTTTCATTTCGCGTTGTTCCCCTTTCGGTACCCATCCAGGTTAGTGTGAACACAAAAAAACCTTTTAGCCGCCGCTAAAAGATCCAGCCCGAAAAAGGATGTCAAAAACGCCTGCGGGCTTTCCTCTTGTCTCGGTCCTGAAGCGGCTCAGAGCAAAAGTAAACGCACTGCTGGTCTTGCAACATTCCTTCTGTAAAATGGCAGATGTGCTGCCTTCTGCCCGGCTGTGCCAGTGCGGTTCGGATCTTGTCGATACCGCCCGGTCATCACCAGTATAACAGATCGCCCCAGCTCCGTAAATGAAGCCAAAAGCCGGCCCTTTAGTGTCCAGGACCGGCTTGAAAGATCAGGATCGGGCAGGCTCGCCCATCTCTGCCGAGAACAACGCTGTGACCGTGCCGTCCTCGAGCTCGACCTGCAGCGCTCCGCTCTCGTGGAGCCCGATAGGCGTTCCCTGTATCTCTCCCTGAGGAGTCGAGATGACGAGCTTGCGATGGAGCGACACCGACAAGGCTTCCCACAGAAGCTTGACAGGAGCGAAGCCTTCCGCCAGATAAACCTTGTACAGCGACTCCCATTCGTTCAGGAAGGCGGCGGCGATTTCAGCCCGGTCGAACGTACGGCCTGCCGCGATGCGCAGCGATGCCGCACGCTCCAGCAGCTCGTTGGGATAATCGCCTTCAGCCATGTTTACGCTGATGCCGACGCCGGCTACGATATGGCGGATCCGCTCGTCCTCGGCGGCCGATTCCAGCAGGATGCCGCTCAGCTTTTTCCCTTCATGAAGCAGATCGTTGGGCCATTTGATTCCGATATCCAGCCCGGTATGAAGCCTGAGCGCCCGGCATAAGGCGACCGCCGTCAGCAGTGTCAGCTGCGGCGCGCTGCTGACCGGAAGCGGCGGACGAAGCACCAGGCTCATCCAGAGCCCCTTGCCGTATGGCGACACCCAGCCGCGGCCCATCCGGCCGCGGCCGCTCAGCTGCTGCTCCGCCAGCACGAGCGTCCCTTCCTCTGTTCCTTGTTCAGCGAGCTTGGCTGCGATGTTCTGGGTTGAATCCACCTTGTCCATCAGCAGCAGCCTGCGGCCGAATTCGCGGGTCTGCAGATGGGCGGCTATCCGCTCCTCCGACAACAGGTCCGGCTTGGAAATCAGCTTGTATCCCCGCTTGCGGGAAGCCTCGAAGACGAAGCCAGCCTCCTCCAGCTTGCGGATCTGCTTCCAGACGGCAGTCCGGCTCACCTCAAGCTCCCTGCTGACCGCTTCCCCCGAGAGGTATTCATCGCCGCTTTCTTCGAATAGTCGAAGCAATTGTTCCGTATTCATGACGGCGTGCCTCCCTGCTTCTGTACATACAGCTCTGCCGCCCGTTCCAGCAAAGGCTTCTGTTCATTCGGCACCGCTCCTCCGGCAGCCTCCAGGGCCAGCTGTTCCAGCAGCCTGCCCATCCAAGGTCCCGGACGCGCCCCGATCACCTGCTGGATGTCCTTGCCGTCCACCGCCATGCCGCCGATGCCGCGTACCGGCATCTGCTCCATCCAGGTCCGAATCTCTGCGGCGGAAGATTCGCAGCCCGGAGGCAGCGCTTCGAAATCAAGTCCAAGTCCTGCCGAAGCCGCCGCCTCCATCAAGCGCAGCCAGCTCTCGGCGGCCTCCGCTCCGATGCCGAGCACAGCGGCATGCCATTCCGAGGAAGTGGGCTTGTCTCCCGAGACGGTCATCCAGCGATGAATCGAGAGCACGGATTCCAGCTTCTCCTTGCGGGCGCGCGAATACCGCAGCCGCCGGAACCACTCCCCGGCCATGTCCTTGTCCATTCCGAGGACGATGAACAGCCCTTGCCAGCGCTGCTCCCCGTCTGCGAGCTTGTCCAGGGCAGCGAGCCTGCCGAGCAGGCTATCGGCTGCTTTTTTTTCTCCATGCCGCTTCTTATGGGCTGGACCGGGCCGCGACAGCTGCCCGCCGGGCAGCAACAGAGGCTCCTTGAAGCATTCCAGAAGTCCGCTCGCATGAAGCCAGGAAGCACCGGATCCGATGCTCCCTTTCGCAACGATGCGATCAAGCTCCAAGCCGATTCGTTCCATCGCGACATGCTTCAAGCTGCCGCGATGGCGCAGCAATGCCCGCCAGGTCGAATGGGACAGCCGGAAGCCGTAGACAGACGAGAACCGCACCGCCCGCAGCATGCGCAGCGCATCCTCGCCGAAGCGGGCTTCGGGATCCCCCACCGCGCGGATAAGCCTGCGCCGGAGGTCCGACATGCCCCCGAACGGATCTTCCAGAACTCCGTCCGGATGCAGAGCCATCGCATTGATCGTGAAGTCGCGCCGCTGCAGGTCGCCTGCAAGCTCCCGGATGAACGATACTTCGGACGGACGCCGGTGATCGGCGTACTCCCCCTCCGTGCGGAAGGTCGTCACTTCGTACAGCTCTCCCCCATGCCGTACGGTTACGGTTCCATGCTGAAGGCCGGTCGGAATGCTGTCCGGGTACAGCTCCATCACTTCCTCCGGAGAAGCGGAGCTCGCGATGTCGACATCCTTGAGCGGCAGCCCGAGCAGCATGTCGCGAACGCAGCCGCCTACGAATACGGCTGTGTGCCCGGCCTCCTGCAGCCTCCGCAGGACAGGAGCCGCATCCCGCATCTCAAGAGGAAGCGACGTGATGGGCTCCCCGTTCATCCCTCGCAAGCCGGAACGGGCAGCTCCGCCTCCATGCCGAGCACCCGGTAGTAGATCTTCTCGTATTCGCGCGTGATCCGCTCGTTGCAGAATTCTCCGTAAGCGCGCCTGATGCACGCGCTCCGAAATTGATCGTACATGGACGGGTTGGTCAGCAGCCTCGCCGCATTGCGCGCCATATCGGCCGTATCGCCGATCGGCGAGAGGAAGCCGGTCTCTCCATGCGAGACGAGTTCGGGAATGCCGCCTGCCGTGGACCCGATCGTCGGAACTCCGCAGCCCATCGCTTCAAGCGCGACAAGGCCGAAGCTCTCCTTCTCGGAGGGAAGCAGCATGAGATCCGCCAGGGAAATGACTTCGGCTACGTCCTCCTGCTTGCCGAGGAAATGCACCCGGTCCTCCAAGCCCATTTCGCGGATTTGGCACTGGATGCGCGACAGCTCGGGTCCTTCTCCGACAAGCAGCAGCTTGGCAGGGACATGTTCCGATACCCGGCGGAAGATGTCGATGACATCGCCGACCCGCTTGACCGGACGGAAGTTGGAAATATGCATCAGGATTTTCTCGTCCGGCGCGGCGTAATCCCCCCTCCGGCTGGATGTATCCCGGGGGTAATAGACTCTTTTGTCCACAAAGTTGTAGGTCAAGTCGATCGGAGTCGTGATGTCCAGAAGCTCCCTCGTCTCGCGGATCAAATCCCGGGAGACGGCCGTCACCGCGTCGCTCTCGTGAATGGCGAGACGGATCAGGTCCTTCAGCGACTCATCCTGCGCCAGCACCGTAATATCGGTGCCATGGAGCGTCGTCACCGTTTTCAGGCCTTTGCCATGAATCTGCTTGGCCAGAAACGCGCATACGGCATGAGGAATCGCATAATGGACATGCAGGATGTCGAGCTTCTGCATCTCCGCAACCTGAGCCATCTTGCTGGCCAGGCTGAGATCGTAGGGAGGATAGCGGAAAACGTAATAGTTGTTGACTTCGACCTCGTGAAAGAAAATGTTTTTGTGGAACTGGCCCAGCCGGAAAGGAATGCTGTGCGTGATGAAATGGATTTCATGTCCGTTCTCGGCCAGCAGCTTGCCGAGCTCCGTCGCGACTACGCCCGATCCGCCTAGGGTCGGGTAGCAGGTAATCCCGATTTTCAGTTTTCTGGTCATGTGGGTTCCTCCCGCTCGTGGCGCTCTGCTTCCATATGTATTCCCCTAACCGGGGTTTTAGGCATCAGCCGATGAAATGCGACACCGGATGCGGCTTCTTGAGCGCGAAGCCTTCCGCATGCGGGCAGCCCGCCGCTTGTCCGGTCAGGTAGTCGCGATATTCGACCCGCTTGACATAGCCTTGAGTCAATGGCGTATCGACCCTGCCGTCGCCTGCGGCTGCCGGGGCGAACTGCGATTGGTACGCCGACAGCGCTTCGAGCTTGCGGCCGATGTAGCTGCTGATGTCCACGGTCAAGGCGATGTCGCGCTGGTCATTGATATAATAAAAAACAAGCTGCTCCACGTTGACCGGCTCCAGGTCCGAATCCGGCAAATAACGTCTCAGCTTGGCGTTGAATACCGCTTCTTCGACCATGGCGCTGGCCGCGTTGTGATCCGGATGGCGGTCCTGCCAATAAGGAGCGAACACGATTCTAGGCTTGCGCAGCCTGATTTCATTGGTGATGGCAGCCAGCTGGGATGCTTCCCCCGTCAGGCCGCGGTCGGGAAGGCCCAGGCAGCTGCGGACGGTCAGGCCGAGAATTCTGGCGGCTGTCTCGGCTTCCTGCTTGCGAAGCTCGACGTTTCCGTTGGAGCTCATCTCCGATTCCGTCAAATCGCAGATCCCGACCGTCATTCCGGCATCGGTATGCTTCAGGATCGTGCCGCCCATGCCGATCTCCGCATCGTCCGCATGGGCGCCGAAGACGAGTATGTCTGTCTGCTGTCTCATCTTCTTACTCCGGCTTGTACTTGTCTACCAGCTCGCGCCAAGCGAAGTCCCCGCGCTGCATCGCCTTGACGAGCAGCTCCGCGGTCGCGATATTGGTCGCCACCGGTATGCCTTGGACATCGCAGAGGCGCAGCAGGGCGATGATATCAGGTTCATGCGGCTGAGCCATGAGCGGATCCCGCAGGAAAATGATGAGGTCGAGCTGATCCTGGGCGACGAGCGCTCCGATCTGCTGGTCCCCGCCGAGCGGACCTGACATATACCGGTGGATGTTGAGAGATGTCTTTTCCATGATGCGCGAGCCCGTCGTGCCGGTCGAATACAGCTTGTTGCCGATGAATGCTTCCTCGTAAGCGGTGACGAAGTTGACCATCTCGTCTTTTTTGCGGTCATGCGCGATAAATGCAATGCTAAGCATCGCTCTCACTCCTTCATGTATCGATGCGTTTGTTCGGTCGCTGTCACGGTTCCATGATATGTTCGAATCCATAGATGAGGCCTTCATATGTCATCACTTTCTTGATCGCATGGGCGACGCCCGGCATATAGCCGGCTCTGTCATAGGAATCATGGCGGATCTTGAGCGTCTGCCCGAACGCTCCGAAGACGACTTCCTGCTGGGCGAACACGCCGGGCAGCCTCACGCTGTGGATTCTGAAGCCGTCATAGTAGCCGCCTCGAGCGCCTTCGATCGTCTCTTCCTCCCGAGGATTGCCTTGCTTCAGCTCGCGCCGCGCCTCGGAGATAAGCTCGGCCGTCTTGATTGAAGTGCCGGAGGGAGCGTCGAGCTTCTGGTCCCCATGATATTCGATGATTTCAAGATGGGGAAAATGTTTGGAGGCTTCCGCGGCGAATTTCATCATCAGAATCGCCCCGATGGAGAAATTCGGAGCAATCAGCCCGCCGATCCCCTGCTGCTTGCACAGCTCGTCCAGCTCGGCGATCTGCTGCGGAGTAAAGCCGGTCACGCCGGCGACAGGGCGAATCCCGCGCGTTACGGCTTCCAGCGTGTTGGAATATGCGGACTGCGGCACGGTGAAATCGACGAGAACGTCGATTTCTCCGCTGTCCAGCATCGCCTCCAGCGATGGAGACACCGTCAAGCCGCATGGCTCGAGACCGACAAGACGGCCCGCGTCGACAGCGCCGGCCGACGGGGACATGGCGCCCGTCAGCTGGAAGCTTTCATCCTGCAGGGCCAGCTTGACGACTTCGCGGCCCATTCGTCCGGAAGCGCCGGCTACCGCGACTTTGATAGGAGTATTCATGATATCGATCACCTCGAGTTAAGTAGTCGGCTTCCATACCGTTCAGCGCGGCTTGTTCGTCGGCTTGATCGCCCGGTTCAGCTTGCGCAGCAGGATGCGGGCTTCCTCGGAGGAAGGATCCAGCCTGCATGCTTCCATCACGCAATCTTTTGCATTCTGGAGCCGATTGAGCACGTAATAGCACTGTCCGGCCGCGAGGCTGGCCTCGGCGTTGAGCGGATCCAGAAGCCGGGCCTCCTGGGCGAATAGAAGAGCTTCGGAGGCATGGGCAGGTCCGGCCGCCAGCAGCAGCTTGGCATCCGAGACGAGCCTGCGGGAGTCCACGACATCCAGATGGAAGCGGTACTCCGCATGGCCCGGATCCAGCTCGCTTGCAAGTCTGGCATGATGAAGGGCCAGCTCCCATCTGCCGCTGCGCGTGCAAGAGACGGAGCATTTATAATGAAAAGACGCATTGTCAGGCTCCATGTCGATTGCTTGCCGGAACCATCCGATCGCGCCGTCGAAGTCGCCGCCGAGTATGGATTCGTATGCTTTCTTGATGCAGCTTTCCCCGTCCATCCGCCCACCTTCCTTCTCAGAGGATGATGGTTACAGCATATGCCAGGGGCTTTATTGCGGTTCGCCGTTTTTGCGGGTCCAGCGGTCCGCGTCCCTCGTATTGAACTTGTGCATGACGGCATCATGCGCCTTCGTCAGATCGATGTTCAGCGAATTGGCGAAGCAATTCAGGATGAAGAGGATGTCCCCCAGCTCCATCTCGACGGAATTGTCCGCCTCGTCCGGCTTCTTGGGCTTCTCCCCGTACGTATGGTTGATCTCCCTCGCCAGCTCGCCGCATTCCTCCGTGAGTCTGGCCATGAGAGACAAGGGGCTGAAGTACCCTTCCTTGAACTGGCTTATGTATTCGTCGACTTCCCGCTGGATGGCGGCAAGAGATTTTTCGCTCATGGACAAGTTCCCTTCTTTGCAAGGTATCTTTACCTATGTTATCCTAAAGCAGTTTTGAACACAATATTTAAGCCCCTGCCTACTAACGGCTCGCGCCCATGGCAGGCAAGCGAAGTCATCGTCAAGGAGAAACCGTCTATGTCCAAGCTATCCAAGATTCAATGGAACTACATTTATCGCACGATCTTCCCGATCATGCTGGGAACTGCCATTTATGCCTTTGGACTTCAGTACTTCGTCCTCCCGAACCAGCTGATGGAAGGCGGCGTTACCGGCATCGGCATACTTCTCAACTATGCGCTCGGATGGAAGCTGTCCATTACGACGCTTGTCCTGAACATTCCGTTGTTCCTGGTCGGCCTCCGCATTCTCGGCAAGTTGTCCATGGTCATGACGATCATCGGAACCGTCAGCCTCTCCGTATTTCTGGCCATCTTCGAAAAGGCGATTTCGGCCGGATGGATGGTGCCTTTCTACGCCGAGCATGATTTCATTCTGGCTGCCCTTTACGCCGGCGTCACGCTCGGCATGGGCCTTGGCATCGTCTTCCGCTTCGGCGGCACGACAGGCGGCGTCGATATCGCCGCGCGCATCCTCACCCGCTCCAAAGGATGGAGCATGGGCCAGGTCATCCTGGCGGCGGATGCCATCATCATCGGCCTGTCGCTCATCTACATTCCGAAGGAGAAGGTGCTCTACACTCTCGTCGCCGTATTCATCGCCTCCAAGCTGATCGACTTCATCCAGGAAGGCGCGTATGCGGCCAAGGCGTTCTCCATCATCAGCGAGCACGGCGAGGCCATCGCCGACAAGATCACCGTGGAAATGGAGCGCGGCGTCACGCTTATTCCCGCCGTCGGAGCTTACTCCAAAACGGACAAGCAAGTCGTTTACTGCGTCGTCTCGCGGCAGGAAATCCGCACTCTTCGCATGATCGTCCGCAGCATCGACCCCCGCGCATTCATCGTCATCAATGACGTCCACGACGTGCTTGGAGAAGGATTCAAAGAAGAAGCCTGACCGGTTGCCGGCCAGGCTTCTTCTTTTATTTGCGAGCGACTCCGTTATGGCTTGGCGGCTCGCCTTTGGCCGGAAGCACCCGGACGCCATGCTGGCCGCCGCGGTAATTGCTCCAGCCGGCATAGCCCAGCACGGCGGCAATGAGAGGCACGAGCGTATAAAGCATCCAGCCTCCCGGCATGATCGGACTCGCTGGCGGCGCGACGGCAGGCTCCGTATCTTCCTTGCCTTCCGACCCTTCGGCGCGGAAGAGCGTGCCCGCCGTCTCCGAAAGAGAACGGAAGGATTGAATGATCCAAGCTGACTGAGAGTCGCCGCCCGCCTTCAGCAGCTTCCCGGTGTAGATCACAGCCTCCCTCATCGCCTCGGCCTGAAGCGGGTCGCGGCTCAGCAGCACGGCAGGCTCGATGACCTCCCAGTGCCGCTCGAGGGTGGCAAGCCTCGCCGTTGCCGCAGCCTCGGCCAAGCTGCCGCTAGTCGTCCAAGCGATCGCGATCTGCCGGGCATCCTCCTTGAGCAGAGGCTCGTACTGCAGCCATAACGCCTCGTCGCCTCCCGCCAAGCTGTCCGCCGCCAGCCTCAGCCTCGACGCAGCCTCCAGAAGCCTGTCCGATTCTGTCCCTGCGGACAGCGCTGCCTTGGCCTCGGACAGGCTCTTGTCGACCGCCGCCCAGCCGGCGCTATATCCATGCAAGCGCAGGCTGCGGTCGCCGGCAAGCTTCGCAAGTTTGACAAACTCGTAATAGGAGCTGCTGCGCTCCCCGTTCACGACGGCCGTGTACAGGTTGTTCGCGGTGCTCCGGAACCTTTGCACGGGCTCGGCAGCCGAGCCGATCTCCGAATTGCCGATGTATGCGCTGCCCGAAGCGTACACCGCTCCATGGAGCAGCAGCAGGGCAGCCGCCCCTGTCAGTAAGCCGATCCACACTCCAGTCCATTTGCCGGACATGCCTATCCCTCCTGTCTATCCTACTACTATGCTTGCGGATAGGGAGATATGTACGGCTTGTACGATTGAAGCGGATTCTCGGCATGCGGAGCGGCCACCTTCAGCGCTTGAGTCAGATCGTCATTCGAGGGTACTGCAAGTCAGCGTCCTTGCCTCCTGCGCCCGATCGTTTGCGCCAGCCAGACGGCCAGCAAGCTGAATATCGACAGCCCGATCGTGAATGTACGCACAGCGGGCACATCGTTTTCAAGCGCATTTGGCAGATAGGGGTAGATGCCGTAGTGATAATCGAAATAATCGTTGAGCAGCAGCCATCCGGCCGCCGCCAGCGCGGCGATCTTGCCCAAAGCCATGAAACGGACATAGAGAAGAGCTTCAAGCGCCATGCCCAGATGTGAAGCCATCAGCATGAAATGCGCAGGCTCCAGCATCTCTCCCCGGGCAGCGCCGGCGAGAATGATCGTTGTTGCCCAAATGCCGTATTTCACCGATGTGACGGTTCCAAGACCTTCGATCAAGACACGGACCGTCTTGCCGAGCCGTCCCGGATTCGCAGGCGGAAAGAGCAGGTAAAGCAGGCTCAAGGTGAAGAAAAGGCTGGCTGTCGGGCTGTCCGGAACGAACACGAGCTGCCAGAGCGGATTGCCGGCGTCGACGGTCGCTTCCAGCTGTCCTTTATACCAATAGTATCCGTACACGGTGCCCAGCGCATTGACGACGAGCAGCAGCCACAGGAATCGGCGATTCAACAAGGCATAGCGGCTGAACAAATTCGAAAACAAGACGATGAGCCTCCTTGGTTAGCGTGCGTGTCGCCCTTTAAAATAATGATAAGCGCGTCGGTTGACGAAAAAGCCTGATCGTCCGGGAACGATCAGGCTGGTTGTCTTATTGAGCCGCTTTTTGCTTGGCGAGCCAAGTGGTGAGCGTATCGATCTCTTCCGCGGAGAGAGTGTCCTTGAAGGCCGGCATGCCGCCCTTGCCGTTGGTGACGATATCCGTCAGCTGCGCTTTGTCCAGCAGATCGCCGACGCCGTGCAGGGATGGAATCTTCGCTCCGGCTTGGCCTTTCAGATCCGTGCCATGGCAAGTCATGCATTTGGCCTTTTCCATGATCGTCTTCACGCCGGCGTTGTCGGCATCGACGAGAGCGACGTCCTCCTTCGGCTTCGTTGCCGAAGGCGGTTCTTCGCCGGAAGCGGCCGCTTCGCGGGCTTTTTCCTCGCGCTCGATATGCTCCGGCACCGTATTGGTGATCTCGAGCTCATGCTGATAGTGGTCCCAGCTGACCTTGGTCAGATAATAGCACGACACCAGCGACAAGAGCATGAGAGCCGTTGCGATCGGACGGCGGTAGAAGCGGCGCTCCTTGCCCGTATCCAGGAACGGAGCAAGCAGCAGCGAGCCGAAAGCGACGCCAGGCACGCCCATAACGCCGAGCGGTACGTACGAGCCGGATACCCAAGGGTACTTGAGCAGCTGGTACAGGAACAGGAAGTACCAGTCCGGCATCGGAATGAATGCCGAGTTGGTCGGATCCGCCGGATAACCGAGCGGTGGCGGTTCTGCGATCGTAAGAACGAGGAATCCGACGAGCACGACGCAGCCGACCATCCATTCCTTCAGCAGGAAGTTCGGAATGAAGGCTTCCGAACGTCCAGGGAAGGAAGTGTAGTCCGGCGGGATGCTGTTGACGGTTTCGCGCTTGCGAACACGTGAATCGCCGACATAAACGACTTTTTCGTTTGAATTGTTGCCGTGCGCCATGTGAGTCCCTCCTCTACCGTTATAGAGGACCCGCGATGCCTTGCTTGCGGATCATCAAGAAGTGCGCAGCCAGCAGAGCCAGCAGGGCGCCTGGAAGGAAGAACACGTGAATCGCGAAGAACCTGGTCAGCGTAGTCGCTCCGACGATGTCTCCTCCCTGCAGGAAGACTTTGATGTACTCCCCGATATAAGGCACCGAATCGGCGATCTGAATGCCGACCTTGGTTGCGAAGTACGCTTTGTTATCCCAAGGAAGCAGGTAACCGGTGAAGCCGAGTCCAAGCATGATGAAGAAGATCAGCATGCCGACAACCCAGTTCATCTCGCGCGGAGCCTTGTAGGATCCGGTGAAGAAGACGCGAAGCGTATGTAGGAACATCATGACAATAACGAGGCTGGCTCCCCAGTGGTGCATGCCGCGTACGATCGAGCCGAACGGCACCTTGTGCTGAAGATAGTCCACGCTCGCGTAAGCGTTGATAATATCCGGAACGTAGTACATGGTGAGGAACATGCCGGACAGTATCTGGATAACGGTAATGAAGAACGTCAATCCTCCGAAACAATAGACGAAGGCTGAAAAGTGATGCGCGGGATTGACATGTTCCGGCACCTCATGGTCCGCAACATCCCTCCACAGGGGCGTCACGTCAAGACGTTCGTCGATCCAGTTGTATACGCTTTTAAACATCTGAATTAACGCCTCCTAAACCCTTGTGTTCGGAACGATATCGCCCAGGTAAACAAAGCCGTTCTCGATCTTGACCTGATACTCGTCAAGAGGAGCCGGCGCTACAGACAGGTTTTTGCCGTCTACGGTGTAGTGGGCGCCGTGGCAAGGGCACACATATTCGTTGTTTTTCTCGGTGTTCCAGCCGATCGTGCAGCCCAAGTGCTTGCAGATCGGAGAAAGCGCGAAAATCTTGCCGTTGTCGTCCTTCATGATCCATGCGGCCTGCTCGGGATCGCTTACATACCACCCGTCGACTTGATGAATTTTGAACTTGAACTCCGTCGGCTCGCCGACCTTCACTTTGCTCTCTTCCACGACCTTGACGAAGCTGCCTGCGGAGCGTTTCTCCAGCAGCGGATCAACGGCGAACCGGATCATGGGCAGGACGGCTCCGCCGGCCATGAATGCGCTGGCTCCTCCGAGGGTGTAAGCCAAAAACTGCCTTCTCGACATTTCCTTGCGCTTCACGGGAGCGTGTGCGGATTCTTGATTTTCGTGAGTACTCATCTGTTCAACCCCCTTTGCAACCATATCGGATGCCTTGTCCGCCAGACATTCCGTGTCGAACCAAGCAATTCCTATCATACTTTAGACGTTTGGGAGCGTCAAGAATTTGGAAGTTCAATGTTCAAAAATCGCTCCCATGTTTGTTGCTAATTTGTCACATTTGAGGGCGATCGCACGGGGGCGAGTTTACAATCATTCCCTGACAAATGGTTTCCCCTTCGCGGAAAGAAATTATGCATCCCATTCGTCGCAAAAGCTTCATTCCATTCTGTCAGGCTTTCCATAACTCCCGGATCCGCAAGGAGATATCGGAAGGCCCCGGCAGCGCTCCGCTGTCGTCCGGGCCAAGCGCCAAGTCCGCCTCCTCCAGCCCCGACAGGTCGACGGCAGCCGATGCAGCGATGACATAGCGGAAGCCACCGCTTTTGACTTTCCTGCACAGCTCGTCCAATTCGGCCAGATCATGGCCGGAGCGATACTGCACGGCCGGATAAGAAATGATTCTGCCCTTGAACGGAATCTCCGCCGCGTCAAGCAGATCGCGCAGCTTCTCGAGCGCCTCAGCCGCCTGCCAAGGAGATTCCGTGCCGGAAAGACCGGTCACCGGAAGCAGGCAAGTATCCATGTACGGCTGCAGCTCGGGCCAGCGCTGACGTTCAATTTCGCTGAATTTCATGCAGTTCCACTTCCTTCGTTATTTTCGCCTCCCTTATGTTACCTTGAAGGGACGTTTTTGCCAACATCCTCAGCCTGCCAGGTTCATTCGTTCCGCTCCGGACATCCACTCCTCGGGCAGCAACCGGCCTGCGTGTCGGCGGCGTGTCCGTCGGGGCAAAAAAAACGACAGCCTCCGGCCAGCCGCGGAAGCGGCCGGACCGAAGGCCGACATGAAGCGGGAAAACTCAGCGGCGGAGAGCGTTCCACTCCTCGGACAGCTTCTGGAAGCGATCCCTGTCTCCGGTTTCGAGCGCATCGTTTATGGCTGCATAGATTTTGGCTCTGCGAAATTTAAGCAAGGCTTCATCCAGGATCATTTCAGCTGTCAGACCCAGCATGACTTCATAGTTCGCTTTCAATTTGTCCATCATAGGATACACCTCCGTATCGAATCATCCGTGCACCTATACAAGCTCTCTCCTAGATCTTCATGATGCCCGTTACTAGTTTCCTTTCAGGTAGAGCGTATAGATGTAGAGACTGCCCGCAGCCATTCTTCCTGCTATCATTCTATTCCGCCGGACTTCAGAGGGAAGATTACAGAAGCCCGCTCCAATCAAATGTGCGGCAGCCCGAGTGCTACTTGCTAGAGTACGGGATCGCCGCCCGCCTCCACATGCAGCACGTCCTGATGCTCCACATGGACGCCGGCCACGACCGCGCTTCCCAGCTTGGTCATCCTCACGACGGTGCCCAGCTTCTCGTCTTCCCCGATCCGCAGCATGCCCAGATGCAGAAGCATCATGAGAATCCGCTTGTCCATCACGGAATCGGCCGTATCGTAATAATAAGGCTTGATGAAGGGAAGGAGGACAGCTCGGAGCGAATCCGCCGTCACCCAGCGGTCCGCCAAATCGTCGATCCAATGAGCGAGGGACAGAAGATTCGGGACTGCGCCCTTATACAGCCGAAGCCAGAAGCGATAGAGCTGTTCGGCTGTCGCCGCGCGCCTGTCCAATAGCGCCTCGGTTCCCCTCTCCGACAAGACGAGCATGTCCTCATCTTCCACGATCCACTTATTATAGAAACAATAATCATAGACCAGCGAGAATCGCTCGGGATATTCGCGGAATCGGCGCCCGTATCCGAAGCGGAATGCCGCTTTGGCCGGTGGCTCCTCCTGCACGCCGAAGCTCTCCATAATCTGCATGACTGTACGCCTGTGCATGTATCCGTCTCTCGTCAGCGGCACTTCGTGATGGCGGACATAGGAGAGCAACGCATGTACGTCCTCGCCGAGCAGCTCCTGTTCATCCCTGTAGACGGAAGGCTCGCCCGCATAGATGAGGCTTTCACGGAAGCGCCGTCCCAGCGCATCTCGGAACTTCACCTTCAGATCTTTCGGAATCTGAAACAGATACCGCTCCGGGCCGCTTATTCCGTTGAACAGCCAGCCTTGCTGCTTGAAGCGGGAGATGATTTCCCTTGGGCCCGATTCAGGTACGGGCTGAGCTTTGCCCTTGCGGCGGTTTTTCGGAACGCTGTCCGCAAGCGGACGCTTCGTTTCCGCTATCCGTGACCCGCCATCAGCCTCATCTTCTTGAAGCTTGCTCGATTGCACCCGTGCAATCAACTCTTCCAGGCTGAACAATTCCCTTTTGTCGAATAGCAGAGAGTTGATGAAACGCAAATCTTCCAAACGCATGCTGCCCACCTGAGCCTCGAATACTTCCCTTGATCCCACCTTGGAAAGGATGGACTGAATCAGCTCGTTTTTGGAATGTCCGTTGCACTCGCATTGGTATACGTCCGCTATCCGACTGAGCTGGGCGATATCGGCGTAACCCAGCATATCCGCGAAGTTCATTCTCTCTTCCCTCCTGCCATTTGCTAGTACCATTATGGGAAGATCCTCGAAGTTTAAGACATGGCGGGAACGAAAAAAACCTTCGCCGGAAGGCGAAGGCGGCATGAAACCGGACTCGGCTTAGTTCTCGAGGTGGAGGGTGCAATTATGAAGCAGCGGCGTCCACTTGCTGCCGTCGAACTCAAGAATGGAATAGGACATGTTGTTGAGATAGGTTTGGCTGAGTCCGTCGCAGAGAACTTCCAGCAGTTGAGCCAGGTAGCTTCCGTGGGTAACGACTAGCAGCCTGGAATCAGGGTACAGCTTCTCCATGCTGGCGACGAAGGCTTGTCCTCGTTCCTGCACGCGTTCATCCGACTCGATGCCCGCATCTGGATGGGTCCGCCACATCGCTCCCCAACGCTCTATCCTTTCCGCTTCCTTTGTTCCCTCCACAAGACCGAAGCTGCGCTCCGACAGAAGCTGTTCCGGCTCAAGCAGCGGAATGTCCAGCTTCTCGGCAATCACTCGCCCGGTTTCACGCGCACGGGCCAAAGGACTGGTCACGACTCCATCCCATTTGTCGCCGTCCCTCAGCAGCCTATCCGCAAGTCTTCCGGCCTGATCCCGCCCTTCTCCGTTCAGCGGAATGTCCGTGATGCCTTGAATTCGTCCCTCTGCATTCCAATCCGTCTTCCCATGACGGATCAGCCCTAGCTTCATCATCTTGTCCATTCTCTCCTTCGTTCTGAACCTAAAAATCCGGCCGCAAATGCAGCCGGAAACGGTTTGACCATTATTTGCGAATTCGCGAAAGCCAATTCAGCATGAACAAAATCAGTACCAGCCCCAGCATGGACAAGATGATCCAATATTGAGGCGTTGTAGGCACGATATTGAGTATGAACGGATCGCTGACCTGGGCTACGGGAGTATCGGCGGAAAAGCTTGCCTTGAACATCGTGCCCGATGAGGCGCTTGCGGTCTCCATCAACCCGGTCTTGGTAACCGTTTCCGAATCCGCGTCGCCGCGGCTTAACAGTACATATAACAAGCTGGTCGTAAACATCGCCAGGCAAGCTGCCACAGCAGCCGAAACCCGGTTGTTCAGATGCCTGCCCAGCGGATGAAACATGCGCGGCTTGGGATTGTACCCGTCTTCCGCATAAATTCGATCCATAACCTGTCGGTTGACTGACTCAGCGGATTCCCAGGAAGCAGCTTCGTCTTCCTCCGCGAGCTGCCTGATCAGCAGCTCGCTTTCCTCCCATAAGCGGAAATCTTCCTTGCAAGCTATGCAATGCTTCAAATGCAGGTCGACGGACAGCTTTAAAGGATCGCCTTCAGGGAGATCCCAGTAAAGGCCGAGCGCCTCCTGCACTTCATCGCATTTCATCGCAGCTTCATCCCTTCGAAATCTTCGCTCGCAACCTCTTCGAAGTAAGGCTCCAGCTGCATCTTCACGCTGCTTCTGGCGCGGAAGAGCAAGGATTTGACCGAGCTGACCGTGCCTCCAAGAATATCAGCGATTTCCTGATAATCCAATCCATCATATTCTCTCAGCACGAGCGCGGATCGCTGCTTCTCGGGCAAGGTGCGGATCGCATCTCTGACGAGCGTCATGCGCTCTCCCTGAAGGATCTGCTGCTCGGGAGCCGCCTCCTCCGGCGCTGCCGGCATCAGGCCGCTCTCTTCGAGAGGGATATGTATGCTGCGCTGCTTGCGCAGCTCGCTGAGCACCGTATTGCGCGCGATGGTGTACAGCCATGTGGAGAATTGGGCATCCACCTCACGGAAGGAGCTCAGGCTTCGATAGGCCTTGTAGAAGGTTTCGGAGCACAGATCCTCCGCGACAAGCTCCATCTTGGAGCTTCGCAGCATTTGAAGGATGAAGGACATGATCTTACGCTGGTAACGCCTCATTAATTCGGAATAGAGCTCAATATTTCCGTCTTTGATTTGCCGGATAAGTTCGGAATCAACCATGACAGGCGGTAGTACCTCCTCACCTGCAAATATTCCGTTCCGGTTACACAATTGTACCGGAGCGGCTGCAGAAAGTTGCGCTGTCTGAAGAAAAAAGTTCGGGCGGCCTCTTATGAGTATTTCGGAATGGCGGATCTCATTCTGTATAGATTCCAATTCGATAAGGAACCTCATAATCCTGCCGCCTTCGACAAGAATCATTACCCATAAATTGGATGGACCAAAACTCACTGTATTGTAGCATGGGCCCGGAGGTTAAATCGGAAAATGAGGAAAGTTTAAGAAAAACGAAAGCCGCCTTATAGAAGGCGGCCCGGCACAGAGATGCTTCCGTTTATTTGTTTCATCGAATCAACCGTTTTGAACGTGCTGCAGGACAAGCAAGATTCGCAATCATCACCGATGGGACAAGCATTAAAAACAAAAAGCCGCCTTATAAAAGGCGGCCCGCACAAGACGTGCGATGGAGTTGGATAGGAGTGGAGAGAAACCATACTGTAGTGCTAGTATAATGTATCCGTTTTCAATTTGTCAATAAGCGTTTTCATTTTTTATTTTGGCGAGGTAAATAGACATTTTTGCATGGATTGATGCCCTTTGATGGGAAGGTCGGCGGTTCGCCCTGCAAGAGTCCCCCCCTGTAAAAAAAGATCCCGGATCCCGGGATCTTTCTATTTATTCAGAACTTGACAGTATATTTGAATTGCTCCAGCACGTCGACGGCCTGATCCAGATCGCCCTGCGTGCGGAAGCTGAGCCTGAGCACGCCTGGCACATCCTCGCGGCTCTCGATGATCTGCAGGTTGCTGAGGTTGATCCTGCGGTTGCCGAGCTCCGTGGCGATCTTGCCGATGATGCCGGGATGATCCGGCACGTCCATGTAGCATTCATAGACGGATTGCAGCACGCCGCGGCGTCTCTCCGGCAGCGAATCGCGGAATTCGCCCGCGCTCCGGAACGCTTCGCTGACAGCCTCCCCGTCTCCGTCCCTCAGAATATCGGCGAAACGGCTCATCTCGCCTTTCCATTCGTCCAGCAGGTCGAGCACGACATCACGATTGTCCAGCAGAATATCCCTCCATACGGTCGGATCGCTCGAAGCGATCCGCGTAATATCCCGGAATCCTCCTGCCGCCAGCATGGCGTACATGCCGGAATCCTCGTTCCGCTTCTGCACCTGATTGACCAGGGCGACTGCAATCAGATGCGGCAGATGGCTGATCGCTCCGACGATGCGGTCATGCTGGACCGGGTCCATCGACACGACTCTCGCGTTCGTCAAGGCAAGCAGGCTGCTGAGCCTCGCGACAGCCTCCTCCGGCGCAGCCGGGTCAGGAGTAAGGATATAGAAGGCATTTTCGAACAAATGCCTTGAAGCGGCCTCGACTCCCGCTCTTTCCGAGCCTGCCATCGGATGGCCGCCGATGAACAAGCCGCGTCCGAGATCGCATTGCGATGCCGTATCCATGATGCCGGCCTTCGTGCTGCCTACGTCGGTAATGATGCAGCCCGGCTTGAGCGGCAGCTTGCCGAGCTGGACGAGGTAGTCGCCGATCAACCCCACCGGCACGCACAGAAAGATGAAGTCGGCCTCCTGGACGGCCGACTCCAGCGAAGTCGTCGCTTCATCCACGACATGAAGCTTCAAGTATTTGTCCGCGGATTCCTGCCTGTAGGAGTATCCTGTGACATGGAATCCTTCCATTCCTTTGAAGCAAAGGGCAAGAGAGCCGCCGATCAGGCCGGCTCCGATAACTGCGATTCTAGTATCCAACTTACCCGAGCACCGCCGCTTCTCTCAAAACCTGTTCCAGAGCCGCGATCAGCTTGCGGTTGTCCTCCGCCTTGCCGATGGAGATCCGCAGCCAGTTCGGCGACTTCGGCCAGTTGGCCCGCGTGATGAATCCTTTGCGGAGCAGGGCGTCGAAAGCGTCCTTGGAAGGAAACCGAACATCGACGAAGATGAAGTTCGCCTGAGTCGGGAAATACTTCAGTCCAAGGCGGTCGAATTCCCCTTGCAGGTAATCGCGCTCGCGGATATTCTTCTCGCGGCAGCCGTCGACGAAGTCCTGGTCGGCAAGCGCCGCCCTCGCCGCAGCTTGGGCGACTCGGGCCGTATTGAACGGCTCCCGCACCAGGTTGATGCTGTTGATGACCGACGGGTGGGCGATTCCGTATCCGATGCGCAGCGCCGCGAGTCCATAGATCTTGGAGAAGGTGCGGAGCGAGATCAGGTTGTCGAAGCGCTTCAGCAGCTCCAGGCTGTCGTGGTAGTCCACATCGTCGACGAAATGGCAGTAAGCCTCGTCCAGCACGACAAGGACGTCGCTGCGGATGCTGTTCATGAAGGAAGACAGCTCCTCCTGCGTTACGATCGCGCCTGTCGGATTGTTCGGCGAGCAGATCCAGACCACCTTCGTCTTGTCCGTTACGGCTGCCAGCATCGCAGGAAGGTCATGCCTGCCTTCGACCAGAGGGATCTCGATAATGACGGCGTTCTCCACGACGGCATTATGGCGGTATTGGGAGAACGTCTCGCTGGCCATGACCGTCTCGTCTCCCGGCTCCAGGAAGGAGCGAGCGATCATGAGAATGATCTCGTCCGCTCCATTGCCCCAGATCAGCTGCTCCGGCTGCACCCCAAGATTGGCGGCCATGGCCGCCGTCAGCTCGATGCTGGCTCCGTCGGGATAGATGCTGTTGTTCTCGATCTCGGCGATGATGGCCTGCCGGGCCAGCGGCGAGCTGCCGTAAGGGTTCTCGTTGGAGGCGAGCTTGATGACTTCGTCCAGTCCAAGCTCCCTCTTGACGTCCTCCACCGGCTTGCCGGGCTGGTAGACGGGCAGATGTAGGATGTTGCGCTTTGCTTGCATAGGGTCGTCACCTCAATGATTTGATTTCCGCCTGGGTGTTGCGTTATGGCATCTATTGTCTCACAGATGGCGGAAAGATGGAAGCACTTTAAAGCGTTGCACTATCACAAAGAGCATCGACGCCCGAAGGAAGCCGATGCTCTTTGTGAAGCCATTCAGGAATGGCTGCCGGACAGGCTAGACCCGCAATCCGGCGACAAAACGGCCGATCCGCTCGATGCCTTGCCGGTACGTCGTTTCGTCGGAGAGCAGCGGCAGCGCCTCCTCCACCTGGCGGACGATGGCGCTGCCGACGATGACTCCGTCCGCGCTGGCGCTCATCCGCTCCACCTGCTCCCGGCTGCTGATGCCGAATCCGACGGCGATCGGCAGCGGCGTCGCCTCGCGCACCGATTCCAGGAAGCCTTCGAGGCCGGCATGGAACTCGCTGCGCATGCCCGTCACGCCGAGCGAGCTCACGCAGTAGACGAAGCCCTGGGCCTCGGCGGCGATCCGCTGGACGCGCGCCTTGGAGGTCGGCGCCACGAGCGGCACGAGATGGACGCCCGCTTCCGCCGCCATCTCGCGCACCTCGCCATCCTCCTCGATCGGCAGGTCCGGGATGATCAGACCGCTGATGCCCTGCTCGTGGAGCAAGGTGAAAAATCGTTCGAGGCCGTATTGGAGCACCGGATTGTAATAAGTAAAGAGGATGAAGGGCATCGTGACGCCTGCCTCCCGGGCTTTGGCCGCGACATCGACGCATGCTTCCAGCGTTATCGGATTGCGCAGAGCTCTCTCGGAAGCCTTCTGGATGACAGGGCCGTCGGCAAGCGGATCGGAATACGGCACGCCGAGCTCGATCATGTCGGCTCCGGCCTTCTCCAGCTCGACGACGATATCGACCGTCGTGCGCAGATCGGGATCACCGGTCGTGATGAATGGAATGAGCGCCGTCCGCTTCTCGGCTTTGAGCCGCTCGAAGACGAGGTCAATTGGATTCATGCTTCAGCCCTCCGAGATATCCCATAATCGTTTCCACATCCTTGTCTCCGCGCCCCGAGAGGCTGACGACGATCGTCTGGTCGGCGGGCAGGGACGGTGCAAGCTTCATCACATGCGCGATCGCATGGGCCGACTCCAAGGCGGGAATGATGCCTTCCGTCCGCGACAGCAGCTGGAGAGCCTCGAGAGCCTCGGCGTCGGTGACCGGGAAGTATTCCGCCCGTCCGACGTCCTTGAGATAAGCATGCTCGGGACCGATTCCCGGATAGTCGAGTCCGGCGGATATGGAATGCGCCGGCTGCACTTGACCCGTCTCATCCTGCAGGACATAGCTGAGAGAGCCTTGGAAGACGCCGTGCCGGCCCTTGGTCATCGTGGCGGCATGCTCCTCCGTATCCACGCCGCGTCCGGCTGCTTCGACGCCGATCAGACGGACGGACTCGTCTCCTACGAACGGGTAGAAAATGCCCATGGCGTTGCTGCCGCCGCCGACGGCGGCCACGATATAATCCGGAAGCCGTCCCTCATCCTTCAGAATCTGCTCGCGAGCCTCGTCCCCGATTATGCGCTGGAAATCCCTTACGATCATCGGATAAGGATGGGGACCTGTCACCGAACCGAGAATGTAATACGTATCGTCCACATTGCTGACCCAGTAGCGCAGCGTTTCGTTGCAGGCATCCTTGAGCGTGCGCGTGCCGGAGAGCACCGGCACCACTTCCGCTCCAAGCAGCTGCATCCGGAACACGTTGAGCTGCTGGCGCTTCATGTCTTCCTCGCCCATGAATACCTTGCATTCGAGTCCGAGCAAGGCCGCGATCGTGGCGGAAGCGACGCCATGCTGGCCGGCGCCGGTTTCGGCGATGATTTTCTTCTTGCCCATCCGCTTGGCGAGTACGCCCTGTCCGATCGTATTGTTGATTTTATGGGCGCCTGTATGGTTGAGGTCTTCGCGCTTGAGATAGATCTTCGCTCCGCCCAGATGCTGAGTCAGCCGCTCGGCGAAATACAAGGATGTCGGCCTGCCGGAATATTGATGGAGAAGCTCGTTCACTTCAGCCTGGAAGTCAGGGTCCTGGGAATAATGCTTGTATGCCTCCTCGAGCTCGAGGAGCGCGTTCATCAGCGTCTCCGGAACGTAACGGCCGCCGAACTTGCCGAATCGTCCGCTTGCGTCTGGTACTTGAATCATGCTTGCTTCACCCTTTCCGTAAATGCCCGGATCAGCTCCGGGTCCTTGACGCCTGCGGCTTCAACGCCGCTCGAGACGTCGATGCCGTCTGGCGAGAATTGCTGAATCAGACCCGATACGTTGCCGGCATGAAGTCCTCCGGCTATGAACAGCCTCTTCCCGATGCTGCGCGCCGCAGACTGATAGGCCGGTATGAAGCTCCAATCAAATGTCTTGCCGGTACCGCCGCCTGCCGTATCGAGCAGGAAAGCGTCCGCTCCCGCCTCCGCGAATTCCCCGAGCTTCTGGCTGATGCCGGCCGGCGTCCCGTCCGGATCCGCATGAAGAGCCTTCCAGACCGGAACGCCGAAGCCGGCGGCGATCCGGCATAGCTCCGGCTCTTCGTCCCCATGCAGCTGCAGCGCCTGGAGCGGAGCATGCCTCAACGCCGTTTCCAGCTCTTGCGGAGATGCATCCACGAACACGCCCACCGCTTGCGGCGACGGGAAATCTCCGCGAGACTGGTTGGCGCCCGCACGCAGCGCTGCAATCAATGCCCCCGCCTGCTCCGGCGATACCTGCCTGCGGCTGCGGGCGAATACAAATCCCGCGTAATCCACGGGAAGCCCTCCGACGAGACACGCCGTCGCTTCGTCCCTGATGCCGCATATTTTGAGCAGAGGATACTCCTGTCGACTTGGATATCCCGCGCCTGTCATCTCGCCGCGGCCGCTTCCATCAAGTCGAGGACTGCCTTTCCGGGATCCGGCTGGCGCATGAAATGCTCTCCGACCAGAACGCCGCAAGCGCCGACAGAGGCGACATACTCGACGTCCTCCGGCTTGGAGATCGCGCTCTCGCTGATCAGGGACACGTCCGGCGGCACCATCGCCGCCAGTCTTGCCGTCGTGCCGAGATCCGTCTCGAAGGTATGCAGGTTGCGGTTGTTGATTCCGACCAGCTTAGCCAAGCCAAGCTCCAGCACCATGTCCATCTCACGCTCGTCATGAACCTCGACAAGCACGTCGAGCCCGATCGATTCGGCGATCTCATGCAGCTCCTTCAACTCGGCCCGCTTCAGGATGGCGGCGATCAGCAGAACGGCGTCGGCTCCGATCAGCCTGGCCTCGTAGACTTGGCGGAAGTCGATGAGGAAGTCCTTGCGCAGCAACGGCAGCTTCACCGTCCTGGAGACGGCCGTCAGATATTCGTTCGACCCCTGAAAATAGTCCCTGTCGGTAAGCACCGAAAGGCAGTCCGCTCCGGCACTCTCATAAGACCGGGCCAGCTTCTCCGGCTGGAAGTCCGGCCGTATCAGCCCTTTGGACGGAGACGCCTTCTTGACTTCCGCGACAAGCCCGACGGGACGCTTCCGTCCTGCGGTGACGGCATGGATGAATCCCCTGGCAGGCTCCATCCGCGAAATTTCCTTCTCGGCTTCTCCCAGCTTGAATCGGGAGGCAAGCTCCGCGACTTCTTCTTTTTTGGTATGGACGATCTTATCCAGAAACATGGCTGTATTCCCCCGTCTTGCGGATCAGCTGCTGCAGCTTGGCTGCTGCGGCTCCTCCGTCGATGATGCGGCGCGCCAGCTCGACGCCTTCCTCCAGCGATTGTGCCTTGTCTCCGACATAGATGCAAGCCCCGGCGTTCAAAAGAACGATATCCCGGTAGGCTCCGGTCTCATGTCCGCTGAAAATGGAGCGGATGATCTCCGCGTTGTCCGCCGGGCTGCCTCCGGATATCGCCTCCAGCGGCCAGCGCCGCAGCCCCAGCGATTCCGGCGTCAGATCGTAGGTCCGGACCGTTCCGTCCACGGCAAGCTCCGATACCTGCGTTGCAGCGGATATGCTGATCTCATCCAATCCGTCGTAGCTGGAGACGACCATCGCCCGCTTCAGGCCGAGCCCGCCGAGGACGCGGGCAACGGATTCCGTGCGGGAGCGGTCGTACAGCCCGAGCAGCTGGCGGTCGGCTCCTGCCGGGTTGGTGAGCGGTCCAAGCATGTTGAAGATCGTGCGCACGCCGAGCTCGCGGCGCGGACCCGCCGCATGCCGCAGGGAAGGATGGTAGAGCTGCGCGAACATGAAGCAGATGCCGATCTCCTCAAGGCATTCGGCCGCCTGCACGGCGGTCAGGCTGATGTTGACTCCAAGCGCCTCCAGCACGTCCGCGCTGCCGGCCTTGCCGGACATGGCGCGGTTGCCATGCTTGGCGACCCGTACTCCGGCAGCCGCCGCGATGATGGAAGAAGAGGTGGAGATGTTGAACTTATGGATGCCCGAGCCGCCCGTGCCGCAAGTATCGAGCAGGCCGTCGCGGGTCGTGCTGACGCGGTCGGAGTAGCTGCGCATGACCTCGGCGAAGCCGCTGATTTCGTCCACGGTCTCGCCTTTCATGCGGAGTGCGGTGACGATGCCGCCGATCTGGGCTGAGGTCGCCTCTCCCTCCATGATGAGACGCATCACGCTTCCGGCTTCCTCGCGGCTCAAGCTGCCGCCGCCGATCAGGCGGCCGAGAGCATCGGTGATTGTAACTCCTTGCATCGCTTCCATCATGTCCGCGCCTCCTTCATCGTATCGGCGTAATAGTCGCTGTTGACCAGCTGCAGCTCAGGAATCCGCTTCGCAGCCGCCGGAAAAGCCGCTTCGGCGATGCGGATCGCCTTGAGCATGCCCTTGGCCTTGTTCACCGTCTCCTCGTATTCCTTGACCGGCACCGAATCCCAGACGATTCCCGCTCCGGCCTGGACATAGGCTTTGCCGTTTTTGAAGATGATCGTCCGGATCGTGATGCATGTATCCATGCTTTTGCCGCTGAAGCCGAAGTAGCCGATCGCCCCGGCATAAGCGCCGCGCGCCTCGTTCTCGAGCTCGGCGATGATTTCCATCGCTCTCAGCTTGGGCGCTCCCGACACCGTTCCGGCCGGCAGGCAGCTGATGAAGGCATCGAAGAAATCCCGGTCGCCGCGCATTTTGCCCGTCACGTTGGATACGATATGCATGACATGGGAATACCGCTCGACCTGCATGAAGGAATCGCATTTCACCGTGCCGAACTCCGCCACGCGGCCGATGTCGTTGCGGCCGAGATCGACGAGCATCAAATGCTCCGCCCGCTCCTTGTCGTCGGCGAGCAGCTCCTCTTCGAGAGCGAGGTCCTCCTCGGCAGTTCTGCCCCGCGGCCTCGTGCCCGCGATCGGCCTCGTCTCCACCTTGCCGTCGGCTACCTTCACGAGCGCCTCGGGCGACGTGCCGACGATGACTTCCTCATCCATCTTGAGATAATACATATACGGAGAAGGATTCAGCGTGCGCAGCACCCGGTATACATGGAGCGGATCCACTTCCGTCTCGACATGGAACCGCTGGGACAGAACGACCTGGAAGATGTCTCCCGCGCGGATGTACTCTTTGGCTTTGTCCACGTTTGAGAGAAACTGCTCCTTCGTGACATTGGAGCGGATATCGCCGAGATCGGGATCTTCCGGGAGAGCTCCGCCTGACGTAAGCGGAAGAGGCACCGGCTGCCGGATCCGTTCAAGCACAGAGTCGATCCTGCCCACCGCAGCGTTGTACATGCGCTCGATGTCGCTGTCCGTGGCGGCTTCAGGAATATGCACGTTGCCGATGACTTGAATCTGTTGCTTGAAGTGGTCGAAAACGATCATCGTATCGCAAAACATGAACTGAAGATCGTTCATTTGCAGGTCGTCCTGCCTGTGCCTCGGCAGATTCTCGTAGTAGTGGAGCAGATCGTATCCGAAAAATCCGACCGCCCCGCCGGTAAAGGAAGGAAGTCCTGCAAGCTCGGGGCTTCGGTATGCCCTCAATCTTGCTTTCAGCGCTTCCAGCGGCTTGCCGTCAAGCTCGATGCGCTCCCCGTTCGTTTCCATCACCATGGAACCGTTCTTGCCGCTGATCATCATGAACGGGTCCATGCCGATAAAGGAATGCCGCGCCCACTTCGCTCCGCCTTCTACGCTTTCCAGCAAGAAGGCGCGCTTCTCGCCGGCAAAATGCTGGAACAGCCGGATCGGCGTCTCCGTATCGGCCAGCAGCTGCCTTACGACCGGAATAAGGTTGTAGCGTCCTGCCATCGACTTGATCGTCTCAAGCTCTTGATTCATCGCTTATCGTCTCCTTCTTGAAATCCAGGATGGCAGTAAAGCAAAAAACGCTCCCGCATGCGCGGGAGCGTTCCAAATAGATAAGACAAAAAAGACGATGGCAGGCAAGGAATCATGCACGAACCACACTCCCTCTGCAGGAAAGTACGGCAATCGCGAATGAAGCAGCCGCAGCGGGCTGTCCTCCATGCTTCAGCTCAAACTCGGGCTCGTCTAGTCTCATCTAAGGCTCCCCGCCACTCTCGGCCCTCTTGCCGCCGGACATGTACGAAGACTGCCTTGGAAAGTCCCACTCGGACTTTGCTTAACTGCCTCAACTATACAGGACGATGACTGCAGGCGTCAAGAAGAAAGGATTGGCCTGCAAGCGCCGAATCATCAAAAGGAGGACTGAAAAGCTTCTTCAAGCTCCCTCGGCCGCAGCGTACTAGGGAGCCGATGTGCCGCTCAGATCCGGTCTCAGCGCCCTTGCGCCTTTCATGTAGACATGGCGGATCTCCCGCTGCGTCCGGTCGGTGTTCACCATCAGCATCAAGCGGATGCACCGCTCCAGGCTGCCCTTCACCGGAACTTCGACCGAACACATGAGAGGCACCAGCTCCCAGCCGTCCATTTCCCGGATCGCCTTCGCCGGGAACGCGGCGTCGAGATCGGCCGTTACCGTAATCATGACGCTGCATATGTCTTCCGGATCAATTCCGTTGTCGGCTACGATTCCCTGAAGAACCTCCAATGTCGCATCCAGAATAGGACGCTCCTCGTTGGAGTCCGCCGTGATCGCTCCTCGAATTCCTCTTACGCTCATGTCCATCTCTCCTCCCGCTTCAGCCTCTCGACGATGGCTCTCACCATTCCTGCCTCGATGTCGCTTCGAATCTCGACCGAGCCGACGGCCGTCGGCACGATGAAGGTCATCCGGCCTTCGCCGAACTTCTTGTCATGCATCATCGCTTCCATGACGGCATCGACATCGTAATGCTCCGGCAGCGTGACCGGAAGTCCTACCGATTCCAGCGCGCGCTTTGTCGTCTCGTAGACTTCCCGCGGCGCTCCAAGCTCGACGCCGAGCATGGCGGATCCGATCATGCCGATCGAGATCGCTTCTCCATGGCGCAGCTCGTCATAGCCGGCGACCGCCTCCAGCGCATGGCCGATCGTATGCCCCAGATTGAGAATGGCCCTCAGGCCGTTCTCCCGCTCGTCCTGGGAGACGACATCCGCCTTGACGGAACAGCCCGTGTACAGAGCATGGCCGAGCACGTCCGGCTCCAGCGCAAGCAGCTGCCCCGCATGGCCGACGATCCATTCGACGAACCCTGCATCGCGGATCAAGCCATGCTTGACGACTTCGGCCAGGCCGCTGCTCACCTCGCGCGGAGGCAGCGTAAGCAGCGTATCCAGATCGTACAGCACGAGCTCCGGCTGATGGAAAGCGCCGATGATGTTTTTGGCGAGCGGGTGATTGACCGCCACCTTGCCGCCGACGCTGCTGTCATGCGCCAGAATCGTCGTCGGCACCTGGGCGAAAGAGATGCCGCGCATATAGGATGCGGCGGCATAACCAGCCAGATCGCCGACGACGCCGCCGCCGAGCGCCACGATGGCGGACTTCCGGTCCAGGCCGGCTTCGAGGCAAGCCGTCATGACGTTCTGGAACATGTCCAGAGACTTCGACTTTTCCCCGGCAGGAACGACGAACCGCGCCGCGGCATAGCCCGAAGCTTCCAGCGCCGCGGCGAGCGGCTCCAGCCATCTGTCCGCGACATTCTCGTCGGTGACGATCAGGAGCGGGGATTTGCGGCTGATTCCCTTCTCGGCGAACAGCCCGCCGGCATGCGCGATCAGCCCTTGGCCGATGTAGATGGGGTAGGATCTGTCCCCGAGGTTGACCGTGAGCTCGCGCATGCTAGTATTCCCCTACTTGACTGAGGTAGGCGTCGTAGTTGGCGCGGATTTCCTCCATGGAATCGCCGCCGAACTTTTCCAGGAACGCCCTCGCCACTTCCCAGGCGACGACATGCTCCATGACGACGCTCGCGGCCGGAACCGCGCAGCTGTCGGAGCGCTCCACTTGCGCGGTGAACGGCTCCTTCGTGTCGATATCGACGCTTGCAAGAGGCTTATACAGCGTCGGGATCGGCTTCATGACGCCGCGCACGACGATCGGCTCTCCGGTCGTCATGCCGCCTTCAAAGCCGCCAGCGCGGTTGGAGGCGCGGTGGTAGCCGCGGTCCTCGCTGTAGAGAATCGGATCATGCACCTGCGAGCCGCGCAGCACGCCGGCCTCGAATCCGATGCCGATCTCGCAGCCCTTGAACGCGTTGATGCTGACGACTGCGCCGGCAATTCGCGAATCCAGCTTCCGGTCCCACTGCACATGCGAGCCGAGTCCGACAGGAGCCCCTTCGATGATGCACTCCACGATGCCTCCGATAGAGTCTCCTTCGGCCTTGATCTGATCGATGTAAGCCGTCATCTTCTCTTCCGTCGCCTTGTCTACGACCCGGACGGACGATTGCTCCGTCAGCTCGCGAAGCTCGTCGGCGGAGAGGTTGTTCGGCGGCGCCTCGATCTCGCCGATCCGGATGACCTGGCCGGCCACCTTGATGCCGAATGCCGCCAGCAGCTGGCGGGCGACGGCGCCGACCGCCACGCGGGCAGCCGTCTCGCGCGCGCTGGAGCGCTCCAGCACGTTGCGCAGGTCCTTCAGGTTGTATTTCAAGCCTCCGTTGAGATCCGCATGGCCCGGACGCGGACGGTGGACCCGGCGCTTGGCCTCGTCGCCGCCTTCGATCGGCTCGATGTTCATGACGGAAGTCCAATGCTTCCAGTCGTTGTTCGCGACGACTAGAGCTACGGGGGCGCCGGTCGTGCGGCCATGACGGACGCCTCCGACGATATCGGCCGTATCCTTCTCGATCTGCATGCGCCTGCCGCGGCCGTAGCCGAGCTGCCTGCGGTGGAGCTGGAAGTTCAGCTCCTCGAAATCAAGCTGGAGATTGCTCGGCAACCCTTCGATAATGGCCGTCAGCTGGGGGCCGTGTGTTTCTCCCGCTGTCAGGTAACGTAAACTCATGACTAACTCCCCCTCATCATGGCAAGCGCCGGCATCGCCGGGCTCGCTTTAATACGACAACGCTTTTAAGAATGCAAGTGCCATACTGCGACAAGACGGACTGGGCGCAGCCGGAAGGAATGACCTGTCCGGGCAGCGCTCAGCCCTTTGCAATTCTTCGCCGTTCGTCCAAGTTTCTTTGCCCATTATAGTATAGCCCATCCACTTTGACAAGAAAGACCAGAGCGGTTCCCGCCGCAATGAATCGAACGCCTGCGCTTGGATTGACGACGGGGACCATGTCGCATGGACGCAAAAAAACCGGCTCTCGGGGAGCCGGCGGAATCATGCGTGGCTGCGGCGGTAGAAGAACGTGTCCGCCGGTTCCAGGCCATAGTCGCCCGGGGAGAAAATCTGCTCTGTGCTGCCCACGAACAGAATGCCTCCCGGCCTCAAGGCTGCGGCAAACCGGCGGTACAGCCCCGACTTGGCTTCCTCGGTAAAATAGATCATAACATTGCGGCAGATGATCAGATCGTACGGACCTCCAAAAGCATCATCGAGCAGGTTATGCTGCCGGAACGAGATTTTCTCGCGGATATCCTTGCGGATCCGATAGCTGTCTCCCGAGCCTTCGAAATAGCTGTCCAGCACCTTTTTCGGCACATCCTTGACGGAACGGGACGGATATGAGCCTTGAGCGGCCTTGGCAAGCACGGTGCGGTCCAGATCCGTCGCATCGATCTGGCTGCGGGACAGCGCGCCGGCTTCGTTGAGCAGAACAGCCAGCGTATACGGCTCTTCTCCGGTGGAGCATGCGGCGCTCCAGCAGCGAAGCCTCGACGATTCGCCGAGCAGCTCGGGAAGGAACCGGCTCGCCAGCACATCCCAGCGGTTGGGATTGCGCCAGAACTCGCTTACGTTGATGGTCATCCGGTCCAGGAATTCGTCCATCAAGGCGTCGCTGCCGGACAGGGCTTTCCAATAAGCCTCGAATGTGGCGTAGCCATGCTTATGGCGCAAAGTCGTCAGCCGTCTCCGCATCTGGGCTTCCTTGTACTGGGACAGGTCGATTCGGGTAGATGAGCGGATCAAGCCGACAAAACGAAGGAAATCCTCATCCTCCGCCTTCGTCTTGTCAGATCCAGCGGGCAATGGTCCGGTCATAGTCGATAAGCTCCTCCGGGCTGAAGAACAGGCCGATTTCCCGCTTGGCGTTATCCGGGGAATCGGAACCGTGGATCAGGTTCAGGTTCGTATGTACGGCATAATCGGAGCGGATGGTGCCGGGCGCCGCCTCGGCAGCGTCCGTCTTGCCGATGAGGGCGCGGGTAAGGGCGATGACGTTGTCCCCTTCCCATACCATGGCGAAGACCGGTCCCGCGGTTATGAAAGCAAGCAGCGGCTCGTAGAAGGGCTTGCCCTTGTGCTCGTAATAATGCTGCTCCGCGAGCTCCTTGCTCACGCGCATGAATTTCGCTCCGGCCAGCTGCAGTCCCTTTTTCTCGAATCGGGTGACGATTTCGCCGATCAGGCCCCGCTGCACTCCGTCGGGCTTGACCATCAAGAACGTTCTTTCCATGCGAATTCCCTCCTGATTGCAGTCGTATGCCGGCAATTGCCGTTAATAGCTGCGTTTGTTGATGAATCGGGCAATGTCGGTCAAGTTCTTTTTCGCCGGCAAGTCCGGAAGTCCTTCCAGAGCCTGCAAAGCTTTTGCCATGAACTGCTCCGCCATCTGCTCCGCGATGCCTACGCCGACGCTCGAGCGCACGAGCTGGATGGCGCTTCGCGTATCCGAATGGCCTTCATGCTCGCGGATGACGGCGATCTCGCGCAGCAGCGGCTCGCGCAGCTCCGGCTCCTGCAGAGCAAGCAGCACCGGAAGCGTCATGTTGCCTTGGCGGATGTCGGAGCCGGGCGGCTTGCCGATCTGCTTCTCGGTGCCGAGCAGATCCAGAAGATCGTCCCGGATCTGGAACGTCATGCCGATGTTGTACCCGAACCGGTACAGCTGCCCGCTAGTCCGGCGGTCCGCGCCCGCGGCGACGGCGCCGAGCTGGCAGCTGATCGCGATGAGCAGAGCGGTCTTGCGGCGGATCCGCTTCAGATAGTTGCGGACCGACTGCTCGGTGTTGAAGAAGTCGCGTACCTGCTCCATTTCTCCAATGCACATCTCGACCATCGCCTTGGCCAGAATCTGATGCAGCTCCGGATTGGAGAACGTCGTGATCAGCTCCAGCGCCTTGGCATAGATATAGTCCCCGGTGTACATGGCGATGCGGTTGTCCCACTTGGAGCCGACGGTCGGCTGGCCGCGGCGCGTCCTGGCATTGTCGATGACATCGTCATGGACGAGGCTGGCGCTATGGATCAGCTCGAGCGTGACGGCGACCCGCTGCAGCTCCTCCAGCCGGTAATCTCCGAACCGGCCGGCGAGCAGCACGAACACAGGACGGATCCGCTTGCCTCCAGCCTGGAGCAGATGGAGCGAGGTTTCGCCGAGCAGACTGCTGTCCTCCGCGACGGCCAGCTCGAGCTGCCGTTCGATTCCATTGAGGTCGCCCTTCATTTTGGCGTACAAATCAAGAAGTTTCATGAATTCACCTGCCCGAGAATGATTGCGAGTTCAAAAATTCCAGCGCCACTTCCCGATCGATAAGCCCCATCGTGTGCGCGTGCTTATAGTACAGCTCCAGTCCCGCCCGCAGCTCCGGTCCGAAATCATAGCGCAGCCCCTGGAAATAAGCGTTCCAATAAGCCGATGTGCCGCCAACGGATGCCATCGCCCGTTCCACGAGAGGGGTAAGATCCTGCAGGCTGCGCCGCCTGCTCTCCAGCATGTCCCGATGCAGCTTGGCCAGACTGTCCGGGTGCCGGCCCACTGCGCCGCGGTCCGCCGCAACGACGGCGTAAGTCATGCCGAGTCCGGTCCAGGTATGCCACTCCTCGCCGAGATCCATCACTTCGAGCCCGTGGCTGAGCCACGACGCCTTGATCGCGCTGTCCCCGATCAGCAGGGCGGCGTCATGCTCCGCCAGCATGGAATCCAGGTCCGGTTCCATGACCGAATATTCCGGATTGCCATCATACCGCAAGGTCAGAATCATTTTGAGCAGATTGATGGAAGTCGCGGATGTACGGGTCAAGGCGATCCGGCCGCGGAGCACTTCCTTCAGAGGTTTTTTCATGAACAGCAGAATCGATTGGACCGGTCCCACCGTGCCGACGGACAAATCCGGCAGAAGCAGGTAGCGTTCCGGATCCATTCCGTAGATGAAGGACGATACGGCAGACGCCTCGAGCTCTCCGGCCTTCAGCATCCGGTTCAGATCGGACGGCACCTTCTTGATGATCGTATACGCCTCGTCGGTATCCGGTACATAATGAAACATCGGCCATGCATTGGTGTAATCGATCCTCCCGACGTCAATCGGTCCGCTGTGAGCCATTGTCATCATCTCCCCATCTCCGGAACAAGTCGTGTTCCAATCCCATCACGTCCATCAGCTTGCCGACCAGAAAGTCGACCAGGTCCTCCATCGTCCGGGGACCGTAATAGAAAGCCGGCATGGCCGGCACGATGGACACTCCCATTCGGGAGAGCTTCAGCATATTCTCCAAATGAACCGCATGCATCGGGGTTTCCCTAGGCATGAGGATCAGCTTGCGCCCTTCCTTCATCATCACATCCGCGGCGCGGGTCATGAGATTGTCGGAAGAGCCATGCGCGACAGCGGACAGCGTCCCCATCGAGCAGGGCACGATCGCCATGCCTTGCACCCGGTAAGAGCCGCTGGCGATATTGGCCCCGATGTCTCCATTCGGATAGAGCCGAAGCCGGCCTTCGGACAACGCATCGCCGAATGCCAGCTCAAGCGCTTCCGTCCGCTTGGAGGCATTCCAGCCCAGCTCTTCCTTCAGAACCCGCCAGCCCGAATCCGTAACGACCAGCTGCACTTGCACGCGCGCGCGGAGCAGCTCCTCCACGAGACGGACCCCATAGACAGCCCCGCTCGCTCCCGTTATGCCGACGACCCAGCGCATAGGAGCTGCAGGCGGCATCCCTCCGGTATCTAGCTCCATGCCCGAATCACCGCCAGATCAAGGATAGCGAAGGCCAGCATGGTTATGGCCAAGGCACCGTTCATCGTGAAGAACGCCGTCTGCAGGCGGCTCATGTCCGTCGGCTTCAGAATGAGATGCTCATAGAAAAGGATGCCGAGAGAAATGACGACGCCGGCCAGGTAAAGCCAGCTGAGATCCGTAATGACGAACAGCAGCAGGAAGCAGGCTGCCGTGATGACGTGGAACAGCTTCGCGATCGTCAGCGAGCGGTTGACCCCGAACCGCGCAGGAATGGAGTAGACCTTCTCCTTGCGATCGAAATCGATGTCCTGAAGCGCATAAATCGTATCGAAGCCGGCCAGCCAGAACACGATGGCGATGTAAAGCACCCATGCTCCAGGATGGAAGGAGCCGGTGACGGCTACCCAGCCGCCGAGCGGCGCCAGTCCGATCGTAAGCCCCAGGATGAGGTGGCAGAGCCAGGTGAACCGCTTGGCGTAGGAATAAATGACAAGGAAGAAAATCGCGATCGGCATCAGCTTCAGGCAGATCGGATTCAGCTGCGAGGCCGCGATGAAAAAGAGGACGAAGGAAAGGATGACGAAGAGCACAACCTCTCCTGTCTTGAGCAGACCGGCAGGAAGTGCCCTCTTTTCCGTTCTCGGATTTCGCAGGTCGATCGCCTTGTCGATGAGGCGGTTCAGCCCCATCGCCGTGCTGCGCGCCCCGATCATGGCCAGCGTAATCCATCCCGCCTCCGCCCAGGAGGGGAGATGCCCTTCCATGGTGACGGAGCCGAGCAGCATGCCCATATAAGCGAATGGAAGCGCGAAAATCGTATGTTCAACCTTGATCATTTCCAGAAAAATGCGGAGTTTGCGAATCATTTTCCTTCCGTCCCCTTCGTTCCGATATGCAGCGCTGCAATGCCCCCGGTCAGCGCGTCCGCGCTCACCGACTCCAGCCCTGTCTTGCGGAACAACTCCGTCAATCCATGCCTGTCTGGAAACTGCTTGAGAGAATCCGGGAGCCACTTGTACTGCTCATACGACTTGGCGAACAGCTTGCCGAGCTGCGGCAGCAATTGCTGAAAATAGAAATAATAAATGCCCTTGAACGGCTGCCAGGTAGGTTTCGACAGCTCCAGGCAGACCACTTTGCCGCCAGGCTTCACCACCCGCTTCATCTCCCGCAGCACCTGCTCGAAATCCGGCACGTTGCGCAGGCCGAATCCGATCGTCGCGAAATCGAAGGAATCGTCGGGAAACGGCAGCTCCATGGCATTGCCGCGGATCAGCTCGATCTGTTGCCCTCGTCCTGCCTCGACGACCTTGCGCTTGCCGACATCGAGCATCGCCTGGCTGAAATCCAGCCCGACGACACGGCCGGGCGCGCTCGCCTCTGCAATGGAGAGCGTCCAGTCGCAAGTGCCGCAGCAGAGGTCGATCGCGGTCTGGCCGGACTGCACATTCATTTTGCGCATGGTGAATTTCCGCCAGGCCTTATGCCGGCGGAAGCTCAGCAAATCGTTCATCAAATCGTATTTGGGAGCGATCTTCTCGAATACGCCGTGAACGTGTCTGGCTTTTTCATTCTGTTCCATTCTCGTTGTCACCTCATCTCGCCGGTCATTGGGGAAGTCGGTACGGCTGCGGCCATCAGCCGGTCGCCGATCAGCAGCACTTCTTGCGCCAGGCGATCCGACTCGATGCGCCCAGCCAGCGTCCTGAACTTGTCCGCGCAAGCGGCAAGCTTGTCCGCCAGCAGCGGCTGGATCCGATAGCGCTCGATCAGATCCCGGGCTGCGGCGGAATCCGGAGCGGAAGGCTGCAGAAGCAGCTCCCGGTCCTCCGCTGAACCCGCCTCGAGCACATGCCAGTAGCCCCAGCCTCCCGCGAGCGCATCCCCGCGAAGCGAAAGCGACCACTCCTCGTGCAGGACTTCCATTCGCGCCAGCGTAAGCAGCAGCTCGTTCCATAGGGGACGAATCTTTTCCTCCAGCAAAATCGTAAAGCTGTCAAAGAGGATGCTGCGGATGCCGGCATGCCGATCCAGGTATTCCTCCGCCGTCAGGGAGTTGTCCTTGGCCTGCACGTACAGGCTGGTCTTGAGCCTGTTCGCCTCGCAGATCGAGCTGCTGAGGCGGCGGATCATATCGATCTGGCCCGCTCCGGCCAGCAGCTGGTAGAAGCGGCTGCTGAAATAATCGCCAGCCAGCACGCGCAGCTGGCGCTCGCGCATATCCTTGATGCCGCGATCCCCGGCTTCGGTATCGACGCGGTCATGGGTGTCAAGCCCGAGCTGCACGAGAGAAACCGCAAGCGAATAGAGCTCGCTTGCGGCAGCCGCAAACCTGTGCTGGCTGAGGAATCCGAACAGCAGGCGGATCCGGCTGTCGGGAAAATCCGGCAAGGCCGCGTGGCGCCTGATCATCTCATGGTCGATGTATTTGCTGGCAAGTTCAGGAATTCGGTATCGTGTCATCGGGTAAGCCTCCGAACATAACGGCCGATAATTGACCGTTCAATAATCTAAACTATTATACCACAATCGAATAGTTTAAGCACAGGCGTCGCCGTCAAGACGGATTCACAGCCTGCCGACTGATCCGGCCGCCCATTCCGAATGGTAGGTAAGGCGGAGCCTGGACGCCCAAAGCTTGTTTTGCGCCGGATTGATATCGCTCCAGTCCTTGAGCTGTTCCGCATTCATCCACGGATCCGCCCGCCTCATATCCGCCGCTGCGAGCAGCGTGCCCCTGCTGTCCTCGACGCGCACCAGCAGCCGGCTTACATTGGCGGCCTGCACGAAGCTCAGGCCGGCCAGCTGGCGGATATCGCCGAGCCAGTCGCGGCCTCCTGGAGCTGCTCCTTGCCCGTCAAGATCGATCTTGAGGACCGACCCGGTCCATTCCACCCTTGTGATCCGCCTCGTCAGGCTCATCGCGCTGAGCCGGTCCACCAAGCTGCCTTGGTCCAGCAGAGCAGGCCGCTGGACGCGGAACACGGCTTTCTCCTTATCCACGGCAACCCCGCCGGGCGAGGGGAAGATGGACAGCAACAGTACAGCCCCCAAAGCTGCGCAGCCGGCAGCAGCCAGCCGAATCCCGATTCCCGCACGCATAAGCGCGCACCTCCTGCCCTGTCGGCCTGAAGCGCCTGATGCTCCAAGCGCTTATGAGATCAGTATACGGGCTGCGGGCGCAAATCATGTCCAAGCTTTGCTGCAAGCGGCCTCTCCGGGCAATCATAGCCTCTTGCTTCTGGATTTCATGGGAGTGGAAGAGAATCCCTTCGTCTCCAGATGGCAAAAAAAAACAGGCTCCCGCCTGTCCTTCATTCTCCGGCTTCGACCGTGCCGTATCGCGTCATGATCGTCGCACGGCCGCGGATCTTGATCGCGGATGTATGATCCGTGAACTGGGCGATGAGGACTTCCCCCTTGTCCAGCTTCTCGGAGTGGTGAAACTTGGTATCCGTTCCGCGAGTGAGGCCGATGACGGTTACGCCTTGATCCTTCGCCTTGATGACAATGTAATCTCCTTCGAGAGCTTCCATGTCCATGCCTCCTTCACTGTTCATTTCAGCAGGGCTTCTATCAAAAACTGCTCTCCCGGACAATCCAGGAAAGCAGCTTGCGATACATATGTATGGTCGGAGTAACAGGATTTGAACCTGCGACCTCACCCACCCCAAGGGTGCGCGCTACCAGGCTGCGCCATACCCCGACAACATCGATCTGCCTTGCGTCGGCTGCATTCGCGCTTCGGATATCCGATCCGGAAGAAGAAAAAGAATGATTCACGACATCCTTCGCTTCGGCACAGGAAAGATTATAGCATCCTCGTGCAGGGGCTTGCAACCGTTCTTGAGGTCGTTCAAGGATTCTCTCTTACGCACTTATACGGCCTTGAATCCTTTGAGCCCAAAAAAATAAAACGTCCGAACGGAAGCATTCGGACGGCTCCCTGCAAGGAGGGATTAGTTGGATACGAGGTCTTTCAAGGACTTGCCCGGCTTGAAGGCAGGCGTCTTGCTCGCAGGGATTTCGATTTCTTCCCCGGTCTGCGGATTGCGTCCTTTGCGTGCTTGGCGCTCGCGAACTTCAAAGTTGCCGAAGCCGACAAGCTGGACTTTGTCTCCCGCCTGAAGGGCGTCGGAGATGGCGTCGAACACCGCGTCAACAGCTTTCGTCGCGTCCTTTTTGGACAGCTCGGTCAGCTCGGATACTTTGGCAATCAGATCGGTCTTGTTCAATGATCTCACCTCCCAATGGTACTAACCCTATCACTTGTTTTGCCGTTTCCTGCAAAAATATACCTTTTGAAGCGGAACAAACTTATACTATACCAGCAACAAGCGGAATACAAGACTATTTTTGGCAGGACAAAGCCCTTGGAGAGCGGTTTGAAAACCGGTTTCAAAGAGGCGTATCAAGCCCTTTTTCGGTTCAGGTGAATGAATGTGATCGCCAGCGCGAGCACCAGTACGGCGCCCTTGATGAAGTCGTTGGAATAGTACGGAACGTTCATCATCGTCAGTCCGTTCAGCAGCACGCCGATCAGAACGGCCCCGAAGAAGGTGCCGACGATGTTGGGCCGCCCTTTGCCCAGCACCGAATAGCCGACGAATACGGCCGCTACCGCTTCCATGAGGATCGGCGCGCCAGCGCCGGACTGGCCGCTGCCGGTACGGGCTGCGAAGAGCAGGCCTCCGATGGCGGCGAACAACCCCGACAGCACATAAGACGCGGTGCGGATGCGCTTCACCCTTACGCCCGATAGACGAGCCGCTTCCTCGTTGCCCCCGGTCATTTCCATCTGGCGTCCGATCCGCGTGTATTTGAAGAAGATGAATACGGCCACGAATGCGACGGCCATCAGCACGACCGGAACCGGGATGCCGAGCAGCTCGCCCTGCCCCAGCCACAGGAAGGACGAAGGAATCGTACCCGGAGCGGTCGAGCCGTCCGGCATGATCATGTTGCTGTAGATGGAATTGCCTTTGGTGAATATTTGCTGGATGCCCGAGACGACATACATCATCGCGAGCGTGGCCAGCAAGTCCGGAATCCGCACCCGCACGATCAGGAGCGAATTGATCAGCCCTACCGCCGCTCCGAGCAGGAGCGAGCCGATAATGACGACCGCGAGCGGCATCTGATACCAGACCATGAGCGCCGTCGAAAAAGCGATGACGATCGATACGGTCGAGCCGACCGAGAGGTCGAAGCCGTCCACGGACAAGGAGAATGTGACGCCGATCGCCACGAACGCCGTGATCGAGATCGCCCTCAGAATCGAGGCCAGGTTGTCGTACGTAAAGAAATGCTTATCCCAAAAAGAAAAGAAAATAATGACAATGCCGATGACCAAGAGCGATCCATATTTGAAAATGAAATCGGCCGATCTGGAATTCATGCTGTTCCTCCTCTTCCTCCGCTGGCTTCGATGAGCAGCTCTTCCAGAGAGGCTTGTCCTCTCGGGAACTCCTTCACGATAGCCCCGTCATACATGACCAGAATCCGGTCGGCGATGCCGACGGCTTCCTGGAATTCGCAAGTCAGGTACAGAATCGCCTTGCCCTGCGCGGCAAGATTGCCGATGACGCGGAAGATATCGCTTTTGGCGCCGATGTCCACTCCCTTGGTCGGCTCGTCGAACAGATATACCGACGCTTCCGTCGGAATCCATTTGCCGATGCTGACCTTCTGCTGGTTGCCTCCGCTCAGCGTCGCGATGATCTGCTGGAAGCCGGCCGTCTTGATTCCAAGCGAAGAGATCAGGCCCGAGGCCGAGTCCTCCTCCTTGCGCCCAGCCAAAAATCCGAGCCGCGTCCAGCGCTTCAAGGAAGGGAGGCTGAGATTCCGCAGCACGGAATCCGACGCGACAATGCCCTGCCGCCTTCTCTCCTCGGGCACGAGGGCGATTCCCGCCGCTACGGCGTCGGCCGGCTGATTCAGCCTCAGTCGTCTTCCGCCTGCGCTGATCGTCCCGCCTTCGACGGAATCGGCGCCGAAGATGGCTCGGGACAGCTCGGTCTTGCCTGCCCCGACAAGCCCTACGACCGCGACGATTTCGCCGCTCCGCACCTTCAGGCTGACATCCTTCACCCGGCTCCCGCTCCGCAGTCCGCTGACATCGAGGACGACTTCGCCGATATCTGCCTCCAGCTTCGGATACTCTTCCTCGAATTTGCGTCCGAGCATCGCTTCCACTACGCCTTCGGGGGTCAGCTCCCCCTTGTCTGCGGTAAGGACCCGCATGCCGTCGCGCATGACGGTGATTCGGTCGCTGACCCGGAACACCTCCGGAAGCCGGTGGGTGATGAAGATAATGCCGATTCCGCTTGCCTTGAGCCCTTCGATGACACGGAAGAGCCGCTCAGCCTCCTCCAGGCTGAGCGGCGCCGTAGGCTCGTCCAGAATGACGAATCGTGCGCGTTCCGTTAGCAGGCGGGCAATAAGCACCAGCTGCTTTTCCGCAAGGGACAGCTCTCCGGCCGGCTTATGGAGCGGAAGTTCCACGCCAAGCCGCTTCAGCGCGGCTCCGGCTTCCTCGGCCATCGCCTTCCAGTTCACCCATCGTCCCGCGCCGCTGGCTGCATGGCGGTCGAGGAGGATGTTCTCCGCCGTGCTGAGTGCCGGCACGATCGCCGTGTCCACTTCCTGGTAGACGCAGTGGATGCCTAGCGCCTTCGCCTCGGCCGGACTGCCGAGAGCGACCGGTCCCCCGTTGATCTCCACGCTGCCCGAGTCGGCTCCGTACGCGCCGGAGAGTATTTTGATCAGGGTGCTTTTGCCTGCCCCGTTGGCGCCGAGAAGAGCATGAACCTCTCCTCCCGCCACCTCGAGGCCGGCGTCCTTCAATGCCGGGACTCCGGAAAAGGACTTGCATATCCCAGACATGCACAGCATGCTTGGCTGGCTCAAGCGTCATCCCTCCCGTTCATCGATCTGGTCGCAATCCTTCTTGCTTGTCCCTTAATTGCCTGTCTTGCCCATCCAATCGGCGATTCCCTGCTCGCTCTTGCCCCATCCCTCGACATACTCGCTGAGCTCGGTCGTGTTGATCTTCTTGTCCTTCGGCAATGCGTCGCGGGTTACGGCAACCGCATCAAGGACGACCTTGTCATCGGTTTTGTCGCCATGCAGCTTCTGGTACAGGTACCGTACCTGCACGCGGCCGATATCCTTCGGATCCACGGCAACCGAGGCGATCCAAGGAGAATTCGGATCCTGGATCATCTGCAGGTCCTCGTCGCTCATATCGATGCCGTAGACTTTGATCTCATTGCGGCCCGCTTGCTGGATAGCGCGGACGGCTCCTTTGGCGAATTCATCCCACGATGCCCAGACAGCTGCGATGTCGCCTTTGTTCGGATATTGCTTGAGGATGGCTTCCATCTGGTTCTGCGTATCCAGAGCAGGCTTGTCCGCCGTGCCGAAATGCGCGATTTCCTTGATATCCGGGTTCGCATCCATGAACTTCTTGTACGAGATCTGGCGTCTTTCCATCGGCGCAAAGCCTGCAACCCACACCTTGACGATGTTCCCTTTGCCGCCGATATCCGTTTTCAGCTTCTCCAGCGACTTGTCCGCCATATCCTGGTCGTTCTGCTGCAGCACGGTGACTCCCGGCACCGTAATGTCGGCGTCGAACGCTACGACCGGAATTCCCTTGCTGACCGCTTTCTCTACGCCGGACTTCAGCGCTTCCGCCGTGCCGTGGTCGGTAAGGATGCCGTCTACGCCGCCGTTGACCGCAGCTTCAAGCTTGGAGGACATCTCGGCCAGATTGTTGCCCGAGGCCTGCACCTGCACCGTGCCTCCGAAGCTCTCGACCTGCTCCTTCACGCCGGCAACGTATTGGGCGGAAAACGCCCCTTCGTTGAACTGCATGATGAGCGCGATCTTCTTGCCCTTCAGCGAATCATTGCCTTCGCCGAGCGTGGCGAGAATTCCATTTGATTTGCCGGCTGCCGCGCTTCCACCCGTGCCAGCTCCGTCTGCCTCGGAATTATTGCCTTTCTGCCCGCATGCGGCCGTACCCAATAAAGCTGCCGCTGCGAGAACGATCAGTGATTTTTTGCCCCAGTTCATCTCTGTATTTCCTCCCCCGTGATGTCAAGCTTCCTGAATGTGCTTGTTAAGCAACATCATAGCATTTTATCCAAGCATGTCAATCGGATTTAAATGATTTGACGTCGAAATGGCTTGAATATTTTGGATAGGGATAATTATAGAACTTCACGAATAATATTCAAGCTTTTTTTGTTTAAAGCGCTGTCGCTCCAAAATATTCCAGTCATTATCCCCCCCTGCTCTCTGTCCGGCGCACGCAAAAAACCGGAGGGCGATAGCCCCCCGGTGCTGAATAATTAATTCATTAGAGAATGATCGCGATAAGGCCTCCGGAGCCTTCGTTGATGATCCTGCCAAGCGTTTCCTGCAGCTTGTAGCGGGCATTGTCCGGCATCATCGCAATCTTGCCCTGGATGCCTTCCCGCACGATGGAATGCAGCGAACGGCCGAACATGTCTGAATCCCATACCTTGATCGGATCGTTCTCGAAGTCCTGCATGAGGTATCTCACGAGTTCCTCGCTTTGCTTCTCCGTCCCGATGATCGGAGCGAACTCCGATTCCACGTCCACTCGAATCATGTGGATGGAAGGCGCCGTCGCCTTCAGCCTGACCCCGAAGCGGGAGCCTTGGCGGATCAGCTCCGGCTCGTCAAGCTGCATTTCGGCAAGAGTCGGAGCCGCGATGCCGTAGCCGGTCGTCTTGACCATCTCCAGCGCTTCCGAGAAGCGGTCGTATTCGCGCTTGGCATGGGTGAAATCCTGCATGAGCTGCAGCAGATGGTCCTTGCCCCGGATTTCGACGCCGACCACTTCCATCAGGATCTGGTCGTACAGCTCATCCGGAGCGTACAGGTCGATCTCCGCTACGCCCTGCCCCATATTCATGTCGCTGAGGCCGGCTCTGGAAATGAAGTCGTATTCCATGAACTGGGCGACGACACGGTCCACATCGCGCAGCCTGCGGATGTCTTGGACCGTATCGCGGACCGAATTCTCGAAATTGCTTCTCAGCCAGTGGCTTTCGTTCAGCACCATGACCCAACTGGGCAGGTTGACGTTGACCTCATGCACAGGGAATTCGTAGAGCACCTCGCGCAGGACGGAGGTCACTTCCTCCTCGCCCATGGCAGCCGCGCTCAGCGACATGACCGGAATGTCGTATTTGGCTTGAAGCTCGCCGCGAAGCTGCAGGGCTTCATCGCTTTTCGGACGGGTGGAGTTGATGATGAGTACGAACGGCTTGCCGACTTCCTTCAGCTCGGCGATGACGCGTTCTTCGGATTCGACATACGAGCTGCGGGGAATTTCGGCAATCGTGCCGTCAGTCGTAACGACCACGCCGAGAGTGGAATGCTCCTGGATGACCTTGCGGGTTCCGATCTCCGCCGCTTCCTGGAATGGAATCGGCTCCTCGAACCAAGGCGTCGTAATCATCCGCGGGCCGTTCTCGTCCTCGTAGCCTTTGGCGCCATCCACAGCGTATCCGACGCAATCGACGAGGCGGACGTTGACTTCCAGGCCTTCGGCGACATGAATGCGGACAGCCTGGTTCGGAACGAACTTGGGCTCCGTCGTCATGATCGTCTTGCCTGCCGCGCTTTGCGGAAGCTCATCCACCGCACGGATGCGGTCCACCTCGCTCGTAATGTTGGGAAGTACGGTCGTTTCCATGAATCGCTTGATGAACGTCGACTTGCCTGTTCGGACCGCACCGACGACGCCGAGGTAGATGTCTCCGCCGGTACGCTCCGCGATGTCCTTGAAAATATCCACTTTTTCCACTTTCAGATCCCCTCCCAATCGAATATCCGGTTCGTCGCCTTCCACCGGTCAAGAGGGTAGGCAAGCGACGCAACTCGTACATGCTGTGGACTAGTAATAGCTTATTGTCCATCCTTCCGGATTATGACGGTTGCGTCCAACATTCTTGCATCCCGGTCCGGATATCCATAGCCCTTTCAAGATAGATTGATATGCCCCCAGATAGCAGAAAAGAACCTTCCATCCCTCTCGCGCTTCGCGAAAAAGGGACAAGAAGGTTCTCGTCCTATAAGATCTATTCGGGCTGGGCCACAGGCTCCCCGCCGACAAGCTTGAACGGCGGGGATTTGACCGGCACGAAGTCGGTGTCCTCCGCCAGCAGCTGCCGCAGGTCGAGCTCCGCCCCCACCTTGTCGAGGCCGCGCTTCTGGACGAAGCGCATCAGGTCGCTTCCGTAATCCGCGTAGACCCGCCCCTCATCGCTCATCATGAACGGCAAGGCGCCGCCGGAATACAGGCTGCGGACGGAAGGCTCCCGCTGGCCCAGTTTTTTGAAGTCGATCCGGCTGTAGCCCGGATAAGCTTCGCCGGCGGCCGGCAGATCGCCTCCATGGCTGCGGCCGTACTGGTCGACCCAGCCCTGCACGTCGTTCACCGCCTGGAAGATCATCAGCGGCATCAGCTTCACGGTTGGATCCTTCTCCTCGTTCTGGATCAGAAAGTAATAGCTGCCGCCTTTCTCGAACGAAGCCGCCGGCAGATCCGACATGAAGTTCTCCCGCTGCAGCTTGGGAAAATCGATGACGAATTTTTCGTAGATCGGCGTTTCCTGGTTGGCGTTCTTGATCGGCAGAAGACCCTTCTTCTGCTGATAAAGATCGACCACCGCCTGCACCCCGGCAACGGCGTCCATCGATGGAACCTGGCTTTCGGCCATGCGCTCTCGCGGATACATGCAGCCGGACAAGCCAGCCGCCAGCATCATGGCGGCTGCGGCTCCTGCGATGCCTCGCCGTTTGCGCCCCTCCGCCGGGCGGCCAAGGGATCCTTTTCTCAACATAATGCCATCCTCCTGCTTCGGACTAGCTTCGGAATCCCCGCAGCCAATCGTCATCGTCTTCAGCGGCCTGACGCTCCAATTGACGTCTTACAGCTGCTTTCAGCGGACTTTCGGGTATGCTGACATGGCAATTTCCCGTAATCCTGCTCTGGCAGCCCAGCCGCTCAAGCCCGTCGGTTCCAAGCTTGCGGCGCTCCACGTCGCTCAGGCGGGAAAGCCCCTCCTCCCCGTGGTCGGGGAGCAGCGACATCTTGCACATGAGGCAGGCGGCTTTGCCGTCGCAGCGCACGGGAACGCTGAGGCCTGCCTGCCTTGCAGCGCTCAGCAGCGTCGTGCCCGGCCTGACCTTGACGGTCTTGCCCGATGGCCAAAAGGTCGCCTCTGCCATGATCGCGCCGCCTCCTTTATGTAGGCTGTCTAATTAGAAATAAGGCTTGTGCCGGACGACGATGACCGCATCGTCGCTGTTCACGACAGCCTGGCAGGACAAACGGAAGCCCTGATCAAGCTCTTCCGGCTCCAGGCGGTCCCATTCGGCGTCGGTGACGTCTTCAAGATGCTCCATGCCTTGATCGACATGGCAGCGGCAGCGGGCGCATGTTCCACGGCTGCAGTTGTAGCCCCATTCCGCCCTGGTCTTCACCGCATGCTGGAGCAGCGTGCGGCCTTTCACGGCATCCGCGTCCGTAGCGCGCGTACGGCCGATGAGAGTAATCATCGTGTCATTCCCTCCGGTCAGACGATAATCGAAAACACGCCAAGGATAAAGCCGAATACCAGCATGGCGAATGCGGCCAGCGACAGAACGCCTCGCAGAATCCCCTTCGTTTTCATGCGGGCGAACGTAATCACCAATGCGGATATGACCATCAGGCCGATTCCGGCCAGCGAGATCCACATTACGGTCATCGGACTCGGTTGCATTTGTTACGCCTCTCCATTCCTCCGGACCACCTCCGAGCGATGCCGCCGTCCTGCAAAAGGCTTGTCCCCGGCCGCTCCGGAACGACGGACCGGGCAAGCGTAAGCTCAGCCGGTCCGAGGCCGTTCCAGGAACGATGCGTCCTTATTTCTTGATCATCATTTTCATCAAGCTTTCCAGGCTGCCCATGTTCATGCCGCTCGCCTTGACGGCTTTGATGATGTCGTTCATCGTCTGCTCCGACACCGGGACCTTCGCCATATTGGCAACCTGCTTCACCAGCTTGCGAAGCTCTTCCTCACTCTGGATCGTCTCCGGAGTGACTCCGCTGGCGATTTTTTTGACCTGATTCTCCGTAATGTTTTTGCCGGTTTTCTTGTTGACTGCTCCAAGAATATCCTTCGGCGAATGTTTGCTCACCATTGTCGCCTCCCCAGTATTGATGGGGCTAGCGCCGGCCGAAGCCGGCGTCATAACCGCTCTAGCCTCATCTTATGAGGAGAAGCCGCTCGGGGTGAGGGCGGATGCCGGGTAAGGACTACAGTTCGCCGGTGCGGTCTCGAAGCATGAGCATCTCCACCGCTTCGCGGGGATCCTTGCCCTCGAAGAGCACCTCGTAGAGCTGGTCCGTTATCGGCATTTCGACGCCGTAGCGCGCCGCGAGCGTTCGGGCGAAGCGGGTCGTGCGCACGCCTTCCACGACCATGCCGACCTTCTCCAGCACTTCGTCCAGAGACAGGCCGCTGGCGAGCAGCGAGCCCGCTCTCCAGTTGCGGCTATGCGGGCTCGTGCAGGTCGCAATGAGGTCGCCGACTCCGGCGAGCCCGGCGAACGTCATCATCGTCGCCCCCATCGCGGAGCCGAGGCGGCCGATTTCAGCCAAGCCGCGGGTCAGCAGCGCCGCCTTGGCGTTGTCGCCAAAGCCGAGTCCGTCGGAGAGGCCGGCTCCCAGCGCGATGATGTTCTTGATCGCGCCGGCGACCTCGACTCCGATGACATCGGGATTGGTATAGACCCGGAAGCAGGAATTAATGAAGGCGTCCTGCGCCCGTTTGGCCGGTCCAGGGAATATCGAGGCGACGACAACCGTCGTCGGCAGCTTGCGCACGACTTCCTCGGCGTGGCTCGGTCCCGAGAGCACGACGATCTCGCGCTCATCCCTTCCAAGCTCGCCCGCAAGCACCTGGGACATGCGCTCCAGACTCTCCGCTTCAAATCCTTTGGTGGCATGGACGATGACGGCCTCCGGGCCGATCGCCCCCGCCGCGGCGGCTGCTACTTCCCGCATTGCGGAGGAAGGAGCTGCGAACAGCACCAGCTCGGCTTCGCGAAGAGCTTCCTGCATATCCGTCGTCGCGCGAAGCGCAGACGCCAGCGGAATATCCGGCAAATAACGGGAGTTGGTGTGGCGCTGGCTGATTTCCTCCGCCTGTCCGGCGCTGCGGGTCCATATGGTCACCTCGTGGCCATTGTCCGCAAGCACCGATGACAGCGCCGTTCCCCAGCTGCCTGCGACAAGTACCGTTACGCGGAGGCGCCGCCGCCCGTTGGTTTCCGCATTTGTCGGCATTGTGCTGCTCATCCTTTCTTCGATCCGAGCTTGTTTTCCTGGCCGCGCGCCAGCTTGACGATATTGGTCCGATGACGGACAAAAGCGAATAAGCATAACAGCATCGCTGCCCATAACGCCGGCTCGGCACCTTCAAGGAAGAAAATGAATAATGGCGTCAACAAAGCGAAGACGAGCGAGCCGAGCGAAACGTAGCGGGTCAGGGCTATGACCGCGATCGCAATGATGCCGGCGATCAGGCAGGGCAGGAACGACAGGACGACGAGAGCTCCTACCGTCGTGGCGATTCCCTTGCCTCCCTTGAAGCGGAAATATAGCGGCCAATTATGTCCCATGATCGCGGCCAGTCCGCAAATCGCGGGTACCCAGTCCGATTCCGGGACGAGCAGCTGCCCGAGCAGGACGGCGCAGACGCCTTTGGCGATGTCCAGCAGGAAGACGGCGATGCCGGGGCCTTTGCCGAGCACGCGGAGCGTATTGGTAGCTCCGGCATTGCCGCTGCCATGCTGGCGGATATCAATGCCCTTCACATAGCGGGCTATCAGAATGCTGAAGGAAACAGAGCCGAGCAAATAGCTCGCTGCAATCGCAATGATGGATGTCAGCAACCTCGTTCTCTCCTAATCCTCGTCCGACTTCTTGCGCGTGAACAGACGGATCGGCGTGCCTTCGAAGTTGAACGCGGCACGGATCTTGTTCTCCAGATAGCGCTCATAGGAGAAGTGCATGATCTCCGGAGCGTTGACGAAGATGACGATCGTCGGAGGCCTTACCGCCACCTGCGTGACATAATTAATCCGCAGCCTGCGTCCTTTGTCTGTAGGCGGAGGATTGATCGCAACGGCATCCGAGATCACATCGTTGAGCAGATGAGTCTGAATGCGCAGGGAATGCTGCTCGGAGGCGTGGTTGATGACCGGCAGAAGCTTATGCAGACGGGACTTCGTCAGCGCGGAGAGGAATACAATCGGCGCGTACGACATGAACAGGAAATGATCCCGGATATTCTGCGTAAAGTTCTGCATGGATTTTTCATCCTTGTCGATGACATCCCATTTGTTGACGACAAAAATGGAGGCTCTGCCAGCTTCATGGGCATATCCGGCGATATGCTTGTCCTGCTCGATGATGCCTTCCTCGGCATTGATCAGGATCAGAACGACATCCGCTCGTTCGATCGCCTTGAGCGATCTCATGACGCTGTATTTCTCCGTCGTTTCGTACACTTTGCCGCGCTTGCGCATGCCGGCTGTATCGATAAGTACGTAGCGCTGGCCGTCCTTCTCGAACGGGGTATCGATCGCGTCGCGGGTCGTTCCCGCCACTTCGCTGACGATAACCCGCTCTTCGCCGAGCAGCGCGTTGACGAGCGAGGACTTGCCTACATTCGGCCTGCCGATCAAGGCGACCTTGATGACATCCTCGTCGTAATGATCTTCTTCCAATTCGGGAAGCTTCGATACGGCTTCGTCCAGAAGGTCGCCGATGCCGGTGCCATGGGAACCGGAGATGGCGATCGGGCTTCCGAAGCCGAGCCCGAAGAATTCGTAAATGTCTTCCATCCGGCCCTGGTTGTCCACCTTGTTGACGGCTACGACAACCGGCTTGCGCGAACGGAACAGCATTTGAGCCACTTCTTCATCCGCAAGGGTAAGTCCGGTTTTGGCGTCGACCATGAAGATGATGACATCTGCTTCCTCGACAGCCAGTTCAGCCTGCATCCGGACTGATTTCATGATTTCGTCTTCTCCGTCGATCTCGATGCCGCCTGTATCGACGATGCTGAACGATCTTCCATTCCATTCACCGGTTCCATAGATCCGGTCACGCGTGACGCCAGGTTTATCCTCAACGATAGCCAGGCGGTCGCCTATGACCCGATTGAAGATCGTGGATTTCCCCACATTAGGCCTGCCCACGATGGCTATAACGGGTCTTGCCATAGTATACACCCTCTCAAAAATACTCACGCCATTCATCATAGCAAAAAACAGCCTCGTTGGCTAACTTTTCAATGGTTTCCTATGGAAACGCAGGGTTCGCCTACCGGCTTCTGTCCACCAGGATGAACGATCCGTTTTTCAGATCATGCGCGGTCGCGTCCATGATCTTCTCCAGGAAAAATGCCGTCTCCTGGGCTTTTTCAACATCTTTCTCAATAAAAATCGGCGCTCCGCCAGCTACAGAGTCATGGCTGGTGCTGACAATGGCAACGATGCTAGCCATTCGATCCGCCCTCCCCCTGATTGACTCCCGCTTTGGACGGCATTCGAACCGCCATCTCCAGCAGCGGGACACGCCTGGCGATTTCGCACGCTTTGGACAGATCGCGCTCATGCGGAATAATGAAGACGCCAAGGCAGCCGCTGTCCAGGTCCAGCTTGGCCATCGGGACCAAGGCCGGCTCCCCTTCGTCGCTGTGCAGGCCTAGAATCGTGGACAGATCATAGAGGAGCGCCTGCCTCTGTCCAAGATTAGACAATGTGACCCGGCCGTTGGCGCTGCGGGGCTTGACGATGAGTCCAAGGCCATGCTTCGCGATGATGTCCCGGTTGCTTTGCAGGCCGACATTCATAATGTAGATGTTGTCGACATACAGATCCGGGCCTTCGATTCTGACCTCGCCGGGAATAATGTCCGCGATGGCAGAGAGCGATTTACCCGATTTCAATTTCCATACGACGATCAAGGACAGCAATCCTCCCGCTATCCCGATCCAGAGATTGAAAGCGACGGCGAACAGGCTGGCGGCCATGGCCGCCATGATGACCAGATAATTGCGCCCTTCGAAGACCATGGCGATCCCTTCGATGTACGAAGTCCCTCTCGAGACGATTTCCATGGAATCCATTTTGCTCAGCGTCTCCCTTTCCATATTGCGCACCTCGCGGAATTGCTGGGCGGCGACCGTCAGGAACGTCAAGGCCGTCAGGTTTTTCTGGTAGAGTGCCGGAACGGCGACCGCCCCAAGCGCCGAGGCGATCACTCCGAGCGAGATATGGATGATCTGGCCGTGCGGGTAAGTGGGATACTGCCTGTAATCCGTGCGCAGCAGCAGGATCCGTGCCAGCAATCCAAAGGCGATGCCGGCCATTACGCCGACGACCATGCGATGTTCATGCAAGTAGATCGACACGTCATCCATCCTCAGATATCCCCTTCCCTGTTATCCATTCGCTGCATGAATAAGCGGGAGAATCCGGACGCGGCCGCGGAAATGACAACCGTCAGAAGACGGCATGACGCTGCGGCTGCGGCAAAGCCGTCCCACCAGCCTGCCTTGCCGATGGCGGACGCGGCACCAAGGGATGAGGGAAGCCATGCGGGAAAAACCGATGCAATCCAATATCCCGCGGCGATAATGACAAATTGGTTGGCCGCCCGCAGAGAGAGGAGGGCAGCGAGCATGCCGCATAAGATCGGAATGTCCCAGCCCGCCCTCACGACGGTCAGCAGCGGGCTTGAAGCATACAGCGTGTTCATCCATGCCATAAGCAGCCCCAGAAGCAAGGCGCAGCCCGCCGTATAGAAGCGGTCTCCGCGCCGCACTCCCGACATCCAGACAGCAAGACATGCCAGCAGCAAGGCGGCTGCCGATGCGCTTGCCTTCAGACCCCACGGCAGATCAAGCTCGACCCGCGACAGTATGATCATGCCGACGATGCCTGCCATCGCCGTCTTCCATCTCAATCCTCCTGCCGCTTCCATGTTCCAGCCGGTCGCAAGCAGAATCAGCCAGACAGCCGCGAGCTCCAATGCCAGAAATCCTTCTTCCATTCCACTCATTGCCTGCACCTCCTCCGCGTATTATGCGCGAAGTGCCAAGGTTTGAATCGCGGAGCGAAAGCAAATAAAAAAGCCTTTCCGACCTGAATCGGAAAGGCTGTCGAGCCGATGCGGCCCCCGCATCATAAGCGCGGGGCTGCACCGTCTTGAATCACTTGAATTTGCTCAGCTTGTCGCCGAAGCGCTCGCCAAGGTTGAAGCTCATGCTTTGGTTGCTCAGGGAGACGTTCGGGTTGTCGATCTTCTCCTTGAATCCGCCGCGGTCGGAACGCTCGCGCTGAGGACGCTCGGCGCGCGGAGCTTGCTCCGGAGCCTCTTCCGTTTCTTTGATGCTCAGGCTTACGCGCTTCTCGGACGGGTTGAAGTCAAGGATTTTGGCTTGAACTTCTTGGCCTTCCTTGAGCACTTCCTGAGGAGTCGCCACGTGGCGGTGAGCGATTTGGGAAATATGAACGAGGCCTTCCACTCCAGGAGCGATTTCAACGAAAGCTCCGAAGGTTACAAGGCGGCGAACGGTACCCGTTACGATGTCGCCCGTTTTGAATTGGCCGCTTACGGATTCCCATGGTCCCGGTTGGGCAGCTTTGATGCTGAGGCTGATTTTGCCTGCGTTAGGGTCCAGCTTGAGGACTTTGACGCGGACGGATTGGCCTTCCGTTACGACATCCTTCGGATGCGCAACATGCTGCCAGGACATTTCGGAAACGTGAACAAGGCCGTCTACGCCGCCGATATCGACGAATGCGCCGAACGGAGTCAGGCGTTGAACCGTTCCGTCAAGCTCTTGGCCGACTTCGAGGCCGGAAATGACGCTTTGCTTGTTCTTCTCGAATTCCTGCTCCAGAACATCTTTCGCGGAGAGGATGATTTTATTGTTTTCGCGGTCGATTTCTTTGATTTTGACATTCAGGGTACGGCCCTTGTAGTCTTTGAAGTCCTCGACGAAATGACGCTCGACCATGGAAGCCGGAATGAAGCCGCGCACGCCTACGTCAACGACGAGACCGCCTTTGACGACATCGGCCACGGTAACTTCAAGAACTTCGCCGGCTTCGAATTGGGCTTGCAGGGAATCCCAAGCCTTTTCGCCATCGACGGCTTTCTTGGAGAGAACGAGCTTCTCCTTCTCGTCGTCGATCGTGATGACCTTCAGCGTGATTTCCTCGCCGAGCTTCACCGCGTCATTGGCGCTGTCCAGCTGTACGGAGCTGAGCTCGCGCAGTGGAACCACACCGTCATATTTATAACCTAGGCTTACGGTTGCCTGGTTGTCTTCAACTTTCACAATCGTGCCGGTCACGATGTCGCCCTTTTTGAGGGAAACGATGTTCTCAAGCTCATCTTGGCTAAGACCTTGCTGAGATTCTTGGACAGAGTCCTGGATCTTTGTTTCTTCTGACATTGAAATAACCTCCTCAGTTCATACCCCAACTTTATTTAAACCCATATTGTACCATTGAAACGGAAGGGCGGAAACTTGGGCTCCCGATGAATCCCTACCCTGACAGGAACAAGGGAATAAAACATGCTTACGCTTGCTTGCGCAGTTCTTCGATTCGCTTCATGATGGCTCTTGTCACCTGTTCCAGCGCATCTCCGGATGAAGACATGAATTCGGATAAGTCCACGGGCTTGCCGTAGGAGACGACGGTCTTGCGGAACAGCTTGTAGGACCCCGAAATGGCGACCGGTATGACGACCGCTCCGCTGCGCATGGCGATCATGGCCGCGCCTTTCTTGGCTGCGTCGCCTCCGCTGTTGCGGCTTCCTTCGGGAAAGATGCCCATGACATTGCCTTCCTTGAGAAGAGCTATCGCCGTCTTGATGGAGTCCTTGCTCACTCCGCCGCGCTTGACGGGGAATGCGCCCAGAGCCCTGATCAAGGGGCCGAACAGCGGCACGTTGAACAGCTCGGCCTTCGCCATGTAGTGGACCTTGCGGCTGAGCTTGATGCCGACGGTCGGCGGATCGAAATTGCTGATGTGGTTGGAGCAGAGAATGACTGGCCCTGCGGCCGGTATGTTCTCCAGTCCTCTGGCTTCGAGACGGAACAGCAAGCCATAGGCGCCTCTCAGGACAGCGCGGCAAAAGATGTAGATCATGGCAAGTTCGCCTCCGCCAGTTTTTTGCGGCTGAGCGATGCGATCGTGTCGATGACCCCGCTGGCAGGAATGCCGGTCGTATCCACCAGAATATGATCCGGCGTACGGATCAAAGGCGACACGGCGCGCTGCATGTCCTTGCGGTCCCTCTCCTCGATCTCCTTCTCCAGCTGTTGAAGCGTCAGCCCCGAATCGGGATCCGTCTCGCGGAACCTTCTGAGCGCCCTTTCCTCGACGCTGGCCGTCAGGTAGATCTTGAGCTCGGCATCCGGCAGTACATGCGAGCCGATGTCCCGGCCGTCCATGACGACGCCCTTGCCGTCCGCCAGCTTGCGCTGCTTGTCCGCCAGCAGCATCCGGACCCGATCGTTGGCCGCGACTTGGGAAACGTTCAGATTGATGTCCCGGGAGCGGATCAAGGCTGTGATATCCTCTCCGTTCAGCAAGACGATCTGGCCGTCGGGTCCCGGAGCCAAGGAAATATCCAGTCCCTCCGCATGTTCCGCCAGCGCGCCGTCGTCGCCGATGTCGATGCCGGCGGAACGCGCGCTCCATGTAACTGCGCGGTACATGGCGCCAGTATCGATATAAATATAGCCTAATGCCTCGGCAACGCTCCGGGCTACGGTGCTCTTGCCGGCACCGGCGGGTCCGTCGATCGCAATGTTGATGCGCTCGCCTACCCCGTCGTGATGGGTACTCAAAGGGCGTTCCTCCAAGCGATGTCCATGAGAATTTCTTCTTCAAAATCAGAAAAAAAGCAGGCTGTGCCTGCCAAATAATTATATCACAGTCGACTGTTGGATGCAAAACAGTAACCGTCTATCGGAATTTCTCCCCCTCCTGGTTGCGGCGGCTGACGATATCCCCCCGGTCGCGATGCATGCATGCCACAGCCTGTACGGCCAGCAAAGCGGCGAACAGAAGAAGAAAGCAGGCGGCAAGCCCCCAGGTGACCTTGTCCTCCATCCTTCTCATCAGCCCATCCCTTCCAATCGCAGGAATATAGGCCTATGTTGCCCATTAAAAACTAGGTTATGTACGCTCGAGAACAAGATTACTTCCGGAATTCCAATTGCCGTTCGAAGCAGAAACGGATGATTCTTTGCCGGTCCGGCTCCGAAATCGTCGTAAATTTGAGCATCGCCTGCTTCTTGCCCGTATCCGTCATGTCGACACGGACAACCTCGCCCTTGAAGAAGGCATGCTCGAGCGTCCCGTTCTTGTAAGGCACGAGCAGCCAGCACTCCAGCTCCATTCCTTGTTCGACCGGCTTTGCCTGATCGCAGAGGAACGATATGCCGCCGCCGCCGATATCGTCCGTCATCGCCACGAACCGGATGCGTCCGCGGATGGACACCGCAAGCTCCAGATCGGCCGGCACTCGCAGGAAGCTGCGCCTCTGGATTTTCGTCATGCTGTCGGGATCGGCCTTGCGGATCCGAACCAGACGGATGACGTCTTCCCGGAAGCCGAGAACATGGGAGTTGAAATAATGCTTGATGCCTTCCGAGCTGACGATATGGGCTGAAAGCTCGTCCCCGATGTACAGCTTTTTCAGCTTGCGGCTGGGCTCATGAAGCGGAACTTCAATGTATATGGCCTCGGCATCCTCGTCCGCGATCCGGGACTTGAAGACCATCTGAGCTTCTTCTTCATCGGAAGAAGCCACTTGAATGTATAGATTTTCGTTTACCCTAGGCAGCAAAATAGGCTCCCCCTCCCGTAATGCCATGATTATAGCATGTCGGATGATGGGGAGCCATATCGAAAAATGGGCTTTTTTGCCTGGTCGGCGATCTAGGAGCGGCTCTCTCCCGGCAGTTCCTCCACCGCTTCCTCGAGCCCGGTGTCCGCATTCAGATAGATGCGGTATTTGGTGCCGTTGCTCTCGCCTTTGAATTCATAGCACAGCACTTCCTGGTTGTCGTCGTTCTTGATCAGGGCAAGCTTGGCTGGCGACTTCTTCATCGCCTCGCTCAAGCCGCCGCGCACCTTGGCCTCCGTCATCGCCGGCTTGCCGAGCTTGCGCTCCTTGTGCGCGAAGACATAGTCGCTGGCTTGCAGCCCGATGACATCGCCTTTGTCCATCGCGACCTTCACGCTGAGCTTGTCCGGATAGATCAGCACGCCGTTGTCGCTTCCTACATAGGTGAATACCGCTTCCTTGGCATATTCGTCGTAGGTTACGGGCGTCATTTTCTTGTAGCCTTGCTTGTCCAGGAATTCGTCGGCCTTGGCGCGGGCTTCCTTCATGCCAATCGTCTTGTCGGCCACATCGCGGGGATGGACGAACCAGATCAGGTCGCCTCCGCGGGAAGTAAAGTCCATCGAAATGTTCTTGCCCGTTCCCTTTTCCTTGACGACGGCAGAGAAGGTCTTATAGTTGGTGTCTTTGCCGTTCTCGACGACCCGGATGCCTTCCGTCGAAGACATGCCGAGGAACTTGGCCGCCTTGGACTTGATCTCCTCGGCCGTAACAGGCTTGCCGCTCAGCATGCTGACGGATCTCTTCTCATACAAGCCGTTTACCGTCGGTCCCCAATCGATCGAGGCCATTTTGTCCATCCGGGAATCGACGCCCTTGAATCCGTCGACGATGAAGTTGCCGGATTTCTGCTTGTCGGCGGCCATCGCTATTTCGACATCCATCCAACGCAGCTTGTTTTGCAGCACTTTATCCTGCACCTTTCCAAGCTCCTGGGCGATCTCGGCCGATTTTGCATACAAGGTTTTCATCGTGCTCATCTCGCCGTCGCTCAGCGGCTGCTTCGTCAAATCCCGCATGGATGTCTTGTAGGCGAAATTCGAAATATGCGACAGGAAGTCCTCGGTTTTATGGAAAGGAATCATCCTGACAGGCAGCTGGTTGATCTCGCTCTGCGCCTGGCTGGTCAATCTCCACACATTGACGAGGCTTTTGCGCTGGTAGCCCTGGGAGGCGGCATTGACGGCCAGCGTGCTGCCGAGCTGGTGATGGAGCTGGTCCACATGATAGCTCAGTTCATGGAATGCTTTCTGATACTGGTTCTCCGCCTTGATCAAGACCGAATTCTTCTCTTGATGCTCCTGGTAGCCCCAATAGATCGCGCCGACAAAAAGCAGCGTCATAACGGGGAAAAGCACACGGCTTAAACGTTGGTACATACGGCAAAAGCTCCTTTCTTATGCCAAACCTGGTGTTAGTTTGGTTGAAGTAAAGGAGCTTTATGCACGCGGCTATGACTTTATACCGGCAGCTCTTCGATTTCGAAATCATCGGTATTGCTGCACAGGCACTGCTTGAAGCCGGTATCGACACGGCCTTGGTCCCTGCGGCCGCGAAGAACGAACTTCTCCCCGCAAAGCCGGCAGCGAATGCTGATCTTCACTCTTGCCTCATCCATATGCTTGCGTCCTCCCGCGTTGAGCGACTGTCTCTACAAGCAAGTATGGACGGAACGATCAAAGCTTAACCTCTTCTTCCCTGCCCACGATCCGAAACGGAGAGCGGGAATTGGCCCTGCCGATCTTCCGGAGGCCCCAGATCCACAACACCGCCATGAATGGCACGATGATCCAAGCCCATTCCCTCGCTGTCGATGTGAGGATCCAGTCGTACAAGCCGTGCCACAAGACAGGCAGAAGCAAAGAAAGCAGCAGGAACCTGCGGATATGGCGCTTGGGAGCGAATTTCGCCTTGCCGAAATAGTAGCCCATCATGATGCCGAACAAGGCATGTCCCGACACGGGCAGCAGCGCCCTCAGCATCATCGTTCCGAAAGTAGAAGGATAGAATACGGCGTACATGATGTTCTCCAGGGTGGCGAAGCCGAGGGAGACGCTGGCCGCATATACGATGCCGTCATACGGCTCGTCGAATTCCATGTGATTGTAGATGATATGGTAAAGGACGAACCATTTGAAGATCTCCTCGACGCCTCCAGAGAAGGCGAAGGAGAATAGAAGCGGATGGCTTCCAAGCCAGAGCTCCAGTCCTCTTTGGATGACCATGATCGGCACGACGACCAGCATGCCGGTGAGGAACAGCTTGAAGACAAGATGGATGGGCTCGCTGTCGTAGCGGTCCTTCAGGTACAAATAGGTGAGCAGCGAGATGCCCGGAGCCACTGCGGCCGTCAATATCGAGAAAAGCAGCAAGGGATCCCGTGCCTCCTTCGTTTTGATGAAAGTATAGGTTCAGTCCCGTTCAGCACAAAAGAAGAGCATTCCCGATGAATCGCGAATGCTCTTGGCAACTGGGACTAAGATTTAAAATGAAGGCAAAGCCCGCGAACCGCATCGGCCGGCATGACAATCTTGCCGTACTCCTCCAAAACCGCATAGGTTACCGAGGTCGCGTCTCCAAACTCCGCCAGAATGGCAATCATTGCATTCTGTCCCGCCGGTTCCGCCGAAGCGGTATCGAAAGCGAGGATCCAGCGTCCGTTGTATGCGTACAGTCTTCCTTCTTCCGTCAGTTCCGAGGCCGAGAGCTGCTTGGCTGCGGAGATGACATCCTCGAAATCCTTGAACATGTACATGATCGTATCGCTGGATTCGAGCGTCACTTCCATCTCGTACATATCCTCGTCCGCATCGTCCTCGTCGGCACGTCCCGCGTCCGAGCTTGCATTCATCTTGCCGCGGGTGACGATCACCACCATGCCTTGAGCCGGCATCGCGATGACTTCGACCGCAAGCGGTCCGTTCGCATCGAAGCCGAGTTCCGAATAGGCCTGGTCCATCATTTCGCTGAACAGCTCATGCACTTTCGGTATCTCGCGCCACATGTCGTCCTTCTGGATCCCGCGCTCCAGCAGGTCGTCGAACGTCAGAAAAATGCGAATTTTGTCTTGCCCCAACCGTTCGATCTTCATGACAGGATCCTCCTCTGCAGCATCGGATATAACAGCGTATGAAGCGCAAGCCATAATGTGCGGCATACGTGCCATATATCTATATTAACATCTATGAAGAAGGAATGCACGAGCAGGTCAAAAAAACAGCCGCCTCCCCATAGAGGGAAGCGGCCGGAAGATTCAATGGGTTGCCGGGGACGATGAAGCTTCTGCGATGATCTTTTCCGATTCCTTTTTGACCTCCGGATCGCTGTTCACGAGCGCAGCGATCCGCTCCCAAGAACCGCTGTCCGCGACCCGGCTGGAGCCATTCCCCGACGAGGATCTCACCGGGCTGCGGCGCGGCGTCGCGCCGCTTTTGTTCCGGATCATCCCAGACATCGCTCTCCCGGCGGCCTTGGACCACAGCTTTCCGGCAATGCCCGACGCTGCCGCTGCCGCCCCCGGCCTTTTGCGGGCCACATACAGGGCTGCCGCCGCTCCAATCAAACTTCCGGCAATAAATCCTCCCAGTTTCATTTCATCTGCCTCCTAAGCGCCGATACCCGGCTGTTCATGATAGGAGTAGTATGCCCGGCCGACTCCTTATCATCCATTCCGATTGGGTAAGCGAAGCAAGGTTTAATATGATAAAATGGATGTCTTGGATCGTATTTCCCGGTGTCGGGACTGAAGGATCCCCATGAATACAGCTTTGCTTGTGGAGGTTGAAACGTACATGAAATCTTATGCACTCCAGACCATCGGACTTGCTGCCGCGGCAGCTGTCCTGCTTTCCGGCTGCGGAGGGAAGACGGACGGCGCCAGCGCATCCGGAACTCCTGCCCCCTCCTCGCCTCCTTCCGCATCGTCCTCTCCTGCGCCGTCGGCGTCATCGCCTTCGCCGTCCATATCGTCGTCACCTTCGCCGCAGCCGTCCGCAACCCCGCAGGAGGCCGAAGCCATGTTCAAAATGAGCTCGAAAACGTTCCGCTTCTCCCCCGTCGATCCGGAAATGTCGAACAAGGCCGTCCTGCTCACATTCGACGACGGGCCGAAGGAAAAGGAAGAGCTGACCTCCATGCTCGACACGCTGGACAAACACGGCGCCAAGGCGATCTTTTTCGTCAACGGGTACAGGGTGAAGGAAAATCCCGAGCTGCTGAAGCTGATCGACGAACGCGGCCAGACGATCGGCAACCATTCCTGGGACCATATCGATCTCCATAAAAAAAGCAAGGCCGAGGTGCAGAAGCAGCTCGGCGATGTGTCGGATCTGGTTGAGGAGCTGACCGGAAAACGGCCGCAATTTTTCCGGCCACCATTCGGAACCGGCGGAGATGTCGGCAAGGAAGTCGCCAAGGAAGACGGCATGCTGTACATGACCTGGTCGAACGGTTCCCTTGACTGGGATCTGAAGGCGACGAAGAAAGATCCCCAGCTGGTCATCAAAAACGTGCTGGAGCAGCTTCATCCCGGAGCCAACATTCTGATGCATGAGCTTCCGTGGACGAAGGAAGCCCTTGACAGCCTACTGACGAAGCTCGAGGAAAAAGGCTACGGCTTTATCGACCCTGCCTACATCGACTTGCCGCAAGGCTGATTGCTGCGGGTCAGCGACAGCAGATGGATGACAGGCGGACAATTCCAGCGTATCGGTGCTTTTGACGTGCCGTATCCAGGACTGACCAGCATGCGGACCCTTTCGGGTCCGTTTTTGTCTTGGCCTTTTCCACACCAGCCCGCAAGGTCGAACCATCCGGACCGAAACCTTCTTACGCTGGCCGTTCTCATCGCCGGACCGATTAATGGAAGGATGATCTGCCCGCCGTGCGTATGTCCGGAAAGAACGAGATCGGCTTCAATAGAAGGGTTGCGATGCGCGATGATGGGATCGTGGGCAAGCAAAATCGTAAATGGATCATCAGGCCAGCTGTCCGCTTTGACTTCCGCTGTTTCAAGCGGCGTTCCAAGAGCAGCCTGGAGACGGTCCTTGCCCAAGCGGGGATCATCGACTCCGGCCAGCTTGAACGGGGCCGCCGCCCCGTCTTGAACCCATACATAACGATTCACGAGCACGGTGACTCCGCAGCGTTCCAAAAGCTTTGCCAAGGAATCGATATCCTCGTCATGATCGTGATTGCCGAACACCGCGTAAACGGGAGCTATCCGAGCCAGCAAACGCATGTTGTCCTCCACTCTATCGAGCGGAACGCCTTTCTCCCTCATGTCGCCGCCGATCAGCACGAGGTCGGCCCCTCCACTGTCGCGTGCTTGACGGAGGACATCTTCATTGAGACTGCGCCTGTGGATGTCGCTCATATACAGGATGCGATACCCCTCCAGCGCCTCGGGAAGCCGTTCGAGAGCGACCGTCTCGGCTGCGATCCGGCTGCTTGCCGCTTCGGCCATCATCCGTCTGATCAACATGGCTCCCAGCCATGCAGCGACGACGAGAATGAATAGGATCAGGTAGAAGCGCAAAGGCATGCTCCTTTCCATGCTTCTGCCGCATCGTGGGCGCCTTCTTGCGGGGCGAACAAGCTGCGTCCCCAAAAGAAGAGCGTGCAGGCCAGGACGATGAACAGCAGCATCAAGGTATTGACAAGCCACTTCGTCAGCTTGGGCTGCAGGGACGGATGCTTTTCCCGCCTCGGCGGGTAACCGTCGCCTTCAAGCTCCGTCCCGGCTTCAACCGAAGTCGTTTTCTGCTCCTCCAGCCTTCGTCTTCCGAATTTCTCGATCCTGCTCATGGCTGCCTCCTGTAGCGGATGATCATGCCCATGATGAAGTCGACGGCGAAATGGGCGGCGATCGGAGCAAGGAGCGTTCCGGTGCGGATATAGATCCAGCCCAGGCCGTAACTGATGCCGAAGACGAGCGCGGTCGGAATCCAATGCTTCAAATACCGGACATGGATAGCCGCGAACAGGATGCTGGTCCAATAGGCTCCCAGCGAATGCTGGATCGCGCCCCGGAACAGAAGCTCCTCGCATATAGCTACCACCAGGGACAAAAGGGCGATATGCCAGACCGGCCTGTTGCGGAAAATGCGTTCGTTCACGCCGCCGTCATCGGCTGCTTCCTCGGGCACCCAACGGGAAATGAAGAGGTCTACCGCGAGAATCAGGAGGGCGAAACCGAAGCCCCAGTATAGAAAGGCGAGGCTGTCGGGCCAACGGAACAGCGCAATCGGATTGCGGCCCTGAAAAAAACACCAGACCAAGCCGATAATGAGGGTAATAGCCTGCGTCATGTACAAGTTGAGCAGCAGCATCCGGTCGTCGAGCTCGTCTACCGAAACGCTCCGGACGCGAATGTTGCGGATGTCGAATTTTTTCATGTAGTCCCGCCTGTCTTGAAGGAATCGAAATCCGTTAATCTTTATCATCGAGGAGAAAACAATGGACAAACATCTCAGCCGCTATCAAATGCTCTTCAGCCTCGGTTTCATCTTCATGCTGGTCGCGGCGGTCGGCGCATTCTTCGCCGGCTTCCAAGTGGGATCAAGCCGCACGGAATCAAGATACGAGGCCAAGAAGCTGCTGGCCTCCGCCGCTTCCGCCAAGACCTCGTACTCCCAGCAAGATCTGGTATCGTTCTATCATACCGTATTTTCTCCTTACCGTGAATTTCAGAACGCATGGCTCGCCATGGAGAAGAAAGTGGAGTCCCGCAACATACCGGCCTCGTCATCTCTTCTCAAGGACCTCGGAGATCTCGCGGACGAGAAGCGCAAGGAGATCGAGTCGGTGCGCTCCGTCCCGGATACAGGTCTTCTGGCCAGCGCAAGAAACGGTTATCTGGCCAGCCTAGATTCCATCTCGCAGGCTTCGGCTGCAGCAGCCAAGTCGGCGTCAGGCCAGCCGGCGGACAGCTTCCTCGCCTCCCTCCGCAAGCAGCCGTCCTATAAGGATGCTGCCCGAAAAGGCCTGGCCGCCCAGAAGGATTATTATTCCTCCATGCTGAAGTGGGCATCCGGCGTCGACGGCAGCGTCCCGTCCGAAGCCTCCCTGACCGGCACGGTCCAGAGCAGCGCCTGGACCTCCTACCCGCTCCTCGTCAAGATCAAGCTGATGGCCGATCTGCTCGAGAAGCGCGGGAAATGGACCGACTATTATCCCCAGGATCTTGCGGGATCCGTCGACGCTCTCCTCCAATCCGGCGAATCGCAGCGCTTGCATGCGTCATCCATCAATGAGCTTGCCGATGTCGTAACCGGCACGGGAGCAGTCAGAGGCGGCGACTTTTGGACCATGAAGTCCCGCCTGTACGGCAAGGAGACGCTGCCTCAGCTGCCATTCTTCCTGCCGCCGGACAATTAGGCCTTAATCATAGCTGAAGCCGAGCTCGGACGCGGCGGCGCTGATGCCCCCCGTTACGTTCAGCAGGTTGGAAAATCCCTGCTTGCGCATATAGTCCAGGACATAAAGGCTCCTCACTCCGTGAGCGCACATGAGGAACCATTCCTCTTCGGCGTCAAGCTCCGGGAGATGCTCCGGTATGGAATTCATCGGAATATGACGGGAGCCTTCCAGACGGTAGTATTCCCACTCGCCCTCTTCTCTCACATCGATGATCTGATCCATCCGGACTGCTCCGGAGCGGACCTTTTCCAGCAGGTCCGAGGGTTGGATTTCCCTAATGGAAGGCTGTTGCAATGCTGACATGGCATGTTCTACCTCCCCCTAGTGTTGGTAGGAAGAATGATAGCGAAAAAAAGCGCCTCCATCAAGTTTTGTCATTGCAATTAGGACTTCACCGCTTTAGAATAGTAGAGGTCAGCCAGCACCAGCATATGGTTTCAAACGACAGGACATAAGGCGATTCCATCCCCGGCCGTCTCCATCAAGCCCGGCAGTTCTCCAGAAATTCCCGTCCCGGCTGGGCATTCCCATCGTCGGAACGGGCTTTTTTCTATATTGAACCACGATAGTCTGCATGATGTTCCTGCGCATACGGTTGCCGCCTCCATGAAGGCGGCGCTGCACAGCGCCGTATGCCTACACCCCATTGCTAGGAGGCAATCCCATGTTCAAAGTGTTAGTTTCCGATCCTATCAGCGATTTGGGCATCCAGCAGCTGATGGATGCTCCCGACGTATCGGTGGACAAGAAGCCCGGCCTCAGCGAGGACGAGCTTGTAGCCATCATCGGCGAATATGACGCCTTGCTGGTCCGCAGCCAGACGCGAGTGACGGCCAGAGTGCTCGAAGCCGGCACTTCCCTCAAGGTCGTCGGCCGGGCGGGAGTCGGCGTGGACAACATCGATCTTCCAGCCGCTACCGGCAAAGGCATTATCGTCATCAACGCGCCGGACGGCAATACGATTACGACCTGCGAGCATACCTTCGCCATGATGATGGCTGTAGCCCGCCACATCCCGCAGGCTTATGCCAAGACCGTCAACGGGGAATGGGACCGCAAATCCTTCCTGGGGGTAGAGCTGCGCGGCAAGAAGCTCGGCGTCGTCGGCATGGGCCGGATCGGCAGCGAGGTGGCCAAGCGCGCCAAGGCGTTCGGCATGGACATTCTCGGATACGATCCGTTCCTCACGGAAGAGAAGGCGGACAAGCTCGGCGTGACGCTCGCCAGCGTCGACGATATCGTGCGCGGCGCGGACTTCATGACCGTCCACACTCCGCTCACGCCGGAAACCCGCCACATGATCGGAGCGGAGCAGTTCAAGGTCATGAAGCCGGGCATGCGGATCGTCAACTGCGCCCGCGGCGGCATCGTCGACGAATACGCTCTCGTCGATGCCGTGAACGCAGGCATCGTGGCCGGCGCGGCCTTCGACGTCTTTGAATCGGAACCTCCTGCAGCGGATCATCCTTTCCTGAACAATCCTAGAATCATCGTCACTCCGCATCTTGGCGCCTCGACCGTCGAAGCCCAGGAGAACGTCGCCATCGACGTCTCGGAGCAGGTGCTCCATATTCTCCGCAGCGAGCCGTTCGTGAATGCGGTCAATATGCCTCCGGTCGCCGCAGCGGTCATGACCAAGCTGCAGCCGTATTTCGAGCTTGGAGAGAAGCTGGGCATGCTGGCCGCGCAGATAGCCGAAGGCCCCGTTGCCGAAATTACGGTCGGCTATTCCGGCGATCTTGCCGAAGTAGATACCCAGCCTCTCACCCGATATATCATCAAAGGCGTGCTTGGACACCATCTGGGAAGCGATCAGGTTAACATCATCAACTCCCTGCATCTGGCCAAGGAACGCGGAGTCAACGTCGTGATCAACCAGTCCCATGCGGCAAAGGACTTCACCAATCTGGTCACCGTATCGTTGCGCACCTCCGGCGAAAGCCGCCATGTCGCCGGTACGCTGCTGACCGGATACGGCCCTCGCATCGTGCAGATCGACAACTTCCCGGTTGACGTCGCTCCATCCGGCCATCTCGTGCTGATCTCCCACCATGACCGTCCGGGAATCATCGGCCGCATCGGAACGCTGCTCGGCTCGAACGAAGTCAACATCGCGACCATGCAGGTCGGACGGCAAGCCGAAGGCGGCGCCGCCATCATGGTCCTGACGGTAGACAAAAGCGTTCCGAAAGACGTGCTCGGCCAAATGACGCAGCTCGACGAGCTCAAATCGGCCAAGGAAATCACGCTGTACTGATTCCTCCAGGACCATAGCAACCCCGCGGGCAGCCTGCCCGCGGGGTTTTTCCATTAGCTCCGTATCCTCTTCTCTGATCCACTAGAGATGAACGCTTGTCCTTCCCGAGGCTTATCGGCTCCAGATGCGCTCGGCTCCCTTATACCTTCCCTCTGTTCCGAAGGAAAGCTTATAGATATCCGGCATCTCCAGCCCTCTCCAGAACTCGTAGCCGCAGCTGCCGTCCAAGGCGTTCATCATCATCGCCATGATATTGCCATGCGTTCCGACGGCTATGCGGTTTGAACTGGAGCTTTCCAGCACTCCCCTTAACGCCTCCATCCCACGGAGCGTCGCCATGCGGTTGGATTCCCCTCCAGGGAAGGCATGCTCGGGCTCATCCCATAACCGCTTCACGGAAGCTCCGAAATCGCGGACAGGCACGTCAGAGAGCAGCCGTTCCCTGAAGCCCTCCTTCAACCGGATAGGCTGCCCTATCCGCTCCGCCAGCTTTTCCACGGTCTGGACAGACCTCAAATAAGGACTGGACCAGATTTCCGCGATCTCTTCATGCTCCAGCAAATCCGCAACTCGCCCGGCATCCATTTTCCCCGCATCCGACAAAGGCCGGCTGCGCTCGTCGGGAGTATAAACGGAGTGGGCATGGCGGATCAAATAAATGGATTTCATTCCAGCTTTTCCCTCCATCCGTTCAAAATCAATTCCATTCCTTTCGATCGTCAATGCCTCGGATTCCATTTCGAACTTTTCGGCATTCCGGCAGACGCCTCCTCCTATTCGCCTTAAATGTTTCACAAGCAACAAGATTAGAGCCCCGGATTCAACAAAAAACACCCTCCTATGGAGGGTGTTAAGACATAACACGATGGCCTTCGACAGGCAGCTGCAGCGTAAAGGATGTTCCGACGCCTTCGGTGCTCTCTGCGCGGATCGTGCCGCCATGGGCATCCACGATGTTGCGCACGATCGCCAGCCCCAGCCCTGTACCGCCTCCCGCGCCCCGCTTGCGGGCTTTGTCGGCCTTATAGAAGCGCTCGAAAATATAAGGCAGGTCATCCGCCGGAATACCCTGGCCTTCGTCGGCAACCTTGAGCACGGCAGCTGTGCCGCCGGCTTCATCCTTTAGTCCGAGCGCAAGACGGATGGCAGACCCGTCGGAGCTGTGCCGCACGGCGTTGTCGAGCAGATTGGTAAGCACCTGCTCCAGCCTGTCTTCGTCGGCCTCCGCCAAGATGACAGCCTCTTCCGGAGAACGGTATTCTATCTTGATGTCCCGGTCCATGCTGTACACCTGGAACTTGTGCACGACACGGCTCACCAGCCCGTCCAGATCCACGGAATTGAAGTTGAGCTCCACATGGCCGGCTTCCATCCGCGCCAGATCAAGCAGATCCTTGACGAGCCTGCCCATTCGCAGAGACTCGTCGTGTATGACTTGAACGAGCTCGCGCCGCTCCTCCGGCGAGCCGGCGATATCGTCGAGCAGCGCTTCGCTGTATCCTTGCAGCATCGACAGCGGCGTCCGGATTTCGTGGGACACATTGGCGACGAAATCCCGCCTCAGCTTCTCCAGGCGATGCTCTTCCGTAACATCCCGCATGACGGCCACGACTCCACGCACGGTTTCCTCCGACTTGAGAGGGGCCATTACGACCGACCACACACCGCTCTGGACCTGCAGCTTCTGGCTGAGATCCCTGCCTTCGATCGATACCGTGCGGAACAGATCCCGCAGCGGACGAGGCGCCGACTCCAGGGGAATCCCTTCCGGATCCTCGTCCTGATTCCAGTCCACCCTTCTCCAGCGCTCCAGCAGCAGCTCTCCGGGCGGATTCGCCAGAACGACGTTGCCGCCTGCATCAAGCGTGATGACCGCGTCCGCCATGCTGCGCAGCACGCTCGAAAGATGCTCCTTCTCATGGTTCAGATCCGTTATGAGCTCATGCAGCTCGGACGCCATCCGGTTGAACGTTCCTGCCAGCTCGCCGATTTCATCGGAGGAGCGGATCGGCACTCTTGTCCGATACTCGCCCTGTGAAATCAGGTCAGCCGCATCCTTGAGCTGAAGGAGCGGCTGAGTGATTTTGCTGGATAGGAAGAAAGCGAAAAAAGTAGACAGCAGGAACCCGATTATCCCGATATAAATGAACAGCACCTTGACCCGGAATGAATCCTCGAAGGCGATGTCGATGTATTGGAGCAGGAACATGCCCAGGATGATCAGAACGACCGCCACGAGCAGCATGATCGTGATCCACAGCTTGCCGACGACGCTTCTCCACAGCCATCTCATCTTTACTTCGGAACCTCGAGCTTGTAGCCGACTCCCCAGACGGTCGTTATCATCGCGGCCGCTTCCGGAGACACCTTGTTGAGCTTCTCGCGGAGCCGCTTGACATGGGTGTCGACCGTCCGCAGATCGCCGAAGAACTCATAGTTCCATACATCCTTCAGCAGCTCTTCCCTGGAGAATACTTTATCCGGGCTTACGGCCAGGTAATGGAGCAGCTCGTACTCTTTCGGCGTCAGGCTGATCTCCTGCCCGCCAGCGGTTACACGGTGCGCGTCATGCTCGATGACGAGATGCGGGAACACGATGTTGCTGCTGGCGGCCGTCTCCCGCGACAGGAACGCTGTCGCCGAGGAACGGCGCAGGATCGCCTTGACGCGGTAGATGATCTCGCGCGGGCTGAAAGGCTTGACGACATAGTCGTCCGCCCCGACCTCGAAGCCTTGCACTCGGTTCATTTCCTCGCCTTTGGCTGTCAGCATGATGACCGGTGTCGCCTTGATCTGGCGAAGCCGGCTGCATACCTCGATGCCGTCGATGCCGGGAAGCATGACATCCAGCAGGATGAGATCGAAATCCTGGCTGGAAGCCATGCGAAGAGCTGTCTCGCCGTCATCCGCCTCCTCGATTTGATACCCTTCTTTCTCAAGGTACATCTTGAGCAGGCGGCGAATCCGCTCCTCGTCGTCGACGACGAGGATGCGATGCAAATATTCATTCACTCCGTATCAGCTCCTTTCGATCCCTTAACGAATTTATTAGGCGCCTGCGTAGGAGTGCAGCCCGGCGATGACCAGGTTGACGCCTACGAGCGTAAACATGATGATGAGAAAGCCGATGACGGTCAGCCACGACGAGCGATTGCCGTGCCAGCCGCGCGACAGCCGAAGATGGAGGTAGGCGCTGTAGTAGAGCCAGGTGATGAGCGCCCATACTTCCTTCGGATCCCAGCCCCAGAAGCGCGACCAGGCGATGCTCGCCCAGATCATCGCGAAGATAAGCGCTCCGAGCGTGAAGATCGGGAAGCCGATCGCGATCGCCCGGTAGCTGATCTCATCCAGATCGTCGGGATCGATATCCGTCGTGTACGGATGGATGGCTGCCGACAGCGTCCGTCGCAGAACAAGACGCAGGATGCCGTACAGGATCAGGCCCGAAAGGAAGGACCAGATGACGGTGTTCAGCTTGCGGCCGGCATTGATTCCGTTCATCCAGGACGGAGCTTCAAATACAGGCTGTTTGATGCCGAGGAAGCTGTCCATCTGGACCAATGTGCTGTTGAACGGCTTGACGATCGGAGGCATGGAGTAGTTCACGGTCTCCACCTTGGAGCTCTCCTCGCCAGCCTGGCTGACCTGCACGTTCTCCTGGGTGAACTGGGCTTCATACCCTGCCGCACGGAAGGCGAATACGGTGATGATGAATCCGACGGCGACGACGATCATGAACATCGTCACTTCGATCCAGAGGCGCTCCTTGCGGGAGTCTTCGGATTTGCCGGCAAAGTCGATCGTGCGGAGCAGATGGAGCAGCCCGGCGGCGAAGCCGACGGCCAGGAAGGCCTCTCCGAGCGCCGCTGTCGTCACGTGGATCTTGAGCCAGTAGGAGTTGAGCGCCGGAATCAGCGGCTGCACTTCCTGCGGGAACACGGACGCGTAAGCGACGATGATCACGACAAGCGGCAAGGCGAACATGCCCAGAATCGGCTTGCGGTAGATGAGATAAATAATGGTAAATGCCACCATGATAGCCATGCCCAGGAAGGTCATGAACTCATACATGTTGCTGATCGGAATATGGCCTCCTCCGACCCAGCGGGTGGTAAAGAAGAGGAGATGGGCCGCAAGTCCGAGCACGGACACGATAAAAGCGATTTTTCCCCAGCGCTTTTCATGCCGTTCCGGGTTGCCGTGGCTCCATCTGCGGCCGACGATAGCCGTTACGAAAAATAAAAATCCGAAACAGTAGAGAAAGAAAGCAGCGACGAAAGCCGAGCTGCTGAAATCAAGCCAATTCACGTCCGGTTCCCTCCGTTGTCGAGGCTCTTGGGATCAACCTGGATTCCTGCTGCCTTGAGCGCAGCGGCCAGGTCGGCCCTCATGCCGTACCAGTTTTTGTTCGTATGCGCGCCGATCGTGACGGCATTGCCGTCCAGACGCAGCCAGATGCGCCGATGCTGCCAATAGGCGCCCATGATCAAGCCGATCATCGAGATGGCCAGGCCGGTCCAGATGTAAGGCATCGCCTTGTCGACCCTGACGTTGAGGAACGTCGTGAATTCGACGAATTTGACATTCTGCATGCTGCCGACCTTGATTTCGAACCGGTCGGCGATGCCTTTGTTGAGCTTGTCCTGGCTGAACGCGGCTTTGTCCTTCTGCATCGGGAAGTAGATGTAGGGCTCGCCTTCCTCGGCCAATCCAGGCCCCTTGATAAGGAAAATGAACGCAGGAGCCTTCGGATCCCTCGACTTGGTGATCGGCTTGCCGTCCTCGCCGATGGCGAACTCCATGAAGTTCTGCCTCAGCTCCAGCTTGTAAGGCCCGAGCTCGTAGCTGGTCTGCGGATTTTTCATCGCCAGCTTGAACGGTCCGTACTGCTTGCCGGTCTGCTTGTCCACCAGCATGGGGCTGACCTCGCGCAGGACAGGAGTGCTGTCATAGTCGAACTGGTAAAGCTTGAGCCCCTTGTATTCCAGAGGGCTGTTCACCTCGATGTGATGGGAAGCGACCTGCTCCAGCTTCGGTTCGGGCGACGACGGACCGCAATCCGCCAGGCAGCGGTATAGGACCGCATCGGTCCGGTACAGCTTCGCGCGGTTCGTTCCCCGCAGCTCGGCGGGCAGCTCCTCGTCCTTGTAGTACTGGACCGTGAACTTTTCGTTCTTGACGAAGAGGTCCGTATTCTCGATCCTCACCGTATCCCCTTCCGGGACGGTCACGTACTCGTCCAGCTGCCAGCTCGGAATCGCTCTCGCCAGCACTGCCAGCAGAAAGACGATGAGGCCGATGTGATTGATGTATGGTCCCCAGCGGCTGAAGCGGCTCTTCTCCGCCAGCAGGGCGTCTTCGGTCCGCGTCACCTTGTAATGCCGCTTCTTGGCCTGCTTGGCGAACAAGTCGATGAAGTCCTGGCCTTGGTCGGTTTCTCCGGCATAGACGGCCTTCTGCCGCTGCAGGAACGATTCGTGCTTGCGGATCTGCTGCTTGTTGAGCGCCCGGTATAAAGGAAGTACCCGGTCTAGGCTGCAGATGACAAGCGAGGTGCCGATCATGACGAGCAGCAGGATGAACCACCAGGATTCGTATGTATGCGACAGTCCCAGCTCGTAATAGATGCTGCCGAGCGTTCCGTATGTATCCTTGTAGTAAGAAGGCATGTCCATGTTGGAGAGGAAAATATCCTCCTGCGGAAAGATCGTGCCGAGCGATGCCCCGATCAGCGTGATGATGATCAGGTAAACGGCGATCTTGACGGAAGAGAAGAAATTCCAGATCTTGTCGATGATTGATGGGTCGGCTTTCTGGGAACGGCGTGCCACTCCATCGTAGCGCATCTCCAGCAAGTCGGTGCCGCCGGCTTCCTTCTCGTCGAGCGGCTTGCCGCAAGCCTCGCACAACACGGTGCCGGTCGGGTTTTGATGGCCGCATTCGCATTTGGTGTTTTGGAACACCGATGTATCCCCCTGTCATGGAGCTGTGTGTGCGGCGCAGCGGCGGACGGACCTCAGTCCTGGAGCAGCCGCTGCACGCGCTCGTCGATGTCAGCTTCCTTCATTCCTCCGGCGTATACTTCCCCGATCTTGCCGTCCGGACGGATGAAGAACGTGGTCGGATACTGCCTGAGCTTGTACCGCCGTTCCGTGTCCTTGTCCACATCGCGCAGGATCGGATAGGTAAGCCCCATGCCGGCGACGAAATTCTGCACGGTCAGATTGTCCTCGCTCAGGTTGACGGCCAGAATTTCCAGGCCTTCTCCCTTCCACTTCTCGTACTGACGCTCGAACTCCGGCATTTCCTTGACGCATGGAGGACAGAAGCTGCCCCAGAAATTGAGCACGACGGGCTTGCCCTTGTACTCATCCAGAGAGACCGTCTTGCCGTCAAGAGTGGACAGCGTGAAGGCCGGCGGCGTGTCGCCCGGCGACGGCAATCCTTCCTTCGACGCAAACAGCGTCTTGCCGATGGCGTAACCGCCCAGGAGCAAGACGCCGAGAAGGATTATGATTTGAACGGGTCTGCGGGCAGAGCCCCTCATGATGTTCACCATCCTAATGAAAGCGTTTCTTATCATTCATTATAGCGCGGAAAAGTTTCCAGCAGCGGGCTGCCTCTTACTTTTTATGAACTTTATGTGACTTGCTGTTCGCCGCGTCGATAAGCTCCTTGATTTCGGAGACCGTCAGATGACGGAATTTGCCCCTTTGCATGTTCTCCAGCCCAAGATGGCCGAACTGGATCCGCTTCAGGCGCGTTACGGGGTGTCCTACCGCCTCGAACATGCGGCGCACCTGCCGGTTGCGTCCCTCGTAGATCGTAATCTGGACGGTGGACTGCTTGCTGTCCATGTCGACGTCATGATATTCGACCTCTGCGGGGGCGGTCATTCCATCCTCCAGCTTGATGCCGTTCTGCAGCTTCTCCAGAGCGGTTCCGTGCGGCACGCCCTTCACGGTCGCCAGATAGGTTTTCGGCACGTGGTGGCTCGGATGCGTCAGCAGGTTGGCGAACTCGCCGTCGTTCGTAAGCAGCAGAAGGCCTTCCGTATCATAGTCCAGCCGGCCTACAGGGTATACCCTCTCCTTGATGCCGGGCAGGAAGTCGCTGACGATCTTGCGTCCTTTCGGGTCCGAAGCGCTCGTAATGACGCCCTTCGGTTTGTTGAGCATCAAATAAATCTTCTTTTCGGATGCGATCGGCTTGCCCTTGACGGCAATGATGTCGTTGGCCGGATCGGCTTTCGTGCCGAGCTCCTTGACGACGATCCCGTTGACCTCGACCGCTCCGCTCGTAATGAGTTCCTCGCATTTGCGGCGCGATGCCACGCCGGCAGCGGCCAGGATTTTCTGTAAACGTTCCACGTCCTTCACCTCACCCCTCATCATACCGATTGCAGGACAAAAGCACAAGCTGGACGGAGCGATGCTGCCCCATGCGCAAAAAAGCCTGCCCTCCGGAGGAGCAGGCTTGATCTATTGATGGTTAGGCGAGTGGCGCGGCTCAGTTGAATATGTACAAGCAGATGAATACCGCCGCGAGAAAACCGACCAGATCGGAAACCAAGCCGACCTTCAGGGCATAACGGGTTTTGCGGATTCCGACCGCTCCAAAATAAACCGTCAGGACGTACAGCGTCGTATCCGTGCTCCCTTGAATCGTGGAGGCGATTCTCCCGATCATGCTGTCCGGCCCATAGGTCTGGATCAGGTCGGCCGTGAAGGCGAGCGAGCCGGCGCCGGTGAGCGGACGCAGGAAGGCCAGCGGAAGAACCTCGCCGGGAATGCCCGCCTTTCCCAGCAGAGGCTGGATGAAGCCGACGATGACATCCATCGCTCCGGAAGCGCGGAACATGCTGATCGCGACCAGCATGCCGACAAGATGCGGGATGATGCCGATCGCCGTGCCGAATCCTTCCTTGGCCCCCTCCGTGAACGTCTCGTAGACGGGAACTTTGCGGTAGGCGCCGTAGAGCGGGATGAAGGCGATGATCGCGGGGATCATCCAGGCGGATAGGATATTGATCATCTGCAGCATGGACTTGTCTCCCCTTCCCGTTGTCTAGGCCGGAGGCCGGGCAGCGCCGGGAGGCGCCGTTCCGGACGAGCGGCTCCTGCCGCTGGAACGAAGCCCGTTATCGCGCGGATAGGCAGGGGGCATGAGCTCCGCCGGCGGCTGCTTGCGCCTGTACCAGCGGTCCAAGGCGATGGCGGCCGCAGTCGCGACAGCGGTAGCGGCCAGCGTCGTGCCGACGATCTCCGCCGGGTTCGCAGAGCCGTAGTTCATCCGGATTGCGATCAGAGTCGTAGGTACGAGCGTGATGCTGGATGTATTGAGGGCAAGCAAGGTGCACATGGCCGGGCTGGCCGTGTCCGGCCTCGGATTGAGCTTCTGCAGCTCCTGCATCGCCTTGATTCCCATCGGCGTGGCGGCATTGCCGAGTCCCAGGATGTTGGCGCTCATGTTGCTCATGATATAGCCAAGCGCTGGATGGCCGCTCGGCACATCCGGGAACAGCAGGCGCACGAGAGGGCTCAGCAGCTTGGCCAGCCGCTTCAGCAGCCCGGCGTCCTCGGCAATTCTCATGAGTCCCATCCAGAATACGAGAATGCTGATCAGCCCGAAGCAGATCGTCACTCCGTTTTTGGCTCCGTCGAAAGCCGCCTGCGTGACTTGGTCCATCCTGCCTGTGAATGCCGCCGCCGCGATGCTGACCACGATGAAAAACAGCCAGATCCAGTTGACCAACCGGCATCAGCTCCTTCCGCTCTACTTGCCGAACAATACCTCTTCCGTCTTCTTGAGCGCTGCCGCGAATCTCTCGGAGCGGGTCGGGAACATGCCGCCCGGCCGGAACGAACCCGCAGGCTTGTCGGGCATGCCGAGCCTCGGGCTGCCGGCATCATAGACAGGTGACCCGCCGATCGGCTTTCCTGCCAGCGACCATTCCAGCTTGCCGCGTTCTCCGAGAGCATAGCGCGTCGGCTGCTTCGCCGAGTCCAGCAGAATAAGCTTCGCGGTCAGTCCGGCTTCCTCTCCCTCGGCAAGCGGGTAGCTGAAGCTTCTCCCGGACGCCAGGGGATAGCCTTGGACTGCCTCGCCTTTCTTGGCGATCTGGCGCAAAGGGTAATGCTGGAATCCCCAATCAAGCATGTTCTGATGATCCTTCCAATCGTCCCGGTCGTTCAAGGTGACGGCCGCAAGCTGCTGGCCGTTCCGGGTCGCAGAGCTCACCAGGCAGCGCAGAGCTGTTTTCGTATAGCCGGTTTTGACCCCGTCCGCGCCTTCATAGAAGGCCAGCATCTTGTTCTTGTTCGCCCAGCTGTAGTCCCACGGATCGTTGGGGTTCGGCGCTTTGCGCACCTTGGTCTTGACGATGTCCGCGAACACCGGATTGTGCAGGGCATAGGCGGCAAGCTTCGCAAGATCGTTCGCTGTGGAGAGATGGCCCTTCTGGTCCAGTCCATGGGGGTTTTCGAAATGCGAATGCTCCAGACCGATCCATTCCGCCTTCTCGTTCATCATGCGGACGAAGCCTTCCTCCGAACCTCCGACATGCTCCGCGATCGCCGTGGCGGCATCGTTGCCGGAACGCAGCATCAGGCCGTACAGCATATTGTGCAAGCTCATTTTCTCGCCCAGACGCAAATAGATCGAAGAGCCTTCCTTGCCCACGGCACGCGGACCTACAGTCACCGTATCCTTGATATTTCCGTCTTCGATGGCGGTGATCGCGGTCATGATCTTGGTCAGGCTGGCGATAAGCATCGGCTCGTCGCCCGACTCGCTGTACAGAATCCTGCCGGACTGCACGTCGATCAATGCGCTGGCCTTGGCGCTGGTGGACAACGGAGCGGGCTCGGCCGCAGCTGTTCCCGTCCGGACCGTAAGGACAAGAGCGCAGGACAGCAGCGCCGCGCCCCACGTTTTGAATGCCGATTTTGCCGTCAATTCGTACATCCTCCTTGAAGGATCAGCCAAGGGCCGACTCCCTGTTGATAGATTATGTGCCTTGTCCCGCAATTATGAACAAGCTCTCTTCCAAGAAAAAAAACTGCCCGTCTCGCGGGCAGCGGAAAGGCCTATTGGCCCGGAAATCAAATGAGATGATCGGTGTCGATAAGAGTGCTTTCCACACGTTCTGTCCCGTTGTTGCTGCGGAACATGCCGGTAATCTTCTCGAACGCCTGCGGCACCGAATCGATGACTCTCTCGACGAGATGCGTCTGGTTGTCTAGCGGCACGACGCGGACGCCATGACTGCCGACAACTAGAAATGCGATCGGCGTGATGGATACCCCGCCGCCGCTGCCGCCGCCGAATGGCAGCGATATGTTCGCCGAGCTTCCCTCCGTTTGGGACTGCGCGCTATTGTCCGATCCGTCATAACGGATGTCGCTTCCTCCCGCGACAAAACCGAAGCCGACTTTGCTGATCGGCATGATGACGCTGCCGTCCGGCGTCTGCACGGGATCGCCGACGATCGTGTTGACGTCCACCATTTCCTTGATATTCTCCATGGCGGTCTGCATTAGGCCTTGAATAGGATGTTCTGCCATAATCTGACGCCTCCTCCCGTTCTCTTCATCCGGACAAGCAGCTGCAGTCCGGCAAGGATAGCATAACCAAAGCGGATTTGGGCTATGCACAAGAAACTCGTTGTAAACCCTGCGCCGCGGTATTCGGGCTGGACCGTGACGGAAGGCTTTGTTTTGAGCCGGGTCAGCTGCGAGAGCACGCCAAGAATGGCCGATTTGACGGACCATACCATTCCCGTGGCCATTGCAGTCCATACCGCGTCCCCGGTTCCGATGGCGGAGTTCCATTCCCATTTCCGCACTTCCACTCTCGAAAGCGTATGGCGTGCAAGGCCGGTCAGATCGTCGGTCTGCCTCAACATCCGTTTGGCCCGCTCGATCCACTTGTTCACGCTCTCCATCGTAACCTTGCCGTCTCTGCGTGTCTCCGTGTCCAGGACGCCCTTATCCAGATTGGTCTGGTTGCGGACATCGACACCGCCGCCGGTCAGGCGGATGAACGGAACGGACCACTTGTAGTGCAGAAGCCCGAACAAGGTCCGGAATTCAACGACGATATTGTCATCCTTGCCTGTCCGCTCGAACTCCGCCCGGATCCGCAGCGGAGCCAGCCAAGCGGAGGCGACGGCGATTGCGAGCAGAATAAGAGGCGTAAGCCAGCCATAAGGGTAGCCAAGCATGTCTGCACCACCTTTGAGGGCAGCCTTGGCTGTTCTTCTGCGGCCGCGCCTATGGCTAGCATGCCCAGAAATGAAAAAAAAGACCGGCTTATGCCGATCTTTTTTGCATTCCGCGTCAGTCGTTTCCTTCCCTGTCCGCATCGTCTATCGTCAGCTGCCGCTGCTCCAGCCTGTCGAACAGCAGCTGGGTCTGCTCGTCCAGATCGTTGTCCGGACTGACCGAGGAAGGCTCGGGCAGAGAGGCCAAGGATGACAGCTCGAAGTGGTCGAGGAAGGACCGGGTCGTCCCGTAAAGGATCGGCCTGCCGATCTGCTCGGCTCTGCCCTTCTCTTCGATCAGATCCTTGGCGGCCAGAGTCTGGATCGCCTTCTCGCTCTTGACCCCGCGGATCTCCTCGATCTCCACCCTCGTAATCGGCTGGCGGTAGGCTACGATCGCCAGCGTTTCAAGCGCCGCCTGGGACAAGCTCGACCGCGTCGGACTGTAAGCCATCCGCTCGAAGTAGGCCGCATGGCCGGGATGGGTCGTGAATCGGAATGCCCCTGCCACTTCGGCGATGCGGATCCCCCTCCCGTCCTTCTCCATATCTGCTTGGAGAGAGCGGGCGATGTCCGCCGCGGCCTTGGCGTCGATCTCCATGATATCCGCCAGCTGGCGGGCGTTCAGTCCTTCATCTCCTGCCATGAACAGGAGTCCCTCAATAATCGATTTCAGTTGCTGATACATCACTTTCAGACGTTTCCCCTCTCCAATGGATGACAATATCGTCGAACAGGCTGTTCTGGAACACGCGGACCTGCTTCATCTTCATCAGCTCCAGAATGGCCAGAAACGTCACGACGATCTCATGACGCTCCAAGCCGCCGCCGATCAGCCGGGAGAAGCGGACCGTCTCATGCTCGCGCAGCAGCTCCGAGATGTCACGGATGCGGTCCTTCACGCTGATCTCGTCCCTGTGCACCGTAGCGACGGCGCTGCGGCGGACGGCCTTGCGCAGAGCTTTGCGGAAGGCGGCCATGAGGTCGGTCAAGTCAAGCCCTTCCAGAGGATGGGTGTCGTCTTCCTTCAAATAAGGAGTCAGGTCCTCCGGCTCCTTGCTGTACACGAGGCTTCTGGCCATCTCGCGGTCGCGAAGCTGCTCGGCAAGCTGCTTGAACCTGCGGTATTCCACCAGCTTGAGCACGAGCTCATCCCGCGGGTCAAGGCCTTCGTCCTCATCCCAGTACTCTTCGTATTCCTCCATGACCGGAGGCCTCGGCAGCAGCTGGCCGCTCTTCATCGCGAGCAGAGTGGCAGCCATGACGAGAAACTCGCTCGTCACATCCAGCTCCATCTCCTGCATCGCATGAAGATACTCCATATACTGATCCGTGATGCGGCTTACCGGTATGTCGTAGATTTCGATTTCTTCTTTGTCGAGCAAGTGAAGCAGCAGATCCAGCGGCCCTTCAAATGACTCCAGTTTGTAGTGCACGGACATGCCGCTTCACCCTCCGTCTAGTCGTCCCGCTCGTTCGTATGCGTATCGGACGGCGGAACGTTGCGCCGGCAAGGTCTGTTCCTTGCTCAGCCCTGGATGGATCGGGTCAGATTCGCCATCTCGATGGCTGCCGTCGCCGCTTCCCATCCTTTGTTGCCTGCCTTTGTTCCGGCCCGCTCCACGGCCTGTTCGATGGAATCGGTCGTCAGAACGCCGAAGATGGTCGGAATCCCGGTCTTCAGGTTGATGGCCGCCACCCCTTTGGCTACCTCGCTGCATACGTAGTCGAAGTGGGGCGTCGATCCCCGAATGACAGCACCGAGCGTAATGACCGCATCGTACTTGCCGCTTTCGGCCATTTTCTGCGCGATCAAGGGAATCTCGAACGCTCCCGGAACCCAGGCCACTTCCACTTCTTCTTCTCCAGCGCCATGGCGCTTGAACGCATCCAGCGCCCCGCTCAGCAGCTTGCCTGTGATGAATTCGTTGAACCTGCCGACGACAACCCCGTATTTAAGACCTTGCGAGACCAGATGTCCTTCATAATATTTCGTCATGGAACTGAACACACCTTTCTATTCTATGATAATCGGCTTATATTTCAAACTCCAACAGATGGCCTAGCTTCGATTTTTTTGTATTCAGATAGTTCGTATTGCTTTCGTTGCGCTCCATCTGGATCGGAACCCGCTCCACAACGCTCAGTCCGTAGCCTTCCAGACCGCGGATTTTGCGGGGATTGTTCGTCATCAGGCGCATCTCGGCGATGCCGAGGTCGCGCAGGATCTGGGCTCCAATGCCATAATCCCGCAAGTCCGCCCCGAAGCCGAGCTTCAGGTTCGCCTCTACCGTATCAAATCCCTGCTCTTGCAGCTTGTAGGCTTTGAGTTTGTTGATGAGCCCGATCCCTCTGCCTTCCTGCCTCATGTAGAGCAGGACGCCGCTCCCGGCTTCCTCGATCTGACGGAGAGCCGCCGCCAGCTGCGGACCGCAATCGCAGCGGCGCGAATGGAAGACGTCGCCCGTCAAGCATTCCGAATGGACGCGGACAAGCGTCGGCTTGGACGGATCGATCTCTCCCTTCACGAAGGCCACATGCTCCTTCCCGTCTGTCTCATTGGTGTAGGCCACAGCCCGGAAAACCCCGAAGTCGGTCGGCATGTTCACCTCTACCACCCGTTCGACAAGCTTGTCGCGGCGATGGCGGTACTGGATCAGCGCTTGGATGGTAATGAGCTTCAAGCCATGCTTCTCCTTGAACGCGGTCAGATCGGGCAGCCTGGCCATCGTTCCGTCTTCCTTGATGATTTCGCAGATAGCCGCTCCGGGCTTGGAGCCGCACAGCCGGGCCAGATCGATCGCGGCTTCCGTATGTCCAGCCCGGCGCAGCACCCCGCCGTCCTTGGCGATCAGCGGGAAGATATGGCCCGGACGGCGGAAGTCGCCCGCCTTGGCCGTCCCGTCGACCAGCGCCTTGATCGTCTCCGCACGCTCATGGGCGGATATGCCGGTCGTCGTGGAGATATGGTCGACGGATACCGTGAACGCCGTTCCGTGATAGTCCGTATTTTGCGACACCATCGGAGGCAGCTCCAGTTCCTCGGCTCTTTCCGCCGTAATCGGCACGCATACGAGTCCGCGGGCTTCCGTAATCATGAAATTGACGACGGCCGGAGACAGCTTGTCGGCCAGCGCGATCAGATCTCCTTCGTTCTCGCGGTCATCGTCGTCGACGACGATGACGGGCTTGCCTGCAAGCAGCTCCTGGATCGCTTCCTCGACGGTATCGAACGGTGACGGTCCTTCTTGATGGTCAAAGTGTTCCACTTCTGTCCTCTCCCTTCAGGCTTCTCAAATAAATCCATTATCGGCAAGGAAGGCGGCGCTTAGACCGCCAGAGGGCTGGGAAGCGGAAGGCGAGGATACGGATCGGCTGCCGTAATGAAGCAGGTGATCCACGTATTTCCCGACAATGTCGCATTCCAGATTGACGGTGTCTCCGGCTTTTTTATGCTGAAGCACCGTCTGGGCCAACGTGTGGGGGATGATCGATATGTCGAGTCCGCCGCCTTCCGTACCGGTTACCGTGAGGCTGATACCGTCGACTGTAATGGATCCCTGGGGAATGACATATCGCATAAGCGCGTCATCATGAGGCTTGATCCGGAACACGACCGCGTTGGCGTCGACCCTGCGCTGCATGATCATGCCGGTGCCGTCCACATGCCCTTGAACGATATGCCCTCCGAACCTCCCCCCTGCCGCCATCGCCCGTTCCAGATTGACGGGGCTTCCGGCCGGGAGGTCCTTCAGATTCGTATGACGGTAGGTTTCCGGCATGACGTCCACATTGAAGCTTCGTTTGTCCCAGGAAGTAACCGTCAGGCACACTCCATTGACGGAAATGCTGTCCCCGAGGCCGACCCCTTCCAAAACCTTGGAAGCTCCAATAGTCAGCAAGAGAGCCTCGCCCCTCTGGGACACCCGCTGCAGGGTGCCTATTTCTTCGATCAAGCCGGTGAACATGGCTCAGCCTCCTTATCTCCGTAAAGCGGAACTCCGGACAAGCACCAGTCGTCTCCGAACCGCTCCATCTCCGTATCCACGAGGGTTATCGCCTCTTCCATCCGCAGAAACCCGCCGAAATCAAAGCTTCCCGGCGAAGCGGCTCCCCCTCCGATGATTTTCGGAGCGAAAAACAGCCTGATCCGGTCGACGAGCCTGTTATCCAGCATGCCCCCGTTCAGCCTGCCCCCTCCTTCGAGGAGGATCGAGCCGATTTCTCTCTCGCCGAGCTGCTTCATTCCCTGCTTCAAGTCGACCGTACGGCCATTGCCGCAAAGGATCACCTCGGCGCCGGCGGCTTCCAGAGCCGCCCGCTTCGCCGGGTCGGCAGCGCCAGACGCCAGCACGATGACCGGGGCGGCGCCATCCATAAGCTTGGCCTTCGGCGGGAGCCGCAGCGTTGAATCGACAACGATCCGGACCGGCTGGAGCGCCGGCACGGAAAGCCTTGCGCTGAGCGAAGGGTCGTCGGCCAGCACGGTCCCGATCCCGACCATGATGCCTTGATGGCGATGTCTCAGCGCATGGACCGCCTCGCGTGATTCCGGTCCGGTAATCCACCGGCTGTCGCCGCTTTTCGCCGCGATCTTGCCGTCCAGCGTCGAGGCCGTCTTGAGCGTGACGAACGGAAGCCCGGTCGTAATGAATTTGTTGAACGCTTCATTCAGACGTCTGGATTCCGCTTCGCGGACTCCGGTGACGACCTCGATGCCGGCCTCGCGAAGCTTGCCGGCTCCGCTTCCCGCGACAGCGGGATTCGGGTCGATCGCCGCAATCACGACCTTGGCCGCGCGGGCGGCAATGATCCGATCGCAGCACGGCGGCGTCCGGCCGAAGTGGCTGCATGGCTCAAGCGTCACATAGACGGTCGAGCCTTCCGCTTCTTCGCCGGCCATATTGAGCGCATGCACCTCGGCATGGCCTTCTCCCCGTTTCAGATGCGCTCCGATGCCGACGATGCGGCCGTTGTTGACGACGACGCAGCCGACGACCGGATTGACCGAGGTCTGCCCCGACGTCTTTGCAGCCATCTCCAGGGCCAGATCCATATAAAATCCGTCGTCCATCCGTTCCATAACGCAAAAACACCCCCGACGCTAAACCTTCGGGGGTGTGGATGACAATCGAGTCCGCTTAGGATGATCACGCCGGCAAGGAAAGTACAGTTCCTTGCCAGGGTAGGGGAAAGCAGACGGACACCCGTCGCTATTCCCCCATGCATGCTTCGTACCAGCAGGTGTCTATGGCAAAACATTTCGCGAATAAGCCAAACATCCTCCATCCGGAGGGATGGCCTTCGCTGATGGATGCCAAAATAGACGCCTTGGAACAAGGCATGGCGAGCATCAAAAGCGGCTCCTTCTCCCATCCAGACTGTACTGTCGGTCCTGGAATCTCACCAGGTCCACCGCTTGCCTTGCGCCGCAGGCTCTCGAGATCTTGCGGGAAATGGCAATCGGGTCACGGACTTGCCGCGCTGCCGAGCGGAGCATGTGCTCATGCGCTCGCAGGCGGATCACCGCCGGTTGGGACTTTCACCCGACCCCGAAGGAAACCGCTGTATTTGGTTCAAACCTGTCGAACGATCATGCCGGCAAGAAACTGTATCCAGAATGATAACTGTTCTTCCTGCATCTTACCTTGCCTCCATCCAAATTGCAAGTCGGCGGCTTGGAATTGGAGCCGTTCCGGCTTCGCGGCTGCGGACAAGGGAGAAAAGAAATAAGCCGGCAGAGGGCTGTCCCTCCGCCGGACTATTCGGGCAAAGCCTTCCTTAAGCCTCGGAAACTTCTACTTTGGCCATTTTCGCGCCGTTGTTGAACGCATCGACATACTCCATGCCCTTGGCAACTTTGCCGAAGACCGTATGCTGTCCGTCCAGATGCGGCTGCGGCTGATAGCAGATGTAGAACTGGCTGCCGCCCGTATTGCGTCCCGCATGCGCCATCGCGAGGGAGCCGCGCTCATGCTTGTTCGGGTTGATCTCGCAGTTGATCGTATAGCCAGGGCCGCCGGTGCCGGTGCCGTTCGGGCAGCCGCCTTGAGCGACGAATCCCGGAATGACGCGGTGGAAGCTCAGTCCGTTGTAGAAGCCCTCGTTCGCGAGCTTTTCAAAATTGGCGACCGTGTTCGGGGCGTCCTTTTCGAACAGGTCCAGAACCACTTCTCCGCCGTTTTCCAGCGTGATTTTTGCTTGTTTTGCCATGATAGTCACTCCTTGTCCTCTAACGGTATGTACGGATTCTATCATACACTAAGGCAGCATTCCAAGCAAAACGGCAGCTGTCCAAACAGAGGACAGCCCCGTTTGCGCAGGAGTAGAGAGAAACCGCGGTTCTCGCGCGGGTTCTATTCTCGAAAAGCAAAACGGCAGCTGTCCAAACAGAGGACAGCTCCGTTTGCGCAGGAGCAGAGAGAAACCGCGGTTCTCGTGCGGGTTCTATTCTCGAAAAGCAAAACGGCAGCTGTCCAAACAGAGGACAGCTCCGTTTGCGCAGGAGCAGAGAGAAACCGCGGTTCTCGCGCGGGTTCTATTCTCGAAAAGCAAAACGGCAGCTGTCCAAACAGAGGACAGCTCCGTTTGCACAGGAGCAGAGAGAAACCTTTGTTGTCCGTCCATCAATACGTTGGATAAGTTCGTCAAACACGGTGTTCATTCCAAATTTTTGAAATTAGACGAATAATTCGTCTAATTCCCATCTCTTTACCCTAAACTCGAGGAAATAAGGCGGAAAACCCGTCTTATTTGCTCCTTTTTACTTTAAACTTAAGAAATAAGGCGGAAAACCCGTCTTATTCGCTCCTATTTACCTTAATCTCAAGGAATAAGGCGGAAAACCCTTCTTATTCGCTCCTATTTACCCTAATTTCAAGGAATTAGGCGAAAAATCCGTCTAATTCACTCACTACCGAAGAACCTCGGAGAACTAGGCAAACGGAATTAAAAAAAGAGAAGCCCGACGTTGATTAACGCGGGTTTCTCCGAAGGGCTATGCTTTTACGACTAGGATTGGACGCCAGCCTTGCGCAGGCGCTCAGGCAGAAGGTCGTTTCTGGATATATCTTCCAGAGATTCGCGCTGCACGGCGAGGTCGGACTGGCCGTCCTTGACGAGGACGACGGCCGGCCGGCGGATCCGGTTGTAGTTGCTCGCCATCGCGTAGTTGTAGGCGCCGGTGCAGAATACAGCCAGCAGATCGCCGCTTTCCGCCTTCGGCAGCTCGAGGTCCCAGATGAGCATATCGCCGCTCTCGCAGCATTTGCCCGCTACGGAAACCGTCTCGCTCGCTGGCTCGGAAGCGCGGTTCGCAAGCACGGCGTCGTACTTGGATTCATACAGCGCAGGGCGCGGATTGTCGGTCATGCCGCCGTCGACGGCGACGTACTTGCGCACGCCGGGAATTTCCTTGAACGTGCCGACGGTATACAGCGTCGTACCGGCATCTCCCACGATGCTGCGGCCCGGCTCGATCCAGATCTCGGGCAGCGGATAGTCGGCTGCGGAGAAGTTGGAGCGGATCGCATCGGTGATCGCGGCGATATAGGTACTGGCCGGAAGCGGGGCATCCTCTTCCGTGTAGCGGATGCCGAAGCCGCCGCCGAGGTTGATGACGCGGAAGATATGGCCCAGCTTGTCTCGGACTTCGACAGAGAATTCAGCCGCTTTGGCAGCGGCCATGCGGAATCCTTCCACTTCGAAGATTTGGGAGCCGATATGGGAGTGGATGCCCAGAAGCACGATATTATCGAGCTTGGACGCTTCCTCTACGGCACGATAAGCGGCACCGGCCGCAAGATCGAAGCCGAACTTCGAATCCTGCTGTCCCGTGGAAATATAGTCATGGGTATGCGCTTCTACACCCGGTGTGATCCGCAGCAGAATATTGACTTTGCGGTTTTTGGACCCGGCGATCGCGTTCAGCAACTCAAGCTCCGTGAAGTTGTCCACCACGAAGCAGCCGATGCCGGCGTCGATGGCCATCTCGATCTCGAAAGGCGTCTTGTTGTTGCCGTGGAAGTGGATGCGTTCTGCCGGGAAACCGGCCTGCAGAGCTGTGTGCAGCTCTCCGTCGGATACGACGTCGAGAGACATCCCTTCCTGCTCGGCGATCGCGCACATCGCCACGGTGCTGAACGCCTTGCTTGCGTAAGCAACCTGGAACTTGAATCCGGAAGCCTTGAATGCGTCGACATATTCCCTTGCACGCTGACGCACAAGAGCCTCATCGACAATATAAAGCGGAGTGCCGTACTGTTCCGCCAGATCCTTCGTATCGCAGCCGCCGATTTCCAGGCGGCCCTGTTCATTGACTTGGGCTGTTCCGTGCAAATACATGAAAAGAGCACCTTCTTTCCGCCCTCCGCCGGAGGGAATCGTTTATCATTGTGATCCAAGTATAAACGACCCCTGTTTGGAGGAGAAATGGATTTTGTGTCCTTTCATTTGCATTTGTTGCATCTTCGACCGGGCCGCCGAAGTCTGCCGCTTCAGCTTCCCTCGGCATCGGGCATCTTGTCCCGCTGCTGCGGACGAAGCAGGTTCGGACGCTTTTTGTTTTTCATGACCGGCAACCTCAAAATGATGTTGATCATCCCTTGCGGATCGAACGGGATGAAAGGCCACATGTAGGGCCGGTTGAACGAACGCTGCATGACGAGCAGAACGAACACCGCGGTCCATCCCAGCACAAGCCCGGGAATATGGAAGGCCGCCACCAGACAGATCAGCAGCAGCCGCACGATCTTGTTGGCAAGGCTGAGCTCGTAGCTCGGAGTGGCGTACATGCCGATGGCGGCGACGGCCACGTACAGAATGACTTCGTTGATGAAAAGGCCGCTCTTGACGGCGATATCCCCGACCAGTATCGCGGACACGAGCGAGATCGCCATCGCCAGCGGCGTAGGCGTATGGAGTGCGGCCATCCGCATGAGGTCGATGCCCGCTTCCGCCAGCAGGAACTGGACGAACAGCGGCAGCTTGCTGTGCTTATCCGGCCCGATGAAAGCCAGCGAAGGCGGGAGCAGATGCGGATTCATGGCGAACAGCAGCCAGATCGGAACGAGAAACAACGAAGCCATGATGCCGAAAAAACGGAGCCATCTCAAATATGTTCCGATGAACGGCGTCTGCCTGTTCTCTTCCGCATGCTGGACCAGATCGAAAAACGTCGTCGGCAGGATCATGACGCTCGGAGAGGTGTCGACGAATACGGCGACGTTGCCTTCCAGCAAATGCGCGGCGACCACATCCGGACGCTCCGAATACCGGACAAGCGGGTACGGGTTCCATCCGCGCTTGACTGTCGCTTCTTCCAGCTGCTTGTCCGCGAGCGGAATGCCGTCCAGCTTGACGGCCGTAATTTTATCGCGGATCGACTCGACGAGCTCCTTGTCCGCGATGTCGTCGATATAAGCGACACAGACGTCGCTCCTTGTCCGCTCTCCGACCCGGATACTTTCCAGGCGCAGCATTGGATCCCGCAGCCTGCGGCGCACGAGCGACACGTTCATCAGCATCGTCTCGACGAACCCGTCGCGCGATCCGCGGACGACGCGCTCCAGCGAAGGCTCCTCCGGACCGCGCATCGGGAACATCTTCGTATCGAGAATGAGCATCGTCGATTCCCCGTCGATGTACATGCCCGTGGAGCCGCTCAGCACGCCGGTCATCATCATGTTCCAGTCCTTCTCCTGCTCGACCTGTACGGCCGGAACATAGAGCGTCATGAACGACTCCAACGCATGCGACGTAACCGCGTCCGCTTGCAGGAAGGTCAGCCGTTCGATGATCTCGGTCATGAGCTGCCCGCTTGAAAGTCCGTTGAGCATGAAGAAAGCCGTCTTTTTGCCGCCTAAAGTCATCTGCCGGACAATGACGTCGAAGCTCGTCTTATAGCCGGCCTCCTCCTTCAGGCGCTCGACGAACTCCTCGATATCGTCCGGAATTGGCTCCAGCGCATCTCCGTTCGTTCCAGGCGCGGAATTTTTCCCGGCTTGCTTGCCCTTGCCGGACTGGCCCTTCTCCGAATTCCCTTTTCCAGAATCCGCTTGCTCGGAATCACCTTTGCCAGTCCTGCCCTGGCCCGATCTATCTTTTCTGCCTTCACTGGACCTATCATCGGCGGATTCGACAGCATCCGGCCTGCCCCGCTCCGTCTTGCCCTTGGCATCCGGCGCGCTTCCGGCATCCGGGCCGGCAAAAGGAGACTCCGTTTCCTCATGCGCCTCTACAGAGGCCAGCTCTTTCCGTCCATGGCCATCGAAGGCAGCCGGCTTTCCATGATCGAGCGGCTTGCTGCTGTTTCCTTCATACGGATCGGCTTGTCTCGCCGGCAAGGATTTATCCTCCTCGGCCAGCAGGCTGGCCCAATCCTCGTCTACGGATTCGGCTTCGCGCCTGCTTGCCGGACGATCCGCCGAAGACTTGGACGATTCGGCTCGATCCGGCGCTTCGGCGACGAGCGCGCCAGCCAGGTCATCCTCAGCAGCCTCGCTCCGCTCTCCGAGATCTCCCGAGCCCTCCAACAGGAAAGCTTCCATCCAGTCCTCGTCGATGGAGAAATTCCTTTTCTCCTCGCGGCTCTCCGCCGGCTTTCCTTTCTCTTCGCCGATCCGCTTCACTCGCTGCCATTTCGTCATAATGCAATCACCGCCGTGTCATGATGTTGATCGTTCAGAAGGAAGGAAATGCACGCCTTCCATATAGGCCAGCTGCTTGCACGGGCAAGCTACCACTGATAAACGAGCCAGTCGAACAAAGAACCCGCTGTCTTGCCGATCACCATCGCCATGACCAGCGCTCCCATGAATGCGGTCAGCCGCAGCCGCTTGGCCAGAATCGGAAGCACATTCATCACTTCCGTCAAGGCGGCGGCCAGCATGCCGATGAAGATTCCGCATAACAGTCCCGGCAATGGAAGGGCGAGGACAACCGGCAGGCGAATCCGCCAATCGAAGAAATCGGCCCAGGTCCAGAACACCGAACCTCCGACGACAGCCGACTCGAACACGGCGGCTTTGCTGAACGCCCGGGCAAGCTGAGCCAGCCTCGGAATCAGATCGAAGACAATCAGCAGCGCCACCATGCCGCTCCCGACCGCGATGCCCCCCGCCAAGCCAAGCACGCCCATGAATATTCCCGCGAACAGGTCAGCCATCGCTTTTCTCCTCCACTCTCCCCGCTTTCTTCCGCATCTCATCGGCAATGACGTAGGCGTTGATATTTTCCTGATAGGTGTACATTTCCAGCTCCAGCGGATTAGGCTCCTCGTTGAACCGCCTGCGGAAAATACGATTGAAGAAAATGATCATTCCCAGTCCGACTCCGAACGAATACGGAATCTGGAACCAGAGCGGATGGAGCGTCTGCTTGCCGGTGAGCAGGAAGGCGAGCCGTTGATGGACCTCTTTCATGCTGACATCCGTATGGAAGTTCATGATGGCCAGACCCGCTCCGAAAAAAAGCAGCAGCCAGGCGGCGACCAGAACGGCGGCGCGCGGCGTTGCGGATGCCCCGTTCTCCTCGACCATGATCAGCACCTGGGGATCGCCGTATGTCTCCACCATCGTGGCCGGCGCTTTCTCCCGCAGCGTCTTGATGATCTGCAGCACGTCGATGACGACCCGGTTGCCGTCTTCCTTGCGGTGGGTGTAGAGCGGCAGCTGCTGCAGCCGCTCCAGCAGCGGCGGCTCGGCGAGCAGCCGCGCGACCGCTCCGAGGCGGACTGTGCTTCCAGGCGGAACCGTTATTCTTTTTTTCATCCGAAGGTAGACCTTCGTCTCCGTAGGATCAGCCGGCTTGCCCTTCATTCTCCCGCCTCCTTCCGCATTTGCCTGTGCATGGATAGTATGGGACAGGATGATTAAGGTTACTCGTCCCGGGGCAAATCGCCCCGTTCTCATCCGGCAGGCTCCAACAGCAAAAAAAGGCCAGGCCGCCCTATTGGGCGATCTGGTCCTTGATCGATTGCAATATTTTCTTCTCGAGCCTCGATACCTGCACCTGGGAGATGCCGAGCCTGCCGGCCACCTCGGATTGGGTCTGATCCCGGTAATAACGCAGGTACACGATCAGGCGCTCCCGCTCGGTCAGCCCGCCGATCGCTTCGTTGAGTGCCAGCCGGTCGAACCATCGCTCCCCGGACTCGTCGGCGATCTGATCCATGAGCGTGATCGGATCTCCGTCATTCTCGAATACCGTCTCGTGGATCGATGTCGGAGGTTTATTGGCTTCCTGGGCGAAGACGACGTCCTCCGGCGTAATGCCGAGAAATCCGGCCACCTCGGAGATGGTCGGCAGCCTGCCGAGCGTCTTGGACAGCTCGTCCTTCGCCTTGCGCACTTTGTTGGCCGTTTCCTTGAGGGAGCGGCTTACTTTGAGGGTGCCGTCATCCCGCAGGAAGCGCTGGATTTCGCCGATGATCATCGGAACGGCATAAGTGGAAAATTTGACGTCATAGCTGAGATCGAACTTGTCGACGGATTTGAGCAATCCGATGCAGCCGATCTGGAACAGGTCCTCCGGCTCGTAGCCGCGGTTGATGAAGCGCTGGACGACCGACCAGACCAGACGGATATTGCAGCGGGCCAGCGTATCCCTGGCAAGGGAATCTCCGGATTGGCTCAGAGCGATGAGCCGCTTGACTTCCGAATCGTCCAGGTAAGGACCCGCGTTTTTCTTCAACTCGGCATCCATGATTCAGCCCCTATGCGTTCTAATTGTAGAGCGCCTTTTTGGATTCGATTCGCTTGGTCATGGCGATCTGGGTACCGCGACCGGGCTCGCTGGTAACCTCAAAGCTGTCCATGAAATTTTCCATGATCGTGAAGCCCATGCCTGAACGCTCCAATTCAGGCTTGGATGTATACAGCGGCTGCTGCGCCAGCTCCAGATCCTCGATCCCGCTTCCTTCATCGGAAATGACGATGGTCACGGAATCGCCTTCGATGGAGGCTTCGATTCTGACCATCTTGGATTCGTCGCAGTCATAGGCATGGATGATGCAGTTGGTTACCGCCTCGGAAATGACCGTCTTGAGGTCGTTGAGCTCCTCCATCGTCGGATCAAGCTGGGAGACGAATGCCGCCACGCTGACTCGCGCGAAGGCTTCGTTCTCGGAACGGGCGCTGAAGCTGAGCTGCATGGCATTGGACCGGGATGCATTCATAGGGCAACCTCCAGGCTTGAGAGCGCGTCGCGCTCATTGTCGTGAATCGGCATGATCTTGAACAGGCCTGACAGCTCGAACAGCCTGTACACTCCCGGACTGACGTCGCAGATGACCATTTTGCCTCCCCGGCTCTTCAGCAGCTTGTAGCGGCCGAGGATGACTCCAAGCCCGGAGCTGTCCATGAAGGCCAGTTCCTTCAGGCTGAGGATGACATGGGTGCTGTTTCCCCTGAGGATCGCATCCTCCATCCTGGCCCTGACTTCATCCGCCGTATGGTGATCCAGCTCTCCCTGCAGGCGGACGATCAGGATATGGCGCTGATGTTCCAGATCGACATGAAGACTCATTGCTCTGCACACTCCTCCCGTTGAATGACAGAGGGATTCTCCATGGCGAAGCTCCTTTCCTGCCTGACGACAAAACTAGAAGCAGGGCGCTAGGTTATGACATTTCTCGCTTAAGAGAACAGGCTTCCGGTCGAGCGCTTGAACAGCTTCCACCATCCGGCGCGTTCCACGGATACCGGCATGTCGACCGGGAATTCCTTGATCACCTTGTCCCCCTGATAGACGATCAGCTTGCCGACGGGATCGCCGATTTTGACCGGAGCTTTGACAGGGCCTTCAATTTTAAGCTCGAAGCGGATATCCTTGGCCGCGGCGCCCTTCTTCATCAGGATGCTGTAATTGTTTTGCGCGGTCAGCTGAAGCTTGCTCTTCACGCCTTTCTCGATCGTCAGCATCCCCATGCTTTCGCCTTTTTTCAGGATTGGGTAGTTGGCGTACTGGGCAAAGGAATAATCGAGCAGTCCCGACACTTCCGCGTTGCGCGTCTTCGTGTTCGGCTCTCCCATGACGACCGCGATGACCCTCATGCCGTCACGGAAAGCCGTCGCCGACAGGCAGTACTTCGCTTCGGTCGTGTAGCCGGTCTTGAGGCCGTCGGCGCCGTCATAAAAGCGCACCAGCTTGTTCGTGTTGACGAGCCAGAACGGCTTGGCCGAATCCTTGCGGAGATAGTCCTGGTATTGGCCGGTATATTTGGTGATGTCGCCGTACTTGAGCAGTTCCCTGGACATGACGGCGATATCGTGGGCGGATGAGTAATGATCCGCAGCCGGCAACCCGTTGCAGTTGGCGAAATGCGTATCCTTGAGTCCGAGCTGAGCAGCCTTGGCGTTCATCATGGCGACGAATTCCGCTTCGGTCCCTTCGAGCTTCTCGGCGATCGCGACCGAAGCGTCGTTGCCCGACGCCATCGCGATGCCCTTGAGCATATCGTTCACCGTCATTTCTTCCCCAGGCTCCAGGAAGATCTGGGAACCGCCCATGGAAGCCGCATATTCGCTCGTCCGCACCTTGTCGGTCAGCTTGATCTTGCCGTCCTTCAAAGCTTCCATCGTCAGCAGCATCGTCATGATCTTGGTGATGCTTGCCGGAGGAAGCTTGGCGTGGCTGTTCTTTTCATAGATGACGGTTCCGCTGTCCGCATCCATGACGATGGCCGAACGGGCGGAAGGAGCCAGGTCGGAGCCTGTCGACGCCGCAGGGTTGGCCGCAGAAGCGGCTTCAAGCGCCTCTGCCGTTCCCGGCGTCAGCGGCTGAAGCGCAGGGGCGGCGGCTCCCGCGGCCGGCAAGGCCAGAATCAGCTGCAAGCCTAATATGATCGCTACCCATTTCTTACCGGATCGTTTCAATTCGTTTCCCTCCTAATAGGTCTGGCGGCCTCCTGGAATGTGGCAGGATGGCGCACAACATTTTTCCAGTATCGCCCAATTAAGAGGAAGATATTCTAAGGCTCAACACAAATAGCGGGTCATGCGGCTATCTCCGAAGACATTTCTCCGGTGAATGGCCCGCATGGCCCGCTTGCGATTGGCAGCCCGGCTCCCGTTCGACAGGTCCGAAAAGCTGCTAGTATTTGCGACTCTTGGTCATCCGCTCTTCCTGTACCTGCACGATGAGCCGGTCCAGAGACTGGCTGATCCGCAGCACTTCGCGGTGCAGAAGCGTATTCTGGGTTTCAGCCGACTGCACCATTTGGCCGCGCAGCCGTTCGATCTGCTGATTTAATGGAACGCTCTCGTTCATACATTCCTCTCCAAATTTCATGATTTATCACGGTCATCATACGCCACGCGAATTAAAAATGCTGTCGCGCCGCGTCGAGCCGAAAGAATCATTTTTGGAGGCGAGAAAGGACTAAAGGCGCGGAATGAGGGCTTGCACAAGCCCAAGGAAGCGAGATTTGACGCGTTCTGTCGTCTCGATGACTTCTTCATGCGACAAAGGCTGGTCCAAGATGCCTGAAGCCATGTTCGTGATGCAGGAAATCCCGACCGTCTCCATGCCGCAATGCCGCGCCGCGATGACCTCGGCTACGGTGGACATTCCGACGGCGTCCGCTCCCAGAGTACGCATCATGCGGATCTCGGCAGGAGTCTCGTAGGATGGACCGAGAACGGCCAGGTAGACGCCCTCGCGCAGGGCGAAGCCTTGCTCCGAAGCGATCTCGTTCGCTACGGCACGCATTCTGCGGCTGTAGCCTTCGGACATGTCCGGGAAGCGGACGCCGATCGAGCTGTCGTTCGGTCCGATGAGCGGGTTGCGTCCGGTGAAGTTGATCTGATCGGATATCAGCATCAGGTCGCCCGCTTCATAGTTCGTATTGATTCCGCCTGCCGCATTGGTGACTAGCAGCTTGTCCGCTCCAAGCGCTTTCATGACACGGACCGGGAAAGCCGTCAGCTCGGCTCCATATCCTTCGTACATATGGAAGCGCCCTCTCATGAGGATGACGCTCACGCCTGAAAGCTTGCCGACCAGCAGCTCGCCGGCATGCCCTTCTACGGTCGAGATCGGAAAGTGGGGAATGTCGCTGTAATGGATCGTCACCGCTTCTTCGATATAATCCCCGAGAATGCCGAGGCCGGATCCCATGATGAGGCCGACCTGCGGTTTGATCGATGTCTTGGAGGCGATATAATCCGCTGCCTCCCGGATATGTAAGGCCGTCGGTGCTGCTGTCGTCATTATTCATCTTCCTTTCTTGTCTCAAAAACGATCTGCGGGATTGCCTGCGCGCGGATGCGCTCTTTCGTATACGTCCTTTACCCGAGGCCTTTCCGTGCCGGCATAACGCTCCGTGGACACGATTCCGGCATGGCCCATCATCTCCTGCACGGCGCGCATGTCGGCGCCCCGCTCGAGCAGATGGGCGGCAAACGAAGTCCGCAGCGAATGCGGCGTTATTTTCTCGGGATCGTCGATTCCGGAGTGGCGCGCATGCTTCTTGATCAGCTTCCAGAATCCCTGTCGGGACATCCTTTCCCCGGCCGGATTGAGAAACAAGGGCGCTGCCTCTTCCCGGTCATGAACGTCGGGCCGCCGCCTCGAAAGCCCGTCTCCGGCTTCCGCCTGCTCTGCAAGCCTCGGCCTGCCTTCCCGCAAATAAAGCCCCATCCAGCCGGAGGCGATATGGCCGAGCGGAACGATCCGCTCCCTGGACCGGGGAGATACGACTCGTACGTAGCCCATGCCGGTATTGGCATCGGACACGCTCATGCCGAGCAGCTCCGACACCCGGATGCCGGAGCCGTAGAGCAGCTCCAGCATCGCCTTGTCCCGGAGACCTGCCGGAGAATCCGTCTCCGGAGCATTCATCAGCAGCTCGACCTCGTCGAGCGTCAGGGGCACGGGTCTCGGCAGCTCGCTGCGGGACAGCTCCACATGCATGGAAGGATCGCGGTCGGTATAGCCGACCCGCGTCAGGAAGCGATAGAAGGAACGAATCGAAGCGAGCCGGCGCAAAACGGTGGACTGACGGCAGCCCTCCTCCTTGATGCGCTGCAAATAACGCATCAGATGATGCTTCTGGACGCTCCCGATGGACGAGAGGCCTTGCCCCTCCAGATACGCCAGCGCATGCTCCAGGTCGCGGCGGTAGGCATCATAGGTGGATGCCGAAACTCTCCTGCCGTTTTGCAGCTCTTCCAGATATGCGAACAGGCATTGATTCAGCTCCATTCCAACCTCCCCCTCGCTTGTCAGTATAGACGGTGAACCCCCTTTACGGCAAACGGCGGAAGCTCCGGCATCATGCCGGCTCTTCCGCCGTATCCGATCATTCCCCGTTATAGTAGAACCAGCGCAGCCTGTCGGCGATCGTACCGCCCTCCGGCGGCGCCCCGTGAGGCTCGAATACTTTGAGGGCAGGCCCTCGGGGCAGCGCATAAGGATTGACCGGAGCGACCCAGCTTTCAGCCAAGCGGCAGCCTTCGTAGAACACGACGGTAAGGGCAGCGAACAGCGCGATGAAAGCCAGCCGCGACAGCCAGCTTCGGATGGAGAGAATCATGGACAGGCGCCTCCTTTACAGTGACAACCTATGCTCGCCGATCGCGCTCTATGCCCATAATTGCTCCCGCAAGGCAGGCGCCGCCCTGCTGCTCGCCGCCCATCCCTGCCTTCCCCCGGCAGGAGCCGCATCGGTGCTCAAGCGGTGTGCACGCAGGCTGCCGGGCTATGGAAGCCGCTCCCAAGGAGCCGGACTGCTCCAGCTCGGACGAATCGGCTCCGTCTGTCTGCCGGCGGCAAAGTCCTGCCTACACGCTGCCCGCTGAAAGCAGAAAACAGCTCTGCCATTCCATTTCCCTCCCCGCTGGGGGCCGGAAACGAATGCAGAGCTGTCATGGCTTTTTTGAGTCGCTCAGGTCTCGGCAGCGCCTGCAGATCCCTTGAAAATCAAGCCGGTGGTCCAGAACGGAAAATCCGTACTCGGCTTCGAGACGTTCTTCCAGAGGTCCGAGCCAGTCGTCCTTGATCTCCTCCATGGAGCCGCATTGCACGCAAATCAGATGATGATGGTGATGCTTGCTGTTGTCCGTTCTGAGATCGTAACGGGCTACGCCGTCTCCGAAGTTCATCTTCTCCACGACGTGAAGCTCGCTGAGGAGCTCAAGCGTGCGGTAGACGGTGGCAAGGCCGATCTCGGGAGCCTTATCCTTGACGAGCATGAACACATCCTCGGCGCTGAGATGATCCTCTTCGTTCTCAAGCAGGACGCGAACGGTTGCTTCGCGCTGCGGGGTCAACTTGTAGCCCTGCGACTGGAGCTGCTGCTTAATGGCATCAATGCGGGATTCCATAATTCCCCCCTACTACAAGAAAGCCGGCTTGCCGCCGGCGCTTATGAACCTATTATAGTTGGAAAACTTCTATGAAGTCAATGATTCCGGCTTGCTGCCGCCCAGTCCGCCGCCCATCTCATCAAGGACGGAGACAGCCAGGCGTCGACCGCCGAAGCAGCCGCCAGCACAAGGAACATCGCCGCCGCAGTGCCGGCAAGCGCAGCTGCGGGAGGCAGCAGGGAACCTTTCCTGCGGATGAACCGGTTGCGGATGACATAGAGGGAAAAAGAGATCGATGCGCTGCTGACGGCCAAGTATGCCGGGACGCCGATCAAATTCGGAGGAACGACTGACAGCAGGGAAAAGGCGAAGCCTCTCCACGACAGCTGGCTGACGAGCGTTCCGATCGCGAATCCGACGAGCACGCCTTTGAAGAAATCGAGCGCCAGGATGAACGGCATTCCGACTACGGTCAAGCCCAGCAGCCAGATCGCGAGCAGCCAGCGGCCATGCAGCCACTGCGCGCTCCAGAAGGCCGCTGCAGGATCAGGGCCGGAGCCGGCGGAGAGCGAGCCCATGAAGACGCTCAGCTCCTCTCCGAGGCTCTGCTGCTGCCCGGCGGGAAGCGAGCTTGCCAGTACTATGCCGAATAAGACTCCTACAGCAAAAAGCACCGCGACGAACAAGAGCAGCATCCTGCTCTCCCTGTCCGGTGCCTTGAAGATGCCAAGCATTCGCCTTCCTCCTTCCAGGCTTGTCCGCGTATGGACAATCTATGCCCGGCAGGTCCGGTTCATGCCAGCTTGCTAGTTCTCGCTGCGGAAGCCCATCACGCCGGTGTGCAGATAAAGCTTCCACAAATACACCGCCATGAGCGTCTTGGCGTCTCCGATGACGCCTTCACGGATGTAGGCCTCGGCTTGCTCCATCGTCAGGGCTTCGACATGCAGCTCTTCATCGTCGTCAGGCTGGCTCTCGCCTTGGCTGAGTCCTTCGGCGGCGTAGAGATACACCTTCTCGTCGGCGAACCCCGGCGAAGTATAGAACGCATCCACCAGCTTCATCTCCGAGGCGCTTACCCCCGTCTCCTCGCGCAGCTCGCGCGCGGCGCATGTCGCCGGGTCCTCGCCGGGATCCAGCTTGCCTGCAGGGATCTCGACCTGGTATTTGTCCATCGGCTTGCGGTATTGGCCGACCGTCAGCAGCTTGCCGTCCAGCAGCGCGATCACGGCCGCGGCGCCAGGATGGCGCACGATTTCCCGGGATGTGATCTTGCCGCCGGGAAGCTTGACCTGATCGACTTGCAGCGTGATGATGCGGCCCTCGAAGATCGTTTCGGATGAAACGGTCGTCTCCGCGCCGGGAAGCTTTTTAGGCCCGTCCGATTGGTTCATTTGTCCATCAGCCTCCTGTTCGTTCGGAGCCGGACTGCGACGCTCCGGAATAACTTGTCCCATCTCTTCATATGCTCAGGCATAACCTTCGTGATAAGGATGTGCGTATCCATGAAAATGTACGTTGGAGCCAAGGAGCTCAAGCTGGTCGGAAAAGCATGGGAAATCCGCCATACCCTCCGCAAGCTGAGCCGCGAAGCCGGGCGCACGGAAGAGAAGAGCCTGGAAAGATTCCTCTCCAAGCGTTCCTGACGGCGAGTCCATTTCAAGGCTTTCCGTTCCGCCTGGCGGCCCGCCGATCCCTGGGAAAGGCGCTCTGCTACGCTTGGCCGCTCAAGCGGATGATGGCCGCAACTAGCTCCGCCAGCTTCGCGATATCGTCGGCTTTGATCTGCTCCTTGGTCGTATGGATATGCTCGTAGCCGACAGCGAGATTGGCCGTCGGCACGCCCAGTCCGTTGAAGATGTTGGCGTCGCTGCCTCCGCCTGAGCGGAAGGTCGACGGAGAAAGTCCGATAGAGCGGATCGCTGCGGCAGCCGCTAGAACGACGGCGGAGTCATCGGCATGAAGGTAGGACGGATAGATCAGGCTGTCCTCAAGCGACGCTGTCGTCCCGTAATCGGCAGCTGTCGCTTCGACCGCTTGCCTCATGGCGGCGATCTGCGCCTGCAGCTTGGCGCCGTCGATGCTGCGGGCTTCGGCCTCCAGACGGACGTAGTCGCAGACGATATTCGTGGCGTTGCCGCCCTCGAACCGGCCGATATTAGCCGTCGTCTCATGGTCGATTCGTCCCAAAGGCATGCGCGAGATCGCCTTGGAGGCGACTTGGATGGCGCTGATGCCGTCTTCCGGATTGACGCCGGCATGCGCCGAGCGGCCGTTGACATGGATGAAGATTTTCGTCTGGGCCGGGGCCGCCACCGCGATGCCCCCGACCGGTCCGTTGGAATCGAGCGCATAGCCGTATTCGGCGCGCAGCTTGCTGCGGTCCAGCGCCCTGGCTCCGGCGAGGCCCGTTTCCTCTCCGACCGTAATGACGAACTGGACTTCTCCATGTGGAATTCCGTTCTCCTGGAGCAGCCGGATCGCCTCCAGCATCGCGGCCAGGCCCGCCTTGTCGTCGCTTCCGAGAATCGTCGTGCCGTCGCTGCGCAGATAGCCGTCGTCGTCGAGACGGGGCTTGATGCCGATGCCCGGCTTCACCGTATCCATATGGGAGGTGAAGAAGATGACAGGCGCCTCGACGCCTGGCGAAGCCTTCAGCGTAGCGAACAGATTGTTCGCGCCATAACCGGTGGCGGCGGCCGCATCGTCTTCTTCGATTTCAAGTCCGAGGGCGGAAAATCTGTTTTTCAGCTCTTGGCTGATCGCGCCTTCATTGCGGGATTCGCTGTCGATTTGGACAAGCTCCATGAACTCTTTTACAACCCTGTCTTTATGTACCATTTTCCGATCGCTTCCTTTCGATCTGCTTCCGAATCCGTTACAATAGCGGTATGGGTTGTCCTCCGAATGCGGAGGGCAGCGGCCCCGGAAGGAGAAGAGCTGATGAACAATCCCAACCGCATCATGAAAGTCATCGTCTACGTCGTGTTGATTACTCTGCTCGTCACGACCGTCCTGTCCAGCATCGGCTGGCTGCTTTGACGAAGCGGCCGGCCTGGCCGGCCGGCTCCCTTCATCTCCTCATTCCCCGGCTGCAGTCGCCGGATCGAAGCCGAACCTGCCCATGAAATGGGGCAGGATTTCCCTGGCCGCCCTCTCGAGACTCATCTCGATGCCGGTCAGATCCTCGAACGAGGTTACCCCGTACTCCTGAATGCCGCATGGAATGATTCCGCTGAACCCCTGCTCCGCAATGCCGGCCTTGATGTTCAGGGCGAATCCATGGCTGGTCACGAACCCTCTGCGTTTCCTTGCTTTGTTGAATTTGATGCCGATGGCGGCGATTTTCTCATCGCCGACCCACACTCCCGTATACTCGGGCTTGCGCCCGCCTTCAATGCCGTAATCGGCAAGCCAGTCGATGATGACCTGCTCCAATTCCCTTAAAAAGCCATGCAAATCGAGCCCTTTTGCATCGAGATACATAAGCGGATAACCGACAAGCTGACCCGGTCCATGGTACGTAATATCGCCGCCGCGGTCGATTTCGAACACGCCGATGCCTTGCTTGCGGAGCTCTTCCGGGCTCAGCAGCAGATGCTCCGGATGGCGGTCCGTTCCAAGCGTATAGGTCGGCGGATGCTGAAGAAGGAGGAGCGTCTCCGCTCTCTCCCCCCGGTCGATTTCCGCTACGTATTCCTTTTGCAGCTCCCATGCTTCTCCATATTCTATGAAGTCGATATACCTAGCCAGGAGCGGCCTGCCGGATGGCTGCCTGATGTTCATGGGATCCTCCCTGTCGTGAAATTCGTTCGTTTTAGTACAGATGCGTCTCGGAGCTGAAGCTTTCCAGGTTCTCCTTGACCCGCTGCAGGAAGCGTCCGCAGATGACGCCGTCCAGAATCCGATGGTCCAGCGACAGGCAGATGTTCGCCATGGAACGGACAGCGAGCATGTCGTTGATGACGACGGGCCGCTTGACGATGGATTCGAACGTGATGATGGCGGCTTGCGGATAGTTGATGATCGGCTGGGTCAGGATCGCCCCGAACGAGCCGGTGTTGTTGATCGTGAAGGTGCCTCCCTGGACGTCGTCGACACGCAGCTTTCCTTCGCGGGTTTTGCGCGCGAGGGTGTCGATCTCGTGGGCGAGGCCGGCGATGTTTTTCTGGTCGGCGTTCTTGATGACCGGCGTGATGACGGAATCCTCCGTTCCGACCGACATCGAGATGTTGATGTCGCGCTTGACGATGATCTTATCGACCGCCCATACCGAGTTGATGATCGGGAAGTCCTTGATCGCATTGACGACCGCCTTGATGAAGAACGCCAGGTAGGTCAGATTCGTTCCTTCGCGCTTGCGGAAGTCGTCCTTGATCTTGCTCCGCAGCACGACCAGGTTCGTCACATCCACCTCGATCATCATCCAGCCATGCGGAATCTCCGTGACGCTTTGGCGCATCCGGGTCGCGATCGTATTGCGGATCGGGGTCACGTCGATGAAATACTCGCCTCGTCCGGGAATCGCCTGGCCTTCGGCTTCCACCGAAGGGATGCGCGGGCTCTCGCTGAGATGCAGCCCGGAAGAACGAACGGGACCGCGGGATTCCACGATCCGGTCGCCGGGCTCAAGCACGGATGCCGATGCTGCTGAGCCGGAAGCCTGTCTCTTGGACGATGCTTCGACATGGGCCAGAATGTCCTTGCGGGTCACCCTGCCGCCTGTCCCCGTTCCTGGAACGTCGGCAGGGTCGATCCCGTGCTCGGCGGACAGCTGAAGGACAGCCGGCGAGTACCGGCCGCGCATCGCTCCTGCAGGACGCGCATGCTGCCCCGGGGATGCAGCCGCGGCGGACCTCGCCTCTTCGGCTGGAGCAACGTCGCGGGCCGGCGATCCTGCTTCGGCCTCGGTCTCGATCAGGCAGATCGGAGTTCCGACTTCGACGGTCTCTCCGGTTCCGACCAGGATTTTGACCAGCTTGCCTGCGATCGTGGACGGAATCTCCGCCCCGACTTTGTCCGTAATGATTTCGCATACCGGCTCGTACATGCCGATCTGCTCGCCCGGCTGCTTCAGCCAGCGCTCGATCGTGGCGCTTACGACCGATTCGGCCAGCTTGGGCATAACGATTTCTTGTACGGTCACTTTCATCATATCGCTCCTTGCCAGACCCCTGCTTGGAACAGGGACCTCATGGCTCGTAATCGCAAAGCATCGGGATCAGTAAAGAGCAAGCTCTCTCATGGCCTCGAGCACTTTGTCCTTGTTCAGCATGAAGAATTTTTCCCCGGGAGGATTGATCGGCATCGCCGGCACATCCGGACCGCACAATCTGCGGATCGGGGCGTCAAGCTCGTAGAGCATCTCCTCGGCGATGATCGCGGACACCTCCGCGCCGATGCCGCCGGTTTTGTTGTCCTCATGAATGATCAGCACTTTCCCAGTGCGGCGGGCCGCTTCGAGAATGCCTTCCTTGTCGAGCGGCTGAAGAGTGCGCAGATCCAGAATATGCGCGCTGATTCCTTCCGCTGCGAGCTCCTCGGCCGCCTGCAGGGCGAAATGAAGAGGCAGGCTGTAGCTGATGACCGTAATGTCATCGCCTTCCCGCAGTACATTGGACTTGCCGATCGGCACCGTATAATCGCCTTCCGGCACGGAGCCGTTGACGAGCGTATAACATTTCTTGTTCTCGAAGAACAACACCGGATCAGGGTCGCGGATAGCGGCAGTCAGCAGTCCTTTGGCGTCCGCAGGCGTATAAGGGGCGACGATCTTGAGCCCTGGCGTTCCGAAGAAGACCGATTCCGGGCACTGGGAATGATAGAGGCCTCCGAAGATGCCGCCGCCGATCGGCGCGCGGATGACGAGCGGGCATGACCAGTCGTTGTTCGAGCGGTAACGGATTTTGGCCGCCTCGCTGATGATCTGGTTGGTCGCAGGGAACATGAAGTCCGAATACTGCATCTCTGCGATCGGCTTCATTCCATACATGGCCGCTCCGATCGCAACCCCGGCGATCGCCGATTCCGACAGCGGAGTATCCATGACGCGGGTCTCGCCGAACTGCTGCTGAAGACCCTTCGTCGTCGTGAACACGCCGCCCTTGACGCCTACATCCTCACCGAGCACGAATACATCCGGATCGCGCTCCATTTCTTCTTTCATGGCAAGCCGGATCGCCTCTATATAGTCGAGTACTGGCATCGGTTACTTTCCTCCTTCGCTTCCGTCCGCGTAGACATGGAGCAGCGTGCTCTCAGCCGCGGGGAAAGGCGCTTCATCGGCATATTTCGTCGCCTCGTCGAGCTCCCGGCGGATGGCTGCCGTCAGCTCCTCGTCCTTCTCCACGCTCCAGGCGCCGGCATCGATCAGATACTGGCGGAAGCTGATCACGCCGTCCTTGGCGCGGTTCTCATCGACTTCTTCCTTGGTCCGGTATGCAAGATCGTTGTCCGAAGTGGAGTGAGGGGACACACGGTACATCATCGCCTCGACGAGGGTAGGCCCTTCGCCGGCAAGCGCTCGACGATGCGCTTCCTTGACGACGCCGTAGACCGCAAGCGGATCGTTGCCGTCCACTCGCAGGCCGGTGAACCCGTAGCCGAGGGCACGGTCCGCCACCCGGCCGCCCAGCTGCTTGTGGACCGGTACCGAGATGGCATACTGGTTGTTCTCGCACATGAGGATGACCGGCAGCTTATGGACGCCTGCAAAGTTGCAGCCTTCATGGAAATCGCCCTGGTTGCTCGAGCCTTCCCCGAACGTCACGAAGCTGACTCTCTGCTCGCCTTTCATCTTGGCGGCCAGAGCGATGCCGACCGCATGGGGAACCTGGGTCGTCACGGGAGAAGAGCCGGTGACGATCCGCAGACGCTTGTGGCCGAAGTGGCCCGGCATCTGCCGGCCTCCGCTCGTCGGATCCTCTGCTTTGGCGAAGACGGACAGCATCAGCTCGCGCAGCGTCATGCCGACCGAGAGGACGAAGCCGTAATCGCGATAATAAGGGAGGAAATAATCCTGGTCCCGGTCAAGAGCCCAGGCTGCGGCCACTTGAGCGGCTTCCTGGCCGATTCCGGATACGTGGAAATTGATTTTGCCGGCACGCTGCAGCAAGAGTACTCTCTCGTCGAACATCCGGGCCGTGCGCATTTTCGCATACATTTGAACAGCATCTTCATCCGACAATCCGAGCTCGCGGTGACGGGTCAAGCTGCCTACAGGTGGTTGGTTCATGGGATGAACCTCCTTCTGCTCCTAGTTTTAATACCAGGTACTAATACTTGATCATACTCATTATAACTCGGTCTCGGGCAAAAGGAAACTCCAGCCGCCCAAAAGCGGCTGGAAGGTCAGAATGCGAAGGATTTGCCGTCCACGGCCAGCATGGCTTCACCTATCGCTTCCGATAGGGAAGGATGAGGATGGATGCTCGCTCCGACTTCCCATGGCACGGCGTCGACGAGCTGAGCGAGCGCTGCTTCGGCGATCAGCTCCGTCGCATGAGCGCCGATGATATGGACGCCGAGCAAATCCCCTGTCGTCGAATCCGCGATGACTTTGACAAAGCCCTGCGTATCTCCCTGCACGATCGCTTTGGCGACCGCTGCGAATGGAAGGCGCGCAGTCTTCGGTTCATGCCCTTGGGCTCGGGCCTGCTCCTCCGTATATCCGATCGATGCTGTTTCCGGATGGCTGTATACGCAGCGCGGAATCCGGTGCGCAGCCGGCGGAGCCGTCTTCTCTCCGAGAATATGCTCCACAGCCGCGATTCCTTCGTGAGCGGCGGCATGCGCCAGCTGCACCCCTCCGGTAACGTCGCCAATGGCGTAAATGTGAGGCTCCGATGTTTGCAGGCTGCCGTTCACCTTGATCCAGCCGCCGCTGACCTGGATATCGGTATTTTCAAGGCCGATGCCCTCGACGTTGGCTACCCTGCCTACCGATACCAGAAGCTTCTCGGCTTCGAGCTTGACGGTCGCGGAGCCGATTTGCGCATCGACGGCAATGCCCGCCGGTTGGCGCTCCAGCGTCTCAGGAATGACGACGGCGTCGGTATGGATGATGGCTCCCCGGGATTTCAATGCTTTGGCTAAAGCTCCCGAGACGTCGGCATCTTCTCCAGGCAAAATGCGCGAAGCTGTCTCGACAAGCGTCACCTTGACGCCGAAATCAGTCAGCATGGAAGCCCATTCCACTCCGATTACGCCTCCTCCGACAATAATCATCGAGGCAGGCAGCGACTCCAGACGGAGCGCCTCGTCGCTGCTCAAGACATTCCCGCCGTCCGGTTCAAGACCCGGCAATATCCGCGGACGCGAGCCTGTCGCGATGATCAGCTGTTTGGACACGACGGATTCCGTCTCCCCGTCCGCCAATTCGACGGCCAACGTGCCGCTCTTGGGCGAGAAGATGGACGGACCGACAATGCGCCCGCTGCCATGCACGATCTGGATGCCGTGTTTCTTCATCAGCTGCTGGAGCCCGCGGTACAACTGATTGACGGCGCCTTCCTTGCGGCTCTGAACGGCTCCGAAATCCACACTTATGCCGTTCTTGTCCACCCTGACTCCATATGCATCCGCATGCAGGAGCGACTGGTATACTTCCGCGCTTCGAAGCAGGGCTTTGCTTGGAATGCAGCCTCGATGCAAGCATGTCCCGCCGACTCGATCCCTCTCCACAATCGCTACGGATTTCCCTTCCTGCGCCGCTCGAATTGCAGCCGTGTATCCGCCGGGTCCCCCGCCAAGCACGGCAATATCTACTTGAATCGTCATCGTATCGCTTCCCCTTCAATCAAAGTGCAATGACTCCATTGTACCTTTTTTAAAACGCGAATAACACTGCATGGACAAGCATGCCGTTTAACGTTATCATTAAAAAAGGCTTATTTTAGGCAACTTTGTCAGGAATAATGCCGAGTTTGGGCCTGATTAAGGAGAGAACACCATGAGAATGGTCATATCCAGGTTTATTGCTATTCTTATTCTTGTCATTCCCGGAATCATAGCCTGTTACGGCTTTCTGAAGATGAAGAGCTCCACGTTCGAATATTTTGCCGATCTCGGCAATGATTCCATCATTCCGCATTTCAAATGGCTGCCATTCATTGGCGGGTTTATCATGTTTGCTGTCGGAATCGGTTTCATTGGCGGATGGATCTTCTTCCGCGACCGCAAGCATAATTATGTCGCTCCGAGATTCAAGAAGAAGCGGCCTAGACCCAACCTTTGACCCGCAAGGCGATGGCACAAGCAATCCCCTTTCCTGACTCGTACTATACAAGTAACCAGTTAGGAAAGGAGTTGCAAGCATGTCCTGTCATCCGAACCGTCCATATTGTCCTGAAGAGACAGTTGTCGATCCTACTCAAACGGTCTACCGCGATATCTATCATCCGCAGCTCGTCAGAGTCGTCCACAACATCGATATCGTCACTCGTCATCACTGCGTTCCCGTCCGTTGCGACGTTTACCGTTACAATTGCCGCGATGAACATGTAGGCTCTGTTAATAACGAGAATCATGAACTTCACGTGAATGGCGACTGCAATCGATCCAGCATCTCCCGGGCCAAGAAATCCTCCAAAAACCGTTCCAAAAAGAAATAGCTCCCGCTGGATATGACTGCGCGCTACAATCACGCGGCTTCATGCAGTGCGATAAAAGAAGACCGTTGCGGCTTAATGCCCAACGGTCTTCTTGGTCTTATCAAGGTTATGACGAGCTTGGATGGTACCAAGGTTAAGATGAGCTTGATGGTACCAAGGCTAAGATGAGCATTGATGGTACCAAGGCTAAGATGAGCATTGATGGTACCAAGGCTAAGATGAGCTTTGATCGTACGAAGCTTATGCTGAGCTTTGATGTTACTGAGACTAATGACCTTTAAGGTTACGAAGCTTATACTAAGCTTTCATGTTGCCAAGACTAGATGAGCTTGATGCAGAGGGCATAAGTTTCTTGAAAAGCCATCCAATCCTTTCATACCCTCGCCATGCAGAACCAGATTCTTATCCTCCGCGGCTGTAAATGCGCAAGCTGCCGGGCAGTAAGGAGCGTGTATGCAGTCGAGCTCATCCATGCGAACAAATGGATTGAATTGACTAGCTGACTTTGTGCTCGATCCGCAGCTTGTCCGCCACCATGGCGATGAACTCGCTGTTTGTCGGCTTGGACTTGCTGATGTTGATCGTATAGCCGAACAGGTGGCTGATGCTGTCGATGTTGCCGCGCGTCCAAGCGACTTCAATGGCATGGCGGATAGCGCGTTCGACGCGGGAAGGAGTCGTCTTGAACTTCTCCGCGATGGCAGGATACAGCGTTTTGGTGATGGCGCCGAGAATCTCGATGTTGTTGTACACCATCGTGATGGCCTCGCGCAGATACTGATATCCTTTAATATGTGCAGGAACGCCGATTTCATGAATGATGCTGGTGATATTGGCGTCCAGATTTTTCCCTTTTGCGATCGGCACCACGTTGGACTTGATGACCGAAGATGCGGAGAACGAGGAGCCGGATGATGCCATTACCGCCGAATTGCCTACAAGCTGACGAACGCGGTTGGCCAGCATCTCCATGTCAAACGGCTTGAGGATATAATAGGATGCTCCCAGCTGTACGGCCTTTTGCGTGATGTTCTCTTGGCCGAAAGCTGTCAGCATGATTATTTTAGGCATCGGTTGAATTCCGGCATCGCGCAGACGTTCCAAAACGCCGAGACCATCAAGATGAGGCATGATGATGTCGAGAATAAGCACATCCGGAATACGTTCCATTTCGCTTAGCAAACGCAATACTTCTTCGCCGTTGTAAGCGATGCCGGAAACTTCCATATCCTCCTGCTCCGATATGTACTCCGAAAGCAGGTTCGTAAATTCCCTATTGTCATCTGCTAACAAAACTTCGATTTTAGCCAAAATTGGTCCTCCTCCAAATTGAACTGAGATGGTCGGCTGTTTCATTTTGCTCCTATAACATTTCGACAGTTTCAATTGAAATCCTTCTGTCGAATATTATTTTTCTTTATTTTCCCTAACGATATATGTATAATAATTATTTTGCTACATTTAGCGACCCCGTTCCTTATCATTCGACAAACAGGGACCTCAAGGCATCAAGCTGCCTTAAGGTCCCTGTTCGAGGTTTGAAGAAGAACGCCTGCGTCTTGAAGCATCCACTCGATAAAACATCCATATCCGGAAGAAGGATCATTTACGAATACATGCGTCACCGCTCCAATCAGCTTGCCGTTCTGCATGATCGGACTTCCCGACATGCCTTGAACGATGCCGCCCGTTAAATCCAGAAGCCTTTTGTCCGTAACCTTGATGACCATGCCTTTTGTCGCTGGGCTTTTCTGACGGCTCACATGGGAAATCTCGACCTTGAACCGCTCGACCTTCTGTCCGCTCAGCACGGTCAGAATTTCGGCCGGCCCTTCTGCGACTTCTTCCGAGAAAGCGACTGGAACCGCTTCGGATTGATAGCTATGGCTTGGCATTTCTTTCATCTTGCCGAAGATGCCGAAAGGCGTATTGCGTTCGATGTTGCCGAGGATCTGGCTTTCATTCACGAAATGCGCTCTTTTCTCGCCCGGTTCGCCGCTCAAGCTTTTGTTGATGGAAGTCACATTGGACTGGAGAATTTGGCCGTCCCCGACTTCAATGGCCGTGCCGGTATCCAGATCGGTAATGACATGTCCCAGAGCGCCATACACGCCTTGATCCGGCGCGTAGAACGTCAGCGTGCCTACGCCTGCAGCCGAATCGCGGATATAAAGGCCGATTCGCCAGGAGCGGTCATCCACGTCGTAAGCCGGCTTTAGCTCGATGTCCATCATTTTTCCAGCCCTTTTGACTTTTAGTCTCAGCGGTTCCTTGCTGGTTCCGGCTGTCTCGGTAAATTCCGCGACCTGCTTGACTTCACGTACGCGCTGGCCGTTGATCTCCATGATCAAATCGCCCAAACGAATGCCTGCAAGCTCTCCAGGAGAAACTTTGGATTGCGGACTTTCCTTAACGAGATGATGGCCGACAACAAGAATGCCTGAGGATTTCACTTTGACTCCGATCGTCTGTCCTCCTGGAATGACCTTCAGATCGGGAATGACATCGACATGAACCGTCTTGAAGGGGATAGCTCCGAACAGTTTCAAGGACATCGTGGCTTTGCCGGTTTCTTTGGAAGCGGCAATGGATATGGGCCGGTTCAAATCAAGGGATTGCCTTCCTTCGGATTTTCCGTTCACATGAATGAGGTTGGAGTCCACGGTCACGTCCGCACGAACGGGCATGTTGTAATCCAGTCGTTTCATCTGCCCGGAGAATAAACGCAGCTCTTTCGGGAATGAGGCATAATTCAGGAACGGACTGGAGATGCCGATCATGCAAACGAAGAATACAAGAACTAACCCGAACCACCGCTTCCGCTGGTTGGCGCTCAATGATCTCACGCTCCCTGTAGTTCCATCGCTTGACGAGAAAGGTAATCGCCAATTGCGTACCTATAAGGTACCCCGCCCCCCCTGATTTATGTCCGATAAAACATTCCCTGAATACCTTGATCAGGCCCCTTTTTGTCGATCTGCCAGCACCAGCATTTCTTGTGCATGATGGCGGGTTTTGTCCGTCACTTCAACGCCTCCGAGCATGCGGGCAAGCTCTTCGATCCGCTCGCGGTCGCTCAGTTCCTTGACGGATGTGACAGTCCTGTCGCGTACGACATCCTTGCTGATCTCATAATGATAATCCGCCATGCAGGCGACTTGCGGCAGATGGGTGATCGAGAATACCTGGCATTTGCCGGATAATTGCGACATCTTTTCCGCTATTGCTTGCGCTGCCCTGCCGCTTACGCCGGTATCCACCTCGTCGAAGATAAGTACGGGTACCTGATCGATCTCCGCGAATATGCTTTTGAGCGCCAGCATGATCCTGGACATCTCGCCCCCGGAAGCGATTTTGCTGAGCGGCTTGAGCGGCTCTCCCGGGTTGGGGGCCAAAAGGAAATCAGCTTCGTCGATGCCGTTGAGGCCAAGACGGTAGCCATCGCCCTGCGGCTGTCTTTGCAGGGAAGCGCGGAAAACGGTGCGGCTCATGCCGAGATCCTTCAATTGAAGCTCGACCGATGCCGACAGTAGTTCTGCGGCGATCGAGCGCTCGTGCGAGAGGCTTTCTCCAAGCGCCGACGCTTCCGCATGTGCGCTTAACAGCGACGCCTCCAGCTGCCGGATATGCTCGTCCCTGTTCTCGATCAGATCCGCTTCATGTTTGATTTTCTTGTAATAAGCCAGAATATCAGCAACGGTGTCTCCGTACTTGCGACGCAGGCCGCCAATGACCGTAAGCCTGTCCTCGATGACGTCAAGCCGCTCCGGATCGCTCTGGACGGAATCGCGATATCCTCGAAGCTGATGCGCAGCATCTTCGGCTTGGTAGAACGCTCCCTTCAGCTGTTCCAGCAGCGGCTCCAGTACAGCCGAATCGTAAGCCTTGATGTCTTCAAGCTTGGCGATCGCCGAACTGATCGCCTCAAGCGACCCGCCATCGAACAGCAGCCCGTATGCAGCCGATGCATGGGACATCAGCTTTTCCGAGTGCGAAAGCTTCTCCTTCTCTTCCTGCAGCTGATCCCATTCATCCTTCCTGAGCCCGGCTGAACGGATTTCTTGGAGCTGGAACTTGTAGAGGTCGAGCATCTGCATGTTGTGGCGGCTTGTATCCTGGGCGTTCTTGAGCGCCTGCCGGACTTCGCCGTAGCGGGAGAAGGCGGCCTGATACTCGCGCTTCAAGCCAGCCACCTTCTCGCCTGCGAACAGGTCGAGCCATTCGAGATGATGCTCGCTCTTCAAAAGCGATTGATGCTCATGCTGGCCATGAATGTTGACCAGGCACTCTCCGACCTCGCGCAGCATCGTCAGATTGGCTATGCTGCCGTTGATCCGGCAAGAGCTCTTTCCTTGAGCGGAGAGCTCTCTGCGGATGATGAGCAGGTCCTCCGAGCTGCCCTGAAGCCCAAGCCGCTCGATCGCCCTCCATACCGGATGGCCGGCCGGAAGATCGAATGTCGCCTCCATCTCCGCCTTGTCGCATCCGTAGCGGACCATATCCGAGGATCCTCTGCCGCCGATCAAAAGAATGAGCGCATCGATCAAAATGGACTTGCCGGCCCCCGTCTCGCCGGTCAATACATGGAAACCATCATGGAAACCGACCGTGACTTCTTCAATAACGGCTAAATTGCGGATGGACAATTCGCGAAGCATAAAGACACACTCCTCGTTCCGTAAAAGTAGGTTTTAGTTCATCATGCCGAGCAGCAGGTCGACGATCTTGCTGCCGCCTTCTTTCTTGCGGCATATAATCAAAATCGTATCGTCGCCGGAAATCGTTCCCATGATCTCAGGCCATTCCATGCCGTCCAGCAGGGAAGCGATTCCATTGGCTGTCCCGGGCAAGCACTTCATGACGACCAGGTTGTCTGCCTGATCCACGCCGAGGAAGTTGTCCAGCATGGAACGCTTGAGCTTGTTGACGGGAACGAAACGCTGTTCCTGCGGCAATGAATATTTGTACCTGCCGTCTTCAGCAGGCACCTTGATGAGCTGCAGCTCCTTGATATCCCTCGACACGGTTGCTTGGGTCACCTGCAGCCCGGTTGCACGCAGGGCTTCCACCAGCTCGTCCTGAGTTTCGATGACGCTCCTGCCGATGATCTCCCTGATCTTGACATGACGAAGACCTTTCATTCCTTATGCCTCCCTTGTTCTTGGCCTCTTTGTATCCTCTAAATCGAACTTGACCGTTCTTATCGACCGCTCCGCCGGATCCACCACCAGAATGCCTTCCAGTTCCGGCATAAGCAGGACGAAAACCAGCAGCCGATCGCGAAGCCCGCTGCCCGTCCAATCCATGGGCTGGCGTTCGCGGCTGATCTTCACCGCATACATAAGTCCATCACATTCCGCCACATAGTCGATGTAGAGGCGGCTGTACAATTCCTGACCGTCCAATTCCACGGCGATCGGAACCTTGTGCTTGCCGGACAATACTTCATATCCTCGTGATTCCAGAAAGAGCACATGGGCATCGTCAGGTTCAAGCAGTTCTCCTCTTCCCAGCACAAGCCGCTTCATCCCTCGCGGCTGATGGAGCCAATTGTAGAAGGCGCGGTACCCCCAATAAACGATTAGCAGAACTGCCGCAACCATGACGAACAGATCCACGATCTTCCCTCCTCCCGCAAGCAGCGGTGAGGGATGAATTCGATTTTTCTGCCGCATTTCCTTCATGGAGAGTGAGAATTATCCCCGAACATTTGTTTGTTGTTTCCAGAATACCAGAACATGCGTTTGTCTGTAAAGTGGGGATGGAAGAATTTATTTGCCCGAGCCGAATCTCTCCCCTGCTTCCCGGACGACTTGGCCGATCTGCTCGCTCGACCATCCAGTCGCTTCTGCAGAGTCCTTTTCCTCGCCGCCGCTCCGCTTCCAGCGCGCCAGAAACTCAATATTGCCCTCGCCGCCGGTTATCGGCGAATACGTCAGGTCGACGAGAGCGAAACCGGACGCGTCCGCAGCTTCAAGCACCGAATGCAGCACTTCCCTGTGAACGGCAGGCTCCCGGACGATGCCGGCTTTGCCGACCTTCTCGCGGCCGGCTTCGAATTGAGGCTTGATCAGCGCCACGACATCCGCTCCGGCATCCAGCAGCTGCGACAGCGGCGGCAGGATGAGCTTCAGCGAAATGAAGGATACATCGATGGAAGCGAAATCCGGCCGGGCTCCCTTGATGTCTTCGGGAGTCATGAAACGGAAATTGATCCTTTCCATCACGGTCACTCTCGGATCCTGCCGAAGCGACCAATCGAGCTGATTGTACCCGACATCGATCGCGTAGACATGCCCGGCTCCATGCTGAAGCGCGCAGTCTGTGAATCCCCCGGTCGAAGCCCCGATATCGAGCATCGTGCGGCCGGTAAGATCAAGCCCGAATTCACGGATCGCCTTCTCAAGCTTCAAACCTCCGCGGCTGACGTATGGATGGACGCTTCCCTTGACTTTAATATCGGAGCCGCGGTCCACCTTCATCCCGCTTTTGTCCACCGGTTCGTTGTCCACCAGCACAAGGCCGGCCATCAGCGCCGCCTTCGCCTTTTCCCTGCTCGGAAAATATCCCAGCTCCACGAGCAGCACATCGATTCTTTCTTTGGAAGACGCCATTGCTTTCTCCTCTGCTTGTTATGATTATGGGTCCGCATTCGATTCCCTGACCAAAAAAAAGGCCTGCAGCGTGAGAACGCCGCAGGCCATCTGCCGTCAAAGCTGGTTCGTCGCCCGCTTGCGCCTCGGCTGCAGTCCCATGACCTCGGCCGCCAGACGCTCCGGCGTCAACCCTACTTCCGCGCGCTGCTCCTCAATGGAAGCATGCTCAATGAATTCATCCGGTATGCCGATCAGCCGGACCTGGACGCCCGTGCGCCCGCCCAAGGCATAATGCTCCAGCACCGCGCTTCCGAGCCCACCTTGGAGAGAGCCTTCCTCCATGACGAGAAGCGGAATGCCCTCTTCCGCCAAGGAATCAAGCATGACGTGATCAAGCGGCTTGATGAAGCGGGCATTGATTACACGAAGGGAAAGACCTTCCCGCTTCAAAAGCTCGGCTGCTTTTTCCGCTGCCTGGACCATCGGTCCGACTGCGATGACCGCGGCCGATTCGCCTGCGCGGACCGTCTCCCAGATACCGATCGGAATCGGCGTCATGACGGGATCCATCTCGACCCCCGTTCCGTTCACGCGCGGATAACGAATCGCAATCGGGCCTTCGTTGTAATCGACGGCTGTTTTCATCATGTTGCGGAGCTCGTTCTCATCCTTGGGCATCATCAGCACCATGTTCGGAATATGGCGCAAGTAGGCGATATCATACACGCCGTGATGCGTCTCGCCGTCCGGACCGACAAAGCCGGCCCGGTCGATGGCGAAAATGACGTTCGCGTTCTGCCTGCAAATATCATGGACGACTTGATCATAGGCGCGCTGCAGGAAGGTGGAGTACACGGCATACACCGGCTTCATCCCTTCCATAGCCATCGCCGCCGACATCGTCGCCGCATGCTGCTCCGCGATGCCGACGTCGATCATCCTGCCGGGGAAACGGGCCGCGAACTTCATCAGCCCGGATCCAGCAGGCATCGCCGGAGTGACCGCCACGATGCGCTCGTCGCGCTCGGCCAGCTCGATGAGCGCATCGCCGAACACCTCGGTATACATCGGCGGTCCGACCGCCTTGAGCATTTGTCCGGATTCGATCTTGTACGGAGAAGCCCCGTGCCATTTGAACGAGTCGTTCTCGGCCGGTGTATATCCTTTGCCTTTGACTGTGACGACATGCACAAGAACCGGTCCCTGCACGTTGCCCGCCTGTTGCAGCACATCCAGCAGCTGGCCCATGTCGTGGCCGTCGACCGGACCGAGATAATGGAACCCGAACTGCTCGAACAGGATGCCGCTCATCAGCAAATATTTGAAGCTGTCCTTGAACCGCTCCGCCGTCTTCGCCAGCTTGCCGCCGATGGCGGGGACCTTCTGGAGAAGGGATTGAAGCTCTTCCTTCGCCTTCTGGTAATGCCGGTCCGTACGGATCCGGCCGAGATACTGATGCATGGCTCCGACATTCGGGGCGATCGACATCTCGTTGTCATTCAAAATGACGATCAGGTTCTTCTTTTCGTGGCCGATATGGTTCATGGCTTCAAGCGCCATGCCGCCGGTAAGGGCGCCGTCGCCGATGACCGCGACGACCTTGTTGCTGCCGCCTTGCAGATCCCGCGCCAGCGCCATGCCCATTGCGGCCGAGAGGGAGGTGCTGCTGTGGCCTGCCTCCCATACGTCATGCTCGCTTTCGCTGCGCTTGATGAAGCCGCACAGCCCGCCCTGCTGGCGCAAGCTGTCGAAGCGGTCCATGCGGCCGGTCAAGATCTTGTGGACGTAAGACTGGTGACCGACGTCGAACAGGAACTTGTCTTCCGGACTGTTGAACAGATAGTGGAGCGCAAGAGTCAATTCGACGACGCCAAGGTTGGGAGCTAGATGCCCGCCGGTCGCCGACAGCTTGCGGATAAGGAATTCGCGGATTTCGGCCGCGAGCTGATCCAGTTCCGGCAAGGCCAGCTTCTTGAGATCTTGAGGTCCGTTGAGGTTGTCGAGCAGCACGATAAGGTTCCTCGCTTTCCTGAGCGGGTATCGATCGCCGCTCCGTCAATACACATTATTCACCATTATATCATACAAAACGACACGAACCCAGCAGGGTCAGCGGTCCCGCTTCAGCAGGTAGTCCGCCATTTCGAGCAGCCTTGCCGGCTTCGCCAGCCCGGCGCGGCCAAGAGCTTCCTTGGCGTCGCTTGTCAGCTGCTCCATCAAGCGGCGGCTTTCATCCATGCCGATCAGGAAAGGATACGTGACTTTGCCTGCGGCCGTGTCGCTGTTTGTTTTCTTACCCATTTTTTGCTCGTCGCCGATCAGGTCGAGAATATCGTCCTGGATCTGGAATGCGAGCCCGATGTTTCGCCCGAACAGGCCTAGATGCTTCAATGCCTCCTCGCCGGCGCCTCCAAGGCGTCCCCCGGCAAGAATTGAAAATACGATCAAATCGCTGGTTTTGTGCTCATGGATATATTCAAGCTCCTTAAGCGTCGTTACCCCTTGCTCGCCCTTCATATCGGCAGCCTGCCCGCCAACCATTCCTGCTGCGCCGGAGAGCCGCGCCAGATCGGCGGTTATGTCCAGCAGAACGCCTGGATCCGCTCCCTTGCTCCTTGCCGCTGCCGTCAAATAGAAGGCATGCGTGAGCAACGCGTCGCCGGCCAGAATCGCCATTGCCTCTCCGTAAATCCGGTGGTTGGTCGGCTTGCCGCGCCGAAAGTCGTCGTTGTCCATGGCCGGAAGATCGTCATGGATCAGCGAATACGTATGGATAAGCTCAACCGCGCAAGCTACGGACAGCGCAGCCTCCTGGTCACGCACATCTCCGCGGGCCGCCTCCGCGGCAGCCAGAACGAGCACCGGACGAATGCGCTTGCCTCCGGCAGACAGGGAGTAAGCCATGGATTCGCGAAGCGTGCCCGGCACATCCCATGAAGGAGGCAGGCTCGCCGCAAGCGCTTCTTCCACGAGCAAGGCCGATGCGGACAAATACTCCTTGAACGTCGTCGTATCGATCACAGGACATCCTCCCGATCGTTCTGTGCAGCCGAGAAAGGCTGGGTCTGGAATTCGGATCCCGACTCCAGCAGCGTCTCAATCCGTTTCTCCACTTGCTCCAGCTTGCCTCCGCACAATTGGGACAGCTTCATCCCTTCCTGGAACAGGTCGATCGCCGTTTCCAGCGGAACGTCCCCGCCTTCTAGACGATCGACGATCGATTCCAGCTTCTCCATCGCTTCCTCGAAGCTCATGGCCGGTTCCTGATTATCAGCCTTCATGCGGCTCACTCCTCCTCTATCGCCCATACATGGCACTGTGCTTTTCCGTCCTGAAGCTTCACCCGGACCATATCGCCCGGCGACAGGTCCTTGACGGAACGGATGATGCGGTTCTCGCTGTCGTCGAAGACAAGGCCGTAACCCCGGGCCATGACCTTGAGCGGGCTGAGCGAGTCGAGCTGTCTGACGGCAGCTGCGGCCTGGCCGCGCTTGTCCTTGACGGCCATGCGCATCGCCTTCTCCAGCCTCCCCTTCGTCTGGCCCAGCTGCTTGGCGGCAGCGGCCGCCCTTCCGCTCGGATCATGCGCCTGCAGAACTTTGCGCAGCCGGAGCAGCTTGTCCCCGGCTTTGTCGGGCTGGCGGCGGATCTTCTCCTCCAGACGCTCCTTCAGCCGGTCAAGCCGCTGCGCCTGGTCGAGCAGATATCGGCGCGGATGGACGAAATAGGGCGATCTCCTTGCCCGAAGCAGCCTCTCCTTGCGGCGGTCGACCGTGCTGCGGGCCGCTGCGGCGAGGCGCTGGTTCAGCCTGCCCAGATACTCGCCTATCTCCGCCATATTCGGCGCAGCAAGCTCTGCGGCGGCCGTCGGCGTAGCCGCACGCTTGTCGGCTACGAAATCCGCGATGGTGAAATCGGTCTCATGTCCGACCGCTGAAATGACCGGAATGCCGGAGGCAAAAATCGCACGCGCCACGGATTCCTCGTTGAACGCCCATAATTCCTCGAGCGAGCCGCCGCCGCGGCCGACGATGAGGACATCGGCCTGTCCATGGCGATTGAGAGCTTCGATGCCCTTCACGATGGACGGGGCAGCCGCTTTCCCCTGCACAAGCGCCGGATAGACAAGAATCGCCGCGGCAGGATATCTGCGCCGCAGCGTAATGATGACATCCCGGATCGCAGCTCCTGTAGGAGAGGTAACGACTCCGACGACAGCCGGATACCGTGGAAGCTCCCGCTTCCGTTCTTCGCGGAACAGCCCTTCCTCCTCCAGCCTTGCCTTCAGCTGCTCGAAGGCCAAGTACAGGCTTCCAAGTCCGTCCGGCTGCATGGACGTCGCATAGAATTGATAATTGCCGTCTCTTTCATATACGGAGATGTTGCCTCGGGCGATGACTTTGGCGCCCTCCTTGGGAATGAAGGGAAGCCGCTGGTTATGGCTGGCGAACATGATGCATTTGAGCCGGCTGTCCTTGTCCTTGAGCGTAAAATACATATGGCCGCTGGAGTGGTGGGTGAAGTTGGAAATCTCGCCGCGCAGCCAAACATCGCCAAGCAGCCTGTCGCCTTCCAGCTTCATCCGGATATACCGGTTCAGTTCTTTGATGGAATAAATCCGTGGTGTATCGGCCATAAGCTGGTCACGCTCCCGCTGCTCGCCGAGCAGCCTTCAGCGTGTTGTGCATCAGCATGGCGATCGTCATCGGTCCCACTCCGCCCGGCACGGGAGTTATCGCCCCGGCCGCCGGAAGGCAAGCCTCGTAATCGACATCGCCCGCAAGCTTGCCGTTGTCGAGCCGGTTGACGCCGACATCGATGACGACGGCTCCAGGCTTGATGCAGCTGGGACCGATCGCCTTGGGCTTGCCAATGGCCACGACGAGAATATCCGCGGCGGACGATATCGCCTCCAGATTGTCCGTACGGGAGTGGCAGACGGTCACGGTCGCATTCTCGCGGAGCAGCAGCATGGCGACCGGCTTGCCGACGATATTGCTGCGTCCGATCACGACCGCATGCTTGCCCGCGATCTCATGGCCGCTGCGCTTGATCAGCTCGATGATGCCTGCAGGCGTGCAGGGCAGCAGGCTTTCGTCGCCGATGACGAGATTGCCCGTGCTTTGCGGGCTGAAGCCGTCCACATCCTTCTCGACGCTGATTGCGTCGATGACCGCTTTCTCCGCTATATGCGGAGGAAGCGGCAGCTGGACCAGAATGCCATGGATCAACTCGTTCCGGTTGAGCTGCCCGACCAGCTCCAGAAGCTCTTCCTGGGTCGTCTGTCCAGGCAAGCGATGGACCTCGGAGTAGAAGCCCATTTCCGCGCAAGCCTTCTCCTTGCTGCCCACATACACGGCCGAAGCAGGATCTTCTCCGACGAGAACGACCGCCAGTCCCGGCACGATGCCGGAAGCCCTCAGCCTCTCCGCCTCCAGCTTCACTTCCGAACGAACTTCTCCCGCTATGCGCTTTCCGTCAATGACTTGTGCACTCACGCGCCGATCTCTCCCCTCGGTTGTTGGCTCAACAAGCTGTCATGCCTAGGCGGCCCGAACGTTCGCAAGCTTCCTTATTCGGTCTTCAGCTTGTCCAGCTCGGCAATCAGCCGGCCCAGCACGCCGTTGACGAACTTGCCGGACTCGTCCGTTCCGAAATGCTTGGACAGCTCGATCGCTTCATTGACCGCCGCCTTGGGCGGTACGTCCGTCCGGAAAACGAGCTCGTAGCAGGCGAGCCTGAGCACCTGAAGATCGACGCGGGAAAGCCTCTCCACCTGCCAGCCTGTCAAATACTGCTGAAGCATGCTGTCGATGGCCGCCTTGCGCTCGATGACGCCTTGGATGAGTTCTTTCGCGAAACCGCCGGTCTCGCCTTCCTCCATCTTGTCCGCGCCGATTTCGTTTTCCTGGCGCGCCTCTTCAAGAAGCATGACGACAGCTTCCTCCGCCGTCACTTCGTTCATTTCCATCTGGTACAAGCCTTGTACCGCTATTTGACGCGCTAACCTTCGTTTCATAATGCCTCCTGAGCAAGAAATGACTTTGTATGGAATCCCCCAAAAATACCTATGATCTCCTCCCTGCTCCGAAAAGCCCCGCTTGGAAGGGGCTTGCTGTCCGGAGTACGGAGGAGACCACAGAAATCAGCGATATCGCTGGAAACGTTCTCCCAGCCATTCGGCCAGGCGTCTCCACGGAAACAGCGGCTCTCCGCCGGTATCCTTGCGGTAGCCGGCTGTATATCCGGCCCACAGCAGCAGGGCGACGAACAGCATGTCCCAAAAACCGGATATCAAAAAGATCATGCCGAGGAACAAGGATGCGGCGACGCCGACAGCCCGTCCTCCGTATCGTTCCCACCATTCTCTCCACATGGTTGCCTGCCTCCTATTCTACGCGGCTCTTGAAAGAAGGAGACGAGATGACGTTGGCGACGAAAACGGAGACGGCCGCAACCGGAATGCCCGTGATTTCCTCCACATGATCCTTGACCGCCCGCTGAATCTCCTCCGTCATATGAGGAATCGACGTCTCTCCGTCCACGACCGCGCGCACCGCGATGTCCAGGCCGGATTCCGCCGTCGTGATTCGGGCTTTGAGATCCTTGACGCCGCGCTGCCTGCCGGCTGCCTTGAGCACGAGATTCTCTACGGTCTCGATCGAGATCCGGATGTCGCCGAAGTCGTTGCGCTGATCGATGGACGAAGAGCCGCCTCCCTTGACGCGGATGGAGACGAAGAACAGTCGAAGGCCGATGAGCAGCAGAACGACGGATGTGATGATGACGGCGATGTTGACGGGGGTCCCGATCTTCATCCAATCGGCCAGAAAGCTCGAGGCGGAGTCCTTGCCCACTCCTCCAGTGCCGATTGCGATCGCGAGCACGCTCAAAATCATGACGGCCAGGGAAAATAAAAACAGAAGAAGACGATCAACAATTCGGCTCAACCAGATGTTCCTCCTCATAAAGCGGAATAAACCCCCTTGCGCCGAGCGGCAGCCCAATCACAAGGGGGTGACGGTTCCATATTTATTTGACTCTGAGGGCAGAGTCTTCTTCAACAGGGCTTTCGCCGGACTTGAAGTAGACGTCATGAATATGTACGTTTACTTCAACGACGATAAGCCCCGTCATCATCTCGATCGATTTCTTGACGTTGCGCTGGATCTCGGCTGCAATCTCAGGAATCGGGTTGCCGTACTCCACGATGATGGACACGTCTACAGCCGCTTCCTTGTGCCCGACCTCGACCTTGACGCCCTTGGACAAGTTCTTGCGTCCGAGCAGTTCGGCGATGCCGCCCGCAAGTCCGCCGCTCATGCCGGCCACGCCTTCAACCTCGATCGTCGCAAGGCCTGCGATGACCTCAATGACTTCCGGCGCGATCTGGATCGTGCCGATGTCCGTTTTCTCGTAATCCGCTGCCATGATGCTCATGTGCCTTGACGCACCTCCCGCTTGATGTTAGGTGTCCTCCGGTCCGCAACCGGAGGCTCATCCGATTCATATTCCTATACTATAGCATTCCACGGGTTTTATGACAAACGGATTCAGGCATCCGCAGCTTCGTCGCCGTAGGGCTTGTTCACGTCGTAATCCTCAAGGAACTTGATGTCGAAGCTGCCGCCAAGGAAAATCGGATGCTCGAGAAGCTTCAGGTGGAACGGAATCGTCGTCTTGATGCCTTCGATCGCGAATTCGGATAGCGCGCGCTTCATCCGGTTGACCGCTTCCTGGCGTGTCGGGGCCCAGACGATCAGCTTGGCGATCATGGAATCGTAATGCGGCGAGATCGTGTAGCCGGGATAGGCGGAGCTGTCGACGCGGACGCCGATGCCGCCGGGCGGCAGGTAGAAGCCGATCTTGCCGGGCGAAGGCATGAAGCCGCGCTCGGAATCCTCGGCGTTGATCCGGCATTCGATCGCCCAGCCGTCGATGCTGATATCCTCTTGCCGGAACGACAGCGGATTGCCTTCCGACACGGAGATCATTTCCTTGATCAGATCGACGCCCGTGATCATCTCGGTTACGGGATGCTCGACCTGTATCCTCGTATTCATCTCCATGAAGTAGAACTGGCCGTCAGGACCGAGCAGGAACTCCAGCGTGCCGGCGCCGCAATACTCCACGGCGAGCGCCGCGCGCACGGCTGCCTGTCCCATCCGTTCCCGGAGCTCCGGGTTCAGGACCGGACAAGGCGCTTCCTCGACGAGCTTCTGGCGGCGGCGCTGCACGGAGCAGTCCCGCTCGAACAGATGGACGGCATTGCCGTGACGGTCGGCCATGATCTGGATCTCCACATGCTTCATGCCGGTGAGGTACTTCTCCAGGTAGACGCCTGCGTTGCCGAAAGCCTTCTGGGCTTCCTGCTGGGCGGTCGTGATCTGCTGGATCAGCATGTCCTCGTCCTCGGCGATCCGGATGCCCTTGCCTCCGCCCCCGGCCGTCGCCTTGATGATGACCGGGTATCCGATTTCTCTGGCGATGCTGATCGCGTCGTCCAGATCCTCGATCAGGCCGTCCGATCCTGGAATGATCGGTACGCGGGCATCCTTCATCGTCTGCTTCGCCATCGCCTTGTCGCCCATTCTCGTAATGGCGGAAGGGGATGGGCCGATGAACGTGATGTTGCAGGATTCGCAGATCTCCGCGAAGTCCGCGTTCTCGGCAAGGAAGCCGTATCCCGGATGGATGGCGTCGCACTCGGTAAGGGTGGCCACGCTCATGATGTTGGTCAGATTCAAGTAGCTGTCCTTGGACAGCGTCGGCCCGATGCAGTACGCTTCGTCAGCCAGGCGGACATGCAGCGATTCGCGGTCCGCCTCGGAATACACAGCCACGGTGGCGATGCCGAGTTCCCGGCACGCCCTGATGATCCGCACGGCGATCTCGCCGCGGTTGGCAATGAGGATCTTCTGGAATTTCAAAACGATCTGTCTCCTTCCTCGAAACCTGTCATTACTCCGGACGAACGCGGAACAGCGGCTGGCCGTATTCCACCAGCTGGCCGTTCTCGACGAGCACCTCGACGATTTCGCCGCGCACTTCGGCTTCCAGCTCGTTCATCAGCTTCATCGCCTCCAGAATGCAGACGATGCTCTTGTCGCTGACCTTGCTGCCGACGGTCACAAAAGGAGGGTTGTCCGGAGAAGAGGCGGTGTAGAATGTGCCTACCATCGGAGACACGATGTTGTGGAGCTTCTCTCCTTCATTCGCAGAGGCCGCGGATGCGTCCGGCGCAGCCTGAACGGCTGCGGCACCAGGCTGCGGCGTCATTTGCGGCTGGGTATATGTAGGAATTTGGGGCGCGCTTTGATAAACGACCGTTTCTGCTTTGCCGGGCTTGCGGATCAGCAGGCGGGTTCCTTCGTTCTCGATTTCAAGTTCCTGCACGGAAGTTTGATCGATCAGTTTGATCAGTTCTTTGATTTCGCTAAGCTTGAACATGTAATTCACTCCTTAGGGCGGGTACGGGGATCGGAATAACCCCTGGCTCTAATTGCTTGCCGGACGGAACGGCGGGCTGAGCCCTCCATGCGGCCATGACGTACTGTATTATAGCACAAGCCCTATTCTAACACGAGAGGTCAATCGCCGGGCAGCGAAGCTTCCCCGCCGCAAAGAAAAAGAAGGCTTCCCGGAAAAGATCCGGAAAGCCTTTTTACGCTCCGTCATGGGAGATACTTCACGAGCACGCTGCCCGCGCTGACATTCAGCGAAGTGCTTACTTTCGAAATAATGGAAGCCGCCTCGCTTCTTTGCAGCTTCTCGCTTTGGACAACGACCGTCAAGGCTCCGCCGTTCTCGTCGATGACGACGTTTTTGAAGCTCGCTCCCAGATCCTTGCGCAGGCTTTCGATCTTGTCCTGGCGGCTCTCGAACTGGTCGAGCTCGGCCAGCGCCTTGGCGGAGCCGTCCGCCGTTTGGTTCGGATCGTTCACTTTTTTCATGATGTCGTCATACAGCCTGCTCACTTTATCCTGGCTTTTTTCGCTCAGCCGGGTGAACTCGCCGGCAGCCGATCCCGCTTCGAATTGCTGGAGCACCGCTTGGTCCTCGGGGCTGATGCCCGTATCCGCAGAGGTTTCCTTCGCGCCGTCTTTCGCATCGGAGGTTTTCGTTTGTCCGTCCGTTTTTTGCCCTGCCGCATCCGTGCCTTCCATGCTGCCGGAATCGTTGGCGCCGTCCGCAGCCGCGCCTGCATCCGTTTTGCCTGTAGAATCGGCAGCCGGAGCTTCATCCCCAGGTGCAACGACCATGTCCTGCACTTCAACGCCTGCGGCACCGGATACTTCCGTCGCGCCGGAAGCCGCGCCCTGCGTTTGCGCCGTGTCCTTGAGAGCGCTCTGTCCCGGATTGTCCGTGAACAGATAGTAGGCGGAGAGAATGACCATCAGGCTGAGCATCGATACGAGCCATACCGTTTGACGTTTCGAATTCATTGTCTTTGACCTCCTTAAAATGGTTGACCATTAGGGCTGGGTTTGGTTTCGGATTTGGTTTCGGATTTGGTCTTGGATCTGAATTTGGATCTGGCCTTAATTCGGTTTCCGGTTCGACTCTTGCCTTATTCCTTGCTCTGATTCACAGGTTCGCGCCGGCTCCGGCCGTCCAGGCGGGATCAGCCCGTCTTGCGCGGAACGATCGATATCGCCGAGAGGGGAACATCCATCCCCTTCTCCACCGCCTCGGTCATGATGCGCCTCACGGCCGCATTTTCCGCCCCGTTGGCGACGACCAGCACTCCGCGGATTTTCGGTTTGATGATTTTGGTCACGACCGGCCTCTGCTCCCCGGACACTTCATACATGACGATCTTGCCGCTGCTCGTCACTTGGGTCATGTGGCGCTTGCCGCCGTTCTTGTCGCTCTCATCCGTCACCGACTGGGAGTTGTTCGGATCCACGCCCCACACCATCTCTTCCGTCGAATCGATGGTGACGAGCACCTTCACGGTTCCGACGCCGACAATCTGCTCCAATATCTCCTTCAGCCTGTTCTCCAGAGGCTGCTCGATGCTGGAGAAGTCCGTTCCGTCAGGCGACGTCTTGCCGATGAAGGAGCTCTGGTCGCCGCCTGAGCCGGGAGCGGGCGGATCGGCTCCCTGATGGGTGCCGGCCGTGCCGACTTGGCGGAAATCCAGCAGACTGCCGGCAATCATCAGCGCCGCTCCGATGCATCCCAGAAGCAGCAGCCATCTCAGCGCCTTGACGCGGCCTGGCCCTGCAGGACCTCCGCCGGCGAGCTGCTCCAGCTTTTCCAGCCATTTGCCCACCATTGCCCCTCCTCTCCGCCATGCTCTATCCTTCTCTTCATTCCGTCTCCAGCAATACTTGGATCTGCCGGTCTTGCAGCCCCCAGCCGGTCGTCACCAATCTCCTGACCGCAGCAGCGGCCTGCGCCGGAGCTTCTGGCGCGCTGTCATTACCAGCCTCTGTTCCTTCCCCGGAAAGCATCGTGCCGCCATCTTCAGCGCCCGGCTCTTCCATAGGAGCCATCGCTGCTTCCGTGTCCCCGCTGGAGGAGCCATCCCCGGCCTGGACGCGAAGGGGATCCACCCTGATGTCCACAGGAGCGACATCGCCCGCTCCCGCCGCCTTGCCGGAATCCGATGAAGGCGATGAAGAATGCCCGTCCGCCGCTGCCAGCGTGACGACGACGCCGGATACCGTCCCGTTGCCGCTCCCGTCCCACGACACCGCAGCAGCCACCGAAGCGACGCTGAATCCGGTCTGCTGCTCGACAGCCGCCTTCACCTCGGATTCGAGCTGGCTCCGCGCCAGCTCGGCTGCCTGCTGTCTGGAGCGCCCCGAAGTCTGCTCGGCCTTCCGCAGGATATCGTCCAGCGAAGGCATCTTGACATTCGAGTCCTGAACTTCGCGGTCCCAATCCTTAATGCTCTCGCTGAGCTTCCCCTGAATGTCTCCCTGCGCCAGCTTCAATAAAGGAGTCAGAATGACGAGCAGGACGATCAGGCCGGTTACAAGCCTCGCGTAACGCTGCATGGACTTGTTCGGAAGCAGCAAGTCCACGATGGATGCGAGCAGAATGACGGAAATGACATCCTTGAGCCAGGAGCTGAACCAGCCCAGCATCGGCTTCGACTCCTTTCGTCCACGCTGCTTGCCTCAACGCATCATGATCATCGCATTGCCTGCCGTCAGAATGATGGTGACGGCCAGGAAGAACATCAGGCTTACCGCCGCGAGAGCTCCGAACACGAACAGCATCGTCTTGCCGATGGTCAGCAGGCAGGTCGTGATCGGGCTGGAGCCGAGCGGCTGCAGGACGGCGCCGCTGACATTGTAGATGGCGGCCAGCGCCAGAATCTTGATCGCAGGGAAAGCGCACAGGAAGAGGAGGATGATGACTCCCGCGAGGCCCACGGCATTTTTGGCCATCATGGATGCCGATATGACCGTATCGGCAGCATCCGAGAACGTCCTTCCTACGACCGGCACGAAGCTGCCGCTGATGAATTTGGCCGTTCTCAGCGTCATTCCGTCCGTCACGCTTCCTGCCGCCCCCTGGACCGAGATGACTCCCAGGAAGATGGTCAGCATGACCCCGAGTATTCCCGCCCCCGTCGTCCGCAGCAGATTGGCCAGCTGCGTCACTTTGAAGCGGTCGCTCAGAGAGCTGGCGATATGCAGGACGGCCGAGAAGAAGAAGAGCGGGAAAACGATCGTATAGATCAGCGTTCCGACCGTATTGACCATGAATATGATGACCGGATGAAGCAGAGTGACGGTCGCTACGCTTCCCGTACTGGCGATCAGCGTCAGCAGCAGCGGAATCATCGCCATCATGAACTGGATCATGGACTCGATCGCGTCCCTGGCATATCCGATCGCGACGTGGAAGCTGTTCACGGCAAGCACGATCAGCACCATGTAAGCGACAGAGTAAGCGACCTGGCTGACCATGTTCCGCTCGAATGCCGATTGAAGCGTCTGCAGAATGCTGCTGAATATCGACAGGAGCACGATGGAGACGAGCAGCTTGCCGTTGTAGAGCACCTCATGCAGCAGCATCTTCATCAGGCCGCTCAGCACCGTCCCGAGCTTGAGGCCTTCGCCGCCGGGCGTGATCATCTCGACGAAGCTCGGCATGGAACCGTCAGGAAAATAACCGCCGTACTCCGTGACCAGCTTGTTCCAGTACGCTTCCACCGTGTCCGTTCCGTAGGCTTGCGCCTGCTCCTTGGCCAGCTTGTCGTTGAGGTCCGCGGCTGCCTTGGAGCCTTCGTCTTGGCGGGATTCCTGCAAGGACGGCTCCGCCGGACCGCTTGCCGCCCAAGCCGTCGTTCCCGACATGGCCAGCCAGATGACGAGACTTATTACGATTGCCTGAAGCCAACGCATCCGCAGCCGCATCGCCGCTTCACCCCCCCGCCGGCAGCAGGCCGACCACGGTCTCCACAATGACGTTGATGATCGGGACGGCCATGACGAGAATCAGCACCTTCCCGGCGAACTCCACCTTCGAGGCTACGCTCTCGGCTCCGGCGTCGCGGATGATCTGAGAGGCGAACTCGGCGATATACGCGATTCCGATCATTTTGAGGATCGTCTTCAAGTACACCGAAGGGATGCCGGAGCGTTCGGCCAGCTGCTGCATCGTGCCGATGACGGCATCGATCTTGCCCAGCATCATGAGGAAGATGAATACCCCTGTGAACATGGCGAGCAAAAAAGCGAACAGCGGCCTCTGCTCCTTGAGCACCAGCATGAGAATCGCGGCGAGCAGCCCGATTCCCGCGATTTGCACAATCTCCATAATCCATTCTCCTGACCCGCGGAATGCCGCCGCTACTGGAACAGGAAGATCGTCTTGATTTCCTGGAACAGCTCGTTGAGCATCCGGACGACCATAAACAGTACGACGACGAATCCGATCAATGTCACCCAGTGCGCCATGTCTTCCTTCCCCATCTGCTTAAGCACCGTGTGGATCATGGCCACGATGATGCCGATGCCGGCGATCTGGAAGATGGCGCTGATATCCATGGTCATGTACTCGGCACCCCTAAACCATCAAAATGACGACCAGTGCGGCAATGAGAATGCCTAGCGAGCGGGACAGCTTCTCGTAACGCGCCTGGTCATCCCGGGCACCGTCTTCTTCCGCCTGCATCTGCTGCTGCGCGAGCCGTAGATGCTTCAGCTGATCTTCGCGGTCGCTCATTCCCAGCGTGGAGCCGAGCCGTCTCAGCGTCGCCAGCTCCGTCTTCCGCATCGCGGTGCCCGGCCAGCAGCCGGTCAGCGTTTCTTCCCAGCATGCTTCGAAAGCAGGGGCATCCGGACTTTCCAGCCTGTCCGCAGTCAGCCGGAAGATCGAAGCGGCGGGCTCCGCCATATGGGCGCCTGTACGGCGCATCGCTTCCGGAAGCAGCGTGTAGCCGTAGCCGATCTCGGTCTCGAGGCGCTGCAGGCCGTGGATGAGCTCTCGCAGCTGCCTCGGACGCTTGGCGAAACGAGCAGCCTGCAGAAATCCGATCAGCGTGCCGGCAAGCAGGATGAGCACGGCACCGGCTGCCTTGATCATGTTCCCGCCCCCTCTGGAGCTCGCGCTGCAGTCGGCTCTCTCGCCGTCGGCGCAGCGTGCTGGAGCGCGACGACCCGAGCTTCGAAACCATTCCTGCCCCTCCCGAGAATGACGCAGCGGCTGAACGCCCCGTCATGCAGCAGCTCCCGCAGAATGGGTCTGCCCCTCGCTTCTTCGAGGCTGGAGGCGTGGGCAGTCGCCACGACCGCGACTCCGGAATGTGCCGCCTCCCGGACGGCTGCCGCATCCTCCGTCCTGCCGATCTCGTCGGCCATGATGACTTCGGGAGACATGGAGCGGAGCATCATCATCATCCCTTCCGCTTTCGGACAAGCATCCATCACGTCCGTCCTCGGACCGACATCGAAGGAAGGCACCCCTTTGACGGAAGCGGCGATTTCCGACCGCTCGTCCACGATGGCCACCCTTCTCCCCGGCCATCCGGCCATTGAGGGGTCGGGCCACTTGCCCGAGCTGACGATGCGGGCGAGGTCTCTCAGCATTGTCGTCTTGCCCATTCTCGGCGGACCGATCAGCAGCGTGGAATGGATGCTCCGCCTCGCCGCATCCGCCAGCTGCTGCGCCAGCTTGTCTGCCGCGCCGACCGCTTCCCGGGCGATCCGAATGTTGAAGCCGCCGATATCCCGGATCGCCTTGACGTCGCCCCGCTCCAGAACGGTCCGGCCGGCCAGTCCTACCCGGTGGCCTCCGGTTACGGTGATGTAGCCCTTCCTGAGCTCTTCCTCCATCGCGTACAGCGAATGCCCGGTCAGCCTGCCGAGCAGCTTGCGGCATAGTTCACCGGAAGGCCTGAACGCCTGCTGCGGGCTGCTGCTCCATCCGCCGTCCTCCGTCAAAAATCCCGATTTGTCGTGGCTGACGATTTCCAGCGGCCTTTCCTCACGTATTCGAATCTCTTCCAAACCCGCATGCACGGAATCAGGCAGCTGGCGAAGCCGTTCATAAAGTTCCGGCGGCAATAGATGCGCAATCAGCTTCAACATTGGCGTTCACTCCTTCCCCCGTTCGTCCTATAGCCTATTTGTATGCTTGTCTGGACGCATTATGCCGCTTGCTATCAAGAAGGTTCATAGACTTGCAGACTATTTCTTGAAGATCCCGATCAGCAGGCAGCCGATACCGACCGCGACCCAGGCCAGCTTGGCAGGCGAAAGCCTGTCCGACAGTCCGATCAACCCGACCGCCGTCGTCGCGAGCAGAACGACCGGCCCGACGAACGCAAGCGAGGAATTGATGACGAGCGCTTTATCGATTTGATTGAGGCGCAGCATAAGAAGCGCCGCCATGATCTCGATGGAGCCCGACAGCAGGCGCAGCGAAGCCATCGTAGCTACAACTTTATTCATCATTCCGATCCCTTCTTTCCATCTTCGTATAACCCAGCCTATGCCGGCTTGTCTTCAAATATGGCAAGCCCTATGCTTTGCATAGGAAGCGATTGTCGGCGTGGAGCAGAGAACGGATTCTAACAAGGCTTAAGTGAAAGGAAAGAAAGGATGCGGACTGCGAGGAAGAAACAAGCATTAGGGAAGGAAGAAATCGAAACGTTTGGCCAAGGAAGAATCCAAGCGTGTTGTAATCGTCTTCGCCAGACTCTCTATTCTATCGATCGGGCTTCTGTAGTGCTGTTCGAGGAACGGCCATCCGATAGAATCGCAGAGCTGGCGGGCAGCTCCGAATCCAATCCGGCAGATCTGATCGCGGCTTGCGCCTCGGCAGCCCGATGATCGAAGGCTGAATGCAAAAAATGCAAAAAAACTCCCTCAAGCATCCGTTTGAGGGAGTTGTGGCTGGCGATGGCTATCGGCGCTCGGAAGGCCCGCCGACAAAAACCTGTTCGGCCGTATCGAGGCCGTAAGCCGTATGAAGAGCGCGGACCACAGCCTGAAGCGGACCCGACCCGATGACGCAGGAAGTTTTGATCTCGGAGGTGCTGACCATCTTGATGCTGACGCCGAGCTCGGCCATCACGCGGAACATCTTGGCCGCAACGCCCGGGTTGCTGACCATGCCTGCGCCTACGATGGAAACCTTCACGAGCTCGTCCTCGGAAGTCGTCTCGCGGTAAGGAACGGCGGAACGGTTGCCTTCGATGATGGCAAGAGCCTTGTCGCGGTCGCCTCTGCCGATCGTGAAGCTGAAGTCGGCTTTGCCGCCCATGACTCCGCTCTGCACGATGATATCGACATTGATGCCGCCGTCGGCAAGCGCTCCGAATACGCCTGCCAGCACGCCGGGCACATCCTCTACGCCGAGAATGCTGATGCGGACGACATCCTTGTCGAATGCGATGCCGCTCACTACGATTCCTTGTTCCATGACCGCTTCCTCCTTGACCGTCGTTCCTTCGTTGTGGTTGAAGCTGGATCTCACGACCAGCTTCACGTTGTACTGCTTCGCATACTCGACCGCCCTCGGGTGCAGCACCGCAGCTCCCAGGTTCGCTAGCTCGAGCATCTCATCGTAGGAAATCTCGTCCAGCTTGCGCGCGTTGTTGACGACGCGAGGGTCGGTCGAGTAGATGCCGTCCACGTCCGTGAAAATCTCGCATACATCGGCCTGCACCGCGGCCGCCAGGGCGACCGCAGTCGTATCGGAGCCGCCGCGGCCCAGCGTCGTGATCTCCCCGTCCTCCGTCATGCCCTGGAAGCCGGCGACGATGACGATCAGGCCGTCATTCAGCGCCTGGTGGATCTTATCCGGCCGGATATCCGTGATCCGCGCCTTGGCGTGGACGCTTTCCGTGCGGATTCCCGCCTGCCACCCCGTCATCGAGACAGCCTGCCGGCCAAGGCCATGTATGGTCATCGACAGCAGGGCGACCGATATCTGTTCCCCCGTCGTGAGCAGCATATCCATCTCGCGAGCTGGCGGGTTCGGATTCAGCTCCCTGGATTTGTCGATCAAATCATCCGTGGTATCCCCCATCGCGGATACCACGACGACGACCTTATGCCCCGCATCCCTGTTCTCCACAATCCGCCGCGCGACTCTCTGCATCCGTTCCGTCGTGCCGACCGAACTGCCGCCGAACTTCATCACGATCAACGACACCGCTGTTCACTCCCAACCATTAGCTGATTATACAAGTACCGATTATATCACATTCACGCTTTAAAGAGATAGAAGATGAACAAAAAAAGGCCGCCCGCCGGCGGCCTTGACAGAGGAATGGAACTACGCGCGGGAAATGTAGCGGCCCTCGCGGGTATCGATCAGCAGCTGGTCGCCTTCGTTGATGAAGAGCGGCACCTGAACCGTGTAGCCGGTTTCGAGCGTTGCGTTCTTCGTAGCGCCTTGAGCCGTGTTGCCTTTGACGCCAGGCTCGGTTTCGGTTACCTTCAGATCCACGCTGTTCGGGATCGAGATGCCGATGATTTCGCCTTTGTAGCTGGAAATGTTGACGTTCATGTTTTCTTTCAGGAAGTTGATTTCCCACTCCAGCTGCTTTTTGTCGAGATTGAATTGGTCGAACGACTCGTTGTCCATGAACGTGTACTCCGTTCCGGAATTGTACAGGTATTGGACTTCGCGGTTCTCGACGTGGGCGCGGCCAAGCGACTCGCCTGCACGGAAGGTTTTCTCCACGATGTTGCCGTTGCGGAGGTTCTTCAGCTTGGAGCGGACGAACGCAGCGCCTTTGCCCGGCTTGACGTGCTGGAATTCGATGACGCTGAAAATGTCGGTATCAACTTCGATGGTAAGGCCTGTCTTGAAATCGTTCACTGAAATCACGGGTGATTCCTCCTGTAAATGGGTGATGCGGAAACGACGTTTCCGCTTGGACGCTGCGATCGGGAGACTTAGTGTCCAAAAGCCGAAGCATGCCGCTTCGGCTGTCGGGCTAGCTCAGGATAATAAGTTCCTTCGGCGAAGCTGTCAATATTTGAATCCCGTTCTCGATGATGACGATGTCGTCCTCGATGCGGACGCCTCCGAACCCTGGAATGTAAATGCCGGGTTCCACCGTTACCACCATGCCGGGGGTCAAAACGTTGTCGCTGCGCTTGGACAGGTTCGGCTTCTCATGCACTTCCATGCCGAGGCCATGTCCAAGGCTGTGGCCGAACTGGTCGCCATAGCCATGCTTGGCGATGACGTCGCGCGCCAGTGCGTCGGCCTCGATGCCGGTCATTCCCGGGCGGATGTTCGCCAGGGCATGCAGCTGGGCTTCCAGCACGATCTCGTAGATCTCGCGGTGCTTGGCCGACGGCTCGCCTACGGCTACCGTACGGGTCAGGTCCGAACAGTAGCCGTTGTACAAGGCTCCGAAGTCGAGCTTCACGAATTCGTTGCTGCCGATGACGCGACCGCTCGCGACTCCATGCGGGAGCGCCGAACGTTCGCCGGAGGCGACGATCGTGTCGAAGCTGGACGATGTCGCGCCGCGGCTTCTCATGAAGACTTCCATTTCAAGCGCGACATCGGATTCCTTCATGCCGGGCTTGATCAGACCTTTGATATAATCGAAGGTCGCATCGGCCAGGTCGGCCGCTTCCTGCATGATCGCCAGCTCCGAGGCATCCTTGACGGCCCTCAGGCTCTCGATGATGCCGGCTGCAGGCACGAGCTCGATTGCGCCGAGAACCTGTCCCCAGCGGACATAGTTGGAGTAGACCGTATGCTCCTGCTCGAAGCCCAGACGCGTTATGCCTTCCGCAGCCAGCAGCTCGCGGACGGATTCCATATAGTCGGCTGCATGCTCGACGATCTCGAACCCTTGCACCTGCTCCGCAGCCTGCTCCGTGTAGCGGAAGTCGGTCAGAAACCAGCTCTTCGCCGACGTGAGCAGCACCCAGCCCGAAGATCCGGTAAACCCGCTTATGTATCGCCGATTGTACGGGCTGCCGATAAGCAGCGCTTCCAATCCCTGTTCTTCAAGCTTGCCCCGCAGCTTCTCCACTCGTTGCTTCGTCATCGCGGCTACCTCCTCTAATCCAATCAAACTGCCTTTAGCTGCCTTGGCCGGACGGTTTGTCCAAATGATTCAGCAAGGCATGCAGCCCAAGCACATAGCTGTAGGCGCCGAAGCCGGCGATCTGCCCGACGGCGGATGCCGCCGTCACCGACTGGTGCCGGAAGGCTTCCCTCTTGTGGATATTGGACAAATGCAGCTCGATCGACGGCACCGGCACCGAGCTCAGCGCGTCGCGGATCGCATAGCTGTAATGGGTGAAGGCTCCCGGGTTGATCAGAATGCCGTCCACGCTGCCGTAAGCCTCATGGATCCGGTCAATCAATCCGCCCTCGTGATTGGACTGGAAGAAATCCAGCTCCGCGCCGAGGCGGGAAGCCTCTTCAATCATCAAGGCCTTGATTCCATCCAGCGTCGTCGTTCCGTATACGCCCGGTTCCCGGATTCCCAGCATGTTGAGGTTAGGACCGTTAAGTACGAGAATCTTGCGCATTACCGCACCTCCAAAAGCCAAAAGGCTACTTGCCATTCTACCATAAATGACATGCCCTTGGAAGTGCGGGTCCGTCAGCTTCCTCCCTTGGGCTTGCGCTTCGGCTCGCGCGAGGCTTCGTCCGTGAATTCGAACGCGATCGTGTACCCGATGAACAGGCCCCATACCACATACAGGCTGAGCTCCGTGAAAATGCTGTTCCAGCCGAGAACCGTGACCGGCTTCACCATCCCGAGGAACGGACCGAGTGCCAGGAACAGCAGCGTCCACCACAGCAGGCCGTACACAAAGCCCGCCCATGGACCCGAAAAGCGTCCGAGCAGAAGCTTGTACAAATAGGCGGCAACAATGGAAAAAACGATGAAATGCCCGATGCCGACGGCATGCCCCCAGCCCGTAACGAGGAAGGAGTGCTTGAAGAACGGCTCCGCCAGCATGCCGGGCAGAACCTTGGTGAACCGGAACGTATAGAGAAGCCAATGGGCGAAGCCCCATATCAGCCCGGCCCAAAACCCGAGCTGCAGGCAGTACGTCCATGTATTGGTCGTATGTTTGCCATACTTGCTTTTGTCCATGCCTTTTCCGCGGTCCGATGCTGCCGCTGTCGCGCTCATTTCGATCGCCTCCTTGAAATGTCCGCCTTTAGTATGCGCCAAATTCCATGCCGGCTAACCGTCTTCCAGGTCCGCGAAGGTTCGCGGATGCCGCGAGAGGCAGTCTGGCATTCCCCATTGCCATCAAGTACAATGGAAACAGGATTCCAGTTCCCCCGCAGGCTGCAACCGAGCCTGAAGCGAGCGGAAGTATGAACAAAGGGAAGGTGAATGTCCGTTGCCAGAAGCGAGCACATCCATTTACGGCGGACAAGCTGTCATTGAAGGCGTCATGTTCGGCGGCCGCAACGTCAATGTCACGGCGGTACGCCGCAAGAACGAAGAAATCACTTTTTACGAAGTTCCGAGCGCAGGCAAGAAGCCCTGGTACCAGCCGCTCAAGAAAATTCCGTTTGTACGCGGAGTCATCGGCATTCTCGAGTCCAGCGCCAAAGGCTCGCAGCATTTGAACTACGCCTTGGAAGCCTATGCCGAGGACCAGCCGGAGGAAGCCGGAGCGGCGAAGGACGAAGCGCCGAAAAAGGAAGGCTGGAGCCTCTCCATGATCGTCGGCGTCGCCGTCGCGGGCATTATCAGCTTCGCAGCCGGCAAGCTCATTTTCACCCTCGTTCCTGCTATTCTGGAGAGCTGGCTGTTCAGCCACATGTTTACCGGCGTGTTCCTGCACAACCTGATCGAAGGCGGAATCAAGATCATTCTGCTCCTGGCCTACCTGTACCTGATTTCCCTGACTCCGCTCGTCAAGCGCCTGTTCCAGTACCATGGCGCCGAGCACAAGGTCATCAGCGCCTACGAGGACGGAGCGGAGCTGACCGTGCGCAACGTTCAGAAGTATACCCGCCTGCATTACCGCTGCGGCAGCAGCTTCATCATTTTCTCCGTCATCGTCGGCGTGATCGTCTATTCCTTCTTCAGTTGGGACAACTTATGGGAGAGGATCTACATTCGCATCCTTCTCCTTCCCGTCGTTCTCGGCGCATCCTATGAGGTGCTGCGCTGGACGAACGCCCTGCGCGACGTTCCGGTGCTGCGCTATCTCGGCTATCCCGGGCTGTGGCTGCAGCTGCTGACGACGAAGGAGCCGTCGGACGACCAGGTCGAAGTATCCATCGCCTCCTTCAACCGGATGCGCGAGCTCGAGCGGGAAGTCAACGTGAAAACGGCTGTCTGACCGTCTCGAGAGCATCCCGAAGGGGAGCATCGTCAATAGAAAGGGCGGATTTGCATGCGTCGCAACAAGGTCAACATATGGACGGCGGTCATTGCCGTGCTGGTTGTGATCGGACTGGGGAGCAGCCTCTCCCGCAATCCGTTCAGCCTCCTCCTTCCAGCCGTCATTCTTGGCGGCATCTTCGCCTTCTATTGGTTCAGTCCCGCCCGCAAGAAACGAATTGTCAAGCATAATCCCCGCCAAGCCGGAAAAGGACGCAACGAGCCTTCCCGCTTCAAATCGGCCTCCGCCAAGGCCCGCGGCCGCAAGCCGTCCCCGTTCCGGGTCATCGATGGCGGCAAGGATGAGGACGGCATGCCCAAATATCATTGAACAAGCAGGAAGAACAAATAAAAATAACGGCAGGCGCGGAATGTTTCCATTCCCGCCTGCCGTTATTTTTATTTGGGCGGCTCTATTCGGACTCCAGCTCGCTGCGGATGCTTCGGAGCGTCTCCAGCCTCGACTCGTCACGGCGGAAATACTCCACAAGCGTCTCGATGCAGGTGATGGAATCCCAGCTGAGATGATGCTCGATTCCCTCTACATCCTGATAGATATTCGCTTCCTGGACTCCGATGACCTCCAGGAACTGCTCCAGCAGATGATGGCGCTCCATCAGCCTCTTGCCCATCTTCTTGCCCTTGGCCGTCAAGATGAGGCCGCGATATTTCTCATAGATCAGATACTGGTCCTTGTCCAGCTTCTGAATCATTTTGGTCACCGAGGATGGATGGACCTCCAGCCCTTCCGCGATATCCGACACGCGGGCATATCCCTTTTCCTCAATCAGCTTGTAGATCCGTTCCAAATAATCTTCCATGCTCGGTGTAGGCATGAAAACCCTCCTAACCTGCTGGGCGCCTCCACGCATCGGCGCCACGCTCCTTAGTATCATACAACGCGCTCCGGCCTCCTGCAACTTGCACCGCCGGGATTTCCCTTATTGAAAAGCTTGCTTCCATGCCAAACTAACCCCGAGCCATCATCCATCCTTCCCGAGGAGGCATGCCGTTATGAGCACTGTCATGGAACGTCCACGCACCGGCCGACCCGACGTCTTCGTGCCCGAGCTGGTCTATTTCGAGCCGGACTCGCTGAACTATCCCAAGGGGAAGCGGATCCATGAATGGGCGGTCAAGCAAGGACTGCCGATCCGCATGACGACATCCCACAACCGCATCACCAACCTGCCCGGCGATTCCGAGCTGGAGCAGTACAAGATCGCCAAGCGGACGCTCGTCGTCGGCATCCGCAAGACGCTCAAGTTCGACCAGTCCAAGCCTTCCGCCGAATACGCCATCCCGATCGCGACAGGCTGCATGGCCCACTGCCACTACTGCTACCTGCAGACGACGCTCGGCGCCAAGCCATACATCCGCGTATACGTGAATACCGACGAGATCTTGGACGCGGCCAAAGGCTACATCGAGGAGAGGGTGCCGCAGATTACCCGCTTCGAAGCCGCCTGCACGAGCGATCCCGTCGGCCTGGAGCCGATCACCGGCTCCCTGCGCGAGCTGATCGAGTTCATGGCGGACCAGGAATACGGAAGGCTGCGGTTCGTCACCAAATTCCATCATGTCGATTCCCTGCTCGATGCCCGCCACAACGGCCATACCCGCATCCGCTTCAGCGTCAACGCCAGGTATGTCATCAAAAACTTCGAGCCCGCGACATCGAGATTCGAACAGCGGATCGAAGCGGCCGGCAAAGTCGCCGCCGCCGGTTATCCCGTCGGGTTCATCATCGCGCCGATCATCTGGCACGAGGGCTGGCAGGAAGGCTACGCCGAGCTGCTGGAGAACCTGGCCAAGACGCTGCCCGCCGGCATTCCCGATCTGACCTTCGAGCTCATCCAGCATCGCTTCACCAAGACCGCCAAGACGACGATCGAGAAACGCTACCCGAAAACGAAGCTCGAGATGGATATCGAAAAGCGCAAGTACAAATGGGGCCGCTGGGGCCAAGGCAAATACGTCTACCCCGATGAACAGGCAAATGCGCTGCGGATGTTTATATCCGAGCGCATTTTCGAGCATTTCCCTGAGGCGACGATCGATTATTTCACTTGATCACAGGATCAGAACCGCAGCCATTCCGGCGTGATTCCATTTAAATAGATCGTGATGACCGACATCTTGTTCGTGAACAGCAGCACGCCCATGACCAGCATCAAGGCGCCGCCGATCTTCATCAGAACGGACGAATAGCGGACGATCCACCTCGTCGAGCCGATGAAAAAAGCAAGCACGAAAAACGGAATTGCGAAGCCGAGCGCATAAGCGGTCGTAAGGCCGAACCATGTCCCCGGATCGGAAGCCGCAAGAGCCAGAATCGCCGCCAGAATCGGCCCGACGCATGGCGACCACCCGGCGGAGAAGCCGATGCCGAAGATGAACGATCCGAGATAGCCCGACTTCAGCTTCACCGGCATTTTGAAGTCCCGCATCAATGCCCTCGGCTGGAACAGCCCGATCAGGAACAGTCCCATCAGCATGATGAGGATGGCGGACAGCTGCCGGATCAGGCCCTGGTAATCGGCGAACAGCTCGGCGAAGCGGTTCGTCCCGTAACCGAGCGTGTAGTAGACCAGCGAAAATCCGAGAATGAAGAACAGCGTATGGCTCATGGTTCGGCGCCGCACTTCGCGGCCGGGGTTGTCGCTCTTGAGCTCGGTGACCGATATGCCCGTTATGTAGGATAAATACGAAGGGTAGAGCGGCAGGCAGCATGGCGAGACGAAGGACGCGATGCCTGCGGCGAATGCCAAGCCGATGTTCACGCTGGACATGGTTTGGACCAGCCTCCCTTAATGGATGCAGGATGCAGGGCTGTCGCCCGCATCCTGCTTTTTGGTTCGAATCATTTGACGATGGCGCCGTTCGGCATGGAGTCGGGCACCGTCGCCAGCGTCAGCTCGTCGCCGGCGGATGCGGCGAGGATCATTCCCTGGGACAGCTCGCCGCGCAGCTTGACCGGCTTCAGGTTCGTGACGCAGATGACTTTGCGGCCGACCAGCTCCTCCGGCTTGTAGAACTTGGCGATGCCGGAGACGACCTGCCGCTGCTCGTAGCCGAGATCCAGCTGCAGCTTGAGCAGCTTGTCGGCCTTCGGCACCGGCTCGGCCGCGATCACCTGCCCGACGCGCAGCTCGACCTTGGCGAACTCGTCGATGCCGATTTCTTCCTTCGGCTCCGGGGCCGGGACTGCAGCGGCCGGAGCGGAAGCGGATTCCGGCTTGGCTTCGCCTGCCGGCTCCTCTTTCTTGACGCCTCCCCCAAGAATGGCGTCGGCGATATAAGAGATCTCCTCCGGCGCATCCAGACGAGGGAACAAGGCGCTGCCCTTCGATACACGGGTTCCGGCAGGCAGGCTGCCGAACGAGCGGACCGATTCCCATGCGGCAAGAGCTTCGTCCTCCGCGCCGAGCTGGCGGCGGATCTCCTGCGGAGCGCGGGTCATGAACGGCGTCAGCAGGATGGAGACGATGCGCAGCGATTCCGCCAGATGGTACATGACGGATGCGAGCTCGCCGCGGCGGGCTTCATCCTTGGCGAGCACCCATGGCTGGGTTTCGTCGATGTACTTGTTCGTGCGGCTGATCAGCTGCCAGAGGGATGACAGCGCGACCGAGAACTCCATGCGCTCCATGGAAGCCTCGACCGACGAGACGACCTCGGCGGCGAGCGCCTGCAGCGGGCCGTCGAATTCGGTCACGGCGCCGGCATAGGCCGGAACCTCGCCTCCGAAGTATTTGTCGATCATCGCCACCGTGCGGCTCAGCAGATTGCCGAGGTCGTTGGCCAGATCGAAGTTCAGCCTTTCCACGAAAGCCTCGGGAGTGAACGTTCCGTCCGAGCCGAACGGCACCTCGCGGAGCAGGAAGTAGCGGAAAGCGTCGAGTCCATAACGCTCCAGAAGGACGACAGGATCGATGACGTTGCCCTTGGACTTGGACATCTTGCCTTCCTTGACGAGCCACCAGCCGTGGCCGAACACCTTCTTGGGCAGCGGCAGGTCGAGAGCCATCAGCATGATCGGCCAGTAGATCGTATGGAAGCGGACGATCTCCTTGCCGACCAGATGCACGTCGGCCGGCCAGAACCGGCGGTACTGGGAATCGTCTTCCGAGCCGTAGCCAAGCGCGGTGATATAGTTGGAGAGCGCGTCGATCCATACATAGATGACATGCTCGGGATCTCCAGGCACCTTGATGCCCCATTCGAACGTCGTCCGCGACACGGCCAGGTCCTCGAGGCCGGGCTTGATGAAGTTGTTGATCATTTCGTTCTTGCGGGATTCCGGCTGGATGAAATCCGGATTCTCTTCATAGTACTGCAGCAGCCGGTCGGCATACTTGCTCATCCGCAAGAAGTAGCTCTCCTCCTTGACCAGCTCCACGGGACGCCCGCAATCCGGGCATTTGCCGTCCACAAGCTGGCGTTCCGTGAAGAAAGACTCGCATGGCGTGCAATACCAGCCCTCGTACGTCCCTTTATAAATGTCGCCTTGGTCGAGCAGCTGCTTGAAAATCTTCTCGACCGGCTTCTTGTGGCGCTCCTCGGTCGTGCGGATGAAGTCGTCGTGGCTGATCTCGAGCTTCTTCCACAGCTTCTGGATCTCGCCGACCGTTCCGTCCAGGAACTCGATCGGCGTCATGCCGAGCTCCTTGGCCGTGCGCTCGATCTTCTGGCCGTGCTCGTCGGTTCCCGTCAGGAACTTGACGTCGTAGCCCTGCGCCCGCTTGTAGCGGGCCATCGCGTCGGCGGCGAGCGTGCAGTAGGCATGGCCGATATGGAGCTTGCCGCTCGGATAATAGATCGGTGTCGTAATGTAATAGCTGTTGTTGTTCTCTGGCATTGGGAATCCCTCCGGATCGATATGGACATGCAAAAAAACTCCCGTCCGCTATGGGACGAGAGCGGGAGCGCTTCGTGGTACCACCCAAATTCCTTCCCTGCCTCGGGCATTGAGGCGGACGGGAAGCTCTAGTGAAGCCGTTCCTGGAGGAACGGCAAGCCGCTAACGCCGGCTGCGCGCGTCCGTACCTTGCGGCTTCAGCGCCAGGCTGCTGCCGTTCGGAGCGGAATCCTCCGGGACCATCTTCGTTTCCCGCTCCCGGCCGGCTTGCACCTTTTTGCCCGGCTCTCTGATGCGGCAGCTGCGGAAACTACTCTTCCCTTCATCGGGTAAGCTGTATTTGTCGTAATCATACCGAAACGACCCTGCGCATGTCAAGGAAGCTCATGGCACGGGATCGTAGCCTCCCGGATGGAACGGATGGCAGCGCAGGATGCGTCTCGCCGCCAGATAGGAGCCCTTGGCCGCGCCATGCTTCTCCACCGCCTCCAGCGCATAGGCGGAGCAGGTCGGATAGAAGCGGCAGGTCGGCGGCTTCAGCGGCGATATGAACTTGCGGTAGAGATGAATGGGAGCCTGCACGGCTCTTCGCATCCTCATGCTTCCGCCCTCCTTCCCGAGATGTCAGCATGTCCCAGCCTTCATTGCCAAGCCCGGGAAGTTTCGCCTCCCTTCTATTTTGAGGCAAAACAACTCCGGAATCAAACTGGCACCAATGTCGTCATTCTACATATCGGATGTCATATTTGTATACTGTTCGTAGTCATTATCCTATGTTACCTTAAAGCCATGTCGCATTCTTACAGTCTGCTTCCACTATGAAAGGGGACCTTTCCGCTATGATACGAATCGCAAAACTCAGCTTCTGGCATGTCCATGCTTGGGAATACACGGGCTATGCAAACGAGCATCCCGGCACGCAAATTACGGTTGTATGGGATGAAGTGCCTTCACGCGGCCAGGAAGCCGCCGACAAGCTCGGCGTTCCGTTCGTTAGCAGCCTGGACGAAGTGCTCGCGCGCGACGATGTCGATGCCGTCATCGTGGATGCGCCGACGACGATGCATGCCGAAGTGATGGTCAAGGCTGCCAAAGCCGGCAAGCATATCTTCACGGAGAAGGTCATTGCTCCGACGGCCGCCGAGCTGGACGAGATTTTGAAAGCGGTTCAAGAAGCGGGAGTCAAGTTGACCGTCTCTCTCCCCCGTCTCAACGACGGCTACACGACCGCCATCCGCGAAGTGCTGGAGCAAGGACTGCTCGGCAAGCTCACGCTTGTCCGCGTCCGCCTTGCGCATGACGGCGCCTTGGCGAATTGGCTGCCGGAGCATTTCTACTCGGCGCAGCAGACGGCAGGCGGAGCTCTCATCGATCTCGGCTGCCATCCGATGTATTTGACCCGCCTGTTCCTTGGCGGCATGCCTGAGAGCCTGACCGCATCGTACGGGTATGTGACCGGACGCGAAGTCGAAGACAACGCCGTTGCCGTCCTCTCTTACGCGGATGGAGCGATCGGCGTCGTCGAGGCCGGCTTCGCCAGCAAGCATTCCCCCTTCCAGATCGAGATTTTCGGCACGGAAGGAACGCTGCTGTACGGCAATCCGGACGATGTCATCAGCGTGCGCAGCACGAAGCTCGAAGAGCAGTGGAAGGAGATTCCGCTCGGAGCCAAGCTGCCGAATGCGTTCAGCCAGTGGGTCGGACATATCGAGAACGGCACCGCAGACGAGGAGAACATCGTTCTCGCTTCCGATCTGACGCGGCTGATGGAAGCGGCGAACCGTTCCGCGGCCGAAGGCAGACGGATCGACCTGGCCGGCGCAGCGAAATGAGAATGCCGGGTTCCAAGCCGTTTCCTTACGCCCCGATGATGGAGAAGCGGGATGGCATGGACCGGCTGGAGCTCCGGTTCCGCTGGGGAGCATACCGGCTTCGGGTGCTGCATTTTCATCTCGCCTCCTTCCCGGAGGATCGTCTCATCCGCTACCACAAGCATTCGGAATATGAATTCCACTTCATCGCCCGCGGCTCCGGCACGCTGTCCCTCGAGGACAGCGACCATGAATTCCGCGAAGGCATGTTCTATCTGACCGGCCCCGGCGTGCTCCACCAGCAGCTGGCGGGCCGTCCGGACGGTACGGAGGAGCTCAGCCTGCATATCGACATCGTTCCGATCGAGGATGAGCCCGCCCCTTCCGGGGAGGACGAATGGGAGCGCCAGGAAGCGGAGAACTGCATCGCTGCCCTCGATGCGCTCGGACCACAGCCCATCCCGGACCGCTGCCAGGCGATGCCCTGGTTCCTGACGGCTTACAAAGCCGTCCAGGAGGCCGAACCCGGCTGGGGAACAACGGTGAAGCAGGCGGTCATCCAAATTCTGCTCCGAGCCGCCCGCGCCCCTTTGCAGCCGCTGCCGCAGGTCGCCCATCCCGAGCGGGATATGTCGCTCTACCGCTATCAGCTCATCACCCGCTTCATCCGGGACAACTATTCCAGTCCCCTGTCTCTGCAGGATGCGGCAGACCGCATCCATGTCAGCAGCCGCCAGCTGCAGCGGATCATGAAGGAGCAAGGCGGCGTCTCGTTCAGCGATTATCTGGAACGCTGCCGCCTTGAACAGGTATGCGAAGCGCTCGCCCGCAATCAAGGCTCCATCGAGCAGATCGCGGCCGAAACCGGCTTCCAGAGCGGCAGCTACCTCCATTACGTATTCCGCAAGAAATTCGGCCTAACCCCGAGCCGCTACCGGGAACAGATGCGCAGCCAGTCCGTATAGAGCTGGCCGCCCATCGCAGATTCGCAGCGCTGCCCTGCTTAGCGGCGCCCCACTCGGAAGGAGAGAACCCTTTGTCCACATCGACCATTCGAATCGGCATCATCGGCAGCGGCGGCATCGCCGGCTCCCATGCCGCCGCCTACAAAACCATCCCGGGAGTGGAAATCGCCGCCGTCGCCGACGCCATCCCCGGCAAAGCATTGGAGTTCATCCGCAAGCATGACCTCATCGGCACCGCTCCCTTCGACGACTATCGGGAAATGCTCGCGATGGATCTCGACGGCATCAGCGTCTGCACGCCCAACACGGCCCACCGCCAGCCGACCGTCGACTCTCTGAACGCGGGCAAGCATGTCCTGCTGGAGAAGCCGATGTCCGTCACGCTGGAAGAAGGATTGGACATGGTGAAGGCTTCGCGTAGCAGCGGCCGCATGCTCACGATCGGCTTCCAGCCGCGCTACGACCCCAATATGAAGCTGATCCAGGAGATCGTGCGCTCCGGCAAGCTCGGCAAGGTCTACTACGTCGAGACCGGCGGCGGCCGCAGGCGCGGCATGCCTGGAGGCACGTTCATCCGCAAGGAGCTGGCCGGCGCGGGCGCCATGGCCGACATCGGCTGCTACTCCCTGGATATGGCCCTCAACGCGCTGGACTATCCGAAGCCGCTCACCGTCTCCGCCAGCACGTTCAACCATTTCGGCCGCAATCCTCTCTATCACGCCGAGGCCGACAAGTTCGACGTCGAGGATTTCGGAGCGGCGATGATTCGCTTTGAAGGCGATCTGACGCTCCACTTCAAGATCAGCTGGGCGATGCATCTGGACTCTCTCGGCACGACCAACTTCCTCGGCACAGACGCCGGACTCAAGATCACCCCGTTCGGCTCGGGCAACTGGTCCGGCGTCTGGGACGGACGCGTCGGCAACATCGAGATGTTCCATGACTTCATGGGCGGCCAGACGAGCACGAGAATTCCGCTCGTCGACCATCAGCTCGACCTGTTCCGGGAGAAGGTACGGGACTTTGTCGATGCGATCCGCGAAGGCCGCGGCGCTCCGATTCCGGGCGAGCAGATCCTGATCCAGCAGGCGATCATCGACGGCGTCATCCGCTCCGCCGAGCTGCGGTCGGAAGTGAGCGTCGAAGTTCCGGACTATGCCGGAGGAGCTCCCGAGGACCAGCAGGCGGAGCCGGTCTGAGCCCAGCCTTCCAAGAGCGGAGCTGAGATGCGATCAAGACGGCCGCGCGGCCCATTCAGCGGACGATAGCGCCTCCATTTTCAAAGAAAAGGTATGTGGACCAATGTGATCCTGTCGGGGTCGTCCATCATCCTGTTCTCTCTATGGGATCGCCGTCGGCGGCGCCGCAGGGATGAGCTTACTCCGGATTCCGATTGAATATGAAAAGCCTCGCAGCCGCGTGCAAGCGGCCGCGAGGCTTTTCAGCTTTCGGGAGCATCGGATGCGGCCGGCAAGACCGTAAAAGTCATTGCATCGCGGAGCGGAACAGATTGCTCAAGATAGCAATCGTCTGTTCACTCCGCCGGATCTTCAGGGTCGCCGAAGACCATATGAGGCTTTGTCTCCCGGTAATAATCCAGCCTGTCCTGCAGCGTCCCGCTGTGGAACTCGAACAGATGGCCGTCCGGGTCGCGGAAGTAGACCGAGCCGCGATCCCGTTCATCCCTCTCCCTGCCGGGCAGCACCTCGGCTCCGATCGCCTCCAGGCGCCGGATCGCATGGTCCAGCTCGACGGCCTGCATCGAAAAGGCAAGATGCGTATAGGACAGCCGGATTTCTCCCCGGGGGATCCCCTTCTCTTCATTGAGGGCGATCCACAACCCGCCAAGATCGAAATAAGCGAGGCTCCGCCCCTTCGCCAGAAGCTTCGCCCCGAATGCCTCGGCGTAAAACGCGATCGATCTGTCCAGGTCGGACACGGAAAAGCAAATGTGGTTGATGCCGTCAAGCTTCATGATGATTCACTCCATCCACTTCATGATGTGAATTCCGGCTTCGCCGAGAAAATCGTCCCGGGTCAGCCGCTCTTCGCCGAGAGCTTCCCGATATGAAGGGATCCGGAATATCGTATTGTGGATTCCCTGGCCATGGCGGACGAACAGCAGTTCCATCGGCTTCAGCATCGTCTGCCTTCTTCCTCTTTCGACCCGGGCCTTCTCATGAACATCGGCCCGGAACGCTCGAATCCGTATTCCTCGTAGAGCGCATGCGCATCTTTCGTCGCCAGGCTTCCGTTCAGCTTCCGGAGCCGATCGGAGGTCGAGATCAGCTCGACCAGCCTTCGGCCGAGCCCTTGGCCGCGATGCGCGGCATCGATATAAACGTCGCACAGCCAATACATCGTGGCATCATCGGTCACTACGCGGGCGAAGCCGACTTGTGCGCCTTCCCGGTAAATGCCGTAGCACAGGGAATTATCGATCGACTTCACGATCGTGGCCCGGTCTCTCCCGCTTGCCCAATAGCTCTCCCCCAGAAACCGCTCGATGCTCAGCAGGTCAAGGAGCTCCTTGCGGTCGCTGAACACATACCCCTTTTCCGTCGTTTCCATCCCTGTCCGTCCCTCCTCCTGTTCCATGGAACCATTGTACATCTGCGAGCTGGAAAATTCCGCAAAAAAAACCGCATCTCATGTTGCGAGATGCGGCGGGGGCTCCATGCCCTGTCTTGCTTAATTCTTCAAGGCCGGAAGCGGCTGGAAGATCATCGTAATCGGCAGATTGCTGCCGGATGCGATCAGATAGACGAGGCTGATCGTCTCCGTGCTGTCTCCGGAACGGTACAGCACCATCGCTTCGCCTTGATCCTTGAGCACCCCGGATGCCGGCACGGGAATCAGCTGCCCGTTGACGACGAACGCTCCCGTATACAAGCCGCCGCGAGGGTTCAAGGCGACCAGCGTCCGCGGCGACAGCTTGATGTTCATTTTGTACAGGACGCCGAAGTTGCCGATGTTGAGCTGGAGGGATCCGGTCGTATTGTCGTATCCGTCCAGATACGGATCCAGCTTGTTGTCTCCCAGCACGATGCGCTGCGGAGTGTAGCCGAGCACGCCGGGAACGTCGATCGCGCGCGTCGCGTTGTTGAAGGAGCCCCGGGTATGCTTGCCGTCTGCATCCATGAGCGGCAGGCTCTCGAGCACCTTGAGCGGGTCCGTCTTCTCCGCCACGACAACGACACGGAACCGCAGCGTCTGATCGGAGGTCACGTCGGCGTAGGCCGAGTAGATCAGATTTGACTTGATGGCGGAAGCCGAGATTTCCTTCAGCACCTGCACCGAATGTCCAGGCTTGATGCTCGTGTACGTAATCGGGCTCGGTGAGATGACGGAGTTCAAATACCGGACCGTAGACATTTTGCCGGTGTTGACCTCGTATTGGTCCGGCCCGCCGGCGCCGAAATTCTTCACGCCGAACTTCGCGGTGTAGTTTCCTTCATTCGTCGCGATCAGATACATCTTGACGGGATATCCGATATTGTTCACGTTGTGGAACAGCAGGCGGATGTCGCCGGAGAACTGATCGTCGTAAGCGATCCCTTCGCTCGTCCATCGCTCCGGGCTGTTGCTGCGGATCAAGCGGGAAGGCTCCGAGTGGAAATCATACGATACGGTTGGAATATCGAGCACCGACTTGGCGTCGACACCGAATACGCCGCCTACCGGCTTGAACAGCTTGTCGTACTGGTCCTTCGTATACAGGACTTCCGTAGACACCGTGATCATCTTGCTGATCGTGGAGGACAAGCCCTGGTCATCGATGACTTCCAAGGTGATCGTCTTGTCTCCCGCCTCGAAGAAGACATCCGCTTGGCCGATCCAGTTGCGCTTGGCGATCGCGTTGTTGTCGTCCGTGCTGAGATCGCTATAACGGACGTTCTCGCCGATCCGGTATACCGTCTTGTCCGTGACGAAGTCCGCCACGGGAGGCTGGTTGGGGGCAAGCACCTGGATCGTCACCGTGTAGGGATCGCTCCATTGCCCGGCGGCATCCTGAACGATGCGGGAAATGGTGTACCTGCCCGGATCGGCGAACACTTCCTCGCGTCCCGTCCATTCCTCGTTGATGATCGGCTGGCCGGAAGGAGAGCTGTAGCGGTCCAAATAGGTGACATAGTCGCCCGCGTAGATCTTGGCCGGAGATACGGCGAACGCCGCGCTCGGCTTCGTATCCCATTGCAGGGTGACCTGAGCGCCCGAAGCGCTCACGCGGCTCCCCGTAGCAAGACCCCAGGTGCGGATCGGAATCATGAGCGATCCGTTCTCGGAATACGTATTCGCCTGGCCTGTCATTTTGGTCCCGTAGACGGTTACTTCCTTGGTATTCATCTTGAAGCGGATTTCTCCCGCGCCGCTGCGGGCGATCGATTGCTTGGCCGCAGCATCATAGGATACCTGGAAGCCGTAACGCGCCGCCAGCGAGCTGAACGGCGCGTAGGATACTCCGTTTTTCATGACGAACGGCTGAGCCGCAGTAAAAGCGATTCCGTTCAAAAGCATCGTTTTGCTGTTTTTTGTCATCACGAGCGTCTGCGATGCTCCTTGAGCCGTCGCGCGCCCCATTCCTCCCAGCAGAGGCATGGTGAAGAGGGTCAAAACCAAAAGCCATTTGAGCGATTTCATTGCTAGTCTCCTTTAACTGTCCAACTGCTGTCTGTCCAACTGCTTCCGCTCACGGGGCAAGCCCCTGTACAGTAGACATTTGACGGACATTTCAGGAGAAAGTTGCGCTCCAGGCCGGAATTGCCATGAATTGGACACATGCCTCAGCGTGTTCCGTTGACTCTCATGTTCGTAATGAAGGCTCCGGCCATGACGACGAACAGGACAAGCGCCGCTATTCCCGCCATCAGCCTGCGGCGCCGGTATTTGGCCGCCTGCGCCGTATCAGCCCCGCGATGCAAGGCATCCGCGTAAGCCCTCTGAAGAAACATGTACCAGACCAGCATCGCCACGAACCCCATGTTGGAGACAAACCATATTTTCTGCCACACGACCATTACCCCTTTTCGGCTCCATCCACTTGGAACAAACTAGCTTCGACTTTACCTCAACCGGCCGCCGTTAGCAAGACTTGCCAGGCTGCTTCCGGTTCCCTGTCGAGAAGGCTTCTCCTTTTGAAGAGCCCTTCTATCCAAGCTTGCGCCTGACGTCAGCGTATGGCGGTGGATCTCGATCAGCAGCGGACCCGAACTTCATACGCTTCTTGCCGGCAGGCAGTGACCGGCTGGAACCCGGTCAGAGCCCGGCTCGCTGGCGCAGCTCCATAAGCCGCCTGCGAAAAGCCTGGCGCTCCTCCTCGTCCTCCGGCTCCGGCGCGCTCATCAGGACTGCCAGCTCAAGTCCGGCAATCCTTTGCTCGTCGCTCCTGCTGCCGTTATCCCGCTGCCGCTCCGCCTGGTGCTCCAGATAGTCCTCGTAGCTTCCCGGATACTGAAGGGGATTGCCCTTTCCTCCTTTTTCGAAAACTAAGAGCCGGTTCACGGAAGACTTCAGCAGCGCCCGGTCATGCGTCACCAGCACCATCGCCCCGTCGTAGCTGCGCAGAGAAGCCTCCACGACTTCCCTGGACTCGATGTCGAGGTAATTCGTCGGCTCATCCAGCAGCAGCAGATTCGAGCCGCCCAGCATCAGCCGGAGAAAGGCGGCGCGGCATCGCTCTCCCATGCTCAAGTCTCCGATCCTCTTGTGCACGTCCCCACGGGAAAATAGAAACGCTCCAAGCAGCGTCCTTGCTTCCGACTGCGTCATGTCCGGCAAGCCGAGCATCATGTCCAGCAGAGTTGCTTCGTTCGGAAGACGGTCGAGCTCCTGCGAGAAATAACCGATTTTCATCTTAGGGTTGGATGATCTTCGGCCTTCGCATGGCTCCAGCTCTCCCGACAGCAGCTTCAGCAGCGTCGACTTCCCGCTGCCGCTCGGTCCCAGTATCGCGATGCGGTCGCCGCGGCTGATCGTCAGATTGAATCGGTTCAATATTGGCTCGGCGGAACCATAAGCGAACGAAACCTCCTCCAGTCTCATGAACCGGGCCGCCTCGAATCCGTCATCCTCGAGCATCATCTTGAGGCGCGGCTTGTCGACGGGAGCATGCGCAGCCCCTTGCTCCAGCCGCATGAGCGCAGATTCCTTGGCATGGAGCCGGGATACGTTTTTCTTGGATTTGGATCTCAAAAAATCATTTTGCCCCGCAGCCTTATGGGCGGCATCGAACCACAACTGGTACCTGCGGATGGATTCAATCAGCTTTTGCCGCTCCTGCTTCTCCTTGCGGACTTTGGCCTCGACCGTCCTGCGCTCCGTTTCCTTGGCTTCCCGATAGGCGGTATAACCGCCGGGGTATGCGCCAAGGCCATCCTCGCGCAGCTCCAGCACTTTCGTCGCCACATGATCGATGAAAGCCCGGTCGTGAGAGACGAACAATACCGCGCCAGGATACGCAGCGAGCCACTGCTCCAGAAAGACGAGCGATTCCTCATCCAGATGATTCGTCGGCTCATCAAGCATGAGCAGCTGCGGGCGGCCCGCCATCAGCCTCGCCAGCTTGGCCCGGGTTTTCTGCCCGCCGCTCAGGCTGCCGTATTTTTGCCCGCCTTCCAGACCGCCGAGCCCGAGCCGGGTCAACGCCTGATCCACCTCGAGCTCCCAGCCATAGCCGTCCATGGCCGCATACGCCTCGGCAGCCTCAGCGTAATCATCCAAGCCTGCCGCTCCGCCCGCAGCCGCCATGACGGCCTCTCCCTCCGCCATGCTCCGCCACATCTCATACCGGGAAGGGTCGCCCATCCGGACGAAGTCGATCAAGGAAAGCTCGCTTGCATCCTCTTCGTCATGCTGCTCCATCAAGCCCCAGTCGGCAACAGGACAGGCCCGGTATACCGATCCGGAATCGAATTCGATTCCGCCGCGCAGGCCCGTCAGCAAAGTTGTCTTGCCGGAGCCGTTCCTGCCGAACAAGGCGGCGCGTTCCCCCGCGTGCAGCTCCAGATCGACGCCTTGGAAGAGCGTCTTGCCGTTCCATTCCTTGCTTATTCCCTTTGCTTTGATCCATAAGGTCATGCTCTCATCCCCATTCGCAGAAAAAATAAAAAAACCGCAGCTGCGCAGCGGTCTGGATATTCGTGCATTTAGGGATAAGGATACAGGAACATGCCTCGTATCCCGATGAACGGACGACGGCATATCCTGAAAGAAAGACCCTTAAACCGGCACACGTATCCCGTCAACTGGCAGCATTCGCTCTGTTGGCTTCATGGGATCACGCGAGCTTACTTCATCGGTATAAGGTACCTCCGGTTTCTTCCTAATTCATTCCAATATACCTGCACCTTCTATTCCCTGTCAACCAAGCGGCTGTCGGGCGCTGCCGCCGGCTATGACAGTCCTTGGGCTGCCATCTGCCTGGCCGGAAACAAAAAAGGGCCTACAAGGCCCGGACTGCTTCCAGCTAGATATACCATAGATCCAACAGGATGTACATCACGACTGCGCTGACAGCGCCTCCTGCGAAATAGCCCCATCCGGCGCGGAAGCGCTGCTGGAACATCCTCAATACGCCAAGGCTGAGAAGCGAAAAAATAAGCAGGATGAATACGGCTCCGAGCACGAACAAGCCCGGAGAAACATTGCTGACATCAACGGCGGTCACCGGCGACACTCCCTTATGTAAAATCCGTCCACTAGAATCATAAGGGAAGCGTTTGCCAAACGCAACAAGCCCGAGGTCCGGATCCTTAGTCCGGACCTTCCTCGATGAATACATCGATGTATTTCGACGGGGATTTCTTCTTCAGACGAACCCGGAGAACGCCTCCCTTGATGATTGCACGCGTGGAACGAGGCTGGACGGGAGCCGGCAGCTGCAGGCTTTGCGGACGGCGTCCCGGCAAGCCTTCGATGCGCAGCCGCTCCTCCTTCACTCTGACTCGGAGCGTCTCGGCGTCGGCATCCCCCTGCAGAGGAAGCTTGAGCAGCAAGTACTCCTTGTTCTCCGTCCACTGCGCCCCGAGCGAAGAAATTCCCGCTTTGAAATTCTCGCCCTTCCTGGCTTTGTCCGCGGTATCCTGCATGCCCGACAAGCCGGCTGTCGGACTGCCGCTGAGCGCGCCTTCCATCATCTGCTTGACGATTCGCGCCACCCACTCCGGCTCCTTCATCGCTTCGAAGCCTTTGGGCAGCTGCTGGCGAGCGAGCCATTCCTGCATCTGATCCCATTTGCTGCCCATGGGCAGAACCTCCCTCCGCTATGCTTCAGCCTATGCAAGCCGGCTCGATCAAGTGACAGATTTCGAGCCGAGGCCCGCGCATCCCGGAACATTTGGGCGAATGCCGCATATAGTAGGGTATGGACGGCAGCCCAGTTCGCCCGGCCTGCCGCGATCCAACCGAGAATGAGGTGATTCAGCATGCCTGCTGCTATCGGCTTTGTCAATATCGTCAGCGTCGGTTCAAGCGGAGTTGTCCAGTTCGGGGACACCGTCCAGATATCGCCCTCCAGCTCCTCCAAAACCTACGCAGGTTCAGGATCGTTCCTGACCGGGGGCTTGACGAACGCCAATAACGGACTCAGCGCTACCAATACCCTGGACCCCGATCTTCAGGATAACTTGAATAACCAAGTTGCATCCGGAGCGAATATTATATGAACCTGACCGTCCACCAGTCCATCACCATCCATCAGCTGCGCGTGGACAGCGTCTCCAACAGCTCCGTGCTGCAGATCGGCAGCGCCGGCTCCATCCGGCCGGTATCGCAGCTCTACAACTCCGGCGGATTCGACCATCCGGCCGAGCCGCTGTCGGCGATCGAAGGGGCGAATGCCTTGAACTTCGTGCCGCTGCCTAATCCGAGCTAGACCGAAAGGAGACCTCATGCCATGGAAAGCCAGGACCGTTCCTCCTCTGCGTCCGACAGCCAGCCGCAGCTTCCGGAGAATCGCCCGTTTCCATTCGGCTCCTCCTACGGAGGCATGGGGATGCCGCCTTCCGTGCTCGGCAAAGGCTTCGGCTGGCCAGGCGCGGGCGGAAGCTGGCCCGGCCTGAAGCTGCCCGGCGTGCTTCCAGGTCTTGGCGGGCTCAGCGGGCAGGGCATGGGGGGGACAATGCCCGGCATGAGCGGAATAATCCCCGGCCTGGGCGGCTTGCTTCCGGGCCTTGGCGGCCAAATTCCATCCCTCGGCTCTGTGCCTGCGCTCAAAGCGATGAAGGGCGGATCGTATCCATGGGGCGCGGTCGCCGCCGGCTCCGCCATACCGGGAGTCCATCCCTCCGCGGAGGCTCCGCCGGGAGGCTGGCCTCAAGGAGCGTATCCGCAAGGCAGCTATCCACCTGGAGCTTATCCTCAAGGAGGATTAACTCAAGGCAGCTCTCCTCCTGGCGGGTATCCTCAAGGTGGATTACCTCAAGGCTATCCTCCGGGCGCGTATCCTAAAGGAGGATTACCTCAAGGCTATCCTCCAGGAGCTTATCTTCAAGGAACGTTTCCTCAAGGCGGCTCTACTCCGGGCGGATATCCCCCCGGTCCGTATCCGCCAGCCTCCTTGCAAGCCGGAGCGGCCCCCTCAGCGGCTCCAGGCCAGCCGATTCCGCCCAGCCTCTCAGGGATGCCGTTTCCGGACACGGGAGCAGGCCAACCGGCCGTGCCGCCTTTGCAAGGCGCGCCGCTTCCGGGGGGGCTGCCGTTTCCGGCGGCTGGCGGCAATCCAGCAGTCCCGGGAGGCGCCGGATTGCCGTTCGCGCCCGGGGCTGCTATTGGCAATTCGGGCATAACGCCGGAATCGATCGCGGCCTGGCAAGGAATTCCGGCCGGATTCAATGAGTCCTACATTACGAATCTCATTCAGTCCGTCGACCCCAAATGGGTCAGCCAGTGGCAGCAATACCAGGGATGGCCGTTTGCGAGCCCTCCTTTTCCCGTTGTGCCCGACTCGCAGTCGGCGCAAGACGGCAATGCCGGCGAGTGGCCTGCGGAGGCAGCGGCAGCCCTTGCCTCGGCCTGCTCCGGCGATCTGCAGAATCCTGCCTGCCTGCAGGCATGCCTGGCCGGCATGATGCTGCGCTGGCAGCTCCAGGAAAGGCAGATCGCGCAGCTGCTGCTGTATCTCCAGGATGTGGAAAATCGGCTGCAGCAGGCCGAGAACCAGCCCACCTATACCATCGAGAGGCTGGAGTACAACTTCGACCAGTTGAAAGTCGAGCAACTGGACGGCACGCTGAACATCGGCATGACCGCTCCGTCCGAAGCGCAGATGCAGGAATTCGGGCAAGTGTCGGTACCCCAGAAAGTAGTTAAAGGCGGCGCTCCCATCTATCCGCTGCCTATTCCGGCATTCGCCAACAAAGGCCCGAACGCGCCAGCGCCGCCATCCGCTCCAGGGTTGCCGCAGGCTCCGCCGGGCTTTTCCGTCCCTCCGGGAATGCAAGGGAGCATCATGCCCACGTCCAACAGCAACGTTTCCTCGACGTCGCAGGGCACGACCGTCATCCCCGGGCAGCCCCCCATACCGGGCCATGGCCCGGTATTCCCGTCCACTTCCTTGGCCGGGAGCAGCATCGAGCTGCCGGGAGAGCCGCCTCCGGGCGGCGCCCTCGCTCAGCCGGACTTTTCCGGGCCTCCGGCAGGAGCAGCCGCGCCATCCTTCGGCAAAGCCCCCGGAACGGGGCTGGCACCCGGCCTCGTCGGCAATTTCTCCGCTCCGGCGCAAACGCCCGTATTCACCGGCATCTCGCAGCCAGGCGGCCTTCAGCCTGGACCCGGCGCAGGGACGGCCCCGTGGCTTACGAACTTTTCCGGCGGTTTCGGAACGCCCGCCTCGTCTCTGGTGCCCGGCTTTTCTGCCGCACCGTCCGCAGCCGGCGCCATCCCTCCCTTGCCGGCCATCATCCCGCCGGGCGAAGGCTCGCCTTCCCCGGTCAATGTGCCTCCCGCCAACACCCGGCACGCCGGCTACAGCGACGTAAAAGCCGCCGTCGACGCCTATCTGAACACGCTCGCCCAGGATGTCATGAGCCGAGCAGCCAAAGGACTCAAGGTTCAACTGGATCCCTATCATCAGAAGATGGTCATCGAAGACGTCCGCCGGCAGATTCCGGATCGAATTCGGCACTATATGGCGGATGAAGAAAGCAAGCAGGCATCGCTGCCTCCTGAAAGGAGGCTGGAGGAGCGCCACCTGCAGCGCAAGGCTTCGGAACGGACGATCCGCGACGCCGAGCTCGCGCTGAAAGCTTATGTGGATAATTTGGCCAGACACCCGAAAGGATGATTGCAGTGGCGATGAACGTGAACATAACCAATCATTTGCTGTGCGTTGGAAGCCTGGAGCTCGTGGGCGTCGCTTCCGCTTCCCTGCTCCAAATCGGCGACACCGATACGATCACGTTATATTCCATCTTCGATACGCCTCCGGAATCGGTCATCATCGGTCCGTTCGCTCCCCTGCCTGCCCCTGAAGCCGGAGAGACAGAAGCCGGCGCGATCCAGAGCGGCGGCGGCGAGACGGTCGTGCCGGTTCCCGGCACGGGCGGGCCGGAGAAGCCGGAGGTCACTCCCGGCGGGCCGATTCCGTTCGGCAACGGCAACAACTTCCTCAATCCGACCGGGGGCGTCACGGTGAGCACATGATCGTATCCGACGAATCTGTCCGAACCTCTTACATCGGCTCCTTTCAGCTGATCAGCGTCGGGCTGGCCACCGTCGTCCATTTCGGCGATGCGGCTTCGATCAATGCCCGCTCGACCGGGCTTGCCGTCCAGCGGCAGCTCGACAACCGTGCCGGCGGAGAAGTGGACTATGACGGATATCCCCTCTTTCAGAAGCCGTTCAACATCGTAGAGGAAGAGAGCCCCGATGCAGCGGATATCGTCACCCGCACCGTCAACCCGAGTCCTTCCATCAACATCGGCACCATCAACATCATCGCCTCCAGCGGAGCCTCGGTCATCGTCGCGGGCAATGCGATGGATGCGCTCATGGAATCCAGGCTCAAGCATATCAGGCAGTATGCCTACAGTATCGGCTCATCGACCGTTCCCGACCCGGCTCTGTCGGAAGCCATCCAGACGGCGAAAAGCGAAAACAGCTCCGCCGACGGTGAAACCCCTTCGACCATCCATCCCGAGCCCATATCGACGACCCGGGACAAATGACCATGACCTTCAGCCCGCCCTCCGCATACATTGGCATTGTGAAGCTTAAGCCCGGCGGCAGAGCGCCTTGCCGACAGCTTCAATGAATCCATGTCACAGGAGGTATGCTAGATTGGGTTATCCTGTTGCAGGAGCAGCCGCAGGCTGCGGACCGTCTTGGGGAGGCCCGGGGGCCAGCATGGGCCTCATTCTCGTTCTGTTCATCCTGCTGGTCATCATTTCCCGCGCATTCTTCATCTAGCCTAGCAGCCAACATGAAGGGGCAGCTCCGAATGTCATGAAAATGACCGGGAGCCGCCCCTTTGCATGTTCAAATATGCAGGTCCATCGCACCTGCCTTTGTCGCCGCGATGCGGAAAATACCGGGCAGTGCATGACAATGCTTGTCCGCCTCCTCATGCGGCAGCATAAAAAGCCTCGATATTCCAGACGGCATTGCTGAGACAAGGGGGAAGCCCTGTCCATTCCTTACTCCAGCTTGCGATGCCACACGCCGGCGTATTCCGGCACGGTGCTCCAGCCGTTCCGCCTGACCTTCTCGGCCGTCTCCGGCCCGAAAAAGGCGCCCGTCCTCGCCGCAGCCTCGCAAACGTCCGCAAATCGGTAATCGACGCGGACGACGGTCCGCTTGAACCGATACTCTTCCTCAAGGCTTCGGAAATAAGGCAGCAAATGCTCTGGCGGCGAAGGCTCTGCGGCAGCCGTTCCATAGTTCTCGTACAGCACGATGTCGCCTCCGGGAATGCCGATCCGCTGCATCTCTGTCCATATCGCCGCCAGCCTCTCTTCCCACCCCGGCTGTGACGGTGCTGCGCCGTAACAGATCGACCAGCCGCCCAGAATGAGATCGTAAGCACGACTGTCCAGCCCCGTGCCGGCATGATCGGCCACAGCCAGCTTCAGCTTGCCCTCAGGCTGCAGGCCCGCATTCTCCCGAAGCCTGTCCAGCATTTGCTCCGATGAGTCCACCGCCGTGACGGAAGCCGCCACAGGCAGAACTTGAAGCGTCAGCCGTCCGGTTCCTGCGCCTAAATCCGCAATCCGCTTGCCTGTCGGATCAGCCAGCTCCCGCAAAACCGGAAGCAAGCTCGGCTGAGCGCCGATCAGCGCGTCGTAATTGGACGCTTCTCCCCTGCTGTAGTACTCTGCGTCTCTAGTCATAATATCGCCTCCACTGCCATCATGCGCCTTGACGCAGCGTCAAGGTCAAGAGCGCATCTCCATGCACGGACTTCAACGCTTCATCCGCTTGTCAGACGAGGCTGCCCGAATCGGAAGCCGGCCTGTTACCAGGCGCTTGTCGTTAAGAGGCCTGCAGAACCGCGGATCCGTTCCGCTGCCGCTCATCCCCGCAGCTGCTTCCTACCGGCTTGCGCCGCCGGCTGCCTGCTCTTCTTCCGCTTCGAGAGCTTCGTTGAGCAGCACCATATGATAATGGTCCTCCCATTTTCCGTTGATTTTCAAATATTTTCGGGCCAGCCCCTCTTCCTGAAATCCCAGCTTGCGCACGACCGAGAGAGAGGCTTCGTTGCGGGGAATGATATTGGCCTCGATCCGGTGCAGCCGCAGAGTGCCGAAGCCGTAGTCGACAATCGCCTTGACGGCTTCCGGCATATACCCTCTGCCAAGCAGTCCTCTGTCCAGGCGGTACCCCAATGTGCTGTTCTGAAACACGCCGCGGATGATATTGCTGAGAGCGACCGAGCCGATGACGGTGTCGGGAGCTTCCTTCAAGAAAATCCACAGCTTGCACATTCTGCCCGCTTCGATTTCGGCCCGGTCGGCCTCCAGCATTTTCCGCTGCGCGGTCAAGGTATAGAAGGATTCGGCGCGCAGCGGCTCCCACGGCTCCAGAAACTCGCGGTTGCGGCGCGCATACGAAGCCACGGCAGCGACATCCGCCGGCTCCGCCGTCCGCAGAATCAATCGATCCGTCTCCATGCTTTTCATCTTCATCATCCTTCCTGTTTTCAGGGCGAAAACAAATCCCGGCTCCAATAGCGGAGCCGGGACTGAAACCATCCTAACCAGTTTATACAGGACCCGCGCTTCCCGCAAGCTCCTTGTACTTGGCCGCGTACTTGCTCACGCTCTGCACGAAGGTCGCATGCGACCAAGTGAGCGGAGCGACGGACAGCGGCGAGCCGTCATAGGGATTGAGCTGCTCAGGCAGGACGCCGCTCTCCAGCGACTGGCGGACGACCCACTCCAGCGTGCGCTTGGGAGCTTCCAGATCGGCCAGGCTCGTCGCCGACTCGATCTCGAAGTTGGCTACCCACAGCGTGCATATGATCCACGGGTTGCCCGGAACCCGGTCGATCTCCCCGGATTGCTGGAAGTAATAGTCGTTCGTATAGCGGGCGATGCCGCCGACGTCGGTACGCACCGCCAGCCCTTCCCGAATCGCTTGCATCGTGCCGATGACACGATGATCGCTTGCCGGCAGCACGCCGAACTCCAGCACGGCGAACAAGCTGCTCTCCAGCGTCATATCCTTCACCCAGCGCCCGTCCTTCTGCACGAGTCCGCGGGCGAAGCGGCCGCTGTCCTCATCCCACAGATGTGTGAGCATGCCCTGCTTGATCTCCTCGGCCGTACGGCGGTAATGGTCGCTGCGCTCGTAGTCGCCGAACAGCTCCGTGAAGAAGCTGGCCGCCATGAGCCCGCCGTAGACGGAAGCGGTCGTATAGGTCCAGATGCCGTAACGTTCCTCCCACAGGTCGTAGCTCGGCTTCGGCAGCGACATCGAATGCTCCATATAACTGCTCAGGAAGGCGGCCGACTTGCGGATGAGGCTGCTGTACAGCGATTGGGGCAGCTCGATGACCTGATGGCGCTTGTAGTCTCTCCAGAGCGCGAACAGGACAAGCGCCGTCTCGTCTTCCTGGATCGGGAGCCGCTTGGTTCCCTGAACCATGTATGGATGCCAGCTGGAGCCTACCGTGCCGTCCGGATTGAACTTATGGTACAGGTATCCTTCAGGCGTAAGCGCCTGCGAGCAGAAGTGGAAGAACGGCGCGATCACGCTCTGATAGCCTGCCAGAGACATCGCATCGGCGACCAGCGCCCCATCCCGCGGCCACATGTAGCTGTAATGGTCCCGGTTGTACTGCAGGATATCGGTATCGTTGGCCGCGATGATCGCTCCCCGCTCGTCGGTCTGCGTCCGCACCATGAGCAGGCTGAGGCGGAACATCCGCGCCACTTCCGGAGGCAGGTCGCCCAGATCCCTCTCCGCGCGTCCCAGCCAGTGGTTCCAGTAGATGACGATCCGGCTGAGCAGCTTCTCGGGATGGTTCTCCTGGACGTACTGGTTCAGCTCCTTGACCTCTTCCAGGCTCTTGCCGATCGACATCCAGTAGTACACCGTCTTCTCCCCGCCCGCCGGAACGACGGTGCGGAAGCTGATCGTGCTGTCGACAGAGCCTTGGGCGATCGCATTGCCCATGAGGGTGCCGTCCTCGGCATCCCTCCATGTTCCTTCCGCCGAATGGAACCGCTTGATCCCGGTCGAATACTGGGTCATGCCGCCTTCGTCGGAAAATCCGTTGAACATGAAATACGACGAGCGCTTGTAGTGGAACAGCGTATGGTTGTCGGGATAGTAGGCGGCCGTATCGCCGACCTCGGAGCCGTCGATCATGAGATCCTGGTGGAAGAACAGCCGGTATTCCCTTTCCCTGTCCGACAGGTTGCGGATGACGACGCGCTTGAGGTAGATGCATTCGCGCTGATGGATGCCGTCGTTCATCTGCAGCTCCGTCTGGAGCCCGCCATGGCGGGCGCTGACGTTCGTGACCAGGGAATCCTCGACATAGTCCAGCTTGGACTCCCAGGCCGAGTCCTCGAGCCAGCTGAATTGTCCCTCGGTCCAGATGCCGAGGCGGCAATATTGGCCGCCTACATGATTGAGCTGTCCGACGTACGGATAATAGATATCCCGGATATAGCTGTTATGATCAAGGTTGAGAAGCATTTTTCCGTTGCCGATTACAAGGTGACGGGCCATGATTCCTTCTCCTTCCGCTCAGGTGCTAGTTGTTCGTAGAGGCCGATGTAGGACTTGGCGGAACGGCTCCAGCTGTAATCGTCCTTCTTGCCGTTGCTGACGATCACCTTCCAAGCTTCTTCGTTGCGGTAATAATGCAGCGCTCTCCGTACGGTATGCAGCATGTCATGAGCGTTGTAATGCGCGAAGCTGAAACCGTTGCCTTCCCCAGTGTATTCGTTGAACGGCTGGACGGTGTCCTTCAGTCCTCCCGTCTCTCTCACGATCGGCACGGTTCCGTAGCGCAGCGCGAGCAGCTGGCTGAGGCCGCAAGGCTCGAACTGGGAAGGCATGAGATACAAGTCGGAGCCGGCGTAGATGCGGCGCGCGAGCCCGTCGTCGAAACCCGTGCGGATGCTGCATTTGTCATATCGGGAATGCGAGGCTTGGCGGAACATCTCCTCGTATTTCCATTCTCCGGATCCAAGAATCGCGAACTGCACGTCTTCTTCGAGCAGCTCGCCGAATACGGCGTCGATCAGGTCGAAACCCTTCTGCTCTACCAGCCGGGACACGATGCCGATGACCGGAACGTCCGCCCTCTCGGGCAAGCCCATCTCCCGCTGCAAAGCGAGCTTGTTGGCCAGCTTGTACGGAGCGGTGCCGTCCAGCTTGGCATGGAGCGCCTTATCCGCAGCCGGATCGAAGTCGGCCGTGTCGATGCCGTTGACGATGCCCGCCAGATCGGCCGCTCTCCAGCGCAGAAGGCCATCGAGCCCTTCCCCGTAATAAGCGGTCTTGATTTCTTCGGCATAACTCGGGCTTACGGTCGTAAGCTTGTCCGCGTAGAGAAGGCCGCCCTTCATGCAGCTAGCCGCTCCATTGTATTCCAGGCCGCCCTCGCTGAATATCTCCGGCCCCATTCCGATCATATCCATCATGTCCTGCTGGCCGAATATGCCCTGATACCGCAGGTTATGGATCGTGAACACGGTGCGGATGCCGCCCAGCACCGCATCCTGGAAGTAGCGGCGCTTGAGCAGGAAAGGCACGAGTCCAGCCTGCCAATCGTGGCAGTGCAGCACATCGAAGCGCGTGTCCATCCTGCGGACCGCTTCAAGCACGGCGATGCTGAAGAACACGAAGCGCTCCGGATCGTCGCCGTAGCCGTACAGTCCGCCCCGGCGGAAGTAATGCTCGTTGTCGATCAGATAATAGACGACCCCGCCGACCTCTCCCCGGAGAAGTCCGCAATATTGCATCCGCCATCCCATCTGGACCGAGAAGGTGTCGATCGTCTCGAAATGCTGCAGATGCTTCCAAGGGATGCTTTCGTATTTGGGCAGGATGACGCTGGCTCCTACCCCGTTTTCCAGCAAAGCTTTGGGCAATGCGCCGGCCACGTCGGCAAGACCGCCCGTTTTGGCCAGCGGCACAGCCTCCGAAGTCACGAACAATACATTCACGGCAGGTTCCCTCCTGGACAGCGCAAGCGGCGGTAGATGTCCATACCGGCCGCCCGCCTGTCTTTCTATCATCTAGTATCGGTTTGGAAGAGTCATTCTATTCGCTTTCAGAGAAAAAAGCTGCATTCGCTAGACAAGATGGACCTTAGATAGAATTCGCCTGCCTCCCCCTAAAGAAAGAAGGTCCCGATAAGAGAAAAGACCATTAAATGGTCTTTCTCTTGCCGGATACGAAAGGCATGCTTTCCGCGCCGCGGATGTCGCGGTCGGCTTCAACGCTGCTTTCCTTATCCAATATGACCCGGTCAAGCCGGGTGCCCGCTCCGATCGTTCCGTTCTGCATGACGATGCTGTTGCGGATGACGGCGCCTTTGCCGACGTGGACGCCGCGGAACAGCACGCTGTTGATGACGGTCCCTTCGATCTTGCAGCCGTTGGCGATCAGGGAATTGCCTGTCATCGCTCCTTCGAGGTAACGGGTAGGAGGCTCATCCTTGGTCTTGGTAAAGACCGAGCCCGGCTGGAAGAACAACTCCCTCCACACCTCGGGGCGAAGCAGCTCCATGCTCGTGCGGTAGTAGGATTCCACCGTATTCACGACGCCGAGGAAGCCCTCATGGAGATAGCCGTATATTCTCAGGCTGTCCAGGCGCGAGAGGATCGCGTGGCGGACAAGATGGTCCTGGCCCTGCGCCAGCGATGTCTGCACGAGATCCATGAGCAGATCCTTCTTCATGACATAGATCTCCATAGAATGAAGAGAGCTGTCCATATTGCCGAAATGATCCTGCATCTGGACGACGCGGCCGTCGGAGGCAAGCTCGACCTTGCGCGTCTTGCCGCCGAGCATGTCGGCCTGCTGCTTGCAGACGACGGTAACGTCGGCATTCATCTGCTCATGGTAATCGAGAACCGCGTCGAGATCGACGTTGCATACCATCTGGCTGCGGGTCACGACGACGTACTCCAGCTTGCAGCGCTGGAAATAGTCGCGGTGCTGGTAGAACTGGAACAGGTCTCCCCGGCTCAGCTCCTGGATGCTGTCCGAAGCCGGCGGAAGAATGAAGAGGCCGCTTTGCCGCGTATGCAGATCCCACGGACGGCCGGATCCCAGATGGTCCATGAGCGAGCGGTACTTCGTGTGGGCGAACACGGCTACCTTTTGGATGCCGGAGTTGACCATGCTGGAGAGCGTGAAGTCGATCAGCCTGTATCTGGCCCCGAACGGGACGGTAGCCGGACAGCGGTATGACGTGAGGCTTTCCAGCTCATCCGTCTCGTGGATAAGGTTCACGACGCCCATCGCTTTGTTGATCATGGCTGCTCCACCTCCTGCATTTTTGGACTGCGGCTGATCTTCTCGTCGCTGCCGACGACGGCAATGTCCGGACTGTCGGGGGATCCCATGACGACGCCCGGCTCGATGACCGCTCCCTCGCCGACGATGGCGCGGTACAGCTTCACTCCCTCGCCGATGACCGCTCCCGGCATGATGACCGATTCGCGGATGAAGCTGCCGGCGCCGACTTCCACGCCATGGAACAGGACCGACCGCTCGACGACGCCTTCGACGACGCATCCCTCGGTGACGAGAGAGTCGGAGATGGACGCCTCCGGAGAGACATAATGGGCCGGACGGTTGTGGCGGGCGGAATAGATTCTCCACTCGTCGCCGCCGAGATCGAGCTGAGGCTCGTCGCCGAGCAGATCCATATGGGCCTCCCACAGGCTGTCGATCGTGCCGACGTCTTTCCAATAGCCCTTGAACGGGTACATATGAAGCCTGATGTCGTCCTCCAGCATGCGCGGAATGATGTCCTTGCCGAAGTCATGGCTCGACTTGCGGTCGCCTTCGTCGAGGATGAGGTATTTCTGCAGCACTTTCCAGGAGAAGATATAGACTCCCATGGAGACCACGTTGCTTACGGGATGCTTGGGCTTCTCCTCGAAGTCCGTCACGCGGCAGTCCTCGCCGATATGCATCGTGCCGAACCGGCTGGCTTCCTTCAGCTCGACCTCCAAACCGGCGATCGTCACATCCGCTCCGATCTCCTTGTGATGCTCCAGCATCTTCTCGTAGTCCATCTTGTAGATATGGTCGCCGGAGATGACCAGCACGTATTCCGGCTCATAGCGGTCGATGAATCCCATATTCTGATAGATGGCATTGGCGGTTCCTTTGTACCAATCGCCGCCTTTTGATTTGACGTACGGGGGGAGCACGGCCATTCCGCCGTCGCTGCGGTCGAGCCCCCATGGGCTTCCGATGCCTAAATACCGGTTCAGCTCAAGCGGCTGGTACTGAGTCAGGACACCGACCGTGTCGATGCCTGAATGCATGCAATTGCTCAAGGTAAAGTCGATAATCCGGTATTTGCCGCCGAAATGGACGGCCGGCTTGGCCAGATCCTTCGTCAGGACTCCCAGCCGCTTGCCTTCTCCGCCGGCAAGCAGCATGGCGATCATCTCTTTGTGGCCCATGGTACCCATCTCCTCGTCAATGTGTTCCCCGCGGCCGGAATTCGAGTAGCTGGAAGCTTAGCGGGGGCAATTCCACGGTAAGGCTGTGATCTCGTCCGTGCATGGGTTCAGGCTTGCTGAGATAGTAGGTCGGCAGCCCGTCGAGGCTGCCTCCATATATGGAATCGCCGCTGTGCAGAAGAAGGGAGTAGCGCCCCTTCTTCGGCACTCCGACTAGGAATTCCCCATAGTTGTTGCGCGAGAAGTTCGCGACGGCCACGGTGAACTTGCCGCCTTCGCCCCTTCGGATGAAGGAGACGACGCTCTGGGAAGCGTTGTCCGCGTCGATCCACTCGAAGCCTTCCGGATCGTAGTCCTTTTGCCATAGAGAAGACAGCTTGCGGTAGAGATGGTTCAGCTTGCGGGAATAGTGCTGCATCTGCTGGTGGGAGTCGTACTCCAGCACCATCCAGTCCAGCGATTCGCTATCCTTCCATTCGTCGAACTGCCCGAATTCTCCTCCCATGAACAGCAGCTTTTTGCCGGGGTGGGTCATCCAAAATCCGTAAAACAGGCGGAGGCCGTCGAACTTCTCCCCGTAGCTGCCGGGCATCTTGTTCAGAAGCGAGCGCTTGCCGTGCACGACCTCGTCATGAGACAAGGGCAGCACGAAATTCTCGGTATAAGCATACATAATGGCGAAGGTAAGAAGATTATGCCGCTTCGGCCGCTCGGAAGGATCAAGCTGCATATAACGGAGCATGTCGTTCATCCAGCCCATATTCCATTTGAAGTTGAAGCCAAGCCCGCCTTCATGGACGGGAGCCGTCACGCCGGGCTCGGACGAGCTGTCTTCGGCGATCATGAGAGCGTTCGGGAAATAACGGAACACGGTTTTGTTGAGATTCTGCAGGAACTCCACCGCCTCCAGATTGCGCGTCCCCCCGTACCGGTTGAGGCTGTGCATCTCCGGCGGCTTATCCATCGTCAGATCCGTCATGCTGGCGACGGCATCGACGCGAAGGCCGTCCACGTGGAAGACATCCATCCAGTAGATCGCGTTGGAGATGAGGAAGCTTTGGACCTCGGTCCGGCCGTAGTCGAAAGCGTTGGTGCCCCACAGCGGCTTCTCCGCCAGCTTGGGATCCGCTCCCTCATAGATCGGCGTGCCGTCGAACTGCCTGAGCCCCTGCTCATCCTTGCAGAAATGGGCAGGCACCCAATCGAGGATGACTCCGATTCCTTTGCGGTGGCAGCGGTCGATGAACTTCATCAGGCTCTTCGGACTTCCGTAACGGCTGGTCGGAGCGAAATATCCGGTGATCTGGTACCCCCAGGACTTGTCGAAGGGATGCTCGGCAAGCGGCATCAGCTCGATGTGGGTATAGCCCATCTTGACGACGTAATCCAGCAGCTCGCCGCCGATCTCGTCGTAGGAGTAAAAGATTTCCTTGCCTTTGATCTTCCAGGTTCCCATATGGATCTCATAGGTGAGCATCGGCTCCTCGTAAGGAGATGCGCTTTGCTTGCGGGCTTGCCATTCTTCGTCCTTCCACTTGTAGCTGCCGAGATCGGCTACGACGGAAGCCGTGCCCGGCCTCAGCTCCGAGGCGAAGGCGAACGGATCCGCCTTCATCAGCCTGCGGCCGTCGGAAGTCATGATCTCGTACTTGTACATCGTCCCGGCCTTCAGGCCCGGAATGAACAAGGACCAGCAACCTGTTCCTCCTGCCGGTTCCATCGGATGGGAAGATCCGTTCCAGCCGTTGAAGTCGCCTGCGACCCGGACTTCCTTGGCGTTGGGCGCCCAGACCGTGAAGCGGATTCCGCGTCTGCGGTTCTCGAGCACGCTGTGCGCGCCGAAGGTGCGGTAGGCGTGATGAGCCTCTCCGCGGTTGAACAAGTAGAGATCTTTCATGAATGCTTTATCCGGCAAATCTTGTACGATTGGCATGGGGCACCTCCGGAGGAATGGGCTGTTCGGGGCGGTCGTCATGTTCGGCATGCCTAGTCCTTCAAGTATATCAAAACATCCGGATAAGGAGATAAAAATCGTCATGTAACCGCTTTATAAACGGACTCGCCTTAATCATATACCCACGCCTTTAGTCTTACAATCAAAACCTGTTTGCAAATAAAAAAAGCCTGCATCGGATGCAGGCTGGGGCATTTGAGACGGTGAAAAGCATGCCGATTCTTGTCGATATGTGTCTATGGTCGCAGTTGACGCAGGTCCTGGTTCCTTCATTGCCTAGGATCGGTGCGATCCCTTCCTGCCTGCCAACAGGCAGAACAGCACGGCCGCGAAGGCCGTCATCGACATCAGAGGAATCGTAATGAACCCGAGCCAGTTGAGATAGTCCCGGTTGCATGGCACGCCTGATTTGCACGGCACGAATTCCGCCAGGGAAGGATTCCAGATTTCAAGGTTGTGGTAGAGGGCGATCAGGAATCCCGCGGCAGCCAGAGGCAGAGCGTATTTGGCGATGCCCCTGTCCCCTTTGTATACCGCGACGCCGAGAATGACGGCCAGCGGATACATGCAGATGCGCTGGTACCAGCAGAGGTCGCAAGGAATGAACCCTTTGACCTCGCTGAAGTACAGGCTGCCGAGCGTCGCGAGGAGGGCGACCATCCAAGCGAAATAAAAGCGGTAACGAGGCCAGAAGCCTTCGACCGGCTGCTCTTCTTCTTCACTCCGTGTCATGAATGCTCCGTCACTCCTTGGGGGCGGTCAGGGTTGTTTGCTTGCGGCCTCGATCTGGCTCTTGAGATCGTTGTAATCTTTGAAGCTCACCAGCTTGCCGTTGAGGAACAGCGTCGGAGTGCCCTGCACGCCGGTCTTGGCGGCCAGGGAATTATGCTCCTTTACCCGGTCCGTGTAGACGCCGCTCTCGATCTCCGACAGCATCTTGTCGTAATCGATGTCGATCTTCGCATCCTTGGCGATCTGCACGAGCTTCTCAGGCGTCGCCCATGCGGTGTTCTCATCTTCTTGATTGGCATAAAGAGCTTCATAATAAGTCCAGAAAGCATCCGGCTTCTGCGTCCGGACCGCTTCAGCAGCTTCGGCGGCCGTGATGGAATCCTTGCCGAGGAAAGCGTAGTTGGCAAAATAAAGCGACGCTTTGCCCGTGTCGATGAGGTCCTTTTGAAGCTGCGGCTTGTACGATTCGGCGAACGTTTTGCAGCTCGGGCATTTGTAATCGCCGAACTCGACGAGCTTGGCCGGAGCGTCCGCGCTGCCCAGACGAGGCAAGTCGGCATAATCGAAATCATACGCCTCGGACGAGGTCTTGGATTGATTGTTGATGCCGAGGATGATGACGGCGGCTACCGCGACGACGGCGAGGGAAAGCCAGATAAGCGCCCCGTTGCCGCCTTTTTTCTTGCTCGGATTGACATAGGCCTTGCTGCCTTGGCTCTTGTTCCTGTTCTTGCTCTTGTTGGCGGAGGATTTGCTCAAAAGGGCGTCCAACCTTTCCGTGATCCCTTGAACCGGATCGTTTGCGATTTATGGAAATAAGTTCAATAAGCACTTACTAAAGTATAGCCAGCGTTGGACAAGGGCGTCAAGTTCCCTAAACCTCTCAATCAGGGGAAGAAATCGACGATTCGGAGAAATCCGGACCATAAAAGGCGATATTGTCCAGCATCAGCTTGCCGGGTCCGCTTCCGGCGGATCGGAAGCGGATCTCGACGGATACGAGCTCATCCGTGTCCAGACGCGGATTCAGCATGGCGAACAGCTTCATCGGCATCCGGTACGAATGTAGGACGGAAGCGGCGGCGGCCATGTATTTCCCTTTGCTCCACCCTTCCGCCAGCCAGGACATGCGCATGTAGCGCGGAGCTGCGGCAGGGGTGATCGGCTCGACAGCAGCCTGGGAAAATTGTCCATCGGCATCGGTCACGCGGACGGTCGCGGAAATCTCCTGAGGCTGGCAAGGGGAGCCGTCCGCCTCGCACAGGTCCAGGGAGCGGCTGGCAGCGGAGAAAGCGACGCCGCCAGCCGGCTGAAGGAGCTGCGGCGACTCCAGGCGAAGCCGGTAGTACCCCTCGCCGCTGCCGGCGTTCCAGGAAAAGACCCCGGCCAGGCTGCCTTGCCCTCCTCCGCTGCGGCTCGGAACGGGCTCGACGGTCGCCGTCAAGCCGGGAGCCTCTTCCGCTGCCGGCGCGCTTGCCGGGCTGGCTGCGTCTTCGAAGTCCTGAAGCATCCGGTAGGATCCGTCTTCATATTGAATGGAATAATCGGGAGACCGGACTCCGGGGATGCTGTCGCGGGGATCGCGGATCCTATCTCTCGCTTCCGCATCGCTGCGGAACACCGCATCCATAAAGGCGGAGATGAAATAAGAAGCGACTGCACGCTGCTCCTGTCCGCTGAGAAGCCCCTTCTGGCTCAGCAGCAGCCCGCCCGGGAGCGAATTGTCCATCGTGCCCCAGTCGCTGTTGAACCGGCTGTGGTTCGCATCCGGGATGTAGACGGCCGCTTTGAAATCATCGGAGTCAGGTTCGATCCCGGTCCGGTTGTACTGCCGTTCTCCGTAGAAATCCGTCAAGTCCGCGTCCCGGTCGCCTTGCAGGACGAGATAGCTGACCCCGCTCAGCTGCGCCCGCTCTCCGTCCGTGATCGTATCGGTCGGCGCGAGAGCCGCGACGGCAAGGATGGAGACGCCGTCGACGCTGCTGCCGAACCAGCGGGAGGCGTCCGCGGCCATAGCTGCGGCCTGTCCGCCCCTGGAATGGCCGATCAGCGCGGTCCGGGACAGGTCGATCCGGCCATAGAACGGATTGTCCGGCAGCTCCGCCCATTCGGCCAGCTGCTCCAGATGGCGGAGGAGCAGCCAGGACCGCAGCAGCATATCGTCATCCGGGATATCGGACCAGAGTGAATAGTTCAGGAAGTTCTCGTCCACGGATACGGCCGCATACCCGCGGGAAGCGAGCATCTCCCCGAGATAGGCATAGCCTTTGTCGGAATCCTGCTCGGCGAGGTGGTTGCCGTGCACCAGCAACGCCAGCGGCGCCGGTTCCTTATCTTCGGGCAGCCATGCCGTTCCGTTGAGCGGCAGACGGGAAGGATCGAACCCCCAGTAAAGGCTCTTGATCCATGTCCATGAGGGCAGCAGCGAGCTCGCATCCGCCGTTCTGGATACAAGCATGGCGTCTTCGCCGAACTCCTCCCTTCGGTCCGAACCGCTGCCATAAGTGAACACCTGATATCCAGCCTGTCCGCTCGAAGTCGGAGAAAAAGCGTAGTCTGCCGACTCCCCTGCCATTCGCTCTCCGATGTCTTCGGACATTCGGACAGCCATGGGCAGCAGCAGCAGAAGCGACGCTGCGAAGACGGCGAATCTGAATGCAGGCTTGCCGCTGCCCGGGCGTCTGCGCCTGTCCGCTCCGGCATGCAGGGCGGACAACAGCATTCCCGCCGCCATTCCGCAGGCAGTGAAAGCCGCTGCGAGCATGATGGACACGGTCCATCCGGCTCCCGATAGTTTCAGCGCCGCGCAGGCGCCTGCAAGCAGGGCAGCCGCCCCGCCCGCAAACAATCGGGGCAGCGGAAGGCGGACCAAGGCGAACACAATGGCAAGCAGCATGGAGAGCAAGCCCAGAACCGCTGTCGCGGCCAGCACCATCAGCATGGCATCCTGCGCCGCCCCGAATCCGGTAGGAGCGCCCATCGCGGACGCGGAAGCCAGGAAAGCTCCCGCTGCCCATAGACCTCCCCATGCCCTTCTCCAGAAAAGGCTGTCCCGCTCCGCGAAGCGGAGCCATCGCCGCGAACGGTCCCGGACCTGGGCCGGGGCGATGATATTCCGTTCAACTGACATCGGCTGATTCCCCCGACTCTATCATGATGTTGTGCCAAGTATACCAGAGGCGCAGGCTCTACGGCATCTGTTTCCCGCTTTTCGATACATGAGATTCCCCGCTTCCGGACAGGATAAGGCTGCCAATGTTACCATATCCAGATCGGAGGCGCAGCCATGGCTGAAATCCTTGAAACCATCCACCGTCTGAGAGCCGGTTCCGGCAACGAGGCCTTGTTCGTGATGCTGCGGGATGCTTTCGGCGATTCGGCCGATTACAGAACCGAAGCTGTAGGAACATCCGGCTCCGGGACGGTTTTCGTCTGCTTTCTCGCTTCCCTCTGCTCCACGCAGAAGCTCGATCTGCTGGTGGGATCATCGGGCCTGGAGGAGTTCTCCGCGAAACTAAGCCGCTACAGCGGCACCTCGATAGCGGAAGGCGGCCATCAAGCCTGCGAGAGGGCTATCTGCAACGGCTCTGCCGTTATTTGCACCTCCATATCCGACAACGGGCTCCTCATCGACCTGTCGGAAACCCGGCAGCGCAGCATCGGCTCCCCGATTACCGAGAGCGTTCTCCAAGGACCGATGTATGCGTTCAACGAAAATCTGGATACCAACACGGCTCTGATCCGGCAGCAGATCCGTTCTCCCAAGCTGAAGATGTGGGAAACGAAAATAGGCGAGACGAGCCAGACCCGGGTCGCGATCTTCTACTGTATGGGCGCTGCCGACCCGGAGCTGCTGGCCAAGCTGAAGGAAAGGCTCCGGAATATCAAAACCGACGGCATCCAGGACAGCGGCCAGCTGCTGAGGCTGCTCATCTCCCGCAAGAAGATGGGCTTGTTCCCGCTCGCGATATCGAGCGAGCGTCCCGACCGCTCCACGGCCGATCTGCTTCAGGGCAAAATGGTCATCGTAGTCGACGGATCCCCGTTCGCCTTGACCGTCCCTGCCGTCTATACCGACTTCTGGCATTCTCCCGAAGACAATTACGTCAATCCCTATGTCTCTTACTTTCTGCTCTCGCTCCGGTTTCTGGCCATGTTCATGAATCTGTTCCTGCCGGCCATGTACGTAGCGCTGACATCCGTCAATGTGGACGTGAACCGGCTGGAGATCAGCCTCGCTGCGTCCGCCAGCCGGGAAGGGGTTCCTTATCCCGTTTTTGTCGAGACTTTCCTGATGCTGGTCATCATTGATTTCATCACCGAGGCGGGCATCCGCCTGCCGAAGACGATCAGCTCCACGGTGACGATGGTCGGCGGCGTCGTGCTCGGCCAAGCGATTATCCAAGCGAACATCGTCAGCAACCTGCTGGTGATCATCGTCGCCGCGACCGCCATCACCAACTTCATCGTCATTGATTACCAGATGGGATTAGTCCAGCGGATCCTCAAGTATTTCATCGTTGTCGGAGCTGCCGTCGCCGGAGTGCTCGGCATCGTCTTCTGCTTCACTTGTCTCGTCTTCTATCTGAGCTGCCTGGAGTCCTTCGGCGCTCCATATTTGACGTCTCTGCGCAAAAAGGGGGCTTCTCCGTCATGAACACGTCCTCCTCCCTGACCGGCTACGACATGTTCGCCGTGCAAATGCTCTATTTCGGAGCCTCAGCCGGCTTCATCTATCCAAGCCTGGTCGCCCGAAGCACGACCGGCGCCTTCTGGATTCCGCTCGCCGTCTGGGCCGCCCTGGCCTTTCTGAGCTGCCTGCTCTACAGCAAGCTGCTGGGCCGTCTGAACGATGAGAAGGTGATTGAACGCCTCGGCCGCTCCATCGGTCTCCCGGCGGCTTTCGTCCTCTGCCTGCCGCAGCTGATCTTCATCTTCGGAGCTCTCGTCGTCATGCTGAGGGCCTATTCGGAAATGATTACGATGACGATGCTGCCGACGACTCCCATCACCTTTCTCAACGGCATGCTTTTTGCGCCCGGAGCGCTTGCCCTGGCCGGAATGATGCCGATTGTGAGGGCTGCCAGAGTTCTCTTCCTGGTCAGCTCCTTCCTTTCCGTCGGCTTGATGGTGATCGGCTTCAGCGACGTCAATTGGATTCTCGGCGGCCCCTGGCTCCGTACGAGCGGGGATTTTCTGATGAACAAGTATTTTTACTCCGGCTCCTTCATCTGGATGGGGTTTGTTTTCTCAGCCTTGATCGGCAGGTACAATTCCCGAAGCTCCAGCCGTTACCGCAAAAGCTATGCCTATGCCTTGCTGTTGTCGTTCCCTATGATAGCCGGGTTTATTTACTTGCCCGTCATGACGTTCAGCCGTGAGCTCAGCCGCCACCTCACCTTGCCGTTCATCTCCAAGATGGACTCGGTCTACCATTATTGGATCGTCTTCGAGAACCTGACCGCATTGTTCGTGTCGGTGACGATGCTGTACGTGCTGCTGATCATGGCTCTGAAGCTTCATGCGCTTGGCGAATCGATAAAAAGCTTGTTTCCCCGCGCCAAAGCCGTTTGGATCTACAGTGCGATCGTGCTGCTTGTTTATGCTGCCGCCTCGTCCCTCCCGTCATGGAGAGCAGTAGAAGGAACCATTTTTTACACCGTCGGCCTGCGAATGTACGCGCTCTTCGGCTTTCCGCTGCTCGGCATGGCCGCACTGACGATTCGTGGACGGAGAAAGAAGGCGGCTTCATGAGCAAGGTGCTGCGGGCGGCGGCGGCGTGCTGCCTGCTCGGGCTGTTGTCCGGCTGCTGGGATTCCAAGGATGTGGACAACCGGCTCATGATCGGTGCGATGGGACTGGAGAAAGGATCCGGCAAGCTGCTCAACGTGTGGATGCGGTTCCCTCTGCCCAAGACGGCTGAGAGCACCGGAGGGAAAGATTTCTTCACGATGAGCCAAGCCGGCCTTACCGTTGCCGATGCGATGAACCGAGCCCGCTACAAGCTGCCCAAATCGCTGGATGCCTCCTCCACGAGAGCGCTGCTTCTCGACGAATCCATAGCCCATTTCGGCTTGAAGTCCTATCTGGAGTTTGCGGCCAGGGAGCGTTCGGTGCCGCTGGATGCCGTCGTGGCAATCGTCAAGGGAAAGATGAGCCGGATCTTCACAAGCCCCAATCCGACCGGGGAGCTCTCCGGCATCTATACCAAGCTGTTCTTCGAGCCCTATGCCGGCGGCATTCCCCGCAAAAACAAGACGATGCTGTGGGAGGTCTATTCCAAGCTGTACAATCCGCTCCATTCCAATCTGATTCCGGTCCTGATTGAAGGCAGCCAAAATTCCTTCGAGCTGGACGGGAATGCCATCTTCATGAAGGACCGCATGGTGGGAGAGCTGTCGAAAGATGAATCGCTCATCTATGAGATCATCACCCATCGCTTCCACGATTCGGAGGTGAAGCTGATGAGCCGATCGGACGTCAAAATCGTCCATAACCGCACGCGAGTAAAAACCGAGCTCAAAAACGGACAGCCGATCATCACCGTTGATTCCTCGCTGATCGTCACGCTCGTGGACAGCTCCCAGATGAATGAAATGACCGAAACGGAGGTTGTACAGGAGCTTCAGGAGGACTTGAATGTGCAGGCGAAATCCATGTTCGCGAAAACGCAAAAAGCCGGCGCGGATGTCTTCGGGTTCGGCAACCGCTTCCGCAGCCGGCTGAAGCCGGCTCAATACGACGAATGGCCGGAACGGTACAAATCAGCGCAGATCAGCATGAAGTTCCACATCGATCTGCGCAATACCGGACTCGAATTCCTGGAATGAAAAAAGCCGCCATATAGGCGGCAGGTGGATGAATCCAGGGGATGAAACTCACTAGAGGAACGGATAATGTCGGCGTCATGCCGGACAGTCTGCGGAACCAGGCGTGGAAGTAGGTCCGGCTGCCAAGGCCGACATAATCCCATAAGTGTGACACCGGAATCGCGGTTCGGGCAAGCAGCTGCTTCGCTTTCTCATAGCGACCGCCGACAGATAAGCTCCGACAGATACCCCTTCATCGCTCGCCAGCTTCGCATCGTACAGGCTGCTCGCCCCGGCCGGAGTCATCCTTCCCCCGCTGCGCCAGGTCCCGCGTTGCTTTCTCCTGCCGCTTCCCGGCGCGCTCTTTTGTGCCGGTCCCACTCCGAGGCGACCATGCCGTAGACAGCATGGTCGTAGAAGGAAGCTCCGCTCCGCTCTTCCTGCCTGAGCAGGCCTTCGAGCGAGAAGCCCAGCCTCTCGGCGACGCCCCGGCTGCGGGCGTTGTCCGACCTGGTCCTGATCTCGACCCGGTTCATTTCGAGCGTCACGATGGCGTACTGAACCATTTCCTTGCAGGCCAGCGTCATGATTCCTCTTCCCTGGCAGTCGGCGCTCAGCCAATAGCCGAGCGAAGCCTTGCTGTTGCGCCAGTCGAGCTCCTGGTAGCTGACGACTCCGGCGGGATTTCCGCCCTCAAGGATGATCGCGGAGAAGCCTTGCTGAAGATCTCTTCTTTTCTGCTCGAAATCAATATAATCCTTCATGTCGTCGACATTCTCGATATGCTTGACCCAGGGAAGCCATCGGTCCAGGTAGTCCCGGTTCCGCTGGACCGTCCGGAACAAGGGATGCGCATACCGCGTCTCCAGAAGCCTCAGCTCCAGGTCGGGGTTCAATTGGCAGGAGAACAAGCCGTCCCTCTCCTTTCAGGCGCCGGCAAGGCGGATTGGTATTCCCATCATAGCATGGCATTTTCATTTTTCGGAACAGATCGTGTACAATGATCAGGAACCCGAACAATGAATGGAGGAACCAACATGACCAAACTGAAAGAGCAGATCGAGCGGTATGCGGATTTGATCGTTCAGGTCGGCGTCCAAATCCAGCCCGGCCAGAAGCTGGTCATCAACGCGTCTCTTGATGCCGCAGACCTCGTTCGACTGATCGCCAAAAAAGCGTACGGAGCAGGAGCCCGTTCCGTCAAGGTCAACTGGAACGACGACACGCTGGCCCGCCTGCGCTATGAGCTCGCACCGGACGAAGCGTTCCTCGACGAGCCCAAATGGTATGCCGGGGAAATGCTGGAGCTTGTCCAGGAAGGCGCGGCTGTCATCAGCGTCGTTTCTTCCGATCCGGATCTGCTCAAGGGAGTCGCCCAGGAGCGTATCATCAACCATCAGAAAACCTACGGCAAAGCCCTCTCTACATACCGCCAGATGATGCAGTCCGACAAATTCAGCTGGTGCGTCGTCGCGGCGCCGTCCAAAGCATGGGCGAAGAAGGTGTTCCCGGGATCGACGGAAGAAGAGCAGTACAGCAGCCTGTGGACGTCCATCCTCAAGGCCGTGCGCGCCGATCTCGACGATCCGGTCGCCGCCTGGAAGGAGCATATCGCCAGCCTGAACGCCAAGTCGGAGCATCTCAACTCGCGCAAATACAAAAAACTGCATTACACCGCCCCCGGAACGGATCTGACGATCGAGCTTCCGGAAGGCCATCTGTGGGTCGCCGCGGACAGCCACAATATCCAAGGCAATCAGTTCGTAGCCAACCTTCCTACGGAGGAAGTGTTCACAGCGGCGAAGGCCGACGGCGTAAGCGGATATGTATCCAGCACCAAACCGCTCAGCTACGGCGGCACCATCATCGACAACTTCAAGCTGACGTTCGAGAACGGCAGCGTGGTGAAGGCCGAGGCGGAGAAAGGGCTTGCAGCTCTGGAAGGACTGCTCGAGATGGACGAAGGCGCGCGCCGGATCGGCGAAGTCGCTCTCGTTCCTTACGATTCCCCGATCTCCCGCTCCAACATCCTGTACTTCAATACGCTGTTCGACGAGAACGCCTCCAACCATCTTGCGCTCGGCAGCGCTTATGCCTTCAACCTCGAAGGCGGCAAGGGCATGTCCCAGGACGAGCTGAAGGAAAAAGGGCTGAACACGAGCATTACCCATGTCGACTTCATGATCGGCTCCGCCGAAATGGATATCGACGGCATCCTCGAGGACGGCACCCTGGAGCCGATCTTCCGCGGCGGCAACTGGGCGTTCTAAAGAATATCGAAATCGTCCCGCCAAAAAAGGACCGGACGCGAGCATGTCTGCTCGCGCTCGGTCCTTCTTCATGCTCATAGCCGGGCCGCTACTCCTTGACGACCAGTCCGAAAATTCTCGTGAACAGGATCGCCTGGGCCGGCGCGATAATGCATCCCTTCAGATCCTCCATCTCAACGCCGAGCTGCTGGAACTCGCAGGTGCTGAGATCGATACCTGAACGGGCTCCTCGAAACCAGCCGCTGCAATTCTCGGCCTCTCCAGCTTAAACTTGCCGGTATCGGTTGATGTCTTGACCACGCTAATCCCCTCTCGGCCTCTGAAGCCGGTATCGTTCCAGCGCCTGTATGAGCGATTCCTTGCGGATCGGCTTGCTGATGTAATCGTTCATGCCGCCAGCAAGGCAGGCCTCCCTGTCCCCCTTGAGGGCATTGGCTGTAACCGCGATGATATAAGGCGTTTCTTCGTTCCCGGACAGGCTGCGCAGGCATCGGGTCGCTTCCATCCCGTCCATGACCGGCATGAGCACATCCATGAAAATCATGTCATATCCGCTGCCATCCTTGCGGAATGCCTCCACCACTTCCGTTCCATTGCCGACGACCGCCACCTCGTGGCCAAGCTTGACGAGCATCTTCTGCAGAACCATCTGGTTCACTTCGTTATCCTCGCCGATCAGGATCTTGAAGGAACGGGCGTCTTCCGCTCCGGCTTCGGCCTGTTCGGCTTGAGCCGCTTGTTCAGAGCTGCGTTCGAGGTTGACAGTGAAGGCGAAACAAGCTCCCGGCCCGTCCACTTTCTCCACTCCGATCGTTCCGCCCATCAGCTCGACGAACTTCTTGGAGATGGCAAGGCCCAGGCCGCTCCCCTCCACCTTGCGGGTCATGAAGTTGTCCAGGCGGCTGAACGGGTTGAACAAGAGCGGCAGCGCATCGGCGGGAATCCCGATTCCTGTATCCCTGATCTTGACGAGGAGCAGGACGTTGGAGCCGGTCGACGCCCTCCGCGAGATATGGAGGCTGACACCGCCGGAATCCGTGAATTTGACGGCATTGCCGATGATGTTCAGCAGCACTTGCCTCAGCTTGCCCCCGTCTCCGAGCAGCATGTCCGGCACATCGCCGTCGACCTTGGAATCGACGGACAGCTTCTTCTCGAGAATTTCCGGCATCAGGACGGAGACGGTCTCGGCTGCGAGCTCCCGGATGCTGAACGGAACCTTGGCGATAGCCGTCTTGCCGGCCTCGATTCTCGTAAAGTCCAGAATGTCGTTGATGATCGTCAGGAGAGATTGCCCGCTCTGCCGGATGATCTCGACAAAGCTGCGCTGCTCGTCGCTCAGATCGGGCGAATCCAGCAGCAGCTGCGTCATGCCGATGACACCGTTCATCGGCGTGCGGATCTCATGGCTCATCATCGCCAGGAAGTCGCTCTTGGCGCGGGTCGTCGACTCCGCAGCCTCCTTCTCGATAAGCAGCTTCTTCTGCTCGGTGATATCCTTGGCGATCAGATAATAGCCCATGATCCGTTCGTTGATGATGATCGGGGCTACGGAGGTCAGAATCTCCGCCGCCTTCCCGTCGCGATTCACGATTTCGTTGATCCGCCGCTCGACCGAGTCGCCTTCATGCGAGTCCTCAAGAACGGAGCGGATATCCGGCACTTTGACGTATGGAGAAAAGTCCTTGCCGACAAGCTCTTCGGCATGCATGCCGAGCAGCCTCTCGGCGACTGCGTTGCAATGAATGAAGCAGCCCTTCAGATCCAGGGATATGACGGCATCATGGTTGTACTTCTTGAGCGAGGTGTACCTTTCGATCGTCTCCTGCAGCTTGAGCTCGGCTTCCTTGCGGGCGGATATGTCCATCAGGGAGAACAGGTATCCGCAAATATCCCCGTTGTCCGCTTTCAAAGGGTAAAAGACGACCTCCAGGCTGATAATTTTGCCGCTCCGGCTTTTGCATTGGTTTTCATAGGAGACCGGCTCCGTTCCGCCCGCGCCGAACCGCTCCAGGTCGATGTCCGACTGGGGCATCAGCAGAGCTCTGAATTCAATCGCATCCATGCCCGCCAGCTCATCCTGGGCCCAGCCGAGCTTCTCGGTGAACGCCGGGTTCACGATGGAGATTCTCCAAGAAGAATCCATCATGACGAGCGGATGGGGATTATTAAGCACGACGGATTTGTACTGCGGCAGTCCGGGCTCCTCCGCATGGAGTCTTATCCGCCTGCCGTCAGGTTCTATAAGGGAAAAGCGGCTCTCTTCGCTCATAAGGATCTCCTCTTCAACTTTTCGTGTATGCAATCATTGTACTACCAGCATCTCGAAAGGGAAACCTGACGAGTGGAGAAGATCGCTGCCGCTGGATCCTCAAGGTAGTGGCGCAGCTTAAGCGCCATCCCGTTCCTCTTTGACCCGATGTCCTTGAATCAATCCCATGTGTAAGCGCGCGGGAGAAGTCTGTCATGCCATAAAAAAATGAACAAGCCGTTCTTACTGGATTTTACCGCTACTCGTCAGAGAACGTCAATGTTCGACAAGGCGCAATGGAAACGCGGCGGCAGCTTTTTGCCTTGGCGCTTCCGAGAGGCACGCCTTTTTGCGCAGGAAAAGGAAAAGGGCTGCTCCGCTGTCCTATGGACAGCAGAACACCCAATCCGACTGCTATTGCTCAGCCTTTCAAGGCGAGGGCATTCACTGCATCCGCCATGGACGAGGCCGTCACCCTGCCGGCGTCCGCAGCCTCATACCGGGCTGCGCCCGGCTTCAGCGCCTTGAACTCCACCGTCACGGGCCGTCCCGGCACCAGGTCGAAGAAATTGTCGCTGAACATGCCTTCGCTGCCGCTCTGCAGCCATACCGCTCTTGCCAGACGGCTGGCGCTGACGCGGAAGCGGCTGCCGCCGCTGCCCTCGATCTCTTCCACATCGATCGATGCCGGGGCAAGCGCAAGCTGGCGGTCGCCTTCGAGGAAGCCGGTGGCTGCGGCAAGCAGCGACCCGTCTTCGGCGATCAGCTCCGCCGTCACCAGAACGGAATCGGAAGCGGCGCTTTCCGGCAGCAGCTCTCCGCGTGCGAGCGAGAGCAGCAGCAGCGATTGGCCGCCTGCCGCCGCAGCCGGCACCTCGCGCTCGGCAAGCGCGAGCCCGGAGAAATCCAGCAGGCTGACCTTGAGGGTGCCTTGCACGGAGACCTGCAAATCGTTTACCAGATGGAGATCGATCCCCGTATCGGTCCGGTCTGCGGAAAGAAGAACGTCCCGGAAGCTGCGCTTGGCGTAATAATGCATCGCTTTCCAGCGGCCGAAATAATCCATGCCCGCCCAGGAGGCGACCGGCCAGCAATCGTTCATCTGCCAGTACAGCGTGCCCATGCAGTAAGGGCGGCGGCGCCGATGGGCTTCGATCGCCATCTTCATCGCCTCGCCCTGCAGGATCTGGCTTTCATAGAGGAAGGCAGGGAAGTCCTTCGGCTCCGGCAAATACATGTCCATATATTCCTTGATCAGCCTGTTGCCGGCTCCGTTCTTCTGATGGGCGAGCATGACGGTGGACAGAAGCTCCATATCGGCTTCCTCGGCGAAGGAGCGCACCGATCTGTATTCCGGGAAGGACTGGAAGCCGTACTCGCTGATGAAGCGGCCGATCTTGAGCTTGTAGTTCTCGAACGGCTCTACGGCATGCCACACGCCCCAGTAGTGGACATCTCCAGCCGTCGATTCCGGATAGGCATGCTGGCCGGCATCCTCGGCAAGGCTGATCAGCGGCGAAGATGGCCAATAGCCGATGCCCGGCGCCAGCGCATCCACCGCTTCGGGAAGCAGCTTGTGGAAGATCGCTTCATAGTCGGCCCAGATGCTCTCCCGCTGCTCTGGAGTGAACTCCTTCTTCCAGCCCCAGCCCCCGTTCTCGTCGTAGTGGGCCCAGGCGGAATCGATCTCGTTGTTGCCGCACCAGAGCACGATGGACGGATGGTTGCGCAGCCGGCGCAGATTGTCCTCGGCCTCCGCGCGCACGCTGTCCAGGAAGGCCTCGTCGCCGGGATACATGCTGCAGGCGAACATGAAGTCCTGCCAGACCATGATGCCGTGCTCGTCGCACAGGTCGTAGAAAATATCCTGCTCGTAGATGCCGCCGCCCCATACGCGCAGCATGTTCATATTCGCCTCGGCCGCGGACAAGATCTCATGGCGGTAACGGTCCTCCGTCACTTCCGCTACGAAGCTGTCGTTCGGAATATGGTTCGCTCCCTTGGCGAACACGGCGACGCCGTTCAGCTCGAAGAAGAACGAGGTGCCGGCTTCGTCGCGGTCGCGCACAAGACGGACGGAACGCAGTCCGGTCCGGACCGTCCTGGAGTCGGCGGCTCCGTCCCGCTTTTCAACCTTGGCCAGGAACTCCGTCAGAGAGGCTTCGCCGAGACCTCGGCTCCACCATAAGCGCGGCTGCTCGATCCGAACGGGGATCTCCAGCGTCTGGACTCCCGTCTCCAAGTCCGCTTCGAGCCTGTGCTCTTGTCCTTCCACATATACGGCAATCGTCGAGGGACCCGATGCGGCGGCTTCCACCGTGACAACCGCCGTCACTTCGGCCGCTTCGGCCGAGACGGAGTCCTGCCGGATGAACAGATCCGAGATGCGGACGCCCGACCAGCTCTCCAGACGGACCGGACGCCAAATGCCGCTCGTCACGAATCGAGGTCCCCAATCCCAGCCGTAATGATAAGGAGCTTTGCGGGCGAAAACGCTGATCCGCTTGTCTCCAAGGCCTCCGAGCTCCGACTGGTCGTTCGTCGCCGGAAGCGCATAGCCGAGCCGCTCCAGCTTCGGCAGATCCTCGTTGACGGGCGAGCGGAAGCGGATATGGAGCTTGTTGCCGCTCTCCTTGAGGAGGCCCTTCACATCGGCCGTCCATAGCCGGAACATATTGTCCGCCGAGAACAGGCGGGATCCGTTCAACGCAACGTCCGCGTACGTATCCAGCCCCTCGAACGCGAGCCGGACGAAGTCCTCGTCCAGCTGCTCCGCCGCGGCATCGAACTGGGCTTCGTATTCCCAGTCCTGCTTGTCGATCCACTGGAGCCGATGTTCATTCGTTCCATAGAAGGGATCCTCGATTTTTCCATTGCGCAGCAGATCGGTATGGACGCAGCCGGGAACACTCGCTTCCAGCCATGCTTCCCCGCGGTCAACCGCTCTGAACGTCCAGCTTCCGATGACGATCGATGTCATAGTGCTCATCCTCCCCATGCGCTTTAAACGCTTTCAAAATCGTATTGTTAGGTTTGTTAGGATAACATACATGTGATTTCGCGCCAATCATAACGGTGTTAGGTTGTTTCGTCAAGCCGGGAATCAAGGAGAAAAAACCCGCTCGCCACCGAGCGGGTTTTGCGGGATCACAGCCGTGCCGGGACAGCAAGCCGCTTAGAGCCCTATGTAGCGGGACGCCCAATCCCGGAATGTCCATTCCGGATTCCAGCTGACCGTGCCGATCGCATGGAAGCAGCCCCAATCCAGAACCTTTTGATGAAGCATATGGACCTTGATCCTCTGATCGAACCCTTCCTTATCGTCCAGCCCGTCTCGATAAGCCCGAAGAAATCGCTCGGCGAGATCGGATCTGCCGCGGTCGATGAACTGGGTCGCGATCTTGGGCAGATCGGCTGCCCCGTCTCCGAAGTAGCCGTTCGTGAAATCGAACAGGCCGCTCAGCTCCCACTGCTCTACGCTGCGTCTGACCAGCAGATTGTCGAACTTGAAATCCCCCATGACGTAGACGGGCTGGTCGAAGCGGTCGAATGAATCCGATGCCGCATCCAGAATTTCTCCCGCCAACGCCCAATCCTTCCGACCCGAAGTAAATTCAGGAATAAATGGGAGAGAACGGAACTTTTGCCGGTCAAGCCTCGTCATGAAATCATCCTCCCGTGCATCGGGATTATTGGAGGCTGACATGGCAACATGGATGACCCATTTTCGAATCGCGGATCAAATGCTTAAGAACGGATTCAAGGCCAGCTTGCCGGAGTTCGTCGTCGGCCACATCGGCCCGGATTGCGGCCTGCCCGATCCGGACACGGGGCAGTTCCAGCCCCCCAAGTCCGCGACCCATTTCCTCGACGCCGACAAAATGATTCGCCCGGAACGGTTCCTGGAAGCGTACCTGCCGGAAGGAGCGGAGAAAGCGGATGCCATGAATCCTCGAACCGCATTCCTGCTCGGCTGCTACTGCCATCTGCTGACCGACATCGAATGGATCGAGCTCCAGAAGCGCAAAAGAAGGGAGCCTGCCACGCAAGCTCTTGAGGGAATGCCGGACCGCTCCTTCCGGCTGAAAAGCGACTGGTACGGAGCCGACTTCCTGTATCTAGAGAAGGAGCCCGCCAACATCTTCACCCGCTGCTTCAGCAGCGTCCGCGATTTCCCCGACTATCTGGACATCTTCCCGGCGGGACAGATCCAGAAGCAGATCGACCGGATCGCCGCCTATTACACAGGCCATGCTTTCCAGAAGGATTGGGGCGGCGATTACGAGTTCCGCTTCCTCTCGCCTCAAGAAACCGACGCCTTCGTCCACGACGTCGCCGGCAAGCTGCCGGGCATGAAGTCCGCCATGGAGCGAGGCTGACTCCCGCCCCGGCCCCAGACGATACAGCCGACCCTGAGGCATAGGATCGGCTGTTTTTTGTGCGCGAGAGCCGCTCTGACTGCAGCAGCAGCGGCTCATGAATTCGTCGACAGGCCACCGTCTACATGCAGCACCTGCGCCGTCACATATCGGGAATCGTCCGAAGCGAGGTACACCCAGGTCGGAGCCAGCTCGAACGGCTGGCCCGGCCGCCCCATCGGAGTGTCCGTTCCGAATACGGCTACCTGATCGGCGGAGAAGCTCGAAGGAATGAGCGGCGTCCAGATCGGCCCGGGGGCGACGGCGTTGACGCGGATGCCTTTTTTCGCCAGGTTTTTGGCCAATGCCCGCGTGAAGCCGACGATAGCGGCCTTGGATGCCGTATAGTCCATGAGCTGCTTTTCCCCGACGTAGGGCACGACCGACGCCGTGTTGATGATGGAATCTCCCGCATTCAGATGCGGGAGCGCGGCCCTCGTCGTATAGAAATGAGAATAGATGTTGACCTTGAACGTCTCGTCGAACTGCTCATCCGTAATATCCGTCAGCTCGTTCTGCTGGAACTGGATGCCCACATGGTTCACGAGAATGTTCAGGCAGCCGAAAACCTCGACCGTCTTGGCGACGATATACTTGCAGTGGGCTTTGTCTCGAAGGTCGCCGGGCAGCAGCAGGCAGCGGCCTCCAAAATGCTCCACGCGAGCCTTGGTGCGGCCGGCGTCCTCATGCTCGTCGAGGTAGGAGATCGCGACATTCGCCCCTTCCTTGGCGAAGGCGATGGCGACCGCAGCTCCCATGCCGCTGTCTCCGCCCGTGATCAGCGCGACCTTGCCCTCGAGCTTGCCGCTGCCTTTGTAATGGGGATTCTCGATGATCGGGCGAGGCACCATGAGCTTCTCCAGACCCGGCTGGAACAGCTGGCGCTGCTCCGGAAAGCTGATCTGCACATCCTCGTAGCGGGTAATCTTGCCGTAGGCCGGGTACAGCGGATAACCGCTCTGCTTGCAGTTCTCGAACCATTCCTGCAAGTCCCGGATTTCGCTGAGGCCATCGTCTTTTTTTTCACTCATGCCGCGTCCTACCTCCTGAACCTTCTTGTATCCATAGCCTATGGGCTCTGGGCGCCTGCCGTGCCTGCCCACCCGGCTCAATCTTTTGCGATGTGCCCGCACGGCTCCGTATGGAATATAGTATCAAGCAGCAACAAGGCTTACAGGAGGAGATCATCGTGAAATACTATTATGACGAGAGCATCAAGCTGCTGCTCATGCCCTATTCCAAGGAAACGGTCGAGGTCGCTTACAAACCTTTTAAGTTCGCTTTGCCGCTCATCGCCATCCGTCCGCCCTTCTACGCCAATGCCCGCTTGGAATCGGAGTATCCGGTCGCTTGAGAGGCTCTCACGGCGGATGAGAAAACCCGGCGCTATCCGGCGCGCCGGGCTTCTTCGCTTCCGTTCTATCGAGCGGATCAAATGGTACTGCGGGCAGCTGTAAAAACGGGGTAAAGATCGACGTCCGAAGCGTTAAAAAGACGTAAAAATAGCCAAGGAAATGAAAAAAAGCCGCTCCTGGAGGAGCGGCCTAGCGTTCTATCGCGATAATTGCCGCTAGCCGTAAGCGGGTTCGCAGCGAATTCTTGCAGATCGAGGAGCGACAGTCAAGGCGAAAGTCCATGGCATCGCGCATGGACATCCAAGGCGAGCTTTCGCAGCACGCTGCGCGGCCATGCGTGGCGAGCTTCCGCAGCACGCTGCGCGGACTTGCGAGGCGAGTTTCCCCCGCACGCTGCGCAGTTATCCGAGGCGAGTTTCTACAGCACGCTGCGCGCGGATACAAAGCGGTCTTTCCACCAGCCGGATGTCAGGCTGTTCACCGTCACCCCGTTGGCGGATGGAGTGTTGTGAATGAAGTTGCCGTCGCCCATGTAGATGCCGACATGATTGATGACGCCATTGTTCGTACCGACGGTGTCGAAGAAGATGAGATCGCCCTTCTTCAGATTTGCCCGGCTGACGGCGCTTCCCTGGGATTTCTGGGAGCTTGTCCCCCATTTCAAGCTGACTCCGGCTTTGCCGTAGATGAACTGGGTGAAGGAGGAGCAGTCGAAGATCAGCTTGCTCTCATTGCGGACGCCGTAGCTGTACGATATTTTGCCGATATAGCTCTGCGCCAGCGAGACGACCTGATCGGCTTTCGCGCTTGCTCCAGGCTGCACGCTTCCGCTGCCGCCTCCCGCTGCTGATCGCGAGTATGTGGTGTACTTGCTGCCGGAGGAGATATATCCGCTCTCGCCTTTTGCTGTCAGGACATGCAGCCAGTAACTGTTGGCCTGTCCGACGACATGGACCGCTTCGCCTTTTTTCAGCATGCGGATTTTGGCGGCGGAGTTGCTTGGCTGTGTACGCATATTGACGCCATATGTAATGGTAGTCTCAAAAGAAGAAGATGCCGCAGCTGCCGGGGTCGGCGGGACGTAAACGGCTCCAATAGCGGTAAATGCCACGGTGGCGCACAGACTCGCTCCGATCAGCTTGCGGTTGAACCAATTACTGCTCATGTTGGTGAAAACCTCCTGGGGTTGTTGGTCTATCCCAACTGTAGCAGATTTTTAACGGCCTAAGATTTTCCACGAAGAGCAGAAATCCAGGGGGGACATGCCTTTCAAGGCCTTTCTTAGAAATAAATGAGAGTTATCTCATCAAAATTCGGCTGCCCGAATTGATGCCGGGACTGGATAAGAGGCAGTAAATAGAGCCTTGCGAAGGCAGAATCAAGCGTTTTTACGAAATCGATAATTCGTCGCCTATTAAATTCCTGTATAATCCAATTGCAACTATCTTCCCTATCGAAAAGGAGGCATTATGTAATGAAATCAATCGTCAGGCTTTTAGCGTCGGCCGTCCTCATGCTGGCTCTGCTGCTGGGCAATGTAAGTCCGCTGATTGGACAAGCTGCCCCGGTGGCGGATGCAGCCGTATCCGGACCGACCGATTTTGCCGGCATCATCAACTACATCAAGGCAAACGGCAAGCTGCCGGCCAACTTCTTGACGAAAAGCCAGGCGACAAGCAAAGGCTGGGTGTCCAGCAAATGCAATCTGGCTACAGTAGCACCCGGCTACAGCATCGGCGGGGATGTCTTCTCCAACTATGAAGGCCTGCTTCCAGCCAAGTCGGGACGCACCTGGCGCGAGGCGGATGCCTACTACACGTCGGGATGCCGCAACGCTTCCCGGGTCCTTTATTCCAATGACGGCCTCTACTACACGACAAGCGACCATTACGCCAGCTTCCAGAAGTGGTGAACAGCTTGGGGGACTTGCTTTTTCAGGCAAGTCCCTTATTCTTGGAATAGACAAGAACCCTCTCCAAGGAGATGAGAAGGCTGGACAAGATCTTGCTACTTGACGGCAGCAAGCTGGCGACGATCGAAGCTTTTCACGATGCGCTTAGCCGCGAGCTGCACTTCCCCGATTATTATGGCCGCAATCTGGACGCTCTTTACGATTGCCTGACGGATTATGCCGGTTCCCCTCTGGCCATTCATTGGATTTCCATCGAAGACAGCCTCAAGCTGCTTGGCGAACGGACGACATCCGCCTTGCTCTCCGTATTCAAGGATGCCGCAGACCATAATCCGAGCTTGACCTTCTCGTCCCCCGACTCGGCTTAAAAACCGGAGGCCTGCCGAAAAACTCGGCAGGCCTCTTCAGGCTTACACTCTATCTCCCTTTTATCTCCACGCGCATATGCTTATTTCTACGCGCATCTTTTCCACACGCATCTGCTCATATCCACCGCGCTTTCATTTCAGCCGCCATCTGCTGCAACCTCTGAAGCGGCCGGCCAATATCCGGCGAATTCCTGCTCGTCATAAGCGTAAAAGCTGGCCAGAATCGGCTTGCGGTCATCGAGGAACAGCTGGCTCGACACGGCGGATACAAGCTTGGGAATCGCATAGCGCATGCCCGAAAGGGCCGAAGCCGACAAGCCGCAGCTGATCATCGCGGAGTAATTGAACGTGAACAGTCCGTGCAGCAGGCTGTTCCCCTCCTCGCTTCGGCTCGTGAAGGCAAAGCCTGGCGTCAAATAAGGATGGGCGTCAAGCACTGCGCTGGCGATGGGCTCAGGAGCGTCATACCGGTCTTTCCAGCGGGCGATATGGCCTTCCACCAGCTTCAGCTCCGGACGCAGCGCCGGATCGGTCAGCAAGCCGGTGCTGACGAGCAGGAAGTCGTAAGCGAAGCTTCCTTGAGGCGTCGTTACGACCGCCTGCTCCCCTTCCTCCCTGACAGCCAGCCATGGCGCTCCCAGATGGAGGCTGAAGCCGGGCCAGGAGCATGCCCGCTGGAAGGTGTCATTGGTCGGAGGCTGGTTATGATGGAAGAAATGCGCCATCGCCTCGTATTTCTCCTCATCGGAGAGGATGTGGAAATGCTCGATCATGCCCGAATACTCCATCTGGCGGATCGGATTGATCCGAGGCAGCTCGCTGCGCCGGACGAATACATGCGCGGCGGCTGCTCCTTGAGCAAGCGCGTGGTTGGCATTGTCGAACGCCGATGCTCCCCCTCCCAGCACAGCGATCCTCTTCCCGGCAAGCTTGGAGAAATCGATCGGCTCCGAAGTGTGGGCGTACAAGCTGCTGGATACGTTGTCGGCCACGATGCCGGGAACATGCCACTCTCCGCCTCCCTGTATGCCGGTAGCCAGAATGACCTTGCGCGCCAGCAGATGGGGAGATGACGGTTCGGGGCCTTCCACATGAAGGCGATGGATGCCGCCGGGCAGCGGCTCGATCAGCTTCAGCCTGGCATCGTTCCGGACAGGCAGAGAGAGGATGCGGCGATACCATCGCAAATAATTCATCCACTCGCCGCGCGGAATTTTGTCCACCGCCTCCCAGCCTTCCTCTCCGTGCTGCGATTCCCACCAGGAGCGGAAGGTCAGGGATGGAACGCCGAGATCGATGGAAGTCAGATGCTTGGGCGTCCTCAGCGTGACCATTCGGGCATAAGTTTCCCATGGACCTTCGCAGCCCTCTGCATTTTCGTCGATGACGAGTATGTTGGACACTCTCTCCCGCAGCAGGCCGAAGGCGGTGCCGAGACCGCTTTGGCCGCCGCCGACGATGACAACGTCATAGACGTGGCCGTCCGGATGTACGCGGGGACGAACCCAATCCTTTCCTCCAAAAGCAATATAGGCAAGATCTTTGTGGACGCGCGCGTTCAGTTCCTCTAGGCTCATGGCAGCATTCATACCTTTCCGGACGCGATGGCATCCTTGCATGACCGTTCATCAAAGGAATCAGCCGATAGGATGAGAGCTCCAGCGACAATATGCGGCCACCCACTCTCATTCAGCTCCTTCGAAATTGTTTTCATGTTATATTTTATAACCTGTCGTGTAAATATAGAGCTTTGCATCTTGTAATCCACTTTTCGGATTTTGTGCAGCGTAACGATATTCTCCGCCTTCTCTCCCTGACAGCCTTTTCTCCCTCTCGCCATTCCATTCCGATTGAAACGAAAAAAAAAAGCATCTCCGGAGCGAGTGGAGATCGCTTCGGAGATGCTTCTTGCTGGCCGGCTTTAAAAACCTGGAAGGCTGCGCCGGTACTTGTCGGCAGACATGCCGACCGTCTGCTTGAACAGACGGCTGAAATGGGCCGGATGCTTGAACCCGACGCGGAAGCCCGCTTCCGTAACGGAAATGTCCGGCTCCAGCAAAAAGAGCACCCTGGCCTGGTTGACCCGCTGCTTGTAGATATACTCGAACAGCTGCACGCCTGTAACTTCCCTGAACGTTCTGGACAGGTAAGAACGGCTCAAATGCAGCTCGCTCTGAAGCCGCTCCAGCGTGAGCTCCTCGGAAAGATGCCCGCCGATATAGTCCATGATATCCTGCGCGATCTGCTCCTTGTCCCTCGACCGTTCCGGCGCCAGATTCATCGGCTCCTGGCATCGCTCGTAGATGAACCCCAGCAGATCCTCGAACGCCAGCTTCATCCGGTACAGGCCGGAAGCATCGCCCTGCTTCTTGAAGCGGTCCATCCTGGCCAGAATCAGCTCCGCTTCTTCCCGATGCTCTCCCCGCAGAGACAGCCGATAGTTGCGGAGCTCCTCGAACGGCCGCATGACGGGCAACTGCGCCCCGGAGGGCGAGGCGGCCCGGAGCGGATCGGGGTAGAAATGAATGATGCTCCGCACGTAAGGTTGGCTCGGATCGACTTTGGGCCTGTGCAGGGTCATGCCGTACATGAGCAGCATGTCGCCCGGCTCCAGCCGGTAAATGCGGCTTCCGATCAGATACGTGCAATCCCCTTCATGGAAGAAATAAATCTCATAGTAGGGGTGAGAATGGAAATCCTGCATGACCTGCCCATCGTCGCGAAAGGAATAATCGAGCAGGCCGGCAGGATAACCGCCGCTTCCGGACATGCATGCCACATCCTCTCCATGGCTATGTGCCATGGGTTCAGCATACCATCGTCCATCGCTTCTGGTAAGAGAGGACCGGTCAGGCTCCGGACGCGGCACCGCTGGTCTCCAGCAGCTCGCGCATATAGCGCGAGTATTGCTCCAGCATTTCCGGCGAGCTGTATTGCCCGCTGAAATCCTCCACCCCGATGAACCCGTCGTAGCCGACGGCGATGAGGTCGGAGACGACTTCCTTCCAGCGGACGACTCCGCCTTTCATGCCCGTCCAGCTGCTGTTCCACCGGACGCTTCCATCGGCATCGGCCGTCGATGTCCACCCGGCATTCTTCATATGCACATGAGCCAAATAGGGCCCGAGCATCTCCAAGCCCATGCGGTGGTTCTCATAGCCTTCATGGACCATGTTGCCGGGATCGTAGAGGACCCCGACGGCGTCCGTGTCCAGCCCTTCGCACAGCCGGATGGCTGCCGAAGCGCTCGGGGCGATCGTGCCGTGATGGGTCTCGATCAGGCCTTTGACTCCATACTGCCTGCACAGGCCTGAAGCCTCGCGCAGGTAGATCCTCTGCAGGCCGAACAGCTCGCCGAAAGGTCTCGATCGGTCGTAGCCGTGCACGCCGAGACGGATATAATCCGCCCCGAGCTCCCTCGCAGCAGCCAGCACCTGCTCGGTCCCTTCCAGATCGCCTGCTTGCAGATAAGGCGTCAAGCTTATGGACTTCAGTCCTTCCTTCTCCGCCGCGCCTCGGAACCGGGCCAGCACGCCGGCATCCGCGCTCTGCGGCACCGTAGCCAGATTGTTCCCCCAAAAGGAGGGCTTCTCTTGCCTGATTTCTGCGGGAGTATCCTTGCAGCGCCATTCTATCCCCTGCAGGCCTGCCTTGCGGGCGGCTGCGGCCAGCTCCTCCGGAGAGAGCTCCGGCGTTGCCACGGTAAATACAGACAGCTGAATCGTCATGGTCGAGATGGCCTCCGATCTATCATCTGATTTATTCCCGCCTCCAGGAAGCAGGCTCCTCCTTCAAGGCGGATCTTCCATTGAATCCGCCGATCCTTATCGCTTCCGCTTGCGCCAGCAGGCACAGCTCCGCCGCCTTGAACGCATGCTCCTGCGTCATGGCCTCCTCCGTCCGGTTCAGGACATCAAGAATCAGGCTGCCGAAAAACGGATACCCGACCTTGCCGGACAGCTCCATATGATGCTCTCCCTCGCCGTTCACGAGATAGAGATGATCACCATGCGGGGAACGGGCGATATCCACATACTTGCGCAGCTCTATATATCCTTCCGTGCCGAGGATGACCGTGCGTCCGTCCCCCCAGGTCGAGAGGCCTGCCGGCGTCAGCCAGTCGACCCGGAAGTAATGGCTGGCTCCGTTGTCGCCCAGCAGGCTGGCATCGCCGAAATCCTCCAGCTCGGGATAGGCTGGATGCTGGTAATTGCCCACCTTGCTGTGGAGCACCCGGGCATCGCGGCAGCCGGCAAAATGAAGGAACTGCTCGATCTGATGGCTGCCGATATCGCACAGGATGCCTCCATACCGCTGCCGGTCGAAAAACCAGTCCGGCCGCGACGGCGCATTCAGCCGATGCGGGCCGGTGCCCATCACCTGCACAACACGGCCGATCGCTCCGTCGGCGATAAGCTCTCCGGCGAATACGGCGCTCTCCACATGCAACCTTTCGCTGTAATAGACGGCATACTTGCGGCCCGTCTCGGCAGCGCAGCGACGGGCTTCCTCCAGCTGCGAGAGCTCCGTGAACGGCGTTTTGTCCGTAAAATAATCCTTGCCATGCCGCATGACCTTGACGCCGAGCGGTCCACGCTCGTTCGGCACGGCGGCTGCCGCGACGAGATGCAGCTCCGGATCCTGAAGAACTTCTTCCAGGGATCCGGCAATGGCCGCGCCCGGGTAGCGGGAAGCAAATGCGGCTGCCCGATCGGAATCGGCATCATAAACCGACTTCAGCGTGCCGCCGGCTTCGATCAGCCCGTTGCACATGCCGTAAATATGGCCGTGGTCGAGGCAGACAGCGGCGAACACGAATTCCCCCCTGCCGACGACGGGACTCGGCTTCCCCTGCGGGGCATAATTCATACCGTCCTTGCTCACTTGCGGTTCCCCCTTGCATCAAGCAGCGTTATTCGCTGCGACGCTATATTTGCCCATCCCCAGCTTTTAATGAGTGCCCTTCACATCCAGCGTGCGGCCTGCAGCCGCCTGATCCTTGCCGGCAGTCGAAGCCGCGATGCGGGCCTGCAGCTCACGGTAATACCTCTCGTCATCCAGCGGCAGCTCCACCCATCCGTCCGTCCAGGCGGACAGGAGCATGGCGTTGGCCAGTGCCAAGCCTTTGATTCCTTCCTCTCCGGGCGACTCCAGCGGGGCGCGTCCGGCGATGGCATCGACCCAGTTGCGGGTCACGGCCCGGTGCTGGTTGGGATCGCCGCCCGGCACCGGGACATCGATCCGCCATGTCTCCGGGCTGCCGAAGCCACCGGCGTACGTCCGGTTGAACTCGCTCTCCGGCGTTCTGAGACGCCAGAACGTCAGCTTGCCGTCCTCGGCGACCAGCTTGCCGCGGTCGCCGGTAATCTCGAGCCGGTTCGTGCCGGGCGCATCGACGGTCGACGTGATGAACACTCCGGTCGCTCCGTTCGAATATTCGGCATAAGCGGTAACATCGTTCTCTACTTCAATGTCCCGATGTTTGCCGAAGCCGCAGAAAGCACGGATCCGAGTCGGCATGAGACCGGTGATCCACTGCCACAGATCGAGATTATGGGGCGATTGGTTCATCAGGACGCCTCCGCCCTCGCCCTCCCAGGTCGCTCTCCAGCCGCCGCTGTCGTAATAGCTTTGGGAACGGTACCAATCCGTGACGATCCAATTGATGCGCCTGACCTCGCCGAGTTCTCCGGATCCGATCAGCTCGCGCATCTTGCGGTAAAGAGGGTTCGTCCGCTGATTGAACATGATGCCGAACACCCGGCCGCTGGCCGCGGCAGCCTCGTTCATTTCCTTGACCTGCTTCGTATACACGCCGGCCGGCTTCTCCACAAGCACATGCAGTCCCGCTTGAAGGGCGGCTATCGTTTCTTCGGGATGGGAATAATGCGGCGTGCAGATCAGGACGCCGTCCACCTCGCCGGAATCGAACATCTCCCTGGCGCTTCCGTACGTCTTGACGGAGTCGCCGAAGGCTGCCTTCGCCCAGGAGAGCCTCTCCTCCCGGACATCCGATACGGCAGCCAGCACGCCTCCCGGCACTTCGCCCGCCGCCAGATACGCGGCATGGCCCGAGCCCATATTGCCGAGCCCGACAATTCCGATTCTCAGCTCAGTCGTCATTTGAATGCCTCCCCATGCTTCGGTTCCGCCCGCCTGTCGACGGGGCATGCCGTGATTGTATCATGGCAGCGGTTGCAGCTCTTGACCGAGATGGACCGATTATCGCTCCCATTTGACTCTCGTTGCACAATACAGGCCAAACACCCCATTCCGATGCACCGGCTCCCCCACTGAGATAGCGAATGTGGCTGGCACAATCGAGCAGAAGCTTTACAAGCCTCCGTTCTATGTCCCCGTTTTTTCCTGAATCCGGCATTTTGCTCTTGAAATTAAACCTTAAACGAACTAATATGAACTTAAATGAACTAATTCAAACCTATTAGGAGGAATTCAAATGGAAATCCGTTACGCTTCCCACCCGCAGGAAGCAAAAGCTTTCGATACGGGCCGCCTGCGCCAGGAGTTTCTGATCGAGAGCTTGTTTGAAGCCGACCGCCTCGCTCTCTTCTACACGCATGTGGACCGCTTCATCGTCGGCGGCGTCATGCCGGTGAAGGGCAGCGTCAAGCTGGAGGCCGATCCGAAGACGATCGGCGCGGCATCCTTCCTGGAACGCCGCGAGATCGGCATCATCAATGTCGGCGGTCAAGGCGCCGTAACCGTAGACGGCATCGAGTACGCCATGGAGCCGAAGGACTGCCTTTATGTCGGCCGCGGCGCCGGCGAAGTCGCCTTCCATAGCGCCGACGCCTCCAATCCTTCCAAATTCTACTTGAACTCCACTCCTGCTCATCAGACCTATCCGACAGCGAAAGCCGCCATCAGCGAGGCTTCGCCCAATCATCTTGGAAGCCCGGCCAACTCCAACGAGCGGACGATCTACCGCTATATCCATCTCGGCGGCATCCAGAGCTGCCAGCTGGTCATGGGCATGACGCTGCTCAAGGACGGAAGCATGTGGAACACGATGCCTTGCCATACGCACAATCGCCGCTCCGAGGTGTACTTCTACTTCGACATGCCGGAGGACGGCAATGTCTTCCACTTCATGGGAGAGCCGCAGGAAACCCGCCATCTGGTCGTACGCAACGAACAGGGCGTGATCTCCCCGAGCTGGTCCATCCACAGCGGCGTCGGCAGCTGCAGGTATACGTTCATTTGGGGCATGGCCGGCGAGAACCAAGTGTTCGAGGATATGGACCCCGTTGCCATGAGTGAACTAAAATAGAGAAAAAAACGAATGGATGAACGAAAATGAACCCATTGCGGCGTTATGAGACGATTATGGAAATTCTGCTCGCCCAGCGCGAAGTGACGGTGGCCGAGCTGAGCGAGCGGCTGCAGGTAACGGGAAAGACGATCCGCGAGGATCTTCAGAAGCTTGAAGAGCGGGGGCTTCTGACCCGGATCCACGGCGGCGCCATGCTGGCGCAAAGCGATCAGCTCGGGATTCTGAGCTCCCGAGAGCCGCTCGTCCGGCATAATCCGGAGAAGGCCGAGATCGCGGGACTGGCTGTCGAGCTGATCAAGCCGGGCGAGGTCATCGCCTTGGACGGGGGCAGCACGACGCTGGAGATCGCCAAGCGGCTGGACAACGCGCCGCTGACGGTCGTCACGAACGATGTGAGGATCATCGCCGAGCTCGCTCCTAAGGATGCGATACGCCTCGTCGTTCCCGGAGGCTATCGGGTCCGCAATATGCTTGCCGGCCAGGAAGCAGCCGCCTACGTGCGGAGGCTGAACATCCATAAGGCTTTTATGTCCGCGACGGGAGTTCATCCGGAGAACGGCTTCACGATCTATACCGGCGAGCTGCTGGAAATCAAGCGCGCCATGATTGAAACCGCAGACCAAGCCTATGCCGTGGCAGACAGCAGCAAGTTCGGCCGAAGCGCTCTGTTCACCTTCGCCAAGCTCAGCGAAATGAACGCCATCCTGACGGATTCCCTGCTGCCTTCCGGCTGCGCCAAGGAGTATGCCGAAGCGGGTGTCAGGCTGCAAGCCGCAGCTCCTTCTTAGCTCCTCCAATAAGCCATGAAAGGAATGAAGGAATGATGCCCTTGTTCGATTTGACCGGCAAAACGGCCCTTGTCACCGGAACCTCCGGCGGCCTCGGGCAAGCCATGGCCGTCGCCCTGGCCGAAAGCGGCGCTGCCGTCGTCGCCGTCTCCTCCTCGGGAAGCCGGGCAACGGTCGAGACGATCCGCGGCCTCGGCGGCCAAGCGAAGGATCTCCCCGCCGATCTCGGCGATCTGGACGCCCTCGAGGACGTCTATGCCGCTGCTCTCTCCTTCACGGGAGGCATCGACATCCTCGTCAACAACGCCGGCATCATCCGCAGGACGCCTGCAGCGGAGCACGGACGCCGCGACTGGGAGGATGTCATCAACCTGAACTTGAATGCCGTCTTCTATCTCAGCCAGCTGGCAGGAAGGGGGATGATCCAGCGGGGCAGCGGCAAAATCATCAACATCGCCTCGATGCTCTCCTTCCAAGGCGGCGTCAACGTGCCCGGCTACGCGGCGAGCAAGCATGCGGTCGCCGGATTGACCAAGGCGCTCGCCAATGAATGGGCCGCGAAGGGCGTCCAGGTCAACGCTATCGCTCCGGGATACATGATGACGAACAATACCGCCCCTATCCAAGCCGACGAAGGCCGCTATCGTTCCATTACGGAACGGATTCCGGCAGCCCGCTGGGGAACGCCCGAGGACCTGAAGGGACCGGTCGTGTTCCTCGCTTCCCAGGCTTCCGATTACATGAACGGCCACGTCCTCTGCGTGGACGGCGGCTGGATGGTTCGCTGACCGGAATCAGGAGCCTATGCTCCTAGCTTCGTCGCTTGCTACGCAAATCAAGACGCACCGCATAGACGCACCGCATACATCCACATAAAAAGCAGCGGCTCCGGACATGAATTCATCCGATTGCCGCTGCTTTTTGAATCGTACCGATTGAAAGCCGGCATCAGCCTTTCACGCCGCCGACGGTCATGCCTTTGACAAAGTATTTCTGCAGGAAAGGATACATGATGATCATCGGCAGGCTGGCCACGATCGTCATCGTCGCGCGGATGGAGCTCGGCGTGACGAAGTTCGAGCTTGAGTTCGCGCTGTTCGCGAATGCCGACGCCGACGTCATCGAGGAATTCGAGTTGGAGTTCGCCAGCATCTTCATCAGATCGTACTGGAGCGTGCTGAGATTCACTTTCTCGGTTGTAGAGGAACACATCGAACCACGAGTTCCACTGGTAGACGCCCGTGAAGAGCGCGACCGTCGCGAGCGAGAAATTGCCCATCGAGATGCCGTAGTTGAGCATACTGGTCCTCGCTCTTCCTGCATGAATCCAGGCATCCGCTGTCCGACTCAAAGTATTCGATCCAGATGATCGCCGGCATGCTCGGCTACCGCGATATCGCCCACTTCAGCCGCCAGTTCAAGCGCTGGACGGGCTTCTCTCCTTCCGAATACAGGAAGCAGCTGCATGTCTGAGCCCCGCTGCAGACTGCGATTCCGAAAGCAACGGCGCCTTGGACGGCGGCTTGGACGCCTGATCGGGCCGCTGCCGATGCTGCATCCGCGCACCTCCGTTCCCGTTTTCAAGAAAACGCTGTCAAACTGGTATGGTAGTATGGTAGTATCAAAAAGGAGGAGGCGATACCGCCATGAATCAACCCCTCGCAACCCGCGGTTCATCCACCCGCGACATCGTGTACGACAGCTTGAGAGAACAGATTCTCAGCCTGGAGCTGCCTCCGGGAACGGCTCTGTCCGAAAAGGACTCGGCCGCCGCCTTCGGCGTCAGCCGCACTCCCGTACGGGAAGCTTTCCTGCGGCTCGCTCAGGAACAGCTGGTCCAAGTGCTCCCGCAGCGCGGCACCTTGGTCTCGCTGATCGACCCGGAGCTCGTGGAGGAAGCGCGCTTCATGAGGGAGCAGCTGGAGAGAGCCGTCATCCGGCTCGCCTGCGCCGGCTTCCCTCCGCTCTCGCTCTCCGCGTTGCGGGACAATCTCGCCGCCCAGCAGGATGCGATGACGCGGCTCGACGACCGGAGGCTGTTCGAGCTCGACGAGGCGTTCCACCGCGCCTTGTTCCAGGGCTGCGGCAAGCTGAACACCTGGTCGGTCATCCAGCAGATGAATCTTCATCTGAACCGGGCCCGCTTGCTGCGTCTGGCGAGCGATCCCCATTGGACTCATCTGTACGAGCAGCATGCCGCCATGGCGGAAGCGATCGCCGATGGACGCGAGGAAGCAGCCGACGACCTCATGAAGCAGCATTTGCGGCTCGGCATCGCCGACCAGGAGCTGCTCAAGAAGGAGTATCCGCATTATTTCAAGCCGGAAAGGGAGAATGCCAAGTGAACATGAGCTTCCGCTGGTTCGGTGAAGGCAACGATACCGTCACCTTGAGCCAAATCAGGCAAATTCCAGGCGTCACCGAGATCGTCTGGTCGCTGCACGACATTCCGGCCGGGGAGGAATGGCCCCTCGACCGGATCGTGGACATCCGAGATCAGGCTGCGGCGCATGGCCTCGGCATCAACGTCGTCGAGAGCGTCAATATCCACGAGGACATCAAGCTCGGACTCCCGAGCCGCGATGTCTACATCGAGAACTACATAAAAACGATGGAAAAGCTGGCTCAAGTAGGCGTGAAGGTCATCTGCTACAACTTCATGCCCGTCTTCGACTGGCTGCGCACCGATCTCCATCATCCGAGCGGAGACGGCTCGACCGCTCTGTTCTATGAGAAAAGCCGGATCGAAAACGTCGATCCGTTCGAGCTCGTCCGGCAAATAAACGCGAATTCCACGCTCACGATGCCGGGCTGGGAGCCGGAGCGCCTCTCCCATCTCACTTCCTTGTTCGAGGCGTATCGCGGAGTGACCGAGGAGCATCTCTGGGATCACCTGAAGTATTTCCTCGACAAAGTCATCCCGGCGGCGGAAACGCTCGGCATCCGGATGGCCATCCACCCGGACGATCCGCCATGGCCGATCTTCGGCCTCCCGCGCATCATCACCGGTCAGGACAACCTGCGTCGCTTCCTGTCTCTCCATGACAGTCCCGCCAACGGCATCACGCTGTGCAGCGGCTCGCTCGGAGCGAACCCCGCCAACGATATCGTCGGCATGATCCACGAATTCGCGGACCGCATTCCGTTCGCCCATATCCGCAACGTCAAGGTGTTCGACAACGGAGACTTCATCGAGACGTCCCACCGGACGCAGGACGGAACGGTCGATATCGCGGGCATCGTGAAGGCTTACCACGACATCGGCTTCGACGGCTACGCCCGCCCGGATCACGGACGGCATATCTGGGATGAGCAATGCCGTCCCGGCTACGGACTGTACGACCGCGCGCTCGGCATTATGTATCTGTGGGGATTGTGGGACGCCGCAGGCAGCCTGACTCCATCCGCCGTGAAGAAGGGACACGCTTCATGAGTCTCCTGCCTCTGCATGCTTCTCTCGAAGGCAAAACCGCCGTCGTCACGGGCGGCTCCGGCGTGCTCTGCCGAGTCATGGCGCTGGAGCTCGGCCGCCAGGGCTGCCGCGTCGCCGTCCTCGGCCGCAGCCTCGACAAAGCGGCTGCCGTCGCCGATGAAATCACGGCTGCCGGCGGCACGGCCATCGCGCTCTCCTGCGATGTGACCGATCCGGACAGCGTCGCAGCCGCTGCCCTGTCCGTGCAGGAGCGGCTCGGTCCATGCGACATTCTCGTCAACGGCGCCGGCGGCAACCATCCCAGCGCCAACACGACGAACGAGATTTTCCGCTCCGGGGATCTGGAAGACGAGAAGACGGTATCCTTCTTCGATCTCAGCGTCCAGGGCTTCCGGAACGTGTTCGACCTCAACATGGTCGGAACGCTCCTTCCGACCCAGACGTTCGCCAAGCAGATGCTAGGACGGGGCGGCACCGTGCTCAACGTCTCCTCCATGAGCGCTCCTTCGCCGATGACCAAGGTGCCGGCCTACAGCGCCGCCAAAGCCGCGATCAACAACTGGACGCAGTGGCTGGCCGTCCATATGGCCGAATCCGGAATCCGCGTCAACGCCATCGCTCCGGGCTTCTTCCTCACAGAGCAGAACCGCGGGCTGCTGCAAAATCCCGACGGCAGCTGGACAGATCGCTCCGGCAAGATCATCGCCCATACTCCGATGCGCCGCTTCGGCGTTCCGGAGGATCTGCTCGGCACGCTGCTCTGGCTGCTCGACTCCGACTCGTCCGGCTTCGTGACCGGCACGGTGATTCCGGTCGACGGCGGATTCATGGCTTATTCCGGCGTATGATAGAGCTGACGTCCTGGGGCAGCCTCGTATTCAACGGTACGAACGGCATCGCATCCACGAGCAAGAAAGCAACCGTATTTTAATCTCTGCTAGATCCGAGTCCGGCAGCCGAATGATTGCATTCGGCTGCTTTTTACTATTTTTCAACATCTCTCCAGGCTTCTCGTTGGTATAATGAGAGGGACTGCTTTTAGGGGAGGTAGACACGTTTGAAAGCAATCGCGGTATTTTGCGGATCCAGCATGGGCGCCAAGCCGACCTATGCCGAAGGAGCATCCAGACTCGGTTCGGAACTGGCTCGGAGGGGAATCACCCTCGTCTATGGCGGGGCAAGCGTCGGCATCATGGGAGTGCTCGCCGATTCCGTTCTGCAGGCGGGCGGCCAGGTCATCGGCGTCATTCCAACGATGTTGGAGGAAAGGGAGATTTCCCATCGCGGACTCACCGAACTGATCGTGGTCGGTTCCATGCACGAAAGAAAGCTGAAAATGTCCGAGCTCGCGGACGGATTCATCGCGATGCCCGGCGGCCCGGGCACGATGGAAGAGCTGTTCGAGATCTTCACCTGGGGACAGCTCGGCCTGCACGGCAAGCCGATCGGCTTGCTGAACGTGGACGGCTACTACGACGGGCTGATCTCTTTCTTCGGCCATATGAACAAGGAGCAGTTCCTCCAGGACAAATACATGTCGATGGCGCTGTCGGATTCCGACCCGGCCTCGCTGCTGGACAAATTCGCTTTGTATACGCCTCCGGAAGTCAAGACGTACATCAAGAAAAGCCAGACGTAACCGCCGAACGGTACGGCTCCATCTATGCAGGGCAAGCAAAAAGGCATTGCGACGCCAGCGGCGTCGGAATGCCTTTTTTTGCAACGAAAGAACCCGAATACGGAAATGTTTTCGTAAGCAGGCCTAAAAACAGAGAGCAAGCCGCCTTGAGACGACAGAATCGGATCGGGTTCGGGCGACTCAGGATCAAGCTCAGAGCAGCCGGATCAGGAGGTTTGCCGCTGCCTGTCCGCGACGGCAAATCTGTTCAGGCTCGCTTCCGTTTCGAGAATAGCGGCGGCAAGAGCATTTCCTCCCCCCTCTTGTCCTCTTCTGAAGTAAAGAGAGCGAAGAAGGCTCTTGCCGTTCACACGGGCGACAGCCTGCGCCCGGCTTCCCGGCCAATTCAAGCAGGTCGATAATCCGGTTATCCAATCCCCGATCTCCGCCTGAGCAAGCCGCCCAACGCCGATCATGGCGTCCACGATGCTTGCGATTCGTTCATCCTCTTCCTCGCCGAAAATATGGCTTCCATTCTGCAGCATGCCTTGGATCGCGGCAAGCATCTCGCGCTGTACCGCAGCATCGCTTTCCGGGCACTGGACCAGCTCCTTCAGCGCATCCGCTCCATGCGCGGCACTGTGCGCCCAGCCTTCTTCAGGCAGAAGCCCGCGAAGATCCTTTTCCTCCCGATAATAGCGGAGCAGCGAATGTTTCAGAAGCTCATAGCCGTCTTGGTCCAGAAAAGGCTTTCGACTATGCCGCCTGGCGATCAAAGCCAGCGGCAATACGGAGAAAGTCCTCGTAAATACCGTCTGATCGCCATCCCTGCCGATATGGTAGAACAAATGATTCTCATCGGCGAGCACCTTGAGAAGGCTTTGCCATTCTTCTTCGGTCAATCTCTCCTCCGTCATCCAGACATAGAATGTCGGATAGATGAGTCCATCCCGCAATTCCGGATCGGGATCGCCGATGAACCGCAGCATTTGAGCGATATAATCCTCCCTGCTCTCTCCTACGCGAAGCTGGTAGTTCTCCTTCTCTACTCTTTGCAAGTTATGTCTGAGCTGCGTCCTCGCATCGTTCATCTCTTTATCCCCTTCATCATGCATTCGATCTCTTCCACCACAAGCTCCGGCTCATACACATGAATGTAATATCTGCCCGGCAGCTTGCAAAAAAGCCCGCAGGAGGTCAACATCTGCGGACGTAGCGAATCTATTCGTTCAATAGAGACTCTATCTTTCCATGTTCTAATCAGCATAACATGGAGGATTCATGAACCTGAGGTAAGAAATAGGTTAAACCGATTTCCCCTGCAAATGATCATTCGGATGATGACAATCAAGCGAATTTCCCCATCTACTCTACGTCGCTTGAAAAGGAAAAGAAGATGGAAGGGAAGAATAGGATTACAGCTATCCCCAAAACAACAAATACCGAATAACCAAACCATTGCAGTATTTTTGGCATCGTCTTCATATCGATTTTTTTAGTAGGCGTACCCATGATGTTGTGATAATGATTTGTAACGTCGTTAAAAGAAGAAATGTCATTTTTATTTTCATTGGATTCATTATCTTTCATGGGGCAGCATCTCCTTTAAATAAGCCCGACATGATTACATCCTTGAGCATAGTGTAGTGTAGAAGCCTCTATGCAGAAAAAGCAAAAAGGCATTCGGACGCCAGCCGCGTCGGAATACCTTTGTTGCAACCAAAGAACCCGTTGAAAATGTTTTACTGGCGGGAGGACGGCTCCTCGCCGGCCGCGTTCCTTTCCCGTACAAAATCGGCGATTCGGGCATGAATGGCATCGCGCACCTCGCGGAACTTCGCCATGATCTCCTCTTCCGTTCCCGTCGCCTTGGCGGGATCCTCGAATCCCCAGTGCCATTTGATGACGTCCGTATTGGATATGGCCGGGCAATGCTCGTCTGCATGCCCGCATAGGGTGATGACATAATCGGCAGCGTTCAGCAAATCGAGATCGATCACATCCGAGCTGTGCCCGCTTATATCGATCCCGGCTTCCTTCATCACCTGCACGGCGCGTGGATTCAAGCCGTGAGCCTCCAAGCCGGCGCTTCTGACGTCGAACCGTCCACGCCCTTCCGCCTTGAGAAAGCCGTCGGCGATCTGGCTGCGGCAGGAGTTGCCGGTACATAAGAAATATACCATCGGTCTAGCGTTCATAAGACGGGATATCCCCTTTCCTTTTCGATTTTGATCTTGCAATCAGCAGCCAGCCGAAGGCAACAAAGATCAGAACAGCGCCCGCATTCGCAAGCCAGACATGAATGATATTCAAGGACAGGAAAGACAGCCACAAATAGAGTCCGACCAGAGTAATCAGCAGCGTCGGAACCGTAAGCGCGATTCCCGCTTTGAAATAATACCCCCAGCCGATGCGCAAGCCTTTGCGGGACAGCACATGCAGCCACAGAAGAGTCGCGAGCGAGCCGATCGGCGTGATTTTCGGTCCGAGATTGGAGCCGATGACGTTGGCATAGATCATCGCTTCCCGAATGACGCCGCTCGTCTTCGTTGCCTGGATGGCCAGCGCATCGATCATGACCGTCGGAAGATTGTTCATGACGGAGGACAGGAACGCTGCGATGAACCCTGCGGCTATGCTCGTGATCAGCAAGCCTTGCCGGCCGATCGCTTCGAACAGAGAAGTCAGCGAGTCCATCAGCCCCGCATTCCGAAGGCCGTATACGACGACGTACATCCCGATGGAAAAGATGACGATCGACCACGGCGCGCCTTTGACCAGCTTCCGGACATCCATCTCCGGGCTTCTGCGTACCGCTGCCAGGAACAGGAGCGCGATCGCTCCCGCCGGAATGGAAACCGGAACATGCAGCCAGCCGCTGGCGAAGTACGTGATCGGAAGAGCCGCCAGCACCACCCAGGCCATCTTGAACAGCCGGGGATCCTTGATGGCGTCCAGCGGATTTTTCAGCTCGCCGACCGTGTAGCTGCCGGAGATGCTTTTCCGGTAGAACAGGTACAACACGAGCAGGCTGGCCGCTATGGAGAATAGCGCGGGAACGATCATCACGCTGGCGTATTCGTCAAAGGAGATGCCGAAAAAATCGGCGGAGACGATATTGACGAGATTGCTGACGACAAGCGGCAAGGATGCCGTGTCCGCAATGAAGCCGCTCGCCATGACGAAAGGCAGGACCATCCGCTCGTCGAACCGGAGCGCGCGCACCACCGCCAGCACGATCGGAGTCATGATGAGCGCGGCTCCGTCGTTGGCGAACAGAGCCGATACGGCCGCCCCCAGCAGAATCATATAAATGAACATGAGCAGGCTGCTTCCTCCGGCCAGCCGCGCCATATGCAGGGCCGACCATTCAAAAAAGCCGATCTCGTCCAAAGCCAGCGAGATCAGGATGATGGCGACGAAAGCCAGCGTCGCGTTCCATACGATTCCCGTTACCGCCGCGACATCCTCAAGGGTAACGACTTGAAAGAGCAAGGCAAGAACCGCTCCCCCGGCGGCCGGCCAGCCGATGCCGAGTCCTTTGGGCTGCCAAATAACGAATACAAGCGTAGTTGCAAATAGAATTGCTGCCGTGATTGCCATCTTTGACCCCTCTTTATTCCCCGCAGCCCTTCAGCCGGCTCAGCCGTTCGGTTTGCGGCGGGATGCAGCTTAAAATCGATTCCACATGAGATTTGTCTTCCAGGTTTAAAGAATAGTAGATCCAGGTCCCTCTCCGGGACTCCTTCACCAATCCGGCCGCCTTGAGCTTCCCCAGATGCTGGCTGACGCCCGGCTGCGACAATCCGACCAGCTCGACAAGATCGCATACGCATAACTCTCGTTCCCGAAGGTAGGCCAGGATCATGAGCCGGGATTTGTCGCCCAATAACTTCAAATGTCCGGCCAATTCTTCAATCCGCGCTTCCATTATGTACCTCCAACATGAACTTCTCTCCCTATTATATTAGCAATCGTTTATATAAACAATCGCTAATATAGTGTGCCGGTCTTTTTATTTGTTGGAAATTCAGAAGAAATTCTCCTCGTCACTGCGTTCAAATGTTCGTACCTTCTTCGGCGGCATAGAAAAATCCCCTCCGATCAACAGCGCCGAGTTCAAGATGGCATGAACTCTTTTTCACTGTCTGCCATGAGGGGATCATATCCTCCTGTCATGCTGATAAAGGTTTAAACTAGACCAGCCTCTTTCAAGTTAAGATAACTGACCAGCACCGTTTGGAATGCGGTCAAGTTGCGCAGCTGATCCTGCTCGACAGTCATCCATTCGACCCCGCCGATTTCACAGGCCGTCCGGATCGAGTCGTGGATGCTGACGATTCCGGTTCCGACTGCCGTCCATTTGCCGACCACGTCCGTCCCATACACATCCTTGATATGTATCGCGGGGACGCGGCCTGCCATTTTGCGCAAGATGTGAGCCGGATCGGCTCCGCCGACTGTAATCCAAGCCACATCCATTCGGAAATACAACGATTTCGGATCGGTATGCTCCGCGAGAATATCCAGTGCATACAGGCCGTTGAAGGTCGTCTTGAATTCGTGGTCGTGGTTATGGTAGCACAGCTTCAGCCCTTCGGCAGCCAACCGGGCGCCTGCGGCATTGTACAGCTCGGCGTCACGCAGCAGCTCCTCTTTCGAGTTGCAAGGCGCCCACCACAAGGTTACATGGGAAGTTTCCAAGGACAACGCCTCCGCAATGACTTTGTCGAGATCGTTGCGCAATTGATCTGAGCTCGCACTATGAGTGGCTACTTGCAGACCCAGCTCATGAAACCGCCTGACATTGGCTTTCACATCTCCTTGCAGAAGCTCGCCGGCTCCTTCGATGCCTTCATAGCCGATCTCAGCCACGCGCTGCATCGTTCCCCAGAAATCCTTATCCGCTTCTTCTTTAATCAAGCCGATAAGACCTAGCTTCGGTCTGTTCATATCGCCAGCTCCTTGTCGTTTTTGTCCTTTGACGGAAAAGCTCCGCTCTCAAGCATCGTTATGAATGGATTGTCGGTTACGCCCGTAAGCGGCAGTTGAACGCGCGCATTGCGGCGTACCGATTCGTAGAAGGAAAAGATAATTTCCGCCGCGCGAAGCGCTTTGCGATGGGACAGCTCGGGTTCCTCTCCCGAAACGAGACAGTCGATGACATTTCGGAACAGGCCTGCCATCTGTTCGTTCGGCTCGCCGGTCTCTACTGGAGGCTTCCACGACGGGTCTGCGTACACGGCCGCCTCGCGGATATCTCCATCCCAGAACACCTCGATAAACCCTTTGGTGCCCGTAACTCGAACGCCGCCCCAAATATCCATGTCAGGTCCGCCGGCTTGGATGTTCGCACGAACGCCGTTCTCAAACACGACGATTCCTGCAAAAACGGATTCGGAAGGAACTTGAAACCAGTTATAGGTTTCACTGACATCCACTGAACCGAGCACCCACTTGGCTGGGCATTCGTTCATGAAGCTCATCGCCTGATCGAATGTGTGCGTCCCGCAGTCGAGAAGATTGGGCGGAGAGTACAGATCCATCCGAACGATCTGCCCGAATACGCCTTCGTCCAGCAGCCGGCGCACCATCCTGTTCCCGGAAGCAAAGCGCCGCTGGTGGGAGAACGTCAACTGGCATCCCGTCTCTTCGGCGATGCGCCCCATCTCCAAGCTTTCCCCCCAAGTCGGCGCCATCGGCTTCTCTGACGACACTGCCTTTACGCCCGCCTCCGCGCAGTCGCGAAATACAGACAAATGAAGCGGTGTCCATAAGCAAAGGATGACCACATCCGGACAGGCCTTCGCCAGCATTTCCTTATAATCGGCGTATACATCCGCATTGAAGCCGAATTCACTGTTCAACGCTTCGGCAGCCGACGCCTGAAGATCGGATAATGCTACGACACGGCATCTGCTGTCGGCTTTAACCCCTATGGCATGCTCATAGGCGCGTTTCCCGCAGCCGATAAAAGCCACACGATACGATTGGCTCATTTCCAATCCCTCCATTTATTCGCTCAATGCCGCAGCGGAAACGTACACAAATCGTTCGAACCGCGCCATTACGTGGCTCTTCTGCGTCGGATGCCGATCATACAGATAGTCGATAAAATAACCCGGGTGTTCCGAATTTCCTGCGAACATATCGTAATGCAGCGGAATGACCGTGTCGAAGCGAGCAGCGACCGAGAGCTCTGCCGCTTCCCTATAGTTCATGTTGCCTACGATATTCCTCGCATTGCGGAAGGGGTCGCGCCCGTTGATCGGCAGCATGCCGAGGTCTATCGATTCGGCTTGCAGCAGCTCGATCAGTCCGGGATACACGGTGGTGTCTCCGGCGTGGTACATCGTTACTCCGTTAAGCTCCACGACATAGCCTACAAAGCGATGGTCAAGATCATCATCGTATTCCAGCTCTTCATGGGCGGAGGGCAGCGGTTTGATCCGGAACCCCGGTCCGTTCCACCACTCATTCGTCCGCGCCGAGATCAGCTTGTCCGGTACAACTCCGAGCCGCAGCATCTCCTCCCGGCAATATCCCGGAGCCATATAGACCGGGTCGCTGTGGGCTGCCGCCAAAGCAGACACTGTGTCCGGATCCATATGATCCATATGGTCATGGGTAATCAACACATACTGTGCATTCGTCATTTGCTGCGGCTTCAGCGGCGGCTCGAACGCCCGATGCGGCGAGGGCGTCAAATACGGATCGATGTAAATGACCACATCCCCTCCCTTGATGACGACGCTGCATTGGCCGAGAAACCATACCGCCAGCATGCCGAACGGTACTCGCGTGCCGTCGATCTCTCGGATCAGCGCTTCTCCGATACGTGTCGATGGTTTGTGCGTCATAAGCCCAGCCCCCCATTGATGTGCAGCTCGGTTCCCGTCACTTGGCTCGATTCATCGGATAACAAATAGACGGCTCCATAGGCAATATCTTCAGGAGTCTGCATGCGGCCGGAAGGTACATGTGTCAATGCCTTCGTATGCAAATCTTCCTCGCTTATGCCCATGTTCTGATGGAGTTCGATTTCTCCTTCGGAAGCTACCCAGCCGACAGTAACCCAGTTCGAGCGAATGCGATCTCTCCCATAGTGGGCAGCGATATGGCGGTTCAACGTAAGCATGGCTCCCTTGGAGCAGGAGTAGGCAGCCAATTCCTTTGCGCCTTTGTAGCCGTTCGTAGAGCCCATATGGACGATAGAGCCTCCTCCGGTTTTCTGCATCGATTGAATGGCGTACATTGAACAGAAGAAAGCGCCTTTCATGTTGACGGCAATAATCGAATCGAACTGCTCCTCCGACGTATTCACCATCGAGCCTCTTGGGAAAATGCCGGCATTGTTGACAAGACCATCAACCCTGCCGTACCCGTGGAGCGTCTCCTCGATCAGCTGCTTGCACGCCGCTTCCCGGCTGATGTCCCCTTGAACAAACAACGCCTCTGCGCCATGGACTTCCTTCATTTCTTTTACAACTCTGGCGCCGTCCTGCTCATTCCTCCCCCCCACTACTACCGTCGCGCCTTCTTTGGCGCACATCATAGCGACTCCCTTGCCGATGCCCTTCGTTCCGCCTGTTATGACGATCACCTTGCCATCAAGCCGTCTCCCCATGCTGATCTCCTTTCAGCGTACAACCTCAATGCGGTAGGCACGGATCATGGATTCCAATCCGTACCGCGCCGCTTCAAGAGCGCTTTTGCCCCCGAAGTCTTCAATGAACAATTCCAGCGACAAATATCCTCTGTAACCGCTTTCGTACAACAGTTGGGCAAGCTTCCGCGATGGCGCTATTCCTTCTCCCGGGAATACGCGTTCCCGATCGGTTATGACAGCTCTTTCCGGAAGCTCCGGATAATCGTTGACATGCACGATACCGATACGCTCCCCGTTCATATAGGCGATGCCGTCTATACTGCTGCCGCCCGTATACATATGGAAGGGGTCCAGCAAAATTTGCGCATCCGCTGCTCCGCTCTCTATCGCGACATACAGCGCTTCGCTAAGCTTGGACAGCTTATTCGCTCTGCCCCAAAATTCCAGATAGGGCTTGATCCCGATGCTGCTGGCCGTATCCGCAAGCCGGGCGAAATTAGCTGCCATGCTGTCCAGCGACACGGGTGCGACATGGCCGAACGGCGGTGCAGCTACAGCGGCGCAGCCGAGCTCGGCCAGCATCCGCATTTCCTGCGCCGCCTGGATGAACGCTTGCTCCCGTGCCGATTGGTCCGCATCCGACCATGCGAAGAAGGCGATCGCGTTGACGACGGCTATGCCCGTGTCCGATATGTAACGTCGAAGCTCGTTGATCGAGCCTCCGCCGGCCACATAGGCGTCGATATCCTTCACCCAAAGCTCGATCCCCTCATAGCCGGCTTCGGCAGCGACTCTAACCTGCTCTTTCACATTCAGCTTGAAAGGAAACAAAGTCGAAGCATTCAATGCGGGTTTAAATGGAAACATACGGCTCCTTCACATCCAATCATTTCGGTTAAGGCGTTACCAAGATGGTCCGGTTTTCTACACTGCTCCTCAGCCCCAGCTCGATCAAGCGAATCGCCATGCGCGCCTGCTCCGGCTTGACCTGCAGCTCTGCTTTGCCGTTGATGGCATCGGCCACGTTCTGGAAATAAGACGTGTACGAGCCCGGTATCGTTTGAACGCATCCCACAAAGCGAAGCCCCTCGATGGACGTATTCAGTTTGCCCCACGCCGATTCCGGCTCTGATCCCCAGTTCGGCTTAAGCGGCGTGTCGCCTTGGATCAACGCCTGCTCCTGCGGATCGAGCCCGTATTTGACGAAAGATCCCTTCGTTCCATGGAGCACAAATCGCGGACCGCGCTCGCGAACGAGCTTGGAGCTCTTCAAGCGGACTCGCAATCCATCGTCGTAGCCGAGCATGACATTGAAGTAGTCGGTGGCGATGGCGTCATCGCGAATCGTCCGGATTTCGGCTTGGATTGACTTCGGCATGCCGAACAGAGTAAGCGCCTGATCCAGAAGATGCACCCCCAGATCATAGAACACCCCGGTGCCCGGCGCTCCGCTGTCACGCCAATTGCTGCCTGCGTTCGGCTGGTACGCATCCCAGCAGAAGTCAGCTTCGCTGATCCGGCCCAGCACTCCTTGGCGGACCAGCTCTCGAATCGTGAGAAAATCGCCGTCCCAACGCCGATTATGAAACACGCTCAGCACTTTCCCGCGTTCCTTCGACAGCGCGATCAATCGATCGGCTTCCTCCGTCGTAACTGTAAACGGCTTTTCAACGATGACATGTTTCCCCGCTTCTAGGGCGTCCTTCACAAACTCATAATGATGCGGACTCGGTGTCGTCACGACAACCAGATCGATACGGTCATCCCGATATAAATCGCTTGCATGCTGAACTAAATCTACCGATGGATACTTCTCCTTGGCTGATGTGCCGCTCCGCTGCACCACTGCTGCCAGCACCAAATCAGGCACAGCGGCAATAACCGGTGCATGGAACGTTCTGCCGGCAAACCCATAACCGATTAAACCTGCGCGAAGTACATTTCCCATCTTGACCACTCCTCTAGATGGTGAGCAAATAGGACGAACGATTGGGGGGCCTCTTTATTACAGGGATTGACAGCTCCTTGCTAGAGGTCCAGCTGATTGTATTTCAATCCAAGCGGCAGCGGCGCGGGACGGTCTACCTTTGTCTGGAGATGCACATGCCGATTCGTCTCCGAAGCCTCTAAGATACCGAGCGATATGTCCAAAATGTGCTCGGCCAAGCGGCCGCTCGCCCGATTAGGCCTGCCGCTGCGAATCGCATACGCCATATCTGCAACGCCAAGCCCTCTGCTGTCTTCCGTAAATCCGTGCGAAAGCGGAAGCTCCTTTACTTCACCGCTGCGGGACTGGATGGTCAGCAAGCTGCCCAGTCCGGATACAGGACCGAAAAAGTTCGGATCCGGCACCGTCATATTTCCTTCCGTACCGAAGATTTCCAGCCTCGGCTTGTAGCCAAAGCTTTCCTTGGCAGCTTGCAAGCTGGCAACCGCACCGCTGTGGAAGTCCAGTACGGCCGTAACGTTGGTAGGCGCTTCTACCGGGACGGTGTCGCCGCAACGCGGAGATTTGGGGTTTTGAATAATGATTTCTTGGCGGAGCTGCTGAGCGGAACCGGTCACTCTCCGAACGGGACCCAGCAAATGGACCAACGCCGTCAAATAATACGGTCCCATATCCAGGAGAGGATCGCCGCCGAGTTTCAAGAAATTTTGGAAGTTCGGATGCATGCCGGCTTCGGCATTCCCCATAATGATCGTTGCATTAGCGGCATACGGGGTTCCGATCCAGCCTTCATCGATGAGCTTGCGGCAAGTTTGCAGCGCACCGCCCAAGAAGGTATCGGGAGCGCAGCCGACGAGCAGGCCTTTGGACTCCGCAATCGACAGCACCTCTCTTGCATCTTCCTTTGTCAGAGCGAATGGCTTCTCGGTGTAGACATGCTTGCCGGCGTGGAGCGCCTTTAGATTGATCGCCGCATGCGCTGCTGGAGCTGTCAAATTGAGAACGATTTCAATTTCCGGATTCGCAAGCAGCTCGTCGACCGAGCATGCTGCAGGAATGTTGAATTCTTCCGCACGCTTCTTGGCAAGCTCAGGCATCAGATCCGCACAAGCGACGAGGTCCACGACATGATCGAACACTTGCGTCAAATTTTTCAAATAAATTCCGCTGATCATTCCGCAGCCAATGAGGCCTGCTTTTACCCTATGCATCAACATCACCTATTCTTTCTCCGATTATTTTTCCATAATTAAGAAAATTCGAACGCATTCTTATTCTATCACGGTATAGACGGGATGAGTATCCGCCCCTTCCGCCAAGGGCGTTCCATGGAGCGGTCGACTGCTGGCCGTACAAGATGAGTTCTTCGCCGTTTCGGACGGAGTACGCCTTGCCCGCGTCTATTTTGAACAACAGAATTTAAGCTGTTCAAGTTGGATACGTATTGAGCGGACAGCTTCGCGAACAAACTGTTTTGCACCGAAAATACGATGGGAAGATCGTTCTTTCACCGATGAACAGCTTCGTGGGCAAGTGGCAAATATAAGGCGTATCGTATTGTACTACTCTGTACCGATCACGTTCCGCGATGATGGCGTCCGCTTGGCTCTGTTGCCCGTTGTTGTTGATCTTTCATTCAACTATCTGGCAGGATAGTTGAAGTAAACAGCAAAAAAAAGGACCGATTAGAGATAGATATATGTTGCAAATGCAACAAATTTGATTTAGAATAACTGATATCGGTTTTGTTGAGTTTGCAACAAAATAAATATGTTTTAAGGAGTTTATTATGAAGGAAATCCTTCGTGAAATTGGGATGATCGCTAGGGCCTTAGATTCAATAAGTAATATCGAATTTAAAGAGTACGACCTTACAAAAGGGCAGTTCTTGTACCTTGTGCGAATATGTGAAACCCCAGGAATCATTCAAGAAAAGTTGGCTGAAATGATAAAGGTGGATCGAACCACAGCAGCTCGTGCAATTCAAAAACTTGAAATGAATGGATTTATTGAAAAGAAAGACGATACACAGAACAAAAAAATTAAAAAGCTCTTTCCAACAGAAAAAGGTGGAATTGTTTATCCTTTCATAAAAAGAGAACACGACTATTCCAATAGCGTTGCACTAGATGGATTTTCAGAAAGCGAAGTAGAAACCATCTTCACTTTTCTTCAAAGAATAAGAAGAAATATTGAAAAAGATTGGGAGTTCGTAAAAAAGGGAAATAAGAGGAATTATTGATTTTTACAAAAAGGAGCTACATGCTGAAATGACGATAAGTATACAAAAATGTATCCTTGACGATTTACGCAAACTTCAAGAAATTAGTGTTGAAACATTTACAGAGACATTTAAAGACCAGAATTCACCCGAAAATTTGAACGCCTATCTGGATAGGGCATTTAACTTAAATCAGTTGGAAATGGAATTATCCATTTCTTATTCGCAATTTCTTTTTGTTTATTTTAATCATGAAGTTGCAGGATATTTAAAGGTCAACACCAATGATGCCCAGTCTGAAGAAATGGGTGACGAAGCACTTGAGATCGAGCGGATTTATATAAAAAAGATATTTCAAGGACATGGACTTGGCAAATATCTGCTAAATACAGCGATAGAAACTGCGATGGAACGCGATAAAAAGAAAATCTGGCTAGGTGTATGGGAAAAGAATGAAAATGCTATTGCTTTCTACAAGAAAATGGGGTTTGTTCAAACAGGGTCCCACTCTTTCTATATGGGTGATGAAGAACAAATAGATTTTGTAATGACTAAAACCCTCATATAACTTTGTAATGAGATTCAACTGAAGGAGACAAAAGCTCCAGAAAACACATGGGCAGCCGATCACACGATCGAACACCGCAATAAAAAAGCAGTGTAGCTGATCAGGCAGCCCCAGGACACCGCTCCGCTGGAGGAGCCGTTCACGCCGGCCACGATCGCGCGCCTGGGGCGCAGCGAGCTGAGATTGATGCCGACGCCCCCGCCCCGGGCCATAATTTCCGTCATTTCCGAGAGCATCTCCATGATTCCGCCGCGGCTGTCATGCGGAGATGGAATGACGTAGCAGTTGAACAGCGTCAGCTCCTCGCCGATCCCCGCGCCAGCGGCGATGCGCCCGCCCGGCACGAGCTTCCAGTCGTCCAGGATGCTCCGGAACCGCTTCTCCCAACGCCACCGCGCCTCCTCGTCCTCCTCTACCGATGCCATCGCCTTGGCCAGGCGGTCCCACATCTCCTCAGGCCTCGCCCGGATCGGCTTTCTTCCACGCGTACCGGTCCAAAAATATTTTCCCGCTCAACCCGTTCAGACGTTCAGCCTTCGTGTCCACATGCAGCCAACCATTCCGTATCCGGCGCGGCCCATGATTCGCGATTTCTCCGGGCTGCCGAAATTTATTAGGCCAAGAAAATCAATATCTAGTATCTATTCTAATTATACCCTACAACATATTGGTTTTGCTCCATGATTCTCGACTTTTTTCCTCTCCCTTATTAGAAGCCCTAGCTTAGGGCATACTGGGAACATTCCAAAGCCGAGAGGAGCCGATAACTTGTCGCGCACAACAAGAGAGAACGGATCCGCCAAGCTGCATCCGCTCGTCGATTTCCGCATGGACCGGAGCTGGTTCGACGATCTGCAGGCCCGGCTCGAGCGCAATGGCCCGTGGGACGACTGGACTCTCTATCAGCTCGCCATGGAGGCCGAGCAGTCCCGGCGCATCGAGAGCTTCGAGGAGCTGCAGTCGCTGCGCTTCCTGAACGGCCTGGAGCCGATGAAGCATCAGATCGATACAGCGGTCAAAGTGCTGCATGATATGGGCGGACGCGCCATTCTGGCGGATGAGGTCGGACTCGGCAAGACGATCGAAGCCGGGCTGGTGCTGAAGGAATACATGGTACGCGGTCTCGTGAAGCGCGCGCTGATTCTTGTGCCCGCATCGCTTGTCCTGCAATGGGTCCGGGAGCTCAACAGCAAGTTCGGCATCGCAGCCGTCGCCCAGAAGCGGGCCCACACCTGGAACTACGATGTCGTCGTCGCTTCCATCGATACGGCCAAGCGGGAGCCGCACAAGGATCTGCTGCTCTCCACCGACTATGACATTCTCATTATCGACGAAGCCCATAAGCTCAAGAACAAGAAAACGACGAACTACCAATTCATTACGCAGCTCCGCAAAAAGTACTGCTTGCTGCTGACCGCCACACCGGTCCAGAACGACCTCGAGGAGCTCTACAATCTCATCACGCTGCTGAAGCCCGGCCAGCTCGGCGGACACGGCGAGTTCTCATCCAATTTTGTCGTCGGCAAGCGGATGCCCAAGAACGAGGATCAGCTGCAGGAGGCGCTGTCCGGCGTCATGATCCGCAACCGGCGCGGCGAAGGAGATGTGAAGTTCACGAAGCGGATCGTCCGCAACATCCCTTTGCACTTGTCCAAGGAAGAGATGGACCTCTATCACGCGGTCACTTCCTTTGTCAAAGAGCGCTATGAGGAAAGCGGCGGCAACCTGACGAGCATGCTGTCGATGGTCACGCTGCAGCGCGAGGTATGCTCGAGCCGCGACTCGGTGTTCCTCACCCTCGTGAACCTGTTCAAGAAGACGGCTGAGGACTCCCCCATCCGCGGCAAGATCTGGGAGCTGATCGAGGTCATCAAGCAGATCAAGTCCAACACGAAGGCGGAGAAGGCGATGGAGCTCGTGCGGGAAAGCGATGGCAAAGCGATCATTTTCACGGAATACCGCGCGACGCAGGAATATCTGCTCCAGTTTTTCCGCGGCAGCGACATTACCGCCGTCCCTTACCGGGGCGGGATGGGCCGCGGCAAGAAGGACTGGATGATGGATCTGTTCCGCGGCCGCGCGCAGGTGATGATCGCCACGGAAGCAGGCGGAGAAGGCATCAATCTGCAGTTCTGCAGCCGCATCATCAATTTCGACCTGCCTTGGAACCCGATGAGGGTGGAGCAGCGGATCGGCCGCGTGCACCGGCTCGGCCAGACCGAGGATGTCCAGATCTACAACCTGTGCACGATCGGCACGATCGAAGAGCATATCGTCAATCTGCTGCATGAGAAGATCGATATGTTCGAATCCGTCATCGGCGAGCTGGACCATATTCTCGAGAAGTTCGAGAAGGAGGAAAGCATCGAGGAGAGGCTTGCGCGCCTCATGCTGGAGGCAAGCGATCCCGACGTCTTGTCCGAGAGCATCGAGAATCTGGGCCGTTCGATCAGCAGCATGAGAAGAAGCCGGGCTGCGGAATCCGGCGAGCCCGATGTATCCGAGGAGCCGGCCGGCACAGCGGCCGCGCGCAAGCATGCGATCAACCGTCTGCTGGACGGGGTCGGACATGTTGTGGAGGTGGATTCGCCATGAACGGAAAGCAAGTGCATCGCTATATCCAGAAGTACGCGGAGGCGACGGGATGCCGGATCGTCGAGAAATCCCCTTCCCATCTGACGGTGAAGCTGTCGCCGCAGGCGGACCGGGAGCTGACGAACCGTCCTTATTACTGGAATTATGTCGACCGCGCCGGCGTGGAGCCGGAGACGATGACTTATCTGTTCGTGACCGACCGCTCCCGGTACGAGGAGCTGGCTAAGGAACGAGAGGAGCAAGAAGCCCGGACGCAGGCCGGCGCGAGTCCGAATCCGATGGAGCAGGCCGCCCAAAGCGCGCTCGGCCGCTCCATCGGCTTTCTCCACAGCTCCGTCTCCGGCGTCCGCACGCCGCGCGAGGACATGTATTTCGGCGCGCGCAAGCTTGATCAGCTGTTCGAGGCCGCGCGCACGGGAGGCAGCTTCGTCTATTTGTTCCAGGAGCCGGAGCGCCGCTCGCTCCACCCGACGGAATCAGTCGCGTATACGGCTTGGCTCGGTGTCAATCTGCGTGTGGAATTCGCCTGCGACATGAAGCGCGAGGAAATCCATTCCTTCGGCGTTTCTCTCGCGACCGGAACCGTCGTGGAGCGTTTCCACGAACGGCTGGTGGACCTCAGGATGACGCCCAGGCTCCCCGCCAACGTGCATACGGCCAAAAACGGCATCACGCTGGGCAAAGCGTTGAGCCTGATCGAAGCCTCTCTCGAGCGCAAGCTCAGGGGAGCGGATTTCTCCTGGGCCGAAGCCGCCTCGCGCCGTCTGGAGGAAGAGCTTGAGATCGTCGCCCACTATTACGATCGCCTGCTGGAATCTGCGGAGGAGGAGCAGCGAGCCGCTGCCGAGGAGCAATATGCGACCCGGAAAGAAGAAATCCGCTGGCAGTTCGAGCCGCGGGTGACCGCATCCTCGATCAACTGCGGCATTTTCCATCTGGAAGGCATCGAGTGACAGCAATCTTCCGTGTCAGCCCGATCTCGCCAATAATAGCGGTCGTTTGCGCGACAGAATGCAGCATTCTTCTCGCGCCGGCCGCTCTACAATCAACTAGACAAGCTTCGTAATCAAGCATGCTGCCACCCTATAGCGATACGACAGGGGGATGTTGAAAAAATGAGAAGAAGATACGCCATCACCGCGTCAGCCGCAATCGCGGTTTTGCTTTGCGTCCTGTTCCTGGGGAATGCTGCGGCACATGCCTCGTCTCCAGCCGCCTCCGCTCCCGGATTGGCGGAACAAGCCGAAGCCTGGCGGCTGGCGCTTTCCGCCCAACCGGAATTTTTCGGCTGGAAGGGCGCCCGCGCCGTCATCGAGCCTCTCGGTCCAGGCACCCATTCATGGCTTGTGACGCTGGATAAAGCCGGACGGACAACCGGATATATGATTATCAACGCCAGGCAGCCGGATGGATATTCCCTTGGAGAATATGGGGCGGGCTCCTACCCGCTCTATTCATCCGCCCTGCTCCAAAAGAAGCTCAAGGAGCAGAATGTGGCGGCTGCACAACGATCAAAGCTCTACGCCTCGCCTGCCGAGGCGGTATGGCGGATCGTAACCCAAGACCGGGAAGTCGTCTACGCCGACGCTTGGACAGGAGAAATCCTCCCCATTTCCGACGGTGACTGGGCCAAGCATTTGAAAACCTCGTCCACATCCGATGTCAGCGCTTCTGAAAACGAAAAAAAGACAACGTTGGCGTTGTCTCTCTCGTCTGCAGCCCCGCCGTCCAAAACGGCGGTAGCGTATGCCCGGACGCTGCGCTCATCCGATCCGATGCAGCGGCTCAGCTGGCTTGTGTCCAAGCCGATCGGCAGCCCGACCTCCGGCTCTCTCGCTTCTATTCTCAAATCAGGTCGTCCGCTGGATTACGCATCCGAGCTGTATGCCGGCAAAGTGCTTCAGGTGTGGCAGGCAGCCGGCCTTCACCGCTGGACGACGGGCCAAGCCTATGCTTCCTTCGTCAACACGGAATCGGCTGCCAAACGTTACATCACCCTTGACCAAGCCCTGCTGGCAGGCCAGTTCTACCGCGTCTGAGCAGAAAATGCCGGCAGCCGCCGAGCGAAAACTCTTCGTCTGCCGAAGCGGCGATCATCCCTCCTTGCGGCGGAGCAGTCTGAACCAGATCAGCATGCTCATGCCAGGGACGCCGAACCAGCGCGTCAACCAAGGCTCCTTGGCCTGCTTATGATCGCTGCGCTTCTGCTTGCGCACTTCACGGGGCGTTTCCACATAGACAACCAGCTTCTCGGTCATGTATTTGATCCAATCTTCGGGGTCCATCGTTGTCGCCTCCTCTTTATGCGCTTAGTATGTCCGATAACTTCTTGGCGCAAACGGGAATAGTCCTGCCTGATTGCGGCAAAGTATAAAGGTTCGGACAACTTTGCCTTATGGAGGATTGCAAATGGATTTGCGATGGTTCGCAGCCGCGGCGCTTGCGGCAGCCCTGGTTCTCCAACCGGGCACAGCGGCAGCCGGGACCCTTCACGACTCGTCGGATTCCGATCCTGCCGGCCCCAGGTACAAAGGAGCTCTCCCCTATGCCGAAGTTCTCATCGACGCCGGCCACGGAGGCATCGACGGCGGAACTTCCCACGAGGATGTGCTGGAGAAGAACATCAATCTCGCTGTCGGCAAAAAACTGCTGGCGAGCCTGCAGCAAAAAGGGATCAGTGCCGTCTTGAACCGCAGCTCCGACTACGCGCTCAGCGAGGAGAACCGCTGGCATCCGAGCCGGTCCCGTCATCAGCGGGATTTGTCCCAGCGGCGGCAGCTGACGGAGGAAATCCACACCGGCCTGCTCGTCAGCCTGCATGTGAACTGGTCCCGCAGAGCCGGTGCGCGCGGACCGGTCGTGCTTCATCAAGAGCGCGGCGAAAGCGTGCTGCTGGCCTTATGCATTCAGGACTCCTTGAACCGGCAGCAAAAAACGAATGAGCTGCCCCGTGCGGGCAGCCCATTCTATTTGCTCAATACGGTCAAACAACCTGCCGTCATCGTGGAAATGGGATTCATCAGCAATGATGGGGACAGGTCCATGCTGACTTCGCAGAAAGGCCAGGAGCAGGTAGCCGAAGCCGTCGCGTCAGGGCTTCGGCAATATAAGCTGCTCTTCCGCTGAGGCCGGAACAAGCTCGGACAGCCGGACGAACCGGGTCGTGCCCGACATTCCGGCAGCTGCCCGGGACAACGCTCCCGAGGTCATGAGGCCCGGAGTGCCGACATGCCCGATCGTGATGCTGTCCGCCTGGCCGGCGGACAGCTTTTTCAATTTGTCGACTTGTCTGGCGATATGGCCGGCTTCGTATACATCGTCCAGGAAGACGTCATTGCGCAGGACGGGTACCCCGATCTCAGCCGCGACTTTCGGAACGACCGTCTTGAATGTCGTCCGGCTGTCCAGGAAAAACAGCTCCCGCTCCTTGCATACCTGCAGGACGATCCGCATGATGCGTTCATCAGCCGTAATCTTGCTGCCCATATGGTTGTTCATGCCGGCCGCATGAGGCACATCGTCGATCGCCTTCTGCACCGCGAGGCGAACCTGATCATCAGTCATGCTGCTGAACAGCGCTCCCGGCCCCAGCCACTCCGGCTTGCCCTTGTTCGGTTCCATCGGCATATGGACAATGACATCCAGGCCGAGGCGATGCGCCTTCTCGGCGTCGGCATGCGTGGAAGGCATGAAGGGCATGATCGCGGCCGTAATCGGTACCGGCAGCTTGAACATCTCCTCGGTGCCCTTCATGTTGTTGCCGAAGTCGTCAATGACGACGGCAACCCGATGCGGTGAATTCGCCGACACATGCTGCTGCGGCAAGAGCCCGATTACAAGCATGCCGGCCGCCGCGGCTTTCCAGATTGCGTTCCTCATTGATCTGCACCCCCTGAAGGTTTCTCCTTCATTTTGCAGAGAAGGGATGCGTTTTATGTAAGGAGAAAAATGGCCTGCTCCATCCTGGAAGCCGCCCCCATGCCTTTTTCAGAATCAGCCTGGGCATCGGCGCTGAATCTTATCTGCGCTTTCTGAACGAAACGAGCCGCAAGGCTTCCCGTAAGGAGTCGAAAAAGCAGTCGAATTGGGACGTTTGCGAAACTCGGAGACTCGTGCAATTTGCCAAGCATTAGGCACATTCGCTTCCATGATCTTCGCCACAGCTTGCTCATCTTGACTGCAGCTCAAAGATTTCGTCAGCTCAAGTCATGAGCAACGCGTTACAAATCCCAACAATACAAAAAACTCCTGAATCGTCGCCAGGACAAATTCAAGAGCTCTTGCATTGTTAATTAATGCGGTCAAGAGGACTTGAACCTCCACGTCATTGCTGACACTAGAACCTGAATCTAGCGCGTCTGCCAATTCCGCCATGACCGCGAATCACAAGAAATAATATAACACGAAGAAGAAAGTGATGTCAACCCTTTCCTGTCTATTTTTTAGTTTGATTTTAATTGATTTAGATTGCCGACTCAGCAGCTTTCGGGAGCTTGCTTTAATTTTCCGTTCCGCAGCAATACGCAGGCTGCCTTACCGCTTGGGCTTGTTGTATCCGTTGTCGCCGTAAGGCTGCAGCTTTTCGATCCACAGCTCCAGAAGCGCATCCACTTCGGCCTGATAGGCCTTCAGCTCCTCGGGATCTCCGGCGTACTCTTCTCTCGGCTTGATCTGGTCCAGCTCCTCGAAGACAAAGCTCTCCGCTCCGTAAGCCTTCCAATCGCTCTTCAATTCATGCAGCGTATTCATCCCCGTGCTCTTGAAAAAATCCAGCCGGTTCTTCGCTCCGGGCAGATCCATGCTGCCGCATACAAGCACTTTTCCGTTTTCCTTGTTCCGGATCTGATAAACGCCCATCGGGCGGAACGATTGCTTGTAGGAGGCGGCGAGCTCCTTCTTGCTTTGCTTGTCCAGCGCCATCCCAATCCCTCCTCTTCAGATTCAAATCAATAGCCCATCTCCGCCAGAATGCGCGAAAGCGTGCGCAGCCTCTCTCCGATCAGCTCTCCATCATCGCTCAGTGCCTGGCTGAACAGCTGGATGTCCTCGTCGAGCTTGTCATTATCCGTACATACGGCTACCGTCATGGCATCTCCCTGGAGGCCGATCCGGTCGATCACAGGGTTTGCCGGATCGTACAGCTTGGGATGCTGGTAGGCTTCGCGGAAGTGAGCCATGCCGCTCGCAACAAGAATCGCCAGATCCAGCACTCTGTGCAGAGGGAGCTCCTCCGATTGCCGGGACCATTTCTCTCCCGTGTAGCGCCATACTTTTGCCGAAATGTCGACCTTTCCGCGGTCATTCCATTGGGCAAGGCCAAGCGACAAGCCTTTCGCATCCGAATGGCCGGCCTGGCGTCCATCGACATTGACATAGTTCTCAACCGTAAGGACCGGTTTATGCTTGAGCGTAGTTGGAATTTTCATTCTAAATCCTCCAAAAGAAAGATGTGCTCGAAACGATGAATTACTAAGTTAATAAATTACTGAATTACTAATTTACTTCTCACCTCATCATATCGTCGCGAGCATCCGCAGTCAAGGGAGGACCATGTCGGCACGTACTTCGGATGCCTCCGTTCTCCGAGCCTTTTCTTTTCCCGACCTTCTGCAGCCAGCCAAGGCCGCTCTCGCTTGCAAGCGTACAAACGAAAAAACCGCAAGAATGGGAACCAAGTTCCCCTTTCTTGCGGTCTCTTTCCCCCATCCGCCTAAAATCTTCGAAGGCCTATCGGGAACAGCGATGCGATTGCAAATGTTCTACTGTTGCCGTCTGATTCCGGTTATTTGACGGAACCCGTCATGCCCGCCACGAAATGCTTTTGCATCAGGAAGAAGACGAGCGCGGTCGGCAGGGTGCCGATGACGATGGCCATCATGATGACTCCGTAATCCGGAGTATAACTTGAGCCGAGATTGGAGATGAGCAGAGGAATGGTCCGAGTATCCTCCGATTGAAGCACGATCAATGGCCACAGATAGTTGTTCCAGCTGGACATGAACGTGATGATCGCCGCTGCGGCGTAGGTGGTTCTCATCGTCGGGACGAAGATGCGGAGGAACAGCCCCAGCTCGCTCACTCCGTCGATCCTCCCCGCTTCCAGCAGATCGCGCGGAAACATCTTGGTGCTCTGGCGGAAGAAGAAGATCAGGAAAGCGGTTGTCATCGTCGGCAGCACGACGGCGGCGGCTGTATTGATTCCGATGAAGGGTACGCTGCGGGAGACGGCGGCGAAAATCCGGTACAGCGGAACCATCAGCGCGGCAAAAGGAATCATCATGGACAGCAGCAGAATATTGAAGACGATATCTTTTGCTCTGCTGCGATAGACCTCGAACCCGTATCCGGCCAGAGAGCCGATGACAAGCGCCAGGAATGTGGTCGTCAGCGAGACTTTGGCGGAATTGGCCAGCGCGGTCACGACATCGTATTGATCGAACAGATTCCGCATGTTCACGATCAGATGGCTGCCTGGCAGCAGCCTCCCTTGCGTCACGTCGACGGATTTATTCGTCGCGCTGACGATCATCCACAAGAACGGGAACACAGAGACGACGGTGGCCGCGATGAGGAAAGCATACGTGAAAGCCCTTCTCGATTTAACCATTTCGATCACCTGCCGCTTTGAACTGGATGATGGAGAAGAGGACAATCAGGGCTACGACGGAATAAGACACCGTAGCCGCATATCCGAAGTCAGGCGTGTACTTGAAGGACAGGTTGTAGATGTACTGGGAAATGGTCGTGGTCGCGTTGCCCGGACCGCCCCTGGTAATATTCATGACCTCGTCGAAGAGCTGCAGCGTACCGATCGTGGAAGTGATCGAAGTGAACAGGATGATCGGCTTCAGCAGCGGCACGGTGATGCCGAAGAACTGGCGGACCGGACCTGCTCCGTCGATGCGGGCTGCTTCATAGATCGAGTTGTCGACGTTCTGGAGCGCGGAGAGGTAGAAAATCATGTTATAACCGGTCCATCGCCACGTGATGGCGATGATGATCGTCGCTTTGGCCCAGAAAGGGTCCGTCAGCCACCCGATCGGCTGGGAGACGAGATGGAGCTGCATCAGCGCCGTGTTGACCAGTCCGTCTTGGCCGAACAGGTACTTGAAGATGACGGAATAAGCGACCAGGGAAGTGACGCAGGGCAGGAAGATCGCCGTGCGGAAAAAACCTCTGAACTTAAGCCCGCTGTCGTTGAGCAGCACGGAAATGAACAAAGCCAGGATGATCATGATCGGAACCTGGATGATGAGGTACGTGAACGTGTTCTTCACGGCTGCCAGAAAGGTCGAGTCTCCGAACAAGCGCCCGTAGTTCGCAAAGCCGGCAGCGTGCAGGTTCGTGCCTTTGCCCGATTTCAATGACAATAGGAACGCTTGAATCATGGGATAGAAATAGAAGACGCAGATCAGCAGCACCGCAATCGAAACAAATATCCAGCCGATGGCTTGGGATTTCCGCTGCAATCTCGCTCCGGTTCTCGCATTCATGCGGGAGCAGCTCCTTTCTTTTGAGGACGCCAAATAAGGGGAGAGCGTCCGGAAGCTGGCCAGGTGTCTCCACACCGCCTGCCTTCGGACGCCCAAGATTCCGGATAGATTATTGGGTTTGCGCTTCCGCCTGCTGCTGAGCGTCCTTCAGAACATCGTCAATCGATTTCCCGCTCAAGAAGTTCTGCATTTCCACGATCAGGATATCTTCGATCGCATAAGTGCTGGCGCCATAGTTGACACGCGGGATCTGATTGGTCCAGTTGGCGAAATCGGCGATGACGGTCTGATTGTTATAGAATGGATCCGCTTGGGAATAGGCTTCTCCGGAGGCGGCCGGCGCATAGGTTCCGATGGCGCCGATGTCGGTGATCAGCTTCTGGTACAGCTCCGTGCTGGAGCCGAAGGTTTTGGCCATGAAGTCGGCAGCCGCCTCTTTGCCGGGCACGTTGAGCACATACCACGAGCTGCCTCCGAGGTTGGATGCATTGACGGCGCCCGATTGGCCGGACAGTCTTGGAATCGGCACGACCGCCCATTTGCCGGATTGATCCGCTTGCGACTTGATGGAAGCGCTGATCCAGTTGCCGGTCGGCACCGAAGCGACATCGCCGCTGTTGAATGCGGCCAGATATTGGCTCCAATCGGACACCGGCTTGACCATGTTGTCCTTGATCATCGTTTTGTACAGCTGGAAGGCTTCCTTGAGGGCAGGGTTTCCTTCCAGGTAAGGCTTCTTGCCGTCTTTGTCCATGTACCAGGAGCCTGCCGTCTGGATCATGGTCCGGACAATTCCCAGGTCGTTGGGATCCAGGGCGAGCATATTTTTACCGGTCGCTTCTTTTACTTTTTTGCCGATCTCGATGTACTGGTCCCAAGTGATGTTTTGCAGGTCGGAAGTTTTGTAGCCGGCTTTCTCCAGATAATCCGTCCTGACGAACAGGCCGGTTACGCCGGAGTCGAACGGAAGGCCGTAATTTTTGCCATCGACGCTCGTCGGCCCGATTTTGTATTGGGCGAAGTCGGAGCCTTTAATTGAAGAGGTGAGATCGAAGAACATATCCGGGAAAGCCTGGAGGAAGCTTTGCGCGCGATAGTCCTCGATCAGGACGATATTCGGAAGCCCTTTGTTCGATCCCGAACCGAAACCGGTATTCAGCTTCTGGACGATATCGGCCTGGGCATTTTCGATCACGGTAATTTTGGTGTCCGGGTGATCCTTTGCATACATTTCCTTCGCGAGCTCCAAAGCTTTGATGTTGAAGTTCTTGTCCCAAGCCCAGATCGTGATTTCCTTGGAAGAGCTGCCGCCGCTTTGCTCATTTCCGCCTTTATTGGCGCTGGAGCTGTTGCCGGTGCCGCTGTTGGAGCTGCAAGCGCTTAGGATCAGGAGCAATGCCATGGCTAAAAGCAAGGTTGCTTTTTTCATTTCTCGAACCCCCAAAATCATAGTTTGTAAGCGATTTCCGCCGTGAAGCCATCGTAGCATCGGCGAAAATGAGGGGGTTAGCATTATCTTTATCTCAACCGGTACATTTATTGCTTCCCTGCAGATGACAGCCCTTTCATTCCGCACTGTATTTGGAAAGTAGCACGATCTTCAGATCTTTTGAAAAGGAATCCGAATCCGTACGCGCGTCCCTTCTCCCTTCACGCTGTGGATGGAGATTCCGCAAGGTTCACCATAGAGTAGGATCAGGCGGTCGTGGACATTGCTCACCCCTATTCCCGTGAACAGCTGCCGCCGGCTCTTCGAGCTCTTGGGCCTCGGCTCGCTCATGTCCATGCCGTCTCCATTGTCGGCGACCTCGCATGCGAGCGTCTCGCCTTCCCGGGTAATCGTAACGTACACATGACCTTCAGGCTTCGTATTGAAAGCATGGAAAAAGGCATTTTCGATGAAAGGCTGGATGATGAGCTTGGGCAGAGACGCTTCCTTGCAGTCCTCCGATACGAAATACTGAACCCGGATGCGCTCGCCGTAACGCACCTGGTTGATGAATACGTAATGCTTGAGATTGTCCAGCTCCTGGTCGACCGTGACCGTCTCGCTGATGTTGCCTATGGCGTTCTGGAGCAGAGAGATCAGGGCGTTGATCGTTTCCGCCGCCTTCTCACGGCTCCCCTGCTTCACCATGAATTTGATCGAGGCCAAAGTATTGTAGAGGAAATGGGGATTGATCTGGCGCTGCAGCGCGGCCAGCTCCGCCTGCCTCTGCTTCTGCTGGGTCTGCACGAGCTGCTCCACATATTCATGCAGCTCGTCGAGCATGAAGTTGAAGGCTTGGGCCAACTGCCGGGTTTCATAACTTCCCGACACCTTCACGTAATGATGGAACTCGTACTTCGAAATGGTGGAGATCTGTTTGACCAGCCGAGTCAGCGACTTCGTCATTTTGCGGGTGATGAAGAACACCACGATGAGGGCTCCGGCCACGATGGCCACACAGATCAGAAGGATCGACCGGGTATCGATCAGTTGTCCGAGCGCCCACTGCTTGTCGATGAGATTGACGATGTACATGTCGTAGAAAGAGAGGTCCTGCGCTAGGATCAAGTCTTTTTTGCCCATGAATTCCGCTTCCTTGAAGGAAAGTCCCTGCTGATGGATGTCCACGGCATGCCGAAGCAGATCAGGAGCCTCTTGACCGATGAGAGCTGAATCGTTGCTGGAGAGGATGACGCCGGATTTGCTCAGGATCACCACCGAGTTCCCTCTGCTCGTGTAGCTGCTGTAGAAGCTTCTCAGCTGGCTCTCTGGAATCGCTACGTACAAAGACCCGTATACCTTTCTCGTCGTCCGGTCCATCAGCGCCTTCGCCGCGACAATAAAAGGCTTTTGCTCTCCGTGATCCGGATCGTAATGGAACTGGTACTGGAGCCGGTCCGGCACCGACTGGACGCTCTTTGTAAGCGGGCTTGCCTTGAGCTGCTCGTCCGTAACGGACCAGATGTTGCGGTTGGTCGAATATGTGCGGCCGTTGTTCCCGAGCAAGAGGAGATCGACATCGTAGGCATCGAGGTTCGAGCTGCTTGGCTTGACTTGCTTGCTCATGCTGTAGTAGCTCTTGAACAAGGTCGCCGAATCGGTAGTCCCTTCCGTAAGGAACTGCCGCACCGTCCCGCTTTGCTGGATGTTGATGATCGATGTGGAGACGGAATCGTTGAACGATTCGAACCCCGACTTGATCTGGCTGATCACCTTGGCGTTCGTGATGCTGAACGTATCGATGAACAAGCGCTCGGATATCCGGATCGTGCTCCAGGAGGTAAGAAGCGAGACGGATACGATGCTGAGCAGCAGAACGACAAACATCTTCATGAACAAGCCGTGGAACTTCAATCGTTCCATTCTCCGCTTCATTGCCTTCATGCCAGCCATCCTTTTCTATTTCGCATAATGGCGTCGATACTCGCTTGGCGAGAAGCCCGTCGCCTTCTTGAACACTCTGGAAAAATAATTGGGATCCGAGTATCCGACCCTCTCGCTGATTTCGGAAATCGTCGCCTCTCTCTGCCTCAGCAGCTCGGCGGCGTTGTCCGTACGGATCTTGTTCAGATACTCCGTGAAGCCCTCCTTGTTATGAGAGGCGAAGTAGCTGGACAGATAAGAGGGGTTGAAGTGGAAGTGCTTGGCCATTTCCTTCAGCGTGAGAGGCTCTGCATAATTCTTCTCGACATATTCAAGCAGCCTCTTCATGTTGCTGCCGCCGGGCTGCCCCTGCTGCCCGATGCACAGCTTCGCCTCCTCGACGAAAGCATTCAGGCATTCCACTGCGTCCGCGGCGTACAAGGACTCGTTGATCTCGTTGAAGTAAGCGTATTTGACCCGTTCCAGCTCCTTGACGTCATGCTTCCCATTGACCAGAAGCACCGTAATATTGAACATGATCGCGGTCAGGAACGATTTGAATTCGAACACATCCGTCTCGCAGCATAAGGCCCATGCTTCCACATAGTTCTTCAACTCCTCAAAAGCAGCTTCATAACGGCCATGCCGGATTTCGTCCGCGAACCGATTGAGCTGGAACGGCCCCGGCGACTGCCCGGCATCCGGCAGCTCCTCCTCCACGATGACCCTCCGGTCCGGGAAATAGAATCGGCCTTTCAGCAGCTTGGATAGCTCGCTGTTGTACACATCCGCCGTCAGGGCGATATTGCCGTAGACATGGCTCAAGGCGAATGCGGCATGCGGAAACTGTTCCTCCGTCAAGCGGGCAACGGCTCGCACGGCTTCGAGAATGCCGGAAGTGTCGCGAGTCTCCAAGTTGAGCAGAGCAAGGAAAGATCCGCTCTTCGGCTCCAGCACGCATGCGGCCGTGTCCGGCAGCAGGCCAGCCAGCATTTCCTCCACGCTCTTCCGCATTTCTCCTGTGCCGCCGGAATTCGAGAATGGACGGGTATTCAACTCGGCTCCCACCAGGCAGAAATGACGATGAGGAAACATTTCCTCCATCCAAGCTTGGTCCCAATCCGCTCCGCAGCCGTCAAGCAGCCTTTCAACCGCCGCCCTCTTGGAGAGCTTCTCCGGGGAGGCAAGCTTTTCGCTTGCGAGCGCCGGAATCCGGGCAGCCGTTTCTTTCAAGATGCGCAGCAGCTCGTTCTCTTCCAGTTTGGGCTTCAAGATATAATCGGCGACGCCGCTTTGGAAGGTCGCTCTCACGTAATCGAATTCTCCGAAGCTGCTTAAGATAATGACCTCGATATCCGGATAACGGCTCTTGATTTGCCGTGTAAGCTCTTCCCCATCCATGACAGGCATGACGATGTCCGTCAGCACGATATGGGGACGGAGCTTGTCGATGAGCGACAGCGCTTCCTTGCCGTTGGAAGCCTCGCCCGCTATGCGGAACCCTTCCTGCTCCCAATTCAGATAATGCTTGATGCCTTGCCTGATCAGCACCTCGTCGTCCACCAGCACAATGTCGCACCATACTTTTTCCGACATGGTCAGCCCCCCAATGATAACGCTGTCATTTCGAAGATGCCGACATCCTTGGATGCCGATCTATCCTGCTTAAATGAAAAAAACCACCATCCTCCTTTGCGCCGATCGCAAAGGGGGGACAATGTGGTTTATCCGGCTCCTACCTGTTATGAACTTGATTTCATAGTAGCATTTCGAGGCCCAAAAGAAAACGGGGTCCGTCCCGCGTTGATCTATTAACAGCACAGGCAAAATCGTTCAAACATGTCCGATCAGCATTCCGCCAATCGCACCCGTAATGACAGCAACCCAAGGCGGCAACTTCCAAAATACGAGCATCAAAAACAGAATCGTTGCGAGAGCAAAGTCAGAGGGAGCCAGAATAGCCGTCGTCCACAACGGGTTGTAAAGCGCTGCTAACAAGATGCCGACGACCGCTGCGTTCATCCCCATGAGCACCCCTTGTACGTTTGGACTTTTACGCAACGAGTTCCAAAAGGGTAATGCGCCTACGATCAAAAGAAAAGCAGGCAGAAAAATGGCGGCTGTTGCAATCAGGGCCCCCTTGACCCCGCTAATCATTGCACCCAAATATCCAGCAAAGGTGAACAACGGTCCAGGCACCGCTTGTGCCGCTCCGTATCCGGCTAAAAAATCCGTCTCGCCGATCCACCCCGGCGGTACAACTTCCCTTTCCAATAATGGAAGCACGACGTGGCCTCCGCCAAATACAAGTGAGCCTGCTCTATAAAAGCTATCGAACAAGGACAGCCAGTCCGCGGCAAAGGCTTGTCTAAGAACCGGCAATGCAATCAGGAGTCCAAAGAAAACAGCCAAACACATGACAGCAAAGCTGCGGCTGATGGAAACGGTAAGATCCGCTGTTTCCGGAACATCCGTTTTTCGAAACAACATCATTCCAATCATCCCTGCGAAAGCAATAAGCAGGACCTGACTAAAAGCTGCCTGCCACAAGAGCGAGACGGATGCAACAATAATAGCGATAGTCGCCCTGTTTCGATCTGGAGCGAGTTTTTTTCCCATTCCAAGTATGGCTTGTGCAACAATGGCTACAGCGACGATTTTAAGACCATGAATCCATCCAGAGCTGCCGATATCAAATCCCTTCAAAAGGAAGGCGAACAGTACCAGTACAATGACCGATGGCAGCGTAAAGCCAAGCCAAGCAGTCAGTCCGCCGAGTAGTCCGGCGCGGATAACGCCGATTCCAATCCCAATCTGACTACTGGCAGGACCGGGCAAAAACTGACACAGTGCGACCAGATCCGCATAGCTCCGTTCGTCCATCCATTTGCGGCGGCGTATGTATTCGTCATGAAAATAGCCAAGATGAGCAACCGGCCCTCCGAATGAAGTGAGCCCCAGTTTTGTTGATACAGCTAATATTTCAAGGAGAGCCCGAGGATGGTTTTTAGGCTCATTCTGAACAGCGTCATCATTCTTTTCCACTTTCTGTATTTCCCCCTTGACGTTCTGCCGGTTGGTCCGCTCATAAACCTTGCTGCGCGCTTCAGAAAGGACTTGGTTGCTAAGCCCAACACCAATATAAGGTTCGTGGCTTTCGTACCAATTCTATCTTTTCCTTTGCCACAATGGAAGCAGCTTTCTTGTTTTGTCGGTGAGCTTCAGATCCGCGGTAAACTCCTGCTGTCTCTTCAGGGAGCGGACAAATCGTACGGAATGACAAAAATGAAAGCGGCATTCATCTGCCCAAGAGAGGAGCAATAGCTTGAAATGAAAAAAGGTCCCCAATCTGCCTTGGCGAGCAGATCAGAAACCTGTTGCTGATAAAGTGGTGCGGTCAAGAGGACTTGAACCTCCACGTCATTGCTGACACTAGAACCTGAATCTAGCGCGTCTGCCAATTCCGCCATGACCGCAAGTAAAACGCTTCGGCAGCTGATGAAACGCTGCAACGTTGATTATATTATCATGGCGGTCATAGCCAAGTCAATGTAGTTCAAGAAGTTCCGCAATTCAGATTTTGGATGAGCTAGGCTGATAGGCGTAGCTGCCTCCCGCCTCTTGTCCACCCGCATTCTCATGTACCCTCCCGAAATCTTCGGGAGGCGTTCCATAAGCCTGGATATGCAGATCTGTATTCGCTGCCCGAACCTCCTCCGGCACATAGCCGTATCGGCCGGAATCGGAAGCCCCGTTGTCGGACAGCTCCGGGGCTCCGTAAACAATCGCATCGTTTCCCAGTTTTTCAATGCCGGATCGATCGGAGCTTTCCTTGACCGCCGAGCCGAACGGGGCCTTCTGCGCAGGCTCAGCCGCAGGACCGGGAGTGTAAGGATACAGCTCCACCCCTCCGAATGCCAGCTTGTCCTCTTCATGTCCGGTCAGCCGCACGCTTCCGCATACCGGGCATTTGTGAATCGAGATTCCGTCCGTCTCCGAATGATTCATGACCATATGGTCGTTAGGGCATAACATGTTGCGCCGCCTCCTTCGTTTGTTGAGGACGATCAGGAACGCGGAGCCGCTGCAGGCTCGTACCGGTAGCTCCGGCTTAGCTTGACGACACGCTTGTTGGGCCTTCGGATCATGACCGAATCTTCATCCCAGGCTACCACGATTCCGAGCACATCGTTCTGCTCCATCTCATCCCGGATCACCCTGACCTTCTCTCCTGAGAGCCGATATTGGTTCAGCAGGTCTTCGCTTGCGATGTTCATAAAATTACCCTCCATTCTCTAGGTTGAAACAATTCCAGCTTGCATATCGTGTCCTTAAGACGCAAAAAAGCCCCGGAAGACTGGCTGACCGCATGTCTCCCGGGCCTCTCTATGCTTCATTCGGCGTTGCCGTCAGGCTTCATTCGGCGTTGCCGACATGCTCCTTGGTGTCGTTGGTCTCGAACCATTCGTCCAGAACCCTGGAAGACATCACGCGCTTGCCGATGTAGTCGGCCTGGCGTTCGGTGAACTGGCCCTTCCACTCCATCCCCAGCTCCTCGCTGAGCTTCACGACCGTCAGCAGCTCCGACCAGGCGACGTAGCGCTTATACCAGAAAAACTGCGGATGCTCGATCATATAAGGATAGAGATCGTCAAACTCCGTATGCTTGCAATCGAGCGCGCGCTCGAAATGGACTTTGGCATCGGACAGCTTGGATTCAAAAAACTCGGAACTCGCGTTTTCCATATCCTTATGCCTCCCTTGAAGATCTTGTTCCTATTATAGGGGATACGCCTATCGGGGAAAAGAGTTGATTTCCCGCTGCTGTTGTGCTCAATCCGCGAACACAATGTTCCCGTTCTCGAGCGAGGCGATCTTGACCAGCGATTCCACGCGGATTCCGCTCTCCCGAATCGTGCTTGCGCCGGCTTGGAATGCTTTCTCCACGACGACGCCGAGACCGGCCAGCGAAGCGCCGGACCGCTCGATGATCCGGACCAGGCCGCGCGCCACATCTCCGTTGGCGATGATGTCGTCGATGAACAGCAGCCGGTCGTCCGCAGAGAGCATGGACTTGGAAACCATCAGATCCGTGACGATCCCCTTGGTGAACGAAGGCACCCGTTCCGAATAATGATCCGGATCGGCGATCAGCGTCTTCTTGCGGCGGGCGAACAGCAGCGGCACCCCGAGCTCGAGGGCGGTGGCAAATGCGACAGGAATGCCGGACGATTCCACCGTAATGACTTTGGTCACCTGCTCCTCGGCGAAGATGCGCGCGAATTCCCGCCCCATCTCCATCGTGAGGACAGGATCGACCTGATGATTCAGAATCGCATCGAGCTTGACCACGTCGCTCGACATGACAGAGGCTTCCTGCAAGATGCGTTGCTTCAATTGTTCCATGGCGCATTAGTCCCTTCCGGCGTCATTCTTTCCGTTAAATTATCATAGCTGGAGCGTTCGCGCAACCCAGGACCGGCTCGCCGCCTGCCAAAGACTTGTCATGCCCGTCCCGTCCCAGTCATAGGATGGTAAGGATTGATTCAGAAGCGGAGGCGACGCGGATGCCGGGACGCACAGGGCGAGTGCTGCAGATCGGGTTTACGTATATGGGCACCATCGTCGGAGCCGGCTTCGCGACCGGACAGGAAATCTTGCAGTTTTTCACCCGGTACGGCTACTGGGCTTCCTTCACGATTGCTGTCGCGACGGTTTTTTTCATCTGGCTCGGAGCCAAAATGATGATTCTGGCCGGGGAGATCGGCGCCAAATCCTACGAGGATCTGAACAAGGCGCTGTTCGGCCGCTCGATCGGGCAGCTGGTCAGCCATTTCATGCTTGTCGTGCTGCTCGGCGTCAATGCGATCATGCTCGCCGGAGCGGGAACGATCTTTTATGAGAACTGGAACATCTCGTATCAAACCGGCCTCGTTGTCACTCTCGTCGCCTGTTATGCGATGCTGAGCAGAGGAATGAAGGCGATCCTTACCGTCAACAGCATCGTCGTGCCCGTCATGCTGCTGTTCACCGTGTTCGTCCTGTTCGACACTTTCCATTCTCCCGGCTCAGGTCGCTGGATCACTTTGCAGACCGACGCATCGCCGCTTCGGATATGGGCTTCCCCATTCCTGTATACGGCTTTCAACCTCGCCATGGCCCAGGCCGTGCTCGTGCCTCTCGGAGCCGAGATCGCCGACCGCAAGGCGATCAAGCTCGGCTCCTGGTTCGGAGGCTTCGGCATCGGCTTCATGCTGCTGGCGGGCCATATCGCCCTCAGCTCTCATATGCCGGGCGTCCAGCAATATGCGATTCCGATGGGCGGCATCGCGCGGCAGCTCGGCAGCGGCGTGCAGCTCATCTACATTTTCCTGATCTTCTCCGAGATTTTCACGACGCTGATCGCGGACGTATACGGCCTAGCGCTCCAGCTGCAGGACCGTCTCCCCATTCCCCGGAATTTGATCATCATCCTCATCCTTATCTTCTGCTATCTGCTAAGCCAGATCGGCTTCGGCCCGCTCGTCTCGACGCTCTACCCGTTGTTCGGCTTCGTAAGCCTCGGATGGCTGCTGCTGATGATACGCAAAAAAACCGGGAGGGGGGGGAATTAGCCGTTCCCGCCCGCTTCAGGCGCCGTCTCCAGATAGACCTGCTTCAATTGGGAAATCACTCTCGTGAGGGAATAGGCTTTCTTCGCTTTGTCCCATGCCGCTCGCGCCAGCTGATAGCGGAACGTCGAATCCGTCACGAGGCTCTCCAGCGCAGCCGCCAGCGCGGCCGGATCGTCCGGGGGAACGAGCAGTCCGTTCACGCCGTCGTCGATCTGCTCGCCGATGCCGCCGACATCCGTCCCGACAAGCGCAAGCCAGCATAAGGCCGCTTCGGCGAACACGCTGCCGAACGCCTCCGCTCTGGACGGAAGGACAAAAACGTCGAAGAAGGGCATGAACTCCTCCGGATGGAGCATGTAGCCGTAAAAGATGATGTCGTCATATAAGTCCAGGCTCTGGGCCAGCGCCTCGAGCTCCTCGCGGATCGGGCCGTCGCCGATGATGTGCAGCACGAACGGATGCCCTTTGGCCTTCAGCTCCGCGCAGGCATGAAGCAGGATGTCGATGCCCTTGGCCGGGACGAGCCGGCATACCGTAATGAGCTGGGGAACCGCATTTTCATGGCTGATCGGCTTGAATCTGCGCTCGTCGAAGCCGTTGGCGATGATTCCGATCTCTTCGGGGCGCTCCACATAGGGCGCCAGATAGGCGCGGAATGAATCCGATACCGTCAGGATCCGGTCCGCGGTATCCTCGATTTCCTTGTAGATGGATGTCAGGAACCGGTGTTCGGGACCACCCTCCCGGATTTTGCCGTTCAGGATCAGCTCCCTCTCGTAGCTGGAATGGATCGTGACGACCAGCGGCGTATCCGGAAAGACCTGCTTCATGACAAGCGCAGCTACAGGATGATGCGCGTGGATCAGATCATAGGAGCGCTTGATGCGCAGCTTCGTCCACCACAAGTAATCCCGAAGCGTCTGCAAATATTTGGCCGTAATCGGATTGTCCTCGTATTCGCCCGCATCCAGATGGAGGAACGGAAAGTCCTCTTTTCCTTTGCCCCGGATTCTTTTGGGCAGGGAGAACAGCTCTGTCGGCCAGCCGACTTTGTTGAACCTCTCCTGCATGTACGGAACCATGGAAGAAACGCCGCCGGGCTGTTCCGGCGGAAAAAACAAGGCCTGCAAAATTTCCATCGTCCGCATCTCCTCCGAACAGACATGATCATGTTATACTAGAACGGACGTTCCCTCTCATATCTTCCTCCCGTCAAGCCGATACCGCCATTGTAGCATGAATGGTCCATCGATAGATTCAAGGCAGCAAGATAATGAAGATCGAGATCCGAAGTCGCAGGAAGAAAAGTTGACAAAGACGGAGTGTAATCGCTATGACCAATTGGATGTCGAATCCTTCCATCGGACTGTTCGCTTCAGCCTGCTCCCTCACCGTGCTGGCCATGATGATGTTCATGTCCGTGCGCCTGTACCGCAGCTACCGGCGGCATCCCGTCTACCGGCTGCTGATCGTCGTGCTGCCTCTCCTGATGATGCTGCAGCTGCTTCAGGCTGCCGGGGCCGACGGCGGGACCTCCCCGCCGCTTCTTCAGCTCGGGACCAGACTGCTGGGCATCTTCGCTTTCATCATTATAAACTTTGTATTTATGAAATTATACAGCCATCCCGCCGTCCGCCTCAAGGGTGCGCCCTTTTTCCTGATGGCGCTCGCCGCCGCTCTCATCGCGGGACTCGAGATCGCATTCAACCCGCGGCTCCTGGAGACTTCCGCCGGCGCGCCGATTCCGTTCGTAGGCCTTGATTTCTATGGGATTCTCGTCAATTTCCTGATTTTGCTGGACACGAGAGGGGTCGAGCTGCGCACGAAGTATTCCGTCGGCCTCATGATCTATTTCGCCGGAGACCTGGCCCGCGTCACCGACCGCTACGTCTTCCAAGGCAGCGTGCCGATGCTGCTGCTGCTCTCGAGAATGCTGCCCGTCATCTATTTCATCCTGCTTTTCCTGCTGCTGTTCGAATGGGTGGTCGACAGGCTGCTGACGACTTACCGCTCCTCCATCACCGACGGGCTGACGGGATTGTACAACCGCAAGCACTTCCATCAGAAGGCCGGCCAGATGATGGTGCGCGGCAAGGGAATCGCCGTCATCTTCGGCGACATCGACAACTTCAAGAAGCTGAACGACACCCACGGGCACCATCGGGCGGACGGGGTGCTCAAGCAGGTCGCCGAGATCATGCGGGAGATCAGCCAGAGCGGCGGCATTGCCGGCCGTTACGGGGGCGAGGAGCTGCTGCTCGCTGTCGGCTCCGGGGACAAGGCCGCCGAGATCGCGGAGCTGCTCCGGCGCCGGATCGAAGAGGAATCCATCGTTACGATGAGCATCGGCGTCAGCTATTCCCGCAGCGGCAGCACCGTGGAGGAAGTCATCCGGGAAGCCGATGAAGCCATGTACCGCTCCAAGACGACGGGCAAGAACAAAGTGACGGTCGTCAATGCGCCGGTCCGCTCGGGGCGCGGCAAAAAAAGCGGCTCCCTGAAATCAGGAAAGCCGCTTGATGGATGATGCCGTCTGGCCCCATGCATGCCGGATCGCTTGGGGAAGCTCGGCCAGGCTTGAGATGACGGCATCGGGCATGACCGCGATGGACTCGTTCCAGGGCTGGCTCCGCTTGAGCCATACGGCCCGCATCCCGCTGAGAAGTGCTCCTTCGACGTCGTTGACGGGATGATCCCCGACGAAGAGCGCCTGTTCGGGACTGACGTCGAGCTCAGCCAGAGCCCGGGCGAATATGAGAGGAGACGGCTTCTTGATTCCGGCCGACTCCGAGACGACGATGGAGCCGAACCAGCCCCGAATGCCCAGCTTGTCGATCTTGCCGTTCTGGATGTCGTCCCTGCCGTTCGTGACGATGCCCAGCTTGTAATAGGGACGAAGCGCGGACAACAGCTCTCTCATCCCTTCCATCGGAACGGCGGAAGCCACATAATGCTTCTGGTAGTATCGGTACAGCTCTTCCCACCCCGCCGCCGGCCTGCATGGAAGGCGCTGCAGTATTTCCCGGAACAACTGCGGTTTGTCCTTGTATCCGTCTTCATCCCATTCGACGACAGAATCGATCCAGCTCTGGCGTTCCTCGCCCGCGGCATCGGCGTAGTCATCCGCCAGCCTGGAGGCAAAGCGGAGGAAAGCGGCCTGGCGGTCGAGCAGCGTGTTGTCCAGGTCAAACAGGATCGCGCGTATCATCGGCATCGCCTCCACTGTCTAATCGTTTTGCGCGATAACGGCCGGTTCTCAGCTCCAGCGTGTAAGCGGCGGTATCGGGCATGCCGGCCTCGAGCGCAAGCCGTACCGCCTCCTCGATATCATACGGCACCCGGATCAGCTGCAAGGAGAACGGAGCCGTGCTGTCCGCCTGCCGCGATCCCTCCAGAACCGCATAAGAAGCTTGCGTCATATCCAGCGGGTTGCCTACGCTGCCGCAATTGAACAGCATCCGGCCGTTCAGATGCTGGACATAGGCTTGGTGGATATCGCCGTATCCAAGCACGTCGGCCCTCTCTGCCTCCCCGAGCGGAGGCTCGAACATCGCCAGCCTCGTCTCTTTGGAATCCCAAGGCTGCACGCGCTTATACACGCTTTCCGGAGAGGCATGGAGAAGTCTGATCAGCCTGCCGCTCAAAACATATTCCGCGAAAAAGGGAAGACCGGCCAAATAGCGGAGCCGTTCCTCCCCGAGACGGGCTTGATGCCACCGGATGAATTCGAGCTCGGATTCCTTGCTGATGAAGTCATCCCAGTTCCCCTTGATGACGGCTTCGCAGCTGCTGCGGATCCTGTCGACAGCTTCAGCCGAGCCCGGTCCCTTGCCGATCAGATCGCCCAAGCAGACGATCCGGCCGATTCCCCGTCTGGAGATGTCGCCCAGCACAGCTTCGAGCGCCGGCATATTGCCGTGGATATCCGAGATGATGGCGATTCTGTCCATAGGCATCCTCCTTGATGAAGCGCGCCTGATCTAAGTCTATGCCGATTGCGGATTCGGCATATCTATCTTGCCGGTTATCGTCGGCGTCTTATTTTGCCGGAGCTGCCGAACTTCGTCTTCGGCACGCTCTTGCGCGGAGACAGCCACGATCCGCTGCTGCCCGAGGAGGATCCGCCGTCCCGCTTGATCGTGCCTTTGCTTCCGCTCGAGGTCGTCGGATTGCGGTCGAAGAGGCCTCCGCTGTCGCTCGGACGATCCGTGACCTTGCCGCCTCGCTTGGTGATGAAGCCTTTTCCGGGCACTGTAAGAGGGGGCGCCATCTTTTTGTCCGACGCGGTAGGCGTCCGGTACGAGCCGGTCGCCGGCTTGTAGACATCGCGGCCTGTATATCCGCGGTATTTGCCGTAGCTCCCGATGGTATCGAACAGCTGTCCGACCAGCACAGCCGTCAAGTAGCCTTCCAGGAAGGAAGGGCTGTAATTTCGCTGTATGAATTCCTTATTGTCAATCTCGATCAGCGTATCCTGAGGCTCGGCCGGATCCCTCTGCAGATGATACCATTGGTCGGAATACACGAGGAACATCCGTTCATCGTCCGAATCCGACATCTGCTGGGGCTTCTTCTGCTCCGCAAGCCTCGCCGCGACTTCCGGAACGGTCTCGCCTGCAGCCCGGTACACATAGGAGGTCTGGCCGCCGTCCTTGCTTACCGACACGAGCGGGTACTGATCGCTTACTCTGGGAGCTCCGCAGCCGCTGAGCAGCGATACCATCAGCGTCGCGGCCAGGACCCACTTAAGGGCGTTCAACCACTTTTTGCCCATCTGCTAGCCCTCCTAGCTTCCCCGCAGCACCTTCACGTCGGCCGTAAGGATCGATTCCCCCTCATAGAGAAGGATTCTCCCTTCCTGCCATTCGATGCGGAGCAGCCTGCGGTCGTCGGATTGGTACTGCCATACATGAAGCTCCCCCGCCGCCTGATGCGGCGAGCGGCCCGTCACCTGGACCGGCGACGAGTAGTTCTCTTCCAGGTAGTAGTCTCTTCCGTCCAATTCCATCGTGGAAGGGATCTCTTCTATGGAATCCATCCTTCCGTCCACCGGAGCATACAACGTATACTCGGTGCTCTGACGGTCTTCGATATGGAGATAGCGCAGATCCGTCCCGTCCTGGAGGGAAAGGAATGTTTCCTTGCGCCTGACGTTCTGCGTCTTGCCGATGACCTCATAGGTGACCAGAGACACCTCGCATATATCGCCCGGTCCCAGCGTGAGCAGGCTCTTTTCAGACTTGGGCGGCTCCGGCTTCCGGAGGATGCCCGAGATTCGTTTGAACAGGCTCATCTCCCGTTCCTCCTGTCTATAGGTTCCGTCCTTATGCGTTACAGCGTGGAAGCGACGATCAGCGCCCCGGTGAGATGCAGAGATCCAGCCAGCAGCGCATGGGCGATCTTGCCGTCCTTCGTCCCTTCATCGAGATGGAAGCCTCCAAAGCGGTCCAGCAGCCGGCGAACGACAAGCTCGATGATCAGCAGGATGACGAAGGAGACGACCGACACGATCAACGCCTCGGACAAGCTGTAAGAGGTGCGTACCGCTTGGGCGAGTATGTATCCTTGGGCAAATAATTTCATGATAAACCGAGTCGTCACCGCTACGTTCCCCTTGCGCATCTCCGCAAGATCCTTATAGCGGGTCGTCAGCGAATCGACGGCCATCAGCAAGGCCAGGAGCAGAGCTCCGGCAGCCGTCCAGGCGAAAGTTCCGGTCAAGAGCCGGACAGCGGATTCAAGCGTCATCAGAAGTTCCCCCGTTCATTAGATAAGGGGCGGCCGCGCCATACGGCACGCGCCTCCCCTTACAGCCTTATTTTTCGTATTGCTTCAACAGGGCGGCCAGCTCATCCTCGACAGCCTTGTCTTTGCCCAGAGCCTCGAATTCCTCGTCGAGCGACTTGCCTTTGTCGTTCAGCACGTTGCTCGCCTCGGCCTGCGATTCCATCTGGAGCACCTTCTCCTCCATGCGCTTCAGTCCGGCCATCGCCGTATCGTTGCCGAAGCCGTTCATCGTGCGGTTGATGTCCACTTGGGCTTTGGCCGCATTGGCGCGGGCTACGAGCGTCTCGCGCTTGTTCTTGAGGTCTGCCAGCTGCTTCTGCATCTGGCCAAGCTTCTCGCGCAGGTTGTCGGCGGAAGCCTTGTTGCTGTCGTAAGCGGTCTTGAACTCGTCGCGCTTCGCCTCGGCGGATTTCTTCTCTTCCAGAGCGCGGCGGGCTAGATCTACATTGCCGTTCTGGACGGCGAGATGGGCTTGCTCGTTGCGCTTCTGCGCGAGCGCTTCCTGCTCTTCATATTGCTTCTTGAATCTTTTTTCAAGCGCGATCTGGGCGGCGACCGCCTTCTCGGCATCTTCCAGATCGTCGGCCATGTCACGGATGTATTGATCGGTCATTTTCACCGGATCCTCGGCTTTCTCAATCAGGGAGTACACATTGGAGAGCGTCAGGTCGCGAAGCCGTTTGAACAGGGACATCGTTTATCTTCCTCCTTAGGTCGGTTCTGAATGGAATCGGCATGAGCATAGTTAGCTAGTAAGAAGCTCTGAACCGAATTTTTTCTGCCGTTGAATCTACATACGGCGCAGCGGCAGGAAGGTTTCTTTCTCACCACATTTTTTGCATGGATTAGAGCAAGCGCCGTCAGGGTACAACTGTGGTAAAAGCTTCGACTGTTAATGGGGGTCTGCCGGGTGAAAATCGGACGTTTCTATCAAATCTGCATCAGCATCATTCTCGTGCTTCTCATCTTGTACCTGATGTCCAAGCTGGACTTCGTCTATCGTCCGGTGCTGCTGGCATTCAACATGCTCCTGCTGCCGTTCGTCGTGTCCTTCTTCTTCTATTACCTGTTCAGGCCGCTCGTCACCCAGCTCCACAAGTGGAACCTGCCCAAGTGGCTGGCCGTGCTGCTGCTGTTCATCCTGATCTTCTCCGTCTTCGCTCTGCTGATCGTGCTCGTATGGCCGCCTCTGCAGTCCCAGACACAGGAATTCCTGAACAACCTGCCTGCCTTGGCCTCCGCCGTACAGGACCAGATCGACTATCTGCAGCAGCAGAGCATCGCGGGCTTCAGCCTGAAGGAGCTTGATCTGACGACCAAGGTGTCGACCTACCTGGAGCAGTTCATCAACTACGCTTCCACTTACCTGCAAGGTGCCGTGTCCATCGTGACTACTGTCTTCCTCGTCGTCGGCACGGTGCCGGTGCTGCTCTACTATATGCTGAAGGAAGACCGGAAAGGCTATACATCGTTCGTCCGGTTCTCTCCGGCCAAATACCGCAGCGATGCCATCGAAATCTTCAACTCCATCGACAAGATGCTCAGCGAGTTCGTGATCGGGCGGGTCGTCTGCTGCCTTGCGCTCGGCGCATTCTGCTATGTCGGCTTCTTGATCGTGGACCTGCCTTATTCGCTGCTGCTGGCGATATTCGTCGGCTCCATGAACATGATTCCCTATATCGGTTCCATTATCGGCGCGGTGCCATGCATTCTGATCGCCTTCACCGATTCCTTCTCGTCCGCCGTATGGGTTCTCGTCATCATCCTGATCGCCCAGCAGCTGGAAGGCAACCTGATTTCCCCGTTCGTCTACGGGAGAACGATGGACATCCACCCGCTCACCACGATCGTCGTCGTGCTGATCGCCGGAGCCGTCAGCGGCATCGTCGGCGTCATGATCTCCATTCCCGTCTACATGATGGCCAAAATCATCATCCTGCAGATCGCGGAGCATTACGAGAAGAGGGCGCAGCCGGAAGGCTCATCTTGATTACAAGATGGGGGCTCGCCTGGAAGGCTTTCCTTGATTACGAAAAGAGGCCTCGCCCGGAAGGCTTTCCTTGCTTTGGAGCCGGCCGCGCTCAGCTCCGAGAAGCATTGAAGCCAGGCCGTTCCTCAAGCGGAGTCCGCCTGTTCCGTCCATCGTCATTTGCAAGCAGCCGCCTGTGCTCAGGCGGCTTTTGGGCTTGCGGACGCAACTGCTTCAAAAAATATCCTTCAGACCGAATCACTCCGGCGGCAGCCAGGTGACTTCCTCAATGGTCCAAGAAGTTCGGCTGTAAGCCGCGTCGATTCCGATCTCCCCGGCGAATCTTCTCGGAATTCTCTTCACCGGAAGCGAGGTCGTCAGCTCCCGCTCCAGCACGGGAGCGGAGAACCGCACCGCGCCGGGGCCTTCCCAGCTGGCGGACAGAATGTCCCTGTCCGGAAACAGCTTGCGGGAAGCGCCGAACCCTGCCCGGTACCATGGATGCTCCTGATTCTTGGGCGTGCCGGGATCGTTGAGGCAAGCGTACAGCGACAGGCTGTCGAACAGCTGCAGCCGCGCCATATCCAGCGCAGCCTCTTCGGCATTCGCGCGCATATTCATGCGGATCCGCCTCTGCCTTTCCTCCTCGCGCTTGCGGAACGCATCGACCTGCGCTCCTTCGAACCCTTCGAAAAATGCGGTGTAGAACAAGCTGATCAGCAGCCCCGCATAAGGGCTTACAGCCTCAGCTTCTTCGATGCCTCTCCGGTAGTAGGCCATCTTGGGCAGGAGCGGATAATCCTCGAATGCGAACGGCCTGCCGGCGGCGTCATTCCAGATCGGGGTCTCGTCCAGCTCGATCCAGCCGCGGTCATGCTGCTCGATCGCATAAAGCAGCTCCGCGGAAAACCTCCCGATCGGCAAAAAGCGGTCCGACGCCGCTCTTGCCAGCGCCGCCGACAGCGCGGCATGGTCATGCTGGCGGATCAGGACGAACTCTTCTTCCATTTCCCGAATGATCAGGGCGAACACCCTCCTACTTGGCTAGATAACGGTTATTGATCGGCTTCTTGCTGCCAGACCTGTATGCTCCCCACTTTACCACATCCGCCAAGGGATGGAAAAGTCTGCAACTTCAACATCCGCTTGCCGTCTGAAGGTTCAAAGCATACCCGGAGGGGGCGGCAAAATGCCAATCAGACGAAAGGCCCGAATATCTGCACTTGTTCTGCTCGGCATGTCCATCCTCATGGCCGGCTGCGGATTGTCTGCCCAAGACAAGGAAGCGAAAGCGGAGAAAGAGTTCCGCAAGCAGTCCGGCCGCATCCACGATCAGGAGCATGATCGTTCAAAGGCGGCTCTCACGCTGGATGAGCCGTATCTGCAGGCAGCCAACGCCTTCGGGCTGTCGCTGTTCCGCGAGCTGGCCAAGGAAGACAAGGACAAGAACATCGTCCTCTCTCCGTACAGCGTCTCGGAGGCTCTCGGCATGGCCTGGAACGGAAGCGGCGGGAAGACCATGGAGGAAATGGCGAAAGCTGTCGGCTGGAGCGGCTCGCACCCGGACGAGATCGCGGCAAGCTCTAGAGAGCTTCGTTCCTATCTCCGCCTTCCGGCAGAGGGCATCAAGCTCAAGGCTTCAAATTCCTTCTGGTACCAGAAAGGCTTGCATCTCCTCGAACCTTATGAAGCCACGCTCAAGAACAGCTACGAGGCCGGCCTGCAGGCAGTTGACCTGCCTTCGCCCAAAACGGTCGAGGCAATGAACGAATGGACCTCCAAGCATACCGAGGGGATGATCGAATCCGTCTTTGATCCATCCCAAACGCTGGATCCGGAAAACCGCGCCATCATGATCAACGCCGTTTATTTCAAAGGGGCCTGGAAGGATGAATTCGACCCTGCCCGGACAAAGCCGGAGCCGTTCCGCACGTTGGACGGAGATCCTGAAAAAGTCCCGATGATGCAGAGATCCGGTTCTTACGCGCACGTGAAGACGGAACGCCTTGAAGCGGTCCGGATTCCGTATCTCCAGGACAAGCTCGACCTGCTCGTCGTCGTGCCGCAGGGCGGGCTCGGCGTTCCGGACATCATCGGCGATCTGGAGCGGTACGGGGAGTGGAAGGACCAACTGGCCGCCTCCCTCGGCTCTGTCGCGCTTCCTCGGTTCAAGGTTTCTTACGAGGCGGATCTGATTCCGGCCCTGCAGCATTTCGGCATGCAGGACGCCTTCGTGTCTGGAACGGCTGATTTCACCGGCATGTTCGAGCCTTCCGCCCTTTCTTCCGGCCTTTTCATCAACCTCATCAAGCATCAGGCTGTCCTCGAGGTCAATGAAAAAGGAACCGAAGCGGCGGCCGTCACCGCGCTCGGGATGGGAGGCACAAGCGCCCCGTCCGACCCATTCTCGTTCAGAGCGGACCGCCCTTTCTTTTATGCCATCGAAGACACGACCACGGGGTTGTGGCTGTTCCTCGGCGCCATCCACGATCCGCTTGCAGCGTAAGAAGCCGTTCAGGCTTCCCGTCGACCGGGAGGCCTGTCGCGGTTGATCGACGTTTCCATGATATCGATGATTCTGCCGATTCCAGCGAGGATCAATCCCCCTATCATGCAAGCCAAAAAGCTGATATGGACGTAGTCGCCGGCAATGCTGAAGCTGTACGCGCTCCCGAATACAGCGATCAGAATGCCTCCGATCATCAGAAATAAACCCATTCGCATCCTCCTTGCGTTGCGTTTTGTTCCGATATTACCACAAAAAGATTGCCATTAAGCCTCGTAGCCGATACAATGGGAACGAATAAAGTTTAAGGGCTTTAACTTTGGTTCAACCCATTTTTCTTTTTTCCGCTTTGCAAGCAGCAAAATTTTTTTGCTTTAAAAGTTTAAGCGTTATAACTTTTAGTTCTGCCGCATCAAGAAAACTTTCAACTCGGGGGCAATGGCTCATGAAACCAAGCATATTCGATGTCGCCAAGCGCTCCGGCTTGTCGGTCGTAACGGTGTCCCGCGTGCTCAACGGGAGCGGCAACGTCCGTGAGAACAACAGGCTGAAAGTGCTCAGCGCGATGAAAGAGCTGGACTACCGCCCGAGCGCCGCAGCCCGGACGCTGGCGCGCGGAAGCACGGGCGTCATCGGACTCACCCTCTCTACGCTGCAGGATTCCGTCTTCGACTCCATCGTGAAGAGCGTGCATGACGAGCTGTCGGCTCAAGGCTATTTCCTCGCGCTGTCGATATCATCGGAATCGGGGGAGCCCGGCAGCAGCTATCTCATCCGCGAGAACCGGGTGGACGGTGTGATCGTCCTGTCGCCTTCCGACGAAGACGAAACCGTCCGCGAATTGGAGCAGAGCGGCATTCCTTTCGTCGTCATCGACAGTCAGGATGCCGAGGCCGCCCCGTCCACCGTCAAGGTCGACCATGAAGCCGGAGGATATATGGCCGGCAAGCATTTGACGGAACTGGGGCTGCGGAAGATCGCTCACCTGAGCGGGCCTGCTCATTACGACAGCACTCGGGAACGCAAGAGCGGATTTCTGAGAGCTCTTCGGGAGGCCGGACTGGAGCCGTTCCTGATCGAGGCGGGCGGCTATTCCATCGAGAACGGCTACCGCAGCGCAAGACGCTGGCTGGAAGAGAACCGGCTTCCGGACGCCGTATTCGCAGGGGACGATTACATCGCTGCGGGAATCATCAACGCCCTGCAGGAAGCGGGGCTTTCGGTGCCGCGAGACCTGTCCGTCGTCGGCTTCGACGATCAGAACCTGGCTTCCCTGCTCCATCCCCTGCTGACGACGGTCCGGCAGCCGGTCCTCCCCATCGCCCAGGCGGCTGTGCAAGCCCTTATGGCCCGGATGGCGGACGGCGCGGCGCCGGAAGGCGTCGTCATCCAGCCGGAGCTCGTCATCCGGGAATCGACCGGACGAAGTCACGGCCGCGCTGCGGATATTCAGGAAAAAGGAGACTCTTGATGAGCTATTATGTAGGAATCGACGCCGGAGGCAGCAAGACCTATGCGCTTGTATGCGACCATACGGGCCGGATTGCAGGCAAAGGAAGCGCAGGCGGAGGCAATCATCAGAACGGCTACGAGGAAGCCCGCTCCAACCTCACCATCTCCCTCCAGCAAGCTCTCGACGAAGCCGGAATTACGGCCGCAGACGTGGAGCATGCCTGCTTCGGGCTGGCGGGAGCCGATCGGGAGGCGGACTTCCGCATTCTGCATCCGCTGGTGCACAGCCTCGGCTTCACGGAACGCTACACGATCGTCTGCGACACGATCATCGGCCTGCGCGCAGGCACCCGCCGTCCTTACGGGGTCTCCGTCATCTGCGGCACCGGCGTGAACTGCGCCGGCGTCGATCCTGACGGCCTGACGTACCAATGCGGCGGCTTCAGCTACATGTACGGGGATTGGGGCGGCGGAGGCGGCTTATGCGTCGAAGTGTTCCGTGCGGTCGTCCGTTCCTGGGACGGCCGGGGTGCCGCCACGCAGCTGACGCCGATGCTGCTCGGACTGCTCGGTTACGGCACGGTCGACGAAATGTTCCATGATTATCTCGACCATAACCGGAGCGTGCCGCTGGATGCCGTGCGCTTGCTGTTCCAGGCTGCCGAGAGCGGGGATGACGTCGCTCTGGACATCCTGCGCGAGCAAGGCAAGGAGCTTGCCTTGTCCGTCCATGCAGTCGTCGCCAAGCTTGGCCTGGCCGGCATCCCGTTCGACGTCGTGCTGGCGGGCAGCCTGCTTACACGCGGCGACGCCGGCTGGATCAGCGGCCCTATCCAGGCGATGCTGAAGGATGCCGCTCCTCTGGCTTCGCTCGTGAAGCTGGAGGTCGAGCCCGTCATCGGTGCGCTGTGGAGCGCGCTCGACGCCGGCGGCCGGGAGATCACCGGCGAGATGTATGCCGCCATGGGCCGGTTCCAGAATTTCGAGGACATCCGGACCTCAAGCGGGCAGCTCTGATTCCAAGCGCTTCCCTGCCAGCTTCAAGCGGCATGACAGCCGCCCAATCCAACGGAAATGAGTGATCGTGCATGAGCAAAGGATTGAAAGTTGCCGTCATCGGCGGAGGCTCTTCCTATACGCCAGAGCTGGTCGAAGGATTTATCCGTTATTACGATTCCTTGCCGGTAAGAGAGCTGTGGCTCGTCGATATCGAAGCCGGCTTGTGGAAGCTGAACATCGTCGGGGAGCTGGCCAAGCGCATGGTGGAGAAATCCGGCCTTCCGATCGAAGTCCATCTGACGACGGACCGCCGGCTCGCTATCGCCGGTGCCGACTTCGTGAGCACGCAGATGCGGGTAGGCATGCTGGAGGCGCGCGGCCAGGATGAGGCGATTCCGCTCAAATACGGCGTCATCGGCCAAGAGACGACCGGCCCAGGAGGCATGATGAAGGCGCTGCGCACGATTCCGGTGCTGCTGGATATTTGCCGGGATATCGAAGAGCTGGCGCCGCAGGCGTGGCTGCTCAACTTCACCAACCCGGCCGGCATGGTGACCGAGGCCATCCACAAGCATTCCTCGGTCCGCAGCGTCGGATTGTGCAACGCCCCGATCGGCCTGCTCAAGTGGCTATCCGGCAAATACGGCACGACGACGGACCGGGTCTACGCCGAGTTCGTCGGCCTCAATCATCTTCACTGGGTCAGCCGCGCCGAGGTCGATGGCGTCGACCGCCTGCCGGAGCTTCTGCGCGGCGACGATTCCTTCTCCGCCGCCAACGTCGCAGCCGGGGAATGGGACCCCGCCTTTATCCAAGGTCTTCATTCGCTTCCTTCCTACTATCTCAAATACTATTACATGACGGATGCCATGCTCGCCGAGCAGCAGGAGTCCCTGCGCAAAAACGGCAACCGCGCCGAGGTGGTCAAGCGCGTAGAGGCCGAGCTGTTCGACCTGTACAAAAATCCCGACCTGAGCGAGAAGCCGAAGCAGCTGGAGCAGCGCGGCGGCGCCTATTATTCCGAAGCGGCCGTCAACCTCATGCGCTCGCTCTACAACAGCACAGGCGACGTGCAGACGCTGAACGTGGCGAACAACGGCATCCTTGATTTCCTCCCGGACGACGCTTGCATCGAGGTCAACTGCCTCGTCACCTCCCAAGGACCCGTTCCGCTCCAGCTGACGAACATTCCCGCGCAGGCCAAAGGCCTCATCCATGCCGTCAAAACGTACGAAGCGCTCGCGATCGAAGCGGCCGTAACCGGCGACCGCAGCCTGGCGCTGCAGGCGATGGCCCATCATCCGCTCGTTCCGTCCGTCAGCGTCGCCAAGGAGCTGCTGGATGAAATGCTGGAAGCGAACCGCAGGTACCTGCCCAAGTTCTTTCCGTCCTGACGCATCGCTGACGGCAGCAGAAAATACGCCGGATACTGAGCCTTAGACATCATCATCACGATAAGGGATGGCTGCCTCAGGCAAATCCGCCGCAGACATTGGAAAAAAAGAGTCCTTATGCCAGTTTTTGGCCCAGGACTCTTTTTCGCATGCAGCACCTGTCTGGCAAGCTCGTGGCCCGGCCAGCTCAACCTTCCGTTGAAGCCGCTCCCGCATTGACATGCCTGTCGGATTCCAGCCTCCAGCTGCTGATCAGGTCGTTGCAGCCTGCTCCTCCCCCAGCCTTTCCCCCGCGGCCGTTCCGGGCAGCCACTGATCCAGGAAAGCCGTCACGGCGGCATCGTAATGCTCCGGGGATTTCTGGCGGGCCGCCCCATGCTCCGCATCCGGCACAAGCAGCAGCTGCTTCGGCTGCGGGCAAGCCTCGTACAGCTTCACCCCCATCCACGTCGGCACGAACGCATCCGCCTCGCCGTGGATGAACAGCATCGGCGCGTTCGCCTTCTTGACCTGCTCAAGAGCCGAAGCCTCGCCGAAGAAATACCCTGCCCTCAGCCTGGTCACAAGGCTCGTTATCGGCAGGAACGGAAACGCCGGCAGCTTGTACATCCGCTTCAGCTGATAGACAAGCTCGTCCTTCGCGGATGTGTAGGGGCAATCCGCCACGATCGCCTTGACCTGAGGCGGCAATTCCTCGCCGCTCGTCATGCATACCGTGGCGCCGCCCATGGAAACCCCATGCAGGACGATTTCCGCGCCGTTGCCGATCCTACCGGCCGCCCAATCGATCCAGCGGAGATAATCCTTGCGTTCATGCCAGCCGAAGCCGATGTATCCGCCCCCGCTCAGGCCGTGGCCGCGCGCGTCGGGCATAAGCACATTCCACCCTAGAACCTCGGCGTAGTACCGGGCAAACACAGCCATCTGCGTCGCCTCTCCGGAATAGCCGTGGGCGAGGATGGCGATTCGGGCGTTTTCAGCCTTGCTCGGAATCCAATAGGCTTGCATCTCCAGGCCGTCGTCGGAGACAAGACGGACCATCTCCGGATGCCGGCTTCGGAGCCACACCTGCTCCTCCCTATCGGATGGATCCAGCCGGGAGACGGATGCCTCCTTCTGAGGGAGATCGGGGTTGCCTTCCAGATAAGTCTTGGGCGTGCGCGCGATGGCGACGCGGTAGAAATACATGCTGGCCGCCGCCAGCAGTAGCAACAAAGCGGCCGCGGCCGCAGCCGTCCATAGCCATATCGACATTGCGTTTCCGTGTTCCTTTCCGCTGGAAGATCATGCTGCAATTCTTGCTCCTGCGGTTCCGATGACCACATATGGTATACAGTATATCCCATCCGGGAAGTTCCTGCATTCCTGCCGGCGGATTTCCGCAGCTTAACAATGCCGGAACGAGCTCATCTCCAAAACAGCAAAAAAGGCTGGCCCGGGTAACCCGGACCAGCCTATCGCTCAGCCGTTTATTTGACGACTTTGACGCGAGTCTCGATTGGAGCGAACTGTTTTTCCCCTGCAGGAGCCGTAGGCTTGCCGAACGGCATTTGAGCGATCAGCTTCCAGCTCTCGGGCAGCTCCCAAGACTGCTTGACCTGCTCGTCGATGAGCGGATTGTAATGCTGCAGGGAAGCGCCGAGACCTTCGGCCTCGAGTGCCGTCCATACGACGAACTGCAGCATGCCGGACGAATGGCTGGACCATTTCGGGAAGTTGTCCTGGTAGGTCGGGAACTGATCTTGAAGGCCCCGCACCACATTCTCGTCCTCGAAGAACAATACCGTGCCGTAGCCGGCTTTGAAGCCCGCCATGCGCTGCTCGGTCTGGTCAAAGCCTTCGCCGCCGCCGGTCACGACGCGAAGCGTCTCCAGCGTCAGATCCCACAGCTTGTCGGATTGCTCGTTGAACAGCACCAGCACGCGGGAGCTTTGGGAATTGAATGCCGATGGCGTATAGTTGACGGCTTCTTCAATGATGGATTGCACTTTTTCTTCGGAGACCACTTTTTCCTTGCTGATGGCATAAAGAGAACGACGACCTTTTACCGCTGCGAAAAATTGTTCGGAAGACATGTGGTTATACCTCCAATAAAGTGGGTTTTTTAGTTACTTAAGTAACGCACTTTTTTAGTGTAACTCATGATTTGGGCTTTTTCAAGTGTCGATACCAAAACGTGCCAAATGATTTTGCAAGCCTTCCGCTTGCAATACCCGGATTTGAGCCGGACCAAACAAATCCATATGAGGATAGCGCTCCCTGCGGTGGATATGCCGAGGATCAAGCCCATGCTTGCGGCACCATGACTCCAGCTTGACGATGTCGCTGCAGCCGGCCTTTGTCACGGTTTTGACGCCGGGAAACCGTTCGTCGATCCAATAATGGGTCAAGAAAGTCAGTTCTCCCCGGTCAACGGCCTTCTTCCAGCTCTGCAGCTCTTCTCTTCGGATCCCGAAGGCCACCTTCAGTTCCCTTCGGCAGCCGGCTGGCCGTCAATAATCGTCTTGACCCGCCCGACTTGGCCGTCTGCCAGCCGCACCTTGATCCCGTGCGGATGCGTAGGCGATTTGGTCAGCAGATCCTTCACGATGCCTCGGGTCAGCTTGCCGCTTCTCTGGTCTTGCTTGAGCACGATATCTACGGTCATGCCCGGCCGGATAGACGCACGGTTGCTTCCGTTCATCCTCCATCATCCTTTCCTTTGCAGGCTCATAATATTCCTTTGTCCGTCACAGACTACCATACCCGGAGTCGGCGGGCAAAAAAACGCCGTCGAATGCGAAGGAAATTCAGCCGATGCCGTGTGCATCCGCCCGCGCTTGCTGGTATACTGGTAAGGATACAGCGAAGCCGGCAGGCGCCGGCGCACAATCAGGAAATGAGGAACCCCATTCATGTCATCATCATTCACCGCCCTCGGCATCAGGACCGAGCTTGCCGGACGCCTGGCGCAGGAAGGCATCTCGGAGCCGACTCCGGTGCAGGAGACAGCAATTCCCGTCCTTCTCCAAGGAAAGGACGTTATCGTACAAGCTCAGACCGGCACAGGCAAAACGCTTGCATTTGCTCTGCCTGCCCTTCAACAGATCAATCCGGGCAAAACATATACGCAGGCTCTGATTCTCACGCCGACTCGAGAACTTGCCATACAGATTACGGGCGAGCTGGCCAAGCTGGCCCCTGTGCTCGGCATTACCGTGCTGGCCGCTTATGGCGGGCAAGACGTCGAATCCCAGATCCGCAAGCTCAAGAATGCCGCCCCGCATGTCGTCGTGGCGACTCCGGGCAGGCTGCTCGACCACTTGCGGCGGGAGACGGTCACGCTGAGCTCCATCCGCATGCTCGTGCTCGACGAAGCCGACCAGATGCTCCACATGGGCTTCCTGTCCGAAGTGGAAGCCATTATCGACCAATGCTCCGTCAAGCGCCAGACGATGCTGTTCTCGGCCACCATGCCGGATGCCGTCAAGCAGCTGGCTGCCCGTTATATGGACGTGCCTCAGGATATCCGCATCAAGAGCGCGGCCGTGACGCTCGACGCCATCGAGCAGCGCGTCGTCATCACGACAGACCGCAACAAGCAGCCGCTCCTGCTCCGCTTGCTCGAGACGGAGAACCCGTATCTTGCGGTCGTCTTCTGCCGCACGAAGCTGCGCGCCAAGAAGCTCACCGAAGCGTTGCAGGAAGCCGGCGTCCCCGCCGACGAGCTGCACGGCGATCTGACGCAAGCCAAGCGCGAAGCCGTCATGAAGCGGTTCCGCTCGGCAAGGCTGCAGGTGCTCGTCGCGACGGACGTCGCGGCGCGCGGTCTCGACGTTGAAGGCGTCACCCATGTGTTCAACTATGACGCCCCTGCCGACGGCGACACCTATATCCACCGGATCGGCCGGACGGGCCGTGCGGGAGAATCCGGCAAAGCGATCACGCTCGCCACTGCCCGCGACCGTGCGAGCCTCGAGGCTGTGGAGCAAAAAATCCGCGCCTCCATCAAGCGCATCCAAGGCTCGGAGTACGGCATCGGACTCGAAGCGGGCACCGAGCGCTTTGATGCCGAGCCGCGCTCCCCTCGCACGGGCGGACGCAGCTCCGGCGCACGCAAGGCTCCAGCCGGCGGCCGCGGCTCCAGCCGCCCAGGCTCCCGCGATAGCGGTGGCGGACGCTCGGGAGGCCGTTCCAATGCAGGAGGCGGCCGTTCCGGTTCGCGCACAGAAGCTTCTCCGTCCGAGCGCGCAGGCCGCTTCGCAGCCAAGCCGGCAGGCAGGGCTGGTGCTGGCGCCGCCTCCTCGGCAGGGGCCAAGACGGCTCGCAGCTGGACCGACGAGTCCGCTCCGTCCGCCCGCCCATCGGTCCGCGGCCGCGGACCGGCTCAAGGAAGGTCTGCCGGAGCATCCGGACAGCCCGCCTTCCCTGGCCATGGCTTCAACTCGGAGGGCAGCGGCGATTCCGGTACTGGCCGCGGCAATCGCAGAGGTGCTGCCGGAGCAGGACGCGGAGCTTCAGGCGGCAGCAAAGGCAGTCGCGGCGGAGCTTCAGGCTCCAGCCGCGGCGCCTCCGGAGCAGGACGCGGCTCATCCGGCGGCACACGCGGCTCATCCGGCAGCGCGGGCTCCGCTCGCCGCGGCGGCAAGCCCGGCAGTTCCGGCCCCGGCCGCCGCAGCGGACGCTGATTCCCCTCCTCCAAGCGGGCTCCTGCCCATTTATCCCCTCAACTGGGCGAATGTCTAGTCACATCCGCCCGGCGGGCATAGGTTATCGTACAGAGCAGCATTGCTGCCGGAACCGCAGAGGAGGAACCATATGTCAGGTGCAGGCTATGGCCCGGGAATTGGCGCAGGTTACACAAGCACGGCGATCATTCTGGTCTTGTTCATCCTGCTCGTCATCGTATCCCAAGTTTTCCTGGTATAGATCAAGCTGCTGCGCAGTCAATCATTTGCCAATCAAAAAGAACCGCCCTCCTATAATGGAGTGGCGGTTCTTTTTGATTGGATGCCGGACAAGCGGTTTCACGGCTGCCATGATCAGGAATGGACGCCGGTTCCTTCCGGCCGCAAGGCCGAGGAACCTGCAGCCGTCTCCAGGCGGACGCCGGCTGCTCTCATCCTGACCACGATCTTGCGCAGGCTCTCGACGGAAAGATGGAATTTCTTCTCCAGATCCGCCAAGGTCAGGCCACGCAGGTAGTGCCGGTAAATATCTTCGTTGCGGCGCTGAATCATCTTCCGGGAGCCGCTAAGCTCTCCCCATGCAGCGCGCCTTTCCTGCTGCTTCGGAATATAAATCAATTCCCCGTTGATGTATTTCTGCAGCTCCTGCAGCAAACTAGGGGGAAGCACGTCTTTTCCATTTTTGTAATTCAAGGTTCCCTACCTCCTCAATTGCGTAACCCTTGACGACCAAACGACGACTAGCGGCAAGAATGCCTTTTTGCCTTACAGCAACGGAAATCATGTTCATGATTTTCATATTTGCTGCGCCTCCTTTCAAAATGTTGACTGTTGCTTTTTGCAACAGTTCTGTTTAATGGTATTCGCTGTCTGCTTGCGTAATCCTTCCTTGCCTGAAAAATAACGAGGGAGGCCTGATTAGGGCCTCCCTTTTTGGCATGGCCTCCGCCTTAGGCGGAGACCACCTCGTATGCCTGATCCATTTGTATCAGCCTCCTTCCAGTAGAGGATGCGTCGGTCCGACAACTTCATTTACTCATATCCTGAAGCCGCATACAAGTTTCAACACAGCTATAATCAATCTTTACCGTCCTCTATGGACGAAGCGCTTCTCAGTCCTTCCAGCTCGGCCGCGCTAAGCTCGCGATATTCCCCCAGGCCGAGAGTGCCGTCAAGCTCGAGGGAGCCCATGGATATGCGCTGCAGATAAGTGACCTTGCGCCCTGTAGTGAGAAACATCCGCTTCACCTGATGGAACTTGCCCTCGTGGATCGTCAGCCGGATCCGGGTCGTTACGCCAGCGCTCTCTCCTGCCTCCGGCTCGGCTATGCCTTCGATGGCGAGCTCTGCCGGCAAAGTCGTGTACCCGTCTTCAAGCGTAACTCCCTTGGCGAACTGCTCCCTGTCCTTCTCGCCTACGGGCGTGTCGCCTTCCACAAGCGCAAAGTATGTCTTCGGCACATGCTTGCGCGGAGACAGCAGATCATGCGCAAGCTGGCCGTCGTTCGTCAGCAGCAGCAGCCCTTCTGTATCCTTGTCCAGCCTTCCGACAGGAAACGGCTCCAGCACACGGTCCCGCGGATCGAGCAGATCGATCACCGTCCGGTCTCGGGCATCCTCTGTCGCCGATATGACTCCGGGAGGCTTGTTCATCACGAGATAGATCTTGTCCCGGTACTCCACAAGCTCTCCATCATACCGGACCTGCTCGGAGCCGGGATCCAGGATGCGGCCGCTGTCCTTCTCGACCGAGCCGTCCACGGTCACGATCCCTGTCTTGACGACTCTTCGGATCTCGGCTCTGGAGCCGTATCCCATGGATGAGAGCAGCTTGTCGAGTCGAATTCTTTTGACCATCAACCATCATTCCTTTCGATTGCATCTATTCCTCGAGGATTCCTCTGGATTCGGGTGAAAATGCCAAAAGCGGGACAACATCGTCCCGCTTTGCCGTGCGTCGAGGCTTGCCCGTATCCGGCAAGCGCAGATGATCTATTCATCGGGAAGAAGCCGGAACCGTTTTAATCGGATGGGCTTCCGCCTTTTCTCGCCTTGTGGAGAGAGTACTGGATCTCCTGCGCGAGCTGCTTGAGCTCGAACGTGTCTCCCTGCTCCCACAGCTCGTTGAACTTGAGCTGGAACTGCACCGCCTCGCGCACCCGCCTGTAGAAATACAGGTCCTGGATATCGCTCAGCACTTTGTTGACGATATTGGAGCCTTCCTCGAAGCCGATCTGCGCTTCCAGAATTTCATGCCGGATGCTCGACATCTCCGTGTCGAGGTTGAATGCCGCTTCGGATGCCTTGCGCAGCCTCAGCTTCACTTCCTCCGGCAGGCTTTGCTTGTACTTGTAATTGAGCGAATGCTCGATCGTCGCCCAGAAATTCATCGCCAGCGTCCGGATCTGAATCTCGGCAAGCACTTTTTTGAAGCCGATCGCCGTCTGCACCGGATACTCGACGATCATGTGATAGCTGCGGTAGCCGCTGTCCTTGAAGTTGGTGACGTAATCCTTCTCGTAGACCAGCTTCAAGTCCTGCCTGGAACGGATGATCGCAGCGACCCGCAGGATGTCGTCGACGAACTGGCACATGATGCGGATGCCTGCGATGTCCTCGATGCCTGTTTCCAGCTGATCCATCGGCACGTTCAAGCGGCGGGCTTTATCCATGATGCTGGATATTTTCTTGACCCTGCCGGTCACGAATTCGATGGGCGCGTAGGATTCCCGGGCTTTGAGCTCGGTCCGCAGCGTTTTGAATTTCACTTTCATTTCCTCTACCGCTTGTTCATAAGGCTGCAGAAATTGGTTCCAATCCCGGCCGTCCATCCGTCCGCCTCCTGTCTTGTCAATGATGATCGGCGCCGATAGCTTCGCGCAGATGGGAGTGCCCATCGCGGAGCAGCAGCTCCCTGAGACCTGACGCGATTTCTTTCACGATCCCCGGACCCTTGTAGATCATCGAGGTGTAAATCTCCACGAGCGATGCGCCCGCTCTGATTTTGGCATACGCATCCTCCGCCGTGAAGATGCCGCCGGATCCGATGATCGGCAGCTTCCCGCCGGTCTGCTTGTAGATGGCAGCCACGACTTCCGTCGATCTCTCGCGCAGCGGACGGCCGCTCATGCCTCCGGCCTGCGAGGCGTTGGCATGAGTGAGCCCGTCGCGGGACAGCGTCGTATTTGTCGCGATGATGCCTTCCACTCCGCTCGCAGCGATCGTATCGACCGAGAAGGCAAGCTGCTCCGGCGTCATGTCCGGCGCCAGCTTGACCAGCACCGGCTTCGGCTCTGATCCAAGCCGGGCGGCCTGTACGGCCATCTCTTCCTTCACGGCCTGGAGCAGCGTCTTCAGCTCGTCTCCAAGCTGAAGCGCCCTGAGGTCCGGCGTATTGGGAGAGCTGATGTTGACGACGAACAGATCGCCGTATGCGAACAGCTCCTTGACGCAGCGCCGGTAATCCTCATGGGCGAGCTCGTTCGGAGTCGCCTTGTTTTTGCCGATGTTCACGAATACAGGAATCGGCCTGGCGGACAGGCTGCCGAGCCTCCCGGCCATGGCGGCGGCTCCGTCGTTGTTGAAGCCCATCCGGTTGATCAGCGCTTCGTCGGCCGGAAGCCGGAACAGTCTCGGCAGCTCGTTGCCAGGCTGGGGTAGCGGCGTTACGGTGCCGACTTCCATGAACCCGAAGCCGACGCTGGAGAAGCCTTCCACGGACTTTGCGTTTTTGTCCAGTCCCGCGGCAAGACCTACGGGATGCGCGAAGGAGAGCCCCAGAAGATCCATGCTGAGCTCGGGATATTCCGGCACGCCGTACATGCCGCGCAATAAGGCGGTCATGCCCGGCATTCGGGCAGCTTGATGAAGGCCGTCAATGACCAGATGATGCGCTTTTTCCGGATCAAGCCGGAAAAAGAACGGCTTGGCAAAGTATTGGTACAGCAAGAAGTCCACTCCGTTTCCGTTCAAGCAAAACGGCTTCGCCGTCCTAGTGGCGGCGGACGTTTGCATAGGTATGTAGAGATGTTGGCCGTACGAATCCAACCCATACGGCAAAAAAAGGCTCTGCCTTTCAGTTTATCTTGTTCAGCACCAAAAGAAAAGGCCGCCAGTGCTTCGGGCAGCGCTTGCATTTCATCCTGGAGTTGCTTATTTCTATTCTCCAAGGAAAATCCCCCGCATGGGGACATCGGCGGAATTGCCTTGCGAATGGATGAAAGGCTTGCCCAATTCTTATGCAAGCGATTACAATGACCGTACAAGCACTGCCATCATTCTTCAGGAGAGGTCGATAAGCATGAGCACAGCCAAACGCAAGCCTCCGACGAGAAAGGCTCCGGCGAGTCAGCAGCCGAACCGCAAGGCCATCATTGTGGCCGCCTCCATCTTCGCCGTATTCGCCATCGTCATGATCCTGCTTCTGATCTTCAGCTGATCAGCCCAAGCCCTACAGCCAGTCGTATACCTTGTCCGGATTTTCTTCCCGGGAACCCGGCCGCACCTTGTAGCGGCTTTTCTCGCTTTCAGCTTCCCCTTGCCGCTGCAGGAAGGCCAGCTTTCCGTCGCCGATCGCCACTTCCGTTCCGAGCGGCACAAGATCGTACAGCTCCTCGAGATCAGCCTTCGCCATGCGGATGCAGCCGAGCGAGCGATCGGTTCCGATCGAATCCGGCTCGTCCGTACCATGAATGGCATACCGAGTATCCGAAAGCGTCATGCCCCTGCTTCCGAACGGACCTTTGGAGCTTCCGTTCGGGTTGCGCACTTTCTCGGATATGGCGAAGCTTCCGCGCGGAGTCTTGCCGCCACCGACGCCTACCGGGTAGGCACGGACGACGACGGCGCCGCTCATGAGCGCAAGCTGTCTCGAATGCGGGTCGACGACGATCTTCAGCGTCGCCGTCATCGCCTCCTGCAGAACGCCTTCCTTGCCGGCAGCCTTTCCCGCCGCTGGCTGCGCCGCTCCGCCAGCGCCTCCGCTTGCTGAAGCGCCCGCATCGCCTTGACGAGCCTGGAGCAGCCACTCGGGGAAATGCTCCTCCGCCTCGTCAGGCAGCCCAGGAAGGATATTATGCGGGTAATCTCCTGCAAGCTGTTCGGCGGAATCCGGCCATTTCCCGTTGAGCCGCTTGAATTGCCTGATGCCGCTGATCGTCGACCAGGCCTGCTCCTGAATAATAGTCTCATCACGGATCCGGCGGTCCGCTGCCTCCGACAAGCCGCTTTCGCATGCGCAGTCCTCATTATCGGCCGTTTGCACGGCATAAGATCCTTTTCCGTCGGAGCGGGAAGCTTCCAGCACTCCCTTGGCGCCCGCCCGCCACCAATAGTAGCCTCCGGATCGTGCCAGCGTGAATGCGGCTGCGGATGGAAGAGCGTCATCGCTTTCCAGAGCCCCGATCGCTGCTGCGGCTGCATTCCCCGTCTTATCGCTGTCCACCCAGACAACGGTTCGCTTCATGCCGGCCTTGGATGCCACTGATGCGGCTGGCGGGACTTCCCCAGCCTTACTTCCTTCAGGCAGGCTGACGGTCTGGGACAGCTGCGTCGGCACGCCTGGCATGCCTGGAGCGGCCGCCACGGAAGTGAGCATGAACGCGGCGAGGACTGCGAGCAGAATCCTTGCCGCTCCCTTTTTGCGCCTCCTGTCCCGATCCCAGGTTTCGAGCATGGCATGCAGCGGTCCCGATCCGAGCGTCAGCGGATGGGCTTCGTTTTCGAACGCTTCGTACACGCTGCCGGATTTGAGGTAGCAATAGTTGGCCTTGGCGTCCATTCCCTGCCTCGCGTAAGCTTTGCCGAGAAAGAACCAGGCAAGCCTGTTGCCTGGATGCGACTTGACGTATGCCTTCAGCTCCTCGATCCCGGTACCGCCTCCCTGATCAGGTTCTACGCTTTCTCCGCTATCCAATCCGCCGCCCCCTTCCCGTTCCTTTCCATCCTAATATCGGCTGCCGAAGAACATATTGTTCGGCGTCCGAACCAAAAAAACCTGCTCCCGGCAGCCGGGAGCAGGCATGATAAGTTCATGGAAAGAATTACATATTGAACGGTTCGTCCGCGATTTGAATGGAATCCGTCGGACAGCCATCCGCAGCGTCCTGCAGATCTTCGTACAGACTCTCAGGAATCGCCTTCGTGCCGGTGTTGCCGTCCTTGTCGTAGATCGTCTCGGCCAATCCCTCATCATCATAATCGTAGATATCCGGGGCCGTTGCGCCGCAAGCTCCGCATGCGATGCAGGTATCTTTGTCAACCCAAGTATATTTAGACATGGTATTCCCTCCTCTATGTGTCATGCATCATCAGCATTCCCTTGACCAGGCAAGTGTATGATTCCCTGTCATAAGTCTGACTTTACACATCAATTTATAACAAAATCATCATCAATTTGCAAGGATGTTCCCCTAATCCGGCGGTTGCGGATGAGCGTCGAAGGATCGTCGCCGAGCATGCCGGCCGTCAGCACAGCACCCTCTCCATATTTGTCCCGCATGGCGTCCATGGCCTTGGTCAATGCCTCCCGGCGCGGCTCGCTTTCGTAATCGAACAAATCCAGCTGCACCGCGGCCGTTTCCTTGGGATGCAGGCTGTGAAGGGTGATGCCGAGCAGGCGGACCGGCACGACTTCCTTCCAATGCTCATCGAACAGCTTGCAGGCTTCGCGGTGGATGACGCCCGCATCCTCGATCGGCTTATCGAGCGCGCGGGAGCGGGTGAGGGTCGTCATATCCGGGAAACGGACGGTGATCTGCACGCCTCCCGCGAGGAATCCCTTCCGCCTCATCCTGCGGGCGGTCTGATGGGCCAGGTTGAGCAGCACCCGGTGCACGTCTTCCCGCCGCGTGGCATTCTCCGGGAGCGTCGTCGTATGGCCGACCGACTTGCTCGCTTCCCTCGTCTCCCGCACCGGCGAGCGGTCGATCCCGTTGGCCGCTTCTTTCATATGGGCGCCGTATACGCCGAACTGGGAAGTCAGCAGCGATTCGTCGGCTGCCGCAAGGTCGCCGATCGTCGCGATGTTCAGCTTCCGCAGCTTGTCGGCGGTTTTGCGGCCGACGCCGAACAATGTGTCGCAGGGCTTATGCCAGAGAAGGCTCGGAACATCGCGTATGCGTAGAATCGTCAATCCGGAAGGCTTCTTCATATCGGATGCCATTTTAGCGAGCAGCTTGTTCGGGCCGATGCCGACCGAGCAGGGTATCGACCATTCCAGCCGCACTCTTTCCTGGATGGCTTGCGCGATTTCCACGGGACTGCCGAACATGCCTGAGCCCGTGATGTCCAGATAGCATTCGTCGATGGATACGGTCTCCATCAGAGGCGTATAAGCGGCAGCGATCTCCATGAATCCGCGCGAGTAGCGTCTGTAGAGGTTGAAATCCGGCTGGATGAGCACGAGCTCCGGACATCGCTTGAGGCCTTCCCGGACCGTCATACCGGTGCGTACGCCTTTAGCGCGCGCGGGGTAGGAGCAGGTGACGATGACTCCCTTGCGAAGCTCGACGCTGCCGGCCACGGCCGTAGGCTTGCCCGCGTATCGCTCAGGCTCTTCGGCTTCATGGACCGAGCAGTAAAAAGCGTTCATGTCCAAATGCAGAATGATCCGGCCTTTTCTCGCGCCGCCCGTCTCCGTCTCGCCCATCCTTCCTCCTCCTTCCCTTCGTTTAACCAGCATACCCCTGCCTGCCATCACGGTCAACAAACCGGAGGCATTGCGGCAGACTTCAACCCTTAATCCCCCTGGACCTTCTTCCTGCCCCTATGATCCTGTCGGAGCGGCAAAAACCTCTTAGAGAGGCCCAATTCGGTCCTTTTCATCTTCCGCCAGCGAAAAGAGCGAAAATTTATGCATCTTCACTTCTATCCTGACATGGCAAGGTGATATAATAGAGCATTATAGAGTCGAACGCTTTCACACATTGCTGGGTTAAGACATTAAAGGAGGCACTTCCGGTATGAACCAAGCCATCTCCATCTTTGACACCACCCTGCGCGACGGGACCCAGGGGGAAGGCATCAGCCTGTCCGCCGACGACAAGCTCAAAATCGCCCGCAAGCTGGACCAGCTGGGGGTTCATTATATTGAAGGCGGCAATCCTGGAAGCAACAGCAAGGACATTGAATTTTTCCAGCGGGTGCAAAAGCTCGGACTTCGCGCCAAAATCACGGCGTTCGGAAGCACGCGCCGCAAAAACGCTGTCGCCGATCAGGATGCCGGCTTGCTCCGGATCGCTGATTCAGGCGTTCAGGCCGCGACTCTCGTCGGGAAATCCTGGGATTTCCACGTCCACACCGCACTTGGAACGACGCTGGAGGAGAATCTCTCCATGATCCAGGACTCCATCGCATTCCTGAAGCAGAGAGGGCTTGAAGCCATCTTCGACGCGGAGCATTTCTTCGACGGCTACAAGAACAATCCGGAGTACGCTCTTGCCGTCCTGAGGACGGCCCATGAAGCAGGAGCAGACTGGCTCGTCATGTGCGACACCAACGGCGGCACGCTTCCAGGTGAAGTCGGCGGCATCGTCTCCCGCATCGCCTCGGAGCTGAGTGCTCCGCTCGGCATCCACACCCATAACGACTGCGAGCTGGCCGTGGCCAACACGCTGGCTGCCGTGCAAGCAGGGGCGCTCCAGGTTCAAGGCACCATCAATGGATATGGCGAGCGCTGCGGCAACGCCAATCTATGCAGCATCATCCCGAACCTGCAGCTCAAGCTCGGCTACTCCTGCATCGAAGAAGCGAATTTGAAGCTGCTTACTCCTGCGGCGCGTTATATCAGCGAAATCGCCAACGTCAGCATGCCTGTCGGACAGCCTTATGTCGGCAATGCCGCATTCGCCCACAAGGGTGGCATCCACGTCTCTGCGATCCTGAAGGACTCCAAGACGTACGAGCACATCTCTCCCGAGCTCGTCGGCAACAAGCAGCGCATTCTCGTCTCGGAGCTCGCTGGCCAAAGCAATGTCATCTCCAAAGCCCAGGAAATGGGCTTGGATGTCAGCGCGAACAACGAGAAAACGAAATCCATCATCGACCGGATCAAGGATCTGGAGCATCAGGGCTATCAGTTCGAAGGTGCCGAGGCGAGCATGGAGCTGCTGCTTCGCGATGCGTTCGGCGGCCTGGACGAGATTTTCACGGTGGATTCCTTCAAGATCCTGCTGGAAAAAACAGCCCACGGAATGGTCACCGAAGCCATCGTGAAGCTGCGGGTCGGCAACGAGTCCGTCTACACCGCCGCCGAAGGCAACGGTCCAGTCAACGCGCTCGACAATGCGCTCCGCAAGGCTCTGCTGCCGTTCTTCCCGCGCATCAACGACATCCATCTCGCCGACTACAAGGTCCGCGTGCTCGACGAGAAGGATACGACCGCAGCCAAGGTCCGCGTCTTGATCGAATCCAGCGACTTCACGAGCAGCTGGAATACGGTCGGCGTATCCGGCAACGTCATTGAAGCAAGCTGGGAAGCCTTGCTGGACAGCCTGCGATACGCTCTTCTCGGCATGACCAAGGTCGAGCCTGCCGTCGGCGAAGACCATTCGCCCCGCCAAGGCGTCATCAACCACTGAGCGTTGCCTGAAGGCAAGATGCCCTTGCGGGCGAAGCCCGGCCGGACTGCAAGCAGCCCAACCTCTTTCGAGCTCTTGCAGCAGACAGCAAAAGCCCGGCCATATCCTGGCCGGGCTTTTGCTGTGCATTTCCATTGGCCTCATGTCTTCTCGCCAAAAGCTCTCCTGCCCGCTGGACAGGCATGCCGGCGCGTTCACGAGAACAGCCGGAAGAGCGTCAGGAGCCTCCTCCGCCTGCAACCAGGTCGGACAGCTTCTTCTCCCATTCCTCGCGAGGGATGACTCCCGGTATCCGCTCCAGCACTTTGCCGTCCGGACCGATCAGCAGCGAAGTCGGAAAATTGTTCACTTTGTACAGCTTGGCGACCTCTCCTTCCCGGTCCATCGGAATCGGGAAGGTCAGCTTCTTCTCGTCTACGAACTTGCGCGCATCGCGTTCACGGTCGTAGCTGGTCGCATTGATGCCGTAGAAATCGATTCTGTCGCCGTATTTTTCATACAAAGCTTGAAGATCCGGCGCTTCGATGTCGCAAGGGCCGCACCAGGAAGCCCAGAAATTAATCAAAACCGGCTTCTCCCGCGGTCCGCCAACAGAATAAGGGAGCTCGTCCAAACCCGGCAGAGTGAATGCGGGAGCCTCATAACCGGCCTTCGGCTTGGAAGCCGGATTGCCCGAGGTCGTCAGCGAGGCGAGAGAACCGCTCTTCCACATCCAGCCGCCGAGCAAAACCGCGGCGCAAGCCAATACGACGATGATGCCTGTCCGTTTCATAGCGCGACCTACCTTCATTCTCTGTTAGACATTAGTACCGTCATGTTATCATGAATGGACCTGGCGCTCAACTTGGCGCATGAAGTCAGCGACACACGAACCCGAGAGGTGATCATCATGTCCCCCATCGCGCGGATTACGCCGGATGCCCTAGAAGCCATGCTTCGGAACTGCATGGCTTCTCCCCTCGAAGAATGCTGCGGCATCGCCGCATGCCGCTTGGACGATCCCCTGCGGATCGTAACGGCCGTCCTTCCCGTTCCGAACGGCCATGCCGACTCCGGGAGCCGCTATGCCTTCGGACCGGAGCAATGGGTCGCGCTCTTCTATCGCATGCGCCGGGAAGGATTGGATGCTGCCGGCTTCTATCATTCCCATCCCAGCACTCCCGCATTCCCGTCCGATCTGGACAGGTCCAGCCCCATCTGGACTTATTCCGACGCGGACGAGCCCTCCGGCATCGCCGGAGGGCTCGTCATGTGGATCGTTTCGCTGATGGATGCAGACCGGCCGGACATCGCAGCGTTCAGGCCGTCCCATGCAGGACTTCGCAAGCTAGTGCTGGCTGAGGTACGCGTATAGATCCCCGAGCGTCTTGATATTGCGGGAGCGGATTCTGTCCAAGTATTTGAGCCATAGCTGTGCCTGCATCCTGCAATCCTCGAGCGCGTGATGCCGCTGGGTGACCGCGATGCCTTCCTCTTCCAGGAGCTCGTCGAGCCCGTAGGCTTCCCTGCCGGGGTTCAGCCACTTGGCGACCATCATCGTATCGAGCACCCGATGCGACAGGTTCACCTTCGAGGTCCGCCAGAGAGCCGCATTGAGGAACTGCTTGTCATGTCCGCTGCCATGGGCGATGAGCAGGCGTCTGCCGCAGAATTCCATGAAGCTGTGCAGGACATCGAGGAGATCCGGAGCTTCCTCGACCATTCCGCTCGTGATGCCGGTCAGCTCGGTAATGTGGAGAGGAACCTTTCTTTTAGGATTGACCAGGCTATAGAAGAACTTATCCTCCTGCACAGCCCCGCCCTTGAGCAGCAACGCCCCGAAGCTGATGATTTCGTCTCCGTTATAAGGGTAGAAGCCAGTCGTCTCCAGATCGAAAACGATGGTCTCCATCTCGTCGAACGGAGTATCGAGCATTGCCTGCTTGCGCAGATCCTTGTTCATCGAACGCATGAAAGCCATCTGCTGCGCATTCTGCGCTCCGAGCATGGAGGCGATCGCCGGCGTAACGCCGCCCATCTTGTACAGCTGCCACATCCGGTTCACGCCTTTGGTTTCCTTCATTCCAACCTCCCTCCGCTCTTGTCAAAGCCTGCCCATCGTGTGCCTGTACACACGCCGCTGCAGCTTTTTCCCGAGCTTGAGGCCGCTTTTCAGTTCCTCAGCCATTTCTTTGCTCAGCTTCCGGGCAGACAGCTTCCCGTTCGTGGAGAACTGTCCTCCCTCGAGCTTTTCCGTCGTCATCATGCGAAGCCTCAGGAACAAGCGGAAGGTCTGCATCCACTCCCTGGCGTCTTCGGCGGTGATGACACCTCCCTGCTCCAGAAGCCGAATCCGCCCGAGGGTGGAAGTCTCGCGAAGATTGGCTTCAATGGCCAGCATCCTTACGGCGTTCACCATCGGAATGTAAGCCCCGTACTTGATATCCAGACTGCCCGCATCCGCTCCGTACTGCTCCTTGAGCAGCTGGCCGAATACGTTGAGCAGCACCTTGTGCTTCATCGTATTCTCCAGCATCCTTCTCACGATCAGCGTCGAATCGAGGATATCGCCGTAGAAGTGGTTCATCATGTCGGCATGGAGCTCGGCGCTGCCGTGCACGCAGCGGCTGTCCGCGACGATCAGCAGGTACCGGACCGCTTCCCACGCCGGCTCCCTGAACCATTCCCCCAGCCGCGCTTTCCATACCGAGGAGGAGCTGCACCAGTCCGGATTGCTGCTCAGCACATTGCCCTCGCACAGAGGGTATCCTGCCTCCAATAGCAATTGGACCGTCTCTTTTCCCAGAAGCTCGAAATACTCCCTGCAATGAACGGTATCCGCCTCGTTTTGCGGATCCGCGTAGATCATCCCGCTATCCTGATCGCTGAACAGGGTCTGTTCCATCCTGCCCCCGCTGCCGAACAATAGATACGCAAAAGGCACGGGGGGATTGCCTTTCCCGAGCCGTGCCAGTTCCTTTTGCGCGAGCCAGATGCAGCGCCTGACCATGGCATCATGCACATCATTGAGCTCGCCGTAGAATGGTTCCGTTTGTTGCTGAGGCAGCCGGCTGATCATGATATCATGGACAGATTCGCGGATTCGGCGCAAGCCTGCGGCATTGTCCGCATTGCTTATACTTTGCAGCAGCTGCTGCCATCCCAAATCCGTCATTCGGCTCTCTCCCCTCTTGCTATCAGCATATCATGAAGCCGATCGGGATCAAGCTTGGATATTCTGGCTTGCTTTCTTCAGCTGCTCCGGATAGCCATAGTTGCCGTGCTCGCTGAGGTCAAGTCCGGCGATCTCCTGCTCTTCCGTAACCCGAAGTCCCATGACGAACTTCATGATGCCGAGGAGCACGAAGCTGACGACGAGAACGTAAGCGCCGCAGATGACGACCGATTCAAGCTGAACCCACAGCTGATGCCAGGAACCGGTGTCAATGAGGCCTCCGCGGCCTACCGCGACTTTGTCTGCCAGTTCCTGCGTGGCGAAAATGCCGTTGGCGAGCGTGCCCCAGATGCCGGCTGCGCCGTGAACGGACATCGCGAAGATCGGATCGTCGACTTTGATTTTCTCGAAGAAACGGGCGCTGAAGAAGACGAGCACGCCGGCTACGAGGCCGATCACGACAGCCGCCCAAGGATCGACGAAGGCACAGGATGCTGTAATGGCGACGAGGCCTGCGAGAGCTCCGTTCAGCGTCGTGCCGATGTCGGCCTTGCCCATTACCGCCCAGGAGATGAGCAGGGCTGCGACAGCGCCGCCAGCCGCTCCGAGCTGGGTGTTGAATGCAACGTATCCGAAGAATCCGTCGCCGATAGCAACCGTGCTGCCGGCGTTGAAGCCGAACCAGCCGACCCAGAGGATCAATACGGACAAAGCCGTGAACACTTGGTTATGGCCGAGAATTTCGTTGGCCGAGCCGTCTTTGTTGAATTTGCCGATACGAGGCTTCAGCAGCACGGTGCCTGCGAATGCGGCCAATGCGCCCGTCAAATGGACGACGGTCGAGCCGGCGAAGTCCTGCGCTCCGTCCTTGGCAAGGAAGCCGCCGCCCCAGATCCAGTGGGAGATAACGGGATAGATGAGGGCTGTGAACAGTACCGTGAAGATCAAGTATACGGAGAGCTTGGCGCGTTCCGCGAAGCCGCCCCATGCGATGGACAGCGATACAGCCGCGAATGCAAGCTGGAACAAGAAGAAGATTGTTGTCGGAAGGCCGTTGTCAACCGAGGCCTTGGCCGGGTTCAAGAAGAAGTCTCCCCATCCTATGAACGAGTTGCCTTCGCCGCCGAATGCGATGCCGTACCCTACGGCCCAGTAGATCAGGGAACAAAGGCCTACGGTAAAGATCGTCTTGCCGGCGACATGCCCGGCATTCTTCATGCGGGTCGATCCGGTTTCCAGAAGGATGAATCCGCCTTGCATGAGCAGGACTAGAATGGCGGCCAGCATGACCCAGAGGGCGTTAAGTCCCATGTTGAGCGTTCCGGCGGAAGGATCTTCCGCGAATGCCATTGCCGGGAACAGCACAAGCAGGGCAACGAGAGATATCAAGCTTTTTTTGACCACAACGACCACTCCCCAATGTTAATTTATCTGACACGTTTTGAAAGACTTAATGTCATTATAGTCAGAAGTACCTGGTTTGACAATATACAATTGAATAAAAACGCAAAGGATATCCGACATTCCCCTATCTAATCGTAACGAATGTTATGTTTTTTAACCGGTTTGGCCTTCTCACCAAGCCATCCGTCTTGGTTCCTTCGTATTTCAAGAGGCATGTCCGAGTCCTCTCGCGTCGTCTCCAGGGCCCGCGATTGGATTGCCGGACGGTCATGTCAGGTTTCCTGCAATCGCTTCCATTAAAATATGGGCTGTTTGGAGTCCGTTTGTTTGACGGCATCGTTCGTTAGCGATTATCATAGTTTTTAATAGAGAGCGTTAGGGTTTATAAGGATGGTGGAGGAGAATGAACGAGAACCTGCTAAAAATCGGAGAATTGTCCCGCCAGGCCAACGTCAGCGCGCGAACAATCGATTATTATACGAAGCTGGGCCTGATCAGCCCCGAGACGCGTTCCGAGGGAAATTACCGGCTCTACAGCATTGAAACCTTGGAACGGCTGAAGCGTATAGAACAAATGAAGAAAGACAAATATACGTTGGATGAAATCAAGCAGGCGCTGGACAGCTGGAACAAAGTCTCGTCCGTGTCTCAAGTCACGCAGAAGCTGAGTGATCTGCAGCTTCATCTAAGCCAGCTTGAGCGTGAAGTGAAAGAGCTTGAGCCCGTCATCCAGAATCTCAAGCCCAAGCAGGCCAATCAGGCTTTCAACCGGCTGATTCCGCAGACGGCCGCCTGCATCGAGGCGCTGATGCTGATTCTGAACAAAGGCAATTTCATGTAAGCCAACGCAAACCATGCAGCATGGAGGGATACTATGTTTTTTCATCCGATGGACTTCTTGATTCTGATCGCCTTCGGCCTCTCGATCTGGGCTCAGTTCCGGGTCAAGGGCACGTTCAACCGCTGGGCTGAAGTTCCTGCCATGAGCGGCATGACAGGCTACGAGGCTGCCAGGCGCATGCTGGATGCCAACGGCCTCCACGATGTGCCGATCGAACCGGTCCCAGGACGCCTCAGCGACCACTACGACCCGATTCATCGCGTCGTCAGACTGTCGGAGCCGGTTTACTACGAAAGCTCCATATCGGCCATCTCCGTCGCCTGTCACGAAGTCGGTCATGCCATCCAGCATAAGGTTAGCTACCCGATGCTGGTTCTGCGCCACCGGATCTTCCCGGTCGTGAACTTCGCTTCCGGCATTGCGCCGTTCCTGTTGATCGCAGGCTTCCTGTTCTCCGCCACGGGCCTTATCGGCGCCGGCATCGTATTCTTCTCGGTAGCGGTCGCGTTCCAGCTGATCACGCTGCCCGTCGAGTTCAATGCCAGCAACCGCGCTCGCGAGCTGATGGTGTCCGAAGGATTCATCAGCAACGAAGAAGAGCGCGGCGTCGCCAAGGTCCTCAACGCCGCCGCCCTCACGTATGTGGCTGCAGCGCTGATTTCCTTGCTGGAGCTCGTGAAGTACATCATGATCTTCACCTCCTCGAACCGCGAGTAGCAACATGGACATGAGAAAAGGCGTTCCCAGATTTTATGGGACGCCTTTTTTCACATGCCCATTCATGAGCTTCCGTATCGAATCGAATGCTCCCCCCGCTACCGCCGATAGCGGTCCTTGCGGTATCTTTCCCTCTTGTCCATCAGTCCGTACAGGAGGAAGCCGCCGATTGCCCCGCCTACATGCGCCCACAGATCAACGCCGACATTGATGACAGAATAGACGACCCCGAACAGCAGAATGATGTATACCGTCTGCTCGGAGCTTTTGTCCATCATGCCCTTGCGCAGCAGCGCAATGAACAGATAAGCCCCATACACGCCGTAGATCGCCCCGGAAGCACCCAGCGACAGCTGAGTGCCCGTTACGATGACCGCGCCGATCAGGTTGCCTGCAACGCCGCTGAGCAGATACAGGACCAGGTACCTGGCGGAACCGAGCAGCCTCTCCAGCGGAGGGGCGAACACGAGCAAGGCGAACATGTTGAACAACAGATGCTGCAATCCCCCGTGAACGAACATCGACGTCACGTAGCGCCAAGGCTCTTCAAGACCGTAAGGGTCCAGCGCGCTTTGATAGAATAAAAAACGGCTGGTCAGCGTTCCGGTGTTCATCCCTCCGCTTGCCATCTGGGCGATGTACATGAGGATATTGAGCGCGATCAGCAACGATGTGACCGGATAGGACTTCAAGTAGACCCGGAAGCTTTCGTAGCGCAGGAATATCATTAGGGCGTCTCCTCCTTAGCCGATTGGACAACACGGTTAGCGAACGATTATAATGGTCTAGCATTTCCTATCCCAAGAATTGTTGAAGGAGGAATTCCCCATGGCACAAGAACGTCAAGCGGCTTTCAAAGGAAATCCGATCACCCTCGTTGGTCCTGAGCTCAAAAAGGGCGATAAAGCGCCGGACTTTTCCCTGAACAAATCTCTCGTCGAGAACGTATCCCTGGCTGATTATGCCGGCAAGATCAAGCTTATCAGCGTCGTTCCTTCCATCGATACGGGCGTATGCGACGCCCAGACCCGCCGCTTCAACGAAGAAGCAGCCAAGCTCGGCAGCAACGTGGCCGTGCTGACCGTCAGCGCCGATCTCCCCTTCGCCCAAGCCCGCTGGTGCGGAGCGGCAGGCATCGATCAAGTCACCCTGCTGTCCGACTACAAAGGCAACGAGTTCGGTCAAGCTTACGGCGTCTTGATCAAGGAATTCGCTCTCGACATGCGCTCGATCTTCGTGCTGGACGCCGACAACACGATCCAATACGTTGAGGTTCTTGGCGAAATGACCGAGCATCCGAACTATGAAGCAGCGGTTGAAGCGGTTCGCGCCTTGCAATAGGCCGCCTCCACGATAGAGAAAAGCGAGCAAGGAGGAACTCCTTCGCTCGCTTTTTTTATGTTCAAGCCTGAGTCGTCTTGAAGGCAGACAGCTTCTTGTCGAGCGTACGGTAAATGTCCAGGATAATGCGATAATTGGCTCCCAGATCCCCAAGAGATCCGCGGGAAGCCGAATAAATATCCACCGCCGATGTTACCGGTCCGACCCCGATGACCGACACCGTGATATCCATTGTCCTGCCTGTAACCGTTCTCTTTTCAAGCACGATCTCCCCGACCGATTGCACGTCATGAAGAACTTTGTAGCCTTGCATCTTCTTGAGCGTGGACAATACTTCTTCCCAGGCTTTGTCCTTCGATAACTTGTAATAATGGGATTTAAGCTGCGGATCCTTGGCCTTGTCGCCTGTTTGTTCGAAGCTGCGGAGCAGTCCGATAAACGTACGTTTCAGCAAGTGATGGTCTCCCCCTCCGGCATCTATATGTATACCCCTGCAAAAAAAAGGCCCTGACAGCAGTCAGAGTCATGGAAGAACTCTAAAATTATAGTCCCGCAGTGCCGTCTGGCTTGCTTGTTTCTGAACCCGCTCTCGCAGGTGGGTGTCCTCAGGCAGGGTTTTGAGGTCCTCCATAAAATGAAGGCATATCAGCCGCCCGCCGATGTTGAACTCCCGTGAAACAGCCATTGGTTCAAAACACGTTAAGCCATAACGAGCACCGCAGGATGTATAGCTATTATAAGCTTTGTCGAAACAAAAGTAAAATCGCCGAGGCTTAAAAAGACCGTTATTTCTTGGTATCCTCGCTCAGCTCTGCTTCCAAGGCATCTTCTTCGGCTTCTTTGTTCCTCGCTTCCGTCTGAGCCTGGATTTTCTGGTACGTCAGGTAAAAGTTCCAGAATGCGAAATAAGCGATGATGCTGCCCATGAAAAATGGAATCAGCCATGTCAGCTTCGTCGAAAAGCTGATATAAATGATAAATCCGCTTACAATTGCCGTCGAGAACGAGCGGAGCGGCCTTCCGATCGTGATGAGCACCGCGTTCTTGAGCAGCTGGAACGTTTTCATATGGTAGTGGACGACCATGGAGAAGAAGTTGAAGAGCGAGATCCCGAGCAGCAGGATCAGCCCCAGAAATACATAGGACACCAGCTGAAGGCTCGAATTGCCTTGGAAATACTTGAAGTCCACGATCATGATGCCGAATAAAAGCGCATACACGATTCCGCCGATCATGCTTTGAAGATAATTTTCTTTGTAATGGCGGAAGTAGGTCCGGAAGAGCGGGACGTCAAGATCCCCCATCACCCATTTGCGGGCGACTCCGAACATGGCGGATGTAGCCGGGAAAAGCGTGAAAGGTGCTACGGCCAGTCCCATGACCAACCACCAGTAAAACATGCTCATCGCGTTTTCTTCCAAGCCGGTCGATAAGAATGCCGTGAATACAAAAAACGCGAAAGGCAGCGAACATACGATCCAGAGAATATTCGTCACCGCAAGTCTCATGATCCATTCAGAGATGCGGTAGAACCCTCCCATAATTCCTCTCATTTCCATAAGCGGACCCCCTAGAAGCATGCTTGAACATCTGCTTTTCCATTATAACTCAGCCGAGCCCATAAGCCCAACTTTTTGACTGGAGGGCTAACGTCCTTCCCACGGCAGCCGTACCGGAATAATGTGTATCATCTTCACCCTATCAAACTTTACAGGAGGTACTTCACATGGGCGCAGCTTACGGAGGAGTCGCAGGCGGTTGCGGCGGTTACGGCTTCGGCGGTTACGGCATTGGCGCGATTCTGGTCCTGTTCATTCTGCTTGTCATCATCGCTCGCGCATTCTGGTACTAATTCGCGGCTGGCTGCCGCTGCGGACTACGGGAATCCTTGCCGTCAAGCAAGGACCGCTGCCGGCATCCATCAAGGAATGGAATCAGGGCAAACATGGGGCATCGAAATTCAGTAGATGAAATAAAAACGAACGTCCGCAGCCATTGTTGACGGCGGGCGTTCACTTATGGATGTCGAATTGAAAAAAGCCGGGAAATCCGCATTCGGATTTCCCGGCTTTTGGTTTGAAAATCAACCTTCAGTCGGACGGCGCGTTTCGCTGCCGCTGCTGCGATTTTCGTAGCTGCGGCCTTCATAACCGCGGCTGCCTTCCGTTCTTGGCTTATAGCCGTCACGGCTGCTGCTGCTGCGGTTGCCGCCGTAGCTGCTGCCGCCGCCGCTGCCGTAGCTGCGTCCGCGAGGACCGCTGCCGCCGGTGCTTCCGCTGCCGCTGCGGTTGCCGCCGCCGCCGCCATAACCGCTGCCGGAGAACCGGCGGCCGCTGGAGCGAACGTCCGGACGACGCTTTTTAGCGCGGATCGGATCTTCAGGTGTAAGCTCGACGTTGACATCCTTCTTCTCGCCTGTGATCAGCTTGATCGCCGAGGCGAGCAGGTTGACGGAATCGTATTGCTCCAGAAGCTGGATCGCGATGCCTTTGTATTCCTGGAAGCTCTCGCTTTGCGCGATTTCAAGGATACGCTCGGCTGTAATGCGCTGCTTGCCTTCGATTGCCTCTGCCAGGCTAGGCACCGGCTTCTTCGAGATGCGCTGGCGGGTAACCTTCTCGATGAAGTGAAGGTGATCCGTCTCGCGCGGCGTCACGAAGCTCCATGCCGTTCCTTCCTTGCCTGCACGGCCTGTACGGCCGATCCGGTGGACGTAGCTCTCCGGATCCTGCGGGAGGTCGAAGTTGATAACATGCGTTACGCCCGATACGTCAAGACCCCGTGCCGCAACGTCCGTCGCCACGAGGACGTCGATGCTGCCGTCGCGGAACTTGCGCATGACGTTGTCGCGCTGGTTCTGGGACAGGTCGCCATGCAGTCCGTCCGCGGAATAGCCGCGCTTCTGCAGAGCTTCGCTCAGTTCGTCGACCCGGCGCTTCGTGCGTCCGAAGATGATGGCGAGCTCAGGGCTTTCCATATCGAGCAGGCGGCTCAAGGCGTCGAATTTCTGGCGCTCATGAACTTCGATGTAGGCCTGGGCGATCAGCGGCGCGCTGACTTGCTTCGGAATGACGGATACATGCTCCGGATTTTTGAGGAATTGCTGGGCAAGACGCTGGATGTTCGGAGGCATCGTCGCGGAGAAGAGCATCGTCTGGCGTTCTTCCGGCACGAGGCTCAAAATCGACGTGATGTCTTCCATGAAGCCCATGTCCAGCATTTCATCCGCTTCGTCGAGGACGACGGTCTGGACATCGTCCAGCTTGATCGTCTTGCGGTTGATATGGTCAAGAAGACGTCCTGGAGTACCGATAATGATTTGCGGGCGCTTCTTCAGAGCGCGGATCTGGCGTCCGATTTCCTGACCGCCGTAGATAGGAAGAGAACGGGTTCCCTTGAAGCGGGAAAGCTTGCCGATTTCTTCGGCTACCTGGATGGCCAGCTCGCGGGTCGGCGTCATGATCAGGGCCACGATGCGCTCTTCGCTGGATGGAATCTTGTTGATCAGCGGAATGCCGAACGCCGCTGTCTTGCCTGTACCGGTCTGTGCTTGGCCAATCATATCACTGCCGCCCATCGCGATCGGAATGGACTTGTCTTGAATAGGCGTGGATTCCTCGAACCCAAGCTCTGTAATTGCCTGCAACACCTTAGGGTCGAGGCCAAATTCAGCAAATGTTTTCAAATCTTATTCAAACTCCTTCTCTTTGTAAAGCTCGCTTCAAAAATATCCTGTTTAGTATAGCACAAATACATACATGAATACCAGCCGCATGCAAAGCCATACTAGGGTGGACATGACAAATAGCCTTCCGCTTCTCGCCCCAGGCTATTCAATGCAATCTGACCGGAGGTCCTCATGAAACCAATGCGCGCCGCTTTGTCCTGGCTTTCCGTCACGGCCGGTTCGCTGATGATCGCCGCAGCGTTCAACTTGCTTCTTATTCCCCATCAGCTGCTGAGCGGCGGCATTTCCGGGATCTCCATGATGATCGGCTACCTGACGAGCAGCAATATCGGCTGGCTGTATCTGGTGCTCAACATTCCGGTGCTGCTCTGGGGATGGTTCACGCTCGGGAGACGATTCGTCGGCTGGAGCGCCTACTCGGTCGCGGCGGCCTCCCTATTCATGCAGCTGATTCCTGTCGAAACCCTGGCCCGGGATATTCTGCTCGGATCGGTGTTCGGCGGCATCGTCCTCGGCTTCGGAACCGGGCTTTGCCTGCGGGCTGGAGGTTCTTCCGGAGGATTCGACGTCATCGCATCCATCTTGAGCCGCACCCGCGACCTTCCCGTCGGCATGATGATCTTTCTTCTCAACAGCCTTGTAATCGTCATTCTTGTCGCATTTACCCGCAACGCTGATATTGCTTTATATTCGCTTATATCGATTTTTACCGCCGGGAAAATCGTGGATATCATTTATATCCGCCATCTCAAAGTGACCGTGTTCATCATTACCAAGCGCACGGAGGACATGCTCCAGCAGATGCTTGCACGGCCTCGGGGAGTCACCGTCATCCGCACGAGGGGAGCATTCACCTCCGAAGAAAACGACATGCTGATGACCGTCACGACCCGCTACGAGCTGGACGAGCTGAAGCGGATGGTTCGCAAGCTTGATCCCAAGGCTTTCGTCAATATCGTGGAGACGGTCGGCATTCTCGGCGATTTCAGGCGCAATGTGAATTGAAAGGATGCTCAATTGGGCAGCAGCGGATTTCTATCCGCTTACCTTTGAATGGCAGCCCTGAAATGGTATACTGACCCTATCCCGTAGTTCATGTTTCATGCCCAGCGTTCTGCCCTGAACACATCGATGAGAAAGGGTGATGCAAGGTGGATATGGAAACGGTCAAACTTTCGAGGATTGTGGAAAAATTGGCGCCTGAGCTTCATTCCTTCCTTACGGAGCATGAGCTGGGCCTCAAAATCGTCCTGCGGGACGGATTTTCGGTTCTGGAACCCGCCGATGCAATGGAAATTGTTCAGCAAAGCATTTGTGAATACCAGAAACAAACGCTTTTGCATTAAATGCCCGGCCCTGCCTGCTGGCTTCGTCTCCCAAGGCGAAAGCCCCGAGGATAGGAACGTACCGTTCCGAATGCGTCTGGCTGCCCGCCTCTCCTCGAGGCGGGCTTTTTGGTTGCGCGCATTTACAAATGCAACCCGATTGCACATTCCGGTTGCACATAGACACCATTCGCCCAAATTCAACAACTTGCATGAAATTTCTTGTGTCAGCCATGCCCATTCTGTTTTATAATCTCAAGAGAAGAGTACATAGGGAGAGAATAGAATGGAAATGGTTTACTCGACGCTGCTGCTCCTCATGCAGCTCCTCTCCGGAGGAACCGGCCAGCAGGCAGACGCATCCCATGGGATGATGGCCACCTACCTCAACGCCGCCGCAGGCAAGGAAGTCATGGCTGTTCCGGCCAAGGAAGTCCAGGCGCCGGATGCCGGCGGAGCCGAATACGTCAAAAAGGATCCGCAGCCGGACGCTCCTGCCGTCAAAGGCATCTACGTGACCGCTCACAGCGCGGGCGGTGCCAGGCTCCCGAAGCTGCTGAGCCTTCTGGACAAAACGGATCTCAACAGCATGGTCATCGACATCAAGGACGACAACGGCTACTTGACGTACCCGACGGACAGCGCCGAGCTGCTCAAGCTCGGCACCGCCAAGAAATACATCAAGGACATACCTTCCCTGATGTCCCAGCTGAAGGAGCATGACGTCTATCCGATCGCCCGGATCGTCGTGTTCAAGGACACCGTGCTCGCCGAGAAGCATCATGAGCTGAGCTACGTCCGTCCGGATGGCACGCTTTGGAAGAACGGCAAAGGCGATGCCTTCGTCAACCCCTACTCCAAGGAAGTATGGGACTACAATATCGCGGTGGCCAAGGAAGCCGCCAAGCTCGGCTTCAAGGAGATCCAGTTCGATTACGTCCGCTTCCCGGAAGGCTTCGAGAAGAAAGCCGATACTCTCAAGTATGAGAAGACCGACATCAGCCGCGTCGATGCGGTCGCCGGATTCGTCAAGTACGCCAGAGAGCAGCTGGCCCCTCTCAACGTCAGGGTATCGGTCGACATCTTCGGATACGCCGCCTCTGTCCCGGCAGCGGAAGGCATCGGCCAGGATTTCGTTAAGATTTCCAAGTATGTCGACGTGATCAGCCCGATGGTCTATCCAAGCCATTATTCCGCCGGCTGGTTCGGCGCCTCCAACCCTGACACGAGTCCCTACCAGGTCATCAAGGGCTCCATGGTCGACACGCACAAGAAGCTGGATCCGATCGGCAGCTACAAGCCCGTCATCCGGCCATGGATTCAGGACTTCACCGCCAGCTGGCTCGGCAAAGGCCATTACATCAAGTACGGCAAAACCGAGGTGGAAGCCCAGATCAAGGCGCTTCACGATACGGGCGTCGAGGAATATCTGCTCTGGAATGCAGGCAACAGCTATACGGAAAGCGCCAACTTCAAATAACCGCACTTATTCCCATCCATCCAAAGGAGCGGCAATCGCTTCGCCTCCACCAGCAAAAAGGTCAGCAGCCTCAACGAGGCTGCTGACCTTTTTCATTTCGCATTCCCGCGCTGCTATCCTTCGATCACATAGCCGTTGCCCGGCTCCGTCCTTTTCTTCTCCACGATCGCGATGGAGGTCATCTCGGGAACTTTCAGGAAATGCCGCTGCACATGGCTCTCCACATAGGAAAACGCCTTTTCGTCTGTCGCGGCAAGCACGATCAGATGCGCCTGCCCTTGCTCAAGCTGAATCTCGATCTTATACAGGAACATAGGTGATACCTCCTTGAGAGATGTCATCGTTAGGAGCGAGCTCAGCGCCCGGCCTGCCAGAAAGCCCTGCCGCTGCGGCTTGGGGCCGCTGGACAGGGCTTGGCTCTGGCTCTGGCTCTGGAACGGTACGCTTCTTATTGGGACAAGCGAAGAGCCAGGTTGTACAGCTCCATATTGAACGGCTTCTTCGTGTTGACGACAAGATCGATATCGGTTGCGGTCAGCTCGCCTTTGATGATGCCGCAGGACTTGGCCGAATGGCCTTCCATAAGCTGGCGTACGGCAAAATCGCCAAGCTGGCTCGCAAGGATGCGGTCGTTGTGGGTTGGCGCCCCGCCGCGCTGGATATGGCCCAGCACGGTCGTGCGCGGCTCGATGCCGCAGCAGTCCGTGATGTGCTGGGCGACATTCTCGCCCTTGCCCGCGCCTTCGGCGACCACGATGATGCTGTGGCGCTTGCCGTGCTTGAAATTGTCCTGCATCCGGCGGGACACTTCGTCCAGATCGTACTCGACCTCGGGAACGATGATCGTCTCCGCTCCGCTCGCCAGACCGGCATAGAGTGCGATATCGCCGCAATGGCGGCCCATGACTTCGACAATGGACGAGCGCTCATGCGAGGTCATCGTGTCGCGCAGCTTGTTGATGGCGTCCACGACGATGCTGACTGCCGTGTCGAACCCGATGGTGAAATCCGTATACGCGATATCGTTGTCGATCGTGCCCGGCAATGCCATCGTTTTGATGCCGAGCTTGCTCAGCTTGTTCGCACCTTGGTAAGAGCCGTCCCCTCCGATGACGATGAGGCCGTCGATGCCGCGCTCGCGCAGGACGTCAGCCCCCTTTTGCTGGCCTTCCGGCGTCAGGAATTCCTTGCAGCGGGCCGTCTGCAGCACCGTGCCTCCGCGCTGGATGATATCGCCGACGCTTCGCAGGTCCATAGGACGGATGTCATCGTTGATCAAGCCTTGGTAGCCTCTCTGGACGCCGTATACATCCAGTCCGTAATACAGGGCGCTGCGCACCACGGCGCGCACGGCAGCGTTCATTCCCTGGGAATCCCCGCCGCTGGTCAGAACAGCAATCGATTTAACAGCTGACATGTGTAAATCCTCCAATGACGCATTTATTTAAAAAAATGGCTTACAGCTTCGTTTTAGGCGCGTATGCGGCGGATGACTACGCTGTTCATGAAGAAGAACAAGCGGGTCAGCGGGCTGCGCCTCATCAGCTTCCGGGATACGCTGCGGACATCCTGTTGGCCGCTGACCTTGGGGTCGGACAAATAAAGAGCCAGAAGCCCTTCAACGATCATCCGGTGGAAGCCGGGCTCCGGCAGCCTGCGGATATCCTCGCGGGCCCGCTGGACGATCTCTCCGATCCGCTGGGCAGCCTCGCCCGTGCCGCTGTAGTAGTTGCAGAAGTTGAGATCTCCGCCCTCGCGATCCTCCTCCTGGTCGATCAAGTAATCCAGAAGAATATGAAGCCCGCATACGTGGGGGAAATAAGCCCTCCTGACCTCTACCGCTCTATCCGGCGTCAGAGCCGGATCAAGAGCGGCGGCGAACAGCGTGAACATGCCGAGGGTCGAGCCCGTCGCCGCGGCGAATTCGTTCCACCGAAGCTCGGGGTACTCCCGTTGATGCAGCTCCCACCACGCCAGCAGCTTCTCCTCCCGCAGATCCTTGGCGATATGCTTGTACACCTGCAGATCGCCGTAGAGGCCGACCAGCCGGGATACTTCCGGCTGAGCGGCGGCATAGCCGGGAAGCATGGCCGCCTGGCGCTGGCAGGTGCGCACCAGATGATGCAGATAACCGCCGTCGTCACGCTCCGCCCGCAGCGCATAATAATCCGTCAGCTCCGCCTTCGGATCGACGGCATCCAGCATCGAGCGGTGCAGCAGCCGGAAATCATCCGCATCCAGCGATGTGCTGCGGTCGCATAAGTTGTCCAGATAGTCGCTGATCGTCTGCAGCGCGACGATCAGCGGTATGAGGACCTTGCGGGAAGCCGGATCCGCGATTGCGTACACGGAGCCTCCCTGGCAATGGAACCTTTTTTCCTTCATGCTGCTCAGAGCCTGCGTCCGGAGCTCGGGATCGGGTATGCGCTCGGCGCGCTGCCTGAGGCTCTCAAGCTCTGCGGAGACGTCCGGAAGCGCGTATTTGTACACCCGGTACATCAGACGCAATGGCTCTGCCGGCGCTTTGCCGGCTGTCAATGTTCGTTCGCTCATATAATGGCGCCTCCCGAATATGCTTAGGAATGGCGCCGCAGTTCAATCTCCTGATTGACGCGGTACCAGATATGCAGATCGTTGATCCGGCTTGCAAGCTCGGCGATCTCGCTGTTCAGGAAGCAGGAATGGCTGAAGTCATCCTCTTCCTCGAGCAGCCGCTGCTTGTCCCGGATCCTGTCCTCGAAAGCCATGACCAGATCCGGTATGCGGCCGCGGATCAGCTCCCACTGCTCGATGATGAACAGCTGTTCGCCGGCCTCGTAGTCCTCCCACCGCTTGTCCAGCGACGGAAGCTGGATTCCGAGCCGGCTGTCCGTACGGAAATAACGATTCCCCATGGTAAACCTCCAAAATAACTTTACCATCCCGAAACCCTAAAATCCAGTACCGGAGCCGAAAACAATGTCATCGTGCGACCGTCCGCGCTATCCTTTCAAGAGTCCTTGCGGCCGGATATTGGCATCGACAGGAGTGAAGCTCGGCACATGTCCGACATGACCGCCCCCAAAGCGTTGTCGGCGCCCGGAGCGGCAGCCCGGGAAGCCTCATCACGGAGCACCCTAAGGGACTTCTCCGGCCTGGCCTTGGCGGCATCGGCAAGCATCCTCGCCATCCATGCTTTTCCCGGAACTAAAAAAAGGCGCAAAAAAACAAGGCCCCCTTGAGGGGGCCTTGTTCTGCTCTATTAGAAGCAAACCCGCCTAAGCGGATCCTATAAACCTACAGTTTAACGACGTTAGCAGCTTGAGGACCGCGGTTGCCGTCCGTGATGTCGAATTCTACAGCTTGACCTTCGTCCAGGGACTTGAAGCCGTCGGTTTGGATAGCAGAGAAGTGAACGAATACGTCTTCACCGTTCTCGACTTGGATGAAACCGTAGCCTTTTTCTGCGTTGAACCACTTAACTGTTCCTTTCAAATGAACAACCTCCTAAAATGACGCCGCCTTGGAGAGCGACGAATAAGCTCATTATACACACCAGCCATGCCGAATGCAACGAGCCGGAACGGTTAAATCCATTTTTTACCGTGCCGGAATCGCAATCTGCAAATACCGGTCGGAGCCTGGGATGAACGGCAGTGGGGAAGGCATCAGGTCCGCGATTCCGCCTGCACCCGCAACCGCTTCCATCAATCGTAGGATCGAATGCCGCGGCCCGGTAGCCGCGCGCTGCTGCATCCGCCGCAATCGATGATGCTCCTCCCGTCCACGAGCTCCCCGACAGCCAGATCCTCCTCGGACAGCCCGAACATAGCCATGTACTCTTCGAGGCTCCGGCATGTGACGGCGACTCCCTGCTGCCCGTAAGGCTTCATTCCCGTTCCCATTCTCTTGGTCTCCTCCGCTCTTCTTCTCCGGCGCTCTCTCGGCGCAGGCAGAATCTCCATATTCTGGAGACGGGTAGATCCTGACCGATTCCGCGGTTGATTTCCAGCCTTTTTTAACGCTATGATGAAGGGATAACAAATAACGGGAGGACATAAGCCACGTGATTAAGAAGCATCAGATCTATAAACGCGACAAATACAACATGCTCAATGTGGAGGTCCACGGAAAAACGCTCATCGCCAGGGAAATATCGGATCAGTGGGGCGAAGAATGCTTCACGTTCGTATCCCGTCCCGAAATGATGCACTGGGCGGAGAACAGGTTCCGTGCAGACGATTTCGTCGGACGAGAGGAAGAGCGCATCGCCATCCTGGAAGCGCTCCGCGAAGTCTGACCGTTCCGAACCTCCGGCAGGAAAACGGCGCTCCGCACCGAATGGGATAACCGAGCGGTTGCGCGTTGTCTGTTGTCCTGCCCCTATGCAAGGCCGCGCCGGCTTTCTCTCCCATGCAGGCAGCCGTCAGCAATCCGCAATGGAGGCAACCCTTAGCGATGGATACGACTTCCGCTGCCATTTTCATTATTTCCGCTTTCGTCCTGGGGGCCGTCATCCTCATGAGCCGGAACCAGATTCCCGAGCGGCTGCGCAAGCCGCTCGCCTTGACCGCCATCGTGCTCGTGGCATTCGCTTTCCTCATCGTCGTCATGACCTTGTTCAACCTGGGGTCATAACGAAGGGAAAGACATGCCATACTAGGCAGACTATGCCTGGTTGGAGGTCATGCCATGAAATGGATTCCGCTGCTCCTGTCCCTCAGCCTGCTGCCCGGAAGTCCCCAGCGGATTTCCGCCGAACAGAGCGAAGCGGTCCTGTCCCGATCCGGAGCCGGCGGGGCGTTCCCGCCCCCCGCTCAGGCCCTATCCAAGACCCCGACAAGGAGGCCGACTATGAGCCAAGTACCGAAACGTTCCGAGACCGCGCCAGAGTCCCGCTGGAAGCTGGAAGACATTTTCGCCGACCAGAAAGCTTGGGACAAGGAATACCAGGAAGCCAAGACCAAGCTGAAATCCGCCGCTTCCTATCAAGGCACCCTCAGCGACGCCGCCAAGCTCAAAGCTTGCTTCGAGCTCGAGGACGATCTGGGCTACCATGTGGAGCGTCTGTACGTGTACGCCAACATGAAGCATCACGAGGATACGGCCGAGCCTGAATTCCAGGCCCTGTCCGAAAAATCGCAGCGCCTGAGCGTCGAAGCCGGCGAAGCTCTCAGCTTCATTACGCCCGAGGTGCTCGCCCTTCCGGACGACAAGCTCGATGCTTTCATCGCCGATCCGCAGCTCGCTCCTTACCGCCATACGCTGGAGGAGATGAAACGCCAGAAGGCACATGTCCTCTCCAAAAACGAAGAGTCGCTGCTGGCCCAGGTCGGCAACATCAGCTCTTCGCCGCAGACGATCTTCAGCATGCTGAACAACGCGGATATGAAATTCCCCAAAGTCAAGAACGAGAAGGGCGAGGAAGTCGAGCTCTCCCACGGCCGCTACATCGAGTTTCTCGAGAGCCGCAACCGCCAGGTCCGCGAGGACGCGTTCAAGACGATGTACGCTACATACGGCAAGCTCAAAAATACGCTGGCCTCGACGCTCAGCTCGAATGTGACCAAAAACGTCTTTTATGCCAAGGCGCGCAAATATCCTTCCGTACTGGAGATGTCGCTCTACGGAGACAACATCCCCAAGTCGGTCTATACGAACCTGATCGACACGGTGCACAAGTCGCTTCCGCTCATGTACCGCTACATGGAGCTTCGCAAGAAGCTGCTCGGCGTCGACGAGCTCCATATGTACGATCTGTTCGCACCGCTGGTCGATGAGTTCGATATGAAGATTTCCTTCGACGAAGCCAAAAAAATGACGGCGGAAAGCCTGAAGCCGCTCGGCGCCAACTATGGCAAGGCGCTTCAGGAAGGCTACGCCAACAGCTGGATCGACATCTACGAGAACGAAGGCAAGCGCAGCGGCGCCTACAGCTGGGGAGCCTACGGCACGCATCCGTACGTGCTGCTGAACCACAAGGACAACCTCAACAGCATGTTCACGCTGACGCATGAGATGGGCCACGCCCTCCACTCGTACTATTCCGACGGCAACCAGAAGTACCGCGACGCGCAGTACACCATCTTCCTCGCCGAAGTGGCGTCCACGCTGAACGAAGCGCTGCTGATGGACTACCTGCTGAACAAATCCACGGATCCGAAGGAGAAGATGTACCTTCTGACCTATTATGCGGACCAGTTCCGTACGACGGTATTCCGCCAGACGATGTTCGCGGAGTTCGAGAAGATCATCCATGAGAAGGCCGAGGCGGGCGAATCGCTGACGCCGCAGGAGCTGTCCAAGATCTACTACGACCTCAACGTCCTCTATTACGGCAAAGGCATGGTCGTGGATCAGGACATCGAGATGGAATGGGCGCGCATCCCCCACTTCTACAACAGCTTCTACGTGTACAAATATGCGACCGGCTTCTCCGCCGCCACCAGCTTCGCCAAGCAGATTCTGGAGGAAGGACAGCCGGCGGTGGACCGCTATCTCGGCTTCCTGAAGAGCGGCGGCAGCGACTTCTCGATCAATATCCTCAAGAAGGCCGGCGTCGACATGAGCTCGCCGGAGCCGATCGAGCAGGCGATGAGCGTGTTCGAGAGCGTCATCAGCCAGCTCGAGGAGCTGACGGCATCGGCCAAGTAAGCTTTCATTCCAAAAAGCGTCCGTACAGGCAGCTCAAGCTGCTTGAACGGACGCTTTTTTCATGGGGAATGGCAATGGTCAGCAAAGTTGTTGCCGGAAAAGGATAGGACTAGTACGGTATATCAACTCAACTTTCATTGCAGCTAGGGATAAATAAAACCCAATTAATTTAATTAAAATACATTTACTGCAAAAATATTTATTTTAGATTAAACTATGACTCAATATTTTTCTATTTCATCTTCATTATTAATCCTCAAAAAAACTGATATAAGAAAAAATTCTACAAAAAAAAAAAAAAACGCAACCTGCCCGGAAGAATAAAGGTTCTTGTTAGTAGATGCCCATTGATGAAGCTGTAACGCGCGGCAGCTACATTGCGAGCATCAACTATAAGTCTGGAGGAGAAAAAATGAAAAAATCCGTTAAGCTTCTCTCTACGACTGCTCTTATGCTTACGCTTGCAGCACCGAACGCGATTTTTGCAGCTGGGTCCGGCGATAATCCGACAAACACCCAAGATAAGCCTACAAACGAACAACAGATAGCAAGCTCGGAAAAAATGAAGCTTGTTCAAGAACATAAGCAAAAACTAGCCGCACAAAAACTCCAAGCAAACGGTGACTACGGTACGATGGCCGATCTTGAAAGCAGGACGATTGCGGTCACAGGGTATAAGCAAGAAACATCCTACTGGTGCGGGCCAGCTACAGTAAAGCAAGTTCTCGGTGCAATAAATGGAAGCTCCGAGTCGCAAACCTACTATGCCGGCAAATTGGGAACAACAAAAGATGGCACGGACTTCTCGCTGGTGGACGATATATTGAATAATCATCAAAGCGCTGTAAGTTATATCTATCAAAGCCTCTCTTCTACAGAATACGAAACATGGAAATCAATTATGATTCTGTCGATAGATTGGGGAAATCCCGCTGTACTGGATCTTCGAATCACTCCTCAAAATATGCCTCTATATACAAGCTCGGTAGAGGGACATATCTTGAATACCTCCGGGTATAACTTACTGGACTCCAAAAACAAAAGGCTTCGTCTCACAGACCCTTATGATCAAGGCGGGCGCGGTGTGACGATTGGAAACATATGGCACCCGTTCGATGGTGTATGGGCAGCAAACCAAGCCCATTTCCGCAAGGCTGTTATCTGGTGAAGCAACGAGCGAGGGGGAATCCCCCTCGCTGTCAAAGAAAGGAGGGAGAAGAGCTGATGAAGAGGATCGTGACAAGTGCCATCGCGGTTTCACTTGTCTTCATGTTGAGCGGATGCTCCCTTTTCGGAGGAGGCACGCCCGAGCCTGAACCAACATCTCCCCCCGCTGCACTGGAGCCCATGGAAGAAAAAGATGTGAAGGCTGTAGAGACTGTGCCTGAAAAAGCGGTTGTGCGCAAGGAGCATGTCTATGCCATCAAACAAAAATCGTTTGAATCCACCTTTTTAGCTCCCAGCTATATAAATGAGAAGCTGATCGCTTTTGAATATGACCGCAGCAACGAATCCAAAAGTTATATAAGTATGATGGAAATTAACAGCAAATCCGTCAAGGATCTATACACGGCTCCTGACCATAAAATAATCAATTCGCTTGTCGGCATCAAAAACATTTTGTACTGGGTCGAGTATGACCGGGAGCGGGTCAAGGAGCTGTCATGGGAAATCAGATCGCTGGATCTGAGCACGAATGACCTGCAGACCATTCGCAAAGGCGGCGGCATCCCCGAAATTGATGCGCCCGTCCTCCGGATCTACGGCGACGATCTGACCTGGATTGAAAAAAAGAAAGAGAAGGAAATCCTAACAAGCTATGCGATCCTCTTCAAACCGTCGGCCATGAAAGCCGAGATCGTCGCAGAAGCCGAATTGGACGAAACAGGCGGGAAGCGCACAGGGACATTTTTTGTGCTTCAGCGCCCCATCAAAAACGGAATGCTGATCCAACAAACTTCCTTCGCGAGTAAGAGCGAAAAAAAAGTGCAGCTTGTCCATTACGGTTATGATAACAAGGAAGGTCCTCAGCTGCTGAAGGATGGTCTGGCTGTGATCGACTTCACGGCAAATGAGGATTGGTTCGTTTGGACGGAAATGGGCAAGATCACGGCGGCTCTTAGAAAGACAGGGGAAATCAAACATATCATCGAAGTGCCTGATAAGGAGCTGACTGTGGATTCACCCTTTATTACGGATCAAAATCAGCTCTATTACCGCTATTCCATGTATCAAATCCTCAGCCTCGACTTAGTAAGCGGTAAAATTTCAGAGGAGTCCCCCTTTGAACTCACCACTTCCAAATTGTTCAATAGCGAAAACTATCTGGGATATTCCATCATAGACCCTCTTAAAAATGACGGCGAGGTTGAATTCAATCTGATACCTACCGGCTAAAAGATAGGAACGCTCGGATAAATCTGTCCAAACTTAACGGCCAGCCCAAGGCTGCTGAACAAAGAAGAGCCGAATGAAAGCATGCTTTCATTCGGCTCTTCTTTGGATTGAAAAATCAGCCTATCCCTCTAGCCATTTCTCCAGCTTCGGGGCTAGAACAGCTGTCCGAGCAGGGCAGCCAGCGCCCCGGCCATCAAGGAAGACAGCAGGTTGACCGCGTCGTTCGTCATCCAGCCAAAGCCGCGGATGCGCTCGGAAGCGGCGCCGCAATGGACGGCGCGCTCCGTCTCGCTGCCGCAGACACGGCAGCGGTACATGGCTTGGACGGTCGCGCCGAGCCATGAATCGGCGAACGCGCCGGCCAAGCCCGCAGCGGCGCCGGCGAGCAGCAGAGCCGCTGCGGGCGGCGCCGGCATGGCCGCGGCGCTCCAGGCCGTGGGCGCCTGCGCCAGCAGCATGGCGCAGGCGCCGATGAAGGCGCCGCCGGCGAGCGCCGCCAGGCTGCCGAGCGGCGTGACGCCGCCGCTCGCGCCGGGCGCCACCCGGCGCAGCGTGCGCACCGATACCGGCGCCCGGCGGCTGAACGCGCCGATCTCCGTCGCCCAGGTGTCGGCGTTGACGCTGGCCATCACGCCGACAAACGCATACAGCAGCCATGGCTCCGGCCAGAAGCCGTAAATTGCGCAAAGGATGAGGCCGACGCCTCCATTGGCGATGACCTGGCCGGCATCCCGCCTGCTGCCCTTGGCGTAGTTTTTTTCCGCTCCGGATTTGGCGGCATGCTTCTTCTTCCACTTCGACCAGAAGGTCGAAGTGACGAAAAAAGCGATCAGCAAACCAAACCAGACCGGCCCCCCGTAAAAGACGTAGCCGGTTCCCATGACAGCGGCCGCTGCCGCCCCGGATCCCGACAATGCCCGCAGCCGATAAGCCGTTGCGGCAATGGCGAGGCTGCCTGCCGCTCCGATTGCCAGCCGCAGCAGCGGCTCCGATTCAAGCAGCGTCCATAGCTCGTTCTCCGTCATCGTTCCGCCCCGCTTCCTCGTCTGCTCATCCCGGCCACGCTTCCTGCCCCGGCAGCTCCAGCGGCTGCGGCAGGCTGCGCATCGCTTCCCGCCAGCGGTCAGGGTAATTCGTGCAGATCAATACCGAAGGGTCCATGAGCGCATAACGCCGGATAAGGCGAAAGTCGTTCAGCGTCCATACCATCGTCCGGATGCCGGCCGCCTTAAGGAGGCGGATCCGCTCGCGGTTCATCGCGGAATGATCGGCCGACAGCAGGCTGCAGCCCAGCGCCGACAGCTCGGCCGGCAGGGAAGCGCTCCAGCTGTCGCTGATCAGGCCGGTCTTGATGCCCGTATCAAGCGAGCTCAAATGCCTGAGCGACTCCCTGCTGAACGAAGTCAGCACGCAGCGCTCCCGCATTCCGCTCCGCTCCACCGCCTCGGCCACCCGCTCCTCCAGCAAGCCGTCCACCCGCTCATGGCGCTTCAGCTCGATGTTGAACTTCAGCCTGTCTCCTGTTTCCTTCAGGACTTCCTCCAGCAGCGGCACGCCTTCCTGCTTGAAGGCCGGAGAAAACCAGCTTCCGGCATCCAGGGACAGAAGCTTGGCGGAAGCAACGCGGGCAGCCTGCGCCCTCCCGCCATTCGTCGTGCGGCTCAGACGCTTGTCGTGCATCAGAACGGGAATGCCGTCGCTGGATAGCTGCACGTCGATCTCAGCCCACTCGACATCATCCGCTTCCGCGGCCAGCCGAACCGCGGCCAGCGTATTCTCTGGCGCAGCGCCTGACCAGCCGCGGTGGGCGACGCATGGATTCCTCAACGCGACTTCACCTTGCCGTCCGATCCGACCGAAGCCGCGGAGCTGATGCTGTCGAGACGCCTCAGCAGCGCCGCGGCTTCCTCTCCTTCCATAGGAGCAGGCCGGGACAGCGCAATTTTCATGGGATGGAACTGCAGGCCACAGTTGCCTTCCTTGGAGCAGACGGCGTCCAGCACGCCTGTCTCGCTCGTCTTCGAGTTCGAATTCGAGGTGAAAATGAAATTGCCCAGGCTGTAGGCGATCCACTTGCCCTTGTACAGCTCGAAGCCCTGCAGGACATGGGGATGCGCGCCGATGACGAGATCGGCTCCAGCATCGACAAGATCCCTCGCGAGACGTTTCTGCTGCGCGTTCGGCTGCTCGGAACGCTCGGTGCCCCAATGGACCATGACGACGACCAGATCAGCCTTCTCCTTGGCGGATCTGATCGCTTCGACGGCCCTCGCCGAATTGTAGGCTTCCGCGACTCCGATCCGCTTCGGCCCTGCCATCCAGTCCGTTACAGGAAGCACGCGGCTGACGCCTATGTAGGCGATCGTGACGCCTTTGCTTGCCAGAATGACGGGAGCGAAGGCCTCCTTGTCGTTGCGGCCGCCTCCCACATGGGGAAGCTTGACGTCGTCGAGGTACTTCATCGTGTCCAGAAGCCCTTCCGTACCCTGGTCGAGCGTATGGTTGTTGGCGACGGTGACGACGTCGAAGCCGGCGTCTTTGAGCGGCTTCAAGTAGCCGGGCTTGCCTTTGAACACATATTGCTTGTTCTCTGCGGGCGTGCCCCGCAGCGTGATCGGCGTCTCCAGATTGCCGGCCGTCAGGTCCGGCTTGGACAGATAGGGAGCAGCGCCCGTGAACGGATAGTCAAGGCCGTTCGCCTCCATCTGATCCGCCACTTTGGATGCCAGCAGGATGTCGCCCGTAAAAGCCAAGCGGACGGTTCCCGCATCCTTCGGCATATCGCCGCTCCAGCCGCTGCCCGGGCTCGTGGAATCGGCCGGCGGCAGCGTGGCTTTCGGAGTCGCCGAGACGGCCGGCACCGGCGTCGGACTCATCGACGGGCTCGGCTCCTCGCTAGGCTCGGGAGTCGCCGAAGGCTGCTCCGGGCTGGCAGAAGGCAGCGGACTCGGGCTGGATGGAAAGGACGAAGCTGCCGGCGCTGGGTTCTCCCCCTCGCTGCCGGCGTCTCCGGAAGAAGCTGAAGTACCGTCTCCGCTGGCGGAAGGCTCCGGCCGGTTCCATAGAAATCCGCCGACAAGCAAGGCAGCGGCCGCCAGAAGAATGAAGTTGAAGATGACGAGCCGGCGGAGCCGGTGCCTGCGCTGACGACTGTGATGCTGTCTGGAGTTGGAACGGGATAGGAACAAAAAAAGACAGCTCCTCTCGGTATGATGAAGTAGCTTGGATTAGGATGGTCGCGATGCAAATACCATGCCATTATACCAAGTTCTCCGCCTCATAGCGAAAAGAAGCCGTCCAGTTATTGGAACAGACCCAAAACATGCTGCGCCGCCTCGCGTCCTTGCCGGATGCAATCCGGAAGTCCAACGCCGTCGAAAGCCGCCCCCGTCGCGTAAACGCCAGGAGACTGCTGTGCCATTCTTGCCCGCAGCCGAGCCATGGCGGCGACATGGCCGACCGGATACTGCGGCATCGAATGGCGCAGTCTCGTGATCTCGGTGAACAGCGGGCGCGCTTCGATGCCCATCGTATCCTTCACGTCGCGAAGAACGGCTGCCGTCAGCTCCTCGTCGGACAGCTCCACCGCGGCCTCGGCGCCAGCCCTTCCCACATAACAGCGGAGGAGAACATGATCCGAAGGACTGCTGTGCAGCCATTTGGAAGAGGTCCACGTGCAGGCCGTAATCGTGCGGCCCTCCGAGCGCGGAACCAGGAAGCCGGAGCCGTCGAATTCCATCGACTCCACATCCTGGCGCGTGAAGGCCATGACCACGTTGGCGACGGATACATACTTGACCTCCCGCAGCTCGGACATGTCCGCGAGCGGCTCCAGCATCGAAGCCGCTGCCTGACTTGGAGCGGTCACGATGACCGCGTCCGCCTCAAGCCGCTCTCCGCTGCCGAGCTCAAGCTCGTAGCGGCGGCCTTCCCCGCCGGATTCACGGATGGAAGCAACCGTCGTGCCCATCAGGATGCGCACGCCTTCCAGCGACCGCTCCAATCCTTCGACCAGAGTCCGCAGACCGTTCCGGTACGTCATGAAGACGCTGCCTTTGACGGATTCGGGCAAGTAATCGGGAGGAGCCGCAGGGGCCGCGCCTTTGCTGCCGGCCCGCGAGCCTCGGATCAGGCTGCCATGCTTGAGCTCCGCCCGGCGGAACTGGGGAAAGGTCGCTGCGAGGCTGAGATTGTAAAGGTCGCCTGCGTAGATTCCGGCAAGCAGCGGCTCGCTGATCCGGTCCACGATATCGGGACCCATGCGGCGCTCCAGGAAAGCGCCGACGGATTCGTCCTCCCCGTCGTCCGGGCGCGGCGCAAGCAGCAGATCGCAGGAGGCCCGGAATTTGGAATCCGTGCCGAGCAGCTCCGTCTTCAGGAATGCGGCCATGTCCGCCGGCACTCCAAGCACCAGCTTGGGCGGCATCGGATGCAGCTGCCCGCCTTGATAGATGTACGTTTTGGCCGCCTGCGGATTGGTGCGGACCAGCTCGTCAAGAAGACCGAGCTCTCTCGTCAGCTCCAGAATCGGCAGCTTGCGGGCCAGGAACGAATCCGGTCCTTTTTCAATGGTGAATCCATCCTTGCGCAGCGTCTCGATGCGCCCTCCAAGCCGTTCTCCAGCTTCGACGAGCACGAGCTCGCCCTCCAGATTCCGTTCTTCGAGCCCCTTGCGGATATAATGGGCGGCGCTGAGGCCCGTCAAGCCTCCGCCGACCACAGCGATCCGCAGAGCTCTCCGATCGCCGTTCATTCCCCGAGTCCTTGCGCCGCTTGCGCGACGGCGTCGGCTAGAACCTCCATGTAGAGAGGATCGGAATTCAGCATCCGGATCCTGCCGAAGGCGATGCCCAGCTTGTCCGCTTCGGCCATCGCCTCGATATCGAGATCGTAGAGCACTTCCAGATGGTCGGATACGAAACCGATCGGAGCCGCCAGCAGCGCCTGCTCTCCTTCGCCGGCCAGCCGGGTCATCGTCTCCAGAATATCCGGTCCGAGCCATGGCTCCTTCGTGCGGCCGGCGCTCTGCCACGTGAACTCCCAGTTCTGCGCGCCGGAAGCGTCGGCTACGGCGCGGGAAGTCTCGAGCAGCTGCTCCTCGTAAGGATCGCCGGATTCGCGGATGCGGACGGGAAGGCTGTGCGCGCTGAACAGCACCTTGACCGAAGCGCCTCCCGCTTTCTCGGCGACAGCCTTCATTCCTTCGCTCACGCGCTCCGCCAGCGCTTCGACCAGCTTGGGATGAAGGTGGTAGGACTCCACGCACACCATCGAGATGCCGTGCTGCTCCGCCTTCTGCATCGCGCGCTTGTTGTAGCTGGCGACGCTCATGGTGGAGAAATGGGGAGCTAGGACGATGCCGACGGCCACCGTGATTCCGTCCGCCGCCATCCGCTCTACCCCGTCCTCGATAAACGGACGGGCATGCTTGAGCCCTTGATAGCACCGATAGCGGCCGGGAGCGGCCTGCTCCAGCTTGTCCTGCAGGCTGGCTACCTGGCGGTCCGTGTTCTCGCGCAGCGGAAAGACGCCGCCGACAATCGCCTCATACCGGTCGCTGAGCTCCTTGAGCTGCTCCGGCGAAGGGGGGCTGCCGCGGCGGATATGCGTGTAATATTCTTCCACATGATCCAGGCTCTCCGGCGTGCCGTAAGACATGACCAGGACGCCGATCGTTTTGTCAGACATGAGGCATCTCCTTTGCGGCCGTTCTCCGGGTGGCGATGGCATCGGCCGAATATTCATGGATGTATTCCGTCAGCAGCTTCAGCTTCTCGAGGGACGCCTCGGGGAACAGGCCGTGCCCGAGATTGAAAATGTAGCCCGGCTCCTTGATGCCCTCGTCGATGATGCTGCGGGCATGGTCCTTGATGACATCCATCGGAGCGGTGAGCACGACCGGATCGAGGTTGCCCTGAACCGCATATCCGCTTCCGAGGCGGCGGCGTCCTTCGGCGATGCCGACTCGCCAGTCGAGGCCGATCACGTCGGCCTGAAGGCCCTTCAGCTCCGGCAGCAGCTCGCCCGAGCTGACTCCCGGGAAGTAGATGCCCGGCTGCCGGAGATCCGACAGCTCGCTGAAGATACGGGTGATCGTCGGCAGGACGAAGACGCGGAAGTCATGCGGGGCGAGCGAGCCGACCCAGCTGTCGAACAGCTGGAACGCCTTGCCTCCGTTGTCCGCATGCGCCCGCAGATAGGCGATCACCATGTCGCCCAGCTTGTCCATCAGCTCGAACCATACGGCCGGCTCGGCGTACATGAGCGCCTTGGTGCGCAGATAGTTGCGGGAAGGCTTGCCCTCGATCAGGTAGCTGGCGATTGTGAACGGCGCGCCGGCGAACGTGATGAGCGGAACCTTCAGCTCTCGGTCAAGAATCCGGATCGTCTCCAGGACGTGGGACAAGTCCCCTTCCACGTCGATCGGCTTCAGCCTGCGCACGTCCTCCGCGCTGCGGATCGGATTGTGGATGACGGGACCGATGCCGGCGACTATATCAAAATCGATCCCGATGGACGCAACGGGATTCATAATATCGGAATATAAAATGGCGGCGTCGACGCCAAGCTTATGTACCGGCATCATCGTGACTTCCGCTGCCAGCTCGGGCTGCCTGCAAATTTCCAGGAGCGTGTGCTTCTCCTTGATCTTGCGGTAATCCGGATCGTACCGCCCTGCCTGTCTCATGTACCATACCGGCACATGATCCGTGCTTTCCCCGCGGGCCGCCCGGAGGAAGGAGTCGTTCTGCATCATATCCGCTCCCCATTTCTTTCTATTAATTTCCCTTCGCTTCCCATTATGCCCGTTTTTAAAAACGCTAACAACCTTTACCCGGCGGGGGGTGATGACAATCCTATGACAAACGATAGGCATTCCTTCTTGATTGGAAAAGGATTATACTATCAGCAAAGCGGGCTGCTGCCAGCGTGACAAGGACAAGGAGAAATCATACTAGATGAAACTGCCCGAAAATGAACTGCTATTTGCGGAAATGGCTTTCCGCCATTCGAAGGATGGAATCGCGTTTCTGTCTCTTCGGGACGGCGCCTGGAGCGCGATGAATCCCGCTTTCCGCCGCTTATGCGGATGGAGCGCCGAATCAGGCAGCCCGGAACTCGACCGGCGCGGCCCCGCCCTGGGAGGCGGCGACGATCCGGGAAGCCTCAAGCGGATGCTCGAGGCTCAGTCCCCTTTGCAGCATAGCCTGACTCTCAGCCAGGCTGACGGTTCCTCCATCATGATCGATTGCCTGCTCACGCTGCTTGAGGAGGATCAGGATGCGTTCATCATGGTCCAGTCCTCCCCCGATTCACAGCGGGAGCTTCCGCACGCCCTGGATGATGACCTGCACGAGCTGATCGTGGAGAATACGCGGGATCTGGTCAGCTGCAGCACGCCGGAAGGAACCATTCTGTATATCGCGCCGTCCATCCGGGAAATTCTGGGCTACGAGGTTCATGAATTGATCGGGCATAACCGCAAGGAATTCTACCATGAGCACGAGGCTGTCCAGATGGCCGATGGCGGCATGTTCGACGAGAACCGCAGCTTCGTGCGGAGGACGCGCCATAAGGACGGCCGCTTCATCTGGATGGAAACCTACTTCAAGGTGCTGGACATGCCGGACGGCAGGCAGCGCATCCTTACCTTTGCCCGGGACGTATCGGCCATGAAACGGTATGAGGAAATGCTTCAGACCGTCTTCGACATGGCTCGGATCGGAGCCTGGCAGTGGGATGTCATCTCCAATCGGATGTCGTTCTCCGAGGAGACCCGCGCCATGTACGAAGGCCGGCTGCCGCTGTCTGCCCCCGCGAGCGACGAAATCATCGACGCGCTGCGCATCGGATCCGATGTGTCGGAAGACATCAAGCTGTTCCTGAGGCGAGGAGCGGACAATCCGGGCACGTCGAGAGAATGGGAATACCCGGTCACGCTTCCGGACGGCACCATCCGATATGTCTACTCCCAATGCGTGCCCAGGGTGGACGAATCCGGCCGGCCCTACCACTATACCGGCTTCGTGCAGGATATCACCGAGCAGAAGCTTCTGGAGAAGCGCCTGCAGGAAAGCGAGCAGCAGTACAAGTCCCTGTTCGAAAACAGTCCCCAGGCCGTCTACTCGATGAACCTCCAGGGAGACTACTTGACGGCGAATGCGAACCTGGAGAAGCTGACGGGATATTCTCTGGAAGAGCTGCTCGGCAATCATTGGGGGCCTCTTGTTCCGGACGAATACATGGACAAGACCCTCTATCACTTCGGTCAGGCATGCAAAGGCCATCCGCAATCCTACGATTTGAAAATCAGGCACAAGGACGGGTACGAGCTCGAGATCAATACCATGAACATTCCGATCGTCGTAGACGGGGAAGTTGTCGGCGTATACGGCCTTTCCGAGGACATCACCGAGCGGAAGCGCCATCTGGAGCAGATCGAGAAGCTCGGCTATCAATACACGCTGATCCTGAACGCCGTCTCCGAGGGGATATTAGGCGTGGATTTGGATGGAGCCTCGATATTCATGAATCCGGCGGCCGCCTCCATGCTCGGGCTGAGCCACCCGGATATCGGCGGTCGATCCTACCTCGACATGATCGAGCAGACGAGGGCGGACGGGACTCCTTACCGCAGTGAGCACTCGCCGATCCACCAGGCGATCCGGGGCGGCCAGCCTTACCTCAGCCAGGAGACGGTGCTGTGGCGCCGGGACGGATCCAGCTTCCTGGCCGAATGCAGCGTGACCCCGATCCTCGACCGCGGCGAGCATAAAGGCTCCGTCATCGTCTTCCGCGACATTACCGGGGAAAAGGAAATCATCCGCGCCAAGGAATCGGCGGAAGAAGCCGACCGGGCCAAATCGGAATTCCTTGCCATCATGAGCCACGAGCTCCGGACGCCGATGAACGGCATCATGGGCATGGCCGATCTCCTCGCCGGCACGGAGCTGGACGAGGAGCAGAGCGGATACGCGCAAACCATCATCGAGAGCGGCGACGCGCTTCTGCGCATCCTCAACGAGGTGCTGGACTTCAGCAAGATCGAAGCCGGCAAGATGGAGCTGGAGCTGGAGCCGTTCCAGATTCGGGAGACCGTCGCAGACGTTGCGGATCTGTTCCGCGGCAGCGCGCGCGCCAAGAGCATTTCGCTCGAGCTCGACTTCCCGGATGAATTGCCCTCCAGCGTCATCGGCGATTCGGGACGGATCCGCCAGGTGCTCGCCAATCTGATCGGCAATGCCGTCAAATTCACCGACGCAGGCTTCGTCAAGGTGTCGGCTTCGCTGCAAGCTTCGGATCAGGCGTCTTGCCTGGTGGAGTTCAGCGTCAGGGACACCGGGATCGGAATCGCGCTGGACAAGCAGAGCCTGCTGTTCCAATCGTTCTCCCAGCTGCATCCGGCCATCAACCGCAAGTACGGAGGAACGGGGCTCGGACTTGCGATCTGCCGCAAGCTCGTGGAGCTGATGAGCGGGTCCATCGGAGTCGAGAGCGTTGAAGGCCAAGGCTCGGTATTCAGCTTCGTCCTCCGCTTCGCGCTCCCTCAGGCTGGGGACCATGAGCTCTTGCAGCCGGAACGCTCCGGAGCGGCGCATGCAGAGCCGTTGCTGACCGCGAATTCTTATCCCGGCATCAAAGCGCTTGTCGTCGACGACAACTCCGTCAACCGGTCACTGCTGAAGACGATTCTCGCCAAGATGGACTGCCTCGCCGATACGGCGGGCAACGGCGCGGAAGCGTTGGCCATCCTGGAGCGCCAAAGGTACGATATCGTGTTCATGGATTTGCAGATGCCGGTCATGGACGGCCTTGAAGCGGCGACCGCCATCCGCCGCCGGCTCCCCCCCGGCAGGCAGCCGGCCATCGCTGCAGTGACAGCCTTCGCCCAGGAATCCGACAAGAAGATCTGCGCCGATGCAGGCATGGACGACTTCATCAGCAAGCCGGTGTTCGCTGCCGAAGTCGCCCGCGTGCTCAGCCGGCTCGCCGCAGGCGCGATCGGCTCCCACGCCAGCGATGAATAGAAGTGAATGATTCCGTATCCTTGCAATCTCCTATGCAAGCTCCGCTCGCCGGCGCCTTCAGCACCGCCCGGGCAGAGCTTGCATAGGGGTTTTTCATTTGGCGGAAATGAACGATCGCACATCCCGGGAATCACTCCTGTACCAGGAATGCCCGCATTCCGAAATCGATTGAACGATAGGTTCAGTTGGAATCCGCATACATGTAAGACCGTTTCAAAGGTTGTTATAGTTTGGTAGGGTGATGGAATAGTGGCATATGACTACTCGATAATTGGCAAGCGCATCAAGAAAGCCCGTGAGCAGAAGGGGATGACCCAAGAGGCTCTTGCCGAGCATCTGGATGTATCGAATGCTTACATAAGCAAAATCGAACGCGGCAAAACCCCGCTCAATCTCGACCGACTATCGGAGCTTTGCGTCGTCCTGGAGGAAACTCCGGAATATCTGCTCAGCGGAGCCAACAGCATCTCGCAAGATTTTCTCCGCCATGAGATCATGGATATGCTCGAAGGCTGCTCCCCCGAGAAAATCAGGCTGATCTCGCAGGTTATCCGGCCGATCATCCAGTATAAAGAAGACAAATGACAGAAAAAAACAGACGCGGGTCGGAATCCGCGTCTGTTTTTTTCTTCCTTGCCTCAAAGAGTCAGCCAGGCTTCCTCACTTATTGACATTCGCGTTATACTTGTTCCCGCCGCCTGTGCGCGTATCGTTCTGCGCCGTCGTACCCGTTGTTGCGCTTGTCGCATAGACCACATAACCGCTTGAGTTATCCAAGTTCACGGTGTTGTTATTGAACGAATTGTTCATGCCGGTCGGATAGTCGCTCCCATGTGTACGGACCTGGAAGGCATCCACCACATTCGCATTGCCATTGCGATAGCCTTGATTATAACGAACAATGGTATTCACGCCTTTGACATCTACGAAGCTGTCCGCGCTGTTCGCCCCGCTGATTCCTGTTCCATTGAACGTGCAGTACTCGATGATCGTGCCGCTGGCGCCTTCTTTGACATCGATATGCTCGGCTGTAATGCCGCCATTGAAATTCGTATACCGGATCACATTGCCCGTAACGATATGTTCATAAGGAGAGCTGGAATCGGATCCCACATAAGCTCCCTCGCCATAATCAGCTTGATATCTGCCCGTATCGTAGATGAGCGAGTATTCCAATGTGTTGTAGGAGCTTCCGTCACGGAAGTGAACAGCCTCATCCCCGATGAGATGCACCTCGGCATTGTGGATCAGATTTCGGTTGCCATTGTCAATGACGATTCCCTTCTGCGCGTTCATCACTTCGACATCGAGAATTTGCCAGTAGTCTCCCGTCAGGTGAATGCCGTAAGAGCCGTCATTGACATTGACGCCTTTAAGAATAGCCGGGTTGGCTGCATCACAGCTTTTTAAGATGATAGGGTTGGAGGACGTGCCGTTCTTATCGGAGAAAAACAATCCTTGCCCGCCAGGGTCGCCGCTGGCAGTCCGATCACCCGCATAAGTGCCCGGCGCGATGGAGATCACCGTACCTGCTGTGGCATTTTTCATCGCATTTTGAATAGCCGTTGTTGAACTTAGCGCATTCGAACAGCTAGGAGCTCCGCCGCCGGAATTCGTCGTGGCAAGGATGGTGCTGCTTGGCGCGGAGACGTTGCCGGCAGCATCCTTCGCCTTGACATAGTAGCTGTAGGAGGTTGACGCCGCTAAGCCAGTATCGCTGGCTGCAGTGCCTGCGGCACTTTTAAGGAAAGCGCCGTTCCGATACACCTCATATTCGGTTACGCCGACATTGTCGGAAGAAGCGCTCCAGCTCAGATTGATTTGGGAGCTAGACGCCGCCGTACCCGTCAACCCTGTTGGAGCACTCGGCGCTTGCGTGTCGCCGCCGCTTCCGCCGCTGACGACAACGAGCTGCGGCTTATTGGCAGCATTCTCATTGCTGTTCAACGTCGTGTATTTGCCGACACTTTCCTGCAAGGCAAATGAAACGACAGCATCCCCTGCCGCCTCCTCTGCCACGTAGGAAGTAACGTCGATCTCGTTGTACATATTGGTTGTATTGATCGGCACACTGCCCGCCGAAAGGCCGACCGCAGGCTTCGTGTTCCACGTTACGGCGGCTTGCGTCCAGCTGTCCGTCGTCTGGTACGCCGAGAGAACGGTTGCTGCGGAAGCGCTGCCATAAATGCGGAGCTTGGCGCTAGTAACTCCAGTCAGTCCAGTCAGGTTGAATTTCAAGTATGCAATTCGAGTCGCGCTTGAATCGTTTTTGACATAAAGCGAGGTCGCTGTTCCAAAATTGGTCGTCGCATTGCTTGAATACACATAGGAGTCCTCCGATGGATTGAGCGTGGACGCAGCCGCCGCACTGGCGACCGACGGAACACTCATCATACTCAACACGATGAGCGACGATAGGAACGCGATCCCCCCTTTTCTGCCTTTGTTTCCCGTGAATGGTCCAACCAAGTGAATCATCCTCCTTGAAGTCAAATTTTTAACCTGACGCTTACACAGTATAAAAGAACGTCAATCATCCATGTGCCAATCTATTGCCTAAATCTTGCACTGTATTGCGCTTGTTCAAAGCTGCTTTCTGTACCCCTTCGGGGTGACGCCAAGCGATGTTTTGAATACTCGGGAAAAATAAGATCCATTGTGAAAACCGACCTCCTGGGCTATGAAGCCGGCTGTTTTCGTGGTCGTTTCCAGCAGCAGGCAAGCTTCCTTCAGCCTCCGCGAAATAATAAACTCGGTGATCGAGCTGCCGGTCGACTGCCGGAACATGCGCGACAAGTAATACGTGGACAGATGGAGGTCCTCCGACATCCGGTGGAGATCGAACTTCTCTTTGTAGTGAAGCTCGATCCACTCCATCATCTGCATGACCGTATGGCTGAAGCGCGGCTTGAACGGGTCGTCCTGGCCGAGATGCATTCCTTTCTCGAAGGGCTCCAGATGCTGGAGAATCGACAATAGGCACAGCATGAATTCCTCTTGCCGCTTATGGGCCGGCATGTTCCTGAGCTTATGATTCAATTGCTCGAACAGATGGGCAAGATGATGCTGCTGCGGCAGCGATTGACACTTTAATGGCTGCTTCCAAAGGATATTGAACCGCTTCCGTATGCAGCTGAAAGCAAGGAGCGCAGAATCCAATCTATAGGGATCAAACATGAGAATCGATCGAATGAACGGCCCTTCCACTTGAATCCGATGCAATTGGAAAGGTTGAAACATGAGCAGCGTGCCAGGGCTTATGTCCATCACTTGCTTGTTCACCTCTACAGTTCCATGGCCCTCATAGACAAAAAGAAATTCCATCGTAGGGTGAGCATGATAGATTTCCCAAACCTGCTTGCCGGAACATTTATAATGATTGAGATGAAACGGTTCTTTCCTCACATCTACGCTCGTGCTTAATTTCATCAGCCATCCCTCCACAGCATGGATTTATTTGGACGATTTGAGCACACTGTACCACACCTACCCTCGAAATGATCGTACAAATCCATAGCTTTCCCGAGTTTGTCGGCGCATGATGACGGGTCCGATGCCTGAACGGGACTGGATGCGCCTTCCTTCACAGCGTTTCCCGGCCGGTCGCGCCGTTTGCGGATGCTTGGAACATAAAAGAGCCTCCGCCAGTCGAACTGGCGGAGGCTCTTTCCGTATGCGATAGGGTTCATGGGCGAGAACTCAAGTCATTCCGTCTCAGCCGTTCTGCGCCTGGACTTCGACCTGATCCGGACGGTAGACGCTGACGATGCGGCCTTCCTGGTCCGCCGCGAACAGCACCGAACGCTCGGCTTCCAGCGTGAAGGAATAGCGGATGCCCGTAACGGGGTCCTTGACCGCGATATTGGCGTCCAGAGCGTATTCCGATACGAAAATATACACGGCGCCTTGGGCGAAGTCCAGCTTGCGTCCATAAACGCCCGCGAGCTCTCCACCCTGCTCCCATTCCAGCTCGGCCGATACTCCCGCAGCCTCGAGGGCGCGGTCGTACACCGCCTCGAGCGCGATATAGCTCTCGGCCAGCTCCAGCGGCAGCGGACACCAGAGGAGGCGGCCATTGCCGATCGCGATCTCATGCAGCCGGGAGGGAGCCTGCACGGGACGTCCGTCTTCGCCAAGCAGCGTCTGCTTGTTCAGCTTGGCGATGGCGTCGCCGGCGAAGCCGATCTGCAGCAGCTCGCCGTCCAGCTCCAGCGCTTCCTCGCGGCGGATGTTGGCGAGAACGGCCGGGCCGGTCAGCGCTTCGGCGCGGTCGCTGCGATGCCAGTAGGCATCGAGATTCAGCGGGCCGGTCACGAGCAGCGTGCCTCCCGTCGTCTCCGCCCAGTGCGTAAGATCGCGCAAAGCCTCGTCGCTGAGCGCATGCGCCGACGGCATCAGAATCAGCTTCGGCTGCTCGTAGGCAGCATCCTTCAGCACATGCAGGTCATATTCGCCCAAGGAGCGGAACGGCACATTCATGCGGTGGGCAAGCGAGCGCGTCAGGCGCGAAGTGATGTCCTCGGCCAGCGAGCGGTTCGAGAAGTCGTTGCTGTACGGATAAACGACCGCCACCTCCTCCAGCTTGCGGTCCTCGAACAGATGGCCCGCTTCGCGGATGAAGCGGCCGAAGTCGTAGGAGACATCGGCCTCCGGCTTCTCGGTGCCGTCGGCGCGCAGGGCGCCGATATGCGACTCGTTGATGTTGTGCATGTAGAAGTTGATGTTCCAGATCCATTGGACCGCCCCCGCTCCGCCTGTCGAGAACGCATAGGCGTACTTGCGCTCCAGGATGCTGTGCAGCTCTTCCTCGGTGCGCTTGGCGAAGCCGTCCGGAGTCTCGATATACATGATGCCGGTCTCTTGGATGACATTCGGCTTGTAAGGCGTCTTGGCGAAAATGCCGTCCAGCACGAGCTGGTCGTTCTTCCACCACGAGTGCACGGTCGTGTAGTCGACCGCTTCTTCATAGAAGAGCGGGGACGGACGCTGCGCCTGCAGTCCCTCGTCCTGGCCGACCGTCACGAGCTGCTTCGGCTGGACGGCCTGGATCGCCGCACGCAGCTCGGAGGCCCAGCGGTTGTGCATGTCCTGCGAGAAGAGCAGGTAGTCGAGCCACTGGCCGCTGCGCTTCTCGTACAGCTCCGTCGTGGAGAAGGCGATATCGCCCGGCGTCGGCGGCATGATGCCGGCGAACGACGGCAGCTCGGCTTCCGTCATGTTCCACCGCTCCTGCAGCTTGACGATGGAGCCATGCCGCTCCTGCAGCCATTCGCGGTAAGCGGCGACCTCGAAGCGGTCTCCGAGCGTGCTTGCCGCGTTCCACAGCTTGTCCGGATTGAACATCGTCGGCTCGTTGATGAGATCCCAGTGAACGTGGGCGGAATGCTTGTGACGGGTTACGATGGACGTGATGAACCGCTTCTGCGCTTCCACGCTGCGCGGATCGAGATAAGGGTTCTCCCCTTCCCACAGCTCCGGCGTGAAGGCGAAGAAGTTGAAGACGACCTCGAGGCCGTGGCGCTTGGCCGTCAGGAACAGCGCATCGACGGCGCGCAGCATCTCTTCGCTGACATGCCCGTCCACGAAGGCCATCTTGCGCAGCGCCGTCCAGAGGCCGGTGCGGATCGTGTTGATGCCGGCCTTCGCCATTTGCGCCATATCGCGGTCCCACACGGACGCGTTCGGCAGATGGAGATATTTGCGCGCGACGTCGCTCGTCATGTAGGTCATGCCGACGATCGGCAGCGGCTTGCCTTCCTTGACGAAATAATCGCGGTTCACCGCAATCATCTCGCCTTGGCGAAGCAGCTCCTCGTCGCGTCCCCAGAAGCCCTGGGAGAGGCGGCGGATCTCGCCGCTCTGCTTGCCCGTCAGCTCCGCTTCGACGCTGTAGTAGCCCGGCTCCGCCTGGAACGGCAGCGGCACGCGCTCATAATCGGCCAGCGCGCCGGAAGACAGCTCGAGGCTGCCTTCGGCCACGACGCGGTTCCCTTGCCCGTCCGCAAGACGGACCTCATAGCGTACGCTCCACTCGCTGTCCCCTTGCGCGTTCAGCCGCTGGCGCTGGAACGTCAGAACCGGCTTCTCGCCGATCTCGAAGCAGGCGTAGTTCGGCTTGAGCCACCATTCCGTCACGCCGCTGGCGGCGAATGCCGCCCAGCGGGCGAGCGACTGTGCGCCTTTCCCGTTCTCCCAGAATGCCGCCCCGGCTTCGCGGTTCGCAAGGATCCAGCGTCCGCCGGCGAAGTCGCCCTTCGTGTTCTCGATCAGCACGACGGGAGCGCAGCGCTCGCGGCCGTCCTTGTCGAGCCCGGTCAGCAGCGGATAGATATGGGCGTCCATCGGACCGCCCGAACCGTTCTCGGCCGGATGGTCATGCGAGCGCGTCACATGAAGAGCAAGCCCGTAAGTCGGAGCGGGCGAGAAGAGTCCCTCGTCGCCGGACAGCAGCGGAATGGCGCGGGAGGTCTTGAGCTCCGTCACCAAGCCGGTCTGGACTTCAAGCGCTTCATGGATGCCGATGGTCTGGTGGTACGACGTCTGCTCCGCCTCGGGCAGCCAGCCTTCCGTTGTATGGAGAACGGGGATGCGCAGCGGTATGCCGCCGATCGTCACGAGCCCTCCGCCGCGCTTCACATGCTCCAGCAGAGCCGGCCAGGCTTGCTTGGGGAAATAAGGTCCATGCAGCATGACGAGCGCTGCCGGCCGTTCTTCCCGCAATTTGTCTGCCAGCTCGGCCGCTCCGATCAGCGTGTCCTGCAAAGCGCCGAGATCGGCGCCGCCGGGACGCGGACCGGCAAAAGGAAATTCGTTGTCATAGAAGGTCAGCCATTTATTCATGATTGAGCACCCCGCGGTTTTGATTTATAATAGTTTTGTTAGGTTTGTTAGGCTAATAACAACCAGAAAGCAACCAAACTTTAGAGGGTGAAGGCTTTCATGTCAAGAGGAAAAAAAATCACGATGCAGCAGATCGCCGATCGTCTGCAAGTGTCCAAATATACCGTTTCCCAATCGTTGTCCGGCAAGTCAGGCGTCAGCGAAGCGACTCGCCAGAAGGTGCTGGACACGGCCAAAGCGATGGGCTACAGCCCGCCTGAGGTCCGCCTGTCCCGCTCCGCGCCGCGCGCGTCGGAATCGCCGGGCACGGCCGCCGGCATTCAGGCTATCGTCGATGGCGGGGAAGAACGGGCGATGGATGCCCCCGGCCATGAGCGGTTCGTCGTCATATGGATGTCGCGGGGACATTTGGAAGAACCTATGTATTGGCAGCGCGTCCTGTCCGGCATCCAGGAAGGCTGCCGCTCGCGCGGCTGGGGAACCGTCGTCCTCTCTCCGATGGGAGAAAGCCGGCAGGAAGATATTCTGCCGCCCTATCTCAGCCGTTCGCTGTGCGTCGGCGGGCTCGCCGTCGGTGCGTTTCCCCTGCGGCATCTCACCGCCATGAAAAGAACCGGGATTCCCGTCGTGCTCGTCGACCACCAGGAGCCGTTCTCGGGGCTCGACAGCGTAGCCAACGACAACATCGCCGCCGCGCGCATGATTTCCGGCGCCTTGCTCGACCATGGCTGCAGGCGCTTCATCTTCGTCGGAAGCGAGAAGTTCTCGGTCAGCTTCCGCGAGCGCTGGCTCGGCTGCCGCTCGGCGCTGGAGCAGATGTTCTCCCTGCGCAAGGCGGGCGAGCTGCGGCGATGGAATATGCCTTACTCCGGGGAGTGGGAAGGCGATCTGGATGCGAGGCTTGGGAGGCTCAAGGAAGAGGACCTTCCCGACGCTTTCCTGTGCGCCAACGACGACATCGCGATTGTCCTGCTGAACATGCTGCGCACCCGCGGCGTGGCGGTGCCGGATCGCTGCCGCGTCGCCGGAATCGACAACATCGAAGGCTCGACGCGCAGCCAGCCGCCGCTGACGACGGTCGATCTCGGCAAGGAAGTGCTCGGCCAGAGAGCCGTCGAAGCTCTGGAGCGCCGGATCAAGATGCCCCATTCCTCGGTCGAGAGAGTCGGCCTCGTCCCCGGCCTCGTGCTTCGCAGCAGCGTCTGAATGCGCCGCAGCAGCCGGTGATTCCCGTCCGTCATGTCCCTTCGCATCTCCAAATCGAAGGCCGGATCCTCCCATGGATTAGGCCCGACTCATCAAGAAGGTGAACCGCCATGGAAGCATGGATGAAAAATCTGATCGTCCTCTGGGTCACGCTGTTTCTCGGCATGGCCGGAATGACGATGATCACCCCGTTCCTGCCGCTGTACCTGCAGCAGGATCTCGGCATCAGCGATCCCCACAGCGTCGCCCTCTGGGCCGGGGTCATCTTTGCCGGCAACTTCGTCACTTCGTTCCTGTTCCAGCCGCTCTGGGGCAAGCTGTCCGACCAGTACGGGCGCAAGATCATGCTGCTGCGCTCCGGCTTCGGCATGGCCTTCGTCATCGTGCTCATGGGCTTCGCCAACCATCCCTGGCAGCTGCTCGCCCTGCGCCTGCTGAACGGCACGATATCCGGCATGAATCCCGCCGCCGTGTCACTGATGAGCTCCAGCGCGCCGCGCGAGCGGATGGGCTTCGCGATGGGCATGCTCCAGTCCGGAGGCATCGCCGGCACCATCCTCGGTCCGCTGATCGGCGGGCTGCTGGCCGACGCCGTCGGCTACCGGCCGATCTTCTACATAACCGGAGCCATGCTGTTCACCGCCACGCTGCTCGTCCTGTTCGTCGTCCGCGAGACGTTCGACCGTGAAAAGGCGGCCAAGGTCATCCAGCCTTCCGTCCTCCAGGGAATGAAGGAGCTGAGCGGAATTCCCCAGCTGATGGCGCTGTTCACCGTCACCCTGCTCATCCAGTTCGCCCTGATGAGCCCATCGAGCCTCATGCCTCTGTATGTGCAGGAGCTGCCGGGGACCAAAGGCAATCTGGCCTTTCTGGCCGGGATGGTGACCTCGGTAACCGGCCTGTCGAATCTGGTCGCCTCTCCCGTGCTCGGCAGGCTGAGCGACCGGATCGGCCAGACCAAGGTGCTGGCCGTATCGCTGCTCGGGGCTGCCGCCATGTTCATTCCGCAGGCGTTCGCCGGATCCGTCTGGGATCTCTTGATCGTCCGCTTCCTGCTCGGCTTGTTCCTCGGCGGCCTCATTCCGTCCGTGAACGCATTGATCCGGGTGTATACGCCCGAGGGCAAGGAAAGCCGGGCTTACAGCCTCAACAGCAGCACGCTGGCGCTCGGCAACACGCTGGGGCCGATCGCCGGCGGCCTGCTCAGCGGAGTGATCGGCATCGAAGGCATCTTCCTGCTCAGCTCCGTGCTGCTGTTCGCCAACGCCTACTGGGTATGGCGGATGCTGCTGAAGCCGGGCAGGAAGCCTGCCCGGCTGGATTGAGCGATCAAGGGATGCTTGCGGCAAGCGTTGATCGCCCCTACGGATTGACCCGCACGACCGCCAGTCCGTCATAGGCGGGCAGCAGCGTGCCGGTCAGCCTCTGATCGGAGGCGACCCGCTCGTTGAACTGCCGCATCGCCAGCACGGAAGGTCCGCTCCGCTGGAGATCGGCGACGCGGCCGCGCAGCAGCGTATTGTCGGCTACGATGACCGCGCCGGGATTGGCCAGTCCGATCGCCGCGTCCAGATAGCGGACATAACCGCCCTTGTCGGCGTCGATGAAGAAGAAGTCGTAGCGCCGCCCTTCGGATGCGAGCCGCCCCAGGCTCTCGCCCGCGTCGCCGACGAGATAGGAGACGCGCCTTCCGAGCCCGGCAGCCTCCAGGTTCTCCTTCGCTGTGTCCGCGTATTCCTGGAGCAGCTCCAGCGAGGTGAGGCTCCCCTCGCCGCCCAGTCCGCGGGCCAGGCAAATGCCGCTGTAACCGCCCAGCGCTCCGATCTCTAGCAGCTCCTTCGCGCCGGACATCTGCACGAGCAGCGTGAGCAGCCTGCCGTAGCCGGTAGGAACGGATATTTCCGGCATTCCCTTCGCGGAGATGCTCGTCAGCACCCTCGCCAGATCCTCATCGGGAGGAAACAAAGCTTCGATATAAGCTTCCATTTCGTTCATTGCGGCTCAATCCCTTCTGTCGGTGTACTTGCTTGCGTTTATCGCCTATACTTGATTGTATGACGACCTGCGGCCGGATACAAATTCCGCCCGCAGGCAAGAGATGGAGTGAACGATAGACTATGCAGCTTGAACTGATTGCCACTTCGCCCATGGGGCTGGAGGCAGTGGTCGCCAGGGAACTGAAGGATCTTGGCTATACCGATGTCAAAACAGAAAACGGCCGCGTCACCTTCAAGGGCGGCCTGGAGGATATCGCCAGGACGAACCTTTGGCTCCGCACGTCGGACCGGGTTCTCGTCAAGATGGCCGAATTCCGCGCCATGACCTTCGAGGAGCTGTTCGAAGGAGTGCGTGCGCTGGACTGGCCCGACTGGATCCCCGAAGACGGAGAGTTCCCCGTCAATGGACGGTCGCAGAAATCGCAGCTGTCGAGCGTGCCCGCCTGCCAGTCGATCGTCAAGAAAGCGGTCGTCGAGAGGATGAAGGAGCAGTACGGCACGGAATGGTTCCGCGAGGATGGAGCCCGGTACGTCATCGAAGTGAGCCTGCTGAACGACATGGCGCTCATTACGCTGGATACGACGGGACCGAGCCTGCATAAGCGCGGCTACCGCAAGCTCGTCACCGAAGCTCCGATCAAGGAAACGATGGCGGCGGCGATGGTGCTGCTGTCGCGCTGGAGCCCGGAGCGCCCTCTGTACGATCCGTTCTGCGGATCCGGCACGATTCCGATCGAGGCGGCCATGATCGGCTGGAATGTCGCTCCAGGCCTGCGCAGATCCTTCAGCAGCGACGCCTGGGACATCATGGGAGAGAGCCGCTGGGACCTCGCCCGCGAGGAAGCCTTCGATTCCGTGAAGGATGACGTGAAGCTGGAAATCGCCGGTTCGGATATCGATCCCGAAGCGATCGAAGTCGCCGAGGCCGCGCTCAAAAAAGCCGGCTTCGCCCGCGAGATCAAGCTCCAGACGATGCCGATCGCGCGCGTGCAGCCTCAAGGGCACTACGGCTGCATCATCACGAATCCGCCTTACGGCGAGCGGCTCGGCACGGAGAAGGAAGCCGACAAGGTCATCCGCCAGCTCGGCTTCATCGACGCGGTCAAGAAGGATTGGTCCGTATTCGCCCTCAGCCCTTCCAAGTCGTTCGAGCAGAGCTACGGCCGCAACGCGGACAAGAAGCGCAAGCTGTACAACGGGCGCATCGAATGCCAGCTGTACCAGTACCTGGGGCCGCTGCCTCCGAGGCCTCGGCTTGATGGCGCACCGGCCTCCAGCTCCGCCGAATAACGCAAAGCACCCTCTCCCTTAACGGTTCGGGAAGAGGGTGCTTTTTTGCTCTGCAATAAAAAAGCCGGCTGCAAACCCGGGAAGATGCAGCTCCTCCCGGACAGCCGCCGGTTTTATTTCTTGATGTAGGGCTTCACTTTCTCGATGACTTCGTCCTCGGTCGGTGCCGCGATGTAGCGTCCGTTGATGAAGACGAACGCGCGCTTGCCGCAAGGACCGCAGTAGGACTTGCAGCCGATCTTGATGTCGGCAGCCGGATCGAGCTTCTGCAGCTTCGGAATGATCGTTTTCAGACGCATGAAGTTGCATTTCTCGCAGACGCGGATGTCGTTCTTCGATGCGGGCCTATCCTCCTGCCGTGCGGGCAGCGTCTCAGTGGTCACCGTGGTTTCCTTTGACCGGATTCGTGATGACGAATCCTTCTTCGGGGGTGTAGAGATAATCGATCTTCACGCCGTCCAGCAGCTCGACGCCCTTCTCGAGCAGCACGTCGATTTCCTTGTCCGTCGATACGAGCTCATCCTTCTCCGTCGGATCGTCGATGCCGAGCCCGTAGTGGGCATGATCTCCGTGGGAATGGGTGATGTAGACGCGCAGCTTCTTGCCTTCATGCTCGGGCTTGTCCAGCTCCAGCTTCAGCACCTTCGCGGCATTGCGGGTAATTTTGCAATTCATGGCGGTTCCTCCTGGCTATAAAGTAAAGCTTGCCCGCTGCAGGCGCGGCAAGCTTGTTGACTGCATCTCTCTCATCCAGTAATTCTATCGAAAGACGGCCAAAACATCAAGACGCGCCGTACTTGTTTTCCATTCCTTTGGCGAACCAGCCGGCTGCCATCATCGTCACCGCGATGTCGTCCACGGGCATGAACGGCATGACGTCCGGAAGAACCCAGTACAGTCCGACAGGAATAAGGAACAGCAGCTTATCCGTCAGCTTGACGTTCCTGGAGCGCAGCAGCCGGAATACCCGGACAAACACATGTCTCCAATGGTTGAGCGATAGAAGCTTGCGCAAGGCTCATTCCCCCTATGGTTCTATCTTTCCCGAATCAGGCGCGAGCCAAACCCGGCGAAGGGTTATACGAACCGGCAGCCCCAAAGGTTGCGGATCGGCAGCCGCAGCATTCCCACCGGAGGACTGCAGGCTTCCCAAGGGGACCGTTCCGAAGACGTTCTTCCTTTCTTTTATCCGGAAAAAAGGGTTTGTGCCGAAGAGATGGCGAAATACACACTGTCGAGACGGAGAAGCATCTCCGCAGGCGCAGAAATGACATTCCGGCAAAGGATGGCCGAAGCGGAAGGAGCGTATCCGAATGGAAATTCGAACTCCCACGGACGAAGAACGGGAAGAAATCATGAGGCTCTCGCCGCAATCCACCTTCGAAGGCACGATGGGCCGGTCCAAGCCGTCAGAAGCGAAAATGAAGTTGATGGTCGGAGAGCTGCTGGCGAAAGGCTCCCGATTTTTGGTTGCGTCCGAGAACCAGGAGGTAAGAGGCTGGATTCTGTTCGGAAAGAGAGCGGATGAGTTCTCCGACAAGGAAATCGGCTTCATCTACGAGCTCTTTGTCCTTCCGGAATCAAGAGGGCAGTCCATCGCCAGCCGCTTGATGGACCAGGCCATCGACCAAATGAGACAAGAGGACTGCTCCGAAATCCGTCTCAATGCGTACGTGGAAAACCGCCATGCGATCCGGCTGTATGAGCGGATGGGATTCGCGGCCAGAAACATAACGATGAGCTTGCCATTATAAAACGCAGAGAGCGGCTCGGATGCGAGCCGCTCTCTGCCGTTTCAAATCAAACAGGACCAGCAAGAATCTGCTGGCACCCATTCCATCAACCCATCCTATTCTCTTCCCATCGCGATCAGGAGCACCTCGTCCAGCAGCAGGCTCACGCGGGAGTACATGCCGCTCCACTGCTCCAATGGCAGAGGATTGACGCCCAGGCCCGTCTCCACCGTAAATCCCGGCCTGCGGAAGCGCTGGATGAACCAGTCTTTGAATCCGGCATCGCTGTCTGTCAGGGCGACAGGAGCGTAACCGCTGGCAGCGCCGAGCCTTGCCGCCATCTCCTCCGCCCCGGGAGGCTCGAAGCCCCGGTAGTTCCAGTAGATCTCTTCCCCTTGAGTATGCAGGGCGACGACGATATCGAAGGATTCTCGTTCCGTAAGGGCAGCCACCGTTCGGGCTTCAGGCTCGCTGAGCGGGCATTCCCCCGAATAATCCCGCGGACCGGGGCCTTGCACTCCCCGGCGCTGGCGCTCCTCCTCCCAGCCGGCCGGAAACTGGTCATTCAAGTCGACGCCGCGGATATTCGCCTTCCAGCCGCTGAAATCAAGGCTGCCGCCATTCCATTCCAGAAGCTGGCGTCCGTAAGGATGGCCGTCCGGCACGCCTTCGAGCACGAGCTCCACTCCATCCGGATTGACCATCGGCAGCAGCCATACCGTCGTTTCCGCGGCGAAACGATCTCCCGAGGCTTCCCGTGCCGCCAATGCCTCCGCATACTTCATCAGAATGAGGCTTGTAATCCATTCATTGGCGTGGAAGGAAGCGTTGATCTGGACGTAGCGCGGTCCGCGTCCGAAGCGAAGCGCCTCGATCGGCTTGCCCATGACGCTTGTGCCGGCAGGCACTCTCGGCAAGCAAGGGTAGCGCTTCTTCAAGGCATCCAGATCGGCTGCCAAAACGGCCGGTCCGTACAGGCATGGCCGTACAATGTCGTTGTCTTGGACATTCATGGAGGATCCCGCCCTTTTTCGAGATACGATCATTGTATGCGGGAACTTGCCCACCTAACACGCCTCCGATGCCGGTGGAACCGGGCAGCATGGAGCTCCAGCGCCGCTGCAGCGGAGAAAATCGGTAGACTGGGCTGGAAGGCGGGGATTGCACGCGCAATGCCTCGGTCATCCATGACGGTTCAAGCCCGAACAGCCCCTTGCCACGAAGGCAAGAGGCTGTGCGGTCCGAATCCGCTCTATCCGATCTTCGGAATCTGCCAGACGACCGGGGTCAGCTCGATCTGCTCGCCGAGCCATTGCTGGGCGATCCGCTTGAACATCTTGGGCTCGCCGCTGCAGAAGAACTGGTGGATCGGCAGCTCGGGCCCATGCGCAAGCTTGCCCGATTCTTGCAGAATCGTGCTCATCTCGCGGGCCGTCTCGTTGTCGGAGCTGATCAGCTTGACGCCGCTGCCCATCACTTCCTGGATCGTCTCCGACAGGAACGGATAGTGGGTGCAGCCGAGGATGAGCGTGTCGAGCGGAATGTCCTTGAGCTCCTCCATCGAATCCCGCACCGTATCCATCGTCTCCTGGGAACGGAAGTTGCCCTGCTCCACCAAAGGCACGAAGAGCGGACAAGCCAGGCTCACGACATGGATATTGGGATTGAGCCGCTTGAGCGCGTCCTCGTAGGCGCGGCTGCGGACCGTTCCGACCGTCCCGATGACGCCGACGATGCCGGTCTTCGACTGGTTGATGGCCGCTCTTGCGCCGGGATTGATGACGCCGACGACCGGAATGTCCACCATGGAGCGGATATCCTCAAGAGCCGCGGCCGTAGCCGTATTGCAGGCGATAATGATCATTTTAGGCTTATACTGCATCAAATAGGAGACGATCTCCCGCGTGAACCGGACGACTTCATCGGACGGACGCGGTCCGTAGGGCGTTCGTGCGGTATCTCCGAAGTAGATGACCTTCTCGCGGGGCAGCTGTCTCATCACTTCCTTGACAACCGTCAGCCCGCCTACTCCGGAATCTAGGATGGCTATAGGTCTTTGCACGTACACACCGCTTTCCATGAACAAAATGAGGGTCCGTTTTCGACTATGACAGCATATGAATGCCATATTGCAAACGTACCTTCATCTTAGCGGATTAGACAGGCCTGTTCAAGCCGAGGAGCGGCAGGCCTCGCCCCCTGGGCACTCTCGGCTTGCCTGGCCGGACGCAAGGAGCTCGGGGGCGTCTGCGACAGCGGCAGGGTGACCGTGAAGACGGCTCCTTCCTCGGAATCGTTGTGCGCTGCAATGGCTCCGCCATGCATCTCCACGATCTTCCGGCTGATGGACAAGCCGAGGCCGCTGCCGCCGCCGGTCCGGGTCCTTGACTGGTCGGCCTTGTAGAAGCGCTCGAAAACATGGGGCAGGCTGGCGATCGGAATGCCGGTCCCCGTATCCTTGATGGTGACGACCGCCTCTCCGTTCGTCCTCCGCAAGGTGATCTGGATGGACCCGCCGTCCGGCGTGAACTTGACGGCGTTATGAAGGAGATTGATCCATACCTGATCCAGCAGATCGGCGTCCGCATCCGTTTCGGCAGGGTCCATCTGCGCCTCGACCTCCAGGCTTTTGGCGCTCCACTGGGGCTCGCATGCCAGGATGACCCGCTGCAGCTGCTTGTCGAGCCGGACCGGGACAGGATGGAACGGATGCTTGTCGGAATCGAGCGAGGCCAGCTTCAGCATGCTATCCGACAGCCGCGAGAGGCGCACGCTCTCCTGCTCGATGATATCGAGATAATGCTCGCGCTGAAGAGGAGTCAGCTCGCTGTCCTTGAGGACGCGGGCGAAGCCGCTGATCGACGTGAGCGGCGATTGGATCTCGTGGGAGACGTTGGAGATGAACTCCTGGCGAAGAATCTCCATCTTGTCGAGATCGGCGGCCATGCTGTTGATGCCTTGGACAAGATTTTCCATGTAGCCTTCGTTCATCTCCCTCGGCATCTCGATCGATACGCGGAAGTCCCCCTTCGCGATCGCGGCCAAGGCATCCAGGATTCCTTGAAAGGCTTCCATCTGCTTTCTGCGCGCGAACCGTCCCCATAGGTACAGAATGCATCCGAACAGGATGAAGCCGGCCCCTGATTTCAACAGCTGGCCGGCCAGAGGAGCGGGCTCCCAAGCAAGCCACTCGAAGAAATAGAACGACGCCGTCCAGCAAAGCACGAGCAGCACGGCGACTCTCGCCATCGTGTAGGCGACCATGAGCCTTAACCTGCTCTTCGAGCCCAGCCTTTTCATCGTTTCTCCTCCAGCCTGTAGCCGAGCCCGCGGATCGTGCGGATCTCCAGATGCTCCGCCTCGGTCAGCCGCTCGCGCAGCCTCTTGATATGCACGTCGACCGTACGCTCGTCTCCCTCGTAATCGAAGCCCCAGATCTGCTCGATCAGCGAGTCGCGGCTGAGCGTCTTGCCCGGGTAGCTGGCGAGCAGGAAGAGCAGCTCGAATTCCTTGAGCGGAAGCGTCGCTTCCTTGCCGCCGATCCGGCATTGGAACGTCTTGCGGTCCAGCTCGAGCTCCCCGATCCGGATCTGCTGGGAAGCTGCGATCCGGTAGCGCTTCAGCAGAGCCTTCACCCGCGCGGTCAGCTCCAGGGAATCGAACGGCTTGACGAGGTAATCGTCGGTGCCGAGCTCGAACCCCTTGATCTTATGCACCGTTTCGCCCTTGGCCGTGAGCATGAGGATCGGCATGCCCTCGTAGTTCTCTCCCAGCCGGCGGCACAGCTCCCACCCGTCCATCTCCGGCATCATGATATCGAGCACGACGAGATCGGCTCGCCTGGAAGACAGCTTGAGCAGAGCCTCGCGGCCGTTGGCCGCTTCTTCCGTCGCATAACCTTCCTTGCGGAGCAGATGGGAGACCAGCTCGCGGATATGGCTGTCGTCGTCGACGACAAGGATATGAGTCATGTCGGTTCCGCCTTTCCAATTGCGCATATAGGCATTTTATCGGTTGTGTTCTCATTCCGTAAACCTGATTGTGCCGGATTAGCGGATGGGCTTATAGTAACCGTCCTATATGAACTGAATATGTACTCGGGAGCATGACCGAATATAAAAACAGACCCCCGCTGCAATCTGCAATCGGGGATCTGCCGCTTTCCATGCGTGCTGCGACGCCCTTCTTCCAATTGGAGGTAGGGTATCCTGTTTATATTCTTTGGATTTTTTCAGTGGCCTCAATGGGTACCGAATTAGTCACGATTCTGGATTCACAACAGCTTTCTTTTCATATTTAGGAATAATTCTGGATGCAATAAATGCAACAATGGGTACAGTTAATACAATGCCTATACATCCGCTCATTCCTATCATGACCTCAATAGCGATATAATTCATATTCATTAATTGATTGAATGGCACCTTCATCGCATACAAAATGATTAGTGTATTAAGTGCACTGCCTGTAAAAGCAAGAAGAAGGGTGTTCGCCATCGTACCCATTATATCACGACCTAAATTTAGACCGGACAAATACAATTCTCTCTTGTTTAGGGTTGATTTTGTTAAATAAACTTCATGAACAGCTGCTGCAATTGAAATGCTTATATCCATTACAGCGCCTAAGGAACTGAGCAAAACCCCGGCAAAAAGCAATCCTCTGAGCTGCATACCCGATGTATAAGCAATCGTGATTAAAGTTTCCCCATTATCAATATTGTAGCCTGAAATGTGCGCAAATATTTGAAATAAATAGGCTATTATTCCAGTAATGACCAATCCAATTATTGTGCCTAATATGGCGGACCATGATTTCGAGCTCCAACCATTTAGCAAAAGTAAAGAAATGCATGTTGTTAGAATGGCAACCAAGATGGTTGCAAAAATAGGAGAATATCCTCTGTACAGCATCGGAATAAACAAATAGAAAATGCACATAAAAGTAAAAACAATACCCAGTACAGACATTAGTCCTTTTCTTCCGCCAATCCACCATAAGACAGCGAAGAATAACAATATAGTAACCAGAATTACGGGGGTTTTGTAAACATTATACGCCAAAACATTATAATTCCCGGTCTCAGCAGTTTGAATGTTTACAATAATTATGCTTTCTTTTTTGGCGATACTATAGTTATATAGATTCACGCGATTGGTGACGGTCTGTATGTCACCTTTATGCTCTCCTGAAATTATTTTCACTTCCAGCTCTTGGGTTCCAGTTTTGAGATCGGGTTCTTGTGAATCTTGCTGTAAATCTTCACTTATAACCTGCAATACTTTTGCCTTTTCATATTTTACAGAACCGGTGCCAACACCTTCATTCAGGTACTTCACCTCAGGAGCCTTGCTAAACAGATACATCGAGATAGAAATGAGCAGAATTACAACTGCTAAGAGAATAGCTTTTGTATTCTTCTTCGATGAAAACATAACATTACCCCCGTAATATTAACTGGATAAAATATATCATTAAATCTAGCCTATAGATTCATTATATACAAATATACAAGAACCTTTTTATTTTTTTCATTAATGATATTAGGAGATTTGACTTTATTCAATCCATTCAGGAGGCACAACATGATTAAGCGATTGCTCGTATTGTCATTCGTTTTCTGTGGATTAACACTTGGATTATGGCCATCTACGTCCTCAGCTCATGGTGAAGCCAGCTTGGCTTACTCAACGATTTCATATGAAGATGGTGTAATTAAATATGTGCTGCAGATTGATCTGTATGATTTACAGAGAGTTGCCGGTATCGAGGATTCCGACATTGATGAACAAGCTCCGGAGGCTGAGCGGTTCAACAAAAGATCTTTTGTATCCGTAGAACAAAATCTACTCTCTAATATCCATTTATTCGCAGATCGCCTGCCTCTTAATGGAAAGCTTACACGGCTTAGACAAGTAGAGGTGGAAGGCGAGTCTCAACCTTTTGCGGAAGCGATACTTGAATATCCGGTTAACAATACACCGCAGGACTTCTATCTAGACTATGATTTGGTTTTTGAATATGACGGATGGCACATCAATTATGTAAACGCAGCAATTGGAGATTTAAAGAAAGAGGCGGTATTCGTTGCAGATCTTCATGAGCTTCAAGTTGGTCAAATGACGCTGCAATATACGCTAATGCATTTTTTTCGGATCGGCTTGATACATTCATTTACTGGCTTTGAATCTATTTTGTTCATTGTTGCATTCATTGCAGGATGCAGATCCATTAAGCGGTTCATTGCAGTTTTGTCCGTATTCTGGGGATTCCTTGCTCTGGCTTTCATTTTGGCGAGTTTACAGCTATTAACCCTGCCGGATAATTTTATTAATTTAATTGTTGCGTCAAGTATTATCATGACCTCTTTATACACGTTGTTTAGCAAGCAAAAGAAATTTTATTTTTGGTTGGCTGGAGGCTCTGGATTCTTTGCCGGATTTGGATTTGCCAAAAACTTGGCTGGTATGAAAATGGATAGTGGACATCATCCTCTATACTCCATCGTTTCTTTTAATGCGGGGATCGTTACGGCTCTGATTAGTATCGCTGCAGTCTTGTATTTTGTCCGTTGCTTATTTAAATCAAATATATCGGTTCCTTGGACCTTAAAACTAATTACAGTATTTGGAATCGTTTGGTTCATCATAAAGGCATTCTTCTAAATTGCTCTCTATTAAGTAGATTTATAGCGACATGCTTATTAAAGTGCAAAACTTTACATTAGTTAATTATTATTCTAGATTGAAATTGACACTCTTGATCTATGCTGATACTTGTTCTCGTACATAAGAGGCAACAAATTTGGTAAAGGAGTGTTTGGATGTTTAAAAAACTCAGCCTGAAGCAGAGCCGGCTAAACAAGATCAGCGCATTGGTTCTGTCTGCATCACTGGTAGTATCCATGTCGCCATCTCAATTTCATGGTACCCACGTGGGACCAAAACCGGCAGTAGCTGCTGGTGTCGAAGTACAAGCTGCTGGTTATGCCGCTAAGGATCTTGCACTTACTCCAGGCTCAGATGCGACACAATTGAATTTCGCATGGTACTCTTCTGGAGGCCAACCGACAGCCACTAAAGTTCAAATGGCGAAAAAATCCGCCATGAACGGCGGCGTTTTCCCAGTCGATCAAGCCAAAGTATTTACAGGAAGCTCCATTCAAGCTGTCACCGTTGCAAGCGTAGTTTATTATTCTAATAAAGTAACGGCAACTGACCTTGAGCCACAAACCGAATACGTTTACCGTTATGGTGACGGCGATGACAATAACTGGAGCGAAGTTAGCAATTATACTTCGGGCGACCCGAGCAATTATACTTTCATGTTTGTCGGTGACCCGCAAATCGGTACAGGACAGAGCGGCAATACCCTTACTGATACAGCAGGTTGGAAAAGAACGCTAGAAATCGCTACAGCAAAATTCCCTGAGATTGATTCCATTATGTCTGCTGGCGACCAGATCGATGCAACTAGTTATAGCAATGGCGCTCCGAATAACGAACAATATTATAAGGGAGCCCCATCCGAATATGACCTTTATTTGTCTCCAGAACAACTCAAAAGTCTGCCTGTTGCAGTAGCTGTAGGTAACCATGATACTCAAGTTAGCTATGATTTCCACTTCAATGTACCTAACCAAAGCAGTACTCTTGGCGCTCAAACAGATGCGAACTTTATAAACCCTGCTACGGGCAAAAAAGACGCTACATATGGCGGCGATTACTGGTACACTTATGGCGATGCGTTGTACCTGGTGCTTAACTCGAACAATACGAACGGGGCAAATCATGAAGCATTCATGAAAAAAGCAATCGAAGATAATCCTCAAACAAAATGGAGAATTGCTACTTTCCACCATGACATTTATGGTGCTGGTGACGCGCATTCCCAAAAAATAGGTAATGATTCCATGGGCGTAAGAACCTGGCTTGCACCAATCGTTGACAAATATGATATTGACTTGATTTTCACAGGTCATGACCACTCTTATGCAAGATCCAAGCCTGTATTCGAGGATAAGGTACAAGATGGAATTATAGCTGGATATTCTTTGAAAGATGCGGCTGGTAACGATATCAACCCAACAGGTACTTCTTACTTCACGGGGAACTCTGCTTCCGGAAGTAAATATTATAATTTGGATACAACTAATGCTTCAAAGCGTTACACTGCGGTACAAGAACAGCGCAATCTTCCCTCTTTCATCATTGTCAATGTAACAGAAAATAAAATCTCTTATAACGCGTATGAAATTGAGACTGATGGTACTGTCACTTCTGTCGACTCTTACACGCTGGTTAAAAAACCGGAAGATGTAAAAGTTTATGCCAAAGAAGGCAAACTCCAAAGTGATGCATCCAGCGTTGATTTCTACTATGCAGTAAAAGATGCTAACGCAGTGAAAAACCTAAAAACAACATTCACTTATGATGTAAATAATCTTGATTTTAAAAGTGCTGAGCTGGTTGATCTTCATTCTGATAATTTCAATGTCGATGATAATACTCCTGGTACATTGAATATCACTGCTGATCTTGATACGCCCTTCCACTCTATAGAATATGGAAAATATCAGGATGTTATCAAGTTAACTTTTACCCTGAAGCCGAAGCCGGTTATCACAGCTGCCGATTTGAATCTATCGAATTCTGTTCTTACTGCAATCAATAATAAACGTGAATGGGAATCTACTGTTGAAGAAAGTAAAGCTTCAGTTGAAATTACACCAACAGTAGAAGAAGTAGCAGCAGCACTCACCAGCATCCAAGCACCAGCCAAAGATGCGACATCGTTGACGCTGCCTACTGTATCAACAGGCTTTGCCGTTAAAATCAAGAGCAGCAGCAACCCAGCAGTTATCGGATTGGATGGTGTGATAACACCACCAGCAACCAACACAACAGTAAACTTGGTACTGACTGTAACGAAAGATAGTGACAATACAAGCGCAGACACAATTACCATTCCGGTATCCGTTCCAGCCAAGTCTACTACTCCTACACCAGACCCAAATCCAACACCGACACCGACACCGACACCGACACCGACACCAACGCCAACACCAACACCAACGCCAACGCCAACACCAACATCAGCACCAACGCCAACATCAACACCAACGCCAACTTCAACACCAACGCCAACTTCAACACCAGTATCAACATCAACACCAACACCAACACCAACATCAACACCAACATCAACACCAGTATCAACACCAACACCAACAGCAACAGCAACACCAACATCAACGCCAACACCTACACCAACGCCTGCTCCTGGTAACGGTGGAAACAGCAATGGTGGGAACAGTACGATCCCATTTGGAGATATCCCTGGAGGACATTGGGCATCAACACCAATTAGCTACCTGGCATCTCAAGGAATCTTGAAAGGTACTGCTGACGGCAAATTCGAACCTAACCGCACGGTTTCTCGCGCTGAATTCGTTACAATGTTGGTTAGAGCCTTGAATCTTACAGACAAAGGCAATGTTACATTCAAAGACGTGAAGAGCACAGATTGGTATGCTGATGTAATTGCAATCGCTGCAAAAGCTGGCATTGTAAGTACTAGCACAGCATCGTTCAATCCTAAAGCAGAAATTTCTCGTGAAGAAATGGTAACTATGCTGATGCGTGCCTATGAAACAACACACGGTAAAGCTTCTGCAAGCGGAAGCACAACATTCAAAGATCATTCTCAAATATCTACATGGGCTGCTGCTTCTGTAAAACAAGCATCCGCACTTGGATTGATCAATGGCAATGCACAAGGTGCTTTCCAACCTAAAGGAAGCTCAACTCGCGCTGAAGCAGCTCAAGTGGTATACAACTTGTTGCAGAAATAATAGCTTCAATAATTAGAATATGGTTAACTGGATGCGGCTTTAGGTCGCATCCTATTTTTTAAAAGGAGCGCGGTCATGTTTCGTATTCATTGTGCTATTCGATCTACTATCTGTCTTTTATCGGTACTGGCACTTCTTCTCATACCTCTTACGAAAGCAGATGCTCACGCATACAGCGCCAGTTATACGACGTTGAACTTGACAAAAGCGAGCAGCGAAATGACCTTCTCACTTGATGAGCTGTCTGTTATCGAGTTATCCAAAGGAGATCTGAATAGTAACGGTATTCTTGATCCAGATGAATTTGCAGGCGTTAAAGAACAACTGATTGAGTTGTTCCAGAAAAATCTTCAATTCACACTTAACAACGAAAATCAAACCTGGACTAAAGTGGAAAGTTTCACTCTAGATGGTGAGGGAAAAGCAGTAAAAGTATCGTTGAAAGTATCTTATCCCCCTGTATCCGATTCACAAACAGTCGGCTTTTTAGATAAGTTGTACTCTGATGCAACCGGTGGCAGCACAAATTACGTCAATCTAGTCACCATTAATTACGGTAAAAAGAGTACTTCTTCCGCTTTATCCGGTAAATACCGGACCTGGTCTATGCAAGTAACTGAAAGTGATTATAGAAGTCTATCACAAGATGGGCAGCCTTCTCAGCCTGGAGCTACTGAAGGAACCGCAACAAATGAGAGCAATGCTTCAGAAGCTTCTGCTTCAGAAGCTTCTGGAAGTATTTCTGGCTGGTATTCTTTCTTGAAACTAGGTATGGAACATATTCTTACCGGCTATGATCATCTACTATTCTTATTTTCACTTCTCCTTGCCAGGCAAAAGTTTAAACAGTATGCCAGTATGATTACTGCTTTTACGATTGCACATAGTATTACACTAACTTTAACCGTTCTTGGAATCATCAATGTTCCATCATACATTGTCGAACCTGCAATCGCACTGAGTATTTGCTATGTGGCTTTAGACAATATTGTTCATAAACAGGTAAGCTACCGTTGGGTATTAACTTTCTTATTTGGTCTGATTCATGGAATGGGCTTTGCTGATATTTTGCAAGAAATGAATATTCCAAGAAACCAACTGGCTGTCAATTTAATAAGCTTTAACATCGGAATCGAGACGGTTCAGGTGATACTTGTAGCTATTCTATTACCGTTGTTGGTATTATTGCATCGTTGGAGATTCTCGAGAAGTGTGATACTTGGAGGGTCTTCCATAGCATTTATACTCGGCGGTATCTGGTTAGTTGAGCGAGTAATATCTAATTTGTAAGAGGTATAATTTCAACATATTTTATTAAGTTTATTAACCAAATATAAGATTAGAAATATAAAACCACTAATAACACTAACTACTGAGCTACTAATCAAATCAAAAAACAGACGCCAAATGGCGTCTGTTTTTTTGGTCATTACTGACGTAAAAAGATAAATCAATCAAATGTAGTAATGATCATCTTACCCACCGATCTGAATAAGCCTTGATCCGGCAGCTGCTTCCGGATGTCATGCGCTTGTACAGCTGTCTGCAGCTTGCAGCCTGCCTCCGTCAGCGGTATTTCGGCAGCCAGTTGCCATGGGCTTCGATCATGTCGTCGCATAGCGCGATGATGTCGTCCATGGACAATTCAGCCGACGTATGCGGATCCAGCATGGCAGCCTGGTAAATATGCTCCTTGCGGCCGGTTACCGCCGCCTCCAGCGTCAGCAGCTGAGTATTGATATTGGTCCGGTTCAAAGCGGCCAGCTGCGGCGGCAGATTGCCGACATACGTAGGCTGGACTCCGCCGCGGTCGACGAGGCAAGGCACTTCCACGCACGCCTCGCTCGGCAGGTTCGGGATCAGGCGGCCCGTGTTCATGACGTTGCCGCCGATCCGGAACGGCACGTCGGTTTCGATGGCTTCGATGATATGGGAAGCATATTCATGCGTCCGATCATGCGCCAGCTCCTGCTTCCCGAGCAGTTCCTCCCGCAGCCGGTTCCAGTCGGCGATCTGATTCACGCAGCGGCGGGGATATTCATCCAACGGAATGTTGAAGCGCTCGATCAGCTCCGGGTAATTCTTTTTAATGAAATAAGGATGGTATTCCGCGTTATGCTCGGAGGATTCCGTCACGTAATAGCCGAATTTCAGCATCAATTCGTAACGGACCATGTCATGATGCTTCTCCTTTTGCCGCTCCGCCGCTCTCCGTCTGATCTCCGGATACAGATCCTCCCCGTCGCGGGTCGCTTCCAGCAGCCACGCCATATGATTGATGCCGGCGATCTTCGTCTTGACGCCTTCGGCGCTGATTCCGAGGTCCTTGAACAAATGGGGCACGCATACCTGGACGCTGTGGCAGAGGCCGACCGTGTTCACCCCGCCGTAGGTGTTCATATAGTTGGTCAGCACCGCCATCGGATTCGTGTAGTTCAGGAACAGCGCGTCCGGACAAACTTCCCGAATGTCTGCGGCGAAGTCGTGCATGACCGGGATCGTCCTCAGGTTGCGGAAAATGCCGCCGATGCCGAGCGTGTCCGCGATCGTCTGGCGCAAGCCGTATTTCTTCGGAATCTCGAAGTCCGTAATCGTGCAAGGATCGTATCCGCCCACCTGAATGGCGTTGATGACATATTTGGCTCCGCGCAGAGCTTCTTTCCGATCGGAATAAGCCTTGATCCGGCAGCTGCTTCCGCTGGTCGCCTTGATGGCGCCGAGCAGCTGCTCCGATTCCCTCATCCGCTCGGGATTGATGTCGTACAGAGCCAGCTCGAAAGACTGCAGAGCCGGCGTCTTCATGACGTCGCCGAGCACATTTCGCACGAACACGGTGCTGCCTGCGCCGAGGAAGGCGATTTTGTCCATAGGTGCATCCTCCTTGAATACGTTCATTTGTGTGCCTTGCGGCTAAGCCGCAGGCCATTCGCCGACGATGGCGGCTTCGGGCGTTCAACCTCGTCATTATTGTAAAAGAACGCTTTCAGATGCGGTATGGAAGGTTGGAGGCAATGCATGGACATTTGTGGTCGTTTCCGCTACTGTGGAATCAAAAGAAGCTGAGGAGGCTTTCGTCCGATGCCGGCCACTCCGGACCACTACGAGTTCAAGGTAAGCGACAATCCGGGTTCTGTGCCCGCTGCAGAATTGACGGTTCTGTTCAGCGGCGAAGGCAGCCCGATTCCCGGCCACGAGAACGGCCCCGGCATTCATGATTACGTCCTTGTCCATACCGTAACAGGCGGCAAAGGAACGTTCCGCTGCGGAGACCAGGCCGCCGAGCTGACTTCAGGTGACAGCTTCACGATCTTTCCAGGCGTCTTGTTCCATTATACGGCGGACAGCGAGAATCCCTGGCAGTACAACTGGGTCGCGTTCAGAGGACATGCCGCCCTGCAGCTTCTCGCCGAGGCCGGGATTACGCCGGAAAATCCCGCCATTCTCGGCCAAGGAAGCGGCAAGGCCGCAGAGCTGTACGCCCGGCTGCGGGCTTCCCTCGCATCGGGGAGCAGCGCTTCTCTGATGGACATGGAGGCGAGCGGCTGGCTCCGGCTGCTGCTGGCCGAGTTCGCCCGCCTGCAGCCGGATGCCGCTCTGCCCTCGGCCCGCTCCACCGCCGCCGCCCGCCGGCAGGCGGAGCAGGCTGCGCGCTGGCTGCAGACCCATTATGCCGAAGCCGTATCCATCTCGGCGCTGGCGAAAGCTCTCGGCTACCATCGTTCCCATCTGTCCAAGGTGTTCCGGAGCGTCACCGGCCTCTCTCCCATGCAGTATCTCCAAAATATCCGCCTGCGCCGGGCGATGGCGCTGCTCGGCACGGAACTGAGCGTGGAGCAGGTGGCGGCATCCTGCGGATTCTCCGATCCGCTCTATTTCTCCCGGCAGTTCAAGCGCAGCGCCGGCTGCTCGCCTTCCGCCTACCGGGCGCGTCTCGTCGGCCCATAAAAAAAACAGGCAGCCCCGAAGCGATCGCTTCGGGGCTGCCTGTCATGATGCGGAAGCAGAGGCTGCTTTCCGTCCTGCTGGACGGATAATGATCTTGATCGGGTCCTGCTTCTATACCTGCTGGATCTTGATGAGATTGGTCGCTCCCGAGCGTCCGCTCGGCACGCCGGAGGAGATGACGACATAATCGCCTTCATGCAGCAGGCCCGTCTTGCTGCCGTCCACGATCGCGGACTGAAGCAGCTCGTCCGTGCTCGTCGCGCGCTCTCCGAGCACGGGAATGACGCCGCGCAGCAGGCACAGCTTGGCCGTTACGCGAGGATCGGGGGTAATGGCGATAATGGGAGCCTTCGGCCGGTATTTCGATACCATGCGCGCCGTGAACCCGGATTCCGTCGGCGTCAGGATCGCTTTGGCGTCGAGATCGATGGAGGAGCCGACGGCGGCCTGGCTGATCACTTCGGTCGTCGTCGTGGCGTGGAGCGCCTGGCGCGACTGGAATTCAAGCCGGTAATTCAGCATGGACTCCGCCTTGACGGCGATCGAGGCCATGCGGCGCACCGATTCCACCGGATACTTGCCGGCAGCCGTCTCGCCGGAGAGCATGATGCAGTCGGTTCCCTGCTGCACGGCGCCGGCGACGTCGCTCACTTCCGCGCGCGTCGGGCGCGGGTTGACCTGCATCGACTCCAGCATATGCGTAGCGACGATGACCGGCTTGCCTGCGATGTTGCACTTCGTGATCATTTCCTCCTGCAGGGCGGGCACGTCCTCGACCGGAATCTCCACGCCGAGATCGCCGCGGGCGACCATGATGCCGTCCGATGCCTCGATGATGGCATCCAGATTCTCGACGCCTTCATCATTTTCGATTTTGGAGATGATCTGGATATGTCCCGCGCCGTTCTCTTCGAGAATCTGGCGGATCTCCATGATGTCTTCCGCTTTGCGGACGAACGAGGCCGCGATGATGTCCACGTTCTCGCCGATGCCGAAGTGGATATGCTTGACGTCGCGCTCCGTGACGCCGGGCAGGCGGGTACGGACGCCAGGCAGATTGACGCCTTTGCGAGGCTTGAGCATGCCGCCGCTGACGATCTCGCAGCGGATCTCGGTGCCTCCGGATTCCTTCACTCTCAGCTCGATCAGACCGTCGTCGATCAGAATCGTGCTGCCTTCATGCACATCCTCCGGCAAGCCGGGGTAGTTGACGGAGATGCGGGACGCATCGCCTTCGAGCTCGACCGTGGTCAGCACCAGCTCGGAGCCCGTCTGCAGGTGGACCGATGGAGCGGAAAGCTTGCCGATCCGCACCTCGGGTCCTTTGATATCCATCAGGATGGGAACAAGCTGTCCGCCGACAGCGGCCGAAGCCTCGCGGACCGAACGGATGCGGGCGGCATGGTCCTCCAGCTCCCCGTGAGCCATGTTGATGCGGGCCACGTTCATGCCGGCCTCCATCATTTGCTTGAGGGTGTCGACCGACTCGCTTGCCGGACCGAGCGTACATACGATTTTTGTTTTGCGCAGCATGATTGAAGTCCTCCTAGGTGTTTGCTTCCTCTATTGTACCTGTTGAAGAAGACCAAAACGACGTCCTATAGTATAATAAAAAACCTATAGTACGATAAAAGGAGCCGACTCATGGCGCAATGGCCTAATAATTGGGATATCAACCGGATTCAAGGAAATTCCGAATCCCTGATCAGCCGTCGAACCGGCGACCGGAATGTTCTGCTGCTGGCCAGCTACGGAAAATTCACGCTCGATATAGACGGGGAGCCCCTCGGGACGGCCCGTGGCGACCTCATCTTCATTCCCGCGGCGGCAGAGGCCAGGTCCATCGCTCTTCCGGGGGTGTTTCACGAGATGTACGTCATCTCGTTCAGCATGGATTCCTCCCCGGCCTCCGGCTTCCCCCTGCCAGGGAGATGGGAGCGGATAAGGCCTGCCGCCTATGATCTGCTGCTCGACCGGATCAAGTCGATGCTCGGCGAAAGCAAGGAGGGACTGCCCTACTCCCGCTTGCTGGGAACGGGTCTGCTGCTGGAGATCATGGCGTTATGGGGAAGAGAGCGGTCCAAGGGGGAAGCCAAGGCAGCCGGAGGCCGCCATATCGATAAGATGAAAGCTTTCCTTCAGGATCATTACCGTGAGCATATAACCAAGGAAGAGCTTGGCGAATGCATAGGCCGCACGCCGAATTATGCCGCTTCGCTGTTCCGAAGCGGCACCGGGCAGACCATCAGCGGTTATGTCCATTCCTTGCGGATGAAAACGGCGGTCTACATGCTGCAGGAATCGCTGCTCACCGTAGAAGAAATCGCGGCCTATCTCGGCTATGCCGAGGTGTCCTACTTTCAGCGGGTGTTCAAGCGCTCCTATGGAGAACCGCCGTCTATGTACGCCAGCCGCATCCGCTAGGATGAGCTGGAGGCTCCTCAGATTTTGCCGGAGCCGTCTGCTTCGCTATCGATCGCGTCAAGGCGCTCATCGATAACGAAGTCCGACACATCGGAATCGTCGGCAGCTGCCGCCAATTCGATAACCGCAAGCTCGCGATCTTCCTCGCGGTCCCAGAATTTGATTCCGGATGCCAAGGTATCGACCGTTTGAATGGCTTTTTCCTTCAAAGCCGTTGCTCCGGCAGCCGTCTGCCTTGCCGCAGCCGCAGCTTTGTCGCCGATGATTTCGCCGATTTCAACAGCCGTGTCGGCTGTCTTGACGGCATACTCGCCGATGTCGGAGCGGAGCTCGCGGCCCGACTTCGGAGCCAGCAGCAGCGCCGTCACCGATCCGACGATACCTCCTGCAATCGCGCCCCATGCAAATCCAAATTTCTTCTTCGCCATCTTAATCGCTCCCTTCCTCGTTAGGGTTCCCATTCTTCCGTACGGAACATGCAGAAATCCCAAGCTTTTCGCGGCGGCTGCGCCAAAACATCCATCCTTCGAGCGCGACTTCGGCGATGCCGATGGCCTGATCGATCTGCTCCCGGTATTTGCCGGCAGCCTGCTCTACGCGGACTGCAGCCGATTCGGCCGTGTCCGCAGCCGCATGAGCGATCTTGCGCGCCGCAATCTGGGCATGGTTCGCTGCGTCCTGCAGCTTGAGGGCGGATTCCAGGACCGGACCGAGCAGCATCAGCTGCCGCCTCGCTTCCTCAGCCGCCTCTCTTGCGGGCCGCAGAGCATGGCGCGCATCGCTCAGAAGCTCGTCGAGCTGCTCCTGCGATTTGTTTCCTGACGACTGGGCTTCTTCCATCCAGGCTTTCAGACGGCGAAGCACCACGACGAACTGCCATGCCGCCGCAGCGACGGCGATTGCCGCCACGGCGGCCCCTAGCGCCGCGATCCAAGCTGCCATGCCTCCACCTCCTGCATGTTCCGGTTCCGGGCGGGAGCCCATTGCCTGAGATCAGTAGATGCGGCGTGGGCTTGGCTTGACACTTCAATCTAAAAATAAAAAAGCCGCCCTCCGGAGGGCGGCTTTCGAACTTGAAGTCGTGCTGTCATTGTTCCTTGGCGAGATAGGTCTCCACCTGATCCCGGAAGCTTGCCAGCCAGCCGGGCAGCCGCGTCGTGAAAGGATGCAGCTCGCTTCGCGGCCAATCATAATATTCCTGGACGAGCTTGCGGCGCAGCGATGCCAGCTCCGACAAGCTGCGGGCAAGCCCGGCATCGATGACTTCCTCGCCGCCGATGATCTCGACGATATCCTCGTAGCTGCTCGCATCCCTCATGATATAGCCGTCGATGAGGCAGCTGCCTACGTCCGTCACGGTCTCGATCGCCAGATGGAGAGCTCTCTCCTGCGCGAGCCCCTGAAGCAGCGTTCCTTGCCAGCCGGCCGCCAGCTCCCTGAGCGCCTGCTCAAGCTCCGGCATGGCGCCGAGCCTGAGACGGATGTCTTGCACATTGACGTAATACATGAAGCGCCTCCGTTATCGGTTATTCTTTTTTCTGCCGCGCCGCTTCAGCCAGACTATCATGATGATGCTGCTGACGATGACGACGAACAGATAGACGATCATCTGATAAAAATCTTCCCCAAGCGATTCTTCCTGCATACTTACGCACCTTCCTTAAGAAGCCGGAGCTCCTCCTGCTTGTTGGTTCAGCCTATGTAGTCCACGCTCACGGAAGATTCGCGGGCCTCGTTCATGTGCTCGATGACCTTCTGATGGACCGGATGCACCTGGTATTCTCCAAGAGCTTCCAGGGAATCGAACTTGGTCACGAGAGCGATATCGTACGAACGCTCGGAATGGACGACATCGACGCCTACCTCCAGATGCCGGAGCACCTCGATGCGGCCTTCCATGTCCCGCAGGACGGAGGCCGTGCGCTCGACGCTGTCTGCGCTGCGGTCTTTGAGGCGGAAGAACACGATATGGGTCAGCATGGTAGTGAAAACGCTCCCTCTTGATCATGAATCGGCGCGGAACTTGCGTCATCTGCATGTCCCGAGCCCTTTTGACCCATAATAACTCAAGCCGCAGCATTCGGCAATGCCAGCAGAAGGGAGCAAGAACAGGTGCGTTATCCCGTCACGATCGCCGCGGTCCTGATCAGCCTTGCCCTATGCCTTTTCAGCTCGACGGGGTATGACCCCCATAACTTCCTCTTTTTCATGTTCAGCCCTGTCGCCTGGATCTCGGATGTATTCTACGACATCCATGCCACGCCGGTCTGGATCATGTACGCGCTCACGATCGCCTGTTATGCGGCCATCGGATACGCATGCGACCGGATCATCCAGGCCGAGCGCCGCAAAAGCAACGCCTGATCAACCGGAAAGCCCTGGCGGACACCTGCTTCGAGCAGATGTCCGCCAGGGCTTTTCCGTTTCCTGCCGTGGCCGGGCTCAAGCCGGCTGCAGCCGGCCGTTCTCCAGCTTCAGCACGCGGTCGCAAAACTCCAGAACCCGATCGTCATGCGTGACCATGACGCCCGCTTTTTTCTGCGCCTTCACGCCGTCCCGGAGCATGCGGACAACATCCCGGCCTCGTTCGGCATCCAGGCTTGCCGTCGGCTCATCGGCATAGATGACCGACGGATCGTTCATCCATGCCCTCGCGACGGCCGCGCGCTGCCGCTCGCCTCCGGACAGATTCTCGGGATAGTATCTTCTGCGATGGCCAAGCCCAAGCCGCTCAAGAAGCTCCTTCGCCCGCTCCGATGCCGCGGCGGCAGGAGTTCCGGACAGCTTCGCCACTAGCAGCAGCTGCTCCTCGACGCGCAGATAAGGAATCAGGTTCGCGGACTGAAACACGAACCCCAGCTTGGTGAGCCGCAGATCCGCCAGCTGTCCGGCATCCATGCCGACGAGCGGCTGTCCGTCTACGCTCACCTCGCCTCCGGTCGGAGACAGGAGCGCTCCGGCGATCGAGAGGAAGGTGCTTTTGCCGGAACCGGAAGGTCCGGTCACGGCGACCAGCTCCCCCTCTCCGACTTCCAGCGACAAGCCGTCCAGAATCGTCACGCTCGATTCGCCGTCCTGGAACTTCTGGGTCACATTTTCCATGATCAGTCTCGGTTTCATCATGGCGTCCTCCCTATCGCATCCAGCGCGTCGGTGCGCGCTACCTTAATGACAGACAACAACGAGCCGACTATCGATGTAAGCAGAAACAAGGCGCAGGTGAAGGCCGCCGTTCCGCCATCAAGCTGGAAAGGAACCGTGGCGGGCATCGCCGCGCGCATGCCCCAGATGAGCAGCAGGCTCCCCGTCAAGCTGGCCGCGGCCAGAAGGAGCACCTGCCAGAGGACGCTTGCCGACAAATAGCCGGTTCTGGAGCCGATCGCCTTCAAGATTCCGAATTGGCTCGTCTTCTGGATGGTCATGACATAAAAGAACACCGCCAGGACGAATGCCGAGATGACGAACAGGAATGCGATCATCATGACCAGCGTGCCTTGCTCCTCGGAATAGCCGGGAATCGCCTGAATGATCTGTTTCTTGGAGAGCAGCTCCGTGCCGGGCAGCTTGCCCTGCAGCGCTTCCGCGTCGGCCTGGCTGCCGCGGAACGCGATCGCGTTGTAGCCGCTTGCCCGCCCGGACTGCTGCAGCTTGCTCCATTCCGCGGGGCTGACGAATGCCGCCGGCGTATGGCTGTAGGATTCATCCTGCACGAAGCCGGCGACGGTCCAGCTGCGGCCTGTGACCGTGTCGGTAAGCTTCGTCCCGAGCCCGACTCCCGATTCCGCCAGCTTACGGTCCACGACGATGGCGCCATCCGTCCCTGCGGCCGGCTTCGTTCCCTCGACAACGGGCGGCGCCAGCCAGCCATCCGGCTGCACCGACATGAGCGCGGCGTCAAACTGGGCCCCCGTCGCTTCGTTCTGAAGCGAAGCCATGCGCACGCCAAGCAGCTGGACGGCTTCCTCCCCGGCTGCCTCCTTGGCCGCGGCCCCCTGCTCCGGCGTTATCGCGGAGCGGGCGAGCCGGCTGTCCGAGCCTTTCTGGACAATAAAGTAATCGGCCTTCATATTCACGACCGAGGATGCGTTCGCATAGGACAATCCTTGCGCCAGCCCGGTCACGAACAGCACCAGGAAAGACACGAGCAGCATGATCGTCGCGATCAGCGCGTACTTCAGCTTGGAATGCCTGATTTCCCGCAAAGCCAAAAACATGAACATCTCCTCCTTCTCATGCCTTCAGCTTAGAGATGCTGCGTGAACGGAGCGTGAACCGGAGATTACAAGCGGCTGCATGGCTTCTGACAGGAGCAGCCGGACGTCACGCCTGCTCGGCAGGCCGATCGAATCCGGCGCTGGAGACGCAGCGACTGCGCCGACGGCATCTCAGGCGGCATGAGCGATCGCAAAAAACGCGCTGAAACGCAAAAAAAGCGTCTCTCCTCAAAAAGGAGAAACGCTTTCCGATGCAGATGCTACTCGACGACGAGCTCGGATACCATGTCCGCATGTCCGGTTCCGCACATGACGGAACAGTGCATTTTGTAGCGGCCCGGCTTGTCGAAGGTGACTTCCTGCTCCATCTTGTCGCCTTGCAGGTCGATGCCGAAATCCTCGATGGCCAGACCGTGCATGCCGCTCTTGTTGTGCAGGACGAGCTTGTACTTCTGGCCGGCCTTGACTTTGTATTCCTTCTGGTCGAACACGAAGTCCTGCGACGCAGTTACCTTCAGCAGCTCGACGCCCTCGGGCAGTCCAGCGCTCTCGTCTTTCGGCGGCAGCGGAAGTCCGATCGTCAGCATGTACAGACCCAGCAGGGCTGCGATAATCAGCATTGTAGACATTACGTATTTCATGCGTTCCTTGCTCCCCTTCATGCTTAGATGAGATGCCCATATTTGACCATGACTGCTTCTATAATACCTAAGAATAGGAAATGATCACAAGCTTTAACCGTTTTCAATTTTATTTTATCCCGAAATGTTTGACAGATTCATGAACATTCCGTGGCGATCATGAATCTTTTTTGCGGAAGATTTCAATGAACGCCTTGATCCTTCCCGGCAGCGGCAAGCCGACCCGGCCGTAATTCTCCGTGATGGACAACAGCTCGTTGCCCGTATAGAAGAAAATCGCAGTCGTCATGACGGCGTTGCCTCCCATAAGCTCGTCGATCCGGTGCGCGATGAGGATGACGAGCAGCGTAAGTCCCTTGCGCGCCAGCCCCCACCAGCCGACCAGACTGCTCAGACGTCTCCCTTCGCGCAGCGAAGCCGCCATTCCGGAAATATAATCGACCGCCATGCAGACGAGCAGCAGCGTCAGCGATTGATGCCAGGCGCCGAACGCAAACCCGATCATCAAGCCGATGATCGCAACAAACGAGCCCGTGGACGCATCTTTCATCCCCGTTACCCCCCTCTATCAGCATTTGATAGACTATCGTATGCCGATAGAAGGGGAATGTGATGGTTGTCCGCATTTTCAACGCGAGCCAGGTTCAGGTCAGATGTAATTTGCCGGTGTGGACCAGGTCGAAATGAACGCGACCTTCAGCTGCTCGGAACGCGGATGCCATTCCCCGCTCTTGGCCAGCCGCTTCTCTTTCGAGGATAGATTAGCCCTGCGGCGGAAACTTTATCCATCTTATCCCGATCCGCGCTCGAGCCCTTTGACTTCGCCGCTGCTCGCATTGGGCTTATTTCTCCCAGGAGCAAAACGAAAACAGCCGCCCTTGATGATGGCTCTGCCGCATCCGGCTGGAGCATCATCGAAGGGCGGCCGCGGCCGCTCGTCAGTCGATGTAGATCATTTTGCGGGTCATGCCCCCGTCGACCGTCACATTGGTTCCCGTGACGAAATCGTTGTCCGGGTCGGTCAAGTAGAAGCAGGCCCGGACGACATCCTCCGGAAGTCCTACCCGTCCTGCCGGATGCTGCTTGTGGTCGGCTTCGCTCAGCCTGGCCGTGCTGCCGGTCTCGATCCAGCCCGGGCTCACGGAGTTGACCCGAATGCCCTCCTCGCCCAGCGACAGCGCCAAAGCGTGGGTAAGCGACAGGATCCCGCCCTTGGAGGCGGCATAGGCTTCGGAGGAAGGCTCCGACATGAACGCGCGCGTCGAGGCCATATTGACGATGGAGCCTCCTCGGCCGTTCGCCTTCATCAGGAGTGCCGCTGCTCGGCTGCAAAGGAAGGCGCCGCGCAGATTGGTGTTCAGCACCTCGTCCCATTCCTCCACCTCCAGCTCCCAGATGGACTTGAACGCGCTGATGCCGGCATTGTTGATCAGAATATCCGCTTTTCCATAACGTTCTTTTATGCCTGCAAACAATGCGCCGATGTCCTCGGGCTTGCCGAGATCGGCCGTCCATGCCGAACAGCTTCCTCCGCTTGCGTGTATCAGAGACGCGGTTTCATCGGCTCCATCCCGATTCCGGTCGACAAGCACGGCATCCGCGCCTTCCGCAGCGTATCCGAGCGCGACGGCCCGTCCGATTCCGGAACCGGCTCCGGTCACGACGACCGTTTTTCCTTTGAATCTCACCCTGCATCCTCCCCTTTCGGCGTTCATTCCCTGCCTATCATACTTTACCTTGGGGAGCCGCCGTCAAACCTCCAAAAAAAGCCGGACCCGGCTTCCGCCCGGTCCGGCCCCCTCACGCTTGGCTCTTGCCCGATCAGCCTGTCGAAGGGCTGTTCGGCACATGGCCTTTCTGGTTCCTGTTCTCGTTCGTGGAAGCGGCAAGGTTGTTCTCGGCTTCCTTGCTCCGCTCCGCGTATCCCTTCTGCTTGTCTTCGAACGAATGCTTTTTGTTGCGCGACATGGCTCATGCCTCCTTTCTCTCCTGAACATGCGCCCGCTCCGCTGGCAGGCAGCCGGCCAGGCAGACAGCCGGATAGACAGCCGGATAGACAGGCAGACTGACACGGCCAAGCAGACAGCCAGGCAGGCGGCCAAGCAGACAGCCAGGCAGGCTTCCGTCCAGGCAGCGAAGCCTGCTTAGAATGCCCCTGCATGCCGGAAGTCATGATGGCCTCAGCCCTTTTGTTTCCCTTTTGGCGCCAAACTCGTTAAAATATAGACAGCAATCATTATCGGTACAGAGAGGAAGCGTTTCATGATCATCAAACCAAGAACCCGCGGCTTCATCTGCACGACAGCCCATCCGGAAGGCTGCGCCAAGCAGGTCCAGGAGCAGATCGACTACATAAAAAGCCAGCCGAGATGGGAGGGGCCGAAGCGCGTGCTCGTGCTTGGCGCCTCGACCGGCTACGGCCTGTCCGCCCGCATCGCCGCCGCCTTCGGAGCCGGCGCCGACACGATCGGAGTCTTCCGCCCGAGCGCCGCGACGGATAAGCGCACCGCATCCGCCGGCTGGTACAACTCCGCCGCATTCGAGCGCAAGGCGGCCGAAGCGGGACTGAAGTCCATCAGCGTGACGGGCGACGCCTTCATCGACGAGACCAAGGACCGCGTCGTTGACGTCATCGCCAAGGAATTCGGCCAGGTGGATCTCGTCGTCTACAGCGTCGCGGCTCCCCGCCGTACCGATCCCGATACGGGAGAGACGTTCAACTCGGTCCTGAAGCCGATCGGCGCTCCGTACAGCAACAAGACCGTCAACTTCCATACCGGCGAAGTGACCGACGTGACGATCGAGCCGGCCGAAGGCGACGACATCGCCCAGACTGTAGCCGTCATGGGCGGAGCCGACTGGCAGCGCTGGATCGACCGGCTTCAGGACGCCGGCCTGCTCGCCGAAGGAGCCGCGACGATCGCCTATTCCTACATCGGATCCGAAATTACGCAAGCCATCTACCGCGACGGCACGATCGGCCAGGCCAAGGACGACCTGGAAGCAACGGCGCTGCGCCTCGGAGATCAGCTCTCCCCGATCGGAGGACGCGCTTACGTATCGGTCAGCAAGGCGCTCGTGACGCAGTCGAGCTCGGCGATACCCGTCGTTCCCCTCTATGTCTCGGCTCTCTACAAGATCATGAAGGAGAAGGGGCTGCACGAGAACACGATCCAGCAGACCCACCGCCTCTTCGCCGACCGCCTCTACAATCCGGCAGGCACGCCGGTCGACGAGAAAGGCCGCATCCGCATCGACGACTGGGAGCTGCGAGCCGACGTGCAGGAGGAAGTGGATGCCGTCTGGAACCGTGTCGACACGGATTCCATCTACAGCCTGACGGATCTCGAAGGCTACCGCCGCGAATTTTTCCAGCTGTTCGGATTCGAGACGGAAGGCGTCGATTACGATCAGGATGTCGACCCTCAGGTCGAGATTCCGGGCGCCAAATAAGAACAAGAAAAAAACGCCTTCGCAGGCGTTTTTTCATTTAGGATCGAGGATGGGAATCCTCGTCTTCAAGGACGAACACGCTGATCTCCCCGAACAGCCGGCCCGACAGATCGTGGATATCTCCCGCCTGGCCGGCGATTCCCCGGATCGCCTCGTGCTGCTCCGTGCTCAAGGCGCTCATCCGCTCTACTCCCGCCGCGGTCTGTCCCGCTATGGCGGCGACGCTGCGGACCGCTCCGGCCAGCTCTTCGTTGCTGCTGCGCGTGCGCTGCACCTGGCCGTGGACATGATGGATGCGGGTGCCGATGTCTTCCATGGAACGGCTGATGGATTCAAAGGCGTCGAGCGTGACCGCGACCTGTCCTTCCTGCTCGTCAAGTCCGCGCTTCGTCTCCAGCATGGATTCCCGGAAGCTTGCCATCCCTTCCTGAAGCCTTTCGATCAGGCCGCCGATATGGAAGGTGGACTGCTTCGTCTGGGATGCCAGCTGGCGGACTTCCTCCGCGATGACGGCGAAGCCTCTGCCATGAACGCCGGCTTGAGCCGCTTCGATGGAGGCGTTCAAGGCCAGAATTTGCGTCTGGGCCGAAATCTGCGCGATCAGACGCGTAACGCCGCTGATTTCCTCCGACTGGCGGCTAAGCGTATCCAGCTGCCGGTACATCCCCTCGATCGATTCGCCGGAGCGCTTCGCCGAACCGCCCAGCTCGCCCATCGCCGACAGCCCGCTGCCGATATTGGCGCCGGATTGCTCCCTTGCCGACATGACGGCGTCCATCGCCTTCAGCATCTCATCCAGCTCATGCTCCAGCCGCCCGATAAGCAGGGCGCTATGCTCCGACAATCCGGACTGCTGCTGCGCTCCGGCGGAGATCTCCCCGATGGAGACGAGAATGTCCTCGTTGGCCTTGGCTGTCACGCCGGCAGAGGAGCGGAAAGACTCGGAGTAGTCCGTCATCGAGGCGGCCACTCCGCGTGTCTGTCCCAGCATGCTGCGGACCTTGGACACCATATCGTCGAAGTGCCGGCTGAGCTCTCCCAGCTCGTCCCGCCTGCGGGAATTGATCCGCACGCGCATATCTCCCGAAGCGAGCGCCGCGACCGCCTTTTGCAGCCGGCTCACCGAAGCGGCAAACGACCGGATCAGGACGAAAGCCACGATAACCGTGAAGATCAGGACGACAGCAAGACCGTAAAGCGATGCATCTGAAGTCTGGCTGAGCAGCTCGAACGAATGCTCCTGCGCCGACCGCGCGTTCCGGTCTGCTGCCGCTCCCAGCCGCGAGGTGATGTCCAGCATGTTCTGGCTTTCCGCCGAGGCGTGCGTATGGAGCTGATCGACCTTGTCCAGGACGGCGAGCGGATCCATGTCCTCATCGTCGAGTACCTCGACCATGCCGGCGAAATCCTTCTCATATTCGCCGACCTTGCTTCTCAGATTGGCGAGATCCTCCGCAGCCGTCCCTCCTTCCGGAAACGACAGCTTGTCCAGCTCCTTATGCAGGGCGGCGCTCATCGTCTCGAACGACTTGGCCGTTTCCGTGTCGCTTGTCTGCTTCAGCAGGCTTTCGGCTGCGTTCATCTCCTGCAGGAACTGGTTGATCTTGGCCGTCGTTATCCGCTTCTCCATCTCCGTCTTCAGCTGCGTCATGGAATTCCTGACGCCGCCCTGCATGCCGCCCTGATAGAGGACAGCCGCCAGGAAAAAGAGGGCAATAAAGAGGAAGCTTGCAGCCAGCTTCATTTTCATGGACCTTGCAACCGCGCTAATCTTCTTCATCTCGTCAACCCCCGCATGATGCCAATTTGTGCTAGTTCAGCATCTATCCTAGCAGAGGAAAGTTAACGAACATGATGATTTTCATCAACTCCCTGTTAACGTTGGGACTTCCGGAGAAGGACTTCAGTCCTGCCTCGATCGTTTGTTTCTCATCCTTATTTTGTATTGACAACCTCCTCCTGCTCGTTTTATAGTGGGAACCAACTAATATTGATAATCATTATCATTTATAAAGAACGCTTGGCGTCAACCTGGTCGGAGTGGAAAGCTGGTCCGAAGACAATCCCCGCTTCAAGGACAACTATATGATCATCAGCAAAAACCGGACACCGACAACTCCTACCAGGAATCCGAAACGTACAAAAACATTCCGGCCGTCAAGAACAACCGGGTGTACAAAGCCAACGCAAAGAGTTCTACTTCAACGACCCGGTTTCGCTCGAATACCAGCTTGAATTCTTCAAGCAGCATTTCCTCGGAAACTAATCCGTGCCGGAAAGGAACTCTATCTGGATTCCTTTCCGCTATTTCGGGTAAAGGGATGATCAACGATGTCCAGTCCAATCCGCCGCAGGCTTCCCTTCGGGTATAAGCTTGCCGCGTCCCTGCTTGTCCTTGCCGCCGCCTTCCTCGCCTCGATGCTGCTCGGAGCGGCCGACATCGGCTTCCGCGAAGTATGGCTGGCCATGACCTCCAGCGAAACGAGCAAAAAAATAGTGCTCATCCGCGAATTCCGCCTTCCCCGCGAGCTGGCCGCGCTTGCCGTAGGAGCCGCGCTCGCCGTTTCCGGCGCCGTCATGCAGGGAATGACCCGCAATCCGCTCGCGGATCCGGGCCTGCTGGGACTGACGGCCGGAGCCAACGCGATGCTGGCCATCACGATCGCCTTGTTCCCCCAGGCCGGCTACTTCGGCATCATGCTGAGCTGCTTCTCCGGAGCCTCCTTCGGCGCGCTCGTCGTCTTCGGAATCGGAGCCGTGCAGAAGGGCGGCTTCTCGCCACTGCGCATCGTGCTTGCGGGAGCGGCCGTATCGGCTCTTCTCTACGCGGTCGCCGAAGCTGTCGGCCTTTATTTCAAAATATCGCAGCAAGTGTCCCTGTGGAACTCCGGCGGCGTCATCGGCACGACCTGGAAGCAGCTCGGCGCCATTACGCCTTTAATCGCCGCCGGCATCGTGCTGGCGCTGCTGTTCTCCAGGCATCTGACGATCATGAGCCTGAATGAAGACGTGGCGACCGGGCTCGGCCAGAACATCGCCCGGATCAAAATGCTGCTGTATGTCGTCGTCATCATCCTGGCGGGCGCGTCGGTCGCCTTGGCAGGCAACCTTGCGTTCCTCGGGCTGCTCGTGCCGCATATCGCGAGAAAGATCGTCGGACCCGATTACCGGTTCGTCATCCCGGTATCAGCTGTCGGAGGAGGGGCGCTGATGCTGGTCGCCGATACGCTCGGCCGTACGATCAACGCTCCGTACGAAACATCGATTACGGCTATCGTCGCCATGATCGGCCTGCCGTTCTTCCTCTGGATCGTGAAGAAAGGAGGGCGTGCCTTCCAATGATCGCCTCTTCGATTATCCGCCGGCAGCGCATCATCGTCGCTGTCCTGATCGCGCTCGCCGCAGCCCTCATGTTCATCAGCGCCGGATGGGGCTACTCCAGCCTCGGCTACAAGCGCCTGCTCCCCGTGCTGTTCGGCCACGGAACCGGCAAGGAGGATCTGATCCTGTCGATCCGGCTCCCGAGAATCTTCATTACGTTCCTGGCCGGCATGGGCCTGGCCCTCTCCGGTGCCATCCTGCAGCGGGTGACCCGCAACGATCTGGCCGATCCCGGCATTATCGGCATCAATACCGGCGCCGGCCTCGGCGTCGCGCTCTTCTTCCTGTTCGCCCCCATCGAGCCCGGCTCGTTCGTGTACCTGATCACGTTCGTCTCCTTCGCCAGCGCGATGGCCACGGCCCTGCTCATCTACTTGTTCTCCTACCGAAGAGGAGAAGGCCTCCAGCCTGTCCGGCTTGTGCTGGTCGGAGTCGGGTTTTCCCTGTCCCTCTCCGGCATCATGGTCGTGATCATCTCCTCCGCCACGCGCGAGAAGGTGGACTTCATCGCCAAATGGCTCGCGGGCAGCATCTGGGGAACCGACTGGATCTTCATCTGGGCTCTCCTGCCGTGGCTGATCATCCTGATTCCGTTCACCCTCTACAAGGCCAACCAGCTCAATCTGCTGGAGCTGAGCGAGCCGGTAGCCGTCGGCATCGGCCTGCCCGTGAACCGGGAGCGGATCAAGCTGCTCATCGCCGCCGTCGCCTTGGCGGCCTCCTCGGTCGCTGTGACCGGCGGCATCTCCTTCATCGGGCTGATGGCGCCGCATATCGCCAAGACGCTAGTCGGACCGCGCAACCAGCTGTCGCTGCCGATCGCCATCCTTACCGGCGGCGTGCTGCTGATGGCGGCCGACATGATCGGCCGCAACATGGCCGATCCGGCCGGCATCCCGGCCGGAACCGTGGCCGCGTTCATCGGAGCCCCTTACTTCATCTATCTTCTGCTCAAAAAAGCGTGATCAATGAAAACGGGACGATCCAAATGGACCGTCCCGACCGCGAAGCCGCCCGGGAGCATCCGGGCGGCTTTATTTGTTGTCTCCTGCGTATTGCTTCATCAGGTCATCCGGTCATCCCACTGATCCGCCGGCTGGAGGACATCGAGAATCCGAGCATCCTGCCCGTCAGGGACGCCTTCGTGATTTTTTTCAATAGGACGTTGACGGACGGGGTCAGCCCCGCCGCAGTCAAGCCGAGCAGAAACCGCAGCCCCATCAGCTCCCAAGGGTTGCTGACGAACGCTTGCGGGATGAAGATGACACCGGCGGCGGCAAGCGCAGCCAGAATAACCTTATGCAATATCTCCGCCGGAATAAATCTCACTTCTGAACTATGATATAGTAAGCTATTATAGAAAGCCTGGAAAGGAATCCTTCGCCTTGTCATCCGCTTCCGCTTCATCGCCGCGGCCCGTCAACGATCGTCTGATCATGGCGGTCTGGACCTGCGGCCTTTTCGTCGTCATCATGAACACAACGATGTTCAACGTCTCGATGCCGAGCATCATCCGGGATCTTCATATCACCGCCGATCTCGCTTCCTGGATCATCTCCGGCTACTCCATCGGTTATGCCCTCTCGACCGTGATCTACAGCCGGCTCTCGGATTCCGTGCCGCTCCGGCGGCTGCTCGTCATCGGCCTGACCGTGCTCGGCATCGCCTCTGTGACCGGATTGTTCGCACGCAACTTCGCGATCCTGCTCGTAGCCAGGCTGCTGCAATCGGCCGGCGCGGGCGTCATGGCCGGCCTCGGCCTGATCATCGCCGGACGGTATGTCCCGGCCCGCCGCAGAGGCAGCGCCATTGCGATGATCTCGGCAGGAAGCGCCATGGCCTTCGGGATGGGTCCCATCGTGGGCGGCCTGATCACCGAGTACTGGGGCTGGAACGGCTTGTTCGGCTTTACATGCCTCGTGCTGCTCGTCATGCCCTTCCTGCTCCGGCTGCTGCCGAAGGATGCGCCGCCGTCCAGCGGCTTCGACAAGGCCGGGGCGGCGCTGACCGTCGTCAACGCGCTCTCGCTGCTGCTAGCAATCACGAGGCTGTCGCCATGGTGGCTTGCCGTCAGCCTGCTGTCCCTCGCCGCCCATGTCTGGCATATCCGCCGCCGCCCGGCTCCGTTCCTCGATTCCGGACTGCTGAAAAACCGGCGCTACTGCAAGCTGCTGGCCGTCGGCTGGTGCGTGCTCGTCATGAACCTCGGCAATCTGTTCCTGATGCCGCTCGCCCTGGCCGACCTGTATGGGCGCTCTCCGCTGGCGATCGGCCTCACGATCGCTCCGGGAGCGGTCCTGTCCGCCATTCTGACGCCGTTCGTCGGCCGCTGGATCGACCGCTTCGGGAACCGGCTGTTCCTGCTCATCGGGCATGGCGTGCTCGCCGGCGTTCTGCTCACCCAGATGCTCGGCCTGCCCCATTCGGCGGCCTTCATCCTGTGCGGATATATGCTGTTCTCGCCTGCCATATCAGCCTCGACCGCATCGCTGAACAACGAGACTTCGCAGCTGCTGCCGAGGGAATCCCTCGGCTCAGGCATGGGGCTCATGCAGCTGATGCAGTTTTTCGGAGGCTCGGTCTCCACCGCCGTATGTGGCCTGCTGCTGCATCATTATTCCGCTCTGCCCGCTGCCGACAGCTATTCCAAGGTCTATGCCGTCCTGCTGGGAGTCAGCCTGATTTCGTCGGCCGTGCTGGCCTGGTACTGCCTTGCGTCCAGGAACCCTCGCAGCGGAGAAGGCACTGTCAAAACCGTTTGACGAATTCGATGGATAAGGAAAAAGCCCGGGAGCGATCCCGGGCTTCCTTTGGTATGGCTCCGAAATGCCGGAATCCCTACGGAGGCCTGTATCGCCGGCTTGCGCCGCAGCGTTTGGATCATTCAGGCCATCATGATATAATTCCACTAGATCCGTTCAAATTTTTAAACCTTTGGACTATAGATAAAAGGAGGAGATTCCCATGGGCAAGCTGACGCTTCAGCATCTGCGGGAATGCCTTCCTGTCTTTCAGACGCTGGGAGATTCCAACCGTCAGGAAATTCTGATGCTGCTGCATGAGCATGGAACCTTGACCGTGAACGAGCTGACCGACAAGCTCCATCTATCGAGGCCCGCCGTCTCCCACCACCTGAAGCTGCTCCTGCAGGCCGGCCTCGTCGCCTGCGAGCAGCAGGGCACGCAGCGCCATTACTCCATCACCCTGGAGGCTTCAGCCGCTTTGTTGAAGAAGCTTCTCGCCGCATTGGAAGAACACTGCCTGTAAGCCATCATTTTTGTCGAGGAGGACGCTGGATGAATACCGTTACCCCCGCTGATGTCGAAGCCGTTCTTCAAGAGCATCGCCGCTTCTTCGCCGCCGGAGCCACTCTTCCGATCGCCTACCGCATCGAGCAGCTGAACCGGCTTGGCGATGCGATACGCCGCTACGAGCAGCGCCTGAGCGAGGCTCTCTACCTGGATCTGCACAAAAGCGAAACCGAAGCCTATATGTCCGAAATTGGATACACGCTCAGCAGCCTGCGCCTCATGACGCGCAAGCTGAAGCGCTGGGCGAAGCCCGAACGGACCGGCACCCCGATGTTCCAAATGCCGGCCAGCAGCCGCATTCACAGGGAACCGTACGGCACCGTGCTCATCATCGGCCCGTTCAACTATCCGTTCCAGCTGCTGATCGAGCCGCTGCTCGGGGCGATCGCCGCCGGCAACTGCGCGGTGCTCAAGCCTTCCGAGAATACGCCGCATGTGTCGGCTGTCATCGCGGAGCTCATCCGGGACACGTTCAACCCTTCCTATATCCGCCTGATCGAAGGCGAGAAGGAAACGACGGCCGCTCTGACGGCGGCTCCGTTCGATTACATCTTCTTCACGGGCAGCGTGCCCGTCGGCCGCATCGTCATGGAGGCCGCGGCGAAAAACCTTGTTCCCGTGACGCTGGAGCTTGGCGGCAAAAGCCCTGTCATCGTGGAGCGGACGGCCGACCTGAAGACAGCGGCGATGCGCATCGCTTGGGGTAAGCTGATGAACGCCGGCCAGACCTGCATCGCTCCGGACTATCTGCTCGTGGATAAATCGATCAAGCAGGAGCTGGTGGCCCGGCTGAAGGAAGCCTTCACCCGCTTCTATGGGGAGGATGCCTCTGCAAGCCCTGACTTCGGCCGAATCGTGAACGTCCGCCAGTTCGACAGGCTTGCCGGCGTGCTGGAGAAGGATAAGGAAGGCATTCTGCACGGCGGCAAAATGGACCGCGACCGGCTTTATATCGAGCCGACGCTGCTGGAGGCGGACTTCCACCGCTCGGCTTCCATGCAGGAGGAGCTGTTCGGTCCCCTGCTTCCCATTCTCGAGTACGAAAGCCTGGACGAAGCGGTCCGCCTCATCAACAGCCGCCCCAAGCCGCTGGCGCTCTATCTGTTCACCTCCAGCAAGCAGGCGGAGCAGGAAGTGCTGGCCCGCGTGCCGTTCGGCGGTGGCAGCGTCAATGACACGATCTCCCATATCGTCAATCCCGAGCTTCCGTTCGGAGGCGTCGGCAATTCCGGGATCGGCGCTTACCACGGGCGCCACAGCTACGAGCTGTTCTCCCACAAGAAGAGCATCTTGAAGCGCAGTACGAAGTTCAATTCCAGCTTCCTGTATCCGCCTTATGGAGATAAACTGAAGTGGATCAAGAAGATTTTGAAGTAGCGCCGCCTCATCAGCTTGGCCTGCACCTCATCCGAGAGCTCCTTTCGTGGTTTTGTTCGAGATAGAGCATGAGCTGCCCATAAGAGAGCTTATGGGCAGCCTCTTTGCTATCTATCGATTGTAGTTTTTGCGGGGATGTATCTCCTCTTTTTTCATCGATTGAAGCACAAATTACCCCATCGGCTCTCCATTATCACTTCGCGGCTTCCTAGGTTGGTATTCCCTGCCATGTCCCATACGGAAAATAAAAATGGGGGCATGCCGCAGGCGAGGCCACTGAAAATGTGTCGCTGCAGACGGAAATCATTCTTCCGATCGCTGTTGTCCCCAGATTTCTCTGATTTCTGCCGCTTTTAGCGGTTGAAATCCGGGGACAAAGGCGACCACATCCGTTTCTCCAGAACGATTTCGCGCCTTACGCTACTTTTTCAGTGGCCTCGCCGCAGGCAGCCGCCCCTTTTTCGCGTTCTCTTCTCTCCCCCGCTTCATCCTACCGCTTCATCCTACCCCTTCGTCCCGCCCTGCAAGCCGAACCCTTTGGACATGAAGCGCTGGGACAGGACGTACAGCACGATGGACGGCATGGCGTACATGACCGAGAAGGCGGCCAGCTTGCCGTAATCCGCCATTCCATACTGGCCGAAGAACTGGTACAGCTTGAGCGAGGCCGGGAAGTTGCCCGGCGACTGCAGCAGGATGTACGGCACGAAGAAGTTCCCCCAGCTGCCGGAGAAGGTGAAGATCGCGACGGTGCAAATGCCCGGCACCATGAGCGGCGCCACGACCTTGCGGATGCCGGCGAACACGGAAGCGCCGTCTACCCAAGCCGCCTCTTCGAGATCCGCCGGGACGGCATCGAGGAAGTTCTTGAGCATCCAGATTCCATAAGGCATCGAAGAGGCTACGTAGAACAGCACGACGCCGATCACGTTGTCGTAGAGCTTGAGGCTCAGGAACAGTTGATACACGGGCACCATGACCGCCGTGATCGGCAGCGAGGTCATGAACAGCACCGTCAGCATGAACGGCTTCTTGTATTTGAGCTGATACCGGGAGAGCGGATATGCCGCCAGCAGAGCCAGCAGCACGACGAGCACGGCTTGGCCGAGCGACATCAGCAGTCCGATCGCGAACGCGCGCTGGTTGCCGCTGTCCGACAGCACGGACGCGTAATTCCCTCCGGTCAGGCGGCTTGGCATCTTCAGCGTCTGCATCGCATTGGGATCCACGGACGCGACCAGCACCCACAAAAGGGGCAGAACAAAGCAAAGGCCAATGGCGGCCAGGATGGCATAGGGAACCATCCGGCCCGCATGCTTGCGTTTCATCCTCTTCATAGGGCGGATTCTCCTTAAGACTTCATCGAACGGATGTAGAACAGGCTCAGCACGATTCCGATCAGCAGGAGCAGCAGCGAGATGGCGGTACCGTATCCGAGCTGATAATTGACGAAGGCCTGATTGTACATGAAGATCGGCAGCGTCGTCGTCGCCGTGCCGGGCCCGCCTCCGGTCATCGCGTAGATGAGGCCGAACACTCCCAGCGTCTGCAGCGTCACGAGCATCATATTCGTCGTAATGGAATCCTTGATGTACGGAATCGTAATCCGGATCAGAATCTGCCATCTCGAAGCGCCGTCCACGACGGCAGCCTCCTCGATCTCGCTCGGCACATCGTCCAGCGCAGCCTGGAATACAAGCATGGAGAAGGCCGTGCCATGCCAGATGTTCGCCAGGATGACCGTGAACATGGGCATCGTGTACAGCCAGGCGACACCTTTGGCTCCGACAAATCCGAGAATGGCGTTGAGCGTCCCTTCGTCTCCGAAAAAGCTGTACAGGCATAAAGCGCATACGATCTCCGGCGTCACCCATCCCGCCAGCACGACCGTGCCGATGATGCGCCGGAACGTCTTGTTCTTGTGCTTCATCAGCAGCGCGATCAGAAAGCCGAGCACCTGCTGGCCGATGACCGCCGATCCGAGCAGGAACACGATCGTGTTCCAGATGCCCGTCCTCACCGTAGGATCCTTGAACATATGCGTGTAATTGTCGATGCCGATGAACTTGAGCTCCTTGGCCGATTCCCCGGTCAGCGCGAGATTCGTGAAGGAATAGAAGAAGGTCAGCAGGATCGGATAGATGAAGAAGAGCAGCATGATGGCGACGGACGGAAGCAGAAAGTAGATCCACGTACGGTTCTTGCGCGTCCTGCCCGGCACGGCGGCCGCTATGGAGCTCATGGTCGATCCCTCCTATCGGATATGCGCAGGCGTCCCGCTTCCCGCTTCGCCGGTATGCCCCGGACCGCCTTTCAGTCCGGGGCCGCGGCCGTGCTGCTATTTCTCCATCGTATGGTCGGCCCCCACGATTCTCGATACGTCCTGCGCGTACTTGCTTGCAGCGTCCGCCGGCGAGGTGCCGGTCGCGACCGATTCCACCATCGCCTGGATCTGGGTGGATACTTCCGGATATTTATCCTGCGCAGGGCGGAACTCCGCGTTTTTCAGGTAATCGGTGGCGATTTCGTTGAACGGCATCTTCGTGTATGCCGGGTCCTTGGACACGTCCGCCCGAACGGTGATGTTGCCTGAAGCGATGACCAGCTTGGCGGTGTTTTCTTTATTCAGAGCGTACTTGATGAATGACCATGCCGCATCCTTATGCTTGGCGTTGCTCGGGATCGAGAGCGCCCAGCCGCCGGCCAGCGTGATGGAGCCCGGCGACTGCCCTTTGCTCGTCGGCATCGGAGCGAAGCCGAGCACATCCTTGTATTCCGGCCATGGAGCGGCTCCGCCGTCCAGGTAGTTGCCCGGAATCCACGAGCCGTCCAGCGAGATGGCGAGCTTGCCCTTGGGCAAGTATTCCCGCGTCGCCGTATTGCCCGCTTGCCCGTTCAACACCTTGGAGAGCGGCGGGCCCAGCTTTTCCTTGTTGACCGTATCGATGAAGGAGAGCGCGTCGTTGATTCCCTGGCTCTTGGTGACCCATTTGCCGCTCGCGTCGTCGTAGAGCCTCTCCCCGGTTCCGTAGAGCAGCATCTCGTACGTCTGCATCGAGGTCGCCTCGCCCGTCGCCTTGCCCATGTTCATCCAGATCGGCACGACATCCGGCTCCTTGGCCTTGATCGCTCTGGCGGCGTCCAGCACCTCATCCCAGGTTTTCGGCTTCCAGTCCTCCGGCAGCCCCGCCTTCTTGAACAGCTCCTTGTTGTACCAAAGCCCGCGTGAATCTGTATTGTAAGGAACCCCATACACCTTGCCGTCGCTGGCCGTCACGCCTTTTTTCATCGCCTCGATGAAGGAGCCGTTGCCCCAGTCCTCCCAGCCCTTCAGCCTCTCGTCCAGCGGCTCCAGATAACCCGCCGCGGCGTCGGAGTTGAGAATGAACGTATCCTCGGTCACGATGTCGGGGGCGGTGTCCTTGGACTTCAGCGCGAGCGCGATCTTTGCGAAATAATCGCCCTCCGACGCCTGGATCGGAGTCGGCTTGATCTCGATGCTTTTGTCCGGGAACGTGGATGCGACCTCCTTGATCCACTTGTAGAGAACGCCCTTCTCTCCGATTCCGTCATCCCTGTACGTAATGGTCACCGTCGTCTTGCCGGAACTGGTCTTGCCGCCGTCCCCGGACTGGCTGCTGCAGCCTATCGCCATCACCGTGCACATGACGACTGCTCCGGCAGACAGCAGCTTCCGATTGCCTGGCCTCATGGAATCCCCTCCCGATATCCGCTTCACGATGAATGCGCTTACGAAATGCCAATACCAACATACGGCCGGACTTGGCCCTTTAGTACGTTCAGGACCATGTTGTCGCGATCTCGCACCTCCTGCCGCTAGGGATGTCGCGAACCAGCAGGCCACAGGCCAAGATCATAAGATCAGACATAACCAAGGTGGATCCAGACCTTGTAACTGTTCCCAGATGCAGTAAATTAATGGTAAAGGAATTGAACATTGGGAGGTGAACGATCCATGCCCGCAGCTTCCCCGCTTATTCTCCAGGCTTCCGGCATTACCCGCATCTTCAGCAGGGGCAAGAACTCCGTCGCCGTGCTCAAGGGAATCGATCTCGCGCTTCCCGCAGGCAAGCTGGTCGCGCTCAAGGGAAGATCTGGCTCCGGCAAGACGACCCTGATCAATCTGCTCGGAGCGCTGGATACGCCGACCGAAGGCATCATCGAGCTCGGCGGCCGCGACCTGACGAAGCTGACCGGCCGCCAGCGGGATGAGCTCCGGCGGACCGAGATCGGCCTCATCTTCCAGTCCTTCGCCCTCGTGCCGCTCATGACCGCCTACGAGAACGTCGAGTTCATGCTCCGGGTAGCGGGAGTGCCCGCCAAGGAACGCCAGGCAGCCGCCATCGCCGCTCTCGAGCAGGTCGGCCTCGCGGAGCGCATGCATCACCGTCCGTTCGAGCTGTCGGGAGGCGAGCAGCAGCGCACCGCCATCGCCAGGGCGATCGCCCGCAGGCCCGCGCTCGTGCTGGCCGACGAACCGACGGCCGAGCTCGACAGCCGCACCGGGCTTACGATCATGAAAGCCTTTCGCGAGCTTGTCCAGCAAGGCCTGACCGTCGTGCTCGCCACCCACGACCCCGCCGTCATGGAAATCGTCGATCTCGTATTCGAATTGGAGGATGGCCACATTGCCGAAGTCCGTTAGCTTGTCCGCTGCAGCCGCTCTTCTCGTCCTGTCTCTGGCCGCATCGGGCTGCTCCCTCCTTCCGCGCGAGGAAGCGGAGCTGAAGCCGCCGCTCGTCAAGCCCGCATCGGAAAATTACCGGACGGCCGAAGCCGCCAAAGGCACCGTCCAGAAAGAAGTCAGCGGCACCGGATCCTTCGAATCCTTGAGAACCGACCGGGCCCAGCTGTCGGGCCAAGGAGGCAGGCTGGAGAAGATCGAGGTCCAGGCTGGAGACAGCGTCCAAGCCGGAGATGTGCTCGCCCGGCTGCTTGTGGACGGCCTCGATCTGCAGGTGAAGGAGCAGGAGCTTGCCGCGGAGCGCGCTTCGTATGCCTTGAAGCGGATGCCCTCGTCCGACAAGGAAGGGCGCAGGCTGGCGAGCCTGCAGCTGGATATCGAAAGGCTCAAATACGCGAGATTGAAGGAGCAGCTGGACCATACCGTCATCCGCTCCAAGCTCAGCGGCATCGTCACGTTTGCCGATTCGCTCCAGGAAGGAGATCTCGTCGCGCCCTACCAGACGCTGGCCGTCGTCTCGGATCCGTCCAGGCTGCGGCTCGCGATGGGATTCGATTCAGGAGGAGATCTCGGCGGCGTCAAGCTCGGCTCGCCGGCCGAAGTGAAGATCGAGGACAAGACCTATGCCGCCAAAGTCGTGCAGACGCCGGATTCGGCTCCGCAGACGCCGAACAAGGCGCTGGCGGACAAATACGCCTCCACCCTGTACCTAAGCGTCCAGGGCTTGCCCGGCAATGTTGAGATCGGCACCCAGGCAAGCATCCTCATCATCACCGAGCAGCGCAAAAATACGCTCGTCATTCCGAAGAGCGGCCTGCGGACTTACCAGGGACGGACGTTCGTCCGGCTGCTGGAGGACGGCAAGCGGCTGCGGGAAGCCGATGTCGAGGCCGGCATCTCCAGCTCCACCGACGTCGAGATTTTGAAAGGCCTGAAGGAGGGGCAGGTCATTGTCCTGCAATAACCGCTCTCTCACCCCGCTCATAGAGGAGGCCTGGACATGGCCCTGCTGACGATGATCTTCCGCAAGATGGCGAACAACAAATGGCTGGCCGTCAGCTTGCTTCTCGGCATGGTGCTGACGACCGGCCTCGTCAGCACGATGCCGGTCTACTCCGACGCCATCCTCTCCCGCATGCTCGTGAAGGACCTGGAGAGGCGGCAGCAGGATTCGGGCATGCATTCCGGCACCTATTTCTCCAAAATCACCTTGATGGACATGAAGGCGGACAAGAAGCTCCAGGCCGTCTCCAGTCTGGAGCGCTTCATGAATGAAGAGGCTGTCCCCGGCTTCGGACTTCCGCTCCAGCAGGCTGCGTACGAGCTGCAGACCGAACAGCTCGTGCTGGAGGTGGAAGGCTCCGCCGCCGATCCCAAGCAGCTCAAGCCTACCGGTGCCATCCGCTCCGTCAGCGGCATCCAGGATCATATCCGCCTGATCGACGGCCGGCTGCCTTCACCACAGCCGGATGCGGACGGCGCCTATGAGGTCATGGTCAACCAGCGGACGCTTCAGGAGCTCGACTTCGTGCTCGGCCGGATCGTCAGGCTCGATGACGACAGCCGCAACCTGCATCTGCGCCTGAAGCCCGTCGGCAGCTTCGGCGTCAAGCAGGAAGGCGACCTCTTCTTCCGCGACCCGTCGCTCGATGATTACAACCGCGTCTTCGTCATGGATGAAGGCTTGTTCGCCAAGGAGATGCTGACTGCCCGCAAGGCTCCCCTATTCTCCGCCAGCTGGTATTTCGTGCTGGACTACACGAAGATGACGCTGCGCGATATCGAGCCTTTCCTGAACACCGATCAGGCGATCCGAAGCGCCGCAGGCAAGCTCGTCCCGGTCAGCCAAACCAAGTTCGACGTCCCGGCAGCCGAGGCGATCGACAGCTATGGAGAGCGGTCGCAGCGCCTCGCGACGCTGATGTGGTCCCTCGACATCCCGGTGCTGATCATGCTGGCTTTCTATATGTACATGGTGTCCGAACTCATCGCCGGCAGGCAGAGGAACGAGATCGCCGTCCTGCGCAGCCGCGGCGCTTCGAGGCTGCAGATCATCTCTGCGTTTGCCGCCGAAGGGCTGATGATAGCCGGAGCCGCCTTCGCGGCCGGACCGTACCTCGCAGCCGGATTGACGGAGCTGCTCGGCGCATCGAGCGGCTTCCTGCAATTCGTCCAACGCTCCAGGCTTCCCGTCCATGTCGGCGCCGAGGCGTTCGCCTATTCGGGAGCGGCGGCCGCCATCGCCTTCGCCATGACGCTGCTGCCCGTCATCCGCGCCACGCGCGTCACGATCGTCGGCCACAAGCAGTCTCTGGCTAGAGCCGGCCAGGCGCCTTTATGGCGCAAAGCATTCGTGGACATCATCCTGATCTTCGTTTCCTTCTACGGCCTCTATACGTTCCGGGAACGGCTGGACAGCCTGAAGACGCTCGGCCTCGGCTCGGAAGACCTGCGGATCGATCCGCTTCAGTTCGTCGTGCCCGCGCTGTTCATGATCGGAGCCGGCCTGCTGCTGCTGCGCCTTTATCCGCTGCTGCTCGCCGCCGTCTACAGGCTGGGACGCCGCTGGTGGCCGCCGGCCTGGTACGCTTCCCTGATCCAGGTGGGCCGCTCTCTCGTCCAGTACCAGTTCCTCATGCTCTTCCTCATCCTGACCATCGCCTCCGGCGTGTTCAGCGCGGGGGCGGCCAGAACGATCAACAACAACCGCGAGGAACAGATCCGGTATCGCAACGGAGCGGACTTCGTCCTCTCCGGCCCATGGCAGACCGATGTGCCGGCAGACACTTCGGCTTACTCGCCTGGCGGCGGAGAAGCCAAGGCTGCCGGTGCCGATTCCCCCGTCGTCCATTACACAGAGCCTCCCTTCGACGCCTACCCGGCCCTGCCCGGAGTCGAGCACGCGGCGAAAGTGTTCATCAAGAAGGATGCCGCCTTCACTGCAGGCGGAAGCGGCGGAACCGCCGAGCTCATGGGCATCGATACGGATGATTTCGGAGAGACGGCCTGGTTCGGCGACTACATCCTCCGTTATCCGCTGGCCGATTATCTCAATCTGATCGCCCCGGATCCGCGCGCGGTTCTGATCTCGCAGACGCTGGCCGAAGACAAGAAGGTGAAGCCCGGCGACACGATCTGGGCCGGCTGGGACAAGATCGATCCGCAGCCGTTCGTCGTTTACGGCATCCTGCCTTTCTTTCCATCCTTCAATCCCAATCCGGGAGCGTCGGGCGGCCGGCAGGCCTCACAAGACTCCGCCTCCGGCAGCACGCCGATGCTCATCGTCGGCCATCTGCCGCGCATTCAGTTCCAGCTCGCGCTCGAGCCCTATCAGGTTTGGCTGAAGATGAAGCCCGGCGCCTCCACGGCACGGCTCTACGAGGGCATTTCCCATGCCGGCCTGAACTTGACCAGCATCGTCAATACGAGAGACGAGCTCGCGCGAGCCAAAAACGATCCCTTCTTCATGGCGCTCAACGGCATCCTGACGCTTGGGTTCCTGATCTCGATTCTCGTCGCCTTCGCCGGGTTCATGCTGTACTGGATTCTGACCTTGAAAGGGCGTACGCTTCAAAATGGCATTTTGCGCGCCGTCGGCCTGTCGCTGCGCCAGCTGATCGGCATGCTCGCCCTGGAGCAGCTGCTCACTTCGGGAACGGCCGTCCTGATCGGCATGGCCGCAGGCTATTCGGCGAGCCGCCTGTTCGTCCCCAATTTCCAGCTGGCATTCGATCCGGCGGCTCTCGTCCCGCCATTCCGGGTCATCCTTGCCGCCGGCGATTTCGCCAAGCTGTACGGGATGGTCGGCATGACGCTGCTGATCGGCTTGGCCGTGCTCGGGATCATGCTGTCCAGAAGCCGGATCCATCAAGCGCTCAAGCTCGGGGAGGATTGATTGGAATGATTCATTGCGAAGGGCTGGTCAAAATCTATAAGGCCGCCGAGCTGGAGGTATTCGCCCTGCAAGGCCTCGATCTCGAGGTCGAGGCCGGCGAGCTGATGGCCATCATCGGCAACAGCGGCAGCGGGAAGTCGACTCTGCTCAATATGCTGGGCGGACTGGACCGCCCCTCTGCAGGCAAGCTGGTCGTGAACGGGCGCGACATGCTCAAGATGAGCGAGCGTGATCTCGTCGCATACAAGCGCAGCAGCGTCGGCTTCGTCTGGCAGAACAATGCCCGCAACCTGATTCCCTACCTCACCGCTCAGGAAAATGTCGAGCTGCCTCTCCTGCTCGGCGGGAAGCCGCGCCGCGAACGCGCGCTGGAGCTGCTGGAGGCGGTCGGTCTCGGCCATCGCCGCGGCAGCAAGCTGCACCAGCTGTCCGGCGGCGAGCAGCAGCGGGTCGCCGTCGCGATCGCGCTGGCAGGCGGACCGAGGCTGCTGCTCGCGGATGAGCCGACGGGGTCGCTCGACTCCCGGATGTCGGACCAGATTCTCGACTTGTTCCGCGACCTGAACCGGACGACGGGAATCACGATCGTCATCGTCACCCATGATCCGCTGCTCGCCCGGAAGGTGGAGAGGGTCGTCGCCATCCGCGACGGCAAGACCTCCTCCGAAATGATCCGCCGCAAATCCTATGCCGAGGAGCTGCTGGAGCTGGAGCAAGGCATTCCTCCCGGCGCGCGGGACGAAGACGATTCGCATGTCGAATACGCCGTCCTCGACAAAGCCGGACGGCTGCAGGTTCCGGCCTCCTACCTGGAGTCCATCGGTGCCAAGGACCGCAACAAGGTCAAGCTGGAGCTGGCGGATGGAGCTATCCGGCTGACGGCTCCGGATGAAAGGAAGTAGCCATGCGTTTGAGCGGCATTTTCAAAAGGCATTTCCGGTTTCTTCATCATCACGGCAGGCTGGACCGGAGCGGCGCGCTTGCATGTCACCAGGCTGGGAAAAGAAGCGGCAATCAAAAAAAGAGCCCCTCCCGATGGAGTTGCCCTTGATAGGTACATCTATGGATGAATGACAAGTAGACATCTACGGACGGATGGATTGATGTTGACTTCTATGGATGAAAGAAAGCTCAAAGCGCTTTTGTCAGGCAATCCGCTGTCGCTGTCTCCAAAACAACGGCTTTGGGGGCAGCGCGGTCGCCTCCGCGATGCGGATGCAGCAAGGGCATAGTCGAACACCCTTCCATTTCCATTCATTGACGCTCCTTCACCAGTCCCAGCAGCGTGAACTGCAGAGCCGCCATGCCGAACAGCACCGCAGCCATGAACGACGGCCGCATGTCGGCCGCGCACAGGAGCAGCAGCGCGATCGATACGACACGCCCGGCGTTGAGGAACAGCTCCCTCATGATGACCGACTCTACGCGCAGCTGCCCCTTGAGCGGCAGCTGTCCGATCAGCCGGTAATAATACGAGGTCAGCGTGTTGACCGCGAGCGGATTGAACACCGAGAACAGGATCATGAAGGCCGCGACGGACCACAGCTTCACGTCCAGCAGCAAGAGCGCCGCCCCGAGCGTGACTCCGATCGAGGAGATCAGCAGGTAGAGGCGCACATGCTCCTGCTGGGCGGAGCGGGAAATGACATACCCGGTAGCGACCGTCAAGGCGGAGAACAGCACGCCGAGATAGCCGACCCAATCCTCGCGGCCGACGGTGCGGAACAGCAGGATATTGGGAAGGAACAGCATGATTCCCTGGAACAGGCCGAAGACGAAGAAGCTGTACAGCGCCCTGCGCCATCGACTGTGCTTGGACATCAGCAAGCCCATCAGGTTCAGATAATAGGTTCGGTGGCGCACGGTCTGCATCGGGATCCGGAAGCTGATCGCGGCAGCGGCGGCGAACATGACGGAAGCAAGCGCAAAGATCATGATGTATCCCTGCAGCCCTTCGCTGCGGCGGATGATGAGGCCGGCCAGCGCTGGCCCGGCGAGCCCGGCGGAGTTGAAGGCGATCATGTTGATCGCCAGATATCGGATTCGGTTCGTCTCCGTAGATACGTCGTATTGAAGCACGAGATAGCCGACCCAATAGAAGCCGGACGATATTCCGTTCAACAGCGCGAACAGGACATAATATTCCGCCACCCGCTCCTGAGCAATGACGACGAGCAGGTAGAAGACGGCGATCATGACGATGCCAAGCCTGTAGGCCGCCATCCGGTCCTTACGCTTGGCAAGCCAGCCTCCCGCGGCGAACGCCGCCGGGGTTATTGCGAAGCAGATGATGTTGTACAGCCCGTTGATCGCTAGATCCTGAGTCAGCCTCCACAAGTACAGGTTGAGGAACAAGCCCGACATCGAAGCCCCGAACTGGAAGCAGCTGTGGATGATCAGCGAGGTGACCGCATCCCGGCTCAGCTTCTTTTCCGGCGGAACGGCCGTTCCCCGTCCTATTTTCCCTTTTGCCCATTGAAGCACTGGATCCATTCCTCTCTGCGGCTATGCAAGTTAAAATGTCGTTTTGCTTGAGCCGCTCCGAAAATGAACGACTCTTCCGATTACTGCTGAAAGACTTGCTGGAACGAACACTATTATACGTCAATTCTCAGGGAATGGAATGCAAGAAGGCGCCATCTTGAATGGCGCCTTCGATCAGCGTTCATTGCCATGCTTGAAATGGCCGGTTGCTTTGGCAAGCAGCAGTTGGATTTCGGAATCTCCCCCACCCCGAAGGACCTTCCCAGGTCTATTCCCTGTCTGAGCGCCGGGTACAGAGAGTTGCCCGATTAGGGACCGCGGACCGATTCGCATCGGGTACGCTCCCAAGCTCGGGATGGGACTCCTCGATCTGGCGGATGCGGCTATCATGGCGCAGGCCTGCCTCCTCGAGTCCATACGCCTGGAGCCGTATCTCTCTGCCAAAACAAAAACGGCAGCAATCGCCTTACTCTCCGGCCAGCTCCAGCCAGCGGTCCATCAGACCGGCCAGCTGCTGCTCGTCCATCTCCCGCTCCTTCCATCGCTTCTCCAGCTCCGCCGGGCTGCCGTTCACGGCAAGCAGCTCAAGCTCCGCGGCTGCTGCCGCGATCCTGGCTTCCAGAAGAGCGATATCCTTTTCGAGCTGCTCTTTTTGCTTTGCGAGCTGCTCCGTTTTCTTTCCGTTTTCTTTGCTGCCGCTCTTGGCCGCCATCCTCTCTCCGGAGAGGGTCGGCTTGACCTGTGGAGCCGCGCCTTCTCCCCGATGCGGAGCCTTATCTTCCCGGAACAAATCGCCTGCTGCCTGCAGCTTGACCTGCTCCGCCTTATACCCGTCATAGTTTCCATTCCAGGAAACGATGCGGCCCCCGGAGAGCTCCCACACGCGCCCGGCGATGCGGTTGATGAAGTACCGGTCATGAGACACGGCCAGGATCGTGCCCGGAAACTCCTCGAGCGCCTCCTCCAATGCTTCTCTGGAGGCGGTGTCGAGATGGTTCGTCGGCTCGTCGAGCAGCAGCAGATTGGGCCGCTTCCGCACCAGCAAGGCGAGCCGAAGCCGCGACCATTCTCCGCCGGACAGAGCCTTGAGCGGACGGAATACGGCGGCTCCGTAGAACTGGTAACGTGCCAGCAGATGGCGCGCCTCGCCTTCTTCCATGCCCGCTTCGGTCCGGAAGTAGTCCAGCACGGACTTCTCCGGCTCCGCGGCAGGTTCCTGCTGGGCCAGATAGCCGATCTCCAGCCGGGTTCCGAGCTTCAGCTCGCCTTCATCCGCGGACTCCCGGCCCAGGAGCATCTCCAGCAGAGTCGTCTTTCCGCTGCCGTTGTCCCCGATCAGCACCGCCTTTTCCCCATAGAGGAGCTTTCCTTCGGCCCCCTGCAGAAGGATGCGGTCACCGTACCGCTTCGAAACCCGCTCGAAGGCGATGACCTGCTTCCCCGACCGGTCCTGCGGATTCAAGCTGAATTCCGCCGTCTTCGGCTCCAGGACAGGGCGCTTGACCGCCTCCATCTTCTCCAGCGCCTTGCGGATCGAAGCCGCGCGCTTGAAAAATTTCTCGTTGTCCCCGATCCGTCCCCATTCCTCCAGTTTGCGGATCGTCTCCTTCATCTTTTTGATCGCCTTCTGCTGCTCCTGGAATTCGGCGAACTGGCGCAGCAGAAGCTCCTCCTTCTGCTTGAGGTATCCGCTGTAGTCGGAGAGATAGGTATGGGCTTCGCCGTCCTCCAGCTCGATCATCTTCGTCCCGACGGCATCCAGGAAATAGCGGTCATGGGAGACGATCACGCAGCAGCCGGCATACCCTCGCAAAAACTGCTCCAGCCACTCCATCCCTTTCAGATCCAGATGGTTGGTCGGCTCGTCCAGCAGCAGCAGATCGGGACGTGTCACCAGTTGGGAAGCCAGCACGACCCGGGTCTTCTCCCCGCCGGACAAGCTCCCGAGCGTCCGCCCGTCCCGGCTGCGGTCGATCTGCAGGCCGCTCGCGACCTGATCGATGAAGGTATCCATGTCATAGCCTCCTCCCTGCTCGAACATCTCCTGAACCTCGGAATAGCGGACGAGCAGCCGCTCCAGCGCGGAAGGAGCCAGAGCAGGATCGGCCATCCGGCTTTCCAGCCCGGCAAGCTCTTCCTTCGCCTTCATCAAGCTGCCGAATCCGCTGGCGAGCACCTCGTACACCGTCATCGATTCGTACGCTTCGGGAATCTGCGGCAAATATCCGATGCGCGCATCCCTGCGCACCGTCAGCATGCCTTCGTCGGCATGCTCCCGGCCGGATATGAGCCGCAGCAGCGTCGATTTGCCGCTGCCGTTGCGGCCGATCAGGCCTACCTTCTCTCCATCCTGGATTTGAAAAGCGGCTCCGTCCAGCACAAGATGGGCGGCGTGGTATTTTCTTACGTTCTGAGCGTTGACGATAATCATGGCATTCATCCTCCTGGTTATGGAAGACGCTGCGCCACAGCGCAAAAAAAGAGCCGCGCAGCTGGCCGCGGCTCTTCGGGATGGCATGGCGATCCGTAGAGGTTAGGGCAGGCGTCTTCTCGCGATTGGGTGGTTCATACAAGGCAAAATGGACAGAGTGATCCCGTTCGCGGAAAAATCATGCACGATGCCAGCCATGGCAATGGGCAGCCGGCTGACGATAGAATGGGCCAATTCGCGGTTCACCTGCTTCACCTCCTATCGGGCGCGCTCCTCCATCCATGGAGATTTGCCGCGCGCAGTTCTTTTATTGTATCCACTTACAAGTCGGATTGTACAGGTACAGTTTGACTTCAAACCAATTCGACCCACCGCCTGGAAGGAAAGGAAAGCGAGGTTCGGCTGGGCGCAGGAGAATCCGCCGAAGAGCTGGCGCCGATCAGCGAGGTGATAGACAGCTGAGCAGGCATTGTATTATCCGGCGGCAGCCAACGATCGGATCAGGCTGGACAATGCCGCCAAGCCTTCCCTCAGCTGGCTCAAGGATGCATAGGAATAGGACAGCCTCAAATGCTGCCGGTCCTCCCGGTCGTAGATGCTGCCCGGGTTGAGCAGGACTCCGGCTTGCAGCGCAAGCTCGAAGAGGCGCCTCATGTCCAAGGGCTTGCGGAGCCGCAGCCAGATGTAGAATCCGCCCCGCGGAATCGTCCAATCCGCCAGATCGGCGAAGGAGGCCTCCAGGGCTGCCAAAGCAATCCTCCTGCGCTCCCTCAGCTTGCCGCGCAAGAAGGACAAATGCTCTTCATGGCAGCCGGCCGCCAGCCATTCTGCGACGGCATGCTGCGAAAGGGTGCTGGATCCATAGTCCGTCTGCATCTTGATATCGGCCAAGCGCTCGATGACGGGCTCGGGTCCGGCAATCCAGCCGATGCGCAGCCCCGGTCCCAGCGATTTGGACATGCTCCCCATATGCAGCACAAGTCCCTGGCTGTCCAGCGATTTGAGCGGAGACGGAGGCGGCTCGTCCAGCCACAGATCCCCGTAGGCATCGTCTTCGACGACCGGAAGCCGCGCCTCGGCGCATGCCTGCATCAAGCTTTCCCTGCGCTTCTGCGTCATCACGCCGCCGGTCGGATTGCGGTAAGTCGGATTCGTATAGAGCAAGGAAGCTCCGTGCTGGCGCATCAGTCTCCCGACGGCATCCGGCCGGATGCCGTCATCGTCCATAGGGACGGTTCTCAGCTCCATGCCTGCGGACTGGAAGACATGGACGGAATTCAAATAGGTCGGATTTTCGGCTAATATCACGGAACCATGGCGCAGCAGCCCGAGCGAGATCAGCTGCAGGCCTTGAAGCGCCCCCGACACGATCAGAATGGAGGATGGCGAGGCTGCGATCCCTTTTCGCTTCAGATACGAGCTTAAAGCCTGCCTCAAAGGATAGCTGCCTTTCGGCTCCGGATACCCCAGGCTGAGCGGTCCGGAGACGCTGCCCGCCAGCAGCTCCGCGATCCGGCTCGACGGCAGCAGCTCCGGCGACAGCTCTCCGGTTCCGAGGCGGATCAGGCCCGGATCCGGCTCGGCTTCATTGATCCGCCGGATCAAGGACAAGTTCGGCCGGTAGGCGCCGGAGCGGACATAGCGCCCCCAATCGGGCTGCCTGGAACCGGCAAGCAGATTCCAGGTGCTGTTCGCCACGACCGTTCCCCGGCCGACGGCGGACTCGACCAGCCCGTCGGCCGCCAGCTCGTCCAACGCATGGACCACCGTGCTGCGATTGACCGCCAACGCCGCTGCCAGCTCTCTCTGGGAAGGAATCCTCATCCCGACCGGCCATTCGCCGCTCCTGATTTTTCCCTTCACGAAATCGTAGATCTGCTGGTGGAGCGGCCCGGCCCCGCGCTTGTCCAGCTTCCAATCCTCTGTCATGAATACCCCACTCTCCATCCGCTTCAGTGGGGACATTATAGCAATTGGTTGGCTCTGCCGCCAACCGATTGGATGGAGACTCCCGGCCGGATTGCTCTTACAATGGCTCTATCACCAATCGGGAGGATCATATGCTGACTGCAGCCATTCACGGATTTCTGCTGGCGCTTGGGCTCATTCTGCCTTTAGGGCCGCAAAATGTGTTCATTTTCAATCAAGGAGCCTCTCAAGCCCGGTTCGCCCGGGCGCTGCCCGCCATCATCGCCGCCGGACTATGCGACACGATGCTCATTCTGCTCGCCGTATGGGGCGTCTCCGTCATCATTTTCGACAATCAGGAGATCAAGATCATCCTTTATCTCGCCGGCATTTGCTTCCTGATGTATATGGGCGCCGCGTCCTGGAGAACCAAGCCCGCCGTCCCAGGCGCGGCAGCCGGCGGCGCGATGCCAGCCCAAAAGCAGATCGCCTTCGCCGCATCGGTCTCGCTGCTGAACCCGCATGCCCTGCTCGACACCGTGGGCGTCGTCGGCACGAGCTCGCTCGGCTACGCCGGTTATGAGAAGGCCGCCTTCACGTTCGTCTGCGCGGCCGTCTCCTGGTTCTGGTTCATCGGCCTTGGCGTTGCCGGCAGATCGGCGGCGAGGCTGGATTCATCCGGACGAATGCGGACGGGGATCAACCGTATTTCCGCGCTGATGATGTGGGGAACTGGCGTCTATATGGGCTGCGTTCTGCTGTCAGACCTTTTTTGAACGGCTTGAAAATCGAGCCACCAGCGACGACGGCCGATACGAGATGGAATTCGTTCCGGTCTACGACCGCTGCACGGAGACCAAGCTGCTGAAGATCGACACGAGCTGCCGTCAGATCTTCGGCCTTCATGCCTCCTGCCAGGCATCCGTCATGACGACCGGCCTGATGATGCCGTCCTCCACCCGCATCCGGTCGATGCAGACAATCCGGCTGCCGGGATCGCGGTTGCCGATGATCCGGCGATGGTACACGATCAGCCATTCGTCCTCTTCCGGCAGATGCAGATACCCGTGATGGCCCGGACCTTCGGCGACCGGCGGCTGGCTCTCCAATATCGTCCCCTTGTTCTCGAACGGTCCCAGCGGACTGCCGCTCGTGCCATATGCGACGCGGTAAGTGCCGTTGGTCCAGCCGCCCATCGACCACATCAAATAATAGAGGCCGTCCTTCTTCAGCATGCAGGGTCCCTCCACATACCCCGGCGGCGTGATGGAAAGGATCTCCTTCCCGCCTTCAAGCGGCTCGAAGCCGGTCATCTCCTCATTCATGCGGGCCGCGTTGCAATGCTTCCAGCCGCCGTAGTAGAGATAGACCGCTCCATCGTCGTCCTTGAACAGATGGGCGTCGATCGGCTGCGCCCGATGAACGAAGCGGTCGACGAGCGGCCGGCCGAGATAGGCCCGGAACGGGCCTGCCGGACTGTCCGCGACCGCTATCTCCAAGCCTCCGGTCTCCTCGTCCGACTGGATGTCGTTGCTGGCGAAGATCAGATAGTATTTTCCGGCGCGCTCGATGATCGTAGGCGCCCAGACCGCCCTCCAGATATGCGGGAAGCCTTCCATCTCGACAATGCCTTCATGCTTGTGCCAGTGGATCAGATCGTCGGAGCTGAATGCGTCCAGATTCATCTGGTCGGTGTAGGCCGTGAAGGAACGGGTCGCGTAGATCCAAAACTTGCCTTCATAGATCCGGGCTTCCGGATCGGCATAATAACCCGGTATGACCGGGTTCACGATTCCTCTCATGCATGTCTCCTCCTTCAACGGAGGCATCCCCTCTTTTCGGGCGGATGCCCCTTCAGGTTCAGCCGATCCTTAACGATAGCGGACAACCAGATCCATCGGATACCGGCCGGCGTTGCGTCCATACAGGGCGAGGCCGCCCTCCGCAGCCCTCACCTCCAGCTTGAAGCGGCGGGCTGAGTTCAGCTTGGCCGCCAGCCTCGGCGGCAGTGATGCCCGGCACAGGTAGCCGTAAGAACCGGCTTCGTCCAGCTTGTTGTCAACGGGCTGATGATGCCAGGAGAGAATGCCGCGCGCGTCGGCGGGATCGTCCGGCAACGCGAAGCTCGCTGCTGATTCGCCGTCGATCAGCACCTCGACCCGGGATTCATGCTTCTGTTCTCCCGTCATGGGGTAGCTGTTCTTGTTCCATTCGGCGTCCGCCGAATCCCCGTGCATATAATTGATGTCGGTCCGCTGCTCCTTGTCTCCTTCGCAGTTGCGGGCGAGCAGCCGCTTGGAGCTGGCTTCGAACCAGATGTCCACATCCGTGATCAAGGCCTGTTCTCCGGAATCCGGCAGCACCGCGTCAAAGACGAACGAGCCTTCCTTGCCTCCGTTCTGCTTGTGGCCGCCGATCGCCTCCCATTGATAAGCGAAGCTGTGCTCCGAGAACGAGCCGACCGGAATGCTGAGCGTGCCGCCGTCCGCTCCGTATCCGCCGCCCTGCTGCCCGCTCCGGACGTCGAACGAAGTGAAGTTCCGCGTCACGACCGTCCCTTGGCCGTCCACGAGACGCAGGCCAAGGATCGCCAGAGCGTCGCGCTGCGGCATCGTCAGAACGAGCGGCTGCAGCTCGGAGGTTCCGTAGCCGTCCCATTCCAGCTGGACGGCGCCGCTGCTCTCGACCCGGCGGACCCCGAGCTCGTCATAGGCGAGCTCCCATTCCAGCGTCAGCCTCTCGCCATGATAGCGGTCCGAGAAGCTGGAGCGAAGCAGCGGAACCGTCGCCTCCGCTCCGGCATCCACCGTCAAGCACGGAGCGGCATCCACGACGATGAAGTCTGCCGCATGCAGGTCGCGCAGCGTCATGCCCGGCACGATGCCGTCATAGCCGAAGTCTTTGGCCGAGCCGTCCAGCCGATAGTAGCCGTTGAATTCGTTGGTGACGTCCCGGAATTCCGTGAACACGAAGCCGCACAGCTTGTCGTGGCGCCGGAACTCGTTGAGCATGTACCGGTAATGCCAGGCCAGGTCGCTGTCCCCGGCCCCTCCCTCGATGCCCCAGACGTTGCCGCATTCGCTGTTCATCAGCGGCGCGTCCGACTGCTTGTTGCCTCCGATATAGTTCAGCTCCGACCCCGGGAAGGTTCCGGCGGCGACATGCTCCAAGTGGTCGCGCAGCTGCCGGTAGCCGTTGATGTAGAAGTGCCAGGTGTTGATATCCGATTCCACATGGTCCCAGTTGCACGGGGAGTTGTCCTCCACGATGCGCGTCGGATCGATGCTTTTGGCCCACCGGTAGAGCTCCCTGACCCACTCCTGCGTCTCGGGAAGGTACAGCTGCCGCTGCGCCGCGTTTCCTGTCACGGATACCGTCCTGCTGTCCGTTTTCAACCCCCAGGTTTCATTGAACATGACCCACGAGAAGATGGACGGATGATTGAAATCCCTCTGGATCGTCTCCAGCGCTTCGCGCTCATACGACGCCCGAGCCGTCTCGTCCGGATCGCCCCAGAAGCAGGGCATATCCTCCATGACGAGAATGCCCTGCTTGTCGGCCCAATACAGCTTGCGGGGCTCCTCCGGCTTGATGTGGATGCGGACGAAGTTCAGGCCTAGCCGCTTCATCATATAGATCTCGTCATGCATGTCCTGGTCGCTCGGATAGGTGAAGTAGCCGCTCTTGTGATAAGCCTGGTCCAGCGTTCCGTTCAAATAGACCGGCTTGCCGTTCAGCGTCAGCCAGCGGTAGCCGCGCTCCCCGAACCGGGCCGTTCCGATCTCGCGGATGCCGAAGTACGTGGACACCCTGTCCTCTCCGGAGAGGGAGGTCAAGGTGATGGCCCCTTCGTACAGATGAGGCGTTTCCGGGCTCCACAGCTGAGGCTCCGCTACTTGGAAGGACATCGAGACTTCATTGTCGCCCTTCTTCAGCTGATGCACCGATTGAGCCGTGACGCAGCCATCCGCGAAATCGAGCGCAAGCCGCGCTTCGCCATCCTGTGCGGCGCTGATGCGCGCGTTGATCTTCACGCGTCCATCTACGAAGGTATGGAATTCCGCATTCTGGATATAGGCCTCGGGACGTGCTTCCAGCCATACCGTCTGCCAGATGCCGCGAATTTCTCCATAGCCTTGCTTGCCTCTCGCTTGGTGGTTATGATCCTCATCCTGCGCGCGCACGACGATCACGTTCTCTTCCGCAGTCTTCCATGCAGAGGTAACATCGAACTCGAACGTGCCGTATCCGCCTTGATGGGAACCGGCATGCTCCCCATTCACCCAGATATCGCATTCGTAATCTACCGCGCCGAAGCGGAGGAACACGAGGGAGCCGGCTTCCGAGGGAGCCCAGCTTGCTGTGCGGCGATACCATCCGGTACCCTTCACGTTCTCCCCGATTCCGGATAAGGGACTTGCCCATGAAAACGGTACCATAATGGTCGAGCCGAAGTGGCTCTCATCCTTGAACTGCCAGGCTTCCGATGCGCCTATTCCTTCCTGATCCAGCCGGAAAGACCAGGATCCGTTGAGATTGAGCCAATCGCCCCGTTCCCAATCCGGGCGGGGGTATTCAGGACGGGGAATCATGAGGCCTGCATGGGCGGTAAAGGATTCAAGCATTCGGCACACACCTTTCGAATGGGAATTGACCCCATTCTAGCAGGTATATATTAATTAGGCAATGTACATTATGGATTTACAATATATCATATTCCTTGTAGACTGAAGCTATCCAATTATGTAAAGGAAGCGTTGACATGAGCGAAACCAAACAGGAACTGATCCGCTTTCCGGCTTCCCGGATGATCGACGTGGCGAAGGCTCTCTCCAGCGACGTCCGGCTGCGAATTCTGGAGGCGCTCGGGGAGAAGGCGATGAGCGTCAGCCAGCTGGCGGAGGTGCTCGGCGCGGCGCAGCCGACCATATCCATCAACGTGCAGACGCTGGAACAGGCCGAGCTGATCGCTTGCCGCCAAGGTTCCGCCCGGGAGAAGATCTGCTCGGTCAATTACCGCTCCATCCTGCTGGAAATGCCTGCCAGAGCCGGCGATGCCCTGCACCGTACGGAACAAATCCGCATGCCGATCGGCATGTTCTCCGCCTGCTCCGTCCAGCCGCCCTGCGGCATGGCTTCACGCGACGGCTCCGGAATCGGATCGCCGGACGATCCGAGGGTTTTCTACATGCCGGACCGCATTCATGCCTCTGTGGTATGGTTCTCCGGCAGCGGGAGCCTCGAGTACCGCTTCGCCAATCCGATGCCGCCTGGTACCGAGCTGGAGGAAATCAGCCTGACAGCGGAGCTGTGTTCGGAGGCGCCGGGCTTCCGCGAAGAATGGCCCTCCGACATATCGCTCTATATGAATGATCTGCTTGTCGGAACCTGGACGAGCCCAGGCGATTTCGGCGACCGCAAAGGCCGGTTCACGCCGGAGAAATGGCGAGGCAATACCGAGTATGGCCGACTGACGGAATGGAAAGTAACCCGTACGGGAAGCCTGATCAATGGAGCTCCTTGCGGAGACCTTTCCATCGATGCCTTGGGGCTTTCCTTCAGCGAGCCCGTCCGCATCCGCTTCGAGATCGCCGAGGATGCCGCCAACGCGCGTGGACTCAACCTGTTCGGCTCGGACTTTGGAGACCATGCTCAGGACATCGTTCTTTCCTTTACAAGAAAAGCGGATCCGGTGGAATAGTTGAAAGACTCCGAGCTCTGCTCTGCCTTTCATTCGCGCAGGTTGTCCTCCTTGCCCTGCCCTTCTGTTCCAGATGAACTCAGCCAAAAAGGCCGCAGCGTCCGCTGCGGCCTTTGCTTTTGATTAATGGCGTTCCGGATTGCGGCTTCTCATGCCCGCAAGGCCGAACAGGCCAAGCAAGCCGAGCCAGCCCCAGTTGGAGCCGCTTTTGCCGGTGGCGGCTTTGGCCGTGTAATTTCTGGCGGCAAAGTTTGTGTTGTAGCTGTTGTTCCGGTAGTCATTCATGCGGGTGCCGTCCAACCCGGTTCCATACGAGGAGACGCCATTCATTCCGTAGCCGGTGCCGGTGCCAGTGCTAGTGCCAGTGCCGGTGCCAGTGCCAGTGCTAGTGCCAGTGCCGGTGCCAGTGCGGTTCAAGCCTGTTCCGTAAGTGCTCGGATAGCAGGGAGTGGCGTTCAACCCGACTCCGTTCGTGGCTGCACGTTTCATGCCCATGTCGTTCATGCCCATACGGTTGACGCCCTTGCCGTCCATCATGTTCGTCCCAGCGGCATGGTAACAATCGGCATTCATTCCCCGTTCAGTATTCCGCATCATATCGTTGTTGTTGGCGAATGCGGGACTGGCGAGCGTTCCGGCGATGCCGGCTGCAGCCACGAGCGTAAGAGCGAGTTTTTTCATTGGTTGACCTCCATTTGATCTTATAATAGCGAACACAGCTAGGTTGCCCTCCGCGATAGCCGCTATGCATGGGTGAATCCGGCATGTCTCCTGCGCTTGTGCCGGTCTTCCATGGCCAATGGATTCAAATGGATGCAAAAAAACCGCCACGGCAAGCGGCGGTTTTTATGTCCCTCTTTTACTCCCACTTAAAGAATCGCCGTCCTAAATGTCAAGCTGTCCATAAAGGAATTCAAGCGGCTCGCGCCTTTAGGTCCTCTTCATATACGCGCGGACGGTGATCGGAGCGAATACGGCGACGATGACGGCCGCCCCGATAAGCGAGAGGCTTAGATCCCAGCCCACGGTCCCGTTGTTGGCCAATTGCCGGACAGCGCTGACGAGATGGGTGATGGGATTGATCTTCACGAAAAATTGCAGCCAGTTCGGCATCGTGTCGACCGGGACGAAAGCATTGGATAGGAAGGTCAGCGGGAACAGCACGAGCATCGAGATGCCCTGAACGCTGGATGCGGTGCGCGCGATGACGCCGAAGAAGGCGAAGATCCAGCTGATTGCCCAGGCGCATGCGATGACCAGCAGCGCGGCAAGGACGATGCTCCCCAGGCCGCCCTCGGGCCTGTAGCCCATGATGAAGCCCATCGTAAAGGTAAGGACGGTTGCGATCGTATAGCGGATCGTATCGGCGAGCAGCGCTCCCGCCAGCGGCGCGATGCGCGCGATCGGCAGCGATTTGAACCGGTCGAATACGCCTTTGTCCATATCCTCCCGCAGTTGGACGCCGGTGACGACAGAGGTGCCGATGACCGTCTGCACGAGGATGCCGGGAATGATGATCGGCAGGTAGCTCGCCACATCGCCCGAGATGGCGCCTCCGAATATATAGGTGAACATCAGGGTGAAAATGATCGGCTGAAGCGTGACGTCGAACAATTGCTCCGGAGTGCGCTTGATCTTCAGCAGCCCCCGGTAGGCCATCGTGAGCGAATTGCGGATCGTTTGGCCCAAGCTCGTATGGTTTTTGAGCCTGCGTGCGGTTGGTTGGCTCATGCCGTTGCCTCCTTGGCGGAAGCGGCTTCCGCTTCCTGTTTGACCTCATGGCCTGTAATCGTCAAAAACACCTCGTCGAGCGTCGGTTTCTGCACGCTGAGCTCCGACAGCGATATCTCCTCTGCGCGAAGCTCGGTGAGCAGGTCGGTGATGACATCGGCGTTGGCCATCGGCGCGGTGATTTTGCCTGCTTCCGAAGACAGGACGGATGCGACGCCGAGCACGCGGTCGACGATCCTGCGGGCGCTGCCGATCTTGAGCGTATTCTCAAGCTTCAGATGCAGCGATGAGGTGCCGACCGAGGCCTTCAGCTCGTCGACGGTGCCTTCAGCGACGACGCAGCCCCGGTCGATGACCGCGATCCGGTCGGCCAGCTGATCGGCCTCGTCGAGATATTGAGTCGTAAGCAGCACCGTCGATCCCGTTTTCACGAGGCGGCGGATCGTATCCCACATTTGCGTGCGGGTGCGCGGGTCGAGGCCGGTCGTCGGTTCGTCCAGGAAGATGAGCGGCGGCTGCGCGATGAGGCTTGCCGCCAGATCGAGCCGCCTGCGCATGCCGCCGGAGAAGTTTTTGAGCGGCCTTCTGGCGGCTTCCGTCAAGCCGAATTCTTCCAGCAGCTCCTCCGCCTTGCGCTTCGCCTCCTTGCGCCCGAGTCCGAGCAGGCGGGAGAAGATCACGAGATTCTCCGTCGCGCTGAGCGACTCGTCGACCGAAGCGTACTGCCCGGTCACGCCGATCAGCTGCCGGACGATCTGGGCTTCCTTCACCGTATCGTGGCCGAATATTTTCGCCGATCCGGCGTCGGCTTTAAGCAGCGTGGCCAGCATGCGGATCGTCGTCGTCTTGCCCGCTCCGTTCGGCCCGAGAACGCCGTAGATCGACCCGGCCCGCACGTTCAGATCGACTCCGTCCACAGCCCGGTTGTCGCCGAACGTCTTGACGAGCCCCCTGGCCTCGACAGCCCATTCGCCTTTGGGCTCTTTCCTATCCTTATGGTTCACAGCAGGTTCCTCCTCCAAATGATTCTGCATGAAGGATAAAACATCTCTGTGAACTGAATGTGAACCGGGTGCGGAATAGACGAGCATGATATCAGAAGTCAACCCAGTATCGGACTTCGCAGCCTTAGAGTCGTCCCGAATCAAGAAAACCGCTGGGACGCTGGAACCGCCAAACCGTAGGGACCCGTCCGATGTTAAATTGAAGAAACGAGGCGTGTGCAAAGCCACTGTGGCTCCGACTGGCCTTGAACCGGCATAGACGTTTGAGATTTTGGACAATGGCCGTCCAAGTGGCTTGTTCCTGCATGCGATCTAGCCCCCGACTTCTGGCTCGGTCCAGTCCATGGTTGTTTTGGGATCTGCAAATACATGCTCGCAGCGTGCCCTCTTTGTCTGGACGTGGCGGTAACCGCCATGTGTCGCGCCATAGATTGCGCGTTTCGCTATGATTGAACAGGTAGCTCAGCAACATCAGGCGTACCATCAGTTGGGATCCGCCGCCGGTCGCCCCTTCGTTTCCGAGTATAACCGCGCAATCCACGGCCCTATCACCGACCAATCAATCATGTCATCAGTACGACGAAGGATATGCCGTTCTGGCACAAGCGCGTCCATATCAATGACTTGAAAGAGTTGAGGCTGTACGCCGGATCGTCTAGGAGCTCGCATTCCTGTCCTCATTTCGTAGATTCTGTTTCTTCTATTTAACCATGGATTGGTTCTCGTTCTGCGATTTCGGAGACTTTTTCACCACACTTCTAAAAAGGCATCTGCATCCAAGACGCATTCTGCCGGGGCGCTCAAGTGAAATTCGTGGCGAGAGGTTTCAGCTGGGTTGAGTGAAGTGCTGAGGAGGCAGCGGCGGGGCCGAATCAAAAGAGCGGAAAAGAAAAGACCTCCCGGACTCGGTGCATCAAATTGGCGCATCTGTCCTTGGGCGGCTAAACAGCAAGTCAAAAGAAAAAGGCTCTCCGATTGGAGAGCCTTCATAGTTGAATCAAAGCAGAGCGTCGAATCCTAATTAATTGTAACTTCCCTTGCGGCAAACTCGTGGGTAACCAATTTCACTCAAAATGGTAATTCATTATGGCGACAAAAGCTCATGTTGGTGCCCACTCAGCTTAATTTTGTACTGTCCAAACGTTTTTTCCCTTTCATCTGAACTTAAGTTTCCAGCGCGTTGATAACCGAATGTAGAGATCCCATCTTTACTAATGGTCCAATCATAGACCTTACCTAAGGTGTCAAACCCATAATAAAATCCAGGCTTACCTAAATAATCTGAAGACCATTGTCCATTATTTTGTGTTGCATATTTCAAATTGGTTGTTTGATCGGCATCTAGCAAGCCACGCTGATACTGAGTTAGATAATAGACATTGCTTAAATATGTTTTTACCGACTTTATAGGCATATTTTCAGTAGCTACTCTTGAAATTGATATCCCATTTACTTGATATAAAATAAATTTTTGTGTTGTACTATAGTCATAATCCAGATAGAAGTCACTACTCTCAGTTTTGAACCATATATCTCCAAGATGAACTGTGTTCTTGTCGTCAATTGTTACATGATAACTAAAGTCCTTAAACGTATAGAAATCATTGCTTACCCGTAGTTTATCGTTCTCTTTTATTACCACCATATATCTATCACTATAAATTACATTTTCCCCTTCGTAGGTTAGCCCATAGACGCGAATTAGTTTGAACTCTTCAATCGTTGAAGTACTGACATCTTTTATAATAATAAGTCTATAGGGCTGAGTATCTGTACTATTTTGATATACTACATTTTTATTCAGTGCCTCGCCAACGTATCTTAGAGGAATATAGGTTGAACCATTGTAGATGTTTGCAGGTACATCCATAACAACGGTTTTACCGTCTATAGTGATGTTTTTATTTTTAATTTTCATTAAAATTGTTTTATTTGAATACTGAATGCTAATGTTCTGATTTTTTGTATTGAAATCTACTACTGCACCAAATCCTTCAGATATCAAACGAAGCGGCACTAATGTTCTGCCATCTTTAACGATCGGTTTTACAGCCGATTCCTTTTGCCCATTGATTAATGCCACGGAACTGTCAAGGGAAAGAACCATCGTGTTTTTAAAATCAGTACTCGTTTCATTTTTAGTTTGAATACTCTCTGCTTCAATCGTACTCACTAAGGAAAAAAATAATACGGAAGAAACAATAGCTAATAAAAACTTTGACTTCATAAATACACCTCTCATTTTTTATATTATATTTAAGTTAACAATATATGTCTAAGATGTATTATACACGTAATTATGCTGTCTATCTATTTGGCGGCTCGGATGGCCAAGAATTGATTAAATTCTGAAAGTTGCAAACAGTTTGAAAGGCCCTTCTGATAGACAGATGTAAGTCCGTTCCTCTACACGAATGAAGAATTTACGGAAGAGTTTATTCCAACGATGCGATTCCGACTATTCCGCTGCTTAGTACGAGCTACCGGAAAAAGTCACCGGACTCTTTGTTTTATCCTCCAGTTCTTTCACCGTCAGGAATTGAACCAGTCCCGGATGAACCTTGTCGATCTTCCGCAACTCCACCGCCTCCGCCTACCCCCAGATCGTCGCGCCGTCTCCAATGGATTTCAGTAAATCTGCCTTGATCTCCTACATCATATAACGCACTTCATATTCTTCTCGGAGGGTCTTCCAAGACGATTTTTTTACGACTCAGTAATATCTGTTCCCTCCTGGTCTAGTCCTCGAATCATTCTGTATGGGCGAGCTTCTTTGTATCCTGAATCACACTTAATCGTAATGCTTTTTTTGTCTATGTGAACTGAATGTGAACCGGGGCGCATTGAATTTCAACGGATGCAAATAAAGTTCTCCCGGAATGCCAAAAAACGTGCCGACCGGGTTCATCCTGAATCGATGAACAGGTCGAGCACGCTTCTCGGTTGAATTCCTTTACAGCCGGCCCTCCATAGGATCCGCCGCCAGCATGCGGTGGAGAGTGTCGAGCAGCCGATGGGTGCGGTCGCAGCTGTATTCCCAGAACATGATGCCGGCAAGGCCCTTTTCTTTCACGTATCGCGCTTTGTTCTGCAGGGATTCGGAATCTTCATAGCTGATGAAGGTGGATCCGTCGAACAGATAAGGCGCCTTGGCCTCGTCGTCCCAGTGCCGGATGAATCCGTTTTTGCCGATATAGTCCGACTCCAAGGCGGTGTAGTCGGGACCGTAGCCTCCGGAGGAAGCGGCCATCTGCAAATAGCCGTCATTGCGGTCGGGCACTCCTTTCCACATGCGCGAGTAGAAGGCCGCCCCGAGCACTAGCTTCTCCGGCGGTACGCCGGCTTTCATGAAGATCGTGGCGGAAACATCCGCACTGATGCGGAACAGGTCCCCGGTGGACGTGAACAGATTGGCATGATGTCCGGTAAGGGTCTGGAACCCGCCCCGCATGTCGTACGTCATGAGCTGGACAAAATCCAGATAGAGATGCGCTTTGTCCATTTCCGTTCCATCCACGTAATACTGGTCGGCGCCGGCAGCGATCGTGAGCAGATAACGTCTGCCCGCAGCCTCGCCCGAGCGGTCCAATGCGGTCCGCGTTTCCTTCAGCAGCAGCGTGAAATTGGCTTTGTCGTCCGGACTGCTTGCGATGCCCGCCTGGCCGTAGCAAGGATACTCCCAATCCAGGTCGATGCCGTCGAAGCCGTACTTGACTGCTATTCTCGCTGCCGATGCCGCGAACCGCATCCGCCCTTCCCCGGTCGCAGCCGCCTCCGAAAAGCCCCCCGCTCCCCACCCTCCGACAGAAAGCAGGATGCACAGCTCCGGATTGTCCCTTTTCAGCTTGGCGATCACGCCGGTATTTTCCCATGGCGGCATCACGACTTCATCGTTCTGGACGTGACCGAAGGCAACGAACAGATGCGTCAGCTTGACCGCATCCTCCCGCGTCACGAGAGAGAGCGAGGACAAGCCGACATAACCCCCGAGCATATGGTTGCGGTTGCTCATTTCCCGTCCTCCTTGTCTGGCTGCTCCCAGCCTATCGTGACGATCTCGGCCGGACGGAGCAGCATGTCGATCGTTCCGTTCCCCAGTTCTTCTCCGCGCCGCTCGAGAATATCGCTTCGATAAGCGGCGCCTCCGGCTGCGAGCTCCCGCACCGCCAGCGCCCGGCTGGTGCGGGACAGATTGTACCAGCGCATGACCGGGCTGCCCGAAGACTCGGCGATTTTGAGCGATGAGAACGCAATGGCTTCTCCCGACCAGGCGAAGAAGGCATGAGCCGCAGGGAGCTCGCCGGCATGCGCTTCGGTCTGGCGTACGGTCCAAGGCGCCTGGTACTGGTAAGCCTCGATGATGGCGGCATGCATGTGGGCGGGCATGTCGCCTTCGAGCTCGGACCCGCTGGCGCTGCCGGAATGGGGAATGATCAAGTATTCCGCTGCCTGCTCTCCGATGCACTGGGCTTCCGGAGTCGGGAACACTCCCCAGTCGCCGAGCTCTCCGGTCGCGCGGAGCAAGGTCACCGCAATCGTGGCAGCATTCGGCGCTCCCAGAATTTCGTATTCGTTCAGCCCGCGGTTCGCGATCGTAATCCCGCGCTCCCTGTCGGCTACGGTCACGAACGCCTGCTGATGCTGGCAGTTGCTCGGATTCCTCCACTCTGCTGAAGGTCTGTTAGGCCTCTCGACAACCTCAAAGACCGAGTCCGCATAATGGGATTGAGCGGCCAGGCCGGTCGGAAACAAGACCCGAAGCCTGTGGTCCTTGGCTTGATTGTCGAACCGGATCTGGACGGAGACTCCCTTGCCGCTCCGCTCCAGCGATACCAGAGTGCGGATGACGAGCGGCAGCATGCGGGAGGAGCGGCCCGAACGGCGGCTGGTGAACCACACCATCTCCCTTCGCTCCTCGTCCAGAAGCTCGTCTCCGGATGCCGGGATCTCAAGCCGATGAACGATCTCGACAGCAGCGCGGAACGGCGTATCCTCGGCAACCCGGATCTCGGCCGGAACGCCGCGGGTCGTGATCCGAACGTCTCCGGGCGGCTGCCGGTACATGTACTCGTTGCCGATGTCGCCGGTATTCTCATATACGCCAAGTCCCCGGTATTCATGCCCCGTCGCGATTTCCTTCACGGACAGCGAGCCGTCCTCCTCGATCTTGACGGACAGCACTCCGTTCTCCATCGTATGGCGGGCGGTCAGGAGCGACGATCCCGCTGCAGCCGCAGCGCCGGCGCGCCGGACAAGCGCATACGATTTGTAGCCGAGCGCCGGCACATCGTCCGCCTCGAACGTCAAGAGCGCGCTCCGTGTGAAATAAGGCTGCCTGAACCGGTCTTCCGGGAGATCGTAGCCGAAGCCGATTCCCTTGTCTTCCAGACGGAACGGGATCTCATGCCCTTCAGGGTCCACGAGCGCCAGGCCATCCAGCGGGACGGCCCTCAGCCTCGACTTCGTTTCCTCCAGGTCTCCATCCCGGAAGTAGCCCCTTGCCAGCTGCATCTGTGCCGTAATGACGCCGGTCCGGCTCCAGCCGGTCGTGTTGGCCGCGACGAGCGGCAGCGGATTGCTCCCGTAAGCCTCGAAAATGCTTGTATCGATGCTCGCGCCAAGCGCCTCCATGCTGGCGTCGATGACCGACTCGGCGACATGCCGGCTCTTATCGAAGCGGGTCACCATCTCGCGGTGCACCTCGTCCACGCTGCAGCCGCAAATGCTGTCATGCGGATGATTCTGCATCAGCGTTTTCCAGGCGTAGGTCAGAAAATGATGCGGATAAGGCGTTCCCCGCATATGAGCGAGCGCTGCCAGAGGCTCGGCCGCTTTTTCAAGCAGAGCCTGGCATCGCTGGTTCATCTGCTTGATGTAGACGCGGGATGACGCCGTATTCACGAGCGTCGACCAGCCGTCGGTATGCTGGCTGCGCAGCTCGCCGCGGATGACCGACAGCCCTTCCGGCAACTCTGCGGCGACGGCAGCCAAATAATCCTCGAAGCCGGTATGGACAAACCTGATCTCGGGATACAGCTTGCTTGCTGTCCGCAGCGCCTGCGGCAGGTCCGTCTGCACCGGCTGATGGTCGCAGCCGTTCATCAGCAGCAGATGAGGCGTCGACGCGTACCGGGCCGCTTCAGCGATTTTCTTGTCCCAATATGGCTGCGCCGCTTCGGCCTCTGCAGGGATCTCATTGCCGTTGCTGTACCAGTTGGCGAACAGGATGCCGAGCACGCGCGATCCGTCGGGGGCTTCCCAGAACATCTCGGAGTAAGGCGACTCGTACGCCTGCGTCTCGATCACCTCGTTGTTGAAGCCCGTAGGCTTGACGCCGCGCCCGAAGATGGCGTTGCCGATATCGGCCTGCCGGAGCAGCTGCGGCGCCTGCCCTACATTGCCGAACGAATCCGGGAAATACCCGATTCTCGTGACGGCTCCGTAAGTCCGGGCATCGCGGTGGCCGATGAGCAGATTGCGCGCATTCGCCTCGCTGCTCGTCAGGAATTCGTCCTGGAGAATGTACCATGGCCCTATATGGATGCGGCCTTCGGCGATGAGCCGCTCCAGCTGCGTCTTCTTTTCCGGCCTGATCTGCACGTAATCCTCGAGCATGATCGTCTGGCCATCCAGATGGAAGCTCCGGTAATCGGCATCCCGCTCCAGCGTCTCAAGCAGCGTATCCATCAGCTTGACCAGCCGGACATGATGCTTCTCGTACGGCAGGTACCATTCCCTGTCCCAGTGCGTATGGGAAATGACATGCACGGTTTTTGGCTGCGGCATCTGCAATAACCTCAATTCTATCGTTGTATCGATGATGTCTTGGAATTCAGCCGACAAGGCCCGTGCGCTCCACGCTCTCGACAAAATAACGCTGCACGAACAAATACAAGATCAGCAGCGGAGCCATCATGAGCAGCACGCCGGTGTTGAGGAGCATCGACTGGTACACCGGATCCGGCTCGGCGCTGACCGCCACGCCCATGTCCATTAGGCCGGTCGACAGCACCTTCACCTTGCTCAGGAACAACGAGACGTAATAGCTGTCGTTCCACTGCCAGACAAAGGAGAACAGCAGCACGGTCACGACCGCCGGAACGGCGTTCGGAAGCATGATGCGGTAGAACGTCTTCGCCACGCCCGCTCCGTCGACGAGCGCAGCCTCTTCGATTTCCTTGGGAATGCCGCGGAAAAACTGGCGGAAGATGTAGATGTACAATCCGTTTTTCAAGCCCATAGCCGTCGCGGATGAGATGATGAACGGCCAGAACGTGTCGATGAGATTGAAGCTGCTCCTGTTCGTAAGCAGTCCGACCAGCCCCAAGCCGTCGAAGTACCGGTAGGTCAAGTACAGCGGAACCATGATCGTCTGCGGCGGCACGACGATCGTGAAGATGACGAGGCCGAACACGAGGCTGCTGCCGGGATATTTCAGTCTCGCGAAGGCGTATGCGGCAAGCGCGCAGGCCATCAGCTGCACGATCGTCGTCCCGCCTGCCAGGAGCAGCGTATTGAGCAGCGTCGAGAAGTAATCGGTCGATTCCATCGCCACTCTGAAGTTCTCCAGCGTAAAGTGGCGCGGGATCCACAGCACGGTCGGATCATAGATGTCGACCTTGCTGCGGAAAGCGACGGAGAGCCTGAGGAACAGGGGGAACAGGATGATGAAGCAGAAGCCGGTCACGAGCAGCGCCCTGACTATCTTCCAGACCCAATTCTTCGCTTTTTCCAGCGGATTGTACCGGATGACGAGCTGTTCGGCGTAAGCGGCCGGCCGCTTCACGGCGTTTGGCTTCCCGTCAGTCATAATAGAACACCTTCCTCGAGATGATGGCCGTCGAGCCGGCCAGGATGACGCCGACAACCGCGAAGTAGATCCAGGACATCGCCGCGCTCAGTCCGAATTCGAACTGCCGGAACGCCGTCTCGGAGATCAGGACGTTGATGTCGTTGCTGCTGAAGGAATCGATGATGGAGTACACCAGGTTGGTCAGAATGAGCGGCGTCATCATCGGAAAGGTGACCTTCCAGAAGATTTCGTAGCCGGTAGCGCCTTCGATGCGGGAAGCCTCGTAAAGCGACGGCGAGATGGATTGCAGGCCCGCTAGGAAAATAAGGATCTGGACGCCGGACGAGCTGATGATTTCATAGATCCGGTCGACGGCGCCCGTAATATAATCGACGATCCACGGAGCGAAGCCCGAGTCCAGCATCGTCTTTTTCAGCTCGAAGCTTTCCAGCAGTCCGGAAGCCCCGTCCCCGGCCGACGAAGCCGCCGAGCCGACGAAGCTGCTGATGTCGAGATTCGCGATCGCGCTTGAAGCGAGAATGACCGGCAGGAAGAAGATCGCCCGGGCCAGAGCGCGCCCGTGGAACTTCTGGTTGAGCAGCACGGCGGCGAACAGGCTGAAGATCAGGATGACCGGCACGTTGACGACCATGTTGGCGACCGACTCCGTCAAGGCACGGGGGAAATCCGCATTGGACGTGAACAGGCTGCTGTAATTCGTCCAGCCTCGGTGGCGGACGGAGAACCCCTCCGCCACAAGCTCGATGGAGCTCAAGCTGAAGCGGAACGACTGGATCATCGGCAAAATAAAGAGCATGATCATGCCCAAGAGGAGCGGCAGGCTGAAAACAAAGCCCCACATCGCCTTGGCCTGCGTCAGCTTCAAAGGTTTCCTGAGCATGCTGTCATCCACCGCCTTGCCGGTAGCCGAGGGCGGCGATTGGCGCGCCTTCGACCTGAACCTCGAATTTGTTGTAGTTGACGATGATCGTGACCCCGTTCTCAAACGTCGTCCGGAACACCTGATCGGCCAGCTTGCGGTGATCCGCAATTGCCATGCCCCGAACATTTTTCAAGAATTGGTTCGCTTCCGCATACAGAGACGCAGACTCCTCGAGCCAATCAGCGTAATGGAGGGAGTAAAGTCCGTCATAACGCGTCCCTTTGACCGAGGAAGACGGGCTGTAAGACCATCGGTAGTAGAGATTCGAGCCCGTTTCGAGCGCCTTGAGCATCGCGAAGCGCGGATCCATCCGCTCGTCCGCATTGAACGGCGTTCCTGCGAGATCGTAATAGCCGTGAAGTGCGATTTGATAGAAGGGGACATCCTCGTCGGTGATATTCGCGCGGCTGCTTCCGGTCGGTGCGTTGACGACGATGGACGCAAGCGGCAGGCTGTAGCCGTTGCCCCCGTTCACCATGACGTCTATCGCTTGCTCCTTGAACCGCTTCACCGCCTCCGTCCCGGCAGTCCTCGCTTCCTGCCTGCTGGCCGGATGCGAGGGATTGAAGTCCGAATGGACTTCATCCCCGAGATCCCTCAGCGATATCCCATCGATGCCGAGCCGCCCGTAGGCGCGGAGAAAGCGGTCGACCAGCCCGCTTGCCGCCGTCGGGGACAGCAGATAATGGGAAAATGAGCTCATGTCCTTTACATGCGCGACCGGATCGTAGTCATAGATTTTCGCCTGCCGCGTATCCAGGAAGGAAGCGGCCTTCGCGGGCTTTTCATAGGCTTCCAGAAACGCGACATCGGGATAAAAGCCGATTCCGTTCTGCCGTGCGTAGGCCGCCAGCTCCTGGAGCCCTTGGCTTCCTCCAAGCGCGCCGACCGGCGTGATCTTCGAGGGCGAGTCGTGGCGGATGCCCCCGTTGAACCAGCCCGCATAACGGAGGGCGATATTCTCCACTCCCCTCTCCTTCAGCATGCTCAGCATGCTCTGCGCCTCCCGGTAGGAAGTCAGCGGCACGGTCGATTCATAGGGGATGCCGAGAAACGAGCGCCGGTCCGTTATGGCGCCCGCTACTTCCAGCAGGAAAGGCGCGTCCGTTTGCGGTCTTTTCTTCAGGTCGTATGCCTTGACCAGCAAGTCCCTGTAGTGGGCGGCCATCCCGCTGTAGCTCGCTGCGGCTCCGCCGAGGAAGCCGTAGCGCACCTGCAAGTCCCCTTGATGGGATGCCCGCTGGAACATCGGCACCGAGCTGCTCTTCGTGCCCGACGTCATCGTATAGAAATCCATGGACACGATCCGGAATTTCGGGCTCACCGTGTTGTAGGAGTCGTTCCGCCCGCCGATATCCGCCGTTATGTCCGCCATGGCGTCCCCGCCTTCAATCATGCCGAGAAAGGCGTGGTCGTTCTGCTTCATGCCGTATACCGGCAGACGCGTCGTTTCGTTCCGCTGCACCTTCTCCTCGACGTCGAACGCGCTGTCCTCTCCGTATACCGGCATGATGTACGGCTCGGCGTTCAGTTTGCCGTTGTTGAGATGAATGAGCGCGCCCGAGCCATCAGGGACGAATATATAGCCTTCCTTCTTCTCATCCGCAGCTCCAAAATATTTCAGCACCTGCAGCGAAGCGATCGGATATGTCTTCGTGAACTCAAGCTCCGAGGCGGGGACGCGCACGAGCAGATGCTCCCCGTCGAGCTCGTAGTGAAGCGGAACGGTGAATTCCGGCTTGTCGGCCGAGGCGGCGCTCCCTGCGCTTTCTCCGTTGTCGCGCGCCGCTTCCTCCGCGGTATAGCCGATCGAGGCCAGCTTCTCCGACAAGGCCTTGAGCGAGTAATCCTGGAGCTTGCGGATTTCGTACACCTGCTCCGCCTCGATGTAGCGGAACTTGTAGCCGACATCCTTCCGCTCGGCTTCATCGGCGATTTTGGCCAAAATGACCTGCTCGAACCGCTCCTTGCCGATTCTGCGGGGGATATTGCCGTAATCCGAGGACACCATGCCGATCCGGTACAGGATCTTCAGTCCCCGATCCGTCTTCTCGATCGTGAACTGGTTCTTCTGCACGCTGTCCGTGAAGCTGTTCATGCTGTTTCTCTGCCCTTTGTCATTGTAGTAGTCCAGCAGCACCTGCGACGCCAGCTCGGCCTTGTACAATCCCGACGCCTTGGGATCGGAGTCCCTGGCGGGAGGATTCGAGAACCACGCATAGCCGTCCCGCTTATCCTTCACCGCGATTTCGGCGGTAGCCCTGTTGACATAGAGCGCCAGCGTTCCGTTGTCCGCCGCCGGCTCCATGGCCGCCAGCGCGGCCAGCTCCTCCTTCGTATTCGCCGACAACATCCGGCGGTCCGCCGGCGCAGCCTCCGCTGTTCCAATAGCCGCCGTTGCCGGCACCGGGCCGGATGTCGCAGATGAGGCGCTGCCGGCCTTCAGCACCGTCGCCTTCGATTCTCCGACGGACGCAGAGGACGAGGCGCTTATAGCGGACTCGGCCGGCAGCTTGTCATCCGTGCCGCGTCCCCAGCTCCCCAGCCCGGCGATTCCCCCGAGCAGCTGGCCGGCGCAGAGCAGGCCCGCCGCCGTTTGTTTCCATTTCGTCACGGCGATCCCTCCTTCCATAAACAACATCGAAAAACGGATGGCTCTTCAGATCGCTGTTGAGCGGATTGCTTCTAGATTTAAAACCACCATGCGGAGCAGGCGGAGTGATTCTGGAGAAGCGTCAGCGCTCGCCTTTAAGCCCGGATTTCCCATGCAAGGAAATCGTTCCAAGAAATCCGGGCTTAACAGCGATCGGAAGAACACTCTGCTTGCGCAGCGATTGAACACTCCGCTTGCGCAGCGATTGAACACTCCGCCTGCGCAGCGGTCTTACCGCTAGTAGCGGAACGACAATTCCTTGTAGATCGACACGGCGAATGACAGCATCTGCTGCAGCATGCTGAAGAACAGCACGCCAAGGAACATCAGAATCCCGATCACGACCAGCGTCAGCAGCATCGTCACGACCGTTTTGGCGGCGGAGTATTGATGGACGGTCATCGTGCCGACGAACAGCAGCCAGACGAACCAGATCATCGCGATGGCGTCGAGCAGATAATAGAACGAGCTCTCGTCTGCGGTGATGACCCGGCTGTACAGCAGCTGCGGCATGTAGACGACCACAAACGGCATCAGCGCGTAACCTGTCGCGGTCACGATTTCCCTGAATTTCCCTTCCCCGTCCATTAGGGTCGTCAGCGACCAGTTGGCCACGCACCAGAGCGCGAACGGGAGCAGGATGAACTTCAGTTCGTTCAGGCTGTTGAACTCTCTCGGGTTGCTGCCGTTCACGACAAATCCGCTGTACTGCGCCTTCAGAATCGCAAAAAAGGTGAGCAGCAGCAGGATGCCGAGCGCGACCTTGACCCTGCCCTTCCGCTCGAATTTCATCTCCCAGAAGCCGTTGAAAGGATGTGTCATCGTATAGAACGGATTGCGGATGATGCCGATTTCCTCGTAATGCCGGCCAGCGAAACGCCGCCGTCCGATGCGGATGGCAGCCATCGCGACGACGGCGGCAGCGCCGATCCCGAGCACGATTTTGCCGAAATGATCCAGCACGTATTCCTGACGATAGCGCTTAAACGCTTCCGAATAATAGTCCCGGCTCCCGCCGAGCTTGAAGTAGGCCATCGCTTCACGGCTCTCGTCGCGCTTCAGAAGGGATTTCCCGAGTCCGATATAGGCGACGTCCATGTTGGCGTTCATCCGCAGCACTTCGCTCCAAGCCTTGCTTGACGCCTCCGCCTGGCCGTTGTAGAGCGAGACGACGGCTTCTCGGATCATGCTGCCGTACACCGTAGGCTCGAATACGGAGATGCGGGCGTTGTCCTGATCCAGCACCACGGCCCGGTCTCCCAGCATGTCCAGCGCCGACGGGGTGCGGAACTTGTCGCGCTGGCTGCCGAGCCCTCCGAATTCATACAGCAGGTTGCCGTCCTTGTCGTAGGCGAATATCCGCCCGCGCTTACTATCGAGCACGCTGTACATGCCGCCTTCGTCGGCCGCTACGTCGACGAGGATCGAGCTTCCCGGCGTACTGCCTGCATCCGGCGCATAGACGTCTCCCTTGGGCGGAAAATAGCCCCGGCTCCGCAAAATATCCGCTCCGGCCGGGTTCAGCCGCTTCAGCGGCCGATCGGCGTTCTCCTCCGACGTCGTCGTATACAGGAAGCCTTCCTCGTCCAGATCGAGATTGTTGAATTCCAGCGGCACGAACAACGCCATTTGATCCCGCTGAGCCTTCGTCGAGATCCGCTTCCAGAACAGATCGGCGGGAGAGAACTTGACCCGGTTCGTTCCGACGAAGCTTTCGAACGCGCCGTCCGAATCGAGCTCGATGATCCCCTCATAGGAGCCCCGGCTGACGACGTAGATGCGGTCGGCCCGATCGACCGACACTTTGACGGGAGTGTACTGGAAGCCTTGGCGCAGCAGCGTCGACTGCGGCGCCCCGATCTCGCGGACCCACGCTCCCTCGGCCGTCAGCTCGACCAGTCTTCGATTGCCCGTATCCGCCACGTAGATGCGGCCTTTCTCATCCGCGAACACGCCCTCCGGCTGCTTCAGCGAATCCTTCGCCCCTCCGCGATCGAAGGACGATACGATCCGCTCCACCCGGAATTCCGCATCCAGGACGACGATCCGGTTGTTCCCGGTATCCGCGATAAAGAGCCTACCTCCCGGTCCGGCGAACAGATCCCTCGGCGAAGAGAAGGAGGCGATGCCGAGCTCGCGTCCGCTCACGGTCCGCTGCAGCACGTAAGGGCTGGGCGCAGGGGCGGCCTTCCCCCAATAGTCATACGTATAGCTGTCCGCCGGTTCGGCTGACACCGGAGCAGCGGCCGCTCCGGCCAAGAGCGCCAGCATGAACAGCAGCGCGATTGTTCTCCTCAAGCAGCTCCCCCCTGTCAATCCTTCAGTCCGGATGTGGACATCGTCTGGATGATGTTGCTTTGCGTAATGATGAACACGGTGACGGGAACGAGCAGCATGAGCAGCGTGACCGCCGCCACCGGCCCCGTCCGGACAAGCCCGCCGCTTGCGATTTGGCTGAACACATAATCGACGGTTTTCAGCTGCTCGCTGTAGATGTATTTGTGGCTCGTCACGGAACCGTTCGTCCATAGGGCTTGCAGCGAGAAGATGATCAGCGTCAGCCAGGCGGGCTTCACCATCGGCATGACGATCTGCCAGAATATGCGGTACTCGCTCGCGCCGTCGATTTTGGCCGCCTCCAGCAGCGCGTCGGGAATGAGCTCCATGAACTGCTTCATGAGATACAGCCCCAGCGTCATGCCGAACGCCGGCAGCATGATCGCCCAGTAGGTATTGATCAAGCCGAGCCAGGATATGGTCATGTAGTTTGGAACCTGCGTCACATAGGAAGTGAACATGAGCGACAAAACGACGACGCCGAACAGGAGGCTCCGCCCGGGAAACTTGATTTTGGCCAGCGGATACGCCGCAGCCGATGCCAGCACGACATGCCCGGCCGTGCCGATGACGGCGATCAGGAACGTATTGAACACGTAGCGCGAGAACGGCACCCATGAATCCGCGAAAATGCCGCTCAAATCGCTGAAATTGCGGAGCGTCGGATTGCGCACGATCAGCTTCGGCGGAAACTGGTAGATTTCGCTGATCGGCTTGAACGCATTGCTGACCGTGAACACCAGCGGCAGCGACATGAACACGGCTACGGCGCCGATGAGCGCGAACAGGAACAGGTCGACGCCCCAGGAACGGTTCAGCCGCTTGGCCGCCTTGGCTTTGATGATCGCCATCTATTCGCCCACCTTCCTCAGCAGCCTCTGGGTAACCAGGTTCGTCAGAAGCATGATCGAGAACAAGGTTGTTGCGATCGCGGAAGAGTAGCCCATCTCGAATCGGATCGAGCCGTAATCGATCAGATGGGTGACGATCGTATGCGCGGCGTAGTCGACGCTCGGAAAGCCGATCAGATAGATCGAGATCTCCGCGACGGAGAAGGCCATGGATATCTGGATGACCGCGCCGAACAGCAGCTGCGGCCGCATGGCCGGAAGAGTGATGAACCACAGCTCCTGCCAGCGGTTGCGGATGCCGTCGATGGCGCCTGCCTCGTACAGCGTCCGGTCGACGCCCTGCAGGCCGGCGATGAACGCCAGGAACGACGTTCCGAGACTGAGCCACAGCTGGACAAGGATCAGGATGCCGAGCATGTATCTCGGATCCTGCAGCCACTGGATCGGCTCGAGGATGAAGCCCCATTTGATAAGGAATGAATTGGCAAACCCGTAGGAGTCTCCAGCGAACAGCAGCTGCCAGATCAGGTAGGTATTGCCTGCGATGGACGGGGCGTACAGCACCAGCGTCAGCACCGCGCGCACCTTGGGCGGAAACTCGTTGATCAGCCAGGCGAACAGAAAACAGGCCATATAGCTGATCGGTCCGGTAATCGCCGCGAACAGCAGCGTATTTTTGACCGCGATCAAAAAGATGTCGTCCTGGACGAACAGCCGCTTGTAATTGTCGAGGCCGGCCCATTGCGGCGGCTCCAGCATATTGAAATGCGTGAAGCTGAGCGCCAGCGACATGACGACGGGAACGACGGTAAAAGTAAGGAAGATGAGAAAATACGGCGCCATCAAAATATAGGCGTGCTTCGTTTTCCTCATTTCGACGGCCGTTCTTTTGAACGGCGCCAGCCAGGCAGCATCAGGCTTGGAGTTGTTGAGCTCGACAACCGTTTTTATGACGATCCCCTCATTCCTTGTAGGGAAGTTTGAACTCTTTCCGCTTAAGCGTGATTTCTTCGTTCATGTAGCGTACGTAGTTGTCCATGGACTCCCTGGCGTCATCCCCCTGGACGACGACCCTGCGGAACGCGTTGTCGATATGCCGGCCGGTCAAGTAACCCCCTGGCACCTCGGGTATTCCGCGCACCCACTTCATCTGCTCCTGCAGCATGGCGAAATCCGCGCTCGGCCATGGGAGCTGCGACAGAGCTTCGATGTTGGCTGTCGGATAACGCGCCGACGTGCCGAGGCGGATCTCCATCTGCCTGCCGAAGGCAAGCTGGATATCCGGGCTGGTCCACCATTTCATGAACGTCCAGGCCGCATCCTTGTCCTTGGCATGCTTGAACATGACCGTCGACGAGCCGCCGCTTCCGGTTTCCCGCCGCACGCCTCCGGAGGCCGTCGGAGTGCCGGGAACCGGGGCGAATTCCCACAAGCCCTTGATTTCGGGAGCGAACACGCTCAGCTTGTTGTACATCGTATAATCCGCGATTCCGATCGGCATCTCGCCCGTTCGGAAGCGGTTGGCGAAATCGACGCTGATCGGCAGCTTGTAGTTCACATAGAGATCCGTCCAGGTTTTGAATGCCTGGATCGCCGTTTCCGAATCCAGGCCGGAAGCCTGTCCGTCCTCGGAGTAGAACCGGCCGTCATTCTGGTAGAGAAGCATGGCCAGAGACGGGCTCGGCGGCAGCGTCATAATGTCGGTCGTCGCAATGTCGTTGCCGAACATATTGAGAGGCTTCTGCGGCAGCCCGAACTCCAGATTATGCTTCTGCAGACGCGGAATCAGCTCATACACGTCATCCCAGGTTTGCGGAATGCTCTCCTTCAGCTCATCCACCACAATGTCGCGGCGGTAGAACAGCATCGGGAACGTCATCTGCTCCGGCAGCGCGTACACCTTGCCGTTGTACGCATACGGAACCATGGCGCTGTCCAGGAAGCGGGACCGGACGTCGCTAAAATCGGGAAACGCCGACAGATCCTGGACCGCATTGCGGGTGGCGTAATTGACAGGCGTCTCGTTGCCCATCTGCAGCGCCACATCGGGCCCTTTGCCCGCTACGGTCGCCGGCAGCACGACGTCGGAGGAGACGAGCTTCAGGCTGACGCGAATGCCGGTTTTGGCCGTGAAGCTGTCGTCGATAAGCCTTTTGACGACCTGCGCCTGGTCGCGGGCGGAGGTGATCCACACCGTGACCGATCCGCTGCTGTCATCCTCGCTCGAGAAATCGTCATAATTTTCCGTAAACGAAGAGAAGAACGATTGAAAGCCGGCCTCAAGCTTTTTCCAGGCCGAAGCCTTCGGATCCGGCAGCTTGGCATCCGGCGTGCTTACGAGCAAGTAGTCGATGGCGAGCGGCTGCTCCTTGAACGAAAACAGCCAGTCTCCCAAGCCTCCGACATTCGTCTTGAAGCGGTCGATCCGGGAGGGCACAGACTCCGGTTTGCGCGCCATGTCTTCAAGCTGGTAAGCCAGCGTATTGAGCATGGCGGAGCGCTCGCTGCTCTCCCCGCCCGGGCCTTCGACGACCGCTGCGACCTCGCGCAGCAGCTTGCTTTGCTTCCGGAACAACGCTGTCATGTCCGGTATCCGTTCCTCCAGCTGATAATCGCGGAACGTGTCCGGAACGGTGCCGGTGAAGCTGATGATCTGCCGGTACATCGCATTGAGCTCGAGAATGCTGGATTCGACGACCCGTATGACTGGCGCCATCTCGCCGAGCGTCGCCTCGAGCCTGACGCTGTGGGCGCCTTTCTTCAGATAGAACAAGTACGGACTTCCGGGGCTTTTCCCGATTACGTTCATTTGCCAGTCGCGGCCGTAAGGGAAAGCCACGCTCTTCGCCTCCGCAAACGGAACCTTGCCGTCGATCGACAGCGTACGGAGCGCGGATTGGCCGCGCAGATAGTTTTGACGGTTCTTGAACGCGATCTGGTAGAGGCCGTCCTCAGGCGCATCCACTTCCCATTCGATCCATTGGCCCGGCATTCTCCATGACCATGCGCCGATGGCGTTGTTGCGGAGCTTGGAGACATGGAAAGGCTCGACGAGCGGGCTGGAGCGGTCGTTATACGGCAGCAGCGTCGGCGATGACTTGAGGGACGCATGCTCTCCTTGGATCTTAAGCATCACATCCGGGACGCTGCGGAGCCCTTCCTCCTTATATTGAGCCGCCGCCTCTTCATAAGACGGCAGCAAGTCTTCGCTTGTCAGCTGGATCGAATCGATCGTGAGCGGCTCCTTGACCGATCTCAGCGAGAGGGTATGATTCCCTTTCGTGAAATAGAACAAGTACGGCTCGGTGTAATAACCCGTCGTATCCTTGAGAAGCGTCTCCCTCCAGCCGGATACTTCCAGCTGTCCGGGAATCAGTTCGTTGCCCCGGTCGTCCCGGGTAAAGTCGTTCGTATCGTTCTTCCAGCTTCTGGCCAGTACGATGCTTCGGGCTTCGGAGAATGGAAGCTTGCCGTCGATAAGCAGCTCCCGTTCGATATCCGACTCTTTTCCTGTTGGCGTATCGTAGTTCAGCCGCAGATTGTACAGCCCTTCCGCAGGGACCTCGAAGCGCCATTCCACCGTTCCGGACTCCCCGGTTACAATCGCCTTCCCTGGCCGCCCGGCCGCGTCGTCCGCCAGCGAGACCTGCATATTCTCGGCTTTTATGTAGCTTTCGCCTTCAATCGTCAAGCCGGCTTGACCGGTCGACGCTCCTACTGGAAATTGCGAGCGGTATTCGTCGTAGCTTCCTTTCCGGTAAGCCCCCTCCATCTGGACGCTTTCCAGCGATCGGGCCGTTCCGGATGCAGCCGAGGCGGTCCCGGCATCGGGCTTGCCCTGCCATGAAAGCAATGCCGCGCCTGCAGCAGCGAGCAGGACGGTTACGAGTGCAGTGCGGATGATCGGCCGCCGCATGGCCTTCCTCCTCTCGGTAAGCAGAACCCCCAACCGCCACGATGCGTGCCTGTGGGATTGGGGGCGCTTGCCAGGCTCACCTGTTATTTGCTTGCATCCACAAGCTTGGCGATATTGGCTTCGTACTGCTGCTTCACCTTGTCGACCGCCGTAGCCGGCGACACCTTGCCGGTCGTGATGTCCTTGACCACGCCCTCGAACAGCTTCTCGCCGTCCGGAATCGCGTAGTAGGAAATGTACTTGATGCTGTCCGCCATCTGGATGCGGGTATCGAGCGATTCCGCTGAAGGATATGCAGTCTCCCAGCCTTGGCGGGACAGATCGCGTCCTTCCTGGTGAAGGGAAATCTCATCGAACATTTTCACGGCCACTTCCGCGTTCTTGGAATATTTCGCGGCCATGTACATGTTGCCGAACGGCGTATAGGATACGTATTTGTCGGCTTTCGGACCTTTCGGGAAAAACACGTAGCCGATCTCCTGGCCCTTCATATTTTCGATAAGCCCGCTGAGCTCCCAGCTGAAGCCGCCGTACAGCACGCCTTTGCCGGCGATGAACTCCTTGCTTGCGTCCTCGGGAACCGGCTGCATGATCGACTTGTCGACGTTGTACAGATCGGATACGTATTGCAGCGCCTGGATCGCATTTTCGCTGTTCAGCGAGAACTTGATGTCGCCGCCGGCGTCTTTGTCGACGGCCGCGTTGTTCGTGTACAGGAACTGCTCCGTGAGGGCCTTGACCTTGCCATAAGCGCCAGCTACGCCGAATACATCCGTTTTGCCGTCGCCGTTCGTATCCTTGGTCGCGCCTTTTACATACTCGCGGAATTTATCCCACGTCCATGCGCCGCTTTTTTGCAGCTCGTACGGATCCTCCAGGCCAAGCTTCTGCACGAGCGTTTTATTATAGAAGAAGCCGTACGGAGAAGGCGCGGAGTCGACCATGCCGTATTGCTGCCCCTTGTAGCTGCCGCCGTCCCTCATCCAGTCGATGTATTTCTTGTCGCTGACGTCGATCCATTGATCGATGGGCTGAATAAAGCCTTTGTTGACGAGCGTCGGGAATGCCCAGAACAGCTCCATGACGACTATGTCTGCAAAAGGCTGGCCGGCCAGAGAAGTCGTCGTGAAGTTCTCCACATACTTGCCGTAGTCGCCGAACTTGACGAATTCGATCTTGCCGTTGTATTTTTTCTCCACTTCCTCGATCTTCTTGATCTGCAGGTCGACCGCAGGGGTTCGTTCGGCTTCGGCCACCGTCCGGGGATCCGCTCCGTCCCACCAGACGCCGATTTTCACGGTCTGCCCGCCCAGATCGGCCGCGGCCGGCTCGGGCTCGGGAGACGCATTGTTGACCGCCGGCTCAGAGGCATTGCCGGCTGCTCCGGAATTGACGGCAGGTTCGTTCGAAGCTCCATTGTTGCCTGCGTTGGCTGCCTCATTCGTTCCATTGCCGCTGCAGCCGGAGAGCACGAGCGTTAGAGCAGCCGCAGTGAGAAAAGATGATTTAAGCGCTTTCATTTTTAAACCCCTCCATGATCTCGAAATGGTTTGAAAGTATCGTACCTGCAAGCAGCTGCCATGCTGCTTGCCCGGTAAAGCTCTCCTCCGCCTCCCAACGCAGGAATCTTTTGTCTCATTAATTAGATATACCATATCATTTGAAGCATGAGCCCATTATATATTTAGTGTATGAATTTGTAAATATAGAATATATCATTCTAAAAAATATTCAACTGTGGATATAACCCGTTTTGATATATCCTTTCGATCGAAGGAGATTTTAGGCGAATCCATGCCAATCCATGCCTATTCGAGGCGAATCCATGCCAATTCCAAGCGCATCCTTGCCAAACTAAGCGAACCCGTGCCAATCCCAGGCGAAGGCAAATCCATGCAAAAAAAGCCCGGACAGCCGCCTCATGCGGCTGTCTGGGCCTACCTGTCGAATTCGGTGATCATGGTATCGAGTGAACCTCCGCTTGATCGCTCGGCTCCATCCGGTCTCCGATGGATTGGCGCTCGATCAACGTGACCGGAACCTTTACTTGGCGGGTTTCCGCGTTTCCTTTTTCGATCTGTTCCATGATCAGCTCGGCCGCCTGCCGGCCAAGCGTGTAGTAATCCTGCGCCAAGGTCGAGAGCGGCACTTCGAGATGCTTCGTGAAGTCGGCGTCGTCGAACCCGATGATCGATAGCATCTCCGGGATGCGGATTCCCGCCTCCGCTGCGCTTTTGAGCAGCTCGACCGCCAGATAGTCATGCTCGGCCTGGATAGCCGTTGCCTGCCCATCCAGCAGCTTCTGCAGAAGCGATTGGTAGAATTCCTTTGCGTTGTGCTCCGTGACATCGCGGTAGAAGTCGGTGTAGACGAGCTCCGGGTCGATCGGGATCCGATTCTCCTTGAGCGCCTGGCAGTACCCCATATAACGGTCGCGCACCGAACTGCGGTATTCGATGCCGATGCTCGACACGAAGGCGATCCGCCGATGCCCGAGCCCGATGAGCCTCGACGCTGCATCATAACCGCCCTGGAAGTTGTCGGACACGACGCTGCTCACCGACAGATTGTCGTAATATTGGTCCACCGTCACGATGGGATAATTGTTGCTGCTCAGCGCGTGGACGATTTCAACGTTGCCGATCGTGCTGATCGGATACAGGATCACGCCCGTCATCCCGCTTTTCTGCAGCTTGATGAGCAGCTCCTTCTCCTTGTCCTTGCTCCAGTTGCTGTTGTGAATGCTCAAAAAGTACCCCTTGGCATCCAGGCAATCGCTCGCTCCCTTGATGTAAGCCAGCTCGTTGGTCGCCATATAAGGGAGGACCATGGCAATGATCGGGCTCGAGCTTTGAATGCCTGCATAGCTCGCCGGCCCTTCCTGCTGCTTGACGTAGCTTCCGCTGCCGCGCTTGCGGTAGATGAGGCCCTCCCGCTCCAGCTCGATCAGCGCGCGCTTGGAGGTGATACGGCTGACCCCGTATTGGTCCGCGAGATCCACCTCCGTAGGCAGCTGCGTTTCCGGTTCGTATTCGCCGCCCTGGATCTTCCCTTTCAGTTCTTCCAATATTTTCATATATAGCGGTTTGTTGGTCGATGTCACGCCGTTCACTTCTCTCCGTTGCATTTTCATCTGATTCTTTGGTCATACCTAGTTCTGAAGTATAGTTTAAATTAAATATACCTTTTTATCAACTGCCGGGATGACAAGAGGGCTGTCCATGATCTATCATAGACCATAGATTTCCATCTTACCCATAAGCGGTTATATTCAATGAGGAGCGTGATTGTCATCGGAAGCGCGGTACCGGAGCCTAATATTCCCGTATATGCTCCCAGGCGGTATCTATGCCGCCGGGCGATTCATCCTGCAGGCGAGCTCGACGGCCGACTGGACAAGCCGTTCTGGGACGCGGCCGAATGGAGCGGCGATTTCGTCGATATCGCGAGCGACATTGTCCCGCCCAAACGAACGAGAGTCAAAATGCTTTGGGACGACCATTTCTTTTACTTCGGCGCCGAGCTTGAGGACGATGAGATCTGGGCGACGCTGACCGAGCGGGACTCCGTCATTTTCCATGACAACGATTTTGAGATCTTTATCGATCCCGACGGAGATACCCATCGCTACTACGAGTTTGAAATGAACGCCATGAACACGGTCTGGGACCTGCTGCTGGTCAAGCCTTACCGGGACGGAGGGCCGCCCGTGAACGGCTGGGATATCCGCGGCCTGCAGTCAGCCGTCCACATCGACGGCCGTCTCAACGATCCTTCCGCTCCGAACCGGTCCTGGAGCGTGGAAGTAGCGATGCCGTGGGAAGCGTTGAAGGAATGCGCCCATGGCGGACGTCCCCCTCTTCCCGGCGAGTTTTGGAGGGTCAACTTTTCCCGAGTGCAGTGGCAGGTCGACACGGTCGACGGGAGTTATGTGAAGAGAACCGATCCTGACACCGGCCGGCCCTATCCGGAGGACAACTGGGTCTGGTCGCCGATGGGAATCGTCAACATGCATTATCCCGAGCTGTGGGGGTATGTCTTTTTCGGCGACGAGACGCCAGGGGAGGTTTTGCCTGAGCTGCCGGAGGATGAGCATCGGAAATGGGAGCTTAGGCGGCTGTATTATCGCCAGCGCCGCTTCTTCGCTGAGCACGGACGGTTCGCGGCCGGGGCGCGGGAGCTGGAGCTGGCACCGCTCGATGAGCTCGTTCTAGAGACAACCGCACGCATGTTCCTCGCCTCCCTTCCCTCCTCGGATGGAGATGCCCGCCTATATATCGACCACGAAGGTAAAGTATGGAAGGAGTGAATGGCTTGAACGGACAAATGAGACCCCTTAGGATGGACGATCTGGAACTGATGGAAGTGATCGAAGAGAAGCTGGCCTACAAGCGCCAGCTGGGCGCAGCCAGGGAGACCGAGCTTTTCGGCATTTTCAGCCAGCCCCTTGCCGATGACGAGCTGCTCGCACTCAAATATTTGTATGCCTATATGCCGCTCAACGATATGGCCGATTATGACGGCGAGCTGTTTCTTGCCCATGTCAGGCATGCCCTGCATGTTCGGAATACGGCGCCATGGGGAGAGCGTATTCCCGACTCGCTGTTTTTCCATTTCGTCCTGCCATACCGAGTGAACAACGAAAATATTGAGGCGGCGGGTCCTTTATTGTTCGCCGATATTTATCCGCGCGTCGAGCATATGTCGATGTACGATGCGATTCTGGAAACGAACCACTGGTGCCATGAGAAAGCCAACTATGCCGGCAACGATATCCGCACTGTGTCCCCTCTCACGCTTATGCGTACCGCGCTCGGCCGCTGCGGCGAACAGTCGACGCTTGCCGTCGCCGCGCTGCGGAGCATCGGCATCCCGGCCCGACAGGTGTATACGCCGCGTTGGGCACACTGCGATTCGAACCATGCCTGGGTTGAAGCCTGGGCCGACGGGACTTGGCGCTTCCTCGGAGCCTGCGAGCCGGATCCCGTGCTCGACCAAGGCTGGTTCCGCCAGCCAGCCCGCAGAGCTATGCTCGTCCATACCCGGACCGCAGTGAACTATCCGGGTCCGGAGGAAGTTACGCTTGCTCGGCCGTGGTACTCGGAGCTGAACCTGCTGCACAATTATGCGGCCACCGGCAAGCTCGCCATTTCCGTTGTCGACGAGAACGGCGATCCGGCCATTGCCAAAGTGGAGCTGCAGCTTTACAACCAGGCCGAGCTTTATACGATCGTTCCAATGGAGACGGATGAATTCGGCCGGCTGTCGGTTACGTTGGGCCTTGGCGATGTGTTCATATGGGCGAGCGGCAGCGGCGGCTGGGGACAGGCCAAATTCCGAATGGAGGAGACGAAAGAGGTTCTGATCCGGCTGTCGTCTCGTATGCTTTCGGGTATGACGCAAGAGCTTGACATGGTGCCGCCGCCGGAGCTGCCCGACTTTGAAGGCAAGCCTGTCTCGGATGACATGAGAACAATCCATGAAGCCAGAATCAAGCAAGGAGCTGCGATCCGGGCCGCTTATGAGGGAACGTTCTTGAATGAGCAGGATGCCGCTTCCCTTGCAGCCGAGTGCGGACTGCCGGCGGAACGCGTCTGGAGCGTGCTGCGCCCCGCGCGCGGCAACAGCCATGAGATCGCTGCGTTTCTCCGCGAACAGACGCCTGCTTACGGCGAATGGCCCCTTCGTCTGCTCGAGGCGATGAGAGAGAAGGATATGACCGATACGTTCCGCCCGGTGCTGGAAGACCATCTGATCCATTCCCTGCCGCTGCAGGGACAATGGGATGATTCCACGTTCGCCTCCTACATCCTGAACCCGCGCGTCGATTTCGAGATGATTGCTTCTTATCGGTCCTTCTTCCGCCAGAAAATCAGCAGCCAGGATTTGGCGAGGTACACAGATGATCCTCAACAGCTTGCCGCGTGGATCGGCGGCGAGTTCGAGCTTTTCGACGACCTGACTCATTACAAGGGATCCGCCACTCCAGCCGGCAGTTGCAAGCTGATGAAGGGCGACCGGCAGTCACGCGACATTCTCTTTGTCGCTGCTGCCCGCAGCTGCGGCATTCCCGCCCGCCTGGAGCCAAGCGACAAGCGTCCCCAATTTCTAAGCGGTGGGGATTGGATCGATGCCCGGTTTGGAAGCGACAATGAGGCCGAGCCTCAGGATTCATCGGCCAAAGGTACTGTTTCCTGGATCCGAGACGTCGACTCCGGCGAACAAGCGGCCTATTTCTTGAATTTCTCATTGGCCAGATGGGAGAACGGCGTCTATCGGACGCTGACCTACGAGTTCGGAAAAACGGACGTGTTCAACGAACCGTTCGAGCTGCAAGCCGGACATTACCGGCTTACGACCGGCGTCCGGCTCGAGGACGGCACGACGCTCGTCCGCCTGCATCATTTCGAGCTGGCCCCTGCGGAGCATCTAGAGATTCCGCTTGTATTCAGACAGGCGCAGAAGGAAATATCCGATCTGGGGGCGGCCAATTTGCAAGCCTTCCCGGGTCTTGGCGGAGATGCAGGAATTCTTCTCGCGTGGCTGGAGCCGGATCGCGAGCCTTCCAAGCATCTGCTCCGGGAGCTGCGCGAGATGAAGGAGCAATGGGAAGCGAGCGGCGTTGCGATTGCCTGCCTGATCGGGGAAGAGAAATGGGAAGCCTCCTCAGGGCTTTTGGGCGACGATTCGCTGCCCTCGACGATTACGTTCCACAAGCAGACTGTAACTCCGAACGGGATCTCAGATAAAGATGGAGCGGAAGAAAGCGCCGCGCTGCCAGCGGTTTACGCGATAGATGGGAACCAGCGCATCCGTTACCGTTCTAACGGGTATAAGCTTGGCATCTCCAAGCTGGCCTACCAGGCGCTTCAGCAGACTCTAGCAGAAGCTTAAACAAGCCTATCGAGGTTCGAGGCTGCTTCCAGCGCAAATCTTTTGCTGGAGGCAGCCTTTTTGGCCTGTCCGAATAGAACCATTCTCCGACATTGCAATGGGTTCGAGAACAAAGTTGTCATCTTTTCCATGCGGGAAGTCAATGTATGGAGGGGCCACTTGGGCAATCTGCGTTTAAAGATGCAAGATTGCGGATTGGCATTCCAAGCGAAGCTCGTAAATTGACCGCTTTTACCATTTGGACAGAAAAACTCCCCATTCTGCTGATGCAGCAAACATGGGGAGTTCATACAATCAATTTATAAGGGTGTGCACGGCAATGATTACGGCTGCCGGTTTATATTTTAAACTTTTCAAGTGTCCTCTGCAGTTCATCTGACACTTCCGACAAGGAAGCTGAGGATGAAGTAATTTGCTCTATCGCCACCAGCTGTTCGGATGTAGAAGCGGCCACCTGATGAGAATTTGAGCTGGTGACCTTAGCGATTTGGGCGATTTCTGTGACAGAAGCCGTTATCTGCTCCACACCCGCTGACATTTGCTCGGCGGTTGCCGCCATTTCTTCGATCTGATCTGCAATTCGCCCGTTTGAATTCACGATCTCGATAAAACTGCGTTCGGTTTCATTCGTAAGATGAAGTCCTGTCTCTACTTCATGTATCACTTGAGTCATCGCTTGAATAGAATGCCTCATGTCGCTTTCAATTTCATTAACCAAATCCGCAATACGATCCGACGATTGTCCGGATTGTTCCGCCAGCTTTCTGACCTCGGAAGCTACAATTGAGAATCCCCGGCCGTGTTCTCCTGCCCTGGCAGCCTCAATACTGGCATTTAATGCCAGCAGGTTGGTTTGAACCGAAATGCCGCTGATAATCTCAACAACACCCGTAATCTCCCTTGATTTCTCTTCAAGCAATTTGATCACAGCATCGGTTTCCTGAACGGATTGATGAATATTTGCCATTTGCCCGACCGTTTTATGAACGAGCTCTTCACCTGTTTCCGCTTGCTGTTTGGAAAACACAGCCGCCTCCGAAATATCTGCCGCACTCACGGCGATCTTTTGTACTCCCACCGCAACTTCTTCCATGGCACTTAAGTTTTCTGCCGTGCTTTGCGTCTGACTTTCTGCTCCGGCCGCCACCTGTTCAATGGACGAAACGATTTGCTTCGATTCTTTGGTGGTCTGCTCCGCAATGGTCATCAACTGATCGGTTGAAGAAGCAACTTTCTTCGAGGCAGTCAGTCCTTGCTGTATAAGCTCCCTCAAGCTTTCTCTCATATGGTTAAAGCTGGTGCTGAGCTGACCGATCTCATCGTTGGTTCTGTCCGTAATCGTGATGGTGAAATCGCCAGACCCGGCGCCTTGCATCGCTTTAGCTACCCGGACAATTCTAGTTTTCACTTTTCGTATGTATAACACAATAATTAAAACGACGATCACAATGGAAACTAAAAAAATAACGTAAAATCTGTTCATAAACGACTTAACGATTTCTTGTATCAATTTTTGAGAGGCGCCTACATAGAAAATTCCGATAATCTCACCTTTTTGATTTTTGATCGGTTCATAGGCCGCTTGATATTTTTGTCCTACCACTACCGCTTCGCCGAAATATTTTTGACCCTGTTTTAAAACGACATCCCCTACTTGCTGGGAAACCGTGGTTCCAACGGCCCTTTTCCCTTCGTTCATGACGTTGGTAGCAACTCGCTTATCCGTTTGAAAAATCGTTACCGTATCTCCCGTCATGTTTCCGATCTCATCGACCAAATCGAAATTTTCGTTCAATTTTGTACTGCCCTTATAAAGCTGACCGTCTTTCACTTGCCAGTCACCGGGATATTTATGCTCAATGAAGCCATGCGCCAATTCCAGATCACTTTTGGCTTTCTCCATTGCGAAAGTTTCAATCCCTTTCTGCATCTCACCAATCACGTCATAAGCTATGACTGCCGAAAATGCCAACAAAATACCGATTACGATTAGACTTATTTTGGTTCCGATACTCATGTTTCTCATAAACTAGCAATTCCCCTCTTCTGATCATATTATTTTATATATCGGTAAAAACACGTATGCCGATAAGTCTATTTCGGGTTTTTAGGGTTTTTTAGGGTTTTTTTAGGTTTATTGAGAGTCCCTTGCGGAAGCTTTCTCGATCCACAAGATAAAGAACTGTACAAGTTGGGGGTCAAACTGAGTGCCTGCATGTTCTCTCAACTCGTGTGCGGCTTGTCGCAGAGAGCATGAAACCTTCGCTTTAAATTTTCCTTGGCGGCAAGATATAGCTTGTTTTGAAGTTCTTGAGCTATTACTTTGGCGTAGTTAGCAGGGTTAACTGAATTCACTCCCTCTTACCTCCTCCACTTGCTTGAACAAAGCAGGGGTTCTTCCCTCCATGAGGTTTTGTTGTCCTCACTTCATCGGTAATACAACCCCCTCCGACTCCTTTCCGCAGCTCGCGACTTCACCTTTCGGGTTTATAGGTTCGCTCTTTACGAAATAAAAAACTCGTGCGGGGGAGGGTCTCCCTAGTTCCAAACACAACTTTCAGAACATGCCACTCCCTATACGTCGGAGAGTTCTTCTGCGCTGCACTTCCAAGGGCATCACGCATTCCATGGTCTTCACCCATTTTCTCGGGGCTCGACTCTCTCTTGTCCTTTTCAGGTTCTTTTTGACGGCGCGGCAGGATTCACTTGATGTTACGGCCTATTGTTTTGCTCGCACTCCTCTCGGAGTTACTTTGTCACTGGGCTTCAACCTTAGGATCTCTCCACCAGCTGCCTGTCAGCTTATAAATCGCATTATCACGAAGCTTCATGATCCGTGTAATGCGTGGGATACTCTCGGGAGCAATGTGTGCAGGTGAAGTAATGGAGGTCACCACCTCCACCGTCCGGCAGCCAGCGCTGCTGCAATACAATCTCGATCGTTCCCCCGCACCCGTCACAATGATCTTTCATATTTCTTTCCTCCCTTGTTGGCGCTCCTTGCGGTTTCTTGGCTACGAATCATCAGAATGGCCTGCATGACGCAAGAGCCAGTTCAAAAATGATTTCATGGTAACCTCCTTCAGTTTGTCGGTATGAAAAAAAGCCACTCGATTGAGTGACCCTTTTAAGAAATATTTTATTGGCAGTAGGAACAACGCTTGAATTCATGAGAAGCATATTTATCTGCATGATTTATTTCAGCTGCAGATCAGGGACCTAAGCTACTTTTCCTGCACAATAACGATAGCCCCATATATTACAGTTCTCTTGCCGTTCAGATCAAAGAGAACCTTCGTGCCTGCATCGTTCGTCTCGACATCCAGCTTTCCCTCATAATGCTTCAGCAATTTACCGTACTGATCGTAGACATCCACAGTTCGTTGTAGACCGCCGCCGTTTTCAGAACGGAACGTTTTCCAAGATCGTTGACCGGACTCCGTTCCGAAGCTCCAATAGAGGAGCAAAGCCGTAAAAATGACAAAAATACAGCCGATGCTAATTCCAGCCACCCGGCTCTCCTTTTTAATTGCAGCGTATCCAAAAGCGATGAGCGCAATGATTCCGCACAAAATCGCTCCAATTAACATCCCCATATACGCAGCTCCTTTGTAGATAAAATGGTCTTACGTAAATGTGAAGATTACGAAAAAAATTTTCCAAGTAAATAGAACCCCCTCCTCTAATGGAAGTATGCAACATCTTCCAAAAACTCGCAATATCTGCTTCACATTCCAGTTCTAAAATCCTTGGAACGGGGGGGATTCTTTTATACAGTGACCTTTATACGACAACATAACAATGCAAGCGTAATAACCTTCAATATAGATTGGGATGTAAAAAGCGAATCGCAAAATAAGATGAATCATTTCGAGTTGTATTTGGGAGACAATTACGATTGCCGCATGGATACTGAAGGAAGTACCACTGGACATTCATCATTTAACTACATCGTATCTCCACCATTACCTAATGATATAAAAGGGATTGAATTCATTTTCAGTGAGTTTAGTAGACCATTCAAGAATAAACCAACAGGTAAAGAAATCACTATACGGGTGAATTAATTACCATTAATTGGATGATTTTACGGCTTTGTCAGTGAGCCGTTTTCTTTTTGTTTGAAAATCAACAGTTAAGTTTAACAAAGCCAATTTCATAAGGAGAAAATAAGTGATTGGTCAAGTCAGAACCTCCATCAATTGATTATTTACGTAGGTCATATCAACAACTCTTCGCCTATCGGATATTCCCATAGTCTCAGTTTTCCCTTCACTGGAATATAGGGCTTCAGCAGACGGAAACCCGCTATTTCCCACGCAAATTAACCTGGACTGTAATCGCCTAACAGGAAGTCATCCCCCGTCATGACCTTCCCGCAATCCAGAATGGCTGACGTATCCTTAGCGTCGATGACTTGATAACAATTCGTAAGCTCGCAGGTTGCAAGGATAACCCCCGTAGGGAGGTTTTGTTCCGTTTAGCCATTCTTGGCGAGTAAAGAACGGATGGGTTCATATTTGCAGGCCTGATTATCGACTTTCCGGCTTGCATGAATGGTCAACGGTCCGCGATACCGGGTCCTCCAGGATCTTGTTTCATAGAGAGTCTCGTCTAGGACAAGCAGAGTCGCCCACGGTTGAATCATGGATAATACTTTCATTCCTCTACGCTCCATTACGGTTCATAAAGAAGTACTAACATTATCCAGACTTTCCATACCCGCATAAAAAAAACGCAATCCCTCCGGTCGCATTAGACCTTCGACTACAGCTTCGGCTACAGCTGGCGCGAGAGACGGACGCGCAGCCAGATCAGGAATATACGCAAGCGCGTGGAAAATAAGGAGAAAAAAAGTCGTAGTAGCCGCAGGCGCGGCAGGCAGGTGCCAAAAAACCGGTGTGAAAACCACCATCAATCCTGCAGATAGGGTAAGTTGGTGTCCAATACGGCACCAAAAAACTAATGGCACCAAAATGGCACCAAGTTGGTTTCTGAGCAAAAAGAATAGGGCCTCTGCCAAGGCCCTAAAAAGCAGAAAACCCTTGATATACAAGGGTTTTCGAGGTCTTTCTTATTATGGAGCCTAGGGGGATCGAACCCCTGACCTCATCGCTGCCAGCGATGCGCTCTCCCAGCTGAGCTAAGGCCCCTTATGATCGGTCTCGACTATGTATTTGTCCTTGATTCTCTCAAACAAACCAGCACCGCGACAAGAAAGATCATACCATGGGCATATATTTAGTGTCAACTGTTAATTAAAAAAAATTGACCATGCTTTCAGTCAGGTTTAACTGGAACAGCAGGATCGACTATCCCAACTGATGAGTCTGCATATGCAGACGATTGTCGACAGCTACGCCAAGCTGCAGGATGCCAACATGACGGCTCCTCAGTACTCCATCCTGCAGACGCTCGCCCATGAGGCAGCAAAACCTCTTCCGAGCTGGCAGCCAAGCTTGACGTGACCCCGTCGGCCGTGACGAACCTGAGCGGCAAGCTCGTCGACAAAGGCTACATCGAGCGCGTCGTCAGCACAGAAGACCGGCGGCAAGTGAATCTTCGCATTTACGCAGTCGGTCATGGGCCGAGCAAGGACTTGCAGCCAGATTCATGCAGTTGACCGAGGGGTTGTGGACCGAATTTTCATCCGAGGAAATGGATCTCCTGATCCAATCGTATGAAAAAATGATCGCCCACCTCCATAAGCGAATCCAAGAAATCTAAACCGAGTCCACAGGAGGCAACGAAATGGACAGACTTTAAGGCAAAGTAGCGATCATTACAGGCGCGGCAGGCGGCATGGGCAAAGCGGACGCTCTCCTGTTCGCCAAGGAAGGCAGGACGGTCGTCATCACCGACCTCCAGGAAGAAAAAATCCAGGAAGTGTAAAGGAAATCGAAGCCCTCGGCGGAGACGCGCTGGGCCTAAAGCATAATGTTGCCTCCGAAGAGGACTGGTATCCATCGTCAACGCTGCGATCGCCAAGTTCGGCCAGATCAATGTCCTCGTCAACAATACCGGCATCTCCGACGCCGTTCCATTCAGGGATCAGAGCGTTGAGCGCTGGGAGCGCACGATGAAGGTCGGAAGACATCGCGCAAGGCGTTCTGTTCCTTGCTTCCGACGAGTCCTCGTACATCACTGGCGTCGAGCTGCCGATCGACGGCGGCTACTACGCGACGCTTGAACGAACATGCGCTAGGTGCAGCGTGCCTTCCTTTGACCCATGCAAAAGACCTTCGCTGCTTGCAGCGAAGGTCTTTTCATCTGCCGGAAAATCAAGCATCCGCCGGATTTTTGGACAGCAGGCTGGACAGCTCCTTCATGAACATGTCGATGTCCTTGAACTGCCGGTACACCGATGCGAAGCGCACATAGGCGACTTCGTCGACCGGATACAGCTGCTGCATGAGGATCTCGCCGATATCGCGGCTCTCGACTTCCGCCTGGGCGGTCGTGCGGATTTCCTTCTCGACCTCGGAGACGATCTCCTCCAGCCTCTCGGCAGGGACGGGACGCTTCTCGCAGGCACGGATAAGCCCGCGCAGGATCTTGTCCCGGCTGAACTCCTCCCGGCTTCCATCCTTCTTGATGACGATCAGAGGGGTCTCCTCGATCATCTCGAAGGTCGTGAACCTGCGGCTGCAGCGCTCGCATTCGCGCCTTCTGCGGATGGACTTGTCCCCGTTGGCGGGACGGGAATCCAGCACCTTCGTTCCGGAATGCTCGCAATATGGGCATTTCATGGGGATTCCCTCCCTTGATTCGGTGTGATGGCCTTTTTTCATCTGAAATCCGCTCGGTTGCGGAATTGGTGGACTGTCGGATAAATTATTGCCGAGCTCGCCGTATGATCCGGCAAATTCCGCACATAATACTTTTACTAACAGCGAGGAGGTGAACAACAATGTCTAACAACAACAACAGCGGCAGCCGCAACCAACTGCTCGTGCCAAACGCAAACGCGGCACTGGATCAGATGAAATTCGAAGTTGCTCAAGAACTGGGTATCGCCATCCCGCAGGACGGCTACTACGGCAGCTTCACGACGCATGACGCAGGTTCCCTTGGCGGTTACATCACTAAACGCCTGGTAACGATCGGCGAGCAATCCCTGGCAGGTCAAACAAATACTATGGCCTGATATCGGAAAGCCCGGCAACGTCTCCTCGAAACGGGAGGCGTTCCGGGTTTTTTTTGCATTCAGCTGAGCCGGCCTGAAGCGCTTGACTCGCTGGCCATGTCGGGATACAAATCCCTATACTTATTATAATAATAATCGACACGTTGTACATAGTGGCGCGTCTCTCCATATGGAATGCTGCTCAGGTTTTTGAGCGTGCCGTCCCAAGTCCCGTTCTGCAGCCACTTGGACACTTTGCCGGGGCCGGCATTGTAGGCTGCGACCGCCGCGACCGAATTGCCCTTGAACTGCTGATGAAGGGAGTGTATGTACCAGGAGCCGGCCCGGATGCTGAGCTTCGTATCGGAGGTCACTCCCTCTGCGGTCAAAGCCTCGAGCTTGGCCGTCTCGATGATCCACTGGGCCGTATCGGGCATCAGCTGCATCACCCCCGCAGCTCCTTTCTTCGAGACCTTGCCGGTATGGAAATTCGATTCCACGCGGATGATGGCCGCGATGAGATACGGATCGACTTCATAATCGGAAGCGCCGGCCTGGATCTCTTCGACGAAAGAGATCGGATACATCATCCGGCCCATCCAGTCGGACTTGAGGAAAAGCAGGAGGACGAATCCCGTCAGCACGATCAGCAGCACCCTTTTCTTGGCCAGCCATCTCATGCCGGCACAAGCTCCGTCATCCATCGCCCGATCTGAGCGCGGGTATCCTCCAGGCTGCCGCTGTTGTCGATGACCCAGTCCCCTCGCCGCTTTTTCTCGTCCAGACTCATTTGCAGGCCGATTCGCCGCTCCGCTTCCGCCTGGTCCATGCCGTTTCTCTCCATGAGACGCTTGACCTGAAGCTCATGCGGCACATGAACGACCAGGACGCCGTCGTATGCCTTGTCCTGTCCCGTTTCGTACAAGAGCGGGATATCCGCCACAATGAGCCTTCCGGGAGATTCAGCCTCGGCGCGGTCCATTTCATCCTTCATATGCGCGCGTATCGCCGGGTGCAGGATCGACTCGAGCTGCCTCAGCTTGTCCGGATCCCCGAATACGACCCGCCCCAAGGCGGCCCGATCGAGCATGCCGTCCGGGAGCAGCAGGCTGCGGCCGAAAGCCGCAACGATGTCGTCCAATGCCGGCGTTCCGGGCAGAACAACCTTCCGGGCCGCCTCGTCGGCATCCGATACGAAGGCTCCCCTTTCGCGCAAAAAGCGGGCTACGGTGCTCTTGCCGCTGGCGATTCCGCCTGTAAGTCCTATTCTCAAGAGATGCGAACCTCCTTTTTGCAGCCATAATTCCTCTTGTAAAGCCCAATATCCCTCCGCCGCGGGAGGGATAGGGAGATGTTACCATAGTTTGCCGAATCCGATCAGAAGCAGCAGGACGCCGGGCAGGAAGCTCAGCGCCTTCATCCGGTTGACTCCGGAGAACCGGAAGCCGAAGCGCAGTCCCCCCACCAGGAAAAGTCCGCTCGCCAGCATGATGCAGCATGCCGTGACCCAAGGTACGAGACCGACCATAGCGGCTCCGAGACCTGCGCCGAATGCATCCAGCGACAATGCAGAGCCGAGCAGAAGAGCTTCGCCCGCGCTTATGCTTCCCGAGCTGTCCATATCGGCGGCTTGCGGCGTCTTCAGAATCTGAATGACGAGGCCAAGCTTTTTGATTTCGAACGTAAGCACCGCGGCCGGCGGCAAGGGAGCCTCGTTCGAGCCGACCCCCGGCATCGCTGCCGGATCCGAATTGTCGCGGGCTGAGCTCGCATCCGGCTTGGCTTTGTCCTCCTTGCCGCGCCGAAACTGCTGCACAAGGGTATAAGATCCGATCAGCACCAGGATGGCGGCCCCGATCAGCTTCGCCCCTTCGGGGGATACGAATCCGGAGAGCCAAGCCCCGACCTTCATGGCGATCAGAATGACGATGCCCGAACAGCCCGTAATAATCAGCACGGACAGCATCGGGATGCGGATACGCCTCAGCCCGTATGTGACTCCTACGCCGAATCCATCCACGCTGACGGCAAATGACAAGAGCAACATCGGCAGTATGTGGGCGAACACGTTCCAGCCCTACCTCCCTGCATTTGACTTAGGATCATCATATGCAAGGAATGGGCGTCTGTTCCTGTCGCTTCATCGTGCGCCGGGCGACACCGGCTTCGGCGCTGCTTGGCGGCGCGTCAGCCGCTCTTGCGGACGCGTGCCTTCGGCAGCGGCTGGCAAACCGCGCAAGTATGCGTGCCGCGCCCGCCGACGACGCTCTTCTCGATCGGCCTGCCGCAGTTCCGGCAAGGCTCGTTCTTGCGGCCGTACACAAGCAGCTCATGCTGGAACTTGCCGGGATCTCCCTGTCCGTTGACATAGGACTTGATGGAGGAGCCTCCCGCATCGACGGCCCTCTGCAGCGTTTCGCGGATCGCCGCGTGAAGCAGCTTCCACTGGGCCGGCTTCAGCCGGTCCGCCGTCAGCTCGGGATGGATGCCGGCCTGGAACAGCGCCTCATCCACATAAATATTGCCAAGCCCCACAATATATTCTTGATTCAGCAGCAGCGGCTTGATGCGCGTCGTCCGCTTGGCGAGCCTTGCCACCAGCGACTCGTACGTAAACTCCTCGCTCAGCGGCTCCAGCCCGAGCTTCAGCAGCGGAGGCATCGTGAATTCCTCGCCCGGCTTGAACAGATGCATCGTTCCGAACTGGCGGACATCCTTGTACCGCAGCTCGGTTCCGTCCGTGAAGCGGAAGCGCACATGCGTATGCTTCGCCACTTCGTCCTCAGCAGCATGCAGTCCGTATTTGCCCTCCATGCGCAGATGGGAGACGAGCACGAGCCCGTCCAGAACGAAACGGATGAACTTGCCCCGGCGCTCCACGTTCAGGATCGTATGGCCCTCAAGGGCAGCCTCGAACGCTTCGGGCTCCTTGGGGCGCTGTATGATGCGCGGCAGGCTGACGACGACCTTCTCGATCGTCTTGCCCCCTGCGAGAATATTGAGTGTTCGGGTTACCGTCTCTACCTCCGGCAATTCCGGCATGATGTCATCACCTCTTCGGCTTCTATTATACCGGAACCATCCTGGCGGCGCATTGCTCAGATTCTGACTGCAAGGGGGCTACTTCGCCTCGTACCAGTTGGCTCCGAAGCTGACTTCGGCCTTCAGCGGCACATTCAGCTCCAAGGCGCTCTCCATCACTTCCGGCACGAGCTTCTTCATGACTTCCAGCTCCTCCGGCGGCACCTCGAACACCAATTCATCATGTACCTGCAAAAGCATGCGGCTCTTCATGCCGTCGGTCCGCAGCCGCTCCTGCATCTTCACCATCGCCAGCTTGATGATATCGGCCGCCGTTCCCTGGATCGGCGTGTTCATCGCGGTCCGCTCGGCGAACGAGCGAAGGTTGAAGTTCGACGCCTTGATCTCCGGCAAATAGCGGCGGCGCTCCAGCAGCGTCTTCACATAACCGTCCTTGCGCGCTTCCAGGACGATATCGTCCATGTATTTGCGCACGCCTCTGAACGCCTCGAAGTACTGCTCGATGAAACGCGACGCTTCCTTCCGGGTGATGTTCAGGTTCTGGGACAAGCCGAAGTCGCTGATGCCGTACACGATGCCGAAGTTGACCGCCTTCGCCGAGCGCCGCATGTTGGAATCCACCTCCGACTCCTGCACGCCGAACACGTCCATGGCCGTCTTCGTATGGATGTCCATGTCATGCGTGAAAGCTTCGGTCAGTCCCTCGTCGCCCGATATATGGGCCAGCACGCGAAGCTCGATCTGCGAGTAGTCGGCCGCCAGGATGCTCCAGCCCGGCTCGGAAGGCACGAACGCCTTGCGGATCTTGCGTCCTTCCTCCAGGCGGATCGGGATATTCTGCAGGTTCGGGAATTGGCTGCTCAGCCGGCCTGTAGCCGCGATCGTCTGCCGGTAGTACGTATGGATCTTGCCGCTGTCCTCGCGGATCTCCTTGAGCAAGCCCTCCACGTAGGTGGACTGCAGCTTATGCAGCTGGCGGAAATGCAGGATGAGCGGAATGATTTCATGGTAGGGCTCCAGCTTCTCAAGCACATCGGCGTCCGTGGAATAGCCGGTCTTGGTCTTCTTCATGACGGGCAGTCCTAGACGGTCGAACAGAATCTCGCCAAGCTGCTTCGGAGAGTTGATGTTGAATTCCGTCCCCGCAAGGCGGTAAATCTCGGCCACGTCGGCGCTGATGCCCTTCTCGAGCTCCTGGCCCAGCTCGCGGATCGCGCCGGCATCCGCGCAGATGCCGAGCTTCTCCATGTCCGCCAGCACGCCGGACAGCGGCTGCTCCAGCTCGAAGTAGAGACGGTTCATGCCGCTCTGCTCCAGCTTCTCGCGCTGCAGCGGCGCAAGCCCGCGCACGGCTTCGGCCTTGGCTGCCAGGTGGGCGTACAGCGTCTCCTTGTCCGGCACCTTGAACTTGGCCCCTTTGCCGTAGACCGACTCGTCCGACGGCACGGATGGAAGGCCGCTGCGGGCGGCGATGCCGGTGACGCTCTGGTCGGTATCCGTCGGGTCGAGCAGGTAGGCGGCCAGGACGATGTCGAAGCCGGCTCCCTGCAGATGGACGCCGATCCGGTTCAGGACGAGCTCCGCACGGTGCAGATCGCAGCCGGTCTTCGGCCGGGACGGGTCGGCAAGCCAGCTTTTGAAGCCGTCCGCGTCCGCGCTCGCGAGCCAATCCGCATCCATGACGAACACCTGGTCCTCCACCGCATAAGCCGCTCCGAGAATATCGGCATGATGGGGGTTGTCCCCATGCGATTCCAGGAAAAAGCCTCCGGATTCATCCAGCGCGGCTTCCAGCGCCGACTTGGCCTCCGAATCCCCGATCTCGACCGGTACGATGGTCAGCTCACGGCTCGGAGCCGTATCCGCCGCTTCTCCACCTGCGCCAGCCGACAGGTCCAGCCTCTCCATCAAGGAGCGGAATTCAAGCCGGCCGAACACATCCGCCAGCACGGAAGGCTCGAAGCCGCTATAAGGAAAGTCTGCCGTTCCTTCCTCGAGAGGAACCTCGCGGAAGATCGTCGCCAGCTGCTTGCTCATGAGCGCGGCTTCACGGTTCTCTTCCACGCGCTCTTTCAGCTTGCCTTTCAGCTCGCCGGAATGCTCCAGCACGCCTTCGACCGTGCCGTATTCATGCAGAAGCTTGAGCGCGGTCTTCTCCCCGACACCGGGAATGCCCGGTATGTTGTCGGACGTATCGCCCATCAAGCCCTTGAGGTCGATGATCTGGCTGGGCACGAGGCCGTAGCGTTCCTTGACGGCAGCGGGATCGTAAAGCTCCGTCTCGCTTACGCCCTTGCGCGTCACGGCGATCGTCACCTGCTCCGAGGCCAGCTGCAGCATGTCCTTGTCTCCGGACACGACAATCGTCTTGACCCCCTTCTCGTCCGCCAGCCGGGTCATCGTCCCGATAATGTCATCCGCTTCGTAGCCGCTCAGCTCGAACTGCTTGATGCCGAACGCAGCCACGACCTCCTTGATCAGCGGGAACTGCTCCGACAGCTCGGAAGGCGTCTTCTGGCGCGTTCCCTTGTACTCCGCGAAGCTCTCGGTGCGGAACGTCACCTTGCCGGCGTCGAAGGCGACGAGCACATGCGTCGGCTTCTCTTCTTCAAGAACCTTGAGCAGCATCGTCGTGAAGCCGTATACGGCGTTCGTATGTAATCCCGCTGCGTTCGTCAGCGGCGGCATGGCGTAGAAAGCCCGGTTGGCAATACTGTTGCCGTCGATCAATATCCACTTGTCCATTGGGCACCTCGTCCTGTTCATGGTTGCTTCCATCATACCATAAACGGCCCTCCGATTCCCGGACGGGACGCTCCCGATTCGATCGGTTCGAAACCTCTGGATGGATTCAGCGTATGTAAATTTATCTTATCATTGGAATATTAAGGAGTGATTGAATGTATTCGGGAGTCGGACTTTTCGGAATCGGATTTCTATTCATCGGATTCCTGTTTTTCGCCCTCCACGTCGCCCTCTGCGCATGGGCTTACCGCGATGCGAGAAGGTGCGGGCACAGCAGCGAATACGCGCTGATCGTCCTGCTCGCCCTGCTCGTAGCGCCGATGCTCGGACTCATCGTCTATCTGCTGATTCGCGGCGACGGCTCCTACGGAGACCGGCGGTACTGATAAAAAAACAGCCCCGGGATCATCGATCCCAGGGCTGTTTGATTGTTCGGAAGCTTTCGCCCCTTATTTCGCTACCGTCTTGTTGTAGATGCCGATCTTCTCGGTGATCTGCTTGGCGGCATCGTCAAGCGCGGCCTTGACGTCCTTCTTGCCCGTGAACGCTTCCTCGATCGCGCCTTCAACCGTCTGGCGCGCTTCCGGGAAGACGCCCATGACGGCGCCTTGGCTGGCCGTGCCCGCCTTGGAGGCATGCAGCTGGTCTACTGCCGTCTGGAACTGCGGGTACTTCGTCAGATTGTCCTTGACGATCTGCTCGTCGTAAGCTTTCGTCGTGATCGGGAAGTAGCCGGTGTTGATGTGCCACTCTGCTTGTACTGCCGGCTCAGCCAAATACTTGATGAACTCCCAGGCAGCCTTCTGCTCTTCGGCCGGCTTGTTGTTCAGAACCCACAAGCTCGCGCCGCCGACGACGACGCCGCCTTCGGAGGATGCGTCCGGCTTAGGCAGGAAAGCCGTGCCGACTTCGAATTTGCCTGCGACGCCGTCGACGATGCCGCGCAGCGAGGCCGTCGAATCCAGCGTCATGCCGATCTGGCCGGCCAGGAACGCTTTTTTCGTGTCGTCCGTCTTGCGTCCGAGATTCAGCGCGGACTTGTCGTCGACCATGCCCTTCCACCAGGTCAACGTGTTGACGGCCGCTTCCTGGTTCACGAGCGATTCGGAGGCGGCGCTGTCGCGGCCGTTGCCGTTGTTGACGAGATCCTTGCCCTGATTCGCCAGCAGCTGCTCCACGAACCAGCCGTAGATGGCGAAGGAAGCTCCCGTCACGCCGCCGCCGGTCAGCTTCTTGGCCGCTTCGGCTACCTCCTGGTAAGTCGCAGGCGGCTTGTTCGGATCAAGTCCGGCTTTTGTGAACAGATCCTTGTTATAATAAAGAATCGGGTTGGACGTATTGAATGGCATCGAGTACTGCTTGCCGTCGAACGTGTAATAGCTCCGGATATTCGGCTCCAGCGAGGACACGTCGTAGTTTTCCTCGTCGATGAACTGCTGCACCGGCGTCACGGCGCCGGAATCGATCATGAATCTCGACCCGATTTCATACACCTGGATCAAGGACGGGCCTGACTTCGAATCCATTGAAGCCTTCAGCTTGTTCAGGCTCTCGTCATAGGTGCCCTGGAAGACGCCTTCCACTTTCACATCGGGATGCGAGGCGTTGAAATCGCTGACCAGCTTGTCCGCGGCTTTGCCGAGCTCGCCGCTCATGGAATGCCACCAGACGACCTTGACCGGCTCCTTGGCAGGCTCCGTGGAAGCTCCGCCCGCATTCGCGGAGGCGTCCGTATTGGAAGCCGCGGAGGTTGGTGCCGGATCGGCGCTTTGCCCGCCGTTGCTCGGATTCGATGCGCAGGCAGACAGAGGCAGCACGAGCATAGCCGCCACAGGCAGCGCCATTTTCCAATTGCGTTTGACCATGGTTGGATTTCTCTCCCTTTGAATCGATATTTGTATATATGGCAAGTCCCGAAGGACGAATACCCGAATGAGGACTGGAATCATGCCGGCTGCATTAGTTCCATACGCGGCCTGGCGTCTTGCTCAGTTCATCGCAGCCTTAGCTCAGCCTTTGACCGCACCGGCTGTAATCCCCCGCACGAGCGGCTTGAGGCCCAGCGCCAGCAGCACGAGGGATGGCACAAGGACGAGCGCCACTCCGCAGAGCACCAGATTCCAGCTCGTCAGCTCCTCGAACTGAAGCATCGCGATCCCGATCTGGACCGTCCGCATGGCATCGCTGCTCGTGATGAGCAGCGGCCACAGGTACTGGTTCCAGCCGTTCAGGAATACATATACAGCCAGCGATGCGGCAGCAGGCCCGGACAACGGCAGCACGACGGAGACGAAGTGGCGGAAATGCCCGCAGCCGTCGATGCGCGCCGCCTCGAACAGCTCGCGCGGCAGCTGCAGGAAAAACTGGCGGAGCAGGAACACGCCGAATGCCGAAGCCGCAAAGGGCACGATGAGCCCTTGGAACGAATCAAGCCATCCCCAGCTTTTGACCGTCAAATAATTCGGGATGATCGTCACTTCCCATGGAATCATCATCGTGCTGATGAACAGCGCGAACCAGAACCTGCTTCCCGAGAACCGGATGTAGACGAATGCGTAGGCCGCCAGCGCCGCTGTCAGCACCTGGAGCACCATGATCGCGATCGCCAGAACAAAGCTGTTGACGATGAAGCCGAAGATCGGCACCGTTTCAATCGCGTTCTTGAGCCCTCCGGTGTACAAGCCGGATGGAAGCAGCTTGGGCGGATACTCGCTGGCTTCGGCAGGGGTCATGAAGCTCTGGGCGAGCAGGTACAGCAGCGGTCCGAGCACGAACAGCGCCAGCAGGATGAGCGAGCCGTAAAGGCTGAATAACCGGACCGGATGGCGCGGATGGCCGTATCCCCTCACTGGTAATGCACCTTCTTTCCAAGTACGAGGAATTGAACCGCCGTCAGCAGGAGCATAAGGGCGAACAGCACGATCGCCAGCGCGCTGCCGGTGCCGAACTGGTAGTTGACGAATGCTTCGCGGTAGATGGAGTACACCAGCACATCCGTGGAGCCGGCAGGGCCGCCCCGAGTCAGGATGTTGACCTGCCCGAACGATTGGAAGGCGCTCATGATCGACACGACCGCAAGGAAGAACAGCGTCGGCGACAGCAGCGGCAGCTTGATCGAGAAAAACGTTCTCCACATCGAAGCGCCGTCGATCCGCGAGCTGTCCATGACATCGTTGTCCAGCCCTTGAATGGCGGCCAGGAGCAGGACGAAAGGAAACCCGGAGTTCATCCATATCGTCATGAGCGAGACGGAACCGAGCGCCACGGAGGGGTCGGTCAGCCATTGGATCGGCGCGATGCCGACCTGGCCCAGCAAGTAGTTGAGCATGCCGAGCGTCGGATGATACAGGATCATCCACAGGATGGATGCCGTTCCGACGGAGAGGGCGAGCGGAACTGAAAAGACGAAGCGGAAAATCTTGCTGCCTCTGCCAGCGGCATGGACGAGGCTTGCGCACAGCAAGCCGAGAGCAAGTCCGGCCGGTACGGTCAGCAGCGTGAACTGGACGGTGATCCAGAGGCTGTTCCAGAATGCGGACGATTCCATCATCCGAGAATAATTGTCCCAGCCCGCATAGGCGGCTACCCTGCCGCGGGGATCGGTAAGCTGAAAGCTCAGATAGACCGAGCGTGCCATCGGATAAAAGAGAAACAAGGTAAATACAGCCAGGCTCGGCGCCAGAAACAAATAACCAAGCAGCTGCTCCCGGATCCGCCTCAGCTTGCCTGCTGCGATCGGGGTACCGGCCGAGGCTGCGGAGGCCGGAGACAAGACCGGTTCAGGCTTGTCCGAATATAAGGATGAACTCATGGGTGATTGCCACCGCCCTTTTTTCAATAGATTGCAAGGCCGGAATCGGCTTGGCAACTCCAACGATAACGTCCTTTTGTAACCCCTATGTCAGCAATTTATTAAGATTAGGAAATGTAATAACGCTTGCCGGATAGCAGGGATCTCTTTCTAAAGATTTCTTTAGATTGCAAATCCATGGGAGACAGGCTTTCAGAGACGGCATATAATGATGGCGAACGGGATCGCCGAAAGCGGCTTCTGCCGGAACGGAGCCCGACTGGGAGGGAACAAGAGGATGACAGGGGAAATCGAGCAGGACGGAAATGCAGGCGGCCCGATCGTGATCGGGCATAGAGGCGCAGCCGGGGAGGCGCCCGAGAACACGCTCGCGAGCTTCAGGCTTGCGGCCGAGCAAGGAAGCCATATGGTGGAGCTGGACATTCACTTGTCGGAGGACGGCAAGCTCATCGTCTGCCATGACGATACGCTCGACCGGACGACGGACCGCACGGGAGCGATCCGCTCCCTGCATTCGGACGCCATCCGCGAGGCGGACGCCGGGAGCTGGTTCTCGCCTTCGTTTGCCGGGGAACGAGTGCCGTTTCTGGAGGAAGTCTACGATCTCCTCCCGGCCCCTATCGAGATCAACGTCGAAGTAAAGGATTCCGGAGGAGCCCGGCTGGACGAGGCGCTGCTTGATTGCCTCCGCAGGGAAAGCCGCCTGGAGCGCACCGTCGTGTCCTCCTTCGACCACAAGCTGCTCCTCAGGCTGAAGCAAGCCGAGCCGGAGCTCCGCATCGGACTGCTGTACGCCGCCGATCTCATCCATCATGCGTCCTATGCGGCGCTGTTGGAGACGGAGGTATGGTCGCTCCATCCGCATCACGGCCTCATCGGAGCCAAGGATGCCGAGGACGCCGTCGCCGCAGGGCTCCGCATCTATCCTTACACGGCCAATCATCCCGCCGAATGGGACCGTCTTGTAGCCATCGGTGTGACCGGCATCATCACCGACTATCCGGGCCGATTGATGGAGCATCTGAGCCGCCGTTGAGGTCACGCAAACAGCCTGCACATTTCGTGCAGGCTTTCTTTATTTTCATATGAAGACGATCGAGCTCAGCCCTGCGGAGCGGCATCGGTTCGGCATGAACGATCTGCCTCGATTTCCACGCTGAATACTGTTCTCCATGTTGAAAAAAAGACGAAAAAGCCCCTCGCATGGGAGCGAGGGGCTTTGGGCATCATACGTTCAAATCCGGGCGCTTGCCTGTGACGAGGTAAGTGACGCTCTCGCCGATGTTCGTCGCATGGTCGGCGATGCGTTCGATATAGCGGCCGACAAAGCTGAGCAGCATCGCTTGGTTGATCGCACGTGGATTCTCGACCATGATCGTGAACATCTCACGGATGATCTGCGAATAGAGGGCATCGACAATGTCGTCGTCCTTGGCCATCTTGTAGGCCAGATCCACGTTCTCCTGCACGTAGGATTGGATCGATTCGAAGATCATCGTCTGCACGGTCTCCGCCATGCGCGGCAGGTCGATCAGCGGCTTGATCAGCTCTTGGCCGTCCAGACGCATGACGACCTTGGCAATGTCGACGGACAGATCGCCCATCCGCTCCAGGTCACCCGAGATCCGGAACGCCACGAGAATGCGGCGCAGGTCCTTGGCGACCGGCTGCTGCGTCGCGATCAGCTTGGAGCCGAGCTCGGTGATCTTCTCCTCCAGGCGGTTCAGCTCCGGATCCTCCTGGATGATCTGAGCCGCTTCCTTGGCATTGATATGGATGAGGGAATGCATGGATTTGGTCAGCGCCGATTCGACATGGTCTCCCATTTCGACCAGCATGGCCTTCAATTGATCCAGTCCTTCGTCAAGCTCCTTGCGTTTGATCACGTTCTCTCTCCCTCTCCCGGCTTCAGCCTTAACCGAATCGCCCTGTAATATAGTCTTCCGTCCGCGCATCCGTAGGATTGGAGAACAGCTTCTCCGTCTCTTCCGCTTCCACGAGCTCTCCATTGAGGAAAAATACCGTGCGGTCGGAAACCCTGGCCGCCTGATGCATGTTGTGCGTCACCATGACGATCGTGTACTCTTTCTTGAGCTCGCGGACGAGCTCCTCGATCTTGAGCGTCGAGATCGGGTCCAGAGCGGACGTCGCCTCGTCCATGAGCAGCACCTCCGGCTCAACGGCGAGAGCGCGCGCGATGCACAGCCGCTGCTGCTGGCCTCCCGAGAGGCTCAGCGCGGACTTGCCGAGCAGATCCTTCACTTCCTCCCACAGCGAGGCGCCTCGCAGGCTGCGCTCGACGATGTCGTTCAGGCGGGATTTGTCCCGGATGCCGTGCAGGCGCGGACCATAGGCGACATTGTCGAAGATCGACTTGGGAAAAGGATTGGGCTGCTGGAACACCATGCCGACACGCTTGCGGAGCACTTCCACGTCGGTGTCCGCGCCGTAGATATCCTGCCCGTCCAGCTTGACGCTGCCGCCGATCTGAACGCCCGGCACGAGATCGTTCATCCGGTTCAGCGTGCGGAGGAAGGTGGACTTGCCGCAGCCGGACGGTCCGATGAAGGCCGTCACGGTTTTTTCGGGAATGCCGAGATTGATCTCCTTCAGGGCGTGAAAGTCTCCATAATGCAAATTAAGACGGTCGATCTCCATTACCTGGTTCATAGTGTCCCCTGCTCCCATTCGTCTTGGAATCTTAGCCGAAGCGGCCCGAGATGTAATCGTCGGTCTGCTTGTTTTCCGGATTCGTGAAAATGATGTTCGTATCGTTGTGCTCGATCAGGTTGCCCATATAGAAGAATGCTGTCTTGTCGGACACACGGGCGGCTTGGGCCATGTTATGCGTGACGATGACAATGCAGTATTCCTGCTTCAGCTCCGAAATCAGCTCTTCGATCTTGGACGTGGAGACGGGATCCAGCGCCGACGCCGGCTCGTCCATAAGCAGCACTTCCGGCTCGACCGACAGCGTGCGGGCGATGCACAGACGCTGCTGCTGGCCGCCGGACAGCGACAGCGCGGACTGGTTGAGACGATCCTTCGTCTCCTCCCAGAGAGCCGTGCGGCGCAGGCAGGATTCCACGATCTCGTCCAGCTCCCGCTTCTTCTTCACGCCATGATAGCGCGGACCGAAGGCGATGTTCTCGTAGATCGACTTGTAGAACGGATTCGGCTTCTGCCAGACCATTCCGATCCGCTGCCGCAGGGAGACGACATCGGTGCCCGGAGCATTGATGTCCGCTCCGTCGAACCAGATGCTCCCGGTCATGCGGGCATCGGGAATGGTGTCGTTCATCCGGTTCAGGCTGCGCAGGAACGTCGACTTGCCGCAGCCGGAAGGACCGATCAAGGCGTTGACGCTTCCCTTGGCGAAGCGCAGGCTGACCTTTTTCACCGCTTCCTTTTCCCCGTAAAATACGCTCAGGTTATCCGCGCTCAGCGCATCCGTCCCGGCGTGTTCCTCTGCACGGGCCCCGGGGGCCGACTGTGTAGACAATGCCATGGAATTATAGCCTCCTCAGATGAGATTAACGAGATGCGGTCAGCTTGCGGTAAAGGAAGCGGCCCAGCCAGCGCGACCCGAGGTTGAACAGCAGCACGGTCAGGATGAGCACCGCCGATGCGCCGGCGGCGATCTGCGCCGCGTCGGGCGCGACGCCTTCGCTGTTGATCTTCCAGATGTGGACCGCCAGCGTCTCGGCAGGCCTCAGTGGATTGAGAGGCGATACCGGGCTGAGCGGATTCCAGTCCGTGAAGTCCAGGCGCGGAGAGCTCATGCCCGCCGTGAACAGCAGCGCCGCCGCTTCGCCGAAGACGCGGCCCGCAGCCAGGATGGTGCCGGTCAGAATAGTCGGCAGCGATACCGGCAGCAGCACCTTGGTGATCGTATGCCAGCGCGTCAGGCCGAGCGCAAGCCCGGCTTCCTTCTGTTCACGCGGCACTCCGCGGATGCCTTGCTCGGTGATCCTTACCATGAGCGGCAGGTTGAATACCGTCAGAGCCAGCGCTCCTGCGAGCAGCGAGAACTTAAGGTCGAAATACTGCACGAACACAAGCAGGCCGAACAGGCCGACGACGATGGAAGGGAAGGAAGAAAGCACTTCGACAACGAGGCGGATGAAGTCCGTGAACCGTCCCGGTCGCGAATATTCCGCCATATAGATGCCGGCCCCGATGCCGAGGGGAACCGTTATGATCATAGTCAGGACAAGCAGGAACAAGGAGTTGAAGAGCTGCGGCCCGATGCCGCCTCCCGTCTTGAACGTCTCTGGAGGAGAGGTCAGGAAATGCCAGCTGATCTGTCCGAGGCCTCGGTACAGGATGAATCCGATCAACGAAGCCAGGACGGCGATGATCAGGAAAGCGAAGAAATAGAATACGGCGGTCGCGATGCGGTCTGCCGTTCTGTTGGACATTCTCATCTGCGTGCTCTCCTCTCCAGAAGGCGTACAATGCCGACAAATACAAACGTCATGACGAGCAGGACGAGCGCCAGGCTCCAAAGAACGTTGTTCTGCACGGTGTCTTTGACCGTGTTGCCCATGCTCAGCGTAATGACGCTCGTCAGCGTGGAAGCCGACTCGAACAGGGATCTGGGAATATGCGGCGAGTTGCCGATGACCATCTGCACCGCAAGCGCCTCGCCGAACGCGCGGGCGATGCCGAGCACGACGCCGGTGAGCATCGAAGGGAGCACAGCGGGCAATATGCTGCGGGAAATCGTCTGCCAGCGGGTAGCTCCGAGCGCATAGCTGCCTTCCTTGAGGCCGCGCGGCAGATTGGACAAGGCATCCGTGGCGATCGAGGTGATCGTCGGAAGGATCATGATCGACAGGACGATCGCGCCCGCCGCGATGCCGAGTCCCTGTCCGGGAAAGATCGAGCGCAGGAACGGCACGACGACGCTGAGGCCGACAAAGCCGTACACGACCGACGGAATGCCGGCGAGCAGCTCGATGACCGGCTGCATGAAGCGTTTGCCGAACTTAGGCATCAGCTCCGTCATGAAGACGGCCGCGCAGAAGCTGAGCGGCGCCGCGATGCAGGCCGCAAGGATGGAAGTCGCGAACGAACCCGTAATGAACGGAAGCGCGCCAAAAGAAGGCGGCTCGCCGTCCGGCGACCACTTGATGCCGGTCAGGAACTCCGGTACGCTGACCCCGTTTTTGAAAAAGGTGGCAAGCCCTTTGGATGCGACGAAAAAGACCATCGAAAAAATCGTGACAATAAGTATGGCTACGCAAATAAGGGTATAGGCTTTGCCCTGCCATTCGCTCGCTGCGCGGCTGCGTCTGGAACGCTTCGGCCGAGCTGGATTGCCGGCGGAAGGCCCCCCCTTCTTGGCTCCGGCGGAATCAGGCTTGCCTTCGGCTGGCGCTGCTGCAGGCTTTGCGTCTCCGGGGCCGCCCGGGGAAGTTTGTCTCATGGCGTTCATTTCTCATCTCTCCTTACGCCTTGGCATTATCATGGCGCAAAGCCAAGGCGCGGAAGTGTTTCCGCGCTCTTGGCCTGCTGCAGCGCGCCATTGGCGCAACTGATCTTATTTCGTAATATTGCCTGCTTCGTCACGTTTTACTTGCATCTCGTGGATCGAGATGTAGCCCAGATCCGTGATGTCCGTTTTTTGAACGTCGTCGCTCAGCATGTAGTCGATGAAAGCTTTCACGATTTCGTTAGGCTCGCCTTTCGTGTACATGTGCTCGTAAGCCCATACCGGATAAGAACCGGATTTCACGTTGTCGGCCGTAGCGTCTACGCCGTCAAGCTTGATCGTTTTGACGGAATCGTCCAGGTAGGAGAGAGCCAGGTAGCCGATCGCTCCAGGAGTTTCGCCGACAAGCTTCTTGACCGTGCCGGAGGAATCTTCTTGAATGTTGCCGGGAAGGTCTTGGGATGCCGTTCCAAGTGCGTATTTCTCGAACGTCTTGCGAGTTCCGGAGCTGGATGGACGGTTGACGATGACGATTTTCTCGTCTTTGCCGCCAGCGTCTTTCCAGTTCGTGATCTTGCCGGTGAAGATATCGACCAGCTGCTGCTTCGTCAGGTTGTCGATGCCGACTTCCTTGTTCACGACCGTTGCCATGGCTACAACTGCGACTTGATGGTCAACCAGCTCTTGAGCTTTCGCCGCATCGGCATCTTTGAATTTCTCGCCGGCGAAGATGTCGGAGTTGCCGATATCGGCTTGGCCTTCGGATACTTGCGTCAGGCCGGTGCCGCTGCCGCCGCCTTGGACTTGAACGGTGATGTTGGAATATTGGGAGTCGGCCATGAATTTCTTGGACACCTGCTCAACCAGCGGCTGCATAGCCGTCGAGCCTGCTGCCAGGATGGAACCGCTGAGCTCGGAGCCGCCTGCTGCATTGTTCGTGCCGTTGTCGTTTGCTTTGCTTCCGCAGGCTGCCAGCGTCAGCGCAAGCACCATCGTCATCAGGACCAACATCGTTTTCTTCATTTCGTTTTAAATCCCCTTCCGAGAACCAAGTTTGTTCTGCCTCACAAGACTTATTGTACAAGTTCCTTGTTAAAGGGATATCTTCGGTTTGTAAAGGCAATTGTAAAATTGAATAGATGTACTCTGTGAATATCCATCAAAATGATATACTGAATCTATACTCTATCCGGAATGAGGTCATTTATCATGACGTTGATCAAATGGAGAATTATCGTGCTCATCGAACAACTGAAAAAAGTCACCTTGGTCGCTCAGGAACTGGGCCTGAAGCAGCCTACGGTGACCTTTCATATGAAGTCGATGGAGGAAGAATGGGGAATGCCGCTGTTCGAGATGAAGACAGGCCGGATCCTTCTGACAGACGCAGGCCGCAGGCTTCATCGATACGCGCTGAAGATGCTGGCGCTGCAGGAGGAAGCCGCTCGCGAGATGAGGCTCCGGGGAGGCAGCCTCAAGCGCTTGTCTTTGCTGACGGACGCTTCTTGCAGCAGCATCATGGCGGCATTCACCGCATTCGCGCTGGATCCGGCCGGGTACGGAATCGAATGGCTCCGTAACGAAGAAGGGCCCGATATGCATGCCGATATCCATATTAGGGAGCGGCAAGAAACGGCTGAAGCAGACTGGCTGCCCCTTCCCCATGCCGACCTTAGACTGGCCGTCTCCCGTGAATGGGCCCAGGCAGCAGGCATCCAAGCCGCGCAGGCTGCCATGGAATCGGGCAAGCCCTGGATCGCGCCGCCTGCTGGCAGCCGGCTGCGAAGCCAAATCTTGTCCTGGGCGGCCGCAAGAGGATTGAATCTGGAAGAAGGACACACAGTGCCGGATTCCGGCATGGCGGCTTCGCTCGCAGCGGCCGGGCTTGGCATGGCTGTCGTGCCTATATTTTCGAATTCCCGCTTTGCCGAAGCAACAACTTGCGTCCTGCCGGATCCGAGCCGGCTGCTGCTGCTGCCGCTGAACGGCATTCCGCCCTATCAGCTTGAACTCAAGCTCGACTCCAGGCTTCCATCCGAAGCGCGGCTGGCGATATCCTCCTGGCTGCAGAGCCCGACGGAATAAGCTGCGCGAGCCGTATCCGGCTTGCAGCGGCGATCTACCGCTCAGCGGTCCCCCGCCTCCGGCTTCGGTTCCGCCGACGAATGGCGGCTGTTCAGGAGACGCCCGGCCACCAGCACAGCAATTGCGATGACGACCGGGATGACATAGTCCGCATAAGCGAACAAACCGGACAGCTTCTCCCCGACCGCCTTGTCGTCCAGAAGCATTTCCCCTGCCGTGTAGCCGAGTAGCGCGGCTCCAAGTATGACGATGATCGGATACTTGTCCATAATCATGACGAGCAGCTTGCTTGCCCATATAATGAGGGGAACCGTCATGGCGAGGCCGATGAAGATGAGCAGGTAGTTGCCTTGCGCGGCGCCTGCCATGGCCAGCACATTGTCGAGGCTCATGACCAGATCCGCGAGAATGATCGTCCGGATCGCCGCGCCCAGAGAGCCGCCTGCCTCGATTTCCTCTCCCTTGTCTCCGGTCTGGAGAAGCTGCACGGCGATATAGACGAGCAGGATGGCTCCGGCAAGCTGCAGGTAAGGAATCGAGAGCAGCTTCACCGCCACGAACGTCAGAATGACCCGCAGTCCGATGGCACCGATGCTGCCCCACAGGATCGCCTTTTTTTGCTGTTCGGGAGGCAGCTTGCGGCTTGCCATCGCTACGACGACCGCGTTGTCTCCGCTCAGGACGATATTGATCAGGATCAATTCCAACAATCCAACCCAAAATTCCAACGCAAGTCCTTCTTTCCGGAGCAGGCTGCAGCCTGCTGCCCGTCCATAATCTTGATGAGTAAACTTATTATATGTAAACATATTATAAAACCTATATCAAATTCTTCCTATACTCGGCTTGTCTTGAAACCCAAACGAAAAGGCATCTAATCCGGGCTGCGATGCAGCCTCGGACAGATGCCTTCTCATCCTGCTAGGAGCGCTCGATAACAGGCTCGTTCGTTTCCTGGCTCAAGCGGACCAGCATATGAGCGAGCTTGTGGCGCTCATCGTCCTTGCCGACCTTCCACAGCTCCTGCAGCAGCTTCTCCTCGCTGTTGCGGGGCTCTTCGTGCTTGGCCAGGTAATCGGCGACTTTCTCGGCGGCTACAGCCAGCTGCTCTTCATCGAGGCCGATTCTCCTCGCTAGATCGATCCGGTTGCCCAAATAGCTTTTGAATTCGCCGAAGCTGGCGAGAATCTGTTCTTTTTTGCCCTCGTCCATCTTGCCGATCGTTTCCTTGACTTTGTCGTAGGCTTCCGCGCCGTTCTTGATATCCTGCTCTTGTGCCATAGTCATTTCATCCTCTCGGGGTAAAGGGTTTGTCCTGCTTGAGCCTTCATTACCCCGGGGATATTCGCCTTAAACGAAGGAATGGACCTCCCGCATGCCAGCGAAGGTCCATTCCGAGAAATTATTTATTGATGGAATCCGTTCCAGCTCGTCACATCGTCTACGGAAAGACGGACGGTCGGATGGCCCGGCTCGGCTGCCTTGCCGACGGCGATCAGCATGACGTTCGCATAACGCTCCGATACGCCGAACATCTCGCGGAACTGCTCCGTATTGTAGCCTGCCATCGGTACTGTATCCAGCCCTCTGGCGCGTGCGGCCAGCATCAGCTGCTGGGACACCAGGCCGCCGTCGATCAAGGCTCCATGCAGCAAGCGGTCACGGCTGAGACCACCGTAGAATTTGTTCATGTTGCCGATCAGCGTGTCGGCTGTTTCCTGGTTCATATAACCAGCCTCGACCGCCTTGGCATAGATGCGCGGCGCTTCCTTGTAGGACTCCAGATCGACAAGCACGGCGATGACGGCGGAGGACGCCACGACCTGCTCCTGGTTGAAGGCTACCGGAAGAAGCTTTTGCTTCAATTCCGGATCCGTAATGACGATGAAGCGCCATGGCTGCATGTTGCTGCCCGAAGGCGCCAGCACGGCTGCGGACAGCAGCTCCCGGATCTCCTCATCCGTCAGCTTATGGGAAGCGTCATACTTGCGGACGGAACGGCGTTCCTTGATGACCGTGTGAAAATCGATGACCGGCTGTTGGACCTTGCTTTGCTCAGAAATGGTGGACATTCTCTGCACTCTCCTCATCGTCAACTGTATCTCTATTGATTACAGTATAGTATCATCCTAGGATATCCGTGTCAACGGATAGGAATAAATGGTTTTGTCGTTAAAAAAGAGACAGGCGCGGATCGCTGATCCGTGCCTGTCCGCCTTGCATGCTGCACTTGCGTGCAGACGTTCAATTACGCATCCAGTCCATGTTCCTCGCGGATCTTGTACATGCCGGTGACAAGCGGATCCGCCGTATCCCTGTTGAGCAGATGGAGCGCGAGCAGATAATGGAACGGCAGGGCGACGACGTTGTTCCCGTCGGTGATGGACGGGAATCCGGCTTCGACAACCGGCCCATGCTCGGGATGGACATCGATATCGACATGAACCGACTCCGGAGCGAACTCCTCGCGGACCGTCTTGGCGATATGCGGGACGATGACCTGGTCGAACAGATACTTCGCTTCGTCTTCGTTTTGAGGCGGAGGCGGCACGAGCCTGCTGCGTTCTCCCCTTAGAATATCCACGAAGAAAGAAGATAACCATAAGGCCGGGTCTTCGTTTTTCTGGAAGTTCTGGACGAGCTCGTTCATGAAAAATCCGCATGTATACAAGTTGCCGTTAGGATCCGTCAGCCTGTACATGACGAGAGGTCCGTACATGGGGTGGCTGATGACCTGCCCGTCCACTTCGTATTCATCCTGGTAAAACGTTCTAAGCGCCGTCTCTCCATGCTGGTAGAGCGCCGATATCATGTTCATCAATTCGGTTTCGGTTAGTCCGGGCTGTCCTTCAGGAACTTCGGTTCCCGGAGTTGCCTGCTTGTCTTCGGTATCATTGTTTGTCGTCATGCACGCATCCTCCTATCATGCGTCCATCTTACCATTCCGCATAGGAAAGGGAAAGCCATAAAGCGATTTCAACAGAGGAATAAACTTCCTTTTTTCATGCTCTTGCCGCCGGATACTCGGAACGGATCCAGCTGTGATCCTTGCTGATCCCGTCGTCCGACACCAGCAGGTAGGCCGTCCCCGGCTTCGCGGCGCCGCCCTCGTCAAGGGTCGTGTCCAGGTGGAACCACGAATCTCCCAGCCTGACCAGATTCCATACATGCTTGGATCCCTTGGAGTCCCCGTATACGATCCGGCTTTCGAATCCAGCCGCCTCCAGCATCCGCTGAGTCATCAGAGCATAGCCCTGGCATACGGTGCTCCCGCCCTTCGCCAGGCCATCGTACGCCGAATGGCTGGATAGCGAATAATCATAGGCGAATCGGCCGATCACCCAGTCGTGGATCGCTTTCACCTGCTGCCTGTCCGTCATGCCCGGCTTCAGCAGCGAATCGACGGCTTCCTTCGCCGTTTTGCGGACATATTCGCTCTGCTCGGCTGTTTCCCAATACTCCATCTTGAACGTGATGGCAGCCTGGTTTCTGGTGCTCGTCCAGCTCCAGCTCATTTTCTTCAATACAAAGCGCATGTAGTCGTCCTTGCTTCCGATCCGCTTGAACAACTTGTCCAGCTGCTTGGCCAAGTCGGATGTGTCGCCTGCATAGTTGACCGTGACGGAAGTCCCGTACGACTGCTTCATGACGCCGTAGACGATGGATGCCGCTTCCTCGAAGGAATCGGCCGCGTAGGCGCCTCCTGCGACATAAACGGCGGCTGCAGCCGGAGGCTCCGCCGCCGACGCCTGCAGGGGAGCTGCGATCAAAGCGGCTGCCGCGGCTGCGGCGACGATCCTTCTGAGCCATCCTTCGAATCCTGAGGAAATAACCTTCATTCCGATAACCTCCGTTTGATCCCGCGGTCTCATCCATTATGTATCTATCGAACTATCAATATATCATTCTGTAGTTCGCAAGTAGCGGGTATTTGTTTACTAGATTATTCGGATCGAACCATTTCATAATTTATATATGACTATAGAAATAGTTCTTTAAGCCTATTATAAATTTTCCGCTTCTTCTATATGGGTCGTATAGAGACCGGATTCAAGGTACTGCCGTCTGGGCATGTTCCGAAGAGCCTCGCCTGCAGCCTGATTCTAAATCCGCGGCAGGGGTTACTTAATGGCATGAGGCAAACACAACACTGAAAGAAGAAAAGGGAGGAAATCATCATGACATGGTTATGGGCATTGATTGTAGGAGGCATTATCGGCTGGCTGGCGGGCATGCTCGTAGGCCGCGACGTTCCGGGCGGCATCATCGGGAACATCATTGCGGGGTTTGTCGGCGCATGGCTCGGTTCCATGCTGATCGGCGAGTGGGGTCCTGTCGTCGGAGGTTTCTACTTCATTCCGGCTTTGATCGGAGCTATCGTGCTGGTCGCGATCGTCAGCCTTATTCTCGGAAGCATGCGCAGAGCTTCTTAATTGGAAGCCGTACAACGCCTATGAAATATAGCGCATAAAAAAACCGCCCGGCTCGGGCGGTTTTTTTATGCGCTATTGGCAGAGCGGAGCAAGAGAAGGTATCCTTGTCTTATTCTTGTTAGGGAGGTTGGATCGTCATTATGATATCAGGTCTCTATGAAGCCCATCTGCCGGTCAGCAGCCTGGAGAAATCCATGGAATTCTACAGCCGGCTCGGACTGAAGCTTGCCTGGCGAGACGAGGATACCGCCTTTTTCTGGCTTCAGGAAGGCGTCAGCTGGCTAGGACTTTGGGAAGGCAAGGAAGCCGGCACCCCCTACCATCCTTCCCTGCGGCATGTCGCGTTCCGGGTCGGCTACGAGCATCTTCGGCATGCCGAGAAATGGCTCCGTGAACGGGGCATCCAGCCGGTGCCGTTCGGCGGGAGGTCGTCCACGGCTCCGTTCGTGCGCCCTCATCAGGGCAATGCCTCGGTTTATTTCAACGATCCGGACGGCAACAGCCTGGAGTTCATGTGCGCCGTGGAAGTACCCGAAACAATGAGGCATATAACGGATAAGCTCTCGCTGGAGCAGTGGGACGAGCTGTCACGCTAGCTGTTCGCTGATTGCGTCGATTCGCTCAGCTTCCTACCGCCTATGCAGACGCTGGCTCATTGTCAGTGTCTTCTTTTAGGCTTGTTCCCTTTTTCAGCTCCACTCGCCTGTTACGAGCCCGCGCGCCGCAGTCAGCAGCGCGCTTTTTTGGGCTTCTGCCTGAGCCTCGGTCAGTTCCCCGGAGGAGAGCTGGCGCTCCAGTTCCGCTTCCCATGGCCGATAGACGCCGCGGATGACGGCGTCCTCCGCGCTGCTGGACAAGCTGGCCGCTTCGGCCGGCGTCTCTCCGTTCCTCAGCCGCTCCACGAGCTGGTCTACAGGCAGTCCCGCCGCTTGCGCGGCCGCAGCCGCCCACCCTATGCGGCTTGCGTCGATCCGGTCGGACTGCGTCTTCTCCAGAGCGGCTGCCGATGCATGCGCGCGGGAAGGGACGGACATCGCGCTGCTCATCGACAGCATCAGCAGAAGAGCGCTGGCTGCGATCAGCCGGGCTTGCCTGGATTTGCGGTCACTCCTTGAAGTCCTCGCCGCATCGTTGACAGCCGGGAGATCAAGTCCTTGTTTTTGGTCCACGTTCATACCGCCTTTCGCCGGCGTCCGGATGCCCGGACAAGCCGCTTGTATGCTTAATTGTAACGGGCCTAGGTTAAGCCCGGTTTAAGCGACTCTTAAGAAAGCATTAAATTTCGCCGGCATCGGCATCGCTCGTCGAGAACGACAAGGCATTGAATTCAGTTTATTCTTTGGCATTCGGAAATATAACTCAAGAAAGAAAATAGTATGCTCACGGACCCGTTTGATTTGGATTTATTGTACGTTTATTTCAATCCCCTCCCTTTCGGCATGAATTCATTTTTTTGAAAAGTCCGTTTATTTTATTGATGATTCCATTTTAAGCTGATGTCATCCAGCATCCTTCCTATGCAACGGAATTAAAAAAGCCGTTTGGCGACAGCCGCTCTCAAGCGGCGCCGCCAAACGGCTTGTATGCATTCTGTTTGAAACCCTATTCCTCGTAAATTTTCGTCAGCATCGCGCCAAGCTCCTGCAGCGCCTGCTCTTCCTGCTCACCTTCGGTCTCAACCGTGATCTCGTCGCCTGCGGCGATTCCGAGCGTCAAAAGACCGAGAGAGCTTTTGCCGTTGGCTTTCTTGCTGCCCTTATGCAGCGTCACCTTGCAAGGAAAAGAGCTTGCCTTTTCCACGAACAGCTTGGACGGACGGGCATGGAAGCCCTGCGGATGAATGACGGTGAAAGTTCCGGTTGCCATGATTATGCTTCACTCCTTAGTTGTTGATTGACAAAATCGAGTACTTCCTGCTGCGAGTCCATGCCGAGAGCTTCTTCGGCCAGCACGGCCCAGTCCTGCTGCGACAGGCGCGACACCAGCTCGCGCGCCGGCAGCACCGAGGATGCGCTCATGCTGAATTCATGCAAGCCCATGCCGAGCAGCAGCGGGATCGCCGCCGAATCGCCAGCCATCTCGCCGCACATGCCGGCCCATTTGCCGTGCTTTTTCGCAGCTTGAATGACCATGTTCACCAGCCTCAGGATGGATGGATGATGCGGCTGGTACAGATACGCGACCGATTCGTTCATGCGGTCTGCCGCCATCGTGTACTGGATGAGATCGTTCGTGCCGATGCTGAAAAAATCCACTTCTTTCACAAGCGCTTCGGCATTCAGCGCCGCTGCCGGAATCTCGATCATGATTCCGACCTCGAGCGAATTGGATACCGGCACGCCCTCGGATTCCAGAGAGGCCCGCTCCTCCGCCAGGATGCGCTTCGCTTCGCGAAGCTCGCTGACGACAGCGATCATCGGGAACATGATCGCCAGCTTTCCATGGGCGCTCGCCCGCAGCAACGCGCGGAGCTGGGCGCGGAACAGATCCTGCCGCTCCAGGCAGAGCCGGACGGCGCGGAGGCCGAGGAACGGATTCGCTTCCTTAGGCAGCGTCAAGTAAGGAAGCTCCTTGTCTCCGCCGATGTCGAGCGTGCGGATGACGACGCGCTTGCCGTTCATTTTCTCCAGCACATGCTTGTAGACGGTGAACTGCTCTTCCTCTGACGGGAACGTCGAACGGCCCATATAAAGGAACTCCGTCCGGAACAATCCGATGCCGTCCGAGCCATTCGCCAGCACCTTCTCCAGATCCTCGACGCCGCCGATGTTGCTGGCCAGCTCCACCTCATGGCCGTCGGACGTGACGGAAGGACGGTTCACGAACTGCTGCATGCGCAGCTTGTAGTCCTCGTATTCCCGCTTGCGGGCTTGATAGTCCTGAAGCTGGGAATCGGAAGGATCGACGATCACCTCGCCTCCAACCGCATCCAGAATGACGATGCTGCCGGACTCGATACGCGCCGCGGCGGCTCCCGCGCCTACGACGGCGGGAAGCTCCAGGGAACGGGCCATGATTGCGGAATGGGAAGTGCGGCTGCCGATCTCCGTCACGAAGCCGCGCACGTAATCGAGATCGAGCTGAGCGGTATCGGACGGCGTAAGATCGTTCGCGATGAGGATCGTCTCCTCGTCCAGCTCCGACAGCGCGCTGTGCTCGCGGCCTTCCAGCTTGCTGATGACCCGCCCGGCAACGTCCTTCACGTCCGCGGCGCGTTCCCTCAGCAGCTCGTTGTCCATGGATCGGAGCACGTCGATGATGGACGAGGACACTTCATGCAGCGCATAAGCGGCATCCACTCCATCGCTGTCGATCATGTCCATCGCGGCGTCGATCAGATCGGGATCGTCGAGCAGGAACAGATGCGCTTCGAATATTTCCGCCTTCTGCGCGCCCAGCTTCTCCAGCGTCCGCTCCCGAATGCGGTCGATATCGACCCGGGCCGCCTCGACGGCCTCCTTCAGCCGCTGCTTCTCCGCTCCGGCATCCTCTGCGGGCTTGCGCGAAGGAACCGTCTCCGACTGCTGAAGGCGGTATGCCTTCGCGATCGCGATTCCGGGCGATGCGGCTACTCCAGTAATCAGTTGGCTCATTCTGAACTCCTTCTTTCTCTATCGCACTCGTTGTCTCTGTCTGTTTTATACCCGGTTGAACTTCTCGATGACGCTCACAGCGAGCGGATGGCCGGACTCCACTCCGCTCACTTCGCTGAAGGCTGCGGCAGCCCCGTTCGCAGCAATCATTTCCTGCAGCCTGGCTGCTTGGGGATCCTCGGCGTAGTCGAACTTCAAGGCCAGCGCCATCACCTCGGCCAAGGAGTCCGCATGTCCGCCCTGCTCCAGGGCACGAAGCGCCGGCCGGATCAGCCGGTCGTCCGGAGACAGCTTGCGGATCGGAGAGCGGCCGACGCGCACGACCTCGTCGGTGAGATACGGATTGCGGAAGCGGTCGAGGATCGTATCGATGTAGACCTTATGCTCGCCCTCGTCGAATCCGTAAGCCTTCACGAGCATCGCGCCCGTCTCCGCCAGCGCCCCCGAGACAAGCTTCACGATCTCCTCGTCCTGCATCGACTGCTGGATCGTTTCGTAACCTTTGCGGTATCCCGCATAGGCAGCGCTGCAATGGCCGGTGTTTACGGTGAAGAGCTTGCGCTCGATGTAAGGCACGAGATCGTCCACATAATGCACGCCGCTGATTTCCTGCGATCCGGGCAGCATCTGCGAGCGGTTGACGACCCATTCGTAAAATGGCTCCACGGTAACGGCAAGAGGATCCTCATGATGCTGGATCGGCACGATCCGATCGACGGCCGAATCGGGGAACGCTGCCGCCGCTGCCGCACGACTGGCATCCTCAGGCCCGAGCAGGGCGTAGACATGCTCTTTGAGCTGCGTGCTGGCGCCGATTGCATTCTCGCAGGCGATAACATGCAGCGGAGAAGCGCCGCGCTCCATGCGCAGCTTCAACCCATCCGCGATGCCGGGAGCGATATGCTTCAGGATCGGCACTCCGACCGCTGTCGTGACCAGATCCGCCGAGGCGACCGCTTCCGCCACGGCAGCGGCGTCGCGGCCGTCGATAGCCGACACTCCGGTCACCTCTATTGCTTCTCCGCCTTCATCCGCAAGCGTCACCGTATAGGAGCCGCGCTCCCGCAGCGCGTTGACGAGCGTTTCGTTCACATCGGAGAAGACGACGTCATAGCCGGAACGCGACAGCAGCAGCCCGATAAAGCCTCGACCGATATTTCCAGCGCCGAAATGGAGAGCCTTCATTCTTCCATCCCGCTTTCGAAGATCGAGATGATTTCCTCGGCCGATCCCGCTGTACGGATCTTCTCCATGTTGTCCTCGTCGGAGCAGACCATCGCGACGCTCGTCAGAATATCCATATGCTCGCCGTTCTGAGCGGCGATGCCGACGATCAGCACGGCAGGCTCATCGCCGCCGAAGTCGACGCCGCCCGGAACCTGCAGCACGGCAAGGCCGGTCGATCTGATCATCGCTTTGGCTTCGTTCGTGCCATGGGGAATGGCCAGTCCGCTGCCCATATAGGTGGAGAGCGCGTTTTCGCGCTCGATCATTTTCTCGATATAGCCCTGGTCGGCATGTCCGGCGTCGACCAGCATCTGGCCCGCCATGCGGATCGCTTCGAATTTGTCGGCCACCTGTACGTTCAATTTGATTTTGTCTGCCGATAAAATGCTCATCTTGCTCACTCGCTTTCCAGTTTTGTTTTGAGATATCCGCGGAGATGGGAGGCGATCAGCTCCCTGATCCTGCCCTCCCGGCCCTCCGCGAGAGCCTGAATCATTTCGTCGTCCAGCAGCGTGACGCTGACCTCGCTGAGCACTTCGAGGCTTTCGCGCGACAGCTGGCGGGGTGCCAGCATGAGCAGGAAGCGGGCAAGCCGCAGCCCTTCCGCACCGTCCAGCCGCAATGCCGATTCCATCTCGAACAATAACAGAGAAGGCTTAAGCACGGCGTCGGTGCGGGTGTGGAAGAGGGCCAGCTCCGTGCCCGGTATGAGCTGCGTCCCGTTTTCCTCGCGGCGGAGCAGCAGATCGACGACTGCATGGACATCCTTCACAGTGTCCCCGAGCGCCGCATGTCCGCATGCGGCGCTCAGCCACTTTTCCAGGCTGGGCCGTCCGTCTACGGAGAGCTGCAGCACCTTGAATGCGTTCAACAGTTCGATGCTCTGCTTGGTAGCCGCCCCAAGCTGCTCAAGTCCCGTAAGAACGGCGGCTTCGGACAGCTTGACAGCATCATTCGAAATGGTGCCGGCTGCCGGCGATTCCCATTCCTTGATCAGCTCCGCCGCGGCAACAGCCGTATCGCCGGCCGGCTTCGGCCGGAGGCCTTCCCCCTGCCAGCTCTTGCTCTGGATGAACTCTCGGAGGCGATCCGCCTCCGGCGGGGTGAGAAGCGGGCTCAGCTTCAAATAATGGTCATCGGGCAGCGGCAAGTCCACCGTGCTGATGATGAGGTCATAATCCGACCGCGGTATGCGCGCCGCCTCATACCAGGATGCCTGGTCCACGATCTGCAGCTGCGGGAACTCCTTGCGCAGGCGGACGGCAATCATTTTGGAAGAGCCGATCCCGCTCGTACATACGACGATTGCCCGCATGACTTGGCTTACTTGCCTGAGACGCTCCCTGGACGCCCCGAAATGCATGACGAGAAATGCGATCTCCTCATCGGGAACCGTGAATCCGGGCAGGGCGGAATCAGCTGCCTGACGAACCTGCCGATACAGCTCCGGATATTCCTTGCGTATTGCCTCCAGCAACGGATTGCGGATCCGCTGGCCTGCCCCCAGCCTCTCCAGAGCCGCCTTCAGATGGGCAAACAGCCCGTCGCGCAGCGAGCGGTCCGCCGAATAATCGGTCCCGTCCAACTCGCTCATGCGGCGGATGAACGACCGAACCTTGCCGGCCAGCTCCAGGTCATCCGCAGCCAGCGAGCCGGAAGAATGCGAGGCCGCACGGCGCAGCAGCTCCGCTGCATAAGCGGCTTCCGCCCCGGAATATCCGATTCCGAGAGCTTCCCCCAGCATGCGGCACAGGATAACGGCCGAACCGGACTCGCTTCCGCCGGGTTCGCCGGCTGCATGTCCGGCGGCTGCGCTTTTGCGCGCATATGCGAGCCGGTCAATGTCCCCTTCGCTGACGGTCATCCCCGCTTGTATTCTTACCGCTCCGATCGACAGCCGAACAAGCAGATCGGTATAGGACTCTTCGCTCAGCGTTTCCCGCTGGCTGCTTTCTTCCCATTTCCAGAGCGCCTCTTCCACAAGCCCGATCCGATCCGCACCCGCCATGCCCGCGATCATCGCGTCTACCGGGTGGATCGGCTGATCGTCGCTGCCGGCAATAAGCCGCAAGTCATCCAGGCGCAAGCGGACGACCGCTCTCACCGCTTCCCGCAGCAGAGGTTCGGAACCGGTGATTTCAACCCCGTATCCCCGTCTGCGGATGAGCAGCAGACCTTGCTTCCCCGTCCATTCGGACAGGTCGTCCAGATCAGCTCCTACGGTCGGAACGGTCACCTTCATCTCCGAAGCCAGCGAGAACAGCTTCACCGGCTCCTTGGACGCAAGCAGGCGGCAGAGCAGGTATACCTGGCGTTCATCGGAGGAGTACTCCGCCTCCTCGGGAATGAGCACTTGAGCCCGGAGAGCTTCAAGGCGCTCCGGATCTCCCTCGACGCTGAGCCCCGATCCGGCTTTGCGGCGAAGCATGATTCCGCTGCGATGCAGGAAGCTCTCGACCGCGTCCAATTCCCTGTGCACCGTCCGGGCGCTGACGCGGATCGTACGAGCAATTTCCGCCACGGTGATCTCGTACGGGGGACGAAGGAGCGAATCAAGAATCTGGCGCATCCGATACGTTAGCTCCATGAGCCTGCTCCCCCCCCGTACGGCCGCAAAAAGGCGGTTGGATGCCGGCAATCTGCCCGCATCCACTCGCCTCAAGCCTATTATTCGTTCGTCAGTCGTTTGACAAGCTCGTCATATTCCGGACTTTTCAAGAAATTGTCGATGGAAATATGCTCCGCCTTCGGCGCTACGCCGCGAGCGCGGTCGGTAAGCGTTTTGTGCGTAATGACGATGTCCGCATCCGACGGGATGTCGCTGATCGCCGTATTCGTGACTTCAATAGGCGAGCCTGCAGCCTTCATCTTCTTGCGGAGGATGGATGCGCCCATCGCGCTGGATCCCATGCCTGCATCGCAGGAGAAGACGATTTTATGCACTTCATCCTTGTCTTTCAGACCGGCGGACATTCCTGCAGTCGCTTCGCGTGCGCTTTCGGATGCCGCAGCTGCGGCCGATGCCGGAGTGCCGCCAGCCTTCATGTCTTTCATGCGCTGGTTTGCAGCTTCCAGATCGTCTTCGTCTTCGACTGCCTTCTTGCTCGTCTTGAGCAGCAGCGCGGCAATGAGGAAGGATACGACCGCAGCCGTTACCACACCGCTGAGAACCGGGAGAATCTCGCCGCGCGGCGCCATCGCCAGGTAAGCGATGATGCTGCCGGGGGACGGAGGTCCGACGAGGCCTGCGCTGAACAGGGAGAACGTGAACGTGCCGGTCACGCCGCCTGCGATGGCAGCCAGGATCAGGCGAGGGTTCATCAGGATGTACGGGAAGTAGATCTCATGAATCCCGCCGAAGAAATGGATGATCGCTGCGCCAGGAGCGGACTGGCGGGCAGCTCCGCGGCCGACGAACATGTAGGCCAGCAGGATGCCGAGGCCCGGACCCGGGTTGGACTCGAGCATGAACAGGATCGACTTGCCCGCTTCCTTGGCCTGCTCGACCGCGATCGGGTTCAGGACACCGTGATTGATCGCGTTGTTCAGGAACAGGATCTTCGCCGGCTCGATCAGGATGTTGACCAGCGGAATAAGATGGTGGGCGACCAGCCAATCCACGCCCGTGGAGAGGATGTTCGTCAGCCCTTCGATGATGCGTCCGATGAGCGCGTAAGCGACCAGGACGAGTCCGCCGCCGATGATGCCGAGCGAGAAGTTGTTGACGAGCATCTCGAAGCCGGGGCGAATTTTTCCATCGACAGCCTGGTCAAACTTCTTCAGCACCCATGCCGCGCCGGGACCTACGACCATCGCCCCGAGGAACATCGGAATGTCGGTGCCGACGATGACGCCCATGGTGACGAGTGCTCCGATGACGCCGCCGCGCTGCTTGTGGATCATCGAACCGCCGGTATAACCGATCAGCAGAGGAAGCAGATAGGTGATCATCGGGCCGACGAGCTTGGCGAGATATTCGTTCGGGAACCAGCCTGTCGGTATGAACAAGGCCGTGATCAATCCCCAAGCGATGAACGCTCCGATATTCGGCATGACCATGCCGCTAAGGAAGCGTCCGAATTTTTGAACTCCTACCCGGGCACCGCCGGATGAGGAGGATGGAGTGGTTTTAGCCACGAGGTGTACCTCCCTATGGTTATCTTCTGTCGAACAGCAAGATGTCATGAGCCGTTCGTCCTGTATTCATCCTATCCCACAACCTCCTCGCCAACAACAAAATGAAAACGCTATATTGTCAGGAAGCCTGATGACAATACTTTATTAAACATCCGGAATAGATCTGAATATTCCAGCGATTTCGGGACATTGCGGCGGCATCGCGATGCGGATGGTATACTGTTGGGACAGGAACCGAAGGATTCATTCTTACATTGTTTGTATAGGGAGGAAGAACTATGCCCCTTGACCACGGCATGATCCAAAAAACGATTCAGCGGCACGGAGCGCGCTGGAAGGAGATTTCTTTGCGCATCGCCAAAAACCCCGAGCTCGGCCATGAGGAGTTCCTGGCCTCTTCCCTGCTTGCCGACGAGCTCGAGCAGCAAGGCTTCGCCGTCGAGCGCGGCACGCTCGGCATGAAGACAGCCTTTGTCGCCTCGTACGATTCCGGCAAGCCAGGGCCTGTCGCCGCTTTTCTGTGCGAATATGACGCTCTTCCTGACATCGGCCATGCCTGCGGCCATCATATCATCGGCGTCATGGGCGTTGCGGCTGCTGTAGCCTTGAAGTCGTCCATCGGCGAGACCGGCGGAAGCATCCGCGTTTTCGGCACTCCGGCCGAAGAAACAAGCGGCGGCAAAGTGCCCATGAGCGAAGCGGGCCTTTTCGACGACTGCGGCTTTGCGCTCATGGCGCATCCCTACCACTCCCACGAGCGATCCGGAGCTTCGCTTGCACTCGATGCGGTCCGCTTCGAGTATCACGGACGGACGGCCCATGCGGCGGCGAGCCCGCATCTGGGCATCAACGCCCTCGATGCCGTTCTGATGCTGTTCGGCTCCAGCAACGCCATGCGCCAGCAGACCCGCAGCGACGGACGCATTCACGGCATCATCGACCATGGCGGCCAGGCGCCGAACATCATCCCCGGTTATGCTTCCGCCAAGTTCTATGTCCGCTCTGGCGACCGGGCTTATACGGATGAGCTGACGGCAAGGCTCACCGCCTGCGCGGAAGGCGCAGCGCTCCAGACCGGCTGCAAGCTCGAAGTCTCGCGGTTCGAGTTCAGCTATGACGAGCTCCGGACGAACGAGGCCTTGTCTGCCGTCTACACCTCGAACCTGATCGCGTCCGGCATTACGGAGGAAGAAATCATATCGGGAAGCGACCACGGATCGCTTGATCTCGGCAACGTCTCTCTCCGCTGTCCGGCCATCCATCCCTATCTGAAGGTCGTGAACGAGAAACTGGGCCTGCATACGGCGGAGTTCCGGGATGCCGCCATGAAGGAAGAGGCGCTGGAAGCGATGCTGCAAGGCGCCGGCCTGCTCGCCTCCACCGCCTTGGACGTATTGGCGGATCCGGAGCTGTACCGGCGGATCCGGGAGGAGTTCGAGCGCGGGAAGTAAACCGGCTTGGACGTGCAAGGGAGGCGCCTTGGCCGTTGTCACAGGTGCCTGGCTGTTGTGTCAGTGACTGCCTGGCGGCAGTCCCTTGGTGCTTGATTGCCCTCGGCACCCCCGCTGCGCGGCGGTCGGTGCTTAGGCGCTTTGATGGTGCTCCGGCACTACAGCCTTGCTGTGGTCGGCGCAATTGGCGCTTGATGGTGCTCCAACTCTTTGTTTGTGTTCGCAACACCCTGGCTGTTGTTGTAGCGGTGCTCTTGGCGCTTTTATGTTGCTCCCGGCATTTATTGGTCAATGCTTTTGGCGCTTGATGGTGCGTAAGCACTACCGCCGTGCTTTGGTCGGTGCTCTTGGGGCTTGAAGGCGCTCCCGGTATCCCTTATGTTCTGCGGTCGTGCTTGTTCGCGCCCTTGTAGCTTTCAACCTCGTGCATGCTGTCATGTCTACGGCCACAACATCTCTTCCCACTAACAAGCTTAACCGTTTTCTCCGTTTTTCTAGGCTTCTGCGCCTTGTTCACAACGGAACGCCAACGTATCGGACATAGGATCCGTTATTTTGAAAGTAGAGGCGGTTACTGGAGATTATCGGACATACGATCCGTTATTTTGAAAGTAGAGGCGGTTACTGGAGATTATCGGACATACGATCCGTTATTTAGCCAAAAACCGCCTCATTATGGTGTTTTTTCTGAAAATAGCGGAACTCATGTCCGTTAAAATTTCTTGAATGCCCAAAAAACAGGGAATAGCGGATCGTATGTCCGATAATGTTTCTTTTCCACTTCGAACACCGTTCCAACTCCACGTCCGATGGCGTTACGGTTCCAATTTTGATAGCGTTCCGTCTTCCACGCCCATGTACCGATCGGATTTCATACCATTAGCTTCAATTACCTTCCTGCTCCGATTCTCTTCTGTTTCCGTGCACGCAACACTTCAAATCCACACTTAATTCTGTTCCCTTCCCACATCACACAGCAGTCCAAGTCCCTTCCGGTACCGTTCCGATGCTGCAGCTCTAATTCCGAGTCCGACTCCCGTTCCCTACCACCTCCCGCTGCAATCTAAGTCCACTCCCGGTAACATCTGTCGGTTGTGAAGCGGAACAGGAACAGAATGGAGTTGCGTTAGAATTGTAGAATTGGACAGCACTCACTCTTATCCCTTGGTAGCTTACTCAGGCAGCTTACTAAAGCATACTAAGGCACCTTACTGAGCCGCACGACCGTGTTGATTCCGCGGCTCGCGGCTATTTCCTCCAATGGCGCTTGTCCATCATGGACTTGAACCTGGATACACCCGATATCCAAACGTTGCAGCGTATTTTCGCGGAGCTGACAAGCAACGATCAAATTCTGCTTCCCCTTATCCCGATCCATGCGGCTCCACGTCCCGCGTTCCACGCATGATGACAATAAAAAAGCCGCTGCCGAAGTCTGACGACTCCATGCAGCGGCATCTTTTTTCTATTAGTCGAAGTAAACGGCTTTGCCCGTCTTGGAGGACTCGTAGATCGCTTCGAGAATCTCGGATACGACCAGCGCCTGCTCAGGCGTCACGACCGGAGTCGTGTCGTTGATGACGCTCTGGATCCAGGAGCGCGCTTCCAGCTCGCCCGGATCTTCCGAAGCGCCTTCGTAGAAGGCGACGCCGCCGCTGCCAAGCTCGATTTCCTTGACGTACAGGCGGGCGTTGTCTTCGCCATTGATGCGAAGGCCATTCTTCATGTCCGCACCGGCCTTCGTGCCGCTCAGCGATACTTTCGCCTCGTCGACTTCAAGGGAGTTCAAGGCCCAGCTGGATTCCAGTACGATGGAAGCGCCGTTCTCCATGGTGATCATGGCGAAAGCGGAATCCTCGACCGTGAACTGCTTCGGATCCCATGGACCCCATGCATTCGCGGCGTTCTCGTTCTGGGACAGCTTATGGTACGCGCGTCCAAGAACGGCTTTTGGCTTGTAGTTGTCCATCATCCACAGAGCCAGGTCAAGCGCATGCGTGCCGATGTCGATGAGCGGTCCGCCGCCTTGTTTTTCTTCGTCCAGGAACACGCCCCAGGTCGGAACCGCGCGGCGGCGGATGGCATGGGCCTTGGCGTAGTAAACTTCGCCGAGCTCGTCCTTCGCGCAAGCGTCCTTCAGGAAGCGGGAGTCGGAGCGGAAGCGGTTCTGGTAGCCGATCGTCAGCTTTTTGCCGGTACGCTTGGCGGCTTCCAGCATGCGGCGCGCATCGTCAGCCGTTTTGGCCATCGGCTTTTCGCACATGACATGCTTGCCGGCTTCCAGAGCGGCGATCGCGATATCCGCATGGGAATCGTTCGGCGTGCAGACATGCACGACTTGAATGGAAGAATCATTCAGAAGATCATGGAAATTCTCGTATACCGCCGCTTCCGCAGTGCCGAATTTGGACTTGGCCTCTTCGGCGCGGTCGCGGTGGATATCGCAGAACGCCACCATTTCAGCCTCTTGAACTTTGGACAGGGAAGGCATATGCTTGCCGTTGGCGATGCCCCCGCATCCGATAATGCCCACACGTACTTTGGACATGGATCTTCCTCCTCGCTATAAATCCGTTATTTTGGGTTTTTGGGTGTTGATTGCAGAGGGAAGCTTGATTGTGGATGCCCTCTGACACTAGAATAAGTATAGATAACAGCCCGTTAAAAAGAAAGCGTCTTAATAGCGATGCTTTTATGCAATATTGGTATTGGAGGCGCTTCGGCTTTGGAAGTCTACAACGAAAAGGTCCTGTATGAAAACCCTCTCTTGTCTCTGCGCATCTTCCAGTCGCAACGCGAGGACAACCTGCTCATCAACTGGCATTACCACCGGGAGCTGGAGCTTCTGCTCGTCCAGAGCGGCAGCATGGAAGTGTTCGTCGAGGAAGATGTCTTCAGGCTGGAAGCCGGAGACGTTGCGATCATCGGCGCCAACCAGCTTCACCGTGACCGGAGCTCGGCCGAAAGGCTGGATTATATCGTGCTTCAGTTCGACCTGGAGCAGTTTTTCGACCACAGCACAATGCCTTACATGCGCTACTTCACGGAAACCAGCCACCCTCTCAGCCAGGTGAATTATATTTTCAAGGAGAACTCCTCCGTCAAGGAAGCGATCGGGGATTGCGTCCGCGAGATCCTGTCGGAGGCGACCGTCAAGCACACCGGCTACGAGCTCGCTGTCAACATGCTGATCAAGAAGATCCTGCTCCTCATGCTCCGCAACGACAAGCGCAAAGTGCTCGCCGAGCAGGAGGATTTCGACCGGGTCCGCCTGCGGCCCGTGCTCAGCTTCGTGGAGCAGCATCTCACCGACCGGATCCAGGTGGAGGAAGTGTGCAAGCTGGCGAATATGAGCTACTATTATTTCGTCAAATACTTCAAAAAATCCATCGGGCTCAGCTTTACCGAGTACGTCAACTATCGCAAGATCAAATGGGCCGAGCGCATTCTGCTCACCAAGGATCTCAGCGTCTCCGAGGTCGGGGACCGGATCGGCATGCCCAACATGGCCCACTTCTACAAGATGTTCAAGAAGTACAACGACTGCTCGCCGAAAGAATTCCAGAAGCGGATGCTCGCCTGGGGCGGACGCGGCAGCTGACTCCTAGCCGCTCCCGCAACCGCGCGGCAGCGGTTCAAGCCAAAAAACCGGCTCAAGGGTTTCGAAACCCTTGAGCCGGTTTTTTTGATCTGTCTTCCGGGCCTCTCTCCGGACTGTTCCGGCGTCAGCCCCTTACAACGAAGATCCGGCTTTCTTAGGCAGAACCAGCTTGTAGCCGACGCCTCGGATCGATTCGATGCAGACGGACTGTGCGCCTAGCTCGAGCTTCTTGCGCAGCGAGCTGACATGGACATCGACGGTCCGCTGGCCGCCGATATAGTCGAAGCCCCAGACGACATTCATGAGATCGTCGCGGGTAATGACCATGCCGGGCCGCTGGATCAAATACAGCAGAACTTCGAATTCCTTCGGCCTCAGCGGCACCTGCTCGCCCGCGAGCACGACCTCGTAGCGGTCGGGATAAATGGACAGCTCCCCGGCCGTAATGACCTTGTCCTGCGGATCAGCGGCATCCGGCAGGCCGCCGCCCGAACGCCGGAGCACGGCGGATACCCGGGCCAGCAGCTCCGCCACGCCGAACGGCTTGGTGATATAATCGTCCGCGCCGTGCTTCAGTCCCTGCACGACCTCTTCCTCCGCGTTGCGCGCGGTCAGGATGATGATCGGCGTCCGGATGCCGCTCTGCCTCAGTTTGCCCAGCACCTCGAAGCCGTTCATGCCCGGAAGCATGATATCGAGCATGATCAGGTCGAAGCTGCGCTGCAGAGCCGCCTGCAGCCCGTCCGCCCCGTTCTCCGATACGGTTACTTCATACCCTTCTTGCGTCAGGTTATAAGACAGAAGCCTGGATAATGTCGGCTCGTCCTCGATGACCAGCACTTTGTGCGTCATATTCTATCGACCTCCAGCATCGTGAGCCGACGCCCGGGTACGGATCTCTCCGCCGCCCGTCTGCCGGTTCCGCTTGCGTTGCAGCATATGCGCCGGACTTGCGGCTCCGGCTGCTTATCTCTTACCAGTGTACCATGCGGCGGCAAGGAAACGAAGGAAGCGGAGAAAGCTCCCTTCGTCAAGGCTGAATGACGGGCAGCTCGATCGTGAACGCCGTCCCGACGCCGACCGTGCTGTCGACCGTGATGCTGCCGTGATGCAGCTCGACCAGATGCTTGACGATCGACAGCCCGAGGCCGGTGCCGCCGCTGACCCGCGACCTCGCCTTGTCGACCCGATAAAACCGTTCGAAAATTCTCGGCAGATCTTTGCGCGGAATCCCGATGCCGGTATCTACGATCCGGATCTGCACCATCTCCGAACCGCCCTCGCCATGCACAAGGCTTGTCCGCACGCTTACCTTGCCGCCTTCCGGCGTGTAGCTGATGCCGTTCTGCAGCAGATTGGCCACGACCTGCCGCAGCCGGTCCTCATCCGCTTCCAGATAAATGCCCGGCGCGTTGTCCAGCGTCATCGTGATCGATTTGCGCGCGGCTTCCGACTCCAGTATCGTCATGCTCCGCTCCATGAAGGAAGCCAGATCGATCGGGGAAAATTGGAGAGGGACGCGGCGGGACTCGATTTTGGACAGCTCCAGAATGTCGCCGATCAGCCGGTTCAGCCTCTCGCTCTCGTCATAGATGATCTGCATGAATTGCTTGGACATGACGGGATCGTTGACGGCTCCGCCGAGAAGCGTCTCCGCGAAGCCTTTGATCGCCGTAATCGGCGTCTTGAGCTCATGCGACACATTGGCCACGAATTCGCTGCGCATCCGCTCCAGGCGGCGGATCGCCGAGACGTCATGAAGGACAAGCAGCAAGCCGCCGAAGGATTCGTCGCTCTGGTAGACAGGCACCAGATTCAGCTCCAGCAAGCGCTCCTCCGGGAAATAGAACGTGATCTCCTCGTGGACGGCTTCCTGCTTCTCCAGCCCCTGATGAATGATCTGGGACAGCTCGAACTGCTGCTTGGCCTCGCTGTATGGCCTGCCCACCATTTCCCTATGCTCGAAGCCGAGCACCTCTTCCGCCCGGCGGTTCAGCAGCATCATGCGGCCGGCGGGATCGATCATGACAACGCCGCTCGTCATGTTGTCCAGCACGCTGTAGAGCTGCGTCTCGTTCTGCTGGATGCGGTTCATCTGCACCTGCAAGCCTTCCGCCATGGAGTTGATGGCCGCTCCCAGCTCGCCGATCTCATCCTTGTTGTGGACGTCGACGCGCACGCTGTAATCCATGGAACGGATCCGCTTGGCCGCGTCGGTGATCTGCTCGAGCGGACTTGTCAGCCCCTTGGCGATCCGGTAGCTGACGACAGCGGCCACCAGGAAGAGCAGCAGCAGTCCGATGATGAGCACCGTCCAGAGGCGGTTGATGTTCCTTTCGACGGTTTCCAGGCTATAGGAAAGCCGGATGATGTCCGAATGGGGACTATCCTTATCTGCGGCTATGGCCACATACAGCATGTTCCTGCTGATCGTGTCGCTGTGGCGGATCGCGCGCCCGGTCCCGTTCTGCTCCGCCTGCTTCACTTCCGTGCGGCTGAGATGGTTGTCCATCGTGGAGGGATCATGATCCGAATCCCCGAGGACGAAGCCGTCCTTGCGGATGAAGGTGACCCTCGCTCCCGTCAAATCCTTGAGTTCCCTGGCTTTCGCCTGGAAGTACGATTCCGCCTCGGCCTGGGATGCAAACTCCCATGTCGTATTGGAATTGATGATCCTCATCTCCCTAACCATGCTTTCCTCAAGCGCCGAGATATGGTTGGATTTATAGGTTTTGCCCATCATGAGCCCGGCTGCCGTCACCGACAGGCCGATCATGAGGATAATGATAAGCGTCAACCGCATGCGAAAACGTTTCAAGCCGGCATCTCTCCCAAGTCTCTTTCTGAATCCTTCCCTATCGTACCCTCCCTGTCCCAGCGGCGCTATGGGGGTATTGTAAACTTTATGTAAAACTTTCATGCACAGGAAAGTTCGCTTCGATCAGCTCCGGTGCCGGAAGTTCAGGCTGCGCAGTAGGAAGTTCAGGCTGCGCAGTCGGAAGTTCAGGCTGCGCAGTCGGAAGTTCGTTTCGATCGCTGTTGAAGCCGGATTTCATTGATACCATTTCCTCCTGGGAGGAAATCCGGCTTCAAAGGCGAACGCTGCCGCTTCTACACGATTCTTCCGGCTGCTCCGCAGAGCAGGGGCTAAAAGACAAACCAGAACCCTTCGACAACCAAACCCTATTCGACAGCCAAACCCTCCAATCAAGCCTACTTGCCTATATTTCCAACGCATGCGGAGTTCAACTGCCTCCATCCTCATTCCGGGCCTATCGGACAAATCCGCAACCAAATAGAGCGGACGCAAAAGCGCCGCTCCATGTTGGCAAAACGTTTCTAATTCCTAGAAATTAAAGTACTAGTAAAGCTAAGTCCGAACTGATCTGTCAGCCGAGCAGATCACAGAACCTTCTCTCCGAAGACATCAAAGACCGAAGCCGAACGGATATTCGGCCGAAAGCTCCATCGGTAGCCGTCCGGAAGGCTTGAGCTCGCCGGCTAGAGCCTTGGCGGCGGATTGAAGGGCAAGCGGCCGGCACTCATATACCGCCAGATAGGCCTGGACATCCGGGAACAGATTGATGTCCAGAGGATTGCGGACCGAGACGGCGACCGTCTTCTCGGGAGCAAGCTTCATCAGCTGCTCGGCCGTCGTCCTCTCCAGCGGATGCTTCATCGCGTCGTAGCTGACGAGGACGATGCGGTCGAAATGCTCCAGCCCCGCAAGCGGATCGCTGCCGCTCATGCGGCGCTCCTCCACGTTCGGCAGCCGCTTCTGCAGCTGCGAACCGAGCGTCCCGTCGCCGGCGAGCATCTCGTCGGCTACCGAGACGGCGACAATCTCCGGCCACAGGACGAGCGTGCGGCCTTCGGCCGGCAGAGGCAGCAGGCCGCCTTCATTTTTGACGAGCGTCACGGAAGCTTCGCTCCAGCGTTCAGCGGCGGCGCGATGCTCTTCGGTGAAGATGCTGCGGGAAGCTTCGTCCCATGGCAGCAGCGGCTCGCCCTTGGCCAGCTTGTCCTTGAGCGCCAGTATCCGATCCAGCGATTCATCGATGCGGGCTTCGTCCAGCTGGCCGTTCTCGACGGCAGCGGCAACGGCTTCAAGCGCGGCCAGCTGCTTCTCCGGCGTATGGCTGACGAGCAGGAGGTCGGCTCCGGCATCGATGGCTTTGACGGAGCCTTGGCCCGGACCGTAGAAGCGGTCGATCGCGTCCATCTCGAGGCAGTCCGTCACGATGACGCCTTCGTAGCCGAGATCGCCGCGCAGCAGCCCAGTCAGCACCGGCTTCGACAAGGTGGACGGAACGCCGCTCGGATCGAGCGACGGCAGGCAGATGTGAGCGGTCATGATGAGGTCCGTGCCGGCTTCGATGGCAGCCTTGAACGGCGGCAGCTCGACGGCTTCGAGGCGCGCACGGTCATGCGGCACGACGGGCAGATCGTGGTGGGAGTCCACGCTCGTATCGCCATGCCCGGGGAAATGCTTGACCGTAGCGGACACCCCCGCCGCCTGGTAACCGCGGACGGCTGCCGCTCCCAGCCTGGATACCAGCTCCGGCCGGTCTCCGAAGGAGCGCACGTTGATGACCGGATTGTCCGGATTGTTGTTGACGTCGAGGCAAGGCGCCAGGTTGAGGTTGATGCCCAGCTTGCGCAGCTCTTCGCCGGAGATCCGGGCCGTTTCGTACGCCCCTTGCTCCGAGCCTGCCGCGCCGAGCGCCATATTGCCGGGCATGAGGGTAACGCCGTCCACGATGCGGGCGACCATGCCGCCTTCCTGATCGATGCTGACGAGCAGCGGCGGACGCCCCGCCTCGGCGGCTGCTGCGCCGAGCTGTCCGGACAGCTCATGCACCTGGCGGGCGTCCTGGACATTGCGGGAGAAGTAGATGACGCCTCCGACACCGTAATCCCGGATGACGCCAAGGATGTCGTCCGAAGGCTGCTTGCCATGGAAGCCGAAGATGAACAGCTGCGCGATTTTTTCCTTGAGGGACCAGCCCTCGTAAGGCTTGCCCGCGCTGCCGGCAATAGAAGATGGATGATTGATGGACATAGAGAGACCCCTGCCTTCCAAAATGTAGGTTAAGTCAAATGCGGCTTGGAGCCTTCGGCCGGAGGCTGGCTCAGCCTGGCCCGGAAATCCGTCGGATTCTCGCCGGTGTACTTCATGAATACTTTGGTAAAATACCTTCGCTCGGAATAACCGACTTCCTTGGAGATCAGAGCGACGCTCTTCGAAGTATCCGCGAGCAGCGCCTTGGCTTTCTCCATTCGCTGCCGCGTGACGTATTCGATGAACGTCTCGCCGTAGGTCTGCTTGAAGAGCAGGCTGAAATAAGAGGTGCTGAGTCCGACGCGGGTAGCCGCTTCTTCTACGCTGATGTCCCGGAAGAGGTTGCGGTCCAGATAAGCCCGCGCCTCCGCGATCGTCCGCTCCGAATGCTTCTTCTTGTCGCTCGATCCAGCAAGCCCGGCGTCCGCTGTCTGGCGGATGACGCCCATCAGGTCCTTGGCGCTGATCCTCCGGTCCAGCTTGCGCCATAACGCGTCTTCCTGCTCCTTGCCGAGCAGCTGCATGTCCTTCATCTCCCTCATGAGATGGAGAGCGAAGTAGTGCAGCACGGGCTTGGCTCTGCCCAGCTCGGGCGTGCTGAGAGTCTGCAGATGGGCGGACAGCTGCCGGATGACTTCATGCACCTCGCTGGACGATCCGCCCTTCATCGCCTCCAGGATCCGTTCGGAGTTCGCCCACAGCTCCTCGTGGGAAGTGTCGCTCTCCACGCTGTCGTCGGTGAAGAATCGGATGCGCTCCGCCTCGGGATCCAGCTGCATGGAGCGGTGGACGCGCTTGTAGGCGGCCGACAGCCCCTTGAGCGGGACCGGTTCATGCCAGATGCCTGCATGGAGATTGAGCTTCACATGCCGGCTGACTTCGCCGAGCAGCTGCTCGGTCCGCTCCGCCATGACATTGAGATCAAGCCGCGAGAGGCCCGTCTCCAGCAGCAGGCACCATTCGCCGTCCCGCATCTGGATGACGGCATTCCGGATTCCGCTTCGGCGAAGCGCTTCCCGGACGACATTGCTCACGGCGAAGTTCCAGAGCTTGCGCTCCTTGTCGTTCCACTCCCTCCAGTCCTTGGCCTCTTCGGACCCGGCGTCGAGATCGAATACGATCAGGATGTAGCTGCGTCCCGCCGGCTCAAGCTCATCCTCGGCCATGAGCCAATGGTTGTGGGACACGTCCGTATAATCCTTCAACACGTCGAACAGCACCTTCTCATTGGCCAGATCCATGACGGCATCCAGCCTCTGCCTCTCGCTCTGCAGCTGCTTCATGCGGGTACGGCGCTGGTTCATGACCCGCGCGATGACCCCGGTCAATTCGTCATAAGGAATCGGCTTCAGAATATAGTCCTGAACTCCGTACTGGATGGCGGTACGGGTATAGCTGAAGTCCTGGTAGCCGGACAGCATGATGATGTCCAGATCCATGCCCGCTTCGCGGATCGTCTTCACGAGCGTCATTCCATCCATCACGGGCATGCGGATGTCGCACAAGAGCAGATCCGTGTCGCCGTCCTGGAGAAGCTCCAGAGCCTCGCGCCCGTTCTTTGCCGTGGCAGCCACCTGGAGTCCGAGCATCTCCCAGGGGATGACCTTCTCCAGGTTGCGAGTAATATGCGGTTCGTCGTCGACGATCATGACCTTTCCCGTCATGCCTGTTCCCCCCTATTGCGCGGAATGGTGCACCGGATCGTCGTTCCTTGTCCGGGGCTGCTGCATATCATCATTCCATAGCCGGGTCCGTAATGGATCCGGAGCCGGTCCGCGACGTTGCGCAGGCCGAGGCCGCCCCTCTCCCCATCCTCCATCGGACTCCATTTCCCCTCTTTCCTGCCCTCCGCGATCCGGCTCATCGCCTCCCCGTCCATGCCGATGCCGTTGTCGGCCACTTCAAGGACGATGCTGCCGGAAACGATGCTCACGGACACCCGGATCATGCCTGCGTGCTCAAGTCCGTCGAAGCCGTGCTGGATGCTGTTCTCGACGAGCGGCTGCAGCGTCAGCTTGAGGATCCGGTATTCCAGCGCCTCCTCATCGACATCCAGCTCGTAATGGAACAGATCCTCGAAGCGGTACTTCTGGATTTCCAGGTAGCTTCGGACATGCTCCAGCTCCTCATGCACCGTGATCTCTTCCTTCTGGTGCATGCTCGTCCTCAGCAGCCGGCTGAGACGATGGACCATGAGCATGATCTTGGCGCCTTCGTTCTGCGCAGCCAGCGCATTGATGGACTCCAGCGTATTGAACAGGAAGTGGGGCTTGATCTGCGCCTGCATGAGCATCATTTCGGCACGCTGCTTGCGCACCTGCTCCTCCCTCACTTCGGTCAGCAAGCCCCCCAGCCTCTCGGTCATGCTGTTGAAGCTGCTCCCGAGCAGCACCGTCTCGTCCTTGCCCTGCACCGGAACCCGGATATCCAGCAATCCCTGCTCGACCAGACGCATCTTGCGGACGACGCGGATGATCGACTTGGCCACCCGGTTGACGAAGAAGACGTTGAACAGTATCGCCGACAGCAGGCACAAGCCGGTGATTAGGCTGATCCATTTGACGAAGTTGACATTCTCGCTCATCAGGGAATTCCATGGTTTGGCCGATACGAGCATCCAATCGTTGATGCCGAGCCAATAAGAGGAGGTCAGGCTGTCGACTCCCTGGAACTTGGCCCGCTCGCTCGCGTAGGGCTGATCCGCGCTCGAGGGCAGATAGCTATTACCGTCCAGTACTTGCCCGGCAAGCTTCGTCTCGCTGTCGAGCAGCACCAGGCCGCGCTGGTTGACGATGTAATACCTTGAGCCGTCGGAGAGGCTGCCCCGGAAGTTCGTCAGGATGTCGTCCACGCCGGACGACTTGAACTGGGTGACCATGATGCCCAGATTGTCCAGGCTGTCCCTGTCCTTCACGACGCGCATCTGGGTGAACAGCGAGTATTCCTTGCCGGTCAGCTCTTCCTGCTCATAAGGTCCGATCCACAGCGGCTTGGCATTGAGGCGCTCCGCCTTGGCATAGGACGGATGGGACTTCAGCCGCTCGTACGTGACGGGCTTGAATGTCGTGGGATCGTTGCGGGTGGAGCGGAACAGCGCCCCGTTGTTCGCATACAGGATGATGTAGCTCATCGCCGGATTCTGGAACAGCAGCTCGCCCATTTCCTTTTCAGCCTGCCCTTTGGCGATCAGGGAGCTGGCGCCGCCGTTCGGATCGGCGTTGAGCTTGAGCGTTTCCTGCACGACGGAGCTCGTCAGGCTCGCATCGGTAAGACGGTTCATCTCGTCGAAAAAATTGCGGATGTTGCTGCCGACCGCATGCATCGTCATCTCGGTCTGCTCGTTGTACTTTTTCTCCAGGAGATGCTCGTAATAGAGGAAGGATACGACCCCTAAAGATGCGACGGGCACTACGATCAGAAGGATGAAGGCCAGCAGCAGCTTCGGTCTTAGATTCACAGCCTGTCGACCCCCTCTCTTGTCAGCTCGCGTCCATGATCGGTCGGGAAGGCCGCATCTTCATTTCTCGTCGCGCAGGACGCTGTCCTGCACCGCCTGAATTTCTGCAGCCACGGCTTCGGGGGAACGGATCTGCCCGATCAGCTCCTGCAGCCCGATGCCGACCTTCGTGTTGATCTTGTACGGCATGTAGTAGTCGAACGCCCGGAACGTGGACGGCGCATTGCCCACGACTTGAAGAACTTCGGAGATCAGCGGATCCACGCCGGAAAAATCGCTGAGCTTCATCGAAGGAAGCGTCTTGTCCTCCAGCAGGATCCGCTTCTGGTTGGCTTCGTTGAAATAGCTGCGGATGAAGCTGGTCACCATGGCGATCTGATCCTGGGATAGGGTGGACGAAAATCCGAAGCCGTTGGAGTACCCGGTATTGAGGGCATGCAAATCTCCCGCTCCTCCCGGAATCGACGGAAAAGAGAAGTAGCCGAGATCGTTCTTGTACGGGCCCGCGTTGTCGCCGGTCAGAGCCGCCAGATCCCAGGTGCCGGTGAACAGCATGGCCGCTTTGCCGTAGAGCAGATCCTTGGCCTGCTGCTTGTCGGACTGGCTCAGCGCGTCGGCCGGAAAATAGCCTGCCTTGACGATTTCGGAATAGGCGCGGAAGCTCGCCACCATGTCCGAATCCGTCCATTTGTCCGTGCCGGCCGCGATCCGCGCCAGCTTGTCCGTGCCGGCGTATCGGTCCATGATCGTGTTCCACATCATGCCCGCGATCCAGGGATCCTTGGCGGACAGCGCGAACGGCGTATAACCGCCCTTTTTGATTTTATCCGCAGCCTGCATGAGCTCGTCCCAGGTGGCCGGAATGCCCAGTCCGAGCTCCTTGAAGATGCTTTTGTTGTAATAAAGCGCTTCGCTGTACCCGCCGAAAGGAAGGCCGTACACCTTGCCGTCGACGGTGAACTCCTCCAGGCTCTGGAATTGGTTCTCGATGCCCAGCTCGCGGATGATCGGAGTCAGATCCAGCAGACGCCCGGCTTTCACGTACAGCCTGACGTCCGAGCCGCCGAAGATTTCAAAAATATCGGGAGTTGTCCCGGTGGCCATCTCGGCCTTGAGCTTCTGGTCCCGGTTGATGATCTCGTCGATGCCTTCAAGCTGGAATTTCAAGCCCGGATTCTGCCTCTCCGTCTCGCTCACGACATCCTGAAGGATTCTCAGCCTGGCTTTGGCGGACTCCTTGATCTGGGTATGCCTCAGAGTCAGCGTCACCGGCTCGGAAGGGCTGCTCTGGGGGACGGAAGGATCGGCAACCGGTTTGTTTTCGCCCGATTCATTGAAGCAGCCTGCCGAAGGAACCAGAATGACGGCCGCCAGCGCCGCGCAGGCAAAGCGTTTGATCATGGAATGACCTCCCGGATCTCTATGACTCTATTATAGACGGAAGGCCTGCAACGTTGGAGGATGAAAAATAAACTGTCAAGGGATACAATTCTATTCCATTCAGACTGCAGCCAGCCGGGCTTTCAGTTTTTCCGGAGGTCCGAACCATGGAGGAAGCGGACCGAGAAAGAGCTCACGATGTTCGGCATTGCCCGTGCCGGGAATGCACGACCCTGCGGCATTCAGGAACATCGAGGCGCACAAAAAAAAGCCCGCCGGGGGCGGGCTTTTCCTTTGCTGTCATCAATCCCTCATGTCTTGCACAGAGCTGCGGACCGCTTCGTAAAATGCAGCCCAGGCTTTCTCGGGGCCAGCTTCCTCGGCCTCGGGCCGCGTCTGCCCGGCCGCAGCTTCCTCTGCGGACAACGGACGGCCAGCTTCTGTCTCCGGAAGTCCGGAATGGCTCAAATCTTTCATTCCATCGCTCCCTTTCCCGCTCTTGATGGCATTGAATCCTCTGCAGCTCAGCCCTGGATCCATTGGCGGCGCAGCGTGAACAGCTCTCGCAGCTCGTCGGTCGACAGCTCCGTGATCCACTGCTCCGACTGGCCGACCACCTGGTCGTTCAGCGACTGCTTGCGCTCGATCATCTCATGGATCCGCTCTTCCAGCGTCCCGAGAACGACGAACTTGTGGACCTGCACCTGCCGGGTTTGCCCGATGCGGAAAGCGCGGTCCGTCGCCTGGTTCTCGACAGCCGGATTCCACCAGCGGTCATAGTGGAACACATGGTTCGCCGCCGTCAGATTCAGCCCGGTTCCGCCCGCCTTAAGCGAAAGCACGAACGCTCCATGCGGCAGATCCGGATTTTGGAAGTCGGTGATCATGTCATCCCGCTTGGCCTTCGGCACCCCGCCGTGCAAATAAGGGACAGGGAGGCCGAGCCTTTCCTTGAGCAGCCTCTGCAAGGCCGCTCCCATATCGACGAACTGCGTGAAGATAAGCGCCCGTTCCCCTTCTGCAGCCGCTTCCTCGCACATCTCCAGCAGCCTCATCGTCTTGGCCGAGCGTTCCGGATTCCAGGCAGCCGAATCGCTTTCCGCCTCGCGCAGGAGCAGCGCGGGATGATCGCATACCTGCTTCAGCTTGGTGATGGAGGCAAGGATGAGACCGCGGCGCTGCATCGGACCGAGCGTGTCGAGCTTCTCCAGCAGGTCGGAGACGATGGACTCGTACATCGCGCCCTGCTCGGCCGTGAGCGTGACGTAGACTTGGCTCTCGTTCTTCTCGGGCAACGACAGCTGGATGGCGGGATCCTTCTTGACCCGCCGCAGCATGAACGGCTTCACCCAGCGCTGCAGGGCGGATATCGTCCGCTCGTCCCGCTCCTTCTCGATCGGCAGGATGACGTTGCGCCGGAATTCCGGCAGCGTGCCGAGATATCCCGGATTCGTAAAATCGTAGATCGACCAGAGCTCGCTCAGACGGTTCTCCATCGGAGTGCCCGTAAGGGCGATCCGATGCTGCGCCGTAAGATTCCGAATGGCCGACGATTGCTTCGTATTCACATTTTTGATGTTCTGGGCTTCGTCCAGGCACAGGCTTTCCCATTGCAGTCCCGACAGCTCTTCCTCATCGAGCGGAGCCAGCGCGTAGGAAGTGATGACCAGATCCGCGCCTTCAGCGAATGCCATGAATGCTTCCCGGCCTCTGGCGCGCTTGGGGCCGTAATGAAGCCTTACGTCCAGCGAAGGGGCGAACCGCTGCAGCTCCTTCTCCCAGTTGCCGATGACCGATGTCGGGCAGATCAGCAGGGACGGAGCCGGCTGGCGCCCTTCGAGCTCCCGGATCGAGAGCAGATAGACCGTATATTGGATCGTCTTGCCCAGACCCATGTCATCGGCCAAAGTAGCACCCAAGCCGAAGCGCCGCAGAAATGCAAGCCAGGACACTCCTTGCAGCTGGTAGGGCCGCAGCTCGCCAAGGAAAGTAGCGGGGACGCTGACGAGCGGCAGCTCGCTCGTATCCTGCAGCTGTCCGATCAGGCGATGCAGATGCTCGTTCAGCTCCACTTCGGCGACAAGATCGTCCTCGCCGCCCTCTTCCTCTTCCGAAAGGACGATGCCTCCCTGCAGATGCATTTGCATGACGTCGCGGAAGCTTAGTCCTTTGCGTCCTCCGGCCTTCTTCATCCATTTCCGGATCTTCGATACATCCTCGGGATCCAGATGCACCCACTCGTCTCCGATCCGGATCAGGCGCTTGTTCTCGGCGGCCAGGCTCATGAACTGCTCCTCGGTCAGATCCAGCCCTCCGAGCGCGAGCTTCCAGTCGAACTGGACAATCTGGGACAGCCCGAACATCGGCTGGTCGGCAGATCCCGCAGCAGACTTCAGCTTCGCCTTCACCCGGATACGGCGCTTGCGGACCGTTTCCCACCATCCTGGAAGCAGAACGGAACAACCGGCGTCAAGCAGGCGCAAGCTGGCATTCTCCAGGAAATCCCACGCCTCGTCATCCTGAAGAGCATGCTTGACGACGCTCCCGGCATCGGAACTCCACTCAGGCAGGGCAAGCAGCCACTTGCCCTCTTCTCTCGCCAGCCGGTCGTGAAGGAGGTCAAGCCATTCCTCGGGAATGCGAAGCTCCGATCCGCTGACCGGACGCCAGCTGCCCGGCTCCTCTCCGCGCTCCAGCGGAATCCAGGGGCCGCTTCCCTCGCGATCGCGAATGGCTGCCCGCAGCCGCCATTCCCCGCCCTGCTCCGGCTCCGTCAGCTGCAAGGCGACGCGGAAAGGAAACGTATCCTTGCGCAGCCCGATTCCGATATACCAGTCTTCTTCGGATGGCGACTTGCGCTCCAGCACCTGGCCGGTCGCCCTCTCCAGATCATGCCATGCGGTGCGGACGGCGCGGCTGCCCTCGATAAGCTCTTCCACAGCCGCGCTCAGCCATTCATGGACGACCGCCTCCTGATGGGGCTCGACGGCGCCTATGGCCGGCTCCCAGCCTTCGCGCAGCCGCCAGCTTCTGCGCTGCTCCGACCAGCCCTGCCAATCCGGCTCGAACGCCCCTTCCAGCAGCGCTTGGCGAATCAGTCCGGCATGACGGGCAAGCCTTGCCAGCTCGTCGTCATACTCGATCGCCAGCAAGCGCACGGGCTGCGGCATGGCCAGATAATCGCTTGCGAGCAGCGGCGCAATGAGCAAGGACCTGCCCGCGCCGCTGTTGGGGTCCGCGTCCAATTGCTCCACCTCGGCTCCATACCAGGAAGGAGCGTGCCAGGCGAACAGCAGATCGCGCAGCCTTGCGTCGAACTCGCCGGGCTCGGAAGCATGCAGCTGGATGCCGCTGCCGGTCCAGCGGCCGCTCAGCCTGATCGGCTTGGCCGTAGACAGTCCTCTCATCATTTCAGCAGGCCTCCTTTCCTCAGTTCCTCCTGGAGCGCCCGCATCCGCTGGTATTTCAGCGCGATGCGGGACATATAGCGGCTCCAGGCTTCTGTATTCCGTTCGGACTGGTACAGCTTCTCAAGCTTTTTGAGCTGTTTCACAGCCATCCGGTAGCTCTGGCGGTTGCGGATGCCGATCCAGCTCTCCACAGACTGGTGATAGAGCGGGATCAGCATCGCAGGCGCAAGCTTGGCGACGGATCGGACATCCGCCGGATCGAGCTCGTCTGGCCTCAAGCCCATCGCGAGCTGCAGATCCGCCCATTGCTCGAAATCGCCTTTATCCAGAAGCTGGTCGGACAGCGCCATATAGGAAAAAGGCAGCTTTTGCACCAAGTATTCCATCCAGATCGGGTTATCGCTTTGCTCCGTGTCCGCGCTCCTGCATAAAAGCAGGAACGGCTGGATCGCCGAGCCGCCCCGCTTGCCGTCCGTCGTCTTGGACAGATAATCCATCCAGATGGCGAGTCCGCCCCAATCCTTGCTCTCCAGCCGCTTCCTGGCCGTATCGAGTGCCAATCCGGCAGCCGGTTCGGATGGACCCTGCAGCAGCAGATCCACGGCTTGCCGGTCATGGCCGCGGAACGCCTCCAGATGCGCCAAGGCAATGATGGGGAAATAAATCCTGGATTCTCCGTCCGCTCCGCCCCTTTCGTCCAGAGGCCGGCGGACGTCGTTCATCCCCGGCTCCGGCAGGAGCTCATCGGATGCCGTCTGCCTGGCCTGGCGCAGGATGGAGCGGAGCTGATCGGTCTCCCTCTCCATCCAGTCGCCCCTTGCATGAAGCTTTTCCGCCAAGGCATAGTAGAGCCGGTCCCAACGGAACAGCTTGCCGGCCGTATCGGCTCCCCGCTCGCGAAGAAGCCCGGTCAGGAAGTCGAGCCACTCCAGCTGCTTGCCCTCCATCAGGGACGGCTCCAGCTCTCCGGCCAGCGCATAGAAATGATCCACCCACGGCTCCGCCATTCGGGTGAAGCTCATCTCCTGATAATAACGGCTGAAAGCATCCGCAAGCCGCAAGGCCCGCTCCGCCTGGTCGAGGACGAACAGGATCGAAGCCATCCAGTGAAGCTTCTGCAGCGGCTTCGGCCAGTCCCGGGCCGAGCCTTTGAGCGCCGACAGCACCGGCTGCAGCGGATGAAGAGTATGCTTGCAGCCATGCCAGGTCTCTCCGTACGATCTGTCCATCCATTCCAGCCATTCCTCCGGACCGGCCTCCTCCCCGGGAGAAGACGTCTGGCCGGACGGACGGCTGGAGCTCGCAGGCTCCGCATTCGGCCCGATGCGGCTGATCGTCACCGGTCCGCCGCCGGTCAGCCGCTCGAGCGCCCGCTCCGCGTCGCCGCCGCTCTCCTGCAAGCCTTTGAAGTATACGGCCGCCATATGCTTGCACCATCCGCTGACCGGACAATCGCAGCTGCAATCGTCATGCTTGCTTCCCAGCAACACCATGTAATCATGGCTGCCGCTGACGACGGCAGCCAGCTTGGAGCCGACCATACGAACCGCGGCGACCTTGCCCCTGCTGGAATAATCCCAGCCTCGACGGATGGCATCCGACCGCATATATTTGGATATCATTTCCTCCATATCCATGAAGAAGGGATTCACCCTGCTGTCCGTGCCCATTCCCTTCCCCCTCCGCTTCTGTTTGGCATTCTTATCATTATACCAAAAAAAGAGCAAAAAAAGAGCAAGGACGGCTTATACACATGCCGCAATGCTCTTCTTTTTCTTTTTGGGGCTTCATTTCAGCCAGCGTTTTTGCGCAGGAAGCACAGAAGCGCCCAGCGCCTTTCCTGGCGCTTTTTGTATTGCGGCAGCATGCGGTACAGGCGAAGTCCTTCCTCGTAGGCTTCTTTCGCCTGCTCCGGACGGCCCAGCCCGCTCTGCAGCCGGCCCATCCTGTAGTAGCCTTCGCAGGAAGAGGACTGGATGCGGCTGAACGCCTCCAGCTCCCGGAGCGCCTTCTCCTTGTCCGAAGCAGCAAAGTATGCCGCCAGACGCAAATGCGGCTGCCCGTACTTCACTCTCGGGTTCAGCTCCAACGCCTTGCGGATGCTGGCTTCACCCTCTTGCGGCTGCCCCGTATGCAGCAGGCTCGTACCGAAATCGTCCCAGAACTCGGCCGACTCCTCCATGACGAGCGTTTCCTTGAGCGGCTCCAGCGTCCTGCGCGCTTCTCCGTACTTGCGACGGTCCAGGAGCAGCTTGGCGAGCTCCAGTCGGGAGCCGCTGTTGCTCGGATTGGCGTCGATCTCCCTGCGGAGCGCGGCTCTCCGGCTGCGGGCGCGGATCGGCTTCAGCAGGCTCGGCGTTAGGCCGATGAATCGGCGATCCAAAATATAAAGGACGACAAGCATGACGATCAGGGCAAGGAAGGGATTGCCAAGAAGAGTCCATAACAAGCCGAACAGCAAGAAGATTTTCATGGATAAGGCAGCCCCGTTTCAAAGAATGCGATTTGTCCACCAGCCAACATCATAGCATACGCCCGCGGTTTGGAAAATCGGGGGTAGGCGAGAAATCACAGCCCGTCTCCTCCTTCCGGGATGTATTCCGGCTGACGCGCCCATTTCCGTAAAAAGCCGCACCCTGCAGGGCGGTTGTTCATAAGATAAGTTGACTGTATCCCTTAACCTTGTTATATCCCACAAAAACCCGAGCAAGGAGGGGTGGCATTTTGAAAGGCACCGATCACAAAAACAAATTTCTGCTGACTCACCGGGAACGCGAAGTATTCGAACTACTGGTCCAGGACAAGACGACAAGGGATATCGCGCAGCTGCTGTTTATCAGCGAAAAAACTGTGAGGAACCATATTTCCAACGTGATGCAGAAGTTGAACGTGAAAGGCCGTTCGCAAGCGGTTGTCGAATTGATCAAGCTTGGGGAACTTACGATCTGACCTTCGTCAGGCCGGAGAGTTCTCTTGACGAACCTTCCCATGCCGAATGCGTTTTCGCATTCGGCGGGAAGGTTTTTTGAGTTAATCATGGATAGAGTACGCTCGCCGGCGCCACTGGTATAGGTAAGTACAATCCAAACCTTCCGCCGAACCATTTTCACCTGCGTTTTTTCAGTTCAATGACTGCAACCAAATATACGCCCCACATTTATGGTTAATTCGTCGGCTACCTCATAAAATTGCTCTAAAATTAGTTTTGCCATAGCCCCGACAATTTCCTACTCAGGTTGAGCAAGTGAAAGCGGCAAATGGTGTTGTCAGCGGAACTGGATTTCGATGACTTGAAGGCCGTCCCTCGTTACCCCGGCGACAATAACCCCGCCTAACTCAATCTGGACTTGGTCCTCACAATCCCTGAATTGAATTTCCTTCCGAAGCCACCCTCCATGTTCATGGTTCCTTTGATAAAAAGAAGACCCCGAGAAAAACCTCTAACAGACGTTCTTACCCCGTACGCTTCCAAGGAATGGGACGAATTCTGCAAATCTATTTTCATTTTAAGCGTCTCAGATAACATCACGCCTAATGGTCAGACCAACAAGTGCTTGAAGCAGCTAAAACCAAGGAGAGCTTTGCGCCGCATGTAAAAAGCCGACCACTGGGCCGGCTAAAGGATAGAGCGTTCACGCTCCGTCGGTGTCTCTCTCAATATTCAACTAGTACCAATAAACCATGGTCAGGAGCAAATTGTTTTCAGTGCAATTGTAATATTTTAGCAATTTTTCCATGAGGTTTAGAGTGTAGAAGAAATTTCAAAGCAACAAATAAGGGCGCTGGGATTTCATTCTCCATTTGATCCTTCCCCGGAATTTTTCACCTCCTCATTCTAGGCTTAAATCACTGTGTAATTATAATTTAATAGTCAATATTACCTAAAATAAATAACATAAATTATATTTTGCTTTTTAAAAATTCTATTTCTTTTTCCATTTTCTTAAATCGCATGTTAATAGAATAAAAAATAGGCGTCAAAACTACAATCAATACTATAAAAATCATAAATAAATCCTCCTTTAAATTTTAAAATATATCAGTTTTGGGACCTTAGTACCTTTCGATAAAAAAATATACCGATATGATTATATCAAAAAAATGAATGGAGTTGATATTTACAAAAGTTATACGCTTTCAGACAACAAAAATCAAAAGTTTTACACTTATAACGATTACAATGGTTATCATATGGCTGATTATTCACTTATTCGCATTTCAATCAATAAAAGTACAGGCTATTACCCAGCATCTTACCAACAACCAGTTTCTCAAATGGATATGGCAAATTCTCCCTCTATTGTATGCTCCGGAGCAACAGCTATATTTTGCAGAACTTATACACAAGCCAGCCAACATTCGGTAAATTAAAAAGGAGGGGCATGAAGATGAGAAAAAAAACTTTTATTTTGGGACTTTAACTGCAACTATCGGTTTTAGTTCCTCGTGGGCTTATAGTGAAATGCACCCTAATGCTAATGTGGCATCTGCTGAAAGTAATTTCACAAATGCCAATGAATTTATCTCAAGCACAGTTTCTGAAGGAGAAAAAAAGGTGAAATTTAAAGTTAAGAAACCACAAAAATTCCCTTTTGAAGTAAATGGATCTTATGCAACTGTTACAAAGATTGCTGACTTTGATAAAATGGAAATTACTTATCTCGGTAAAGATCCTGACAGCTATATCACTCTAACCAGCACAGAAGCAGATATTATACCTCAATCAACAAAGTTTGAATTGAAGAGGTCTAAGATTAAGGATAAAGACTCTCAATTCATGGATAACGGAAAATTACAGTTTCATTATTGGAAACAAGATGGACTTTCCTATACTCTCGCAGCATCTCCTGGGCTAGATAAACCACACTATAGCCAAAAAGATTTGGAAGCAATTGCTGAATCATTAATATAATAAATATCTTATGTAGATTAAACAGAAGAGTGAATAAACCAAAAGCCCCCCTAATCAGAGAACCCTGCAATACGAATACAGTTTCTGTAAAAAGCGCCCCAGTACCGTACCGGTGAACTGTTACCCACAAGAAGGACACTTTGAAAAAAGTGACCTCTTGTGGGTCATTTGTGTTTTAATCGAAGGAAGAGATGAGGAGCGAGTCGGGAATGGGAGAGTTAAAACGCATTGTTTTTACAGAAGAGCAGATATTGAAACCATATCTCCAACGTGATGCAGAAGTTGAACGTGAAAGGCCGTTCGCAAGCGGTTGTCGAATTGATCAAGCTTGGGGAACTTACGATCTGACCTTCGTCAGGCCGGAGAGTTCTCTTGACGAACCTTCCCATGCCGAATGCGTTTTCGCATTTGCGGGAAGGTTTTTTGAGTTAAGCGCGCATAGCCTTTATGGCTCGAACGGCAAGCAGCGAGCTCTTGGGAAATCAAAAAAAGGCGGCAGCTCCGCAGGAATGCGGAACTGCCGCAAGAAGACCTTTCGGTCGGGGGCAACTAGGATGTGGCGGCGATGCCGGAATGAAACCGGGCGGGAGGAATGAAGCTGGCGTCCTTCATGATCGTCTTGGCTGCTTCCGGCGGACTTCCGTCCGAAGGATGCAAATAAACGATTTTTCCATTCAACAGTCCCATGTCCATCGGTGTAGGAAAATCGGGATGGTTGAATCGGCGAATCAGCAGATCCAGCATAAGGAACCCTCCCATCGGTTATGTGAATTTACCTTACACGATATAGTTCATTATAGTCCACCCTTCCGTCTATGTCAATTAATCTACCATATAAAAACCGGCAGAGAGAAACAAAGAAAACGACCTTGAACCATCCGCCCCGGCGCTTAGGCCGAATGCGGCATGATTCAAGGTCTTTCCGTTCTTTGAAGCCTTTCCGTCCTTCAACGACTTCCCCTTCTTTAATGAAGCTTTATTTCACCGCGCCCGCTACCAGTCCTGAGACGATATGGCGCTGCGCCATTATATACACGGCTAGGACGGGCACAATCGTGAACAGCAGCCCCGCGAACAATGGACCCCATTCGGTTTTGTACTGCATTTCGACCTGCATGGCGGCGAGGCCGATCGGCAGCGTGTACTTCGTCGGATCGATGACGAGAATCGTGCCGACGATATACTCGTTCCAAATCTCAAGCACATTGATGATGCCGACACTGATGATGCCCGATCGCGACAACGGCAGCATGATGCGGAAGAACGTACCGAAATAGCCGGCTCCGTCGATGGCGCCTGCCTCCTCCAGCTCCTTGGGGAGCGTCCGGAAGAAGCCGATCAGGACGAAGATGCCGAAGGCGAGCGTATTGGACGCGTAGACGAGAATCAGCCCGAGACGGTTGTTGGCGAGGCCGAGATCGTTCACGAGGAAGAACAGCGGAATCAACGCAAGCGCGAACGGCACCATCATGGAAGAGATATAGACGGTATACAGCACTTTGCTTCCGAAGAACTTGTAGCGGGCCAGTGTGTACGCCGTCATGGCCGCAAGAACGAGTCCGAGCACGGTCGATCCCGCCGTGACGGCGATGGAGTTGATGAAGTACTTGCCGAAGCTGTAGTTGGTCCATACATATTCGAAGTTCGACCACAGCAGCGGGAACTTCGGCAGAGACCAAGGCATGTTGAAGTAGAACTGCTGGTTGTTCTTCAGGGAGTCGGTGAAGGTCCAGAACAGCGGATAGATGACCGATATTCCCCACAGGACGAGGAAAGCATAGAAGATTGATTTGAACACCGGATGAACGGTTCTTTGCAGCATGTAGTCCCTCTCCTTCCATATGATCTGATGCTAGCTGACTTCCACCTGTTCCTTGCGCAGAAGCCATTGCAGGAGAAGGGTCGTGATGAGCGACGTGATGAGGATGACCGTGCCGATCGCGGCGCCGTATCCGAAATGGGCCTGCTTGAATGCCTGCTGATACAAGTAGGAGCCCATGACCTGGGTCGAGTTGTCGGGACCGCCGGCCGTCATGATCGTCACGATGACGAAGGAGCCGTTGAGCGTCGTCATCATGATGTTGATGACCGAGATTTTCATCTGCTCCCAGATGAGGGGGAGCGTAATATGCCGGAACTGATGCCACTGCCCGGCACCTTCTATATCAGCAGCCTCGTACAGAGAAGCCGGAATGCTCGTGATCGCGGCAATCAGCAGGATCATGTAGAACCCGATGCCCGCCCAGACGGCAGGCGGCAGCAGCATCCAGATCGTGTGGCTTTCGAAGCCGAGCCAGTTGATCTCCACCTTGCTGCTGGTGAACAGGGACAGGAAGCCGTTCAAAAAGCCGATTTGAGGATTGTAGATGAAGTTCCACAGAATGCCGACGACGACGGCGGACAACACGTTCGGAATGAAGAAGATGGAGCGGAAAAAGGCGCTTCCCTTCAGGCGCAGGCGGGTCAGCACCACGGCGAAGAAGGTTGCGATCGCCATGATGCCGATTATTTTGCCGATGACAAGGAAATAGTCGTTGCCGATCGCCGTCAGCATGATGGGATCGTCGAAAATGTCTTTGAAATTTTGCAGCCCGACGTAATCCTTGTGCTGCGACATTCCGGACCAGTCAAAGAAAGAATTGTAGAGCGCCTGGATCAGCGGATAAATCGTAAACACGCAGAAAAACAGAAATGTCGGGATGATGAACGCCGCGATAAAGAGGTTTCTCTGCAGCTTGGCTTTTCCGATATTCATCTCGAACTCACCGCCCCTTAAATCGGAGCATCCCCGAGACAGCTGTCCCGAGGATGGTCCTCAATCTGACTTGCCTTGTAACCGAATTCGTTGAAGCCGAATGTCGCCGCAGGCGGATGATGGACGAAGGAATGTCGCCTCTGCCGGCGGATAATCGTTCCGATCGCTGTTGAAGCCGGGTTTCCCTGAATTAGATTCATTGGAAGGAAACCCGTCTTCAAAGGCGAACACTATCGTTTCTTCACGATCATTCCGCAAGCTCGGGCAAATTCGTCCTTGCTATGCTCGGTTTATTTTTTTACTTTTTCCACGACTTTCACAACGCGGTCTACCCAGCCTTGAGGATCGATCTTGCCGATCGTGAGGGCGTCGGTCGCATCCTGCATCGCCTTGTCGACGTCGGCGTTGAACGTGACCGTCGGCACGACGACCGTTTTGTCGCTCGTCAGGTAGGCAGCCGCTTGCTTGACGAAGTCAGGAGCGTTGGAGGCGCTGATGTCGCCCTTGATGTTGGAAGGAGCGCCGCTCAGCTCGGCGAACTTGGAAGCTTGGGATTGCGAGAAGATGAACTGCAGGAACGCTTTCGCCGCTTCCTTGTTTTTGCCGTTTTTCGAGATGGCGACGGTGGATGTGGACGTGTTGGCCACGACTTTTCCGCCGGCTTTTTGCGTTACGGAAGGAATGAAGCCGAATTTGAAGTCGGCCGGAACGTCCTTGGACATTTCGTTGGGCAGCCAGAGGCCGTTCGGAATGAAGGCGTCCTTGTTCTGCAGGAACAGCATTTGCGAATCCGTATGGTTGATGGAGATGGACGTCTTGTCGATGAAGCCCTTGTCGCGCAGCTCGACGATTTTGTTCAGGGCTTCCAGGACGGCCGGGCTCTTGAACGCTTCGACATTGCTGTCGCCCATGTCCTGGAGCAGCTTGTAGTCGTCGTTGTTCGCCGATACGATGGCCGGGTACAGGATGGCGCCGTTGATATAGTACGGGTATTTGCCCGTATGGATGAACGGCGTCGTGCCGGCAGCCTTGATCTTCTCGGAGGTGGCGATGAAGGAATCCCAGTCCGTAGGCTCCGTCCAGCTGTTCTTCTCGAACAGGGCTTTGTTGTAGAACACGCCCCACGAGTTCAGGACGAGCGGAATGTTGTACGTCTTGCCGCCGTAGGCAGGAGGCTGCTGCGCCAGCAGGTCGAGGATTTTGACGCCGTCGACGTTTGTGGCGTCCTTGATCCAGTCGGTGAGATCCTCGAGCTGCCCGTCTTCCGCCAGCTGGCGGTCGTTGAGCTCGGGTCCGTCGATGTAGACGAAGTCCGGAGGCGTGCCCGCAATCCATTTCGGCTTGTTCTGCGTATTGATTTGCGGGCCTGCGTCTTCGACGATTTTCAGGTCCGGATTCGCTTTCTGGAAATCGGCGATGACTTGCTTCCACCACTTGTCGCCGTAACCGCCGACGAAGTACTGGATCTCGAACGTGCCCTTCAGACCGGTCGTCGCGGGGGCATCGCCGCCCGTGTTGCCCGCTGCATTCGTGGCCGAATTGTCGGCCGGCGCGCTTGCCGTCGGCTCAGGAGAAGCGCTTGACGCCGTGTTGCCGTTGTTGCTGTTGCTGCCGCAGCCGGCCAGTACGGCCAGGGACATCGCGACTGCCATTGCGGTTGCTGCTGTTTTCTTTACCGTGATAGTCATCTAGCATAACCCCTCCCAAATTGGAACGTTCCCCGCACCCGGACCTTGCCGCTTCCTTCCATTGCATCAGATGCTTATCTGTATACTAACGGGAACAGGGCTTCCTCTCCATTGAATATCTTCCGTAAATCCATTAGTATTCTATGATTTTTTCATTCAAAATTTTGATGGAAAAATGAATATTGATTCTGAAAACGAAAAAAAGCCCCTTTTAAAGGGCTTGATTCCACGCTTGATTGGAGCTTGATCGGGGCTTGATTCCACGCTTCGTTGGAGCTTGATCGGGGCTTGATTCCACGCTTCGTTGGAGCTTGATCGGGGCTTAATTCCACGCTTCGTTGGAGCTTGATCGGGGCTTGATTCCACGCTTGATTGGAGCTTGATTGATTCTTGGCCGAATCGCTACCCGGTTTCTTGATCCGCTTCCAGCGCGACTCTCTGCAGCTCGTCGAGAGCGGCTTTGGGCGTATAACGGCCCGACAGGACGGCGCTGCCGAGCTTGCGCGCCGTATCCATCACCCTCGCCCATGCCGGCTTTTCGATCGGAATGAACTGCGCGCTGGCCAGAGCATGCAGATCCGCTCCCATGGCGGCATCGGCTGCCGACATCGCATTGCCGGCCGAACGGGTGACCGGCACGAAGCCTTCCTGCTCCACCATGCTGACGTACTGCTCGTCGCTGTAGAGGAATTGGATGAATTGTGAGAGCGCCTGCTTGTCCGTATGGGCGGTCTTGAAGGAGATAAGAACGTCATGGACGCCGAAGGTCATCGGAGGCTGTCCCTCCTTGACCGGAATCGGACCCGATCCCCACTTGAATCCGGGGAATTCCTTGGGCACGACGGAGCTGAAGTAGTTGCCCGATATCATCATGGCAAGTCCGTCGTCCCCGAGAATGCGCTGCTTCTCGTCCCGGGTCGTCACCGTCGGCTCCTCGTCCGTCAATCCTTCGTCGTAAATCTTCTTCAGGAATTCCAGCCCTTCCACGTTGGCCGGCTGATTGATCGCCCACTTGCCGTCCTTCAGCCAGCCGCCTCCTGCGCCTATGAAGAAATAGGACAGGTTGGCATGAATCTCGTTGTCGGTCATATCGATGCCGAATCCTCTTGCGGGAGTAAATTGGCGGATCTTCCGGGCGTCATCCGCAAGCTGCTCCCAGGTATGCGGCGGCCCCGCTATGCCGGCCTGCGAGAACAAAGCCTTGTTGTAGTAAAGGCTCCTCACGGAAGCGACATAAGGAATCGCATATTGAACGCCGTTGTAGCGGTCCTTTTCCAGCAGGAAGGGATACAGATTCGACCGGAAGGATTCCGGCAGAATATCGGCCATGTCGTTCAGCAATCCCCGCTTGGCGAAGTGCGAGTAAAAATTCGTATTCAGCAGATCCGGAGGCTCGTTCTGGGCAAGCATATTCGTGTAGACCCCGTCCAGGATGTCCCAATTGACAACCTGGAGCTCGACGTCGATATCCGGATGCTCCGATTCGAAGCGGCTGACGATGCCGTCGAGAATCGGCTTGGTCGTCGTGCTGTATTCGGAGGTGACGAATTTGATCAGAGCCCTCTTCTCTTCAGGCTCCTTCACCTCGGACGCATTCTGCTTTCCGGAGCAGCCGGAAGTCACAAGCAGCGCGGAGGCCACGCAGGCCGCGGCTGCCCGGAAGCAGCTGCGGCGCCAATGGAGCTTCTTCATCTCGGTTCAACTCGTTTCGGACTATTCTTAATAGACGAAGGGAAACAACAGCTTCTGGTTCTCCGGCGCATACATGTTGGCTCGGGTAATCGTGGCGGAAGGGATGTCGACCGCCGCGCTTCCGCTGGAAGAATCAAGAGCCGCCTGCACGCTGAGAAATCCCATGTTGAATGGATTTTGTACGATCAAGGCATGCATGGCCCCCTGCTCGAGCAGCTGGATCTCGGGAACGGAGCTGTCGAACCCGATGAGCTTGACGTTTCCGCTGAGACCGGTTTCCTTCAATGCCTTGGCCGCGCCGGTCACGCCGATGTCGGTCAGCGCGATGATGCCGTTCATCCCCGGATAGGCGGCCGTCAGCGACTTCACGGTCCGGTACGCCTGTTCCTCGGATTTGCCGACATTGATCATGCCGAGGTTGTAGGCCGAGCCGGCCGGAAGAGCTTCCAGAACCCCGTTTCTGCGCTGCATGGCGACCGGAGACTTCTCGTCGCTGGTCAAAAAAGCGTAGACCGGCCTTGTTTTGCGTCCGGGAGCGAGGATGCCCGCCGCTTCCCGGCCCTCCTCGACATGGTCGCTGGATACATAGCTGTCCGCTTTGTGCCGCAGGAGAGGCGTATCCATGATGATGAGCCTGATGCCCAGACGGGAGATCTCCTCCAGCTGCGGCGCCAGCACATCCTCGTCGATCGGAGCGAGCACGATAGCCCGCGGCCGCTGCGCGATCGCTTTCTCCAGCAGCTGAGCCTGCTCGTCGGAGCCGATGCTGCGCAGAGGTCCGGACAGCTCCAGCGTAACCTCCAGCTCCTTGGCTGCAGCCAGAGCTCCCGAGCGCACTGTCTGCCAATAATGGGAGTTGGCGTCGGTCGTTTTCATGATGAATGCGATCACGTTGTCCTGCGGAGACGCCTCGCCCCGGCCGAGTCCAGTCCAGACGACCAGAACGACGAATCCGAGCAGCAGAAGCGGCAGCCACAGCCGTTTCGTTCTCATGATGGTGCCCTCCTCAGCGTACTTGCGGAATCTTGATTGCGACGGTCGTGCCTTCGCCCGGCTCGCTCTCGATGGCAACGCCATAGGCGGAGCCGAAGGCAAGCTCGATCCGTTCGTTGACGTTGCTCACCCCGATGTGATCGCGGTCCGAATCCCTGCGGACAGCTCCCATGATCAGCTTGATCGTCTCCTCGGACATGCCCTGGCCGTTGTCGGCCACCCGGAATTCGATGCCGTTGTCCGCTAGCCGGGCAGAGATGGAGATCATGCCTCCCTCCGGCAAATTCTTGATCCCATGATAGATCGCGTTCTCCACGAACGGCTGCAGCAGGATTCTCGGCGTTTTGAAGGCATATAGCTCTCTCGGGACGTCGATGACATAATCGAGCTTGTCGCGGTAGCGCATCTTCTGGATCTGGAGATAGCTGTCGATATGCTCCACCTCCACCCGGATCGGGACCAGCTCGTCGTCCTTGGCGATGCTTGCCCGGAACAGCTTGGCCAGAGCCGATGTCATCAAGACCACTTCCTCGTTCTTCCGCTGCTCGGCCATCCAGATGATCGAGTCCAGCGTGTTGTACAGAAAATGGGGATTGATCTGGGACTGAAGAAGCCTGAGCTCCGTCCGCCGCTTGATTTTCTCGGTCTGGATCCTCTCGTCGAGCAGCCTGCGGGTCTGTCCGACCATCATGTTGAAGGCGCGCCCGAGCTGGCCGACCTCGCCCGCTTGCCCCACCTCCGCCCGCACGTCGAAGTCTCCCCGCTCCACCTGCCTCATGACGGCTTGCAGCCGACGGATCGGGCGGGTGATCCGATGGGAGATGATGAAGGAAATGATGAGGGTGACGGCAAGGCCGGCGGCCGCCCACAGCAGGAATGAATTCCGCATCGCGGACGGATTCGAGATCAGCTCGTCCTGGTAGGCGACGCCTACGATCTTCCAGCCGAAGCTCGTATCGTGAATCGTATAGATGCGGCCGCTGTCCTCGTCCACGAAGCTTCCTTGCTGTGATGCCATGACGCGGCCGATCTGCTCCGTGCGAAGCTTGCTGTAGATGAGCTGCTGCTGCGGATGATAGACGATGTTCCCGCTGTTGTCGACGATGAAGACGTAGCCGCGCTGGCCAAGCTTGACGTTGCGGCAGATGTCGTTGATGACGTTCAGCTTGAGATCGACCAGGGCGACGCCCTGGCCTGTCATGCCGTTGATGCTTTTGAGCTCCCGGCTCAAGGAGACGACCCAGCTGTACTCTCCTTGCAGGACATTTTGGACATGGGGCGGAGAAATGACGGACCTCCCGCCTTCTTTTACCGCCTGCTTGTACCAGTCCTGGTCTTGGGGCGGCACGTTCGGATTGAGCTGGGTCAGCCTCCGGTCGGACACCACTCTGCCGTTGTACCCGAATACCATGATCGATGCGATATCCTTGCGGGTGTACAGCAGGGACTGGAACAGGTCCGAGATGTTCTTCTGATAGGAGCGCACCTCTTCGCGGCTGATGAACGGATTGCTCGAAATATAATACTTGACGTCCTTGTTGGTGAAGATAATGAGGGAGATGTTCTCCATATTGTCGATGTAGGACTGGATATTGTTGTTGACCTGGGTAATGATCTCTCCCATGTAGGCTTCCGAATTGCTGATGACCGCATCCTCCGAGACGTTGTAGCTGATCAGGCTGGTGACGGCGATGGCGGCCAGGATAAGCAGGGAGAATGCCGTCGAGATGGCGGCATGGATCGTCTTGGGATAATAGTCCAGCAAGCCCCTGCCTCTCATGGCTGCTCCCTGGATTTCTCCCGGTATTCGCGCGGCGTGAGCCCGGTGTGCTTCTTGAAGGAAATGCTGAAGTAGTTCGGATCGGCGTATCCGACCTTGGCAGCGATTTCATACAGCTTGAGAGGCGTGTTGCATACAAGCTCCTTGGCCTTGCCGATGCGGATCCGGGTCAGGTATTCCACGAACGTTTCGCCCGTCTGCTGCTTGAACACCGTGCTGAAATAGCTCGTGCTCATCAGAACATGCCGGCATATATCCTGGAGCGTGATGCGCTCGTCCGCGTAATGCTCCTCGATATAGGCGATAGCCTGTCCGATCTGATTGCGCATCGTCTGGCTCCGGTTGTCGGACACGGTCTCGATCGCTCCGACCGCGATTTCCTCGAGCCATTGTCCGACCTCGTCCAAGGTGCCGAGCCTGTACAGCTCCGAGAACAGCATCCGATGCCTGCTGACGATGCGCGTCTCGTCGATGCCCATCTCCTGCATCGTGTTCATGAGCAGCACGATGACCTTCTGGATCTGCAGGTAGCATACGTCAAGCGGCGCATGGGATTCTTTCAGTCCCGCGATGAACGGCCCGATGAGGCTGCGGATTTCGGCCGCGGAGCCGGTGCGGATCGTCCCGGCAAGCAAGCGGCTCCATTCGAGGCTGACCGAAGCCGGCGCCGTCTCCTTGCCTTCCAGGTCAAGAATGCTGAGCACTCGGTTTTTGCCGTATTGAAAACGGTAATCGAGCGCGGCCGAGGCGCTTTTGTACGAATCGGGAAGATCATGCGGCTCTGCGGCGGCTCGCCCGATGGCAGCCGTGACCGTATAGCCCAAATACCGCTCGATATGATGGCGCGCCTCCTCGGCAGTCCGCAGCGCCAGCTCATGCAGCAGGCTTTCCGGCTGGCCTCCGATCAGGGCGGCGATGCGGTCCTCGCGAGTCCGGAAGACGACGCCGCCCTCCCTGCAGATGATTTCTTCGATGATGTTGAAGCCGGCGAAATGAAGCAGCTCCACATCCTGCTCGGAAGCATCGGAATGCCTCGGAGCTCCATCGTAGTCGTACAAGGTGACCAGATAGGGAGGCTTGAGATCCGGTATGCCGAAGTAGGCCAGGCGCTCGGCCATGTTCCGCGCTCCCGCCCCCGTCGCGGCAAGCCGCTCCAGGAACCGCTCGCGCAGCAGCGGCAGGCTCTGGTTGAGCTGGCTGTACAGCCTGCCGACATCCTCGCCTCTGCGCTTCTCCTCTTCCATCTCCGCATGGACCTTGTCCAGCAGCGCCCTCGTCTCGCTGGCCGTGATAGGCTTGAGGATGAAGTCGTGGACCTTGAGGCGCAGAGCCTGCTGCGCGTATTCGAACTGGTCGTATCCGGTAAGGATAATGATCTTGATATAGGGATAACGCTGCAGGATCTGCTCGCTCAGCTCAAGGCCGTTCATGAACGGCATGTTGATATCCGTCAGCACCAGATCCGGCCTCAGCGACTCGATCGCTTCAAGCGCGTCGCGGCCGTTGGTGAAATCGCCCGCCAGCTCGAACCCGTGGCGGGGCCAATCAATGATGTTCCTTAAGCCTTCCCGGACGACGGCTTCGTCATCCACCAGCATGACCTTGTACATGGACGCCTCCTGCAGCACTGCCTGAAAAATGGGTAGTATGTACCTTCATAGTGATGACCGCAGCAGAATTTGTCAATTATAAGGAATGCAGCCGGTCCGATCGGCTCGTGCGAGGCCCATTAAAAAGGCCGCCTTGCGGCGGCCTCGGAACCTTTACTGGAACAGATGCTCGTTTTTGCTTCCGCGCGTTCCATTATTCATGTTCGTGTTCGTGCTCATGCCCTTGTAGGAGGAATTGCTGGCCGATCCAGCCGGGAAGATCCGCTCCACCATGGCATTGAACTCAGCCACGAAGCCCTTGATCGGATGGCCTTGCTTCACATCGTTGGCGTAACCTTGCATTCGGCTGAAGAAATCCGGATTCGCAGATACGTATACGTTCTGGATTCCAGGATGGTTCTTATGAACGATATCGGCTACCTTCGCCTTGAATTCGCTCGTCAGCTCCCGATCCATGTACCGGTTGTTGTTGTCGGCCAGGCCATTCATCATATGGCCGCAGTTGTTCGTGGAAGCTCCTGTGCCGTAGGCGTTGTAGCCGTTTGTATACGAGCTGTACCCGTTGGATCCGGGGCGGTCCATGAACGTGCCGTAATTGGACTGGCCGATGACGCCGCCGGTCAAATCCCTGGCGCCGCGCTTGACGTCGTTCGTCAGCGTACGAACTCCCATGCCGACGTCGTTCGTCAGCGTACGGACTCCCATGCCGACGTCGTTCGCCAGCGTACGGGCTCCCATGCCGACGTCGTTCGTCAGCGTACGGGCTCCCATGCCGACGTCGTTCGTCAGCGTACGGGCTCCCATGCCGACGTCGTTCGCGAGGCTGCCGACGCCTTTTCCGATATCGGTTCCCATCCGTTCCATCCCGCCGGCCATGCCTTTGCCGTCGCTGTAGCCTTTGCCGTCGCTGTAGCCTTGGGCCGTACGGCCCGTCGAGGTCAAGCCGGTCACGCTGTGCCCGTCAAGCCCGACGGCGACATAAGCATTTTTGTCCGTCGTGAATACATGGGCCGTCCGCACGCCCGGCATTTTGTTCAGCTCATCCGACAGCTTCTTGTCTGTGGATAAATGATAATTTTGATGATTGCCGACGATGTTGTTTCCGTTTTGCTGATTGCCCTTCACGCGGTTCATTTCGTTCATGCCGTCATCGGCAAAGCGCTTGCTGAGCAGATTGTAGTTGCCGGCCGCATTGTTGCGGATGTTTTTGTTGCCGAGTTCACCATGGTGCGTTCCGCATCCCGCCAAAGCCGTACTGATCACGATACCGGCAGCAAGCACTTTCCAGGGCTTTTTCATTCGGTTTCCTCCAGTATAGTCCAATGGTGTCCGCAGCCTTGTTCAGGTGCGGCTAGATCAGCTTCTCCCGACAAGGCGAGGCTATCCCGCTCAATGGTTCCCATCCCTGGCGGATGCGGGCTTCGCATCCTGGCCCGCTCAGGCCGAGCTCAGGCATGCAAAAAAGCCTCAAGCTCCCGGCGAATAGAAGGTGTCTTGCGCCACGCCGGCTTCGGCAACGATATCCGAGATTTTCGTGACATGGTAACCGTCCTTGGCGAACCGTCTCAGGGCGATTTCCATGAAGCGCCTGCGCCGCTCGTTGCTGGCCTGCGAATCGCTTTTTTTCGCGTTAGGATCTAGACAACGGTCAGCCCCGCTCAGCATGCCGCCGAATAGAATCGCTATAATCAAAACAAGCCTCCCGTCCATCCTCGGACAGGAGGCTTGCTTTGAAATATCCGCGTGCGGTGGATTCATTTAGACGACCGGGCAACATGTCCCTATTCAAGCTCCTTCAACCGTTTCCGCATCTTTTTTGAAAATCATTCCAGTTCCTTCTTGATCACATTCCATATTCCGCTGTCCATGAACGAGCGGCTCCAGGTAGCAACGCCTGCCAGCCCGTATTCTTTTGCTATCGCTACTCTTGCTTTGATGGAAGTGCTGTCTTCCAGCCAGATCCGTTTCAATTGCCCGTCTTCCCGATACTCCACGTAATTCTGTCCGGTTTTTCGGTCATACGATGGATTCAGCTTGCGAGAGGCCAGCAGCTCGGCTGCCTTTTTCATGCCGAGCGCTTTGGATGTGACCTTGCTCCCTCCCGAGCTCTTCGGCGTCTCCGTCCAGATTCGAGTATATAGAGGCATGCTGAGAACGATTTTAGACGGCGGAATGCCATCTTCGTCCAGCAGCCGTTCGACCGATCGCCTCACCCAGGGCAGGGAGGCGACCGAACCGGATTTCGGGCTGGAAGCCCAGTGCTCGTCATAGGCCATCAGCATCATGAAATCGACATGAGGAATCAAAGCCGGCCGGTCGAGGAACAAGGACCAGTATTCGCTGTCCGACTTCGGGGTGACATCGACAGAGACGATGAGGTTGCGTTCGTGAAGAAGCGGCGCCGCTTCCTTGATGAACTGGACGTAGTTTCCTCCATCTTCCGTTTTCACGTTTTCAAAGTCGAAGTTGATTCCTTGCAGGCGGTACGTTTCCGCGTATTGAAGCAGCTGCTCGATCATATGTTCCCGCGACTTTTTCGTCGACAACGCTATCGACGTCCGATTCGGCTCGAATCCGTTGCTGAACATCGCCCAGATCTGGAGGTTGCGCTCCTCGGCCCATTTGACGTAGTCGAGATCTCCTTTGCTGCTTATATCTCCGGTTCCGTTGACGAGCTCGAACCAGGTCGGACTCACCACATTGACCCCGTCCAATTCCGGAAGCTGCTCCGGATCGGGAGATTTGCCGTAGACGGCTTCCCAAGTCATATTGACTTTGACGTTCCCTGAGCTGAACGCTTGAATGTTGGGGACCGTGTCATCCGCAAGACCACCCGCGCTTTCGGCAAGCGGGCCGACAGGAAAGATATCATCGCCGTTCGCAAGGGAAGCGGGCACAGGCATCTGGGATGAAAGCTCTCCTCCGCCGCCAGCTGCCGCAAGGCTTGTCCGACTGCCGGCAAGCGCCCGTTCGGCCGCCTGGCTCTTCCCATGCAAGGCCGGCATTTGGTGGAACGATATGACCGGCAGGGCAAAAAGGTGGAACAAGTTGATGGTGCATGTGGAAGAAAGGATGAAATACACGAGAACTAGACGGCTCAGCCTGCGCTTCGCCACTTGGCGATGGTCCATCCTGCATCCCTCTCTTACTCTCTGATCCTTTCTTCCATTCTATGAACATGTCTGGGCTCTCATGACGCTAGAGGTACAAGAAGGAACCCTATCATACAAAAAGACTTCCCCTCTCGATTCAAGAAAGGGAAAGTCTTTGCGTTCACCAGCATGCCCTGACAGGCCACTGCAGCCGGCCAGCTCGTTCGTCTGATTCCTTACCGGGTCTCCCGATGAAGCGTCACCTTCTTCAGACGAGGACAATATTTGCGGAGCTCGATCCGTTCCGGGTTGTTCCTTTTGTTTTTGGTCGTCGTGTAATTGCGGTCCCCGGATTCCGTGCAGGCAAGCGTAACCGTGACTCTCATATCCTTCTTCCTCCTTGAGTTTTACGATTCTGAATGTGTTCAATGCTTGCTTGAATATAAGTAATTTTTTCTACTAGAAGTCATTCAAAATGGACCGACCGCCATCATTCTCCCCAAAACAAGCCATGCCGATCGAGCTCCACTTGTTCCAGCTGATGTTCAAAATCGCCATGAAGAGGAATCATCGGGACTTCGCTCCATGCTCCTTTTCTTTTCATGCAAACCGCCCATTTGCCGTTCTTCAGCCGAAAATGCACGATGTCCTTGCTATGCCATCCCGATTCAGGGAGGGCCGGCCTCAGTTCGCTGAGTGTAAGCCCGTTCTCTTCCCAGCAATAGGCCAGCCGGATGTCGCGGCGCATGCTGCCGGGAACTTTGAGCTGGATGTATCCGTCCAGCAGCTTGCCGATCCGATATCGGCTGAATTCATCCCGTTCAATGGCCGCCATGGCGCAAACTTACCAGCTGGCCTTTTTGACGCCCGGAATATGTCCCTTGTAAGCCAGCTCCCTGAAGGCGATTCGGGATACTTTGAACTTCCTTAGGTAGGCATGCGGCCTGCCGGTCATGGCGCAGCGGTTATGCAGCCGGGTAGGAGAAGAATCGCGCGGCAGCTTCGCCAAAGCTTCGTAATTGCCCTCTTCTTTCAGCTTTTTTCGAAGATCGGCATATTTTGCAACCAAAGCCTGTCGCTTGAGCTCTTTTACGACCTTGGATTTCTTTGCCATGATCATTCTCCTTTAATCGTAAATTTTACTTATTAAGCATACCAGACGGTCCTCTCGAAGAAAAGACGATCATGTTCCCAACGAAGGCGGCATGTTCTCCCATCCAGCAATCGAACCCTTCATTTCCATCCCCCTGCCCGAAGCGAATGCTCCTGTCCTGCTTCTTGCTGCTCAAGCAGCCTCGGCTTATATTCCGCATAGGAATCCTCAAGCATCGGCAGGGAGATCGATGCCTCCTCAATGATCGCCTTGCGCTTGGCTTTGAGCACGATTTGTTCCATATCGGCAAAGCTGCATCCTTCCAGCAAGCGCGAAGCTGGCTCCAGCAGCTCTTCGCCGCCGTCGAACATGCCCATCAGTTGGGTCAAATACGCCTCCCGCGAAGCTCGGTTCGGGTTGTCGTACCTCATCTTCGTATCGAAACGGCGCCAGATGGCGTGGTCCAGATCCTTCTCCAGATTGGTGGCCGCCATGAAGACGCTGCTTCCGTCGAACTCGTCCAGGCACTGGAGGAGAGTGTTGACGACACGGGTCATCTCTTTCACTTCATCATTGTTTTCGCGGGTCCGGGCCATGGCATCGAACTCATCGAGAAACAGCACGCATGGGCTGGATCGCGCATGATCGAATATTTTCCGGATATTCGTCGCCGTCTCGCCCAGATGGCTGTGGATGACGGAATCCAGCCGGACTAGAAGCAGGGGGACGTTCAACCTTTGCGCCATGTAGAAGGCGGTCAGCGTCTTGCCTGTTCCCGGCGGGCCGAACATGACGATCTTGTTGGGAATAGGCACGTCATGCTCCTCGAATTTCTCCTTCATGTCCAGGATCCGGATGAATTCCTCCACAATGCGGTTGTTTTCGGACTGTAGCACGATGCGCCTGACTTTGCGGGCGCAATCCTTCGGTGAATAATAGGAAGCGATGTCTGTCCCCTTGGAACGGGGAAGCCTGCTCGCTGCGGCTGACTTGCTCATGAAATGAACTCCTCTGACTGAAAGATTAGGCTCTGCTTGATTCGGCTTGGAATGACGGCAAAGGGTCCTTGAAATGACGCCAGACGCTTTGCATTTCTTCTTCCGTGAGAAGCGCCCGGTCCAAGGAGCCGCAGATCTTCTCTTTGTCGAGGCCAATGCCGATGAACACGAGCTTGGTTACCCGGTCTCCCCATTGCTCATCCCAATCCGGCGATTTGGGGAAATCGCTGCCGAAATAGGCGAACCTCTCTTCCTCCGACAACGCGGCTACCCACAGCCCCGCAGGGGACAGCTGCCGGGATACGCCGGCTTGGCTGAAGGATACAGCGGTATGGTTGCGGGTGGCGATCCACATGACGCCTTTGGAGCGGATCACTTCCTGAGGCCAGCTGGCAAGCTGCTGAAGCAGCCGCTCCGGATGGAAGGGGATTTTCCGGGTGTAGACGAACGAGCCGATTCCATACTCCTCCGTCTCCGGCGTATGCTCCTCCTTCAGCAGCTCCTGGATCCAGCCCGCCGATTGGCTGGCTTTGTCGAAGTCGAATAGATGCGTGTTCAGGATGGCCTTCGGATCTACGTTTCCATAACTCGTCCGAATGATTTTGGCTGCAGGCTGCAAGCCCCGCAGAGCCGTTTCCAGCTTGTCGAGCTCCTCCGCGCCGACCATTTCGCATTTGTTCAGAATCAGGACATCGCAAAATTCGATCTGGTCGGTCAGCAGGTGGACCACTCCCCGAGTATCGTCGTCGCCCGCTTCCTGGCTGCGGTCCTTCAGCGATTCCCGGGTATTGAAATCCTGCCAGAAATGATAGGCATCCACGACCGTCACCATGCAGTCCAGACGGGTGAGCTTGGACAAGTCGATATTCTGGTCCTCATCGACATAAGTAAAGGTTTGGGCGACCGGAAGGGGCTCCCCGATCCCCGTCGATTCAATCAAGATGTAATCGAACCTCTGCTCCCTGGCAAGGCGCTCGACTTCCTGCAGCAGATCGTCGCGCAGGGTGCAGCAGATGCAGCCGTTGGACATCTCCACGAGCTTCTCTTCCGTGCGGCTCAGCCCTGCGCCGTCGCGGACCAGCTCAGCGTCGATGTTCACCTCGCTCAAATCGTTGACGATCACGGCGACCCTAAGGCCCTCCCGGTTGTTGAGCACGTGATTCAACACGGTCGTTTTTCCTGCGCCCAAATAACCGCTGAGCACGGTCACCGGAATTTTCTCCGCCATCTCATCCAGCATTCCTTCAACTCCTTAATGGCTCATGGGTTTCATTCGACTTTCTGCGAGCCTGATTCCACCCTCGAATTGTAATAGTAATTATTACGATTAATATCATCTTACCTTCCGCTCCATCGACCTGTCAAGTTCCAGCGCGGCGAACATCCTCCAACACGCTTGCGGACTGCGAGAGACAGCGCGCCTCGATGAAGGAATTGACTGAACTCCTAAGATACCAATTATTTCTCCACATGCCAAAACAGAGTAACAGATTATAGATTGGCTATATTTACCTGTATACCTGAGAAAAAAAAGGCTACTCGATTGAGTAACCTTTCTTCGATGCCATTTCGACGCGGCCGATCGGCTGCGTATCTCGAATGGCGGAAGGGCGGGAGTATTTATTCTATCCTCCTGAACTGCCATGCGCCTTTCTAACCGATATTAGTTAGAAGACGCGTTGCTTCTTCTGTTGAAACGCATCTCGCCCTAAAGCGAGCGCTCCTGCCAAGCCCGCGTTATCCCCCAGCCCCGGAGGCACGATGTATTGGTCGATCCGTCCTGCAATCTCATCGGCGTTCACATACTGACCAAGATTTTTTTGGACCTCGCGGCGTATGAGCGGGAACAATTGCTTTTGATGCATCACGCCTCCGCCTAAAATCACCTTTTGGGGCGACAGCATCAAAATGGTGTTGCTTATAGCCTGGCCTAAATAGAATGCTTCGATTTCCCAGGCCGGGTGGCCGGACGACAGCTCGCTGCCCTTGGCCTTCCATCTTCGTTCAATCGCCGGTCCTGCCGCCATGCCTTCCAGACAGTCTCCATGATAAGGACAAGTTCCAGCAAACTCGTCTGCGGGGTGGCGTCTTGTAAGCACATGTCCTCCTTCGGGATGGACAAGTCCATGAATGAGCTTTTTTTCGGAGTATACGCCGACCCCGATTCCGGTCCCTACCGTAAAGTAGACGCAGCTGGCGAGCCCTTGGGCAGCGCCCCACATGGCCTCGCCGTAAGCGGCGGCATTCACATCCGTATCCCAGCCGAAGGGAAGATCAAAATGCTTCTCAAGCGACCCTAGAAAGGGATAGTTTTCCCATCCCGGCTTCGGCGTAGTCGTTACATGGCCATACAGCGGGCTGCCCGGATCGATGTTGAGAGGTCCGAAGGAGCCGACCCCGATGGCATCCACGTTTTTGTCCTTGAAATAATCGATCGCGTTCCCTATTGTCGTCTCCGGGCGCTCCGTCGGAAAGCTCACCCGCTCCTCGATGACGCCCGATTCATTCCCTATGCCGCAAACAAACTTGGTGCCGCCTGCCTCGATAGCTCCAATCAACATGTTCATCCCTCCGACCATCACCAAGCTGATTTCATTTCCCATACTTCCATAGACTTGACGCTCAGCGTTCCATTTCCCCAAACCTGCAGTCCTAAAGCATCCTCGCTGCTGGGATAAGCTCTGGTGGTCAAGCTTTTCAATCCGTTCGCATAGGCTTCGATCATGGAGCGGTCCAAGTAAATGTGCAGCTTTAAAGAATCTCCGTCAAGCTCCAGCCTGCCGCCCTGAATCCCCTTGCTTCTTTCGAAACGATCGAGCGTCGTTTTCATCCGGTTCACCTTCAGCATCGAATCTTCCATGTCGTAGTAAAGAAGCGTCTCTTCCTCCCCGTTCGGGGAACGGCGCACTTTAATGCCGACTTGATCAGCTTCCTCCGCTTGAAGTTCAACCTGGATTTCCAGCATGTCGCCCTTTACGTCCTGCAGCAGAGCATTCGCTTCATCCAGCGATTTGTTCTGCAAGGACGCCAGCTTGTTCCCGCGGAGAGATTGAAGCTCCTTGATCGGCTCGATTCCCAGACGCCCGTCTTCCCGCAGATATACGCTCAGCGGCAGCCCGCCATTATGCGCCCAGCCCGCGTTGTAGTCCAGCTGAGGCGTCCTCTCGCCTTGTGCAATCGTAAAGATGATCTTCCTGCCTGTCTTCGGATCCACCATGCCGCTCGGTCCGGTAAAATGGAAGTCGCCCACGTCGATCAGCTGCGGCTCTTCTTGATCGGGAACAAAGGTCATCCTGCTCTTGTCATAGGAACCGATCCAGTAGAATACTTCCACATCCGCGCCAGGTCCGACAGGACTGATGAGAAACAGATGCTTCTCCTTGCCATTCTTGTCCTGGCCAAGCGGCAAGAGGACAGGAAGCTCCCATACAGGGCCTAGATAAGGGTATGTTCTGATATCCGCGGAAAACAAAGACCCTTTGTACTCCCAATCCATCATATCCTTGGATTGATAGGCGAGCGCTGTACCGCCCCCGCCATCGATGCCGGAGCCGATCAGCAAATACCACATGTCCCCGTCCTTCCACACGAACGGATCTCGGAAATCTCCGAATTTGCCTATGCCTTCCTTCTGCGTGATCAGAGGCTCCGGATTCTTGATCCAGCGAACAAGATCATTGACGCCATCCTGCGCAAAGGTGCTTCGCGCCAGTCCTACTCTTTGATTCGGATTCGCGCGGTCGTCTCCTGCCGTGAAGAACAAGGCCGGAATGCCGTTCTCATCGTAAGCCGCGCTTCCAGACCATACGCCGTCGGGATCGACGGCGTTTTTCTCCGGAGCCAGCGCTACCGGCAGATCTCTCCAATGAACCATATCGTCGCTGACCCAATGGCCCCAATGAATTTGATGCCAATAGGGACCTTGGGGATTGTGCTGATAGAACAAATGATACTGGTTGTTGAAATAAATTGGTGCATGAGGCTCGTTCATCCAATGAGCGGGAGGACTGACATGGTACTGCGGGCGATGCCTGTCGGCTGCAAGCAGGCTTCTGTCCAGCTTGATATCATCGTAGGAGATGGCTGGCGCCTTCCCTCCGTAAGGCTCCAGATCATCTTTATACGCCTGGGCAATTTCGTCCGCCTCTAACGCCCGATCGTACAGCCTGACCTCGTCCATCAAGCCGTTGAACATATTCAGAGAAAACACGCCCGCCAGCAAGGCGGCCTGATTGTTTTTGCCTATGAGCAGCTCAGCATCGGCGGGAGTAATGGCCGCCTTGTTCTCTGTTGTCCTGGACGCCGCTTCCTTCCCGTTCAAATAAAGCTTCATGAGGCCCTGGCTTTTATCATAGGTGGCCGAGATGAAGGACCACTGATCCTTCGCCAGAGGAGCATCATGGGCCCAGACCTCTTCCCATACGCCGCCCGCGCCAAGCTGCAGCGACCACGATCCATGCCGGTACATGCCCAGAATGAATCCTTCCTTTTTCTCCCTGTCGTGACGGTTCACGATTGCCGAGAGCCTCTGCTCGTCCCCCCACTCATAGGAGCGCGGGGCAACCCATGCCGTAATGGTCAGGGCGTCGGCCGGCTGCGCGATACGATCGGCTTGGCCCGTCACCCATGTGGAGTAACCGTCGAACAGCAGCGCTCCTCCCTTTATCCCTCTTCTCCACTGAGGGTCATGCGGCATAGTGAACTTAGCCTCATTGAAAACGTAGTCAACCCGATCATCCGACATGGCGATGTGGTCTTTGGCCGTTTTCCCGGCGCTTTCATCCAGCGGCCAGTAGGCAATCAATCCTTGATCGTCGCTTGCAGGAAATGTATTCATGATCAGCAAGCCTCCCAGTCCGAGTACTATGAATAGAACAACCAGCCCTGCAGCCTTTGCTTTTCGGTTCAACTGCTTCACGCCGAATAAATGGAATTCAGCGAGTATAAGTCCAGGGAAACGATCTTCGCCGCTCCTCCCTCGGAGAACACTTGAAATCCTTTGCTTCCCGGGTCCGGGAAGATCAAATCCGTCATCGCGACTTTGCCTCCGTCAGCGAATACCTCCACCGAGGATCGATCCAGATACAAATGAAGCCGGATCACTCCCTTATCCAGTTGCAGACCGGCTTCATGCCTGCATGCAAACTGTGGATGGAAATCGATGATTCCCGATGCCGAACGATCCACAAACAAGCAGGCATTCTGCGAATCATATCCTATGATCGTCTCTTCGCCGGCTGAGGTCCTCAGCTTCAATCCGACAAGACTAGCCTCGCCGAGCTCGATTTCCATGGAAATCTCGAGCTGATCCCCGCCGATTCCAACATCGAAAGGCTCGGCAGGAGTAATCGGCAGCTCTTCCCATCGATGCGGATCCAAGCGGAGCTTCTGCAGCTCTTGCACAGCGTTCTGCCGAAGTCTCACACCCTCCGCATCGCGGGCCAGCGACAGCACGCGGGGAATCGTCATGGCGCTTCTCCAGGAAGCGGTCGGCGTGACGTTGGCATATTTCCAGTTGCTCATCCAGCCTATATAGATTCTTCTGCCGTCCTCATCAGGGATATCGGACCAGGTTACGCCCGCATAGTTGTCACGCCCACGATCAACCCAGAGCACCGTTTCGGGACAATGGTCGTTCGCAAAGAAGCGTCCGTCGAATTCGCCGACAAAATACTGCGTTCGCGACCCTTCCGGCGAATCCGGGTGATCGCCGATGCTGACGATCAGGACCCATTTCTTCTTTCCTGGATCCCCGTCGATAGGGAGCTCGAATAGATCGGGACATTCCCATACGCCTTCATGCGAGCCTTCCCGCAGACCGAATTCACTGGTGAAGGACCATGCTTTCAAATCGGGAGAAGCATAGAAGCGGATGTGGTCCCCGGCAGCAAGAACCATCACCCATCGCTCCGAGTCGGCATGCCAAAATACTTTTGGATCGCGGAAATCCAGAATCCCTTCTTCTGTCAGGACAGGATTTCCCGCATATTTGATCCAGGTCCGCCCCTTGTCCAGGCTGTAGGCAATGCTTTGGCGCTGACGGGCTGCATTCGTCCGCGGATCCGTATCATGATGCGTAAAGACGGCTACCAGGCCCGCTCCTCCGGAGAACAAGCCGCTGCTGTCCTGCCAGTCCACGACCGCGCTCCCGGAGAAAATGAACCCGTTCTCATCCGGTTCCAGAGCGATCGGAAGATGCTCCCAATGCACCATATCCGGGCTTACGGCATGCCCCCAATGCATCGGCCCCCAGGTAGTGCCGCCCGGGTAGTATTGATAGAACAAGTGGTACTCCCCTTCGAAGTACACCATTCCGTTCGGATCGTTCATCCAGTTGGCTTCCGGTGTAAAATGAAACTGCGGACGAAACTTCTCTTCATATCTTGCATTTGTCACCGTTCATGCAACACCTTTCTCCAGCCCATCCATAGGCTCTTTTTCTCTATAAAAGCAGTTGAAGCCGGAACGAATCGTTCCGCTCCGGCAGCAATCCCTCTTATTTCTGCGATTCTTTGTAACGGTCCAGGCCCTTCTGATACAGCGACATCAATTCCTCGAGTCCCATCTCGTTCACTTGCTTCACATAACTGTCCCAGCCTTGATCGATGTTGCCGTCAACGAGGAACTTCGCTCTTTGGGTATTGACGAACTTCATCAAGTCCGGTTCAATACGGTTGATCGTATCGAGCTCCTCCGGCGTGAAGAAGATGCTCGGATAGTTCTCCTTTTCCATATAAGGCTCATAATAATTCTCGAGATCCTTCTTCCTCTGCTGCGCGCGGGGCTCCATATCCACGATCGTCTGGAAATCCTCTTTGGTGATCATGCCTGGAGCGCCGGAACCCGGGGCGACCTTCTGACGGTATTCGCCCGCCGATGTGCCTGCCGGCAGCGGCAGGTTGACCAGCTTGCCGTTCGCGTCCTTCTTGTAGATGATGTCGAGAGGACCCCAATGGATTTGCGCTGCCATGTACGGATCGTACTGCTGATCCACCCAACGCATCGTGACTTCCGGATTTTTGTTGGCTTTCGTAATGACGAACGCTCCCCTTCCAGGGCCGCCGCCGTTGCCTCTGCCGATCGTCTTTTTCCCGGTCGGTCCGGCAAGCGGCGGTACAAGGGCATAATCCTTGGCGCGGTCCGGTCCAACGACTTCCTCCGTCTCCCACCAGACGAACGAGCCCAGCGTTTCATCCGGCGTTTTGCCTTTGGCGAGATATTGAGGCGCCTGCTGCACGAACGATTCCGGATCGATAAGTCCTTGCTTGTACCACTTTTCATTGAAATACTTCAAGGCTTCCTTATACTCCGGTTGTACAGCGGTGAAAATGACTTTGCCGTCCCGGACGATCCGGTGCTCGAGGTTGTCAGGCAATCCGAATGCGCCGAACAAACCGGCGATGTCCATGCACCAGCCCATATGCATGAAGCTGAGCGGAATTTCATCGGCTTTGCCGTTGCCGTTCGGATCCTTCGTTTTGAATGCAATCAGCGCATTGGTGTATTCATCCAGCGTTTCCGGCATTTTAAGGCCAAGCTTATCCAGCCAGGCTTTATTGATATTGTGGAAGAACGGGTTCGTGCCGAGTTCATTCTCCTCAAAAGTAGGCAGACCGTAAATATGTCCGTCCGGAGCGGTAATGGAAGCCTTGATGTCCGGCCGCTTCTCTAATAGCTTGCTTAAATTCGGCGCATACTCGGCGATCAGGTTTTCCAGCGGAATGATCGTTCCGTCCTTGCCGTACGTGATCAGCTCATAGTCGGAAAAACCAGCGGCATAAAACGCATCGGGCAAATCGCCGCTTGCCAGAAGCAAGCTTTTCTTCTCGGCGTAGTCGGTGTCTGGAATGTTGTCCCATTTGACAGCTACGTTAGTCGATTTTTCAAGACGCTTGAAAATCTCCATCTCTTCAAACTTGGGAGACAGCTGCGCTTTTGGAGCAACCATCTTCAGGGTCACCATCTCGCTTACAATCGGAAGACCGTCCTTATTTACCTTGGAAGCAGATTCGCTTCCCGAACCGGCATTCGTTCCTGAGTTGGAGCTGTCATTTGTCTTTGAACATCCGGTCAGCGCCATGCTGGCCGCCAGCACCAGGCTGAGAGTCCAAGAGAATCCCTTTTTCAACTGCTGCACCCTCCTCTTTTTGCCAAGCAAGTTTTCATCTATATAACTCACCCGAGAGGCCTTGCCCGGGGAATTACCGAATGGAAAGAACTAACCTTTGATCGAGCCGATCATGACGCCCTTCACGAAATACCTTTGAAGGAAAGGATACAGCACTAGCAGCGGCAGGCTCGCGACAATAATCACGCCATATTTGATCAGCTCGGTAACCCGGAGCTTGGCGGCATAGGATTCAACGTCGATCATCATGTTCGAGTTGACCTGATTCTGCACGAGGATATTCCGCAGCACGAGCTGCAGCGGATATTTGGTTTCGTCGTTCAGGTAGATCAAGGCGTCAAAAAATCCGTTCCAGAAGCCGACGACATGATAAAGAACCATGACGGCAATAATCGGCTTGGATAAAGGCAGCACCATTTGCAGGAAAAACTTCGTATTGGAGCAGCCGTCGATAAAAGCGGCCTCCCTCATTTCATCCGGGATAGTGCTCTGGAAAAAGGTGCGGACGATAATGATGTTGAAGACGCCGGCGGCGCCTGGTACGACGAGCGCCCATATCGTGTTGATCATTCCAAGGTCTTTGATCAGCAAATAGGTCGGAATCAGGCCACCGCCAAAAAACATCGTCAGCATGAAAAACCACATGATTACATTTCTTCCGACAAAATCCTTGCGCGATAGCGGATACGCCGCCAGAAGGATAAGCGAGACGCTGATGGCCGTCCCAACCGACGCGTATAACAGGGAATTGGCATAACCGATCCAAATGGTGGAATCATTGAAAATCCGGCCGTAGCCGTCCAGAGTAAATCCGACGGGATACAGCCATACATCCCCGGAGTAGATGTGGTTCGGATCGCTGACAGAAGCGATCAGAACAAAGTAAAGCGGATAGAGAATGAGCAGCATGCCGATGGTGAGAAGCGTGTAATTGACAAGGTCGAACAGAACGTCGCCTTTGCTTTTGCGTTTAAGCCATCCCATTTTCGCAGCCTCCTTTTACCACAAGCTGGTTTCCGTCATTTTCTTGGCAATCCGATTCACGATGAACAGCAAGATAATATTCAGCACGGAATTGAACAAGCCGATAGCGGCGGAAAAGCTGTATTGGGCTTTTTTAATCCCTTGCTCGTACACATATGTAGGCAGGATGTTCGAGGTTTCGTAGTTCAGATCGCTCTGCATGAGATAAGCCTTCTCGAAGCCGATGCTCATGATATTTCCCATCGCCAGCACGAGGAGAATGACGATCGTTGGCATGATTCCTGGTATATCCACGTTCAGCACCCGTTTCCACTTGCTCGCACCATCCATGATGGCAGCCTCGTGAAGCTCGGGACTGACGCCGGCCAGCGCCGCCAGATAAATGATGGTCGCAAATCCCGTTTCCTGCCATACGCCCGAGAGAGTGTATAGAGGTCGGAACCATCCCGCATCCGCCATGAACAGAATGGGCTCGCCGCCGAAGAATGATATGATGTGGTTGACGATGCCGCTGTTCGGCGACAAGAAGACATGAAGCATTCCGACGAGCACCACCGTCGAAATGAAATGAGGGGCGTAAATGACGGTTTGAACGAACTTTTTATACCGCTTGGCAAGGAGCTGATTAAGCATCAGCGCCACGATGATCGGGATCGGAAAGCCTACGACGAGCGACAGCACGCTTAGCGATAAGGTGTTCTTGATGATCGGCCAGAAATTATAGGCCTCAAAGAAATGGATGAAATGCTTGAATCCGACCCATTCGCTTCCCCAAATGCCTCTGCTTGCTGAAAAGTCCTTGAACGCAATCTGCACGCCGTACATCGGGTAGTATCTGAAAACGAGGTACAGCACGATGACGGGCAGCAAGAACAAATATAATTCATAATTCCGCTTGATCAAATGCCAATTGTGGCTGGCCTTTGATACGATTTTTCCAGATCGAATTTCTTTTGTCGCCATTCGTTTCCCCTCCGGGCTTTCATTTTGAAACGTTTCCAAAAATAAATGAAACGTTTCCAATTTCACATAAAAAAATCTAGGTGGTTTCACCCGCCCTAAAAGCAACCGGAAGCAGGTAGGTTTCTCTTTCCAACGTTTCTCCCTCAATCTTTCTGAACAATAGCTTGACCGCTAATCTGGCCATCTCTTCCACCGGCTGCCTGATGGTCGATAATACCGGATGAAAGTACGGATGATCCTGGATGCCGTCGTAGCCGATGACCTTGACATCCTCCGGAACACGAATGCCGCGTTGGCTGGCTCTGTCTATATAGATCGCCGCAAACATGTCCGTGATGGCAAACACGCCGTCCACATCGCCATGAAGATCGAAAAAGCGGTTGTAATAGTCATCCTGGTCCAGGACCGGGTCCGGAGCTTCGTACACGACATACGGAATTCCGAGAGACTTGGCCTCGTGCACGAATCCCTCTCTACGGTTCATCGTTTCACTGTATACAGCAGGGATGTTTCCAATAAAGGCCGGCTTTTTCGAACCCGCCTTGACAAGCTCTCTCAAAGCGAGCCGGCCGCCTTCGAAATTGTCCGAGGTTACGCAAGTGATCGATTTGCTGAAATGACGATCGATGCTGATGATCGGAATCTCGGTCGTAACGTTGTTCTCGATGTCATTGTACGTAATCCCTAGTATGCCTGCGACCTTGTTTTGCTGAAGCATATCCAGATAGTAGAGCTCTTTCTCCGGCTTGCCTCCGCTGTTGCACAGCATCAGCTTATACCCTTCGCGGTCGAGCTCATCCTCGATGTAGTAGGCCAATTCCGAGAAAAAAGGATGCCATATGCTGGGAAGCATGAGCGCAATCATCTTCGACTTCTGCATTTTAAAGTTTCGCGCCACTTCATTAGGCACATAGTTCAATTGCTCGATCGCAGCCTTCACTTTATTCCGCGTTTCAGGCTTTACGGCTCCGACGTTATTGATTACGCGTGAGACCGTTCCCACCGCCACTCCTGCCAATTGGGCAACATCTTTGATGCTCGACATAAATACCACCATCCACTACATTCTAGAGGTAATGATAACAGCTTCTTGGAAACGTTTCAATCTTTTTTTGAAACGTTTCATTTTTTTTGCAAATAGAACGGAAACGATGACGCCTCGCGGCTTCCGTCTCCGTCCTATTGCTTATATCTGAGGTTTAATTTTCAAATCTGATCGATGTTCTTGTTTCCAGCAACGATGCATGAAACCTTTTCCTCACGTTTCGCATCATCCAGCTCACGCTGAAGCTTTAAGACAGTCGTACGGTTTCTCCCGTTTGCTTTAGATTGATATAGCGCCTTGTCTGCCCTCTGAACGATATCCTTTGCCGAGCCCCATTCCGGACTGCAATGAGCAACTCCGACAGAAACCGTCAGACGGCCTACAGCCTCTACTTCTGTCCCGGCAATTACTTCGCGGATTCGCTCGGCCAGCAGCTCAGCCAGTTGGACATCCGAAGTTCGGACAAGCACGCCGAATTCTTCTCCGCCATATCGGAATGCCACATCCCGAACTCCGGCAAGCGCACGGATCTGGGATGCCAGCTCGATAAGCACACGGTCGCCCATGACATGTCCGTAGGTATCGTTGATTCGCTTGAAATGATCGACATCAAGCAGGATCAGCGAGAATCGAGTCCTCTCTTCCATCCACTCTGCGATCGTAAGATCGAACATTCTGCGGTTCCAGAGCCGAGTAAGGCCGTCCAGGTGGGCTTCATCGGATAATATCTTTACATAATTTTCAAAGTTTTGTGCAAGTTGCTGAACTTCGTAAATGTACGTCCCGCTTGGTTTTGTCTTGACTGAAGAGATATGCTGCGAGGAGCCAGCCGCTTCCTCTGATATTCTGGCAAGCTTATAGAGCGGGAATGAAATTTGCCGGGAAACCCATAACGCCGCGATCAAGATAAGAATGAACAACGGCAAGGCTTGGAGAATCATGGACTTTTCAAGCGATCGAATAGGTTTGTCCAATATGGTCCTTGGAGTTTGGGTTACAATTCCCCAACCGCTATCCGGCTCATACGCATAGCCGACTAAATAGCTCTCGCCTTCTGAATTTTCGATCGTTTGATAACCGCTCTTTCCTGACTTCACTCTTTCAACGACTTCATTGCCTTTCACGAGCTCATTTATTCGAATGGGATCCGGGTGAAAAATCAACCTTCCGTGCTGGTCCACTACATATACGTAGGAGCCGTTGCCGTAGTAGTGCTCGCTCAGCTGCCTGCTGAGCACATTATCCTGTTGAAGATAGATGGTTCCGCCAATGAATCCCTCGTACCTTCCATCTTTGTTGAATACAGGCGTCGAGACCAGAACTATAAGACGGCCGGATGCGCTCACGTAAGGATTGGAGATAAGCGATTTCCGTTCCGCAACAGCTTGTCCGGAAGCTATCGATGTCAGCTTCGTGCCGACCCCGATTCCAGCCTTCCGGGGGCTGATGGCTTTGATCGTTTGATTGGCATCAGCAAAAAAAATGGAGTTGAAGTAGCGTTGATTGGCTTGAAACCAAAAATCCAGCTCATCTTGAGCGATCCCATGCTGCCAGGAAACAGCTGCGATGGACACCAAGTTGTAATTCATCAGATCAAGTAATTCCTCGGTATTGGTCGCAAGTTTTTTAGCGTATTGAGCGTTGTTTTGCAAGTAGCTTGAGGAAAGAGATGCGCTGCTTGCGCGCACAGCCGCAAAGACGCCGACGGATGCCGTAAGAAACATGGCGCTGATAACCAGAAGGCTGAGTATGTGACGAAGCTTTAGTTTTTTGTAGGATCGCATGACTTCAATATAAACCTCTTTGTTGTCTATTTAGATGGGACAAGTTCTACGGATAGGTCAACTCAATGAAACTAAACCTAGTGTGTTTCTTGCTAAAGCCTATTATCGGAAGCCGGAACAACAATATGAATAACAATAGCAAAAGTATTGGAACGGGAAAATTTTATTTATACAAGAGATTCATGCATATTCCCATGCAGCACCTCCTTACCTTGATGCTTCATTGTGTTATAGCGGGGGCAGTTGAAACGGTCCGTATTCGTTGACAATTTCTCCATTCCAGTTCGGAGAAACGGAATGCCTTTTTTAATCTCCTCTTGCGATGTCACTCTGATTGCCTCCATCCCTTGATCGTGAAGGCGCGCACACAAGGCTACGATGCGGAATAGGCTAGAGCAAATGCGAGGAGGTTATGGCAACTATGCATCCGAACTATCCCTATCCAATGTATGATCCCTACTGGGGACAGCGATATCTTCATCATCAGCCGTATGCGCACAGGCACGTCTATGGCCGCGACGGCTATTATCAAGGTCAAGGTGCGCACCATTACGAGAGCCAGTTAGCCCAAAGCTACAACGAACAGGGACCGCACAGCTACCAAGGCCATCTAGGCGCCTATACAGGAGGCTACGGCATCGGCGGCCATGCGGGCGGCTTTTTCGGCGGACCCGAGCACTTCGGCATCAAGACAGGGGTTGATGCCGGCGGTCCCGCTGCCGGACTCAATTTAGGCGGCCATCTGGGCGGGCACGGCGCAGGCGTGCAGACGTACGGTCATCTGGGCTCTTACAAGTCCGGCCTGCAGACTGGCCTCCAATGGGGACCGCACGGCGCCTACCATCAGGCGGGCGGCCATATCGGCTCCTATGAAGCTGGTCTAAACACCGGCCTGGACTGGCAGAAGAATGGCTTGAACGCTCATACGACCGGGCATGTCGGTCCCTATGAGGCAGGCCTGCAAGCCGGAGCCTCCGTAGGCGGACACGGCCAGCACGGCTACGGCATGAACGTGAACGCCGGCGGCCATATCGGCAACCTGCAGGCTGGACTCGGCGGCGGCGCCCATGTCGATTCGCAGGGCATTGGCATCGATGCCCAGTCCAGCTTGGGCAAGCACAAGCTCCACACGGGTTTAGTCTTCAATTGGGATTGACCGAGCTTGAGGCCCTTGCCATCGGCGATAAGGGCCTATTACCGTAGAAGCAAGGAGCCGTTTTGGCAGACGGCGGATTCCGGGGAAGCCGGAATCAATATTTGCTGGCCTTGGCGGCTGACAGCTCGCTGCCCAGCCAGCCCAGCTTTCAGCTACCGGACAACGCGATCCGCATCGAGAACGACGTCCCAAATGGCGAACGAGCCCGCACCATGATGAACGAGCGGTAAAAAAAGGGCGAGCACGATAACAAGCAACTGTTATCTTTCATCAATAGTTATAAAATGGAGTCCCAAAAACCTGCGTGACTCCGTTTATTTTTTTCATAATTATTACTGAAGAGTGTCTTAGCAGCATGGACGTTTCATATAAATTTATAACACACGGAGAATACTCATACACTGAAAATGAATATTTATGCAACGGGTAATCACCAAAAAAGTAATCCAAAAAAATGGACCCGATCATCATTGATCGAGTCCTTTTAAACTTATACGGCTATTCGAACCGAGCCCCCGCAACACGGAGTGAAACATCTGGCACTTCGCTCACATTCCGCCAGTGATTCATCGGAAGGCTTCCTGCCGTGGAAATAGGTCCGTTAAGTGATGATGATCTGACGGAGTACGCTTTAAAAGCGGCTATCAATTTTTTGTCATCCAAGTCGGAAAGGACTGTTGTTGACAAAAACATATATCGTCAAATGACAAGTACTTATATCGTTACCCTCGTCAGTTTGAATCAACCACTTAGTCTTTAAAATGCCTCGGTCCCTTTTTTCAAGCGCTGTAAGCCATCCGCCAGTCGTTCTTTAGGACAAGCGGAAACCATACTAAACACGAATAACTTTAGCTACTCAACGTGGATGTCTTCTTACCCAGAAAAAAGTAAGACAGCATCGCTGCAATACTTGTAAATAAAATAATTACGCCTAGTGGAACAGCTGTGTCTTCACCCGCGATGCCAACTAACGGTGAAACGACCGCTCCGAGCAAGAATGGAATGACACCAAGCAGTGCAGCAGCGCTGCCAGCCATATGACTCTGGCTCTCCATTGCAAGTGGAAATGCTGCCGTGGATGTAACGCCGATTGCCGCTACGAAGATAAATAGCGGAATCACCAGTGCGAAAAGTGGTCCATGTAAGGTGGCCGTCACTAAAACAGCGACGCTTGCCAAGAGGGCAAGCCATAGGCCGAATAACAGAAAGGCGTGTTCGGATACGCGATGCGACATTCGCCCGACCAGTTGGGAGCCGATAATCAAGCTAATGCCGTTCGATCCGAATAAGAAAGCGAATACGGTCGGCGAGACTCCATAAATATCTTGATAAATAAAAGGCGTTCCCGAAACATATGCGAAGACACCAGCAATCATAATGCCCTGTGCCAGCATGTATCCAACAAACTGACGATCTCGCAATAGCGATCTGTAATTCTGCAGCTGCTGCACGATATTACTTGGCCTTCGGCGATCAGAAGGCAGTGTCTCCTGCAGTCCCCATTTTGTCATCGCTAATAAGTAGATTCCAAGTATCGCAAGCGCTATAAATACGCCCTTCCAATTCGTGAAATTAAGAACCCCACTACCCGAAACCGGTGCCACGAGCGGACCCAAATTCCCTACAAGCAAGAGCAGCGAAAAGAATTTAGTGAGCTGATGACCACTGTACAGGTCACGTGCGATCGCACGTGAAATGACAATGCCCGCTGAAGCGGCAAACCCCTGAACGAACCGGAATGCGATCAATATACCGATATTTGGTGACATTGCACAAGCAATTGAGGCAATAACATAAACGGTCATGGATATAAGTAGTGGAATGCGTCTTCCGTGAACGTCGCTCAACGAACCCATGACGAGCTGTCCAATACCCAGCCCAAGTAAACAAGCAGTTAGGCTGAGCTGTACCAGCGAAGGCGTCGTTTCGAATTGCTTCACAATCTCTGGGAATGCAGGTAAATACATATCAATCGTAAAAGGCCCGAGTGTTGAAAATAAACCGAGTAGCAAAGCTAGTCCAAACACATGCTGCTTGTTCTTTTTGGTCATAATTCGCATTAATCCCCTATTCTTTATTCTATATCCTATTGAAAATCGTCGTCTACTAACCACAAAGGCAAGGTTATGAACAAGCAGCCCTATAATAGGTATTCTACCGTTTACATGTTCCGCAATCAATTCAACATATGATTCTTCACCTTGACTATCGACTGGCTTTGACGAAAGGGCGTTCACCAATGAAGCATGTACATAATCCACACCCTCATCGATCAAGCAATCAATCAAGGCATAGGCATCCTTCATTCTTAGACCACCTTCTTGTGATTCGCCTGGAGAGATCCTGCAGCCCAAAATAAACGGTGTTGTTGCATGTTTCTTAATCACCTTGTTCATTTCCTGAATAACAGCCAATGGGAAACGCATGCGATTTTCTAGATCGCCTCCCCATTGATCCTTATTTCTATTGAAGAAAGGAGAAGAGAAGTTTTGAAGTAAAAATCCATGCGCACCATGAATTTCAACGCCATCAAACCCTGCCTCAATGGCTCGTCTTGTTGTTTCGCCAAACGCATGAATCACATCCGAAATTTCATCGTGTGACAGTGCTCTAGGTGTCAGGGAAGGAGCAAATGCCGTAGCTTCCGTCTCTACAGCGCTGGAACTAACCAAATCCCTTTGGACACTCTCGTGCACTCGAAGTACACTAAAATGAGTGGAGGAGTTTGTGATGAGTTTTTCAATTCAGAGAGGATGAGTTATGAATGACAAACCACCTTGAATCCCAAATCGGAGAAGTTTTGTCAGTTAGCCGCAATGCAACGCATACCTTTAGTAAACAGACTTTCGAGACTATTAGGCTCCTAACTGGTTTGGGAGTGGAAGGCGATGCACACATGGGAAAGACCGTAAAGCATCGTTCACGCGTAGCACGAAATCCAAATCAGCCGAATCTTCGCCAGGTTCACTTGATTCACTCAGAATTATTCGATGAACTACGAGATAATGGTTTTCCCGTCGAGCCTGGGCAGTTAGGTGAAAACATTACTACCCGTGGGATATATTTGCTCGGACTGCCAACAGGAACAAAGCTTTATATCGGCGAGATAGCAGTAATTGAAATTACGGGACTGCGCAATCCTTGTGCACAAATAGATAATTTCCAGTCAGGGCTATTGAGTGCAGTTTTGGACCACGATGAAAACGGAAACCTCGTCGGAAAGGCTGGAGTAATGGGTATAGTGTTAACTGGGGGGGTAGTCCGAGTTGGGGATCCAGTCTGCGTTAGCCTACCAGCGAAACCATTTCATCCTCTCGAACGAGTCTGACATCGCCCGTACTGCGGAATTACTCTTCAGCTAAGGAGTAGATAGTTGAATTCAACCGCCCATTAAGAAGGCGGTATTATTTAGGTCAGAAATCAACATTAAAATTTAACATAGCCTTTTAATAAAAACCTCATCAATGCAATGGTCTAAGGTGTTATGGGTCGATTCCCATTACTTGGGTATACGCGGCAGCCCCTAATTGACGAGTTGTCGGTGTGACTACCATGATATTGGGAGGTTGTTACAAAGGCCTTCTTTTCATACGTCTCGCAATTTATCACGCAGCTGAGCTGCACCACTAATCACCACCAGCTGGGTGAAGATTACGCTTCGTCTACCTTATTCAAACCCTTTCCGCTCAGCCTCCTTCTTCTGAGTAATTCAATTCCAGAATGACGTTGTTCGATATGTCGGATGCAACTCTCCTTATCACGCTCAGCTCCCTAATTACTCCTTGTCTTTTTCGATGCATAAAAATACACAATGTGAATGTAATCATTAAATGAAACAAAACCTACAGCTTAATTTGAAACACTTTACAGCTATAGCTGAAATCACACGAGCTGTTAATCCATAAGTATGGTATAATCAATATTAGTACCTGATACTAATACCTGATATCATATGGGGAGGTTGATTGTCATGGCTAAAAAAGCTCCTATTACGACCGGCTACCGCACATCCGCCCGCATTACCGCAGTAGGCTCCTATTTGCCGGAGCGGGTGTTGAGCAATGACGACCTGGAGCGCATGGTCGACACCAACGATGAATGGATCGTTCAGAGGACGGGAATCCGGGAACGCCGGATCGCGGCTGATGATGAATATACCAGCGACCTGTGCTTCCATGCCGTGCGCGACTTGGTCGATCGTTACCCGGATAAGAACCTCGAGGATGTCGACTACATTCTTGTCGCAACGGCAACGCCCGACACCTTCTTTCCCCAGACGGCGGCGCGCGTTCAAGCCGAGTTCGGCATCCAGGCGGCGGGAGCAGCCGACGTTGCTGCCGCTTGCGCCGGCTTCGTCTCCGCCCTACAGCTCGCCGGAGGGCTCATCGCATCCGGGATGCATCGCAAGATTCTGGTCATCGGCGCGGAAACCTTGTCTCGGATTACCGATTACACCGACCGCACGACCTGCATCCTGTTCGGAGACGGCGCGGGAGCCGTGCTTGTCGAGGCCGGAGCCTCGGACAGCAAGCCCTCCTGGCTGCACTCCTATGCCCGCACGGATGGAGAGGTCGGCCATCATCTCTACCGCTCCAGCTTGTCCCCCTCGATCGGCGAGCATCCGCTCCAGCAGTCCGGCAAAATCGTCCAGAACGGACGTGCCGTGTTCCGCTGGGCAATCAGCCGCGTCCCGGAAAGCATTCTCGAAATGCTGGATGAAGCCGGAACGGCTCCGGAAGATGTCGACTGGTTCGTGCCGCATAATCCCAACATGCGGATTCTCGATGTCGTGAGCGAGAAGACGGGCATTCCTCTCGATAGAACGATCACGACACTGGAGCATACCGGCAATACTTCGGCGGCATCCATCCCGCTAGCTCTGAGCGAAGGAGTCCGCAGCGGCCGCATCCTCGACGGTCAGCTGCTGCTTCTGTACGGCTTCGGCGGCGGCTTGTCCCAGTCCGGCCTGCTCATCCGCTGGATGGCTTGAGCCGGAGCCGGTCCTAGAATAAGGCCATCCCGCAAGGGATGGCCTTATTCTAGGATGATCAGGTTACATTTTATACTCATGGTAATTTCCATGGAGGACCTTTTGTATTTCCAATAGGAGAGTCCATTTGTATACGGGAAGAGACGGATTGCCTTCGACGCAGGAAGCGTAATCCGGCATCCGAAAGCATCGGAGATTCAGACGGCCTTCTCTCAAGAGGGCCGACTTGAGTCTCCTTTTTTATTTCCATATTTAGGAGACACAAGTATACTGGAGGAGATGTTGGCGCTATGGACGTACAGATGGCAAAGAAGACGACCGCTGGATATCGCTGAGCACGACTGCTTTCAACAAAACCGACATCGAGGCCATCAAGCAGTTCGAGGGCCGCAAATGGCAGCCCGAGGGGAAGGTATGGCTGATTCCCTACTCCCTCTCCAGCCTGGAGCGGATGTGGGAGATGCTGCAATCGCGTACCGGACGGCTCGACATCGCTCCCGATCTGTTGGGGGACTGTCCTTATCTGAAGGAACAGCTCGATATGCGGACATGCGCTCTCCTTTAAAGCCACCCTTCGGACAAGCTGCCCCCTCCCTCAGGCAGCCGGTTGCAAACGCAGCCAGCAGGCGAGTCGCTTCTAGCCAGCCTTCCTAAACCCCATCCGCTTTCCGTCGAGCAGACCCGAATCGTCCAGGAGCTGAAGCTCTGCGGCTACAGCTCCAAGACCATCCGGTCTTATACGGGACATGTGCGGCGCTTTCTCGATCATCAGTCGTCCGATCCGCATCGCACCGTTCAAGCCTACTCTCTCCACCTGCTTGAGAAAGGACAGTCCCACTCCTTCGTCAATCAGGCCATCAGCGCCCTCAAGTTTTACATGAAGCTCACTGGGGACGAGAACGTCGGCAGCTACGTACGGCCCAAGAAGGAAACGAAGCTCCCGAACGTCCTCTCTACGGGAGAAATCGCAAAGTTGCTCCGCGCTGTTACGAACGAGAAGCATCGCGCCATCCTCTACCTGCTTTACTCGGCGGGCCTGCGCGTGGGCGCAGTCGTCCGGCTCCGACTGCGCGACCTCGACCTCGAGCGCAGGACCATCACGATCCGCCAGGGCAAAGGACGCTAGGATCGCGTCACCGTCCTCTCCGATATCGCCCAAAGGGCGGTAGAGCGGTACGTCGCCTCCGATCGGCCCGACGAATGACTGTTTCCCGGGCAAAACGGGCGCCAGCACCTTACCTAGCGGAGCGTACAGAAAGTGTTCGAGCAGACCCGGGACCGCTCAGGCATACGCAAGCCGGTCAGCGACCACTCCCACCGCCACTCGTTCGCCACTCATCTGCTCGAGAACGGGACCGACCTCCGCTACATCCAGGAGCTGCTCGGCCATCAGAGCAGCCCAACTACGGAGAGGTACACGCATGTGAGCATTCGGGACGTGCGCGAATTCGAAGTCCATTGGACTGAATCGGGTTGAATGAGTAAAGGTTGGCTTGAAAGCTCAAAACAATCCGATTACGAGTACAATGCCTGGGCAAATACGCGAGTGCTGGAAACGCAAAATCAATAAAAGGTGAGTGATAATATGTTTCAGTACATTAAGGTGGAAAAACATAAGGCAATAATTGAGGCATCACTAAATAATTTGGGTCAGTTAAATATATTATGTGGCAAGAATAATAGTGGAAAAACTTCTGTTTTAGAAGCTCTTATGAAAGAAGGTTCATATTATATTGGAAAGAATATAGCTACCGACTTAAATTGGCTTAAGGAAATTTTCAAAGAAGTTGCCCAAGGTTATTCATCTCCAACCCCCCATGAAACAATACCGTCTTTTAATAGATTTATTGATGAAGCGGCAAAGAATAATTACGTACTTTATGAGGACAAAATTCCGGAATTTGAGAATATGCTTAGGCAAACTTCGAATGATGCATGGAGGATATTAAATAATGTTTTCGCGAGAATATTCGAAAAATCTAAAAAAAACTATAAACCATTACTGATTCCAGCGAAAAGAGCAATGCAAAGTGTAGCAACTATTCAAACGGAGGAAAAAGTACAACCAGACGGATTGGGTATACTGAATAAGCTCTTTAACTTAAAAAACCAAGATGTAGATTCTGCAGAGTACAAAACATATAAGAAGATTTTGACTGACTTTAATGAAATAACAGGCCATACTTTTAGGATTACTACACAAGATTCGAACCAAATTGTCCTCTCATTTAGAAATCAACACTCCGATTGGGCAAGATCAGATAATTGTGGAATGGGATTATCAGATGTACTAGTAATAATATATCATTCAATAGATAACAGTAGTAATTTTTTGTTGATAGAAGAAGCTGAAAGTCATTTACATCCCGAAATGCAAAAGAAACTACTATCATTCATTAAAAAAATAAAGAGTAAGCAATTTATCGTATCGACACACTCAAGTATTTTTCTAAATCCTTTTATAGTTGATAAAATTTTTTACTCCCAAATAATTGATCAAGTAGTACTATCAGATGAAACCCACAAATCAGAAATATTACATAGCTTGGGGTATTCGGTCACAGAAAATATAGTATCTGATATTGTCATATTAACAGAAGGACCGACAGACATTCCCGTCTTTACAAGATTGCTTCAACTAAATGGAATTCTTGAAAAGTATAATATAAGGTTTTGGCCATTAGGTGGAGACATAATGGCCCAATTAAATCTTGATGTTTTTGCTGAACGAAGCAACGTTTTAGCTATAGTCGATTCTGACCCCAAGAGCAGTATTGTACGAACAAGGTTTATGAAAAATTGTAAAGAAAAGGGCGTTAAATGCATCCGCTTAAAACGATATGCTATCGAGAACTACTTTTCTATTAATGCACTTAAAAGTGTATTAAAAGATGACTTTCCGAAGAATTTGGATGAAGTTTCTCCCAACATTAAACTAGATGAACAATTGGGTTTTGAAAAAAATGGGAAGGTAAAAAAAGGGTCAATTAAGGCGTTGAATTCGGAGATCGTTAAATACATGAGTATTAAGGATTTCAACGACTCTGACATGGAATTGATATTAAAAGAAGTAAGGAGAATATGTGAGTTAGAGAGAAAGAGACCTGAAAGTGGTTCATAGATCGCGTTGGTAACCTATAACACAGTATTTACACATCGGGCCGCTGCCGTGTCCCTCGGTCGCCCGAGGGGAAAGCAGAGGAGTAAACTCAGGCGACAACCCTGCACAGGCTAAGTCTCCAATCCGCCCGGCTGATTGCTCCGCAAAATCAGTCATGCAGCTTAAGCAAGTGAGTGCTCGTGAATGCGACAACGTTATCTGTAATTACCGAATATCCGAAAATACATACTAAGTGTGGTGACAATCGTGAATCCATTTCCCCAGGAATTTGAGCTTATAGATCTTTTTGAATCAGAGCCCATTAATTTCGACCCAGAAGTCCCCTTTTTCTACAATAAACTGCTCTATAAATTAGTACGAATGAACGGGACCTTGCAGTTTGAAGTTGAACCAGGAAGTCATTGGGCAAGAGTGACATTAAAACAAAGTGAACTAGACATTATAGACTTAAAATTAAATCAGATTCAAGGTATATAAATAGAAAAAAGAGATGGAAAAGAATTTATACACCTTCTATTTTATAAAGAAACTGCACTGAAAAGACTTGTTATAAAGACAAAACCAGAGTTTTCAATGTCGTGGGGAACTGAAAGGGATTAAACAGATTAGAATTACTATAAAAATTTTATAAACAATAAGAGGAAATATATTAGTACTAGTTGAACGTATTTCAAGATATTTAATTAGGAGATTGGAACATATGGTTACAACATTCTTTCTTGTAAGACATGCGATAAAGGAAAAAGCAATTGGGGATATCTCAATTACTCCTAAAGGCATATTACAAGCACAGTTGACTGCACGATATTTTAGCAGCCTACCGATAACGATGATAATTACAAGCCCTCTCCGAAGAGCGAAAGAAACCGCTGAATATATTGCATTAACAATGCAATCAATAATTACTGAGGACAGTCGTTTACGGGAACGTGCAAACTGGGGAGATTTACCTGAACAAACATTTGATGAATTCGTTGCAATGTGGGAGCGATGTACACGTGAACCTGAATATATACCACCAGTAGGTGATTCAGCGAAGCAAGCAGGTGAACGCTTATACTCTTTGTTATCAGAATTAGGAAAGAAAAATCCACCTGAAAGCAATATTGTAGTTGTTACCCATGGAGGATTAATAACTGACTTTTTGGTAAGCACATTTCCCGAGAGCCAACTAAATATTTGGCATTCAAATTTTGTGGCAGCACAAAGTGAACTCGTTTCTGAGTGTTCCATTACAAAGCTTATTTATGAAAGAGAAAGCGGGAATTTCAAAATTGAAGACTTTGCATCAGTAGAACACTTAATTTCAAAATGTTAAGTATAGAAAAATTGGATTTGAAGATCAGATTAGAGAAGAGGAACTGAATTGTAAGTATTGCCGAAGAAGTCGGAGACTTCAGTTAAAACCGTATTCACGCTTAGGAGCCTTACGGCTCCTTGGTTCGCCCGAGGCATTTCGAGGAAGCAGAATCAGGCGGACAACCCTGCGAACCTAACCGCGTCGCGGCCGCCCCGTTGGGGCTTAAGGTTCTCGGGTTCTTGAATGCGAGAGACGTTAGCTGAAATCCTGGAAGAGCAGAAAACTAAAATTCTCTTACTTTTTTGTAACGTTTATTTACGTTCTGGAACTTAAAAAACAAAAATTATAAATGTAGAAAATCTATATACTGCGTGTTATTGGGAGGAGTCTTTATACTATTTCGTAGAGCCACATCTGAGGATATACCAACGTTAATAGAATTTCGCCGAATATTATTAAAACGAGAAACTGATAGAAGCATGGATACTGTCTTTGAAGAATATTTTAATACTTCAATTTCAAATGGGTCTCTCGTTACATGGGTTGCGGATGACACCGGAAAAATAGTCTCTTGCGTTTGCTTTTGCTTAAGTAAGTTAATTCCACGATTTGATAACCCCTCTGGGACCATGGCATACATGACTAATGTCTATACAGCTCCAGATTATCGCAGACGTGGAATTGCATCAACGCTAATTAGCAGGGCATTAAATGATTTAAGAACAAAAGGAATCGGCAAGATTATACTTAATTCTTCTGATATGGGAAAACCATTGTATGAAAATCTTGGATTTGAAGTTGGAAAGGGCTATATGTCTAAAAATATTTAATAGATGTACATTATGGCGTATTCAATAGAAGATCTCATAAGACACAAGAAGAGATAATATTGTGTAAACAACTCATCGAAGCCAGGACATCAGCTAACACTATGTTCACGCTTCGGGGCATTCGCCTCTCGGTCCGGCAAGAGGTAGCTGAGGATTCGAGGAAGCAATTGGCAGTAGCAGGGAAACAGAGTCAGCCGGACACATCCGCACCCACAAAGCGCATCGCGCCCGGCGACTTCGTCGCCTTAAGTCGGTGGAACGTCGTGAACACATGAACGTTATGCGTAACTTCCAAGGATCTATGAGACTATATAAAATCCGAAGAGCTATACAGATCAAAGGGTTATACAGATACAAGAGTGAGGATAAATCAGGAGGCCAGAATAAACGCATAACACCGTAAAATAATGAAATGGAGATGGAATAAATGCAAAAGGCAATCATCATATATTTTTTTACTGAAAAGAAAAACAATCTTGATGAACTAAATCAGCTGCTAACAGAAGGATGGAAAGTCGTAAGTCAAAACCCAATGAGCAATGGACATAACGCCTCGTTATCTTTAGTAATAATTGAGAAATAAAATATGAAAAAGAAATATAGAAAGATCGGATAGTATTTCAGAAAGGCAGGAAAAGCACATTTTACTAATTCATGTATAGAGCATATGCTCCACGTTATGTTTAACTCCAACGACTCTATAAGCACTATAAACCGAAGAACTATAATATTAATGAGCTATATAGATTAAAGAGCCAAACAGACTAAAGAGCTATATAGAAAAGCGAGGGTAAATCAGGAAGCCGGAAGTAACGCATAACACCGTATTCACGCTGCGGGCTCACTCCCTTGGTCCGGATCGATGTAAAAGTGCCGAGGGTAAACTCAGCCGGATAACACCTGCGAGGCTAATTCTGCGACCCGTTCCCTTCGGTCAGTTAAGCCTTCTCGGGTTCGTGAATACAACGCAGAGGCAATTCGGAGAAGTGTGAGCTGCAGCCCCTCCTCTACCTCTCCCCTATCGGACGGTTCGGAAATTGGACGCCGTGAACACACAAGACGTTATCGGAAATTGCTGAGAGATAGAGGTAACTTAGAAATAAGGGGAGTACCTTCTAGAAGCCGAAGGAGAGTTCATTAGCCAAGATTGGTATATGAAGATAGGGGGAGTATTTATGATCGAACTTAAGGAAATAGATAGAAACAATTTTTTTGATGTCATTAAGCTGAGAGTAGCTCACGAACAAAGTGAGTTTGTAGCAACAAATTTATTTTCGTTGGCACAGGCTAAGGCATTCCCAGAGTGTGTTTGCTTGGCAATTTATCACGATGATGTTCTAGTGGGATTTACGATGTATTGTATAGATGAAGAGGATCATGAATATTGGATTTATCGGTTAATGATAGATACTAAGCATCAGTCAAGAGGCTATGGGAAGGTTGCTATGGAGATGCTCATTGAAAGGATTAAAGAAGATACACAACATCGGGTCATATACATAAGCTTTGAACCAGAGAATGTTTGGGCAAAACAATTATATGAAAAATTAGGATTTGAAGTAGAGGGCAGAGTGATAGATGGGGAAGTCGTTTATAAACTGGAGTATTAATAGACAAAAGAGGGATGAAATCATTCTACGACTAAGATAAGAACTATCTAAGTCGGTGGGGGTTCGTGAATGTGATGACGTTACCCGACACCTTGATGAGAGCGTATAAGACCATATAAAGACTATACACTTAGAGATTAGCCACGATAACCAGCCAGTAAGCCCCCTCTTCCCTATCACTATCTCGGTCCTTCCCCTTCTGTCACTTCAACTTCTTGACACGATAACAACGAAATCACTTATAGACCTATGATTCTAGAATGCAACACCCGAATTAAGCCCTTATTGAACGAAAAATTAAAACACTATGAAACTTCAAACGCGATAAGACATAAGGATTTGATGTAAGAAACTCAGGAAGTTAAAGGCGATGGATAACACTATATCCCGGCTTCGGGCTTTCGCCCTCGGTCTGGCCGTAGTAAAATCATGGAAGTAGTTCCAGCCAGAAAACCCTGTGAGGCTAAGTCTTCGACCCGGCGTACAAGTCGCTTCGCTCTACTCGTACATGCAACTTAAGCCTCTCGGGTTCAGGGATACAAGAGACGTTAGGTGAAATTACTATAAATATTAATATCATTAAGGATGATTATTCAGTGAAGAATATGAAAAAAACAGGAGTAATTATATTCCCTTTATTTAGTGAGTATGAATTAACAGTTGCATTATCCATTTTAAAGCAAGGAAACCACCCGATAATTACAATAGGAATAACTTCTGATCCCATTATCGGTGAATCTGATTTGAAGTGTATTACTGATAGCACAATCTATGATGTAGATATTGAAGCATTGGATAGCATTTTGTTACCTGGTTGTATGGATATAACAACTCTGTACGATAATAATGATTTAATAGATTTTATTAGAAGATGTGCAGATAGTAATAAAGAGCTCATAATTGCAGCAATTTCAAGTTCTCCATATTTATTGGCAAGGGCAGGGCTGTTAAAGAATCGAAAGTATACCATTGGAATGTATGAAGAAGATCGGAAACAAACAGGAATATTCAATGAAGAGAATTATTCTACTGATTTAGTAGTACAGGATGGGAATATATTGACTGCACGAGGAAGAGGATTTATTGAATTTGGAAATAGACTTGGGAAATTATTAAATTTAGATTTTGATCCCAATTGGTATAAAGGAAATCAATAAATAATTTAAAATTTGTATTTCAGAGAAGACAGTAAACTACGCATAACACCATGCTCACGCTTCGGGCCATTCGACCCTCGATCCGGCAGGAGTTAGATGAGGATTCGGAGAAATAATTGGCATTAGCAGGGAAGTAGATTCAGCCGGACACATCCAACTCCCTAACCGCATCGCGTCCGCCCTTTGGGCTTAAGGGAGTTGGACGTCGTGAACACAAGAACGTTAGGTGAAATTAATGCTGTAAAAAACATCAACAACAGGGGTGTCATTCATGTCAATTATCATTCGAACCGAAACCGAAGATGATTACGATCAAGTCAGAGAAGTTAATTTTCAAGCTTTTGGAAATCGAGAAGATGAAGCAAGCTTAGTAGGACGAATCAGAAAGTCCGAATATTTTGTACCACAACTCTCAATTGTTGCAGAGCTTGAAAAAGAAATAGTGGGACATCTATTAATGAGCAAGGCAGAAGTAAGAAACGAAGAAAAAAAGCAAACGGTGATTGTATTAGCACCAATTGCTGTTAAACCAGATCATCAAAAACAAGGAATTGGTAAACACTTAATTGCAGAAGGCTTAAGGAGATGTAACGAGCTTGGTTATTATATTGTAATGTTGATCGGGCACCCAACTTACTATCCTAAGTTTGGATTCAAACCAGCTCGGGCATTCGGATTGGAATTAAAGCAATTTGATGTTCCGGATGAAGTGTTTATGGTTTGTGAGGTAAAGGAGAATGCGCTAAACGATATTAAAGGCGAACTTAAGTATCCAAGGGCATTTTTTGAGTAACGCGAGGGAGGCATTAACTTCACATGTTCACACGGTGGAGCCTTACGGCTCCTTGGTCCGCCCCAGACATTTCGAAGAAGTGGGATCAGGCGGACAACCCTGCGAACCTAACCGCGTCGCGGCCGCCCCGTTGGGGCTTAAGGTTCTCGGGTTCGTGAATACGAGGAACGTTATCCGACACCTTTGATAAGACCTTAAAAGACAATATAAAGATTATACACCTAGAGCTATTAGCCGCGATAACCAGCCAGCAAGCCCACCTCTTCCCCATCGCGGTCCTCCCCCTTTTTGTCACTTCAACTTCTTGACACGATAACAAATTCGTGGAGATAAAGACTATATGAAATCACTTATAGACCTAAGATTCTAGAATGCAACACCAAAATTAAGCCCTTATGGAACGAAGATTTAAAACACTTTAAAACTTCAAACACAATAAGGATTTGATGTAAGGAACTCAGGAAGTTAAAGGCGACGGATAACACTATATCCCTGCCTCGGGCTTTCGCCATCGGTCTGGCCGTAGTAAAATCATGGAAGTAGTTCCAGCCAGAAAACCCTGTGAGGCTAAGTCTTCGACCCGGCGTACAAGTCGCTTCGCTCTACTCGTACATGCAGCTTAAGCCTCTCGGGTTCAGGGATACAAGAGACGTTATAAGAAATCAGCGCAAAAAATAATTGAAGTACATAATGCACGGTTTTTTTGTAACTGAAGATTGAATAAATCAGACATAAGTTTTAAATATAAAAATATGCAATGTAAAAGGTGCGTAAGTTAAATGTCATACATTGATATGAAATATCTTGGTACATATCATTATGCAAGCATTATACAAGGCGTTCTTCAAAATCCCTTTGAATACTTAAGGAATTTTGAAGAAATATTTTCTAATAATGGAGTTTTTGATTTCGTATATCCATTCAGAAAAAAAAGTAATCTCCATAGGTTTATAGAGTTTGTAGTAGACGCATTATTTAATGAAGAGTCTAATAATTTAACAATGTCAAATTGTCTTGATAGAACAAACTTTAATCTTGATATTCCTTCTTATATTACACCACTTGAGTATGTATTTCTTGAATACAAAATGGAATATATAACATTTATGGATTGGTTAGAAGACATTGATGATAAAATTTTAATGGAAGATCGTTTTTACGAATATTACCAGTATCTGTTCGAGTTAGATGAATATTATAAAATTATTGAATTACTCAGCGAAGATGTATTTTATATAATATTTTTAAATAGAGAACTACTTCAAGATTTAAATAAGTTATTTGCATCGTATTTAGAAATGTGTCATGGAGATGAAGAAGCGAAGCAAATTTTAAGTTCAAGTGGTTTACAAGAAATTGTTAGAGATAATTATAAATTGAATAGAGTCAACATTCCTGAGTGGGTACGAAGAGCTGTTTATTTTAGAGATAGAGGAATGTGTGTACAGTGCGGGAAAGATTTGAGTGGATACTTATCCTTGGATAACAAAGAAAATTATGATCATATAGTTCCTTTAAATCTATATGGATTCAATGACGTTTCAAATATACAGTTATTATGTAGAGCATGTAACTCTGAAAAGAGTGGCAACCAAAGCCTTCCAGCCCGTAGGTATCAAGGTTGGTACGAAAAGTAAGAAAGACTGCGCCAAATATATTTTATAATACTTCGAAGAAGGCGCTGACATTCTATAACACTGTATTCATGCTGTGGGCATTCGCCCTTGGTCTGGCCGGAGCTGGCAGACTCACCAGTCCAGACACATCTGCGAGGCTAACTCCTACGGACCCGGCTTGTCGAACGCTACGCTTAATTGACCGGCAGCTTTTCATTGAAGTGATGTACTTCGCCTAACACCGCAATCACGCGGGCTGACGCCCTTTGTCTGGTCCGAAGCGAAGAAACTAGGAAGCAGGGTTCAGCCAGACAACACCTGCGAGGCTAAGGCTGACGCCCCATTCCCTACAGTCACTTAAGCCTCTAGGGTTCGTGAATACAATAGACGTTGTAAGAAATCCCCGTAAAAATGGCCCACTAAGCACCTGAATATGAGCACAAGATAACTCGTGTGAAGATTTGAACGCAGGATAAAATTTTTAAAAAAACATTGCGTATTACAAATGAGAATAAAAGGAGAAATAAAATATGAGATTAGTAAAAGCAAGAGTTCAGAATTACAGAAGCATAATAGATTCAGGGGACATAGATGTTGAAAAGCTAAAAACAATATTGGTCGGGCCTAATGAAGCAGGTAAAACTGTATTGTTAAAGGCTATTCAACAACTCAACAAACCTGAGGAAATTCCGGGGTTTGATTACTTGCGCGATTATCCTCGTTCCCGTTTGAATGATATCCAAACGGGGAAAATTAAACCTAGCGAAATTACTGTAGTCACTGGGTATTTTGAATTAGAGATTGAGGATAAAAAACTTATTCCTTCTGAATTTCATCATTGTCAGTACAAAATTTATAAGAAATTGGATAATAAGGTATATCGTAATTTAGAAGGAAGTCCAGAGAAGATCTACTATAAGGACATAAAGAAAGACTTCATTAGAATGACTTCTCACATGGATAAACAATACAACGAAGTGGAAGGTATAAACCCAAGTGAATCATTTAAGGAATTAACGAATGTATGGTCGGAAGATAAACTAATTTCAGGCGAAACATCAAAATTACTTAAATCATGGCTTGAGAAATACTATCAGTTCGTTGAAGAGGATAATGAAAAAGAAGAAAACCGATATACAAACTTAATTGAAAAAATAGAGTTTAATTCTAAAATAGATGAAGTGCTGAAGGTTCTCGATACACAAACACCAATATTCATCTTGTTTAATAATTATTTCAAAGTTAAACCTATAATACATTTGGAACACCTGGCTCAAAGGGTTGAACAGAACATTCTAGATGACGAATATTATGATTACGGAAATCTCTGTTTATTAAAGCTACTTGGATTTACACCAAGACAACTTGCTGATATTGGAAATACACCTAGTCCTACACGAAATGATCCTGATGGATTAAGGGAATATAGAGATAAATTAGATTCGAGAAGCTATCAGTTAAACTCTGCCAGTGTAAGACTTACAGATGAGATTAGAAAAGTATGGATGCCAAATCCAGATAGACCAGAAGCAGATAAATTAAAGGTTACTGCTGACGCCCAGTACTTAAAGGTAGTTGTAGAAGATGATATTGGGGTTGATATTGAACTTGATCAAAGATCAGAAGGATTTCAATGGCTTGTTTCATTTTTTGTTGTTTTTTTCTCTGAAGCTATAGATAAACATGAAAACGCAATTCTCTTGCTTGATGAGCCTGGAATGAGTTTGCATGGACTGAAGCAACGAGACTTGAGAGAAACCATCTCAAGACTTGCAGAGACAAACCAAACAATCTTTACAACTCATTCACCATTTCTTGTAGGTCCTGATGAATTAGATATTGTAAGAGTTGTTGAATTAAAAAATCGTAAAGAAGGGACAACGGTACATACAACTATTTCTTCAAGTGATCCAGCAGGTCTTTTACCTTTACAAGAGGCATTAGGCTATGATTTAGCTCAAAGCTTGTTCTCTCAACAACGAAATCTAATATTAGAGGGAATTACAGATTATTGGTATATAGAAGCTACGGCAGAACTATTACGTTCAGGTGATGTTGTCGACCTCAGTGATAAAATTGCTTTGGTATTCGCAAACTCAGCAGGAAAAGTAGTTTATTATGCAACAATTTTGCACGCGCATAAATTAAAAGTTGCTGCTCTTCTAGATTCTGATACAGCTGGTGACCAAGCAGCTCAGCAAGAAAACTTAGTTCATACGCTTGGGAATAAGAGGATTTTAAGAACTAAGGACTATTGTGTTGGAATTGCTAAATCTGAAATTGAAGATTTGCTTCGAGAAACTTTAATAAAAGTTGCAATAGAAGAGTTTGGCGTGGACGTTTCCGGAACAGCTCAAACACAACTAAACCGGCCAATTATCGATGTCTTTTCCCGTGAGATAAGCAATTTTTCTAAATATAAGCTTGCTAAAGCATATGTTAGTTGGACTAGACAAAACAATGCAAACGATCTTACCGAAGAATAAAGAAAGCAATTTATTAAATTAATTGAAGCGATTAATAATGTTCTGAAATAATCTCTCTATAGAACTACGCTATATTTAAAGGTATATTCATACTGAAAATCTATATGAGTAAATCGCTTCGCAGTCGGGGACATCTTATAACAATGCATTCCTGCTGCGTCGCTTCTCTCCTCGGTCACCAAGAGGATTTTCTGAGGGGTGAATTCAGACGACACATCCAACCAGCTAAGTCTGCTGACGACCCGTTCCCTTCGGTCACTTAAGCTATTTGAACGTCAGGAATGCGCAACGTTAGCTGAAATCGGTGCAATATTAAAAACCTAAAAAAGAGACACTAATTAGCGCCTCTATGCTTTGTAAACATTATCACGTGAACCAACTTTGATTATTACAATGATTAACTGATCATTAAAAATAGAGTAAACAATCTTTTGATATCTAGTTCTGGATGTTTGGGATTCTCTGATAGAATGTTGATATGATCAAGAATACGATTTCGAGTTGGTTTATCTAGTTTTTGGATACTTTTAATTGCCTCTTTATAGAACTTAACTTCGTAATTCATGTTCAATATCCTTTAGATTGATTAGCTCGCCTTTTTCCATGGCATCGTGAGCAGATGTAATAGTGGTCAAGTCGTCTGAAGTAGTAGGCTCATCATCAAGAGGAGTTTCCGAATGTTTATTTTGTTGGATCAAACGCTCCATCAAATCAGTAACAAGTTCAAGATCCCTTTCAGACAAGTGATTAATGAGATAGTCAATCCGATCTTTACTAACAGCCAAGATTAACAACTCCTTTCAACCCTAATTATAGTCATTTTAACATTGATACAACCCCATTCTAAAGAATGAGGAGCATATTTTGTGAGCAATTCGAAGAAGGCACCGGCATCAGATAACACCGTGTTCACGCTGCGGGCTGGCACCCTTGGCCCGACCGTAGTGATAAGCAGGGAAGCGGGATCAGCCATTCAACCACTGCGAGCCTAATTCTTCGACCTGTTCCCATAGTCACTTAAGGCTATCGGGTACGTGAATTCAAGAACGTTAAATGACATACCCGCAAATCCATCTTCCTATGCTATGACTTCTTATTGTTGTAAACAATTGTTACAAAATATGTATTTAGAATAATATAATAATTCTTGAGAAGATGATCGGGTAGTAAATTTATACGCGAGGAGATAAAACGATGACAAAAAACAAATTAATAAGAATGGACAATGTCGGCATCGTTGTAGAATCCCTTGACAACGCAATCTCTTTTTTCGAGGAGATTGGCTTGAGCCTCGAAGGGCGAGCCAATGTTGAAGGTGAATGGGCTGGTCGCGTCACCGGATTAGGTTCTCAGTGCGTAGAGATTGCTATGATGGTTACCCCAGATGGTCACAGCCGACTTGAACTTTCGAGATTTCTCACCCCACCTACTATATCAGATCACCGGACTGCTCCTGTAAACTCTCTCGGTTATTTACGCGTCATGTTTACAGTTCAGGACATTGACGAAATAGTATCCAGACTCAGTAAGTATGGTGCTCAGCTCGTTGGCGAAGTGGTTCAGTACGAGGACTCTTATCGGCTCTGCTACATTCGTGGAATTGAAGGACTTCTAATCGGTTTGGCGGAACAACTCGGTAACAAATAAGTAAGGGACGGTTTATAGAAAGACTTTACTGAAATCTCTGTAGATTGCAAGGTCCGGCCAAGACACACCTTCGCTTCCCTACCCCGACGGAGGAGCCGATCCGACCGACGGCTCAAGAAAGAAGACAGATTGTGCAACTGCCGCCGGGTACATGCCCTTCCCCCTCATTACGCTTCGCCATACACTGCCTCAAAGAGCCAAATGAGGGAGTGAAGGGCCCGTGCTGCCGTCCGTTACGGTCGTAATTCCGTTTTACAATTGTCCCTTTATCGGCCAGGCCGTAGCCAGCGTGCTGGGACAAAGCTACAGCAACATCGAGGTGATCGTCGTCGATGACGGCTCCACGATGCATCAGCATCTGCTGGACCCCTACCGTTCGCGGATTGTTTACTTGCAGAAGAGCAACGGAGGAACCGCCAGCGCGCTGAATTACAGCATGCAGCAAGCGGCAGGACGCTATATCGCATGGCTCAACTCGGATGACGTATTCGTACGCGACAAGATCGTAAATCAGGTTTCCTTCATGGAAGAGAAGAGAGCGCAGTTCAGCTTCACCGACTATCACACCATCAACGCTTCCAACCAGATTACGCAGTACTGCTCCACGATGAAGTTCCCGACGAAAAAGGCGTTTGTCTCCTCCATGTTCGACTATTGCCCGATCAACGGCTGCACGGTCATGATGCTCAAGCATCTGGCAGGAGCGGTCGGCTGGTTCAATACCGGCCTGCCCTATACCCATGATTACGACCTTTGGGTCCGGATCGCGCTCAACGGCGTCGGCATGCACTTCTTGAATGAACCGCTTACCCTGTACCGGCGCCACGCGGCTATGGGAACGATCCAGAAGGGCCAGCAGGTCGCGAACGAATTTGAATCCATGCGAGCGTATTATGCTCCGATGCTGAGACAGCGCCTTGCCGGCATGCCGGGATAAGGATTGGCCTGAAATTCGAGTTTGCTTTTAACAAGAACCTTTCGCATCCCGATTCCGGGAGTTGCGGAAGGCTTCTTATCTATAGAAATGGGAGTTCTTTCAGCAGAAGAAAGACATTTGTAAGAGTAGATGGGCTGGTAAAATCTAAGAGGAGATCACTCATGAGGAAACGATAGCCGTGACACTTTTATTCATGGCTGTTCATGCGTGGTATCCATCACGTGCAGCCAGTATGCATCGTCGACGTGACGAATCTGCTGGATCGGGAGATGCTAGAGGAAGTTAGGTTTCTGCATAACTTCAAGATGGATGCCCAAGGCCCAATGGCGTTAACCTTGGTGGGTCAGAGTGAGCTGTGGGATAAACTGAAGATGCACAGCCTCATCTATGGCTCGCAGAATGAACGCCGAATCAATGACGACCACATGGTAAAGCAAGTCATTCAAGGTGAACTTACATGAGGCACATTTGGTCGGATATGAGATATGACCGTGATGAATTTCTTAACAAAGTACACATGGGCTACATATATTAATCCATGACAATTGACTATCTCAATTGAAATGGAGGATGATTAATGATTAACTCACTCATGCCCCAATATGCTTATGCTGGCGAACCTTATTGGGGGTTACCGACGGTTACGGACGACCGACAGATGATGCCACATCCCACACTTCTGGAGGCTAGACAAATTGCTCCAAATCAAATATTGCTTATGTACGATCAGCGGACTGATTTAGCATCGGCGACAAATATCTCCAACTACTGGATTAGAAGCAATGTGGGGCCCGTTGGAATTGCAAGCGTTGGGATGGGCGAAGCAATTTCGCCAGCTAATCTAATACGTCCTGATATGGGAATGATTTCGCCTGTGGACAATTCGAAAACGAGATTTGTCATGACTTTTAGAGTAAATGCAATGACGGGGGTCCTATACGTTGTGCTTCCTTGTTTTGTTAACTTGGAGGGAAGATCGGGTTACGGGGGAGCAAACTGGGGTCCCTTCAGCAGAAATATGTTTATCGGAATGTAAATCAGATATTGAACTATCGTTGATGCTGCCATCACCTATTGTTGCGTTAACAAAAAAGAGCCGTTCTCTTTGGAAGAGAACGGCTCTTTCTCGCGTCATCGATCCCTGATTCTAAAAAGGAAGCTTGCGCAGCTGCCCTTTGAAAGAGAGACGCATCACCGGCATTAAGCTTGTTCGGCCAGCTCCTCCAGAAGCTTGAACGCCTGATCCAGCTTCTCCGCCGGGATGCGGGCGTAACGGTCGCCGATATGAATCTCTCCGGCACAGGAGTCCGGGGAAGTCTCCTTCAGATAAGGCAGGAAAGCGACTCCGGTCTCCTTCGCCGTCTGTTCCAGCAGAGCGGATGCTTGCTCCATGGGAAGGTCCAGATGCAGATGGAACATGTTGGATACCGGCTGCTCCGGCACGGTGCGCATGCGGCTGCAGCGGTTGAAGCGGGAGCTGAGATCACGGGCTCCGTTCAGGTACGTCTCCATCAGCGGCAGACGCTGGTTCAGATAATGCTCCGAGCTGACGATGTACGGGTAAAGGCTGACCAAATCCCCTCCATGGCGTCTTTTCCACACCTTCGATTGCTGCGCCAGATCGGCATCCCCTGCCAGAATGGCGCCTGCGATGCCGCCGACTCCCTTGTAGAAGGATACATAGACACTGTCGAAAAGGCTGCAGATCTCGGCTTCCGAACGGCCGTAATAAGGCACGATCTCGAACAGGCGCGCCCCATCCAGATGGATCGGAATGCCCTGCTCCCTGCACCAGGCGGATATCGCCTGCAGCTCTTCATAGGAAGGCAGCTGGCCCCCGATCTCGCGCTGCGGCAGTTCCAGAAGCAGGCAACCGATCTCCTCCCGGACCGCCTGGATATCCTCCAGCGTGATCAATCGATCCGGATCGCCCAGAAGGATCGACCGAATCCCATGCAGCTCATGCAGTCCCCTCTCCTCATGGATTTCCAGGTGGCATAGCGGGTGATAGGCCGCCGTGCGGAAGCCGCGGCGGTCGCACCAGATTCGAAGGGCGATCTGCTGAGCCATCGTGCCGCTCGGGAAAAATACGGCCGCTTCCTTGCCCAGCAGCTTCGCCATCTTCGCCTCGAACGCTTCGATGACTTCTCCTCTTCCGTACATATCGCTGAACCGCGATCCATCTGCCTGCTCGAAAGCATCCAGCAGCACCTGCATGGAGCGCGGACCATGCCCGATAATCAGATAGTCGGCCTCCTGATAGCTTAACTCCAAAGCGGATTCTTTCTTCATCCTGCACTCTCCCCTTCCGTGTACCCTCTATGCTGGTATATCAGAAAGGGGAGGTTCGGCGCAAGGACAGAATCAAGTTGTGATCAAGTTTTCAATCAAGCGATGTTATTGACCCATCCATCCTGTTCCCGCCAGCAGGCGGAACAGGGCTGCCGCGGTCTCGGCTCGGCTGGCCGCTTGGGCTGGAGCAAAGCGCCCGTCCGGCAAGCCGTTCATGACTCCGCTCGCCGCCGCTTGCCGGACGTAATCGGACGCCCATCCCGAAATGGAGCCGGCATCGGCAAATGCGGAGGTCTGAACAGCTGCATCCCCTTGCCGAAGATGAGACAGCGCTCTAGCCAGCACAACGGCCAGCTCTTCCCTCGTCACCCGCGCTGCCGGATGGAAAGATGAATCGGCGTAGCCCTTCATGAGTCCAGCTTCAGCTGCAGCCGCAACAGCATCGGTGTACCAGCTTCCGGCGGACACATCCTTGAAGTCCGTCTCCTGTTCCGGGAGGTTTAAGTCGAACGCCCGGACGAGCATGGCCGCGAGCTCCGCGCGTGTAACCGGCTTGTCCGGAGCGAAGCCGGCTCCCGGAATTCCGCTTACGATTCCTTTGGAAGCCAGGCTCCTTACCGCCCTCGCGCTCCAGTGACCGTCAAGGCCGGAAATTCCGGAAGGTCGGATGGCAAGCATGAAGATGCCGCTGCGGCTTGTTCTTGCTGTCAGCTGCGTTTCTTGTTGATGGGATGCCGTTAGATTAGCAGGGACATAACCAGCGGAATTCAGAAGCTCGTCGTAGCGAATGACGGCCGAATCGGTTATATTCACGATCCCTGCCTGAGAGAATGAATACGCGAATCGGATCCAGTCGCTCGGCTCCGCTTCCTTTCGTCCATCCGGCGTGGTCAGGAAGATGCTGAATTCAACCGGCGTTCCTTGCGGCTTCCAGCCCTTCGACAGCGCGGCTTGCGTCGCCAGCCGCGCCTTGGCTTCATCCGGCTGGCGCAGCAGGAATTCAAGCGCGGTTGCCGGCTTGAGCGAGCTAGGCTGAGCATGCAGGAATTCCACAGCCTCCCTCGCCTTCAGCGTGATTAAGACAGGTCCGTTCACGAGCTGCAGCACAAGCTCCGGCTGTCTCTTTGCCGCTTCCTCCAGCGCGCCGGCGCTGAACGAGACCTTTCCATCGCTTCCCGCAGGGACTTCCACGATGAAAAGCTTCTCCGTCCAAGCCTTCTGCAACGCTCCGTCTTGGCTGCCCATGCCCGGAGAAGCGGAAGGCGCAGCGGTTGGTGACGGCGAGGGCGATGGAGTCGCAATCGGGCCTGTAGACGGAATGGATGTCGGTGGTGTCGGCGTAGGCGTCGGGGTTCCCGCCGGGGTCGGTGTCGGGCTTCCAGTCGGCGTCGACGTCGGACTGCCCGTTGGCGTTGGCGTCGGACTTCCCGTCGGGGTCGGCGTCGGACTGCCCGTCGGGGTCGGCGTCGGCTCAGCCGTCACGGGTTCGACGACCTGCACCGTATAAGCCCGATGGATCTCACCGATCTGGACGTCAAGATCGGCATCGCCTGCGGCGACAGCAGCAAGCTTGCCTTCCTTGAACGAAGCCACGGCTTGCGGCGAGACGGAGATCTTGGCTTGTGCAGTCACATCCGCTCCGTCCTTGTCCAGCACCTGAACAGTCATCGCCGAGCCCGGCTCCAATCGGAACGGACCGGTCTGACCGTCCGACAGCCGGACTTCGAACGGCTTCGGATCCGATGCGAAGCCGGCGTTCACTTCAAGGAACGTGAAATTCGGCGCGGCCGGATTGGACACCCGTTGTATTCTCTCGCCGCGGATGATGAGATTATCCACCTTCAGCGAGCCTTTCATGTCGGAAGCAATCTCGACTCCGCTCGTCCCGGCTCCGTCCAGGACGTTGTCCGCAAGCTCGACTCCCTGCACGCTCTTGCCCCCATGGACGATCAGGCCGGAGTAGGTGCTGTCGTAAGCGTTGTTGCCGCGAACGAGAATTCGGCTGTCTCCGCCGATATCGCTCTCCCCCGCATACAGCCATAGAGCGCCGAGATTGACTCCATAGCCGGAGTCGACGCTGCCCGTGCGGATCAGCGTGTTGCGCTCCACGACGGTCGCGCCTTGGAAAGGCTCCGCCGAGAAGCGGGTCGAGACGGCGATGCCGGCTCCATTCGCGATCGTATCCTTGGCGATGTTGTCCTGGATCTTGTTGTCCCGGCCGCCGAACACGACGATGTTGTCGGCCAGCCAAGGCAGCGAGACCGTATTGAAGCGGGCCGTGTTGTTCACGCTCGGCGTCCTCTCCGCTCCGTTGACGTCCGCAAGCTTGGCGTCGGTGAACGACCACATCGCGATGCCGTCGTCTCCGGGATATCGGATGTCGCTCTGCTCCATCATGCTGTCCGACGTTCCGACGGCGAAGTTGATGCCGTCCGCCATCAGGTTGCGGATGCGCAGTCCGGCCATGTACAGGCCATCCGTGCGCTTCTTCTCGCCGATCGGCTGCGTCAGCCACAGCCCGGCCTTCGTATGCTCGATCCAGATGTTCTGCAGCACCGAGCCCGGTCCGAACGCGCCGTGGAAGGCATTGTCGAGCGCTTCGTCATCCCGGACGTTGATGCCTCCGTCGATGAGCAGGTCATAGACTTTGACCTTGCCGCCGTGGCCGTAGAAGCGCGCCCCGTCCAGCTCGGTATGCCAGCTGCCGGCGCCGCGGATGACGGCATCCTGAAGGTCGATGACATGATCCGAGAACGTGAAGACTCCCGCCGGGAACCACACGCCCTTGCCCTGCTTGCCTGCTTCCGCAAGGGCTGCCGTCAATGCCGCCGTGTCGTCCAAGCCGTCGTTCGCGGCCGCGCCGAAGTCGGTGACGGCCAGGAAGCCTTCCGGCATGGAGTAGGCCGCATCCGCTTTCTCCAGATCGACCAGGTCGATCGTGTAGGAGGCCGCTTCATCGCCTTCGGCTTTTTCCAGCCGCACGGTCGATCCGGCCGGCACGTCTCCGATCAGGACATGGATGTCGTCGTAGAACCGGTGCGCGCTGCCCTGCCTCGGATCGTTGGACCACGGATAGCTGCCGTATTCCCACGCATACTTGCTGGTCAGCTCAAGCTTCTGGCGGAAGACGCCGTCGACATACAGCGAGAGCGTCTGCTCGTCCCCGCTGCCGTCCTTGCTGTCCGGAATCGAATAGCGGACAACGAGGGAGTCGGCTTCGGCAGCAGCCTTGAATTCGATGTAATCGCCTTGCTTGTTCAGCATGACGGCCTTGCGTCCCGAAGCCTCCGATGCCAGCTCCTTGTATTTGCGCGAAGGGCCGATATGCTGTCCATTCGTCTCCGCATCTTCGGCTTCGTAGCTGATGTAGTTCACCGTTGCTCCCCGGTAGGCGGGGGCCGCGCTGTCTGCAACCGTCAGGCTGTCGATCGAGGCGCCGCTTGGAAGCCCTTCCGCCGACACCGTATTGATGCCTGCGCGCAGCTTAATCTCGAAGGCTGCTTCCGCGCTTCCCGCCTGACTCTTCAGCTGGAAAGGCTGGACATCCAGTCCGTTGGCGTCGATGCCGGCTGCCGACGCTTCGCTGCCGTTATAGCGGTAGCGGACCGTGACCGCGTAGGTACCGCCAACCGGCGCATTGACGGCGAAGCGGTAAGCTCCATCGCCATGGAAAGCGTCGCTTCCCTTGTATTCGACGCTGCTCCGCACCGGATCCAGCCGCCAGCCGGCTCCGGCCTCCGTGCCCAGCTTCAATCCCTGCTCCAGGTACATGCCCGAATCCGCGTTCCGGAGCTGCTTGTAACCGAGCTTCTCTTCCAGCTTCCACTGAGCGCCAGGAAGGCGCATATCCGTCGCCAGAGCGAGGCTGCCGTCCGTTCCGGCCGCCAAATACTTGCCCGTAGCCGTATTGCGGATGAGCTTGCGACCGTTGAAATCCTGGACGAGCCAGCGGGCCGACGCTTGTCCGGCTCCGGCCGGGGCATAAGCTGCGGCCCCCTCGGTGTCGGCCAGCAGCTTGGAGGCATCGCCGGCGAGGGAGATTTCAACCGGACCGCCGTTATCCTGGACCGGCGTCGAGGTGTTTTTGTTCACGGGAACGTCAATGGACGGAATTTCGCCGGATTCGGGATATTCGAATATCCAGCGGGAAGTGCCGAGGCTGTCCGCCACGAGCCCATGCTCGGCATAACCGGCTCCGCCGCCCGCATGGACGAGCTCGTCGCTGTAGCTTCCATACAGGCTGCGGATGAGCCAGGCTCCTCCATCCGCCGTCCGGGAAACATCCCAGCTTGACGCTTCGGGCGCTTCAGCGCTGCCCGCCGCCTTGCTCTCGAGGAAGCTGTAGTCGCCGTTCAGCGTGAGGAAGCGGCCGGATGCGGCATTCCGGATTTTCACTCCGTCTTCTTCCTTGACGATGACCCATTGGGAGTAAGAGTTTGTTTCTTCCGGGCTGCCGTACAGCACGACGCCTCCGGCATTTTCATACAAATACCCTTTGCCGCCTGCCGACTTGATGCGCAGCAATTGTCCAGCTGGAGCTTCCGCCGGCGGCAGGACGACCGGCTCCGCCGTGAACAGCGCTTCCGGCCGCTCTCCGGCTCCAGCAGCCTTGCTCAGCCGGATAGCCGGGCCGCCGCCGTCCGCGCTTTGCCCCGCAATCAGATAGTGGCCGGCCCAGCCGCTCTTGAACGTCGTATAGACCTGATCTCCTACCGTCACGTCTTGCAGACTCCATTTGACGCTGTCCCACGATGCGTTGACGTTCGCGATGGTTTCCGGTGATTCGGCCGGATCATCCTCCGATTCATGCCCGGCGATATTCTCCAGGGCGACATAACGTCCGCTAGCCTGGTTTTTGAGCAGCATTTTGCCGGGTGCGCCGGAATCCTCCGAATACCAGACCGCCGAGTAGTCGCCGGCGTCCGCCTCCCCGTACGTCACCATGCCGACGGTCGCGCCGTTTTCCTGCGTTTCCTTCAAATACAAGTTGTCCGATCCGTTGACCTTGTACCTGAACAGCCGCTGCTGATCCTCGGCCACCGCCAAGAACTTCCATTTCGGGCTTCCCCAGCTCGGATTGATGATGCCGTATTCAGCGTATTTGGTCAGGTTCTGGAGAGAAACGAACTTGTCCGGCTGCTTGCCGGGCTCCTTATCCGTCACGCTGCTGATGAGATTGGAGTTGCCTCCGGTGTCCCGCACCGTCCACACGAAGCTGCGGTCCACGCTGCTGAGATCCGCGAGAGGACTGACCTGAATATGGCCGTCCGGCATGTCCGAAATGTTGATATAATGGCCTGTCTGCCTGTTCTGGAACAGCTTGCGCCCCTCATGCTTGCGGATCAGCCACTGGTCGCTGGTGTCATCCCCGCTTTTGGCATTGCCGTATTTGAGCAAGCCATCTGCCGTCTCATACAGGTAGAAGGGCTGCCAGCCGTTCTGGATACGCACATAATGATCGGCTCCGTCTGCCGGCAACGATGGATCGACGAGCTGCCACTGGGCGCCTAGAGAAGAAGCATCCGCAGCGGCTTGAACCGTGCCGTCGGAGTTGCCCGTGACGAAGCTGTCCAGGCTGCCTGCTGCTCCGATCGTCTGGTAATCGTCGTAGTCATCGGACAGCGTAAGCGTCCACTGGCTCTCCGGCGTGCCGAAGCCGGCATCCAGAGCAGACAGCATGCCGCCGCTCCTCGTCAAATAGTGGCCGGTCCCCGAATTGCGGATCCGCTTCGTTCCGTCGTAATCCTCGACGAACCACAGATAGTCCGCCGCCCGCGCCGGATCGGCCGCCAGCGCGCCGTGTTTCAATGCGCCCGCTTCCTCATAGATATAATCCGTCGGCGAGTTCGCGTCGGTATACGAAGCGATCCGGACCGGCTGCAGCGCCGAAGGGGAAGCGATGCGCCACTGCGCGGATGGATTGCTCTTGGCTCCCGGCCAGCTGTTGGACCGCGCGTCCCGGTCGTCAGGAAACTGCGCATTGAGCAGGTAGGAATCGAACTTGCCGTTGGCAAAGGTAACATAACCGAGCCCGTCCGCCGAGCTTTCCTGCAGCCAATCGGTGAGTCCGGGCTCGGCAGGATCGGGATCTCCGGCGGGCATCGCCGCCCATTCGAGAGGCCCCTGCTTGATCAGATGGCCGGTCTCGCGGTTGCGGATCTGGACTTTGCCCGGCATGCTCCCGGGCTCGATGAACCACTGGGCATTGAAATCCTTGTCGCTTTTGGCGCCGAAGCCGACGACGGAAGCGTCTTGGCCGGCGATCTGCCCTTCATACTCGTACAGCACCATGCCCGGATGGAAGCGCGATTCGATCTGGACCGCGTCGACAGGCACGAGCATCCATTTAGGGCTTTCGAATTCCAGGTTGATGTCCGAGCTCAGCTCGGCGAAGCCCAGCTGGTCCTCCTCATGGATCGCCCGCTTGCCGCTCGGGTCGGCGGCGCTCACGATGTTCATGAATCCGCTCGTCGCAGTCGGGTTGATGAGCCACTGCTCGGATGCGGAGGGACTCGCCACTTGCCGGGCCTTCAAGGCATCCCTGCGCTGCGGCGTCTCCGAAGACGTGATGTAATGGCCTGTCTTGCTGTTCCGGATCAAGTAGGAGCCTCCTGCCGCCTCCACCTCCCAATGAGAGGATTCATCTCCCGGATTGGTCATGCCGTACCGTACGGTGCCGTCGGATGCCTCGTACAGATAGTTGTTCTGCCACATGTTCTTGATCCGCATCTTGCCGGCAGGGATATCCCCCGCTCCATTGCCGCCTTGCGCCGCCGCTCCTGCCCCGTAAGCCGGCAGGCTGGCCAGCAGCAGCACCAGTGCCATCAGCGCCGCGGCCGCAGCCCGGAATCGCTTCATTTCAGAAGACCTCCCCGTATTTTCGCTTTCTCTCTCATTTTATGATGGAACCGTTTTCATGGACGATGTGCGTTATTAGGGGAACAAGGTGCGATTCTACGGAAATAGGAATAAATTTCTATATCGGACATAGGAAGATAACCGGCATGGTATAATGGGGACTCTATCTGGTTGCGCGATCCGAACGTTTTCATTCGGCTGAAGGAAGGGATGGAAGCTTCAATGGTTGAGATTTCAGTCTGTCATCACGAGGCATTCAGCACGATTCCCGGCAAGGGCAATCCGGCTGGTGTCGTGCTTGCAGGAGAGGGCTTGTCCGAGCCGCAAATGCTGGCGATCGCCTCCAAGGTCGGCTTCAACGAGACCGCGTTTGTGCTGCCGTCGGACAGCGCCGATCTGAGGATTCGGTATTTCACGCCAGGGCATGAGGTGAATCTGTGCGGGCATGCGACGATGGCGACGCTGTGCGCGCTGACGGAGCGGGGGATGATCGCGCCAGGCCGTTCATTCGCCGTGGAGACGAAGGCAGGCATTCTCCCGATCCGGATCGAGCGAAGGAGCGACGGATTCCTGGACATGACGATGAGGCAGGCGGAGCCCCGCTTCATGCCTTTCGCAGGATCCAGGGCTGCGCTTGCGGAATCCATCGGACTTGCACAATCCGATCTGGACGACGAGCTGCCCGTCGTATACGGAAACACGGGAATCTGGACGCTCATCGTACCGGTCAAGCAGCTGGATTCCTTCACCCGCATGGTTCCGCGAAATCAATTGTTCCCGGACATCCTGACGGAGATGCCCCGGGCATCCGTGCATCCCATCTGCCTTCATGCATTCGATCCCGAGGCGGATCTGCATGCCCGCCATTTCTCCTCCCCTTTCTCCGGCACGGTCGAGGATCCCGTCACGGGCACGGCCTCAGGAGTCATGGGGGCTTATTACGACGCTTATATCCGACCCGGCGGACCGCTTCCGCTGCAGCTGGTCGTCGAGCAGGGACAGGAGATCGGCTGCGATGGCCGCGTCAACGTCGAGATCGGGGAGGAAGGCGGCAGCCGTTCCGTACATATCACAGGCACAGCCGTATTCGTGAAGGAATGGACGTTGAGCATCTGATTCCGGCTAGGACTACGCTTACCCTTTCCGCCACGGGCGGGCAAGGAGCCAGAAAAACCAACCCAAGGAGTGATTAGAAATGGATGCAAGCCTATTCGATCAGCTCGACTTCGTGCGGAATCAGACGCTGGGACGGCTGAATGGTGTCGATGAGCGATCCGCGGACGCCATTCCTCCGGGCTTCCGCAACTCGATCCGCTGGAATGCCGGCCATCTGTACGTCGTGCTGGAGCGATTCGCGTTCCGGGCGATCGGCCTTCCGCTGCAGCTGCCGGAGGGGTTCGTGGAGCAATACGAATACGGGACCTCGCCTGCGTCTCTGCCCGCATCTGCGCAAGCCGCCACGATGGAGGAGCTCATCATGCTTCTGCAGGATCAGCCAGACCGCATCCGTGCCGGCCTTTCCGGCCGAATGCAGGAAAGCGTGTCTCCATACACCACCTCGACCGGATTCACCTTGTCCACCCCCGAGCAGTTCATCCGGCTAGGGTTGTATCATGAAGGCTTGCATTTCAGCATCATCAAATCGTACCGGACCCTTCTCGGCCTGAGTTGAGAACCGGTCCAACGGGAGCAGGAATGAACAGGCTGCCGGCTCCATAACTCGTTATGCTAGAGATGAAGGAGAGATCGGCTTGGATTGGCTGACGAGAATGAACCGGGCGCTGGACATGATCGAGAACAACCTGAGCGGGGAGCTGGAGCTCTGCGCGCTGTCCAAGGAGGCTTGCTCCTCCCCCTTCCATTTCCAGAGAATGTTCAGCGCTCTGACGGGCTATCCGCTGGCGGAGTACATCCGCAGGCGCAGGCTGACTCTTGCCGCGCAGGAGCTTGCCCTGTCGGATATCAAGGTCATCGATGCCGCCTTGAAATACGGCTACGGAACGCCCGAAGCGTTCGCCAAGGCTTTCCGCAAGACGCATGGCGTCACCCCTTCCATGGCAAAGCGGCAAGGCTCGCCGCTCGTCGCCTTTCCCAAGCTGAGCTTTCATCTATCGCTGAAGGGAGATGTCGAAATGAATTATCGCATTGAAAAGAAAGAAGCGTTCCATATTGCGGGGGCCTCCATCGAGGTCGGCTGCGTCGACGGGGAGAACTTCCGCCGCATTCCGCTGTTCTGGCAGGAAAGCGGCTCGAACGGTACGATCGGCAAGGTCGCTTCCCTACAGCCTGATCGTCCTATTATGGGCGCATGCGTCGACCTCAGTCCGGACACCGATCGTTTCCGTTACATGATCGCGGTCGAAGTTCCCGCAGGAACGCTTGAGGCCGACAAGACGGTTGACGGCGTTGATTTCGTGGAAAGAGAAGTTCCCGCCTCCACCTGGGCCGTCTTTACCGCCGTCGGGCAGCTGCCGGATTCCATCCAGTCGGTCACCAAGCGGATCTACTCCGACTGGTTCCCTTCCTCCGGTTATGAACATGCGGGCACGGCTGATCTGGAGATCTACCTGGAAGACGGCGCGCCGGGGAAAGATTCCGTCAGCGAGATATGGGTTCCGCTGAAGAAGGCGGACTGAAAAGACAAGAAAACCACCTCTCCTGGTATCCAGGAAGGTGGTTTTCGCGTTTTCACACACAAGAATGTGCAGCCAAGCCATTCATCCTATCCGTCTTCCGGCAACCGAATGATGCCATCCGGCTGCGACGCCGGCAGCCTCGCTTTGGCAGGCCGCAGCAAATACAAGCCAAGCGACAAACCAAGCATGCTCATGACGAGCACCCCGGCTATGACCGCCGCCTGAACGGTATACCAGTCGGCAGCCAAGCCGAACCCCGCCGTCGCCACCATGACAAGGATCGCCTCCAGAAATCCGTTCACGCTCCCGATCCTCCCCATCATCCCGACGGGAATATGGTTTTGGTAGAACGTCGCAAAGCCCGTATTGGCGAATGCAAGGAAAAAAGCCAGGATGAAGAAGCCCGCAGCAGCGCCGGCAAAACCCGACGAAAAAGCGTAGACGAGGTAGCCGAAGCTGACGCCGATCGCGCCGAAGCTGATCTGCGCGGATGCCGGCAGCCTCTTGACGATGACGGCGTTGACGGACGCCCCGGCGATGATTCCGGCTCCCGCAATGCTGACGAGCAGGCCGTACCCGCTGGCAGACAACCCGAGCACCTTCTGCGCGAAGGCGGCCTCCAGCGAATCGACGGCCGTCGCCATGACAACCGTGACGGCGCTGAACAGCAGGCAGACAATCAGGATGGCGCTGCGGCTTCGGTAAAATGCGATGACAGCCGACCAATCCTGCCTGATCATGTCCCGATCCACGCGCGCAGGCAGATCCGCGAACATCCCCTTCTCCAGATCGGGCATCAGCATCGTGATCCCTGCGGAGAACAGCAATGCGGCGGCGTTGATGTAGATGGCCGTCATCGGAGAACCGGCCAGGAACAGCAGGCCGGCGACAGCAGGCCCGATCAGGAAGGCTCCGGATCCGATCAATCCGTTCAGCGAATTGAAGCGAGGCCTCTGCTCCGGCGGGATTAGCTTGGCGATGTAAGTCCCGGAGGCCGGTCCGAACAGAGAGCCCGCCATATGGATGAGGAACACGAGTCCGTACATGTACGCGATGGAGTCGAGCAACGGCAGCAGGAAGATGAGGATGGCACGGACTGCATCAAGGCCGATCATCAGGCTTCGCTTGTTCATCCGGTCGATGAGGCTGCCGGACCAGAAGCTGACCGCCACGGCGGCGAGAGGGCGAAGCAAGTACAGGATCGACACCGCCATGGCGGACTTCGTTGCATCCAGCACGATCAGATTGAGGGCAATGAAATAAATCCAGCCGCTGATGTTCGCGACGCCGATGCCAAGCAGCAGAATGGAAGGATACTTCCATGTTTCCATAAGTCTCTTCAGCTTCAAGGCTGCCTCTCCTCTCGTTGTTGATTCGTTCATTCCTTTTCTCGCCGTACGAAAGCAAACAAAAAAATCCCACCCCCAAGACCTAGGTCTTGGGGGCGAGACTTGTCGTCGCGGTGCCACCCCAGCTTTGCCTGCATGTCGCCATGCAGGCCTCGTCGAGTACGGCAATCCGGCTAGGGAAGGCTTATACTCCAGCTCTGTAACAGGAGCTCCCGTCACACCATCGCTCCGCCGCTAGGCAGGTTCCGATGTGATGCTCGGAGGCTTGATTCGGCAAATCGCTTTCTGCTCCTTCCCAGCTGCCGGAGCTCTCTGACCGGGCTGCCCAGCCTCTCGCTTCCGGCTGCGCTTGCGCCCGGGCCGCATGGAAAGCAGCATGCTTTCTAGCGGAGATAACGGGTCTGCCTACTCTTCTCTTCATCGCATTTGAGCCATCTTACCAGAAACAGGAGAGAATTGTAAACACCCTGTCCACTGTTCCAGACGGCATGGCCCGACTTGTTGAAGAAGAGTGCCTATCAAACGCTTCCAGCATGAAATTCCTTTATTCAACAGCTTAAATTCTGCTTCAGTCCGAGCTGCGATACAGAGCGTTCCCCCAGAACTAGGCCCCTCTTGTCTGAATATAATAGCTTGATCCGCTAAGGAAACGAGATATTTACTGCTAAGGAGGCTCACGCCTGCATGCCTATTAAAAATGGACTTCAATATAAGGAACGCCTGGATCGGAATCTGCCTGATATCCGGATCGGTGGACAGCAGGTAAGCGGGAAAGTATCCGAGCATGCTGCTTTCAAAGGATTGATTGCGACCCAAGCCTCGATGTACGATATGCAGGTAAACGACATCTGGAGAGACAAATTGACCTACACCTCGCCCCTTACAGGAGATCGTGTCGGGCTTTCGTTTCTTCAGCCCAAAACAAAAAAGGATCTCGCCGCCCGCAGGGAAATGATGCAGGCTTGGGCTTATGCCCATAACGGCTTCCTCGGCAGAGCCCCCGACTATATGAACACCGCCCTGATGGCCTACTCGTCCGCTGCCGGAGTTCTGGATAAGAATTATCCTCAGTTCGCAGCCAACCTAAGGAATTACTACGTCTATTGCCGGGAAAACGATATTACCCTTTCGCATGTCTTTATCCAGCCCAAAGCCGCCCGGCTGTCCGATTTTCTCTCTATACTGGAAGATGCTCCGGCAGCCAAAGTCATGGAAAAAAACAAGGACGGCATCATCGTCAGGGGAGCTTTCATGCTGGATACCCAGGGAGCGACCTCGGATGAAATCCTCGTTTACCCTGCCCCTTTCCCTACCTTCCATGAAGGAGAAAGTCCTTACTCCTTTTTCTTTGCCGTGCCAAGCAGCCTGCCTGGCATCCGCTTCGTATGCAGGGAGAGCTTCGTAGGAGGGGAATCCGCCTACGACTATCCTCTCAGTTCTAGATACGAGGAGATGGATACCCTCGTTCTTTTTGAGGACGTCCTCGTACCGTGGGACCGCGTCTTTTTATGCGGCGACGTGAACATGGCCAATCGTCTTTCTGATGAAAGCCGATTTCACACCCATGCGGGTACCCAGGTCATGTGCAAGAACATTGCCAAAACAGAATTTTTCCTCGGAGTGGCGGAAACGATGGCGGAGACGGCGGGCATCGAACAAAACGTCCATGTGGTGGAGATGGTGAGCGAGCTCCTCGTGATTTTGGAGACGCTCAAGTCGCTTCAGCTCGCTGCCGAGATCGGAGCCAAGCGCGACAAGTGGGGAAGCATGCTGCCGGACCGCAAGCCGCTTCTTGCTGCAAACGCCTATTTTCCCAAGGTTTACCCCCGCATGATCGAGATCATCCACCTGATCGGCTCGAGCAGCGTCATCATGATTCCCTCGGAAAAGGACTTCGATGGCAAGCTGGGTGAGCAATTGCAGCGTTACCTCAAGGGCGTCGGATTGGATGCCAAGGATAATGTGCAGCTGTCCAGGCTGGCTTGGGAGCTGAGCGTCAGCGCATTCGGGGGCAGGCAGGCCGTCTATGAGAAGTTTTTCTTCGGCAATGCCGCCACGGTGACGAACCGTCTTTACAAGGGTTATGAAGGAAGAGAGAAATACAAGCAGCGCATCCTGGATTTCCTGTCGGAAAAATAGCGCCCCGGCTTGATTGCGAAAAAGTCCCGCCTCAAAACGGCCGTCTTGAGGCGGGACTTTGTGTTCGCGAAGCTTCGCAGGCATGGCCGCACTCCTTAGCGCTGATTCAGCGCGCCAGGATGTTGCCGGCTGCCGGCTGCTCGACCGCTTAAAAGAACGTCCAGCTGCCGAACCACTTCAGGAAGTGCACGGCATAATCCCGGCTGATCGTCTGTCCCCTCAGCACCGGATAGAACATCGCCATCAGCACGGCGGCAGCGCCAAGATAAATCCACGTCGCCGCCTTGGCTTGCTTGGCGCCGATTCGCTGCGGCAGCTGAAGCAGCACGTAGACGATGCAGAGCAGCATGAACGGCACCGTCGCGTAATAGTGATAGATGAAGGTCAGGCGCGGAATGCCCACCCATGGAAGATATTGGGACAGGAGCCCGATCGTGACGACCTGCATCGCCCGTTCTTTTCTCTTCCAAGCGGCGATGAAGGCGGCGACGGCACAAGGAATGCCTGCCCACCAGAGCAGCGGGTTGCCCAGCGACACGATGCTCGCGATCTGCCCCGGCTCCAGTCCGGATCCGGAATAATACCAGATCGGCCGGGAGATGATCGGCCATTCCCACCAGGTCGAGGAGAACGGATGGGTCGCCACCAGCTTGGAATGGTAATCGTACATGAACTTCTGGAACTCAATGACGTTTTTCAGGCCATGGCCCTGTCCTGGAACCCTCATGAACGGAATATACGTGAGGATGTAGATGACCCCGGGAACGAGGACGAAGAACAGCAGCCCGGCTCCGATCATGCCGGCGATGAAGCTCTTCTCGCTTCTTGCGCGGCTCGACGCGGTGTCATCGCCCTTGCCGCCTGCCTGCTTCGCTTTCCTCTCCCGGTCGGGAACGGCTGCGGCCCGGGAAGCCGCCAAGTACCGTCTCACCAGCGAATAGAAGAAGATGGCCGCAAGGCCTGCTCCCGAATAGACGCCGACCCATTTGACCGAGGCTCCCAGCCCGAAGAAGATGCCGGCCAGGGCAAACGGCAGGAGCAGGCGGCGGAGCGACGTTCCCGGCTCATTGCGCTGGAAGAACCGGTTCATGAAGTGGTAGCTCATGATGATGAACAAGACCGCATACGTATCGACGGTGCCGATCCTCGACTGCACGAGCGGCATGAAATCGAGGAAGATGAGCGCCGCCGCGAGCAGGCCGCCCTTGCGGGAGCGGAACAAGGCGCGTCCGAAGACGTACATGGCCGGGATCAGGGTCAGGCCGGCGATGCCGCCCATGACCCTCCAGCCGAAGGGATTCATGCCGAACAGCGCGATGCCGGCGGAGATGATGACTTTGCCGAGCGGCGGATGAGTCGTCTCGTACGGCTCGATCCGGTGCAGATGCTCATAGGCGGTACGCGAGTGATAGATTTCATCGAAGTACATGCTGTTGCGGTAGGAAGGCTTGTCCGGCACGAGCGCCTGCTCGTCGAACAGCGGCGAGCCGCCATCCGCAGCCAGAGCCAGCCGGGTGCCGTCCGGTCCGAACAGCCCCGCCTCGTATACGACGGCGGTCCCGGTTCCGGTGATCCGCACCGCCTGTGCCGTCTGCCCCGCCAGCGGCACCGACTTCCACTGGAATACGGTGCCTCCGTCTAGCTTCTGCTCCACGGGAGCGTTCCAGGTCATGCCGTCGGGGGATACCGATACCTGGACGGTGCCGTCCCCGATGCCGGCATAGAGCAGGAGATGATCGACGGCCCGCGGGCCGCCCTGCACTTGCGCCGTGACGTCGGATGCCGGCTGCCATGGCGTTTTGGGAGCCTTGGCATCTCCCAGCTGCCAGAACATCATGACCGCGTATACGGCGACGATGGCTAGCACCGGCCACCATTCCTTGCGCCATGGAAGAGAGGTACTGTCCTCATACGGCTGCGGCTTGCGCTCCACGCTGGAGGTGCCGGTGCCGTCATGCGCCGGTTCCGGGAGGACGAAGGAGCCGCTTCCGGACGCCGCAACGAGAGAACCGAGTCTCTTGCCCTGCCATACCTGGACCGTCAAATACAGGAAGTAAGCCCCGGCTGCCGTCTGGACGAGCGACACGAGCACCATGACGCCGTTGCCGTTGGCGATATAATAGTTCTCCTGCAGCGAGTCCCGGAGCACGTAAGCGATGTTCGCCAGGACGGCAACCGTTAGCGTGCCGTACAGCAGCAGCAGGCGGCGGCTTCCCGAGACGAGAAATGCGGCCAAGCCGAATGCCAGCGCCGGATAGAGATACCGCTCATGCATGCCGGTCTTCAGCAGGAACACGAGGAGCGATCCCGCGAAGGCGGCCAGATAAAGGCCGCTGCGGCCTTTTTTGAAGGTGATGAGCCCCATGACGGCAAGCGCCAGCGCCGCTCCGACGTTGCCCCAGACCGACAGCTGCAGCCCGAGCCAATGCTTGGCCGCATCGATTCCGTTCAAGCCGAGCAGCCCGTAGATGTTGAAGGCGTTGAGCGTCGCGTAAGGATAGGAGGCGAACATCGCTTTGTAATGCTCCACGATCCAGAGCGGCTCCCTGCCGACGGCAAACGGAAGCAGCAGCAAGAGGGCAGCGGCGATGCCGGCTCCGGCAGCCTTCAGCCACTCCTTGCCGCTTCGGCTGGAAATCAAGGCGAACAGCAGCAGCGGCAGGAAAATGACCGCTTGCGGCTTGACGAGAACCGCCGCCGCGAGCCATGCCGCTCCTGCGGCATGGCGGCTGCGGAACAGAGCCCGGACTGCGAGAAGGACAAGCAGCGTCATGACGGAATCGGCCTGCGCCCACAGCGCAGAGTCGAACCACACGGCCGGATTGAAGATGTATAGTCCGGCCGCCATCAGGCTAACGCGCTTGCCGAACCGCTCGCGGGCAATTCCATAGAGCAGCCGGCCTGCGGCGAGATCCGCCAGGATGGCCGGCAGCTTGACCAGCAGGATGACGCCGCCGCTGGCTCCGCTCAAGCCGAACAGATGCTTGAGCATGCCCACCACGTAGAGGACGTAGATATAACCCGGCGGGTAGTCGGCGAACACGTCGTCGCTGAAAAATCCGTTCAGGCCGACCGAATAAGCCCGGTCTGCCCAGATCGAAAAGTCGGGGAAGTCGATCGGATGTCCCTGCATCGTCGGCGCGAGCAGCAGGCGCAGCAGCAGTCCTCCTCCGAGCAGCAGCCACAGCGCCCTGCTTCCTGCACTATCACGGCCTTCCTGGCGCAGCCAATTGATGGACGCTGTCGCTTCCTTCCGGGAAAAGAGAGCCCGATAAGCGATCGAAAAGGCGTACAGAAACGCCGCTCCGCCAAGAAACGCAAGAGGAATCAAATAGCCGGGAGCTTTATGCGCGGCAGCTGCCGGTTCCGCGGGTGCCGGAGCCGGTGCCGAGGAAGGGTCCAGGGAAATAACCGCCGCGCCGGCGGGAGCTTCAGCCGCTTCCGTGACGGAGACAGCCGAGAAATCGGCGGTGCCGACATTCTCGCTTCCGTAGCCGCCGAGACGGAGCAGCACGTCCATCGTGTCCTGGGATGGCCCCGTGCGCCCGTACACCTCCAGCGGCTGCCAGGCTCCCGCCGTATCGTAGAGGGAGACCGATGTATCCACGGGACCCAGTACGGATAGATTCGCCCCGGTCTTGCCGGCTTCGGCGCCGGCAGCTCTAACGCTGGCGGAAATCCGGTACAGCGTATCCGGCTTCACCGTCACGCGCTGCAGCCAGCGGGCGTCGTTCGGCTGAAGGTTCTGCACCCTCAAATAACGGGCAGGCTCCCCGCCCGCTCCCTGCTGCAGAGACCAGGAGGTCACCGAGTCGTCGAGCTTGTAGCCATCCTTGCTCCAGCCTTGCGGCATGTTGTCCGCTCCCGCCTCGAAGCCGGGATTGGCAAGCAGCTCGTCCGCCGCATAAGCGGTCATGCGGCCTCCAAGCAGAATGACTGCTGCCGCCAGCAGCAGAAGAATCGGCCTTATGTACGTAGGCTTCAATCGTCCAACCTTCCTCTCTCAAGCTCTGCATAGGTATGTTTTTAGAGTAGCATAGATAAGGCTCTGCTGGCACGCCAAAAAAAGACAGCTAAAGCCGCCTGCTTGCAGCCTCGCCGGGTCTCACGGAGCGCCGACGCCGCGGACGATCCAGAACGGTCCGTATTTCCTCAGCCGGTATCCGTTCAAAGCGCTGCCTGTGGCCAAATCGACGCCTTTGCTTATAGCGAAATAACGATCGCCTTCGAGATTCCCGGCCGGCATGACAGAGATGGACGCGGTTAAAGCTGCTGCCGGCTGAAACCTGAACATCAGATCCCGCCGTATCGCGGTTTGCGGCGACAATGTCGTCAAACCGATCAAAAGCGGAAGGATGGAAAGCAACATCCATATCTTCCTTGTTGTCAGTCGAGTGCTTTGCATGAGAGTCCTGCGCTCCTTTCTAAGGCAGCCATGCGGGGGAAACCGCTCCTTGGGATCCAGGTTGACTCCCTGAACCAACAAACCATGGAGGCCGACAATCCACAGTCAAAGGACCGATACGATCCATACGATCCACAAGGCAGCCGGAACGAGAAGCAGCTGCGCCAGTACCGTTCCTGCGAGGCGGGAGAGCATCAACACGCCGAAAACCCGGCTCATCTCTCCATTCGGCCGGTCTCCCCGAAGCACTTGGTCGGTCAGCAAGCCGATCTTGGGATCGATCAGGAGAGCAAGCATAATCGTTGCCATGCCGTTGATCAGGCCCGAAGCCTGCGAGGCCGAGGTCGAATAAACGGCTGCGTAAGTGGAAGCCAGCAGCGCGGCGAGCACGCCGATCGTGTATATGGCTGTGACAAGCGCGTTGAGCAGGACAAGGCGGTAGGGAATGCCCCCTTTTCGGATAGGCGCGAGCATGGACAAGCGCGGCAAGGCGAGATGATAGCGGATATTTCGCACAGTATGCAGGCGAAGAAGGTGCGGCAGCAAGCGGGGAATCGAGCCTGCCTGCTCCATATGGGCGATCAGGCGCGCGGACAGCGGATAAGCTCTGCATCCCTGACGATATCCGGCAGCGTTCGGTTGCTGGATCGGCGAAACAAAAAGAAGAGGCTAGGGCCTCTTCTCAACTAGACTTGAATCTATGAAAGAAACGAATCCAATCTCCAGCTCAGCCTCCCCGCATGACAGGCTCTCTCAGGCTTAGCTTGCTCCCTCGTAAACCAGATGGAATCGGTAGCCCTCCAGCATGAAGCTTCCGCCGCCCTTTCCGTTCTCCTTGTAAGGAATGCCGGAGGCATACAGCCTGGAAGTGATCCCGCTCCAGTCGGAGGCGCGGTTGAAGCCGAGCGTCACGCTCACACGCGGAGGAAGTGCGATCATGCCGATCGGAACCCAGCGGCGCTTCTTCGAGACGACGACGGCGTAGGCCGTACCGCCTGCCGCAAAGGTGAACGTGTCGGAGGGCTGACCCCGGAGCTCGAAACCCATGAGATGCACCAGCTTCTGCCGAAACTCGGGGACAGACTCGACCGGAAACCCGACCTCCCGGATGAAAAGAACCGGAAACTCCCCGGGAAGAGGCTCGGCAGAGCCTTCATCCCCGTCCCTGTCGGTGATGATTTCCAGCAGATGGCCGTCGCCGTCACGGAAGTAGATGTTCTTGCCCGTCTCGTATTCATCGATGGCGCGGCCATCCTCCCATTTCAAAAAGGTCAGATGACGGGACTCTGCCCAAGCGATTACCTCTTCGAACCGGGAATAGGGAATCGCGAAAGCAAGATGGGCGGGAGAGATCGGCTCGAACGTCTCCACAAAGGAAAGGACGCTTCGATCGGCGATCTGGAAAGAGATCTCGCTCTCCGACCGGTAGACAACCGGAAACTGCAGAAGCTCCCCGTAGAATTGCCTGGCGCCCTCCAGAGACACCGTATGAAGCTGCACATTCGAATAATGAGTAATCATGGCAAAAACCTCTTCCTTTGTCGTTATTTTCTAAAGATTTGTGTTTAGTATATGTTTATCTTTAGAAAGTCGCAAATGAAGATTTCATGTGCATGTCTCCTTGATTTCAAAGAGCGAGGCCGGCAGCTCCTCCGTCCCGGTCCGATAGGAAAAAGCCGGATCTGCGCGAGGCAGATCCGGCTTTTTCCTACATTATAATGGACCGCGTTATTGGACTTTGATCGCGTCGTAATACTTGGATTGCATCGTCTTGGCAGCCGCATCCAGCTTCGCTTTGAAGTCGACATCCTTCTTGGAGAATACTTCCTGGATGATGTTGGTCATCTCGGCGTAGTATTCCTGCGTGTTGTACTGGGCTTCCGGGTTGCCGTCGAGCAGCTTGTTGGACTCGGCATCGTATTTGTACACGTTGGTGTACTTGTCGTAGATCGCTTGAAGTTTTTTGCCGTATTCCGAATCCTCTTTGTAGTAGCTCATTTGCGGCGGGATATAGTACTTTTTGTCCGCTTGGCGGGATTGGATATCCTTTTCGACCGCGCTCAGGTAGCTGTCGGAGAAGTAGTCGAACGTGATGTAGCGGAACGCCATCTCCTGCTCATCCTTCGAAGCGTTCGGGTTGATGACGAGATAGTCGCCGCCCAGAATCCCGGAATGCTTGCCGCCGGCTTCAGCCGCAGGCATCGGGTAGGTGGCCACGTCTTCAGGCTTCATGCCGCCTTGGTTGAGCGCTTGATCCAGCACGCCTTCCGCGCCGGCGATGACCATGGCCGTACGTCCTTGGGCGAACGCGCCGACCGCGTCTCCCCAGCCGAGCGCCCAGTCCTTCGGAATGGCGTTGGCTTCCCAGCGCAGCTTCTGGTAGAACTGCAACGCTTTGACGGCTGCGTCGGAGTTGAAGGCAGCCGTTACCTTGCCGCCATCCGTCGTCTGGATCTGGCCGCCTGCTTCAAACAGGAAGTTGGTCCAGTTCCATCCCGATTCGTTGCCTTTGCCCATCGGAGCGATGCCGGCGACGCCTTTTTTCGGATCGGCGACTGCTTTGGCCGTGTTCAGCATGTCGTCCCAAGTCCAGTCGTAGGACGGGGCCGCTACGCTTTTAGCCTCAAGAAGCTTTTTGTTGACGACGGTAGAGGTCGAGTAGCCGTTCTGGACGATTCCGAATACTTTGCCGTCCTTGACGAACTGGTTCTGCAGCGTCGGATTGATGTCGTCCTTGAATTGATATTTGTTCCACAGATCCGTAATGTCTGCCGCCCAGCCGCGCTGGACGAGGAAGCCTGCTTCCGTCGCGAACGTGTTGAAGAACGTCGGAGCTTCGTTGGCCGCCATCTTCACGCCGATCTCGTCGACATTGTAATGCCAATCCGATTTGACGATCGTGACGTTCGGGTATTCTTTCTGGAAGCGGGCGATCTTGTCGTCCTCGGACTTGCGCTTCTCCGCCTGGTCGGGAAGCGGATAATAGATGCTGATCGTGATTTTCTTGTCCTTGATGTCTTCTTCGGCCGGCGCGGCAGCTCCGTCATTGGAGGCGGTGTTGTTGGCCGGCTCGCTGACTGCGGGCGACGGGCTCGATGCTCCCCCGGTATTCGTGTTGCTGCTGCCGCTGTTGCTGTTGTTGCCGTTGCCGCAGGCTCCAAGCAGAACGCTGGTCGCCACCAGGCAGCTCAGGATCGCTGTCGATTTGCGCACGTGTAACTCCCCTTTTCTTGAACATGGATAAAATGTCGTTCATCTGGAACAGCTTGCAAAACCATCATAATGGATGCGCATTCATTGTACGATGTGCGATTCTATGGTCATTATGTGTGTCGTTACGATGAAGCTAGCCTTTCACTCCGCCCAGATGCAGGCCGCGGATGATGAACCGCTGGAAGACGAGGAAGACGGCGATCGGCGGCAGCATGACGAGCGTCAGAATGGCGAATTTGATGTTGAGGTTGAGCATCTTCGCCTGGATGACGTATTTGTAGATCGCCGTCGACAGCGGATAATGGCTGTCCTTGTGCATGATGAGCGACGGCCAGAACCAGTCGTTCCATGCGGTCGAGAAGACGAAGATGGCCAGCGTCGCGAAGATCGGCAGCGACAGCGGCACGGCGATGCGGATGAAGCAGCTGAGCTCGGAAGCTCCGTCGATCCTTGCCGCCTCGAAGATTTCCATGCTGATGCCGTCGAAGAAATTTTTGAGCAGCAGCAGGAAGAACGCGTTGGCTCCGGCCGGCAGCCAGAAGGCGAAGAACGAATCCAGCAGCCCGAGATCCTTCAGGTTGAGGAAGTTCGGGATCAGATAGGTCGTCGGCGGAATGAATAGCGTGATCATGAAGAACATCTCGATGCTGCGGCGCTTGGGCACATTGAGGCGCGAGAGGCTGAAGGAAGCCGTTCCGAGCACCAGCACCGATACGATCATGTTGCCGCCGAATATGAGCAGCGTATTGCGGAGGAAGGTCGGAAGCGCGACATAATTCCACGCCTCGTCGAAGTTGCCCCATTCCCATGTCTGCGGAAGGAAATGCGGCGGGAACGAATTGACCTCCGCGTTGTCCTTCAGTCCGTTGAATGCCGTTGTAAGAACCGGATACACCATGGATGCCGCCATCAGGAATATGACGACGAGCATGATGATATACCCTGTGCGGGTTCCTTTGCGCTTGAGATCGAATTCCGAGAGGATGCCTCTGTCCATGCTGCTCATGCTATCGGTCCCCTTTCCGGTCCAGGCGGTATTGAACGATCGCCAGAGCGCCCAGGACGATGAACATGAGTACGCCCATCGCGGAAGCGACGCCCATATCGAGACGCGTGGTCGCATACTTGACGATAAGCAGCGCATAGGTCAGCGTAGCCTTGACCGGACCGCCGTCCAGAAGCGCCAGCTGCGACTGGTAAGCCTGGGAAGTGCCGATGATCTGCAGCACGAGCATGAGCAGGATCAGGCTGCGCAGGGAAGGCAGCGTAATATGCCAGATCCTCTGCCAGATGCCCGCTCCGTCGATCTCCGCCGCTTCGTACCAGTCGCGCGGTATGCTGAGCACGGCGGCCAGATACAGGAGCATGGCGGAGCCGAATTGCTGCCATGTCTCCATGAAGACGAGGGAGATCATCGACCACTTCGTATCGGTCAGGAAGCTGACGCCCTCTCCTCCGAACAGGCTCGTGATGCCGGCGTTGATCGGACCGACAGGATCGTACATCCATCTCCAGAGCCCGTACAGGACGACGACCGGGATGACGTTCGGCAGGTAGGCCGCGACGCGGAACACTCCCTGGAGCCGCTTGATCTCGGAGATTCCGATGGCGAACACGATCGGCACCCAGAAGCCCATGACGAGGCATAGCGCCATATAATAGAGCGTATTTTTGACGGCGGTCCAGACGTCGGGATCGCTGAAGACCGTCCGATAATTGTCCAATCCGATGAATTCGTCGCCCTTGACGAAGTCGATATGGTAGAAGCTGTAGAAGAATCCCTTGATGATCGGCAGCCACAAAAAGAGGATGAAGATGACGGCTGCCGGAAATAGGAATGCCAGTCCCCACCCGTATTTGCGAAGCAGGGTCCGGGCTTTGCCCCTGCCCGCCTGCGCCTGCGGCCCGGTGGCCGCAACGATGTCTTGACTCATGATTTTCCCCGCTTTCTCCTGTTCTTATCTTTATCTATTCATTTTAGATTCCAGGAGAAAGGGAGAACATGTGCGTATCTATGCATATCGTAGCGAATCTTACTTCTATTTTTTCAACTCGCTCGGGCTGTGCCCATAGTACTTTTTGAATATTTTGCTGAAATGCTCGGGAGATTCGTACCCGACGCGCTCCGCGACCTCGTAGCGCCTCAGGTCGGTCGTCATCAGCAGCCGGCGCCCCTCTTCCATGCGCAGCTTGATGACGTATTCCCACAGGTTGTTCCCGGTTATTTTCTTGAACAGGTAGCTGAGGTAATTGGGACTGACGTGGTTGCGCTGCGAAACCTCGTGCAAGGTCAGGCCTTTCTGCGCGTAGTGCTCCTCGATATAGCGCTTGGAACGCTCTACGATCAGATTGCTCTGCGCGGACAGCTCCTCGTCACTGGCCTCCTGCTGCGGGTCGCTCCAGCTGAAGTCGCCGTAATAGAACACCTTCTGGTCCGGATGCTTGCCGCTCCATTCCAGCGCGCGCGCCGCCTGGGCGCTCAGCATCGACAGGAATTCGGCCCCCCGGGCGATCTGGCTGATGCCGAGCGTGACCGGCAGATGGAGGCAGCTGTCGAGATTATGGTGCAGGCTGCGGCCGATCATGTCGAGCTGGTTCACCTTGCTTACCGTCGTGTCGTCGTACTTGGCCTCGCTCCAGCCGATCAAGGCCCCGACCTCCCAGCCGGGGAGCAGGCATGGGATCGGCTCCCATTCCTGCTCCAGCAGCTCGCAGGAAATATTCATCATCGCGTATGTCAGCAGGTCCTTGTCCCTTGCGGTATAATCGCCTCCGCTGAAATCCGCGCGGATCCGGATCATGGCGAAGTAAGGTCCCGATGAAGCGATGCCGGCCTGCTCCATCAGCGCAAGCCCTTGCGCGGGTCCAGCCGGCGGCGCGACGAGCAGCTTCAGCAGGGCGGCGCTCTGGCCGCTGTCGGGCGCGCGCAGGCGGAACTGCGAGCTGGCCTTCGCCAGATAATCCTGATCCCCGGATACGGGCTTCTCGGTATTGAGCAGCGCGTTGCGGACCGAATCCAGCAGCTGGCTGCTGTTCAGCGGCTTGATCAGATAATCCCTCGCTCCCAGCCGGATCGCCATCTGCGCATACTGGAACGTCTCATGGGCGGAGACGACGATCGTCTGCACCCAAGGCTTGAGCAGCTTCGCCTGATGCATGAGGTCGATTCCGTTCATTCCCGGCATCTGGATGTCGGTGATCATGAGATCGACTTCCTCCATGCGCAGATAATCAAGCGCCTCATAGCCGTTGCTCGCCGTATGGATGTCGGTGATGCCTAGTCCTGCTCCCGCCAGAAGGCTGGCCAGCCCTTTGCAGATAAGCGGCTCGTCGTCCACGATCAATATTCGGTGCATGTCAATTGTCCTCCCCGTCTGATTCGATGCCTGCCTCGCTTGATTGTTCCGGCTGATCCGGCAGCAGGATGCTTACCGTCGTGCCTCCGCCAGGCCTCGGCCCGATCGCCAGTCCATACGGATAGCCGTACCGCAGACGGATCCTCTGGTCGATGTTGCGAATTCCGTATCCGATCGCCGGAGAGCTGTCCAGCTCCCCGAGCCAGCGCTCGATCGCGGCGTAATCAACGGCCTTGTAGCCGTTGTCCTCTACCGTCACGCGGATCCTTCCCTCTTCGTCCCGGACGGCTGCGACCCGGATGAGCCCGTCCTCTCCCATATGCTTGATTCCGTGGATGATGGCATTCTCGATCAGCGGCTGCAAAGTGATCTTGGGGATGCCGATGCCCCCGAACTCCTCCGGAACGTCCCATTCCATCTTGAAATCGGCTTCATATCTCCGCCGCTGAAGGGCGACATAGGCGGCGGCATGCTCGCGCTCCTCCGCCAGCGAGATGATCTCGCGGCCCCGGCTGAGGCTGATCTTCATCAGCTTCGACAGATCCTTGATCATCTCGGCCGATTCGGAATTGCCCTCGAGCGAGCTTTTCCAATAGATGCTCTCCAGCGTGTTGTAGAGCAGATGCGGATTGATCTGATGGTACAGGATCTGAAGCTGCGCCTCCTTCTGCCGGATCTCCATCTGATAGCGGTCATGGATGAGGCTGTTGAGCCTTCTCGCCATCCCGTATACGGCGGAGATGAGGACGCCGACCTCGTCGCTGCGCGATTGACCGGGCGTTTCCGGCACCCGCTTGCCGGGCTCGTAGCGGCGTACGAACGTCGAGAGCCGCTGCAGCGGCGTCATGAGCGAGCGCCAGAAGTAGATCATGACGATGCAGCCGAGCAGCGTATAAGCGATCGAGATGAAGAGGATGACATTCTTGAGCTCCTTTTGCTGCTGGAGCAGCGATTGGACCGGGATCTCGTAGACGAGGCGCAGGTTCAGCGCATTGGCTGCGCTGACGACATAGATGTCGTCGCTGTTCACCGCATGGTACGGCATGTCGCTTCTGGCGGATCTGGCCGCTCGGACGACCTCTTCCGGCAGCTCAACCTTAGTGCCGAGCTTGCCCTGGACGGTGGAGGACATGATCGTGCCCTGGCTGTCCGTCAGGAACATCTCGCCGTCGGGCAGATTGACCGAGCGCAGCGAATCGACGATCTTGCTGTCCATCTTGTACGCGACCAGGACGCCGATGACGTTTCCTTCGCCGATGTTGTTGACCGCGCGGATGTAGGCGAGCGTCTTCTCCTTGCTGAAGGCGGTGTTGTTGTCGATGACCTGCATGAAGCCGAGTCCTTTGTTCTCGACCGCCTTGTCGTACCAGGCCGGCTTGTTGTCGGAATCGAGGAAGTAGACACCGTTCTGCGTCATCTGGATGGAGGGGGCGAAATAGAACTCGCTGGAGGGATCGTACACATAAAGGGAATAGTAGATCGGATTTTCTCCATCCGTGCCGGTCGAATAAACCCGCAGCAGCTTGTCCATCGCCGCGTATTTCTTGACCCGGTCCAGCACAGGCTCCAGGCTGCCGGGCACGATGGCCTGCGTCGCGGGATTCTGGATGATCGTCGTCGTAATCCGGTTGATATTGTCCATATCCTTGTCGATGATGACCAGATTCTGCTTGTTCAGCTCGGCATAGGCGTTCGTAATGTTCCGCTTCAAAATGCTTTCCGCTTTCATATTGCCGTAGACGAACAGACCGAGAATCGGAATGGCCATCATCAAAAACAGCAGGATCATCTGCATTTTCACGCTGAGCCTGGTAAGGGGATTGTTCATCGTCCATGCCTCCGGAGTAAGTCGGTATTCCCGATTATGGGACGAACGGCATGGGAATTCAATGTTTTTTTGGCCTGGACTAAGGAAAATAAAAGCAGAGCATACTACTCCTGTTATCCATGACGCCTCAACGAAAGAGTTCAAAGGAGTGATGAAGCCTGACAACCTCGGTCCTTTTGGAATACGCTTGGGTGCTTCTGGTGCTGATCGGCCTGGAAGGAATACTGGCTGCGGACAACGCGCTGGTCATATCCATCATGGTCAAGCATCTCCCGGAAAAGGAGCGGAAAAAAGCTCTGTTCTACGGGCTCGGAGGAGCTTTCGTCTTCCGGTTCGCTTCCCTGTTCATCATCTCCTTCCTCGCCCATGTCTGGTACGTGCAGGCGCTCGGGGCCGCTTATCTGCTGTACATTGCGATCAGCCATATGGTCAAGCGGCTGTTCGTCAAGCAGGACAAGCTCAAGAAGGAAGCGGAGAAAAAGCCCGAAAACTTCTGGGTGACGGTGCTCAAGGTCGAGCTGGCCGACATCGCCTTCGCGGTCGACGCCATTCTCGCGGCTGTCGCGCTGGCGATCACGCTGCCGGCGACAACTCTGCCCCGGATCGGCGGCCTCGACGGCGCCCAATTCATCCTCATCCTGACGGGAGGCATCGTAGGGCTGGTCATCATGAGGTTCGCGGCTGCTTATTTCGGCAAGCTGCTGGTGGATCGGCCCGGATTGGAGACGGCCGCCTTCGCCATCGTCGGCTGGGTCGGCATCAAGCTCGCGATCTATACGGTCGGCCACTCGGATGTCGCCCTCATCAGCTCGAGCTTCCCGAAAAGCGGCTTGTGGAAGGGCATCTTCTGGACGGTGCTCATCCTGATCGCCGTCGTTGGCTGGTTCGCGTCCAAGCCGAAGGCGGGCAGCGGCGGCGACAGCGGCGGAAGCCGGGGCAAAGCCCGGCAGCCGGCTTAGATCCTGGGCCACGATTCGAAGCACAGATGAACGGCGCGGCTGCGAATGCGGCAGCCGCCTTATGAAACCATGAAGGGGCTGCCCCCTAAAAGCCGAATGGCTTTTGGGACAGCCCCTTTCTCATGGAAAACAGGAATCATTTGTCCAGCCATGTACGCATCATGGACAGCAAATGCGCGCTGTTGACCGGTTTCGTGATGTAATCCGAGCATCCGGCCTCGAGGCACAGCTCCCGATCTCCCTTCATCGCCTTCGCCGTGAGCGCAAGAATGGGAAGATCCTTGAACTCGGCCTTCTGCCGGATCGCGCGGGTGGTCTCGTATCCGTCCATTCCCGGCATCATGATATCCATCAGCACGATCTCGATATCCGGCGTATGTTCCAGGATGTGGAGGGCCGTCTGGCCTGTCTCAGCCGGAATGACTTTCATATGATGACGCTCCAGAATGGAGGTGAGCGCAAAAATGTTCCGGATATCGTCATCGACCACGAGCACTTTCTTGTACTCGATCATTTCATTCGAATGATGCAGCTTGACCAGCTTGTCCCGGGAGCCGGCCGGCAGGTTCACTTCCTTGCGGTGCAGGAAGAGGGTCGTCTCATCGATCAGCTGGGCATTCGATTTGACCTCTTTGAGAACCGCCAGCTTGACCAGCTCATCCCATTCGCTTTCTTCCGCCGGCTCCAGCTTCTTGCTCAGGCGGGCCAGGATGGGAACCCTTTTGTTCTTGGCGTTCTTGTGCATCTCGCGGACGAACCGGATGAGATTCATATCTTTCAAGCCGTTCTCCAGCACCACGCCGTCAAAAGCTTTGGCGCCCAGCTGGTTCAATCCTTTACGTCCCGTATCCACGGCCGTGATCTTGATATCGTGGCCGGCCAGCAGCTCGACGATCCCCTTGCGCTCCTGCTCGTCTTGAACGACCACCAGCAGGCTGCGGGCCTTCTTGTCTGCAAACTGGCTCAAGCGATCCAGCGCATTCTCCAGCTCTTCGTTCGTCACCGGCTTGCGGAGATAATCGAACACTCCCCTCTGCAGGAGGAGCACTTCGTCCTCGTCGACGGTCATGACGCAGATCGGAATATGCCGCACCTGGATATCGTTCTTCAGCTGCTCAAGCACCAGCCAGCCGTCTGTGTCCCTCAGATGCAGGTCCAGCGTGATCGCGATCGGCTTGTACTTATGAACGAGCTCCAGGGCGTCCAGGCCGCCGGACGAAATGACCGCCTTGATTCCTTTCTTGCGGAGGAGATCGAGAATGATCTCGTTGAACTTCTGGTCATCCTCGACAATCAGGAACACGCGGTCTCCAGGCTCGATGCGGTTCCGGTCGTCCATCAAGGAATCATCCGCCGGCCGGTTCAGGCTGCTCCTGCGTTTGGGCGGAGTGATGTCAATCACCTCGGGAGCATGCAGCTTCCGTGGCTCCGGCTCCGTGAATTCCGCTTCCGTAGGGAGGTACAGATTAAATACGCTTCCCTGGTTCACTTCGCTGAACAGGGTGATTTCCCCCCCCAGCATCTCGGCAATCTCGCGGGAAATGGCAAGACCCAGTCCCGTCCCCCCATACTCCCGGTTCGTGCTTCCGTCAGCCTGCTGGAAGGCTTCGAAAATGATCTGCTGCTTCTCGGGAGGAATGCCGATTCCGGTATCGCTGACGCAGAAGCAGATGACCGTCTTGGCATGGTTCAGCGAGTCGTTTTCCAGGTTCCAGCCCCCGCTCGCTTTCTTGATCTGGAGCATGATCTGTCCTTGCTCCGTGAATTTAAACGCGTTGGAAAGCAGATTCTTCAAAATCTGCTGAAGCCGCTTGAAGTCCGTGATGACGCTCGCCGGCACGCCGGAATCGATCTTGATCCGGTAGTCCAGCTTCTTGGCGTCCGCCATGTGGCGGAAGGTGCGGTCAAGCCCGTCTGTCAGCTCCGCCAGGGACACTTCGCTGTAATCCGGCGTAATGGTGCCGGATTCGATCTTGGACAGATCCAGGATGTCGTTGATGAGATTGAGCAGCTCGAGTCCGGAGTCCTGGATCGTCTTCGCGAACTTCACCTGCATATCGTGAAGATTCTCATCCGGATTCTCAGCCAGCTGCTCGGCCAGCAGCAGCAGGGAGTTCAGAGGGGTGCGGAGCTCATGCGACATGTTGGCCAGGAACTCGGATTTGTACTTGGATGTGAGGGCCAGCTGCTCCGCCTTCTCCTCCAGGTACCGCTTGGCCACTTCAACCTCATGGTTCTTGCTCTCCACTTCCGCCTTTTGCAGCACGAGCAGCTTCGCTTTGTCCTCGAGCTCGTCGTTCGTATTGCGCAGCTCCATCTGCTGCTTCTGGAGCTCTTCGGTGAGGGACTGCGACTGGATGAGCAGCTCCTCCGTACGCTGGTTCGCCTGCATCGTGTTGATCACGATGCCGATGGATTCCGTCAGCTGGTCCAGGAAGGCGATATCGATATCGCTATAGAGACGGAAGGAGGCAAGCTCCAGAATCGCGAGCACCTGATCCTCGAAGATAATCGGCAGCAGGACGATATTGAGAGGCGTAGCCTCTCCCAGAGCGGACGAGATCACGACATAGTCTCCAGGCACATTGGTCAGCAGGATCCGCTGCTTCTCGATCAGGCACTGGCCGACCAGCCCCTGCCCTTCCCGGAATTCGTTCGCCAGATGCTTGCGGGTCTGGTAAGCGTAGCTCGCGAACAGCTTCAGCACCGGCTCGCCGCCGATCGGTTCGTTGATGTAGAAGACTCCATGCTGCATCGACACGAGCGGAGCCAGCTCCGATAGGATCATGCGGCTGACGGCATACAGATCCCTCTGCCCCTGCAGCAGCCGCGAGAACTTGGCGAGGTTGGTCTTGAGCCAGTCCTGCTCCGTATTGATCCGGGTCGTCTCCTTCAGGTTCCGGATCATTTCATTGATGTTGTCCTTCAGCGTCGCGACTTCCCCGGATGCGGACACGTCGATGGCGCGCGACAGATCGCCGTTGGTTACCGCGGTCGCGACGTTGGTGATGGCGCGCACCTGAGTGGTCAGCGTGCTCGCCATGTAGTTGACGTTGTCGGTGAGATCGCGCCATGTTCCTGCAGCGCCCGGCACGCTCGCCTGGCCGCCCAGCTTTCCTTCGGCGCCTACTTCACGCGCCACGGTGGTCACCTGGTCGGCGAAGGTGGCGAGCGTCTCGATCATGTTGTTGATCGTATCCGTCAGCTCGGCGATTTCGCCTTTGGCCTCCACGGTCAGCTTCTGCTTCAGGTTGCCGTTCGCCACCGCGGTCACGACCTTGGCGATTCCGCGCACCTGATCCGTCAGGTTCGTCGCCATGATATTGACGTTGTCGGTGAGGTCCTTCCAGATTCCGCCAACGCCGCGCACCTGGGCTTGTCCGCCCAGCTTGCCGTCCGTGCCGACCTCCCGGGCCACCCGCGTAACCTCGGAGGCGAACGAATTGAGCTGGTCCACCATCGTGTTGATCGTGTTCTTCAGCTCCAGCAGCTCGCCTTTGACGTCGACGGTGATTTTCTTGGACAGATCGCCGTTCGCGACGGCTGTCGTGACGCCGGCGATATTGCGCATCTGGACCGTCAGGTTGCTGGCCATGTAGTTGACCGTATCGGTCAGATCCTTCCACGTGCCGGACACATCCTTCACTTCCGCCTGCGCGCCGAGCTTGCCGTCCGTGCCGACCTCGCGCGCGACGCGCGTTACCTCGGAGGCGAAGGTCGAGAGCTGGTCCACCATCGTATTGATCGTGTTCTTCAGCTCCAGAATCTCGCCTTTGACGTCGACGGTGATCTTCTTGGACAGATCGCCCTTCGCGACCGCTGTCGTGACATCGGCGATGTTCCGCACCTGATCCGTCAGATTCCGGGCCATGTTGTTGACGCTTTCGGTCAGATCCTTCCAGGTGCCGCCCACCCCTTTGACCTGAGCTTGTCCGCCCAGCTTGCCGTCCGTGCCGACCTCTCGCGCCACCCGCGTCACCTCGGAGGAGAACATCGAGAGCTGGTCCACCATCGTGTTGATTGTGATCTTGAGCTCCAGAATCTCTCCTTGCACATCCGCCGTGATTTTCTTGGACAGATCGCCGTTCGCGACCGCCGTCGTCACGACTGCGATATTGCGCACCTGGTTGGTCAGGTTCGAAGCCATATAGTTGACGCTCTCGGTCAGATCGCGCCAGGTGCCGGCGACGCCCTTGACCTGGGCTTGTCCGCCCAGCATGCCCTCGGTACCGACCTCCCGCGCCACCCGCGTCACTTCGGAAGCGAAGGTGGAGAGCTGCTCCACCATCGTGTTGATTGTATTCTTGAGCTCCAGGATCTCGCCTTTCGCATTGACTGTGATCTGCTTCGATAGATCGCCCTTCGCGACCGCCGTCGTCACCTCGGCGATATTGCGCACCTGATCGGTCAGCGTTCCGGCCATGAAGTTGACGCTGTCGGTCAGATCCTTCCAGGTGCCGGAAACCCCTTTGACGTCCGCCTGCCCGCCGAGGATTCCTTCCGTCGATACCTCTCGCGCCACGCGCGTCACCTCGGAGGCGAAGTTGCTGAGCTGATCCACCATGATGTTGATCGTGCTCTTCAGCTGGAGGATCTCGCCTTTCGCATCGACGGTGATCGTCTTCGACAAGTCGCCCTTCGCGACTGCGGTCGTCACCTCCGCGATATTGCGCACCTGGTTGGTCAAGTTCGAAGCCATGTAGTTGACGCTTTCGGTCAGATCCCGCCAGGTTCCGGATACGCCTTTGACATCCGCCTGCCCGCCGAGAATCCCTTCCGTGCCGACCTCACGCGCCATCCGGGTCACCTCGGAAGCGAACGTCGACAGCTGATCCACCATCGTGTTGATCGTGTTCTTCAATTCCAGGATTTCGCCCTGCACATCCGCAGTGATCTTCTTCGACAGGTCGCCGTTTGCTACCGCCGTAGTGACGACCGCGATATTGCGCACCTGGTTGGTCAGGTTGGAGGCCATGTAGTTGACGCTTTCGGTCAGATCCCGCCAGGTTCCGGATACTCCCTTGACGTCCGCCTGCCCTCCGAGCTTGCCCTCCGTGCCGACCTCGCGCGCCACGCGGGTCACCTCGGAGGAGAACATGGAGAGTTGGTCCACCATCGTATTGATCGTATTCTTGAGCTCCAGGATCTCTCCCCGCGCGCTGACCGTGATCTGCTTCGACAGATCCCCGTTCGCGACGGCAGTGGTGACCGCCGCGATATTGCGCACTTGATCCGTCAGGTTGGTCGCCATGTAATTCACGCTGTCGGTCAGATCTTTCCAGGTGCCCGACACGCCTTTGACATCCGCCTGGCCGCCCAGGATTCCTTCCGTGCCTACCTCGCGCGCCACGCGGGTCACCTCGGAGGCGAAGGTGCTGAGCTGATTCACCATCATATTGATGTTGCTCGCCGTTCTCTGGAATTCGCCGGTAAGCGGCCGTCCCTCGATTTCCAGCTCCACCTTCTGGGACAGGTCGCCTTTGGCAACGGCGTTGATGACCCGGACCATCTCGCTCGTCGGCTGGATCAAGTCGATGACGAGACCGTTCAGCGAATCGGTAATCGTTTCCCAGGATCCGCCCAGATTTTTCTGCACGAACCTTTTCGAGAGGTTTCCTTCCTTTCCGACCACCTTGGCTACAGTCTGGACTTCAGACACCAGGCCTTCATGGATATCCATGATCTCATTGAACGTATCCGCCACCTTGCCGGCTACGCCGGTGCGGTCATATGGCATCCGGTAGGAGAAGTCGCCCTTCTTCATCGCCATCAAGGCATTGAGCAGTTCGCCGCCGTCAATTCGGTCGTCACTGGATCCGTTGCTCAAGTTTTGCTCGCTCATGTCCTCAACCCAGCCCCTTTTGACTGTCATAGTTTTGAATGATCGGTTTCCTAACGTCCAATCGGTCCGGCTCGACGATGAGATCATCCATGCCCGCCAACCTGCTGCGTGGCATCATTTCGTCGGATGCATTCTCCGGAGGATGATCGTCGCCATGCAGGAGCGGTTTGGCGGCTATCGTAAAAATGAACGTCGCGCCGGGTCCGTGCGACGGTTCCACCCGGATCGTGCCGCCCATGAGCTCGACAAGGGATTTGCTGATCGACAACCCGAGGCCCGTGCCGCCGAACTTCCGGGTCGTCGAGGCATCCAGCTGGGAGAACGGTTGAAACAGCTCGTCGACCTTGTCCGGAGGGATTCCGATTCCGGTATCCTTGATCCTGAATTCAAGCATGAGGGAATCCACCGTCGCCTCCAGCTTGCCGACCCGTATGCATACGCTGCCTTCATGCGTGAACTTGACGGCATTGCCGACCAGATTGTTCAACACCTGCCGGAGACGGTTCGCATCCCCCTTCAGATAAGGAGGCAGGGACGGATCGATGAAGACCGTTACTTCCAGATTCCGCTCCCTGGTCTTGGCCGTGAACAGATCCATCGTCTCCATCAAGCAGTGCTGGAGGGAAAACGGCTCTTCCTCCAGTTCCATCTTACCGGACTCGATTTTTGAGAATTCGAGAATATGGTTGATTACCGAGAGCAAGGCATGTCCGCTCGTGTGGATGATGCCCGCCATCTCGGAGTATTCCTCCGGCAAATCGGAGGCGAGAAGCAGATCGGACATGCCGATGATCCCGTTGAGCGGAGTCCGGATCTCATGGCTCATCATGGCCAGGAATTCCGATTTCACGCGTGAGGCGAGCTCCGCCGTCTCCTTGGCCTGGCTGAGCGCCAGATTGGCTTTCTCCAGCTCCCTAGCCTGATTTTTCAGCGTTTCGCTCTGGATCTGCAGGGTCTTGTTCGCTTCATACATGCTCACGTAGCCCTCGATTTTGGACTTGAAGATCTGCGGAATGAAAGGCTTCGTCATAAAATCCATCGCACCTACGGAATGACCGGCGAAGACATGCTCCATCCTGTTGCTCGCAGCCGTCATGAAGATGATCGGCACGTATTTGGTCTTCTCCCGCATCCGGATGAGGCTGGCCGTCTCGACTCCGTCCATTCCCGGCATCTGCACATCCATCACGATGACGGCAAACTCCTCTTCCAGCAGACATCGCAAAGCTTCCGTGCCGGAATAGGCCCGAACCAGACGATAGGGCTCTCCGCCGAGAACCGCCTCGATGGCCATCAGGTTTTCCGGGTGATCGTCTACGAGCAGGATATTGATGGGAAAATCCATGGGGCCCCTCGCTTTCCGACATAAGGCATAACGGATCTACATTTCGACAAGACAGGACATATAACTCCGATTATATAGGATCAACCCTCCTTTCGGTAGCTGGTCTCCGACTGATTCCGATTTTTTTATTTCAGGATCCGACGGGACGAAAAAAACAAAAAAAAACGGGATGAAGCCGATTTCTGCTAGGCTTCATCCCGTTTGATTCGTTCGGCTTCCCAGCAGGCGAAGGAGAATCTCGCTGGTCGGATCTTCATCTCCTCAGCCCGCGGCGCGCCTCCTCCAGCGTATCCGCGCAGGACTGCTCCAAAAAGATGTCCGCGCTCCAGCCGAGAGCCGCCCTCCATGCCGGAGCTATGGACGCCTCCGGAGACTTCCTCCAGGATGGCCGGGTTCGAAATCAATTCCTTCACCCCCTTCGGTCGGAAGCCGGCGCATCAGGATGGAAACATCGTCGACAGCATGTAATTCAGCCGGTGCGAGTAGGTATGCTCCTTCATCGTCCGGTGCATGGAGCGCAGCGCGATGTCCTGCCTCTCTTGCTCATGCTGGAGGTAATAATCGATCTTCTCGATCATTTCCTGCGGCGAGGAATAGGTGGCGATATCCACTCCCGGCGTATAGAAGCTGGGCAGGTCTTCCCGGACGTCCGTCAGCTGCAGGGTGCCGCAGGCGGATATTTCGAACGTGCGGGGATTGGGGGAAACCGCGGTGATCATCTCGCTGTTGCTGTTGAACGTTTCGTCGTCATGGGCACGGTGCATGTTGATGACGATCTTGGCTCCGTTGTACGTCGCCGCTGTCTTCAGCGGCCCCATCCAGTGGCCCGCCCGAATGCGGGAGGAGAGAAGCGGATAATCGCGCAGCCGCTCCCACCAGAGACCAGAGATGGTGGTATCGCGAGTGGCGAGGTAAGGAGTGATCTGATCGAAGAAATCGACGCGATTGTGATAAGCGGAACCGACGAAGCTGATTTCCCTGCGCAGGGACAGATCGGGATTGCGGGGACGGAATTCGTCGGGATTGACGCCCAGAGGAAGGTAATGGACGTTGGGGCATCCAAGCCTGCGATAGAACTCGACGCAGTTTTTCTCCAGCGTGAAGACGAAGTCGTAATGCAGGGCGAGATTGCGGGTGATGTCGGAGTAATAGGGGTCATCCGTGAACCAGACGGCCGTCCGGATGCCAAGTGCCCGGACGGCGTCGACCTTCTCGACCGGAACGTGCAGGCCGTCAAGGAAGATGACCGCGTCGGGCCTCAGCGATTCGGCCTGCTGAACGTAATTTTGAAGCGCATCGCTCATGCTGAGCCTGGACGTCATCGAACGGAGCGATTTGGCAATGGAGGCGTCCAGGGGAGAATACGGATATCCTTTTGCGGTAGCGATGAACATGATATGAACCGGGAATATGGGGGGTGAGTAGCTCACCAGGGATAGGCCGGCCTCGCATTTGCCGAACCAGCGGCCATGCTTCTGTCCCGTCGCGAAGCCTGCTGCCCTGCCCCTTTCCAGCTCCGGATTCGGGAGCAACGGGGCAATAGGTTGCAGGACGCGCTTCTTGCTTGCGCGGGAAGGCGCATGTTTGGCTGCGCGCCTGCCCTTGCGCAGGGATTTAACTGCCAACTTTAGTCCTCCTCTTTTGATAGCAGCTCTCCGGCCGTCAGCCCAGGGGGAGCAGATCCAGAAGATCTCCGACGCGGCGGGCGAAAGTGTGTTCCTGAAGCGTGCGCAGCATCCCTTTCACGGAGACGGCTCTGCGCAGGTCTTCATGAAGAAGATAATGCCGTATTTTGCCGACCAGCTCGCCTCCGTCGCCAAAGGTGTCCAGCTCCTGTCCCGGCACGTAATAACGGCCGAGGTCGTCGCGGATATCGGTCATCTGCAGCGTTCCGCAGGCGGAAATTTCATACGTCCTTGGATTGATGGAGGCGCCGCGCAGACCGTGGTCATTGTGGTTGTCGACCCCCGGTTCCGTCGTCCGGTGGATGTTCAGGACGATCCGGGCGCCGTTGTAGTAGTTCACCGTCTCCTCGATCGGCATCCAGCCGGGAATCAGCTGGCAGCTTCTGCGCGCTCTTGTGCTCAGACGCTCCCACTCTCCGCCTGCGATGACGACTCTAAGCCCTTGCAGCTGCGGCAGCACCCGATCCAGCAGCCTGATGCGGTTCCAGAAGCCTTGGCCGATGAAGCATACGTCGCTGCGGTAATTCCGCGGGACCGGCTTGGCATGATACACTCCCGTATTCACGCCGAGAGGCGCGTAATGAACTTGCGGATGTCCCAGACGGCGATAGAAATCGACCGCCTCGAGGTCGTGAGTGAAGACGTGGTCGTAGCAGAACGCCAGGCTGCTCGTTTCCCTCGTAAAATAGGGATCGTCCGCGAACCAGATGGCGGCCGGTATGCCTAGATTCCGGATCGCGGCGATCTGCGAAGGCTGGTCGGCCGGAAACACGTGCAAGCCGTTCATGACGAGCACCAGATCCGGCCTGAGCCTCTCGGCGTCTACGAACATGGTGCCGGGACTGCTTACAGCAACCGAGCCGGCGTGCATCGCCAGCGCTTCCTGCACCCCTTGGTCGATCGCCGGAAACCCTTGCGGGACGTACATGACGCTCATGGTTCTCCTCGCCCCGGGCGTCCATACCCGCGCGGCGGATGCTGCAGCCTGGCAGGCGCCGTCCCGGCGGCCTTCTTCCAATCCGATCCGATGTCCCTCCTGCCTTCCCGCTTCAACCGTCTGCGGTACATGGCTTGGCATGCCGAATGCCCCCTTCTTGACCTTGCTCTGTTCCTACTATATGTCCGGAGGCCGCTGTCTACTTGGTCTCTTGTCCTCGCGCCGCCAAAAATGGCGGATGACTAAGATTAGCAGAATGAATGCCGGCGGAGTCAAAGCGGGCTGCATCCCCTTCAATCGGCTGCCTCAACGGATGAATGCCCGAATTGTCGGACGGGAGCCGCTTGAAGCGAGTCGATGGCCGAAAAAAAAAGCCGCCGGACGGCGGCTTTGAAGCTTTCGGGTCAGCTGGGCTGGGTTTCATAGGCGAATTGCAATCCCTCTTCATAGCCCATGCCGAAGCCAGCCTGATACCCCTCTGTGTACGTCTGCTGGAATCCGGCCTTGAAAGCGGGGCTTCCCTCCATAATCGTCGGATCCGCGAACGAATGGACGGCTCGGCGCCGCGCTGCCGCCTTCCGGCGGCGAGGCCGTTTTGCCGCCGAGCGACTGACGGGACGAGCCTTCTTCCTTGGTCCGGACTTTCCTTTTTTCGCTCCGGCTGCTTTTTTTCGCAGCCCGAGTGTTGCGGACGGAAGCCGTTTTCTCACGGCGCTGCTTTTTGACTTCATGGAATATCCTCCTTTGAATCCTTGCGAGTCCTTGCCGGGCTGGCTCATTTCATAGACGTTGGTACAGCAGAGGGGGAGCAATAATAGGCCGCCCGGCAGGAAGCAGCGCCGCAGCGGCGTCCGCATCAGGCAGCCGGGGCTTAAGATGAAGCCCCCAGCGCTCCGCGGCCGCCGGGTTGAGAACGGTCCTGCACCGCCCCTCTTCCACATAAGCAAGCGAGCCATTCAGCAATGCCGCATAAGGGGGTGGAAAATCGCTGCTTGCAGCCTCCTCGTCCAGCGGCAGAGACGGAGCAGACTTCTCGTTTCTCCAGCGTGAAGCCGCGATGCTGGAAGCGATCGATGCCGCAGCCAGGCGGTATCGGCTCAGCACCGGCCTTCCCAAGCGGACGGAAGGCAGCTCCCAGCCACCCTCGATCTTCCAGCGAGCTCCCCTTTCCAGCCACCAGACCGTTCCGTCGGCTCCTTCCGCAGCGACTCCGCCGGGATAGAAGGACGCCTCTCCCGCCGGCTTCGCCTGCTCCATGTCCTTCGCCGACGACGCCGGAAGAACGCCCGCCGGATCCTCCCATTTGGTTTTGTAAAAGAGCCGGTTGCGGTCGGTCAGGGCCGTCATGCGGGCTTCCTCGCGCACCGTTATACTGCCGAAATGATGGATGAAGCAGTCTCCCGCAATGTACAGCCGCAGGTTCAGCAGCCTCGCGCGAAGGCAGAGATCATCGTCCTCGTAGTTCCCGATCTGATAGCCCTCGTCGAAGTACCCGACCGCCTCCAATAATGAGCGGCGCATCAGCATGCAGAATCCGGTCAGTCTCTCCGTCTCTTTCCAGCGCCGCGGATTCGGCTTGTTGCGGCCTCGCGCCCAGGCATCCATCCCCCTGATCGAACGATAGGGAACCTTCACGAGCTGGCTGCCGCTGATGAAGTTGGTGACGGGACCGACGATGCCGGCGGAGGGACTTCGTTCCAGGCAGGCCGTCAGGTTATCCAGCCAGCGCTCCGTCACAAGCGTGTCGTTGTTGAGCAGCAGCAGCCTGTCGCCTCTGGCCATCATGAGGCCGCGGTTGACCGCTCCCGCAAAGCCGAGATTGCGGTCCATGACCCGGAAGCGGAGCTTGCCCGCGCCTAGCATCAGCGAATATTTCTCCAGCATGGCAGCCGTCCCGTCCGCCGAGGCATTGTCCACGACAATGATTTCGTATGACTCCGGCGTATGCCTCAGGATGCTGTTCAGGCAGCGGACCAGGTAGTCCCGCTTGTTGTAGGTCGGAATGATGATGCTCGTGCCCGGCCATGGCTGTCCCAAGGCTGCCTTCCCGGCCTCGAAGCCGCGCTCGTAGCCTTCCTGCCATCCGGGAGCGCGCGGCTGCGGCGCCGCCTCTGGCGCCTCTGGCGCATCCGCCGCATTTGCCGCTATTGCCGGGACCATTTTCATCGCATCCGATGCGGCTGAAGGAGCGGCTCTCGAAGCGCGGCGCCGCACGCTCATGGAGCTGCGGCCTCCTTGGCCCCGTTCGGGAAGACGCTCCGGGAAATGGCCCTCATTCCTGTCCCTCTCCATCCTTCTTGTGCAGGGCTGCCTCCAGGAGAGAGTCGAACGTTCCGGCATCCGCCCACCAGCCCTGCAGCATCGCATGCGTCAGCTTGCCCGCGGCCGCATAGACATTGTTGACGTCGGTGATTTCAAGCTCCCCTCTTCCAGAAGGAGCGATCGCGGAGACGACATCAAAGACGCTCCCGTCGTAGAAATAAATGCCGGTCACGCCGTAGCTGCAAGCGGGAGCAGCCGGCTTCTCCTCGATCCGGAGTATCTTTCCGCCTTCATCGAATACCGGCACCCCGTACCTTTCCGGATCGGGAACTTCCTTGAGCAGAACCATCGCGCTTCCGGCAGGCTCATTCCTGTAAGCCTCCACGTAAGGCTCGAGGGAGTCGTCGGCCAGATTGTCGCCAAGCAGCATCAGGAACTTCTCTTCCTTGCCGACATAAGGCTTCGCCAGTTCAAGAGCCTGGGCAATGCCCCCGGCCTCCTCCTGGATGAGATAGGTTATCGATGCCCCGTGACCGCGGCCGCTGCCGAAATACTCGATGAACATTCCCGCCGAGCTGCGTCCCGTAACGAGGAGAATTTCATCCGCTCCCGCCGCCGCGAGCGTCTGCACCGCGTAGTGGATCATGGGATAGTTGTATACCGGGAGCAAGTGTTTGTTCATCAGTCCCGTCAGCGGCATCAGCCGGGTGCCGTTTCCCCCTGCAAGCAGAATGGCTTTCAACAGACGTTCACTCCTTCTCTTCTTTCAAGCAAATGAGCTAATCAGATTCTCTCTCCGCGACATCGCGGCGGCGGTCGTAATCCGGGAAGGCTGATCTTGGCTCGCCTTTCGCTTCCAGAATCCGTAGAACGGCTTGGGCGTAGCGGGCGCCCTCGTCCGGAAGCGGCGTCCATTCGCGCGTGCCTCCCGCTGCGGCTGCTGGCGCCGTTACCGAGGCAGCCGTCCCCCCGGCCGCCAGCAGCGTCGCCAAAGCTTCGGCCGGATCGGCAAGAGCATCTCCTTCAAGCAGCGCCAAGGCTTTGCGGTTCAGGGCGAATACGGCCCGCTCCATCGACGCGAAGCTGCGCGACTCTCCTCCGAGCGACCAGTGCATGAAGGCGCTCAGAACCATGGACCGGCTCCAGCGCGAGAACGGGATAGCGCCGCTTGTGCTTGACGGAACCGCAGCGCAAGGCCGGAGGGAGGAAGCGGCTTTCGCAACCAGAGCGTGCACCGGAAGCCGGGCAAGCGTGTCGGCTCCGAGCCCGGCATCCGCATACAGGACGGCATCCGTCTCCGAGGCGGCAGCATGGACGGAACCTGCCGCCAGCGCTTCGTGGACATGACGGGCATCGGGATGGAGATGGCGTACGGCATCGTCGGATCGGTCCGAAGCTTCAGCCGCCATGGATCCGCCAACTCGGCTGCCTGCTCCGTAGAGCATCTCGATGACCGGGCTGAACCCTCTCTGCCGCATGATCTCCGCAGCTTCAGCCAGCTGCCCGGCGTCGCTCCCGGCCACGACCGCAGCGGCGGAGAACGGCTTCCAGCCGGGAAAGACCGCGCTTTTGCTGCTGCTGCGATAGCTGGTTCGATTGGCTTTGCTGCTGCTGCGATAGCCTTTTCCCTTCGGGCTTCTGCTCCTGCCGTTGCCGGCTGTCTTTGCCCTGCCGGTCCTTCCTTGTCCGGTCCCTCTGCCGTCCTGTTCTCCCGCCCCTGAGCGGACGGTCCTGCCGCCCTGCATCATTCCGTCCCTCCTCCATGTTCGGTATTCTCCGCACCGTCGGGCTCAGGAAGGACAGGAGCTGCTTCTTCGGACGCAGCCTGCCTCGACAGCCAGGCGATCGCTTCGAGATGATCCCCGATTATAAGACGGTGAAGCGGCCTCAGCCGCTCGCGCTCGCGGCGCCGCCGGTTGCGGCGGCCGACATCGACCCGGATCGGCAGGACGATCCTCAGTCCCCCCGCTGCCGCCTTGGCGTGGGCAAGAGGCGGAACGAGCAGCGATTTCGATCCGATAACCGACAATGCGCGCCTCGACATCGCGTGGGGAACGGCGGTGAGCGAGGTTCCTTTAAGATCCGGCCGGCCAAGCATCTCGTTGAGGGCATGCTTCGCAAGCACGACGGGATGAACCTGGGATGTATCGACAGGACCGGAGTAATCGTTCAAGGCGACATCCGCTCCGCCGCGGGCAATGACATCGACGAACGGCCGCAGCCTGGCGGCGGACAATACCATATCCCCATCCAAGAAAAGGAGGACCTCCCCTTGGGCGGCACGGGCGCCTATGGCGCGTCCGACATCATGTCCGAGAGGACTTAGGTATCGGATAACCTTGGCTCCGCAGCGTTCGGCTGCTTCCGCGGATCCGTCTGTGGAACCGTTGGCGACGACGATCAACTCGGTGTGCGGATGGATTCTCGCAGCCTGCTTCAACACGGCGACGATCGTGCGCCGTTCATTCATGACCGGAATAATGACCGACAGGAACGGCGGTGCGCCGTCTGAATCGCGGGCTTCCGCTTCGAATGCGGAAGTCGGGCCGGAAGCTGGAAGCTTGCCTGCCGATCGGCGTCCATTTCTGCCCTTGCCCGTACCGGCAGCCCGGACCTTAGCCACGAAGCTGCCAGATCTCCCGGCACCTTCATTCCCTCGCGGGGCTCCTGCCCCCTCCCGACGTCCGCCTTTGCTTCTCGAGCGTGCGTATCTCATCTTTTCACCTCACTACTTGCCAGCTTATGAGAGAGCAGGAACGATGGCACGGCATTTGTACAGGCGGGATCACCGGGGAGGAATGGAAAAAAAGAGCTGCGCCGTGTCATCCCGAGATGACACCCGCGCAGCTCTGCCAGCAGCCCATCTTATTCTTTTATTGATTTATGGTTCGATTGATCCATCCATTTATCCATCCGTCAGTTCGTCCATCTATCCATTTATCCATTCATAGATCCATAAATCCATCGTTCCAATGATTCATGGATTCATTGATTCATGGATTCATTGATTCATGGATTCATTGATTCATTGATTCATTGATTCATGCAATATATTCCTTTGAAATCTATCGATTCGATCCATTCCTCTTGTTTCAATTTCTTTGTTCTATCCTTCGTTCTAATCCTTCGGTTTAATCCTTCGTTCCATTCCTTGGGTTTAATCCTTCGTTCTATCCTTCATTTTATCCTTCATTCTATCCTACGGTTCCCGGCCCCATCTCGATTGCCTCTGCCTCTCTATCCGATTAGCGGGCAGCTGGGACGGCTCCGTCCGACCGCGTTCAGGTCCCTTCCGGCAGCCTGCCGGCGGCGATCCAATCGATTCGGCCCCGGGCATTGCCCTCTTCCTGGGTACGGATGAGGGTGACTACCGCCTCTGCCGTCAGCTTGGCGCGCACGACAGCGTGGCAATGGGGAACGTCGAGGGAGCAGACGAACGAATACCCGCTGTCCATGAACGGAGTCTGCAGCGGAATGATCAGGTCGATCCTGGCGCGGTCCCGGAAAGCGAACGGGATCGTTCCATGCTGCACGCCAGCTCCCTTCATGGACTCCCCTGCTCCGTCATCGCGGGAGGCTGGCCCGACGTCTGCGGTTAACGCCTGCCGCGGCAGCAGCCGCGCTGTGCCCGGAGCGCGGACGGACAGCGCCGAGCTGTATCGGATCTCGCTCACGTCATATCCGGCAAGCTCCTCCGGCTGATCCCCGCAACTCGACAGTGCGGCGTCTGCCTCTGATGGGAATTCAGCTTCCGGTTCCTTTCCGTCCCAGAGCAGAGTGTTCGAGACGCTCTCCGGAGCAACGGTGTGAAGCTTGACTTTGGGGACGCCGCCTTCCTTGGCCTCCAACGGGACGCGGACAGGGGCGGGAATGTTGTCCAGCCAGTCGATTTCCGATATGTTCGGATTGTCATAGTGGTATAAAGGCCTCGAAGATTGCTTGCCTTTGCCTCCCTGCTGACTCCTGGCTTTCGGCGCGAGCGGCGCCCCGCCGGGTACATAAGGTTTGCTGCCCTTTGCGGGCCTACCGTTCGTCTTCATCGTCAAGCTCCTCCACCAAAGCATAGTACTGTTATCCTATGCGGCTGCCCGGCAGGCGGATACCATGACGTTGCAAGCAGTCCGCAAACTCAGCTGTCCCCGCTGCGCCAAGCTGCATGCCAGAGCGCGCCCGTGCCCGCTCCGAGCGGTCCGCCCGATGCAATCGCCGCAAGCGTGAATGCCTTGGCCTCCCTCGCCGCCGCCTCCATGTCCAGGCCTCTTGCGAGCAGAGCGGCAAGCGCGGAGGCGATCGTGCAGCCGGTGCCATGCGTATGCATAGTCGGAATGCGCGAAGCTGTCAGCACGACCGGGTGATTCGGAAGAGAGGCTGACAGGAGAACGTCGGCGGCCGCTTCCGCCCCGGCCAGATGGCCTCCTTTTAGAAAGACATGCCTGCACCCGAATCTCAGCATTTCCTTGGAAGCGTCCTTCATCGCCTCGAGGCTTCCTATCTCCCTCTCCTTCAGACCGAGCAAGGCGCAGGCTTCCGGAATATTGGGCGTAACGACCTCCGCCAGAGGCAGCAGCCGCAGACGAAGCGCCTCAGCCGCATCCTCCCGCAGCAGCCGGGAGCCATGCTTGGAGATCATGACGGGATCCACCACGAGCTTGAGGGCCTCGACCTTCTCCAGCCTGGAAGCTGCCGCATGGATGATGTCCGACGAGAACAGCATGCCCGTCTTGACGGCGTCGGCTCCGATATCGCCCATGACGGCGTCGAGCTGAGCCTCTACCGCTTCAACCGAAAGGGGGTAGACTCCGTGCACGCCGACCGTATTCTGCGCCGTCACCGCGGTGATGACGCTCATGCCGAATGTGCCGAGCTCCTGGAACGTCTTCAGATCCGCTTGAATGCCAGCGCCTCCTCCGGAATCCGAGCCTGCTATCGTCAGCACTTTGCGGATTCGGCCTCCCCGCAGCCCGCTGCCTTGCCCGATAGCAGTCTCTAGCAAAGGAATTCCTCCCTGACAGAAATGCTTCGGCCCGCCTCCGCACCGCCCCTGGTCGCAGCGGCGAACCGTTCCGGGGAGAAGGAGGCGATCCGCTCCGGCTTCGTTCCATCCAGCAGCTCCGTTACGGCCGCAGCGGTCGCAGGAGCAAGCAGAATGCCGTTGCGGTAATGGCCGGTCGCCACGATGACCTGAGGATGGCCGCTCAAGGCGCCGATCAGCGGACGCCCGTCGCGGGTGGCCGGCCTCAGCCCGGCCCAGCGCAGCTTGGGACGGGCGCCTTCAAGGAAAGGGAAGATCCGGCTGCTCCACCGCTCCAGCCGCCCGATTCCCTTCTCCGTGACCGAAGCGTCGAATCCGGCGACATCCTCAGAAGCGCCGCATACGAGGGCGTTCCCCGACTTGCCGACCCAGTAGGCCTGACTCGAAAACACCATATGCCTGACCGCTCCGTCAGGCACATCGAAGGCACAGATCTGACCGCGAATCGGATGGATGGACTCCGGCAAGCCCAACATCCGCTCGAATTCCCCGGACCAGGCGCCCGTGCAGATCAGCAGCTTGTCAGCCTCGTGTTCTCCGGAATAATCTGTCGCGAGAGCGACGGACCGCTCCCCGGAACCGGTTGTCCTCAAGGCAAGCTCCCGCAGGCTGCCGGCTCCGCTTATCATCCTGATTCCGGCCAGCCTGCAAGCCTCCGTCAGCGCCGCAGCGAGGCGGGGCGCCTCGACGTGGGCTTCGGACGGCGTGTAGATGCCGCCCGCCGCTCCCCGCGCGAGCAGCGGCTCCAGACGGGCCAGCTCGGCGGCGCTCAGCAGCTCGGCTCCGCTGCCGGCCGCCCGCTGCCAGTCCAGCCTCGAGCGCAGCGGGAGCAGATCCGCTTCATGGTAAGCGACGCCGACGCTGCCGGTGCGCTTGAGCCCGACCTTCATGCCGCTGGCTTCCTCGATGTCTGCCGCCCAATCCGGATAACGGAGCAGGCTGTCGGCGCACAGATGGAAGAAAGCATCCGGCTGCTCGGCATTTTCCGAGTACGGTGCCAGCATGCCCGCCGCCGCTCCCGTTGCCTGCCCGCCGAAGCCGCCCTTGTCGATGATCGTCACCTCGCGGTTTCCGTCTCTTGCCGCCTCGTAAGCGCAGCTCAGCCCGATGATGCCGCCTCCGAGGATGAGCACCCTTTCCCTCACTGCCTCCACGCTCCCGAGCGATCGGCTTGGCGCGGGTACAGGGCGCCGGCTTCTGTGCTGCTCGCGGAGGCATAGGGAAGCGCGGGGATGCGGCCGGCGAGCCTGGCCAACCGGCCGGCGCGGATCGCGAGCGCCATCGCTTCGGCCATCGCCACGGGATCTGCCGCCCGCGCCACCGGCGTATTGGCCAGCACGGCGGATGCCCCGAGCTCCATCGCCAGAGCGGCGTCCTTCGCCGAGCCGAGTCCGGCGTCCACGATGACGGGGACCGGCGATTCCTCCGCGATCAGCCCGAGGTTGTACGGGTTCAGGATGCCGAGTCCGGTCCCGATCGGGGCTCCCCCCGGCATGACGGCCGCCGCTCCGGCTTCGGCCAGCCGACGGCAAAGGACGGGATCGTCCGAAATGTAAGGCAGCACCGTGAAGCCTTCGGCCGCAAGCCTATCCGTCGCTCTCAGCGTCTCCAGAGGATCGGGCAGCAGCGTGCGCGGATCCGCGCTGATCTCCACCTTGATCCAGCTGCCAAGCCCGGCCGCTCTGGCCAGGCGCGCGATCCTCACCGCCTCGTCCGCATTGCCTGCGCCCGACGTATTGGGAAGGTAGATCAACTTTTCTTCGGGCAGATGCTGCAGGATCGAATCGTCCTCAGGCTGCTCCAGATTGACGCGGCGGACGGCGAACGTAATGACCTCCGCACCGCTTGCCCGCAGCGCCTGCTGCATGACGGCCGGGCTCGGGAAGCGGCCCGTTCCGAGGAAAAATCGCGAAGAGAGCTGTGTCTCTCCCACTGTCCAGGTATCCATGTCCAGCTCCCGCTCCGGCTGAAGCTTCGCATGGCCAGCTGTTTGGACAGCGGCTGGATAATCGGTTTGAGCTTCGGTTCGATACTCGGTTCGGGACTCTGTTTGAGCCTCTGTTTGAGACCCTGTTCGAGACCCTGCTTGAGCCGCTGCTTGAGCCCTCATTTCATCTTCCATCATTCAGCCTCCCCCTACAAAGTGGACCAGCTCGATCTTCATTCCATCCGCCAGCCGATGGCGGCTCCAATCCCCACGCGCCAGGATGATTCCATCCGCTTCGGCGACAATCCTCTGGCCGGATAGGCCGTGGGACTCGACCAGCTCCTGAAGCGTCGATGAGTGCGTTAGGATTTCCTTGCCGTTCAATGTGAGCCGAAGCGGATTGCCCGGAAGGGAAGCAGCTCCAGATGAGTCGGTCAGACCGGCTGCAGCTTCGCTTGCGGCAGCGATCAGGCTCCGCAGCTCGCGGCAGACAGCTGCGGGATCGGAGCTGCCGACAACCGCGGAGACGGCGCACAGCCTCCTCGCCCCCGCGGCGAGCACCTCGCCCGCATTGCCGGGATGGATGCCGCCGATGGCTGTCCATGGGATGCGCACATGACGGGCCGCCTGGCGGACGTAATCCAGCGTGACCGCCGCCCGGCCCGGCTTGGTCGCCGTCGGGTACACCGGCCCGACTCCGATATAGTCGGCGCCAGCCGTCTCGGCCTTCATGGCCTGCTCCAGGCTGTGGGTGCTGATGCCGACGATCCGTTCCGCACCGAGCAGCTCCCTCGCATCGGCGATGGACATATCGTCCTGCCCGAGATGAACGCCGTCGGCCTCGGCTTCAAGCGCGAGCAGAGGATGGTCGTTCACGATGAACGGCACTCCGTACTCCCTCGTAAGCCTGCGCAGCATCCCCGCTTTTTCTCCCAGCTCCCGCAGCGAAGCTTTTTTGTCCCGCAGCTGCAGGATATCCGCTCCTCCTTCAAGCGTCTCCCGCATTACATCCTCCAGCCTTCTTCCGGGATGGCAGCTCTCGCCCGTAATGACGTACAGGCTGAACTCAAGCTTCTTCATCCTTGGCCTCTCTCTCCGGCGCTTCCGCGCCCAAATAATGACGACACCATTCCCAAGCCGTGTCAGCGTCCGCTGCGCCTTGCGCAAGCACTCTGCCGTCCGGGAACACAACGAGCTTCCCGTTGTCCGGGAGCACTGCCCGCAGCAGATAAGGATTGAGCGTCAGCCGGCAGCCCAGCCTCTCCAGCCTCTTCTCATACCTTCCGGGTTCGGCAGGCTCCAGCTGCAGCTGGAACGTATCCCGGCCGCACAGAACGGCTGTGTGCTGGCGGCGGCTGCTTCCGGCTGCTTCCGAGGCTGCTTTCGGAAGGAACTCTCGCCCTGTTCCCCATAGAGAATCCGCTTCATCACCCTCCCGCCAAGCATCCTGCGTTCCCGGACGTGTCCCTTCCCCGCTCCGTTCCTGCACCGCTCTTGCGCAGCCGCAAATCGTGCAGAGCCTTGACGGTCCGGGCAGCTTCGTCTCGCGCATCGCGTATGGCCACACAGAGGCAGAGACGAGCGTGCGGCGCATTCCTTCCCTATCGCCTGCCAGCCACTTGAGCGCTTCAGCCGCCTGCAGCGCGGCGACCATCTCCACGGCCGGCGAGATCATGCCCGCCGTCTCGCAGGTCTGTCCGCTCTCCTGCTCCTCCTCGCCGCCGATGAGGCAGCGCAGGCAGCAGGTCGCGCCGGGAATGAGCGGAGCGCTCATCCCGGCCGCCCCGGCGACGCCGCCGTACAGGAACGGAATGCCGGCACGGAAGCAGTAATCGCTCAGTACAAGCCTGGCCGCGGCATTGTCCGTACCGTCAAGCACCAGATCGCACCCGCCCGCGATCTTCTCCAGCAGACCGGGAGCCATGAAATCGGCGGCAAACGCCTTGAGCTCAACCATGCCGTTGATCCGCCTCAGCTTCCGTGCGGCGGCCTCCGCCTTGGGAAGCGCCAGCCGCGCATCCTCTTCGTCGAACAGCATCTGCCGCTGCAGATTGCTGAATTCCACGTAGTCGCGGTCGGCAAGCCGCAGCTCGCCTACCCCTGCCCGAGCCATATGCTGCGCCAGCGAAGCTCCGAGCGAGCCGGTGCCGGCGACAAGCACGACGGCCTGGCCGATCCGCCGCTGCCCTTTCCAGCCGATGGGAGCGAAGCGGATTTGCCGGGAATACCGTTCCTGAATGGCGTCTTGCGCCTCGAATCGGCTTGTTGCCGCCGGATCAAGCATAGATGCTGCCGCCTCCGGCCTTGAACGCCTCCGCCTGCTCCTTCATGCCCGCCTCGATCGCCTCCGCCGTATCCAGCCCTTCCCTCTCCGCGTAATCCCGAATGTCCTGCGTGATCCTCATGCTGCAGAACTTCGGCCCGCACATGGAGCAGAAATGCGCGCTCTTGGCGCCTTCCGCAGGTAGCGTCTCGTCGTGGTAGCCCATCGCCCGCTCGGGATCCAGCGACAGATGGAACTGATCGCGCCAGCGGAATTCGAATCTGGCCTTGGACAGAGCGTCGTCGCGCTTTCGGGCCTGCGGATGGCCCTTGGCGAGATCGGCGGCGTGCGCGGCGATCTTGTACGTGATGACGCCTTCCTTCACGTCCTCCCGGTTCGGCAGTCCCAGATGCTCCTTGGGTGTCACATAACAGAGCATCGCCGTGCCGAACCAGCCGATCATCGCCGCCCCGATCGCGCTCGTAATATGGTCATAGCCCGGCGCGATGTCCGTCGTGAGCGGACCGAGCGTGTAGAAGGGAGCCTCGTCGCAGACGGCGAGCTGGCGGTCCATATTTTCCTTGATCAGATGCATCGGAACATGGCCGGGACCTTCGATCATGACCTGCACGTCATGCTTCCAGGCGATTTTCGTCAGCTCGCCGAGCGTGTCCAGCTCCGCGAACTGCGCCTCGTCGTTGGCGTCCGCGATCGACCCCGGCCTCAGCCCGTCGCCGAGCGAGAAGGTCACGTCGTAGGCTTTCATGATTTCGCATATATCCTCGAAATGCGTATACAGGAAGTTCTCCCTATGATGGGCGAGGCACCAGGCCGCCATGATGGACCCTCCCCGGCTGACGATGCCCGTAACGCGCTTCGCTGTCAGCGGCACATATCGGAGCAGCACGCCGGCATGGATGGTGAAATAATCGACCCCCTGCTCGGCCTGCTCGATCAGCGTATCGCGGAACACCTCCCAGCTGAGGTCCTCCACTTTGCCGTTCACCTTTTCCAGCGCCTGATAGATCGGCACGGTCCCGACCGGAACCGGAGAGTTGCGGATGATCCATTCTCTCGTCGTATGGATGTTCTTGCCGGTGGACAGATCCATGATCGTATCGGCTCCCCAGCGGGTCGCCCACGTCATCTTCTCCACCTCCTCCTCGATCGAGGAGGTCACGGCGGAGTTGCCGATGTTGGCGTTGATCTTCACGTGGAAATGCCGCCCGATGATCATCGGCTCGCTCTCGGGATGGTTGACGTTGGCCGGAATGACCGCTCTTCCCGCCGCGACTTCGGAGCGTACGAATTCCGCTTCCATCCCCTCCCTCAGGGCGATGAACTCCATCTCGGGGGTTACGATGCCCTGCCTTGCGTAATGCAGCTGGGTGATGTTGCCCCCTGCGAGAGCTCTCAGCGGCAGCCTGCCGGATGGCGGGAAAATATCCGCTCCCCTCTCGGCGGCATTGCCGGCGTCGGAGAATCCGTTGTCCTCGGGCTGGACGATCCGGCCCTGATAGGCCTCCGTGTCTGCCCTCTCTGCGATCCAGCCTCTTCGCATGGGCGGCAAGCCTCTCGAGACATCCGCCTCGTAATCGGTGTCCGTGTAAGGACCGCTTGCGTCATAGATTCTCAGAGGCGCATTGGGAATGGACTCTCCGCCCACCTCGCTGTCCGAGAGCGAGATTTCCCTCATCGGAACCCGGATATCCTCCCGGCTTCCCTGCATGTAGACTTTGCGGCTGCCCGGCAGCGGCTCGGTATGTATGGCCATGGAAAATCAAAAGCCCCCTTAACGGATTATGATATCCGCCAGGGGGCTGCACGCTTGGAAATGCCGGTCATGCCTTTAGTTCCCGATGGTCTGCGCCAAAAAACGCAGGCTGTCCGGGACACTCTACTGGCCGCTTCCGCCTTCATCGGCAGATTGCGGCAAGCAGATTGGGTGCGCCTATTCCTCCGCCGCCTCCCGCCGGAGGACGGCAAAAAGCCGCCTCCGGTCTGGAAGCGGCGAAAAGAGGCACAAGCCAAATAAAAGGCATGTTCGACCACTTTCCTACGCTGGCATGACCCAGATCAGGTTCGAAGGGACCAAAGCTTGCGCTTTATCTCAGCCCGTGCGGGCGCCCCTAGTGGATATCTTGGTATGACTATAAGCCGGGGTGGTGGAAGTTGTCAACCTCGTCGATTCTGAGAACAAGAAGGTAGGATCCCGATTTATCTCGATAACTCAAATATTTCATTAATAGTAAAGCCTCGAGTTGAAATTCTCCTCCAGATTCCGATAGACCGAGCCATGCATCTGCTCTAATTCTCGAACTAATTGTTCATGCTCCGACTTCGACAATGTTAGCAGCGGATACGAACCTTTCAAATGCTGCAAAAAGTCAATTCGGTACGGGGTTGGCGGATGCGTAAAATCAAGTCTTGAACCTTCAGCCCTTACGACATGGCGGATGCGTTCAAGCTCTCGTACAGGAATTTGTTCCGCATAAGCTTTCCACTCCGTGATGAAGTCTTCGGCCTGCCGAGAGAAAATAAAACGATGCAAGCAGCTCTCGAACGGACTGTCGTAATGCAATTTTTCCAGCAGCCCAATCATGGCTTGCTCGCCGCTGACTTTCACGCCAAGATAGTCGGCATAATATTCGCTGCGCTGCTTGTTGAGATGCAGCAATACGAGCACCAGACGTGCAATCGTCCATGGTATGAACGACAATGCTTTCATCAGAATATCCGATAAAAGATATAAAATGGCCATATAGCCTTCTTGAGTCGCTCCCCGAGCCGGAGTGAAAAAGTAGTACCATTGCTCCGCAGCGATATAGGCACTCCAAACATACCGATTGCGCGTGACATCATGATTGGCTCCATGAGCCGTTTCATGCGCAATTAGTGCTATTTTTTCTTGAGGGCTGCAGATAGCGAATAACGGGAGACCCAGCGTAATGACTTTACGACCTCTCCAGCCGAGCTGTGTAAAGGATGCATTGAATTCTTCATTGATCTGCACGCCATATACGCGCGAAGTGCCTAATGAATCCGAGACTGCATCAACGACTCTATATAGAGTCGGATAGTCTTCGCGGGAGATCAGGCCTTTCTTATCGACGCTACCCAAGCGAGGAACGGTAATGATCTGTATGGCTACCATCAACATGCCTATTGCCGTAGGAAACCAATGATTGGAATGGTATGCAACGATAAGCCAAACTCCGCTTATGAACATGGAGAGCGAGACCAGATGAATTATTGTCGCAACCAAATATAACAGCAGATTCGCTTTAAGCTTGTCCCGCCAGTCTCCGTTGCTGATCGAGTATTTGACCTCTTCAAGCATCTGTTCGCCTTGCCTCACGCCCAGCTTGCGGTATAACCGTGAAAATCGATCTCTCATATCAGGCGTGCGCGGTTCTATATTCCAGCCGCATTCGCACCACGACTGGAATTGCTGATCGCAGGGCACATTTTTACCACATCGCGGACACGATATCGTAGCTTGTCTGTCCAAGCCATTTAAAGACAACGAATTCATTCTGTTCCTGCTTTCTCCGGTCATCCTTATTTAAATTCCCAATAATAACCATTATATCAACTTTCTTTCCAATCTGGTAGATTAATTAATCAGCAAAAAACAGCCTTGGCCAACTAACGTTCAAGGCTGTGAATCTATTCCTCCAGCAACCCTCCCCACCGGGCAGCCGTAGCCTCCCAGGTGAACTCGGCCATGACCCGCTCGCGCCCCCGGCGTCCCATCTCCTCGCGAAGCCCCGGATCCAGCAGCAGCTGAAGCAGCCGGGCCTTCAGCTCCGTCTCTAGCCGGTCCGGCTCCACGAGAAATCCGGTGCAGCCGTCGACGATGATTTCCTTCATCCCGCCTGCTTTCGTCGCCACGACCGGCAGGCCGCAGGACATCGCCTCGACGTTCACCAGTCCGAACGATTCCCTCGCTCCCGAGGGCACGACAGCGGCATCCGCCGCCAGGAACCAGTTCGGCACTTCCGGATAAGGGACATAAGGAATGAACCGGATGTGGCGAGGATACCTCTTGCCGAGCGCCTTCAGCGCACGGCTGTACCGGGTCGTCCGATGCGAGCCGTAGTAAGGGCTTCCGACGACAGCGAGCAGCACATTCGGGTGGAGAGCGATGATATTCGGCATGACGCGCAGCAGATGATGGACGCCCTTGAGCGGAATAATTCTCCCCACGAATAGAAGCACGTCCCTGTCCTGCCAGCCCCTCTCATGCCTTAGCGCTTCCCTGCGCGCGGCTCCCTCCGGCTCCCAGCGGGAAGGAAAACGCTCCGTGTCCACGCCGAGATGAACGACTCTCAGCTTGTGCGCGGCCTCGGGAACCCGGCCTGCCACCGTATCCCGCAGGAATTCGCTGTTGACGATAATTTTTTCCGCAGCCGCAAAGCTCCTCTTCAGCCTATCCCTGCTGATGACTTTCGGTGCAATGAAGGAGGAGGAATGCAGGTTGATCCATATTCTCGCATCGGGATGGCTCCGCTTCATCTTGAGCGCATAGCCGGGACGATTCGCCACTTCGATGAGATCCGGACGGAAGTTATGGATGGCCCCGCTTACACTGCGAAGATAAGCGGATTTGTCGCCTGCGGGAAACCGTTCGCAGCGGACCCCGTCGATCTGTCCGACAGCACCGAGCCCAGCCCCCGAGCGGCCGTATATCCGGGCTTCAGCTTGCTCCGCCACTAGAGGCGCCATCTTCTCGATGACGCGTTCCACGGAGCTGCTGCCGGCTGAAGGAATGGGGAAGGAACCCGGAGTGACGAAAGCGACCTTCAGCTTCTGCAACTTGCTTCTCCCCTTCCTGCATGAAAGCTTGCTGCTCCAGCATATTCTCCGAATGGCGAACCCGAAAGGGTCACGCGTCCTGCAATGGCAGAAGCCGTGCCGTTTTAGGCTTCATCACGAAATCTCTACAATGCCTAGACCGAACGCTTTCCTGCTGTACCGGATGACTGATATCGTTTTCAAGGGATGGTTGGGCAGTTCTCAATGCGGTGAATATATACCCGCGGGTATAATATTGTCATCCTAATCCAGATTCAGATTGTAGTTTATCAAACTGAGCCAAGGAGGAAAGTCCATGAGCGCATCCCCTACATCCTTGCCCCGAACGGGCAGAGCATGGAAGGCTCTCAACACATTCTCCTTCGCCCTAGTGATCGTCATGAACGCTCTCGCCGTCCTGCTCCCTCTGGGAGGAAAAACGACCAAGGAGCTGTCCGACCAATACCCGCTTCTGCTCACGCCGCCGGGATATGTGTTCAGCATCTGGAGCCTGATCTACCTGCTCTTGGCCGGGTTCATCGTCTACCAATGGACTCCGCAGGGCAGCTCGCGCAGCAGTGTCCGGTCCATCGGCTTCTGGTTCGTGCTGAACGGGCTGGCCAACTCGGCCTGGATCGTCGCCTGGCATTTCGAGCATGTCGGGCTCAGCGTCCTCATCATGCTGATTCTGCTCGCGTCCTTGATCGTCCTCTATGCCAAAACACAGCGCCCTTCTTCGAGTGCGACGGCAGGCGAACAGCTGCTGGTCCAGCTTCCGTTCAGCATCTACATGGGGTGGATCAGCGTCGCGACGATCGTCAACGTCTCTACCTGGCTGTACAGCCTGGATTGGAACGGCTTCGGCTGGGGAGATGCGGCTTGGGCTCTGATCGGACTTGGGGCAGCCGCCTCGCTCGGCTTGGCCGTCGGCTGGATTTTCCGGGATCCCTATTATGAGCTTGTGCTCGTATGGGCCTTCATCGGCATCGCCGGGAAGGACGTCCAGCCTGCCGCGGTCTCGTCGGCGGCCTGGGCTCTTGCCGCTCTCCTCGCGGCGTGGGCCGTCCTTCAAGCCGTCCGCCGATATCGCTTCCATTCGTTGAAATAACTCCCTCATACGCCCGATTTCATTGCTTTGTCCATGCGGATGTGGCACACTAGTCGGGACGGCCTATGCCGGCATAGGTCCGCAAGAGCAGCGGACTGAGACCGCCGCATGGCTGACAGCGAAAGGACGTGAAGAGCGGAGGCATGTGGACCTGGTTATTCCGCCATATGACGGAGCTCGGATCCCGCAAATGGATTTCCCGCCTGACGGGAAGCTTTGCGAAATCCAGAGCCAGCCGGGGATTTATCCCCCGTTTTGCCCGCACGTACGGCATCCGTACCGAAGAAGCGGAGCGAGCAATCCAAGACTATGCGACATTGAATGAGTTTTTCACCCGCAGGCTGAAGCCCGGCATGCGCCCTGTGAACGATACCGCCGACATGGCGGTAAGCCCGGTCGACGCCCTCGTGACGGGAGCCGGTCCGATCCAGGACGGCACGATGCTGGGCATCAAGGGGCAGGACTATACGGTCGAGGAGCTGCTCAACGGCTCGCCCCGCATCCAGAATTATCGCAACGGCTATTATACGGTTCTTTATTTGAGCCCGACCGATTATCACCGCATCCATGTGCCGGCCGACGGCGTCATCGTGGAGCGGGAGCATCTGCCTGGACGCGTGTATCCGGTGAACGAATTCGGCCTAACGAGGATGCGCCGCGTGCTGAGCCGCAACGAGCGGCTCGTGACGTACATGACCCACAATGGCGGCGAGATCGCCATCGTCAAGGTCGGCGCGCTCAACGTCAGCAGCATCCGGTACACCGAGCCCCAGACAGCCGATGTCCGGCGCGGCGACGAGCTGGCCTACTTCGAGTTCGGCTCCACCGTCGTCCTGTTGTTCGAGGACGGCACGTTCGAGCCCCGTACAGACCTGGCCGTCGGCCTCAAGGTCAAGATGGGCGAACAGCTCGGCAAGCTGGTTTCAACCTGAACGAACGGCACCAAGCCGCCCCGAGACGGAATTTATCCGTGGGGGCGGCTTTTTTAGCCGGAGAAATGACGAACCGATCTCGAAGCAGACGGCTCTTGTCTGGAGTCATACGGCCTGATCGCCAAAACAAGCCCTGATCCGGAAAACCGGCTCAGGGCTTGTTTTGCTTTGACTCTATTCGGCCTTGAGCTTCACGACCATGCTCTTGAAATCGCCATGCAGCTGGGGAAGCGGAATGCCGTAATGCATGAGCCGGTCTCCGGCCCATGCCTTCTCCGTGCCCGGCAGCTTGGCAGCGGGCGGCTCGGCGCCCGCCGTCTTCAGCTCCTCCATCCGGTAGGAGGCCTCCGGATCGAGTCCGGCCAGCCGCAGCCTGCGCAGCGGAGCATTCGGCTCCGCCAGCGTCCGGAACCAGAATACGGCCGCTTCGCGCCGGTCCTCCGACACCATCATCCAGGCCGTCTCGTTGCCTTGGAACGGACTCTTCAGCCGGTAAAGGTCGCCAGACTGAATCAGGCTCCGCAGCTCCTTGTAAGCGGCAACCTGTCTCTTCACGATCTCTTTTTCCTGCTCGCCGAATTTGGTCAGATCGAGCTCATAGCCGAAGTTGCCCGACATCGCCACGTCGCCGCGCATTTCCAGCGAAGCCATCCTTCCGACCTGATGGTTGGGCACATCCGATACATGCGCGCCGATCGAGCTGACCGGATAGACAATGCTCGTGCCGTACTGGATTTTGAGGCGCTCGACCGCATCCGTATCGTCGCTCGTCCACGTCTGCGGCATGTAATAGAGCATGCCGGGGTCGAAGCGGCCTCCTCCTCCGGAGCAGCTCTCGAACAGAACGTCCGGGAAGGCGGCTACGATCCGCTCCAGCAGCTCATACAAGCCGAGCATATAGCGGTGGGCGACTTCCATCTGCCCTTCCGCTTCCATGAGCGCGGAGCCGATCTCCGTCATGTTGCGGTTCATGTCCCATTTGACATAGGTGATCGGACAGCTTCCCAGAATGCCGCTGATGGCATCGAACAGGTAATCCCTCACATCCTGGCGGGACAGGTCGAGAATGAGCTGAGAGCGACCTTCCGTGCGTCTGCGGCCCTCGGCATGAAGGCACCAGTCCGGATGAGCCTTATACAGCTCGCTGGCCGGGGATACCATCTCCGGCTCGAACCAAAGGCCGAACTGCATGCCGTTGCCGTTGACGCGGCGGACGAGATCCTCCAGGCCGTCCGGGAGCTTGGCGCGGTCCACGACCCAATCGCCCAGCGAGCTGTTGTCGCTGTCCCGCTTGCCGAACCAGCCGTCGTCGAGCACGAACAGCTCGATGCCAAGCTCGCTCCCCGCTTTCGCGATCGCCTCGATCTTTTCCGCATTGAAGTTGAAGTAGGTCGCCTCCCAATTGTTGACGAGAATCGGGCGCGGCTGATCGCGGAACTTGCCGCGGCAGAGACGGGTGCGGTACAGGCGGTGGTAGGCCCGGGACATCCCGCCGAGTCCTTCGGAGGAATAGACCATGATCGCCTCAGGCGTCTGGAAGCTCTCGCCGGGCTCCAGCCGCCAGGAGAAATCAAACGGATTGATGCCGATGCTTACCCGGGTCATGCCGAATTGATCCACTTCCGCTCCCGCCAGGAAGCTGCCGCTGTAGACGAGGCTGAAGCCATAGGCTTCTCCCTGCTCTTCCCCCGTATCCGCCCGGACAAGAGCGGCGAACGGGTTCTGCTGATGGGAGCTCGACCCGCGGCGGCTTTCCAGGGACGTAGCCCCGGCCGCGACGGGCCTGCGGACGACATGCCGCTCCCTTGTCCACGCGCCGGACAAGTAAACCAGCTCATAGTCCTGCTCATGGAAATCGACGCTGGCGCTGAGCGCCCGGAGAATCTTGAGGGGACGGGCGGACGGATCCAGCTGGAGCCGGGATGAGCGGGCCAGAATGCCGGCATCCTTGAATACGGTGTAGGAGAGAATGACGCTGAGCCCGGAATAGTCATCGCGCAAGACCAGCTCCAGCGTATCGGCTTCATCGTCCGATTCGGCATAGACGGCAGGCAGCCCCTCCAAACCAGGCTTGCCCTTGGAGATCGTGTACGAATCGTAGCGCAGCTCCGTGATCCGGGTCCCGTCTTCTAGCTGCACCTGGTAGGCCGGAGCGCGGAAGTCGCCCGTTCCGTACTGGGGATATTCCTGAGGCAGCGCGTCCAGGGAAATCGTCCGGTCCTCCGGGAACGGAGTCGGGGAGAAGGAAGCTCTCTCGACCCTGCTCAGCATGCTCTCGAATCCCGCTTCGTCCCGCAGACGGCGGCCCCAATACAGATGGAGAGGATAGCCGTTCACTATTTGAATGACATAGCTCATTTTGCTGGAGTATAAATGAAAGACTTGTTCCTTTTCATGGTAGATTGCCGGCATGAGAACATCCCCTATTGAATTGATTTGGCCGCTGCTCCGCAGCTTTCGCGGATGATGAGGCGGGTATTGACCATAAGCTGCAAGGAAGCCTCCCTGCCTCCGAGACGATCGAGAAGCAGATGGACAGCGGAGCGGCCGATCTCTTCCGGGAAGGCCTGGACGGTCGTCAGAGGGGGCTGGAGATACCCCGATATGTCCATGTCGTTGAAGCCGACGAGCGCCATCTCCTCCGGCACCCGGATTCCGCGTTCCTGCAGAGCCTTCAGTGCTCCCACTGCGATCGGATCGCTGCTCGCAAAGCAGGCTGTGGGCCGCTCCCCCGAATCCAGCAGGCTTTGCATCGCCGCATAACCGCCGGCCGGGCTCCATGCTGCCGTCCGAATCCACTCCTGGCGCAGCAGCCCCTTTTCCTTCATCGTCCGTTCGAACTGGACTCTCCGGAAGTCATGGAGAACACGCGGCTCCGGGCATGCGCTCATGCGGACCGGGTACTCTTCTCCCGCCAGCAGGCCGATCCTGTCGCGGCCAAGCCCCAGAAGATGCTCCAGCACGCCATTGACGGCTCCTTCAAAATTCAGCCGGACGCTGTCATGCCTGCCGTCGTCGAAGTGATTGTTGACGAGGACCAGCGGAACTCCTGGAGGAAGGAGGCGTTCCAGATCCTCCGGCATGAAGCTGCCTGCCGCGATCCAGCCGTCGACTCCGGATAGATCCGGCTCTTCTCCGCCGGTATAACGCTGGACGACAGGCTGCGGCAAGCCCAGCTCCTCCGTGCGCAGCTCCATTCCTTTGCGGATGAGCGAGAAATAGGAATCCTGCTGCTCGTCATCCGCAGATAATGTCAGCAGCAGTCCCAGCCGCTTCTTGGACGCTGTCGACTCCTCCCGGATCTTCTTCATCTGGCGCGGCTTGTAGCGCAGCTTTTCGGCGGCGGCAAAGATGCGCTGCCGTGTCTCTTCGCTTACGGAAAGCTTAGCGTCGTAGTTCAGCACTCGGGATACGGTGGCGGCGGATACCTTTGCTTCGTCGGCAATTTCTTTTAGAGTGGCCATAAACGCACATCGCTTTTAGTAAAATTTTTAGTAAATGTTTACTCAATACTTTACCAAAGATAGAGGTCGGTTACAATCTCTTCTTCCTTCCGATCAACACAAGTACGGACGGAAGCGAGGTCAGGCTTGACGGCTGCCTCCCGCATTCCCGCCAAGCTCGCTCCACTGTTCGGCGATGGCCTGCATGCCGCGGCCGATCTCTTCCTCCTCCAGGTGCGCAAACCCGAAAAGAGCGAAGCGTTCGTCCTTGTTTCCTCCGGGCTCGCCCGCAAAATAGCCGCTCCCGTCATGCCAGGCGACTCCCCTTTTTCGGCAGCCCTGCAGCAGCCGGTCGTAATCGTCTCTGCTGCCCGTCCATTCCGCATATTGATGCAGGCCTGCATCGGACGGACGGAAGCGGAATGGATTCCCTTCAAGCTCGTCGAGTCCCCGGTGGAGAGCTGCCAGCCTGCGTTTGTACTGGCGTTTCATCCTCCTCAGATGCTTGGCGTAGGAGCCTTCCGCGATGAAATTGGCCAGCGCCATCTGCTCCAGCTGCCCGGAAGCGTAGGGTTCATAAAACGCTTTGGCCTGGGCGAGCCGAGGAGCCATCCAAGACGGAACGACAGCGTAGCCGATCCTCAGCCCGCTGTACATCGTGCGGGAGAAGCTTCCCAGATAGATGACCCGTCCGTTGCGATCCATCGCCTTGAGAGGCTCGCCCAGCCTTCCCGAATAGCGGAACTCGCTGTCGTAATCGTCCTCAATGATGATCGCGCCGCGGCGCTCCGCCCAAGCCAGCCATTGCTTCCTTCTCTCGGCGGACAGAACCGTCCCGGTCGGGAACTGGCGGTTCGGCGTCAAAGCCGCTATCGCGGCATCCCAATCGCCTGGAATCGCTCCGTATTCATCCACTGCCGCCTGGATCAGCTCCGCCCCTGTCACGGAGACCGCTTCCCGGATGCCGCCATAACATGGATATTCCAGCACGATGCGCCGACCCGGCTCGGCCAGAATTTGAAACAGCAGGGCCAGCCCCTGCTTGGAGCCGCTCGTCATGACAATCTCCTCCGGAGAAGCGGCGATTCCCCTCTCCATATAGAGCATGGCGGACACCGCTTCCCTGAGCCGGAATAGACCGGAGCCGGGTATTTCCCTATAACCGTCAGGGAGATTCTCCTGCATGCATTCCCGAACGGCGGCATGAAGCGCGATCTTCCATTCCTTTACGGGAAACAAGCGGAAATCCGTCTGTCCGGACTGGAACAGCTGCTGCCCGAACGAACGGACTGCTTGCCGCGATTCAGGAGCAGCAGGAGGGTAGCCTTCTTTGTCCGCTTTCAGTTCTTCCAGCCTGTTGAACCATGCCGACATCTGCTCGGAGGGCTGCTCCACGCGCTCCAGCTTTGCCGAATGATAAGGGATCCGCTGCGCGACATACGTGCCGCTGCCCCGCTCTCCCTGAATGTAGCCTTCCGCGTACAGCATGTCATAGACCTGAGTAACCGTCCCTCTCGATATTCCGTACAGATCGGCAAGAGAGCGGGAGGACGGAAGGCGCTCCCCTTCCGTCAGCTGCCCGCTCCGGACGGCATCGCGCAGCGAATCGTAGAGAGCCGCTCTTTTGCTTCCGGATTGAAGGAAATAGCGTTCAAAAGCCAATCGAATCTCCATGCCTCTTCCTTCTCCTTGCCAAGTGGTCTATTAGAATGTCCTCTAATTGGATCTTATCTTGTATCCACTTTAGTTGTAATGTTCAGCTAGAGCAAGCACAAAGGCTTTTTTGCCCCCTGCTTCCGAAAGCACTTGGAATTGGAGCCGGTGGTCCATGGCTGCGACAAAACGGTAGGGACAGACTTAACGAGGGGGAATAGAGAATGAGAAGGAAAGAATTCGATCAAAGCCGCGATGTGATCGAGCTGGAGGCTTTCTTGAAAGAGATGACATTCGGCTTCATGGCCAGCATCCGTCCGGACGGAACTCCGGGAATAACGCCGCTTAATTTCGTGTACCACAAAGGAAATCTGTACTTCCACGGTAGCAGGGCAGGGGAAAAAATGAAGAGCATCGCGGCTTCCGGGGAAGTCAGCTTCTGCGTGGCCAGGGAGTACGCTCTGATCCCTTCCTATTTCTCGGATCCGCTCCTCGCTTGTCCGGCTACCGCTTATTTCAAATCGGTCCTCATACGCGGGACGGCGGCTCCGCTGGATGATCTGGAGGAGAAAGCCGAGGCGCTTGAAGCGATGATGGCCAAGCTGCAGCCGGAAGGCGGCTACAAAACGATCGCAGCCGAAGATCCTGATTACATCCCTCGCCTCAAGGGAGTTGCCGTCGTCAAGCTGACCGTCTCTTCCCTGTCCGCCAAATTCAAATTCGGACAAAACCTTGCCAATGAGGAACGGGAGGATATTGCCGGCCAGCTGGAGCGGCGCGGCTGTCCGTTCGATCATGAAACGGCGTCGCTGATGCGGCATTATGCCCCGGGAAATAATGACGAGCTTCAGGACTAGAGTTCTTGTCCAAGAACAAAAAAATGCGCCTCTGCCATCGCGAGATGACAGAGGCGCACTTTTTTTAATGATGGAGCTTAGGAAGCTTGCAGCAGGCGGGAGATGATGACAGCCGCTTGCGCACGGTTGGCGATGCCTTTCGGCGCGAACTGGCTGGCGTCAACGCCGGTCAGAATGCCCGCATCGGTAAGCTGGGCAACCGATTCCTGAGCGTAGGAAGCGATTTTTCCTTTGTCCTTGAATTTGGACAGAGCGGCGTTTTTGTCGACCTTGGCAAGCTCATGCTGAAGCTTCAGAGCATTTGCAGCCATGATCGCCATTTCTTCACGCGTAATGACGCGGCTTGGCTCGAACTTGTTGTTGCCGGTTCCCTTCACGATGCCGGCTTTGACAGCCGCTGCGATCGCTTCGGTATACCAAGCGTCTTTCTTGACGTCGGTGAACGTTACCGTTCCCGCATCGTTCAGGCCGTAAGCGCGAACGAGCATCGTGATGAACTCAGCGCGGGTCAGGTTTTTCAGAGGAGCGAATTTATTTGCGTCTACGCCCTTCAGAATGCCTTTAGCCACGAGTTCTTCGATGGCGGATTTAGCCCAAGCGACGTTGCCGAGGTCGGTGAATGCAGGAACCGGAATCGGAGTCGCGCTCGGTGCTGGCGTTGCGGATGGTGCCGGCGTTGCGGATGGTGCAGGTGTTGCGGATGGTGCTGGCGTTGCGGATGGTGCCGGCGTTGGTACAACTACCGGAGGGGTCGTTGTTCCCGAACTCTTGATGTTCGTAATCCGACCTTCGATGGAAGCCGTTACCGATCCTTTTTTGAACTTATTGAGAATGTAATCGTAGAAGCCTTTCAAGTCGCTGTCGCCTACAACTTTGTTCGATGCCTGCGTCAGGACTTTGTAGTTGTCCCCGCCGGCAGCCATGAAGTCGTTGACTACAGCAGTATACGTTTTGTTCGGATCCAGCTGCGTTCCATCTGCCAGAAGCAGGCTGGTTACACGGTTTTCGACAGGCTGGCCGAAGTCGGCGATATATTTCAGGCCGGAAATCTGCAGCGTCTTCGTGTTCGGTGTTCCATCAGCGTTCAAAGCCCATTGTTGTTGAAGCAGGGTTTTGACTTGGGCTCCAGTCAGAGACAGCTTCACGAGCATGTTTCCGAAAGGCTGTACCTTCGCCAGGTCGCCGTAAGTGATCGAGCCTTTCGGAAGGTCGGCGCGGATGCCGCCTGGGTTCATGAACGCGAAGTCCGCAGGACCATTGGATCCTTCGAATTTAGCGTTACGCATAGCGTCTGCAATCAGGTTGCCCAGCGAGGATTCGCTGTTGTAGGCATCCGTTCTCGTGATGGTACCGTCCGTCGTGCCTACGGATTCCGTCAGTTCAGGATGCAAGTCGACATACTTCTTGATCAGAGCGGCCGACTCGGCATCCGGAGTAACGCCTTCTTGGAAGGTTGTCGTTACGACAGCGGATTTTTCTTTGACGTCGCCCGTTTTGTAGTCGATAACGAGCTTGATGTCTTCGTATGCGGAACCATACGAGTAGGCTTGTACGACCAGCTTGCCGTTGATGACTTGGTTGGCATAAGCGTGATCGTCGCCGGCTACGATGACGTCGATCGGGGAGTTCGCAGGAAGCGCGTTCGCCAGATCCACGGCTTCGCCGACTGTAGTCGTCGTGCCTGCCGTCGTCGTCGTTTTGGCCGGGTCATGAGCCAGGACGATGATGGTTTCTACGCCTTGAGTCTTGAGCTCATCAGCATATTTGTTCAAAGCTTCAACTTCTTCGGAAGCGGAAAGGAAGGATACTCCAGCCGTACCCGATGGGGATACCTTGCTAGGCGTTGCCTTCGTTACCGTACCGATGAAGCCGATTTTCACGCCGCCTACTTCTTTGATTACATAAGGAGTGATCAGCGGTTTTTTGGTCGTGTTGTCGATGACGTTCGCGTTCACGTAGTCGAAGTCGACGCCGCTGTGCACGATTTTGTCGTTTTTAGGATCTTTGCCGCCGTACAGCTGGGCTTTCAGCGCATCGATGCCTTGGTCGAACTCGTGGTTGCCGAGGGAACCGACGTCGAACTGCATCATGTTGAGCCATTCCAGGGTCGGCTTGTCGCGCTCGAGAGCGGATACCGGAGCGGATGCGCCCACGGAGTCGCCGTTGTGGAAGAGGATGGAGTTCTCGTACTTAGCGCGGGCATTCTTCAGGTAGGTGGCCAGGATCGGCGCCGTACCTGCCGCTTTGTTGCTCACGGTGGAGACGGTGTCCAGCTGTCCGTGCAGGTCGTTGATGCCGAGAAGATGGACTTCAACATCTTTTGTCGGAGCCGGTACTGCCGCTTTCAGACGATCCAGCGTGAAGATGCCGAAGCTGGAAGCGTCCATCGTGTTCGTGTAAGAAACGCCTTGCGGAAGCACATCGGATGCTTTAGGAGCCGACGTGAACGTAACCTTCACGTTGCCTTTGATCGGCAGGATGGACCAGTTGCCGTCGGCGGAAGGATTCACCGTGCCTTGCTTCTCGATGTATTCCATCAGAACTTCGCGGTTCTCTTTTTGGGTGTCGAGAATCATGTCGGCTGCCTTGACGCCTGGGAAGTTGCCGCCGCCGCTTGCGCGGTAGTTGTTCGTCACGACGATGAATTCCTGGTTCGGGTCAACCGGCTTGCCTTCGAACGTCAGGTCGACGACGCGGCTGGAGTTCGCGTTGGCGATCGAGCCGTCCGGGTTGTATTTCGCCGGCTTCGTCACGTCGTATTTGTAGTTGACGCCATCGATCACATCGAAGTTGTAGACGGCGAATTTGGAGTTCAAGATCGGCTGGGCAGCCGATTTGCGAGGGCTGATCGTGTTGAACGCGCCTGCGCTCATGTCCAGCCAGTCCTTGATGACGGAGCCTTTGACCTTGATCGCCTTGAGCGTGTTGTCGTACAGGTACAGGTCGCTCGCGCTGCGGATCGTCAGGTCTCCCTGGCTGATATCCGTATATTCGGATGGGCCGTTGCGGCCGGCTTTGAACGGCGCTCCAACGCTCAGAATCGGCAGATTCTTCACATCCGCCGAAATGTCGGCGTTGCTGGCCAGCTCATTTTCGACGAACCACTTCTGGGCGTTCGTCACGATTTGGACGGTCGGATCATCCTGCACCATGGCGAAGAAGCTGTTCATCGGAGCGGAAGTCGTTCCGAGCTTCTTGCCGGTGTATTCGATCGTCGCTTGGTGAGCGACTCCGACGGCGTCCTGAACCGCTTTGTCTGGCTCGACCATAGGAACGTTCACCGTTTTGCCGGCGGCATCCTTCTCGGTTTTGTAGATGGAGCGGGTCTGGGCTTTGGAAGCCGCTTTGTCGACCGCCCATTTGCCGTCGCCCGCAGGCAGGACCTTGAGGTTGATCAGGCCAAGGTACGCGCCGCCGTAGCCGGCTTCCACGGCCGGAGTGCCGTTGATGCGGCCGTTGACGTTGTCGACGACGGCTTTGGAGTTGTTGTAAGGCAGCTTCGTATCGGGATCGATGAAGCTCGCATCCAGCGCGCCTGTCGTCGGGAAGACCTTATGGGTGTGGGAGAACGTGACTGCATCGATGCCCGCGACTTTCGTCAGGGCGTTGACCGCATTCTCCTCCATTTGGCCTTCGGTCGAAGTCGCATCGAAGCCCGTATGGGCCATGGCGACGACAACGTCAGCCTCGTTGTTGTCCCGGATTTCCTTGGCGAACTTCGCAGCCGTTTGGGAAATATCCTTCGTTTTTACTTTTCCTTCCAGACTGACCTTGTCCCACTCCATGATCTGTGGAGTCACGAGGCCGATCAGAGCGACGCGGATCGTCTGGTCCTGACCGTTCGCGTCCTTGACTTGCTTGTCCAGCACGACATATGGCTTGAACGCGTTCTGGTCGTTGCTGTCGTCGCTGTCGTGATCGTCGATATAGATATTGGCGTTTACGTATGGGAAGTCTGCACCCGGGAGGGTGTCGTAGCTTGGGTTGTACTGGCCGATCGTACGCTCGAGGAAATCAAGGCCATAGTTGAACTCATGGTTGCCGAAGGTAGCGGCATCATAACCCATGGCGTTCAGGGCGGCCATCATCGGATGAATATCAGTCGTATTTTCAGGCTTGAAATCGGAATGCTGCGCTACGTAGGTGCCCAGTGGAGTTCCTTGAATCAGGTCTCCGTTGTCGAGCAGCAGATTGTTAGGGAATTCGGCACGGGCATTCTTGACGAGTGTTGCTGTACGGTCAAGACCTACCGTGAGGGAAGGCGCGTTTTTGAAGTAGTCGTAGCCGTACACGTTGGTGTGTACATCCGTCGTGCTCAGCAGTGTGAGATCGACCGGTGCGGCTGCGGCTGGAGCTGCAGCTGCCTCTGCGGCATGAGCCTTGCCCGTCGTCAGGACGCCTGCACCGAGTACCTGCGCGGACAGCACGGCGGCTGCCAGCACGGAAGCGGCCGGCTTGTTCCATTTCGGCTTCCAATTCATAGAAATATGAGTCCTCCCTTATTGTTTCGTACTTCGACATTATAGCAGTCGAAGAAAAACGAAAATCATAAAAAGCATAAATTATTCCTAAAGGTTATGTAAAGAAAAAATATCATGAGGGCACTTGGAAAGGTGAAAGCGCATAAACATGCATGAACCAGTTTGTAAATTCAAACGGAACAATTCCGTTATCACTGGTCGAAAAACAAGTGCCGGCTATGCGCAAAAAACCTTGCAGCGTCCAAAGGACGTTGCAAGGTTCAATGCGGTGCTGCCGTCCTCGGGACGTCGGAATGCGCAAAATCGCGCGATCTCCACGAAGTCGCTGGCGCGCATAGAGAGCTTCATGCGGCAGAGAGCCGCTCGAAACGACAAAAAGCTGCAGCCGCGCGACGTACTGCCGTCGCGCTTATGGCGAGCTGAAGATCATTTCAGACCCGAAACGGCCCCCTCTCCGCTCTCGCTTTGTTCCATTATAATGGTAACGCTTTGCACCCCCGAATTCTCGAGCAGTTGGATACGCGCTCCGCGACCGTCATCCGGTCCGGGAGACGCTCCGTTGACTCTCGCCCGGCTCTTCGAGGCGGGCAGGCGATGCGGGTTCAGCACGGTGATCTCCGTCCACGATCCGCCATGGCGGTATATGAGGCTTACGGAAGGCCAATCCGCCGGAAGGCATGGCTCGATGATCAGCTCATCTCCCTCGCGCTTCAGACCGAGAATCCATTCCAGGCCAGCCTGATACATCCAGCCGGAGGCGCCTGTGTACCAGGTCCATCCCGCCTTGCCTCCGTAAATGTCCGTCGTATAGACATCCGCGGCCATGACGTAGGGCTCTCCTCCATATCTCCTGACATCGCCCGGCGACTTGGCATGGTTGACCGGATTCAAGAGCCGGAACAAGTCCGCCGCTTTGTCGCCTTCCCCCAGCTTGGCCCATGCCACGATGCTCCAGATGACGCCATGCGTATACTGGGCGCCGTTCTCCCTGAGCCCCGGCGGATAGCCTTGAATATAGCCGGGGCTTGGATGCGTCTTGTCGAACGCGGGAGCGAGCAGGCGCGCAAGCATCAGATGGCGGTCGACAAGCTCGCGGTCGAACGACCGCATAGCCATGGAGGCCCGCTCGCGCGGAGCTCCGCCGGAAATGACCGACCAGGACTGCGCGATCGCGTCGATGCGGCATTCGGCGCTGCGGCTGGAGCCCAGCCAGGCGCCCTCGTCGGTGCATGCCCTCCGGAACCACTCGCCGTCCCAGGCATGCTCATTGATGGCAGCGGCGATCCGAATCCGTTCCTTGCGGTAGTGGGCGGCCCGCAGCTCGTCCCCGCGGCGCTCGCAGACGGCGCCGAATTTCTCCAGCACGACGCATAGGAACCAGCCGAGCCATACGCTTTCGCCGCGGCCCTCGTCGCCGACCGAGTTCATGCCGTCGTTCCAGTCGCCGATTCCCATCAGCGGAATGCCGTGACGGCCTGAAGTGAGGCCTTTGTCGATGGCCCGGACGCAGTGCTCGTACAGCGTTCCCTCCTGGCCGGAGAGAACGGTCGCTTCGTACCGCTCATGCTCCTCGGGACCGAGCGGGGCGCTTGCGATGAAAGGAGCTTTGTCGTCGAAAACATCCCAGTCCCCCGTATGAACGGCATAACGCGCCGATGCATATGGGAGCCAGAGCAGGTCGTCGGTATAGCGCGTCCGGATTCCCTTGTGCGTTTCTTCATGCCACCAATGCTGGACATCGCCCTCCTCATACTGGTGGGAGGCGTTCAGCAGCAGCTGCCGGCGCGTCAATTCCGGCATGGCATGGAGCAGCGACATCGAATCCTGGAGCTGGTCGCGGAAGCCGTATGCGCCTCCCGCCTGGAAGAACGCCGTCCGCGCCCAGACGCGGCAGCTGAGCGCCTGGTACAGCAGCCAGCCGTTCATCAGCAGGTTCATCTCCTTGTCCGGCGTCTCCACGACCGTCTGCTCCAGCTTCTCCTTCCAGAAGGCGGCTGAAGCCGGCTCCACGGCCGTGCAGCTGTCCGGGCTGCGGTAGCGCTGCGCCAGCTCCAGCGCTTCCTGCCTGCTTGCGCCTGCCCCCAAGGAGAGATAGACGGTCCTCGTCTCTCCCGGCGCCAGCGTCAAAGCAAGCCGGACGGCTCCGCAGCTGTCGGCGAAAACGCCGGTTTCCCGGCTCAGGGCCGCGGTTCCCATTCCTGCCGGGCAGTATACCGTATGGCCGCTTCCGACGAACTCCTTGCGGTTGGCCGTGAAGCTGATGTCTTCATCGCGGTTCCCCGTCCGGTCGGAGCTGATCCTCAGGAAAGCCGAAGCCTCCCGGAACGTATCCTGATACGCATTTCGCGCAAGCAGCGATTCGGATTCCTCGTCCCATTCCGTAACGATATAGGAGGCCGAAGAATCCCGGCTCACTCCAAGCACCCAGCTGCACATGCCGGTCACGGACAGCCGGCGGCTCCGATCACTCTCATTGGTCAAGCTGACTGCGGTCAGCTTGACGGAGTCGGAAGGATGGACCGAGACGGATATGGACTGTTTCAGTCCCTCCATCGCCGTCTCGAAACGGCTGTATCCGCGTCCGTGAGCGACGCGGAATTCCCGCGTATCCGACGGGGAGGGAAATGCCGTCCAAAAACAGCCCGACTCCTCGTCGCGGACGTAGGCAAGCTCGCCCGGAGGATCAAGAACAGGATCGTTCGACCAGGGGGAAAGCTTGAATTCGCGGCTGTTGCTCCACCAGGTATAGCCCGTTCCCCGTTCGGTCACGAGCGTTCCGAAACAAGGGCCTGCGATGACGTTGCTCCACGGCACGGCCAGCGGCTCGCCCGGCTTGAGCCGGATCACGTACTCGCTGCCATCCGCGGAAAAACCGCCCCATCCGTTGAAAAACTGAAGCTCTCCGGGTTCCGGAGCCAGCGGAATCGCCGCGACGCAGGCCTTTCTACGCGTCTGCAGCGAAGCCTCGTCCCAGCCTCCCGTTCCAGCCGCCTTCACCTCATTCCCTGCCTCGGCAGCTTGCTCCGCATCATCGCCGGCGGTCCGCAGCGGACGGCTGCGAAGCTGGGCTCCGATGCTCGGTCCCGCCGCATCAAGGGCGACCCGAGCGGACGCGACCAGCAGGTCGAGGCTGTCCTCCGAGAGCTTGGCCGCATCCAGCGGATACAAGCCGCCCCCTACGGAATAAGGAGGATAGGACACCGCGGACTGCACGGATGCCGAGAGGGCATGGTGAAGCTCCTGCTGATAGCCTTCGCTGCTCTCGTTCAGCAGCACCAGATCGAATGCGATGCCCAGACGCCGCAAGTATCCGTGACCGTCAATGATGCGATTCGCGAATCCAAGCTGCGATGGATCGCCGATGCGGAGCAGCATGATCGGGAGATCGCCGGATATGCCCATGCTCCATAATCCCGGCTGGCCGGACTTGTTGCGTCGGATGGCTTCCGCCCGCTCGCGTCCAAGAGGCGGAACATAGAGCAGCCTGGCCGCCACAGTCTGCATCGCCGCGGCATCCGCAGGCTGCAGCCTGTGCTGCCGCAGCGAGATTCCCGCGAGCGTCCAGGCCAGATCGGCCGCCTTGTCCATGCGCTGGATGCCGCGCAGCTCGCGCACCATCTGCAGCGCCTCGCCGCGCGAGCCGGACATGCCGCTCACAGCCTGAAGCACAGCCTGCTCTCCAGGCTGGAGCGTCAGCTTGCGGCGCAGCACGAAGGCGGGATCGAGCACAGCTCCTGTCGTTCCGCTCAGCCGTTCTCCGGCGCTTTGCGGAGCGGCGAGAGAATGGCCGCGGCCGATGAACTTCGCCCGGTCCGTTTCATATTCAAGCGGAGCCGACTGTTCTCCATCGGCGATCAAGGCATGGACTCCCCATACCTGCTTCTCTTCGGGCGAGCGAGGCCGCCGGCAGGCGAGCAGCGCGCCGGTATCCGCGTCATAAGATGTCTGGACGAACAGCTTGCTGAATGCCGGATGAGCGTCGTCGACGGCTGGAGGAGCAAGCGCCAGCTCCAGGTAGGTCGTGATTTCAAGCAGGCGCGGCTCCCGGCTTTCATTCACCAGCCGCAGCAGCCGGATCTCAGCCGGGTGCTCGGGAGCGGCGAACACCTCCATGACGGCGGCGACACCGCCTTCCTTGCGGGAAAACTCCGCCTTCTCCAAGCCGAAGCTGGCGGAGGCTCCCTCCCCTTCCGAACCGACGGGATAGAAACTGGGCGACCAGAACAGACCGCCTGTAAGATCCCGGATATACACGGCCGGTCCGTACGATTCCGTGAGGGCATCTTCCCGCCATCGGGTCATGTTCACGCCGCCGCTGCGGATGACGCCGCTGCCTGCCGCCGTCACGATCGTCGTGAAGGAGCCGTTGGACAGCACGTTCACCTCCGGCACGTCCGTGACCGGATGGCGGAATTCGCGGATGTAACGGCCGTCTTCAGCCGGCGCGCTGCGCGCCGATCCCGGCCTGAGCGCCTGAGGCGCGATGACAGCCGCCTTTTCCGGGATGCGTTCCTGCAGGATAAGCTCAGCCGCCTCTACGCGCGGATCGGCATGGAATCGTTCGGTCATGGGACGCTCCAGCAGCAGATTGCCGAGCGTGAGCAGGCTCATCCCCTGATGATGGGCCATGAAGCTGCGGACGACGCGGTACTTGTCGCCTTCCGGCAATCGGGACGGAGTCATGTCCACCGCTTCGCAGAATCCGTATGGACCGACAGCTCCGATCTCCTCATAATGCCGAAGATTGTCCATTCCGTCCTTGATGTCCCAAGGCAGCGCCATCACAGCCGCATACGGCGCCAGAACGAGTTCCTTTTCAAGTCCTCTCTGGAATCCGAGCCCCGGCACTCCGAATGCTTTGTATTGATAGTTCATGTCGTAATCGAAGGCGTAGTAGCCCGATTCCGAAATGCCGTAAGGCACTCCGCGCTCCCGCGCATATTCCTTCTGCCTGGCGACTACAGCCCTGAACGTGCTGTCCCATATCGACCCGCGATAGGTTTTCATCAGCAAGGCCGGCATCAAATATTCGAACATCGTGCCGGACCAGCTCAGCAGAGCCGGATTCCGTCCGATCCGGGTCAGCCCGCGGCCCAGCCTGAACCAATGCGATACGGGAAGCTGGCCGCTCGCGATCGCGAGGAAGCTGGCCTGTCTCGCTTCCGATGCCAGCAGATCGTAGAGGATGTCGTCCCGTCTGTCCTGGTCGGCGTTGTAGCCGAGCGACAGCAGCTGGGCCTCGCTGTCGTAGAGCGGCCGGAAATCAGTCTCGGCAGCCATTTTCTCGAGCCGTTCAGCCAGCCGGACAGCCTTCTCGACCGAGGAGGATGTTCCGGACTCGGACCCCGATTCGGGCTCGGCTCCCGATTCCGATCCAGTCCCCGACTCAGACTCCAGCTCCAGCATAGACTTAGTGGTCGAGTCAGAGGGAGGATCAGTCTCGGACGCAGCCGGAATATTCGAATTGAACCTAGCCCGTTCGTCCGGCCAAGCTCCGCTCTCCCTCTGCGCCCATTCCAGCACTCCTTGCCTGACAGCGATCAGGTAGGCGACGAGATTGCCGGAATCGACCGTCGATACATACCGGGGATAGAGCGGCTGCAGCGTGCCGGTGTCGTACCAGTTGAAGAAATGCCCATGCCACCGGTCCATCTTCTCCAGCGTGTCGACCGTAAGCGAGATTCGCTCCACCATCTGATCGAAGGAAATGAATCCGAAATCCCGGGCTGTGACGGTGCAGGCGAGCAGCAGGCCGATGTTCGTCGGCGAGGTCCGCCTTGCCGCTCCTTTGTCCGGATCGAGCTGAACGTTGTCGGGCGGCAGCCAGTTGTCTTCCGCCTTGACATGATCGGCGTAGTAAGCCCAGATGTTCGCGGCCAGATTGCGCAGCTTGCCTCGGTCCGCATCCGACAGCCTCTCCCCCCGTACCGTCGGAGCGCCGTTCAGCCAGATGACGAGCAGCGGAGCAGCCAGCCAGGCCGCTGCGGCTAGAATGGCGGCAGCCTGCCACCCGGCCGCAACGCCGGACAGCCAGCCGGCAACGGGCAACAGCAAGGCCAGCACCGTTCCCGCAACCCGGAACGCGATCAGCTTCCCGCCGCTGTTCCTGTCCGTCTCTGCCGCGCTGGTCCATTCCAGAAGCCTCTTGCGGGATACGTTCAGCCGATAAAGAGTCCGCAAGACGGCATCGGCCATCATGGCGGCCTGATAGGGCAGCAGCAGCACCGACAGGCAGGCTTGCAGGACGGCGGCTTTCAGCTGTCCAGGATGGCGCGCCAGGTAGCGTGGAGCTGCGAGAGCTTGAAGCAGCGGCAGGCAGGCCGTTAGAAAAGCTACTGCCAGCAGCGTCCATCTGGCTCCGGGAGGCAGCAGCAGCCCGATGACGAGCAGCAGGTAGAGCACAGGGGGAAGCAGGCTCCGCCTGAGGTTGTCCACGATCTGCCAGCGGGTGATCGCGCTGAGATCGACTGGCTGCGGCGTGCCGGAGCAGTCGCGCACCTTGGGCTTCAGCCAGCACAGCAGCTGCCAGTCTCCCCGGACCCAGCGGTGCAGCCGCAGCTGCCAGGAGCGGAACGTCTTCGGATGCCCGTCGACAAGCTCGATGTCGGAAAGCAGGCCGCTCCGCAGGAATCCTCCCTCCAGCAGATCATGGCTGAGAACGGCATTGTCCGGAATCCGGTCCGCCAGCAGCCGGCGGAACAGACGCGCATCGAATATCCCTTTTCCCGTAAAAATACCTTGGCCGACACCGTCCTGGTATGGATCCGACACCGCGAACGCATACGGATCGATGCCTGGGTTGCCTGCCCAGAGCGCGGCCAGGCGGGAGCTGGCGGCGGATTCCCTGCTGACCGCGATTCGCGGCTGCAGCACCGCGTAGCCTTCCGCCACCCTCGTGCCTTTCTCGTTGAGGCGCGGCCGATTGTACGGAAGATGCATCGTGCCGACCATCCGCTGCGCGCTTCCGATGGGAAGCTGCGTGTCGGCATCCAGCGTAATGACATAAGCGATCCGCGGAAACACGGAAGCATCGGATTCGCTCAGCGAGAAACCGGTCTGCTCTTCGCCCTCCAGCAGCCTCGCGAACTCGACGACCTTGCCGCGCTTGCGTTCCCAGCCCATCCAGACGCCTTCCCGCTCGTTCCAGGTCCGCTTCCGCTGGAGCATGTGAAACGTGCTTCCGTCCGCGCCATATTGCCGGTTGAGCCTTCGGATTCCTTCCGCTCCGGCTTCCGCAAGCTCCTCGTCCCGCTCTGTATGCTGAGTCCCCGCATCGGGATAGTCGCCTAGCAAGGCAAAGTGAAAGCGCGCATCCCGGTTGGCCAGATAATGAAGCTCCAGCCGATGGACGAGCTCCTTCACCTCGGCAATGCTCGACCAGATGACCGGAACGACAATCATCGTGTCCGCTCCAGGGGGAATTCCAGTCGAGAAATCGTATCGGAGCAGCGGCCTGGTCGGCATGACTTTCCCGATCAGCCCATGCAGCAGGGCGACAGCCCATTCCGATGCCGGAATCGCAAGCAGCAAGGCGGCCAGAACCCAGCCGCCGGCTCGAAGTCCGCCGGCCGCCCCCGCCCAGATCGTGAGGACGGCGGCAGCAGCCGCGAACAGGACCGCCAGCAGCGAGAGGTATGTGCTTGTCCGATGCCGGAGCAAGCCGCTTTCAGGCAATCTCCGGGCTTTCGCTGTCCGCAGCGCCTCCCGGCGCAGCAGCTGCCTTCCTTGAGGCTCGAGCAGATAGTAAGCCGCATACGCGCTCCGGGGGAGCAATGGAAGCTCCTGATGTGCATGCTCCTCAGCCTTCTTGTGGAGTTTCTCAAGACTGCGGGGACCCGGAGCATCCTTCCCCGATAAAGGAGCAAAGCTGCCTTCCAGGCCGCCTTTTCCAGGCAGTCCATCGCCATCCGCCGCAAGCCATCCGGCTTTCCCGGCCTCCGCGTTCGCGAGCCGGACCGCGCAGGACGCGACCAGGCTCTCCGGCAGCCCCAGCCTCGCTGCCAGCCGCGCCGTGCTTGTCCGCAGCGTCGCTCTGCTCTGCGCATCCATAAGAGGATAAGTTCCTGCCGCTTCGCTCTTGAGCATCACATCGGCTATGCTGAGATCTTCCAGCTCTTTCTCCCAGGAAGTCCGCTCGGCAGCCCTCAGGCTGCCGATCAGACGGCCTGCCTCGCTTTGATACCGGGCTTGAAGCCTCGCTTCATAAGCGTTCAGCCTGGACAGGCTTTCCGTTCCGTTGTCCAGGCGCAGCAGCAGCCAGCGCCGCACATCCTCGGAATCGTCCGCCCATTCCCGCAGGCGCGATGTCAGATGGGCCACGACCGCCCCCGAGAGCATGATGTCCCTTCCGGCTCTGTCGAGCGCCTCCGCCAGAGGCGACGCTTGCGGCCCTCTGCCGCCGGCCAGCGCCTGCTTCAGGATGCGCTCCGCGGCCATGCAGGCATCATGCCGCTGGCGCACCTCCCTGAACACTTCCGCAAGACGCCTGAAAAGGCATGTCTTCAGAGCGAGCGGCAGCGACCACGTCTCCGCGATCGTAAGCACGGCAACCTCCTGGTAAGCCTGGATGAAGGCGACAAACGTATTGCGGTCGTAGCTTCCGCCCGAGACATCCAAATACCCGTCGCAGACGGCTTCCACCCGGGCATGGCCCGAGCGCCTCAAATAAGGAAGGCCGCCAAGCCCTCCGTGCCTCAGCTCCATCGAAGCATGATAGCCCTGCTCCTCGATGAATTCCGAATGGTCCAGCAGCCATTCGGCGGCAGGCTGCGAGCAGCCGCATTCGTCCGAGCGCAGCTCCTCGGCGAATTCCTGCAGCTGCCTGAGCTGGGCAGCAAGCGCCCTCCTCTGCCGGGACGCCTTTCTTCCTCTAGCCGTATCGTGAGTCAGGGCGAGCTGTCTAGCTGCCTGTATATAGGATTCCATAGTCGTCATGAGTCCCCCTGGGTCGCTTAGCTTAGTCTGTCCGCGCCGGAGCACGCTCCGCTATGCGCTTATCCACCTCAACTAAATATTCCCAAAGGGTCCGTATTTTATGACCTTCTCCTCCGATTCCCCTGCGCTGCCTTCTTCCCGAGCCGCTGCAGCCCAATAAAAAAAGATCCGGCGGCTACCGGATCTCGGACGGGCTCCTGCCCGTATACTGCTTGAACTGCCTGCTGAAGAAAAAGATGTCCCGGTAACCGAGCGCGTCTGCGACCTCCGTCACATTGAGCCCTCCGTGCATGAGCAGATGCTGGGCCCGCTCGATGCGCGTCCGGATCATGTACGTCTGGACCGGGGTTCCGATGATCTCCTTGAACTTGATCGAAAAATACCGCGGAGACAAGCCGGCTCGGCCGGCCAGATCCTCCACCCGATGGGAGATGCCCGGATTCTGGCGGATGAAGTTGGCGATTTCCTGGATCGCTTCCGTCAGCTGGTTGCTCGCCTTGCGCTCCAGGACCGGCTGCCTGTCCGCACGAAGCAGGTGGATCATCATCTGCTTCAGGATGAGCTGCGCTTCCTCCTCGGCGGCAAAGGTCCTCACCAGGAAGAGGCGGACATAGCGGGAGAGCATATTCTCGAATTCCACCGTCTCCTCCAGCACGCGGTAGCGTTCCGGTATATCGAGCGGTTCTCCTTCTATGGCAAAATGGATATAAGACAGCACAAGCGGACGCTGCGGATTGTGGACGGCGCTCGTATAGTCTCCGGGGCGGAACAGAAAGCAGCTTCCCGGTCCGACGGGATAAGGCTCTCCGTTAAGCGTAAGCTCCCCTTCTCCGCTCCAGACATAAAAAAGGTCGAAATTAGCCATCGGCTTCTCCCGGCGCGGCCACTTCCAGCCCGGCTCGCAGACGATCTTGGCGAATGACGGCAACAGCTTGAACGATGAGGGCGGTACTTGCAGCATTCGGCCTCCGATGCTCCTCTTGGGCGAGATTAGATTGAAGGAAAGACAGCCGCCATGGCGAAGATCAACCTAATCAGCCTTGTTTTTCGCCATCATACCCCAGCATCGAGGGGACGCGCAAGCTTCATAAAAAATGTCCGAACCCTCCCTCCGATGCGCAAATAATGATATAATAGCACCCGAAGAAAGCATGCGCATGACCGGCATTCCACTCGCGGCCCTTCAGGACGGCAACGGGGACGGTCATGCAGGCAGCGAGCAGTTGATGCATCAGCCCGCCGGGACCCTCAAGCGGCCCGGACACATCGACCCCCGGAAGGACGGAATCGGAATCATGAACCCACTTGCCCAGCAGTTGAATACCGCGCTGGAAAAAGGCAATGCCCATGTGTACGCCATGTTGTCAGGCCTGGGACGCAAGCTTTATTTTCCGAAGGAAGGCATTCTCAGCCAGTCCGCCGAGGCCAAGGCCAAAGCCACGAAGTTCAACGCTACGATCGGAATCGCCACTGAAGGCGGAGCCCCGATGCACTTGAAGGCTATCCAGGAAACGCTGTCGGCCTATGAGCCGAAGGATCTGTACGAATACGCTCCTCCTGCCGGCAAGCCGGAGCTGCGGGCCGCATGGCGCGAGAAGATGATCAAGGACAATCCGTCCCTTGCCGCCAAGTCGTTCGGCAATCCCGTCGCGACCAACGCTCTCACGCATGGCCTGAGCATCGTAGCCGATCTGTTCGCCGATGCCGGGGACGCGGTCATCATACCGGATAAAAACTGGGAGAACTACGAGCTCACCTTCGGCATCCGCCGCGGGGCCGAAATCGTGGAATACCCTCTCTACACCGCCGAAGGCCGCTTCAATGCCGACGGCCTGCGCGAGGCGCTGCTCGCCCAGCGGGACAAAGGCAAAGCTATCGTCATCCTGAACTTCCCGAACAATCCGACCGGCTACACCCCCGGCCCGGATGAATGCCGGGAAATCGTCGCCGCCCTCAAGGCGGCCGCCGATGAAGGCATTCTCGTCGTTGCCGTCACGGACGACGCCTACTTCGGCCTGTTCTTCGAGGATTCCGTCCATGAATCGCTGTTCGGCAGCCTCGCCGGAATCCATGAGCGCATCCTCCCCATCAAGGTGGACGGCGCCACCAAAGAAGAATATGTATGGGGGTTCCGGGTCGGCTTCATCACCTACGCCTCGGATTCACCCGAGGTTCTGGCCGCTCTGGAGCAGAAGACGATGGGCATCATCCGCGCGACGATCTCCAGCGGTCCGCATCCATCCCAGACCTTCGTGCTCCGCGCTTTGCGCTCGCCTGATTTCGAAGCCCAGAGAGCCGAGAAATACGCCATCATGAAGGGACGCGCCAACCGGGTCAAGCAGCTGCTGGACAGCAGCCGCTACGACGGCGATTGGACGTACTACCCGTTCAACTCCGGTTACTTCATGTGCCTGCGCCTCATCGGCGTCAGCGCGGAGGATGTGCGCCAGCGGCTGCTGAACGAATACGGAGTCGGCACGATCGCTCTCGGCGAAAGTGATCTCCGGGTCGCGTTCAGCTGCACCGAGGAGTCCAACCTCGAGGAGCTGTTCAACCTGGTGCATCAGGCGGTACGAGACTTGAAGACGAACGGATCCCGATAAGGAACAGGCAGGCCGGGCCATCGCAGGATGGTCCGGCCTGCCTGTTTTTTTGTCTGGGGAGCAATTGACGGCAAACGGTCCGCGAAACGAAAAAGCCGCATTCCGAACAACGGAATGCGGCTGGAGCTCAATCCTCGTCTTCGTCCGCGAGCACCCGCTTCGTCAGCCGGCGGGGACGCAGGAGCAGGATGTATCCCGCTCCGGCAGCGGCGGCCGCTGCAGCGGCCAGCGGCTTGCCCTGCAGCAGCAGAGGCAGGCTGCCGGCGAGCCAGAGCAGCAGCAGGATGATCAGCAGCGCGAGCCTGTCCACTTGGATAAGCGAGTGCAGCCGCTCCTTCTCCGGCAGAGGATACACATGTCGCCATACCGTGTATTGATGCCAGGAACCGAGAGAAGAAGTCTGGAGGCCGGCGATCAGCAGGAACAGCAGCTGCGCGGCGGCCGTTCCCCAGCCTCCGAGCCAGGCGGCTTCGCCAAGCCAGTAGCAGGACAGCATGCCGAGCAGCGTCAGGCGCAGCAGCATGCCCCCAAGCTCCGTGCGGGCCATGCTGAGACTGTACAAGTACGTATAGGTGCTCTGTCTGCGCAGCGGCACGAGCTTGGACAGCCAGCTCAGATAAGGACGGGAGCTGACTGCCGAGCCGAGCCCGGGCACATCCGTGAACCAGCCGAAAAACCGGTAATAGCGGATCTGCGTCCGGCCTTCCTCGCGGATCAACGTTTCCCATGGGAGGCTCTGGCGGGCTGCCGGCCGTGAAGCCGCCCACCAGAGAGCTCCGGAAAGAGCGGTGAAGGCAGCGGCCTTCCAAGGAAGGAAGGCCAGCCAGGCCGCGGCCGCCCAAGCGGTCAGGAACCAGCGCAGCAGCCGCAGCGTCCAGCGGGCCGACGGCCAAGCCGCCTGCCTTTCCCGCCAAGCAGCCAGGCTGTTGGCTGCCTTCATGATCAGAACGGCAGCAAGCGTGATCCAGAGATCGGGCTTCCAGGCGTCAGCCGATTCGGCCGCGCCAGCGAGTATCGGCCAGAACAGCAGCAGGACAATGCCGGCAAGCGCAAGCCCTCCCGGAAGATTATGGCGGAAGGATCTCCGGATGTAAGCGCCCATATGCGCTTCCCTCGGCATGAGAAAGACGAGGTCGGCAGGCTGCAGCCAAGTCCGCAAAGGGCTCCAGGAAACAACCGGCGTCAGCAGGACAGCGCCTGCGGAGATGACGGGAAAGTCGGCCGGCACCTGCTTAATGAATTCCGTATAGTAAACGGCGCTTACGATGATGACAAGAAAAAGGACAAGCGGAACGCCGCTCCGGAGCATATAGCCGACATAGGGCATGGAGTCGCGGTAAAAGGCCGAAGCCCTCTTTTTCCAGATCGCTTCAAGCGTCTCGCCCATCGGCGTCACTCTCCTCCACGATGCCGTAGAAGATGCTCTCCAGCGATTGCCCTTCGGCTCCGCGCGAGCTTCTGACCTGAGCCAGCGTCCCGAGCTCCTTGACCCGCCCTTGGTGCAGAATCATGAAGCGGTCGCAGTAAGCCTCGACCGTCGAGAGGATATGCGTGCTCATGAGGATGGCCGCCCCGCGTTCCCTCTCTTCCACAAGCCGGTCCAGCAGCGAGCGGATCCCGAGCGGATCGAGGCCGAGAAACGGCTCGTCGATGATGTACAGATCCGGCCGGGCCAGCAGAGCGTTCATGAGCATGACCTTCTGCTTCATCCCTTTCGACAGATGCGCCGCACGCGAGCCGCGCTTGGGACCCATTCGGAATTCCGCGATCAGCTTCTCCGATCTTTCCCGGAAATCCTCCTCCGGCAAGCCGTAAGCCATCGCCGTCATCCTCAGATGCTCTTCGACAGTGAGCTCTTCGAACAGCACCGGCGATTCCGGTACATAGGCGAATGCTCCCCGATAGCGTTCCGGCTGCTCCTCCAGCTTGACGCCGCGGATCCGGACCTCTCCCCGCTGCGGCGTCATCAAGCCCAGAATATGCTTGACTGCCGTGCTTTTGCCGGCTCCGTTGAGGCCGATCAGCCCCATCATCTCCCCGCGCCTGACCGTAAAATCCAGATCATGCAATACCGGCCTGCGCGGACTGTATCCTCCTACAAGATGACTGACCTGCAGCACATCTTCCTCTGCGAATGCTTCTGCCACTATCGTTCCCTCCCGTGCCTGCAGAATGTACAGGAACAGGCTTCCGCTTCATTCACTGCGGAAGCCTGTCTGCCTGAAGGCAAGAAATTCCGGCTTGCTGCGCCGGAGCGGTTATTGATCGGGCTGATCCCGCTTGGCTTTCAGCCATTTCGGGGCCCCTTTGTTCTTGTCTGCCTTGGCTTTCCGCGCCTTGGCTCCTTGCCCGGAAGATGCCGTTGCCGCAGCCTTCGGCTTGGCGATTCCCGCCGCAGGCTGCGCTTCGAGCCTGCGGTCCGCTTCTTCCGGCCGTCCGCCGGCAGAATCCGCCGCCTTGCTTCGGCTGCCCGCTGCTGATGTCCGGAATCCGGAGACATCAGCCTTGGCGGCTGGTTTTTGCCCTGCCGCGAGGCCTCGTTGTGATCTCGGCTCTTGTACGGGACGGGACTCCAGCGGGGAATGCCGCTCCTGAGCGGGACGGGACTCAAGCGGAGTACGCGGCTTCTGGCCGGAACCGGATCCCGACAGCTGATCCAGCAGCGGCGTCCGCGACGGCGTCGTGCGGGCCTTCTGCGATGGAGCCGCAGCTCCTCTCGCAGGGGACGGCTTGCGGTGGACATCCGCCGGATCGACCAGCTTGCCTTTGTACATGGCCAGCTCCGGAATGTCGACATCCAGCTTGCGCTTGTACTTGTCGATCAGATAACGCTCGCCCGGCGCTGCGATGGTGAACACCTGGCCTTCCCGGCCCATCCGGCCCGTACGGCCGGAGCGATGGACATACTGGTCCGCGTCTGCCGGAGGCTCGAGGTTGATGACGAGCGGAAGTCCGGGAATATCAAGCCCCCTCGCCGCCACATCCGTGGCAAGCAGCAGCTGGCAGCGCCCTTCGCGGAATCTCGCCAGCGTAGCGGCACGGCGCTGCTTGTTGGCATCCCCGTACAGCGTCTCGACATTGAAGCCTTCATAGGACAGCTTGGCCTCATAGTTGGCGATCTGGTCCGTATCGTTGATGAACAACAGCGCCGAGGCGGGGTTGAGCAGGCGGATGAGCTTGCGTGCCGTATCCAGGCGGTCGCGCCATTCGCAGCCGATGAACGCATGCTCGATCGTGCCGGATACGCGCTGGGCAGGCTCGATGTCGACGCGCTCCGGATTTTTCATCCAACGTTTCTCCAGCGTCTTCAGAACCTGCGGATAGGTGGCGGAGAAGAAAGCGACTTGCTTGTCTTTGGGCGCCGCCCACAAAATGGTCTCCACCTCGCTCGTCGAACCGAGCCCGAAAACCTGGTCCGCCTCGTCGACGATGATCGTCCGGGTTTCGGACATCTTGAGCTTTCTCAGCTTCAGCAGCTCGTGGATGCGCCCAGGCGTTCCGATGACAAGCTGCGGATTCAGCTTCAGCTTCTCGATCTGCCTTTTGACCGCGGCTCCCCCGATCAGCTGCTGCACACGGACTCCATAGGCCTCGCCGTACAGCTCCGCCACACGCACGATCTGCATCGCAAGCTCCTGGGTAGGGGAAAGGATGACGGCCTGCACCGACTTGCTCGTCGAATCGATCCGCTGCAGCAGCGGCAGCATGTAGGCGAGAGTTTTGCCCGTTCCCGTCTGCGATCCAGCTGACACATCCCTGCCTTCCAGCAGGAGAGGGATGGCCTGCGCCTGTATAGGGGTAGGCTCCCCGATGCCGTTCTCCGCCAGCTTGCCTGCTGCGGCTTCTTCAATTCCAAGCTGCTTCCAAGTATCTAATGACATCTTGTCTAGTTCTCCTTGTTCGCTCCGCCTCCCCTCGCTCGGGCGAAGGCGGATTCTTTATTTCTTGTTCAGCATCGGTCCGGCGATACGGTCAGCCAGTCTTGGGAACAACCGGTACAGCCTCGCTCCGGCGGCAGCAATCCAAGGCAGATCAAGCTCTGCACGAGGCTTTTCGACCAGATGCACGATGCGATCCGCAACCTTCTCCGGCTTCAGCATGAGCCAGCCTACGTTCTTGACGTAGGAACCGTCAGGATCGGCCTGATCGAAGAAAGGCGTATCGATGGGACCCGGATTGACGGCGGATACGGCAATGCCTTGACCTCTTACCTCCTGCCGCAAAGCATCCGTCAAGCCGACGACCGCGTGCTTGCTGGCCGAATAACCGCTTGATTTCGGCGTAGCGAGCTTGCCGGCCAGCGAAGCGATATTGATGATATGTCCGCTTCGATTGTCCAGCATGGAGGGCAGAACGGCCTTGGTGCATCTCACGATGCCCATATAATTCGTATCCATCATGGATTCAAATTCCTGAACGGAACTGTCGGCAAAAGTCTTGAAAAGACCGAAGCCGGCATTGTTGATCAGCACGTCGATTCGTCCGAACTCTCTGAGCACGCTGTCCATCGCGGCCTGGACCGCCTCGTTGTCCGTCACATCAAGCCGCCTGCTCCCGCATCGGCCCGCAATGGATGCAGCCGCCACAGCAAGCCTTTGTTCGTTGCGACCGCAAAGCACCGGAATGGCGCCTTTGTCGGCAAGCCTGCGGGCGATCAGCTCCCCGATGCCGCTGGTCGCTCCTGTAACCACGATTACTTTGTCGCGAATCATTGTTATCACCTGCTACAAGTGTACTTTATAAGCGATATGATAGCAAAGCTGGCCGGCATGCTCCCCATCTCGAAGAAGGCATCAGGCCGCTCGGGAAAGCCAGCCTCATCCCTCACCGCCGAAGCCACAAAAAAAAGCTCCCTGGGGAGCTTAGCTTCATTTCGTCATGGAAAAATGCTGTTGCTGCACTACCGGCCTTAATTTCTCTGTCCGTGCCGGCATCCAAAAAAAGACGCCATAACCGGCAGGCTTATGTTACGATGCAAGTAATACCTGGATGTCCATTTGGCCGATTCCTTCCAGCATCAGAGGCACGGACAGCGCCTGGCGCGTTTCCAGGAAATCAAGCTCCGCTCCCTGCAGCAGCGCCGGAGGCGTAATATCTACATGCACTCCCTGGCTGGACAGCCTCGTGCTGGCATTGCCGCTGATCATATTGCTCAGTTCCGATATGGCGCTGCGGCCGATCTCGTCCAGCGCGTCGACCTGGAATCCGCCCATCATCGCCGAAACGATATTCAAGGCATCCACCTCGCTCATGCCGAACATGATATCTCCGCTCACTTGACCGATCAATTGAATTCTAATCCATATAAAATCGTTGGCGCCGCTCAGCACCTTCAGGCCAATGGGCCCAGGCATGGGTTTGATCTGGACGACCTGTTCCAATACCATGACTGCGGACTCCAGGAACGGATTGATAAATTCAGCTCTCATCGGCACTTATGCTCCTTTTAGACCAAGTTTCACGTCAACCTTATATTGGTAGCAATTATACTAAAATAACTAGTGCAAGTATACCAATATAACCATTAACGCTACTAAAGACCTATAAGGTCAAGGTGAGCATGGTTCTAATTTTGGAGAGGGGGAGGATCGCTCATGCCTGGTATATGGACCCATATCCGATTCGGCCGGCTGGTGCTCGAGCACTCAGGGGAGCGGCGCCTGCTGTCTTCGCCGGAGCTGGAAAGATGCTTCCTCCTTGGGTGCCTGGGCCCGGATTTTCTTTATTGCCATCGGCTGGTGCCATGGCCGAAACGATCTCTCATGAACGTGCTGGCCGACCGGCTTCACCGGCAGGATCCCCTGCCCGTGCTGCTGGATCTGCTCGACGGAGTCTCCGGACGTCATCTCGATGATTCGGAGTCTGACGAAGCTGTCGTCTACACGCTCGGTTTCATCATCCATCTGCTGCTTGATGCCGGCATGGAGCTGGACGGCAGCGTCTCTCCTGACGGGGATATTGCCATCAGCCGCAGCATGAACCTTGACCAGGCACTGGCTATGCATGCACGCCTAGAGGCCGATACCAGGCCCGACGCATGGATGCTTCAGGCCGCCGCCGATCCTCTGCCGGAAACCGTGATCGAAAATTATGAATGCATGATCGCCGTCCATCATGCGGATCTTGCTCCTTACGTCAAAAAGGAAGACTGGAACAAGAGCATGCGCGGCATGCTGGCTGTCTTGAGGCATGTGCAGGATCCCCGGGGTCTCAAAAGCATGATCGCCTCGCGCTTCATCGCCCCGGAAGCCTATTCTCGAGTCCGGAGAGACGGGCTGGACTCCTTGCATTCAGTCGGTTCATCGACTCTGCATTCCGTCGTAGAGCCGGAACATGCATGGGAAGCTTATCATGACCTTGTGGATCCAGCCGCAAGCCTGCTTGCAATCATCGTCCGCTGGCTGAAAGCTTCCGTCATCCGCAACGAGGCGACACTGTCCCTTGCGGCCAAACAATCGGCCGCCGCCGCGGAGGATTTCGGCCGGCACGAGGCGGAGTTGCGCGCCGCGCTCGTGCGCCGCATGGAGGAATGGTTCCGGGACCCGCCTGGCCCTCGATGAATCGGCCCTTGTCGGCTACTGGCCTCCTTTTCTTGCCTTGCAAGAATCCGCCCGGTTTCAGGTTTCATGTGCTCGTGCTACATCGCTTCGAGGCTGCTGCTTCCGCCGGCGGCGCTGCGGCGAAACCGCATCCGTACCAGGCGAAGCCGGTCATAGATCAGGTCGACCTTGGCAGAGGGTGCAGGCTCCGTGCCGTAAACCCTTTGAAGGATCGGCTTCAGATACTTGTCCCCTTCCTCCTTCAACGCCTCCCAAATGCGCTGCTGCTCCTCCTGCGATATTCCTTCCAGCTCCTTGGCGATCAAGGGCTCCAAATCATAGCCTTCCTGCTCCAGCTGCTCGATCCTTTCCATGAGCTCCCTTCTCTGCAGGCCGGTATCCGCCAGCAGCTGCTCCAATGTCCGTTCCTGATTGATCCCTTCCAGAATGAGGCGGCTGCACTGCTGCCTGTCCATCTTGTTCTTGAATTTGGTCTCCTTCTGCTTGTAGAGCCACTGGATATAGGCTTTGGGCTCAAGAGCCTCGCTCACCCAGCTTAGAGGGAACGCCCTTGCTTGAGTGCGCGCTCCCGTAAGCTCCAGCACCTCCTTTCCATACTCGCGGCTTTTGCCCGGTCCCCACCCCGGAATCTGGGCAAGCTCTTCGAGGGTATGCGGGACATAGGAGCTGATCATGAGCAAGGTGCGGTTCGTCGCCACCAGATAGGCCGATTTCTTCTCGGAGGAAGCCTTGATCCGCCTCCAGTCTCGAAGCGCTTCGAACAGCTCGTGATCCGCATGAAGCTCTCCGTAGCATTGCTGCATGGAAATGATCCCTCCCTTGCCGGCCGGCCGCTCGTCCAGCATGCCGTCGATGAGCGGCGTGAATCCTTCGCCCATCCGTACCGCGACCCCATGCCGGAAAGCGGTGATCATCTCCTCCCAGGAGCTTCCCTCATACCATATGGAAGAGGGCTCCGCACTGCCGTGCCGGGCTCCGTTCCATACGACGGACCATGTTCCCTGCTGCTCGCAGATGGACAGCTGGGCGTTGTCGATTCTCCCGTCACCAAGCGGTTTCTCGAATGAATTCAAAAAGACGATCTGCATTTTTCGCGCACCTCCGATTGTGGTCCAGATCAAGACGATTATCAGGCTGGAAACGCAAAAAGCACCTCTCCCGCCTGCAAATGCAGGCAAGAGAGGTGCTTCCTCCCGGTCGTTCGGTTCTTGTTCTGGTAAATTCATCCTATCATACGGCTCGGCACATATGCAATGCCTTATTTATCCTCCTTGAAGCGGCGGCCGCATAACATCCATGCTATACTGGATCGGACCCGTCTTACATCGGATGAGAAGGAGGTACGGATCCACTTGCAGCTGAAAGATTATGATTTCATGTCCGATTCGACCGAGCAGACCTCGACTCGTTTCGTCACCTTCATCACGCCGGGCCTCAAGCGCTTCGATCTGGCCGTCACGACGACCAACCGCTTCTACGGCAAAAAGCTCGTCACCGATCTGCAGAGCGGCAAGACAGCCATCATCGGCCAGGACGACCTGGAGGAGGAAGGCTACCTGGAGCATACGTTCAAGCTGGACGAGGAAGAAGCGTCCGAACTTGGCGGCTTCCTGTCGCTTGTCGTCGGCGAAGTGAATTTCACCGACTGATTGGGAAAAGCTAGTACAGCTGCCTTCACGCAGGGGAGCATGACCCCCCGGCAGCAGAGAGGGGCTGTACGAAGGATGGACAACGACATTCGGCGCGGCGACACCGACTTCGCGACAGAAGAATCGCGTCAGGAGAAATACACCGATCTGTCCACGGTCGAGTCGCAGCGCAACGATCTTACGTTCGAGGAATTTCCGGAAGGCCCTTACGGAGCTGTCCTCCATGAAGAGGAGCCGGTTAAAAGCACCCCTTGGCGGCCGGAGCAGAGGCAGCCGAACCGTTTCGGCTATGAGAATCACGCCTTGCACGGCAGCAAGGAACGTGAATATCCCGGCGACGACCGCAGCGGAGCCGACAGCCGGGCTGTCCAAGAGGACAAGTAGCCGATAGCCGAACTTATTGATGAAGGTCGGTGATCCTCGCCTGTCTGCATGTTCCATATCCGCTCGATCTTTCTCCGCTAGGCGAAGCCTTGCAGGCGGCTGCCGGAAGACTGTGGAAGCTTGGAAGCATCTTCCGAATCGCAGCGCGGCTTCGGTGATAGAGCGCGCAAGAAGCCGCCCCCTGTTCAAGGAAGGCGGCTTCTTTTTTTCGTGACTTCTTGCTTTCCTTGATCAGATCAAGCGTACTCCATGCAACAGCAGTGCCCGCAAGCTTCCGCTTGTTCGCGCGCCTAGACTGCCCAGCCGAGCAAAGTCAGCAGAATGCCCACCAGGAAACCGCAGACCGCCCCGTTTACCCGAATCCACTGCAAGTCGCTTCCCACCTTGGATTCCAGAAGCTCGACCAGAGCCTTGTTGTCCAAGCTGTTCAGGTTTTCGCGGACAAGCAATCCGAGCCGGTAATGGTTGGCCTCGATCGTGCTCACCAGGACGGCCGACAAGCGCTCCTCCCAGTTGCGGACCAGCTCCTCCTCGCGTTTCAGCCGCTCGTTGGCTGCATGGGCGATGCGGACGAGGCTTCGTCCGCCTTCTTCCTTGTCCCTTTGCAGCCATTGCAGCACGAAAGCCTTCAGCTCTGACAGGCGGGCGACAAAAAACGCCTCCGCTTCTTCCGAATCGACCTTGCCCTCGAGCCAGCCCTTGACTGCGGCGAGCTTCTCTTCATCCTCGGCAATTCCGATCACTCGCGAGCGGAATTCCAGCAGCAGGTTGTCGCGCTGCCTGCTTCCCGGGGTGCCGAGATCCTTGATGCCGGACAGCAGCATGTGCTGAAGCATCGCACCCATTTTCTCCTCGTTCATGAAGCCGGCGAACGCTTGGACGGCAAAGCCCATGAAACCGCCCACCTGCAGCTCCTGCAGCTTCTTCTGAGCGATCTCCCCCAGCATTTTGCCGGTAGACGGCTTGGCTACCCAGTCGACGGCCTGATCGAGCGCATAGTCCAGCGCCTTCTCGTCAAGACCGTCGCGGATGATCGCCGATGCCGCTCCTTCCACCGCCGGGCGAAGGTCCACGCCTCTCGCATAACCGGCGAGCCCGCTGCGCACAGACGCTGACAGCCGTTCAAGCGGCAGCCGCTCCACAACCGCCATCGCGGCGCCGATCACCGCTTCCCGGTTGGACCGCTTGGCCAGCTGCTTCACGATGAACCGGCCCGCTCCCCCGATGAGATTGAGCCGGCGAAGCCGCGCGCTGATGCTTTCCTTGTTGAGCAGCTCGTTTTCCAGCGCCGACACGAGAGCGTTGACCATTTTGTCCTTGTTGCGGATGATGAGGTTCGTATGCGGAATCCGCAGCCCGAGAGGATGTCGGAACAGCGCCGTCACTGCGAACCAGTCCGCGATTCCCCCGACAAGCCCCGCTTCAAAGCCGCCTTGAAGCAGCGACAGCGCGTTGTGCTGCTCGCTGGTGAAGATCGTCGTCAATATAAAGCCGCCCGCCATGACGGCGAGGGACGTGCCGGCGGCATACTTCGTTTTCATGCCTGTTCCTCCGATCGACAATAAACGTTCTCCTTGATTATAAACAATTCGGGCTGTAATCAAAATCTTGCCTATTTCAGGGCAAAAGAAAAGGCCGCCTGGCGGCAGCCTCTTCATTTGCAGGTTACTCGTTGCTTTCTCGGCCTTTTCCGATCGCGATCCAGTTGATGCTGCCGGCCGGCACCGGACCTATGCGGGTACGGACGATCGTAAGGACGGCACGTTCCCTCTCCTTGGCCTTGATTGCCGCATAGCAATACGGATGGTCCGCATTCGCGGTAAGGGCATAGGAGGCATCCTCGAACGGCTCGCTGAAGGCCACTTCAAGTTCAAGCTGATCGTCCCGGTCGTCGAAAGCGAATACCGTCAGCCCGAACTGCTGGTTGAGATTGCTGCTTTTACGTGATTGAGTCGGCTCCGGAATCGGTACAGCCGGATGCGTCAGCTGACGGAGCACTTCTGCGGCAAGATGCGCTATCGTCACGCTGCCTTCGGCCAGCTGCCCGCTTCCTATGCTCGACGGCGCGATATGCTCTGACGTCACGCTGCTTGCGGCCAATTGCTCGCCGCCTATGCTCGACGGCGCGATATGCTCTGACGTCACGCTGCTTGCGGCCAATTGCTCGCCGCCTACGCTCGACGGCGCGATATGCTCGCCGCTTACGCTGCAGGCGGCCAAATGCAAGCTGGTCACGCTCTCCTCAGCCAATTGGACGGAATTCACGCTGCCAGGCGCCAATTGACGGCCGGTTATGCTTTGCTCCTGGACTAGATTTCCATTTATGCTCGAAAAGGCAAAATGCTTGCTGGACACACTTCCTGCCGCCAAGTGCTCGCCGCCCACACTTCCTGACGCCAAATGCTCGCTTCCTACGCTCGACGGCAAAATATGATCTCCACTCACGCTGCCGGCAGCCAAATGCGCGCTGGTCACGCTCTCTTCCGCAAGCTGGACCGAGTTCACGCTGCTCGGAGCCAAGTGGCGGCCGGTAACGCTTTGTTCCAAGAGCATGCTGCCCGTTATGCTCGACGCCGCAATATGCTCGCCTTTCACGCTGCCTGCGGCAAGCTGCTGACTTCCCACACTGGTCGGCGCGATATGCTCCGACGTCACGCTGCCTGCTGCCAGCTGCCCGCTTCCCACGCTCGACGCCGCGATATGCTCCGACGTCACGCTGCCTGCGGCCAGCTGCTGACTTCCCACACTGGTCGGCGCGATATGCTCCGACGTCACGCTTCCAGTGGCCAGCTGCCCGCTCCCCACGCTCGCAGGCGCGATATGCTCGGACGTCACGCTTCCAGTGGCCAGTTGCCCGCTTCCCACGCTCGACGCCGCGATATGCTCCGACGTCACGCTTCCAGTGGCCAGCTGCCCGCTTCCCACGCTCGACGGCGCGATATGCTCCGACGTCACGCTTCCAGTGGCCAGTTGGCCGCTTCCCACGCTCGCCGGCGCGATATGCTCCGACGTCACGCTTCCAGTGGCCAGCTGCCCACTCCCCACGCTCGACGGCGCGATATGCTCCGACGTCACGCTTCCAGTGGCCAGCTGCCCGCTCCCCACGCTCGCCGCCGCGATATGCTCCGACGTCACGCTGCCTGCTGCCAGCTGCCCGCTCCCCACGCTCGACGGCGCGATATGCTCCGACGTCACGCTTCCAGTGGCCAGCTGCCCGCTCCCCACGCTCGCCGCCGCGATATGCTCCGACGTCACGCTTCCAGTGGCCAGCTGCCCGCTCCCCACGCTCGACGGCGCGATATGTTCCGACGTCACGCTTCCAGTGGCCAGCTGCCCGCTCCCCACGCTCGCCGCCGCGATATGCTCCGACGTCACGCTTCCAGTGGCCAGCTGCCCGCTCCCCACGCTCGCCGCTGCAATATGCTCGCCTTTCACGCTCTCTGCGGCCAGCTGCTCGCTGCCGACACTGCTGGCTGCCAAGTGCGGGCTCTTCACGCTTTCCTGCGCCAGCTGAACCGAGCTCACGCTGCCCGGCAGCAAATGGCGGCCGGCGACGCTATGATGTGCAAGCTGGCTGCCTGTAATGCTGAGTGGCGCGATATGCTCGCTTCCAATGCTTGACGGCGCGATATGCTCTCCTGCCACGCTGCCGGCAGCGAGCTGCCCGCTTCCGACGCTTGACAGCGCGATATGCTCGCTGCTTACGCTCCCGGAAGCCAAATGCAAGCCGGTCACGCTGTCTTCCGCCAGCTGCAGCGAATCCACGCTGCCCGGCGCCAAGTTGAGGCCGGTGATGCTTTGCCGCGCAATCAGGTTCCCCGTAATGCTCTCCTGGACCACATGCTCGCCGTCTACGCTGGCTCGGGCGATATGCCTGCTCTCCACGCTGCCCGCGACCAAATGCCTGCTCCCGACGGCCGAAGCCGCGATATGCCCGCCATTCACGCTGCCTGCTGCCAACTGCCCGCTGCCTACGCTTGAAGGCGCGATATGCTCGCTTCCCACGCTGTCTTCGGCCAGCTGGCCGCTGCCGATGCTCGAAGGCGCGATATGCCCGCTTCCCACGCTGCCGATGGCCAGATGGCCGCTGCCGATGCTCGAAGGCGCGATATGCTCGCCGCCGACGCTGCTTGCCGCCAAATGCGCGGAGCCGATGGAACGGGCTCGAACATGCCGGGCTTCCACGCTGCCTTCATGCAGCTGCTCCGCTCCGATCGCTCCCGCCGAAATATGGTAGCCGAGCAGCGAAGCCGGCTTGAAATGTTTGCCCGCCAGCGTCTCCAGCCCGACATGGAAGCCGCTCACGGCGCCGCCTTCGATATGTTCGGACTGAATTGCGCCCTCCTTCACATGAGAAGCATCGATGCTTGCCGGAGCGATCTGCTCCTCTCCTACCGAATGTCGGGCAAGATGCTCCTGTCTGACGCTGCTCAGCTCCAAATGCTCGGAGGCGACAGCGCCAGGGGAGATATGGGCCGACTCGACCGCCAGCTCCCTGAGTTCCCTGGAGCTGACAGCTCCTGCCTGAAGCTGCTCCTGCCCTACCGTTCCTGCAGCCAGATGCTCCTGACGGATGGATTCCGGCGCCAGATGGATAGAACGGATGAGCTGCGGCGTCAAGTGCAGCCCAAGGATGCTTTCCTGAGCGATGTGGACGCTCTGCACCGCTTCCGGGGCGATCGCTGCGGCGTTGATGCTGTTCGCTTCCAAATGCCTTTCCTTCACGGCCTGGTCGGCCAGGGCATCCGAATCGATAAGGCCGCCTGCGAGATGAATGGATGTTACCGCCCCGGCACGAAGCTGCGAGCTGCCGACGGATGCATCCTGGATATGATCGGCTCCGACGGAGGATGTCTTCAAATGGCTGCTTCCAACGGAGCTGTCGGCCAGCTTCGACTCGGTCACGCTTCCCGGCGCGAGTTTGGATTCGGTTACGGAAAACTCCGTCAGCTTATCGGATGTTACCGACTCCGGAGACAGCTTGAGCGAGTTCACCATATAATCGGCCAAATGCCTTGCGGTCACGGCTCCTTCGGCCAGCGCCCGGCCACTCACCGAGCTGTCGGCCAGCTTCTCCTGGCTCACGGAGCCGTCCGCAAGGGACGCTGTCCGGATCGAGCCTTCGGCAATGTGCCTGGCGTCGATGCTTCGGTCCGCCAGATGTCTTCCCGCGATCTGGGCTTCGCCAACCGCCTCCGACGTCACCGCGGACGGCCCGATCTGGCGGGCGCGGACGGAACCGGGCGCAAGATGGCTGAATCCGATGCTGTCGTCGGAGACATGGCGGCTTCGCACGCTTTCGGCGGTCAGATGCTCCGGTCCGACGGAATCCTCGGCCAGCTTGGACCGGATGACGGAAGCATTCCCGAGCTGCTTCGCCGTCACGGAGTCGTCCTTCAGATGCCCGGTTCCGACGCTGTTTCCGGCGATCTTCTCTTCCGTCACCGCATCGTCAGCCAGATGCTCTCCGAGGATCGAGCCGTCTTTCACATGGAAAGAAGCGATTGATTCAGCGGTCAGATGGCGTTCCGACACGCTTCCGGAAGCCAGCTTGGAGCCGTCCACCGCATCGGATGCCAGATGCTTCCTGGATACCGCCTGATCCGCGATCTTGGACTTGCTTACGCTTTGGTCAGCCAGTTTGGACGACGTGACGGCATGATCGGCAAGCTTGATCGTCGTGACCGAGTCCGGCTGCAAGTTCACGGAGCCGACGCCAGCATCCGCCAAATGGACGGACGACACCGCTCCCGGCGAGATATGGTCTCCGGCAACGGCGAAGGGCTGGATATGCTCGGGACCGACCGCATTCGGCTCCAGCGCGTCGGAGCCGACCGCTTGATCCGCCAATTCCCTGGAACCGACGGCTCCCGCAGCCAGATGCCTTCCTTCCAGGGATGCATCGGCGACATGAGTACCCTCCACGCTCTGTGGAGCCAGATGGCTGCCCCCGATGGAAGAAGGGGCGACATGGGAGGCGTTCACCGCTTCCTCTGCCAGCTTGGATGAAGTAACCGCGCCGTCTCGAAGCTTCGATTCCGTGACGGATTCGGCCGCAAGCTTGGCGTTGTCCACGGCTTCATTCGCCAGCGCAGGCGTATCGACGGACTCCACGGCAAAATGGATCGATTGGATCGATGATTCCGCCAGCAGCTCTCCGGAGAAGGCTCCCGCCTTTAAATGCCGCGCCTCCAGGCTTCCTTCGGCGATCTTGTCGCCGACGATGGAGCGGTTCGCCAGCTTGTCGGAACCGATGCTGCCGGAGCGGAGCTTGGCTCCCGAGATGCCTCCGTCCGCTATGATCGCTCCGGAGACGGCTCCATCAGCCAGATGCTCGCGCAGCACCGTTTTATTGGCGATTTTGTCCGATGTGACGGCTCCGTCCCGGAGCTTGGCGTTGTCTACGGCGGCATCCGCGATAGCCTCCGAGCTTACCGATCCCCGCTGCAGCTTGCTGCGGGACACCGACGCCGGCGCCAGCTTGGCTTCGTTCACGGAACCGTCGGCCAAATCGGAGGCATAAACGATCGGGGCTGAGCTTCCGCTTCTCCGCCGCTCGGCCAGCCGCTGGTCCGCAGGGGCGGCCGTTTCCTCGCTGGTGGCAGGAGCAGGCGCTGCTTCCTTCGACTGTGCCCGAGCCTCCGGCTGTTCCGTCTCCTCCGAGTCACCGGGCTTGCGCACGCTCTCCGATTGTTCGGCCTTCTCCGGGATCACCGGCATGGCTGCCTTCCCCGACAGCTCGCTCTTCTCCGGCAGATCCGTCTCCGACTTCTCCAGCCCATTCGAGTGAAGAGGCTCTGTATTCAGATCCTTTTCTTCCTGAATGAGCGCGCTATGCCCGCTGGCCTGCGCCGTTTTCCCGCCCTTGCCTTCCTCCCCCTCATTGAGCCAGTTGATTTCCGATATCGAGGAATCTTCAACGAAGAACACTTTTCTGGCCTTCGGCCTTTTCCCTTTTCTGCTGTTCGCCATAACCTCTGTCCACTCCTTGTTGCCCGGCTTCATTATCGCTACTATATGCAGAATGCTTGGGCTTTTGACTCCATATGGGACAGCTGTTCGCAAAAAAAAGGCAGGCTGCGGCAATTATCCGGCTCTTCCCCGAGCATTGCGGCTCCTCATGAAAAGGAGGATCAGCATGCCTTTATGCGGATGGCTGCAGGCGAATCGAGTCCATTTCCCATCTGATCCAACCGGTGGAGCCAGCTTTTCGCGGTTAGCCCTGCAATAAAGAACAAAAAAAGGAATCCGGGGTTTCCCGAATTCCTTTTTGGACTCCGCGCTGCCGCAATCCAGCCGCCGCTCGGAGTGTTCATTTCGCATCTGGAATCAAGCTAAGCCTTGTCCAGCGACAGCTCGTACGTCAAAAAAACCGTGTCGAGCTCATACCCTGCCTGTTCGTAAAGAGACCTTGCCGCCGCATTGCTTGCAGCGGTCGAGAGCTGGACCGACTTGGCCTCTCCCGCGGCCGCGTAGTCTCTGGCCGCCTGCAGCAGCAGCTTGGCCGCCCCTCGCCCGCGCCATTCGGCACGCACGTACAAGTCGTTCAGGATCCATGCTCTCCTCATGGATACCGAAGAAAACACCGGATACAGCTGAGCGAACCCGATCGGAGCGCCTTCTGCCGCTGCGGCGAACAGGACCGATTCTCCGCGGACGAGCCTTTCCTGCAGGAACAGGCGCGCCCCTTCCTCATCGGAAGACTGGCCGTAAAAGATCCGGTACTGGTCGAACAACGGAGCGATGGCGTCGGCCTCGGCTGCATCGCATCGGCTGACAATAATGGAATACATTTTCCTATTCATCTTGGTTCCGCCTCCAGAAGCCTTTTCCCTACTATAAGGCGACTGAGCACGCACAGCCCATGGAGGAAGGCGACAAGAATTTGGACTTTTGATTGCCTTACGCCTTCGGCTGGAAGCCCTCTTCCTGCAAATATTCCTCCGCTTCCTCGAACGTCTCGAATGCCATCTCCAGGCTCATGCCGGCATACAAATACCAGAGATCGTCCTCGCTCCTCAGCTCCAGCTCATCGCCGTCAGGGCTTACCCAGGCCGTCCTCGCCATGCGGCGCTTGCGGGCGGCCCTGCTTTGGCCGGGCTCGCGCGCAGGTCCGGACGGCGGCGCGGACAAGGATTCGATCGACGCGGCCGCAAGCTCCCGCAGCTGCTCTTCGTTCAGGTCGCGGATGCTTGCATACCCTTTGTCATCGGTTTCGTATCCCTTCAGCAGACCGGCGTAGATATATCCGCTTCCGTTCGGATGCAGCCGGTATCCGACGGTTTTCTTCTCATGCTGGCTTCCTTCAAAATGGAAGTTCACCCGTCCCATCGACACGTCATTGCGCGTCAGCTCGGGGAACGAGGATAGGATGTCTAGCTTTTCTTGGAACGATAACATGTGAAACCTCCGGTAATGGGATTGTACTGTGCATTATAGCATAAGATGCCGGCTGCCGGCCTTGCAAGCCTGTCCGAAGCGCTGTGTCCGTGATAGAATGGAATGTTGCCGCTATATGAGATGGTCTCGTCATTCGAACAATCTTCTAAAGCAGGCCAGGAGAGGGGAGCGACAATGAACATCAGCGATTACAGTCTGGACAGGCTGGCGTCAGGAACGCCGAGACAGCGCTCGGCGGCTGCCGCGCTGCGCGAGCTGGATCTCTTCGCCATTCTGGAGGAATATACTCCCGTGCTTGCCGGCACGGTTCCTATCGACGTGGACATCCCCTCGAGCGATCTCGATGTCATATGCGAAGCAGGCGACCTGGAACGGTTTCTGCGAGAGACGGAAGCGAATTTCGCTCATTTGGATGGATACTCTTCACAAAGGCATCTCTCTCAAGGGCTGCCGTCCGTCGCCGTTTCCTTCCGCTGGAAGGATTGGGCGGTCGAGCTGTTCGCGCAGCCTCGCGAGGCTGTCCGGCAAAACGCTTTCCGCCATATGGTTGCGGAAGGCAGGCTTCTGGAGCTGTCCGGAGCCGAAGCCCGCTCGGCCATCCGGAGGCTGAAGGAGCAGGGCATGAAAACAGAGCCGGCATTTGCTTGCCGCTTCCGTCTCAGCGGCGATCCTTATGCCCGGCTGCTGGAGCTGGCGGATGCAGGCGACGAGGAGCTGCAGGCGATTGTCGAGGCAGGGATGGATTGGGGTCTTGAAGGAAGCCTTGAGAAGCAGAAAATGGTGGAGAAGACCGAGGAGTATGTGCGGGAACAGCTGAAGCACGACTTCAGCGGCCACGACTGGTTCCATATCAGCCGGGTCGCCAGGACGGCCGATGTCATCGGAGAGGAGGAGAACGCCAACCGCTTCGTCTGCAGGCTGGCAGCGCTGCTGCATGACCTGGCGGACGACAAGCTGCGGGATGGAGAGGAAGCCGGACTTCGGGAGGTCAGAGAATGGCTTGAACGCCTTCAAGCCGACGATGGCACGATCGCCGCCACGCTGGAAATCATTTCGACGATTTCCTACAAGGGGGGCGGAAGGCCGCCCATGGCGACCCTCGAGGGGCAGGTTGTCCAGGATGCGGACAGGCTGGACGCGATCGGAGCCATCGGCATCGCCCGCGTGTTCGCCTATTCCGGCGCAGTAGGCAGGCCCGTCCATGATCCCAGCTTCTCTCCGCGGGCTGCCTTGACGCCCGAGGAATACCGCGGCCGCGACGGAACGGCGATCGCGCATTTTTATGAGAAGCTGCTGAAGCTGAAGGACGGCATGAACACGGCGGCAGGCCGCCGTTTGGCCGCGGAGCGCCATGCCTTCATGCTGGATTACCTGGAGCAGTTCTACGGGGAGTGGGACGGCAGTCGTTAAGAGAACAAGCGCAGCCCAGGTCAGAGAAAAGAGAGCCGCCGGACTTCCGGCGGCTCTCTTCAGGCTGCGTGCGTGTCGACCGGATGCTCCCTTCCAGCCTGGGTCCGCAAATCAGTTCCCGTGCCGGGAGCCTGGACATGCCGTTCACAGCCTTTGTACCTCGTTCCTTGGTAAGTCAGCTCTCCGACGTCTCCGACGACGGCCAATCCGAACTCGTCCGCAGGCATTCTCAGCTCCACACGGCCGCCGTCTACGAATTCGAAGGCTTCCGATTAAGATGACAAAACGATGACGATAAATACAGGCCGAACGAGTCCATAAAAGAGAAAGTCGGATTGGGACCGGACTGTCCTCCCGCTTAGAGACACCTCCCTCCATATTCCTATCCGATCTTGTCCGATCTGCCGGTTAGTTCCTGTCCTGTTCAGACTTCTCCTTGCCGGCTCAGCTCATGCATGCCGCCAGGCGCCGTTCAAGCGCGTTCCCGCTTCAGAATGGAGAAGACGGCCGCGTCGACGAACATTCCTTTTTCGAAGAAATAATCCCTGAGCAAGCCTTCTTCCTTGAGGCCGCATTTCTCCAGCAGCCTGCGGGAGCCGGCATTATCCGGATCAATGAACGCCTCCGCGCGGTTCAAGCCCATCGCGCCGAAGCCGAACTCCAGAATGGCGGACACAGCCTCTGTCATATAACCCTGCTGCCAGCAGCGGGGATGCAGCTCATAGCCGATCTCGGCGCGGCAGTGATCCCGCCTCCAGTTATGGTATCCGCATGTTCCCATGAGCCGGTCTTCGCCTTTGAGGGTGACAGCCCAGCGGAGGGCGGCGCCGCTGTCGATCCGCTCATTGAAGCGGCTGATCAGCGCCTCCGCCTGGCTCAGCTCCGTGAACGATTCCAGATTGTAAAACTTCGTCACTTCATCCAGCGAGAAATAAGCGTACATATCCTCTGCATCCGACGAACGCAGCCGGCGAAGTGCAAGCCTTGGGGTTTCGAGTTCTGCGAATAGTGAGGCTGCCGTCTTCATTTGACCATCCTTTCATCTGATGAGGTCGATTCTATCGTATAAGAATATAAAGATTGGAATAATATGTCAATATGATTCCGTTATCTTCTTTGCGTAAAAATAAAAAAGGACGCCCTCAGGCGTCCGCTAGCGATCGATCAACTGATCAGGCTGATCAGGCTTCTGAATTCCAGCTCTTCGAACTTCTTCTCCACGAGCGCGCGATTGACGGACCAGCAGCAGTCGTCCATCGCCAGGGCGACGGGAGCCTCGCAGTGGATCGTCGCGAGCCGCCGGGATAGATGAAGCATGTCCAGGTCGGCCTCGATCTTGGCCCGGACCGTCTTGGACAGCAGCTCCAGGCTCGCCAGAATGCCGTCTACCGAACCATGCTCCTGAACGAGCTTGTGGGCGGTCTTCTCGCCGATGCCCTTCACCCCGGGATAATTGTCGCTTGCATCGCCCATGAGGCCCTTCACGTCGATGATTTGCGCCGGCGTCAGCCCGCGCTCCTCCAGCAGCGTCTGAGGCGTATAGACCATATAATTGCCGTGGCCCTTCTTCATGATGACGACCGACACCTTCTCGTCCACCAGCTGCAGCATGTCGTGGTCCCCGGTCAGCACGAACACCTCGTGCTCCCGGCCGTGCAGCTTGGCCAGCGTGCCGATGCAATCATCCGCCTCGAAGCCGGGAGCGCCGATGTTCGGCACGCCGAAGCTCGCCACGACCTCCTTGACGAGATCGAACTGCGGAATCAGGTCATCCGGCGCATCCGGCCGGTTGGCCTTGTACAGCGCGAACTCACCCGTGCGGAACGTGGTGCTCCCAAGATCCCAGCAGCAAGCGACATGGGTGGGCTGGAACTTGCGCACGGCATCCATGAAATATCGGACGAAGCCATGCACCGCGTTGACCGGCAGGCCGGAGCTCGTGCGCCGGACGCTGCCGCCGTAAGCGGTGGCAAAGTAAGCCCGGAATAAAATCGCCATCCCGTCGACGAGCAGCAGCCGCGAACCCGCCTCCTCCTGCATAACGGGCGGTTCCTCATTCCATGTGAATAAATCCATTCCTTATCTCCCCTCTCCCAAGCCCTGCTTTTTCAGCCAGGCTCCGATTCTCTCCGCCGCCTCTCCCAGACGGTCTGCGCTCTCGACGAGCGCGATCCGGACATAACCCTCTCCCTCGCGGCCGAACGCGTCGCCGGGCACGACGGCTACGCCCGCATCCTGCAGCAGCTGCCGGGCAAACCGGCGGCTGCTCCAAGCCGCAGCGCCTGCTGCCGGCTGAGGCACGGCCGCCCACAGGAACATCGTCGCATCCGGCTTCGGGACGCTCCAGCCCGCCCTTGACAGCGCCTCGGCGAACCGGTCGCGGCGCTCCTCGTAGACGTCGCGGAATCCGGCATAACCGGGGTCGTCCATCGCCTCGCGCAGAGCTGCCGAAGCCGCCTCCTGAACGGCGGGAAATACGCCGTAGTCGATGTTCGCCTTGAGCTCCTTGAGAGCTCCCACGGCAGCGGCGTTGCCCGCCATGAAGCCGATGCGGCAGCCTGCCATATGGAAGCTCTTGGACATCGAGTGGAATTCGACGGCGATTTCCTTCGCGCCTGGAATCGTCAGAACGCTGAAGGGACGGTAATCGCCGTATCCCATTTCCGAATAGGCCAGATCGAGGACGAGCAGCGTCCGATGCCTGCGCGCCTTGTCCACGAGCCGCTCCAGCACGTCCAGCCCCGCCGCGGTCCCGATCGGGTTGCCTGGCAGGCCGACAAGCACGAAGCGCGCCTGGTCCCAAATCTCGTCAGAGAGCAGATCGGGATCAGGCAAGAACCCTCCCTCTGCTCTCAGCGGCAGGAAGGCAGCCTCCACTCCCGCCACCGCAAGCGAAGCGGCGTAGATAGGATAGCCGGGATCCGGCACGATCGCCGTGTCGCCGGGATTGCAGATCGCCGTCGCCAGATGCGCCAGCCCGTCCTGGGAACCCATCAGCGTCACGATCTCCGTCTCCGGATCCACCTCCGTCCCGAACCGATGGCGCAGCCACTCAGCCGCCGTCCGGCGGAATTCGATGCTCCCCTCGGACGACGGATACCGGTACGCCCCCGGCCGCAGTGCCGCTTCGCTGAGAGCTTGGCGGACCGCAGCGCTCGGAGGCAGATCCGGGCTGCCGATGCTGAGGTCGATCACGTCCAGCCCGGCTTCGGAGGCTTCCTGCCTCCACCGGGCCACTTCGCTGAAGATCGACGAGCCGAGCCGGTCCAGCTTGTCCGAGCGCCAGCCGCTACTCATGCCAGGCAGCCTTGTACGACTCCGGCTTGTAGCCTACGGTGACCTTCTCTCCGTCCGTGGCGATCGGCCGCTTGATCAGCCTTCCGTTCGAGGACAGCAGCTCCAGCTGCTCCTCCTCGCTCATGGCCCCAAGCTTGTCCTTGAGCCCAAGCTCCTTGTAGACTTCGCCGGAGGTGTTGAAAAACTTCTTCAACTCAAGCCCGCTCTTCTTGACCAGGGAGCGAAGCTCCTCCTTCGAGGGCGGCGTCTCGAAGACGGGAATCCGCCTCACGCTGCGGCCGGCAGCCTCCAAGTCCTTGAAGGCAGAGCGGCAGGTGCCGCATTTGCTGTATTCGTACAGGATCATTTCCTTTTTGTCGCTCATCTTGTCCGTCCTTCTCCTTCATCATGTCTTTGCCCGCCGTCCTGCCGCAGCAGCCGCTCCAGCCGCTCCAGATCAGGCGGCAGCGGCGCCGTGAATGTCATCTCTTCCCCTGTCATGGGATGCTCGAAGGAGAGCATCTCCGCATGCAGCGCCTGCCGTCCGGCTGCTTCCTCCCAGCTGCCGATGCCCGCTCCTGCCGCGGCCGGGCCGTACATGAGGTCTCCGATCAGCGGACAGCCGATCCAGCCCATATGGACCCGGATCTGATGCGTCCTTCCCGTCTCCAGCCGCAGCCGGACTTTGGCCGCTCGTCCGCCGTAGCCGGCCAGCGTCTCGTAACGGGTAGCGGAAGCATAACCGGACGGGGTCACGATCCGATGGTGAGGAGAGTCCGGATCCCGGTCGATCGGCGCGTCGATGCGGGCGGCCGGAATCTCCGGCACTCCGTACGTATAGGCCGCATATTGCTTGCGGATGCGCCCGTCCCCGTGCTGCTCGGACAGCTGCTGATGCACATAAGGGTTTTTGGCGAGCAGCACGAGACCCGACGTATCCTCGTCGAGGCGATGCACCGGCCTGAACCTTACGTTCTCGCCCGCTTGCTGCCAGTGGTGCACGGCCGCGTTGGCCAGCGTATTCGTATAATGGCCGTGGGTCGGATGCACGACCATGCCTGCCGGCTTGCTGACGAGCAGCACCCATTTGTCCTCGAACACGATCTCCAGGGGCAGATCCTGCGGGAGGATATCCTCCGAACGCTCCTGCTCCATGCGGATTTCCGCGATGTCCCCGGATCGCACCGGGTCGCCGGAATAGGCGCGGACGCCGTTGATCATAAGCCCCTGCTCGGTCAGCTTGAGCCGGGAGAGCAGCTTGCGGGAGACGCCGAGCCGCCGCTCAAGCAGCTTGCTCAGCCTCCAGCCGTCCTCCTGCTCTCCGGCCTCGATCCGGATCGGCTCATAATAACCGAATGGGGGGGCGATTCCTTGCGAATACCGTTCCGAAGTTCTAGCGGTCACCACGAAATACATCCGCTCCCCGCACATATTCGGCATCGGCCGTTCCCGTCCGGAAGTTCGCCGCCCGCGAAGCCGCGAAGAAGTAATCCGAAAGCCTGTTCAAGTACTGCAGGACGCCCGGATTGATTTCCTTTGCCGCAGCCAGCGCCGCCGTCCGCCTCTCCGCCCTGCGGCTTACAGTCCGGCATACATGAAGCGCAGATGCAGCTGCTGTCCCGCCCGGCAGGATGAACCTTCTCAGCGGAGGCGTCTCGGAGCTAAGCGCGTCGATCCAGCCCTCCAGCTTCAGCGACATCGTCTCCGACACCTTGAGCTGCTCCGGCTTGGGGGCGGCATAGCTGAGATCGGAGCCGCAGTCGAACAGCTCGTGCTGGATCTCCTCGAGCTGCTCCGTCAGGTCGTCCAGCCGCGGATCGCGAGCCGTTTCCGCCCGGGCTGCCCCCGTGAAGGCATTAAGCTCGTCAATCGTCCCGTACGCTTCTACCCGGGCGTCATGCTTGTCGGCCCTGCCCCCGATTAACGAGGTCTGACCGGAATCGCCGGTTCTTGTATAGAGCTTCATCGCCAGCCTCCTGCACTCAATAGGTTAGGTTCCATTATACCATACCGGGCAGCTTCCTCTCATTCTCCGGCTGCTTCCAGCTTAAGGTCGAACGGCGGCCTTGAATCTTCAATCCGAGTCTCCCTTGAAGCTCTCATCGACAAAAGAAGAGACGGATGCATGCAAAAAACCCGCTCCGGCAGCGCCGGAGCGGGTGGATCGATGGGATCAGCTCAGCTGGAAATGGAGAAACTCGTTGATCTTCAAATCCAGCCTCTGGCTTGCCGCCAAAAGCTCCTCGGACTGAAAGCCCGATCTATCCTCATAGATGGTTTCCATCTCTTTGCGAAGCGCGTCGATTTCTTCCGAGAGACTTCTCAAAAGCGGGGACCAGTCGGGAACATTTCGTAATCTTGGCTTCGCTTCTGCCGCTGATAGACAATCCATGCCTGCCGCCATTCTGACATCCCTCCCCGCTTGCAATTGCAATCTTTTTCAATCCGGAATGCCGTTCGCTCGACAGGATGTAAAAAAATTGAATTTTTATCAGTCCTGATTATAGCAAAACATCTTCCTGATGCCTACCTGATTTTGTGGACGAACGCTCCCATTCGATCCAACGCTTCATTCAGCTGCGATACGGAAGTCGCGTAGGAGCATCTCAGATGTCCCTCTCCGCCAAGTCCGAATACGCTGCCCGGAACAGCCGCTACGCCATGCTCCTGAACGAGCCGTTCCGCGAATTCCTCCGAGCTCAGCCCTGTCGATGCGATCGACGGGAAGGCATAGAAAGCTCCCTGCGGCTCGTGGCAGTGCAGGCCGATGTCGCGCAGCCCTTTGACGACGAGGCGGCGGCGCTGGTTGTACGACTCCATCATGCGGTACATCTCTTCCATGCCGTTCGTCAGCGCCTCCAGCGCGGCGACCTGCGCCATATTGGAGGCGCACATGACCGTGTACTGGTGGATCTTGAGCATCGTGCCGATCAGCTCGGGATGGCCGCAAGCGTAGCCGATCCTCCAGCCCGTCATGGCGAACGCCTTGGAGAAGCCGCTGACCAGAATCGTGCGGTCCTTCATTCCCGGCATGGCGGCGAAGCTGACATGCTTGCTTCCATAGGTCAGCTCGGCATAGATCTCGTCGGATATGACGACCAGATCATGCTCCTCCACTACCTTGGCGATGGGGAGCCAGTCCTCGTAGGTCATGATGCCGCCGGTCGGATTGCTCGGATAGCTGAGGATCAGAATCTTGGAGCGGGGCGTGATGGCAGCCCGCAGCGTGTCGGCCTGCAGCTTGAAGGCATGCTCCGCGAATGTCTCCACGCCGACGGCCACCCCGCCGGAGAGCGTCGTAATCGGCGAATACGAGATGTAGCTCGGCTCCGGCACGAGAATCTCGTCCCCGGGACTGATCAGAGCCCGCAGAGCGAGGTCGATCGCTTCGCTTCCTCCGACCGTTACGAGAATTTCCTTGGCCGGGTCGTACGCGACACTGAACGAGTCGTTCAGGTATTGGCCGATCGCTCCTCTGAGCTCAGGCGTGCCGGCGTTGGACGTATACTGCGTCTTGCCCGCTTCCAGCGAGGCCACGCAGGCGTCGCGGACATGCCACGGGGTGACGAAGTCCGGTTCGCCTACGCCAAGCGTGATCACATCCTTGCGGCTGTTCGCCAGATCGAAGAACCGGCGGATTCCGGATGGCTTGATCGCCCTTGCGCTCGGAGACAGGTAGTCGGACATGGAACGGCGGACAGAAGGTTCGGACGGAGTTGGAGTCTTGCTAGAGATGGTCATGATCCGTCAACCTCACGGAGTGACCAGCAGCCGCTGATCCCCTTCTTTTTCTTCGAAAATGATGCCGTCCTGCTTGTATTTCTTCAAGATGAAGAAAGTCTTGGTCGAAAGCACCGAGTCGATCGTCGACAGCTTGCTGGAGACGAACGAGGCCACTTCGTTCAGCGTGCGGCCCTCCACCTCGACGAGCAGATCGTACGCTCCAGACATCAGGTAGACCGTCTTCACTTCCGGGTACAGGTAGATCCGCTCCGCGATTCCTTCGAAGCCGCGGCCGCGCTCGGGCGTAATCTGAACCTCGATCAGAGCCGTCACTTTCTGGTCGTCCACCTTGCTCCAGTTGATTACGGGCGCATATTTGACGATGACGTGATCCTGCTCCATTTCCGCGATCGCCTGCTCCACCTCTTCCTGAGGCTTTCCAAGCATCGTGGCGATCAGTTCGGGGCTCCTGCGAGCGTCTTCCTTGAGCAGCTCGAGCACCTTGAATTTCATTTCGTTCATCGTCTTTGACTCCCTTCCTGAAGCGTTATAAAGAACATTTTACACCGTTAACAAGCTATTTGGAAAGTGAAATCGCAAGCTTGTCCGCCAGATGCAGATCATCCCCATGCCGCTCGTCCGGCGCTCCAGCCTCGTCCCCACTCCCGATTCCGCGGACTCCGCCATCGCGACAAACTTCCTGCCGAAGACAGAGCCGTACGCCGGAGGCTGATCGCGAAGCAAGTTCCGGCACAAAAAAAGACAGGCAGGGAACATGTCCCCGCCCGCCTTCTTCCGGCTGCTCAACTATAGAAATGCTGGTGCTGATGATCCTGCACGGGCTGCGGAATCTGCGGCTGCACATACTGCTGCGGAGAGTGCATCTGCGGCTGCATGTAAGGCTGCTGCGATTGCGCCTGAGACTGCATGTAAGGCTGCGCCGCCTGGCCGCTCATCCGCTGGTGGAGAAATTGCTGGGTTTGCTGCTGCTGCTGCTGGAACGAAGCGATATTCTTCTGGATGTCCTGGCGCAGCGCAGGCGAAGGCACCGTGTACATATTCGCCTGCTGCATGGCGTTGAACAGCTCTCCTTGCAGCTGTAGGGTGCTGTTCGTCAGAGACGTGAACATCTTGCGCACTTCGGGACAGGAGCTCTCCGTCGCGGCCGTCGCGTATTCGCGCACGACCCGCTTCAGGTCGCACAGGACCGTATTGGCCCACGCGTCTTCCGGGAACGGAGTCTGCATGGCGTTTTGATTTTGCTGCTGATACATATATTGGCCTCCTTGCTGGAATGGTTGTCAGCTTTGCGGCGAGGACGGAGCCATCGTCTGATGCTGGTACAAGCTGTTCAAGAGCGCTGCGTAATTTTGCTGGTGGTTCATGACCATTCTCGAGGCGAGCTGGCTGACGCCGGGATTGCCCACGCTTGTAGCCATGCAGGCGCATTGCTTCATCAGCAGGTCCTCATTGGTCATGGAATCGGAGATGTATTGAATTTCCTTGCTGGTCATCGGTTGCAGCATGGTGCCCACTCCCTTGGTTTTGAATTGCTTCCAAGCTGTAGGGTGCCCCGTCGGACTGTCAATATGTACCCTCGGCGCCAACTGCGGCATAAGTGCGGCGGGCGGGATTCCGAGGTTAGAGATGCAGCGCTTCGATTGCGGAGAAATGCAGGCAGACGCTGCTGCCGGACGCGTCCGTCAGCGTGACGAGCTGACCGTCGATCGCGGCAAGAACGCCGGACAGATCCGGCAATTCGCCTCTTCCGGCAAGAATGAATTCCCCCTGCAGCTTGGCCAGCTGCTGGGAGAAGCTGCGCGCCAGGCCAAGCGACAGCGGGCGCAGCGGAAACTGTTCCAACGTCAGATGGTACGGCGCCAGGCCTGGTGGGTAGGGCGAGAGGCAGCGCAGTCTGCCGAGCGGGACAAGCACGACCCCGTTCATCGGCACGCAGAAGATCAGGAAATCGTTCATGACTCCCGCCAGGTAGCCGTGAAGCTGCCGATGGGAGGAAAGCTTGATTTCGGAGAACGAGCCTTTGGACGCCAGCAGGATCTTGCGGTAGCTCATGCGCTCGGACGGGGTGCGGTAAGGATGGTCATCGACGATCGGGGAGCCTTCGGGGACGGGAACGGTGGAGACGGACAGCTCCTTGACTTGCACCAGAGGAATGTAGCCGTGGCGCTGCGACGGGAGGATGAACATGGAGAGCACGTCTTCGCCCATCTCGCATAAAATTCCCTCCAGCCTGCCGCCTCCTTCCAGAATGACGGTTACGAAGCGGCTCTGCCAGGGATGTTCGGATTTCATGGATGCTGTTGGATCGCCTCCTCTTGAAGGAAGAAGCTCTCGGACGCATAACCGCTCTTCCTGTCCCCAGTATATGCAGCCTGTCTTCACGGCGACAGGGAGGTTGGCGGAGCGGGAAAGCTGCCGGCTGCCGAACCATCCTGCCGTATTCCGAATAGGGTAACGCATGGGCGGATACGCCGCATGCCGAAGGCGGAAAGAGGAGGATGGGCATATGCGGACAGGAATTCCGGAGCGGGCGGTGTTGATGGGACCGGATCAGAGGTCGGAGCTTGACCGGGATATATGGAGCCGCAGATATGTGCCTGCGAAGCTCGGCATCGGCGGACGGATATCAGGCGCAAGAATCCGCTACAGAGGCGGACATACGCGGGAATACGCGAAGAAATCCTATGAGATCCAATTGGACAGCGGGCTGGTCCTTCATTGGAATGCGGAATCGGATGACCCTTCCATGATCCGCAATGCGCTCAGCTTTCATTTCATGGAGCGGATCGGGGTCCCTTCCCCGCGAACGCGCCCGGTATGGCTGTCGGTCAGCGGCAAGCCGGACGGCATCTATCTGGAAATCGAAGCTGTCAACTCCCGCTTCTTTTCCATGCGCGGAATCCGCTACCGGTCTCTTCTGTATGCGGCCAACGACAGCGCCAACTTCGAGCTCAAGGATCCCGAGTCCCGGCGCCGCAAGCGCTCTCTCTCTGACGGATACGAGTTCGTCGAGGGAGACGGGGGCACGCTTGTCCGGTTATCCGACTTCATCGGCCGGCTCCATCGGCTAAAAGACTCGAGCCTGCAGGAGGCGATCGAGGAGCGGCTTGATTTGGACCTGTATTTCAAATGGCTGGCCGGAGCCGTGCTCACCGGCAACTACGACGGCTTCGAGCAGAACTACGCCTTGTACGAGGATGACGCTTCCGGCCGCTACGGGATCCTTCCTTGGGACTATGAAGGCACATGGGGCCGCAATTGCTACGGCAAGCCCTGCTCGGCTGATCTCGTACGAATCCAGGGCTACAACGGCTTGACGCGCCGGATCTTCCAGTTCCCGGAATGGAGAAGGCGATATGCCGAAGAGCTGGAGCGCGTCATGGAGACGGAGTTCACGGAAGAGAGGATCGGTCCCGCCGCGGGCGGCATGCTGGAGAGGATCGCTGCGGCCGTCAAGCTCGATCCAGCGCGTGCAGCGACGCTGAAGGCGTTCGGCGGAGAGAAAGCCTTCATCCTCGCCTACATCGGCAAACGCCGCCGATTTGTCAGGGCTGAGCTGAGACGCTGGCTTGGTGATGGCGCAAGCTTGCCTCGCCGGCAGTTGGCGGGCGGTTCCGCAGACTGATCCGGCAGCTGGCGGTTCCTCGGACTGAGCCTGCTGTTGACGGTTCCTTTGACTGGGCCGGCAGTTGGCGGGCGGTTCCGCAGACTGGAGCCGACAGTTGGCGGGGCACCCGCAGACTGGGCCGGCAAATTCATGGCTGTCTCCCCGCTGCGGCCGACGCCTGCTGCTCCTGCGGCCTCAGGGAACGCCTGATGAACCACCAGCCGGCGATCGGAGCAGATCCCAGAATAAGCAGAAGCCAAGCCAGCCGCTCCGGACTCGGGGTTCCTCCGGCAGCCACGACGAGGAACGCCGACACTCCCGCCACGCGTCCGACTGTGAGCGAGGCTTCTCTAAGCGCCGTATATTCCACCCTTCTCCTTGCCGAATCCTCGCTTCTTCCGATCAGATCAAACACGGCGGAAGTCATGGGAATCATATAGAGCGGAGCGAACAAAGACGTCCCGATCCCAAGCAGAAGCAGCGTGGAATATTCCACTCCGGCCAGAAGAGGAGCGATGACCGCCGTCATGGCCAGCGTACCCGCCAGCATAGCCGCGTTCCGTCTGGACGGCGTCAGCAGCTTGCCGCAGATCCAGAAGCTCACCAGGGCGACAAGCGAGGTGACGAGATAAAAGGTGCCGAGCTGCTTTTCCTGCTGGGTCGCCGCGTATACCGTCAAGCCGATCAGGAACATGAAGACGCCGTCCCTCAGCCCTTGAAAAAGAATGGCCGGCACGAAGCGGCGCCACGGGCTTGACGGATTCCTCAGCTCCCGTATGGCCATGAACCATTCGTATCGTCCTTGAGGCGGTCTTTTTTTCAGCTTGGCGCTGAAGACAGCGGCCAATACGAACAGAGCAAGCGACAAGCCGAAAATAACCGCATATCCGGCATCGCCTCCACGGGCAGCGATGATGATTCCGGACAGCCATGGCGCGAACATGCCGACCCCCGAACCGAGCAAGCCGGCCCAGCCGTTGAACCGGTCCCGGTTGTCCCTTTCGGTAATTTCAAAATAGAGGACATTGTAAGCGAGCCAAAAAAATCCGCCAGCGATGCCATGCAGCATGCCGAGCGGCGCGGCATAACTTCGGGCCGCTCCCCCCAGCAGCAGCACGCTCAAATAAAAGATGCCGGATAAAGCGACGCCGGTTCTCAGCGATAGCACCAGTCCCTTCTGCTTCACCCATGCCCCGGCGAGCCATACGCATATTCCTCCGCATAAGTATTGGAGCAGGGAATACACGCCGACCAGGCTGTAGTTATGGCCTGCCTTGAACAGGTAGACCGGTACGAACGTCCCCGAAAAGGCATTCGCCGCATTGAACAAGGTCAGCACGACGAGCAGCATCGCGGCTTGGCCGTCGATGGCCGCCGAGCCCCGGCTTGCAACCTGCTGCCTGCCGCCCCTTCCGATCGGCATTTCTCCCGCCATTGCAGCTGCCTCCACGTCCCCTCTTCCTGGTTCCGTGCCCTGTCCGGGAACAGGCAAGTCTGCCGGAGCAGACAGCCGCCGCCTGCGATATTTGCGTTTGCTCATGTCTGCAGCCACCTCCATCATGACAGCATTCCCCGGCCGCCCAGTTCGTCTGCATGCCTTTATTTGGTTCAGCGGGAAGACATTCGTTTCTTTTCCTTTGGAACATAAAGCTAAAAAAAACGAAAAGGGCTGCCCCTGGTCATTTTCATGACTTGCAGGACAGCCCCGGCTTTTGTTCAGCCGTCGATTCGCAAAAACAGCAGAATCAGCTTTCCGCGCCGAGCGCGGAAGTCAAGAACCCCCTCGCATCGCGGTCAAGCTTGAGCGACACTTCATGGCAAGCCGGGCAGACGTAGACCTGCAGGCTCGGCGACGGCGGGAGGAGCGGCTTCTTCAGCGCCGGAGGCGCGGCCGGCTCGAATGGAGCCAGCTGCTGGGTGCCGCCGAACAGCATGTACTCTCTGCAGGATGGACATTCCGGCATTTCCTCCTGATCGTCCATGATCCGCTGGATTTTCTCGTCGGCCTGCAGCCAGGAACGAGGCCTGCCTCCTCCGGCCCAGCCCGTGTCGTCGCCGGCCTGATCGTCTTCATCCCAGTCCGCAGCTTCGCCTTCCTCTGCCTCTGCCGCTTCAGGTGCGTCCGCATCGTTCTCGCCAAGCTTCAACGTCCGGTATCCGGTCAGCTCGTTCTCGCAATGAGGGCAGTACTCTTCCGGACCGATCTCCTCATCCCATACGATCTCGGTCGAGCACCAGGGGCAGATCAAGCCTGTTTCCTGCATTTCCTTGCTCATCGGCTCCGTCTCCTTCCGTCAATTCAAATAGATGATTCCCAAAACAAAAAACAATACCGCAAGCACGGCCAGCGTACCCCATAAGTATTTCATCCCAAGCCCTCCGCTGCTTATGCCTCGCAAGTCCGGCTTCTATATCGTTCCTCCAATCACGAAGGAAATGGAGACGGATATGACCATTGCGATGAATCCAACCGCACGGTTATCCTTCCTGATTTCCTCGTCGATCCGGAATACCGGAGTCAGAAACTCGAACAGAAAGTAGGCGAGAAGCAATATGATAAACCCGTATGCGCCCCAAAGCAAGCCCGCATAGATGGAATCCCCGGCATTGGCGGAAAAACGGAAAATGTTGCAGATGCCGAATATTTTGCCGCCGGTCGCGAACGCGACCGCCATGTTGCCTTTGCTGATTTCATCCCAGCATTTATACTTCGCGACCCATTCGAACAAGGATAAGAACAGGATCAAAGCCATGATGGCTATGGATACATAAATCAGGGAGGAAAAGTACTCGTTGCGAAGCAGACCATCCACAATTTTGTCCATTCCTGCACCTCCTCCCTGCTTGCCTTTGCTTCAATAAGGCGCTTCTCCATGGCCCGCCGCAGCCGCGAGGCTTACTTCAGCTCCGCGACGGTCACTCCCGATCCGCCTTCGCCATAGTTGCCCAGACGATAGCTCTTCACAAGCTTGTGGCGGCGCAGGAAGTCCTGAATGCCCGTCCGGAGCACTCCCGTTCCCTTGCCATGGATAATGTACACCTGCCCCATCCCCGACAAGAACGACTCGTCCAGGAACCGGTCGACCTCGATGATGGATTCATCCAGATTGCTGCCTCTGAGATCGAGCTCCATCTTCACGCTGTCGTCACGGGTGCGCTTGAGCGTGGCCGAAGCTTTGGGCGGCTGTGTCTTCGGAGCCGGAGCCTGCTTCACGAGCTCCAGATCGTCTTCCTTGACCTTCATCTTGAGGATGCCTAGCTGCACGGTAGCCTCGCCCCCGGACATGTCTACGACGTAGCCCTTCTGATTCAGGCTGTGCACGATAACCTCGTCCCCAGGACCGATGCTGCGGCCGGCTTCCGCTTTCTTGCGGGCGGACTGCTTCCGGACAAGCTCCGGAGAAGCCTCCTCGAGCCGCTTGCGGGCTTCGGTCAGCTTATGGTCTTTGACCGCCGCTCCTTCTTCCTTGGCAAGCTGGCGCAGCTCCGAGATGATCTCTTCCGCTTCGCGCCTCGCCTTGGCCACGGCAAGTCGGGCTTCTTCCTGCGCTTTGGCCAGCATCCGTTCCCGCTGCTCCTCGAAGCGCCTAAGCTCCTGATCGTACAGGGTGCGCTCCTCTTCCAGCTCTCTGCGAAGCGCTTCGGCCAGTCCGCGCTCCGCTTCAGCGCTTTGGCGGTCCCGCTCGAGCGAAGCGATCATGCTTTCTACGCGGAGATCGTCCTCGCTGACTTCACCCCGGGCCTGCTGGATAATGCCTTTGTCGAGACCAAGCCTCTCGGCAATGGCGAACGCATTGCTTCGGCCCGGCACGCCGACCAGAAGGCGATAGGTCGGACTCAAGGTCGCGATATCGAATTCCATGCTCGCATTGATGAGTCCTTCGCGGTTGTACGCATAGGCCTTCAGCTCGCTGTAATGGGTCGTGGCCAGCATCCGGGCGCCGGACCGGTGGATATGGTCGAGAATGGCGATGGCGAGCGCGGAGCCTTCCGCCGGATCCGTTCCGGCGCCAAGCTCGTCGAGCAGCACCAGGCTGCTCGATGTCATGCGTCCGAGAATGCGAATGATGTTGGTCATGTGGCTGGAGAACGTGCTGAGGCTTTGCTCGATGCTCTGCTCGTCGCCGATATCGGCATAGATGGCATCGAAGACGCAAAGCTCCGTACTGTCGTCAGCCGGAACGAACAATCCCGACATCGCCATCAGGCTGAGCAGGCCGACCGTCTTGAGCGCGACCGTCTTGCCTCCGGTATTAGGACCCGTTACGATGATGCCGGTATGGCTTCCTCCCATCTCCAGATCGAGAGGCACAGCCTTGTCCCGCTCGATCAAAGGATGGCGTCCTCGCCGGATGCGCAAGTACCCGTTGCCGTTCATGGCCGGGCGCTCGGCTCGCATGCCATGCGCAAGCACGGCTTTGGCGAAGGCGAAATCCAGCTGTGCAAGCAGATCGTGGTTGATGGCCAGATCCTCGGCCGCTTCGGCCGCCTCGGCGGTCAGCTTCTGAAGGATGCGCTCGATCTCCCGCGCTTCCGCAGCCTTGACCTCCCGCAGCTTGTTGTTCATCGCGACGACTGCCTCCGGCTCGATGAACAGCGTCGCGCCGGAATTGGACTGGTCATGGACGATGCCGCCGAAGTGAGAGCGGTACTCCTGCTTCACCGGGATGACATAACGGTCTCCCCGCAGCGTGATCAGGCTGTCCTGAAGCATCTTCTGGACGGAGGAAGAGCGCAGCATCGATTCGAGCTTCTCCCTTACCTTGCCCTCGCCCTGTCGGAGTTCCCGGCGGATCTGGGCCAGCTCGCTGCTGGCGCTGTCGAGGACATGGCCGTCCTCGTCGATGCAGGCGAAGATCGCGTCCTCGAGCTCCTTCCGCGGATAAATGCCTTCGGCGATATGCTCCAGCAGAGGAATCGGATGATCTTCATGCAAATGCAGGATATGGCTTCGGACCCTGCGGGCTCCTCGGGCGGTAAGCGCCGTTTCCAGCAGCTCCGCCGAGCTCAGCGTTCCTCCGATGACCGCCCGCTTGAGATGGGCGCGGATGTCGGCAATGCCGCGGAACGGGCCGATACCCTTCAGACGGTATGCCGCCGCCGCTTCCTCGGTAGCTTGAAGAGAACGGTCGACATCGTGAAGATCCGAAGAGGGAGCGAGCTCTTCGGCCAGACGGCGCCCCATCGGGGTCGATGTATGTTGAAGCAGCTGATCGATGATTTTGGCATATTCGAGTGTATGCAGGATTTTGCTGTCCACGAGCGTCATGCAGCTCCTTTCAACGTCATTATACCGGAAGCGGGGAATCCGCGCACGCAGGTCAAATCGGCTATACATGAAATAGCCCGAAAACATCCACACTAGGAAGCGAAGGCTGAGTTCAAACTTCAATTCACTAAGGAGGTACCCGCATGAGCTTTTTAGGACATGTCGTTCGTTTTATCGTCGCGGCCATCGTTCTGATGCTGGTGGGTTATATCGTTCCCCAGTTTGCCGTAGGAGGATTCTGGAGCGCTTTGATGCTGGCTCTGGTCATTGCTCTGCTTGGATGGGTCATCGAAGGCATTTTCGGCAAAAGAGTGTCCCCCTTTGGACGCGGCATCGTCGGCTTCATCGCGAGCGTCGTCGTCATCTGGCTGGCCCAATTCATCGTCGGAGGAGTACACGCGACCTGGCTCGGCGCCATTCTGGCCGCGCTTGTCATCGGGATCATCGATCTCTTCATTCCGACGCCTTTCGATGCCGGCCGCAGCAAGAAAGAGCATTGAACGAAGGCACGAAACGGAGCAGTAAACCGCTCCTTTCGTGCCTCTACATATGTCATTTTTTGTTCAAACCCTGTCCGGCATACTCGTTTCATCCCTCATCCAAATTCGTTATGATAGATAGAAGATAATCCGAAAGGGGACAAACACTGTCATGTTGCATAAATGGGGAAGAAAGCTGCCGCTCGCGGCCGCCATGGCCGTACTTCTCGTGGCTCTTACCGCATGCGGGTCCGGCGCGAGCAATTCCGCCTCCACGACGGAGGATTCGACTCCAGCCTCCCAGGAGGTTGTCGTGAAAGCCACCAATTACAAGTTCGACCAGCAGACATACGAAGTGAAAAAAGGCGAGCCGGTGCGGATCAAGGTCGAAACCGACGGCATCCACGGCATCAAGGTCGCCAATACGGATATTGCCTTGAAAGCCGGACAATCGAAGGTATACACCATCAATGATGCCGGCGAATATGAAATTGTCTGCAGCATCCCGTGCGGACCCGGCCACGAAAAAATGCGCGCGGTTCTCAAAGTCCAGTAAGGTTGAGTTCTTCCAGGGAGCTCCGCTCCCTAATTATGCAGCGGGCATGAAGTGTGCCGGCATGATAAAAAACCGTCTCGGTTGCCGCAAGCGGCAAAGAGACGGTTTTTTTTGAGCTTCAGTGAAGAGCGCGCAGTCGTCGCAAAGCCTGTCAGCTCTGTTCGATCAGCTCGATCCATTCGTTGTACTCCGTCTGCAGCTTGGAATATTCGCTGCGGAGCTTTTCATGCTCGATCTTAAGCCGTTCATGGGATTCGGCCAGCCGCTCGTTTTCCGTATGGAGATGGCTGATGCCGTCGCGATTGTCCGAACGCTCCGCTTCCAGCTCCTGCAGGACGCTCTCCAGCCGCTCAAGAGCTGTTCCCGATGCCGCAGCCTCCTGGCGGGCACGCTCCATCTCCCGCCGCAGCTCGGCTTCCGTGCCGGATTGCTCCTCCTGCTCTTCAGCCAGCTGTCTAAGCTGATCTTCACGCTGAGCCGCCAGCTGCTGCAGCTCCCGAAGCTTGTCCTCCAGCTGGAGCATCCGCTCCCCGGCTGCACGCTCGGAAGCTTCCCGCTCCGCTTCCGCCTGGGCCGACCGCTCCGCGGCCTGCCGCTCCAACGATTCGGCGCGCGCTTGGGCGCTCCGGAGCTCCTCAAGCAATCCGCTTACGCGGCCCTGATGGCCTTGCTCGACTTGCGCAAGGCGATCTTCGGCTGCCGCCAGCTTGGCTTGCAGCTCCTCCAGCCGACCGCGGGCAAGATCCAGATCCTGCTGGGTGCCGCGGAGCTGGGCTTGCGATGCCTCAAGCAGCCGGCCGCGCGCCTCCTCCTGCTCCAGCACGGAGTAGAGATGCTCCTCGGCGTCGCTTATCCGCTTGCTCCATTCCTCCTGCAGCGCGGCATTGGTGGCCGCCGCCTCTCTAAGCCGCTGTTCCAGCCCGCTTCGTTCCTCCGCCCAGCCGTCTGCGCTGCGAAGAAGCTCCCCTTGATGGGCATCTTCCAGCTTCTTAAGCTCCGACTGCCATTGGTCGCGGTTCCGGGAATGGCTCTCCTCCAGCTTGGCGGCCTTGGCTTCCGCCTTGGCCGCGATTTCTTCCGAACTCGCGGCTGCCGCTTCCGCCGAGGCAAGCTTCTCGGCCGCAGCTGCGGCCGACAGCCTCATTTCCTCGCGGATCCGCTCCGCCTCGGCTGCCGCTTCTTCTCTCACGCGCTCCAGCTCCGCCTCGGCGTCCTTCGAGCGCTCCAGCTCCCTGCGCTCTGCGGCTTCCTTCACATGCTCGATCTCCCGCGCTGCGCGCTCCAGCGACTCCCTAAGCTCGCTTGCCGCAGCTTCCCGCTCGGCCGAAGACGCCAGACGCAGTCGTTCCAGCTCGGCCTCGAGAGAGGCCGTCCGCTCGCGCAGCCGCGCTTCAGCGTCGATACGGGCCTGCTCCGCCTCCTGCAGCAAAGCTTCGGCAGCGGCCAACGCCTCGCCAAGCTCGCTCTCATGCTGCTTGCGCAGCTCTGCCTCACGCGCCTGCAAAGCCGCTTCCGCCGCTGCTGACACCTGGCTGCGATCGCTCTCATGCTGCTTGCGCAGCTCAGCTTCACGCGCCTGCAAGGCCGCTTGTGCAGCGGCCGCCGCCTGGCTGCGCTCACTCTCATGCCGCTTGCGCAGCTCAGCTTCACGCGCCTGCCAGGACGCTTCCGCAGCGGCTGCCGCATCGCTATGCCGGCTCTCAAGCTCCAGCCGCAGCTGCGCCTCGCGTTCCTGCATAACCGCTTCCGCAGCGGCCGCCGCTTCTGCGAGAAGCGTCTCATGGCGCTCCTCCAGCTTCGCAGCCTCGCTCCGCCAATCGGCCTCGCGGCCGGCAAGCGCGCCTTCCATCTCCGCTCTCAATCGCACGCGCAGCTGCTCCAGCTCGCTTTCCTTGCCCTTGCGCTCGGCGAGCAGCTTCTCTTCCAGAGCGCTCACCTGCTCGCGATACAGCTTCTCGCGCGCAGCCAGCTCCTCCTGATGCTGCTGAAGCAGAGCTTCCCTCTCCTGCTCGCGCTCGCGGCACTCCGCTTCATAGAGCTGTTCAAGCTCGGCGCGCTCCACGGCGCGGGCATCCGCCTCCCGGTCGTACAGCTCCTGCAGCTCTGCGACTCTTTGCTGCAAGGAGCTTTCGAGGCTCTTCATCTCGGAGGCGAACCTGGCTTCCCGCTCCTCGATCTGTGCGGCATGAGCCTCGTCGAGCTCGCGGCGCTGCTCCTCGAAGCGTGCCGCAGCCGCTGCCCGCTCGCTTTCCAGCAGTTCCTCGAGCTCCCGCCTGGATTCCTCAAGCTGTGTCTGAAGAAGCTCGCGCTCGCGCTCCAAGCCATCCTTCAGCGCCGAGCTTTCCGCCGCATACCGGCTCGCCGACTGCTCCAGCGCCGCAGCGTGAGCTTCTTCGCGCTCCCGGGACTCCTCCTCGTACATCCGCTCCCATTCCTTGCGCTCCGACTCCAGCAAGCGGGCCGCTTCGCCGCGTTCGCTCTCATGCTGCCGCTCGCGCTCCTCGATCTCGCTGCGATGCGCCCTTACGAGCTCCTCGCGCTCAGCCAGCCAACGCTCCTCAAGCCGCGCGGCGGCTTCGGAGCCTTCGCGCTCCAGACGCAGCGTCTCTTCCTTTACGGCGGCCTGCACGGCTCCAAGCCTTTCTTCCGCTTCGCTGCGCATGGCCCGCTCGGCTTCTTCCCGTTCGTTCAGCAGCTGATCGAGCCGTGCCCTGGACTCTTCCTCGCGCCGCTTCATTTCCTTTTGCATGCCCTCGACCGAAGCCTGAGCTTTCTCAAGCTCTCCGACAAGCGTCTTGCGCAGGCTCTGCTCTTCCTTCAGCAGGTCGCTGTCGCTGCGCAGCCGGAACACATCCTCCGCCATATGCACCGCCGCCAGTACAGCCAGCCTCGGCATGTCCAGTCTCGGATAGCCTTTCGCCAGCTTATGCATGTTCTCGTCGACGAGAGCCGCCACCCGGCGGATATAGTCGATGCTGGAGTGGCCTGTGAGTTTATATTGATGTCCGTATATATCAACCGTTACTTTCAAGCGATCGGCTTCCTTCAAGGCGGTATCCTCCCGTTGTTGTACGGCTGTGCTCCCGATGGCTGCCAGCGGCGATGAAACCGCTCCCGGGGAACAAGCGCTCCCTGTCTTCGGCGGTGCCGGGCATCGGTGCAAGCCTCTATATTAAGGCCCGGTGACGGGCGATGGTTCAGAAGTTCATGTGGTTCATGTGGTTCATGTGGTTCATGTGGTTCATGTGGTTCATGTGGTTCATGTGGTTCATGTGGTTCATGTGGTTCACGTGGTTCATGTGGTTCATGTGGTTCATGTGGTTCATGTGGTTCATATGGTTCATGTGGTTTATATGGTTCATGTTGATCATATGGTTCATATGGTTTATATGGTTCATGTCGTTCACGTGTTCCTTTGGATCTATATAGTCCCTAGGTTCCCTAGGGGTCGATCCGTTCCGTTTTGCTCGTTATGTAGCGATTGCCCGATCCATATGCACCTATCGTGAAAACCCTATTTCCTTACGACGAGCAAAAGCCCCAAAAGGCTTCCGAGTCCGGTACTCAAAAGGAAAAACCGCATCCGCAGTCCTCTTTGGGGACTACTTCGATGCGGCTTTACGCGTTTCCTGCCTATTTTCGCAATTCAGCGGAGAAAGATTGTTCCAATTCGGCGACGGCCTTGGCATGCAGGCCAGCGACCTCTTCGTCCGTCATCGTGCGCTCCGGATGGCGGTAGACGAGCGACAGCGCGACGCTCTTGCGTCCGGCGCCGAGCTTCTCGCCCGTATAGACGTCGAAGACACGTACGGACTCAAGCAGCTCGCCGGCAGCTTCCTTCACCGCTGCCGTGAGAGCGGCCGCCGCGACGCCGGCATCTACCGTGACGGCGATGTCGCGCTCCGCGGCCGGATACCTCGGCAGCGTGCGGTAGACGATAGAGCGGTCCGCAGCGTCGTACAGAACGCCGAGATCGATCTCGGCGACGAAGGTATCGTCCAGATCCTCCGCCCGCTGGGCTTCCGGATGAAGCTGGCCGACGAACCCGATCGTCTGCTCGCCGAGTTCCGTATGCAGCTTGACGGCAGCTGTCCGGCCCGGATGCAGATGCTCCGGCGCGTCCGCTTCGTAGGTGACGGAACCGCTCAGGCCGAGCGCGGCGAATACCGATTCAAGCACGCCTTTAGCATCGTAGAAGTCGGCCTTTTCCGCTTTGCGGTTCCAGGAAGCGCCGCGCAGGGCGCCTGTAAGCAGCACGGCCAGACGATGCTTCTCGTGAGGAAGAGTCGTCAGCGCCTCTTCGTCAGTATGGAATACCGTCCCGATCTCGAATACGGCGAGATCCGGATTTTTGCGGTTCCGGTTGTATGTCGCCGTCTCCAGCAGCTGAGGCAGCAGCGAAGTGCGCAGGACGCTCCGCTCCTCGCTCATCGGCATCGCCAGCCGGATCGGACGAGAGCCCCCTCCAAGCGCAGGGAACAGCTCCGTGCGGGACGGGGATGTGAACGAATAGTTGATCACCTCGCTCAGTCCTGCGTCGGAGAGCCGGCGCCGCAGCTCGCGGCGGACCGCCTGGGAAGCCGTCAAAGCGCCCGGCGTCGTGTCCCCGTGGATCGGCGTCGTCGGAATGTTGTCGTAGCCGTACAGGCGCGCGACTTCCTCGATCAAGTCCACATCGCGGGAAATATCGCCGCGGCGGGTCGGCACTTCCACCTTGACGGCGGAGCCGTCCGCCGAAATTTCGGAGCCGAAGCCGAGGCGGCCGAAGATCGTCTGGATTTCCAGCTTCGCAAGCTCCGTTCCAAGATAGGTGTTGATCCGCTCCAGGCCGACCGTAATGACAGCCGGTTCCACAGCCTTGGCAACCTCCTGCACGACGCCGTCCGCTACGAGTCCCTGGCCGAGGCGGGCGATCAGCGACGCCGCCCGGTCAAGCGCCGGGATGACTCGGGCCGGATCCACTTCCTTCTCGAAGCGCAGGCTCGATTCGGAGCGCAGGCCGAGCTGGCGGGAAGTGCGGCGCACGGTCGAGCCGTCGAACTTCGCCGATTCCAGCACGATGTTGACCGTATCCTCCGTCACTTCGGAGTTCGCACCGCCCATGACGCCCGCAAGCGCGACCGGCTTGTCGCGGTCCGCGATGACGAGCATATGGGGCTGCAGCGTCCGCTGCTGGCCGTCGAGCGTTTCCAGCGTCTCGCCTTCGCGGGCCAGGCGCACGACAATGCTGCCGCCCGCCATTTGATCCGCGTCGAAGGCATGCAGCGGCTGGCCGTATTCCAGCATGACGTAATTCGTCACGTCGACGATGTTGTTGATCGGCCGCACGCCGGCCGCCATGAGGCGGTTCTGCAGCCAGAGCGGGGACGGAGCGACCTTGACGCCTTTGATGTAGCGGGCGCTGTAATGGGAGCATAGCTCCGCAGCCTCGACGCTGACGGACAGATGGTCGGCCGCCTTCTCTGCCGTTGCGAAGACGTCCTGCTCAGGCAGCTTGACCGGACGGCCGGTCAGCGCGCCGACCTCGTATGCGACGCCGAGCATGCTCAGCGCATCGGAGCGGTTGGGCGTCAGGTCAAGCTCAAGCACATGTGTGTCGAGGTCGAGAACCTCGCCGATCGGACGGCCCAGCTCCAGCTTGGGCAGTACGAGAATGCCTTCCTGCAGCTCCTTGGGCAGCAGCTTGTCGTTCAGGCCGAGCTCGCGGGCGGAGCAGATCATGCCCTGCGATTCCACGCCGCGCAGCTTCGCGCGCTTGATGTTCAGTCCGCCCGGCAGCCTGGCTCCGACCGTGGCGACCGGCACATGCTGGCCGGCGTCGACGTTCGGCGCGCCGCAGACGATCTGCAGATCCTCTCCGGTGCCGACATCGACCTTGCATACATTCAGCTTGTCGGCATCGGGATGCTTCGTCTTTTCTTTGACATAACCGACGACAACTCCGGTCACGCCCTTGTCCATCGGTTCGACCGCATCGATCTCGATGCCGCCGTCCGTCATTTTCTCGGCAAGCTCCTGCGGCGTGATGCCGCTCAGGTCGACGTAATCCTTCAGCCAGCTCGTAGATACTTTCATCGCTCGTTCCCCCTTACATTCTCGCGAACTGGCTCAGGAAGCGCAGATCATTGGTATAGAAATGACGAATGTCGTCAATGCCGTACTTCAGCAGCGCGATGCGCTCGATGCCCATGCCGAAGGCGAAGCCGCTGACTTCCTCCGGATCGTAACCGCCCGCTTCAAGCACCTTCGGATGCACCATGCCGCAGCCGAGAATCTCGAGCCAGCCCGTCTGCTTGCACATCCGGCAGCCGCTGCCGCCGCACTGCGAGCAGGTGACGTCGACCTCGGCGCTCGGCTCGGTGAACGGGAAGAAGCTCGGGCGCAGACGGATGCGGGCCTGGCGGCCGAACATCTCCTGCACGAACTGGAGCAGCGTTCCCTTCAGATCGCTCATGCGGATGCCTTTGGCGACGACAAGGCCTTCCACCTGGTTGAACTGGAAGCTGTGCGTCGCGTCGTCGTCGTCGCGGCGGTATACTTTGCCGGGGCAGATGACCTTGAGCGGAGTTTTGCCGCCGCTGGCCTTCATCGCGCGGATCTGCACCGGGGATGTCTGCGTTCGCATGAGTATGTCTTCGGTCACATAGAAAGAGTCCTGCATATCGCGCGCCGGATGGTTTTTCGGCAGGTTGAGCGCCTCGAAGTTGTAATAGTCGGTTTCGACTTCAGGTCCTTCCGCGATGGAATAACCGAGGCCGATGAAAATATCCTCGATTTCCTGCTGCACCTTCACGAGCGGATGGATCGCGCCCGTCGGCAGCACGTTGCCCGGCAGCGACACATCGATCGTCTCCGTGCGCAGCCGCGCATCCGTCTCGGCGCGGCGGTAAGCGGCGCCTTTCTCTTCCAGCACGGCCTCGATCGCGCCGCGCACATTGTTCGCGAGCTCGCCGATGACCGGACGCTCCTCGGCGCTCAGCGCGCCCATCCCGCGCAGAATTTCCGTCAGCGCGCCTTTTTTGCCCAAATACTTGATTCTGAGATCTCCCAGCTCCTGCGGGCCGGCTACCTTCTCCAGCTCCTGCAGCGCTTCGGCGCGCAGCGCCTCCAACCGTTCCTTCATGGCTCACATGCCTCCCTGATTAAACTCCTCGTAGAAACCTCAATAAAAAAATACAAAAAGGCCCTCTCTCCGCAAAGGGACGAAAGGACCGTGGTACCACCCTGATTCCAGCCTGCTTGACGAAATGGCCGCCCTACCCGAGGATAGGAGCCATGCCGCCCTGGCGCATCATGCGCCCGGCTGCTCTTGCCGGATAACGGCCGGCTGACCGTAGCCTCCTACAGGCGCGGCCGGGGCCGTGCGTTCAGAGCTCCGCTCCGGAGTGAATTCGGCCATGCTGATAACCCGGGGACGCTCTCAATCTGCGGCGTTCCCTCCCTGTGGATCAGGCCTGGCTTACTGGTCTCCCTCATCGCAATGTGATTGAATAAGACAATTATGTCCCATTATATCCGGGTTCAGCCGCGGTTGCAACCCGGGCTCACGCCTCCTCCGCTCAGGAGCGCGGCTTGAGGCGGCCGTGCGCGAGCGAGCTGGCCGCGAGCGGCGCCGGCAGCCCGTCGAGGCTGGCATCGTTTTTGGCTTACAGCCGTTTTCGTGATGTTCCTTCTATAAAGATGGAAAAATTGGGCACAGCCGGTGAAACAAGCGGCGGCGGGAGCGCGTCAAAGACATGAACTACGAGCATATCCATCGCCATGGCGGCATACATAGGAACTAGTTGTCCAGCTTGCTGGAATTTAAAAAGGCGGATCGCCGCCGGAAGAAAGAGCGTGCGGAGAATGAATGGAATGCTGGTAGTTTCGGGATTGACCTTCCTGCTGGTCGCGGCAGGCTCTCCGCTGCTGATCCGGATGCTGCAGAGCCTGAAGCTGACGCAGCCGATCCGGGCTGAGCTGCCCCCGGATCATCAGGCCAAGCGCGGGACTCCGCTGATGGCAGGTCTCGTCCTCCTCGTCGGCATCGTCATGTCCATGCAATTCAATGCGACGCCGCTGATGCTCTTCCTCTGCTCGGCCTTCCTGCTGTTCAGCTCCATCGGCTTCATGGACGATTACCGCAAGGCGGCTTGCCAGGATCCTGGAGGCATTTCCGGCCGCGCCAAGCTCGTGCTGCAATTCGCTTTCGCCGGAATGCTGCTCTATGTCCTGTTCCGTTATTTTTCTCTGACAAGCGAGATCGCGCTGTTCCAAGGCTTCGCTCTGCATTTGCCCGCTGCCGCATATGTCGCCGTCATGCTGCTCTTCATCGTTGGATCGGCCAATGCGATCAACTTCACGGACGGACTGGACGGCCTGCTGATCAATGCTGCGATCCCGACGTTTTTTTTCTTCTTTGCCATTTCAGAACGGCTGGAAGTCCAGGCTTTCTCCCTCATCATGATCGCCTGCCTGCTCGGGCTGCTTCTCTATAACATCCACCCGGCCAGAGCGTTCATGGGGGATACGGGATCGCTCGCGATCGGCGGCTCTCTATCGTTTCTGGCCGTTCTCGAAAAAGTCGAGATCCTGATTCCGATCCTGTTCTCGGTCTACCTGGCCGAGCAGCTCTCCGTCATCCTGCAAGTATGGCATTACAAGCGCACCAAGCTCCGCCTGTTCCGCATGACCCCGATCCACTACCACTTCAGCCTGAAATACGGCTGGAGCGAGAACCGGATCGTCATCTTGTTCGGCTTGATCTCCTGGCTGTCGGCTCTGGTCAGCTTGCTGCTGTGGAAATTCGTCCTGTAGCTGCCTCTGGATTAATCAAAAAAAGCGAGCCGGATGGAATCCGAGGCCACTGAAAATGTGTCGCCGCAGACGGAAATCATTCTTCCGATCGCTGTTGTCCCCAGATTTCTCTGATTTCTGCCGCTTTTAGCGGTTGAAATCCGGGGACAAAGGCGACCACATCCGTTTCTCCAGAACGATTTCGCGCCTTACGCTACTTTTTCAGTGGCCTCATGGAATCCGGCTCGCTTTTTTTCTAAGTCTAGTCCTCATGCACAGCCGCAAGCGGCGATGCCCGATTCCGGCTCTTACCCTTTCGCGCCCCGGCGGGCAAATGCGGCAATGACCGCTACCGCGCCGAGAACGAGAGCGGCGATCGACAAGTAGAGCGGCAAGCTGCTCTCCTTCTCCGCCGGAGCTGCCGCATGATCGGCGTCAGCCGGTGCCGGAGAAGCGGCAGGCTCTGTGCCGGCAGCGGCGCCATGTCCATGGCCGTCGCCTTCGCCGGTTCCCGCAGCTACCGTCGTGACGGAAGCGGGATATTCGGCGTCGGCCGCTCCGACCCACTCCACGACGCTGCTGTCGCTGTACGTCTGGTAGGCTTTCCAGCTCAGCTCCTTGGCGTCGGCGGCAACTTTTCCGGAAACCTTGAATTCGTTGAATTCCTGCTGCGTGAGGCCTTTTCCTTCATCCGCCGTCCAGGTGATGGACTCGATCTTGCCGTCCGCCGTCGTCTCGAGCGTCGTCTTCCAGCCCGGAAGCGGCTGCGTGCGGGATACTTCCACCCCGTCCGGAACGCGGACCTTGACCGCCGACGTCGTGACATCCGCCTTCTCGCTCGGTACTCGGACCGTGAACACCTCGTAGGAGCCCTGTGTCGTCGCCTTCGGCCATACGGTCACATGCGCGCTCGCGATGCTGCTCATCAGGAGCATCATCAGAATCGCGGCTCCCGCCGCAGGGAACATCTTTTTCATGCCTTTTGCTTTCATCATGCACCCGTCCATTCCTTATGGTCTGAATAACTCTGCTTCAAAGTATAGTCCTGCTCCCAATAAAGGACATGACTCCAAAGAGCTACCAGAAGCAAAAGGATGTGAACATCCGTCGAACGTTCAGCCCCGGTCCATCATTCCCTGCTCGAAGGCGTATCGGGTAAGCTGGACCCGGTTGTCCAGATGCAGCTTCTGCAAAATATTTTTGAGATGGTTCTTCACCGTATGCTCCGAAATGCCGAGCACAGCCCCGATTTCTTTGTTGGACTCGCCATGCGCTACCCGCTCCAGAATTCCTTTTTCCCGCTCGGTGAGCGGAGTGAGGGACGAGGAAGCCGCCCGCTTGGCCGGCTTGGCCCGATAGGCGGACGGAGCCGCCGCTCCGCCGCCGGCAGGCAGGAATTCATGCAGAATGCGGGTCGCAAGCTCTCTGCTCATGGGCGCCTGATCCAGCGACACCGCCCGCAAATAATCCAGCCAAGCCGATGGAGAGAGGTTTTTGAGCAAGTAGCCTTGAGCCCCTCGCTTGATCGCCTCGAACAGATCGGCAATATCATCCGATACGGTCACCATGACGATCTTGATTCCGGGCTGCGCCGCCTTGATCCGCGAGGTGGCTTCCAGTCCTCCGAGATCCGGCATCCGGATATCCATCAGGATCAGATCGGGTTCAAGCTCCCCGGCGAGCCGCACCGCTTCTTCGCCCCCGGATGCTTCTCCTGCGATCTGAAAGTAGTCATCCTCCGAAAGGATGATCCGCATGCCTTCGCGGCCATGCGGATGGTCGTCGACAAGCAGCACCCTGCAGCGATCCGCTGCTGCGCCTTGAATCTCTTCCGCGCTTTGAGGCTCTTCCATATGCGCACTTCCTTTCCGATTCCGGCCATCGGCCTGGAATCCGCTCAGTCATCAGCTTCCTTTGCCGCAGACGGCATCCTCGCCACCTCTACGGCCGTCCCCCCGCCCCCTTGCGAATCCGCCGGACTGGAGAAGCGGAAGGTCCAGCCCGCGCCGGCAGCCCGGTCCTTCATCATGCGCACGCCATACCGGTCCTTGGCTTCGGCGGCGCCTGGAGCGGCTCCGCCCCCGTCGTCCACGATGCGGCAGCGGAATCCGCCCGCCCCATCGGTGCGCCCGCTCACTTCCACAAGCGAAGCCGAGGCGTGCTTGCGCACGTTCATCAGCGCCTCGCGGATGATCGCCAGCAGCTCCACCTTTTCCCGACTCGTCAGCTGGGCTTCGGGGATGCGCCAGTCGATCGCGACGCGGGTGCCGGATGCTTCCAGCTCCGAAGCCGCATCCTTCAGCGACTTCAGCCACGGAATCTCCTCGGGCTCGGGCGCGCTGCGCAGATTGGCGATCGATTCCCTCACGTCGTCATAGACATGCCGCACCGTGCGGCGGATCTCGTCGGTCGCCTCCTTCACATCCCCTGCGCCAGCCGACCGTTCAAGCCGGTCCAGCTTGACCGACAGCAGGAACAGCGACTGGGAGATGCCGTCATGAAGCTCGCGCGCCAGCTGATCCCGCTCCTGAAAGGCGGCTTTGACCGCCTGCTCCCGCCTCAGCTGCTCCTGGACATTTTCCAGCATCTCGAAGAGCCGGTACAGCAGAGTGACCGTGACGAGAAAAACAAGCACCGGACTGATCAGATTGCCGGTATCCATGGACAAATAAGGAAGCAGGAACGTATGCCTGGAGTATTCCCATGCGGCCGTGACCACAGTCGGCGTCCATAGGATCAGGCGCTTGATCGCAACAGCCTTCATCCGTCTTCCCGCCCTCCGTCAATAATTGCGGAAGCTGGTCCGCTCGACATGCTCGTCGTCGTTGGAATCCAGCACCCTGACCTCGACCGTCCATTTCCCGGCAAACGGAAGATAAGGGCCTTTTACCTTGTAAGCGAACTTCGTATATCCGTCAAACGTGCTGATCTCGTCATCCTTGAACGGCTCCACCGGCACCTCGATCGGGCCCATGTCGGGCTTGTCCTCGGAGATCAGCCGCAGCTTCACCGACTTGGGCGCTCCGAGCTTGTTGAACATCCACACCCTCGTCGTGAATTCATTGTCTCCCGGCACGTTCGGGGCGATGCGGATCGACACATGGAGGGCGCTGCCCATCTGATGCCATGCCACCGGCTCGTTGGCCGGCAGCGGGCTCAAATAAGTGAAGGCGCCGACGACGATCAGGATCAGGCTCATGAGGATGCCGTCGGCTTTGAGCATGGCTCCGGACGGAAAGCCGGAACGCTTCATCCGGCGCCGGATGAAGGCTCCCGTGACGGCGACGAGCACGACGAGGCCGGTCTTGACGAGCAGCATGACTCCCCATGGAGTAATGAACAGATAAGAGAGATCCGTCAGCCACAACAGCGTCATGGCGATGCCGGAAAGAGTCAGCACCGCGATGCTGATCCATGCCGCCCGGGTGAAGCTGGCGGCAAAGCGTCCGGCTTCCTTGCGGTCTCCCGCCCACAGCGACAGCAGCAGCATGAGGCCGCCTGCCCACAATGCGGCTCCAATCAGATGGATATAGTCGAGCGCCAGATTGACCGCCATCGGCTCCAGCGCGGCCGCATGCCCGCTCCACGCCTCCTGGGCGAGCAGCAGCAGCGCCCATAGAGCCCGCGTCTTCGCCAGGCGGGCGGGCACCATCAGTCCTGCAGCCGCCAGGACGAGCAGCGACAGCCATGTGATGCCGACCGATGTCCGGGTGAACAGCTTGATCCATTCGGATCCGGCCTGCCCTTCCATCAGCTGCGTCGATTCCATGAACACATAGAGCAGCGCAGCCAGCATCAGCCCTTGACCCGGCAGTCTCTCCAGCCGGGAGCGCAGCGGCTCGGCCAGCCCCGCAAGAGGCCGGTACAGGAAGAACCAGATCGCCGCTCCCGCCGCGAACATCAAGGCGGCGTAATAGAGGAACCTCACCGCATAGAGCAGCAAGGCAGCGGTCGTGAGCGCCCCTTCCGCTTCATGCCCGGCATGGCCGAGCTGCGCGTGCAGATCGAAGGCGGAGGCGTCCTTGGCCGCGGGAGGATTGCCCACTACGAACACGTAAGAGCCTCCCACCGGATGGCCGTCCTCGGATATGATCCGGTAAGAAACGGTGTAGACGCCTTCGTCCAGCTTGGGCAGCGCGAGCGTCAGCGCCCGATGGTCGCTGCTGAGGACGGCTTTCCCGGATGTGACGCTGGCCGACTTGCCGTCCAGCACCTGGAGCGCTCCTACCGCTTCCTCGATCCTCTCGTTGAAGACGAGCCTCACTTCGGACGGAGCCGCTTCCACGCGGGTGCCGGCGGCCGGAGACGCCTCCTGCAGCGAGGCGTGCGCCGAGGCGAGGCCGGGCAGCAGGCTGAGCCAGATCGCCGCGGCTGCCGCCAGCGCCATCAGGCAGCGGAAGCTCATATAGATCGGCTGCGGGCGCCGCCGCGACGGCCGAAGATAAGAATTTACTTGCATGATGCCTGAACACGTCCTTTCCGTATGTCAGCCTTAGTTTACAAGAAGGAGGCCGGACTGACCAAGCGGAAGTGTGAACGTTGTCCAACACTCGCTGACAGATGCGCGCTGGAACGGCTGAAGAGACGGTCACGCGGCAGAGACGGTCACACAGCAGAGACGGTCACACAGCAGAGACGGTCACACGGCAGAGACGGTCACGCAGCAGAGACGGTCACACAGCAGAGACGGTCACGCGGCAGAGACGGTCACACAGCAGAGACGGTCACACAGCAGAGACGGTCACGCGGCAGAGACGGTCACGCGGCAGAGACGGTCACACAGCAGAGACGGTCACGCGGCAGAGACTAGGATTCGCTTGAGATCGGCATAGGGAAGCAGCCGGCCTGCGTGAGGCCACTGAAAAAGTAGCGTAAGGCGCGAAATCGTTCTGGAGAAACGGATGTGGTCGCCTTTGTCCCCGGATTTCAACCGTTAAAAGCGGCAGAAATCTGAGAAATCTGGGGACAACAGCGATCGGAAGAATGATTTCTGTCTGCAGCGACAAATTTTCAGCGGCCTCCCAGCTTGAGGGGGCATTTCGATTGCTCGCCGTCTTAGTCTATGGATTCAGCCCGCCATCAAGCAGGACGAACGAAGGCTCGCAGCGAATGCGTAAAGAAACGGATGGAAGGAAGGTGCTCGTGCATGAACATAGTGGCCCAATCAAAGGAAATCGTCGTCTCCTATTCCCAGGTATGCGTCTATCCGGCAGGGACCAAGGAACCGTTCCCGGAGTGGACGGATGAAGAAGTCGGGCAAGGCTTTGCCTGGAAAAACAGGAGCATCTCAAGCTTCGAAGCGATGGATGATTCGCGCTGCAACGTGGCGGTCGCGGTCGAGGAAGGCGAACCGGAAGCTGCCGCGGGCTCCGTGCGGTCCATATTGGTTCCATTCGAAGTTCCCGCAGACGGCAAGCTGAGCATTGCCAGCATTCTGTCGAGCACGGTCGAGGCAGACGTTCCGCCCGGCAGCTGCGGGCTCGTCTTCAATGCTGTACCGGGCGCCGATGGCGATGCCGAGGAGCAGCCATGGACCTATATCTTCGCCTTGTATCCCGGATATGAAGGCAAGGCGGCGCTCCTGGTCCAGGATGAGGCGCTCGAACCCCCTTCCCCGCTCCTGTTGGCCGGTATGAAAAACGGACTGTCGAAGGCCGCCATGCATAACGCTCCTCCGGACTGACCACGCTACTATTGGAGGTGGATATATCCATGCAGCAGCCGTTCGAGCCTTACCGGTTCGCCGATCTGAGCGGATCCGATGAAGCCGTGCAGCAGATCCGGGAACTGGAGCGTCGGCTTACCGAGCAGCGAGGCGTTCCCGTCACGCTCATCGCCTTTCAGCCGGAAACGGCTGAGGAAGACCGATAAAACACGACACTAGCGAAAACGTGACAAAGCCAAAAGGCCGCTTTCCCCGTCAATCCGGTGAAGGCGGCCATTTGCTGCTTCCGATCGCCGGGCAGCCTCGGCTGGTCGGCCATACATAGACCCAACCTTGCCTGGAAGGAGCATCGAGATCGGCCGTCCAGATCCGCTCGTAGTCGTTGCTTTCTTCCGGTCCGCAGTACTCTTCCAGCCTGTCCGTTTCGGCAAGGCCGCCGATGCCGATCCGCAGCCACCAGCCGGATACGGCGTCGCTTTCCGCGATCGGGCCGCTGGCCGAAGCTGCTGGGAAGACGGATTTGCTGGCAGTCCGGCTGGCCTTGTCCATGACTAGAGCCGGGTATTGCCCTGCGGCCGCGTCCACCAAGCAGCCTCTTATTCGGCCCCTCACCGCTTCCCGTACCCATGCCTCGATAACGTCATAATTGGACGTCCCCGGCTGCAGAGTTCCGTAGACGAACAGCCATGCCTCATCCTTCATCGAGTTTTCCCGTCCCTCCGCTATCAAGCCCGTCTCCTGCGAGCTCGCCGATATCCGGAGCCGCAACGCGTACGCCGGCTTCCTCCAGCCCCCGGCGCAGCAGCATCGCTGCTTCGGCGGCTCCAGGACGGTCCCCGTGCAGGCATATCGTGGCAGCGGATAGAGAGAGGACCGGTCCTTCCAGCGTTCCGGCTTCGCCGCGGGAAGCGATTCGCAGAGCCTGCGCGAGCACTGCATCCGGATCGTGCAGCACCGCTCCAGGCAGCGACCGCTCGGCCAGCTTGCCGGATGCGGTATAGGCACGGTCGGCAAAAGCTTCCGCGATCGCCGGCAAACCATGCCTGGCTGCCGCTTCGAGCAGCAAGCTTCCCGCCTGCGCGAAAACGGCCAAGCCGCAGCGGAGGTCCGCAGCCGCCCGGGCGACAGCTTCGGCGGCCGCTTCGCTTCGATTGCACATATGGTACAGCGCCCCGTGAGGCTTCATATGGCGCAGCCGTCCCCCGCTTGCGCGGACGAAAGCCTCCAGCGCCCCAAGCTGGTACAACACCCCGTCATAGATTTCATCCGGGCTCAGCGCCATTTCCCGGCGACCGAAGCCGAGCCGGTCCGGCAGGCCCGGATGCGCCCCGATGGCGACGCCGGCTCTCAGGCAGCCAATGACGGAAGCCCGCATCGTGGCGGGATCTCCCGCATGCCATCCGCAGGCGATGTTGGCGCTCGTAATGCTGCGCATCAGGGCTTCATCCTGCCCGAACGACCATGCTCCGTAACCTTCGCCCAGATCGGCGTTGAGATCGATGCTTGCCATGCCCCAAAACCTCCTGAACGAATATATTTTACCGATTGCCGCTCAATCTCCATAAGCCGCGTATTCGGCCATGTCAGTTGCCGGCATGATGAATCCCGCGGAGAAGCGAGTTGTCAGATAGGATCTAGAATCCGGATTTCGTCGCCGTGGCACACCCGCCCCGGACGTTCGACGGAGCAGAGAATTCCCCTCCGTCCGGCCGCAGCCTTGACGAAGCTTTGAGGCAGCCGTTCCCTTGGCGCGACATGGTTCTGGACTTCCTTGCCTGCCTGCATGCAGGGATGATTCTCCCCTTCGCATACAAGCCCGGCGCCGCTTGGAAACAGAAGGCGCGTGCCTGGAAGAAGCTTCGTAAGTTCCGGCAATCCGGCAAGCATCAGGTTGGCGCCGATCCATTCCGGCTCCAGCGCCTCCACGGCCATATCGGCGCGCACAGCTTCCATCTCCTCAGCCGACAATAGGCTGATCTGGCGGCGGTTCAATATCTCGGTGCCCCTTGGGTACATCGGCTGGCGGGCATCCGCCTTGGCCGTCAGGCCAAAGTGGCGGTCGCCGCGGATGCCTCCGAATTCCAGCTCGGCTTCGGCGAGAGGGCGGGAGACGAAGGAATTCGGCGCATCTGCGGTATATAAGCCGACAACCCGGGCTGTACGGCTGTTTTTCCTGGAAGAGGACATGATCGGTTCGAGCCTTCTTTCGCTTGTAGTTATCGGGAAATGGTTTTGAGCCGGAGAGCATGGTCCAGCATAGCCAAATCCAGCTCCTGGCCGAGATCCAGCAGCTGCGCCTCCTCGAGCCCGATCTCGGAGAAGGATACGCTGTCGCCGGGACGGAGCTGCGCCAGCAAGGGCAGGTCCGCCGCGGCGACGTGCAGGATGACCGGGTAACCGCCGGTCGTGCCGCACCCGGCGCCGAGGATGACCGGCGCGCCTCCAGGCGGCAGCTGCACCGCGCCGGGCGTGACGCCATGCGAGCGGATCTCCGCATGGCGGATCAGCTCGACCGGATGGGCGTCCGGCTGCAAGCGGACGCCCATCCGGTCGCTCGCGGGAGCTGCGTGGAAGCGCTCCCGCCACAGCCGCGTACGGGCAGCCTCCGTGAGCTGCCCGTACGCGGAGCCCGGCACCGCGCGCAGCACGGTGCCGGAGGCGGCAGCCGCGCCCGGCAGCGGGCGCGCGAACCATGGCGCCGCGGCGAGCGGAGCTCCGCCGGCGGAGCCTGCGGCGGCGGCGCGGCGCGCCAGCTCAGCCGCCCAGGCGGCCGCTTGCGGCGGCATCGCCCCGCAAGCAAGGGCGTCGCCGGCGGCAAGCCGGCGGCCGATGCCGGCGCGAGCATCGGCGCTCCGGCTGCCGAGCACCTGCGGCTCGGCGATGCCTCCGGCGACGGCGAGATAGGCGCGGCAGCCGCGGGACGCCCGGCCGATCTCCAGGAGCCGGCCGGGCATCACATAGACGGTTCGCCACGGCGGCAGCGGAACGCCGTCCACGCTGGCCTCCATCCCGGCGCCGGCAAGAGCGCAGAGCAGGCCGTCCTTGCCTGCCCGGAGCGCAGGTCCCGACATCGTCATCTCGAGCGCCGCGGCATCCCTTCGGTTGCCGGCCAGCAGATTGGCGACCTGCAGCGACCAGCAATCCATCGCGCCTCCAGCCGGCACTCCCTGAGAGCGCCAGCCCGGCCTTCCCCGATCCTGCACTTCGAGCAGCATGCCCGCCTTGACGATTTCAAGCTCCGTTCGCACAGCCCCCACCTCCTGCAATTGTTCGACAGCCCAAGCAGCCTGACCCCGGAAACTCCGCCGGCTGTTCAGTTCGTCAGCCTCCGGGCTCGCCGGTCCAGGCGGCTGCAGCTGCGTCAGCGGACAGTTATCCGCTCGCCTGCACTCTGCCCGCCTTGGATGGCAATAGATTCCACCTTCCCAGTGTAGCTCAGCCCCTCCGGATAAGCTATCCAAGGCGGCGGCCGATCGCCTGTGCGGCTGCCCGCAGCTCCATCCCGGCGCCGCTCCGGAACCTGCGCCACCCTCCGCAGCAATCTTGCCTCTCAATCGGAGGCTTGCAGTCCCGTCCCCACGCTCGCCATGATCCTGTCTGTCTCCATCAGCCGAGCCATCTTGCGGTCCGTCCCCGTATCCGGAGCCGGCGTATAAATGCTGCAGCGAAGATCCTGCTCGCCTTGAACGCGCAAGCTCGTCAGCTGGAACTGCATGCGTCCCGCCTTGGCATGCCGGAATTCCAGGATGACCTCTGGCGCGGTGCTGACCCGGCTCTCCTCCCACAGCTCCCCGAACCGGGGATGCTTGGCCTCCATCTCGCGAATGAAGCCCTCATACCAGTCGTCATCCGCATACTGCCCGTAATAGGAGCGGAAGATAGCCAAGTATCCGCGCACGAACTCATCCCAGTTGACGGCCAGCCGCTGCAGCTCCGGACGGCTGAACAGCAGTTGAATCATGTTCCTCTCGTCGGGCGGGATAATGCCGAAGTCGAGAAATACTTTGGAGGCGGCTTCGTTCCAGCCGACGATCCGGCATCTCCGGTCCGAAAAGACAGCCGGGCAGCTGACGAGCTGGTCCGCGATCAGCCGCAGCGCGGGCGACAGCTCCTGCGGGCGGGATTCGGGGGCGAGCTCTTCGCCCTCCGCTGCTCCCTCCATCGCCAGCGCGGCCAGATACCGCCGCTCGTCGGCATTCAGGCGCAGCGCCTTGGCGACCGCATCCAGCACCGAAGCCGAGACGCGGATATCCCGTCCTTGCTCAAGCCAGGTGTACCAGGTCGCGCTGACGTCCGCCAGCTGCGCCACCTCTTCCCTTCTCAATCCAGGCGTGCGCCTGCGGCCGCCTGCCGGAAGTCCTGCCGCCTCGGGCGAGACCGCCATCCGCCGCGATTTCAAAAAAGCCGATAATGCCTCCAGCCTTGCTTTCCGGTTCATAGCCGATCTCCTTTCGCCCTCCATGTGCCTTATCCGGGTAGTGTTTATTCTAGTATAAACCACAACTTGTACTAGGATAACTGCTATGCCAAACTGCATGTAAAGCAGAGCCGAGGAGGAATTTCACATGAAGCCAGCTACATCCGAAAACCGTGAACATGGGGTCGCGGAATCGCCATCCCGACCTGCGGAGCATCAGCGCGGAACGGCGCCGGGCGGCCGCCGTGTCGTCATTACCGGCATGGGAGCGGTAAGCCCGCTCGGCTGCAGCGTGCCGGCGCTCTGGGAAGGCTTGTCTGCCGGACGCTCCGGCATTCGGCGAATCGAAGCTTTCCTGCCGGATACCGGCCGCGATGCCATTGCCGGAATCATCCCGGAGTGGGACGGCGAAGCCCGCTTCGGCCGCAAGGAAGCCCGGAAAATGGACCGGTTCGTCCAGTTCGCCTTGGCCGCAGCCGAAGAAGCGGTCCGCCAGGCAGGCCTATCGGCGGAGCAACTGTCATCGGAGCGGGCAGGAGTGTACGTCGGCTCGGGCATCGGAGGCATCGGCACGCTGATCGAGCAGGCCCGCATCCTGGGGGAGAGAGGTCCCGGCCGCGTCAGCCCGACGCTCGTTCCGATGATGATCGCCAATATGGCGGCGGCCATGATCAGCATCCGCTACGGGACGCTCGGCCCGTCGCTCGCTCCCGTAACCGCCTGCTCGATCGGCAATACGGCGATCGGCGAAGCCTTCCGCCTGATCCGCTATGGCGGAGCGGACATCGTGCTTGCCGGCGGCGCCGAAGCAGCGCTGACGCCCGTCGCGCTCGCCAGCTTCGGCAACGCGACTGCTCTTGCCTCTCCTGAAGGCGATCCGGCCGCGGCCAGCCGTCCCTTCGATGCGCTCCGCACCGGCTTCGTCATGGCCGAAGGAGCCGGCATCGTCGTCATGGAGCCGCTGGAGCATGCCTTGGCGCGCGGAGCGGAGCCGCTGGCCGAGGTGATCGGATACGGCGCCACCTCCGATGCCTACCATATCGTGGCTACGGAGCCCGCCGGCCGCGGAGCCGCCTCCGCCATGAGGCTCGCGATGGCCGAAGCCGGCCTGGCCCCTGCGGACGTCGGCGTCATCAGCGCCCATGCCACCGGCACCGGCGTCGGCGATCTCTCCGAGACCGCAGCCATCAGGAGCGTCTTCGGAGACGACGCTTACCGGATTCCCGTTACGGCCAACAAATCCATGACCGGGCATATGCTCGGAGCGGCAGGCGGCGTGGAAGCCATCGCCCTGGTCCAGATGCTGCGCCAAGGCGTCATCACCCCCACCGCGAACCGGACCCACCCCGATCCCGAATGCGATCTCGACTATGTGCCTCTTCATGCCCGCAAGGCGGAGCTTCATGCCGGCCTGTCCAATTCCTTCGGCTTCGGCGGACATAATGCGGTCATTGCCCTGTCGAGATACAAGGAGTAGCCGCTTGTCCGGTATCGGCTAGCCGGGACGCGTTCGGAACAGTCGTTTTCCTCTGAATACAGACTGCCGACCGCTCCTGTGAGGTTTACACCGGCTCTATAATACCTAAATACGGAGGCTCATAACGAGGCGGCCGAACGGCTTTCGCCAGCAGCTTATTCCGGTACGAACCGCACGCGGTCGCCCGCTTGCAGAAGCGAAGGTCTTTCCCTTCCAAAATCCGCGAGCTCGGCTTCTGTGCGTCCGATCAGCTGCCAGCCGCCGGGGGATGCCGACGGGTACACGCCCGTCTGCCCGCCGCCGATGCCGACCGACCCTGCCGGCACCAGCGAGCGGGGCGAGCTTCTGCGCGGCTGGGCCAGCTCCGGCGGCAGCCCGTCCAAATAAGCGAAGCCCGGCAGGAAGCCGATCATGACGACCCGGTAAAGAGGAGCGGAGTGAAGACGGACGAATTCCTCCGCCCCGAGGCCGCTGCGGGACGCCGCTTCCTCCAGATCGGGACCGGCTGCGCCGCCGTAGCGGACCGGAATCCGGACGACGGCGGCCTCCTCCTGAATTCCTCTTGAGGGCTGCGCCTCCAATCGTTTCCTCATCCTCTCGCCGGCAAGCTCATGAGGGAGAAGCAAGCCCGTGCCTGGATACTCCGGGCCGGTCTTCATGCTTTTCATGAGCAGAACGGGATCGTACACGGCAAGCAGAGTATCGTAGGCAGGAACGGCGTCGAGCAGCCAGCTCCATCCCGCCTCCTCCAGCCAGCGGGCGGCGACAGCCAGGCGATCCTGCAGCGGCGCTCCATCGAGATCTGACTGATCGAGGCTGATCATCATCGCGCGGTCGCCCGCCGGCTCGACCTTATAGGCGCAAGGAACCGGACTTCGCTTGCCGATTCGGTTCCTCTTCTGTTTTTCGTCCATTTCCTATCCTCCCCGCAGCTTCAGTTCATCCTACCGCCTCTTCCCATTTCCTTTCGAGACGTCGGCTGCAGCTGATTGAACAGGTCTTGGTCCGGAGCACAGCCGGGCTATGACCGGAAACGACCATTTCGCCCCCGGCACCTCCAGCACCTCGCAGATCAGGTTCGGATCCTCCTCGCGAGCCTCCTTTGCACCCGGGGTTCCGCTGGAAGGGAATCATCCGCTCCCGCTGCGCATGCAGATGGCCGTTTTGGCGGACCGCTCCGTTCTGGACCTGCTCCTTTATTCCCTGCTCGTCAAAGTCAGCTCCTCTGTCTTCTATTCTTATATTAATCCTTGCCTTGGCCAAATCCTTCATCTGGGAACGGCCGGCATCGGCTCAACCATGCTCGGCAGGAGCGGGAGCCGAAGGCTGGGTGCTGTCGAATGCAGGAACGCCGGACGGCGGAATGTTATAATGGATGACAAAGAAACTTTTTGGCCCGGACAGTCGTCATTTGCGCAGGAGGATCAACACTATGCTTTCCGTCCATACGCTTGGAAAACAATATAAAGACCGGTGGGCTCTTCGGCCCTTGTCCCTTGAGCTCGGCAAAGGCATGCACGGCCTGCTCGGACCGAATGGCGCCGGCAAGTCGACGCTCATGCGCCTGCTTGCGGGACTGCTGCCGCCGACGACCGGCGACGCGATGCTCGGAGGAAGCTCCGTGCGCGATTTCAAGGTCAACGGAAACAGGATCGGCTATTTGCCGCAGACGGTGCGCATGCTCCCGCAGTTCTCCGCCCGCAAGTGGCTTGCCCATGCAGCCTCTCTTCAGGGAGGCAGCCGCGCCGAGAGGATGCGGCGGGTGGAAGAGGTGCTGGAGCAGGTCAACCTCCGTCAGGAAGCAGACGAGCCGGCGCGCTCCTATTCGTACGGAATGATCAAGCGGCTGGGCGTCGCCCAGGCGCTGCTCGGCTCCAAGGATCTGCTGATCGTGGACGAACCGACGGCAGGGCTCGATCCCGAGGAGCGGATCCGGCTGAGACGGGTGCTGGCCGATGCGGCCGCGACCCGGGTCGTGCTGCTCTCCACCCATGTCCTCGGCGACATCGGAGCAAGCTGCCGCGAGGTCATTGTGCTCGGCGAGGGCAAGCTCCTGCATCATGGAAGCACGGAAGGGCTGGCCGGATTCGCGGAGGACCGGACCTGGTCCTGGGAAGCTTCCGAGACGGAATGGCGCCGGATGCCGCTCGAAGGCTTGTTGTCCGCGAGACGCACCGAGGAAGGCATCCGCTGCCGGGCGCTATGCGACCGCCCTCCGTCTCCGTTCGCGGAGCGGGTGGCGCCGACGCTGGAGGAAGGCTATCTTGCGCTTGTCAGCCGCAGCAAGGAGGACCCGGACGCCTCATGGCTGTGATCCTCAGGCAAGCCGCATTGGAACTGAAGTCTCTGCTGCTGCTGCGCTGGACGCTGCTGCTTCCGTTCGGAGCCGGCATGTGGATGCTCCTGCATACGTATTCGCCCAATCCGTTGTCGTCGCAGGACGTCAATCTGTACGCCTCCTCCACGCATGCGATGCTGCTGACGCTGACCACCGCGATTCCGCTGCTGCTCGGCGTCCTGCTCGTCCGCAGAGACCTGCTGCATCCTTCCGGCGAGTGGCTGTTCCGGCTTCCGCTCAGCGCATGGGGCTGGATATGCGCCAAATGGATCGGCGGCTTCCTCTACATGTCTCTCTATATCGCCGCCATCAACGCGGCATACGCCGCTTCCGGACTCCGCCACGACTTGCCGCTCGGGTCCATGGCATCGGAGATGGGAAGGTTCGCCCTGCTGTATGTGCAGTCCTACGGAATTTCGCTTGCCCTCGGGCTGTTTCTCGGTTCCCTGCTGCCGCTGCGGTTCTCGCTTCCCGCCGCGTTCTGCGCATGGGTATTCGGCTCGCTGTTCCTTCAAGCCTATGTCGTGAAGGTATATCAGTGGGTATGGCTGAAGGCGTTCTACCTGCAGCCGCTGCTGGATTCCGATCTGGCCGGGCATGAGGTCTGGTCATCCGTGCTGGCAGGACCCGAGCTTCGCCGCCTGGCCCCGTTCATGGGGTTCTCCGCCCTGGTCCTACTGACGGCGGCAAGCGCCATGCTCGGCAGAGCCAAGCCGCCCCTTCGCCCAAAAAAGCCATGGCTCGTCTCCATCGCCATGCTGCTTGCGGCCGGAGCCGCCTTCATTCCCTATGCCTCGCTTGTATCCGATCGGACGGTGCATATGAAATCGCTGGCAGCCGCCGCTCCCGCTCTCGGCCAGGTGAAGGATCAGAACGCATACCGCTTCCGGCTCGACAGCATGAAGCTTCATGTCGTTCGCCGGGCAGGAGGGAGCGTGGAAGCCGATGCGGAGCTATCCGTCCCGACGCCCCAAGGCCGACTCGCGGCGGTGGACGGCCGGAGCAAGCTTCAATACAAGCATCCGGGCGAAATGACCCTGCTGCTGTATCCTTCGATGACTGTGCGGTCGGTCCGGATCAACGGCAATCCCGTCTCATGGGAACGCACCGGGGATCAGCTCCGAATTCGCGAAAGCCTGCTTGACCCGGCTCTGCCCGTCCAAAGCGTGGAAGTCGGCTACGAAGGGGATTGGAACGAATGGCTGATCGGCAGCAGCGGCAGCGAAAGCTTCCTCGCCTTCTCCCGGGGAGACGGGCTCTACCTGCCGGCAAGCATCGGATGGTATCCGCTTCCCGGCGGCGACAGCCTGCTTGCGAAGGATGCCGACGGCGCCCTGATGGATCGGCCGGGCTCCTCGCTCGTCAAGCCGATCGCCTACGAGCTGACCATGGAAGGCTTCCGGAGCTCCCTGTTCGCGACGATTCCGCCAGCCGGCGGCAGCGACAGCGGCAGCAAGCTTCAGTTCCAAGGAAGCGCCCGGGACGGCATCACCGTCATCGGAGGCCGCTTCTCCGTCGTGCAGGATCCGGAAGCCGAGCTGTCCATCATAACGACTCCCGGCAATATCCGGGAAGCGGAGAAGTTTCTAGATCGTTTCCGCCAGAGGCGGGAAGGCTTGTCCGAGACAGCCGGCAGCTTGACGCCGCTGCGCCAAGTCTTTTTCTTCCCGATGGATCTCATCGGCTCCCCCGCCGAATCCGCCATCAAGACACGCTCGTGGTATGCGGAGAACGACACCTTCTTCATCCCCGAGACGGAGCATCGCAATCTCGACAGCTATGCGGAGGACGCGATGAGCTCCCTGCTCCTCTTCGGCGATACCGGCCGCGGAGCGGAGCCCGTGCGCGACAGGCGCGGCAACGTCCCGCAGGAAAAGGAATCCATGGCGCTTGAGATCCGGACCGCTTATGCTTATCTGTACAACCGGGAACGAGGCTCGGCTCCCGCCTACCGCCTGGAAGCGGCCGGCACGCCATACTGGGAAGCCATCCGCAAGCTGATCGACGCCGCGTACGAACGAGGCCATGCCTCGCTGATCCGAGAGACGCTGTCCCGACTCCGCGAGCGCGGACTCGCCTTGCCCGAGCCGGCTCGGACGCCGGCGGGAGAACGTTCCGCGGCTTCGTACACGCCCCAGATTACATTGAAGGAATTCATGCAGGAATGGAACCGGCTCATGCCGGAGGACAGCCTGCCGACCATAATCGATCATGCCGGCGAGGAGGAATGAACCGTGACGGACGAAGAGCTGGTCCAGGGAATGATGGACGGAGACCAGGCCTGTTTCGAAGCTTTGGTGCACCGCTACCACGCCCCATTGTCCGGGTTTCTGCAGCGCCAGCTGAAGGATCCCGGGAGGGCGGAGGATGTCGTGCAGGAAACGTTTCTCAAGCTGATCCGGCAGCTCAAGGACCGGAGAAATCCCGAGAACGTGCAAGCATGGCTGTATCGGGTGGCGATGAACCAATGCCGCGACTATTGGAAGAGCTCCGCTTACCAGACCGACCGCAACCGTTTCGGAGAGCCTCCGGAACGCAAGGACGAGCGTCCTTCGGTCGTCGAGCTGGCCGAACGGCAGGAAACGCGCCGCGAAATCAGCCAATCGCTCGAGGAGCTGCCGCAAGTTCAGCGGGAGGTCGTCATGCTGCGCTTCTATCAGGATTTGAAGCTGCAGGATATTGCCGACGTGCTTCAATTGCCGCTTGGATCGGTCAAGACCCATTTGTACAAAGCGCTTCGCAGGCTGAAGACAAGGCTGGCGGGCGACAAGAACGCGCGGGTGCGCGCAGAGGGAGGGAAGCAAGATGGAATTGCCGAATGACAAGGAATGGATGGAGCTGGAGAAGGAAATGCGGGGACCTCTGTCTTCCCTGACGGTCCGTCCCGTGACGGCCCAGGATACGACCCGCCTGCTCGCTGCGCTTCAGCCGGCCTTCGACGGGCTGAAGCCGTCGCTCGGCGGAGGCTCCGCGGCCGATTGGCGGTCGGACGTCTCCTCGGCGCATAAGCGCCCGTCTCTGGCCAAGCTGCTTCGCACGCAGCTGAGCGCCTACTCGAGGGCATACTGGCTGGCGAGCCTCGGCGTATTCCTGATGCTGCTGTATGTGCTCCCGGCAGGCATGGAGGAGGAAGGCTGGTCCGGCCTGGCGGACATCAGCAGCAAGCTGTCGCTGTTCCTGCCGATGATGTTCCTCTCCGGACTGCTGTACAGCTTCCGCAGCTGGAACAAGGAAATGCGCACGGTCGAGAGCATCACTCCCTACCCGCCGGCTCTGCTGCTCATGGCCAGAGTCATGATCGTCGGCGGATTGAATGTTCTCTTCGGAATCGCGGCCTCGCTGTACATGGTTTCCAGAATGGACAGCTTCCCCGTCCTTCCTTTCATGCTGCAATGGATGTCGCTGATCCTGCTTATCGCGGGAGGAGCTTCCTACGTCATGCTCCGCGCAGGCGTGAAGATGGCATTCGTCATGGGATCGGTGTTCTGGATGGCTTGGAATGTGATGGAATATGTCCTGCGCTCCCCCGTCTCCGGCGATGCGGCTCCGGATGTCATCCGCAACGCCATCTACTGGAGCTGCCTTGGAGCGGGAGCGCTCATGACGCTGCTGTCCTACAGACGCAGCCTCGTCATCAAAAGGGTCGTATAGGGAGGCCGTGACTTCGCCATGATCGAACTGAGCGGCATCCGTTGGCAAAGGAGGAGCTTCGTCCTTCAAGTTCCGCGTCTCGTGCTGAAAGAGGGCATTACCGTGCTGTCGGGCTCCAACGGTTCGGGCAAGTCCTCCCTGCTCCAGCTGCTGGCGACGGCCGAATTCCCCGACCGGGGCTCCATCCGCTACGGGACGCTTACTCCGGACAGGGATCTTGCCTCCATCCGGGCTTCGATCGGCTATGTTCCTACCGGCCTGGAGCTGTACGAGGATATGAAAACCGAGCGTCTGCTCAAGTATTTATCCGAGCTCAAGGGAGAAGCCGGAATGACGGAGACGGACAAAGTAATCGCCCAGTTCCAGCTGGAGCCTTACCGGCGCCGCGCCATCAAGACGCTGCCGCAAGGCATCCGCCAGCGGATCGCGCTCGCCCAGTCCGTCATCGGCTCGCCGGATTATCTGTTTCTGGACGAGCCGCTCAATGCGCTGGATTCGCTGGAGAGGCTGCGCTTCATTCGTTTCCTTGCCTTGTATGCCCGAAAGAGAACGGTCGTCGTGTCCACCCATGAGCTGAACGAATGGGAAGCCTGGGCCACCCGCGTGCTGTGGCTCCATGAAGGCAAGCCGGGATTCCTCGGCTCCGCCCGTGAGTGGACCGGAGGGCTTCCGCTCTCGGTCTGGCAAGGCACGGTCGATGCCTCCCGCTATGCCTCGCTGCCTACGGAATCCATGCTTCAGGTACGCCCCGAAGGAACTTGCCGCCGGGTCCGCATCATGTCCGCGGAATCCCCCGGACCGGAGTTCGAGGCCATGGAGCCGACTCTGGAGGATGCGTATTTCATCCGATCGAGGCGCTGACGTAACGGCCGATCAGATCCGCAAGCAGATCGTTGAGCGGCATGATCTGCGGAGTGACGCCCTCCGGCTTCTTGTGGCTGTCGCCGATGCCGCTGTCGTCCGTCAGGAACACATAGGTTCCACCGGTCGCTACGGCAAGCGTGCGCATGAGCATCTCCGTCTCCAGATCTGCCCCGCTGGCTGCGACCGGAATGATGCGGATGCCTTGCTTCGCCGCCTTGGCCGTCATCAGGCGGATTCTCTCCGCCGCCGCTTGTTCCCGATGCGGCGGAGCGTCGAGCACGAGCAGAAGCAGGCGCGCCCTCGCGCTCTTGCTCCAATCATGGCCGGAGACGGCGTTCTCCAGCGCCTCGTCCACAGCCTCCGGGTAGTCCTGGCCGCCGTCCGCTTTCTGGGCCGCGATGATTCCCTGGGCCTCGGCGATATCGGTCGTGAACGGGAACGGCCTTACGACGTATTCATCGTGCCGGTCCCGGTAAAAATTCGGGCTTACCCTGATTTCGAGGGTTTGCCCGTTTTTCTTTTTCACCTGACGGACGACGTTGTTCAGCTCTTCCGACAAATACTTCAGCTCGTCAGCCATCGAGCCGGTCGCATCGACCATGAGCATGAGATCGAGCACCTCGGATGCCTGCTTGCCGCTTCCGTCCAGGCTGATCGCCGCCGTCCCAGCTTTCCAGTCCGAGTCCTTCAGCGGCCGGGACGCGGAATTGCCGCCATCCGGCGCAGCCTCGACCCGGCAGGAAGAAGCTTCCGGCGAGAAGCCGCCATTGGACTGTCCATTGTCTTCCAGTCCGCCTGTGCCTTGCGGAGCGGCCGGTTCATTGCCGAAGCCCTCCTGCCCGATCAAGTCTCCCGAAGAAGCCATCGCCGCGAACAGATACGCTTTGCCCCGATTGTCCGTCCGGGCCGACCAGCTGTCATCCTGTCCGCATTGGAGCAGGACCGGAACATCGACGGCCGGCGAGCCGTCCCGTGTGACGCTGACGACCATCCGATATCGGGTATCGAATCCCCAGAGCCGGATGTATCCGCTCCCTTCTCCGCCGCTGCTCAAGTCCGTCCATCTGCTCCAAGCCGCATGATCGTTCCATTCGCCGGCCGTCAGCATGCCCGGCTGCGGCTGGGGCTTGCTCTTCTCCTTCTGTTCCGGAAGACGGTCGCTCAGCTCCGACTGGGCGACGCTTTTGTCCTTGGAAACTTCAGAATCCTTTAAAGGACCTAGTTCCATGGCTCCCTCATCGGCCGAAGAGCCCATTGCCGGAGAGACCGCATCTCGGCTTTCTGCCGCAGGCGCACGGCTATGGGAGCCGGTGTCTGCGGATATCGAGTCCCGTTCCCCGCCAGCCTCCGCAGAGCATCCGGCCAGCAGGAGCAGGACGGCAAGCCCTGCCGCCATGCTGCCTTTCGCGCTTTTTTCTCTCTTCAGCATTATCGTGAATCCCCCTGACGCCGGAAAAATGGAATCGACATCCATATCCGCTGTTTTCGTCCAGACGGCGCGGGCAGCCAAAAGGTTGCAATGCGGACTATCCGTCCTTACAATCGGAAACAGATCGGATCGCGGATCCACTCTGAAGAAACAAACCTGAATCTGAATCCATCCCTAGGAGAGAACGCGCAATGGAAACTTACCGACTGCTGTCGCTTGAAATTGAACATGGGGAGTGGACACGCCGCCTGAACATGGAGTCGGCTGATTTGATCGTCGTGACCGAAGCAGGATCCCGCCTTTGGTATGTAGATGTGAACGGAATCCGGGACGAGGACTTGCTGGACTATTTCTATACAGCTGCCGATATCCAGATCAGCCTAACGGCATGGACGGGCGATGGCAGGGCACTCCGGGGCACGGCTTATTTCCATGCCAACAAAGCCCACCATGCCGCCGCTCTGCGCGGGGATGGTGAACTCCATGGACTGCAGGATTCTTAGGAGAAAGCGCGCTTTCTTCTAAGCCTGTTTGCATGTCTTCCAAGCCTGCCTGCATGTCTTCTAAGCTGCCTACATGGATAGTAGCAGGATGCATCCATGCTTCAGGAGAAATTCAACAAGGGCTCAGCGTTGTTCCAGCTCGCTGACCTTGTCCTCCAGCTCCCTCACTCTTCGGGTCAGCTTATAGACCGGAGAATACAATATGATCAGTATGAATACCGTATAGATGATTTGCCCGGTCGAATACATATCCTTTCCTCCCATGCAAGCTTATGCCTTACCTGCTCCCGATGCCGGCCAGACGGTCCAGCAAAGCCGACAGCTCCAGCGCTTGAAGCTGCTCCAGCACCTGCGTCTCGGGACTGGCATGGCCGGTCAGCGCCGAAGCCGCCGATAAATCCGTCAACAGGGCTGCATTCCATTCCGCGCCCCTCTTCAGCTTGCGGACAAGCGCTTCATCCGCGATGCCGCCGCTGTCAGCCAGCTTGACTGCCTCCGCCTGCAGCCGCTGCGAGTCCGGATGGCCTCCGGCCAAGCGAAACCAATAGTTCGCGTTGCCATAATCCCCTTCCATCCGGTGCATCATCCCGTGCAGATAGCTTCCTTCGGCTGTATCCAGATTCTGCGCCAGCTCATGGGAACGGTCCAGTCTGCCGTTCCATAGATGCAGGCCGGACACAAGCGCCAGCAGGCTCAGCCGTTCCTCTCCGCCCGATTCGGCGGCCTCCGGTTCGAGCAGATCCGCCTCGGCACGATCGAGCAGGCTTTCCAGCTCGCCGCTGCATCCGGCTCCGTCCGGAGCCAGCGGGAGCCGGCTGCGCTGGCCGCGCAGCTCTTTCCATGTCGACGCCAGCTCTTCCTTCATCTTGCCGATCTCCATGTTCAATCGCTCCTTTTTCGTACTTGAATGGAAGCTGCTTCCCCAACCGCTTCCCATGTGCCGGAAACCCTTGATCCATCGACTAATCCAAGTTGTTCTCGAGGACGAAAAAATGGCCGAACAGGCCTAAGATGCTGATCTCGCCGCCGTCTTCAAGCTTCGTCCGCGCCTGCATATACGCAATATAGTTGCCGATTTGCTCCGAGCTGGACTTTTTGGAGCCCGGCAGGCAAGCCGGATCATACACCAGGCATTTGACTCCGTGCTCCTGGCTCAAATAACGATGGTAATCATCATCCGACGGCACGGTAAAAGCCGCCATCAGCAGCAGGATGATGAGGAAATACCCCAGATGACGAACCTTGATCTTCCGTCCCTCCCAAACTGCTATTCTTCCGATTGCACAATCGATCCGCACGAATCGAATCGTTCCCATCCCGAAGATACGGGACGCCAATCGTATTTCCTTTGCTCTCCTCCCGGATGCTCGACGACAGTCCTCAATCCGCCCGGCACGGGAAGGATGTGATGAAGCTCCGCTCTTGGCGCCAGCATGGCGATCAAAGGAGCGAATACGGGGATCATCGCTTCCTCCAGCCATATTCTCTCCTTGAACCAGCGCGGCGGCTCGATAGGGGGAGGATAGCCGCCGGAAGGCGCGCCCAGCGCGGCAGCCAGCTCTGCAGGTCCGTCCGGGAGCGCCGCTCCCGCTCCTACGGCTGCGACGAAGCGGAGGCAAAGCTCCACTGTCGTCATGATTTCTTCTTCCTGCAGCGAACCGTTGGCATAACGGAACTCAGCTGTCCCGATATCGAACCAGGAGGCGATATTGATGCCGCATCGATGGGACTGCGGTCTGCCATGATGCCTGACGGCAAGGCGGCCAGGGCTCGATCGGAACGCTTCGGCCATCGCTTCCGTGACGGGTGGGCAGTACAGCCTTCGATGCGGACTCGACCCAAGCAGCCCGGCAAGCGCGTCCTGGGATCGAAGCGCCGCTTCAAGAAGAGGCAGCAGGATGCTCTCGCCGTATGCGGCCAGCTCCACATGGACATGGAGTCCGCAGCTCCAGTTCGCGGCGGCGCCTTGAGCGGCCAGCCGATCCAGCATGATGCGGATCTGGCCGCGGTCCTCCCAGCGCAGCGGCGGCGGCTTCAGCTCGCTGCCCGACTTCATGCCCGTCTCGTCGATCTGCTTCTCGTCCAGCGACATGATCCAGCCCGGAAGCAGCTCCAGCTCCTGCGGCCTGCCTCCGACAAATTCGATTTCGACTCCGAAGCGCAAATCCTTCCAATGAATGACCTCGTTCGTTCTCATCCTATGCTCCTCCTTTTTTGACCCTCCGGCAGAAAAGAGAACCAAAAAAGAAGGCGGGCCTCGAGATTAACGAGGGATTTTGTCTCTAGTCATCGATCGTTCCTCCTGACTGGATGAAGAAGCAGTCTTTTTTTATCGAGCTTTCCAGCCCTTTGTGAAGTCGTGATCCCTAAAGGATTCTTTGCGTCCCAATTGAATTCCTCGCGGTTTTCGGTCCCAGCTGCAAAAGTTTATTTTTGCTCCGGATTCCCATGATTCCCGCATACAAGGAGATCAGCAAGCAAAAGAAAACCGAGACAGCAAAAGGAAAACTATGAATATCAACATACGAGGGACGTAATCGAATAGATGTCAGAGCGGTTGGGATGAGTCATCGTCGTGCCGCCATCTTGGCTGACGCCAGCCAGGATTCCTTTTGTGGAAACCCTTCGTTGTCCCCCGGAATAACTCCGACCGGAGTCCATTTTCGAAGGCATACCTTTCATGAGCGTTCCAAATCTTAAACCCTATACTACCGCTAAGCAAAAATAGGGCAAGACTGCAGAAAAGGGCAGCTGCGATCCTGTTTTCTTGAATCTGCTGCTGTACACAGCCGCTGAGTTCTCTACTCTTCGCAATTCATCGCTCCCCTCCGCGGTGATCTGCTGCGCAGAAATCGCCTTTTCCCTTATTATACCATTCGGAGCGCCTATCATGGCCATCGTGTTTTCGTCCCAGCCTGCTCTGCAAGAGTAAAGTCCTTGTTCATCTCCATATGCAAAAACGGCAGCCGAGGGCTGCCGTTTCCATGTTCTCCATTGTCGAACTTCGATTAGCGTTTCGCTACATATTTGCGGATGTCGAAAGCGACCGCCGCAACGATGATCAGTCCTTTGATGATGAGCTGCCAGTACGGACTGACGCCGATGAACGTGAGGCCGTAGTTGATGACGCCGAAGATGAGGACGCCGGCCATGATGCCCGGCACGGTGCCGATGCCGCCGGCCGTCGATACGCCGCCGACGACGCAGGCCGCGATGGCGTCCAGCTCGTACATGTTGCCGGTGTTGTTCGTCGCTCCGCCGGTGCGGGCCGCCTCAAGGACGCCGCCTACGCCATACAAGGCGCCGGCGATCGCATAAATGAAAATCAGGTTGCGGGCAACGTTGATGCCCGATACATGCGCGGCCTGGACGTTGCCGCCGATGGCGTACATGTTTTTGCCCAGCCGTGTTTTGTTGAACAGAACCCAGCAGATGACACCGATCCCGATGGCGATCAGGACAATGTACGGCAGCGTGTAGCCGCCTCCGAAGTCGATATAACCGGAGCCTAATTTCTTGAAGTCATCCCGCAAGCCGGCGATAGGCTGCGAATTGTTGGGATCGCTGTCGAAATACAGCGAGTTGAGTCCATACACCGCCACCATGGTGCCGAGGGTAGCGATGAATGGCGGCACCTTCAGCTTGGCGATGATGAAGCCGTTGACGCAGCCGACGAGCACGCCGGCCAGGATGCCGATGAGAATTGGCCAGCCGACCCAAATTTCATGCAGGTTCGGATAGAACTTGCTCGCGTATTTGTCCATCTGCAGCATGGATGCCGAGACGACAGCCGTGAGGCCGACGACCCGTCCCGCCGACAAGTCGGTGCCGCCTGTAATGAGGATGAAGCCTGCTCCAAGAGCGATGATCGCCCGGGTGGAATTCTGCTGCAGAATATCCCGCAGAGTCGAGTAGGCGAGGAAGTTCGGGTCCATGATCGCGATCGCCACGACCAGCAGGATCAGGACGAGGAAGATCGCTCTCTGCGTGACGAGATATTTCAGGTAGTCAAGGACGGCCCGACCGGCCGGTTTCTTGGCTGGAGTATTCATTTGCGTGCTCATAGTCGTTCATTCCTTTCTGCTAAGCCATCCGCTGCTGCGCGGCGAGGCGCATGATTTCCTGTTCGGTTGCCTTGCGGCCGTCGAGAATGCCGGTCATCCGGCCCTCGCTCATGACCATGATCCGGTCCGACATTCCGAGCAGCTCCGGCATCTCCGAGGAGATCATGATGATGCTGCGGCCCTGCTTCGCGAGCTCGGCGATGATCGTGTAGATTTCGAATTTGGCCCCGACGTCGATGCCGCGGGTAGGCTCATCGAGCAGCAGGATATCCGGATCGGTAAGCAGCCATCTGGCGAGCAGCACCTTCTGCTGGTTGCCGCCGGACAGGTTGCGGATCTGCGTGTCCACGTTCGGCGTTTTCGTACGGAATCGGGCGACATTCTCAGCCGCCTCCCTGCGTCCCTTCTTCTCGTCGATGAGGCCGAAGGCGTTGCGGTAGCGCCCCATGTTGGCGACAATCGTGTTCTCGTAGACGGATAGCACCGGGAAAATGCCGGTCGTGCGGCGCTCTTCGGTGAGGAGCGCGATTTTATGCTTTTTGGCGTCAGCCGGGGATTTGATGGCCACTTTCTTGCCGTCGATGGAGATCGTGCCCGTCTTGAGATGCCGCAGGCCGAACAACGCTTCGATCAGCTCCGTGCGCTGGGCGCCGACCAGGCCTCCGACTCCGAGGATTTCCCCTCGGCGCAGCTCGAAGCTTACATCCTTGAACGACATCGGATTGGAGGAGGTCAGCCCTTCGGCCTTCAGAATGACCGACGATGGCGTATTCGACCTCTCCGGGAACCGCTCGCTCAGATCGCGGCCGACCATGCGGCTGATGATCAGATCCGTCGTCAGTTCGCCGGCATCCCAGGTGCCGACGTATTTGCCGTCCCTCATAATGGTGACTTCATCCGAGATCCGCAAAATTTCCTCCATTTTATGCGAGATATAAATGATGGAAACGCCGCGGCTCCTCAGCTTGTTGATGATCTCGAACAGCTGCTCGACTTCGTTGCCCGTCAAGGAAGAGGTCGGCTCGTCCATGACGATGACCTTGGAATGGAAGGAGACGGCTTTCGCGATTTCCAGCGACTGGATTTTGGATACGGACAGCGACCCGGTCAACGCATAGGGATCGATGTCCAGGTTCAAATCCTGCAGCAGCTCTTTCGTGTCGCGCAGCATGCGGCTGTGGTCCACGAAGAAAAACCAGTGCATCGGAAAACGGCCCAGCCAAATATTCTCCATGACGTCGCGATGCGGAACGGGATGAAGCTCCTGGTGGATCATGGACACTCCGTGCGAGAGAGCAGCTTTGGAGTTGGGAATATCCACCCTCTCGCCGCCGAGGAGAATTTCTCCTTCATCCGGCTTGTAGATGCCGAACAGGCATTTCATCAGGGTGGATTTGCCGGCTCCGTTCTCTCCCATCAGCGCATGCACCGTGCCGGGCCGAACCTTGAGGTTGACCTTGTCGAGCGCCTGCACGCCGGGGAAGGCTTTGGATATGCCTCTCATTTCGAGCAAATAGGGTGAGCTGATCATCGCTGCACCTCCTTGATTGCGTTCTAGTTTCTGGCGCGGGCCAGCAGCGGCCATAGCCAGCCTGGTGGGGACGGCTCCGAACGGCTCCGCCAGCAAGACGGCAAAGGACGACCACGTCTTCTCGCCGAAATCGGCCGTTCGGGATAACCTCCCGTCAAGAGAGCAAAAGGGCTCCGCTTGTTCAAGCCGCGAGCCCTTCGCGTTTCTATTTCCTGCATGGAGACGCGTAATTACTGAGCGTCGGCTACATTGTCCTTGGTGATCTTTTTGTAGGCGATCCAGACGTATTTGCCGTCCGTAATGTCGTAGCCCGTGTTGTCCTTCGTAGGCGTCTCGCCTTTGGCCAATGCCGTCGCCAGCGCAACCGTAGCCGCGCCTTGGTTTTTGGCGTCGTTGAGCACCGTGCCGAGCAAGGAGCCGTCCTGCAGCGCCTGGATGGCCGGGGCCGTCGCATCCACGCCTACGACCGGCATGAACTTGCTGCCTGTGAAGTAGCCGCCTGCTTTGAGGGCTTCGATCGCGCCCAGGGCCATGTCGTCATTGTTCGCGAGAACCGCTTCGATCTTGTCGCCGCGGGCTGCGAGCCAAGTCTGCATCTTATCCTGGCCTTTGGTGCGGTCCCACATCGCCGTATCCTGCTCCAGCTTCTCGACCTTGATGCCCGCGTCCTCGATAGCCTGGATGGAATACTTCGTGCGCAGCTCGGCATCCTGATGCCCAGGCTCGCCCTGCAGCATGACGTACTGCAGAATGCCGTCCTTGTTCTTATCCGCTTCCGGATGGGCTTTCCAGTAGTCGACGATGAGCTGGCCTTCCAGCGTGCCCGATTCCTCGGCTTTGGCGCCGACGTAGTAGACTTTATCCCATTTGTTCATGTCTTCGGCGACCGGCTCCCGGTTCAGGAAGACGACCGGGATGTTGGCCGGCTTGGCTTTGTCGATGATGACGCCGGCAGCCGTGCGGTCAACCGGATTGATCGCCAGAGCCTTGTATTTCTTGGAAATGAACAGATCCACTTTATCGTTCTGCGTCGCCTGGGCATTCTGGCTGTCCACGATATCCAGCTCCGCCTTGTCCTTGGCCGCGTTCGTCATCGCGTTGCGGACGCCGGTCATGAAGGTATCGTCGAACTTATAGATCGCCACGCCGACTTTCGGCTTGTCGCCGCCTCCGTTGCCGCTTCCGGCGTCGCTGCCGCTGTTGTTGTTCGAGCCGCAGCCCGCAGCCGTAACCATGACCGCAGCCATCACTATGGCCAGTGTCGCTCTTTTTTTCATATCCTTTGACCTCCCGGTTCGAATAAGCTTGATTGAGGCTCGCGTCCGCTTCCCTCCCGCAGGAATGCCTTGCGGCCGCTGTTCTCCTCTTTATTATGAAAGGGTTTGCAGAAGATTCGAATAGAAGATTTTCATCTGTTTTATCAAAATCTTCATGTGATTCGGCTCGGATCCGAATGGATTTCTCGGCAGGATGATGAGCCCTCCGATCGCGGCGTATCCGGATCAGGAGTTCTCCTTTCACTTTACGAAAGGGAACAGAAGCTTCTGATTGTCCATCCAGAACATGCTGTCCGGATTCACGACCTTCGTATCCAGAGTGACGGTGCGGTCGACATGGCCGCCTCCCGACAGCTCATGCGCCTGCTGCATGCCGAGGTACCCGGCGTTGAATCCGCTCTGCACGACAAGAATGTCGATGATTCCGTCCTGGAGCAGCTCCAGCTGAGGAACCTCGCTGCCGAAGCCGACGATCTTGACGCGGCTGGCCAGCCCCCGCTTGACTGTTTCCTGCGCGGTGCTGAGCACTCCCTGCTCCTGCAGGGCCACTACGCCGTCAGCCTGCTCCATCAGCAATCGCGCCGCTTCGGCGCAGCCGTCCGGGGAATTTCCGCAGGAATAGCCGGTATGCACCGTTATTCCTTTATGACCGCTCAAAGCTTCCACGACCCCCAGCTCCCGCTGCTCATATCCCGGAGCCTCGGAATCCGAGCCGAGCAGCGAAACGATTCCATTGCCATGCAGAAGCTCCGCCATCGCCTCGCCGGCCATCCTTCCCGCTTCGCGGTTGTTGATGGATATGCTGCTCGCGACTCCCTCGACCGGGTAGGTGTCGTTCAGCGTCACGACCGACGCCCCCGCCTTGCCCGCTTCCTCGGCAATGAGCCGGAGCTGCTGCTCGCTGTCGGGGTCAAGCAGAAGGACCGACGCGCCCTGGGCGATCGCCCTTTGCGCAGCCTTGAGCTGGCCCTCCTCGCCGGAGTCGCTGACGTTGGCGTCCAGATACAGGAGCTGGCTGCCGTATTCCTTCGCCGCCGCCTCCGCCCCAAGCCGGATGGAATCGGCAAGCGCCCCGCTTCTCTGCGGAGCGATGAGCGCGATATGTGCTTCGGCAGGCTTCTCCTTGCTTGCGGCGCCCGCGCAGCCCGAGGCGGCGGCAGTCAGCATGAGCATGGCCAGCCACCCGCCCGCCGCTGCCAAACGTCTATTCATGATCATCGACCTCCTTGATCGCCGGCATCCGGACCCATACGACCGTTCCTTCCTCCAGCTCGCTCTTGAATTCCAGGCCGTACGGCGCTCCATAATACAGCCGGATGCGGTCATGGATGTTCCTCACCGCCACTCCGGAGCCTTTGCCCGTCGCCGAAGGCTCGCGCCCTGCATCCGGCACGGAAGCTCCGTGCAGCAGCAAGGCTGCTTTGACGGAATCCATCCCGGCTCCGTTGTCCTCGATCCTGAACACGAGCATCCCGTCCTCGACGTCCGCGGAGATGTCGATTGTTCCCTCCTCTACGGAATATTCCAGACCATGCTCGATCGCGTTCTCGATCAAGGGCTGCAGCACGATCTTCGGCGTCATGCAGGCTTCCGCTTCCTCGGAAGCGGTAATGGAGAACCGGAACTTGCGGCCGAAACGCATCTGCTGGATGACCAGATAATGATGGGCGTGCTCAAGCTCGTCGCGAGCCGAAATGACATTTTTCCCCTTGCTCAGGCTGATCCGGAACAGCTTGGAGAGCGAGGTGATCATCGTGACGACTTCTTCTCCGCGGCTCATCGCGGCCATGCGGACGACGGAATTCAGCGTATTGTACAGGAAATGGGGATTGATCTGGGCTTGCAGCGCCTCCAGCTCATGCTTGCGCTTGGATTCCTGCTCCTGGACGATCTGCTTCATCAGCTGGCGGATTTTATGGATCATCAGGTTGAACCGGCGGGACAGGCGCTCCACCTCAAGCGGCCCCTCGACCGGCAGCTCCACGTCGAAGTTGCCCCTCTCCACGGCCCGCATCGTGCGCTCCATCCGCTTGATGGGACGGACGATGGACATCGCGAGCAGCATGCTGACGAGCACGACGAGAACAAGAACGCCGGCCACGACGCGTACGAGATAGCGGTTGACCTCCTCGCGGCTCGTCAGGATGTCGTCCATGTACGATACCCCGATGATTTTCCAGCCGATATTGGCGACGGATTTGACTGTGATGAGTCGCTTGTTTCCGTTCATATCCTCCACATAGTCCGAAGAAGCGACGAGCGCCTGCTCGACATTCTCGCTTTTGAGCCCCATATAGATGAGCTGCTGCTGGGGATGGTACACGATGTTGCCTGCGCCTTCGTCGATGATATAGGCATATCCGCGATGGCCGAGGCTGATCCGGCTGCACAGCTCGTCGATCTGCTTGAAGTTCATGTCCACGAGCAGGATCACTTCCTGCGGCCGGCCGTCGCGGACGACGGTGATCCGCTTGCTCATGGATACGACCCACTGGTAGGAGCCTTTATATAGATTCTGGATATGGGGGAGCGAAAAGCTGAGATGATCCGGCACCCGGATCGCCGCCTGGAACCATCCCTGGCCGGTCGCGTTGGCGCTCGGCCTGAGAGCTGCAGCTGGACGGTTCTTGAGCAGCTTGCCGCCGCTGTCGAACAGCGTGATCGAGACGATGTCGTCGCGGCTGCCCATCAGCGTGTCCAGCTGCTTGTCCACCTGCTGGCCGTCCCATTCTCCGTTCTTCAGCATGTTGACCTCAATCGCTCTGTAAAAGCTGGCCATGCCGCTGATATAGTCCTCCAGGTTGTAGCTGACCTGGTCTACCGTCTGCCTGGCGGCAAGAAAGGCGCTTCGCTCGGTCGAAGCCGAAAATTTCTCATGGAGAAGGACGGCGACGGTCGTAATCGCGACCACGATCATGATGGAGAAGGACCAGATCACGATGGACTGGATGCTGCTTACCCGCGATTTTCGCAGCTTCTGCTTGATCCAGCCCGGCATTTCCGGCCGGAACATTCCGCCCCTCATCCTTCCTGTCCGGACGGACTGGCGTCCTTGATCCGGCTCCGGTATTCCTTCGGCGTGCTGCCGGTATGTTTCTTGAAGCAGAAGCTGAAGTAATTCGGCTCGGAGAAGCCGATGCGCTCGGCGATCTCAAACGCTTTGAGCTCCGTCGTGCGAAGCAGCTCCTGTGCCCTGTCCATGCGCAGCTGCATGACGTATTGGAGGAAGGTCAGCTTGACCTCCTTCTTGAACAAGCCGCAGAAATAGCCGGCGCTGATATGAAGATGGGAGCATACCATCGGAATCGACAGATCCGAATCATGAATGCGTTCCCGTGTAAAGGACATCGCCTCTTCGATCAGATCGCGGTAGGCATGCTGCCGCTTCCCGGAGATTCGGCCCATGACGGCCCCGCACATCTCCGTTATCCAGCGCCGGGCTTCGGCCAGCCCGGTCATCCGGACGATCTCGGCATAGGGCTGGAAGCCGGCGCCGAGCACATCCTCCATGTCGACGTCGGAAGACTGGGCGGTGCGCCAGACCGTCGTCAGCACCTCGCTCAAGTAGAGCTGGATGCCGCTCGAAGTATGCTCCGCCTTGATTTCCCCGAAGATCGTCTCGAGAACGGCCTCCAGCTCCTCCGAGGTTCCAACCTTCAGGCAGCGGGACAGCGCCTGCTGCCGCAGCTCATCGAGAAGCAGAGGAGAGGAGCCTCGCCTCTCCACGTCCTCGATGAACAGAAGGCGGCCGGCGCCCGGCACGAGCCGATAGTCAAGAGCAAGCAGAGCCTCGTCGTACGATGATTTGATGCCGCTCAGCCGGCCCTTGGCAGCTCCTGATCCGATCGTGACGGGCATGCGCAGATAGTGCTCGACGCTGCGGACGATATGCTCCAGCGCGTTCTGCAGCTTCTCTTTCCAGGACTCGTCCGTCTTGCCGAAGCCAAGCAGAACGACATGGTCCTGATGGATGAACGCAGTTCCGAACTCCCTGCCCTCCCATATTTCCCCGGCAATATTGAGGACGGCGAACAGCTTGAGATCGACATCAGGAGAGGTTCGCAGCGATTGGACCTCAGGAGCAGGCAGCTCCGCCTCCACTCCGGCGCTGTCCAGACTGATGACCGAAACGGAGCAGCCCTCTCCTTCCAGGCTCAAGCCGTAATGGCGGGCCTTATCCCGGATGACCGGCTCCGGAAGCTTTCGGTGCAGCAAGGAGGAGAGGAAGTTGGCCTTCAGCAAGGGAAGGCTCGTATGATAATGCTCCTTGAGCTTGCGCATGTCTTCCCGCTCCGCGATTTCAAGCTCCATGCGCGTTTGCAGCTTATGCAGAAGCTCGGTCAAGCTCGCAGCCGAGAACGGCTTGAGCAAATATTCGTCTACGCTGAGAGAGACGGCCTGCCGGGCGTAGTCGAACTCGTCATAACCGGTCAGGATAACCGTTTTGACAAGGGGCGATTCGGTTTTCAGCCTGCGGACCAGCTCCATCCCGTCGACGAACGGCATCCGGATGTCTGTAATGACGACATCAGGCTCCAGGCGCTGAGCAAGCTCAAGCGCTTCCAGGCCGTTCTCTGCCGTCCCCGCTACGGTAAATCCGCAGGCCTCCCAATCGATCTCGCTCAGCAAGCCCTCCCTTACGTCGGCTTCGTCATCGGCCAGCAATACGCGGTACATCCTGATTCCTCCTTATGGCATGCGGCTCTCCTTAGGTCATGAAGCCGCTCTCATTTTCCTTATGCAAGCTCCTCAGGGAAGCTTCATCAAGATATCAGGTTATTCCACGGCTGTAAATCTCCTCTTTTTCGGCATGAAGGCCGCTGCCAAGGCTCGGATATGTCGTGTTAGCGCGGAGGATAGACAAAAAAACCCGCTTGCGCTTTCGTCATGAAAGCACAAGCGGGCTGCTGCCCCTGCAAATCATTGCCTCATCCATCGGGGCCAGCCATTTCCTCCTCAAACAGCACGGAAATCGCATAGCCCTATCGGGAAATTACTTGGAATGAAGAATCTCCGGCGTTGTAAGCTGATCGTAGAAATCGACGATGTTGTCCTTGTTGTCGGAGTTGCGCAGCGCCATCGCGGAACGCGGATGCTCATCGAGCAGGCCGGTTATCATGTAGGGCATGATGTAGCCCCACTCTTCCTTCTCGCGGAGAGGAAGCATATGCTTCTCGATCATTTCCAGCACGGGGCGCACTTCGTACTTCGTATTCGGAAGATGCGACACGAGCAGCTCCGTGTTGCAGTTGCCGGCGGCGCGGCCCATGCCGTATACGGAGGTGTCGAGGAATTCCACGCCTTTGTCGACAGCGAGCAGCGTGTTGGCAAAAGCAAGCTGCTGATTGTTGTGCGTATGCACGCCCAGCTTCTTGTTCGGCAAATGCTGCTTGAATTTGTCGATCAGGTAGGCCATGTCGTTCGGCTTGAGGCTGCCGTACGAATCCACGACGTAGACCACATCGACGACGCTTTCGCGGATGGCGTCGAATGCCTCGATCAGCTGATTTTCCATGACGTTCGACAGCGCCATGATGTTGAGCGTCGTCTCGTAGCCGCGTTCATGGAACAAGGACACGAGCTCGAGAGCCTTGTCCACATCCTGGATGTAGCAGGCGACGCGGATCAGATCCAGCATGCTGTCGACGCGCGGCAGAATATCCGCTTCGTCCACTCGGCCGATATCCACGAGTGCCGACAGCTTCGTATTCCCTTTGTTCGGGATGACTTTGCGCAGGAACTCATCATTCAGGAAGCGCCAAGGGCCGGCAGAGTCGGCACCCTTGAGCAGCTTGGGCGAATTCTTATATCCAATCTCCATATATTCAACGCCGGCCTCATCCAGGCTGCGATACAAATCTTGCACAAACTCAATGCTGAAATCCCAGTTATTGACAAGACCTCCATCGCGAACCGTGCAGTCGACGATTTTGCTGATGCTGTTTTTGGAAGACATGGGCACAGAACTCCTTCATCATAAACTTTCTTACTATAATACGGGAAAACGGTAAAGAACGCAAAGGCAAACCGCGTCCCGTTCTTGGCATCCCGATTGAGGCGACTCCGACCGCCGACACGTATCGATGTGCAATGCGGATGTGCAGAACTATGCTCGGAGCAGCAGCTCCGCAAGCGTCCGTGTCATGACTCCGGTCGCGCCCTTGGTTTCCCAGCCGCGTGCGCGGCTGATCCACGCCGTACCGGCAATGTCGATGTGAATCCACGGCTTCTCTTCCGCGAAAGCCCCGATGAACATGCCGGCGATGCTGGCCGCAGCGTAGCTGCCGCCTTTGTTCTTCAGGTCGGCAGCCTCGGAATCGAGCTGCTTCCGGTACTCCGGATAGGCCGGCAGCGGCCATACCCGCTCGCCGGACCGCTTGGAGGCTTCCTGCAAGCCGCTCAGCAGCTCGTCGTCGTTGCCCATGATGCCGGAGGTGATATCGCCGTAAGCGGCCACGACTGCGCCGGTCAGCGTCGCGACATCCACAAGCTTCGTCGCTCCCCGCCGAATCGCTGTCGTAAGGCCGTCCGCCAGCACGATGCGTCCTTCCGCATCGGTATTGACGATTTCTACGGTCATGCCGTTCATCATCGTCACGACGTCTCCCGGCTTGAAAGCCCGGTCGGAAATCATGTTCTCCGCTGCCGGAATGACCGCCACCACGTTGACCTTCGGCTTCTCGATCGCGATGATGCGCATCGCTCCGAGCACGGCTGCAGCCCCGCCCATATCCATGATCATGTCTTCCATTCCCGCTATCCGCTTCAAGGAGTAGCCGCCCGTATCGAAGGTGACCCCTTTGCCGACGAGGCCCCATTTCTCCTCGCTGCCCGGATCGCCCTCATAATGGAGCACGATCATTCGCGGCTGATGCTGGCTTCCCTTGCCTACCGCGAGCAGTCCTCCCATGCCTTGCTCGAGGGCGCTCCACTCGTCGATGACTTCGCAGTCCAGGCCGTATTCGGCTGCAAGACGTTCAGCATGCTCGGCGAGCGCCTCCGGAATCAGCTCATTCGCCGGAAGATGCACGAGATCCCTCGCCTCGGCGACCGCTTCGGCCATGACAATGCCCCTTTGGACGCCCGCTTCCCACTCCTTCCGCAGACCGGAATCGACGCCATCGGGAAGATAGACAGCCAGCTCCGCTGAAGCCTGCTCCTTGGGAGTTCCCGTCGTTTTGGTCCGATCATAGGCCCCGAGCAGGATGCCCTCCGCCAGAGCCTGGCCGGCTAGGGCTGTCGTGCAGCCGCTTGTTCCGCCGTACAGCTGGGCCGTTACGAGCAGCCTTGCGGCAGAGGCGCGGCTGGAACGGACTTCCTTGGAAGCCTGAGCTCCGAGGCGGCGGATGTCGTCCGCGTCCAGAGTGCCGGAGGACAAGCCGATGAATGCCGCGCTGTCTGCCGGATGCAGCCCGAGAAGAGGCATCGTCTGCCCGGACTGGCCGCTTTTGAGCAGGCCTTTGGACGCCAGTGCCTGAACCGCTTGCTGAATGGCCGGAATCGAGAGCGGATCCGCTTCCTCCCGGGCGGCGGTTGCGTGATTCTCATCCTGCAGGCCGGCAGCATCCACCGGCCGAATGATCAGCTCCCAATCCTGTTTGGATTGATGCTCCGTATATTTCAACTTGATTTTCATTGTTGTCATCCTTTCCTTGACCCGGCTGCCGGACGGCAAAAAACCGGGAGCTTGTATCCTCCCGATTTTAAGCCCTTACTCTGCGATTGGCAAATAAACGGTGAACACCGTGCCTTCACCGGCCGAGCTCGTGACGCGGATCGTTCCGCCGTGGTTGCGGATGATTCGATAGCTGACCGACAAGCCGAGACCCGTACCGGATTCCTTGGTCGTAAAAAAAGGATCGAACAGACGGTTTAGCGTCGAACGATCCATTCCTTTGCCGTTGTCCTTGACGGTGATTTCGGCAAATCCGGCTTGTCTTCGCAGCACCACGTCGATCCTTCCGGGCCTCTCCCCGTTCAGTTCGCCGATGGCATCCATCGCATTCTTGAATATATTGAGAACGACCTGCTTGATCTGCTTGACGTCGATGGAGACCAGCATGTCGACTTCATGCGATTCCAGGTAAATCTCGCAATTGTGCAGGAGCGCCTCGCTCTCGCTGAGCAGGCTTACTTCTTTGAGCAAGGATGTGAGGGATATGGTTTGCTTCATCGGCGCCGTAGGCTTGGAGGAGTTGAGGAACTCATAAATGATGTCGTTGGCCCGGTCGATCTCGGCCACCATGATCTTGGCGTATTCTTCTTTGCCCAGCTCGACCAGATGAGGCCGGAGCAGCTGGATGAATCCCCGTATCGAGGTCAGGGGATTGCGTATTTCATGCGCGATGGATGCGGCGATCTTGCCGAGCATCGCCAGCTTGTCGTTCTGGTATGCCGTCTGCTCGATCTGCTTGTACTCGGACACGTCCTTCATGCTGATCAGATAATCGCCGTCCAGCTGCTCGCTGGAGGTGGCCGTGATCAGCAGATGCCGTCCGCCGCTGTCCTGGAACTCGAAGTATTTGTTGCGGCGAAGGATGATTTCCCGGTAGAGCCTCACCAGCAGCCGCCTCGTCGTGCGGCTCAGCTGCTGATGCCTCAATATATCCAGGATGCTGCAGCCGATCAAGGTTTTGCGGGGGACATCCAGGAATCTCGCCATCTGCAGATTCATGAACGTCAGCATGTTGTCGTTGTCGAACAAGGCGATTCCGCTGTCCATATGCTGCAGGACATTCTCATACTTGCTCTTGACCCTCTCGAAGGAACGATAGGAGCGGGAGAGCATCTCCCGCATCTCCGTGTACCTCTGATCCGGCGTCCGCTCCTGCTGATGCCTGAATCGGTAAGCGACCATCAGCTCGATCAAAAAAAGAAAAGACCGGTTGTACAATTCCAGCGCTTCCTCCGACTCCACGTTGAGGACGATGTTGCGCATGCATTCTTCATGGACGGCTATGACCTCTTCGGGGCCGATATTGTGAAAGGTCTTCCCAAGTTCCGTAGCCTGGTAAAGCGAAGCCTCACTACCGCTGCGGATGTATTCGGCAAGCGCCGGAAAATAGCGCTTTCGAATTGCCTGCATTAACTCTGCTCCTCTCCTGTGGCGAACAGCTGAAGCTGCACCGGCGTAGAGTCCATGTAGTAGGAGGGAGGCAGCCACTTGCGGAAAGTGATGCAGATGCCGACTCGGCGGGTAATGGCCATATCCCATTCCTCGGACCAGAGCGATCTCCATTCTTCCTCCATCTCGGGGGAAAAATCGCTGCTGCCGATCAAGGACCATTCCATTCCGGTTTCTCCGGAATCGCCCCTTACCCGTCCCATCAGCATTTGGCTCCTTTGATGCATTTCCACGAAACAGCCTGACAATTCCGATATGGCGTACGCGATCCGCGTCTGGTCGATGATCCCGAAACCGAGATCCCTCGCAAGCTCTCTGCCTCTCTGGCGAGCCTTGATGGCATCCTTGACATTGTTGATGTTGAACAATTCCATCTCCATGTACGAGTCCCGCCCCCCGTTCCATTCTGGATGCTTGGATACGTGTTCAAGCCGTCGTATTCGTACATTTATCATAGGTTTCGCTAATATCAGTGTCAATCGGAAATAATGTCGAATATTGCTAGTTTCGGAAACATTAGGATAGTGGTCGAGCAAGCTTCCAACACGGGGTCAATTCGGTTTGCGCTGCTCTTTATGGCCGCGCTGCTGTCCGGCATGCCGATCCATTTCTTCATGCCGGCGCTTCAAGGCTTCCTCAATCTCCGCTTTTCGTTTCTCCCATGCTTTGCGCGCCTTGTCATCCAGTCTTGCGCGAGCGGCTTCAGCTTTTTCCTTCAGCAGCTTTTCAGCCTCGAGGCGCTTCCGTTCCAGATCGCCGCCGTACGATTTATGCTCTCCGCTCTGCCGATGCTCCGCCCGCTGTTTTGGATCGCGAATCCGCTCGGCGCCCGCTCTCTCCCCTGCTCCGGCTGAATCCTGATTGAATGCCTTTGCTGACGGCATAGGAGACGCTGCTGGCTTGGCCGAATGCTGGCGGACAGCTGCGCCGGCAGGCCGCTCCTGAGGGGCTGGAGATGCCTTTCGTGCGGGAGAAGCGGTAGGAAGCTCGGTCTCAGCCGCCTTCTTCTCGCGTTCAAGCTGCTCCTGCAGCTTCTCGCTGCCGATTTTTTGGCTGTCGCTGACCAAAGCGTCCACGCCTCCGTCCCAAGAGAGAACCTTCTGAATCGCCCCGCTGCGGAATTGATCCAGACTGACATTGTAGCCTTGGCTCTTGGCCAGAAGATACACCGTCATTCTGCCCGTGGACAAGCCTTTGGCCGCCGCTTCCTCCCGAACCGCCTCGGTGGACTCCAGCGAGGTGACATGCATTCCGGAAGCTTGGGCGGAGCCGGCTGCGCTCAGCAGCGCCTGCTCGGCCTGCCGGCTCAGCAGCGCCACCGCATTGCCCGCTCCCGCATCCAGCTTGACTCCGGCCAGTATGACTTCCGCTCCGCCGCCGCTGCCCAGATAGGAAGATTCCGCCAGCCTTCCGGCAAGCAGCTCCATGACCTTCGCGGCAGGAAGCCCCTCGTAATGAAGTCCTTTCACGAATGGAAGGGCATCATCGTTCATCGCCTCCAGCATGCGCACGTTCAGTTCGCGGTCCACGCCGATTTCAAAGCTGGGATTCACATCCAGGCTGAGGTAAGCGACCACCGGATGAGCCTCGGCCCGCGCCGCCCAGAAGGCAGGCAGGGCGATCAGAATCAGAATGACGGCAGCGGGAATGACGGCCTTGGGCATTCTCAGCAGCTTCCGCTGTGCCGTAAGGACGATCTCTTGGCCGATTCTCTCGTCTCCGAGCCGCCTCACTTTCCGGAAGCTGCCTTCTTGCGTCAGCACGACCAGCTTGTTGCCTCTGGCCTCCATGACGATGCCTCTGCTGCTCACAGCCTTGTCCCTCCTGCCTTCTTCTTAATTTGCTCCTTGAGCGCTTCTAGATGGATATAATGCTTCAAATAGGGATACCGCCCGTGGACGAGCAGCGATACGGCAATCAAATACTTCCGGTTGCGCTCGATCGTCTTGCGCGACACGCCGGATATTTCTGTAAGCTCCTTGACCGGCAGCCGCCGGGTATTCAGCAGGATGCTGAACAAACGGTCCTGCTTAGCCAGCTTCGCCGCGATTCCCTGCAGAAGAATCCGGGAATCCTCATGCTTCGGAGATGTTTCCGCCAAATCCGCGAATCGGATTCCGTACGAGGCCAGCTCTGCCGTGAACTCCATGATTTCCTGGCGCCTCTCCTCTGCGTCTTGATCCTGATTGAAGCGGAGAACCGCCTGCCTGTTGAACGCATGGGAATAAAACGTCTCCTCTTCTTCCTCCATGTGGAAGGAGCCTGCCGGCAGCGAGCGGATATGCCGCTGTTCCTTGCGGACATGATCGATGAGCCGGCGGCGGATGACCGTCTCAGCGAATCCCGTGAACGAACGGCCGGATTCCGGCGAGAACTGGCTGATCGCTTCATCGAATGCAATCAGCGAAATGCTGAACTCGTCATCCCGGGAAGGATCGATATATCGCTTGCAGAATCGGCTTGTGACCTTCAGGATAAAGGGCCGGTAGTCGGCAATCAGCCGTTCCCGGGTTGCCTTATCCCCATCCTGCGCTTGCTTGATCAGCCGGTTCAGCGGGTCCGCATTGTGCCCGGACTCCTCTTTGCGCCTGACTGAAAGCCCAAGCCATCTTTTGAACAGCATCAGCAGCAAGGGCTGCACCTCGCTTTGTCTATATCATTCGGAGGCAACGCTCCGTTAATGGGAGTGGATTGAAATAAAAAATGCCTCCTGCATCCAGGAGGCATTGAATGGCATCGGTCAGCAGAATCCTTCGGAAGCCCGCTTGGCTTTGAGCTTGTTGCGGCGAAGATTCAAAATCGCCAGCCGCTTCTTCAGCTCTTCTTCCCATGCGTGGTCCCCGAGCTGCTTGGAAAAGCTGAGCAGGTCCAGAGCCATATCGATCTGGCTGGCCACCATGTCCATCGGATCCTCATGATCATGGTTGACGCAGTTCTCGAAGATGGACTTTCCTTTCTGGTCCACGTAATCCTGGAAGTCGACTTCCGTCACTCCGTCGCCATGCGCATATTCAGCCAATATTTCATATTCACTCTCTATCATATAATGAATATCCACACGATGGCAAACCGGGCAGAACAAAATAGGGACGTTATGGATGTGAGTCCGGTAATGCCTGAGCGTGCCTTTTGTTCCAATCATGCTTGCTCCACAGCAGAAACTCATGTTATTTCCCTCCTTGAACTGCCTTTGGGCTATACCTTCCTCGCTTCGGTTTCTTCGCAACAAGTATGGAAATTATTGTATTCGATGCGGCACCGCATCATTCCTGCGTCCCCCGTTGATCCATTGCCGCTAATTCCGCTCAAAGCGGATTTGGCGGCGGGATTTCCGCCGGCGAATCCGGCAGCGGTCCCGGTTCGGACGGCAAGTCCGGAATCTCCGGAACCGGCTGAGTGCCGGGTTGAATCTCCGGAGCGGAAGGCTCGGGCCGAATCTCCGGCTCTTTTGGCGGTTCGACTTCAGGCGAGGCCGGAGGGGCGATCTCCGGCTTCGGTTCTTCTCGGTTGTAGTCCGGCATGATAGTCATTTCCTCCCTGTCCAATCATTGTATTGGTTATCTTTAACCGCCTGGCGCCCGCCGGACGCAGCCTCGGTCAAAAAAGGCATCCGTTCCCTTTGAAGCTCGCGGATTTCACCCGTAATAGCCCGCACGAGCTCCTCGATTCCTGCCGCTTCGTCCAGTCCGCCGCTTTTCGGAGCCATGCCCATGGCCGGCTTGTCCGCTCCGCCGGCCGGCAGCATGACCTCTTCTTCCGATGCAGCCTTTTCAGCAGCCTTCAACGTCTCCGCTCCCTCTCTCAAAGCTCCAAGCAGCTCCGAGGCTTTTTGGGTCAACTGCTCCATGCGGCGGGTTCTTTCATCTGCTGCTTCCTTCAACTGTTCGGTTTTGGCCAGCATTTCCCTGACGCGTTCCAAGCCGCTTCGGACCGCTTCGGTACCATCGGCATGCCGAGCGGAATAGGTGCCGTTCGGTTCGGCCGGTTCTGAATGCAAGCTGCCCGCCTCCTCCTGATTACAAGGTTCATATATAGAAAGACGTTGAAAAGGCTCGATTGGATGACCTGTTCTATCTTCAACTATACTCAAATAAGCACTCGATATCCATATTAACCCATATAGGCGCAATCTAATTCTATAATGAGCGAGGCGGGACGTAAGTGAAAATAAAAAAAGCCAGGGCGGCCGCCCTGGCTTGTCTGCTTTTGAAAGTTAGTTCGTGACGAGGTTCTTGTCGCCTGGCTTCCAGTTCATCGCGCAAAGACCGCCGGATTGGAGCGCTTGAAGGACGCGAAGCGTTTCTTCTACGCTGCGGCCTACGTCATTGTGGTTGACGACTTGGTATTTCAGTTCGCCTTCCGGATCGATGATGAAGAGACCGCGCAGCGCGACGCCTTCTTCTTCGATCAGGACGCCGTAGTCACGGGATACTTGCTTCGTGATATCGGCAGCAAGCGGGAAGTTCACCTTGCCCAGGCCGTTGTCGTTCTTAGGCGTGTTGATCCAAGCTTTGTGGCTATGGATGCTGTCGATGGATACACCGAGGACCTCGGTGTTCAGCTTCGTGAATTCGGAAGCCGCATCGCTCAGAGCAGTGATTTCAGTCGGGCATACGAAAGTGAAGTCAAGCGGGTAAAAGAAGAATACCAGCCATTTGCCGCGGTAGTCGGAAAGAGATACCTTGCCGAATTGCTGTCCTTGACCGTCAACGGTCTCCATCGTGAAATCAGGGGCCGGGCGGCCAACCAAACGTTCTGCCATAAGTCTAATTTCCTCCTTGACGCGTAAAGCGTGCGGTGTAGTTTCTTGTCATGTCCAAACAAGATGATATCATTCCATCAGAACATAGTCAATATTAGATTGAAATGATTATTACTTAATTGACATAGCAAGGTAGAATTCATGATTCCTGTTTCTATCCGTTTCTATCTTGCAAACATGCTTGTGAAATTTTGTTTCTATTCATCTCATCAGGGGAAGATCTGAGGATCTTCTTTCTACCATGCTGTAAGACGGGATCAGCGGATCGCTTCTACAATAAGGCGTCCCATCTCTTCCGTTCCGATCGCTTTGGATTTGTCCACAGCGATATCGCCTGTGCGGTGGCCGGCGTCGAGAACTTCCTTGACGGCGTCCTCGATCGCCTGCGCCGCGTCCGCATAGCCGAATGTCAGGCGGAACATGAGCGCGACGGAGAGAATGGTCGCGATCGGGTTCGAGATGCCTTGTCCGGCAATATCAGGCGCCGAGCCGTGGACCGGCTCGTACAGGCCGAAGCTGCCTTCGCCGAGGGAAGCGGAGCTCAGCATGCCGATGGAACCCGTCAGCATGGCAGCCTCGTCGCTCAGGATATCCCCGAACATGTTCTCCGTCACGATGACGTCGAAGCTCGACGGACGGCGAAGCAGCTGCATGGCGCAGTTGTCGACGAGCACATGCTCAAGCTCCACCTCCGGATACTCCGGCGCGATCCGGTTCACGACCTCGCGCCAGAGGCGGGAAGTCTCCAGCACATTGGCTTTGTCGACGGAGGCAAGGCGCTTGCCGCGCGTCATGGCGATATCGAACGCCTGGCGCACGATCCGCTCCACCTCCTGCACGTTGTACACGCAGGTGTCGACCGCCTCCTGGCCATGCTCTCCTTCGCGGCGGAACTTCTCGCCGAAGTAGATGCCGCCCGTCAGCTCGCGCACGACGATCAGGTCGGTTCCCTCCAGCACTTCCGGCTTCAAGGTCGAGGCATCCTTCAGGCAGTCGAACACGGTCGCCGGGCGGATGTTGGAGAAGAGCCCGAGCGCCTTGCGGATGCCGAGAAGTCCGGTTTCCGGACGGAGCTCCTTGGAGTTGTTGTCCCATTTCGGTCCGCCTACCGCGCCCAGCAGGACGGCATCCGCCTTCTGGCAGATTTCCAGCGTTTCCTGAGGAAGCGGAGTTCCTTTCTCGTCGATGGCGATTCCTCCGAACAGGCCATGCTCGAATTCAAAGCGGTATTCGTACAGCTCTTCGACTTTCTTGATCACCTTGATGGCTTCGCCGACGACTTCCGGTCCGATTCCGTCGCCCGCGATCACCGCGATTTTTTTTACTTCTGCCATAGTGGGCACGCTCCCGTCTTCTTATCAACGATTGATAATCACTATCAACAGTTGTACCACATCGCGCTATTAGGCTCCAAGATATGATAGCTATCGGTTTGATAGGCATAACCTATAGGGTCGGCCAGCCGCCGCGCCGGCAATAGGTTCGTGACCGAAGCGGTAGCCGCCATATGCGGCTTCGCCTTCCTCCACCTGGAAGCCCGGCGCCTCGAGATCCGCTGCGACAGACTCAATGCGCGGAGCCGGGCGGTTCCGAAGAAGCTCGGCTTCCGCCTCGAAGGCATCCTGCAGCAAAGCGTGCTGTCGGCGGACAGGAGCGAATGGCGGGATATGTGCGTCTACGCGAAGGTGAAAGCGGACAAAAGCAGCTGAGAGCTTATTTTCAAAAGCAGCTGACGGCTTCTTTTCAAAAAAGCTTCTGAAGCCACGCGCAAAAATAGCGCCTGCCCCGATGGGCAGGCGCTATTTGCCTAATTGCCGTTCAGCAAACGTCAGATCAGGCTCATCCGGTCGCGGCGGCCCGGCGCCTTGCGTTTCTCGATAAGGCGGTTCAGCGCATCCACGTAGGCGCGCGCGCTCGCTTCAAGAATATCCGTGCTTACTCCGCGCCCTTGGGCAGACACGCCATCCTGCAGCAGCACGACGTGAACTTCACCGAGCGCGTCCTTGCCATGGGTAACCGACTTGATGGAGTAGTCCTCCAGCTCGACCGATTCTCCGGTCAAGAGGTCGATCGCGTTGAACAGCGCGTCGACGGAGCCGTTGCCTTCCGCCGTGCGCGTCTGCACGCCCTGCTCCTCGACCTTGATCGAGACCGTGCCCTTCGGCGTAGAGCGGTTGCCGTAGTGGACCTCCACCGTCTCCAGGGCATAGATCTCCGGCGTATCGACCAGCTTCTCCTCGAGCATCGCCAGCAGATCCTCGTCCGTCACGTTCTTCTTGCGGTCGGCGAGGTCCTTGAATTTGGCGAAGGCCGCATTCAAGGCTTCGTCCTCCAGCTCGTAGCCGAGATCGATCAGCTTCTCCCGGAACGCATGGCGGCCGGAGTGCTTGCCCATGACGAGCTTCGACTCCTTCACGCCGATCGTATCCGGAGAAATAATCTCGTACGTCGTCTTCTCCTTCAGCATGCCGTCCTGATGGATGCCCGACTCATGCGCGAAAGCATTCGCTCCGACGATCGCCTTGTTGCCCGGAACGACCATGCCGGTCAGCTTGCTGACCAGACGGCTGGTGCGCGCGATTTCCTTGAGCTGCAGCCCGGTCTTGGCGCCGAACAGCGCCGCTCTCGTCTCCAGCGCCAGCGCGACCTCTTCGATCGCCGTGTTGCCGGCGCGCTCGCCGATGCCGTTGATCGTGCCCTCGATCTGGTCGGCTCCATTCAGGATGGCAGCCAGAGCGTTCGCCGTCGCCATGCCGAGATCGTCATGGCAGTGGGCGCTGAGCTGGATGCCGTCGATGCCAGGTACGGTTTCCTTCAGCGTCTTGAAGATATTGCCGAACTCGGCAGGAGTCATATACCCGACCGTATCGGGAATGTTCACGACGGTAGCGCCCGCCTTGATCGCCATCTCGGTCACTTCGCACAGGAAGTCCAGCTCCGTGCGGCCCGCATCCTCCGGCGAAAATTCAATCTTGGAGAAGCGCTGCTTCGCGTAGCGGATCGCTTTGTCCGCCGCTGCCAGCACCTGCTCCTTCTCCATCTTCAGCTTATGCTTCCGGTGGATCGGCGAGGTCGCAAGGAAGATATGGATGCAAGGGTCGGCCGCGTCCTTGAGAGCTTCCCAGGCAGCGTCGATATCCTTTTCCACCGCGCGGGCAAGACCGATGACCGTTGCCTGCCTGACTGCTGCGGCCACGGCCTGCACGGCGGCCAGATCCCCTGGCGACGCGGCCGGAAAACCCGCCTCGATGCGGTCCACGCCCAGCTTTTCGAGCTGAAGGGCGATTTCCACCTTTTCCTTGGTATTCAGGTTGACTCCAGGCGACTGCTCGCCATCGCGAAGCGTCGTATCGAAAATATAGATTTTGCGCACGCCGGCACCTCCGTTTCTTGATTATATGCGGACTTATTCCTTTTAAGAGCGAACGCGCCTCTTTCCTTGGGGAAGAAGCGCGCGGCCTGTGCGAAGCGGACAAGTCCGATTCTATGGATGCGCCTGCGCTGGGCGAGGCGCTTCTGATACTCGTTCCTTACTTCTTGATCCAGTGCATCAGCTCGCGGAGCTGCGCGCCTGTCTTCTCGATCGCATGCTCCGATTCGTTGCGGCGGGTAGCCGTCAGCATCGCGCGCCCGGATTTGTTCTCAAGGATGAAGTCGCGTGCGAATTTGCCTTGCTGGATGTCGGAGAGAACTTCCTTCATCGCTTTTTTCGTCTCGTCGGTCACGATGCGGGGTCCGGTGACGTAGTCGCCGTATTCGGCCGTGTTGGAGATGGAATCGCGCATGGACGCAAGGCCGCCTTCATACATCAGGTCGACGATCAGCTTCAGCTCGTGGAGACACTCGAAGTAAGCCATCTCGGGTGCGTAGCCGGCTTCAACCAGCGTTTCGAATCCGGCTTTGACCAGGGCGGAAGTACCGCCGCAGAGAACGGCCTGCTCGCCGAACAGGTCGGTCTCGGTCTCTTCGCGGAAGGAAGTCTCGAATACTCCGGCGCGCGTGCAGCCGATGCCCTTCGCGTAAGCGAGGCCGATGGCTTGAGCGTTGCCCGTAGCGTCTTGCTCGACGGCGATGAGTCCGGGAACGCCGAAGCCTTCCACGTACGTCCGGCGAACCATGTGGCCCGGGGATTTAGGAGCGACGAGCAGCACGTCGGTGTCCTTGCTCGGCACGATTTGGCCGAAGTGGACGTTGAAGCCGTGGGAGAACATCAGAGCCGCGCCTTTTTTGAGGTTGGGAGCGATCTCGTCGTTGTAAACCTGGGCTTGCGTTTCGTCCGGCATCAGGATTTGGACAACGTCCGCCTTGCGGGTCGCGTCAGCCACGGGTACGACTTCGAAGCCGTCATTGCGGGCTTTGTCGGCGGATTTGCCTTCGCGCAGGCCGATTACGACCTTGACGCCGCTGTCGCGCAGGTTCTGGGCCTGAGCGTGACCTTGGCTGCCGTATCCGATTACCGCTACCGTTTTTCCTTGCAGAACACTGAGGTCCGCGTCGTTTTCGTAGAATAATTTAACCGCCATGATGAGATGATGCCTCCTTTGGATTGAAACCCCTTTGAGCGGGTGTTTAAAGAGATGACGCATTAAAGCTGGCTTTTGCTAAAGCTAGTTCATGCTGAGTCTTAGGTTCTCTCTGTTGCAGGGGCCAGAACATGCTTTGTCGTCGATCTCCCTAAACTCCCGCTCAAAGCGGGCTTTATAGGTAAAAGTTATAGCATTATAGGTTCATTGTCGAACTTATCAAAAAATTCAAACTATGATCTGGCAGCTCCGCGATTCATTGCGGTTACGCCGGTGCGGCTGAGCTCGCGGATGCCGTAGGGGCGCAGCAGCTCGATCATCGCGTCGATCTTGTCGGGTCCCCCGACGGCTTGAACGATGAGAGTGCTCGGTCCGATATCGACGACCGCAGCGCGGAATGTCTCGACCACTCCGAGAATTTCCGGTCTCGCGGACGGCTCGGCGGTGACCTTGATCAAGGCCAGCTCCCGCTCAACCATCGGATTGGAGCTCACATCGACGACCTTGATGACGTCGATCAGCTTGTAGAGCTGCTTGGATACCTGCTCGAGCAGCTTGTCGTCTCCGCCGGTGACGATGACCATGCGGGACAGTCCCGGCTCTTCGCTTGCGCCTACCGTAATGCTTTCGATATTGAAGCCGCGGCGTCCGAACAATCCGGATACGCGCTGCAGGACTCCAGGCTGGTTGTTGACGAGTACGGCGATGGTGTATTTGCGGTTCATTCTTCATCCCCCATGAGCATGACGTCAATGGTGTTGCCCTGGGTTACCATCGGGAATACATTCTCATGCTTGCGGACAACGAATTCCACGACTGCAGGACCGGGATGCGCGAGCGCTTCTTTCCAGGCCGCTTCGGCTTCTTCCTTGTTGGAAGCCCTGAAGCCTTTGACTCCGTAGGCATCGGCCAGCTTGACGAAGTCCGGGCTGCCGGCAAGGTCGATATGGCTGTACCGGTTGTCGTAGAGAATCTCTTGCCACTGGCGGACCATTCCAAGCACCTGATTGTTGATGATGGCAACCTTGACCGGAATGTTGTTGATGGCGCAGATCGCGAGCTCCTGAGCGCACATCTGCATGCCGCCGTCTCCGTTGATGCTGACGACCACACGGTCGGGATTGGCCATCTGGGCGCCGATCGCGGAAGGGAATCCGAAGCCCATCGTGCCGAGACCTCCCGAGGTGACCCAGGAACGAGGCTTGTTGAAACGGTAATACTGCGCTGCCCACATTTGATGCTGGCCGACGTCGGTCGTCACGATCGCGTCGCCGTTCGTCGTATCGTGGATCATGCTGATGACCCATTGCGGCTTGAGCTCGATGTCGGAATCCTGGTAGCGGAGCGGCTGCTCCGTTTTCCAAGCCTGGATCTGAGCCCTCCATGCATCCGCCTTGGCGGCATAGCCGACTTCATCGTTGAGCAGGCCAAGCGTGATTTTCACATCGCCGACAATCGGAATGTCGGTCGGCACGTTTTTGCCGATCTCGGCCGGGTCGATATCGATGTGGACGATTTTGGCCTTCGGCGCAAAGCCGTCCAGCTTCATCGTCACCCGGTCATCGAAGCGCGCGCCGATATTGATCAGCAGATCGCTTTCCTGAATGGCCTTGTTCGAAGCATAGGCTCCGTGCATGCCCGGCATGCCGACCCACAGGTCGTTCCCGCTCGGGAATCCGCCGAGGCCCAGGAGCGTCGTCGTGACCGGGATGCCGGTCTTCGTGACGAACTCCAGCAGCTCTTCATGCCCTCCGGAATAGACCACTCCGCCGCCTGCCAGGATGAGCGGACGCTCCGCTTCGCCGATCGCCTTCGCGAGCTTGTCGAGCTGAGGCTTGCGAGGCGTCGTATTGGGGTTGTAGCCTCTCAGGCTGACCTCGCCGCTCGCCGGCTCGAACATGGTCATCGCTGCCGACACATCCTTCGGGATATCGATCAGCACCGGCCCTTTGCGGCCCGTGTTCGCGATGTGGAACGCTTCGTGAATGACACGCGGCAGCTCTTCGGCCGTCCGCACCAGGAAGCTGTGCTTCGTGATCGGCATCGTGATTCCCGTGATGTCCGCTTCCTGGAAAGCGTCCGTGCCGATGAGATTGGTCGCTACGTTGCCCGTGATGACGACGAGCGGCACGCTGTCCATGTAAGCTGTCGCGATGCCGGTGACGAGGTTCGTCGCCCCCGGTCCCGAAGTCGCGATGCACACCCCGACCTTGCCGGATGCCCTCGCATAACCGTCGGCCGCATGGATCGCTCCCTGCTCGTGCCGAGTAAGCACATGGTGGAAATCCGAGAACCCGTGCATGGCGTCGTAGATATACAATACCGCGCCGCCGGGATAACCGAATACACATTCCACGCCTTCGAGCACCAGGCTGCGGAGGAGAATTTCGGAGCCGCTGATCACTTCCGGCTTCCTCATTTTTTCCATGATTTCTTCCTTGGATTTCAGAGCCTCGCCCTGCATAGCCATCATGTGTTCCTCCCTTCGTGAATGACGGCGGCGGTGTCGACGATCCGCCTTCGTCTCCTTTCAAGTCCAATGACGCAAGCATATGCGTTGCGCCGCCCGTTTTGACGGTGAACGCCTCGCGGAAAACAAAAAAGTCTTTCGCCCGCTATGCCGAAGCATAGGGACGAAAGACTGTATCTTCCGTGGTACCACCCAGGTTTGCTGCCGCATTTCGCAATGCGGAGCCTCATGAAGTAGAAAAGGGCGTGCACGCCTGACGATTCTACTTCGGCATTTTAACGCATGCCATGCGATTCTCCCTACTAAGACCGGTGTCTTTTCAGGAAAACAGCTCCGAGGTGAGCTCGTTGGAAAGGGATGCTGGCGGCGGTTGCAGCGGGATCCGTCGCTCTCTGTACAGTAGGGCCCTTAACACTTCGTCCTCATCATAGCCGATTGGGTATAAGCTTGAGACTTATTATAGGTCTGTCATTACCATCCGTCAATACCAAGTGTACGCACGAACAAGAAAAGTTATGTACAAGGCTCCTCCGGCAGCTGTTTCGCAACCGCAGAGGCCTCTGCATAGAATAAGGTTGCGGAAGCCGGGTTTCAACCACCTGCGCCATCCAGCCTCGTCCAGCCAGAAGGGAAGACGGCTTGCGTGAAAACCTCCATCCACTACCGCCCGATGAACGAGCGCAAAGATCTCGATGGGCTTGTCCGCCTGATCCGCATGGAATTGCTGCCCCTATCCTACAGTACCGAGACAGACGATCCGACCGTCATCCGTTCCTTGCCCGGACGATTCCGCGATGGGAAGACCATCGTCGCCGTCGCCGGCAAGAGAGGCGAGCCTGCGGGATTCGTCCACTACGAGTTCCTTCAGGGCATTGTCCATATCGACATGCTGGCTGTCCATCGAGACTGCCGGAATGCCGGAATCGGCGGCAGCCTGATGAAGCAAGCCGAGGCCGCGGGAGCTGCCGAGGGATGTGTCCTCGCCCTCCTCTTCGTGGACGACGCCAATGATAAGGCGCGCCGGTTCTACGAACGCATAGGGTACGAACCGGTGCGCCATTATGAGAGCTACAAGGTGACCGAGCTGCTTAAGCCGCTATAGTCCTTGCACCGGCAGGCCGAGGCAGCACAGCGCTTAGAAGAATCCTTTGCCGCCGTACGGCCCCGGCCCGGGGCCGTAAGGACCGTATGGCCCCGGGCCGGGGCCGTAAGGACCGTACGGACCAGGACCGCCGGGACCGTACGGACCGTACGGACCGGGACCGAATCCGCCTCCGAACCCTCCCCCCGCGAAGGGAATGGTTCCAATCGCGAGCAGGTCGAACAGGACGAGAGGGAGAATGAACGCCCTCGTAGCTGCTTTCTGTTCAGACTCTACGGGGCGGATGTACAGCCGATCATTCGCGAATTTTTCCAGCTTTCCGCTGGCGACGGTTCCGTCCTTGCGCATGACATATACTTCTTTGCCCACCAGGGCGCGTACTTGTTCCTTGGAAATCGCAGACAACGCTATTCCTCCTTTCCCGTTCCTTTCAGCTTATTCAGGAAAGGGGCCCGACGCCTGTACAGATGTCTATGTCCCAGGCAAATTCGTGGAACGTCCTGCTGCCGGCCATGAGCCCGGCTTCTCCTTTCTCTGCTCGGAGCCGGGACAACAAAGCCTGGATGACAGCAGGAGGATGAAACAAAAAAGAGCCGGCCGCCTGGGATTCGCATCCCGGACAACCGGCTCTTTATATTAAGCGTTCAGCTTTTGCTTGGCAACGTCAGCCAGGCTGTTGAACGAACCGATGTCGTTCACGGCCAGATCGGCAAGAACCTTGCGGTTCACTTCGACGCCGGCTTGCTTCAGGCCGAACATGAATTTGCTGTAGGAAAGGCCGTTAAGACGCGCAGCAGCGTTGATGCGCACGATCCACAGCTTGCGGAAGTCGCGTTTTACTTGGCGACGGTCGCGGTAAGCGTAAAGCAGGGATTTGCCGACCTGCTCCTTTGCTGTTTTAAATAGACGGTGCTTGGAACCGAAGTAACCTTTTGCGAGCTTCAGAATCCGTTTGCGGCGACGGGCGCGAACGAATCCACCTTTTACTCTTGCCATGATGAAACCCTCCTGTAAGTTCTAATATCAATAATACGGGAAAATTGGACTATTTCAGTTGAGCGAGGCCTTGAGCCAGACGACGAATGTCGCCCGCCGCCATGTTCGGCTGGGTAGCCAGAACGCGCTTCGCACGGCCGGATTTGTGGGAAAGAAGGTGGTTACGGTACGCTTTGTAGCGTTTAACTTTGCCAGTTCCCGTAATTTTGAAGCGGTCTTTCAGACTGCTGTGAGTCTTCATCTTTGGCATGTCGATATCCTCCTTGAATTAATCTAGCTTAGTTGGTGTTCTTAGGTGCCAAAATCATGATCATGCTGCGTCCTTCCAGTTTCGGCACACGTTCGACGTTGACGATGTCGTTGACTTCCTTGAGCAGACGCTCCAGGATGCGCTGACCGACGTCGGCATGCGCGATCTCGCGGCCGCGGAAGCGGACCGAGGCTTTGACCTTGTCGCCTTCGCCGAGGAATTTGATGACGTTGCGCAGCTTGGTCTGATAATCGTGCTCGTCGATATTGGAGCGGAACCACACTTCCTTCAGATCAACCGTCTTCTGGTTTTTGCGGGCTTCCTTGTCCTTCTTCTGCTGCTCGTAACGGAACTTGCCATAGTCCATGATCCGGCATACCGGAGGCTTGGCCTGCGGGGCTACGTTGACGAGGTCCATGTTGGCGTCGATGGCCATCTGCAGGGCTTCGCGGAGCGGCTTGATGCCGAGCTGCTCGCTCTCGGGACCGACCAGGCGTACTTCACGTGCCCGGATATCGTCATTAATTTGATGATCTCTGCTAATAATCGTCCACCTCCGAATGGGATTGGTTCCAATGATGCCTTCAACCATAATAAAAAGCGGATCCGACAGATCGGACCCGCTTGACACTCCGTATGGGCGGATGCGCTTCTCGCAAGGAGAGCCATCCGGCTACAGGTATCGCCGACCAGCCGACAGCAATCGGTCAGGTGAGAAGCGGGTGCTTCTGCTTATGCGAAAGATATTGGAAAACAACTTTGACTACTATATCATGCCCGACAATGCATGTCAACCATCATTCCCATTGCATGAAAGGCAGCGCCGGACAATTAGGAAGCCTGCTTGCTCTGCACTTCTTCCAGACGGATGACGCGCGTATGCTGCGTATGGCTCCATTGCTTGTTGTTCTGCGTGAAGAACGCATAGAACGTAATCGGCAGCCAGCTCAGCTGGAAGAAGATCATGGAGACGAGATGGGCATACATCTTGCCGGATTTGATGCCTTCCAGAGCCATGACGAGCGGGAACATCACCGCAGCCGCGAGGAATGCGGCTCCAGCCGCCCAGACAGGCAGATACGCGTAAATCGAAGTAAAGACATTGTCAGCCGGAATGATGTTGTCGATCCAGATCATCGCCGTGCCGACGAAACCAAGGAACGTCGTGTAGGCAGAGATGGAATAGAGCGCCGCATCGAACTTGACGAAATTGCGTTCCTTGATGCTCGCCCAGAGCAGCGGGAAGAAATAATGGCGGGCAACCGTGAAGTGCCCCTGCATCCAGCGGAGGCGCTGGCGGGCCGAAGCCTTGAAGCTGACCGGCTTTTCGTCGTAAACCTTGGCATCGTAGTTGAGCACCGGATGGACGCCCCGCTGAACGCAGCGCATGGAGAACTCAAGGTCCTCGACGAGGCTGGTGGCGCCCCATCCCATTTCTTTGAGCAGCGCGGTGTCGAACGTCATGCCTGTTCCGCCGAGGAAGTTGGCCATGCCGAGGTTTTTACGGGACAGCTGCCAGAGGCGGTTGCAATACCAATACGTGATGCCGTACGAGGCTGTAACCCACGAATCGTCCGGGTTTTTCGTATCCAGATAGCCCTGGATGACCTGATGGCCTTCGACGAGATCGTTGTTCATATGCGTCAGGAAGTCCGTTTTGACCAGGTTGTCGGCATCGAACATGACGACAGCATCATACTGGCGCGGCATCGCCCACAGTTCCTTGAGCATCCACTCGATGGCGTAGCCTTTGCCCTTGAGCTGATTGTTGCGGCGCTCGCAGGCATTGACGCCCATGCTCCGGGCGATGTCCGCGGTGCCGTCCGTGCAGTTGTCGCAAATGACGAACACATCGTAAAGCTCTTCCGGGTATTCCAGGTTTTTCAAGTTGTCGATCAATGCGCCGACGACTTTCTCTTCGTTGTGCGCGGCAACCAGGACGGCAAACGATTTTTGCGGCTTGTGCTGGACGCGGTTCTTTTTCCTGCGGATGCCGAACAGCGCCAGAACGAACTGGTACACGCCGATAAAAGCAAGGAAAATCTGCAAAGCGATCATAACGGAATTAGCGATCATACGAGTGTTGCCCCCTTGAGACCCCAATTTTAATATTCTCTCTGTACGTTCGGGCTCATTTTCTCTTTTTAGTTTTTTTGTCTGTGTCTGCTTTTTGTAAAATGACCATTCTGATTTTCCACGGTTCCCTGCTCTTTGTCAAAAGCAGAAAATCGTTCCCAACGCCCCAAACAAACAAGAAAAACGCTTGCATCAGCCGCTAACGGGTAGGATACCCTTAATTGCGTGCCTTAACCGCCATTCTCGTGCGTTTGCTGGCGTTTTGATGCTTTCGTCCTTAACTACGACTGTCATGCGGGAAAAGTTCCGGACAAGCGACGCAGGTCTTGTCGAAGCTGTGAACAACAGGGAAACAACGGGGATCCCAAGTCCTGCGCGGCCCGGACCTTCCTCCATCATTACCATCCCAACAATAGAATAAAACCTTGACCGGGACACAAAAGCGTCTTCCATTAAGAATTCTTAATCCTCTTCTAACAATTGAAGGATAAAATAAGCCCAGGCAAAGGATAAATAACACCAGAGGTTGTTCCATTTGCGCCGGTGTAGGTTATCATAGGATAACGCCATTTTCGGGGAGGACGAATGCATGGGCGAAATTATCGGATGGCTCCGGACCAAGGAGCGGAGGCTGCTGTTGTGGCTCAACCGCGGACCTGCCGATGCCAGGCTGCATGCAGCCATCAGCCGCTGGCTGTCGACCGTCACCCATTTGGGCGGAGCCACGTTCACGCTGGCCTCCTCCGCCCTGCTCGTTCTGCTGGGCTCGGGCTCTTGGAGGCTCGCCGGCGTGCAGAGCCTGATCGCCGTCATCGCGAGCCATCTGCCCGTCGCGCTCGTCAAGCGCACGATGAAGAGGCTGCGGCCTTATCAGGCGCTCGAGGGGGTCCGTACCGGCAAGAGCCCCCTGGAGGATTCATCCTTCCCTTCGGGACATACGACAGCCATATTCGCCTGGACGGTCCCTTTGCTATATGCCGCAGCGTCGGGAACCGCCTTCCCGCTTGCCCTGTTCGCCGGCCTTGTCATCGCCTGCTCGGTCGGCTGGTCGAGAATGTATCTCGGGCTCCATTATCCATCGGATGTCGGGGCAGGCGCGCTGCTCGGCACGTTCACCGCTATGCTGGCGGTCGTATTCATAGGCAGCTCCGTCTGAGCGCCGGATCAAGCAAACGAACAAAGGCTGTCCCTCCGGAACGCATTCCGGAGGGACAGCCTTTTCTCCTGGGTCAGGGCTTCCTGCCCTGATCCCTATCGCTATTCGCTGCCGGTTCCGAGCGGAACGCCGGCCTTCTGCCTGGCTTTCTCGGCATCCTCGCGTTCCTTGGCGGCTTCGCGGCTGCGCTTCGCCTGCTTCTCCTCGCGGTAGGCGGCCAGCGCCTTGGCCCCGACTACGGCCTCGCAGCGGTGGATCGGCATTCCCTGCTTGATGAACTTGCCCTCGTACTCCGTCAGAACAAGGTCTTCGCGGACCTCTTCGCGATGGAGATCCAGGGAGATGTTCCGCAGCTGCAGCTCGGTCTCCGCATAGCTGTTGAGCGAGAATTCGAACAGAAGGCGCGAATCGGTCTTCTGATGGATCTCCCCGTACTCGTTCAGAATGTTCGAGTATTGCTCCAGGAAGCGCGGATGCGTGAGGCGGCGGCGCGCATGCTTCGCTTTCGGCCAAGGATCGCTGAAATTCAGATAGATCCGTTCGATTTCGCCGGGCGCGAACATCTCTCCGATTCCTTCGATGTTCGCCCGGAGCAAGGCCAGGTTCGGCGGATAACCTTCCTGTCCCGCTTCGGCGCGGGCTTCCAGAGCCTTCTCCGCCGCTCTGCGGATCAGCTCGTCATACATGTCGACGCCGATATAGTTGACCTCGGGATTCAGCACGCTGTGCTGGCTGATGAAGCGTCCCTTGCCCATTCCCAGCTCGATATGGATCGGCTTGTCGTTGCCGAAAAACTCTTTCCACTTGCCCTTGAGGCCGGACGCGTCCAGCACGACCAGCTGCGGGAGCGCCTCAAGCTCCTCCCGGATTCCTTTTCTTCCACGTAAACGCATTGATCGATGCCATCCTCCACTGTCTCTTCTATGAACTATCTTATTGTGCCCAATCCGGCGAGCGTTGTAAAGACGGCGGCTCCAAAAAATAAAAGCGGCTCCCGTACCGGAAACCCGGCTTGGTGCCGCTCTGCAATCTGCCGGACAGGCCGGCTTAATTAAGCAATTGGTACGGAATCGGCTGCTCCAGCTCGTACGTCTCGGACAAAACGGAATTCAGCTTCCTGCGCGCGTCTATCCCGAGCCTGCGGTCTCCGTGGAACCGGATTCCAGCCAGCGCCATCAGTTCCTTGACCGTCAGCTCAACCGTGACCTTGTCGTCCCCGTGGGGAATTTTGACTGTGCTCATTTCCATCACCTCATGGATTTTTTTACAGCGTTCCCTAATTGGCCGACGCTTATGAAAACCAGGGCTAAAGTAGGATTGGAGAGCCGAAAAACCCTTGATTTAACTGGCTTCTTTCTTTTTCAATTTAACACATCATGTAAGGTATTGCAAGCCTAAATTAAACGCTTTCAAAATCTTTTCTGACAGCTTCTTCCTTGCGCCCGGATTACTTCTGGACCATGGCTTTCACGAGAGATTTCATCTAAAATAGAACGTATGCGCAAGGCGGTGTTATTCAGCCGCCTGATTCCGGCGCACAGCAAGGAAGGAGCAAGCATGGATCCACTGCATTCGACGCCGCAATCCCCTTCCCCGATGATATGGGGAGACAAGCGGTTCCATACATGGAATTACGAGATGAGAGACCATTTCGGCGGCAAGATCTTCAAGGTCATGCTCGACGCCGGCTTCACATGCCCGAACCGCGACGGCACGATCGCTACCGGCGGCTGCACGTTCTGCAGCGCGCGGGGCTCGGGCGACTTCGCGGGCAAGCGCCGCGACGACCTGGAGGTGCAGTTCGCCGCCATCCGCGACCGCCAGCACAAGAAATGGCCGGACGCCCGCTATATCGGCTACTTCCAGGCCTATACGAACACGTACGCGCCTGTCGAGGAGCTGCGGGACTATTACGAGACGATTCTCGCCCAGCCCGGCGTTGTCGGACTATCGATCGCCACCCGGCCGGACTGCCTGCCGGATGACGTCGTCGATTACCTCGCCGAGCTGAACGAGCGTACCTACCTGTGGGTTGAGATGGGGCTGCAGACGATCCACGAATCGACCTCCGACCTCATCAACCGCGCCCACGACACGGCCTGCTACCTCGATGCGGTGGCGAGGCTGCGGGCGCGCGGAATCCGTGTATGCGCCCATATCATCTACGGGCTTCCGCAGGAAACCCATGAAATGATGCTCGCCACCGGACGCGCGGTCGCCGCCATGGATGTGCAGGGAATCAAGATCCATCTCCTTCACCTGATGCGCAAGACGCCGATGGTGAAGCAGTACGAGGCCGGACTTCTCCGGTTCCTGGAGATGGACGAGTACGTCAATCTTGTCGTCGACACGCTGGAATTCCTCCCTCCGGAGATGATCGTTCACCGGCTGACCGGAGACGCTCCGCGCGACCTGCTGATCGGGCCGACCTGGAGCCTCAAGAAATGGGAGGTGCTCAACGCTTTCGACGACGAGCTGAAGCGCCGGGACACCTGGCAGGGCCGCCTTTGGCAGCCGGAAGCGGCGGTGCCGCTCGCAGCGGCCGCAGCCGTTGGTCCGGCGCTCACGAAGCCGGCCCGCAAGATGAACTCGGCGCGTTATGCGAAGCTGATGCAAGCTGCCGCGCAAGCCGCAGAGCCATGCTCGGCGCCAGTTCTCTCCACGCAGCTTCACGAAGAGGCGAATAGCTGATGGGCTTCCTGTCCGTCATCGGCGCGGCCCACAGCTGGGTACGGGAAAGAGTGCAGCCTGGCGACGCCGTCATCGACGCGACTCTCGGCGGCGGAGTGGACGCCCGCTTCCTGGCGGAGCTGGTCGGACCTCGCGGCAAGCTCATCGGCTTCGATGTCCAGGGTGATGCCATCCGCCGGACCGAGGAGCGGCTGGCTCCGCTCGGCGACAGCGGCAAGCTGCCGGCGGCAAGCCTGCATCTGCGCAGCCATGCCGAGATGGGCATGGCAGTACCGGATGAGGATCGCGGCCGGATCGCCGCCGTTCTGTTCAATCTCGGCTACCTGCCCGGCGAGGGCTCCGACCGCAGCATCGCGACGCAGCCCGCTTCCACCCTTGCCGCCATGGAGGCGGCGATGGAGCTGCTTCGTCCGGGAGGCATTCTCGCCTGCGTGCTGTATCCGGGCCATCCCGGCGGCGAGGCGGAAGCCGATGCCGTCCTGGCCTGGGCTTCCGCTCTTCCGTCCGCCCGCGCGCAAACCGTCCTGTACCGGATGGCGCAGAAGCACTCGGCGCCTTATGCGCTCGGCATCGAGAAACGGCAACTAACTTAAGGAGGCTGATGAACAAGATGGCAATCCGCAAACTGGAGCATGTCGGCGTCATGACCGCATCGCTCGAAGCATCGATCGACTTCTACAAGCAAGTGCTGGGAATGGAGCATACGTACACTCTTCCCCACAGCGACGGCAAGATCCGCCTGGCTTTCCTGAGATTCCCCGGCTCGGAGGAAACGGAGCTGGAGCTGATCGAGGGCTATGATGACAGCCTTCCAGCAGAAGGCAAAACCCACCACATCGCGTTCACCGTCGATGACGTGGAAGCCGAATTCGCCCGCATCAAGCGGATGGGCATTCCGCTGCGGGACACCGAGCTGACGACGCTTCCGAACGGAGCCCGATACTTCTTCTTCTACGGTCCCGACGGTGAGCTTCTGGAGCTGTTCCAGCCGGGAGCTCGTCCCGAGTAACCCGGTCCATTCATAGATCCCAAGGAATCCTACTTAACAGATAGAGAACAGGAGCGGATGAACGATGACTGTCAACCCTTATCCTTTGCAATTCAAGCCGGAAATGAAAGAACGCGTATGGGGCGGACGGGCGCTGGAGCAATTCGGCCTAGAACTTCCGGAAGGCCCTATCGGCGAAGGCTGGATGATCGGCGACCATCCGAACGGCACGACCAAAGTGCTCGGCGGGCCGCTGGACGGGCTCGGCCTGGACGAGATCCGCGAGCAGTACGGACGGGAATGGTTCGGCAGCAAGGGCTTCTCCGAGAAAAACGGCCGTTTCCCGCTGCTGATCAAGCTGCTCGACTGCAATGACGATCTGTCCGTGCAGGTCCATCCAACTGACAGCTACGACCGTCTCCCGGCCGGCGAGCTCGGCAAGACCGAGATGTGGTACATTCTCGACGCCAAGCCGGGCGCCAAAATCATCTACGGCCTCAAAGAAGGCATCGACCGTGCCGGACTGCAGCAGGCCATCGACGAGGACCGCGTCATGGACGCTCTGCAGGAAGTGACGGTCAAGGCGGGCGACGCCTTTTACATACCGGCAGGAACCGTTCACGCCCTGTGCGCCGGCGTCGTCGTCGCCGAGATCCAGCAGAACTCGGATACGACCTACCGCCTCTACGACTACAAGCGCCCCGGGCTTGACGGCCAGCTTCGCGAGCTGCATGTCGAGGATTCCCTCAACGTCATCGCCTATGAAGGAGCCGGAGCGACCCGCATGAGCACGGAGGACGCGCAGCCGGGCAGCTGGCTGACGATCGCGGAATCCCCTTATTTCCTGGTGGACAAAGGCGTCGTCCGCGGATCCTGGCAGCTGGCTGTCTCGGCCGACAGCTTCGTCATCCTCGTCATCGCCGAAGGCCAAGGAAGCATTGCCTGGGGCGAAGGACAATCGCAAGCTGTCAAAGCCGGCGAATGCTTCCTCCTACCGGCCACACTCGGCAGCTGCGAGTTGGACGGCGAGATGACCGTCATCCGCAGCCTCGTTCCCTGATACAGGGTCAAGCCGCCATATTATCAAAGGAGCTGTACGAGAGCAGGCAATCCTGCTCCGTACAGCTCCTTTTCATGCCAGGAAAAACTGATGGATAGAAAAAAAACCATCCGGCTCCCGCAACTGCGGCAATCCGAATGGTTCTCCTATTCACTCCGCTCAGCAGGATTGTTGTTCCCTTGCCAAGCCGTTATCCGTCAGCCGCTTACCCGGCCGCTACCGCTCCCTCGCTCAAGCGCAGGCAGTAAGCCGAGCCGCCTCGCTTGCCGGACACTCCATACAGGACGACCAGCAGCGTGCCGGAACTGCGGTCGATCTCTCCCGTCGCCAGGAACTGCTCCAGATCGAACGGCAGCTTCTCCAGCACCGCATGCTTCTGGAGCTCCTTCTCCCCGAGACCGAGAGCGGCGAATGCCGGCGATACATCCTCCGGATGCTCCCCGAGCAGGCGCATCCAGCCGCCCATTTCCTGCTTGTCCATCGTGAAGTCCCACCATACCTTGCGGGGCTTGTGGTTATGGCCCAGGAAGTAGTCGTACTTCATCAGGCCTTCCACGACGTCGCGGTCAAAGCCGGCCGGAGCTTCTCCGGAGTTCAGGAAGCCCTTCAGGCGGGAGAACAGATCCTCCAGCTGATGGCCGATCCTCTCCCAGCCTCTGCGCTCCCAGTAGTCCCCATACTGCTGGAAGAAATCGAAGGCCGAAGGGAATACCCGCTCGATCAGGTACAGCAGCGTGCGGTCCATGCGATGGGCATTCCAGTACTTCTCCAGGACGTCCTCCACCCGCTTGATCCGGATCAGGTCGGAGAACGGCATCAGATTGTTGCCGAGAATCTCGTAAGGCGCCTGATCCGCGTATACATAACCGTATTTGTCGGCGTCGAGCCGCAGTCCGGTGCCGCGCAGCATTTTAAGGAAGCCCAGCTGGAGCTCCTCCGGCCGCAGGTCGAAGACGTCGTTGAACGTCTTGCGGAACGTATCGTAATCTTCATGCGGCAGGCCGGCGATGAGATCGAGATGCTGGTCGATCTTGCCCGATTCCTTGACCTTGGTCACCGTGCGCACGAGCTTGTTCCAGTTCTGGCGGCGCTGAACCGCCTCGTTGGTCACGTCGTTGGTCGATTGGACCCCGATCTCGAAGCGGAAGATGCCCGGCGGCGCATGCTCGGCGAGATAATCCAGCACCTCGGGACGCATGATGTCGGCCGTAATCTCGAACTGGAATACGCAGCCGCCGTGATTCTCGATCAGGAACTTGAACATCTCCAGCGCGTAGTCGCGCTTGATATTGAACGTGCGGTCGACGAACTTGATCGTCTTGGCTCCCGCCTCGATGAGGTAGAGCAGGTCCGCCTTGGTCCTCTCGATATCGAAATACCGGACGCCGACCTCGATGCTGGACAGGCAGAACGAGCAGCTGAACGGGCAGCCGCGGCTCGTCTCGAAGTAGACGACCCGGTTCGCGAGCGATTCGCGGTCTTCCGGGAATCGGTGCGGGCTCGGCAGCTCGGCCAGATTCAGCTTGGGACGGCCTATGTTGACCAGCACCTCCGGCCCGTTCTCCCGCAGCTTGCGATAAGCAAGTCCGAAGACGAGATGGTATTTGCCATCGCCGTCGATCTCCTGCAGGAGATGGTGGAACGTCTCCTCCCCTTCTCCGAAGATGATGAAATCGACCTCAGGCAGCTTCTCCATCCATTCGGCCGTATCGTAGCTGACTTCGGGTCCACCCATCACGATCCGCACGTCCGGTGCGATCTTGCGCAGAATCCGGATGACCTTGATCGTCTCCTCGATGTTCCAGATGTAGACGGAGAAGCCGATGACATCCGGATTTTTGCTGTACAGATCGGAAACGATGTTCATCACCGGATCCTTGATCGTATATTCGGCAATCTCGATCGGGAAGTCCTTCTCCGCATAGGCCTTCAGGCTGCGGAGCGCGAGCGAGGTGTGGATGAATTTGGCGTTGAGTGTCGTTAATACTACTTTCATGGAATCCCTCTTTGCAATCGTCATTCTCCCATTCTACCCAACTTCGGAGCGAAAAAGAAGAGAGGGAGCCCTGGAAACCGTCTCTCCCGCGTCAAAATCAGCGAGCTATAGACGAGGAGCCTATGATCCCTCCGAAGCAGCCGAGCAGCTGGAATGTTCCGGAGGAGCGCCGGCGTCCGCCTTCAAGCCGGTTTTCCGCCGATAAAAAACCTCCGGACCTGGGGTCCGGAGGCGGTATGAGTCCGATGATCAGCCGCGAAGCTTGATGAGCATGTCTTCCTTGAACTGGACATCCAGAACGGCATAACGGATGCTCCACTTGCCGTCCGCGGCAGCCGTCGCTTCGCCGGCCGCATAACCGCGCGGCTCGAAATCCACTTGCTTGCCGTACATCAGGACGAGCTGGATCTTCTCTTTGGGCAGCATGCTGTGCAGCTCATAGGAAGTGTTCGTTCCCCACATGCGGAGATCCTTCTGCATCTTGGAGCCGTAGTAATCATAGAAATCCGGATTGACGTCCGCCTGGATGACCAGCCAGCCTGCCGCATCCCGCTCCGCCTTCCAGCTGGTCAGCGCCAGGTTGCCGTCGCTGCCCTGAATGCTGCCGAATTCCTTCTTCATCAGTGCCGCGATCTCGTCCAGCGAAGCCCCTTCCATACTGTCCGGCAGCGACGGCTTGAGGAACCCGACCTTGGCTGCGTCGAACTTCGCGGTGCGCAGCAGATTTTCGGCGTCCTCGGAGGAAGTCGCGAAGTTGAGGTCTGCCGTCGTGTCGTCATAGCCGGAAGTCGTCAGGCCGATGAGCTCCCCGTACTGGTTGAACAAGCCTCCGCCTGAGCTGCCATGGTCGATCGGCGTGCTCACTTGGTAATAGAAGCTTCCATCGTCATAGCCGATATTGCTGATCAACCCTTCCGACACGGTGTTCTGCAGTCCGAGAGGGCTGCCGATCGCGACGACGGAATCGCCCTTCTGCACGTCGTCGAAGCTTCCGAATACAATCGGTACCAGATCCATATCCTGCTTGGTCAATACGAGCGCAAGATCGTTCTTCTCATCCGTGGCGGCGACTCCCTGGATGTCGATCGAGCGGCCGTCGTTCGTCATGATTTTGCCCGACTTGGCGTCCTTCATGACATGCAGATTCGTCAGGATGAGGCGCGGACCGGCGACAACGCCGCTTCCTTGTCCGTAATCGGTCTGGATCAGAACGACGCTGTCGTCGTTCTTGGCGACGATCTGCGCCGTCGTCAGACGCCGCGACGCGCGTTCCTTCTCGGCTTTCGCGACGGCGGCCTCAAGCTGGGCTTCCTCCGAAGAGATCCGGACGATGCGGGATTTGGCATCCCACTTCACTTCGGCTCCCATCGTCTCGCTGACGAAGCGGATCGGGACGAATGTAGTCCCGTTCAGAATCGCGGCCGGGCTATCCAGCTTCACGGATTTGCCGTTCACGACGGCATGGGAAGCTCCAACCTTGAGGGACATGCTGAAGTAGCCTCCGCTGCTCGCAAGCAGCGTCCTCGTCTTGGAATCCCAGCTCAGCTCGCTTCCGAGCGCCTTGAAAATATCCTTCATCGGAACCATGATCGATCCCTTCAGAATGACCGGACTCATCCGCACGGCAAGCTTCTTGCCGTCGAGCATGATGACGATCGGCTGAGCCTGCGCGGATACCGCTTGTCCAGCTGCCGCTGCCGCCGGAGCGGCAGGAAGCGCAAGCAAGGCGGCGGCCAGCACGGGCGCTGTCAGCAAGGCGGCGGCTGGACGGAGAAGTTCTCCGAATAGTTTCATGTCTGGATTCAACCTCTCTCCACAACCGGCGATTAGTAAACTTCCCGTATCTTACCACCGCCGGTCCGAGGTTGTCTATGAGAATGTGTACATGAATCTATCGAATCCGCCGTTGTTTGGAATCGCCGCCGCGCGCATGCTATAGTAGAAAAACACGCATTCCAACGCGATAAGGAGAATGAATGACCATGACCGTCCCGACATCCCCGTCTCCCTTTGTGGAGCTTCTTGACATGGACCGCCACATCGAAGGCGGCTGGTTCAAGGAAATTTGGAAAGCTTCCTATCAAATTCCCCATGAAGTGCTTGGAGACCGCTATTCCGGCGCGAGGGCTGCCGCCAGCTCCGTCTACTTCCTGCTGCATCCGGGCGAGGAATCCGCGTGGCACAAGGTGCTCTCCGACGAGCTCTGGCTGTTCCACGCAGGCGGGCCGCTCGAGCTCACGATCGGCGGGCATGGAGACAAGCCCGAAGCCTCGGAGACGTTCATCCTCGGCCTGGACATCGCAGCCGGACAGACTCCGCAGGCGCTTGTCCCCGCGGGTGCCTGGCAGACGGCCCGGCCGGCCGGAGACGAGCCTGTGCTCGTCACCTGCATCGTGGCGCCGGCATTCCACTACGATGATTTCTCGATGATCGACGCTCCCGGCGAAGAGTAGGAGCAACGAAAAAAAGCTGTTCCCGCCAAGCCTCGGCATCGAGGCCCCGGGAACAGCTTTTTTCGTGGATAAGAACCCGCCGGCAGACGCGCGGCGGCTGCCATGCTGCCCCGTGAAGATGCATCCGGAAGGACGTGCGGGCAGACTCTACAGGCGGGTGAGCTCCCGCGGATACGACGTCAGGACGACAGGCTGCCCGTCAAGCCCGATATAGACGTCATCCTCGATGCGGACTCCGCCGATCGCCGGAATGTAAATGCCGGGCTCGATGGTGAAGAGCAGGCCCGCCTGCATGAGCGTCATGTTCTCTCCATGCACGGACGGCTGCTCATGGACGTCGATCCCCATGCCATGGCCGGTACGATGCGTAAAGTAGAATCCGTATCCGTCCCCTCCGATCACGCCGCGCGCCGCCCGGTCCACCTCTGCGAGCGGTCTTCCCGCCTTCACGGCGGCCAAGGCGCTGCGGTTGGCCTTGAGCACCGATTCATAGATGCGATGCTGCGAGTCCGTACCTTCCCCGATCAGGAACGTGCGGGTAATATCGGAGCAGTACCCGTCCTTGTAGACGCCCATGTCGATCAGAAGCAAGTCGTTCTCCTGCAGCTTGTAGGAGCTGGACCGGCCATGCGGCAGAGCGGTCCTGACGCCTCCGAGAACGCTCGTTTCGAAGGCCGGCTTGTCGCCGCCGAGCACGCGCAGCCGGTACTCGATCTCGGCATTGAGCTCCAGCTCGGTCACTCCGGGAGCGGCTTTGGCTACCGTCTCCGCAAGCACTTGCTCCGCGAGGGCGACGGCTTTCTTGACGAGCTCGATTTCTCCTTCCGACTTGACCAGACGAAGCCCCATGACGAGCGGCTCTGCATCGCGGAAGGCCGCTTGGCCGTACAGCCGCGCCAGCTGCAAGTACCCCGAGTAGCGCAGATGCGCGCTCTCTACACCGACGACCGACGCCTGCGACCCCGTCTCCCTCTCCAGCAGAGCGTAGGCATCATCCGTATCGCCGATCCCTACCAGCTTGCCGACCTGGGCCGCCCCGCGGGCGCTCTCCTCGTCGAGGGCAGGCACCAGAAGCGTATAACCGTCCTTGCCGGGCTCGATCACGAGCGCCATGAAGCGCTCATGCGGATCGCTATAGAAGCCGGTCAGGTAAAATATGCTGGCCGGCGAGGTCAGAATGGCCAGATCCATTCCGGACGCATTCAGCGCCTCTTTCATTTTGAGCCAGCGATGCTTGTAGGGAAGCGTATCCATCGTTACATTACCTCCGGTTCTCTTCTGCGGTTGACCTCTCGTCTGCCATTGTACCATACCAAAGGCGGGAGTGACCTGTGGATTTCGGCACTAATCAGCCCTATATGCAAGGGGAAGCCGAGAGTAGACGGAGTTGAACAAGGGAAAGGTAGGAGCAAGAGGTGAATGAGATTGGAATTCTTGAAAAATGCCTTTCTGTTTCTGGGCGGCTTCCTGAAAGTGGCCATTCTGCTGACGATCGCGATTGTCGTGATCCTGGTGCTGTGGGCTCGCCGCCGGGGGGATCGGCGTCACGGCAGCTATTTGTCCGACCATTCCGAGCAAGTCCGGGAAGCGGAGAGCCGCACTCAGCAGCAGAGCGATCGGGCTCGCCAGGAATGATCTTCCAGCCTGAAGCCGTACGAAGAACTGCCGGAACGCTCCGGCGGTTTTTTTCGTCCTTCTCCGCCGTAAGCGCAGTTGACCGGACATCCCCGGCGGGAGTAACGTAAAGGGAAGGGCAAGGAATGAGCAACGAGCGCCAGGAAAGAGAGGCTGAGCAAGCAATGTCAATTAAGCTAAGAACACCCGAAGAAATTTCTCAGATGAGGCGTGCCGGCGCCATCGTGGCGGAATGCCACAGGCAGATTGCGGCCATGATCGCACCAGGGATCACGACTATGGATATCGAGCGCCATGTCGAGGCTTATATCCGAAGCCAGGATGCGATTCCTTATACGATCGGATATAAAGGATACAAATACGCCACTTGCGCTTCCGTCAACGACGTGATCGCCCATGGCTTCCCGAGCGATGCGCCGCTTGCCGAAGGCGATCTGTGCACGATCGATATCGTTGTTCAGGCAGACGGCTGGATCGGCGATTCGGCATGGACCTATGCGGTAGGCGAGCTGCCTGACAACGCCCGCCGGCTGATGGAAGTGACCAAGGAATGCCTCGATATCGGCATCCGCGAAGCGCAGCCCGGCAAGAAGATCGGCGATGTCATGCACGCGGTGCAGAAGCATGCCGAGGAGAACGGATTCTCGGTCGTAAGGGATCTGCTCGGCCACGGCGTCGGACGGGAGCTTCATGAAGAGCCGAACTTCGCCCATGTCGGCAAGCCCGGCAAAGGCTTCCGCCTGAAGGAAGGCATGGTGCTCACGATCGAGCCGATGATCAATGAAGGCACCTGGCAGATGTTCATCGACTCCGACGGCTGGACCTGCCGCACGATGGACGGCAAGCGCTCCGCCCAATACGAGCATACGCTCGTCATCCAGGAAGGCGGACCGCTTATTCTGACGCAGCAGTAGCCTATGCGCATGCCCCATCCAGCGAGCAAAAGCCCGTTGTCCGGAAGAGCCGGACAACGGGCTTTTTTAGGTGCAAGCGGATTGGACGATCTGCCGGGAGCCGCATAACCCTCTTCCCCCTGGCAGGAAAACATAGGATCAGCCCGCGTCGGATATGGCCTTGAGAGCGGCCTTCTTCTGCGGATCCTCCTGCTGCAGCTTGGTCCGCAGCTGATCCATCAGCATATAAGCCGTCCGGTCCGTGACGACGCCGGTAGCGTCGATCTTGCTGCGGGTCTGGAAGCTCCTGACGTCCGCGTCGGTCTTCTCCCCGAACACGCCAGGCTGAGCCGCCGCGCCGTAGCCGAGCGCCTCCAGCATGGACTGGAGCGTCTTGACATGATCGCCGTAGTCGCCTTTCTTCAGCTCCTCCCCGGATGGAAGAGCCGGCAGGGATGCATACGCAGGAAGATCCACCGATTCATCCGGCTTCACGCCCTTCTTGTGGATCCACTCTCCATTCGGCGTTTTCCACTGGGCCTCGGTCAGCTTGAGCACGGAATTGTCCTTGTACTGCCCGAAGCTCTGCACGATGCCCTTGCCGAACGTCGTCGTGCCGATGACCTTGGCGCCTGCCGATTCCTTGAGAGCGGCCGAGAGGACCTCGGCCGCGCTGGCCGTCTGCCCGTTGACGAGAACGACGATGGGAAGATCCAAGGCTGTCTTCTGCTTGGAGTAGTATTTCTGGACTTTCTTGTCGTCCTTGTAGTCGACCTCCAGAATCATCTTGCCCTTCGGAATCAGCTTGTTCGCGATGTCGATTGTCGGCACGAGCAGGCCGCCCGGATTGGAGCGGAGATCGAGGACGAGTTTTTTCATCCCCTTCTTCTGCAGCTCCTCGAACGATTTGTTGAATTCCTTGGCCGTCGACTCGGCGAACCGGCTGATGACGATCTCTCCGACGCCTCCCTCCAGCATCGCAGAGGTAACGGTCGTAACCGGAATCGGCGCGCGCGTGAGCTCCACCGTAAGCGGCTGGCTGCCGGTCCGGGACAGCGTCACCTTGACCTTGCTCCCCTTCTCGCCGCGCAGCAGGCTGACGAGCTTTTCCATCGTGACGCCCTTGACCGGCGTGCCGTCGACAGCCGTAATCTCGTCGCCAGCCAGCACGCCGCCCTTCTCGGCCGGAGTTCCCTTCATGACGCTGTCGATCAGGTAGCGGTCCTCCTCTTGGCGCACCTGCACCCCGATGCCGACAAACTCCGGCTGGTAGCTCTGGATATAATCCTCGCCTTCGCTTCCCGGCATATAGGTGGAGTAAGGGTCGCCCAGAGCCGCCACCATTCCCTTCGCCGCCCCGTTCAGCAGCTCGTCGGGCTTCGTCCCGAACAGAAAATCCTTCTTGATTTCTTTATAAGAGGCGTTGAAATTGCCGAATACCTTTTCCTTGATCACCGGATACTGGATGACCATCGACAGCCTTCCCGCTCCGAATCCGATCGCCAAGGCCGCGATCGCCCCTGCGACGCACCAGGTGACAAAGCGCTGCCTGGCAGCCTCGCTGCGCATTTGCTTCATGTCTGATCTCTCCGCTCCGCCCGCCTGGGCTGTTGTTCTCCTGCCCGAATCGGTATCCCGACCGGTGGATCCACGTTTTTCCCTCGCATGCGCGTCCCGTCCGTCAGACGGAGAGAGCCGCTTGCTTGTGCTACCTACTTTATCCTATTTGGGCGGAGCATTTCAATTTCCATCCCCTTGAAGGCATCGGGGCGACTCCGTTACAATGAGGGATAGCTTGCCGAACCAGATAAAGAGAAGCGACAGGAAACGGAGAGATAGCCGATGTACAAGCTGATTGCCATCGATGTGGATGATACGCTGCTGAACGACAACCTTGAAGTGACTCCCGCCACACGCGCCGCTCTGACGGCCGCGCTGGATCGCGGAGTGACCGTAACGCTCGCTACCGGGAGGATGTTCGCTTCCGCCCGCCAGGTCGCCGAGGGGCTGCGGCTCAATGTGCCGATCATCACCTACCAAGGCTCCCTCGTCAAGACGCTGCTCGACGGACAGGTGCTATACGAGCGTTATGTGCCCTCGGACGCTGCTGCCGAACTTGACCGGTACTGTGTCGACAAAGGGCTGCATCTGCAGCTGTACGTGGACGACAAGCTCTACGTCCGCGAGGAGAACGAAAAGGTCAAGGACTACGCCCGCCAATCCAAAATACCGTATATCGTCGAGCCCGACTTCAGCTCCCTGCTGAAGCAGCCCTTGCTCAAAATGCTCATCATCGACGAGCCGGCCTATCTCGACGAGGTCGCGTCAGACCTGCAGCCTCTCATCGGCGGCACGGTCCATATCACGAAATCCAAGCCGCATTATCTGGAATTCATGCACAAGGAAGGAACCAAGGGACATGCCCTGAAGTTCATGGCGGAGCATATCGGCTGCTCCATGGAGGAGACAATCGCCATGGGAGACGCCTGGAACGACCGCGAGATGCTGCAGGCGGCCGGCCTCGGCGTCGCGATGGCGAATGCGCAGCCGGCTCTCAAGGAGCTCGCGGACTATGTGACGCTGTCCAACAACGAGGACGGGGTCGCGCATGTCGTCGACAAATTTATCTTGAACCCTGCTTGACGGAGCAGGAGATGAAAAGAGCGTACCGCAGCTGCGGTACGCTCTTTTTGCGATGCTGCCGGCGCGGCTAGATCATGACCGGCATCGGATCGGTCTTGAGCTTGTTCTCCATGATCCAGCTGTCATCCGCATTGAACAGGTAGGCCCGGTGCACGAGCACATCGACCTCGTCGCCAGGCTTCAGCACTTCCTTCTCCAGCGAGCGGTACGTGATCAGCTTGCGGCCTCCGATGTCCAGCTCCACCATCCATTCGCTGCCGCGGAAGTGGATATGGCGGACCTGGGCTCTCATCGTCGCGGAAGCGAGCGTGATTTCTCCCGGCTTGCCGATCTCGATATACTCCGGACGGATCAAGCCCTTGACTCCGGCCCAGCTCGCCGCTTCCTCGAAGCCCCTGAGGGACGCCACGTCTTCGATCGTCGTCGATTCGCCGATGAACTCCGCGACGAACTGCGTTTCGGGCTTCTTGTAAATATCCCAAGGGGAACCCTTTTGCTCCAGCCGCCCCTTGTTGATGATCATGATCTCGTCCGCGACCTCGATCGCCTCGTCCTGGTCATGCGTGACGAAGATCGAGGTGATGCCGACGCGCTCGATCATCTCCTTGAGCCAGGTGCGCAGCTCCGTGCGGATCTTGGCGTCGATCGCCGCGAACGGCTCGTCGAGCAGCAGCAGCTGCGGCTCCGGCGCGAGCGCCCTTGCGAAGGCGACGCGCTGCCGCTGTCCGCCGGACAGCTGGGACGGATAGCGATGCTCGAAGCCCTTGAGGCCGGTCAGCTCGATCAAGCTCATGACCCGCTCTCGAATCGCGCTCTTCGACTGCTTCTTGACCTTCAGGCCAAAGGCGACGTTGTCGAAGACGGTCATATGCTTGAACAGCGCGTAGTTCTGGAACACGAAGCCGATGCCTCTCTCCTGGGGCGGCTGTTCGTTGACCCTTTTCCCGTGAATGATGATATCTCCGGAGGTCGGCGACTCCAGGCCGGCCAGCATGCGCAGAATCGACGTCTTGCCCCCTCCGCTCGGTCCGAGCAAGCCGATCAGCTGCCCCTTCTGGATGCCGAAGCTGACATCCTGCACCGCCCGAAAGTCTCCAAAGGACTTGGTTAAACCCTTTACCTCAATATGCATGATCATGCACTTCCCTTCGCTAGCCGGGTTCCGTTCGAACTGCTTATCGATAGAATATTCCTATTAGGTTACTTGGTATTAATGCTAATGTAGCAGAAGCCTTCCTTTCCCGTCAATGGATATGTCAGATCGAACGGCAAAATAGGCGAGGTCGTGAGAGCATGGTTCCAATCATGCAAAGCTGCAAAGTGCAGCATTTTTGGCAGAGTTAAAAAAAAACGCCTGTCCCCATGGACAGGCGCTTCTCGGATAGAACGATACATCTGCGGCTTCATTCCGTCTTCTCGGTCACGTAAAGCTCTTCGCCGCTCATGATGACGCTCTGACCCTGAGTCAGATCCGTCATCCACGCCGCGAAGTCCTCCGCCTCCCGAGCGGCAGGCAGGCAGCGGACCCGCACGCGGTCGGTGAACTCGACGCCGTCCACGAGGATGGCTCTGGCATGCAGCTCGTTCTCGAGCTTGCCGTACCAAGTGTAGTCCACGTCGACGAAAACCTCGCGGTGAAGGACGTTCGTGATCGGGCCGGCTGCCTCGATCGCCGCGACGGCTCCGTCCGTATAAGCCCGGATAAGGCCGCCCGCGCCGAGCATGATGCCTCCGAAATAGCGGGTCACCACGATCGCGACGTTCTTCAGCCCTTGATGCTTGATCACCTCGAGGATCGGCTTGCCGGCGGTGCCGCTCGGCTCCCCGTCATCCGACTGCTTCTGGAACTCGTCCCGCTCGCCGACGATGTAGGCGGAGCAGTTGTGCGTGGCATTCCAGTGCTGCTTCTTGATCTCCTCGATGAAAGCGACCGCTTCGGCTTCGCTCGCGACGGGCCTGCCATGGCCGATGAAGCGGGATTTCTTGATGACGATTTCCTTGACGCCGGGCTCCCTCAGCGTCTTGTACCGGTCAAGCATGCGGCTGATGCGGCTAAGGCGGCCCTTACAGGCGCGCTTCGAGCTCCGCTTTTTCCTTCTCGTAGCCCGGTTTGCCGAGCAGCGCGAACATGTTCTTCTTGTACGCTTCGACACCCGGCTGGTCGAACGGGTTCACGCCGAGCAGGTAGCCGCTGATGCCGCAGGCTTTTTCGAAGAAGTACACCAGGTAGCCGAAGGTGTACGGCGACAGATCCTTGATGCCCACGACAAGGTTCGGCACCTGGCCGTCCGTGTGCGCCAGCAGCGTTCCCTCGAATGCTTTTTTGTTGACGAAGTCCATCGTCTTGCCGGCAAGGAAATTAAGGCCGTCCAGATCGTCCGTGTCGGCTTCGATCGTGATCTGCTCGGTCGGCTCGCCGACTTGGATGACGGTCTCGAACAGGTTGCGGTTGCCTTCCTGGATGAACTGGCCCATGGAATGCAGGTCGGTGGAGAAGTCGACGGCAGCAGGGAAGATGCCCTTATGGTCCTTGCCTTCGCTCTCGCCGTACAGCTGCTTCCACCATTCCGACACGAAGTGGAGGGAAGGCTCGTAGTTGACGAGGATTTCGGTCGCTTTTCCTTTGCGATACAGGGAATTGCGGGCCGCGGCATATTGGTAGGCCTCGTTCTCATGCACGTTCGGATTGCTGTATTCCTTGGAAGCATCGGCTGCGCCTTGCATGATGGCGTCGATGTCGATGCCGGCAGCGGCGATCGGCAGCAGGCCGACAGCCGTCAGCACGGAATAGCGGCCGCCGACGTCATCCGGAATGATGAAGGATTCATAGCCTTCCTCGGTCGCCAGCTTCTTGAGCGCGCCGCGCGCGGTATCCGTCGTGGCGTAGATGCGCTTGCGAGCTTCTTCCTTGCCGTATTTCTTCTCCAGCTCGCCGCGGAAGACGCGGAAGGCGAGAGCAGGCTCGGTCGTCGTGCCGGATTTGGAGATGACGTTGATCGACCAGTTCTTGCCCTCGAGCGCCTGCAGCAGGTGAGTCACATAGGTGGAGCTGATGTTGTTGCCGGCGAAGAAGATCTGCGGGCCCTTGCGCTGTCCGTCCGGCAGGATGTTGTAGAAGGAATGCGACAGCATCTCGATCGCAGCGCGCGCGCCCAGGTACGAGCCTCCGATGCCGATGACGACGAGCGCCTCGGAGTCGGATTTGATCTTTTCGGCGGCCGCCTTGATGCGGGCGAATTCTTCTTTATCGTAAGCGTTCGGCAGGTCGATCCAGCCCAGGTAGTCGGAACCTGCTCCGGTTCCGTTGTGCAGCTGCTCGTGCGCGAGGCGGATCGGGCCCTCGAGATTGTCGATCTCGTTCTGGCCAAGGAATCCAAGCGCTTTGCTGTAGTCGAACTGAATGGTTTTGCTCATGACTGGTACAGCCTCCTCATCTCGTTCGGGTATTTATGTCGTCTTCCGGCAGCGGCGTGCGGGCCGGACCCATAAGCCCTCAGGCATGTCCTAAGAATACTGGATTACGGTATCGAAGACAAGTTGCCGGAGACTCCTTCATGCAAGATTCACGAAGCCCGGAGTAGTCCGCTGGAGGCAGGCTTGTGGTATGATGAATGTGATTTCCGCCTCTGCCGCCGCGCAGGCGCGGATCAGTACGATGAAAGTCGGTGAATCGCCATGACAAAACCTTCGATCGCCTTTATCGGCCTCGGAACGATGGGTGCCCCGATGGCATCCAACCTGCTGAAAAAAGGATTCCCGGTCTCCGTATGGAACCGGACTCCCTCCAAATCGGAGGAGCTTGCCGCCGAAGGCGCGCGCGCCGCGGCTTCGCCCGCCGACGCTGTCGCCGAAGCGGATGTCGTCATCACGATGCTGAGCAACGACGATGTCGTACGGGAGCTGTACCGCGGAGAAGGCGGCATTCTCGCCTCCGTCCGTCCCGGTACGGCGCTGGTGGACAACAGCACCATCTCCCCCGCTCTTGCCCGGGAGCTGGCGGATGCGGCGAGCGAAGCCGGATGCGGCTTTCTCGACTGCCCGGTTACGGGCAGCAAGCCCGCTGCCGTAGGCGGCACGCTCGTGTTCATGGTCGGCGGCGAAGCCGAGCTGCTGGAGCGTGTCCGTCCCGTTCTGGAGGCGATGGGCCAGAAAATCGTCCATCTCGGTCCTTCCGGCAGCGGCTCGGTCGCCAAGCTCGGCCACAACACCATTGTCGGCATCAACAATCTGGCCCTTTCCGAAGGCCTCTCCATCGCCGTCAGCGGCGGCCTGGATCCAGCCAAGTTCCTGGATATCGTCAAGGCCGGAGCGGCGGGCAGCAAGGCAGCGGAGCTCAAGTCGCCCAAGCTGCTGGAGCGCGACTACAGCGTGCAGTTCTCGCTGGCTCTCATGCTCAAGGACCTCAAGCTTGCTTCCGCTTTGTCGGACGGGCTCAGCGTGCCCACCCCGATGCTGGAAGCAGCCAAAAGCCTGTTCCAAGCCGCGAACGCGGCCGGATACGGTGAGGAAGACCTGATTGCTGTATCGCGTGTGTACGAGCAATGGATCGGCCGCGGGCTCGACGGCGGTAAATAAAACGTAACCAAACAGGCTCCAGAGCGGCGATGCCGCCCTGGAGCCTGTTTGTGTTTCAAAGCGCAGAAGGCCTGATGGCCTGCGCTAAGCGCAGCCGACCGGCGAAGCTGGCGGAACCCTTCCGCAAAAGAGCCAGCGTTCGCCTTTGAAGACGGATTCCATCCCTGTCTTGCTTGTTCAGGGAATCCGGCTTCAACCGCGATCGGAGGAAGGGTCCGCCCGCGCAGCAGGCCCTGTTCTTGACCAGGCTCTGCCGATCGGCGGAGCTGGCGGAACCCTTCCGCAGAAGCGCCAGCGTTCGCCTTTGAAGACGGATTCCATCCCTGTCTTGCTTGTTCAGGGAATCCGGCTTCAACCGCGATCGGAGGAAGGGTCCGCCCGCGCAGCAGGCCCTGTTCTTGACCAGGCTCAGCTGATCGGCGAAGCTGGCGGAACCCTTTCGCAGAAGCGCCAGCGTTCGCCTTTGAAGACGGATTCAATCCCTGTCTTGCTTGTTCAGGGAATCCGGCTTCAACCGCGATCGGAGGAAGGGTCCGCCCGCGCAGCAGGCCCTGTTCTTGACCAGGCTCAGCGGACCGGCGAAGCTGGCGGAACCCTTTCGCAGAAGCGCCAGCGTTCGCCTTTGAAGACGGATTCAATCCCTGTCTTGCTTGTTCAGGGAATCCGGCTTCAACCGCGATCGGAGGAAGGGTCCGCCCGCGCAGCAGGCCCTGTTCTTGACCAGGCTCAGCCGACCGCGCAGCGGAGAAGCTATCCGCTTACTCGCTGATATAGCTGCAGCAGTAATCCGTCACGCCGAGCACCTCGAGCTTGAAGCGGCTGTCGGCAGGCACCGTGAATTCGCCTTCGCCTTGGATATGAATCCATTCATCGGAGCCCGGAAGCTGCACCTTCACATTGCCGGCGAGAATCTCCATGATTTCCTTGCTGTCGGTGCCGAACTCGTATTCTCCCGGCAGCATGATGCCGAGCGTCACTTTCGAACCGTCCGGAAGCAGCACGGTACGGCTGGTTACTTTTCCTTCGAAGTAGACATTCGCTCTTTTGACGGCGGTTACGTTCTCGAATTGGGACATGACGGTATGAGCTCCTTCATTAAAAATAATAGAAAATAAAGGTTAGGATAACAGCTTCGTCAAGCTTCTTGAGTCCGTTTATCCTTCACCGCTTTAGCATATCACATCGAATGAGAAACAAAAAGCCGCGGAAGGCAAAATGCCTCCGCGGCTGAGCGTATTCCGGCCGGCTCGCCGGCAGGAAGCGTGGATCGGATTACAGAAGTTCCTTGACCTTGCTCACGACGTTCTCGACCGTGAAGCCGTACTCCTTGATGACGCGGTCGCCAGGGGCGGATGCGCCGAAGGTGTTGATGCCGAGCACCGCGCCGCCGTCGCCGACATAGCGCTCCCAGCCGAACGGATGAGCCATCTCGATGGCCAGGCGGGCTTTGACTTCCGGCAGAATGACCGAATCGCGGTAAGACTTGTCCTGCTTGTCGAACAGATCCCAGCTCGGCATGCTGACGACGCGGGCTTGGATACCCTCTTCGGCAAGCGCCTTCTGCGCAGCTACGGCGAGCTGAACTTCGGAGCCGGTTGCGATGAGCTGCACCTGAGGCTTGCCGTCGGCCGCGTCGGAGATGACGTACGCGCCTTTTTTGATTCCTTCGCGGGCTTTTTCCGCAGAGCCTTCCAGGATCGGCAGGTTCTGGCGGGTCAGGACGAGAGCGACAGGGTTCTTCGTATTCTCGACCGTGTATGCCCATGCTGCGGAAGTCTCGTTGCCGTCCGCTGGGCGAAGCACCGTCAGGTTAGGAATGACGCGGATGGAAGCAAGCTGCTCGATCGGCTCATGGGTAGGGCCGTCTTCGCCGACCGCGATGCTGTCATGCGTGAGCACGTACGTGACCGGCAGGCTCATGATGGCAGCGAGGCGAACAGCCGGGCGCAGGTAATCGGTGAAGACGAAGAACGTGCCGCCGTATACTTTGAGGCCGTGATGCAGCGCCATTCCGTTCATTGCCGCAGCCATGCCGAACTCGCGGATGCCGTAATAGATGTTGCGGCCTGCGTAGTTGTCGGCATGGAAGACCGGCAGGTCCTTCAAATGCGTCATCGTGGAGCTTTCCAGGTCGGCCGAGCCGCCCAGCAAGTTAGGCACGTTTTTGGCCAGGCCGTTCAGCGCGTTGCCGGAAGCGACGCGTGTCGATAAGGCTTTGTCCGAGGTGGAGTAGGCCGGAAGATCCTTGTCCCAGCCCTCAGGCAGCTCGCCTGCGATGGCGCGCTCGAATTGAGCGGCGAGATCCGGATGAGCCGCTTTGTATGTGGAGAACAGCTCGTTCCAAGCTGCGTTGGCCTGCTCGCCTTTTTGCTTCACTTCGGCGAAATGGGCGCGGACTTCGTCCGGTACGAAGAACGGCTCTGCCGACGCCCACTCGTAGAATTTCTTGGTCAGAACGGTTTCTTCCGCTCCGAGCGGGGAACCGTGGGTTCCGCCATGGCCGCCTTTGCCGCCTTTGTTCGGGCTGCCGTAGCCGATCATCGTCTTGACCTCGATCAGGGTAGGCTTGCGCAGCTCGGCTTGTCCCTTCGCGATGGCCTCGGCCAGCGCATCGAGATCGTTGCCGTCTTCGACGCGCAGCACCTGCCAGCCGTAGCCCTCGAAGCGCTGCTGGACGTTTTCTGAGAAGGAAAGGCTCAGCTCGCCGTCCAGCGAGATGTTGTTGGAATCGTACAGCATGATCAGCTTGCCGAGCTGCAGATGGCCAGCCATGGACGCCGCTTCGTTGGAGATGCCCTCGGAGAGGTCGCCGTCGCCGCAGATCGCATACGTGAAGTGGTTGACGATGTCAAGGCCGTCCTTGTTGTAAGTGGCGCCGAGCTGCGCTTCCGCCATCGCCATGCCGACAGCCATGCCGATGCCTTGGCCGAGAGGTCCGGTCGTGGCGTCGACGCCTGCTGTATGGCCGTATTCCGGATGGCCTGGCGTTTTGGAGCCCCATTGGCGGAAGCTCTTCAGGTCGTCGATCGACAGATCGTAGCCAGACAGGTGAAGAAGGCTGTACAGCAGCATCGAACCGTGGCCTGCGGACAGGACAAAGCGGTCCCGGTTGATCCAGGTCGGATTGGCAGGGTTATGGTTCATCGCTTTGGCGAACAGCTGGTAGCCCATCGGTGCGGCGCCCATCGGCATGCCTGGATGGCCGGAGTTGGCTTTCTCGACCGCATCGATCGAGAGCGTGCGGATCGTCGTAACGGAAAGATGGTCGATGGTTTGTTGGGTTGTAGCCATATTTTTTCTCCTCCTAGATATCGGACGGTGCGTTTCTCTTGCTCTTGCCGGTTGAACATCATATCGGAGCTCCAGCCCCGCGGTTGTGAAATATTGTACCACTCAGCTTGTAGCATTTCCATCTGCTGCATGCTTTTAGCCGGATGAAGGTTTCATGAACAGCAGATGGAATCAACCGTGAAATACGACGGTTTTGTTCTGATGGACGAGGATCCTGTCCTCGGCATGCCACTTCACGGCCCGCGCGAGCACGACCCGCTCGATCGTGCGGCCGATCCGCTTCAGGCTCGGCACGTCGTCCCGATGGCTGACGCGCTGCACGTCCTGCTCGATGATCGGCCCTCCGTCCAGCTCTTCGGTCACGTAGTGGGCTGTCGCCCCGATGATTTTGACGCCCCGGTCGTAAGCTTGCGCATAAGGCTTGCCTCCGACGAAGGCGGGCAGGAACGAATGGTGGATGTTGATGATCCGGTTCGGGAACTGCTCGATCACTTTGGGCGAAACGATCTGCATATAGCGGGCCAGCACGATGAGATCCGCGTTGCTGCCGATGATCTCCAGCTGCTTGCGCTCCGCCTCGGCTTTCGTCTCCGCAGTGACCGGAACATGATGGTACGGGATGCCGAAGGATTCCACGAGCGGCTGCATGTCGGGATGATTGCTGATGACCATGGCGATATCGACGTCGAGATCGCCCGCCTGCCACTGCCAGAGCAGCTCAAGCAGGCAATGGTCTTCCTTCGAGACAAATACCGCCAGCCTTTTCTTGCGGCTCGCCCTGAAGGTATGCCACTTCATTTCGAAGCGGTCGGCCACCCGGGTGAAATCCTCCTGCAGAACCGGAAGCTGGGCGTCCATGTCGCTCAGGTCGAACTCGAAGCGGATGAAGAACATTCCTCCCTCCGGGTTCATCGTATATTGGTCGGATTGAACGATGTTCGCTCCGTGCTCGTACAGGAACTGCGATACTGCGGAGACGATACCCGGCCGGTCCGGGCAGGAAATAAGCATGCGCGCGCGACCGGATTTGGACGGGGCATCGACTGAAGAGCTGGCAGGCAATGGCATGAGAGAAGTCTTCCTTCCGTTTGTATGATGCTGACTAAGCACGGCCGGCTTCAGCGCACATCCGCTGATGCACTCCAGCACTAAAGCAGCCGGCTGCAAAATCAGGCAGGAAAGGCTGCTCTCCTGCCTGATGGAAATTTTGTCCTTTGAAGCTTGCGGCTGCCCGGCTTTCATCTTCTTTTTGGTTGATAACGGATGCTGGCGATGATTACCGCCGATACGTTTAGGCGTTGACGAGAATCTGTTTGCCGGCGAACCAGAACGTAATCAGCTTGTTCAGCTCTTCTTCAGACAGATCCGCGAACTCTCCGCCTTCGCGGGCCAGATCATAGAGGCGCTCCAGCGGCTCGCGAGGATCCGCCTTGCGTGCCTTGGCGTCGCCCTTGAGCGTCTCCCAGACCGAGAGCACGTACATGCGGCGGTCGATCTCCTGCTTGCCGAGGAAATGATGCAGGCGCTCCAGCTGATCGAAGAAACGCTCTCCGAAGCGTTCCATGCCGTCTCCGCGCAGCAGGGCGATCTCGGCGTCGTACATCGGGCGCTGTTTCTTGGCATCCTTGCCGATCCACGGCGTCTCGAGAATGAATGGCCTTCCCGCAAGCGCCTCGTGGTGGACGATGGAATGGATCGCGTCGTAGCCGAGCCAGCCCGAGCCGATCGGTGTATGGCGGTCCTTGCCGGAACCGGCCGGGTTCTTCGTATCGTTGACATGGACGACGGCAACCTTGTCCAGGCCGACGATCCGGTCGAACTGCTCCAGTACGCCGTCCAGATCGCCGGCAAGATCGTAGCCGGCGTCATTCATATGGCAGGTATCCATGCATACGGTAAGGCGGTTGTTGGCCGATACCTTGTCCATGATCTGGGCGATCTCCTCGAAGGAGCGGCCGATTTCCGTGCCTTTGCCCGCCATCGTTTCGAGAGCGATGTTCACGTCGGTCTCCTCGACTCCGGAGAGAACCTCGTTCAACCCTTCCGCGATCCGGTTGATGCCGAACTCGGCATCCTTGTCTGTGTAGGCGCCGGGGTGCAGGACGATGTTGCGGACCCCGATGGCATGCGTGCGGCGGATTTCTTCCTGGAGGAAGCGGACCGCCAGCTCGAAGGTATCCGGCTTGTAGGAGCCGAGGTTGATGATGTATGGAGCGTGCACGACGATCTCGCCGATGCCGGCGCTCTCCATGAGAGCCCTGCCCTCTTCGATATATAGCGAATCGATCGGCTTGCGCCGGGTGTTCTGAGGCGCGCCGGTATAGATCATGAACGAGCTGGAGCCGTAAGAGATGGCTTCCTGTGCAGCCGTGACGAGCCCCTTGTCGCTGAACGACACATGGGATCCGATTTTCAACATGCCTGAGCTCCCCTTTATAAGCTTTTGTCTTGCGTGAAATTTAGCGTGAAATTTAGCGTGAAATGATTCCTGCAGCAATGATTGCAATCCTTCCTTCGCCGAACGTCCGCCTCTCCAACCGCAGGAGAAACCGTTCAACTTGGATAACCAGTCTTATTTTACAGGGTGCGTCGAAATAAATCTAGGAATAGGCTATAATTTGGATGAGGTGACATCACTACGATGAGAAATGCTCCGGATTGGTTTATGTACATGATTGTGTTTTGGGCATTCGTCATGATTGGAGCCATGTCGATCGGCGGTTTCTTCATGTTCCGCAAGTTCCTCAAGGTTCTTCCCAAAAAAGACGGAAAGTCGAAGCTGGACTGGCAGAACTACTGGGTCGACCGCAGCCGCAGCCTGTGGACGGACGATTCCAAAGCGCTGCTGGACGAGCTCGTCGCTCCGGTGCCGGGACCTTTCCGCGATATAGCGAAACACTCCATCGCCGCCCAGATCGGCCAGGTCGCGGTAGAGAGCGGAGCCAGCGAAGTAACCCGAAACCACTGCATCGAAGGTTATATCCGCGCCACTCCCAAGCGGGATTACCGGAGTCTGGTTACGTTCCTGAACAAGCAGGGCATCGACTATTCGGCCTACACGCATCTGCTCAATCGGTAACCGATTGGAGCCGACGGCTCCGGGGTAATGGGAGATACTTGAACGAACCCCAACGGAGGTGCTTCATCATGAACCTGACCCGAAAACGCCAAAATGGCGCCCGCTCGCTCAGCCTTGCCCCGGCAAGCCTGGCCTTGATGTCGATGCTCATGCTCGCTTCGGGCTGCGGCGCCAAAAACGACGCTCCGGCCAATGCGAGCGCCGCCAACAATGGCGGAGTGGTGGACTCCTCGCAAGGAGTTTCGGCTGATTCCGTCGGCGATCCCGTTGCCCAGGCTGCCCCTTCGCCGGACAAGGAAGGAACTGCTGCCAAGGAAGAACCGACGACCCAGTCCCAGGAGCAGAAAGGTTCCGGAACTTATAACGGCCTGGCCGACGGACACTCCGTCGAGATCACGACAAATACGGATACGGTCGTCTTCCAGGCAGCCACGGATCAGATCAAGACGCTTCAGGATATCGAGACCGGCGAGAAAGTCGACTTCACTTATATTGTGAAAGAACTCGATACGGACAGCAGCGGCAAAGTCCAGCAGCGCTGGATCACATCCATTCAAAAATCTTCTTGACGGAGAGGCGGCCTGGTGCGCGCGATGAAGATTGCTATTGCGGGAGGAAGCGGATTTATCGGACAGGCCTTGACGAAGGCGTTGACCGAAGAAGGCCATTCAGGATGGATATTGACCCGATCCCGCAAGGGGAAGGCTTCCACCGGAACCATTCCGGCAGGAAGCTTTTCTTCTGTTGCTTGGGATGAAGCGGATAGCGATCCCTCCCTTCTGGAAGGCGTCGATGCCGTCGTGAATTTGGCCGGCGCATCCATCAGCCAGCGCTGGTCAGCAGCGGGGAAGCAGCGGATATTGAACTCCAGACTGGAAACCGCAAGCAGGCTGGCGCGCATACTCGGCAGCCTCTCCGCCAAGCCCGCCGTGCTCGTCAACTCATCCGGCGTCAACGCTTACGGGAACTCCAGCGAGGAGACGTTCACCGAGCAAAGCCGTGCCTGCTCCATGGATTTCCTATCTTCCGTCGTGCAGGAATGGGAGCATGCGGCAGCTTCCATTCCTGCGGGTCGAACTGTGTATCTCCGTACGGGCATCGTCCTGGATCGAGACGGCGGCATCCTCCCCAAAATGCTCCTGCCGGTCCGATTGTTCGCAGGAGGCCCTCTCGGCAGCGGCAAGCAATGGGTCTCCTGGATCCATCTCGAGGACATCGTCCGAATGATCCTGTTCATTCTGGATACGGCAACGATTGAAGGCCCCGTCAACGCATCGGCCCCGGAGCCGGTACGCAACGAAGCCTTCTTTAAGATCGCCGCTGCCGCTATGAGACGGCCTTACTGGTTCCCGGTCCCGGCTCCTCTGCTCAAGCTGGCTCTCGGGGAGCAGTCGGCGCTGCTTCTCGAAGGACAGCGCGTCATTCCTTCCAAAGCTCTCGAAGCCGGCTTCTCGTTCCGTTATCCGACCTTAGAAGCCGCCATGGATGAACTCCTTTAACGAGGAGCCGCATATTCATAGGAATAGCCATCGATCCCCGCAAGCTGGAGAACATCCCCGTTCTCCAGCTTGTAGCTTTTATAGGGGACCATCGGCCTGCCGTTGAGAAGAGATCCGTTGCGGGAGCCGAGATCCTTGGCCAAGCATCCCGATGGACCGGTCTCCAGCTCCAAATGGATTCTTGAGACCCCTGGAGAACGATCCACTAAGGCTGCGCTTCCTTCCGCACGCCCGATCTGATTCCGCGGCTCGCTGAGCTCCAGCTTTTCGATGCTTCCATTCTTGGATCGGAGAAGCACATGAGGAGCTGATTTCCCCTCATCCGCAATCGTTCCGCCGCCGGCGCCCAGCCATACGGTTTTGTCCGCAGGCAACACAGCAGCCGAAACCTCATCATGGGAAAGGCTTGTCCAATCGCCGCCATCAACCGCATTGGAAGAGAACCTCTCTGCTCGGATGACATGTGCAGGAAAAAATGATTCCAGCCCGTTGCCGACAGCCTGCTCGCTAGATTTCGGCTTGGATGGAATGTCGGATGGCTTGGATGGATTTGCAATCGACTTGTCGGATGGCTTGTTGGTTGGCTTGTTGGATGGAATGTCGGACATAGGGGACAGCCAGCGCTGGCCCGAGCCCAGCTTCCCTGAGTCCGGCACGAATAGCAGGCCGGCTCCTGCTTCCTCTTCCTCCAACCGTTCCACGCCTATGCCCGCGCTCCTGCCCCAGAACCAGATTAGAACGCCAGCAGCGACAGCAGCCGCTCCGCAGCAGAGGAAGAGAGAACGATTGCCCGGATCCGGCATGTAAATGAACTTCCAGGGCAGAGCCGCAGCTGCGATAACAGCGAGAGTGACAATCCCTTTATTCGGTTTGCTTTTTCCTTTGAACCCCGCCGAATCCGCTTTTGACAAGCTGTAGGCTTCATCAGCCTCTACAGAGTCTTTAAGCTTGCTTCCCCGCGCATCGGGACCGTGAACGAAAGCTGCTTCACGTCCGTCAAGCTGCCTGGCAAATAAATCATTCCGATCTGATTTTTGCCGCAGATCCGAGTCTTTCTCTTCCCCCTTGCTCAGCGACTCCCTGACCGCTGTGCTGCTCCATCTGGAAAAACCTTGCCGTTCTCTTTGCTCCAGCCTGATCGGAAAGCGGACTTCCTCCTCCGCCCCGCTGCGTGAGGAAGCCTCGCCCATGCTTGATGCGCAAGCTCCTTCATCAAAGGAGGCTGCATCCAGCAGCAGGGATCTGAGATCATGCATCGGCACATTCTCATCTCCTATCGCCTGCATCAGCGAGGCCAGCCGTCCATCGGGTTGGACGGCCGCCGAGGCGCGGGCTGCCAGCGCCAGAAAGCGAATGCGAAGGGGAGGCGCCGCTTGCGGGAGCGAAACGAGCGGAAGATAGACCAGTCCGATATCGCCCCAGTTGTCGCCCACGAAGATATAGCTCTCATCCAGCATCAGGTTTGCCGGCTTGAGCATATAAGGGCGGCACTCTTCGCAAATGGAAGCGACCGCCAGCATCAGGCTGTAGAATTGGGCGGCATCCCCAGCCCCTTCAGCGAGCTTGTGTTTCAGCATTTTTTTGCCGCCGAGCTTGTAGCGGAAGCGGACTTGTCCATTCCACATTTGCCATTCGACAGGAAGCACGCCCGCCGGAATGCTGCTCTCCAGCATGGCCAGCTCAACTTCATCCAACTCTTCCCGCAGAATGCCTCCTTCCGCGGAAAGAATCAATTCATGTTCCCGGTTCCATTCAAAATCAGCCTGAAGTGGTCCCATGCTCAAGTCCTCCTTCGATTCAAGAAAGCCATAATGTCATCATGCCGGGGAGGACGGCCAGCATGAAGGGAAAGCGGACCGACGTTCCTTCTCCTCCGTCGGGTGGTTCGGCTGCATCATGTCCTGGACTCGGCAGCTCGTCGCTGTCAGTGATGTCCGCCGGCGCTTGACCTGGTCGAGAATGGGTCGACTGGTCCGCCTTCCACGCAAGGACAGCGGCTTCGCCGGACAGTGCCTGCGTACCGGTCGCTGCTTTTCGAATCCTTGAGATTCTCCTGGCAATCAGGTACGCTGCCCCTCCGATTCCTCCGTACAAAAAGGAATACAGCATCAGCTCCGTAACCGCCAGCCAGCCCAGCCATGCGCCTGCCGCGCCGAAAAGCTTGACGTCGCCTGCACCGATCCCTCCACATGCGTATAGGGCTAGGAGGGGAAGAAATCCCGCTGCCATTCCCATAGCCGCTTGCAGAAAACCGTCCATCCCGGAATCAAGCGCATGCAGGAGCAAGCCTGCCGGAGCGAATGTCAGCGGCAGCCAGTTCGGAATTCTCATGTTCCGGATATCCGTGCCGAAAGCGATGCTCACCAGCAGGAAACATCCCCATAGGTTCCATGCTTCCATTTGAATCCCCCCTCATCTAAATCGTGAAAGCCATATAGGGCCAGGCCTTTTTCACGCCTTTTTCTGGACAATGAAGGGCATTGATGCCGAGGCGCCGTCCGAAGTCGTGACCACGACTTCCCATTGTCCGGGAGTCGTATTGCCGGATACGAGCCAGGTCCATTCCACATGTCCCGAGGCATCCGCAGTTTGGGTGCCTACGTGCTTGGATACGCTGTTGCCGCTTTTGTAGCGGACTTCCAGGGTGACCTGAATCCCGGGAGTGGCGACCGCTTCAAGAATGGCTTTGCGTCCGGGCCTAGCCGGAATCGGATAAAGCTGCGTTATTTTGACTTTCGAGGAGGAATCAGGAGCACCGGCTCTGCCTTGGGATGGAAGCGGGTCCGGTATCCATACCCGCTCGGCCGCCGTTCGATGCAGGATGATTTTTTTGCCCAAAAAAGGAACCCTCAACGGAAACTTATACTCGGCCTCCAGCTTCAGAAAGCCGCTCTCTCCCCCTTCAAGATCCGGAAGGGAGAGGCTTGCAAGCGTGATTCTTGAAGGCTCCAGCGGCGTATCCTCCGCAGCCTTGCGCAAAAAAGGCTCGAACACCGCGATGCCGACGGGTTCAGCGGCCATATCGGCGAGCGCTTTCCAGTCTCCCTGAAGCACGGCTGCGGCAATCTGTCCTGCCGGATCCGGCAAATAAGCCGCTGCCTCGGCAGCCGCTTGCCTCCAGTCCGGAAGCTGCTGCGGCGATGGGGAAGAGTCCACCTTCTGGACCGTCTCGAACGGAGACTCATGGCCCGGATCCATGGAGTCTTTTGGAGCTGATTCCGGGAGCTTGCTTCCGTCCTGCTGAAGCAGCAGCATCGCCGGTCGGATATGCGCCGCCGTCTGTCGAGCTGCCCGATCTGCGGCTGCCTGAAGCGCAGTCTCAGCTGCCGAAAATTGAACGAATGCGGCCAGCAAGACGAGAAACAGCAGAAGGACAGGCATGACAAGCGCAGCTTCCAAAAGGATGGATCCTTCTTCAGCACGCGCGGCTCCATCCGGTCGAGGAGACTTGCTCACCCTTTCCAAGGAAAAGCGAGGAGAAGCGAGCTGCCCTCGAGGAGCCGAGAAACGAAATCTCCGGCCGGCCCTCAGTAGGACCAGCCTGCTCGCGTAGACCATTCATACCGTCCTCCCGCTCCATGATCAGGGCCGCTTCTGCCAAGAAGCCTCGCCGCTCCCGTCAGGAACCACAGCCGCATGGAAGCATGCACCTCCACCGTCGCACCTGTCGGCACGGAAGCCAGATTCGTCCCCGTGTCGAGCTCGATGATTGCTATCATCCGGCTGAGACGGGAATCTTCGGAACCATGCAGCAAATAAAACAGCCTCAAATAGTCCAAATAGGTCAGCTCTGCCGGAACATATTTGGATATAGGAGCCTGGCCGGTTGCAATAATCGCTCTCAAATCCCCGATCGCTTCTCTCAATCCATAGACTGCAGCCATCGCCAGCACCAGCAGCGGATGTCCGGCTCCGCGGCTCTCGATCAGTCCCTCCATGGTCCGGACCGCCAGACGGAAAGCAAACAGCTCGCCGTATGCCGCGCCTAGATTTGCCGATGGATGGACGAAGCCATACAGGATGTACTCCATTTCCTGGTTTTCCAACGATGTCATAGCCGGATCTTGCCGGGCTCCTTCCCCATCTGGCCGATGCGGTTCTCCGGAGGTTCCGCCCAAGCCGGGAATCAGGCTGCCGAGCATGCGCGGGTCCGCAAAGCTGAACCGCTGGGCCGCATACTGCGCCGTGAACAGCCGCTCCCCGCCTTGGGACAGCAAAGCTCCCATGCCGGAGAATGCTCCTCCTGCCAGCTTCTGCGAACCTTTCACGGCTTCATCGGCTCCGCCGCTGCCGGAGACTCCTTCAAACGATGATCTGTCCCCGCTCGCCTTGCCATTGCCGACTTCATCGGAGCCCCCTCCCTCTTCCTGCAGCAGATTGAAGTCCATGCTGGCCTTGAACAAGCTCTCTGCTTGGCGGAAAGCTTCCATGTCCTCCTCGGTTCCCTTCAACCCTTCAATCGCATTCAGCAGCTGCTTCGCTTCCCTCCAGAGAGAAGCGGCTTTCTTCTTTTCAGCTTTCCGTTCCTCTTTTCTGCTGTCCGCATTGCCGATGCTGCTAGCCTGCTCGGCCAGCATAGCTCCTGGCGCGATCCATTTCTCATCATAAGAGCTCCATTGGCGGGACAGCTCTTGTTCATGGATGGACAATCGGCTTGCCCATGACACCGAACGCTCTTCCAGTGCCCGATGAAGTCCGATTGCCGCAGCTTGAGCAGATGAAGAAAGGCTGCGGAAATCATCGCGCTGCTCCAGGACGTTTTTTTCCGCATGGGAAAACCAGTCCTCTCCAAGCAGCATGTCCGATGCTTCATCAAGCACGGACACCGTTCCGGGATTGGAGTCGGCGGCAGCAGAGCTGCCGGCGGGCAGCAGATAGGATGAATCTCCGGCCACATTGCGCCCATCCAGCACGGCTTTCATCTCAAGCTCCGCCCTTCTGGCTGCTTCAAGCTGTTCCAAAGCCTCATCCAGAACGGAATCATGGCTTCCTGTTGCATCGGCAGCTTGTTGAAGCTTGGCGGACACTGCCATGGCTCTGTTTTCGTAGCTCGCGATTTCGGACGCATGGGACGATGGCGGCGGCAAAGGGATCGGCGTTGCACTAGGAATCGGCGTTGCGCCCGGACTCGGCGACGGAAGGGCAGCCACCGCCTCCTGCCATGCTCTGGCTGCCGCTTCATCCAGAGAAATCCATTCCAAATAAAGAGGATATTCGGCACGAATGGATCGGAGCTCGGATCCTTCCGCTCCATTCGTGCCTCCGGTCCCGATCAGAGTGCCATGGCCGCTTTGGCTTGCGTGATCCGCTGCCGTTATCTGCAGCTTCAGCATGTTCTCAAGCGCTTGCTGCCTCTGGTCGAATGCTTGCTCGAGACTCCCCAGCTTATCCACGGCAGCAGCCGTTTGCCCCATCGCTTCGGAGAGCGGACGGAATTTATCAATCAGCTCCAGCGTCAGATCGATAGGGGCTTTGTATTTCATCTCCTGCATGATCTGACGACCGAAGATGCGGCGGTCTCCCAGAAAAGCCGCAGGCTGCACCGAGCTTCCGAAAACCTCCATATCAAGCCATTGCAAGCGGATGGAATCGCCGGGAACATTCCGCCCCGATCCGGTTTCGAGACCAAGTTGAACCGCTTCGGCCAGCAGCGCTCCACCGTCAGTGCCTCCTCGACCGAACAATCCGTATTGCTCGTAGAGCGTTTCATCGTAAGCGGACAATACAGAGCGGACCCCGGTCTGCGCCAAGCCTTCAAGCTTGTGGCGGAAGGAAGTAATTCTCGAATAATCAATCAATACCGCCATCAGCAAAAGCAGACCTGCCGAAGCTGCGCATGCCCAGATCGTAACAGCGCCTTGAGTGCCATCTTCCGGCAGACTTTTTTTCCGGCATGCTTCCTCGTTCTTATTGAGCTCCTCCATAATTCCGCAGCACCTTTCCAGCCTTGTCCGGGGATATATCCTCCGACGTTCGGAATTTCGCCGTGTAGTATCGGACAAGATCGATCGAACGGATAAATTCGACCGGATCGGCAGGCTGAGCCTTGGCGGTCGCGCCGATCTTCCTGCCGCCCGATAAAGCGATCGGAACGGAAGGATAAAGTCTTGTCTCGATCATGCCGAGCACGCCGCGCCTGTAACGCATCTCTCCAGTCCATGATTCGTTCAGCCTCTCGCCTGCCTTGGCGAGCTTGGCCGCAGGCAGGTCATCCGGTACGGAGCCTCGGCTGTCCAACGAGTAGGCCGAAATCGACTCCGCCGGCTGGCCCATATTCATCATGCCGCGTAAAAGCCCATCCTCCGTCAGCCTCCAATACAGCCCGTCGTCTTCGCCTGCAGGCGGCAAGCCCGAAGCCGCATCGCGCTTGCTGTTGTCCCAGCGGAAAGCTGCCGCTTCGGATGCCATGACCGCCCCGGAGTAGAAGACGCCTTGCTGAAAAATGTACAAAGCAACGATGAAGTATAGGAACAAAGCGCCGAAGAGCAGCGGGAAGACAGTGCTCGCCTCCAGCGTAAAGCTTCCTCCGGTGGAGATGCCGAACTTTCGAATAGGGTTATTCAAAGATCGTGTTGGCCTGATCATCTGCTTTTCCCATCAGATCTTTTATGAGGTTGATGATCCAGTCCTTGAATAAAAGCGCGATAATAATGACGACAGCGATGATCAGAATGACCTCCAAAGTACCGAGACCCTCTTCCGACTTCCCGAATTTTCTTGCCGCCTTTTTGCAGCTGTACCATAATGCTGCTGTGCTCATCCAAACCGCCTCCAATTAATGTAATGATGACCATCAAAGATTCTTTGCCTAAATGTTAGTTCATCAGCAGCATCGCGGGAGCTCCGACAAGAACCATGAGCAGAAAGAAGATCCCTGTCAGCGGAAAAACCAGCTTGGAAGAAGCTTCCTCTCCGCGAGTGCGGGCCAGGCTCTTGCGTTTCTCCCACAATGGATGGGAGATCTCGCGCAAGGATAGAGCGAGCTGTTCGCCGCCGCGACGATAGTTGAGCAGAAGCACCGTCGTGAACACCGACACTTCCTGAACGGCGCAGCGGCGGCTGAACGCCTCCATGGCGGCAGCGAAGGACAACCCGTTGCCCATGGCATGAACGGCGCGTCCAAGCTCTGCATGCAGCAGCCTCTCCAGGCCTCCTCCTGACTCGAAGGCTGCGCATCTTGCCAATGCTTTCTGCATCGTTTCTCCGGCTCCGACGAGCAGCATGAGCTTGACCAGCAGGTCAGGCAAGGCAAGCAGCAATGCTTGTTTTCGCTTGTTGATGGATTCCCGGATTTCCCTGACCTTCGAGGCCGGGATCAGCACTCCGCATGCGAACCCCAGCCAGGCTACAGCCTGCTCTCCGGCGGCAGCAGCGAGCAGCAAGCCGGCCAGAGCGGCCCCGCATCCATGTACGCATGCCAGAGCCAGATATTGCCGGGTATGGTCCGGAGTCCATGCTTCTCCTTTCAGGATGATCATGGAGGCATGCAAGCCGGCTACATGCTCCTCGATGCGCGGCATCAGTCTGGCCTCTTCCACGGCCTGGATCAAGGCCGGAGCTCCGAAGCAAGCGGCGAGAGCCTGCTTGTCCCATCGGAGCAGGACAGCAAGCAGCGGCCTGCCGCTGCCAGCCGCATGCCGCCATGCGGCGGTCAGCCATGCGGAGGCCATCAATCCAGCTATCCATAATGTCCACATGAAATCTCTTCCCCCCTTTACAGTCGGATAGCCATGATCCTCATCATCAGCCACCCGCATGCCGCCAGCATCAGCAAAGCGGCTGTAATGACGACATACCCTGCAGGTGCCGCGTAAAGGGGAGCCATATAGTCCGGCGCCGAACCGTGCAGAAAAGCCATGAAAGCGAAGGGAACGCCTGTCATGATCTTGGCTTCGAAGCGCTTGCGGGAAATCATGACATCAATCTCCTGATTGATTTCGATCTTCTCCCCGATCGTTTGGGAGGTGCGCCGGATGATCTCGATCAGGTTGCCGCCTGTCCTCTTGCATGTAATGAAAACGTCGGCGAACTGCTGTATTTCATCCACCCCCGACCGCGAGGCAAACTCGGCAAGCCCCGCCTCCAGCGGGTCGCCGTTGACGCAGCGATGCCGGATCGCTTCCAGCTCGAGCATGAGATCGGAGCGCGACTCCGGGTACATGAGACGCAGATCGTCAAGCGAGGCGAAAAAAGCGTTCTCTACCGACCTTCCCGCCGCTAGAGAGGATGACAGCGAAAAAAGCATCTCCTTGAACTGCAGCCTAAGCTTGGCTTGGCGTCTGCGCCGCAAATAGTCCCTGTATTTCCTCGGGACCAGAAGCCCAGCGATCGAAAAGGCGGCTGCTGCCGGCATGGACAGATAGAACAAATAAATGGCGGCGAATGCAGCCGCGGCGCCCGCTGCCGCGGAAGCGGCGAATTGCTTGCGGGTCAAGGAAAAGACCGAATAATCCGGCAGCCGGATGCGGTAGGCAGATCCGGATCTTGCCGGCTCCCAGCCGAGCCTCGCTGCCAGCAGCCCCGCCTTTACGGGATCAATTATTTTCATGCGGCTGCTCAACTCCTGACTCCCCTCGCTTCTGTTGGATCGAGACCGTAACGAACCCATTTGTCCATGCGGGCCAGCGGTGTGGGGAGCCGTCGGAGCCCTCCCCCTGCTCCATCCTCATACCGGAACAAGGTTTCCAGCTGTATGTCTCCGTCCTTCATCCCGGTCACCTGTACGACTTCCTGCACTTTGCGGGAATGATCGCGCATCCGGGACAAATGAACGATGATATCCAGCGCGGAAGCGAGCTGCTGCCGGATAGCCGCGAGCGGCAGCTCTGCCGCACCGCTCAATACCATCGTCTCGAGCCGGCTGAGCATATCCTTGGCGCTGTTGCTATGGCCGGTACCCATGCTTCCCGAGTGCCCGGTATTCATGGCAGCGAGCATGTCGAGCGCTTCGGCTCCTCTCACTTCCCCGACGATGATACGATCCGGACGCATTCGCAGGGAAGCTCGGATCAGCTGTCTCATCGGAATCTCCCCCTTCCCCTCGGTATTGGCATTCCGCGTCTCCAGCGACACCAGGTTCGGCGCCTTCAATTGAAGCTCCGCCGAATCCTCGATCGTGATGAGCCGCTCATCGGGCGGGATGAACCTGGACAAGGCGTTCAGAAATGTCGTTTTGCCCGTACCTGTACCGCCGCTGATGAACAGGTTGAAGCCCGCTCGGACCAGCTGCGCCAGAAATGCTGCCGTTTCCTCGTCCAGACAACCGGCCGCGATCAAATCGTCCATGAGCAAAGGCTTCTTGGGAAACTTCCGTATCGTCAGAACCGGCCCCTGCAAGGCTATCGGCGGCAGCACGATATGAACTCTCGATCCATCGGGCAGGCGCGCATCTACGATCGGGGAGGATTCGTTGACGACACGGTTCACAGCGGCCACGATGGATTGGATGAGATCCTCCAGCCGCTCGCGGCTCTCGAAGGAGAGAGGCAGGCATTCCAGCTTGCCGGACCGCTCCGCAAAAATCGACTCATGCCCGTTGATCATGATCTCCGTAACCGAGTCGTCATCCAGCAGCGGCTGAAGCACATCCAATCCCCGGAAGGAATAATAGAGCCGCTTGACCAGCACCAGCCTGTCGGAAGAAGTCAGTCTGGCGCTTCCCGGCCATTCGGCCACAGTCGCCTCTACGGCTGCCGTCAATCCCGAGTCGCTGATCTCTCCGCTCATATCGACCAGGGAGCGGACCTTGGAGCGCAGCGAGGCGATTTCCTGCTGCAAGTCTTCTTCCCGGACAATACCAGTGCTGTCTGTCCAGTATCGTGCGCCAGCCTCGGAGCGGTTCATCCAACAAGCTCCGGAAGCATCCGCTGCAGAAGCTGTCGCGCCGTCTTGGCATACGCGGGACTTACAGACCCGCCCTCGCGGTAGTGAGCCATGACGGGAATAGAAGCTGCATATTCAAGCTGCGGTTTCCTGGCGGCGGGCTCTCGGACGCTCGTCAGCTCCGCCTCTCCCGGCGGCTCTTGCCTTGCCATGGATTGCACGAACAATAATTTCCGCTCTTCCATCCCGAGCCGTTCCGGGTACGTCCTCGCTGCATAGTCCAGCGCCGCGCGAGTTTTCGCCATCGAGGATTCCGATGAGCGGACAAGCCATGCGATGCGGCCGCTGCGCTGCCAGATCGAAGCAGCTGCCTCGTCCAGGCGGCTGTCCATATCCGCCACGATGAAATCATAGAACCCGCCGCCGGCAAGGAAATCGAGCAGCAGGACAGCGTCCTCGCCGGTCATGGCCAGCCGTTCCTCCGGTCCCGGAGACGGCGGGAAATAGTCGCATTTCATCGCGCTGCTGAACGTTCGGATTTGCGCAAGCTGCCGGGCCGCATCCTGCTTGCCCGCCTTGAGGCAGTAAAGCAGCCTGCCGACTCCTCCTTCCATTTCGGGGGCGCTGGAGCCCGCGCCCAGAAAAACCTCCGAAGCGTCCCATACCTCGAAGTTGAGGTACAGCACTCGCTTGCCCTGTGCCGCCGCTTGCCTGGCCAGCTCTACGGACAGCACGGTCTTGCCCTGCCCTCCTGCCGGGTCGTAGACGGCTGCTACAAACGCTCTTCCGTCTGCCGATGCGCTGAGCGCGTCTGTCCCCGCATGCATCGCTTCCATAGACGCGAACAGCTCCGGAAGCGGCCTGAACTGAAGCAGCTCCGGATGTCCGCCTCCCTCGCCCTGCCTTCTGACAAGAACGGCCAGCTTGGATGCCGGGCATGCTTTCTCGGCTTCGCTGACGAATCCGGGTTCGACAAGAACCAAATCAACCGGATACCCTCCCTTCAAATAACCGCGAAGACTATCCGGCGTCGTGCAAGCCGTCACGCGCCATCTGCCGCCGCCGGGCATATCCCGCATAAATTCGCTTAGGCGCCTGGCGTATTCGCCGTCGGCAGCCAGAATAAGATCAAGCTTTCCCATGGAGTCCTCCTTCATGGAGACGCAAAAAAGCACCGCAAACGCAACAGGGGATACCCTGATCGTTCGCGGTGCTTCCGCATGACCAAAATTTAGTTGAATTCACTATATCACGGCGATGAAAATTCCGTCAATCTTCTTTCTCGTCAGCCTTTGGCGGTGAGGCTGGCCTGCATCTTGTTCCAGTCAGCCGTAAATCTCTCGATGCCGATATCCGTCAATGGATGCTTCCACAGCGATGGCAGCAGGGAACCCGGAATCGTAGCGATATGCGCTCCAGCGACCGCAGCCTGCTTCACATGCTCCAGATTGCGCACGCTGGCCACGATGATCTCGGTCTGGAAGTTGTAATTGTTGATGATCGTCGTCAAGTCCCTTACAAGATCCATGCCGGTCATGCCGATGTCGTCCAGCCTGCCGACGAACGGACTGATGAACGTCGCTCCCGCCTTGGCAGCCATGAGCCCTTGAGCGGCAGAGAATACGAGCGTCACGTTGGTTTTGATTCCCTTTTGGGAAAGTGCATGGGTCGTGAACAGGCCGTCTTCCGTCAGAGGGACCTTGATGACGACGTTCGGCGCCCATTCGGCGATTTCCAGCGCTTCCTTAAGCATTTCATCGCTCGTGGAGCCCGTGACCTCGGCGCTGACCGGACCGGATACGATGCTGCAGATTTCCTGCACGACTTCCTTGAATATGCGGCCTTCCTTGGCAACCAGAGTCGGATTCGTGGTCACTCCGTCTACAAGACCCAGCTTGGCGATCCGTTTGATTTCCTCGACATTGGCGGTATCCAAAAAGAATTTCATGCTTCTCCTGCCTCCTGTTCAGATGTCCATCCGTTTTTTTACCCGTTCGGCCTAAAAGACAAACCAGGAATCCAACGGCTTTGCCGCCGGCAAGCGCAGCCGGAATGTTCAAAGCCCTGACCTTTAACATGCTCGCCGACACCGGCAGCTTATTCCAAGATCTGAGCCGTCGGGTTCAACATTTTTCAGGGATTCTTCCAACATCCGCTTGAAGCCCGGAAAGCTTTCGCCCGGGTCAAGCATACTCCCGGCGCCTGCGGCGATTCAAGGGGCTTTATGGAATCTTCATGGAGAGCGGATTGCTTGCTCCTCAGCAGATACAACGCAAAAAGCAGCTGCGGCGTTGAAACGAAAACCCCTTTCCTCCATCCGACGGGAATGGAGGAAAGGGGTTCGAATTATTCTTCCGTCAGTTCCATGAACTGGCGGATGTCTTCACGGGTCAGCGCGACCGCGCTTTGCCAGAATCCGGCCTGCTGCAGGTTCACTCCCAGATGCTTGAGCGCCAGCTCCTCTACGGTCATGCTGCCCGTATCGCGGAGAAGGTCGACGTAGCGGGAAGCGAAGGACGGGCCTTCCTCCTTGGCTTTGGCGTACAGGCCCGCGCTGAACAGATAGCCGAAGGTGTACGGGAAGTTGTAGAAAGGAACATCCGTGATGTAGAAATGAAGCTTCGCTGCCCAAAAATGAGGATGCGCCTCGTCAAGCACGCCGCTGAACGCTTCGCGCTGGGCTTCGACCATCAGCTCGTTCAGGCGCTCGACGGATACTTCGCCGTTGCGGCGCTCTTCATAGAAGCGGACCTCGAACAGCAGCCGGGCATGGATGTTCATGTAGAACGACACGCCGTTCTGGATTTTCAGCTCCAGCAGCGACAGCTTTTCTTCCTTGGTCTTCGCTTGCTCGAGCTGGGATTCCGCCACGATCATCTCGGCGAAGGTCGAAGCCGTCTCGGCCACGTTCATCGCATAGTTCTGAGAAAACGCCGGCAGCCCCTCCATAACGTATTGATGGTAGGCGTGTCCGAGCTCATGGGCAAGCGTAGACACATTGTCCTCCGTCCCGGAGTAGGTCATGAAAATACGGGTCTGTCCCGTCGCGGGGAACGAGGTGCAGAAGCCGCCAGGACGCTTGCCGGGACGGTCTTCCGCCTCGATCCAGCCTTCGCGGAACGCCTTGTCGGCGAACTCGGCCAGAGCCGGGTCGAACTTGGCGAACTGCTCGCGGATCAGGTCGCAGCCTTCCTCGTACGGAATATGCTTGGAAGCCCCGCCGATCGGCGCCGTGATGTCATGCCAGGCCAGCTTCTCAAGTCCGAGCAGCTTGGCCTTGCGCTCGAAGTAGCGCACCAGATCCTGCTTGCCTTCATTGATCGCTCCCCACATGGCATCCAGCGTCGACTGCGTCATCCGGTTGACCTTGAGCGGCTCCTTGAGGACGTCGCTCCAGCCGCGGCGGTCATACAGCTTCAGCCTGAATCCGGAAATATGGTTCAGCGCATCGGCGCAAAGCTGTGCATGCTCCGCCCATTCGCGCTCCCACTCGGCGAAGGACTCGGCCCGCACAGCGCGGTCCGCCTCGAACAGGCGGTTGAACATCTGGCCTGCGGACAGCTCCTTCTCTTGACCATCCTTGTCCTTGGCGCGGAACTTCGCACGGGAGACGATGCGGCTGTACAGATTGCCCCAGCCATGATAGCCGTCGACGGCAAGGTCGGCCGCCAGCGCTTCCAGCTCCGGACTCAGCTTTTCCTTGGCGTTCTGGCGCCGCTCGTTGAGATAGAAGCGGACCGGGGAATTATGCACCCAGCCGTCCCAGATGGAGTCGGGCGTGCGGCTGATGAGATCATCGAAGCGGGTAAGAGCGATGGAGTATTCCGCTTCCAGGGATTGAATACGGCCGTTAAGCGCTGTCGCCGCTGTATTGCTCACGTTTTCCGCCATCAGGCACCCGACGAAGGAAGCGGCTTCATGCAAGCGGACTTGGATGGATTGAAGGGTCTCCGTCCATTCTTCCAGCTGTTCCGGCCTGGCTCCCGGAACTCCTTCCGAACCGGAAGACGCCAGCATCGTCTGGCTGATGCGCGCAATGTCGGCCTTCACGCCCTTGAGAACTTCCTCCAGCTCCGGGGAAGCAGCTCCCCCTTTGAAAAAGACATCCAAATCCCATGTCAGCGGGTATGTATTGGTTTCCATGGACGGTCTCCTTTCGGCAGGCAGCTGCCCGCCATGGGCTATCCGGCAGAAGCGATCGGTTTGCGCCGCCGGCGTTCCCGTTGTATAACTGAATTATATCGCCAATCCGCTCCGACGCGCTACCCTGTTCTGCGGAGACGGAACCGGCCTGAGGAGGCACCGCCATGTCCAGACCCCTGCAGCTGTCAGCCGAAACCGCGGTTCGGCTGGCCAAAGAGCTTAATATCCCGCTTGAGCATCTCATGCATATGCCCCGCCATATTCTGCTTCAGAAGATGGCCGAGCTTGCCAAAAACACGCCGGAAACCGCGAACGAGGCGGAGTCTGCATCCGATCCGCAGCAAGGCGATACCCATGATCCCGTTTGAAAAGGCTTTGCCTTACGACGTAATGATGAAGGACGTCTATGTTTCCTGTCCCTTCTGCGGGACAGATCATGTCCTGCTTCCCTTGAAGCCTGCCGATCTGAAAAGCGTGTCTTCCGGAGCCAAAAGGCTGCTCGTTTTTCCATGCTGCCATAGCCGGGTCACGCTGGTCGATGCCGACAAGGATTACTTGCTCACCGACACCGATCTTCGCCGCCTTCAATAATCATGATCTGGATGTCCCTATCAGCCTTGCTGCTGCTGCTGGAGGGACATCTTTTTGCTATTCAAGCCCTGCTCCTATCGTCAAGCAAAAGAGTCGGAAGGCATTTTCCGCTTGCAATGAAAAAAGGGCGCATCCGTCATGATGACGGGCGAACGCCCTGATGCTATGGAACGATGATTCAAAGCTCAGCTGATAGCCTGCGCCTCATACCCTCCGCTGACTTCCGGAATGCCCCCCATCATCCATTCAGGCGCATCCTCGTTTCCTTCGCGCACCAGCTGCCACTGGCTGCGGCATGCCTTGATCATGGCGGCGTCCACAATCCGCTTGTCGTTCACCACTCTCGAGAACCACCACACCGCTTCCTTCCGTTCGCCGAGACGCCTGTGCAGCTCTCCGATCAGGTACATGAGCTTGGCGTCATTGTCTACTTTCTCGGTTTCGTACACCCGCCGGTAACAATCCATCGCATGCCGGAGAAACCGCAGCTCCTCGCCGCTGTCGCCTTCATCCCGGTACAGCCAGGCGATATGATGAAGAAGCCCGGCGATCAGACGGTCCTTGTCCTGCACAGCTACGGCACTGAGCAGGGCCAGCTTGTAGCAGTCCAGAGCCTGGGCATGCGTGCGCGTTCCGCTGTAGCTGCGGGGCTGCCACATCCGTCCATAGAGGAAATAATAATTCTCCTTCTGTTCATCGTTAAGGATGCTCAAGCTGTTCTCCGTCGTCGAAAAGCCGCATTGCGGGCAAACCCGGACGACATAATAATCGGCGTGAATTCCCTTGAAATGAGAACAGAAATCGGTGTCGACAGCTACGGCCCGCTTGAAGCTCGGGCGGACTCGGGGTGTCTCGAATCCGTTGCCGCAGCAAGGGCACAGTGCGGCGGTCTGATATAGCGGCTCCATGTGGAGATCATCTCCTTAGCTTTCGTCGCCTCCGTCCGAAGCGGTATTGACGAAATGATGGGCAGGTCCTGACAACCGTTCAAGCACATGGGACTTCAAATCCTCAGGCATTCCGATCTCCTCCAGAGCCCCGCTCATGCAGGCAAGCCAAGCAGCGGCATGTTCCTTCGTAATCGGGAAAGGAAGATGGCGGGCGCGCATCATCGGATGGCCGTGCTGGTCGGAGAACAAGGAAGGTCCGCCGAAAAACTGGGTTAGAAATTGGATTTGCTTTTCCATAACCGGCTTGATGTCCCGCTGAAACAGCGGAGACAGCAGCTCGTCCTTTTGAACCCTGGGATAAAAGGCCTCCACCATTCTTACTACAGTCTCATGACCGCCCATCATTTCGTATAGGCTGTTATATCTATTCATCGGCAATGATTGCCTCCCTTATTAGTTCTTTAGTCTTGATTTCTTCCTTCACTACGAAAGCCTTTACATACAAAAAAACGCCCGCTTCCGCGGGCATTTGGAATGTGGTTATAAGTAGGATTCTTCAGCTATCGTATTCTTCTTCACCGGGAGCCATAAGGGACTCGCGAATCACATACACAAAAGCACAGACCAGAATGCCGGCGACAATACTCATGTCCATCACTCCAAGCATCGTAAAGGTAATGCTATTGTACCATATCGCCCCGTAAATGCCACCCCTTTTTGCAAGCGTTTTCTATTGATTTTTTTCATCATTTTGATTTTTCTGACTTCTACCCGGTCCCTTCGAGCTGCCCGCGATTCGGCTTCTGTTTGTCCATCGCTGCTCATATCTTAAGGTTAACCTGGCTTCACAAGGAGGAGCGGATCGTTACATGGCAAGAATGCTGCTTCATCCCAGTACCGTGACCGCCTTCTGCGCGGCGCTGCTCGCAGCGCTGATGGCCGTTTTTCCCGGACCGGTCCTCCATTCTTCTTTGAGAGGACTAGCCATCTGGTGGGAAGTTCTTTTTCCTGCGCTCTTTCCTTTTTTCGTCATCTCGGAGCTGATGCTCGGCATAGGAATCGTCCATTTCATGGGCAAGCTGATGGATCCGTTCATGCGCCCGCTTTTTCGGATTCCCGGCAGCGGCGGCTTCGTGCTCGCGATGGGCTATTTGTCGGGGTATCCGGTCGGAGCCAGGCTCACCTCCCAGCTGCGGGACCAACAGCTCCTTACCCGAGTGGAAGGAGAACGGCTCGTCGCCATCACGACGACCTCGGATCCCATTTTCCTGCTCGGAGCCGTGTCGGTCGGCTTCTTCCACCAGTCGGCCCTTGCCCCCATTCTTGCAGCCGCCCATTATGGCGGCAGCCTCATCGTCGGCGTGCTCATGCGTTTCCACGGTACCAGGGAACCGGAGATAGCCCCCCGCGCTGGACATACCGGTAAGGGAAAGCCGCAGCGCGGCCTAAGCGCGGCCTTGAAGGCGATGCACGAAGCAAGGCTGCTCGACGGACGCTCCTTCAGCGTTCTGCTCAAGGATTCCATCGCTTCCGGCCTCAGGCTCATGATCGTCGTCGGAGGCCTCGTCGTCGTGTTCTCCGTGTTGATGGAGCTGCTGCGCCAAGCCTCGGTGCTTGGGGAACTGGAGCATTCCGTCGCGGCATTGTTTGTTTTATTCGGCTTGTCCGGCGATATGGCCGCTCCTTTCGTAAGCGGGCTGTTCGAGGTCACTCTCGGCGCCAAGTCTTCTGCCGAAGCCGGAGTGCCGCTCATTCATCAGGCAGCGGCCGCCGCATGGGTGCTGAGCTGGGCCGGATTGTCCGTCCATGCCCAAATCGCCAGCCTGCTCAGCCATACCGGCTTGCGCTACCGTCCCTTCCTGCTCGCAAGGCTCTCACACAGCCTTATCGCGGCGGCGCTGGTCTATCTGCTATGGGGCTGGCTCGGACCGGGCTGAAGTGCGTTCGACATTGTTTTCACGCCGGTTTTCCGCTATCATCAGGTTATCCTGTTTGTTTCGGAAGGAGCGCCATTTCTTGATCAATTATGTGGTACTCAGCAGAGGCGACCGGTATTCCAATGAATTGACGGAGCGTTTCCATCTGCTGGCTGCGTCACGAGGCTTCGTTCGCAACGACAAGAAGCCGGATACCGTCGTTTCCATTGGCGGGGATGGCACCCTGCTCCATGCTTTCCATACTTATTTGGACCGGATCGACGACATTGCCTTCGTCGGCGTCCATACCGGCCATCTCGGCTTCTATGCCGACTGGAAGGCCGATGAGATCGAGCAGCTGGTCGAGATGATGGCCGAACAGAAGCCGCGCATCGTCCGTTATCCCATTGCCCAGATCGAACTGGATACCCCGGAGGGAGCAACCGGATATTTGGCCTTGAACGAATTCACGCTCAAGGGCGTCGACGGCACACTCGTCGTGCAGGTCAACATCAACGACGAGCCCTTCGAGACCTTCCGCGGCGACGGCATGGTCATCTCGACGCCGTCGGGCAGCACCGCTTACAACAAGAGCCTCAACGGAGCTGTCATCCACCCTTCCATTCCTTCCCTGCAGCTCGCGGAGATCGCATCGATCAACAACCGCGTCTACCGGACGCTCGGCACCTCGGTCATCCTGCCCGAGCATCACCACTGCGACATCGTCTCCAAAAAGGACCAAAGGCTGCTGCTTACGATCGATCATCTGAGCATCGAGAGGGCCGATATCCGCTCCATCCGCTGCAGCGTCGCTCCTGCCAAGATCAGCTTCGCCCGCTACCGTCCATTCCCTTTCTGGAACCGCGTGCGCGATGCGTTCATCGACTTCAGCGACAACTGAAACCGGACGAGCATGCAACGATAAAAAAGGATGTTCCCGAAGCACGGCATAGCCGGCTTGCAGGGAACATCCTTTTTTTTGACGCTTAGCTGGTCGGAGGCGGAATCGGAGGCTGAGACGGACGCTTCTTGCTTGCGCCGGACTTCTGCTCTGCGCCCGCTCCTTGACCTGCGCTCGCCGAGTCGCCGTCGCGGCGGGGATAACCGCCGCTCCTGCCGGAGCGCCGCTTGCCCCCCGACTGATGCTCGCGCCGTTCGCTGCGAGCTTCAGGAGCGGCGGCAGCTTCGCGCGGGCGTTCCGCCGCAGCTTGGCCGCGCCGCTCCCGCCGGCTCTCTCCGCCGCTCTGCTCGCGGCGTTCGCCTCCGCCTTCAGCGGCGGGCTCGCGGAGCGGCGGACGCCGATCGCCGCTCGAAGCCTGCTCGCGGCGCTCGCTTGGCGCAGCCGGCGCGGCGGCATCGCGGCGCGGTCCGCGGCGCTCGCCGCCGGAGCCTTGGCGCTTGCCGCCGCCCTGGCGTCCGCCCTGCGGGCTCTGGCGCGAGCCGCGCCGCTCGGTGGCGGCTGCGGCTTCCCCGGCCCCGCCGGCTTCCGCAGCGGCTTCGCCTTGCTTCGCATCGGATCCGTCGGCTTGATCGTTGCCGCGCTTGCCGGAAGAGCGGTCGCCGCGGCCGCGCCGATCAGCTGCCGGCGGACGGCTGTAGCTGTCCTCTTCGAATCGGCGCACGCCAGGCACGATCACGATGTCGTCCGGACCCGGCTCCTCGGGAGGAGCGTCCGGATCGGCGCTGAGCGGCTCCTTCAGCTCCATGATGAAGTAAGCGCACCCGAAATTGCAATATTCATTGACATATTCCATGATGGCGGAAAATGCGGTATCCCGGTTCGCTTTGGGGCTATCGTCCCGATAGAAGCCCTTGAGCCTCAGCTGGCTGTAGCCCCAGTCGCCGAGAATATAATCGTAGCGCTCCAGGATGTCGCTGTAGCGATCGCGGAACACCTCCGCATTCCAGGCGGTTTTGTGCTCATGGATAAGCTCGTACTTTCTCGTGCCGACGAATATCAAGTCCGTACCCTCCTCGCGGGCAGGCGGCTGCTGCTTAGACGCCTGCAGCCGCTCCAGTTGCGGATTTCACCTGTTCATGCGCATGGTAGGAGCTGCGCACCATAGGACCGGATTCCACGTGGCTGAAGCCGCGCGCCATTCCTTCTTCCTTGAGCTGCTTGAACTCGTCCGGATGCACGTAGCGTTCGACAGCCAAATGATTCGAGGACGGCTGCAGATACTGGCCAAGTGTCAGGATATTGCAGTCCACGGCGCGCAGATCGTCCATTGAAGCCAGTATTTCTTCGTATTTTTCTCCGACGCCCAGCATGATGCTGGACTTGGTCGGAATGTCGGGATTCATTTCCTTGGCGCGCTTCAGAAGCTCCAGCGAACGGGCATATTTGGCGCGAGCCCGGACGCGGTCAGACATGCGCTCGACCGTTTCGATGTTGTGGTTGAGGATGTCCGGCTTGGCGTCCATGACCGTCTGCAGCGATTCCCGCTTCCCGAGAAAATCGGGGATGAGGACTTCGACGCTGCAGAGAGGGAGCCGCTTGCGGATGGCTTTGATCGTCTCGGCGAAAATCATCGCGCCGCCATCGGAGAGGTCATCGCGTGCAACGGAGGTGACGACGCAGTGGCGCAGTCCCATCTGCTCCGCAGCTTCCGCCACGCGCTCGGGCTCCTGGAGATCGAGCTCCGTCGGCAGGCCCGTCTTGACCGCGCAGAAGCGGCAGGCGCGCGTGCAGATATCGCCCAGAATCATGAAGGTAGCCGTGCGGTTGGCCCAGCATTCGTAAATATTGGGGCAGCGAGCTTCCTCGCATACCGTATGCAGCGTCTTGGAACGCATCATATCTTTAAGCTCAGCATAGTTGCCGTCCGTCGACAGCTTGATCTTCAGCCATTCCGGCTTCGGGAGCTTCGGCTTGGGAGCTCTCGTACTCATGAAATCCCCTGCTTTCCTGTAAATAGCTCATAAATCGCGTATAAGGTACGATACCGTCAAACTGTCATCTATTATAACATGTTTCGGATAAAAACCAATCGCCGTGCAGAACCTAGGGCAAAGCTTCATTTTGCCGTGGAGGTGGAATACCGTGTTGAAAATAATGATGTTCGCGGCGGCCTCGATTTTGCTGCTGTCCGCAGGCGCCGGAGCCGTATCCGCCGCAGCCGTGCCGGAATCCGCCGGGCAGGATCAGGCTCTGGAAGCGTCCTACAATGAAGAGCGCAAGCCGGTATACGCCCGGATGGCTCTCCTTACCGGACTGGCATGGGAGCAAGTCGCCGCCCTCGACCAATACGAGCGGACCCTCGGCAAAGCCCGTCCCAAATCAAGGCCAAAATTAGGGAAATGGGCTGGCGTATATGTAACCCCGGAGCAGTGGACGGGCGCTCTCAACCCCGATGTCGACGACCGCAATCCCGATTCCATCCTCGTCTTTGGCGGAATAGGCAAGGACGGGGACGGAGACGGGAAGGCCGATCCGGCCAGCGACCTCGATCTGCTGTACTCCCAATCGGCCGCGATCGCCAAATATGGAACAGCACCGGACGATTTCGTCATCGGCGTGTGGGAATACTACCACAATATCCGGGCCGTCCAGCGGGTGAGCCAGTTCGCCCAGCTATACAAGACATACGGCAGGGTTGATCTGTCCGGAAGCGCGTTTCCCGTTCCCGTTGGAACCAATTATTCCTATCGCAGCACCTGGGGCACCGCGCGCGGCTGGGGAGGCCATCGGATTCACGAAGGAACGGATATTTTCGCCGACTACGGCCTTCCTGTACGAAGCACCTGCTACGGCATCGTGGAGAACATGGGCTGGAACAATTACGGAGGGTGGAGAATCGGAATCCGCGACGCCGAGAACCGCTACCACTATTACGCCCACCTGTCCGGCTTTGACAAATCGCTGAAAACCGGACAAGCCGTGACGCCCGGCCAGACGCTCGGCTGGGTCGGCAGCTCCGGATACGGCAAGCCCGGCACATCGGGAAAATTCCCGCCGCATTTACATTACGGCATTTATCGTGACCGAGGCATGGTGGAATGGGCATTCGACCCATATCCGCTGCTGAAGCAGTGGGAACGGCAGGAGTTAAAAGCCAAGAAGGCGAAAGGGAAATGAACCAGCAAACAAAGCAGGCGGAAGGCTCTTTAGCCTTTGCCTGCTTTGATTTGTTGGTCCGCCAATAGTTACGGCTCGCTAATGCCGTTGGCTGAATCTGGAGTCAGCGAATCCGGAGCTTCTCCTTGGATGGTTATGTCCCCCACTCGCTCAATGCTGCCCGGAGCCGCCGCCCGTGTCCGGGTCCGTCGGGATGGGAGGCAGGGCGAGAGCAGGCGCGGAAGCTTTGGCGTCGCCGACCGGATTGCCTTTGCCATCGTAATAATAGCTTGGAACATCGCCGACTACCATCAGATAAGAGACCGGGATTTCCGTCTCCAGAGACTGGGAGCTGGAATCGAACGGAATGATGACGGACAGTTCGGTTTTGATCCGGATATAGACTTCAACCAGAACCATATTGATGCCGGCATCGCTTTTGCGAGTGCCCAGCTCTACCTGAGCGTCTCCGAGCGGCTCGAAGCGGATCGGAATGCGCGGACCGAAGGAAGCAAGCAGGGCGCTTCCGAAAGCCTGGCCGATCGGAATGCCTTCCTTGAAATTGTCGCTGTCCTTCAGCGTGCTCTGCACCGTCTGGACCGTTTGCGCGGTTATTTTCATATGCTCGTTGTAATTCATCATGAAAGCGGCTATCTTGCCGTTGTCGCCTGTCTTCCAATCGATCAGGTTCTGCAGATCCGTTCTGGAAGCCACCTGCTCCGTAATCGCCTTGTTGATCGCTTCGGTCATGATCTGCTTCACCTTGATCTGCGCCACTCTCATCAGAGGGGGCTGAAGCTTCCTTTCGACGAACACGTAAGCGTTCACCGTGCCGGCCAGAACGAGAAGGGCCAGGAACAGCAGCCACCACCGTTTGCGGATTCTGCGTGGATGGGGAACGGATGGAGGAGTCCACCCTTGAACTCGGGCAATGCTTATTCTCCGTGAGGTCGTCCGGGCCGACGGCCTCCACTGCGCGGACGGCTTGGAAGCTCCCGGCCTCCAGCCTCCAGAAGCACGCGGCTTGGCCATGCGCATTCGTTTGGCCGGAGCAACCGGCAGCTTCCATCTGACTCGCCTTCCCCATCGGGCCACTGGCCATCCCTCCCGGCTTCGTTCGCTTTTGCTACAGCCTATGCGTACAAGGCCGCAATCAGAAGGACAATGCCGGGATTTCAGCATGAAGATCGCTCAGCCATCGTGGAGAGAAAATTCAATCCAGCCCTCGCCAAAAGAAAAAAGGCCAGCCGACCGGCTGGCCTTGTCAGAGACGAAAAGCCCCTGCCTGCAAGCTGCAGACAGGGGCTTGCCCGGGATCATCGCCGCCAGCCTGAACAACTGGCAGTCCATTTTTAACGGCTGCCGCCCTCATTCATAGACAGCGAAGCGATGTACGGGATTTCCGAAAGCCGGGCTAGATGCCGCATTTTCATCGTCGCCGGACAGACGGGAGGCAAGATCCTTGAACCAGCCCTCGTCCTTGGTCATCAGCGCCAGCTCGATCAAGCTCCTCAGTTCCGCTTCGGTTGCAGGCTCATGGACATCCAGCTTGCGCACCTTCGATGTCCTCGCCCCGACCTTTTTGCCGATGATGCGTTCGCGGTCGCTCTGGGTAACGTGGATCCGGCAGGTGTCGGAGTCGACCGAATCGATATAACCGATGAAGCGTTCATCCATGACTGTGGTCCCGCTGACCCAATCCCCCATGCCGATAAGGTAATCTACTGAACTCATTTTCCCATGCCTCCCCAGAATCTATATTCAAAAAAGTGACAGTTAGCTCGTAAAACAGCTCCGCATCAGCGCCTGGCAGCCTAGCCCAGCGCTGCGGTCTGGGCGGACTTGATGCGGTCCAGCACGTCGCGGATCGTCATGCTTTCCAGATGCTGAAGCAGCTTCTCCTCGGTCTCCATGAAGATGACGTCCATGACGCTCGCCATATTGCAGGCGACAAGGCAGTCTCCTTCTACGGTACCGGAGCACCACGAAGGCTTCATCGTTCCGATGGAGGTCGCCCGATAAATTTCGGCAAGCGTTACGCTCTCCGGGCTGCAATGAAGGATATAGCCGCCGCCCAGCCCTTCCTTGGTCACGACGTAATTCCGCTTTTTCAAGCAGCTCATCACCTTGCGGACTCGGGAGGGATGCGTATTCACGTTGTTCGCAATCGCTTCGCTCGTCGCCATCCGGTCAGTACGGTATGCCAGATAGACGAGGCTATGCACGGCAATCGTGAATTCACTGTTCATCCATATCCTCTCCCCTCTGCAAGCTTACTGTTATTTTACAGGTAACAGTTGTCGAAGTCAACTGAATCAGCAAAGCCGATTCAATGGCCTATGCGCAGCTGCTGTCGCTCACAGGAGCGTTCAAGCCGAATCTCGTCCAACACCCAGCCGGCGGTAATTGAAGAAGTTTGGATGCCAAGCATTCGTTTTATTGACGCTGCGAGCATAATTCGAATTGAAATTATACAAAATTAAATTGTTGCAGAAATTTAAATTGAATTCTATACTATTGTTGAAATATGGAAGCGTATTCAGAAAATCTGAAAGGAGGTGACTCCGCTTATCGAATCGCCTTGAGGCGCAGCCGCCGGCTTCTCATCGAAAGCAGCCGCTGCCGATTTAACGTCAGCAGCATGATTCGGCATTTAGCCAAGGCTTGGCCAATCAATCTTCAGGAGGTTTTGTAACGTGTCCATTTCCCGCTCCGCCTGGCTGTGCGCTATTGCGCTCATTCTGATCTCTATCGCGCTCGGAGCCGTCAACTCCCCTTCCGCCAAAGCCGCAACGGTCAATCTGGCGCTTGGAAAGCCGGTTACGGTCTCCTCGGTCCAAAGCTCCGAATACGGCGGCTCCAACGCCGTCGACGGCAATACATCCACCCGCTGGTCGTCCAATACGAACGATCAGCAGTATATCATCGTCGATCTCGGCGCGGCCCGCTCCATCTCCAGCGTCGTGCTGCGCTGGGAAGCCGCTTACGCCAAAGGCTTCCAGATTCAAACCTCGAACGACAATGCGACCTGGACGACCGTCTACTCCAATTACAGCGGCACAGGCGGCAACAGCACGATCACCTTCTCCGCCAACGCCCGCTATGTGAAAATGTACGCCTTCACCCGCGCGACCGCCTACGGCTACTCCCTTTATGAATTTGAAATTTACGGCGACGACGGCGGCAGCTCTTCTGCAGGAAATCTCGCCCTCGGCAAGCCGGTCTCTGTCTCCTCGACTGAGGATTCCACCACTCCGGCCTCCTATGCGGTCGACGGCAACGCTTCCACACGCTGGAGCTCTTCCTATGCCGACCAACAGTACATCTATGTCGATCTCGGCTCCCAGCAAAGCATCGCCAAAGTCGTGCTGAAATGGGAAGCGGCTTATGCCAAGCAGTTCCAGGTCCAGACCTCGACCGACAACAGCTCCTGGACGACCGTTTACTCCAATTACAGCGGCACAGGCGGCACCAATACGATCGCCTTCTCTCCCACGACAGCCCGCTACGTCAAGGTATATCTGATCCAGCGCGCTACGACCTACGGCTTCTCCCTCTATGAATTCGAAGTCTACAGCAGCGCAGGGGGAGGCGGCGGCACCGGCGTCGCGGCCGTCAAGCAGCGCGTTCTGGATTACCTGAACGGAATCTCCGGCAACCATACGATCGTCGGCATCGAGAACAAAAACGCCGGCACGCCGACAAGCGACAGCAACACCGTCGCGTCCATCGCCGGACGCACGCCATCCTTGTGGGGCGGCGACTTCGGCTTCGGCAGCGGAGCCGTCGACAAGCGCCAGACGATGATCAACGAAGCCAAAAACCAGTTCAACAAAGGCGCGCTCGTCACCCTGATGTATCATGCCTGCGCGCCGACCCGCGACGAATATTGCAGCTGGGACGACATCGGCGGAGCGAACCCGGCCAAGCTGACCGACGCCCAATTCACCCAGCTCACGACGCCGGGAACGAGCCTGTACAATGCGTGGATCGGCCGCCTCGACACGTTGTCGACGTATTTGCAGGACCTGGAGAACAACAATGTCGTCGTTCTATTCCGTCCCTTCCACGAGATGAACCAATGCGTCTTCTGGTGGTCCTGCCACAAGGGGTCGAACGGAACCGCCAAGCTGTACCAGATCACCCATGATTATTTGACGAATACGAAAGGACTGGAGAACATCATCTGGGTTTGGAATATCCAGGACTTCTCCAATCTCAGCACGGAAATCGACGCCTACAATCCGGGTACTTCCTATTTCGATATCGCTTCTCTGGACGTCTACAATACGGGGTATACCACGACGAATTACAATACGATGCTGCGAGTGTCGGGAGGGAAGCCGATCGCAATCGGCGAATGCCAGTTCATGCCTTCCGCCTCGCTGCTCGCCAGCCAGAACAAATGGATTTACGCCATGCTCTGGCCGGACTTCATCGAGGACAATCGAAGCACGCTCCCGGGCATTTACGCTGCCGCCAACGTGCTGACGCTCGATGAGATGCCGGGCTGGAAGTAATCATGCGCATCGCCTCTCCAGCAATTGAATGGACGTAAAACGTCCGGACACAAACTTTCTCCTTGCCTTCAGGCCCGCGCATGCGGGCCTGTTCGGCTTGGACTTCATTTTCGCGCAAGAAACCGAAGCTGCAAAGCACTGCCCGACTGCCCAAAGCCTTGCCGCTGGAGCCAAAGTCCGCAAACGGCATGCCAGCTCGCCACATGTGGATCTTCATCCGCGAGGCCCATTCCGTGCCGTCCCTTTTCATAGACATGCAGGTCGAACGGCACGCCGGCGCGGCTGAGAGCGGCAGCAAACAGCAGGCTGTTCTCTACCGGGACGGCACCATCGTCGGATGTATGCCAAAGAAACACTGGCGGAGTGTCTGCGTTTACTTGAAGATTCGGACTGAGCCGTTCCACCAGCGCCGGATCGGGATCAAGGCCGAGCAGATTGATGCGAGACCCTTCGTGGGTATAGGCGAGGTCCATCGAGATGACCGGGTAGCAAAGGATGGCTGCGTTCGGCCGGCTCGATATCCGGTCCTCCGGATCCTGAGCATCCGGCTGTCCGTCATCGTACAGAGTCGCCGCGGTCGCGGCGAGATGCCCGCCCGCGGAGAAGCCGAGTACGCCGATTCGATCCGGCTCGAGGCCCCATTCCGGCGCATGATGACGTACATGGCGAATAGCCCGCTGCACATCGTCCTGCGGGGACGGATAGGTATAAGGCGCGACTCTATAACGCAGCACAAAAGCAGAGATGCCGAGAGTGTTCAACCATAGAGCGATCGGTTCGCCTTCATGCTCCGCCCGCATCCCATAACCGCCGCCAGGGCATACAACGACGGCGCTTCCAGCTCCCTCAACCAGGTAAGGCGCCAGCGCCGGGCGGTCTTCCTCGCCGTCGCCAGCCGCCAGCGGCGCTCCGGACGGCCATAATTCAATCATCTGGCGATTGTCGCTCCTCACAAGCCATCTCTCCTTTTTTTCTCCTGCAATATCATGGTTCTACTTAAGTAGAGACAATTGAAATTCGTTCTTACATGAAGCTGTTTCCCCGCGAGTCTTTCCCAACCTGGTCTATTGAAACCAATCCGGAAACTTCCGCTGCAAATAGGCCAGCTTGGCCTCCGTCTGCCTCGACCCGCCGCCCTCGTGGCCATTGAACGGATAGATGTTCATTTCCTTCTCCGTCCGAATCCGGTTATAGGTTGCGAAATACATCTGCGGCGGACAGACCTCGTCCTTGAGGGCGACCGAAGCGAGCACCGGACAATGGATGCGGTCGGCCATGTTCATCGTGTCGAAGTAGCTCAGATTGTCCAGGACGAGATCCGTCTGCTCCGGATGCCGCTTCAAATATTCCGTGACGCCGCCGAAGGCGCCATGGCAGCCCTCGACGCGGGCCTCTAGATTGCTGTTGCTCGGAACGTCGACCAGGACTGCCGCTGGCCGGTCGTCCAGAGCCGACACCGCCATTCCGAGCGCCCCGCCCTGGCTGACGCCTTCGATGACGATGCGGGCGGGATCGATCTCCGCCTGGGCGCAGGCGAAGTCAATCGCCTTGAGGCAGTCCATATAGGCATGCCGATAGTAGTATTCCATCTTGTCATGGACGCCTTTGACGGCGACGTTCCCGACAAAGCCATGCGTATAGGAGGCGCTGTTCCCGGTCGGTCCGCCCTGGTCGCGGCAATCGACGGAGAGCACGGCAAGGCCCATCATCGCCCAATGCATATGATCCGACGGCTCGCCTCTGCTTCCCGAGAAGCCATGATAATGGATGAGGCAGGGATAGCTTTCCTTCTTCAGAAAATGCGGAACGATCAGCCATCCCCGGATGGAGGTCTCGTCCATTCCGTTGTAAGAAATATCGTAGACGCCGACATGCCGGCTCGGATAGTCGATCTGCGTCCGCTGCGGCTGCAGCGGCACCGCCTTGGCCTGATTCAGAGTCTGATACCAGAAGGCGTCGAAATCTTCCTTTTTGGTCAGCTCGGGCAAATAGCCGTAGAGCTCCTTGGTTGCTTTTTCGATATAACCCATACTGACTTGATGCTCCCTTCGCAATCGATAACCATCGTCGCTTTCAACATTCGACTCCTGCGCCGCGAGTCCTCCTTGGCAGCAGCTTCAGCCGCATGGAGCGTTGCGGGATCGACAAAAAAATCGCCCCTCCAACCTCATCTCGAGGGGAAAGGCGATTCTGATCATGGAGCGCCCCGTCAGGCCAAATGGCAGGCCACGTAATGCTCTCCGCCCATATGGCGGAACTCCGGCACCTCAAGCTTGCAGCGCTCGACGGCCAGCGGACAGCGCGTATGGAATTTGCAGCCGGACGGCGGGTTGGCGGGATTCGGAATATCCCCCCGCAGCACGATCCGCTCCCGCTTCAGCTTCGGAATCGGCACCGGAACCGCGGACAGCAGAGCCTTCGTATACGGGTGGAGCGGCGTGAGGAACAGCTCGTCCCGCGTGCCCGTCTCCATCATCGAGCCGAGGTACATGACCCCGATCCGGTTGCACAAATGCTCCACCACGCTGAGATCGTGGGAGATGAACAGATAGGAAAGGTTCCTCGTCTCCTGCAGATGGCGGAACAGGTTGATGATCTGCGCCTGGATGGAGACGTCGAGCGCCGACACCGGCTCGTCCGCGATGATGAGATCCGGATTCAGCGCGAGCGCGCGGGCGATGCCGATCCGCTGGCGCTGCCCGCCGCTGAATTCATGCGGCAGCCTGTCGATATGGTACGCCGACAGCCCGCAGGACGCCAGAACCTCCTGCACCCGATCGCGGATTTCCTCCCTCGGCACCAGGCCGTGGTCCAGCAGCGCCTCGCCGATGGCATCGCCGATCCGCACGCGGGGATTGAGCGAGCTGTACGGATCCTGGAAGATCAGCTGCAGCTCGGGGCGCAGCCTGCGGAGCTTCTCGGACGGAAGATCATACAGATTCTGCCCCTTGAAGCGGACTTCGCCATCCGTTTTTTCCGTCAGCCGCACGATCGTTTTGCCGACCGTGCTTTTGCCGCTGCCGGACTCGCCGACAAGCCCGAACGTTTCGCCCGGAGAGATCGTCAGGCTGATGTCGTCCACCGCCTTGACATGTCCGACGGTGCGGTTCAGCACCCCGGCCTTGATCGGAAAGTATTTCTTCAAGTTCCGCACTTCCAGCAAAGCCTCAGACATGGGCCAGCGCCCCCTCTTCATACAGCCAGCAAGCCGTTTTCTGGCCTTGCCCGACATCCTTCAGCTTCGGCTCCTGGGTCACGCAGATCGCCATGCAATGCTCGCAGCGATCGTGGAAGTAGCAGGATTCCGTCAGCTCGAGCGGATTCGGAACTTGTCCGGGAATGGAATAAAGCGTGTCCTTGCGCTGGTTGATGATCGGCTTGGACTTCAGCAGTCCTTGCGTATACGGATGCTTCGGATGGTTGAACAGCTCGACGACCTCGCCTTCCTCGACGACCTTGCCGGAATACATGACCACGACGTAGTCGGCCATCTCCGCGACGACGCCGAGATCATGCGTGATGAGCAGGATCGACATCCCGCCTTCATCCTTGAGGCTGCGCAGCAGGTCCAGGATCTGAGCCTGGATCGTTACGTCAAGAGCGGTCGTCGGCTCGTCGGCGATCAGCAGCTTCGGTTCGCAGGACACCGCGATCGCGATCATGACGCGCTGCAGCATGCCGCCGCTCAGCTCATGCGGATACGATTCCATGATCTGCTCCGGCCGCGAGATTCCGACGAGAGCAATAAGCTCGATCGCCCGCGCCCGCGCCTCCTTCCGGCTCAGCTTGCGATGCTCCATCAGCGGCTCGACGATCTGCTCGCCGATCTTGAGCACCGGATTGAGCGAAGACATCGGCTCCTGGAAGATCATGGCGATATCGTTGCCGCGCACGGTGCGCAGTTCGCTCGCCTTCATGGCAAGCAGATCGCGCCCGTCGAATTCGATGGCGCCTCCGACGACTTTGCCGGACGGGCCTTCCACCAATCCCATGACCGACATCGCCGTAATGCTTTTGCCGCAGCCGGACTCGCCGACGATGCAGACCGTTTCGCCGGCCCGCACATGCAGGCTGACTCCGTCGACGGCCCGCACCGTGCCGGCTTCCGTGCTGAAATGCGTTTTCAGTTGCTCGATATGCAGCAAGTCTTTCACGACCCGCACCTACCTTCCCTTTTTCGGGTCCAGAACGTCCCTCAGTCCGTCACCGAAAATATTGATGGCGACTACCGTCACGAAGATGGAGAGACCCGGCGGAATCCACAGCCAAGGACGCTTCTCGAAATCGATCATGTTGTTGGCCGCGTCGATCATGTTGCCCCAGGTCGGAGTCGGCGGCGTGACGCCGAGGCCGAAGAAGCTGAGTACGGATTCGCTGAGAATCGCGCCGCCGATATTCAGCGTGGCGATGACGATCAGAAGCGGCACCAGATTGGGAAACAGATGGTTGAACAGCTTGCGGCGGCTGCGCAGGCCGAGCACCGTCGTCGCCTGCATGAACTCGCGTTCCCGGAGGCTGAGGATCTGGCCCCGGACCATGCGGGCCAGGCCCGGCCAGCCGACGATCGCCAGCATGATCATGACGATGTACATCCGGTAGTCGGGAGGAACCTTCCATTCCGAGAGGAGCGCTCCTGCGATGAAGAGCAAGGGAAGGCTGGGAATCGTCAGCAGCAGATCCGCGATCCGCATGATGATCTGATCGGCTACGCCGCGGTAATAACCTGCGATGATGCCGAGCAAGCCGCCCAGCAAGACGGACAGCACCATGGATGCCAGTCCTACCGTGAGCGAGATGCGGCCCGCCTGGAGCACGCGGGTCAGCACATCCCTGCCGAGCGCGTCGGTGCCGAGCCAATGCTTGGCGCTGGGAGCCTTGTTCATCAGCGCCATATTGATCTTGTTGTCCGCGTACGGAGAGAACATCGGGCCGAGGAAGCAGACCGCAAACATGAAGACGACGACGGCGAAGCCGAATACGGCCAGCTTGTTCTTCAGAAGCCTGCGGAGCGAATCGCCCCAGAGCGAGGATTTCGCCGCCGCTTTCGCTTTCGCCTTGCCCGGTCCGGCGAGCTCGCCTTTTGCAAGTGACATGGATGGCAGCCTCCTTCCTATAGTTTGACGCGCGGATCCGCCACGCGGTACAGAATGTCGGACAGCAGCGTTCCGATGACGGTCAGAACGGCCAGGAACATCGTGAAGCCCATGAGCAGCGGATAATCGCGCAAGCCGAACGACTTCATGTACAGCTGGCCGATGCCCGGCCAGTTGAAGATGCTCTCGATGATGAGCGAGCCTCCGAACAGAGCCGGCAGCTCGAAGCCAACGAGCGTGATCGCCGGCAGCAGGGCGTTGCGCAGCGCATGGGTGAACAGCACCTTGCGCTCGGTCAGCCCTTTGGCCCGTGCGGTACGGATATAGTCCTGCTTGAGGACATCGATCATGTTGCTGCGGAAGTATCTCGTCAGAGAGCCAAGGCCGAGCAGCGTCATGACGGCGACCGGCAGCGTCATATGGCGGAGCACCTCAAGCGCATAATCCCATCCGGCCGCATTGCTGCCTGTCGTCGTGATGCCTCCCGGCGGCAGCCAGTGGAGATCGACCGCGAAAATCTTGATCAGGAACAGGCCGATGAAGAAAGACGGAATCGACATCGCTCCGAATATGACCAGCATGACCAGCGTATCGAACCAGGAATACTGCTTGTACGCCGCGATGACGCCGATGACGACGGCGATGAACCAGGTGAGGAAGGTGGATACGACGGCGAGCAGGAACGAATTCCAGATATACTCGTTGAATATCGTCAGCACCGGCTTCTGCTGCGCGAGCGAGTAGCCGAAGTCGCCGTGCAGGGCGTTGCCCATCCAGGTGAAGTACCGCTCCATCAGCGGTTTGCTGAGGCCGTAAATCTCGCGCAGCTCTGCCTTCCGCTCCGGCGTCAGCTTGATGTTCCCGCTGATGAAGTCGCCTGGCGTCAGGGCATACAGCGAGAAGATCAGGAAGGAGGCTGCCAGCAGGATCAGAATCATATAGCTCAGGCGGCGGATCAAATATGTGCTCATATCGGCTCCTTAACAGGTCATCCCCTGCCGCGTTCAGTCCGGCAGGGGATGGATTCTTTTATCCGAGCATAACGATTACTGCACGTCCTTGAGCGACCATTGCGGCAGACTCGTTGCCAGGCCGTAGAACGGACTCACAGCCAAATTCTCGATCCGGGCATTGTATGCGTACACGCTCTTCTTGTAGCTTGTGAAGATGACCGGAAGCTCGTCGTTCAGCAGCTGGTAGATTTCCTTGTAGATCGCTTTGCGCTGCTCGATGTCGGTCGTCTCCAGGCCTTTTTTGTACAGCTCGGTGAATTTCGGGTTGCTGTAGCCTTTGACCTCTCCGTCCACGAACTGCATCAGGCCATCCGAAGGATCCGTAAGCATCGGCGTCGAGAAGGAGACGAGATCGTAATCCCCGCCTTCCACCTTGGAGACGAGAGAGTTGAAGTCGGCGAAGATTTCCGGCTGGAATTCCACGCCGAGCGCCTGATAGTTCTCTTTGGCTACGGCGATGAAGATATCCGTGTTCTTGCTCTTGGAGCCGAGATAATGGATCGTCAGCTTCTTGCCGTCCTTCTCGCGGATGCCGCCGGCGCCTTCTTTCCAGCCGGCTTCATCCAGCAGCGATTTCGCTTTGTCCAGGTCGTATTTGTACGGGTTGATGCCTTCTTCCGTGTACGCCCACGAGATCGGGGACGAAGGAATGTTGGCGATGCTGCCCGCTCCCTGCGCCGCATCCACGTAGATGCTTTGACGGTCGAGGCCGTAGGTCAGCGCCTGGCGCACCTTTTTGTCCTTGAGAGCTTCATGCTCCAGATTCACCTGCAGATAACCGTAGGTGCTTGGCGTATACGGAACGATATTCACGAATCCGAGAGACTTCAGCTTGTCGATGTTTTCCTGGGTGGCGCTGAAGGAGGCATAGTCGACCTCTCCGGTTTCCAGGTACTGCCAAGTGTCGCCTTCGGATGTTTTGTAGATGAAATTCGGCGTTTTCGGCTTGTCGCCGTAGTAGTTCTCATTGGCTGCGAAGCGCACTTCCTGCCCAGGCGTGAACTTGACCAGCTTATAAGGCCCGGTGCCGACCGGAGTGGCGCTCAACGACTTCATATAGCCGGTGTCGCCTTGTTTGTAGTCCTTGCCGTAGTACGCCTTGGACAGCACATCGCCGCCGAGCGTCGTCAGCGCGGCTGCATTGGCCTTCTCCAGCGTGACGCTGATCGTCTGCGGATCCGCGACCTTGATGCCTTCGATCGAAGCGGCCTTGCCTTCTTTGTAGGCCTCTGCGCCTTTGATGCCGAGCGTGTTGACCTGCGAATCGCCGTCATAGGACTTGTCGTTCAGGATCGTCCAGGTGAAGGCGACGTCTTCGGCCGCAAGCGGCGAGCCGTCGCTGAACTTCAGCCCTTGGCGAAGATGGAACGTATACGTCAGGCCGTCCTCGGAGGCTTCCCATTTCTCGGCCAGGCCCGGAACCGGCTCCGCCTTGTCGTTCACGAGAACGAGCGGGGTGTACAGCAGCGAGGACACGTTGCCGTCGTAACCGCTTTGCTGGAAGTAAGGCGTGAAGGCGCCGCTCGGGTCGGTCAAGCCGACGATGATCGTGTCGGTGCGCTGCTTGGCTGTCGCCGGCAGCTTGGATAGATCGGCTGCTTGGATGACACCCGCTGCGCCGTCCGTTGAAGCGCCGCCTGCATTGTCCGCGCCAGCGTTCACGGCTGTATTCGTCGTTCCCGATGCTCCATCGGCGGCGTTGTTTACGTTGCCGCTGTTGTCCGAGCATGCGGACAGCAGCAGCGCTCCCGCCAGCAAAACGGAGATGGATGCAGAGACTTTCATTCTTTTTTTCATAAGACCCTCCCGCTCAATCGAATAGCAGAGTATAATTCCGATTGATTAAGTATGAATTACTGAATTATCCCCATTATAGGAGCCCCATCCGGTTCTGTAAAGAGAGAACTTCAAATATTTTCTCCCTACAAAGAAAAAATAAGCCATAAAAAGAACCATTCCAGTCGATCGTCACATCGAATCTAAAATGGCTGGGTGCGGCTCAGCCTCGATATAGGCCTTCAAAGCCGCCTGCATCCTCTCCAGAGTCCCTTTCCGCAGGCTGTACACGGTCAGCGTCTCCCCTTCAAAATGGGCGTGGATGAGTCCGGCGCTCCGCAGCTTGCCGACATGGTCATGCGTAATCCCCTTGGACAGCTGCAGATGCCTGACGATCTCGATGAAGCTGCGCGGCCCTCCATGCAGGTAACGGAGAATCTTGAGCCGGCTCTTCTCGCCGAGGCTTCGGATGACACGGAAATCATGGGCGGAGAGGAAGTCGTCCTCGCTCATATCGATTCTTGCGGAATAGTAGCAGATCGTAAGCCGGCGGAAATGGCTGATGATATTGACCGGCTGGAAATGCATCTGGGGAATGAGCACCAGATCCTCCAGTCCCGGCATCGCCTCGAACACGAGACCGTTGGTCGTCTCATCGACGAAAGCCTTCTTGTCCGACCCGGGCAGGACGGCTTTCCGCTCCTCCTCTACTTGCCTCAGCCTTTCCAGGATCGCCGGATCGGCCGAGTGGAAATATTGCTCCTGCCAGCGGGAGAAGACGGAAACCGTCAGCTCCCTGAACGCCGCCATATCCTCCGGGAACTGGCTGCTGTACGGCGCCATCATTTCGTACATCTCTCCTGCGCTCAGACCGCGGAGCCAAGCGACGAAGCCCGCGACGTCATCCGCCGGACACAGGTGGATCAGCAAGAAGGTGAACTTCCAGTTGGCGTCGATCGCCAGCTCGTCCAGCAGCGCGGCGAAATCCGGCGTGAGCCGATCCCTGACCTCCGCCGCCCATGAGGACGGAAGATCCAGCTTTTTATGGGATTTGCGGCATATATAAGCGTGCAGACTGCTCATCGCTTCATGCAGCGGCTTGAACATGATGTGGACTTGATAGGTCATAATGGCACGCCCTTTTTGCGCTATCCTTGAAGATACCAGTTTGGGCGTATTCTACACGAAAACCCATTTGTTCTGCAAGCCAAAAATCAGTATCATGCCAGGTAGCTTTCTTTGACCTGCTCATCGACGATGAGCTCGGACGCCTTGCCCTGCATCGTAATTTCCCCGGTCTGGATGACATAGCCCCGATCCGCGATCTGCAGCGCATGGTAGGCGTTCTGCTCCACGAGCAGGATCGTCATGCCGGACGCGTTGAGCTCCTGGATGATTTCGAAAATCTGATCGACAAGCACGGGCGCAAGCCCCATCGACGGCTCGTCGAGCAGCAGGATATCCGGCTTCATCATCAGCCCGCGGGCGATCGCCAGCATCTGCTGCTCCCCTCCGCTCATCGTGCCGCCCGCCTGCCGGTATCTTTCCTTGAGCCTGGGGAAATAAGCAAACGCCTGCTCGATCCTTTCCTTGACGACAGCTTTGTCCTTGACGGAAAAAGCTCCCATCTCCAGGTTCTCCTTGACCGTAAGCTTCGGAAAAATCCGTCTGCCTTCCGGGACGTGGGCGATGCCGGCAGCCGCGATCTGATGGGGCAGCCAGGAGGCGACCCCCTCCCCTTTGAAGCGGATTTCTCCCGAGGTTTTGACCTGTCCGCAAATCGACTTGAGCGTGGTGGACTTGCCGGCTCCGTTGGATCCGATCAAGGTGACGATTTCTCCTTCGCCGACGGTCAGAGATATTCCCTTCAGCGCTTCGATTCCTCCGTAATAGGCCTGCACCCCGTTCAGCTCCAGCAAGCTCATGCCATCATCCCCTCTTCCACGGCGCTTTTGCCCAAATAAGCCTCGATGACTTTCGGATTGTCGCGGATGGCGGCCGGGCCTCCTTCCGCGATCTTCTCCCCATGGTCGAGCACGAGGATATGCTCGGCCAGGCGCATGACCAGCTTCATGTCGTGCTCGATCAGGATGACCGTCAGCTCGAGCTCCCGCTGCATCCTGCGGATCAGCGCGGTCAGCTCAGTCGTCTCGCGCGGATTCATGCCCGCCGCCGGCTCGTCCAGGAGCAGCACCTTCGGCTTGACGGCAAGAGCCCGGGCGACTTCCAGCCTCCTTTGCGCGCCGTAAGGCAAGCTGGACGCCTCCTCGTTGAAGTGCTTTTCAAGGCCTACATACTGGAGCAGCCGGTAAGCCTCCCGCCTCGCCTCCTGCTCCTCATGCCGCACTTTGCCCAATCCCAGAATAGTGCCAGGTATCCCCGACTTGAGATGGATATGCATGCCGACCATGACGTTTTCCAGGACGCTCATGCTTCCGAACAGACGGATGTTCTGGAACGTCCGCGCGATGCCAAGCTTTGCGATCACATGCGGCTTTGCCCGTACCAAGGATTTCCCGTCCAGCTCGATGCGGCCCCCGTCCGGAACATAGATGCCGGTGATCAGATTGAAAAAGGTCGTTTTCCCTGCCCCGTTGGGACCGATGACAGCCGATATTTCTCCTTTCGGAAAGCTGTAATCAACCCCATTCACGGCAACGAGGCCGCCGAAGCGCTTCTTGAGATTTGATACCGTCAATATCGCCATGAGGCACCTCCCATCGAACGATTTACTTGCGGATTGCCGTCCTGCCGGCAGACGCCGGATAAACGCCGCTTCCCGCGACGGATTCCAGACTGACTTTGCGGTTGCGTGCCCGGATCAGGCCGTTCGGCCGGAATATCGCGAACAGGATCAAGATCAGCCCGAAAATAAGCCGCTGCATTTTGGAAGGAGACAACGCCGTAGGGATCCCGATGTAGCCGTTGTTGGATAGGGCGTTCAGCGCGCTCGTCAGCTCGGTCAGCACCTGCAGATTCAGGATCGTAATGAGGCTCGCGCCCAAAATCACTCCCGGCACGCTGCCCATTCCGCCCAGCACGACCATGACAAGAATCGTCGTGGATTCCACGAGCGTGAAGCTTGTCGGATCGATGAAGGTCTGCTTGGCTGCGAATACGACGCCCATCATTCCGGAGAAGGAAGCTCCGATCGCGAAGGCTGCCAGCTTGGTCCGGATCAAGGGGATGCCCATCGACTGCGCGGCGATCTCGTTCTCGCGGACCGCCTTCCACGATCGCCCGAGCCGGGAATGCTCCAGCCTGCGGACCGCGAAGATGACAAGGGCAAGAATCCCGATCACGATAAAGTAAAATTGATGCGGAAACGTGAACTTGAAGCCGAACAAGTCCGGCGGCTGGATGGAGGACAGGCCCATGGCCCCGTTGGTTATATTGACCGGCTTTTCCATATTGTTGAAGATGATCCGGATGATTTCCCCGAATCCAAGCGTGACGATGGCCAGATAGTCGCCTTTGACGCGAAGCACGGGCAGACCGAGCAGAATGCCGAAGATGCCGGCCATGAAGCCGCCCAGCAGGATGAAGATCCAGAAGCTGCCGCCCGGCAGCGGGAACAGGCTGCCGGAAATGAAGTTGTTCGCCTGCGCCGTGGCAAAGATGCCGTAAGTGTACGCCCCGACTGCGAAAAAAGCGACGAAGCCCATATCCAGGAGTCCGGCAAAGCCGACGACGATGTTGAGGCCGAGCGCCATGGCGACATAAATGCCGCATTGAGCCGCTACTTCCATATAAGCCTCGTGCGACGGCCCTCCGGAGGCCGCGAAGGGGATGATCAGCAGCAGCAGGATGCCGGCAGATACCCACTTGATGCCGTTTCCGAAGCCGGTGTAATACAGCAGCAGCAGCGAGCCGAGCAGCAGCAGGAAGGCGAGAACGGATTTGTCCATCAGATAGACTGCAGCGGAAGTCGCGACGACAAAAGCAGCTAGAAGCCCTGCCTGCGCGGACTTGCTGCCGGCAAGCCTCTCGCGGGTTGGATTGATTTGCATATCCGCCACCTACACTTTCTCTTTGACGGCTCTGCCGAACAGGCCCTCGGGTTTGAAGATCAGGACGATGATGAGAATGGAGAAGGCGAAGACGTCCTTGTATTCGGCTCCAAAGCTGCCGCCGGTCAGCGTCCCGAGGTTCGAGGAGGCGAACATCTCCAGAATGCCGATGACGAAGCCGCCGAACATCGCGCCGCGGATGTTGCCGATTCCGCCTAGAACGGCTGCCGTGAACGCTTTCATGCCGAGAATGAAGCCGATATAGGGATCGATCGTCCCGTACTGCTGGGCGAACAGCACGCCGGTAGCTCCGCCGAGCGCCGATCCGATGAAGAAGGTCAGGACGATGACCTTGTTCACATTGATGGACATGAGGGAAGCCGTCTCGCGGTCTTGGGCGACGGCTCGCATCGCAACGCCCCATTTGCTCCGGTTGACGAACCGGTCCAGAGCGACCATGAGCAGCAGGGCGGCGCCGAGAATGATGAGGGTGTTGGTTTTGACGGTGGCATCGCCGAATATGCTGCTGATGGAGGAGGCGCGCAGGCTCATCCGCTCCCCGTATATGGAGCTGCTGCTCACGATATAATTGCCTGTCCGCAGCTCTGCGATGAAGCGGACGACGTCCTGGAGGACGAAGGAGACGCCGAAGGCGGCAATGAGCGAGATCAGCTTCGGAGCCTTGCGCAGCGGGCGGTAAGCCACCCGCTCGATGCCCACCCCGAGCGCGCCGGTGAACATCATCGCGATCAGCAGGATGAGCAGATAGAACAGCCAGGGCGGCAGGCTTGCGGCGAGTCCCGTTCCTTGGGCAGCGAGCAGCACAGCCGTGCCGACGAAAGCGCCCGTCATGAAAATTTCTCCGTGCGCGAAATTGATGAGTTCAAGAATTCCATATACCATCGTGTAGCCCAGCGCTACGACCGCGTAGATCGCTCCGAGCGCCATGCCGTCGATCAGCACCTGGGGAAGCGTATGCAGGATGTCGTTCATCTTATGGGCTCCTCTCCGATTCAAAAAGCAGGCGCGGAACGATCCCTTGCGGGAATCGCGCACGCCTGCGCGGCATGTCCGGCAGTTACTGGCTGACCTCCGATATCATGCTGCCCGGATAGGAAGCTCCTTCGAATTTGTAAATGAACACTTTGGCGTACAGATTGTCGCCTTTGTCGTCAAAACTCACTTTGGTCGCCACGCCTTCAAAGTCCTTCGTCGCCCGCACCGCGTCGCGGATCTTCTCGCGGGCAGGCAGCTTGCCCCCGTTGTCCTCGATGCTCTTCTTGACGGCGGCCAGCATGACCGACATCGAATCATAGGCATAGACCGAGTAGCCTTCCGGCCCTTTGCTGAATTTCGCCTGATAGTTGTCCGCCCACTGTTTGTTGGACTTCGTGATGTCCCCTGCGACGGAACTGTACAAAGTGCCGGCGACATCCTGTCCCGCGATGTCCGCCATGCCGGAGGAATCCAGCGCGTCGCCGCCCATGAGCGGAGCTGTGATCCCTTTGTCCTTCGCCTGTTTCACAAGCAGGGCGCCTTCCGCATACATCCCCCCGAAGAAGATGAGATCCGGCTTCTTGCTCTGGACGGTCGTCAGCACGCCGTTGAAGTCCTTCTCCCCGACCGTAATGCCCTCGTACCCGACGATGGTTGCTCCCGCTTCCTTGGCCGCATCCCGGAAAGCTTCGGCCAGTCCTTGGCCGTAAGCCGTCTTGTCTTGTATGACGAAGATGTTTTTGGCATTCAGCGTCTTCACCGCATATTGGGCTCCGGCAGGGCCCTGGAAGTCGTCGCGCGCGACGACGCGGTTGGCCACCTTGAGCTTGCGGTCGGTGAACTCCGTCGCCGTGCTGGCGGGGGAGATCATCGGCAGATTGTATTTTTCATAGACGACGGAGGAGGGGATGGAAACGCCGGAATTAAGATGGCCGATGACGCCCACGACGGCCTGGTCGGCGCCGATCTGCTCGGCGTTGGCAACACCCTTTTTGGCATCGCTCTGGTCATCGTACGGGACCAGCTCTAGCGTAAAGCCCAGCTTGGAGAACTCGTCCTTGTGGTCGTCGAGCGACAGCTGGGCTCCGAGCTTGATCGCCTCTCCCTGAATCGAGCTTCCGCCCGACAGCGGAGACTGCGAAGCGATCTTGATGACCTGTCCGCCGCTTTTGGCACCGCCCTCTTGGTTCGATGACGAATTGCCGTTTCCGGAGCCGCATCCTGCAGCCAATGCCATCACCAGAACAATCGCGGCAAGTCCTTTTCCTTTTCCAATCCCCTTTGAATTCATTCATTGTCCTCCCGTTTCATGTAATATTACTTAACATATATATAACGAACGCAAGGTTAGTATACCTACGAAGATGAGGTTCAGCAATCCGGTGTAACCTATCATTTTACAGTTTGTAAAAAAATAATTCCCATAATAGGGAATAGAGGATTAGTTACAGAAAGTCAACCATCTATCTTTTGGAATAAAATTTCAGATAATTATTGAAACGAAGATTATTTTATTCAGTTTCCCGGTTTTGCTAGCACATCCTATCGGGACATCGAATGAAATCAACGAAAAAAAGACCCTCGCCGTCCTCCGATTCAATCAGTGACGTTGAAGGTCTTTCGCTCATGACGACTGCTTAGGGACTAGACGGTTTCAATGATGGACGAATGGCCATCCGCTGCCGCAGGAGGCTTCATTCCATCTGTATGGCCCGCGCTCCCCTGCACGCCGACCAGCTTGTATACTCTGGACTCGTAAGGCTTCAGCGCGATTCCGGCGATATTTTCTTCGGCATCCGTCAGGTAGTTGGCCAGCAGCAGCTCGGAAGGACGGAAGGCATATTCCTCAGGAAGCTGCGCGGACGCATCGACAGGGAACAGATTGCAGAGAACGAGCAGCTTCTCGTCTCCATACGTTCTCGTATAGGCGTATATCTGCGGATGGTCGGCCAGAATCAGATCGTAAGTCCCGTATACGGCGGCGAGATTTTCCGTGCGCAGCCGAATCAGGCGCTTGTAATGATGGTAGATGGAATCCGGATCTTCCATCGCCTGCTGGACGTTGATTTCCGAATAATTCGGATTGACCTTGAGCCAAGGCGTTCCGGACGTGAAGCCGCCGTTCTCTTCCCGGCTCCACTGCATCGGCGTGCGGGAGTTGTCGCGTCCGGTTTTCCAGATGATCCGCATGATCTCGTCATGGCTCATGCCGTTTTCCGTTTCGAACCGGTACAGGTTCTTGATGGCTACGTCATTGTAATCATCGATGGAAGGGAACTGGACATTCGTCATGCCGATCTCCTGGCCCTGATAGATGAACGGCGTTCCCTGCATCAGGAAATACATCGTAGCCAGCGACTTGGATGATTCCTTCCAATAGACGCTGTCGTCGCCCCAGGTGGACACGGAGCGCGGCTGGTCATGGTTTTCCAGGAACAGTGCGTTCCATCCCATTCCTTCAAGCCCTTTTTGCCAGCGGGTAAGCGTAGACTTCAGCTGCGCCAGATCGATGCCGCCGGCGACGCTCTTGTTCCATAGGCCCAGATGCTCGAATTGGAAAATCATATTGAACGCGCCTTTGTCCTCGCCGACCCATACCTCGGCATCCTGGACCTTGACGCCGTTGGCTTCGCCGACGGTTACGATATCGTATTTCGAGAACGTCTCTTGCTTCAGCTCTTCCAGGAACTCATGGATTCCCTCGCGGTTCATGTGCCCGTCGAAGGAAGGGACGTACTTCAGATTGTCGGGATTCGGCATATCCGTAAGTCCCGGAATCTTTTTGATATGCGAGATGGCGTCAACACGGAAGCCGTCGATGCCTTTGTCCAGCCACCAGTTGACCATCCCGTACAGCTCTTTGCGGACCTCGGGATTTTCCCAGTTCAGATCCGGCTGGCGGCGGGAGAAGATATGCATGAAATACTGTCCGCTCTTCTCATCGAATTCCCAGGCCGGGCCGCTGAATATGCTCTCCCAGTTGTTCGGCTCGCTGCCGTCCGCCGCAGGATCGCGCCAAATGTAGTAATCCCGCTTCTCGTTGTCCTTGCCGGAGCGCGACTCGATGAACCATGGATGCTCGTCGGAGGTGTGGTTGATGACCAGGTCGAGAATAAGCTTCATCCCTCTGGCATGCACTTCTTCCAGCAGGAGATCGAAATCCTTCATCGTGCCGAACTCCGCCATGATGTCCTGATAGTCGGAAATATCGTAGCCGTTGTCGTCATTCGGCGATTTGAAGACGGGGCAGATCCAAATAATGCCGATGCCCAGCCCCTTGAGGTAGTCGAGCTTGGAGATGATGCCCTGAAGATCTCCGATTCCGTCCCCGTTGCTGTCCATGAAGGAACGCGGGTAGATCTGATAGGCCACAGCTTCTTTCCACCATTTAATGGATGCGGTTTGCATGGTGCTTGTCTCCTCTATTATAGACCGGGATTTTCTTTGTACAAACGTTTGCATAAAAGCAATTATAGCATAATTTAAAAGAGTGGAAAAAGCCTCATTTTCATTATGGACGCTAGTCGGGGCGTCTATTCCTGCATGCGCTCCTTCAGCAGCCTGCGAAGCCTTCCCGCCAGCAGGCGGACCGCTTGGGACGGCTTGCGGTCACGCGGCCTGACCAGCCACAGGCTTAGATGAGAATCCGTCTGAATCGAAATTCACATTTTCTCCACGTATTAAGTGTATTATGAGCAATAATTCTGCTATATAAATGACCACACTCATCCATAAAGGCAACATTTACAACTCCAAAATTCTTATCCGCGTTTAACATTCGATTCACCTCGCTCCTTTAGTCCTTGGTCTAAAACACAAACAAATTATCCGAAGAAGGATACTACATTTCAATGTAAAAAATATAGAAGGGAGACCACATTTTAAGGTAAATGGTCTCCCTTGCCTATCGCGGATGCTATCTACGTGGCGTTCTGTAATTTGCCATGGAACACTCGCAAATCTCAATTGGTCCACTTGCAACACCATTAATCGACATTATCTAACTGTACAGGCTGCTGCAGCGCGGGAACTTGAATATTCACCTCTCCATTTCTACTTTCTTTTTTTTGTTAATCGTGGACAAGTGGAGCACGCCGAAAAATGCCCCTGGTGAAAATGATTTTATTTTTTCATAATATTACAGGAATTTTCTGTTGATTAAGCTAACTTTTAGTACAATGAGAGACAAACAAACCTTTTCAGGAGGAAAATGGATGATCAAGAAACTACTGGAACTATTTCGACTCGACAAGTCGCTGGAGGACAAAAAGCAGCAACTTGGCGACATGGAGGCCAAAATCAGGCGACTGGAGCAAATGGTCGAAGAAGCTGTTGCACCTGCGCGGGCGGCAGCGGAAGAAAAGGGCATTCAACTGATCCAGGCGTGCTAATCAGGAAGCGGACACCATCAAGGAGCGTGCCTCCCGCGAGGTTGTAGATCTCCTCCGCAAAAAAGAGTCTCTTCTCAGTGAAGCGGCAGAACTCGAGACGGCCAACCAGAAGGCTGCGAAAGAAGTGGCTAAGCAGGAAAAAGCAGCGCGCAAATGCAAGGTCGAGGTTCTTGGGGTCAAGAACCTCATGGAGCAGTTCCCTTCTGCGATTAACATCACGGTCATCGAACAGCACGTTAAGCATCTGGAAGAGGCGATGGACAAGGAAGGCGTGCTGGAGCCTATCGTCCACCTGGAGCTGCATCATAAGGACTCCAAGACACTGCGCACAGAAATGAACGCGAACAACAAGGACATTCGCAATTTGCTCGATGCCTACCGCATGCGGTATACAACCAAGGCAAACATGGCCATTTACGAACTCATGGTGATCGGCCTGCAGGCCGAGTTGCAAAACATCCTTTACACCCTAAGCTATAACAGCCTCGACAAGGCGCTTGTGAATTCCAAGGCCCTGATGGAGAAGTACCTCACAATCTGCGCGGCGGGCAACGCAAGCATCCTACCGACGGTGACCCGTTTCCTCTCCGAGCTTGGCCCACTCTTTGAGGCCGCGATCCGCATTGAGTATAGGTACTATATACAAAAAGAACAGGAGAAGGAAGAACAGCGCCGAATCCGCGAGATCATGAAGCAGGAAGCCGAAGAGAAGCGGCTCCTCGAAGAAGAGCGCAAAAAGATTGAGAAAGAGGAAGAGAAGTACCTACAGGAAATCACAAAAAACAGGGAACTCTTAAGCGTGGAAACCGACGCTGCAAAAATAGCAGCGCTTGAAGCGCGTCTTGCGGAGCTGTCTGAACAGGTCGAGAAGCTCGAAGACGTCAAAGAAGAGATTATCAAACGTGCAAACGGCAAGGCAGGTTATGTCTATGTAATCTCTAACCTAGGCTCCTTTGGCGAAGAGATGTTTAAAGTAGGTATGACGCGTCGCCTTGACCCGATGGAACGCATTGACGAGCTTGGCGATGCTTCGGTTCCATTTAAGTTTGACGTACACGGGCTTATCTTCAGCAACGATGCCGTCGGCCTTGAGCAAAGGCTGCATACCGTCTTGAAGCGGCAACGGGTCAACAAAATCAACCTGCGCAAGGAGTTTTTCTACGCCACCGTGAGCGAGCTGCAGACAATCATGCAGGAGATCGATCCTGCGGCCGAGTTTACCACCACCATGGCCGCGGCCGAGTACCGCCAGAGCCAGAGCCTGCGGGAGGAAGAACTGGAAAATGCACAAGAAACGGTACCTGCGTAAGAAAATTCCGCTCGCTATGCCTGGCTTTGTTGGTTTACGTTTATGAAAAACATAGAAATATCGGCAGCCATGGACGAAAATATATAGCCCTATGCTATCGCTGTTTTATTGAGCTAACGTTCCCCGTTAGTTCAACATTCTCCCCAAATTGAATCTATTTTTGAATAAGAATGTTGATTACTCCATTACTCTTTGTATATTGGACTTCATTCCCGTAAGCCTCTGCAATTCCTCTGAACGGCAAATAAACACGCCCGTTTTCCAAAACCGCTTCTTGGCGAAGCTCAAAGATCTCACCATTATCTTTAAATTCTTTTTCCCCGATCTTTATCGAAAATCTTTCTCTTATGTAATCGTCAGAATCGGTAAAAGCAAACATCAAAGTTTTATTAGTATTGTCCCACGAGATCCCTTTGCCTGGCACCAAAAAAGGGAGTACGCCCGCTACACAAGTGGGATTCACCAAGATACTTCCATTTATTATCGTGTAATCTTCATTGCTTAATGTTACTTCATTTCCATCTGGGTATCCTACTTTTACAGAATCGGGAAAAGGTGCCGCGTTTACGGGGACGTCGAGTGCGATCAAGACTATTGAAAACAAAACAACTGTGAGAATACCTCGTATTTTCATTAACCAAACTCCTTTTTTATCATTTTTTGATTACCTATATTAGGACGATAATGTTTGGAAAATGTTGCATTATCCTGCCCGTTAGCTTAATACATGTTGCCAGTCTACAACATTATTTTCACTGCACAATAAAATTTAATAGGGTCCTCCTTACTTCGTAGGATGACCCTTGATATTAAGCTTCACCTGTAACTATATGGCTCCGACCGACTAATATACCGTCCATATTATTGGCCTCATCGAATAACCAGTTCAAATCAATATTAAATTTTTTTCTAACTCATAAAGAGTTTCTGCCGCTGGTTTTGTTTTCCCCTGCCCGATCTCGCTTAATCTTCCTTGGGAAATCTCTATGGTCTCGGCAAAATCAATCTGATTTAATTTATGCTCTTTTCGAATGGCTTTAATTTTCTCACCAATTGCATTCATCTTTGGAACTCCATATATAACGAAAATTAGGCCGTCCTCAGCTTGTAGGACGGCCCATGATGTTTAATTAGTGGTTCCACAGTTTTTTTACTAGTTCCATAGTTTTTTACTGGTTCCACACTTTTTATCATCAGACACGTTTGTACAGTGACATTAATGTTGGTGTCTAAAGAATCCAGTAATAACAAGGATTTTTAGGATTTTGGCTTATTATTAAAATTACATTATTGTTGGTGCCCAAGAAAACCACTTTCGGCCCCGATTACATTAATGTAGGTGTCTTATAATTACATTATAGTTGGTGCATTGCTTTTGCAGACTACTCCCTAGAGCATCACTCTACAATCCGAACGCGCCGGTGGCGCATCGATTAATATAAGACTCCGCGAGACTGCTATCCCATTAAATACAAATGCTTTGAATCTCCATAGCCTTTAACTTTCTTGACATCAGGAATTACTAGACGATTTTTGAATGCAAAACTTTATTGTAAAAACAATACTATATTGTAGTGAATCAACTGGGTGTTGGCGTCCGAGAAAAGACTCTTTAACCCTCGATTAGATTAATGATGGTATCTAATTCTGAATCTTCAACCCACTGACTGATCAAATATATATTATTGCCGGACAAGTAACTGGAGGGACCAAATCCCTTGGTTAATCCTTCTTGATCAAATTCTAAGTTGTAGGACCCATTAATTGAAAATGTGGTTTTATCATGTACAAGATGCTGTTCATTAGAAATTAAATCACGTAGAACTAACGCACCTTGTACTCGTTCGAAAGAAAAATGATATTCTTGAGATGAACCGCCGCTTACAAAACGCCCTCCTTCTATTTCTTCTCCAAACATTTGAAAGGCAGATCCGATCAATCCAGAAATATTAAAGATCGGTGAAATACCAAGTTTTTAAAATGATGATGACCCACATTTAACTAATACTTCCTTTATCTCATTTCGAAGTTTTTCAGCTGTCGGCCGCAAAATAAAATCATTTGACTGAACATAAGCATCTAGCTTCTCTTGAAGTATACCTTCAATATTAGGAATATTTTCACCGTTGCCGATAACTTTGACTCCATCAGGCACAACGGAAATCTGGAGTCCTCGCCCTGCTAGGCCTTTAATTTGAAATACTACGTTCTGATTTGTTTCTGTATCTACATTGATGCCAAAACCTCCAAATAAACCTGTTCAGAATATGGGGTTTGCTCCGTCATATTTCTTAAAGAAGAAATTAATGGGCCATCCTCGTCGCATAAATTGACCATGTTAACATGCTGAATAACTCGTTGAATGACCGTCATTGCTAGCCCCCATATTGATACCGAACCCGCTGTAAAAAAAGCAAGCCGATTATCAAAGGCAAGAAACTTTGACATTGCATCAACTTGATTTGCCGTGTTGACAGAACAATAGCCAAGCCCGTAAAGGGCTTGGCTTGGTCGTACTCTGCGGTCCGGCGGCCGTTTACAGACCAGACCGCTTGTCCTTATCCGATTTTCCAGTCGATTTTCTCCATGATGGCCTTCAGCGACCGAATATTCTCCTTGGCATACCAATCCGGCTCGGACTGGCGGCTGTGGAAGCCGATCTCGGCGGCGAGGTAACCGCCGTAATTGATGTCCTTCAGTGCTTGCAGCACCGCTTCAAAATCGCCGCGGCCGTGTCCGGGCGGCAGACGGTCGCTGTCCGAGATGTGGACATGGTGCAGCTTGTCGCCCATCCGGTACACATAATCGCTCGGCACCTCGTTGCGGTACAGGGCGTGAATCGTATCGAACATCAGCTTCACGTTGTCGTGGCCGGACTGCTCGGCGAGCAGGATCGCGTCGTCGGCCGATTCGATCAGGTTGCTGTCCGTCGGCGTCGGCTCGATCACGAGCGTGATGCCCAGCTCCTTCGCATACGGCACAATCTTGTCGAGCGTCTCGAGACTATAATTCCAGGCTTCCGTCTGCGACGTACCGAATACGACCCAGCCGGCCACATAGATGACGGTCGGGCACTCCCAATCGTGGGCCAGCCGCAGAATGTCCTTGTAATGCTCCACGACCCAAGCGCGCTCTTCCGCTACCGGCGAGCTCGGGTTGTTGCCCGGTCCGCCTCCCGGCGCCGGAAGCATCGACGAGACGGCGAGCTTCTCCCTGCGCAGCAGGGCGAGGATGTCCCGGCGGCGTTCGGCGGTCAGATGCGGGGGCCAGGCGTGGGGGCTGGCGCAGCCGATCTCAATCGCATCATAGCCGAAGCCCGCAATGCGCCGGATCGTCTCCTCGAGTGGATACGACGGAACCCATACGGGGAAGCTGCTGTACACCCAGGTATTGAACGAAAGTCCTTTCATCGGTACACGTCCTCTCGGAAGAATAGTCTTGCTTCTTGTATCGCCCGCGTCAGTCCCAGAGAAAGACCGCTTTCTCCGTCTTGCGCTCGTCGAACATCCGGAACGCGGTCTCCGCTTCCCCGATCGGGAACGTGTGGGAAACGAGCTTCTCCACCGGAAGGCCCTTCTCCATAATGAACCGCGTGATTTCGTCATATTCGAAGATGGGAAAATACCAGGAGCCCATAACGGTGACCTGCTTGCGGATCAACTGATTGCTGGGATGGATCGTCAGTTCGCGGCATTCGCCGATGAACGCGGCGCGGCCGTGCGGCCTCAGGGCGTTCAGTGCCGTATTTTCCGCGTGCGGGCTGCCGGAGCAGTCGATCGCGGCATCGGCGCCGCGGCCACCCGTAATCTCCATCACTCGGGCCAGCACGTCTTCCTTGCCGTTAATGACATAATCGGCACCCAGTTCCTTGGCGACCTCCAGCCGCTCGTCCAGCATGTCGACGGCGATGACGGTCGCGCCGAGCCCCTTTGCGACCATGACGCCGGCGCCCCCCATCGGGCCCATGCCGAAGATGACCAGCGTGTCGCGGCCACTGATGGCCAGCCGCTTCTGCGCGTGGTACAGCGTGCCGACCGCATCGGTAGATACCGCTGCCACCAGGTAGCTCATGCGGTCGGGGATGCGCATGCAGTTCTCAGCAGGCACGACCATGTAGTCCGCGTCGCCGCCGTGTTGGTCAAAGCCGATGCATTTCCATTCCGGGCAAAACATCCGGTAGCCGCTCTTGCAGTGCGCGCATTCGCCGCAGCCGACGGCGAGGTACACTGCCACGCGGTCGCCTTCCTTGAAGCGGGTTACGCCTTCGCCCACCTGCACGATTTCACCCGCCGGTTCATGACCGGGGTGGATGCAGCCGGATTTGGTCGCTTCTCCTCCAACCACCGCATCGCTGCCGTAGTACAGGCTCATATCGCTGCGGCAGATCGCGGACGCCTTCATCTTGATCAGCACTTCGCCGCCGCCCGGCGAAGGAATCGGAACTTCCCTTATTTCGACCTTCTTGTCTCCCGGAAAAACAACCGCCTTCATCATGATGAGTCCCTCCTTGGTTATTAGGTTGTTACGCGTATCCAGCGTTCCTCTTCGTGGCTCTGAAGGATGGCGTCGGTAATGCACATGGACAGGTGTCCGTCCTCGAAAGTAGCGAAGTTCGGCCGGTCCTTGCGCGGGTCCTTACGGTCGCGGATGAATGTATAATATTGAAGCATCATGTTCTTCAGCGAATCCGGCCAGCCTTCCGTATGCCCGCCGGGGTGGTGGATGGATGTCCGAGCTTCCTCCAGGAACAGCGAGGGATCCGCCATCAGAACTTCGTTCGATTTGTCCCGGTGTCCGATCCACAGACTGGCGGGCTCCTCCTGTTTCCAATAAGCGGATTTTCGGTTGCCGTTCAACTCGAAGCTCAGCGCATTCTTACGGCCTGCGCTGGCTTGGGAAACAGTAAAGGAGCCCTTGCTCCCATCCTCGAACCGGACGAGCACCGACGCGCAATCCTCGGTGCTGACAGGCACCTCTTCGTAGGCGGTCTCGCCGCCGTCCGTCTGCAGGTCGAACGTTGCACCGCTCGCGATCGGCTTTTTCCGGACCGGGTGGACCGTCCACAAATCCGCGAAGACGGCCGTGATCCGCTTGCCTGTCACATACTGTACCGTATCGCACCAGTGCGAGCCGATGTCCGCGACTGCCCGCGACCTTCCGCCGGTCGCTTGGTCGAGCCGCCAATTATAGTCGGTATCGAACAGCAGCCAGTCCTGCAAGTAGCTGCCGTGCACAAGATGGATCGGGCCAAGCTCCCCTTGCTTTACCATCTCGGCCAGCTGCTTCATCATTGGGTATTGCCGGTAGTTGAAATTGACGCCGTGCACGACGCCGCGTTCGCGCGCCAGGCGAAGTAGTTCCGCCGACTCGCGGCTTGTCATGGCCAGCGGCTTCTCGGACAGCACATGCTTGCCCGCAGCGATAATGGCTTTGTTGATCTCGAAATGAAGGTGGTTCGGCGTGCAGTTGTGCACAACGTCGATGTCTGGATTGGCCAGCAGCTCCCGATAATCGCCATAGGCAAGCGGCACGCCAAGCTGTGCCGCTTTTTCCCGCGCCATCTCTTCGCCGTCCTGGGCCAGGGCAATGACTTCGACGAATTCGAGCCGGCGCATGGCCTCGATATGCGCCGGGCCGATAAAGCCGGTTCCGATGACGCCCGCCCGAATTTTGTGAGCCGTCATTTCTTGATCGCCTTTTTGCCGAACATCACGGCAAGGATGATGATAAGGCCCTTGATCATCATCTGCTGGGAAACGTCGAGGCCCATGATGATCAAGCCGTTGTTGATCGTGCCGATCATGATTGCGCCGACGACCGTTCCGATGATCGTGCCGACGCCGCCGAACAGGCTCGTGCCGCCGAGAATGACCGCGGCGATGACCGAGAGCTCGTCGCCTTCGCCGAAGGAAAACCGACCGGCGTTCATCCGGCCCGCATAGAGCAGTCCTGCCAGACCGGCCATCAAACCGGTACCAAGGAAGACGAGCAGCTTGATCCGCATCGTCTTGACGCCGGAAAAGCGGGCTGCGGTCTCATTGCCGCCCGTGGCCAGCGTCTGCCGACCGAACGACGTTTTGCGGAGCAGCACGTGCGCGATGACCGTGAACACCAGCGTCCAGATCAGCAGAACCGGAATCGGACCAATATCGCCCGAGCCGAAGATAAAGTTGAACGTATCGTTGACGATCGGTACCGGCGCCGTGTCCGTGACCCACATGGCAAGACCCTTAACCGCCCCCATCGTACCCAGTGTCACGAGGAATGACGGGATGGCCGCCTTCGTCACCAGCATGCCGTTGACCAGCCCGACAAGAACGCCGGTTCCGAGTCCGGCGATGAGACCGCCGATGACGCCAAAGCCGTGCGAAACCGCCAGGGCGCCCGTCAGCGAAGACAAGGCAGCGATGGAGCCGACGGAGAGGTCGATCTCGCCCGTGCTGATCACGAACGTCATCGCCAGACCCATCAGCGAGATGGTCGCCGTCTGCCGCACGATGTTGAGCAGGTTGCCCGTCGTCATAAAGCCGTCCGAATACAGGGTGACGGAGAAGTAAATGAGCACGCCGATGAATGCGATATAGACGATATAGTTGCGCCATTCGAAGCCCTTGAGTCCCGCGAACTGGGCCGGCTTCGCCGGATTAATACCCTTGGATTGCATACTGAAGCTCCTCCTCTGTGTGAATGTCCTGCCGCTCCAATTCCTTGATAAGCCGGCCTTCGTGCATGATCAGTACCCGGTCGCTGAGCGCCAGCAACTCAGGCAATTCGGAGGAAACGACCAGCACCGCTTTGCCGCTCTCCGCCATTTCGCGGACGATTTCGATGATTTCGGTTTTGGCGCCGATGTCGACGCCGATTGTCGGCTCGTCGAGCAGGAGAACATCCGGATCGTTCGCCAGCCATTTGGCGAGAACGATCTTTTGCTGGTTGCCGCCCGACAGCAGGTTACTCGTTTTGAAAATGTTGTCCGTCTTGATCTTCAGCCGTTCGACCATTCGCTTGCTGACGTCGTTCGCTTTACGGTCGTCAAGCCAGGGGCCTTTCTTCATCTTCCGGATGATGGGCAGGATCATGTTGTCCCGCACGCTGTGTTGCAGCACCAGACCCTGCACGCGCCGGTCCTCCGGGATAAGCGCGATGCCCGCGTCAATGGCATCGGTCGCGCTGCGAATGGTACGCCGTTTGCCGTTGATGCGGATTTCGCCGCCGTCCATCGGATCGATGCCGAAAATGGTGCGAAGCAGCTCCGTCCGCCCGCTTCCCATTAGGCCAGCAATGCCGACGATTTCGCCGGGTCGGATGCTCAGGCTCACGTCCCGGACGCGTTCACCCGAGGAGACGCCGAGCAGCTCCAGCACCGGCGCCGCTTCCTTCGCGTAGTGGCGCTCCACCCATTCGAACGCCTTATTGAAGGACTGGCCGACGATATGCTGGATAACGGACTCAAGGTTTGTCTCCTTGATCACTTCCGTCGTGATTTTACGGCCGTCCCGGAGGATCGTGATCCGGTCGCAGATTTTGAAAATTTCGTCCATCCGGTGCGAAATATAAATGATGGCATAGCCTTTGGCCTTCAGCTTTTCGATGAACGAGAACAGCACTTCCGTCTCCGTCTTCGTCAGCGACGAGGTCGGCTCGTCCATGATCAGCACTTTCGCTTCCTGCGACAGCGCTTTCGCAATTTCAGTCATCTGCCAATAGCCAACGCCGAAGTTCTGCACGACATCGTCCGGCTTGATGTCGACGCCCAGGTCGTTCAGGAGCTTCGCCGTCCGGATTTTGTTGTCCCTGTCGTCCAGCAGCCCCATCGCCGTCTTCGTCTCGCGCGTCAGAAAGATGTTCTGTGCAACCGTGAGCGTCGGGATCAGACTGAACTCCTGGAAGATCATCGAGATGTTGTTCGCCCTCGCATCTTCATAACTGTGAATCGTAACGGGCTTGCCCTCGATCCGGATTTCGCCCTTGTCGGCGGAATACACGCCGGTGAGAATTTTCATGAGCGTCGATTTGCCTGCCCCGTTGCCGCCCATCAGCGCATGAACCTCGCCTTTATTCACCGAGAAGCTGACATCGTCGAGAACCGTAATGCCGTTAAACGCCTTGGAAATGTTCGTCATCTCCAGCACGGGTTGATCCATTCGCACTCACCTTCTTTGTGGGATGGCGGGAAGGCCGCCCGGGTGCGGCCTTCCCGCCTGATTCTGCTCCTTATTGCTTCAGCGCGTTCTTCACACTGTCCGGTGCGTCCTGACCGTAAATCAGCTTCCAGTTGTCGAGCACATTCTCTTTCGTCACCTTGATCGCCGGGGACGCGACGTACGCGGGCGCCTGTTTGCCCAGCAGCGCGTAGCCCGCCAGAATCGCCTGCGCCACGCCCTGATCGTAAGGCAGCTGGGCGCCGAGACCGCGGACGATGCCATTGGACGCGATCGAAATCGCTACGTTCGTGCCGAGGTCGACCGTCGTCACGATCAGATCGTCCCGGCCGGCCGTCCGGGCGGCCGCCATAACTCCTTCGGCCGGCACGTCCCATGGGGCAAAGATTCCCTGAATGTCGGGATGTCGCGTCAACATCGCAGAAGCGACCTCTTCGCCCTTGTTCGGATCCGTGATGCCGCCGCGGGCCACGATTTCGATGTTCGGATATTTCTCCTTCATTCGTTTCTCGAAGGCGTCCGAGCGGTTCTTCGTGACGAAGAAGTTAACGTCATGGAAGACTACCCCGACCTTTCCCTTGCCGCCGAGCTTCTCGGCCATGATGTCCGCCGCGAGCGCGCCGTTGCCGTAATTGTCGCCCGATACGATGCTGATGTAATCCTTGCCGGGCTTCATGCCCTGAGCCGCGCCGTCCATGAACACCAGCTTGACGCCCTGCTGAACAGCTTTCTTGTAGGCGCCGGCCGTCGACACCGCATCGACCGGAACCGAAATCATGACGTCCGGCTTCTTCGCCAGCACCGTCTCGATGTCGTTCACCTGTTTCTCCGCTTTGAACTGGGCGTCCGTTACCGCAACCACCTTGATGCCCATCCGCTCAAAGGTGTTCTTCATGGCGCCGACGGCCGCGTTCATATAGTCGGTGCCGGAGTAATGCATGACGATGGCGGCCGTGTAATGGCCGTCCTTGATCTTCTTGAGCTCATCCTCGGTGAGCTTCAGCTCCTTGGCGGACACCGCCTTCTCACCGTTCGGACCGATGTCCTGCACCGGCAGGTCCGGAATGTTCGGATTGATCGTAAGCGGTCCGGATGCATCCGCACTGTAGTTTTTGGAGGTGACCTCCGTCGCCGCCGTATTTGTTTTTGCCGAGCCGCAGCCGGCAAGCGCCAGCCCGCTGACGAGCAGAACCGCGACTGCGGTTGTCCACGACTTTCTCTTCATGCTGCTTCCCCCGCTTTTTTGTTTTTTTGTCGAACCGGACGCTTGCGAACGATTCGTATCCTGAGTATATCTGGACCGAGGAAGCGGCTGTAGCCGACGATTTTAACCGCGCGGGGGGAAATTTTTAGCCGGAGGATCCTGACAAAAAAACCGGGTCCGCGAACGATTCGCGAACCCGGCACTCCATTCAGTAGCCTTCCATGATCATGAATTGCGAGACAGTATCCACCGCCTGGTCCAGCGCTGCCTTAGCCGACTGCCTGCCGGACAGGTAGCTCTGGATTGCGGTTTGCACAGCTTCGGACAGCTGATTGTAGTTCTTGATGCGCGGCCGGCCCACGCCGACGCGCAGCGACGCTCCCAGGACGTCGTAATATTCCCGCTGTGACGCGTCCGCAAGGTGCCGTGCCGCCTCGTAGGCCGACATACGCGTCACATGGTGGCGGTATTTCAGGTAGCCCTGCTGGGCCTCAACCCCCGTCAGGTAGGCAGCCAGGTCGAAGGCCGCCTGCTTCTGCCGGGAGTACTTGTTGACAGCCAGCCCCCACGAGCCGAAATGGGGTCCCCGTATGATCGTACCGTTCCGTTCCAAGCCGGGAAACATGAACGAGCCCACCTGACCCTGCACCTTAGGGTTCAGCTTCATGTCGTGATAATTCATCCCCATCGCCGTCTGCCCGTAGCCGAAGGCAATCTCGACCTCGTCCCAGGTGTACCCCGTTACGCCGGGAGGCGTCACCTTGTCCTTGAGGATCCAATCGCCATACGTCTCCAGCGCCCGGACACCAGCCGGCGAGTTGAAGACCGGCCGCAGATTCTGGTCGAACAGCTCCCCGCCATACACGTTCAGGAACGATTTGAAATCGACGAAATTGGCTTCGCTCATGCCCGCCATCAGCGTCGTGCCGTACAAGTCGATCGTTCCGTCCCCGTTTGTGTCGCGCGTAAAAAAACGGGCCAGATCGAGGTACTCGTCCAGCGTCTGCGGCACCTCGAGCTCGCGGCCGTACCGCTCCCGGAATGCGGAACGGTTGGCCGGGTCGAGGAACAAATCCTTCCGATAGCTGACGGTCAGCACATTGGATTGGATGGGCAGGCTCCAAATATCGAAGCCGGCGTTCTGGATGCGGTCCACATCGACGACGTCCATAGCGGGCGGTTGATGGCGCGACTGAATTGAATCGAAAACAGACGTATCCAGAAACACCTTGGTGATAAAATCGTCGACGCGGATTGGCGGGTTCGCGCTCCGGATGTAGGCGGAAAGCGGCTCCAGATGAGGAAGAATCCGCGGCATCCAAGGCGTATCCACGGCCATTAGGTCATACTGGTCGCTTTTTCGCGCGAGCTCCGAAAACACCTTTTCCTGCAGACTGTTGTAAGGAAACGTGTCGACTTCAACGGGTTGGCCAGTGATGGCCTGATAGCGCTCGGTCGCCGCAATCACGGCCTCCGAGCCGGCTTCAACCGTTGCGTACAACACCCGCAGTGGACGCGGCGCCGGGGGTTGCTCCTCGGGCCCGCCGCCACCTGACTGGCTGCACCCTGCGAGCAGCAGCGAAGCAACCAGCAGCGTAATCCATCCGACTCTCAATCGTTTCACTCCGGCTGTCTCTCTTCCGCACGGCATCCTAATCATGATCCTCCGGCACCCCGTCGATTCCATGCTGCCTGCGAAATTCGGAGGGCGAATAGCCGAATTCCCGTTTGAACAGGCTTCTGAAATAGGCATGATCCGCATAACCGGTCTCTTCGGCGATTTCATTGATTTTTTTATGCGTACGCAGCAGGCGTTCCCTGGCATACGACAGCCGTTTTCGCGTCAGGTAGCGGACAAAATTTTCGCCCATTTGCTGCTTGAACATCCGGCTCAGCGTGACGGGATGCACGTTCACCGCTTCCGCGACCGCCTCCAGGCTGACGTTCATGTCGGTGGAGTTCCCGATAAGCGCCAAGGCCTGCTGAAACCAGCTGCCGGGGGGCTGCTCCCGCTCCGAGCGCTCCTGGCGCTCCACGTCCTGGATGGCCTTTACGCCGCCAAGAACGATTCGCCGCAACCGCTGCTGAAGTTCTTCCCAGGAGGCATGGTTCGACACCCATTGCTGCCAGTAGCGCAGCGTATCCTCGTCGACGATAAGCATGTCCTTCTTCGTCAACCCTTCGTCCAGAAGCGCCATCAAATAGGCACACTGGTGCTCCAGGGCGTTATAATCCAGATGGCCAAGGCTGTCCATCCATTCGTCGAAGGCACGCTCCAGCTCTCCGTAATCGCCGCCGCGCGCATGCAGGACGATCCGCTCCCGGCAGGCGGCAGCCCGGCGCGCCCATTCCTTGCCCGAGCGGCCGCCGTTGTCCGCTGCCGGACGCGAATGAAAAAACATGCGGGCCCGATGCTTCCGGTATTCGGCCAGAAAAGACGGTAGGAAAGCCGCCTTTTCCCGGAAGCCTCCGGACGCCGGCTCTACCGTCATGCCGACGACGGCCCCTTCCGTTCCGTCCTCCAAGGCGAAGGTAAAGACCAGGCCGGTTTCGCCGTTACGCGGACTCGCCGATTCCATATCCCGGGGCTCGAAGGAGACTGCCTTCCACAGCCTTTCGTCGAACCAGATTCCCGCTTCCTGCGGCACGATCCGGAAACCGGCGAGCATGGGAATGCTTACGGCGTCGATCCGCTGCCGCATGTCCTGGAGCAGCAGCATCTGCAGGGAGTCTCGGACCCTGTCGACGATTTCCCTGAGCTGTACGCGGTCCGCGGGCTTCAGCAGATAGTCCGATGCCCCGGATTGCAGCGCCTGCCTCGCGTATTCAAAATCATCGTACCCTGATATAATGACCACATGCATGGCCGGGTAACTGGCTTTCAGCCGTTTGAGGATGTCAATCCCCCCGATCTCCGGCATGCGGATATCCAGGAAGGTCAGATCCGGGCGTACCATCTCAATTCGCTCCAGCGCCTGATGACCGAATTCGGCGTCAAATATTTCGTCGTCCGGAAACAGCGCATTCAACTTCTGAAGAATGCTCATCCGGACCTCCCGTTCGTCGTCGACCACACAGATTTTCATAATCGAACTCGCTCCTTCCGGCCAACCTGAGCTGGAGTACGTCACACGCCAGGAGGTAGCCTCACGTGGCCCTGCCCGCCTTTGTCATGCGTATCGTAAACCGGCTTAGCTTGAAATTCAAGCTGTTCGTCTTGCTGATCCTGATATCCATCATCCCAATAACCCTGGTCGGTTACAACTCCAATACGTTCATGTTCCGCTCGGGAACGGCGTATTCCGGCTCCATCTCATCGCAATACGTGGATTTCGTATCGACGGAGTTGAACGCCTACCTCCAGAGCCTGAATCAATCCTTCGACCCCCTGTTCAGCACGCCGGCCTTCGTCCATTACATGGGTACGCCGGACAGCTGGCTGAAGGAGCAGGCGGAGGATCTCATGCGGTTCCGGCCGCTCGTCCGGAGCTCGCTGCAATTCCACCCCGAAGTGATCGGCGTTCTCTACTTGGACCGCTTGGGGAAAGTGTACTTCGACTCCTATCAGCGGCAGCTCGATCCGGCCTTTGCCTTCGGCGAAGACCCATGGTACCGGAAGGCGTTCCGGATCAACCGGAATGCGCTGAGCGAGCCGCACACCATGCCGTACGTGCTACACAGCAAAGATACGACGTTCTCCTATGTCCGGCCCATCCTGGACACGGATACCGGCGTAACGCGGGCCGTTTTCGTCGTGGAAATCCAGGAGAACCGGATCAAGAGTATGCTCCGGGGCGAGCAGACCGGCCGACCGGGTCAGGTGATCTTGATGCACACCCAAACCGGTGCCACCGTGTCGGAGACGCCGGTCGATTCCGGCGTCATGCGCGATTTCAAAACCACACTGGTCGGTCACGCCGGGTCGAAGCAGCCGTTCCTTTTCCGCTCCGGCCCTACCGAATACCAAGCCAGCTACGCCGCGCTACCCGACAGCGAATGGCTGGTCGTCTGGACCGCGCCCCTGAATACGATCAATAAAGCGGTGCGGCAGACGGTTCAACTGTCGCTGCTGATTGCGGTCCTCAGCCTGCTAACGGCACTCATCGTTGCGTTTCCGGTCATGAGCGTTATTCTGCGTCCGCTGTACAAGCTGAAGGCCGGCATGCTGAATCTGGGGCAGGGCAAGTACGTGCCGATTCCACAGGGCGAACGGTACGACGAGATCGGCTACCTGATCCGCAGCTTCAACCAGACGCTGGAGAAGCTGCAGCGGATGGAGCGCGAAGTGTACCAGGCCAACCTGCGGGAAAAGGAGCGCGAGCTGCTGCAGCTGCAGGCCCAGATCAATCCACATTTCCTGTTCAATACGCTCGAAACGATCGATTCCTACGCTTCCCGGAACAACGGCGATGCGGTAGGCGACATGGTGCAGTCGGTCTCGCGCATGATGCGCTTTACGGTCCGGAACGATGACGGCTGGGCGCCGCTCCGCGAGGAGCTGGATTACATCCGAAATTTCCTGACCATCCATTATTACCGGAACGGCCGGGACGTAAGCGCCATGTTTGACATCGATCCAGCGGCCATGGACGTGCAGGTCATGAAGCTCAGCATTCAACCGTATTTCGAGAACGCGATCAAATACGGCTGGAGCCCCAACATGACGGCGGACGAATTCAAGCTCACCGTGAAGGTGTCCCTGCAGGAGAATCTTCTGGAGGTCGACGTTCAAGATACGGGCACCGGCATGCCGCCGGACGTGCTTCGTCGTATCCGTCAGCTGATTGCGGAACAAGGCGAGTCGAAGGACCCTTATTTCCGGTCGCATACCGGCGTCCGAAACACCTTCCGCCGGCTGTTTCTCGTCTACGGCAGCGAGGCAGATGTCGTCGTCGAGAGCAAGCCCGGCGAGGGAACGCGTTTCCGGTTCCGGGTTCCAGCCGGACGACCGGCCCTTTAAGCCCCCTGCGAGATGAAACGACAAAGAGGCAGTCCCGAACGGCGATCCGCTCGGGACTGTCTCTGTTTCATGTTCTCGGGTGTTCCGGGAAGGTTACTCGACCGTTTTGACCCATGTGCCGCTCTTTGCGGAAGCCATGATGGCGTCGGAAATTACATGGATGCGGTAGCCGTCGTGGAAGTTCGGCGATACGTCGGTATCGTTGACAATGGCAGAGATGAAGTCATGCGCTTCGATGATTTTCGTCTCGCCATAGCCGATGCCGAGGGCGGGAATAGGCCATAGCTCCGGGCCGTATGGATGCGCCGGACCCGTGTAGATCGTCCGGAATCCGCGGCGGTCGTCCGGATCGTCGGCAAAGCAGACCTGCAGTTCGTCGCGGCGCTCGTAGTTGAACGCGATGGAGCCTTTTTCGCCATGGATTTCGAACGTCAGAAAGTTGTTGCGTCCCCACGCGTTACGCGTCGCTTCAATGCTGCCGACCGCACCATTCTCGAACCGGAGCAGCGTGCTGATCTCGTCATCGACGTCGACGGCTTCCTTCTTGACCTCGCCCGAAGCCTTCACGGTCCCGAGCTTGTCGACCGGCCCGGACGATACCGGACGCTCCTTGATCCAGGTCTGCGCCGTGCCTATGACCTCCGTAATTTCGCCCACCAGATAGCGGGCAAAATCGATGACGTGGGTACCGATGTCGCCCAGCGTACCCGATCCCGCGATATCCTTCCGGAACCGCCAGGACAGCGGCGAATTCGGATCGGCCGACCAGTCCTGCAAGTAGGTCCCGCGGAAGTTCAGCACGCGCCCGATCGCGCCTTCCTCGATGTATTTCTTCGCCAGCACGACGGCGGGCGTCCGGCGGTAGTTGAAAGCGACCATATGCTTGACGCCGGCTGCGGTGACGGCATCCAGCATCTGCTTGGCTTCCTCGGTCGTCCGGGCAAGCGGCTTCTCGGAAATAATGTGCTTTCCTGCCTTGGCCGCCGCGATCGCGATTTCGGCATGCGTATTGTTCGGCGTCACGATGTCGATAATGTCGATGGAAGGATCCTCGACAACCTTTCTCCAGTCGGAGGCGTAGGATTCGAAGCCGTAACGGGCTGCCGCTTCCTTCGCCAAGTCGTCTCGGATATCCACGACAGTCTTACGGAACGGAATGGCCGGCGCCGGCCAGAAGAACATCGGCATCCCCGCATAGGCGAGCGAGTGGGCCTTGCCCATAAACCCCCCGCCGATCATTCCAACATTTAACGTACGCATGTGGCAATCTCTCCTTTTCTGTCCGCACCTGCTTGTTGGGCACGGAACTTCCGCATCTGCTTATACGCCTTATTTCTTGGCCGCGTCCTGAATCGTTTTGGGCGCATCCGCATGGTACACGGTCTTCCACGAATCCAAGATGTTCTCATGATTGACGGGCAGCGCCGGAACCGCTACATAAGAAGGTGTCTCCTTGCCGAGCAGCGCATTTGCGGCCAGGATGGCCTCCGCTACGCCTTGGTCGTACGGCAGTTGGGCGCCGAGACCCTTAATCATGCCGCCCTTGGCGATTTCCAAGGCGACGTTCGTGCCGAGATCGATCGTGGAAATGGCGAGATCAGTGCGGCCTGCCGAACGGGCGGCGGCTATGGCGCCTTCAGCCGGGACATCCCATACGACGAACATGCCCTTCAGCTTGGGGTGCTTGGTCAGCATTGCCGCAGCTACTTTCTCACCGTCATTCGGGCCTGCAATGCCGCCGCGCTCTACGATATGAATATTGGGATACGATTCCTTGATCGTTTTCTCGAACGCTTCGGTGCGCTGCTTCGTGACGAAGAAGTCTGCGTCGTGGTAGATTACGCCGATGTCGCCTTCTTCACCGATCGCTTTTGCGAGGATGTGTGCGGCTTCAACGCCGTTGCCGTAGTTGTCGGCGGAAACGACACTCACATAATCCTTGCCGGCTGTAAGACCGGCGGCTTTATTGTCCATGAAGACGAGCTTGACGCCCTGAGCGGCCGCTTTCTTGTACGCACTTGCCGTGGATACGGCGTCGACCGGAATGCTGACGAGAATATCCGGCTTCTTGGCCAGAATCGTCTCGATATTGGCCACCTGCGTCTCGGCCTTGAAGTTCGCGTCAGTTGTGGCGACGATCTCGATGTTCATCTTGGCGAAGGTATCCTTAAGCCCCTTAAGCTGAGCGGCCGACCAGTCGTTTCCGGCATAGTGCATGGAGATCGCCGCCGTGTAGTTGCCTTCCTTGACCTTAGCCAGATCCTCCGGCGAGAGCGACAGCGTCTTGGCGGAGACGGCGCTTTCGCCGTCGGGACCCTTGCTCAGGATATCCTTGTCCGGCAGGTCCTGGTTAATGGTGATCGGGCCGTCGGCAGCGCCGCCCGCATCCGCCGTCCCCGTATTCGACGTTGTGTTGGCTGCGGCACCGGATGCCGTGTTGTCCGGCGCGCCACCGGCGTTATTCGTATTCGCTTTCGAGCCTCCGTTGCCGCAGGCTGCGAGCAATAACAGGCAGACGAGCATAATGGAAAGCAGGGTCGATCTTTTCATAACTTATGGCCCCCCAAATTTGGTTTATACTAACCTTCTATCGCAAATGCAGCGTATCTCTCAGATATGCTCTGCTTCTGCCTGCCGCCTTCGCCGGATCGTCGTGGCTGTCCAGTTCGATCGTAACCCAACCGTCGTAGCCCTGCTCCCGCAGAAGCCTCAGCATGTCACCGAACGACTGTCCGCCTTCACCGAGTGGGACGAATGCGCCCGAGCGGTAATCCTTGAAGTGAATGTATGTGATCCGGCTGCCGTATTTCCGGATGACCTCCAGCGGGTCGCCGCCTCCCGCCTCGATATGCGCCGTATCCGGACAAAGCGGAATGTCGGTCAGCGGCATCAGCCGGTCCAACTGATCGGGGCGCTCCACCATGGTACCCAGATGCGGATGATAGCTGGCCTGCAGGCCGTGTCGCCTTGCAATCCCGGCAGCGATGTCGAGCCCTTTGGCAAGCGCGGCAAAGTCCTCGTCCCGTATACCGGCAGCGCGGACGGCTCCTCCGCCGAGCACCAGATGCTCCGCGCCCGCTGCGGCGGCAAGCTCGGCCGTTTTCTCGATTTTGGCCATTTCGTCCGACAGGATGTCCTCATAGATGAAGTTGGCGCCGGTATATACGCCGATCAGGTCCAAGCCGCTGCCGCTCAGCAGCCGGCGGAATTCGTCCATCCGGTTCTCGTACTGGACCAGGTTGCCGTCGAACAGCTCAATCCCCTGGTAGCCGGCAGCCGCAATGTCGCGGATCGCCTGCTCCGTGGAACCATTGGCCAGATAGAACAGATCTTTGACCGACGTGACTCCGGCCGGATGACCGACAACGCCCCCCCATGTATTCGTCTGATAGCCGATTTTCATGTTTCATCCTCCTTCCCCTTTTGATGATAGCGCCTTCATCTTCCTGCAACGTAACAGGCACGGTTGGCTGCTAAGCCAAGTATAAAAGGCATTGCGAACCGGAATAAGCGGAATAAATTAGCCGGAAGGGCTGATATTTTTAGCGTTGATTGTTTTGCGTCCCCTCTTATCACGGAAGCAACGTAACAGCCTCGCGGTTGCGGTGCTCCCGGAGGCTACAATTGCTGTCAACATCCTAATGCTTATTGATCTATCGTACCCGTTAGCCATCCATTCATCTCTTTGCTGCACCACAGAGCATGAGGGAAAAAATCTTATTGTAATGATTTATTATCGCCAGGCAGTGAAATATGTTCTAATACCCAAGATTTATCTCTTTTTTTACTGTAAACTGCAAAATACTCATTATTAGTTTCGATTAAATTCCAAACCATTGGTTCATCAACAATAACCTTGAATGCCTTGTCTTTATCCGAATTGGTTGGATCAAAAGCCATAATCCACGCTTCCTTATAATCATCTGAATATTTTTTGTCAATAACCATTAAATACGAAGTGGTTGATGTGAACGGACCATCATATTTGCAACCTGCCAGTATAATAACCATAATGGTAACTAGAAAACTGATACTCCTCCTCATTAAAACCCTCCATTTGCTCATTTCAATTGATACGAATTCTTATATCCGAATGTTACATTATTCTGCCCTTTAGTTTAGAACCGTTGTCGATGCTTTCTCATGCCCCAACATGCCTTGAATAAAGTCTAACGCCCTGTTAACTTCCGTTCGCTTAACGCCTAAGGCCAGCATACAACTATACGATTGTTCTTTATTTTCACCGAACAGCATGAAAAAACCGGCAGATCACGCTTGTGATGGTACCGGTTCGAAGATATTCGTGAATTAATATTGATTACGTGGTGAATGGAGAAGGTCACCACAACATGCATGCCATACGCGAGTAATACCAAGGAAGACTCCCCGCCTCAAATAGGCAACAGTTTTAAACTTACTTGTCCGTCTCATCAAACAGCCAGTTTAAATCGACGTGAAACCTTTTTCTTAATTCACTCAAAGTTACCGCTGATGGTTTAGTCTTGCCTTGTTCGATTTCGCTCAATCTGCCTTGAGAGATCCCAATAGCATTTGCGAATGAGATTTGGTTGAGTTTATGTTGCTCGCGTATATACTTAACCTTCCGGCCAATCGAGTTCATTTTAGCTTCACTCGCTCTTCTAAGAAGTAAGCTCAACTTAGCCAATGTCATACAGGTTGTGCCAGATCTTGTTCCAAAAAACCACTCAACTTGAAACCCGAAAGCATGTTCGCAAACCTTGATGCATTATAGAGATATTGGCTATATCGAACGGAGTAAACTCCTTGGTAAATCAGGGGATTTTCCAAGTTACCTGTGACAAACAGACGTTCCAATTCAGTGCCAAACAACGTTCCAACTAGTGACAAGGTGAATTACAACTCACACGATGGCTATTTGCCGAATGCATGCTCACGCTGGCGCAGCGCCTCATACAGCACCACGGTCGCCGCCATCGCGACGTTGAGCGATTCCGACCGGCCTTTCATCGGGATGATGATGCCGAGATCGAGCTGCTCCAACGTCTGCTCGGACAGGCCTTCGGCTTCATTCCCGAATAACAGCCATACCGGCCCGGTAAAGTCGCATTCATAACAGCTTCTCGCCGCCTGCAGGCTCGTTCCTGCCAGCAGCATGCCCCGCTCCCGGGCCTTCGGCAGCGCCTCGGCGAGATCCATCTCCAGCACCGGGAGATGGAACAGGCTGCCCATCGTCGAGCGGACGGTCTTTGGATTGTAGAGATCGACGCAGCCGCGGCCGAGAATGACGGCATCGGCTCCGGCCGCATCCGCGCTGCGGATGATCGTGCCGGCATTGCCGGGATCACGGACGGCATCGAGCACGACGACAAGCGCATCCGGCTTGTGCAGTGCCGCTTCGTCGTAGGAAGGCTTGTCCACGACGGCGAACACCGGCGGCGGCGAATCCGTTCCGGTGCATTTGGCCAAGACCGCTGCCGAAGCAGGGACAAGCTCCGCCGCCGAATCGCGAAGCAAAGGCTCCAGCTCGGCAGGCATGCCCCGCCCGGCATCGTATACGATCGTGCCGACGGCGGCTCCGCATATAAGCGCTTCCTTGACCATATGGACGCCTTCAGCCAGGAATTGGCCGCTGCGCTTGCGGCCCTTGGCATCCAGCAAGGCCGTCCAAGCTTTTACGCGGGGATTAGAGGTTGAGGTCAACGGTTCGCTGATCACTTCCGGTTCAATTCCTCCTCGATGGAATAGGCGACCTCGAGGCCGGTCAGATCGCGGTTCGCCCCGACGACGACAAGCACTTCATCCGCTTCGATGACATGATCCGGCATCGGGGATATATCCATCTTTCCATGCGTTTTGATGGCCATGATGTTGCAGCGATGCCTGGCACGTATATCCAGCTGCTTGAGCGTGCGCCCTACCATGGCGGGTGGAGCCTGGATTTCGATGATGCCGTAATCCGGGGACAGCTCGATGAAGTCCAGCACATTTGGGGAGATCAGGTGATGGGCCACGCGCAGGCCCATGTCCCGCTCCGGGAACACGACGCGGTCCGCTCCGATTTTGCTGAGCACTTTGCCGTGCAGCTCGTTTTGGGCTTTGACAATCAAATAAGGGACTCCCAAATCCTTCAGGATCAGCGTCGTCAGGATGCTGGCCTGAATGTCCTCTCCGATGGCGACGACGACGACGTCGAAGTTGCGGATGCCGAGAGCGCGCAGAGCCTCTTCATCCGTCGTGTCCGCCATTACCGCATGGGTGACGAGGGGAGAGATCTCCTGAATCCGCTGCTCGTCGCTGTCGATTGCAAGCACTTCGAATCCCATCTCGGACAGGGACTGAGCTACGCTGGAGCCGAAACGGCCCATGCCGATTACGGTATATTGCTTTTTGCGCATGAAATAGTTCTCCGCCTTTCTTAAGGGCTGCATACCGTTCAGTATACCATATCCAGCTCTTTTCTTTCCCGCATCCGGACCGCATTCTTTACATGAACGATTCGACTGGGGGCATGCTATGGAGGAAATGACTCAAGGGGGAAATGCGTCCATGAATGAGTTCGACCTTCGCCAAGCCATCGCCCAGATCGTCAAGGACAAGTCGGAGAATGAACTTGGCGATATCATCCGTGAATCCATCGACGGCGACGAGAAAGCTCTTCCCGGTCTCGGCGTCTTGTTCGAGATGATCTGGAAAGACAGCGGCGGCCAGGAACAGCAGCAATTGATCGGCAAGCTGTACGGGCATCTCCATTCATCGTAATTGAACAGCCCCTGCCGCATTTTCGCGGCAGGGGCTGCTTTCATTCCGTTGATTATGGAGCCGTCTCCAGGAATTTGGAGGTCGGGTTCTTGTCGACAGCTGTCCGCATCGCATACTCGTTCTCGAACAAGGCGACGTAATTGTCCTTTTTGTCCTTGACGAGCGTCGAGTTGATCCGGAACTTGGACGGGTCGATCTTGTCGTCCACGATCCAACGCGCGAACTGGAAAGGCATCCTTTGAAGGATGACGTCCACGCCGTATTCGGCCTTCATGCGATACTCGAATACCTCGAACTGCAGCTGGCCGACGACGCCTAGAATCGTATCCTCGAAACCGCTGGCGGACTGGAACACCTGAATGGTGCCTTCCTCCGTCAACTGGTCGATGCCCTTCTCGTATTGCTTTTTCTTCAAGGCGTTCTTGATCGAGACCTTGGCGAAAATTTCCGGCGAGAACGTCGGCAGCTCGTCGAATACGACCGAGCTGCCCTGCGAGAGGGAATCGCCGATGCGGAAGATGCCCGGATCGAACAATCCGATGATATCTCCCGGATAAGCCGCTTCGACGATATCCCGGTCCTGCGCGAGGAACTGCTGCGGCTGGGCCAGCTTGATGTCCTTCCCGATCCGTACATGCTTGACGCTCATGCCGCGCTCGAACCGCCCGGAACAAATACGGAGAAAAGCGATGCGGTCGCGGTGAGCCGGATTCATGTTGGCTTGGATCTTGAACACGTAACCGGTGAACTTCTCGCTCGTCGGCTCGATAGGGCCTTCCGTGCTGTTGCGTGGCTCGGGCTTCGGAGCGAGCTGCAGGAAGTTCTCAAGGAAAGTCTGCACGCCGAAGTTGTTGACGGCGCTGCCGAAGAACACCGGAGTCAGCTCGCCCGCGCGAACCTTCTCGAAGTCGAACTGATCGCCCGCTACATCCAGCAGCTCAAGATCCTGCTCCAGCTGATCCGCGAGGTAATCGCCGGCCATTTCCCGAATGACCGGGTCCTTGTAATCGCCGACCTTGCGCACCTCGATGGTCGAGTGGTCATTGCCCTGGAACAGCTCGACCTGGCTCTTCATCCGATCGTAGACGCCGCACAGCTCCCGGCCCATGCCGATCGGCCAGTTCATCGGAACGGACCGGATGCCGAGCACGCGCTCCAGCTCCTCCATCAGATCGAACGGGCTTTGGCCTTCGCGGTCCAGCTTGTTGATGAACGTGAAGATCGGGATGCCGCGCCTGCGGCACACCTGAAACAGCTTGATCGTCTGGGCTTCGACGCCTTTGGCTACGTCGATCAGCATGACGGCGCTGTCGGCAGCGGTCAGGGTCCGATACGTGTCCTCGCTGAAGTCCTGGTGACCAGGCGTATCCAGGATGTTGACGCGATGTCCCTTATAGTCGAATTGCATGACGGAGGACGTTACCGAGATTCCGCGCTGCTTCTCGATCTCCATCCAGTCGGAGGTGGCGTGCTTGTTGGCTTTGCGGGCTTTGACCGAGCCGGCCTCGCGGATGGCGCCGCCGAACAGCAGCAGCTTCTCCGTCAGCGTCGTTTTGCCGGCATCCGGGTGGGAAATGATGGCGAACGTTCGCCGTTTGTCTACTTCTTGCTTGATTTCGTCGAGCAGTTTAGTCATGGTATTCCCCTTATATCGCGCTTTATTAGTCATGAAACAGGCTAGTGAGTCGCACATTGATGCGCTGCCTGCAGGATCAAATCGGTTGCATGCTGTCGCTCCTACGGTCTGCCGATGAGGATCGCCCTGGCGGGCGCTGCCTCGACTCCGCTCAGCTTGAGCGGGGCAACGACCATGAAGTAGGTTCCGGCCGACACATCCGCCAGCCTCAGTCCTTCCACGATAACGATATTATTGCGGAAGAGCGGGCGATGGGTCGGATAGTCGGGCTGCGAGCGCTCGATTCCGAGACCGTCCGTACCGATGCCGCGAACCCCTACATCAATTAAATACCGTGCGGCGTCTTCGCGCAAGTAAATAAAATCATCCTCGAACCGGCTGCTGAATGAATTGGCCGTCTTGAAAAGGACCCAATCGCCTCGCACAAGACCAAGATGCTCCAAGTCCGCCCTCGTGATGGAATCGGATACATGAGTAAGGTCGACGACGCGGGCCGTGCCCGCCAGCTCTTCCAGCCCGATCGTCTCGATTCCGGCTCCATCCTCAAGCATATGCATCGGCGCATCCACATGCGTGCCGGTGTGCAGATTCATCCGCAGCTCCGATTCATACACGCCTCCCTGGGCGAACGGCGTAACATTGCGGATCTCCGGCTTTTTGGCTTCGAGATTGGCCCATACCGCCATATCAGAATGAATGGGCATGGAAATATCATAGATTTTGAACAAGCTTCATTCCTTCCTTTCGTCAAATAACGCTTCAATCCTGTCCGTAGCCGGACAGGATTGAACGTTGAAGCTTATGAACTCCTCACCTCGCTGCGGTGATTGAGTCGGTGCATGAGAGACGCCGCCTGCTGCGGTACGCCTCCAAGTGACGCAAGCTTGATCGCGATCACCCTCTGGGAGCCGCCGCTTTACTTCGCTCCGCCGCTGATCCAGATGACGTTGTCTTCCGCTTGGCCGTTGACAGGCCACCAGAAGAAGCCTTCTTTGTGAAGAAGCTCATCCGTAGCTTCCGGTCCCCAGGACCCGGCTGGATAGGAAAGCAGATCCTCTCCAGATTCTCTCCAGGCGGCCGCTATGCGGTCCACGAACGTCCACGCTGCCGCAACCTCGTCCCAGCGGGTGAAGTATGTCGAATCGCCGCGCGCCGCATCGTAGATCAGCAGCTCATAAGCTTCCGGCGTGTTGATGCCGACCTGGCAGCTCTGGCAGAATTCCATGGCGACAGGCTGAACCTCGTTGTCCGCTCCCGGCTTCTTGGCGTTGATCTTCAGGTAGATGCCTTCCATCGGATTGACGCGGATGACGAGCAGGTTCGGACCCAGCTTATGCCGCTTGGCGAACAGGACGTTGTCTGGAACGTTTTTGAACTCGATGACGATCTCGGTCGTTTTGACCGGCAGCCGCTTGCCCGTGCGGATGAAGAACGGAACCCCCGCCCAGCGGAAGTTGTCCACAAGCACTTTGGCGGCAAAATAAGTCTCCGTCTTGGATTCCGGATTCACGCTGTCTTCCTGGCGATAGCCCGGAAGCTCCTTGCCTTTGGACTGGCCGGAGGAGTACTGCGCCCGCACGACATTATCGCGGACTTCCTCGCTTGACGCGTACTGGCGGAGGGAGCGCAGAACCTTGACCTTCTCGTCGCGGAGACTTTCCGGATGCAGCCGTCCCGGAGGTTCCATGGCAATCATCGTGATCATCTGCAGAATATGGTTCTGCCCCATGTCCCGAAGCGCGCCGGAATTGTCGTAATAGCCGCCCCGCTCCTCTACGCCGACCGTTTCGGACAGCGTAATCTGGACATTGGCGATATGATCCTTGTTCCAGAGAGGTTCGAACAGCTGGTTGGCAAAACGCAGGACCTGAATGTTCTGGACCATTTCCTTGCCGAGGTAGTGGTCGATCCGGTAGACCTCTTCTTCCTTGAACACTTGGCTGATCTGTCCGTTCAGCTCGCGGGCCGATTCCAGATCATAGCCGAAAGGCTTCTCGATGACGAGCTTATGCCATCCCTTGGATTCCAGAAGGCCTCCGTCGCGAAGATTGAACGACACCGGACCGAAAAGCTCCGGAGCGAGAGCAAGATAGAACAGCCGGTTGCCTTCGATGCCGAATTTCTCGTCCAGCTCCGAGGAGAGCTGATTCAGCTCCCGGAAGCCGTCGACGTTATGGATATCGAGCGGCTTGTAGACGAAGTGGTCGGCGAATTTCTGCCATACCTCCGCATCGGTCGGCTTGTACCGGCAAAATTCCATGATGGACTCGTATACGTCCTGGCGGAACTGCTCATTGTCCCGCGCACGGCGGGCGAGTCCGACAACTGCGAAATTCTCTGCCAGCTTGCCTTCTTTATATAAGGAGAACAGCGCCGGGAACAGCTTCCTCCGCGCCAGATCGCCCGTGGCTCCGAACAGATAATAGACCGCGCCTTCAGCAGCCGATGATTCCTGTTTGCTAGAGTAGTTCATGTTCCCTCATTCTTTCGTCATAAATTTTTGGATGCATCAGCTTGATATGGTATGTAGTGTATCATAACGATGCGGGAATCGCCATTCATGGCGGCCAATCTTCATGGGGCCTTCACGTACCCTCTGTCCCGCTCTCCGAAAGGTCTCCCGTGATGAGCGGAATGCCGGCCGTGATCTCTGCAGGGAAGCCCGCATCGCCTCCGCTATGCTCCGCCAGCTGGATGCCGGCTGACGGGCTCCCTTCCTTGCCTTCTCCAAGCCGCATGGCTCCTGCCAATGCAGTCGAGCTGTACGTCCGGACAATCGTTCTGGAATCCTTATATTCATCCAGAGCGACTCCTGCCGCCTTTTGCGCAATGCGGCCAGCGGCGCCGATCCGGATAGCCCTGCCGTACAGCTTGATGCTCATCATCGGCTCGGAGCCCGTGCCGGTCGCGGTCAGTGCCGCATTAACCTCGATCATTTCATTCAAGATAGCTTGAAGCTCGGCTGCAGGCGGAGCGTGGTAGGTCATGACGGCTGGCCTCGCCGCTTCCCTGTTCTCAGGATCCGTGCCGAGCAGCTGCAATTTAAGCGTGCCGTCCGCCGATGAACGCGCCGCTTCCCATAGGATGCCCCCGCTGGTTTTGTTTTCATCCTTCCCGCCGGCAAAGTCTTTCGCGTCAGCCGTCATGCCGAGTACTTCCGCCGTCTTGGCCGCCTGATCCGCCGTCATCCCCTCCACGCTCCAGCGCAAATGCCAGGAGGCCGCTCTGGATCCGCCTCCCAGCTCGGCGTCTGCCCAATTCCACAGCTTCTCCATATCCTCGCCGGTTGCGGAGGACATCTGAACGTCCGGCTCTTTCGGTGCCGTCACGCTCCAGCCGATCGAACCTTTGCCGCCGGCTGTATAGATCGTAGCGAGAACGGCTAGCGCAAGAAAGGCCAGCATAACGCCTGCGCCTTGTTTGGCTCGCATATTGCTCATCATAGCCCCTCCATTCTTATTGTCCGTTAACGGGGTATTTGATCGTACGCATCAGCCATCAGTTGAATATAATGCATCATTCCATCTATCAAGGAAAACCAGAAAGGATGAGCAACGGAAAATGGAACCTATTCGGCCCTTGCACGAAGAACATGTCAAGCGTTTCTGCGGAATGCCGGTATGCGCCATTCTCAAGGACGGCACCCGCCATATGGGTATTCTCACCGCTTGCCATGGCGGGCGGGTCTATCTGAACGGCGGCGAAGAGCTTCATAAGCGCCAGCAGCAAGGAATCGGGATTTTAGGGAAGCCTGCAAAAGGCAAAGCAAAAAAATCCAAAGCTTCCAAACCCGAGAAGGAGCAAGTTCTGGAGCAGGAAGTCCATACTCAGGCTTATCCATACGGCCCTGGTCCCTATGGCGGCCGAGGTCCGTACGGATACGGATACGGATACGGATACGGCGCTGCAGTCGGCGTCGACCTCGCACTCCTCGCATTCCTGCTGCTGATCTGACAAACCGGCGATAGTCGAACAGCCCGCTGACGTTTCCGGGACAGGAAGCTTCGGCAGGCTGTTTCTCTATGGAGCTTATAGGGGTAATGAATTCCAATTCCAGCCTGAGGGAGGCTTCCTGATGATAGGTCCTTTGCGTCGAATGAACCGCATCTTCCATGTGGAAAAAGTAACGCCGACAGTCCCCGTTGCCCCTGTCGCTCGAGAGCGGGAAGATGCAGGCTTGTCCGACCATCGCATGGATGGCATGACAACCCGGTTCGTCTCTGACTTTCGCCTGACTGCATCCTGGCTCCAGGCTGCGAGCCGACTGCGTCCGCTCATCCAGAACATGCGCCGCCGGCGCCTGCAGCTGCTGAGCGACGGAGCGGCAGGAATTGATCTCTCGGGACTCGCTGAGACGGTATACGAGCTTGCGGAACGATGGAACGATCTGGAGCTGCTTTATTTCCGCTGCAGACCTGGCCTCAATCCTTCCATTGAGACCGACCTGCGCTCCATGCGATCCCATCCTGCCGCTCGTCATGCCGGATTGGACATGAACAGGCAAGGGGAATGGAGAGTCAATCCCATCGCCCTCAACCAGCAGCTTGAGAACCGCCCCGATGCTGTGCTTCGAGCCTTGTTCTCGTCGGAAGGACTGCTTCCATACGCCGATCAGCTGCTCGCCTCATTCGAAGCACAGCCTGCAGCATCCCTTATCGATCATTCCAATCTGCCTTCGGCGGGAACCTATAACGAGGACGGGGTTCTCGATGGGATGACGCATCGTCCGGTCTCGTCATTCAGCTTCTTAGCTTAGGCCTCTTAAGCGCCTCGTGCTGAATTCTTAGTCCACGGCCAGATCATGTTTGTGCGCATATATAGCCGCCTGCGTGCGATCCTCTACGCCGAGCTTGTTGAGCACGTTGGTCACATGGAATTTGACGGTCTTGATGCTGATGAACAGCTTGTCGGCGATATCCTGATTGGACAAGCCCTGCGCGACCAGCATGAGCACATCCATTTCCCGCTCGGTAAGATCTTCATGAGGCGGTTTCTGGACTGGCTGCTTGGGTTGACGGAGCCTGCTCATCATTTTGGCTGCCACCTGGGATTCCAGCACGGATTGTCCTCTTGCCGCAGCCCGAATCGCTTCGGCTATTTCGCTTGCCCGTGAAGTTTTGAGCAGGTAGCTGAACGCTCCTGCTTCAATGACCGGGTACATCTTGCTGTCGTCGAGATAGCTCGTAAGCACGATGACCTTGCAATCCGGCATGATCTCCATCAGCCTCCGGGTCGTTTCGACTCCGTCCATCTCTTCCATGACCAGATCCATCAGCACGACATCCGGGGTGTAAGCGGTAGCCAACCTGATTCCTTCGGTTCCGTTGCCGGCCTCTCCCACAACCTCGATGCCCTCTTCCGTATCGAGCACCGCTGCAAGACCGATCCGAACCATCTCATGGTCGTCTACAAGCAGCACCTTGATCGGCCTTGCCATTCCGCTGTCCCGCTCCATTCGTTCCGGCATGCTCATGGTTAGAATCCGCCCTTTCCGTCTTCCAGGGGAAGCCACATTTCAATGGCCGTTCCTTCGCCCGGAGCCGTATGAATTTGTATGTTGCCGCCAAGCTCATGAATCCGCTCTTCCATCGTCAGCAAGCCGTAGGAGGCCTGTTTCTTTTCTTCCAGATCGAAGCCGACGCCATTATCGGCAAAGCTCAGCTTGGCTTTGGCTCCATCCCGCTCCAGCCTCATGACCATCTTGCTGGCTTTGGCATGGCGCAGAGCGTTGGACAACGCCTCTTGGGCAATCCGGAACAAATGATCCTCGGCACTGGGGCGGAACAGAACGGTCGGATCAACATCAACCGTAATGTCCATCGGGACCTTTGCTTTCAGCTCCCCGACCAGCCGTTCAAGCGCCTGGGCCAAGTTTTTGCCATCCAAATGAACAGGACGCAAATGAAGCAGAAGCGCTCTCATTTCGGATTGGGCCACGGCCGCCATTTCCTCTATCAGCTGCACCTGCCTGCGTGCACGCTCCCAATCCTTCTCGATCGTCCGGCTTACCGCTGTTGCGGTCATAGAAATGGCGAACAGCTGCTGGCTTACGGCGTCATGCAGCTCGCGAGCCAAACGCTGCCGCTCTTCGATGACAGCGGTGAACTTGACCTGCTCCCGCCACTCTTCCTGCTCCTCGGTTTCTTCCGGACGGGATCCCTCTCCCTCGGGAGAATGGGGAATGGTAATCGATTTGCGCCTGCTCTGCTGCTGGTTCAGCTTGCGGAGAGCTTCTCTAAGCTTGGACGTCTGGAGATAGCTGTTCAGCACAGCACCGGCGAGCGCCGCCGCAATTACCGCCAGCCCGTATAACGCCCCTTTTCCTTGTATGGCAAAGAATTCGACATATCCGGTTCCTTGCAGCACGATGAGCAGCAATCCAAGGATGATAAGCAGCCACAGTACCGTTTCAAGAACGTTTTTCTTTGTAGGTCCCTGACCCTTTCCTGGAGGCTTTTTGGCAGCCACAACGATACTCCCCCTTCTTTCTCTCTCTACTTTACCTGTCCGGCGTCAACGGTTCAAGCATTCATCCGCTGCAAGCAAACAAGCCTCGGAACCAGGCGGCTGCGCCGCCGTGTCCGAGGCTTGCGATAGCAAAGCTTAATTCGCTGCGTCTTCTTGTGCAGCACTTGCCTGAGGAGGATTCAGCTTGTTTTTGAGCTGCTGCAGCTGTTCTTCTACCTTCAGCTGGTTCTCTGGACGGATGGAGGCAGCTCCCTCCGCTTTATAGCCGCTTCCGTAAGGTCTGCGGAGAACATCGGCTTCGGCCTCCATCTGCATGATCTTTTCTTCCATGCGGCCGAATCCGCGGGATGCAGTGCCGGTATCGATGGAGCCGACATTGGCCGATGCCTGCGACATCTGCTTTTTCGCCTTTGCCATTTGGGCACGAGCGGCCAGCTCGTTGCGTTTGTTGCGAAGCTGGTAGTACTCGTCTTTCATGCCGTACAGCTGCTGCTTCAGCTCGTCGGCTTGGCTCTTCGCTTCCAGAGTAAGCTGGCTGTATTCTTGCACTTTCTCCTCGAAATACAGCTTTTCTTCCAGAAGCTTGCGGGCGAGATCCTCTTGGCCGGAACGAAGAGCCGTTTCTGCTTTGCTGTCACGATCCGAGACGCTTCTTGCCGCTTCGTCGAAGCGCTGCTGCATGCGGCGCTCGTTGGCCATTTGCTTCGCTACCGTAACCTCGGCCTGGTGGATTTCCTGCTCCATGTCGCGGAGGTATTGGTTCAGCATAACGACCGGATCTTCCATTTTATCCAGTGCCTCGTGCATCGAAGCTTTTGTAATATCTTTCAGGCGTTTGAAAATACCCATGTTGTTATTCTCCCTTCTCATACTTCGAAAGTTTGGCTTTCAGTTCTTCCAGCTCGTTGCGCAGAGCTTTCTTCTCCAGGTCATCCATCATCTTGTCCAAGTCTGCCTGGCGGTTGCTGTCGGACTGCCATCCTGCCGTTGTCGGACCTTCCTGGTATTGCGGAGGGTTGCGGTAAGGGCCGCCATGCTGGCCGCCTCCTGCGCCTTGGCCGAATCCTGTGCGGCTGCGGCCTTGATCGTTGTGTCCTCCATAGAAGTCGCCGCTCCGTCCATCCTGATAAGACCCGAAGTTTCCTGGAGGAAACTGGTTATAGTCATGCTCCTTCGGAATTACCAGCGCCGCCAGGATATAGATGGCAATGGCTGCGCCGCTTGTGCAGACGGCAAGGATGATTGTCAGGATACGAAGCAGATTGGCATCCACATTGAAGTAATCCGACAGCCCGCCGCATAATCCGAACAGAACTTTTTTTCGTCTGGAGCGAAATAATTGCTTCATGATGTTAGGTTCCTCCTTGTCCCAGCTTTCTCTTCAGCTGTTCCAATTCCATTTCTACTGCCGTTTGATAGGAAGAGTTGCCGGCATGGCCTACGGTACCTTCGCTGCGAAGATCCCTGAGGCTGCGCGCTTCGTGCTCCATATCCGTGATCCGATCGTCGAGCCTGCGGAACATGCCATCCGGCTTGCCGCCGGGCTGGCCGGAAACGGCTCCTGTGTAACGGGCGTTCATTCGCTGCTGCAGCTTCAGAGATTCCATGCGAGCCGCATAGTACTCTCGCTTGTCATACACGATCTGGTACTCGCTTCTCATCTCCTGAAGATTTCTTTCCAGGTCTTCCACGCTCTGGCGGCCTTGCTCGTACAGATCGCGATACTGCTTGGCGCGTTCCTCTGCAGATGCTTTCTCATGAAGGGCTATGCGGGCCAACTGCTCTTCGCCGGCTTTAAGCGCGGTGACGGCTTGCTGCTCCCGCTTTTCCTTCTGCTGCTCAGCGGTGAGCCATTGCATTTTCAATTGCTGGTTATGGGAAGAATACTGCTGGTACAGACGCTCCGATTGAATGATCTCTTCCCGTGTCGACCACAGGAACTGATCGATCAGCCGTACCGGATCTTCTGCTTTCTCTAGGTGCTCGTTCAGTGTTGCGATCGTTATGTCTCTGACTCTGCGGATAATACTCATATTTGTCCTCCTCTAACGGTTGCTCTCTTTCTTTTCGTTAATGAATCCTTTTTCCTTTAAAGAGGGAGACTCCCCATACAATCAGTCCGACTGCGAACAGCAGCATGATCAGAGGCGTTAATTTTCCAAGCAGCCAAATGGCTCCTACGAAGAGAAGAACTCCGCCTACGATCCGGTTGCCGTTCCTCCAGCCGATGACTCCAAGTCCCAGAACAATAAGAGGGAAGATCAAGGATACGGCCCAACTGATCAAATGACCCAATCCGAGAAATTTCATGGCCAGCAATGCGCCTGCCACAACCAAAATGATGCCTACCGTTGAATTGCGTTTCATCTCTGATTGCCACCGCCTTTCGATTCGCATATATGCTCTCTTGCTTATGTCCTTATTTTAGGCCATCCCAGCAAAGTTCAAAACGGACTTGCGAACGTTTCTATACCTGGACTGAGGTCGGGGAGAGTCTCCGTCCTGGAATTGGGAAGGGCTGCGACCTACTTATGACAAGCCTGAAACGTTGAAATCAGAGGTCCATATTTAATGGATACAGGTTTATACTAGTAAAGAAGAAGGGCTATATCTACGTAAGGGGTGCAGCTATGGAATCCACCGTCGACCATGCTTCCTATTTCATGGATACCGCAACAAAATCCAAACGGCTTCATGTGATGGAATGGCGTCCTTCCGGAACAGCTAGAGCCATCATTCAATTAAGCCATGGCATGGCCGAACACGTCGCAAGGTATGACTCCTTTGCAAGGGAGATGGCCCAGGACGGATATATCCTTATCGGCCATGACCACATCGGACATGGTCTATCTGCAGGAGTAGGCGGTTTAGGCCATATGCCAGCATCAGGAGGATGGCAGGAGGCTTCCATGGACCTTCAGCGAATAGCGCTTCATGCGAAGGATCGGTTTCCAAATTTGCCACTCCTATTATTCGGGCACAGCATGGGATCCTTTCTGGCGAGAACCTGCCTGATCGATGCTCCGGACTTATGGCAGGCTTGCATTTTGAGCGGGACAGCCTGGAATCCTGCCCTTGCATTGGTCGCAGGCCAAACCTTGATTCGGCTTGAGATGATGCTGAGAGGTGAACATGCCCGCTCCGAGTTGTTGAACAAAATCATTTTCGGTTCCTACAACAAGAAATTCAAGCCTAATCGAACCCGTTACGACTGGCTTACGGTAGATGAAGGCAATGTGGACCGTTATATTGCGGATCCGAATTGCGGATTCATCCCTTCTGTCGGTTTTTTCAGCAGCTTGATTGCAACCGGAATCCCTTACATTCAGGATCGGAATCATCTAGCTAAAATGAACAAAACGATGCCCGTATATTTCTTTTCCGGCACCGATGATCCGGTCGGCCAATATGGCAAAGGCGTTGAACGTACGTTTCAAGCTTTTTTGGATGCCGGGATGAGCGACGTCACGATGAAGCTTTACCCAGATGTCCGTCATGAGGCTATTCAAGAATCGAATCGGAATGATATACGGGAAGATCTCAAGCTTTGGCTGATTTCCAAACTTTAATTTTTTTAGTGGATGCAAAAGAAAAAGGCTTGTAGAACCGCATAAGCGATTCTACAAGCCTTTTTGAATGCTGGTGAAGGGACTCGAACCCCCACTCCGTCTCCGGAAGCGGATTTTGAGTCCGCCGCGTCTGCCATTCCGCCACACCAGCACATATAAAATTTCCTATTCACTCTATTATTTCAAGAGGCAGAGGAATCAAACTTCATTTAAATGGATAGATAATGGCGTGCCCTAAGAGATTCGAACTCCTGACCTTTTGATTCGTAGTCAAATGCTCTATCCAGCTGAGCTAAGGGCACACGTTAGATAAGATGGAGGCGCCACCCAGACTCGAACTGGGGGTAGAGCTTTTGCAGAGCTCTGCCTTACCACTTGGCTATGGCGCCATAAAACAATGGAGCGGAAGACGGGAATCGAACCCGCGACCCTCGCCTTGGCAAGGCGATGCTCTACCGCTGAGCCACTTCCGCAAATAAATGGCTGGGGATTCAGGGATCGAACCTGAGAATGACGGAGTCAAAGTCCGTTGCCTTACCGCTTGGCTAATCCCCAATAAAACATGGGGCGATCGAGGGGAATTGAACCCCCGAATGCCGGAACCACAATCCGGTGCGTTAACCACTTCGCCACGATCGCCATACTGGCAGGGGCAGCAGGAATTGAACCCACACTAACGGTTTTGGAGACCGCTGTTCTACCTTTAAACTATGCCCCTAAAAACTGGTGGAGGATGATGGATTCGAACCACCGAACTCGTCAGAGAACAGATTTACAGTCTGCTGCGTTTGGCCACTTCGCTAATCCTCCAAAAAAATGGTGCCGCCGAGAGGACTTGAACCCCCAACCTACTGATTACAAGTCAGTTGCTCTACCAGTTGAGCTACAGCGGCATATTCAATTATCAAAAAACATGGTGGCTCGGGACGGAATCGAACCGCCGACACAAGGATTTTCAGTCCTTTGCTCTACCAACTGAGCTACCGAGCCTGAATGCTTATTGAAAAAAATGGCGGAGCTGACGGGATTCGAACCCGCGGTCTCCTGCGTGACAGGCAGGCATGTTAGGCCTCTACACCACAGCTCCATATTGGTTGCGGGGACAGGATTTGAACCTGTGACCTTCGGGTTATGAGCCCGACGAGCTACCGGACTGCTCCACCCCGCGGTAGTTCAATGGTGGAAGCTGAGGGGATCGAACCCCCGACCCTCTGCTTGTAAGGCAGATGCTCTCCCAGCTGAGCTAAGCTTCCATATGAAGAACAACATGTTATTTACTATAACTTATCAAGGCTATGTAATCAAGCCAGATAAGAAAGTGGTGACCCGTAGGGGATTCGAACCCCTGTTACCTCCGTGAAAGGGAGGTGTCTTAACCCCTTGACCAACGGGCCATATCTGGCGGAGAGCGAGGGATTCGAACCCTCGATACGCGATTAACGTATACACGATTTCCAATCGTGCTCCTTCGACCACTCGGACAGCTCTCCAGATGGCTCCCCGAACAGGACTCGAACCTGTGACAACTCGATTAACAGTCGAGTGCTCTACCAACTGAGCTATCAGGGAATATGCGGTTTGCATTCAAAGCTTGCGCCTTGAAAACTGGATCGAACGAATATGGATGCTGAGTCCATTTGCTTTTCTTACATGGCTAGTGAATCGTATTCCGATTCATTCTCGCCATGTCTCGCTCACGTTCATCGTCTTGCGATGATCTCCCGTGATGCTTGATCCATAGGATAAGCCCTCGACCGATTAGTATTCGTCAGCTGCACGCATTGCTGCGCTTCCACCCCGAACCTATCAACCTGGTCGTCTACCAGGGGTCTTACATACTGGGAAATCTCATCTTGAGGGGGGCTTCGCGCTTAGATGCTTTCAGCGCTTATCCCGTCCGTACGTAGCTACCCAGCGGTGCTCCTGGCGGAACAACTGGTACACCAGCGGTACGTCCATCCCGGTCCTCTCGTACTAAGGACAGCTCCTCTCAAATTTCCTGCGCCCACGACAGATAGGGACCGAACTGTCTCACGACGTTCTGAACCCAGCTCGCGTACCGCTTTAATGGGCGAACAGCCCAACCCTTGGGACCTACTTCAGCCCCAGGATGCGATGAGCCGACATCGAGGTGCCAAACCTCCCCGTCGATGTGGACTCTTGGGGGAGATAAGCCTGTTATCCCCAGGGTAGCTTTTATCCGTTGAGCGATGGCCCTTCCATTCGGTACCACCGGATCACTAAGCCCGACTTTCGTCCCTGCTCGACTTGTAGGTCTCGCAGTCAAGCTCCCTTATGCCTTTGCACGCTGCGAATGATTTCCAACCATTCTGAGGGAACCTTTGGGCGCCTCCGTTACATTTTAGGAGGCGACCGCCCCAGTCAAACTGCCCGCCTGACACGGTCCCTGTACCGGCTTCACGGTACCAGGTTAGAACTCCGATACGATCAGGGTGGTATCCCAACGGTGCCTCCACCGAAGCTGGCGCTCCGGCTTCTAAGGCTCCCACCTATCCTGTACAGATCGTACCAAAGTCCAATATCAAGCTGCAGTAAAGCTCCATGGGGTCTTTCCGTCTTGTCGCGGGTAACCTGCATCTTCACAGGTATTAAAATTTCACCGGATCTCTCGTTGAGACAGCGCCCAAGTCGTTACGCCATTCGTGCGGGTCAGAATTTACCTGACAAGGAATTTCGCTACCTTAGGACCGTTATAGTTACGGCCGCCGTTTACTGGGGCTTCGGTTCACAGCTTCGGGTTGCCCCTAACCGCTCCCCTTAACCTTCCAGCACCGGGCAGGCGTCAGCCCGTATACTTCGCCTTACGGCTTCGCACAGACCTGTGTTTTTGCTAAACAGTCGCTTGGGCCTTTTCACTGCGGCCCCCTCGGGCTATTCACCCTACCGAGGCACCCCTTCTCCCGAAGTTACGGGGTCATGTTGCCGAGTTCCTTAACGAGAGTTACTCCGCGCGCCTTAGCATGCTCTGCTCGCCTACCTGTGTCGGTTTGCGGTACGGGCACCTTCGCCTGGCTAGAAGCTTTTCTTGGCAGCTGGAGATCATGACCTTCGGTACTAAAGTTTCCCTCCCCATCACAGCCCAGCCTTACGGTTTGCGGATTTGCCAACAAACCAGCCTCACTGCTTGGACGGACACATCCATCGGTCCGCGTCACTACCCTTCTGCGTCACTCCATTGCTCGTAACGGCTTGCGGTGGTACAGGAATATCAACCTGTTGTCCTTCGACTACGCCTTTCGGCCTCGCCTTAGGTCCCGACTTACCCTGAGCGGACGAACCTTCCTCAGGAACCCTTAGGCTTACGGCGGATCAGATTCTCACTGATCTTTTCGTTACTCATACCGGCATTCTCACTTGTGTACTGTCCACCAGTCCTTACGGTCTGACTTCAACCTATACACAACGCTCCCCTACCCAAGTACCAAATGGTACATGCCATAGCTTCGGTGGTGTGTTTAGCCCCGTTACATTTTCGGCGCAGAGTCACTCGACCAGTGAGCTATTACGCACTCTTTAAATGGTGGCTGCTTCTAAGCCAACATCCTGGTTGTCTGGGCAACTCCACATCCTTTCCCACTTAACACACACTTGGGGACCTTAGCTGATGATCTGGGCTGTTTCCCTCTTGACGATGGATCTTAGCACTCACCGTCTGACTCCCGGTTATACATGACTGGCATTCGGAGTTTGACTGGACTTGGTAACCCTTGGCGGGCCCCGCACCCAATCAGTGCTCTACCTCCAGCATGCTCAACACCGAGGCTAGCCCTAAAGCTATTTCGGGGAGAACCAGCTATTTCCGAGTTCGATTGGAATTTCTCCGCTACCCCCACCTCATCCCCGAATTTTTCAACATTCGTGGGTTCGGGCCTCCAGTGCGTGTTACCGCACCTTCACCCTGGACAGGGGTAGATCACACGGTTTCGGGTCTACACCCACGTACTATGGCGCCCTATTCAGACTCGCTTTCGCTGCGGCTCCGTCTTCCCGACTTAACCTTGCACGTGAACGTAACTCGCCGGTTCATTCTACAAAAGGCACGCCATCACCCATATAGAGG